>CALSRM010000001.1 GCA_943788755.1 uncultured Flavobacteriales bacterium
GCTAGCCTCTTCATGCGTATAGATTATGGTTGAATGTCCATGAAAATCTTCAAGTTTTATGTTGAAAACCGCACCCGGACTGGTTTTGACTTTAAAAATTATTTTTGAAGTTGCTGTAATACCTCTAAAGTTCACTTGGTACCAGTTATTCCAGTTTATTCCCCACTTTGACCAATTACAATCGGGTTTGAAATTCCAATAGATATGTTGATTGTTTTCCTCTTGTCGTTCTTCCAATATTTGACAGTTATTATTCTCATATCCCCATATATCCTCTTTCAAGCTTCTTCCCGGATATATTGATTGATTAGCCTTTCCTTTTGGTTTCATGAGTTCAACTGCATCTCTCATTTGTTGGTATTCTTTTTTGGAATAATCTATTATCTCTATGTCATCAAGGTAAAACGAACCTGTACCTTCTAATTGAAATTTAACCTGCTTTATGGAGTAGATATCAACTTCTTCTTCATTAACAGGAAAATCCCATAGTGGCACAACGATTTGTCTCCAAATCGAATCAATTTCTAGACCGTTAAGATATTTTTTAGCATCAACAAAATAGTAGCTTCCACCACCTCCAAAATCCTCTAAATTTGCAACTATTGGAATGGATTTAACCGGTTTAGAAGTTGATTTTACGTAAAACGATAAAGCTTTCTTAAATCTATCTTGTGATAAATCAACCGGAGCCCAATTGTTGTAACTATTTCCAAATCCTGCCCACGTGCATCCTTTACCTCTATCCCATATAATTTTTATACAGCTTTTCCCGGAATGCGGCTGAATCTCATTAGTTAGAGAGAATTCACCACATTCTGCTAATTCATGCCACATTGTTCCAAGTGCATCCTCAAATATGGTTTGAGCTCCTTGTTTTTTTGGCAGGGGCTTCTCATACCTATCGTAAAGGGTTTGTTTTTGGAACTTAACAGAACCGCAAGCACCTACAATAATTAGTATCCCTATGACAAATATGTTTTTCAAGGGTTATATGGACCGTTAGAGGTGAATATTATATGGTCGAACAAGGCCTTGGCATTTCCGTTGTTTGGATCCGATAGAAAAAATAGGTTGACCGATAGCAGTTTAGAAGGCTCAGGTAAACCGTTTCCATTAGTAACTAATGGGTCACCGTTTTCATCTTGTGTTAAGCTAGCATATTCAACACTTACCAATTCCCAAATAGTATCAGTTGTCCAGTATTCATAGATATATCGGTCTTCCGTATTTGGGTCAAATATACCATCATCGTTTTCGTCTTCATCAAACCAAATTTGGATGAATGAGCTCGTTGGTCCAACACTTTCAACTGGTTTAAGAGCCATATTAAAAAACAAATTGTTAGGGCTGGATTGTAGCGGAAAAGTTCCAGCATCTGGCTGTATAGAAACAGATCCTTTAGCCCAATCCCAGCCAACCACTCCTTCAACACTATAATGACAAGTACCCTTTGCAGATTCTCCATTTCCACATACAATTTCACCAGTTACCGTAGTTTGGTTAAAAACGACCCAATTTGATCCTGCACCATTTTCAAATCCTGTAATTAATACACCATCATCTATTTTTTCTCCTGTAATTGCCACTGTATCATACAATACTGGCGATCCTTCTTCATTGGGAAATGTAATTTCTATGTAAACGTCCTCTATAGAGAATGCAGGGTAGGAGTTGGCTCCTCCGTTCCAAGTTGCGTTAGCACTGGATAAAATGCGCTCCGATCCAGTAATGTTTCTTATTGCCCCAGAATTTGCTCCAGTAATAGTAATTACCCAATCCGTATTTTTCGATAATTCGCCATTGAAAGATAGGTTTCCATCTAGAGCAAAATTTATTGGATTGTGGCTTACTGTGATGTTTTGAACAATGCTGAAAGGACCAAATAAATCATTTAAATCGGGTCCGTAGAAAGTTTCTGGTTCATTTTTTCTGCAGCCTGTAAAGAGAACCATGCCAATTGCTAATATTGATAATGTTTGTTTCATATTCAAAAGAATAGGTTGTATAAAATAGTAAATTGAGACATTCCATAATCAATCACTGCATCATCTGCATGATTAATATTGAATTGCTGATAGTGCAAAGAGAAAATATTTTTTTCGCTGAATCTATATTGCAGACCCGCTGCAAGAACGTTTTCTGTGAAATTTAAATCAACAATATCGAAATCATCAATCGAATTGAATAGGTTTCTTTCATTGATAAAGGCATTTCCGCTAACTGACCATAGTTTTGCACCGGCTAGTATATCGAGTTTTTCCGCTATTTCCCAAGATAAACCAAGATCAATAAAAGTGCTTGCTAGTTGAATGTTTTCATATTCTTTTCCTGTCCTAGTGGTATTTTCATAACGCATTCCAAGATCTAATTTTAATAAACGATTCCATTTAAATAAATCATTTAGATAAAGATCTGTTCCAGCTTCTGTAAGCAGGAAAATTTTCTTTTGAAGTGTTCCGGTTCCAACAGATTCTGTAAGTCCCGCAACTTTAATGAAAGAAGTCTTGAAACCAATAGAGTCTTTTCGCGCTAGATTAAGATAGATACCACGTCGATTTGGAGTAGCTGCTCCATAGGGGTTAGTGTTGTTGTAGGCAGCATAATATGGCAATAGTTCTTCAGAAATTTTAAAAGAGTTGTCCGTATTACCACTAATAAAATCTGCATAGCTCAATACTCTTCCGAGTGAATTGTTTGTAAACTGCTTATAAACTCTAGGGAATTTTGAATAGTCTATACGTTTTGTTTGAGCTGAAGGAGACCTAAAGTCTGCTCCTACATCTTTGTATCCAAGTTTTACAATTACACCTTTATTTTTTAGGTTGGTGTAAATATTTGCATCTATAAACCAATCAGAAAGCGATTCGGGTGCTCGTGTGTCTTGATAATTGATGTAATTGGTAGATGACAATCCCATTTCCGAATTGAATCCAAATTCAAGACTGTCTTTTAAATCGTTTTTATACTCGAGGCTTGCTGTATGGACGGAATTCTTAAATTGAAGACTATCCGCTATTGTCTCAGTTAGGTCAAATATATTAGCACTATTAAAAAGGATCGACAAATTTTCTGAGGCCTCAATTCCAATCTTACCTCCCCCGAACATTCTCTCAGGTGTTGTTAATCCATCTGTCGTTTTTTGCCTCGTCATGAAGCCATGAAAATTAATAGCTTTAATACCTTTGTTGAAATTCAATCCAAATTTAGCTTGCGCTCCTTGCATACGCCAAGCATTTGAAGAGTCATTGTAAAACATATCATAATGAACAACTTGTCTTCTTGAAGCGAATATATCCGCTTCATTTATATTCCCTTCTTCCCCAAAATTCCAAACGGTATAGGGAGTTTGTTTGATGTCAATATCTCCTAATTCATAGCGAACAATATCGCCCGCTACTCCTTTTAAAGTCAATTGTCTTACATTAAAAGAAACGCCACCGCCCCAGAAACCTCCTAGTTCGTTGCGAATTCTAAACATACCAATTATTTCTGTGTTCTTGTTTGGAAAAGCACTTACTCCGAAATCTAGTAAAGAATGACCGTAGTTAGCTTTTCTGGTGGTAATGGTGTCTATATCATCATCAATATCCAAGTTATTCGAGAATATATAGGTTCTAGCACTTCCATTAATCTGGGATTTCTGTTTTTGGGCTAATACTGCTGGAATTAGCCCTAAGCATACTATTATTAGAGAAATTTTACTCATCAGAAGTTAATTTTTAGTTCGATTGTAGACTCATTCCCCGCAAATTTTGACAAAGCGTAACTCGTGTCTTCAAATTTGAAATACCTATGTCTAAGGTAAAGCATTGTGTTTTTTGCTAATACGTAATCTAGACCAAAACCTATTGCTAAACCATTTTGATTCAAAGGTCTATTAGATTCAATTTCTACTTGTGTAGAATAATTTCCAATTACACGCTCCAACCCTAAATATTGAGCCAGAACTAGTTTAGGATGAATTCTATAATAATTTTCAAACTGGTGAGCATAGTACCTTATGTATGCATCTTCTGTGAATACAGTTATCGTAGAAAAATTAGGTTGGACTGAGTTATACATTCCCAAATAAAACATGTAAAATGGTCTGTCAAATAATTTGAACTCGTATTTCAATTGAGTTTCAATATTGTTGAAGTGTTTGTCGTTTACAACATTTCCACTGGCATCTAAATCAGTTAGATTAACTGTTTCGAATACGCCTCGGTATAAAACAGAGAGTCTATTATATGGTCCAACATTGGCGGGGAAACTCCATCGCCAAAGCCTTGACATGGTTAGACCATTAATTGCATGTCCATAGGTGATTTGATTATTGAGGTTTTCAATTTCTTGAGAAATCCCCATTCCAATGACCCCTTTGATGTGGTTCGAACCTAGTTTAATTTTGAAGTCTGAGTTAAGATTTAATCCTTGTCGGTTATTTGCCATTTGTCCAACCCCTAGCATGGCACTACCCGTTTGTTGCAGTACACCATTCGATCCGATAACTTGTTGTGAGCTAGCCGCAGCCGATGGAACTTCGACCACGGAGGTGTTAACAAATTCAGAATTGTTATTTACCACGTTCGAAGCGATGCGATATAAGTGGATCTCCATAGGTAATTTCCGAATTAACTTTTCAGTCAGTTTTATTTTGGTAGAAATGAGCTCTCCTATCCCTAAATCTTGATAAACATCTCTATATTGTCCAATACCAGCTTCTCCTGTTATTTCAATTTTATTGAACATAAAGTTAAAAGTAGTTGTATGCACGCTATTATGAATTTCATCTTGAGCAAGTAGGTCACTGTAACTATATCGATTAAACGAGTTTAAACCTATTGAATGTTTTCCAAATACTTTGGTAAACTGACCACCATAGACATTGTTGGGGATGGTATTTTCTAGCAACCCAAGAAATGTAACCGAAGAAGAGTCTTCGGGAATACTGTTAGCTGCTGCAAATGCAGAGCCAGCATTTTGTGTTTTCCCGTAAATCAAGCTCAATGAGAGCCCTAGAGGGAGCTCTGTTATATCCATAATAAGCCCTTGAAATGCTTGCTGTGCCCATCTGGTATCTTGCGATATAGCACCTAGCTTGTAGTATTGTGAGTATCTTTCGTCAACATTTTTAAACTGTGGGTCCCAAGGGTTTCTCTCGAACAAACTGTAACGATTGAATCCGGCAAAAGACCGCATTGTAAACGGAGTCATTTGGTGCCAATGGATTCCTCCTGCTCGTATTCCAACATTTCCAAAATCAGTAGAAAAATTGCCATATAAATTGATTCCTAGCTGCAGATTTCTGTAGTAATCAAAATCTCCGGTCATTTGATTCCAGACTACTAAATCTGTCCCAAAAGATGTTTTAGAATTAGGTCTTCCACTAATATTTAGTGTCAACTCTGGCAATTGTGTAGCGTCACCAATAAGAATATTTCTTCCTTCCATATAGACCGGTTCTCCATTTGCTATTTCAAAAGCGTAAGGATCTGTTAGAAATCTGTGTTGACCGTAAAATCTATAATTACCGCTGATGCTTAGTCCTTGTAAAGGAGATGGTTTTACAAGACTGTCTTGAGCATTCGTGAATAACGAACAAATTATTGATATGGTAATCATCCAAAATTTCATATTACCAGAATAATGCATATAAAACGATTAGCATCAAAATTACAGCAAAAGAAAGTACGTTGAACACAGGGGAGGTTGTAAATAAGGATTTATTTAAATCAATTCCTTTTTCATCATCTTGACCTTTGTTTTGACGGAAAGAAATAAGTATCATAAGAACAGCTGTAATTAGGAAAGTAAGTCCCATTTGGTGCATCCATGGCAGATCAGGGAAGAGATTACTATCGATCCATCCTTTTGACCCCACTTTGAAATAGAAGGCAATAGGAATAGATAAAAAGGCACCTATTATCGCCGCCTTTCCAGTTGTTTTCTTCCAGAATAAGCCAAGAATAAATATAGCCAGTATTCCAGGACTAACGATTCCCGTATATTCTTGTATATATTGAAATGCTTGTGGTATACCACCTAGCATTGGAGCTACAAAAATGGCTATTATCAAAGCAGTTAATCCTGTAATTCTTCCAATATTTACTAATTGCTTTTCGCTTGCATTTTTATTGATAAGAGGTTTGTAGATATCCATTGTAAATATAGTGGAAGTACTATTCAGCATAGAGGCTAACGACGATACTATTGCTGCTGCAAGTGCTGCCAATACAAGTCCTTTTAAGCCGGATGGAACGTAGTTTGAGATTAGCCATGGGAATGCTTTGTCATTCATAATTTCACCATTAGGCCCTATGAAATCAGCTGCCACTTGTGGACTATCCGTATACATTACAAATGCGATAATTCCTGGAATTACCACAATTAATGGTATAATCATTTTTAGTAGAGCGGCAAACACAATTCCTTTTTGAGCTTCTTTTAAGCTTTTTGCAGCAAATGTTCGTTGAATAATATACTGGTTAAATCCCCAATAATAAATATTTGCAATCCACATACCGCCAACTAGAACAGCGATGCCTGGTAGATTAGCATATTCGGGGTGACTTGAATCTAGTATCATGTCAAATTTCTCCGGAACTTTTTCATAGATGTATTTTAACCCATTAATTATAGTATTGTCTGGAGAAACTTCAGATAGTGCAATGAATGTTGTAATTAGTCCTCCTACAACTAAAAGAATTACTTGAATTACATCCGTCCATGCAACAGAAGATAATCCTCCCCAAAGAGAGTAGGCGGCTGTAAATAAAGCAAGTCCTATTATACTATATACTATGGTTGAACCATCTCCATTTCCAAGTATTGTGTCTAGCGCTGTTGCCCCTAGATAAAGCACCGACGTTAGATTAACAAATATAAAGAGCACAACCCAAAATACAGCTAATATGGATTTGACTTGAGAATTGTAACGTTTTTCTAGAAACTCAGGAATTGTATATAAACCTTTTTCGATAAAAATTGGTAAAAAGTATTTACCTACTATGATAAGCGTTAGTGCAGCCATCCATTCGTAAGAAGCAATCGCTAAACCCATGGCAAAACCAGAACCCGACATACCAATAAATTGCTCTGCAGATATGTTGGCAGCAATTAAAGAAGCTCCCACAGCCCACCATGGAAGCGATTTTGATGCTAGGAAATAATCTTTTGAGTTTTTTTCAATTCCATTTTTAGAACGTGACATGTATAATCCAACGCTTAGGATAAGAATTGAATAGACAACAAGGATTGAAACATCTAAAGTGGTAAGCATCATTTAATGATCTTAAATTATGACTGCTAAGATATTGTAAAAATTACATTAAGCAAGTAAAAACTACAATTATCATAGAAATTTAATTCATTTTATCTGCAGTTATTGACCTATGCCTAATATAAACAAGTGCAATGAAACCAAGATGTTTTGAATAGAGAAATAATTAGCAAATCGAGAATTAAATTTCGAATGCAAACCCTTTTTCTTTTATTGTGTTATATCGCACTTCGTCAAACTCAAAAAGTTTTGCTGGCCGGTGAGAAACATTTGCTTGTAAGCTCGCCGGTAGTTATTAAGAAATTCCATACTCAGAATTTTCTTTCTGAAGTTTCTTGTGTCCAATTTCAACGCCCAAAATAGCTTCATAGAGAAGCTGCAATTCCGTTAACGTGAATTTTGGAGGCAAAAGCTCAAAGCCGATCGGCTTTATCCTGATGGAGCTTTGAAGTTTATCAAAGCATGTATTTAGAATTTTATTGTGGTCAAAGGCTAGTTCTGCAACATCTTCCATGTTGAACCACTTTGCTTCGCAAGCAAAAGAAGCCGGGTTTAAGCTCATAGTCGCTAATCTTTCACTAAGGTATAATAACTGGTTGTTAGGACTCTTCCAAAAGGATGCCGATCAACTTCTCCAAATGTTTCTACTTGTTCAAAAAATAGATCATTTAGTCCTGTAAGATCATTGAGAACCTCATTGACGGAAGAATTGAGATCTTTTTCTGGTGCAAGAAGGTCTCCAGGCAGTGCCCAGTATCCCTTGAATGGACTGTCTCCTCTTTCAATTAGAAGGACTTTCAGTTTCTCACCGTCAAATCCAAATACCACACAATCAATGGATAAGCCTAAGGTGAAAGTAATGTTTAAGTTCTTTGGGAATTAATGGGTTAGAATTCATGAATTGCAATATAACAAAAATCGACTTATTGCAATTTATATTTTTGAAAAATTAATTTTATTACAAAATAATATACTATTTTAGCTTATTGTTTTTAAACAATAAGTGGCTCGGTTCCTATTGCATTTTGTAATATTTTGATAGACACAGATTCAGTGCTTAAGTAACATGAAACCTGAGGCTAAATTAAAACGAACAAAAAACTAAAAATTAATATTTATTATGAGAATTCTAATCGTTTATATAATTTTCACTCTTTGTCTGTATGAATCTTTTTCTCAGGCAATAACGGTGAATGGTGTGGGTTTAACATCAGCTTCCTCGGGAGGGGCTCCAACTTCTTGCAATGGTGATTATAAATTTCAAAATAATGCGATTCCATCCCCATCCATTTCGGGTAATTGTGTTACTCTCACGGATGGAACTCCAGCTAATGGAGAGGCTGATATCTGGATATGTGGGGCGTTGGATTTAACCAATGATTTTAATCTCACTTTTACAGCAAATTTTGGAACAAACCCAAATTCAGGAGACGGTATTGCTTTTGTTCTAAACGGAAATAATGATGCCCCCCTGGGCGGTGTTGGTGGAAATATAGGATATGAGTCTCTCAACAATATAGTTGCAGTGGAGTTTGATACTTGGCCTGATGCAGATATTAGTTGTCATCACGCTGAAATTAATCAAAATGGATTTTCAAACAACCTATCTTCTCCAATTCCTCTGAAATCTTGCTGTGGATCAATAATTGATGGTTCCGACTATGATATTTGTATAACTTGGGATGTTTTAACCGGGACAACGGGCAACTTAATTGCTACGTTTGATGGCAATGTGGTTGGGTCTTATTCTGGTGATCTTGCGGTTCTTTTGGGTAATAATTCTTCTCCTAACTGGGGTTTTACTTCGGGATGTGGTGCTGGAGGAGGTCAAATTCAAACAGTTTGTGATGCTGTTATGGAGAACCAGTCATTAACAGTGTCTAGTTGCTCAACATGCACCCCCCCCGCAGTAACGGCGAATCCCATAACGGAAACAATTTGCTCAGGTGAAACAACAAGTCTATCTATTTCTGGATCTGGAGGGACATCTTATTGTTGGCAAGCTTCAGATAATCTGAACGTTAATGGAGAAACTACCACAATAACAAATGAAACATTATCAAGCTTTATTATTGGTGAAACATTGACCAACGGTGTCCCAGGGACACAAACAGTAACTTATAATGTTTACCCTGAGAGTAATTCGGGATGTTTTGGTGCACCACTAAGTCTTGTGGTTACAGTTTTGGATGCAGGGGACCCTGCTTGTAATTGCCCATCTCCTTATACGGCCAGTGCTCCTTCTAGTGCTCCCACCATTTGCTTATCTGCTCCAATAGTGGACATAACGCATAGTACAGCGAATTCTAGCGGTATAGTCAATGATGGTATTAATGGAGCCAATGGGTTACCGCCTGGAACTAGTGCCTCTTTTTCTGGTAATACAGTTAATGGTGCCATTACAATAGCCGGAACTCCAACTCAAGCAGGTACATTCAATTATTCAATTCCTTTTACAGGTGGTTGTGGAACTGCAACTGCTACAGGAACAATTACAGTTATTCAAACTCCAACAGCAGATTCACCAACTGGATGTAACTGCTTGTGATAGTTATGTTCTTCCATCTTTAAGCGTTGGGGATTATTTTTCATCTCCCAATGGAGTAGGTCCTATCTCGGTTGGTTCATCTATTACCATCTAACTCAGACGATTTATGTTTATGCAGAGACTGGCACTGTCCCTAATTGTACGGATGAAAATTCTTTTACAGTAACGATTAATACCGCACCAACAGCAGATTCACCGACTGATGTAACTGCTTGTGATAGCTATGTTCTTCCACTTTTAAGCGTTGGGGATTATTTTTCATCTCCCAATGGAGTAGGACCTATCTCGGTTGGTTCATCTATTAATACTACTCAGACAATTTATGTTTATGCAGAGACAGGAACCGTACCTAATTGTACGGATGAAAATTCTTTTACAGTGACGATTAATTCGACACCAGTGGCGGATTCACCAACTGATGTAACTGCTTGCGATAGCTATGTTCTTCCATCTTTAGGTGTTGGGGATTATTTTTCATCTCCCGGTGGTGTAGGACCTATTTCAGTTGGTTCAACTATTACTGCTACTCAGACAATTTATGTTTATGCAGACTCAGGAACCGTGCCTAATTGTGCAGATGAAAATTCTTTTACAATTGATATTGCTACATTCAATACTGGAACAGATGTTCAATTAGCTTGTGATTCATATGTTTGGATTGACGGTAACACTTATACAGCATCAAATAATACCGCTCAGTGGACTTTAACGAATATAGCTGGATGTGATTCCCTTATTACCTTGGATCTTACAATAAACCCTTCTCTTTCTGGACCCAGTATTGACAATTCTTCCATTGTTATAATTCCAGAAACATGCGCTTCTGAAAATGGTTCGATTACTGGAATAGTCGCTTCCGGAGGACAGCTGCCTCATGTTTATGATTGGAATGGGGTAAGTAGCTCTTCAGCTGATACATTGGGATTAGCAGGAGGAAGTTATACACTTACTGTAACAGACGATAATGGTTGTTTTTCTACATTCGGTCCTATTGTTGTCGGCTCTATTAGTGGGCCATCAATTGACCCAACTCTTATTAGTATTATAAATGAAGATTGTAATGCAGGAAATGGTTCGATTACTGGAATAACTATTATAGGTGGGACTGGTCCCTATTCATATGCTTGGAATGGAGTAGCTGGAAACCTGGATGCCACTAATTTATCCAACAACGATTACTCCTTGGTGGTAACAGATGATAACGGATGTACAGATTCTTATGGCCCAATTTCAATCAGTAATTCAGGTGCTCCTAATGCTGATTTTGACTTATCTGGGAACCCGATTTCTCTGGGTGAGGCTTTATTGGTCACCAATAATTCATCTAACGGTGCAGTATCCTATTTATGGGATTTAGGCGATGGTACTACATCAACCAATGGCGATCCATCTATTACCTATAACGCTGAAGGAGCTTATACGATTTGCTTAATTGCATATACTGCAACAAACTGTCCAGATACCGCATGTCAGACAGTAGAAGTTATTGAAGAAGTAGAATCAGTTATTGGAATACCTACCGCATTCTCTCCAAATAACGATACCCATAATGATGTGCTTTACGTAAGAGGTTCAGGAATTCAATCTTTTACTTTAGTTATTTACAATAGGTATGGTGAGAAGGTTTTTGAAACTAACGACTTGTCTAGTGGCTGGGATGGGACCTACAAAGGACAACCCGAAAACACTGGGGTCTTTGCTTACTACTTGGAATATGAATACGTCAATGGGGATAAAAGCTCGTTGAAAGGAAACATAACTTTGGTTAAATAAATTGTTAAAACAACAAGACATGAAAAAATTAGTATTTAGCATATTAGCCTTAAGCATATTCATAAATGGACAAGCGCAACAAGACAGACACTACAGTATGTTTTACGCCTCTCCAATGGCAATAAACCCGGGAGCAACGGGATTTTTTCCTGGCGATATTCAATTGTTTACAGGATTTAAAAACCAATGGAAAGCAATTAGTTCAAACCCTTACAATACAATTTCAGCAAGTATCGACTCTAAACTAATGAAAGGAAAATCAAACAATAGTTTTCTAGGGTTGGGAGTCAATTTCTACAACGATAAGGCTGGTGATAGTCAATTGACAACAAACATAACGAACATAAGCATAAATTACGCAATTGAAGTAGCTGAAAACCATCAACTAGCGCTAGGTATTCAACCTTCATTTTTCCAAAGATTTGCAAGTATGGAATCCTTAACTTGGGACGAACAATGGACAGGATCAAATTTTGATTCAAATTTGGAAAACGGAGAAACATTAGGAACTAATAAATCATTTAAATTTGACATTAATTCAGGACTTTACTATTTTGGAAAACTAAACAACCAAAACTCCCTAAATTTTGGTGTTTCTGTGGCGCACTTATTGAAACCGCAAAACACATTGCTAAATGCAAATGAAAACCTCTATCAAAAGTATACGATTCATGGAGGGGGAGAGTTTAGTCCAGACAATTCTAAAATAGCCTTTTCGCCAAATATGATTTACTTTATCCAAGGTCCAAATCAGTCATTATCAGTTGGAACAGATTTCATTTACTCTCTTCAAGAAAGTTCTAAATATACCGGCTATTATGACAAATCAACTATTTCAATGGGAGCTTATGTACGAGTTGGAGATGCCTTTTATACTACGCTATTCTTAAATTTCGCTTCCTTTTCCTTAGGTGTAAGCTATGACTTAAATATGTCAGGATTAGCCCTTGCTAGTGAGGGAAGAGGAGGAATGGAAATGTTGCTTAGGTATAGAATGAATCTATCTAAACAAGGAGCTGCTAGTTTTTAGAAGATTGTTATTTTTCCCCCAATAATATTAAAATAACCTTCGTTGTGAGGTTTAGATGTTGTTCACTATACCCTTGAATAGGAGATTTGCACTGGCTGGATTTGTTGCCAAAGGGACATCATGTACGTCACAAATTCTCATAAGCATAGAGATATCTGGTTCGTGCGGATGTTTGTCTAGTGGATCTCTGAAGAAAATAACAATATCACATTTCCCTTCGGCGACGCGCGCAGCTATTTGGGCGTCACCTCCGATTGGTCCGGATAATAATTTAGTCACTTTGAAACCTGCTTTTTCTACCTTTGAACCTGTCGTTCCCGTTGATATAAGTGTTACTTCATTTTTGTGAAGGGTTTCCGCTTGTTCATTTAAAAACTGAACCATCTCAGCTTTCTTTCCGTCATGTGCAATTATTGCAATTTCCATATAGTTATTGTATTAAATACAATAACAAAGATACACTTTTATTGATTAAGACCTTTTTTAATAATTGTAAACAATATCATTTGAGTGATTATATAGTATATATTAATTTTACTCCAAGAAAAGAACTTGATTGAAAAGGAGAAAAATCGTTTAAACAGAAATCATAAATGGGTACAGTCATAAAAAATTTGGAGCCTTTAAAAACATATAAAACCTCTATTATATTTTGTATGTTTTATTTTGTTGGATTTTTTAGACTAAATTATGTATGGAGAAAATTTCATTTCAAATCTCATAAGCTCTTATTTTTATTGCTCTCAACTTTACTTTTGTTTGAAGTAATGTCACTTTTCAATATGATAAAGTGTGTATCGTTTGTCTTTTGGATCTTTTTTGCGTTTTATTGATGTTTTACCTTCGATTTTCATGTTACTTTCTAAGAAAAGAGCAGAAGCGGTAAAAGAATTTTTAATACAATTTGGTATTGATGAAAATAGAATTGTAGTAGACTTTTCTGGCGAAACTAAACCGATATCTACTAACGATACTGAAGAAGAAAGAAGTCATAACCGTAGGGTGGATATGGTTGTTATTCATTAATAATGAAAGGTGTTTTCAAGGAGATTTAAAGCGGTTATTCCAACGCTTTCAAATCCTCCAAAAAGTTTGAACTCCTTCCTGTCGAGGTCACTAAAGTAAAAGGCAATTATCTATATTATAGGTAGTTGCCTTTTTTGATTCCCCACATATTCCCCACATTGAGTGATTTAATTACTTATTCTTGTGTTTCCTCCTCCATTTAGATTTCTCATACTTCCAAGATGTAGGGCGAGAGAATAGCATATGAATAGTAGTTCAATGTATTTCACTTGTAGTTAGATTAAAATTTAAATTATGAAAAAGATATTGTTTGTATTGTTCGTTTTCTCTTTAGTATTTGCAGGCTGCAAAAAAAAAGGGATGTACGGATCCTGCTGCTAATAACTATGATCCCAATGCAACTCAATAAGATGGCTCTTTTGAGTTTGCTACATTAACAACTGCAAGTGCAACTAATGTAACTACTGCATCAGCAACCTTAGGTGGTAATATAACTGCTAACGGAGGCAGCTCAGTAATCCAAAGAAGAGTATGCTACGGCACATCAACCAGCCCAACCACATCTAATAGCGCTACTAATGATGGAAGCGGAATAGGAAGTTTTAGTATTAACCTTACAGGTTTAACGGCAGGGACAACTTATTACGTTAGGGCTTACGTAACAAATAGCGCAGGCACAGCTTATGGTAATGAAGTTAGTTTTACAACTACAGCCGGTGGTGGAGTTGGCCTTGCAATAGGTGACAGTTATCAAGGTGGTATTATCTTTTATTTAGATGGATGTGGCGGAGGCTTAATTGCTGCTCCCTCAGATCAATCTACATCCGCTGAATGGAATAGAATCTAGTCCTTCAGGAAACATTATGTATAAAGAAGAACATGAAGCTTTTACAGATCATAATGGTTTGTTCTCGTTGGTGATTGGGCACGGAGATATTACAAGTTTAAGTGTTGTTAATACTGTTCTTGATGTAAATTGGGGAACGTATAAACATTTTCTACAAGATACAAATCGATTTGATGGTCAATTGTTTTTAATCAACTTGTATCTTTTATAGGAGTTAATTTTAAAGTTTTTCCCTTATTAATTAAGCGATACGCTCTTTTATCAATAATTTGAAAAATATTTGGATTTTTATATCAGCGAACAAAAGATGCTAAAATAACCTTTATTTTTTTTTAAATGTTATTTCAAAACAAGTGCCCTCTCCCAAAATTGATTTAGCGACAATTTTTCCTTTGTTAACTTCAACGTATTCTTTAGCGATACTTAAACCTAAGCCCGTCCCCTGAATTTCTGTTACATTGTCTGCACGGAAAAATGGTTCAAATAAATGTTCTTGTTCTTTTTCTGGAATACCTAAACCATAATCTTTCACCGAAATAACCACTTCTTTTGGTTTAAAATCGATCCGTAATTCCGGATTTTTATTTCCTTTAGAATATTTAAAAGCATTACTGATTAAATTAGACAATGTATGATCGAGTAATTTGGGGTCTAATTTCATATTACAAGTTTCTCCGCTTATCAAAAAATCAATTACTCTTTTGTCTTCCTGAATTAAATTGAATTTTTTAACCAAATTATTACAAAAATCATGGACATTTAAAGCCTCTGGATTATAGGCAACAGCTCCAGATGTAAGTTTGCCAAGTGCAAGAACGTCATCCATTAATTCCGTCATTTTGGAAATTGATTCTATAATACGATTGGTTATTTTTTTATATTTTTCTTTACTCTGTTTATTATCCGAAGTACCTAACATTTCCAATAATTCTGTATTCGACTGAATAACTGAGAGAGGTGTTCTAAATTGATGAGATGCAACGGCAACAAAACTAGATTTTAATTGACCTAGCTCTTTTTCTTTAATTAATGATTTGTATATTAAAAACACAATAGTTAAAGTGCCCAAAAGCAAAACCGCTATTGCAAGTATAATTAGATTCTGTCTTTTATCTTTTTCAGCTGCAAGTAACTCCTTTTTTTCTTGTTCTAATTGAATTTTGTCACGTTCTTTATCGTATTTATATTCCATTTCTGCTATTGCCAAAGCTTCAACATTTTCTCTTTTTTGAAGCGAATCACGAACATTAATAAATAACTGATAATACAGATATGCGCTTTCTAAATCATCTTCCACTTCATAAATGAGATATAGCTTTTCAAAAGCATCTTTCATGCCTTCCATGTAATTAATTTCTTGTGCATTAATCATGGCATTTTCATAATATTCAATGGCTATGGCAGTCTTTCCAATGTCGGCATAAATGTTCCCAGAGTTGATTTGTAATATACACAAGCTTTGAAAATCTTCATTTTTTTCTGCGCTGACAATCGCTATATTGAAAAATTTTAGTGCGTCTTCTTGTTTTCCACTGCTATTATAAATACTGCCGATAGTTGAGTAAACTGAAATAAGCTTTTTATTATCCTCCAATATAGCGTAGATAATTTTTGCTTTTTCAGCAGAGGAGAGTGCTTTTTCAAACTCTCCCGTCAAATAGAATACATTCGCCATATTGATATGCGTATGGCCTATTCCTGCTTGGTCATTTATTCGTGTATTTATCTCAAGGGCTTTAGAAAAATAATTTTCAGCTTTCTCTGCGTCGTTTGTGACCAAATAAATATTTCCAATGTTGTTAAGGTCAATGGCTATAGAGGCATCATCATTGAGCGTTTCATCTGTTTTCAACCCTTTAAAATAATAGGAAAGACTTTTAGCGTAATTTCCTTTCATGTACCATGAAGTTCCTAGGATAGTATAGGCTTTTGAAAGTAAGCTCATTTGCTTCAGTGTATCTAGCTTACTCAAACTTCTTTCCGCTAGAACAATAGCTGAATCAGGATAACTGTACAATATTTCATCCGCATTTTTGAGAAGAATATTAATTTCTTTATCCCTGGATTCATTTTGCGCATAAAAAATTTGTGTGTTTGCAAGGATTGTAAGTAATAGAAAATATTTCAGTATTTTTTGCACGCTAAACTTTCAATATAACATCTAAAGTTAATCTTTTATCACAATAAATGCATATATTCGATTAAAATTCAGAGAATTAAAACTTTAAATTAAAATTATGAAACAAATTTTCAGCCTTTTTATTGGTGTTTTTTTGTTTGGAATATGTTTTGGACAAGAACACAAAGAACACAAAGAGCACAAAGAGCATACATCCTATTGTTGTGTGCAAAAGGATTACTGTGGTGAAAAAGCAAAAAAATGTCCCAAGTGCGCAAAGCCATTAATCAAAGCAGGCCTTTACTACTGCAATAAGTGTTCTCATTCCCGCAAAAAACCAGGTACTTGTGGTAAATGTGACATTACTCTTATTAAAATGGAAGGTAAGAATTAAGAGTTGAATTAGTCGGTCAAAAATTGCTGTAACTAATACAATTAAACCATTATTCTATGATTTATGGTAGGGTATGAGTTGTTTGTTCGGCCATAGGTAGTGTAAAACCAGGTAAAATATTCTAGAGACAAAGTGTTCTGTTAGATAATAGATTACACAAAAATGAATTCGGAGCCATTGAAAGAAATGAGCTTTCCCAGGACAAAAAAGAAGAAATAATTAAATAGATTCTAAAATAAGTATAGTCTAGAAATTAAATCTTAGCCTTTTTTTGAAATAAGAAAAGCTGGTAACACAGTAAAATCGGTCAAAATTGCTACAATAAGCGAGCTACTTATTAAAACCCCAATCGTTGAAATGCTTGTGAATTGTGATCCGATAAAAACGAGAAATCCGAGGCTTAATACAATCGTTGTATGGGTCATTGGTTTTTTTACCGTTAAGTAGGTCTTTTTTAGTGCATCAATACGTGTTGTTCCCTTTTTTATTTCCTGAAAATTATAAAGAAAATGCATTGTGTCATCTACTGCTAAACCGTATATAATTGTAAAAACCATTGCGGTACCAATTTTAAAAGGGATTCCAAAAATCCACATTACCATCCCTGCAAAAACAAGAGGTAATGCATTAGGAATAATACTAATTAGCGACAATCTTATAGATCTGGTAAGCAGAAATACGCAGAGGGATGAAATTAAAATTGCAAAAGAAATTCCTAACAACAAGTTGGATGTAATGTTCAAATTGGTTCTATCCATTAGATAAGCAGCGCCAGTAATTTGAACATTTACATGCTGTAACTCTTTATTTACAAAAGTCAATAAGTTTTTGTTTTTCTGCGATAGCACTGTGCTTCCCCAATCTTCTGAGCGTCCAGAAATTCGAGTGCTGTTCCACGAACTATCTATCAATGGAATAAACTTAGTTTCTAAATTTCTCTTTTTGATCAGATGAATTACTTTATTTAGTTCCTTTTTGGAGGATGGAATTTTAAAATGTTCCGAATTACCTCCATGCATTGTTTTATTAACCGATTTTATCAATAATGAAAGACTAGAAACAGATTTAATTTCATATTTCGTAATCAAGTAGTTAGCTAGAATATCAATTTCCTTAACGACCTCTTTGCTTTCTAGTTTTTCATTGTCTTTTGTAGTTATTACTATTTCAAAAGGGCGAATACCGTTAAAGTTTTCCTCAAAAAAAGCTAGGTCTTGTCTTAAAGATGATTTTTCATGAAGATCATCCAGAAAAAAATTATTGATGTTAATATTCGTAATTCCCCAAATGCCAATTATAAAAAATAATAGCGTTGCTAGTTTGACTTTTAAAGATTGCTGTAAAATTGATTCGTATAAAATGGGAAGTCTTACTGTTTTATCAATCTTTGGCAATGTTTTAGACCGATCAAATTGAAGAATCGAAGCAGGAAGCAATAACATCCCCGTAAAATATGTAACCATTATCCCCATTGCTGTAAGAAGTCCAAATTTTTGGATTGGTTCTACAGGAATTAGCCACAATGAAGCAAAACCAATAGCTGTTGTAAGTGCATTAAAAAATATTGGAACTCCCGCTTCTTTTATTGTCTCATGTAACGCATATTCCTTATTTTTTCCAGTAGCAATATGTTCTTTGAATTTGGATAGAATGTGAACGCTTCCAGAAGTCCCTGTAATTAACAATATAGCAGGAAGTAAGGTTATCATCAAATTAATTGGATAATTCAGAAATCCAATTAAAGCAAAGGTTAATAATAAAGCTACCAGTAGAACTGCTAACACCCATAACATGTATTTAAGTCGCTTGAGGACAATCCAAAGAGAAACGATTAATATTAGAAATGTTAAACTAGCAAAAAGTTGCATCTCTGACCTCATTTCTGAAATATAAAACTGTTGAGTTCTTAAACGACCAGCTATATGCCATTTGTCAAAATCATATTGAGCTATTATAGTCTCAATGTTTTTAAGGATTTTATTTCCTTCTTTTGGGCTTGAGTATTTATCAACTTTAAGTAATACCTGGACCGATAATGTATCTTTTGAAAAAAAGGATCGACTGAAGTCTGAAGAAGCATAAATTCTATTTTTGTCTTCTTGGAATTGGGATTGATCATCCAAATGAATAATTGGAAATTGAGTGATTCCAACAAGAGGAACATTTACAAAGTTTGATAAATTGGTTGGAGAATAAACTTTAGTGATTTTATCTGGACTCTTTAGTTGATTTGTTAGAGAGTCTATTCTATCAAGGAAAACTTTAGTAAAAACTCCTTCGTTGTTTTTAATTCCAATAAGTAAATAGTTATTCTCATTTTCAAATTTCTCTTTGAAATCAATGTAAAAATCTACCTCAGAATCATTTTCTGCGAAAAAACTCTCGATATTATAATCAAATAGAAGTTTGGTTAACTGTGGTGATAAACACCCAACTAATAATCCAAACAAAGCAATAGTCCAGAGTGGTTTCACCTTCATAGAAATGCGAACAATACCATTTTGAAGTCTATTATTCATGAAAAATAGTGCTTTGTTTTTCCAAGGTTTCTTTTGCTAAGTGTAACCAGATGGATTCGAGATGATAGCTTAACGATAACGATTTAATAATTCCTTTATAATTAATAAAGAATAATGGCGGATAAGCTCTTGTTACATATTTTTTCACTGATGTTTGACCAATTCCCTTTTCCATATCCATTTTATCATTAAAAAAATTGTGACTAAATTGAAGGAACAGAGTCTCCAACGAATAATCCTACTGCTTCAGTTACCGGTTTATTTTCTTGTGAATTTATAAAATTATAAACTAATAGAGTAACAAGCGTTATTATTGATTTTAGTTTAAATGCCTATTGTGCCGCTACTCTTGAATATTATAGGTTAACAAAAGAAATTTTTTCATTTTTCTGAATAACAGAAACTTTTGCACAGTGAGAAGGATAGGTGAAATAAAACTCAATATACGGGTCAAACTCTTGAGTTGTTACAAACCTTCCTGAACATTCTAAGTTTCCCTCAGGTGAAAAGCGATCTATTTGAAAGTTATTTTTTGTATCCGTAATTTGCACATAAAACCAGGAACCAGCTCCTTCTCCTGAAAGCCATTTGGCATTTTCAGGAATTAACATATTTCGTTTTGGTTCTGGCAATAAACTTGGTAGATCTTGTTTCATAAATCGGAATATTATTTAATTGATGGTCAATACTTAATTCATTTGCAGCTTTTACATTCCATAAAGGTGTTGGAGTGAGCATAACAGGAAATTGAAGTTTTAGTTTTTTAATTGAATACTTAATACCTTTTAATGCAACAGTTCTCACAAATCTTGAACAATTTGTTCCGGAGAGTACAAAAGGACCATATTGCATAAAATCTCTTTTTTGTAATCCCTTAGCGCTGGAATAGGCTTTATCAAAGTTAATAGAAACGATTCCTGCTTTTATTTCTCCCGTACCATGGCAAGAAATATTTTCGCTTAGTTCGTGTAAAAGTTGCGCTAAGTTTAAAGGATCTCCAGAAATGTCAAAACTAATTTTTGTGTTGACCGCTAAATCATGATCTGTTGAAGCATCTCTCACTCTGCCATATCCTCTTGGGGTATGATATCTGCCGAAATCAAAATAAAAACAATCGCCCGTATCTCTTTTTACTAAAACAATTGCTGCATGGCCTACTTTATAATATCCATTTTTGTTAATGGCTAGCCATTTCAAAAAATTATCGTACCAAGCTCCTGCTTGTTTACAGAGAGTTTCTGGCCAGGCGATTATTACTGCAAGATCTTTTTCCATCGTTGTACTTTGGTAGTTGTTTGTTTATTCAATGTTTCGTAATAATTCATTATACCTTCTGAAGAGCTTAGATGAAGCTGAGTAATACTCACTGTTTCCATTCCTTCTTCTCCTTTAAGGATAAACCCATTTTCTTGATCAGTTGATGAATGAAGAGAGAATATCAGATTCTCATCTATTTTTTGAAGGTTTTGATTCCAATTTTCAAAATATTCGGTTCTGTTTTTTATAAACCCTGAAGAATAAAGCGTTGCTGAAGACCAAATATGATGTTGATTAGCATCTAAATGTTGGATATGTTTAGTAGATCCATCCCAACGTAATTCTGTTAGTTTTTGATCATTTTGCACATCAAAAAGAATTAACGTAAAAGGCTCTATTTCTCGAAAATCATATAGTGCTGTAAACTCATCTAAAGTTCCATATCGATAAACATCCAACAGTACTTGACCTCGACTTTTTCTATAGCGGGCTTGGCGTTCATGCGCTATAAAAGCACCATTTAAGAGACAGCAAACGATTCCATTTGACCCCATAGAAATCCATGTTCCTGCAGCTACCTTATCTTTTGGATAAAGCACCTGAAGATTTCCAACCTGAAAATTTTCGGGAAGCAATGTCTCTCTTGTTATTTTCTCATCGCGGTTGGAGGTTACGATATAACCTCCCAGATAATCTTTTATAAATGTTACGGTGCACATGTTTCTCCTCTATATCTAATAGTTGATGCAGCAACGCCTATATTTTCATCAATTTCTTGTCCAGAATCTGTAAATGAAATTTTCACAATGGCCAAATGGTGAACTGTATGATCCAATAAATAGGCCAGTTCGCGAAAAAAAGTAGAATTGATTTCTGTTGTACTTTCAGCATTTTTTGAGTAATTCGCTTTCAGAATCAGTTGATAGTCCATTTTTACAGAATCAATAAATGTACAGAGATTATCAATTACCTGAATTGCATAGTTTCTATTTTGTTCAATTTCAGTGTCTCTTTTTCTTTCGTCATAGCAGACATATCCTGTTTCACGGCTATGTTCAACACAAATGTAAAACTCAAGAATATGACGAATGTGCTGACCAACAGTAACCCCGGAAATAATAGATCTTGGCTCAATATAACTTTGATCTGTTACATTAACAAGTAACTCTTTTATCTGTTTTAAGTTACTAATATTATGTGCTATTAAATTCATGCCGTTATTTTTATGATTAATTCAATCGGTTATGTAGCATCTAATTTAACTAAAATAATTATTTAGTTACATTTAAATCAAAAAGATCTGCTCACACTTGAACAGATTCACTTGGCCGTAGCTCATATATGGAAAGGGTTCGTTGTATTATCATAGAGAAATGGGATTTAATTATTTCAATGAAGCTATTCCAATACTTTCAATGCCTCCAAAAAGTTTCAACTCTGTCCTTGGGAGGTCACACGAAATGACAAATTGTTAAATTTACAGTTTGTACTCTTTTTCTATACACAAAAATCGCTGATAAACACAGAAGTAACTCTATTACAGAATTTGTTTGTTTTATTGCTCGGTTTCATAAATAAACACCCTCAATGTCTTAAGAATAATTCTATTCAACTCTTCAAATAGCTAATGAAGGTGTTCAGACGGGCCTTGTGACTCTCTGTTTTTGATAATTCTTTTTTTTACCATTGGCCAGCAAGTTTGTCTGATATCAATTTTTATTTCTGTTGTAATATCGGCCAATGTTATGCTACTATCATCCCAGCGCCATGCCTTGGGGTTTAGAGTTTTTCTAATTCCAAAATCTAATTCTAATCTTTTCAAATTTTCCGGAAGTATTTGTTGCTCCCAATAAAGCCGCTCAAATATCTCTAAGAATTTTATGATATACTTAAAGTCATCCTTATCTACATTAATATTAAAAAGGTCACGGTTGACATGTTTTATTTTGAAATATTCTTTATTTCTATCAACTTCGAGATAGGTAAATTCAAAACCACCAAGGTTAAAAACTGCCATGCTTTCATTTTTAATAGCCCAATCTTTTTGTAATGAGAGTTCAAAGCGACTGTTATTCATATAATCTATGACCTGCTCTTTGCAATAGCTCTCATATCGATGATATTCAGAAAGCTCCTCGAATTCCAGGAAAATATCAACAAATAATTTGTCATCATAAATCTCAAAAAAATCATCATCTATCCATTTTAAGAATCCTAGAAGTCTTTCGAATTCTTCACTGTATTTTAATAACAACCACTCTAACTTATCCATTGAGATATAGGGCTGGTCTATCTCCTTGAACATTTCGTAATATTTGATTTCTTGAATTGCCATGATTAATGCTTCAAATATTGCATTTATTTTTTAGAGTATCAATAAAACATTTCCTACTATTTATTTTCCTAGTGAAGGACAACAAAGATGGAAAAGGTCCTCCAAAAAGTTTGAACTCTCACCAGCGGAGGTCACTAAAGCGGAGAATTGGTTAAAATTAACTGGTTCTCCACTTTTTATTTTTGCTAAATCCTTTGACGAAAAAGGGGGCTGGCTCACAAAGTCTTTTTATCCTTTTTGGATTGTCTTGATTTTTTCGTTCTTTTACATCAAGGTAAAAGGACAAGGAAGATAAAAAATGGTACAGGGTTTTAATGTCCAAATAAATTATATTCTTTACAATTTAACCAAAGCCATAAATATCTTATGAAATTAGTTTTCGCAACCAACAATCAAAATAAAGTCAACGAGATAAAATCTTTACTTGGAGAAGGAGTTGAAATATTATCACTAAAAGACATTGGTTGCAATGAAGAATTACCTGAAACACAAGAAACATTAGAAGGAAACGCTTTGCAAAAAGCAAGATATGTTGCCGATAATTATCATGTAAATTGTTTCGCAGACGATACAGGATTAGAAGTAGCGTCATTGAATGGTGCTCCGGGAGTTTATTCTGCTCGTTATGCAGGTGAACAATGTGACGCTGAAGATAATATGACTAAAATCCTTTCTGAATTAGATGGTAAACAAAATCGGGAATCAAAATTTAGAACCATTGTTGCCCTTATATTAAACGATGAAGAACACTTCTTTGAAGGGAGAATAGAAGGGAGTATTACGCATTCTAAAAGTGGTTCTGATGGTTTTGGATATGATCCAATATTTCAGCCAAATGGATTTGACATCACTTTTTCAGAAATGTCGATGGCGGAAAAGAATGCCATAAGCCACCGTGGGAAAGCTGCTGCTAAGTTGATTGCGTTTTTAAAGGAGGAATTCCCAAGATTCTAGCCTTTCAGTGCTACTTCAATCACATCTTGAAACAATTGTTTTAATGAAAGACCTTCATGTGCTGCCATTTTTGGAATAATGCTTTCTGCAGATTGTCCAGGAACAGCATTGATTTCAATTAAATGCGGTTCCCCATTATGAATGATGTAATCTGCTCTAGCAATTCCTGAAAAATCAAGAATTTCATAAATTTTTAATGTCATTCCCTTGATTTTAGAAGTCATTTCCGCTTCCAAGTCAGCTGGGGTAATTTCGTTAGATTCTCCTTTGTACTTTGCGTCAAAATCAAAGAAAGCATTTTCAGTTACTATTTCCGTTATTGGTAATACATGTAATCCTCTTAGTGACTTATAAATACCATTAGTGACTTCTCTTCCGTTTAAAAAAGATTCTATCACCGCTTGTGTACCGTGTTTTAATGCTAAAGTGATAGCATCTTCTAATTCACTTTCATTCTCTACTTTAGTCACACCATAACTACTTCCACCGTCTGTAGGCTTAACAAAACAAGGAAGCCCAACTTTTTCTATTATTTCTAAACCATTAATCGCTTCATTTTCCCGAACCAATAAGGCTTTAGCAACAGGGATATCGAAACTGTCTAAGAAACGATTGCAGGCAAATTTATTGAATGTAAGGGTAGCCGCTAAGTGACTACAAGTTGTATAGGGTATGTCTAGCATGTCAAAATAAGCTTGCAATTTTCCATCTTCTCCCGGAGTACCGTGAATTACAATAAAAGCACAGTCGATTGTTATTTTTTGCCCATTTATGCCAAAAGAAAAATCAGTTCGGTTGATAAGTTGTTTCTTGTCATTTTCATCAAAACCAAACCACCCGTCTTTATCAATTTGAATTTTATATACATTATATTTTTTCGCATCTATATTCTCAAAAACTGTTTTAGCACTTTTTAAGGAAATACCTTTTTCGTTACTATATCCACCTCCAATTACAGCAATGTTTTTCATGTTACTTCTTAATAAAATTCGACAATAATTATGTATCTATTATACAAGATTGCTCTTCAAAGTTATGTTTCTGTTCATTCATTTATTAAAAGCTCTAAACTAATTATTAACAGCGGTTCGTTATTGTGATATTCAAACTAACTTAGTATTCGGAGAATTGGATGAATTATTTTTCCCGGCAGCAAAGCAAAATTTAGAATAATAGGGTAAGTTCCATGACAAAACTTTATAGAAGTTAAGTGGTTAAACACGAAGCGAAAAATTCGTGAAGTAAAATGGGTTGAATATGTGTTTACAAAGCAATATTTTTATCTTTGTTTCGATTTACAATGAATATGGGTATAGTTAAAGCATTTTTCAGATTTTTAATTAGTAAGTTGTTCTTAATCAACCTTACGCTTGTGATCTTAGTTGGATTTATGATTCCTTATTGTTCTTTAGGAGCTTTAGAAGATTTTACAAACAATGATTCTGAAGATTATCAGCGTAATTATATAGCGGTGCCAAATTTTATTGGCGTCCATATGGATAAGATTGATGATTTTATTGGAAGTAAAGACTTGAACTACGTTATCAATGATTCTGTGTATTCTGACAATGCGCCTGCAGGCTCTGTGATTAGTCAAGATCCAGATCCTCATATTGAAACGGCTACTGATACAATCCCTTCTTTTGTAAAGCCTGGTCGTAGAATATACCTAACAGTTGTAAAAAAAGCAGGAGAGTATAAAGTTCTGCCCGATTTATTATCAGTAAATAATTCCAAAAAATTGGCCAAGGTAAAATTAGAAATGCTTGGTTTTAAAGTGAATTTCGAACCAAAACCCCATAAGGATGATGGACGTGTTTTGGAATTGAAATACAAAGGAAAAAAGATAGAAGCAGGTAATAAATTGCTGAAAGGTTCCGTTATACAAGTCATCTACGGAAGCGGGGAAGGTGGGAAACCTGTTAATTTACCAATGTTGGTTGGAGAAACGGCGTTTAATGCGCAACAATTATTGGCATTATCAGCCTTAGATTCTGAAGTGCTATACGAAAATGCATTAACAGCTGAAGACTCTCTATCCTTTGTGGTTTATAGACAGAGTCCTCATCCTCGAAGTGTTGTTGAAGGTGTAGTTTCTTCGGGTTCTCTGGTTACAATAATGGCCAGAAAACTGGTTGTTGTAACTGATACAGCAGCAGTCGCAGATTCATTGTAGATATTGATTGACTGATTAATGAGAAAAATAATAGTTCTACTTACGGTATTCATTTCTTTTGCAACTTATGCACAAGAAGAACTGCAGCCATTAAGATACAATGGTAAAATAATGAAAGAGGAAGCGCAGCAGAAAGCTAGTGTTTTGCATGAGTCCTTTACTTATATATTTGATACATTAGATCTTCCTTTTTTTGATGACTTTTCGAGTGACCATTTCAAAACCTTCAATGATACCATTGGTGGTTCAAACGTCGAAGATTCAACTTGGTTTTTGTTAGAAATAGCGGGTGTTCCAAATGCTTGGGGAAGCTCTTACATGCTGGATACAAGCTACCGCTACGAATATGATACGGTTCCAGGATATGGTTTTGACTCTATTTCGATTGATACCATTGCATTACCATCTTCATTTGTTGACGTATTTATATTGGATAATTATCCAGTTACGTTTTCAAACAAAGAAGTATGGCCTTCTTTTTATACCATAGATTCGCTTTGGACTATTCCCTCACCAGACGCAACAATTATTGAAGTAAACCCAGATTTACTTCAGGATTCCCTAACGATGTATTTCGTGGTTGAATCTGCCGAGGATGTTGATGTTTTTTGGCAAGATCGGTTTGTTTATTTAAATGATACTTACCCCATTCAGCCCCATTCTATTGGTGTTGCTACTTTTGATGGGATTGATGATGTTGGATATCCTTATGATTGGTCTTCTCCCTCTGCGACTGGGTTGTCGGATGTATTAACTTCCAAGCCAATAAACCTTTTAGGAACAGTTGGAGATGTTTATTTTAGTTTTTTATATCAAGGAGGAGGAATTGGAGAAGCACCCGATCAATTTGATTCGTTAACCTTAGAATTCTGGTCACCTGTTACTTCTCAATGGTTTTCTGTCTGGAATACTACTGGGAGTTCTTCTTCAACCTTTACCCAAGTGTTATTCCCAATAACAAGTGCGCAATATAAACAGAATGGTTTTCAATTCCGCTTTAAAAGCTATGGTTCACTTACTGGAAGTTTGGATCATTGGCATATTGATTATGTTGAATTGGCAGATAATAGAGCATTCGATGATTTTTACGAAGATGAATGGGCTTTTCAATATTACCCTACATCACTTATCAAAGAATATACTTCTATGCCCTGGACACATTACCAAGTGGATCCAAAAAATCGGATGGTAAATGACAGCTTAATTTTGTCCACTTATAGCTCTAATCCCAATCTAGCGGGAATAAATGTATCAGGAGGCACTGGAATGGAATTGTATTATGATGGAATATTGCTCAATTCAATTGATTATTTGGGGGCAGCGACGGTAAATCCTTTATCTAAATTTGATTTAAAATATCACCTTCCGGATTCTGGACCTGAGGAGTTTTGGTTTGATACTGCTTATGCAGATACATTTGCAATTTTTGATTTAAAGCATTTTCTGGGGACTGATACTGATAATTTATTTCAAGGAAATGATACCCTTTGGCAGCAACAAATTTTCCAAAATTACTATGCCTACGATGATGGCAGTGCAGAATCTGCATATGGAATAGTCGGAAGTGGTGCAGAAGTAGCTTATAAGTTTACAATACCAAACGGAGTAGTCGATTCTATACGAGCAGTAAAAATGCATTTTGAAGCCTCTGTAAACGATGCGAGTAGTGAGCTGTTTTATATTCAAATATGGAATGAAATTAACGGTGAGCCCGGAGATTTAATTTATACTACGGATGATGAGTTACTGCCAACGTCCTACCTTCCAAAGTACAAGTATGGTGTAAATGGATATTATGAATATGTATTACCTGAAACTGTTGCTTTATCTGGGACTTTTTATATAGGGTGGAAACAGTCGTCAGCAGACAGGTTAAATATTGGATTTGACAAAAACATCAATAACCAAGACAAAATATTTTATGATACTGGTTCAGGTTGGTTAAATACAAGCTTTGAAGGCTCATTAATGATTCGCCCAGTTTTTATCTCTGGATATGATGAGATATTGGCGTCTATACATTCAAATAAGACGGCGTTAACTTTTCAGATGTATCCAAATCCAGCAAATGATTTATTAACTATAAAGGTTCAGGATGGACTTGAAGGTGAATTGAAAATCTACGATATGCAAGGGAAGTTATTGATAATTGAAAATTTACTTGGCTCAGACCAAGTAAGTATTACTGACTTGTCGGTTGGAATTTATATAGTTCAAATAATAAGTAAAAAGGGTGATATTGCAACAAGTAGATTGTCCGTTTCAAGATAATGGGTATGGATGAAGAGTTAGCAGAGAATGGGGATAATATAGAAGAGCAAAGTGAGTTATTCGAACACCATCATTTTCTAGTTGATCCAGGACAGCAACCCTTAAGAATAGATAAATTCTTGATGGCGCGTATTCCTAATATTTCAAGAAACAAGTTGCAAATTGTTGCTAAAAATGGAAACATTCTGGTAAATAAGGTTGTTGTTAAACAGAATTATCGCGTTAAGGCAAATGACGATATTTCCATTGTGATGCCGGAACCTGTCAAGGTTTTTGAAATGATTCCCGAAGATATTCCAATTAATATTGAGTATGAAGATGATGAATTGGTGATTGTAAACAAAGATCCAGGAATGGTTGTTCATCCGGGTTTTGGAAATTACTCCGGAACACTAGTGCATGCATTATCATTTCATTTCGACAATCTTCCATCGTTGCCTACAGACTATTTTGGAAGACCAGGGTTAGTGCACCGATTAGATAAAAATACCTCAGGAATAATGGTTGTTGCTAAAACTGAAAATACACTAACAAACTTAGCAAAACAGTTTTTCGATAGAACAACTTTTCGTAGATATTATGCTTTGGTTTGGGGAGATTTTGATGAGGAGGAAGGAACGATAGAAGGTAATATTGGGCGTTCTCAGCAAAATAGAAAGGTTATGGATGTATTTCCGGATGGCGATATGGGAAAACATGCCGTTACACATTATCAAATTTTAGAACGATTTGGTTACGTTACGCTAATAGAGTGTCGTTTAGAGACTGGCCGAACGCACCAGATTCGAGTCCACATGAAACACATAGGGCATCCAATATTTAATGATTACGAATACGGAGGTGATAGAATAGTGAAAGGAACTATTTTTTCTAAATACAAGCAATTTATAGGTAATTGTTTTGCAGCTATTCCACGTCACGCTTTACATGCAAAGTCTCTTGGTTTTACGCACCCTAAAACGGGAGAAGAAATGCGTTTTGACTCGGAATTGCCAGAAGATCTAGTAAATGTTCTAGAGAAATGGAGACGCTATAAAGGAAATTAATTGTTTTAGATGATGAAAATTTTATATATCCACGGTTTAGATAGTTCTCCAAAACCAGATAAGATAGAGATACTCAAGCAATATGCGGATGTTATTGGTCTTCATTTGGATTACAAGAAAGAAGAAGATCCCTTTAAATTGTTAAACGATACAATTGAAAATGAAAATATTTCGCACATCGTTGGAAGTAGCTTAGGTGGGTTTTTAGGGTTTTGGTTAGGCGAGAAGAATAGTCTGCCTTGTTTACTTTTTAATCCTGCAATGGGAATGCGGTCTATTGACATTTCGGTAGAAAGAAACTATAATAAATGCCCCAAAAGATTAATTGTATTAGGAGAAAGAGATGAGGTAGTCTTACCTTATCATACAATAGAATTTTTACGTCCGTTAAGTCGAAAGAAAACGAAACAAGAAATCATTATTGATTCTACTATGGAACATCGAATCAGTGATAAAAATTTCAAAAAATATGTCAGGTATTTTTTTAACTAATTAGGTCAATATCCTTGAAGGCAAATATAAAGAAGCGATTTAAGTCAATAATTAATCCTTAAATTTGCTTCTTCAAAATCAAACTTTGAGCTTTAAATACCAAACTATAGATTTACCTGTTGTAGAAGTTATTCCTGAAATTCAGGTGAAACTAACAACAGACACTACACTTATTGTTAAGGCCCCTCCTGGAGCCGGAAAGAGTACGCTCGTTCCACTTACTTTAATGAATGAGCCTTGGTTAAAAGGTCAAAAAATATTGATGCTGGAACCAAGGAGATTAGCGGCGAAAACGATCGCAAATCGTATGGCTGATTTATTAGGAGAGCAATTAGGGGAATCTATTGGTTTTAGAATTCGTTTTGAAAATAGAGTAGGACCAAATACACAAATTGAAGTTGTAACAGAGGGGATTCTTACAAGGATGATCCAGCAAGATAACGGACTAGAAGGAGTTGGTTTGGTAATTTTTGATGAATTCCATGAAAGAAGTATTCACGCTGATGTGGCCATGGCACTATGCCGTGAAGCCCAGCAAATCTTGCGTCCTGACTTGCGAATAATGGTAATGTCGGCTACGTTGGATATGCCTGAATTATCTGCAATGCTCAATGCCTCGGTTGTAATTAGCGAAGGACGGCAATATCCAGTAGAGATCAACTACTCTGGAGAAAGTGATATGCGTTTGTTACCTGAATTGGCAGCTAGAGTGGTTAAGTCCGCATTACAAAAACATGAAGGAGACATATTGGTTTTTCTACCTGGACAAGGTGAAATTCGGAAATGTGAGGAGTTTTTGCGCAGTTCTATAAAGGGAGTAATGATTCATCCATTATATGGACAGTTACCACCAAATAAGCAGTTTGCTGCAATTATGCCCAATCGAGAAGGTAAACGAAAGATTGTTTTAGCAACTTCTATTGCCGAGACTAGTTTGACGATAGAAGGGGTTAAGGTGGTTGTGGATTCTGGTTTTGGGAGAACGTCTCGTTTTGATCCAAATTCAGGATTGTCTCGATTAGAGACCGTTCAGGTTTCAAAGGACTCTGCTGATCAGAGAGCAGGAAGGGCAGGTAGGTTAAGTGCTGGAGTTTGTTATCGTATGTGGACTTTGGCAACCCAATCTCGTTTAAAAGAACATGGAACTCCTGAGATAGAGCATGCAGATTTATCATCATTAGTCTTGGATATGGCGCAATGGGGAATCGTAGATCCGCAACAACTTTCATGGTTAACACCACCACCTAAGGGTCATGTAGCCCAAGCATCTGAATTACTCCATGAATTAGAAGCTTTAGAGAATAATCGTATTACAGAACATGGTAAACAATTACATCGCTTACCAACACACCCTCGAATTGCGCACATGCTAATTCGCGCCAAAGAAGAAGGTCAATTGGATTTGGCAACGGACATAGCTGCAATAGTAGAAGAAAGAGATCCTTTACCAAAAGAAGCCGGAATAGATATTAATTTACGAATAGATGCATTACGTCGCTACCGAAAAGAAAATGTAGGCGGAAGGAAATTGGCTAGAATTGAGAAAATTGCGGATCAATACCGTAGAACTTTTAAGATAGAAGCAGACAATAACTCGCACAGTGATTTTGAAACAGGACTTTTGATAGCTTACGCATATCCAGAAAGAATAGCTTGTGCAAGACCTGGTAATAATGCACAATTTCAAATGGCAAATGGCCGATATGCAGCTGCCGGACATCGAGATGACTTGGCAGATGAGCCGTGGTTGGCTGTTGCGCATGTAAACGATAGAGATCGAAGTGGTAAAATATTTATGGCTGCTCCTCTTAACCCAACTGATTTACAACCTTTAGTTAAAACGCAAGAGGTAATTACTTGGGATACACGTAAAGGAGGCTTAATTGCAACTTTGGATATGCGAATTGGAAGTATAATTTTAAAAAGTACTCCTTTACCAGATCCAGATGATAGTCAGTTGATAAAGGCAATTACTGACGCGGTTCAAAAAGAGGGTGGTACTTTATTGAACTGGAATGAAGAAGTAGAGCAATGGCAAAATAGAGTTTTGTCTTTGCGTAAATGGAATCCTCAAGAAGGTTGGCCAGACGTTAGTATGGAAACTTTACTATTGACAAATGCCGAATGGTTAACTCCATATTTGAACAATATAAAGAAACCAGAGGCTCTTAAGAAAATTAACCTAAAGGAGATTTTACAATACAGTTTACCACAAGAGTTACAAAAAAATTAAATGTTTTAGCTCCAACGAAAATAGATGTTCCCAGTGGATCAACGATTAAATTAAACTATCAAACCAGTGGATCTGACCCTATATTGGCTGTAAGGCTGCAAGAGTGTTTTGGTCTAGAAGATACACCAACAGTTAATAAGGGCAAGAAGAATGTGTTGATGCATTTACTTTCTCCAGGCTACAAAGTTGTGCAAATCACAGATGATTTAAAAAGCTTTTGGGCAAATGCTTATTTCGATGTTCGAAAAGATTTAAAGGGGCAGTATAAGCGGCATTTTTGGCCGGAAGATCCACATAGATGCAAAAGCTATAAAGGGACGAAAAGGCAGAATAATATTAAATAAGTATCGTGCCGGTTAAATTTCATTCTAATAAAAAGAGGTTTCTGCAATTTTTTCAAACTTTGTCAATGACGCTTTACAGCTAATCATGAATATACGTTAAGCGTAAAATGTGGCCATACTTTTTTTAAGCATTTCGATTAGGTCTTTACAAATCTTTTCTTATCTTAGCTTAAATATTGAACATTTAAAGATTAAAAATTAATCAATGTCAAAGTTTTCAGAAAACGTAAGGTACCTTCGCAATAAGAGAGCAATCTCCCAAGAAGCTTTTGCAGAAGAATTACAATTAACACGAAGCAAAGTAGCCGCATACGAAGAGGCAAGGGCAGAGCCTAATATTCATACTTTAATTGGGTATTCTGAATATTTTCGACTTCCTGTAGATGCATTGATTAAAACGAATTTAACGAAGGGGCGTGAGGATACGTTTATTGATATTGGAAACAATAGAGTTTTGTTTCCCGTTCTTATTAATGAGGAAAATGAAGATGTCATTGAATTAATATCGAAAGAGGCTTCCGCGGGTTATTTAGCAGGATATAGCGATACTGAATACATTGCCAATCTTCCAATAATGAACCTTAATTTCCTGCCCACTGGAAAATACAGGGCATTTCCAATAAAAGGAGATTCAATGTATCCTTGGGTGAAGGATGGTGACTTTGTTGTTGGAAAATTTATGGAAGATCCTAAATTGGTTCGAAATAACAACTGCTATATTATTCTTACTAAAGAAAATGGGTTGGTATATAAACGTGTTATGACAGATAGACTTGAAGATGATTATATTATTTTGTCTTCCGATAACAAGCAATATCATCCTTACGATTTACATACTTCTGAAGTTCTGGAAATTTGGGAATTTACCGTCAACTTAAGTCTTGGTCAATATGAAGAAGATGAGGTTAACCCTGCTCATGTAATGAGTTTACTAAGGAGTGTAGGAGTGGAGTTGAAAGATTTAAAGGAACGTGTGTCTAGTATAGAAACGCAAGCTTAGCTACATTTTGTTTATTATGCTAATTAAATTGTTGTTATTGAGATAAAGATCAAACAGGAAACTGAGGTGTTTAATTATCTATATTTTTAATATCATTTTTTATGAAAACATTAGAAGATTGGCTTGATGCCTACGCAGTAAGCCACCAAAATAAAACGAATAAGTTGATCCATTACTTTTGCGTTCCCGCAATCTACTTTTCAATTGTGGGACTGTTAATGTCCATTCCTATCGGGGTTCTGTCAAAAGTAAATATTAACGATCCTATAATAGTTAATTGGGCGGTTGTTGTACTAATCCCAGTTTTCATATTTTATGCAAGGCTTTCCATAAAAGTGGCTATCTTAATTTTGTTTTTTTCTGCCATCTGTGTTTTCATTAATTATCAAATAGCCATAATAGCTAACTTATGGGTTGTTTCTGTTGTTATTTTTGCAATTGCTTGGGTCTTTCAATTTTATGGACATCACTTGGAGGGAAAGAAACCCTCTTTTTTGAAAGACATTCAATTTTTATTAATTGGACCAGCATGGATATTGGACGCGCTTTTTAAAAAGTAATGCTTACTCCGTATATAGATAGTTCAAATTGATAATAGCGGTACTATTCATAGTTGAATTGAGCGTAATAGCCTTTTTTATAAATCCTGATTTAATTTCTAATGCCGCTGAATTCGGTTTTACACTACCTTCATTGTGCGCAACCATTTTTAAAATATTTTCACCAGTTTCCAGCTTTATTTTAATCTTCTTTTTATTGTGTGTTATTTTATAATTGGATAAAATAACCCTGTCGTTCAGGGTAAATGAAATAGTATCATTGTCGATAATCCCAAAATCCCAAACTTTAATGGTAATTAGTCGACTTCTACAATCCATTTTTCCTTGTTGTTTCAGTTCTCTGGCTAAATGATCATCTGGTAAGTCTTTTTCCCATTGATTAGGAGTGCTTTTTTCTTTTTTACGTAAATCGTAGTCAACGATTAAATTCAATCCTAAGTAATTTCCTAGATGACTAGATTTAGCTTCTGAATTAGTTGAACTCAAATCAAATGTAATAAATGGATTTTCTAGGTAAACATATGTGTACTGGAGCATTAATGAATAACCAAAGCGTTCATCTCTTTTGTAAGTTCCAATTTGTGGAGAAATAAAGAACGGTGCACTCTTATGAGAATTGGTTAATACATTAAAATTACCTTCTTCCTTTTTCAGTTGATCATTCGAATGGTAAATGTAGCCAGCTCCAATCCCTAAAGCTATATAATCCACATCACCATTTATGTAAAAGTACTTGTTCAAGATACTTTCAGTTTTTAAACCTATGTAATTAACAGTGTAGTTGTATCCAGGAATTGAAAATTCGTAATTATATAAGTTAAGGCCTCCTCCGAAAGAAATAGCAAGGTTGTTTTTCCACCTTAATTTAATGCTAGGTTCAAGTGTTATTACGGGAGCAATTGAAGTTCTCCATTGTTCCTCTCCATTATTCTCAATAGAATTATACAGTGCCCCAATTGTTAGCCTTCCTGATGCAGCTAGTTTCAGTCTTGCTTGTCCAATTGCAGTAGTTGTTAAAAAGCAAAGAATGCAAATTATTGATATGTGTTGACTTTTAAAGATACCTCTCTTTTAGTATTTTAATGTGATGTTTTTGATGGCCTGCATTGATATAAATTAAGTCAATTACTTTCATGTTACTGCCATTTGCATTTCCTGCCATTTGTAGCATTTCAGCAGAAAAAGAAGCGATTAAGTCATTAGTAGATTGGTGAAGGTTTTTATATTCCTTCAAAAGAGAAGCAAAACTTCTATTTTTAGCTTTCGCACAAGCAACATAATCGTTATGGTCATATCCTAAGATAGCTTGTTTTTCTCCCCTGGAAATTGCAACCATTCTATAAGTGAAGATCCTTTCTGAATCAATAATATGCTGTAATATGTCCTTTATTGTCCATTTACCTTCCGCGTAAGCGTAGTTTGCCTTTTCTTCAGATATATCAATCAAAATGTTAATTGCATCAGCATAAACGTTACCTAAAAGATCTAAGTAATCAGCATCCAAAACGGATTGAATGTAGCCTCTGTAAAATTCTGGAATTGCATTTAAATCAGGTTTCATATTCGCATTTAATGTTAACACTTATAAATTTATCATATAGATGTTCAAATATATTGAATTGAGTTTATAGTTTCACTTAAGCTATAGAGGCTTTTCTTTTTTCTTTCAAACTTGTCGTCATTACGAAAGTTTAAAAAACCAGAAGCAATCTCACCCTTGAAAGAAGTGGTTTAATTAAATCTTACAGGGATATGGATATAATGAATAGCTATATAATTGTTAACAATCCTTTCTCTTATCATCCAATCTTCCTATGTTTGGTGAGGTCAAAATTTAAAGATACATGAAAAGAGTATATTTTTTTACTGCATTATTGTTAAGTGCTTTTATAGTGGGTTGCGGACCAACTACAGAGGAGAAAGAAAAAGAAGAAAAGGAGATGTCTACTCAAAAGCGATTAACAATTGAGACTATATTGGAAGAGTATAACGATTGCAGTGCAAATGCAGAAAGCAGAAATGATTGTAAAAACTTTACTGCTCGTGCTATTTGCGAGTATTACGGGATTGATGATTTGAAGAAGGGTGGAGAATACGTGGAATACCATGACATTTTCGATTTTGTAACTACGGATGCTAGCTGGAAAAATTTGGGAATGGCAACAGTACAAGAAACTTTAGATAATGCGCAACAAATGTCTAACGATGGTTTTGCCGTGGTTGCTATTGATACAGAAGATAAACACAAATTGGTGATAGTTATTATTGAAGGAGAACAAGTAAAATCCGGTTCTTGGGGATTAAATGCTCCAACGTGTGCAGCATTTTTCCCAGCTAGTGGTCCTAAACCTTTTATTCACAAGACATTAAATTATGCTTTTAGTTCACCTAAGGGTATTCAACTTTGGGTAAAAAAATAACTTATGGCATTCTTAGCTAAATATAAAAAAGGTTTTAAAGGTGATTTTACCGGTGGTGTTACTGCCGCAATAGTTGCAATTCCATTGGGGTTAGGTTTTGGTGGCTTAAGTGGACTTGGGGCAGAAGCTGGTTTATATGCTGCTATTATATTGGCTATTATAGCGTCTATAATTGGAGGTACTCAAACTTTAATTAGTGACCCTACTGCTCCTATGGCTTTTGTTGCAGGAGCAATAATTGCGACAGGAATTGATTCAAATGGAGGTATTTTGGATGATCATGCTTGGGTTCATATTATATTGACATTTGCTTTAGCTGGACTTTTCCAAATTTTATTTGGGTTCCTAAAAATTGCACAATATGTACGGTTTATTCCGTACCCTGTTATTTCAGGGTTTATGGGTGGAATAGGTATCATAATTATGATTGGGCAGTTGTTTCCAATAATGGGGCATACCTCTCCTAAAGGTGCTATCAATATTTTTAGTGAAATCAGCCAGCCTTTAGGAAGTGTTAATACTTGGGCTCTAATATTAGGGCTTGGAACTATTGCTCTTATTTATATAGTACCGTTAATTTCTAAGAAAATTCCTTCGGTGTTAGTGGCGCTAGTCATAATGACGCTCATTTCTTATTTTGCAATGCCAGCAGGAGCTTTTGAAATTGTTGGAGCTTTTAAAGGTGGGCTTCCTTCTCCAAAAATTGATGTATTGGCAAATATACAATTTCAAGATATTCTTAATGTAATGGTACCCGCTATTACTTTGGCTTCTTTAGGGACAATAGATACATTGCTAACATCTGTAGTTGCTGATAATATGACTAAAACCAAGCACAATGGTAATAGAGAGTTAATGGGGCAAGGACTAGGTAATTTTGTTGGAGCATTTTTTGGAGCTCTTCCTGGTGCAGGGTCTACTACAGGTACTGTTATTAATATAAAATCAGGCGCTACCACTCATATGTCTGGAATCATAAAAGGGGTGTTTTTAATCCTTGTTTTGTTGTTCTTGGCCCCAGTTGTTAAATATGTTCCATTACCTGTTCTGGCCGGTATACTTTTTACAATAGGAATAGGGGTGCTGGATTTAAAAGGCTTAGGTATGCTATTAAAAGTGCCACGAGCAGATTCTGCAATACTTATTATTACTTTGCTGGTTACTGTTTTCGATACGCTTTTGGATGCAGTTGCAATAGGGGCTTTAATGGCTGTAGTTACCTTCATGAAAAAGATGTCTGAAGTAATGGAAGATATGACTAAAGAAGGTGATTTAGGGGCCTTTACGCGGGATGATAAATTACCCGAAGAATTATTGAAAAAGATATACGTTAAACAATTAGATGGACCTATGTTTTTTGGTTTTGCAGATCAGTTTAGACAACAGATGAGATCTATAAAAGGTTATGAAGCTGTAATAATTGATATGAAGCAAGTTCCTTTTATTGATGAAACAGGTTTATTGACATTGGAAGATGCAGTTGCCGATTTATACGAACGAAAAATCGCAATTTATATAAGTGGCGCAAATGATTCTATTTATACGCAGTTTGAAAAGGTCAAAATTCCCGGAAACCTTGTTCCAGAAGATCATTTCTTTCCTTATTTTAAGCACTGTATAAAACATTTGCGTAATAAGCATAAGTATGAGCAAAGCTTATTGGAAAAGGAAGCATCAGAGTCAGAAACGGAATAAATGAAATTTGGCCAATTAGATACTTGGGAGAATGTTAATTTTAGTTTTCCAAAATTGTCCAAACAAACAAAAAGTTATTTATCAGCTTTAAAGAAAGTTGCGAAACCTAACTTTTATATTGGAGCCCCTGTATTTTCGGATAAAAATTACAAAGGAACTTTGTTTCCTTCTGACACCAAGCAAAAGTATTTTTTACAGGCATATGGCGAGCAATTTAATAGTATAGAAGTTGCTGCTACTCGTTTCGGTACTCCAAAAGAATCAACCCTACAAAAGTGGAAAGATAGTGTAGGTGATGATTTTAAATTTTCGTTAAAGTTTCCGCAGGTAATTACACATCGAAAAGATATTAATGAAGCTGCCGCAAAGCAAAGACTAGAGGATTTTTTGATAGCTCTGGATTTTTTGGGAGAAAAAAATGGGGTAGCTTTTGCGGTTATGGCGAATTATTTTCGCCCCGATAAATTTGAAGGACTCATTAAGTTCGCTGAGTATTTACCGAAGGATGTTCCATTTGCAATTGAACTAAGAGCTCCTGAATGGTTTGAATCAGATACTTTACAAAATGAATGGCAGGCGTTATTTGCAGAGAATAACATTACTCCTGTTTTAACGGATACCCCAGGTAGGAGGGACGTTTTAAGTTTTAAATTGACAAACGAAAACTTATTCATTCGATACGTAGGTGATTTTTCTAACCCTCTTGATCAAAAACGGATCGACCAATGGATCGTGAGAATAATTGAACTTATAAATTTAGGAGTAAAAAATGTATGGTTTTATGCCCACCAGCCAGGAGAAAAAAGAGAGTTGATAGTTGATTTTTTTAACTATTTAATAGAAAGGGTAAACAAAGAATTGAATCTATCAATCAATAAACTGATTAATTATAAGAGATAAATTGAAACAACTAGGATTCGCTAAAATTCATCCGAACTGTCTGCTTTTACTGGTTTTCTGCTGTAATTATTTAAACGCATTGATAGAGCAATACTTACCATTGGTGTGATTGGCTCCTGGAAGGAAATCGTTTTAAGGTTCGTGTTTTCCTTTTCTGTTATTGTTCTGGAGGTACTAAAGGCATCTCTCACCTGCATGGAAATAGACATCTTTTTACTATTTAAATCTTTTTTAATTGATAAGTCCATTGAGTAATTATCAGCCTGACTACCTAGCGGAGTAACGATTGCACTATTGTATTTTCCAGTGACTTGAAGTCTCCAGTTTCCTTTTAAAGTAAATGTATTGTTAATTCTCCCGTTATAGCTAAATGATTGCTGGTCAAAAGATCTTTCACTAAGTTGTCCTGTAACCTTGTAGTTGTATACGTTTCCAGAAAGCGCTAGTTTCCAACATTTTGCTAATGGATAGTTATAGGAAGCTTCTATACCTGTAGCGTATTCTTTTCCAATATTTTCTGGTTTAGTAATAATTACGTTTGCTGAATAAACAGAGCTAATTCGTTGAATTTTATTGCTTACGTCTTTATGATATGCTTCTAAAGAAAAGTTTCCTTTTTTTAATTTTCGAATCCATCCAATTTCATAGGATAAAATATATTCTGGGATAAGGCGCGCATTTCCGGTTCTCACAGAAAAAGCATTTTGCCAAGTAATAAAAGGTTCGAAATACCAACTTCTAGGCCTTTGTATTCTTCTTGACGCATTCGCCATAAATTGATTTTCTTTATCCACTTCATAGGAAAAGTGAGCACTTGGAAATAAGTCTAATCGGTCTATTTTAGTGGTGGCAGAAACTCCGGTAGAGGTAATCGTACGGTCTGTATATTCTCCTCTGAAACCAAATTGATACCCTAATTTTTTATGTTTCCCTGCCAAAATTGAATACCCAGCATAAATATTCCGAAAATAGTCAACAGTAGTATTGAAAGCCGTTTGCTCTATGTAATTTTCTGAAACAGTATCGTATTGAAAAGCAGTGGTTTGATCACCGCTTACTCCAAGTTGCGCTTGAAAACCTGTCTCAAATCTTGCTATTTTCTTTAGAGGACGAACATAATCCAAATTAATTCTTCCCATATTGGATGGTCCAGTTTCATAATTAATATTTCCACCTTGTATCTCATTATTTACATTGAAATATTCAGTGCTTGATATTTCGTTACCATCATGTACATTATAATTTGCTCTTATATTTAAATAATGCTTTTTATCTCCTCTAAAATTGTAGATTAAGGATGTGTTTAAAGCATAATTAAGAAAATCTCTAGTAGCTATTTCAATGTTGTGATATTGATTGGATAAAGTATTTTCAGCACTTTCTTTGAAAATAAGATCTGAACTGGAATCATATTTTCTTTTCCCCAGTTTTCCTCCGGCTGTAAAAATCGTTTTTCGATTAGGTCTCCATTCAAATTCAAAGTTAGCGCCATAGCCACCAAAGTTTCTGCTTACTATTCCCTCTTGTTCAACGTTTGATAATATTGAGTCAAAAATAGTTTCGTTAGTGGCTCTTTTGAATCTAGGCTTTTCTCCTTCTTTATAATTACCACCAATTGTTAATGATGTTTTTTTATGATTAATATTGACTAGGAAATCACCTCCTAACTGATTAAATTCACCTATTTCAGTACCGGGAACGGTTCCTAAATTTGTGCCTGTATTCGCATTTATTAATGCGCTAATCCCGCTGAGTCTATTTTTCTTTAGAATAATATTGATGATTCCGCTAACTCCTTCTGCATCGTATCTTGCTGATGGGTTTGTGATTACTTCAATTTCTTGGATAGCGTTTGCAGGAATTAATTTTAATGCATCTGTAACATCCAAATTAGTTGGCTTATTATCAATTAATAATGTAAAACTAGAATTCCCTCTTAAACTTACATTTCCATCGATATCAACGTTGATAGATGGAATGTTTTCCAATACTTCAACTGCTGATTCTGAAGCTGTTGTGTTCAAGTTGCTAACGTCAATTACTTTTTTATCTATTTCATATTTAACAAATGGTTTGTCACTCGTAATATTAACTTCGTCTAATTGGTTGTCGATAGATGATAAAAGAATTTTACCTAAATCAATACTGCTGTTTTGTGGATGTATTTTTACAGAGTCCATAATTTTTGTAGTGTATCCAATAAATGAAAATCGTATTTGATACATCCCACCTTTAATACTTTCCAATACAAATTCGCCATTTTTTCCGGAAGTAATTCCCGAAGCTAATTCCATGGTATGCAAGCGAAAAACCGTGATGGTGGCATATTCCATTGGTTTGTTTGAGGTCTTGTCAATGATTTTTCCGCTAATTTGCCCTACAAAATCACCGCTTCTTCCTCCTGGTTTTCTTCCTCCTCCAGGTCTTTGAGCCTCTGTAAATAGACAACTTAATAGTAGAGTTGCAAATAGTAAAGCTTTTAGCATTTATTGGTTTTTTCTTCGGTTGAGACTACAAAGATAATAGAAGGTTTAATCGATTTTTAAATTAAATGTTAAACGGAAATTTTTAAATGCTAGTAAGGTGCTTAATTTTTTTTTAGGTCAAAAATCGTAATCGTCTATGTTCTCATGACCTTCACCTTCACTTTCTTCGCCAAATTCATTGTCGCTATATTCATTTAGGATATCATCGATTTCGTCTTGCTGTGATTTCTTTTTTGGTTCTTCATCAAACATTCCTTCCGTTAAGTCTGGAATTTCTTTCGAGGTCTCTTCTGGAGATAAACCAGCTTCTCGAATACACCTAGGGTATCTGGTTCCTTCTTTAAAGTCTCTTTCTTCAAAAAATTCAACGTAAAAAATCCACATTCTAAGAAAATCATATAGGTATAATATCTTTTGGTTTTTTTCATTTACCATTTCCTTAATAGTGGTAACGTTCATCATTCGGGGTCCTTGTTCTTCCTCAAACCCCATATCCATTAGTCCAATCTCTTCACCTTTGTCCCAGTTTTCATCACTCATGTAAAAGGATGCCATTTGGTCTCCTGTAAAATCGAAAGATTCTATAATCATATCGTGTAAGTCTTCAAAGTTTTGAGAACCTAAAATCTCAATATCTCTAAAAACATCTTCTTCGATGTCAGCTACTACTCTAAAAACGTATGTCTTCATTTTAATTAGTTTGGGCTATAAGTCCTAATTCTTCCCCTTTTATCAGCATAAAATTATATGCAGCATCGTAATTGTTTTCAATTTCTCCCTCTAAGATAGCTTCTTTTATAGCATCTTTTATGTTTCCAATGTGCTTGCATGGTTTCAAGTTAAAAGTCTTTATAATAACTTCTCCAGAAACGGGTGGTTGCCAATTTCGTATTCTATCTCTTTCTTCGACTTTTTTAATTTTGTTTTCAACTTCTGAAAATCGCTCTAAATATTTTTTGACTTTAGTTTCATTCTTTGAAGTAATATCCGCTCTACAAAGTTTCATCAAGGCCTCTAAGTCTTGATTTGCATCAAAAAGTAAGCGTCTTAAAGCACTATCTGTAACAATTTCTTTGGTCAGTGCAATTGGGCGCAAATGAAGTTGAACCATTTTTTGTACAAACTTCATTTTATGATCTAAAGGTAACTTCATTCGTTTGAAAATGATAGGAACCATTCTTGCTCCTTTATCTTCATGTCCATGAAAAGTCCATCCTACTTTTGGATGAAATCGTTTGGTTGGCGGTTTTGCAATATCGTGCATAATTGCAGCCCACCTTAACCATAAATCATTCGTATTGGGTAAGATGTTTTCTAAAACCTCTAAAGTGTGGTAGAAGTTATCTTTATGCGTTTTCCCATTTTTATTTTCAACCCCATGCAAGTCTGCCATTTCTGGAAAAATAAGCTGTAAAATACCCGATGAGAATAAGGACTTAAAACCGATTGAAGGATGATTCGAAAGAATAATCTTATTCATTTCATCCGTAATCCTTTCTTGGGTAATAATTTCGATTCTATTCTTATTAACTTTAAGAGCTTTGAACACGTCTGAGTCAATATTGAAATCTAATTGTGAAGCAAAACGCACTGCACGCATCATTCTTAAAGGGTCATCCGAAAAAGTAACATCAGGATCGAGTGGGGTTTTAATAACTCCCTTTTCTAAATGTTCAATTCCTCCAAATGGATCGATTAACGTTCCATAATTATCTTTATTCAAACTTATGGCCATTGCGTTAATGGTAAAATCTCTCCTTCTTTGATCGTCTTCCAATGTTCCATCTTCGATCATAGGGTTTCTCGATTCTCGCTTGTAAGATTCTTTTCTGGCACCAACGAATTCCAGGTCAAAACCTTTGTAGTGGATCATTGCAGTACCGTAAGTTTTAAAGAAAGAAACTTTTGTTGCTTTTAGTTTTTTAGCTACTAGCTCTGCTAATGCAATGCCGGATCCGGCTATCACAAAATCCATGTCTTTACTCGGTCTTTCCAGAATTACATCACGAACATATCCACCAATAACAAAAACAGGTTTACCTAATTCTTCTCCGCATTCAGCCACAATCCTAAACACCTCGTCATGAATTACTTTTTGAATTTTCTTTTTATTTTCTGATGATATCGAGTTCACCTTTTGGGCCTATTTTAATTATTGATGATGGTTCGTTGTTTTTTTCAGAAGCGCGCAAATGTACTACATGGTCCACTGCTTTCAAAATTTCAGGGGCTATGTCTTTAAAATCTTTTGGAGCATTGCTCCCCGCGATATTTGCAGAGGTTGAAACAATAGGGTTTTTAAACCGCTGTATTAATTTTCTGCAGAAATCATCTTTTGTAATCCGGATGGCAATTGATCCATCTGAAGCTACTAAATTTTTTGGTAAATTGATGGCTTCGGGATAAATAACAGTCGTAGGTTTTATAGCGTAATCTAAAATGTCCCACACAACTTCAGGTACTTCCCTGACAAAACGATTCAATTTTCGGTCATCGTCTAAAAGAATTATCAATGATTTAGAATGTATTCTTTTTTTTATTTCGTAGATTCTTTGAACAGCTGCTTGGTTCTTAGCATCACAACCTAGTCCCCAAATAGTATCTGTAGGGTAAAGAATAATCCCTCCATTTTCCAGTACGGTTATAACTTTGTTGATCTCTTCTTGCATGGGTGCAAATTTACTATGTTATTGTTTAAAACTGCTAATAAACTTTAAATTTACCTTATCAAATTGCTTGAAAATAAAATGAACTAAAGGATATTTCTTATCTTCGTTCCATGAGTATTAATCATCTTATCATATTTGTTAAAAACCCAGAACTAGGGAAGGTGAAAACGCGATTAGCTAGGACAATTGGAGATGAAAAAGCTTTGTATATCTATAAGTTGTTGTTAGAGCAAACTTTTCAGGTTACCTTACCTGTATTGGCTGAAAAGAAGTTGTATTATTCAGAATTTGTCCAGAATATGGATCAATTTAACGATTTGGTTTATGAAAAGCATATTCAGAGTGGAGATGGTTTAGGCGATAAAATGTACAATGCTATCAAACATAGCTTTGCTGAATGGGCAGGTAAAGTTGTTTTAATTGGAAGTGATTGTTTTGAATTAAATTCAGGTATAATCGAAGAGGCGTTTAAAGCTCTTGAGGAAAGTGACTATGTCCTCGGACCAGCTAAAGATGGAGGGTATTATTTGATTGGCATGAAAGAACTTAATTTAGAAATATTTCAAAATAAGGAATGGAGTTCCGAAAATGTATTTTTAGATACTTTACTGGATATCAAAAACCAAGAGAAATCACATTATTTATTACCGACTCTTTCTGATGTAGATATAGAAGATGATTTAGGAGACCTAAGAGGGTATATTGATGGGTAAGTCAATAAACCGAATTAGTCCTAAGAGAAAAAAATAAGAATGAATCTAGAACGGATTGCCGAATCGACAAGATTTTTAAAAGGAAAAGGAGTTACAACTCCTCAAATTGGAATTGTATTAGGAACGGGCTTAGGAAACTTGGTTAAAGAGATAAAAGTTGAATTAGAGATACCTTATGAACAAATCCCAAATTTCCCATTATCTACAGTTGAGTCGCATTCAGGTAAGTTACTGTATGGAGTCTTAGGTGGTAAACAAATACTTGCAATGCAGGGACGTTTTCATGCTTATGAGGGTTATTCAATGGAAGAGATTGTATTTCCTGTTCGGGTATTAAAACAATTGGGAATAGAAGTATTATTACTATCAAATGCAGCTGGCGCTATGAATCTTGAATTCAAACAAGGAGACTTGATGTTAATTACAGATCATATTAATAAATTTCCTTTCAACCCTTTATTAGGGAAAAATGAAAATGATTTAGGTACTCGATTTCCTGATATGCATGAAGCTTATTCAATTGATTTAGGTAATAAATTGCATGTTATAGCTAAAAGGGAAGGGGTTGTTTTGAACAGAGGAGTATATATCTCTGCTGAAGGACCAATGTTAGAAACACCTGCAGAATATAGAATGTTAAGAACATTAGGAGGAGATGCTGTTGGTATGAGTACTATTCCGGAGGTTATTGCTGCTCGACATATGGAATTGACATGTTGCGCTGTTTCTGTTTTAACGGATGAATGCGACCCTAATAATTTAAAGCCAGTCAAAATAGAAGATATTATTGCGATTGCGGCCAAAGCAGAAAAGAAGCTAACGAAGCTTTTTGTTGGTTTGATTGAAGAGATTTAAGAATTATTAATATTGTAACAATGAAACGAATATTGTTTATCTTTTGTCTATTAATCCAGGTAGCATCCTTTAGTCAGAGTGACTCAGTTCCAAATACTATTGAAACTTCTGGAAATATTGAGTTTTCAATTGATTCAATATATAAAGGAGACAATATTAATTTTGAGTTCATTACAGAGTTCAACAAGCAAGTTAGCTTAAAACTATATTCATTGGAAGGTGTGTTGATTAGCACAACATTAATAGAGGTTTTTTCTGATAGGGGATTGGCATTAGCAACCCGAAGTTTTGAAGTTGGAACTTATTATATGTGTTTAAAATTGAAAACGAAGACTTTGATTAAAAAGGTAACGATAAAAGCCTAATGTTCTTTGTATGCTTTTTCCCCTGCTTCAATTCTAAGGTCTAAAAAATTCTCTTTTGGTGGTATTGGACAATTATATCCAGTTGTATAATGACAATAAGGGTTAAAACAATAGTTAAAGTCTAAGTTAAATGTATTTGAAGTAGGTATTGTAGCTTCAATATATCTTCCGCCTCCATAGGTTTCTTCTCCATTTGTTAAATCTGTAAAAGGAATAAAGATATAATCTCGGTAAAGAGGATTCGTCATCAACTTTAAATTCTGGTAGATCGGAAGAACATAATCGATACTATCTATCCTGAAGAGGAGATTACCATAAACTCTAAATTTTTTTGATTTCCCAGAAGAAGTTGTCATGTCGAAAGGGGCCCCAAGTTCTTTTATAAATTTTGCCTGAATATTGAATTTTGGATTCGGCGCAAAATAATTCAAACTGTCAAAATTAGCAATGTCCTTATGAAAAGGAGATGTTAATGAGTCTTTGTATTCAGTGTTTTTATTTGTTCTGTGCTCTAATACCTTTTCGATGTACTGATTTTGAGAGTGCGTGATGAATGGAAGAAATAAAAGTAGTAAGGCTAATTTCATATAACTTTGGCTTAATCAAATTTAATGCCTCTTTTTTGAATTATTTCAATCACTTCATCCAAATCTTCTTGCGTGTCTACAGATAAAGCATGATGGGTAGTATGAGCTACTTTTATTTTACCTCCATTTTCTAACCAGCGCAACTGTTCTAAAGATTCTGATTTTTCCAGCCTTGTTTGATCCATCGAAGCAAATTGCTTAATTCCTTTGGGAGTAAATCCATACATTCCAATATGCTTGTAATAAGCATGGTGCTCAATCCAATCATCTTTGAGCGCACCTCTAACGTGCGGTATTACCTCTCTACTGAAATATAAGGCATAATCATTTTTGTCAATTACAACCCAAATATCACTCGTAGATAAAAGTTCTTTTTTATCATGCACTGGCCTTATTAATGTTGCCATTTCGGTTGAAGGATCATTAAAACAATTCGCTAAGCTTGTTAGAGTTTCAGGTTCGAGTAAAGGCTCATCTCCTTGGATGTTTAGTACAGCATCAAAATCAATATTTAACTCCTTTTGAACTATGTTATATGCTTCAACACATCTATTGGTTCCAGTAGTGTGTTCTGCCGATGTCATTATCACATTTCCAGCAAAGCTTTTCACTTCCGCTTCTATTCGAGAATCATCCGTTGCAATATAAACGTGTTCTAGAGCTTGTGTTGCTTTTTCATAGACGCGCTGAATCATTGTTTTTCCACAAATATCTTTCAATGGTTTTCCTTCAAGGCGAGTAGAAGCAAATCGAGCTGGTATTATTCCTAGTATTTTCATTAAATATTCAAAGTATGTGGATCATTATTCCTCATCTCAATATGGTTTTTTACTTCCGCCATTTTAAAAGCTAAGGTTGCATAAATCATATCATATTCTCTCAGCCATTTTTGAGCTCCTGGGTGGTTATCTATAGCTAATCCCATGTATTTTAACAAATCAAATTCAAATTCAGTTAACCATTTTAAAGCTATTTCGTCACCTTCACCAGCAGAAATCATTGCCAATAAATGCGGGTATCCGTTATTCATTAGCCAGTCTTTCCCTTTGACATCGTTTTTTAATGCATGGCAAAAAATACCGAGCTCAGGATAACCGTTTTTCATTAACCAATCTAGTATTTTTGAATTTCCAGAAATAGCTTCACCCCAAGCAACTAATATCTTTGGAGGATAATTAATTGGTTTAATAGAAGACTTTCCAGCTTTCTTCTTGTCCTTATTTTTTTTGAATAACCCCATGTTTAACCAGCCCCTTCAATAAGTATTTGTAATATATCCTGTGCTGCTTTACTAATTTTTGTTCCAGGTCCAAAAACAGCTGCAACTCCAGCATCAAACAAAAATTGGTAGTCTTTCTGTGGGATTACACCTCCAGCAATTACCATAATATCTCCCCTGTTTAATTTTTCTAATTCTGCTATTACTTGCGGGACCAGCGTTTTGTGACCAGCAGCTAGAGATGAAATTCCTAATAAGTGAACGTCATTTTCTACAGCTTGTTTCGCAGCTTCTTCTGGTGTCTGAAACAAAGGCCCAATATCAACGTCAAATCCTATGTCTGCAAACGAAGTAGAAACAACTTTTGCACCTCTATCGTGTCCATCTTGCCCCATCTTTGCAATCATGATACGTGGTCTCCGGCCCTCTAGTTTTTCAAACTGATTGCTTAACTCAATTGCTTTTTTAAAGTCTTTGTCTTCCATAGCTTCTGATGAGTATACACCCGATATAGAACGAATTGTGGCCTTAAATCTATTAAAATGTTTTTCCATTGCCAAAGAAATTTCTCCTAAAGAAGCTCTTTCTTTTGCTGCAATAATTGCGAGTTCTAGTAAATTACCTTCACCCGTTTCAGCAGCTTCGGTTATGTTGTTTAACGCATCTTGAACTTTTTCAGTATTTCTTTCAGATTTCATTTTATCCAAACGTGCAATTTGGGAAAGTCGAACTTTTGTATTGTCAACTTCTAGTATGTCGATTTCTTCTTTACTTTCCGTCTGATAAGCATTAACTCCAACTAAAATATCTTTTCCAGAGTCTATTCGTGCTTGCTTTCTTGCAGCAGCTTCTTCAATTCTCATTTTCGGTACTCCAGACTCAATTGCCTTTGCCATTCCTCCTAATTCTTCTACTTCTTCAATTAAACTCCAAGCTTTTTCCATTATGTCCTTGGTAAGTTTCTCTACATAGTAGGATCCAGCCCAAGGGTCTATAGCTTTTGTAATGTCAGTCTCCTGCTGAATGTACAGTTGCGTGTTTCTTGCAATTCTTGCTGAAAAATCAGTAGGTAGAGCAATTGCCTCGTCTAATGCGTTGGTATGGAGAGATTGCGTTCCACCTAGAGTTGCGGCCATTGCTTCTATACAAGTTCGCGCAACATTGTTAAATGGATCTTGCTCGGTTAAACTCCAGCCACTGGTTTGACAATGTGTTCTCAATGCCATTGACTTGTCACTTTTTGGATTGAATTCTTTTACAATTTTTGCCCATAGTAATCTTCCAGCTCTTAATTTGGCAATTTCCATAAAATGATTCATGCCTATTCCCCAAAAGAATGAGAGCCTTGGAGCAAAAGTATCAATGTCTAATCCTGACTTTATTCCAGCTCTGAGGTATTCCATACCATCAGCTAGGGTGTATGCCAACTCAATATCCGCTGTAGCCCCCGCTTCTTGCATGTGATATCCAGAAATACTTATAGAATTATACTTTGGCATGTTTTGCGAAGTATATTCAAAAATATCCGAAATAATTCGCATCGATGGAAGAGGAGGGTATATGTATGTATTTCTTACCATGAATTCCTTTAGAATATCATTTTGAATAGTACCAGATAAAAGTTTTTTATCAACTCCTTGCTCTTCTGCTGCTACAATATAAAAAGCTAAAATTGGAAGTACTGCTCCATTCATAGTCATGGAGACAGACATCTTATCTAATGGGATTTGATCAAACAATATTTTCATGTCCAATACTGAATCAATAGCAACACCTGCCATACCAACATCGCCAACTACTCTTTCATGGTCAGAATCATAACCTCTGTGAGTTGCTAAATCAAATGCAACAGATAGTCCTTTTTGACCTGCAGCCAAATTTCTTCTGTAAAAAGCATTCGATTCTTCCGCAGTACTAAAACCAGCATATTGTCTTATTGTCCAAGGACGAGAAATGAACATAGTGGAGTAAGGTCCCCTCAAAAACGGAGGTAAACCTGAAACATAATTAAGGTGAGTAACATCAGCTAAATCTGTTTTGGTATAGCGGTTTTTTATAGGAATTTGTTCAGGAGAATTCAGTACATTTTCTGAAGATGCTGTTAGTTTCTCCTCTGACGATTCAATATTCACATTTGTAAAATCTTTTCTCATTCTACTTCTTTGTTTTGTAAGGTAAGTGTTTTGTTAATTGAATTCCTTTAAAAAATATGCCATTAGCAGTTTTTTTGCGATTGAATATTAAGAGAACTGCAAATATGACTTCCGATACACTTTGAGAGGTGAAAAAAGCAGCAGGTGCCTTAATATTATTGAGGAGGTCAAAAACATTAAAGGGTTTAGGTGATCTAAATACACCTTCTGTATAAGTTTTATCTAAATCAATTATGTCACAATACTTATTCATAACTGGCGCTTAACCTAATTTGTGGGATAGGGTTAATAGACGTGTTCTCTAATCTACCTTTCAATTCTGAACCTACGGTATAGTCGTCAGTTTCATTTATAAACTTATTGACTCCAATCATTGTTCGCTTATCTTCTTTTAAATCATTAACCTTTTTCTCTAGCTCTTTATTGATTTGCTTCTGAATATCACCATTTTTTAATGCAGTTATAAACCCACCAGTTTTTTCGATGGAGAGAAAATTAGCCCAAGACTTTTTCTTTATGATGCTAATCAAGTTTTCAACGTAGTAAGAGCCTTTTGAAGTGTCTTTAACTTGGTTTAAATAGCTTTCTTCTTGAAAGAGTAATTGAATATTTTTTGAAATTCGTTGACCAAACTCATTATTACCCGTAGTATTGAGGTTAAATGGAAGAAGTGAGAGTGAGTGGCAGCCTCCGAGCACTGCGCTCATGCCTGATGTAGTGGCTCTCAAAAGATTGTTATACATGTCCTTGTTAGAATAGTATAAGTTCGCATTAATAGCGTGAATTTTTGTTTCAATATCTTCTATCAAAATGTATTGATTAATTATGATTGACCAAAGAGACCGAAAAGCTCTCAATTTACCAATTTCTAAAAAATACGATGTTCCAACCCCAAAAGCAAATTCTGTTTTTTGAATTATCTTTTCAAGAATAATAAGGTCATCTTTAAATAGGTTTAAATACTCGTTAGCATGCGCTATAGCATATGCTATTTGTGTATCCACATTTGCTCCTCCATTACAATAAGTTGCAGCATTAATAGTTAAGAATAGAGAAATTATTGAAATTATCTGCAGCTAAAAGTACTTCTGCAATTGAGGATAAATCTTTTTTTTCATCTTCCACCCAATTTCCAGATAATGCAACATTTCCAATAGGGTCGTAGATAAACCCACCTTTCAGGTTTTTAGTGTCAATGTTTTCCGAAGTACAATATTGATAAAATGTATCAATAATAGATTTAGGATTAGTTGTGTTAATGTCGATATAAACGTGAATAATATCAAGCATAACTCCACTAAAAACATCGTTAATGTTTTTAGATGATAAATTAGATATCTCAATAGAATTAACGCCTCCTTTTAAAGCTAATAAAATTTGCTCATTTGCTCCTTTCGCAGCAGCGTCAAATCGTTGTCTAATGTTCCAACTGTTGTTTTCTTTTTGCTGGAAGTTGTCAGAGGTAACTTCTTCATAATGAAAAAGAACGGGATTTATTGGTCCTATTTCAGACTCCCAAAATAGAGATTCTAGCGATTTTCCTTTTAAATCAGAAGTGATTTTATTTAACCATCCTTCCTGGGTTCCTGGTTCAAAAACACTTAATAAATCCTTTGTCATAATAGGTTGTTGTCAAGTCGCTAAAATACGAAAAGTTGAAAATGTAAGGATATAAAGGGGTTTTGTTTCAAACGTACAAAGGTAGTAATGTAAAGATTTACATTGCTGCCGGTTTTTTCCAACCTTTCGTTCTTCTTCCTTTGAACAGCGCATTATTTATATTCGCCCATTGGAATGAAACTTCAAAGCCTCCTTGAGCTGCATTGTTTAATTTGGAAGTTGTTATTTCATAACTAAGACCAATACTATAGTTTCCTAGTTCAAGTTGAATTTGAGGTACAATTGCATCCTTAGACCTGTATGTTGCTCCAATAGAGAAATAGGACTCAGAGTATAGATCCAGTATATCGAGTTCCTTCATGAATCCTAAATTTCTACGAGTAAGGTACTTAGCACTTCTTTAAATTTATGTTGCCGGAAATAAGCGAATGACGGCGCAACTGTGATTTTTGACCCTGGAATATCCAATTGCATTCCACCATGGAATACCATTTTAGAATGAAGGCTATCGGCTGCGCCATTACCATAGTTTAAAACAGGTTGTGAGAAATGAAAGTAAGAGATTCCTCCGTAGAAATTTTTTATTTCCTCTCTTACGAAGGTAGATTTATGACCATTATATCTGTAAAAAACGCCAGCTCCAAAATCTGGGTAAATAAATGAACTAATATTTGCTTCATTAGATGCAATTTGAGAGTCAAAACCATCTTGCCCATTAAATTGATTTCCCCAATTTAATTTACTCACATCACCACTTCTTTGGGCTCCTCCAACTTCAATACCAACAGATGCTGTTTGGTCTTCTGCAACTTGAATAATACCATTAAGCGCTAAGCTAAATTTATTTGTTCCAAATTTGGCATCACCTGCAACATCGCTGTAAAAATTTAACCCTATTCCCAAATAACCTTTGCTCGTACCATTTTCATTTTTTAAAAGGTTTAAGTCAGCAGAAAGTTGTGAAGTAACATAAGGACTTCCTACAGAAAGCCATTGTTGACGATGTGAAATACTTACTCTTTCCCAGCCGTCAAAAACACCTGCAGTAGCCGGGTTTATTAATTGTGGGGTAGTAGAAGATTGCACGAAATGTACATCTTGTCCACATAAAGTGAAAGGCACGATTAGAAGTAATATGTAAACTAATTTATTCACCCTTAATTTGCTGAATTTCTAACAAGTGTAATATTCCCTCCTTTAACTTCGGTTGTGCCATCCATATATTGAATGTTTATCTTGTATACAAAAACTGAAGTGCTTAATTCTATACCCTTATATGTACCGTCCCAAAAAGTTAGTTTATCACCTGTTTCAAATATTTTTTCTCCCCATCTATTGTAAATTACAAATAAGAAATCTTCTACATTTCCACCAATGTAAGTTTGCAAGAAATCATTGTTTCCGTCATTGTTAGGTGAGAATGCAGTGGGAACATAAACTCCCTCAAAAGTTGGAGTAGGTGGTGTTCCTTCAGTTCTAAAATGAGCTGTAATTATTTGATCTCCAGTTATTAATGTAGATGCGTCTATTGAGTCTGCTACGGGATTGATAGGGTCGGAAATTGAGGACTCCCAATAATCAAATATGAATCCTGGATTGGCATTTGCTTTTAAGAGTATATCAATTCCTCCATAATATGTTCCCGTCCAAGGGTATTGGTCAAGTGTGGTTGAATTAACTTTAATCGTACCTGATGCAACCGGTGCAACATCGTAAGTTACCTCATAAGGCCCAACAAGGTCATAACAGTCTACTAGTCCGGTCTCAATCTCAACGCATCTGTCAGTAATAAAATCTCTCAGCGTTTGAACATTTGCTTCCCAAGTTGAAACACTGCTTCCCCAACGTGCAACTTGCGCAGGCATTTCTGGAGTTATTAATGCAATAAGACTATCTAAATGACTTAGCATAAAATCACAACTAAAAACAGTGTTTCCCAAATCAATATATCTTGAAATGTAGTATTGTTCAAAAGTTGGGTTATTCATTAATTCAGTCATAATTTCAGTATGACCTTGTTCTCCTGGATCAGGTAAAGCTTCAACAGCACATGGATCTGCAGTAGCACCTTGGTCAGGAATTCCTGTATAATTAACGTAATGACCAAAAGTGGCATCCATGTCCCACAAGGTATAACGCCATTTTTTCTTATCTCCATTAGGATCTAAACCTCTCCACCAGGATGTGTTCCAATTGAGCCAATCCGCAGAGACAATATAACTGTTTAAACAAAAATAGTCCACTAAGCTTTTCCAGTTAAAAACGCTGTCAACATAATCAAAATTTGCTTGAATACTCATGTCGTTTCCTGTAATAAAATTTACCAGTGTATTCCAATCATTCTGAGCATTTGGAGCACCCATTTCTTCCCAAGTAGCCCCCCAAGTTCTTAAAAATTGAACATCATTAGGACCTCCACCATACTTCTCGTCTTGATCATAATAGTAACTCGTAAAATCAGAATCACCTACTTTCTCTCTTATTTCATATAGACCCCAGTACTGGCCATTTACGTAAAGTATTGCAGGTTCGTATGATCTTTCATCCATTCTTAAACCTCCTACTTGAGATAAGGATTGAACATATGCATCTCTTATATGCGCTCCTCCTGTTTCAAAAGAAACATTATCGTTAGCTGCCGCTTTTATCATCAATCGTTGATGACTAGTTCTGCTTTTACCCCTGTATATTTGGTCTTGAATAGCATAATTGTATCCATACTGATCTCTCATTATGAAGTCAATACCTCTCTGGTCGTATGCCCAACTATCGTTTCCATGTTTATTAAATTCGCCTTCTCCCTCGTCAATTAGCGCGCCTGATGAAGTGAAAAACTCTAATGCTCCTCTAAAATTACTTGAAAAAGAGCCGGGTGCCTGATCATTGATGAAATCCATTACCTCATCTCCACATATAGCTAGGATTTTCATTGTATGGGATATATTGAAAAAGTAAGTGTTCGTTTCTACAAAACTTTGTGGGATGTTAGGGTCAGTACTAATTGAAATGCAACGAATCACAGTATTATTAGTAAGCGCAATCGCTCCTGATACAGGAGTTGATCCAGCGTTTGGCGTTGAGCCATCAGTTGTGTAATACAATGAAACGTTTGCATCTGGAGAACTTATTGTTAAATTAATATTACCGCTTTGAATACCGGATACAATATCAAATAATGGTTTAGTTGCATATTCTTGCTTAGCGTTTGCATTAGAACTTCCAAGCGATGGTGATGTAAATAAAGACCAAGTTGAAGCACCATCAGTTGTTCTCCCTCTAGAATGTCCAAGCTGGCATGGGACCATTTGAATTTGGTCTACCAAAATTCCACCTGCGTCTGAGATTAGTATTTCTTCCGGTTTTGTTTGCGTTAGTTTGAATGATGTGTGCAGGTTTCCATCTGAAAATTCATCTCTCCCAGAACAAAAAACTTTAAGATATTCCCCGGCTGGGACCATCCCACCAGTAACTACGTTTTTTAAAGGATTGGAAATTTTATCAGATAAGTACCATCCAGTAATGTCGATATCAGTTCCCCCCGTGTTGTAAAGCTCTATCCAATCTCCAAACTCACCGTAATTATCTGCGGTTGAATTCATATTTGCTCCGGAATATTCGTTAATCACAATTTGCGAATAACAATTCCCTAAAATTGCGATAAAAAAAGCACAGGTTAATTTTAACTTCATTTTATCTTTGATTGACGCTTATTATATTCGTATAGTTGCTTCAAAAATATAAAGTTAATGATAAATATTATTTAAGGGGTATTTAAAATGAACCAATTGTAAAGTTGGGTGTATCTTGATTTTAAAAATTAGTATAACTATGAAGTATTTTTTCAGGTTTTTTTCATCATTTTTTGTATTGAAAGCTTATGCTTTCTCGAGTTTTTTTGAATTAAAACTTACAGGATATAAATTTTTTTCAATATTGAAAATAAGGGTAATAAATAAGTAACGTTTTCGCATATAATACGTTATACAGTCGGTTTAATAAAATGAAGCATATCTTTCAAGTTATCGTTATAATTAGCGATATTTGTTGATTGCAGTTCAAAAATATGGGTAGATATACCAAAATATTATTATTTATAATTACGACATTTTTAGCATTTGTTGGAAGTAATGTTAATGCGCAAGAAGATGACCCAATTCTTATGTTTTCTGGGAAAATCACAAATTCTTCAGGTAGTAAATTAGCTGGTGTATCGGTTGAGTTTTTTAAGAATAATGTTTTATTTAAAACTGTGTCAACAGCCTCTTCTGGAAAGTATCCAGCGGTAGAGGCGGAATATGGGCATGTATATAAAGTAGTATTTAGTAAGGAGGGCTATGTGAATAAATCTGTGGTAATTGATGCGAAAAAAGGTTTTTTTGCAGAAGACATAAATGAAAAAAAGACCTATCTAGATGAATTAGGAACCTCTCTAATTAATCAGCAGCCTAACATTGATTACGCTGTTATTACTAGTCGTCCAGTAGCAAAAGCACATATTGATCCTACTACAGGGAGTTTAGGATTTGATTTTGGATATATAAAAACACGTAAAAAAGAAATTGATAAGTTTATTGCAGCTCTTGCTAATGCGGATAATGAGCATGAGCAAAAATTTATGCAATTGGTTAAGGCGGGAGATAATGCAATTAGTTCTAAACAATATGTCAATGCTATTGCTAAATACAAAGAGGCGTTAAAAATAAAAGAGGACAAGAGTGTTACAGCAAAAATTGCCGACGCAGAAAACAAATTAATAGAATTCGAAGAGCAAAAAGTACTTAATGAAGAATTTAATAAGGCCATAAAAAAAGGAGACCAATTACTTGCTTCAAATGATTTTGACGCCGCTATTGTTGAATATAACAATGCAAAAGCAATTAAACCAAATGATTCATTGCCGGACGAAAAGATTAAAGCGGTTAATGATAAACAAAAGTTAGCGGATGATGCGGCCTTATTTAAAGAATACAACGATAAGATGCGACAAGCCGATATCCAGTTCAAAGCGAATGAGTTGAAGGAAGCGGAAGATTTGTATAAAGAAGCATCGCAGATAAAGCCAAGTGAAAAAGCCCCAAAAGATAAAATTGCCGAAATTGAAGCTCTTCTAAAATCAAGAAAAGAACTAGATGAAAAATACAATAGCTTAATTACTTCAGGTGATTTAGCCATGACAGGAGAAAAATATGATGAAGCAATTGCAGCTTTTGAGGAAGCATCAGCATTAAAACCGAATGAAGCTTACCCGAAGAAACAAATAATAAAGGCGAGAGAGTTATCTGACTCAAAAGCAGATAAAGCTGCAAAACAAAAGAAATACGATGATCTTATTTCAAAAGGAACTGGAGAATATGGTAGTGAAAATTGGGAGTCAGCAAAATCCACTTTCAAAGAAGCTTTAGCTGTTTTTCCAAATGAGCAATTACCAAAAGATAAATTAGCAGAAATCGAGGTCAAATTAAAAGAGTTAGCTGGAGTAAAAGCGGATAAAGCTGCCCAACAAAAGAAATATGACAATTTAATTTCAAAGGCAACCAGTGAATTTGGAAGGGAGAGTTGGGAGTCAGCAAAATCCACTTTCCAAGAAGCTTTAGCTGTTTTTCCAAATGAGCAATTGCCAAAAGAAAAAATAGCAGAAATAGACGCGAAATTAAAACAGTTGGCTGATGCTAAAGCAGCAGATGCTGATGAAAATAAAAGGAAAGAAGAGTTTGATGATTTAGTGGAAAGTGCTAAAAATCAACTAAAGGAAGGAGAACTGGATAAGGCTAAAAATTCATTTATTGAAGCTTCTAAAATATATCCAGAGAATAAGCTTGTAAAAGATAAGTTGTTAGAGGTAAGTGAAAAAATAGCATCGGAAACAAAACAAAACGAATTAGCTGCTAAATACAATGAAATAATATCCAAGGCCGATGCTGCTCGAGATGCTGAAAGCTGGGATGCAGCAAAGCAACTATATAAGGATGCAAATAAAGAAAAACCATCTGATTCTTACCCCCAAGAGCAAATAGATTGGATAAATGATAAAATGAAATCTCAATTGTCAGATGATCTACATAAACAATATCAAAAAATAATTGATGTAGCCGATAAAATGTTTGCAGATGAAAATTATTCTAAGGCGAAGGAACTTTTTACGCGCGCAACAAAATTTGAAACAGCGGATGCCTATCCGTCAGAGAAAATCGTAGAAATTGAACAAATACTAGCAGACAATTTTGCAAACGCATCAAAAGAAAACAAGTATAGTTCTTTAATTGCGAAGGCTGATAATGAATTTGAATCTGAAAACTGGGACGAAGCTCGAATTTCATACAACAAGGCATTAGGTGTTATCGATAAACAATATCCGAAAGATCAAATAGCAGAAATTGATAACAAATTAAATGACAAGAAAAATAAGCAAGAGAAATATAATCAACTAATAACAAAAGCTGATGGTGAATTTATGGCTGAAGATTGGCAAAACTCGAAAAGTAATTATGAAAAAGCATTGGCACTATTGACTAAGGATTATCCAAAAAACCAAATTAATATTATTGAAAGAAAGTTGCAGGATTTAGGAGAAAGTAAGTCAATAGATAAAGAATACGAGGATAAAATAGCATTGGCAGATGCTGCGCGCGATGCTAAAAATTGGGATCCAGCGAAACAATTGTACAAAGAAGCGCATAAGATTAAATATTCAGAGCCTTACCCACAGGAGCAAATTAAATGGATAAATAATCAGATGCAAAATTCATTAGCAGATGAGGTTAATAAACAATATCAAAAAATTATTGATGCAGCCGATAAACTATTTAGCGAAGAGGATTATGTGAAATCTGAAGAGTTGTATCAACGTGCAAAGAGAATGAAGTTAGAAGATTCTTATCCACCAACACAGATAAAAAAGATAAAACGTTTGATTGCCGAGAAGAATAAGCAAAATAAATTGTATTCTTCTTACATTAAATCTGGAAATTCTGAATTTGGTAATAAATCGTATAGCAAATCTTTGAAGGCATTTAAGAGTGCTCTTAGCCTTAAGCCAAATGCTCCATACCCCCAAAAGAAGATTGATGAGATAAATGAGTTATTGGGGCAATTAGCTGCGGAAAAATTAGAGCAAGATAAATTGAAACCAGTTGAGTTTGTTGAAAATCTCTATGGGGAAGAGATAACTGGAAAATATACGGAAGCCGATGTTAAGTTTATGATGACAAGTGGAAGAATCGATGATAATGATATAAATGCTGAAACTATAACAAAGACAAAGGAAGAAATGGCGCTAAGGTTGGAAACATCTGCTAATAATCAACATGAATTAGGTGATAAAATTAATGCGATCAATGAGGATATGGAAACAAGGATGAATGATTTTAGTATGGATTCAGATATTCACCGTGAAGAAAATGTAAAGTCGGTTGAGCACTATCACGAAAAGGAATTTGCGATTAAATCAATTCTTGAAGAAATTACCTTAGATAAAATTTACAATACTTTTGAAGAACAAGAAGACTTAATTACTGAGATAAATGAAAGTGTTTTGGAATCCGACGGACATCGACAAGATAATGTTAATATGATGGAGGATTTACGGCAGGATGATTATACGAAGCTTGTAGATCGAATTGGTTTTGGAACAGATCGAACTTATGATAATGAATTAGCCACTGAAACAATGGAGACACAGATTACTGATTTTTCAAGTGAATCTGATGATTATAGACAAGAGAATGTTGAATCGATGGAGGATTACCAGCAGAGTGATTATACGGAACAAGAAGATCGAATTGGTTTCGGAACGGATCGAACGTATGATAATGAATTAGCCAATGAGAGTATGGAGACACGGATTACTGATTTTTCAAGTGAATTTGATGATCACCGACAAGATAATGTTGAATCGATGGAGGATTATCAGCAGGGTGATTATTCGGAACAAGGAGAAAGAATTGGTTTTGGAACGGATCGAACGTATGATAATGAATTAGCCAATGAGACTATGGAGACACGGATTACTGATTTTTCAAGTGAATTTGATGATAACCGACAAGATAATGTTGAATCGATGGAGGATTACCAGCAGGATGGTTATTCGGAACAAGGAGAAAGAATCGGTTTTGGAACGGATCGAACGTATGATAATGAATTAGCCAATGAGACTATGGAAACTCGGATTACTGATTTTTCAAGTGAATTTGATGATCACCGACAAGATAATGTTGAATCGATGGAGGATTATCAACAGGATGATTATACGGAACAAGGAGAAAGAATTGATTTCGGAACGGATCGAACGTATGATAATGAATTAGCCAATGAGACTATGGAAACGCGTATTAATGATTTTTCAAGTGAGTCTGATGAGAGCCGCCAAAACAATGTGAAATCGATGGATAATTTCGAGCAAGATGAATTTAAGGTACAAGCAAATAGAGTCGGTTTTGGCGCAAATAGGACTTATGATAATGAGCTGGCAAACGAGGAAATGGAAACAAGAGTTGCCGATTTTTCAGTTGACGCAGATGATTCTAGAGAAAGAAACGCTGAAGCTTTGAGTGAATATGATGACGTATTAAAGGATGAAAATAGTGATTCCTACAATAGGAATAAAGATGTAGGTGTTGAAAATGCTGAGGAATTGGATCGGATAAAAAATCAAAGTGTTACTATGTTTACAGATGAAAATAGACAAAAGCTGGCGACTCAATATCCAGAGGGAATTACTGAAAAGATGTTCGAAAGAAGAAACGGACGAGGAGATGTAATTGAAATTACAATATTGCGCGTTATAGTTAAAGGTGTAAAAGGTGACGAATACAAAAAAGTTTCTGCAAAATGGGGTACAAATTATTTCAAAAATGGAGCAGTAATATCCGAGTATATTTGGGATACGGAGACCAATTAAGCTGTCTGAACTTCTTGGTGTCTAAAACAACCAACAGTATGATCATTCACCATTCCTGTTGCTTGCATGTAAGCATAAATCATAGTCGGTCCTACAAATTTAAATCCCCTTTTCTTTAAATCTTTACTGAGCTTATCTGAAGTTGCGGTAGTAGCTTTAACTTCGGACATTGATTTGATGTTGTTTTGTATTGGAGTGTCATTTACAAACCCCCAGATATACTTACTAAAAGAACCGAATTCCTTTTGAATTTTCATAAATGCAACAGCATTCGAAATAGTAGCTCTAACTTTTAGTTTGTTTCTTATGATTCCAGCATCTTGAAGAAGTTCTGTAATTTTAACTTCGTCGTAAAGCGCTATCTTTTTGTAATCAAAATTATCCAATACTTTTCTAAAGTTTTCTCTCTTTCGAAGAACTGTAATCCAACTTAATCCAGCTTGAAAAGTTTCTAATACTAAAAATTCAAACAATTTTTGCTCATCCCGAAGGGGAACTCCCCATTCAGTATCATGGTATTCAACATAAAGAGGGTCGTCTCCACACCAAGAGCATCTAGTTTTACTTTTCATTTATAGTTTTTACTAAGGTCTTATTTTTTTCATCATTGTAATAACTATTCTAAATCCATCAGGGTCTATATACATTGAGCCATTGTTATTCCAATATGGATTTTTTGATTGAACAGAACTAAATCCATTGTCATTGAATTTCTGCTTTAGAAGAATGTATTCTTCTTCCGAATCGAGGTAAAAGACTAACAAATTGTCTTTGTCAGTCTGGTGTTTCGGACTTTCCTCTGATGAGGTAAATTCGAGATGCCAATTCAATCCTTCTTTGCCGATAAATACGCCGTCATATTTATTATGATTGGTGAATTCTCCAATGACTTCCAATCCTAACAAATCTCTATAAAACTTAATTATTGTTTCTAAATTATCTGTATGTCTAGCAACTCTAAAGTTCATGTGCGTTTAGACTTCAATTAACCCTGTTTTAACTAATAACGCCTTTGTCGAAGGTTCCTTTCCTCTAAATTTCTTGTACAATTCCATAGGGTGCTCACTTCCTCCTCTAGAAAGTATGTTTTCTAAAAAGTTGGTAGCAGTTTCTTTGTTATATATACCAGTTTCTTTAAATAATTCAAATGTATCTGCCTCTAATACTTCTGCCCATTTATAACTATAGTATCCAGCAGAGTATCCTCCTTGGAAAATATGTGAAAAAGCGCAAGATGTAGTAGTTTCTTTTGATGGAGGAAATAGCTCAGTCTCCTTTATCGCATTTTCTTCAAATTCATAAACGCTGTTAGTTGGAATAGAAGTCAAATTGTGCCAAGACATATCCAGTCTTCCCAATCCAACTTGACGAACCGTTTGATAACCACTTAAAAAGTTGGCGCTATCTTTAATTTTTTGAACCAAATCAATTGGGATAATTTCATCCGTTTCATAATGTCGTGCAAAGAGGTCTAAACACTCTTTTTCATAACACCAGTTTTCCATTAACTGAGAAGGAAGTTCTACAAAATCCCAATAAACAGAAGTTCCACTTAAACTTTCATAATGGCCATTTGCCATCATTCCGTGTAATGCATGTCCAAACTCATGGAACAACGTGGTTACTTCTCCAAAAGTCAATAAGGAGGGCTTTGTGTCAGTAGGTTTAGTGAAATTACAGACAATAGAAACCAGTGGTCTAGTATCTAAACCATCGTATTTATTTTGACCACTAAAAGAAGTCATCCATGCACCATCTCGTTTTCCAGCTCTTGGAAAGAAATCTGCATAGAAAACGGAAAGATGTTTACCTTTTTTATCTTTAACTGCATAAGTAATTACATCATCATGGTATTTCTGAATGTTCTCTAATTTTTCGAATGTAATTCCATATAATTTTTCTGCAGTTAAAAAAGCACCATCAATTACCTTTTCTAATTGGAAGTATGGTTTTAAAATTTCGTCATTGATTGCAAATTTTTCATTTTTTAATTTTTCTGAATAGTAAGAGAAATCCCACCTTTCTATTGGAGAAGGTCCATTCAGTCTATTACTTAATTCTTGAATTTCTTCCATTTCTTTTTTAGCAACTGGCAAAGCATGTTCCAATAGTTCGTCTAATAATTGATATACTTTACCCGGCTTTTCGGCCATTCTTTCTTCTAGTATTAGACTAGCATGAGAAGCATATCCTAATAAATTGGCTTTTTGGTGTCTAAGTTTTGAAATTTCTCGAACGTTACTTTCGTTATTGTTCTCGTCTTTTTGAAATGAACGTGATCCAAAAGCCAAATAGAGTTTTTTTCTTAATTCTCTATTCTCAGAATACTTCATAAAAGGAATGAATGAAGGATATTCTAATGTTATTAACCAAGTGTTTTCTTTGCCTTTAGCTTTTGCCGCAATAGCACAAGCCTCTTTGAACCCGTCAGGTAGCCCAACTAATTCATCTTCCTTATCAATCCACATTTCAAAAGCATTGGAAGCTTTTAAAAGATTTTCTCCAAATGTTAAACTTAGTTTAGAAAGGTCGGTATTTAATGTTTTTAGTGTTTCCTTATCTTTTCCTTGAAGATTTGCTCCATTCCTTACAAAACTTTTAAATGTTTTTTCTCGTAACATTTTTTGTTCAGCGTTTAGGTTGTCTTCGCTTGAGTTTTCGTATGCTTGTTTTATACGTGTAAATAACTCTTCGTCCATTAAAATGTCGTTAGAGTAAGCGGTTAACATTGGAGATAGTTCCTGTGCTAATTGTTGCATTTCTTCACTTGTTTCAGAACTATTTAAATTAAAAAATACACTCGATGCTGTGTCTAATAACTTCCCGCACCTTTCTAACGTTTCAAAAGTGTTTTCAAAATTCGCTGGCAATGGATTGTCTTTAATTGCAGCAATTTCAGCCTTTCCCAATTCAATGCCTTTTTTCATTGCAGGCATGTAATGTTTAAGTTTTATTTCTTCAAAAGGAATTGTATTAAAAGGGGTGCTAAACGCTGAAAGCAGTAATGGATTACTCATATATTTTTTGATTATATTATTGTCTTCCTACAAAGTAAATGAATTTTGATTTAGTTGATTATCTTTATTCACAAATATTGAATATGAAAGTTATATTAATTCTGTTTTTATTTTTTATTGCAGGCTCAGCCGAAGCTCAACTTGAAAATAAATCATCATTATCCATAAGCACTATTATGGAGGGGGAAGGGTTTATAGGAAACCTTCCGCATTCGATTAGTTGGACACCCAATAATAAAATTATTTACCAAAGAGATAAAGACAATGATAGAATAGATGAGTATTTCTATTCTAAACATTCGCTAGAAGAATTTATTGAACTTCGCCCGGTAGAGTTAAATGACTTTCCTTTGAATGGTTATGAAATATCCGAAAATGGAGCAAATTTATATTTTACAAATGGACCATCCTTGTTTTGTCAAAAAAGTGATTCAGATAAACCTGAATTAATTTATTATGATTTAGATGGTTTTCAATCAATTCAATTGGTGAATGATTCCTCTAGGATTTATTTTTTTTCAGCGGGTGATTTATTCCTATATGATCTAAAAAACGTACAAGTCAGGCAAATAACAAATTTTATCAACACTTCCGAAAAGGAATCGAAGAAATTGTCTGAGGAAGAAGATTATTTAAAAAATCAGCAATTGGAGTTGTTTGAAATTGTGCAATCTCGTTCAAAGAGAAAAGCAGAGAATAAGAACCGTGATGAACTTCGGGATCAAACGCAACCTTTACCTATTCATACCGGTGGAAAATATTTACACAATGTCCAAATTTCTCCCAACGAAAAATACGTTACGTATATCTTGTCAGATTATCCCAAGAATAAACACACACAAGTTGAAGATCATGTAACGGAATCGGGATGGACGGAAAGTGTTAGTGCTAGATCAAAAATTGGAAGAAAGGATGCTACCCATGAGCTTTATATTTATGATTTAAATAATCGTACAACATTGTCTGTTGTTTCGAGCGATTCTGATTTGGGAGGAATGTATTCCAGACCTAATTATTTAAAAGATTATGAAGGCGATAATTATAAAGCAGAAGATAATGTTCCTAAAAACATAATTTTTCATGGACCCTATTTTTCAAAAGATGGAAAGGCAATAATAGAGATTAAATCGTATGATAATAAAGACCGTTGGATTGTGCTATTGAACCTTGTAGATGGTTCGGTGAAAAAAATCGATCACCAACACGATGAAGCGTGGATTGGTGGCCCTGGAATTAGCAGTTGGAAAGGAGTAGCTGGAAATATTGGTTGGTTAAAAGACAATAAAACAGTCTTTTTTCAATCGGAAGAAACGGGGTATTCGCATTTGTATTTATACGATACGGAGAAAAACAAAAAGAAACAGTTAACGGAGGGAAAATTCGAAATTCATTCAGCTAAATTGTCTCTAGATGGCAATAAGTTTTATGTTTCAGCGAATAAAAATCACGCCGGGAACCGAGCGTTTTATCACTTGGATATTAAATCAAAAAAATGGACATCGATACTTACTGAAGATGGAAATTATGAGGTTACAGTTTCCCCGGATGAAAAGTACTTAGCGTGTCGTTATTCCTATAAAAATAAACCTTGGGAGATTTACATCACTGAAAATAAAGAAGCAAACACTCCTATTCAAGTAACACATTCCTTGAATCCTGTTTTTGAAGATTATAGTTGGAGAGCACCGGAGGTAATAAGATTCAAAGCCGAAGATGGTGCCAATGTTCCTGCTAGAGTTTATAAGCCAACTGCAGAAAACAACAACCATGCAGCTGTAATATTTGTCCACGGAGCCGGATATTTACAGAATGCACACAATTGGTGGAGCGGATATTACCGTGAATATATGTTTCATAATTTATTGGTAGATAATGGTTATACGGTCTTAGATATTGATTATAGAGCATCAAAAGGATATGGTAGAGACTGGCGGACAGGAATATATAGATATATGGGAGGGAAAGATTTATCGGATCAAGTTGATGGACGTAAATACCTGATTGAACAATGTGGTGTAGATTCCAATAGAGTAGGGATGTACGGAGGGTCTTATGGCGGCTTTATATCAATTATGGCAATGCTTACTACTGATAAATTTCCATGCGCTGCTGCAATTCGTTCCGTAACCGATTGGGCCCATTATAATCATGAGTATACTTCCAATATTTTAAATACACCTGTATTGGATAGTATTGCATACAGAAGAAGTTCACCAATTTATTTAGCGGATAATTTACAAGGAAAACTCCTTATGTTACACGGAATGGTTGATGATAACGTTCAATATCAAGATGTCGTTCGCCTTTCTCAACGGTTTATAGAGCTAGGAAAAGAAAATTGGGACCTAGTAGGTTATCCTGTCGAACCTCATGGATTTAAAGAAGCTACAAGTTGGACAGATGAGTACAAAAGAATTTTTAAATTGTTTCAGGAAAATTTGAGGTAATTCAGCTCCACCGTCATTGCGGTGGTTTGCGAAACCAAATCAATCTCCTCATTGCAATTGTCATTCAGAACGCTATTCTACTGAAAATTTATTTTCAACGTAAAATGAAGTGATGAATCTTTTGTCGAGAATCCGGTATTGCAAGGGTAAGACAAAGTTGATGATTAGTTAGAGGCTAGATTCATCACTGCTTTTTGTATGCTAAATAAATTTACTACAAAACATTGTTCTGAATGACACAGATGGATTGTCATTCAGAACGCTATTTTACTGAAAATATATTTTCAACGTAAAATGAAGTGATGAATCTTAGTTCTTACTTACGCGGTACTTCCCTAACTCATTAACTGATAGGTAATAAAACTGCCCAAATAAGCCATTCCTGTAAAGACCAAGAATTGTGTTATTGCGAATTTCCATTTACCGGTTTCTTGTTTTACAATTGCAATAGTACTCATGCATTGCAATGCGAAGACATAGAATATTAATAAAGAGAACGCGGTAGGTTTATCAAATTTTATCGATGCTAGCGCTTCCTTAGAGTTCTTATCGCTTCCAACGCTATAGATAGTTGTCATTGTTCCAACAAATACTTCTCTTGCAGCAAAAGAGGTAATTAAAGCTATTCCTACTTTCCAATCAAATCCAAGTGGAGTAATAACAGGTTCAATCGACTTTCCAAAATAACCAATGTAGGAGTATTCTAATCTTTCAGATGATTTTAATACTTCAATTTCTTGCAGTGTATGACTCTGAAGCATTGTCTCTGAAGTGTACTTTGTTTCTATTCTTTCCCTATCGGAAGAGGGTCCGAATGAGGATAAGAACCACAATACAACGGATGCGATTATAATTATTTTACCAGCTTCAAAAACAAAGGTTTTTCCCTTGTTTATCATTGTAGAGACTACGTTTTTTAAGGTGGGAATACCATATTTTGGCAACTCCATAATAAAGGAGCTGCGTTCGGTAATTTTTAATAACTTATTTAGAATAACTGCAATCACCAAACTAAATACAACTCCCAAAAGATAAAGTCCCATCATAAATAAGCCTTGCAGACTAATTATTCCCCCCACCATTTCGTTCGGTACAATAAAAGCAGTAAGAAAAACATAGACAGGTAATCGCGCAGAACAACTCATTAAGGGTGTTATAAAGATCGTAATCAAACGCTCCTTTCTACTTTCAATGCTTCTTGCAGCCATAATAGCTGGCACACTGCACGCAAAACCACCAACAAGAGGGATTATAGACTTTCCATTCATGCCGAACATGCGCAATAAACGATCAGACATAAAGCTAATTCGGGATAAATATCCTGAATCTTCAAGCACGGTAATCAATCCAAATAGAAGCATAATTTGCGGTAGGAAAACAAGTATGCCACTTATACCTGCAAGTAATCCTTCGGTAATGAAATTAGAGATATAACCTGCCGGTAGAACATTGGAAATGCTATCTGATATATAGGCCATTCCGTTTGTAATAATTTCCATTGGAATTTGAGCAAGCGTAAAAACAGATTGAAATAATAAGAAAAAAACACTCATAAAAATCAAGAAACCCCAAACAGGATGTATAACTATTTTATCAATTCTAGTTGTAGTGTCATCGTCATCATTTGGAATTTCGGGAACAACATTAGCTGCAATTATTTCTTGTATTTTCTCATAGCGATTGTTGATTTCATGTAGTTCTGCTTCGTTTCTATTATAGCTACTGTTTTGAACTACCAGTTCATAAAACTCTTTATCTGCCAACCAGGTTAAATTCTCTAGATTATTTAAGGATTTAAAGAGTCGGTATTGATTCTCGCTAGGAAACTTTTCAGCAAGTACTCCGAGAGTTTTTCCTCCAATTTTTTTCGAGTCAATGATTGCTTCGCCCTTTTTAGAGTGTTCTGCTAAAAATTTAGACTTAAGGCTAGATGCTGATTCTTTTTTTGCACTAACCTCAATAATAGGTACGTTTAATGCGTTACGCAAACCTTCTATATCTACTTGAATTTTCTTTTTCTTAGCAACATCCGACATATTTAATGCTACAATAACAGGAAACCCCAGATCTATGATTTGGGTAACTAAAAATAAATTCCTCTTGAGATTTGTAACATCTGCAATTAGAATAACTACATCTGGGAAAGACACATTTTTTGTATCCAGAAGGATGTCTTGTACTACTTTCTCATCTGGAGATGTTGATGATAAACTATAGGATCCAGGTAGATCAATAATCTCATATTTCTGGCCATCGGACATCGTGCTTAAGCCGGATCTTTTTTCTACAGTAACCCCAGGGAAATTTCCTACTTTTTGATTTAAACCAGTTAATTTATTGAATAGCGTAGTTTTACCACAATTCGGATTCCCCACCAACGCTATCTTAATTATCTTACTCAACTATATATTTTAAATGGTTATAAGTTTCTACAAATATCCAAACTGAATATAGTTTCCACAATACCACTTTTAGGGTATTATTTAGATTGATTAAAAATAATAAATAAAAGTAAAATTTGCTTTGGCCCAATATCAGCAGTAGTTTTCAACACTTCTCTTATTTTTGTAGATTTAAAATACCCTAAAAGTGGTATTGCACACTTAAATTTCCACATCTATTTTTGCAGTGTAGAATTAATTAGATTGATTCTAAATAAGGAATATATAAATCACTAAGCGTAAAGTTAAATGAAGAGATTAAGCCTAAATTTATTATTGATGTTTTTTGTAAATATAGCGCAAGCGCAGGTTATATCTACAGATACTACTACAAATGAACCGATGAACACGGCTCAAAATATTTTAGCAGGGAATGGAGGAAAAGCAATTACCGTAGCAGGTTATGGTGAGGTGCACTTCAATCAACAACTTGCAAACGCACAGCGATATAACGGAAATATGGATGTCCACCGATTGATTATGTTTTTAGGGTATAAGTTTACCGATAAAACGTTCTTCGTAACGGAATTGGAATTTGAACACGTGAAGGAATTATATGTAGAGCAAGCATTTTTGCAACATAACCTTAATTCGAACATTAACTTTCGATCGGGCTTAATGTTAATTCCAATGGGAATTGTAAATGAGTACCACGAGCCAACAACTTTTAACGGAGTAGAAAGGCCAAATATGGATAATAAGATTATTCCAACAACATGGAGAGAAATTGGCGCAGGTTTTTCAGGTAAATTCCCTAGCGCTTCTTTAAGATACCAATTATATGTCGTAAATGGATTATTAAGTTACGATGGTGTGGGTAAGATTGGAGGCAACTCGGGTTATCGTTCTGGCAGACAAAAAGGAGCAAATTCTATTTTCACCACGCCCAATATTACTGGTAAAGTAGATTTTTATGGAGTAAAAGGATTAAAATTAGGCCTTTCTGGATACTTTGGAAAAACACAATCTACAGCTTATGACAACTTAGATATGCGCGAGAATACGGCACTTTTAACTGCTGATTCTACAGTTATAAATATGTCTATGGTAGGAATTGATTTTCGATATCAGAATAAAGCTTTTAAGGCTAGAGGACAATTTATTTACAGCAATAACGATAATTCAGATCAATACAATGCTTATACAGGAAGAGACTTAGGCTCTAGTTTTATTGGTTATTATATAGAGGCGAGTTATGACGTTCTTTCACTCATAAATAAAGACGCTGAAATGGAATTAAACATTTTTGGACGATATGAAAATTATGACACGCACAATTCAGTTATTAATATGGCTCGGAATTTAACGTATGGTCGGTTAGATTATACAACGGGAATTGGATTAAAATTAGCGAATGGCGCTGTGTTAAAAGCGGATTATCAACAATTTATTAATATAGATCCAACTACAGATGCCAAACACCAGATTAACCTTGGTTTAGGGGTTTGGTTTTAGATAGGTTGTTGAATACATATTTACGAATTGCTTTTGAATTATGAAGATATTTATTCTTATTTCTGTTTTTTCCTTTGGCGTTGCACTTCAGGATGTACCATGGCTGGATAAGAGTGGTCAAAAGAGAATAGATAAGACCTTTGATAAACTGTGGAAAGATCAAGAGGTTGAGATAGTTACTTTGGATGTCTCAATGGTTGATCAAAAGGAATTAGGGTTTAAAATCAGAAAGCAAACTTTGTATAAGTTAATGGGAAACGCTACGCATTTAGGTTATATGTATTTGGATAAAGCGCCAAGCAAGTTTGATAAGTTTGATTACATGGTAATATACAATAATGATTTAACCATAAAAGAGGTCAAAGTATTGGTGTACAGAGAGGACTATGGTGGCGAAATAATGAGTGGTTCTTTCGTGCGGCAATTTAGAGGGAAAAATAGTTTTTCACCATTTGAATTAGGGAAGGATATACAGGGTATTTCTGGAGCAACAATCTCTTGTCGGTCTGCAGTTGAAGGGGTTAAAAAATTGACTAAAAGAATTTATAAGCTCAATCAGTCGGGTAAACTTTGAAGGTTCTAATTTTATTTTGTTAATTTGTGCTAATTGTGACCAAAATATGATGACAACCCAGGAATCTAAATTAGTAGAATATTTAAAAGAACAGACCGTTGTTATGAATAACACGATTCTGGTTGATAGAGATATTGTAGAAAAATCATTGACTTATTTCCTGGAAAACGGAATTACTATTCTATCGTTGTCTTTTGTCAGTCTATCTGAAAGTGATGTTGAGAAAACTGAAAATGCATCTATTTCATATTTAGACAAGCCTGCATCGATGGATAAAATATTGAACGATATGAAGGCTGAAAAGGCTAAATATACGCATGTTGAGATATCTGTTCGGTTAAAAAATCAACCTTGAAATTAGAAGGGAAAATACACAATTTGCCTAGCTATGCTAAGGCCCTTATATTTGCTTTCTTACTCACATTAAGTTTCGGATATTATACGGGTGTTCTATTTGTTAAACACACAACAGAATTTACTCCTCAAGGAATAGAAGAAAGCTATAATGGCAATAAAACTGAAGAGGTAATTACCGAAGATGATTGGGAGAATGATGATTGGGGGCTAGAAAACTCCGTCCCATTGAAATATAAGAAATCAGAGCAGGAAATTATTTCCATAGTACATGCGCATGTTATTTCATTTTCTTTAATATTTCTGCTTCTCGGAGTAATTGTGATGCTGACATCGATTCCTGTTTGGCTAAAGAAAATGCTTATAATTGAGCCTTTTATTTCTATTGTATTAACGTTTGGCGGTATCTGGATGCTTTGGAAAGATATTACTTGGATGAAATATATCGTAATGTTCTCAGGAATTTTGCTGACAATTACTTTTAGTCTTTCAGTAATAATTGTGATTCAGCAATTATTGAAAAAGCCTACTGCTTAAATTAGTCCATCTTTTTGGAATACTTTAATTCCAAGCTGAATCATTTCTGTTACTTCTATTTTCAAACCTTCATCCAAATTTTTAATATGAAAACAGCTTTTTCCTTTTAACATTTTTCGTAAAGCAGGAGAAATATCTTTAAATGCATCAACATGTGTGTAGATAGGGAAGAAGTATAAGCGAATATCTTTTGGCTTAGGAACGACGCTTGCAAAATACAAGCCATCTACTTTTTTTTTACCTTGCATCGCTTCAATAGTTCCTGTAACTTCAAAGCTTGCTTCTGAGTTTTTCGTAATTTTTAAAGCCGGTTTTTGTACTGTTAAGGAGTCTTTGAGGAATTCCTGTATTTCGGTCAGTGTCATATGATATTTAATTACTATTTCCCCATTTTCAAAGTATGTCCTAACTTATCTTTTTTTGCTTTAAGATATGCTTTATTGTGTTCGTTTTGACCAACTTCGATAGCAACATTTTCAACTATTTCCAACCCATAACCAATTAATCCAGTACGTTTTTTTGGATTATTGGTCATTAAACGCATTTTACGAACACCGAGATTTCTCAATATTTGCGCTCCTATTCCGTAGTCTCTTTGATCTGCTTGAAATCCTAGTTTTATGTTCGCTTCAACTGTATCGTAGCCCTCTTCTTGGAGTTTATAGGCTCTCAATTTATTGACTAATCCTATTCCTCTACCTTCTTGGTTCATGTATAAAACAACACCCTTTCCTTCTTTTTCTATTTGATCCAAAGCATTGGCTAATTGAGATCCACAATCGCATCTTAGAGAGTCCAATATATCTCCTGTAAAACAAGATGAATGTACTCTTACCAAAACAGCTTCATCTTCGGTCCAACTTCCCTTTGTAATTGCAAGATGTTCTTCTCCTGATGTAGTTTGTTTAAACGCGGCTAATTTGAAATTACCATGTTTAGTAGGCATATCTACTTCTACTAATTTTTCAATTAATGATTCATGACGTAATCTATAATTAATAAGATCTTCAATACTGACTAATTTTAACTTGAACTTTTTTGCAATTTCAACTAATTGAGGCAATCTAGCCATTGATCCATCCTCGTTCAATATTTCAACAATTAACCCTGCTGCATCAAACCCTGCTAATCGAGCAAAATCAATTGCAGCTTCTGTATGTCCAGCTCTTCTCAGTACACCGCCAGCTTTAGCTCTTAGCGGAAAAATATGTCCAGGTTTTCCCAGTTCATTTGGTTGGGTATCTGGATGAATAAGCGCTTTTACTGTTTCAAATCTATCAGCTGCTGAAATTCCAGTAGTGGTTCCGTGGCCAATTACATCAACAGAAACAGTAAATGGTGTTTCAAATTGTGCACTATTGTTTTGTACCATTAAGTCGAGACCCAAATCATCGCATCTGCTCTCTATTAAAGGGGCACAGATAAGACCTCGCCCATGCGTTGCCATAAAATTGATAATTTCAGGAGTGACGTTTTCTGCGGCAGTTAAGAAATCACCTTCGTTTTCTCTGTTTTCATCATCTACAACAATGATAACCTTTCCTTGTTTGATATCCTCTATTGCGTCTTCTATTGAATCTAATTGAAATTCCATGGCTTTTTCTTATAAGGCACAAAGATAAGGTTAAATAGAGATGATTCTATGGATTACTTATTGTTTTCGATTAATTGCATTAATTTTTGGGTTGAATCGTTCCAATTAAAGGTGTTTTCCACGTATTTCTTTCCAGCATTTGCAATCGAAATACTTTGATCGGTATCGGAAAGTAAATTAAGAATAAGACGTTTATATTCTTCCGGAGTATTTCCTATTAAAATTTCTTTTTTATCCGTCGCTTTCAGAGCATTGTTTGCAAGACTCGAAGTGATGCAAGGAATTCCCATTGCCATTGCTTCTAATAATTTATTTTGCAGTCCTGTTCCTATATTTAAAGGCGCGAAAAATATTCTTCCTTTCGCGTAAGATTCTCTAATGTCATCTACCCAACCAGAAACCGTTACATGTTTAGACGCGAGGTCCAATACGGCTTTTGCAGGAGATGATCCGGAAAGTAAAATTGTTATATCCGGTTTTTCTTTCAGAAGAATCGGAAGAATTTCATTGACGATAAAAAGTGCGCTTTCAACATTTGGAGCGTAACGCATGTTTCCAACAAAAACTAAATCATATTGTTTGTCAATTTCTATAGGTTTAAATTTTGAAAAGTCTATTCCATTTGGAATAATCACTATTTTTGCTCTATTTGGATGAAAAATAAATCCTTGATCTTGTTTAGAAATTATCGTTTTATTCTCAAAATAATCAAAAATTAAATTTTCATATTTCTTAAGCCTTTGAAATTCCCATTTAATAAATGGCTTTCTCCAACCACCATGTTCTATACGCCTTTCCATTCCTTTAGAGAATGTATCCATATAGTCTAATGTTTTTGGAATAACATGTTGATTTTTTACATATTCCGCAGTTCTTAGCAATTGACAATAAATATGATCAGGTTGGATATTTTTGATTTGTTCCTTTATTTTACGATGTGCGTGGCCTTGATAGAAATACCAAACTTGAAAGGGTAGCGAAGAAAATAGACCTGTAAATAAGTTAATAACAATTTGCCATTTTCGTAATTTGATCACTTCTACACTTTTGCAGAAAGCTTCTAATTGCTTTAAATGTTCGTTTGGAATGTGGGTGTCATCTAAACAGCACAAGTGAATTTCATGAAACACAGATAATTCCTTTATTTGGTAATAAGCTCGTAGTTTATCTCCTTTGTCTAAAGGATATGGGAATCTGGAAAGAAGCACGAAAATTTTCATTTGCCTAAGACTTTATCGTAAAACGAAAGAAGTTTTTCTGTAATACGTTGATTATTGTAATAAGTCTCTACTAATTTTTTTCCATTCTGACCAATTTCATACAGTTTTTCGGGGTTTGCTTTTAACCAAGATAGTTTGTCGATAAATTCTTTCGCATTGTTAGCAATAAGTATGTTCTCACCGTCTTTGTAATCTATCCCCTCAGCTCCAATTGCTGTAGAAATGATAACGCGGCCTAAAGCCATTCCCTCAATAATTTTAACACGCATTCCGCCAGCAGATAATAAGGGTACGATCATGATATCATTGGATAACATGAAATCTTGAGCGTTTTCCACTTCTGCATGGTTAATCATATTAGAAACTTCTTTTTCAACTAACCAATTTGGCATAGATCTCCCTGCAATGTGTAACTCTAAATCTGGATTTGCTTTTAAAACAGTTGGCCATATTTCTTCAATAAACCATGAAATTCCTTCTGCGTTGGGTTTCCAGTCCATAGCCCCTATGTGAAAAAGTCTGAACCCCTTAGCTGAGCTCGTTCTCAAATGGCAGCCTGAATTATATGCTTTTAGACTTATTCCGAATGGAATGGTGATCATTGGTTTTTTACAGCCAAGTTGAATGTATTTATTTTGGTCTTGTGAACTTATGCTAGCAATTCCATCAATTGCAGAAAATATTTTGATTTCATACTTTTTTAATTGTTGGGCTAATATTTTTAGGTAAACCTTTTTGGCTGGATTACCAGGTGTGATAGAAAGACGTTGCCATATCATATATTCTAAATTGTGAGAACGAAGAATAATTTTAGCTTTAGAGAACCTCCTTATTGTATGTGTGTAAGGAGTCATAAATAAACTTTCCAGATGGATAATGTCGTAATCATTTACCTCAAGTGTTTTCCGCAGAAGGATATCAAAATCAGTCGAAAAAAAACGACTGATATTATAAGAGTCTGATGTGATAAGGCTTGAAAAGGCGTCAACAAGGTTTATTTTTGTGTCCACAAATACACTCTCAATGTTGGCAGCAGATATGTAATCCTTGCTGAAGTATTTTTTGTCGAAAGGATGTTTTGCTGTGCTAATTGTGAGAACTTTTACATCAATCCCATTTTCAATAAAGCCTTTAGTTATGTTGTTTATAGCAATGCAACCTCCATCTACAGATGGTTGTGGTGGCTTATGACATATTTGTAAGACTTTCATTACTTCTTTTTTCCAAAATTAAATTTAAATAGCTTTTGGTAAAACTCCATGTCAAATAATTTTGAGTCATTATTTGCTTTGTAGAAAATAAAAATTGCTATTGGACTTAACACAACTGCACTTAGCCACATCCCTAAGTTAATGTTTATTTCTCCAGCCATCGACATTTCATCACCAGCCCTTGTAAGAATGAAGTAAATCAGGAATAAAAGAATTGCTATAATAACGGGCCATCCCAACCCTCCTTTTCTTACTATAGCTCCCAGTGGTGCTCCAAGAAAAAACAGCATCATACATGCATAAGCAAGCGTGTACTTTCTGTGCCACTCAACATCCAGCGTTGATAAATATTGTCGCGTATGCTGTGCTCTTCTTTTGTCCATTTCCAGTGTTCTTATGGTGTTTTTAACTGAAGCAATAGCGGCGTGTATGTTTCGTTTTTGGTTTGCCTTAGATAAGGATGCAAAGTGATTTATCGAGGGCGTGACGATTTTTATTGTCACACTAGAATCATTTGTTGGTCTTAATAAAGTAAGTGTATTGCTAATGAATGTAATTGTTCTTTGTATTCTTTTTTCCGTTTCTATATGGGTAGAATCTTTCAGTTCTTGAATTTGGCTGAGACTTAATAAGTATTCGGGATTCTCGTATACATCATCTTCGCTCTTTTCGAATTCCATTGAAGTTAGATTAAAACTCAAGGCTGCTTTATCAAAATAATAGCGCATAAAAGGCATCTCAGAATTAGCAACACTGGCAGGATCCATTTCTTGAACAATATACCCATCGACTAAATCTAGTAGTAATTTTTTCTTGTCCTTTGATTGTGAGATTTTACCTTGTTGTGCTCGGATTATTCTTTTATAATCTCTGGGGTCTGTAGCAATTTTATTGGGTTTTAGTGTTCCTGAGTAGTCGTATATTACTAGGTCATATAAGTCCTTTCCATCTTCACTTTTCTTACCAACTCGAATGCTGAAATTTTCCATTTCATTGTAAAAGATACCTTCTTTTAAGATGATTCCAGCTTTTGTGTTTTGAATGTCGGTAATTAATACCTGCATTTTAAATTTAGCTAATGGCCATAGGTTGTTGGAAAAGAAAAAAGCCCCAGCGGATACAAACACCATTAATATGATTAAAGGTTTCATAATCCTTGTTAATGAAAGCCCCGAAGCCTTCATTGCTGTTAGCTCATTGTGTTCTCCTAAGTTGCCAAATGCCATAATTGAAGCAAGCAGAATAGAGAGTGGCAGCGCTACCGGAACCCAAGTTGCAGAAGCATAAAACAGGAGTTCTAGAATAATATACCATTCTAGACCTTTCCCCATAAAGTCATCTACATAGAGCCATACAAATTGCATGTCTAATATGACCATCCAAATCATAAAATTAAGTATGAAAGGACCTATAAAAGCTTTTAGAACAACCCACCCAAGTTTTTTCAAGACAGAGTGTATTTAATTAGTTTAGAAATATAGAACGGTTAAAATTCAAGGATGTTATCCTCCAATGACTTGTTTTAATTTAGCGGCCATATTATCCCAAAGAAGTTTAGCGCCCTCTAGCTCACCTTCTTCCGCAAAATCAGTAACCAGCAATGCAACTTCTTTGGTAAGGGGGTCGATATTAATTAATAGTTCAAAGTAATAATCTTCACCTTCATCATCTTCCCATTGAAAACGAATAGAATCTCCCTTTTTTTGTTGCATTAATTTAGCAACTTCTTCATCTCCATCCCAAAAAAAAGTAAATCGATCATCCTTTATGTTTACATCATCAGCAAACCACTCAGAAAGACCACTAGGGGTAGTGATACAAGTAAATAGAATATTTGGTGATGTATTGACTATATATTCTAATTCGAATTTAATTTTTTTCATTATCACAATGTCTTTTTAGTTCAGGAATTGTGAACTTGCACAATATAATAATAATAATAGGTTTACAATGGAATTTTATTACAAAAGGTATTAAAACTAGATTTTTCTTCATTTTTCATATAAATAAAAAAGTCTTATGAAATATCCTCTAAGAAATATCTTGTAGTTACAGAGAATTTATATATTTGCGCCCTTCTAATCATGGCGCGGTAGCTCAGTTGGTTAGAGCGCAGGATTCATAACCCTGAGGCCGGGAGTTCAAATCTCCCTCGCGCTACAAAGCTCAAACTGGTAAGTTTGGGCTTTTTTTCTTTTAGGGCCGTTCGAACTTGTTCGTATAAGGCATAAGAGGAAAAAACTACATCGCAAGGCGATGAGCTTTGTAAATCCCCCTTTATATTCACTGAGCGTAGCGAAGTAAATCTCCCTCGCGCTACCAAAAAGCTGGATTTTTATCCAGCTTTTTTTATACCCTTTTTTTTATGAATGTCAATTCAATAAAAAATAGAGTGTATGAAAAACAGGCGGTTACGCCTGCTTTTTGGTACAAGTCCAACCAATATTCACTGAGCGTAGCGAAGTAAATCTCATTAATGAAATTCATGAATATTTTCTTGCGCTAGGAATTGCGGTAGGTCTTGCGCTAGGAATTTTTAGAATTCCATAAAATGAATGTGTATTTATGTCTTTATTATTATCTATTGTATAAATGATTGTAAGTTGTATATTTACAGACTATTATAAAGTATTAATGGACTTTTTAAAAGAATTATATATTTTCATCTAAAAAAGATTTAACTCATGAAACAACTATTACTATTACCTATTCTTTTTACCTCTTTTATTTCTGGACAGACAAATAATTATTCTCTTGAATTTGATGGGGTGGATGGATTATGTGGAAATAAGCCATAATAGTGCATTAGATTTGACTAATTCAGTTACGTTTCCTTGGGTTAAAACTATAATTTTGAATAGTTCTTTCCAATACGATACATACGAACAAAGGATGCTGGGCAATAATGGAAATTTAATCGACTAGATGCAACCCTAACAATGATTGTATCCTTTGTATAATTTATGATGGCTCAACATTATATTCTGAGATTTCTCAAGACATATTAATATCCATAATCAGTGGTATTATGTTACAAATATCATTTAATGGTATAAAATTCAATCTATATTAATGGTTTGTATCCTCGAATCATTACAATCATTTAGTCTTGCAAATAATTCCTTTCCATGTATTTATTGGTACCGACTATAATCAAGGATTCTTTTAGCGGTTATATTATGGAAATGATACATCTGGAATACTGCACTACCGAGCAAGAAATACAAAACTATATGAATTGTCCACCAACTGGCAATGAAGCTGGTTTAGTTGGGTATTGGAACTTTGAAGAAGGAGCGGGTACAACCGCAGATGACCTTACTTCTAATGGAAACGATGGCACTATTAAATGGTGGTGTAACTTGGAGCACAGATGTTCCTCCTTACAATTGTTGTACCCCAAACCCAATAACATCTCAACCCACAAACCAATCTACAACTATTGGAAATAACGCTACAATTTCATTTACAGATAATCTAACTGGAGCTACTTACCAATGGCAAATAGATGCAGGTACTGGTTATTCTGACTTATCAAATGCTGGACAATTCAGTGGTACAGATACACAAACACTTACTATTTCATCAACTACAATGAGTAATAATAATACACTTTACAGATGTATTGTAACTGAATCCTCAAATTGTATGGACACAACAGATGTTTCAACTCTTACAGTGATTGATAATACCTCAATAAATGAAAATGGACTGAGTAACTTAACAATTTACCCCAACCCAACACCCGACCAAATAACAATCGATATAAAGGGTTATAATGGAGTTGTTAATGTTGAGGTATATGATTTACAAGGAAGGTTATTAGAAACCACCACAAACACCATTGTATCTCTTAAAAAACACGCCAAGGGAATCTATGTTCTTAAGGTGAGTTATGGAGAGATAACTGAAGAGGTTAGGGTAGTGAGGGATTAGTAAGATCTTGTGCTAGGAATTTTTACTATTCCATAAAATGAATAGTATATTTGGTTTGCTAAAATTTATTTTATGAAAAGATTATTACTAGGTTTTTTATTTCTGCTATTTTTTGTTCCAATTAAATCTCAAACCCGTTACTTAGATGAAGTGTTTGCTAGTGTTACGGTTTCATCTAATGTTATATACGGAAATAATCTATCTGTTTTAACGGGGGTGCCTACAGCCGAGGATTTATTAATGGATATTTACGAGCCAACAGGAGATATTGCAACCGATAGACCATTAATACTTTATTTGTCAGGCTTTAAATTTCTGCCTAGATACGTGAATCAATACCCTACTGGTTCAAAATCTGATAGTGCAACTGTTGAAATTTGCACTCGCTTGGCAAAACAAGGATATGTTGTTGCTGCGGTTGATTATAGAAAAGGATGGAGTCCAAGTTCTGCCATTAATTCCTACAGAACTGAAACATTTGTTCGAGCGGTTTACAGAGGTTTACAAGATGCTAAAACTTGTGTTCGTTATTTCAGAAAAGATGTTGCTACAAACAATAACTCATTTGGAATTGACGATACAAAAATAGCAGTTGGTGGTCAAGGTTCCGGAGGTTACATTTCGCTTGCCTATGGAAGCTTAGACAAATTATCTGAAATCCAGCTACAGAAATTTTACAACAATGAGACATCGGCTTATATGGTAGATACAACCTTATGGGGGAATTGGAGTGGAATTGGCGGCAATCCTGCCTATAACACTAGTAACCACGTTGGGTATTCGGATAATGTATCAATGGTCTTTAACATCGGTGGTGCTGTTGGAGATTCTACTTGGATTGAAGCTGGTGAAATACCGATTGTTACTATGCAAGGAGAAGCAGATTACTTTGCTCCTTTTCAATATGGAATTGTAACAGTGCCAGGAACAACCGTTTTCGTTATAGACGTAAGTGGATCCAGTGACATAAGTAGAATGGCAAATGCATTCGGAAACAATGATGTATTTAAGACTCCAGCAATAACAGATGTTTATACAACGCGAGCGAACGCTTTTAACACTGCAAATGATGCAACTTACGGAAACGCAGGTGACGAAGGTTTATTTGCATTTGAAGGTGCGGCAAATGGTAATGGCCCATGGGAATGGATAGACACTGCTGCAGTTAAAGCAGAAGCTGCAGCTTGGGGCCAGGATGGAGATGTTATACTAGATAATTTTTATGCAAGTAATCCACTTTTTCAATATTATTACGAAACTGCCGGATATGGAGCGGCTAGAACTAGAGCAATTGCATATTGTGATACAATCCAAGGATACTTATCGCCCAGACTTTTCAGGGGATTATTCTGTTTTGATTCATCAACTACTCTAATAAACGATGTTTTCTGCGGAAGTTACAATCTTAATGGACAAGTTTATAATGCTCCAGGCACTTATAGTCAAACACTTACTAATGGATCTGGTTGTGACAGCATTATTACTTTATCACTTAACTTAGATTCGACAAGTAACACTATTAACGATGTGTTTTGCGGAAGTTACATCCTTAACGGACAAACCTATACTTCCCCAGGAACCTACACACAAACATTAACGAATGTTGCAGGATGCGATAGTGTTATTACGCTTAATCTAAGTTACAATTCTTCCTCATCAACCATGACACAAATAGCATGTGGAAGTTACACCCTAAACGGTCAAACCTACACCTCCAGTGGAACTTTCACACAAACATTAACAAATGCAGTTGGATGCGATAGCACCATAAATTTGGTTTTAACTATTTTGTCATCCTACCCCTTAGCTTTTCAAGCGAACCCAACAGCAGGAACAACCCCTTTAAATGTTATTTTCGATAATCAAACTCCTAATTTAAGTAACTATAATTTCACATGGAGCTTTGGAGATGGAACTGTTGTACAAGATAATGGAAGTTTTGTTTCTCATACCTATCAGTCTGATGGAACTTGGGATGTAATGCTGATAGCTGAGGATATTACTACAGGTTGTACAGATACACTTTTTAATAATGGATATATCTTTAGTACTGGAGGAACCCCTTGTGGACACGTAGCAGCAATTACTCAGTCAGGTCCAATAACAGCCTGCTTGAGCGATTCTATTTTCTTAAGCTGTAACACCGACCCTAATTTTACCTATCAATGGCAATTGAACGGTTTCCCAATTAGTGGAGCTACAGACCAAACTTATTACCCCGCACAGTCTGGTAGCTATATGGTTGTAATAACCGATAACAATTGCCCTGTATTTTCCAGTACTATACAAGTAACCATCAATACGTTTACTGCTCCAACTATTTCAGGTGCTGGATCAATAAGTTCATGCAGTGGTGGAAGTATGACCTTGAGTGTTCCAGATGATTATGTGAGTTATTTATGGTCTTCCGGAGGTACGGATACATCAGAAGTGGTAACAAGTTCTGGAGATTATACTGTTACAGTAATCAACGTTTCAGGATGTCAAGCAACATCATCTATCTACTCCATAAACGCTTCATTGATTCCTACACAAGAGATTTGTATTGTTACAGTAGATAGTACATCTGACCATAACTTGGTGGTTTGGGAAAAACCCATAGTTGCCGGTATTGACAGTTTTATCGTTTACAGAGAAATGGGCACAAACAACTATATGCCAATAGGTTCTGTTGCTTACGATTCATTGAGTCAGTTTTTAGATACCACCAATGGAATTAACCCGAATGTAACTTCCTATAGGTATAAGGTTTCCATTTTAGACACATGCGGAACAGAGAGTAATTTAAGTTATTATCATGAGACAATGCATTTATCTACTAATCAAGGTATAGGAGGAGAAGTTAATTTGATATGGGATGAATATGAAGGATTTCCAATAGTGTATTATTATATCTTGAGAGATTCAACAGCGAATGGCAATTGGGAGGTACTTGATTCAGTATCTAGTAATAACTTTATTTATACCGATTTAAACCCACCTGTTAGTGGAGTTAATTATGTAATAGAAGTGTTACCCCCAAATACTTGTACATCAACAAAAGCTCAAGACCATAATTCAACGCGATCGAATAGAGCTTCTATAGTCGGTGGAGGTGGTCAAGGTATCTTCCAACATCCAACTAATAATGTAAATGTATATCCCAACCCAACATCCGACCAAATAACCATCGATATAAAGGGTTATAATGGAGTTGTTAATGTTGAGGTATATGATTTACAAGGAAGGTTATTAGAAACCACCACAAACACCATTGTATCTCTTAAAAAACACGCCAAAGGAATCTATGTTCTTAAGATAAGTTATGGAGAGATAACTGAAGAGGTTAGGGTAGTGAGGGATTAATAAGGTCTTGTGCTCTGTATTTTGGAATACCATAAAATGCATGTATATTTAGCGTTCTAAAATTTAAACTATGAAAAGATTATTACTACTTGCTATACCTCTATTCTTTAATTCTGCCATAAGTTATGGCCAATGTACTACACCTATTTTTCTGGATGCTATCCTCGACCAAAATATTTGTACAGGAGAATCACTTACGTTAACAGCTAATGCTGGAGTCTTACCGGAAGACAATCTTGTAATTACGGCTGTTTTTGATGGCCCACTAACAGGAGGTACGCCCAAAGGTGTAGAACTTTATGTTATTAACGATATAAATGATTTAAGTGCGTATGGAATCGGTGCTGCTAATAACGGTGGGGGCTCGGATGGGCAAGAATTTACCTTTCCGGCTATTACTGCAGCTGCCGGGCAGTATATTTATTTAGCATCTGATTCTGCTCAATTTAACAATTGGTTTGGATTTGATGCAGACTATGTTCAGTTTTTTTATGGAGATTAATGGAGATGATGCTATAGACGTTATTTCACAGTGGAAGTGTAATCGATGTGTTTGGCGATATTAATGTTGATGGTAATGGTGAACCTTGGGAATATTTAGACGGTTGGGCTTATCGAAATAGCTCAACGGGTCCTGATGGCAATGTGTTTGTGCTCAATAACTGGAGTTTTAGCGGACCCAATGCACTGGATGGTGAGTTGTTAAATGCTACCGCAACAAGCCCTGTACCTGTCGGTACGTTTATACCTACTATTATTAGTGCTATCAATACGTATACCATAGATGTAACTGCCTTAAGCAGTATGGATTATACTTTTGCAGGAGATTTTTCGGGTGCCGATCCTGTTATTAATATGAACCTTGGGGATACACTTGTTTTTAATGTCAATACTCCCGGTCATCCGTTTTGGATAAATGATTTGCAAGGTACTGGCACTGCTAATGGAGTTACTGTTGCAGATAATGGAACTACGTCAGGTGTAATTACATGGACACCAACCTCTGCAGGTACGTATTATTACAATTGCGAATTTCACTCTATGATGACCAATACCATTACGGTGGGTCCACCCGCTATTTCTTATACATGGGATAACGGAGTTACCAATGGAGTTTCTTTTACACCAACTGCTAGTGACGATTATATAGTAGTAGCCTCTGATCCTTTTGGATGTACGGATACGGAAACGGTAACTGTAACAGTTAATTCAAATCCTACTGTTGATGCAGGAGCAGATCAAACCGTATGTGAAGGAGAACCAGTAACCTTATCAGGTACAGGAGCAAGTTCATATACATGGGATAATGGAGTAAGTGATGGTGTAGTATTTAACGCAACCAATACAACAACCTATAATGTAATAGGAACTGATGCCAATGGATGTGAAAACACGGATGAAGTAGTTGTAAATATAAATTCACTTCCAACTGTAGGTGCAGGAGCAGACCAAACCGTATGTGAAGGAGTTTCAGTAACGTTATCAGGATCTGGAGCAGTAGGCAGTCCACCTTATAGTTATCTTTGGGGTAATGGCGTGACGGACGGAGTTGCATTTAATGCAACCACTACCACAACTTATATTGTAACGGTTGCTGATGCTAATGGATGTGAGAATACAGATGAAGTGGATGTAGTTGTTAATCCAAATCCGATTCCCACGATTAATGGAGTCTCTGAATATTGCACTGGTACTTCAGCATTGCTTTCTACAGTTAATCCATATGATACTTATTTATGGTCTACTGGCGATGTTACAGCAACTTCAGCTGTCACTGCTTCGGATAATCCAATTTCTGTAACGGTAACAAATACATTTGGTTGTTCATCAACGTCTGCGGTATTTTCTGTGTCAGAAAATACTGTAATAACATATAACTCGACAGAAACAATTTGTCAAGGCGATGCTATAATTATTCATGGAAACTCTCAATCTGATGCAAGTGTTTATTCTGAGACCTTTTCTTTGGGTACAGGTTGTGATAGTATTTCTAATGTTACTCTGGTTGTAAATGCTTTACCAACAGTTGTTGCAGGAGCTAATCAAGCAATTTGCGAGGGTGAAATAGTTACCTTGAGTGGTTCAGGAGCGACCACTTATGTTTGGAATAATGGAGTAGTAGAAAACACTCCATTTACCCCAACGTTAGGAACCGTTACGTATACATTAACCGGAACAGACGCGAATGGTTGTGTTAACACAGATGTTGTTGATCTTACTGTGAACGCTTTACCAATAGTTGATGCAGGAATAGACCAAGCCGTATGTGAAGGAGACCCAGTAACCTTATCAGGTGCAGGAGCAAGTTCATATACATGGGATAATGGAGTAAGTGATGGTGTAGCATTTAACGCAACCACTACAACAACTTATAATGTAATAGGAACTGATGCTAATGGATGTGAGAATACAGATGAAGTAATTGTAAGTGTAAATTCACTTCCAACAGTTAGTGCAGGTGCAGACCAAACCGTATGTGAAGGAGACCCAGTAACCTTATCAGGTGCAGGAGCAAGTTCATATACATGGGATAATGGAGTAAGTGATGGTGTAGCATTTAACGCAACCACTACAACAACTTATAATGTAATAGGAACTGATGCCAATGGATGTGAAAATACAGATGAAGTAATTGTAAGTGTAAATTCACTTCCAACAGTTAGTGCAGGTGCAGATCAAACGATTTGTTCTGGAGATCCAATAACTTTATCAGGTACAGGAGCAAGTTCATATGCATGGGATAATGGAGTTACTGATGGTGTAGCATTTACACCGCTTTCAACAACTACATATACAGTTACTGGAACCGATGTTAACGGATGTTCCAATACAGATGCCTTATCAATTGTAGTTGATGAATGCTCAGGGATATCAGATTTTAATCCAAGTAACTTAACAATCTACCCCAATCCAACAGCCGACCAAATCACCATCGATATAAAGGGTTATAATGGAGGTGTTAATGTTGAGGTTTACGACTTACAAGGAAGGTTATTAGAAAGCACTACAAATACCAAAGTGTCTCTTAAAAAACACGCCAAAGGAATCTATGTTCTCAAAGTGAGTTATGGAGAGATAACTGAAGAGATTAGGGTAGTGAGGGATTAGTTATTGCTTTCTTTGTATCTTTATTAGGTTAATTTATAGTTTAAATCTTATGAAATCAATTGTAAGCGTTTTAATTTTAATTACCTCTTTTTGTTCTTTTGGTCAGGTTAATTCTTCCATTCAGCATGATGGTCTTACAAGGGATTTTGTTTATTACACGCCATCCAATTGGAATTCAAATCAGCAGCTTCCTCTTTTAGTCGTTCTTCATGGGCTTACCCAAACAGGTAATGGGATTATGGATATTACTGATTTTAATACCATTGCAGAAGATAATAATTTCATTGTGTGTTATCCGGATGGAATTAATAACTCCTTTAATGCCAATATGAATGTCACGGTTTCAACTGCTGACGATTTGGGGTTTATTGAATCACTCTTTGTTTATTTTGAACAAAATCTAAATTCCGATCCGTTAAAAAGATATTTAACTGGCTTTTCTACAGGTGGTTTTATGTGTCATAAATTAGCTTGCGAGTCCTCTCTATGTTTTGCTGCAATAGCAACAGTTTCTGGTAATATGAGTGATACTGTCTATACTAATTGCTCTCCAAATAACCTAACCTCTGTTTTGCATATTCATGGAACTACAGATCCGGTAGTTAGCTATAATGGTAGCGCAACTTCTGGAGTTTCGGTAGATTCTACTATGGAAAAATGGAGAAATTATTTGGGTTGTGATATGACTCCAAATATGACAACTATGCCAAATAATAATCTTTTTGATTTATCTTATCCCGAAAGGTATACTTATTCAACTTGTGGTAATTACTCATTGGAATTAATTAAAATAATGGGAGGAGGTCACCAATGGCCAGGCATTGCAACATTGGTTGGAGGTTTGGGTAATATAAATATGGATTTTTTTTCGCCGCAAATTATTTGGGAATTTTTAGAAAATAAAAGCTGTCCTAGTTCTGTTTCTATCAACGAAGAAAAGCTTTCTAGTTTACATATCTACCCCAATCCAACGGCTGACCAAATAATCATCGATATAAAGGGGTATAATGGACCGTTAATGTTGAGGTTTACGACTTACAAGGAAGGTTATTAGAAAGCTCTACAAATACCAAAGTATCTCTTAAAAAACACGCCAAAGGAATCTATGTTCTTAAGGTGAGTTATGGAGAGATAACGGAAGAGTTTAGGGTCGTGAGGGATTAGGTAGGTCATAGAAAATCTTCAGGCGGTTGTAAAGATAAGGCAGAAAAAGATAAGAAGTAAAGCGACTTGATTAACATCCTTTAATTACATTTGTAAGATTAAAAGCTAAAAAATGGAAAATCAAGATTTAGAAGTGTTTGACGATGGAGAATTTAATAATGATTCACCTCGAAAGAGGCCAGCTTTCATTACTGTATTAGCTATTCTTAGTTGGATTTATGTTGCTATTGGAGTGTTAGGTGCACTTGTTAATTCATTTTCGTCAGAAGAGAAACAAATTGAGCAAATTGACCAAGCAATTGCGATTTACGATGACATGGATGAAATGCCTTTACTTGATGACTCCATTGCCGCATTAGAAGCTTCCAAAGATAATCTTCGTATCACTAATTTAGGAAATCTTATTTTCCTGCTAATAGAGGGGATTGCTGTTTTTTTGATGTTTAACTTAAAGAGAAATGGATTTTGGCTTTACACTTTGGCACAAATTGGACTAGTTTCACTGCTAATAATGGTAATGCCCTGGCCTAATATCATATCTACATTAACCGTCGTTTTCACTCTGTTTCTGGTGCTTCTTTTTGAAATACTTTATGCAGTCAATTTAAAGCATATGAAAACTTAGTCTATTCCTTTACTTCCATTGTGATAAACTGGACAATATTGGCACCCATTTGGAGTGCTCTATTGCGCGCTTCTTCACTATCATTATGAACTTCAGCGTCTTCCCAACCATCTCCTAAGTCACATTCAACATCATAAAAACAAATTAACCTGCCTTCAAAAACTAGGCCGAATCCTTGCGGTGCCTTGGAATCATGTTCGTGAATTTTTGGAAGGCCTTTGTCAAAATCATAGGTTTGATGATAAATAGCATGCGTATAAGGAAGTTCTATGAAATCCAATTCTGGAAATACTTTTTTCATTTGAAGACGCACGAATTTATCCATCCCGTAATTGTCAGAGATATGAAGAAAGCCTCCTCCCAAAAGGTAGCTTCTTAAATTTTCAGCTTCTTGCTGATTGAAAACTACATTACCATGCCCAGTCATATGTATAAAAGGATAGTTGTATAATTCGGGGCTGGACACCTCTATACTAGCAACATCAGGGTCAATGTTCATTCCAAGCTCGGTGTTACAATATTTCACCAAGTTTGGGAGTGAAGTAGGGTTGGAGTACCAATCTCCACCTCCGTTGTATTTTAAAACCGCAAAAGTATAAGAGTAGTTTCCCGGAGTGGCCGAAAGACTAATTAAGCCGGATAATAATATAAAGACCAAAAATCGCACATTCAAAAGTAAGATTATTAAAAGTAATATCCGACTTTTGTAAAAAATATTCAATTCAAACCATTAATTCATAAAGAACAATGCAATCATTAGGAAATCATATTTTGGTGGAGATTACGGGTTGTAATCCGCAAGTAATGAACGATGTTGCTTTTATTGAGCAAACGATGGTTGATTCAGCTACCATTGCTGGCGCAACGGTAATTAATTCTTCTTTTCATCATTTTTCGCCCTATGGCGTTTCAGGGGTTGTGGTTATTCAAGAAAGTCATTTAGCAATACATACATGGCCAGAGTACGGTTATGCTGCAGTAGATTTATTTACATGTGGAGATGAGGTAGATGCTTGGAAGGCATTTGATTTTTTAAAAGAAAGTTTTGGCGCAAAAAATTATTCAGCTCTTGAAATGAATCGAGGAGCCATTAAAATGCTATCAAGAATGGATGTTGATTTGGAGTCACTCCGAAGCACGGTAGAAGATAACATTGGGAAAGAAACCATAGAACGAAATATATGGTTTACGGATAAAGACGATTCTCAAGCGCTTTCCCTGCGGTATAGGAAACAATTATTTAAAGAAAAATCGGATTTTCAAGAAGTTAAAATTTTAGATACTTACCGCTATGGGAAAATGCTAACCATTGATCAGATGGTTATGACAACTGAAAAAGATGAAGCTCATTACCATGAGATGATCGCCCATCCAGCAATGTTTTCTCACGGAAATGTAAAGAATGTCCTTGTTATTGGTGGAGGAGATGGAGGTACTGTGCGAGAAGTGTTAAAACATAAAAGTGTAGAGAAGGTAACGATGGTGGAAATTGATGAAGTTGTAATAAAAGCATGTAAAAAGTTTTTACCCTCAATTGCTTCAGAATTTGATAACCCGAAGTTGAATGTAATAATTGGAGACGGCATATCTTTTGTTGAAAACGCAAATGAGCAAGAATATGATTTAGTTCTAGTTGATGGTTCAGATCCGGTGGGCCCAGCAAAAGGGTTGTTTTCAAAAAATTTCTTTTTGAATTGTAAGCGTATTTTAAAAGAGCGGGGTATTCTTGTTGCGCAAGGAGAATCTCCAAAGTTTAATGAAAGCGTCTTTGTTGAGTTGAATACCACTTTTCAAGAGATTTTTGGAGTGGAAAAAACGAAACTTTCTTTATTTAACGTGCCATCATACCCTACGGGAATATGGAGTTTTCAATGGGGAGTTAAAGGTCTAATTGAACCAACTTTGGTTAATTTTTCATTGGTGAATGATGTTTCTTTTATAAAAGACTTGAAAGTATTACAATGAGGCAATTCATGGAAGTTCTTTTGCATTGCCTAACTATGTTCGGAAAATGGTTGGAAATAAAACAATAGAAAAAGTATACAATGAGCTTTGATCCAAATGATGTTGGTGTGAATAATGGAAATATATTTGGTTTTCATACTACTGAAAATGAAGCAGAAGTATTGTTGATTCCTGTTCCTTGGGATTCAACGGCTTCTTATGGTCAAGGGACTTCAGCTGGCCCAAAAGCGATATTAGAGGCTTCTCTTCAACTCGATTTTTTTCATCCTGAGGTAGAAAATGCTTGGGATACAAAGGTTTTTATGACGCCTATTTCAGAAGATTGGAAAAATATAAATGATAAGCTAGCGGAAAGAACGGCTAAGTATATCCACTTTTTAGAAAATGGAGGTAATTTAAAAGAAAATAAGGAGCATCAAGAAACGATACGGAAATTGCAGTAGCTCAGAATTATTTGCGCGATAATTTGAAGAAGCGATCTGCCAAAGCTATTAATAATGGCCAAAAAGTAGGGGTAGTAGGAGGTGAACATAGTGTGCCTTTAGGTTTGATAGATGCTTTGGCGGATAAACATGCGTCTTTTGGAATTCTACAAATGGATGCGCATGCAGATTTGAGAAAAGGATATGAAGGTTTTGCGCAGTCACATGCTTCTATAATGTACAATGCATTGCAGCATAAAAGTGTTGCTTCATTAGTTCAGGTAGGTGTAAGAGATATTTCTCAGAGTGAAATAGATTTTATTATGCTGATAAAAGAATCACCTCCTTTTTTGATTGGGACCTAAAAAGTAGGCAGTTTGAAGGGGCATTATGGTCTGATCAATGTAAAGATATTGTTAGCAGTCTTCCTCAGAAAGTTTATATAAGCTTTGATATTGATTGTCTTAAGCCGCATTTATGTCCGAATACAGGCACACCCGTTCCTGGAGGTCTAGAATTTGAAGAAGCTATCTATCTGCTTTTTGAAGTGGTGAAATCGGGTAGAGATATTATTGGATTTGATTTATGTGAAGTGGCTCCAGGCAATACAAAAGTAGATGCAATAGTTGGTGCAAGAATCCTATGGAACCTCTGTCTTGTTGCGAATTATAATAAGTAACTACTATTATTTCTATTAATTGTTTACAAATATTGGGAATCTTTCCGGTAATCTTTTTAATTGTTCGATAATCCCTTTTACATTTGTCCTATAAAATAGATCTTTATGAATACTTGGACGAAAGAAGAGATAAGAGAAGTTTATAATAAACCATTACTTGAATTGTTGTATGAAGCAGCTACAATTCATAGAAAGTACAACGACCCTAGAGAAGTTCAAATAAGTAAATTGGTGTCCATTAAAACGGACGGTTGTCCGGAAGATTGCGGGTATTGTCCACAAGCAGCTCGATACCACACTGATATCAATGGAAATTCATTAATGAGTGTTGAAGAGGTCAAGGGGCATGCTCAAGAAGCAAAAGACATGGGTTCAAGCAGAGTTTGTATGGGTGCAGCTTGGAGAAATGTTAAAGATGATGCTGATTTTGATCAAGTACTAGAAATGGTGAAAGTCGGTCAATCAAATGGATATGGAAGTGTGTTGTACACTTGGTATGTTAACTGAAAATCAAGCCAGGAGATTAGCTGATGCCGGTCTATATGCGTATAACCACAATTTAGATACATCAGAAGAATATTACAAAGAAGTCATTTCAACAAGGGGTTATGAAGATCGTTTGCAAACCATTGAAAATGCCAGAAAAGCGGATTTAACAGTTTGCTCAGGTGGAATTATCGGAATGGGAGAAAAAGACGAAGACAGAATTAGTATGTTGTATACTTATTCTTTAATGCGACCCCAACCTGAATCTGTTCCCATCAATGCTCTGGTTGCTGTTGAAGGAACTCCGCTTGAAGAGCAAAATCCAGTTCCAATTTGGGACATGATAAGAATGATTGCTACAACAAGAATTGTATTAGAACATTCAGCAGTTCGTTTATCAGCTGGAAGAACTGAAATGTCTGATGAAGGCCAAGCATTGTGTTTTATGGCTGGTGCCAATTCTATATTTGCAGGAGATAAACTGTTGACTACTCCAAACCCTGAGTTTAACAACGATTTAGCCTTGTTTGATAAATTAGGTCTTGTGCCAATGAAGGCATACAAGAAAGGCGATAAGCCAAAAATCAACGAAGCATATAAAGAAGCTCCAGAAAGCAAAGAAAAAATAAAATGGTCAAGACCGGAGCACAAAATAGAAAGAAACGAAGAGGCGAAACAGAAAGGAAAAGAAGTAAGAAAAGTTACTTCTGTTAAAGAACTTTAGCATTGCAGCCAATTCTTCAAATACTACAGGATAAATTAAACAAACGAATTGAAGAAGGCCTTTATCGGGAATTAAAAGATTATTCAGCATTCTGTGATTTTTCTTCGAACGATTATTTAGGTTTTTCACGAGATCAAAAAGAATTAACGCAGTTTGGATCTACCGGTTCTCGTTTAATTTCTGGCAATAGTGCAGACATCGAAAGATTAGAGTCAGAAATTGCCGATTTTCATCAAGCAGAATCTGGGTTAATTTTTAATTCTGGCTATGTAGCCAATCTTGGTTTATTTTCTACTATCCCCAATAGAGGAGATACTGTTTTATACGATGAATTAATTCATGCATCTATAAGAGATGGAATTCGGTTGTCAAATGCAGATTCTTTTTCTTTCAAGCACAATGATGTTGAGCATTTGGAGGGAAAGTTGTCCAAATTCAAAGGAAATGTTTTTGTTGTCGTAGAGTCCGTTTATTCTATGGATGGTGATTCTCCTGATTTATTAAAAGTATCAGAAGCATGTAGAAATTTCGGAGCGAATTTGATTGTTGATGAGGCCCATGCTGTGGGTGTTGTAGGGGAGAAAGGAGATGGTTTAGTAGCAAAATTACACCTTCAGAGAGAAGTGTTTGCAACCGTAGTAACATTCGGTAAAGCCCTTGGTTCGCACGGTGCTATTATACTTGGTAGTGAAATTTTGCGGAATTATTTGATTAATTTTTGTCGCTCCTTTATTTATACAACAGCCCCTTCTCCAGAGACTATCCTGACTATTCGAAACCAATATCATAAGCTTACAGAATTATATGAGAAAAACAGTTCTGAACCTTTGTTAGCTTTAGAATTGAAAAAATATTTTATTACCAAAGCAGGCGCATCGAGAGAATTAATAACTGGAGCTTATGGTAATGTTGTCTCTGTTGTTATTCCTGGAAACGAAAATGTTAGAAAAGTTTCTAACAGCCTTAAAAATATTGGGTTGTACGCTAAAGAAATACTTTCTCCAACGGTTCCTAAAGGTGCGGAAAGGCTAAGAATTTGCTTTCATTCTTACAATTCTGTAACGGAGGTAAATAAACTGATAGAGTGTTTGAATAAGACGATAAATCTATCTAAATAGTTGATAAGTTTAACATTGTCTTAATAGTTATTCTATTTCCTTTGGCACAATTTTCGTAATTTCAGCCTGTACGAAGCTAATCCTATTTATTTTGAACAGGTATCTCATTATACTCATTACACTTTTTACTGTAAACGCATATGCGCAAGTCACCACTGTAGACTCGCTAGAAGCAGACTATTTAAATTGGTATAACAAATCTCCAGAATTGGATAAGGTCTGCGGTACTGCTGTTGATAGAGCATATGAAACAATCTTGAAAGATAAAGAACCACATAAAGTAATTATCGTTGCTGTTATTGATGGCGGTATTGATGTCCGTCACGAAGACTTGAAAGGACAGGTTTGGATAAATATAAACGAAATCCCAGATAACGGTATTGATGATGATAAAAACGGCTATATAGACGATATTAATGGATGGAATTTTATAGGAAATAGTAAAGGAGAGCATTTAAATATCGAAAACCTTGAGGTAACACGAATTTACAGGGATTACAAAGCTAAGTTTGATTTAAAAACAGCTAATGATATTACCAAAGAAGATAAAGCTGATTTTGAGATGTACACAGCAGCTAAAGCGGAATATGAAGAGTATGTTGTAAAGTATGGAGGAATAATTGACCGATATACTAATAGTATTTTGGAAGTTAAGAAAGCAAACAAGGCTTTGAAAGCATTTTTGCAACAGGATTCAATTTCGATGGATGATATCAAAGGAATAGAATCGGAAGATTCGTTAATAAATAGTTACAAAAGATTACTTTCAAGCGGAACAAACTTAGCTTACTTGGAAGGTGCTATCGACTATTATAAGGTTTTCACAGAAGGTTATTTAAATCTTGAATTGAATGCGAGAAGTAATGTAATAGGTGATAATCTTTCTGACATGAAGGATGCATTTTATGGCAATGGAGACGTAAAAGGGCCAAATGCGGATCATGGGAGTATGGTTTCAGGAATAATTGGCGCTGTTAGAAACAATGGAATGGGTGTTAATGGTATTGCTACCGGAGTCAAAATAATGGCCTTAAGGTCAATTCCATACGGTGATGAATATGATAAAGATGTTGCTTTGTCAATTCGTTATGCTGTTGATAATGGAGCTAGCATAATCAATATGAGTTTTGGTAAAGCTTATTCTCCTATGGAAAGTGAAGTTTATGCTGCAATTAAATATGCTGAAAGTAAGGGTGTGTTGATGATCGCGGCATCAGGTAACGAAGGACAAGATGTTGACGTAATAACACATTATCCGACTCCCTATTCAGAAAAGGGAAATCATGTTTCTACTTGGTTGACGGTAGGAGCAAATTCAAAAGATTTTGAAGAGAAAATGACTGCTACTTTTTCAAATTATGGGACTGAAAAAGTACATATATTTGCTCCAGGAGTGAAAGTAATCTCAATATCTCCAGACGATAGTTATGATATGATGAATGGAACTAGTTTTTCTTGTCCTGTTGTAACAGGAGTAGCGGCATTAGTTTGGTCGTATTACCCAGAACTTTCCGCAAGTGAATTAAGAGAAATTTTAATGGAATCAGCTGTTATGTACAAAAACATCAAAGTGAATCTACCTGGTTCTTTTGAGGAAGATAAAGTACCAAGTGTTAAGTTTGGTAAACTGTCTGAATCAGGTGGGGTGGTCAATGCATATTATGCTTTACAAATGGCAGAAAAGAAAAGAGTAGAAGGGAAATAATATATTTAGGTTTGGAAAGTAAGTCTTTTTTTGTCACAGGAATAGATACAGATATTGGTAAAACGGTTGTGTCTGCAATTTTAGTAGAAGCTTTAAATGCGGATTATTGGAAGCCAATACAAAGTGGTGATCTCCACTATACCGATACCGATAAAGTTAAAGAGTTAGTAAATGGAAAAACTATTTTGCATCCTGAAGCGTATCGATTAAACAAACCATTATCACCCCATGCCGCTGCCAAATTAGATAATATTTCGATTTCTTTGACTTCTTTTCAATTGCCAAAAACAAATAATAACTTAATCGTTGAAGGTGCGGGTGGCTTGCTTGTCCCAATTAATGAAGATGGAGACTATTTGTCAGATATAATCGTAAAGCTCGGGATGGAAATTATACTTGTCTCTAAAAATTACCTAGGAAGTATAAATCATACATTATTGTCTATTGAGTATTTAAAATCAAAAAGTATTTCGATAAAAGGTATTATTATAATTGGAGAGAAAAATGAATCTTCGGAGTCAATTATTGTCAAAAACACAGGAGTTAATATATTACATCGCGTTCCAATGGCAGAGAGTGTTACGTGCGATTTTATTAAAGAGCAAGCAGAGTTGTTAAGATCTGCTTTAAATTGAAAAATCTTTCTTTACTTTGGCTTCGTAAATAACCATCATGTCAAAACTCAAAGAATTAGACAAAAAATACATCTGGCACCCTTTCGATCAAATGAAAGGAGCGGATATAATTCCAATTGTAAAAGGAGAAGGTTCTCACGTATTTGACGAAGATGGAAAGAAGTATATCGACGGTTTTTCTAGTTGGTGGGTAAATACACATGGACATGCAAACCCTTATATTGCTGAGAAATTATCCGAACAAGCTTTCACGCTTGAACATGTCGCTTTTGGGGGGTTTACGCATCCAAGTGCAGTAACGTTGTCGGAGAGGTTAGTAAATATACTTCCACAAAAAATTGAAAAGGTATTCTTTTCTGATAATGGTTCAACAGCTAACGAGGTAGCGCTCAAAATGTCAATTCAATATTGGTTTAACCAAGGTGAAAAAAGAAATCGATTTATTTCTCTTAAAGGAGACTATCACGGCGATACATTTGGTAGCATGAGTCTTACGGCTAGGGGCGGTTTTAATGAGCCATTTGAGCGCTTTATGTTTGATGTTGATTTTATTGATATTCCAACAGAAGAGAATAGAATTGAATTATTAACAGAATTTGAGTTGTTGTTAAAAACGAATGACATCGCGGCCTTTATTTTTGAACCCATTGTGCAAGGTGCAGGCGGAATGATCATGCATTCTCCGGAGGTGCTGTCTGAGTTAATAGGGTTGTGCAACCAATATGGAGTTATTGCAATTTCTGATGAAGTTTTTACAGGGTTTGGAAGAACTGGAAAGATGTTTGCCATAGACCATTGTGAAAATAAGCCAGACATTGTTTGCTTGTCTAAAGGAATAACGGGTGGCTTTATGGCTATGGGGATTACTGCTGTTTCTGATAAAATTTATCAAGCATTTTATTCTGACGATAAGGGGAAGACCTTTTTACATGGTCATTCTTATACAGGAAATGCATTGGCTTGCAGTGTGGCAAATGCTTCTTTAGATTTATTTGAAAAAGAGGATGTTTGGCAAAATATTGAATCAATTTCTAAAATGCAAAGTGAGTTTGTTCGTTTAATTGCAACAAATTCAGGGGTAAGAGCTGCCCGGAGTTTTGGAACAATTGCAGCGGTCGAATTAGAATCCGATGGAGCAAGTTCTTATTTCAATAGCAAAGGAAAAGAAGCCTATAGTTTTTTATTAGAAAAAGGAATAATACTTAGACCGTTAGGAAATGTAATTGTTCTGATTCCCCCATATTGTATAAGTAGCAAGGATCTAGAATATATGTATGAATCAATTCAAGAATATTTGAATTTAAGCTAGAAAGAAGCTCTAATCTTTTGTGAAATATCTTCTGGACTTGATTTAGTGACATCTTGGGTAGAGAATTTCATTTCAACTAAATTACCCTCAAGATTTTGTTTGGTTAGTTTAAAGTTATCAATTATTGCAAGTTCTCCTTTCATTGTAACTCCCCAAAAAGAGTGATGATTGTCCTTAGGAAATTTAATTTTATCAGGAAAACCAACTGGTACTACTGCTCTTGTTTTATTATCAATACAATATAATTCATAGAAGGATATTTCGTCATTATTTTTGTTTTGATATTTGAAAAACAATTCAGTGAAATCGGTTAATATATAAAATCTATCGCAGTTAAAAATACCAAAATTATCTGATGTAAATACACGCTGAATGCCAGCACTTGATTTATCTATATTGTCTGCGTTTTGTTCATAATTTTTTGCAATTTCCAACATTTTTTGTGTTTCAGCTTCTTGTTTTTCATTAGCATCTTGAATCAATTTCATGTCTTTCTCATGTTCTTTAAATAATTCTTCATATTCATTAATTGCAGTTTCATAATCGTTACCTTCTAGTGCTGGTTCAACAAAGTACTCTAAGTTTATATCCTCTCCTGTATCTGATTTCCCATAAAATTTCAATTTATAAAGTCCTTTAGTATTTGTGTTTTTAACTTCAACATAATACCAAGCTTTTTTACTTTCACCTCTTTTGTATTTTGATTTTTCAGAAACATGAAACATTACATTTTCATACTTTTTAAGTTCTGGAACATATTGGTCATTGTCTAACTTAAGTGTAATTAATCTAGGGTCATTTGGGTCTAGTTTGTTTGGTTTTACCGGTGCTGGGTCTATTTTCTGTAAAGCCTTTATTGGAGTTGGTTGATTGTCTTTCTGAATTATTTTTAATGAAACCATAACCGAATCTTTACCCTTTGTTTCCCATTTTCCAGTTTTCTCATTAAAAGAATATAGCCCAAAATCTGTTTCTGAACTTTGTGAATTTAATCCAACTTTAATCTCTTTACCTTTTGCGAATTGAATGTCATCAATAGGTTTTATTTCACACATTCCTGCGGATTCGAAAAAATGATCACCGCTTTCATCTTTGTATGTCATTGGTATTCCACTTAAGAAAATGTCTTCATTTGAATCGAACTCCCTAAATTTTATTTTCGTGGATGAGTTAAGAGCTTTTCCTTGCTTATCAACGAAACATCCTTTAGGAATTTCAAGAAAAGAACCTGATTCAAATTGTATCAAAGTATCTTTATTTGGGTTTATAGTTAACGTAATGAATTCAATGCATGTTCCAAAAGGAGGTGCTATGAATGATTTGGGTTCTGTTTTGCCGATTTTGGGTATATCAATTTTATAATTATCCTCGGTCGAACAATTGTATAATAAAACTGTTGTAAAGATTACAAGTATAATATTTTTCATATTTCAAAGATTTAATATAAAGGTAATGAAGCTATTTTAATTCGATACAATTTTTAATTGTGAAAAAAATAAAGCTCATTCTTATTAGGAATGAGCTTTATTTTCAATAATATAGGGTTGTTGAACTACCCAGTGATCTCGTCGTATAGTTTTTTAAATTCTTCATTATCATCTAATAAACAATCTTCCCTTGCTTCATAGAAAAATGGTTGACCCATACTGATGACCTCAATTGCTTTTGCATGGTCTTTTTCATCAATAAATGAAGCGTATTCCATTAATGATTTACGTAAAAATCTTTGTTGAATTTCAGTTAAATCACCCAACTGAACATCTGTCCCAATCGTTTTGATTAAGTCGATAGCTGCTGCAACTATTTTTTTACCTTCTGTTTGGTTTTTCGTCCGAATTTCTAATTCTCCCCATAATAAACGAGCACCATGATCTTTAGGGTCAAATGCACATACTTTTTTAAGAATACCTGCGGCCTTTTTGTATCCTTTTTCAGTGTTGGTAAGCATGTAGTTTTCTACATCCTCATAGATAATTTCCTTTAATTGGTCTATGTATTCTTGAGAGTCTTCTTCATAAGTATTATCTGGATCTTTTTTTCTGTATTTTTTTGCAAAACTTAAAGCAGTGCTGTACGCCTTTGGCCAGTTTTCACTATATTGATGATCTTGGCTCATTTCAAAAGAAGCCATCGAAACATATAAATAAGGCAAAGGGTGCTTTTTGGTCTTCTCATTCTCAGTGTAATTTATTGCTTTCACAAAACATTTCTCATATTTCTCATCAACGTACAATATTAATAGGTCCTGATATTCTTGACTTAATACTGTGTTTATTGAAGTGTATGATATTAGGGATAAAATGACAAGTAGCTTTTTCATTATATGTTTTTTTAATTACAAATGACTTTTCAAAAGTCGTGCCCAAAATACTAAATAACTATTACTAATAGATAATGATTTATATAAAAGAATAAAAATGGATTGTTGATAGTCATATTTTTTACATTTGTAAAAATGAAATTAATCGGAGATAGAGTGTCGTATAAAGTTCATGAAGATTACAGTACAATTGTAATTTCAACGAATATTGATAAATGGAAGGAGACCATATTATTAACGTGGCTGCTTGGATGGACAATCTGTGGAAGCGTTTTCTTTTATTTTCTTTTCGCTGGAGATTTAACCAGAGAAGAAAAGCTAATGCTGCTGGTTATGTGTGTTTTTTGGTTGTTTTTTGAAATTAGAATAGGTAAAACTTATCTATGGCGAAAATCCGGAATGGAATTTATTAGAATCGATAAGGATTTAATGACGATTAAAAAGTCTATTAAAGGTTTTGGGAAAGCTATACCTTATCAGTTAGGTAGGATTAAGAATGTACAAGGGCTTGAGGTTAATCCTAAGGGGTTTAGTAAATCAATGAATGACTCATTTTGGGTAATAGGCCAAGGAACAGTACGTTTTTTTTATAACGAAAAGGAAGTTCGATTTGGAGCTCAATTAGGCACTAAAGATGCAGAGAAGTTAGCGAGAGCTGTCAAAAAGTTTGTAAGAGAATATGCTCAAAAAAGCAGTGATCATTTAGCTGCTGTCCAGAAGAAAGTCACTGAACATAGTGCCGATTAATCTAGCTAATTTTAAAAGCAATTGATTTTATTCGCGTCGTTTTTTCACCATTAACTATTTCTTCAAGCAACATATTTTGAGCTGTTTTTGAAGAGAAAACTTCTTCCATATTTTTTATACCCCCTATTGGGATGCTTTTTTCTATACATTGAGTAATTAGTTCATCACGATTATGGTCACGAATTAACGTTCCGAGTATTTCTTGCAATGCAATTCTATTTTTCAATCGATTTTGGTTGGTTGAAAATTTGTCTTCATTGGCTATTTCTTTTCTCTCTAGTAAATTACAGAACGACGCAAACTGCTTGTTAGAACCGATTGCAGTTACCAGTAGCTTATTGTCTTTAGTTGTGAAAATATCTCCATATGGAGCAATATTTGGATGCATAGATCCAATTCTTTGTGGTATTTCTTGGTTCATTAGCCAGTTAGTTGCTTGATTGGCCAAAGAGCTTAATGCAGCCTCTTCCAATGAGGTCTCAACTAGGCTTCCTTTTCCGGTCTTTTCTTTTTTGAGTAGAGCCAATAAAACCCCCTCTTTCAGCTGATGAGCGCCCAAAAGATCCATAATAGCTAAAGGCATTTTGGTTGGAGGTGAGCCTATTTGTCCGTTCATATGCATATAACCACATTCAGCTTGTAATACAACATCAAAAGCAACGCGTTCAGGTTGGCTTTTAAACCCGTTCAGCTGTGCGTAAATTACTTTTTCATTATTTTTCTTTAAGTCTAGGTAACTAAGGTTAAATTTTTGTGCATCACCATATTTGAAATTACAAATAATGACATCAGCTTCTTTACAAAGGGATAGTAATTGGGAAAAATCCTTTTCATCGGTATAATCTAAAAAGAGATGTTCTTTTCCCCAATTAACGGAAGAGAAGTAAGCGGATGTGTTTTCAGTTTTTTCGTTAGAAGATTTCCAATTTCGTGTTACATCTCCATTGGTTTTTTTGTTTTCGATTTTAATAACATTTGCCCCTAGTTCAGCGAAAAACATTCCGACTGCTGGTCCTGCAAGCACACTAGCTAGTTCCACAACTTTTAAATCTTTGAAAACACTCATAGTGCTAAACTACAAATTAATGGTCTTTAGCTATAACCTTTTCCTATATTTAGCGTCTAAGTAGGGTTGAATTTCAAACATTAACAGAAGTTGCTTAAATTTCGATTGTGAAATTGAAAATGGAATATTTTTTTGTTAAATGAGGCATTTTTGAGAAGCATATCCTAAGATATGATCAGAGGAAAGAACGACATTACATAAAAAAAGAAACATTTTTCAGATTATAGGTTGAACATTAAACAACTTCAATATCTTAGAGGCAACAATGTCGCAGGGAAAGAAATTTGGAGCATTTGGGGGCGTATTTACACCATCGATACTAACAATATTGGGTGTGATTATGTACATGCGTTTGGGTATGGTTGTAGGTAATGCAGGAACATTATTTACTACAATTGCCATAATACTTCTTGCTCATATTGTTTCTGTTACTACAGGATTAAGTGTTTCTTCAGTTGCTACGGATAAAAAGATAAAGGCTGGAGGTATATATTATATGCTTTCCCGAAGCCTCGGTTTGCCTATTGGAGGAGCAATTGGGATTACCCTATTTGTTGCAACTGCATTAAGTATAGCTTTATATTTAATTGGATTTGGCGAAAGTGCCATGGTTGTACTTTCTGATTATCTAAGTATTGAAGAGATTACAACCAATCACCTGAGGATTATAGGGTCAATTGCACTATTAGTTATTGTGACAATTGCTTATATCTCTACAAGTATTGCGATTAAATCGCAGTATTTTATTCTTTTTGCAATTATTCTTTCCTTGATCTCAATTTTCCTTGGAACGAGTGAAGGTAAAGGATTTGATACTTCTCATGTGGAAGGATCAACTGTAGGATTCTCAACTTTGTTTGGTATTTTTTTTCCTGCTGTAACTGGGTTTACCGCCGGTGTTGCAATGTCTGGTGATTTGAAAGATCCTAAAAAAGCAATTCCTTGGGGAACGATGTCAGCGGTAGTCGTAGGTTTGTTAGTCTATATTGTACTATCTGTATTTATTCATTATTCCATACCACAGGCAGAATTAATCAATAACAATAATGCTTTGGTTCAATTTGGATTAGTTCCGGGATTGGTAATCGTTGGAATATGGGGGGCAACATTATCATCTGCTTTGGGGGGTATATTGGGAGCGCCACGTATTCTTCAAGCAATGTCAATCGATAAAATTACACCAAATATCTTTGGAAGAGGAGTTGGGAATGATAATGAGCCTCGAAATGCTTTGATTCTGACTTTCATTATTGCAGAGGCTGGAATCTTAATTGGGGAATTAAATGTTATTGCAGAAATAGTGGCCATGTTTTATATGGCTGCCTATATGTTTATTAATCTTTCTTGTTTTTTGGAACAATGGGCAAGTCCGGATTTCAGACCTAAATTCAAAATATATTTATTCGTTCCGCTGATTGGAACCATTGCTACTTTTTTATTAATGGTGCAATTAAATCTAGCTGCTGCCCTAATATCTGTGGCTATAATGGCTTTGGTTTTTATATGGTTGACAAGAAGGCATTTAGAATTAGGTTCAGGAGATGTTTGGCAAAGCGTATGGTCTTCAGTTGTTAAAATTGGATTGAAAAATTTAGGGAAGAAATCAACGCACAAAAGAAATTGGGAGCCGAATATATTGTTGTTTAGTGGTGGAACAGCTGCTCGGCCCCATTTACTAGGTTTTAGTAAATCTATAGCTGGGAGAAAAGGAATGATATCAAATTTTGATTTGATTGAAACACCAACTGCAGAGGTACTGTTTCCTAAACATGCTCAAGCTGTCAATGATGATGGTTATGACGATTCTATTTTTCATAGAAAACAGGAATGTCAAAATATCTTTCAAGGTATTGAGGCCATTGCAAGCACTTATGGCTTTTCTGGAGTTGAGCCTAATACAGTAATGATGGGTTGGGCGCGAAACACCAATCACCCTATTGGATTTTCTCAAATGACGAAAAAACTGGGGGTACTTGACTATAACGTTTTGTATCTTGATTACGACAAAGAAAAAGGATTTGGGCAATATAAGAGAATTGACATTTGGTGGAAGGAAATAAATCAAGAGAGTGATTTGGCTTTACAATTAGTAAGAATGTTGTTGGCTTCGCCTGATTGGAGCAATACGCATGTACGGATTCTCTATCTAAATAATGACAATGGTCAAAAATTAATTGTTGAGGATGCTGTTAGAAAAAGACTAGAAGCTTTGCGCGTTGATGCCGAAGTAGAAATTGTTAATAATGAATTAGAGAAAAAAGGATTTTACGAAGTAGTTAAAATAAATTCTTTTGAAGCTGACTTAATATTGTTGAATATTCCTGAAATAGAAGAAGGAAAGGAAAGCACATTTATAGAAAATACAAATGCTTTTTTAGATGTAATGGGCACCACATTATTGCTAAAAGCGTCTTCTCATTTTTACGATGAGGAAGGGTTTGATCCTTTACTTGAAATGAAATATCAAGGAGAAGAATTTGCCTCTTTATTTATCGAAAAAACCGATGCGGTTGTTCTTGGCCTACCTGGCTATGAATTACTTGATAAAAAAATAAAGATAATTGATGATGAAATTCATGCCTTAAATATTGCTTTTGTCAATCGTGTTTATGATACGTGGTTTGATGTATGGAATAGCTATATAGGTTTGTTTAAAGAAAGGTTGCAAGCAGAGGATAGTCAATCTATTGAAAAAGCTTTAGAAATTGAACAGAAGCTACTAGAGGACATTGTTGATAATCGTATAGGAAAAATAACTACAGCAATATCACTTGGAATAGAGTCGCATGTAGAAGCAGTAAGCAAACTCGTGGAATTATCTCCAACTACCATAGAGAGAATATATACGCAGGAAGAATTGAAACCGAACCCGAAAGATTCTCCGAAATTAGTGCGATTGAAAAAGAAATATTTGCGGAAAAAGAAGCAAAATATTCGTTTTGCTAAGATTGTACAACATCATTTTGAGAATTCCTATCTATATCAGTTTAAGACGAAATTAAACGTGCTGGGCCTTTCCAGTTTTATTGTAAATAAAACACTAAAAGATTGGTCCATTGACAATGAAAGGGCTGATGGGTTAAATGATCTAAAAGATTTACTTTCAATCCAGTTTAAAAAAGAAAAAGGCATCTTTTTACAAGAACTAAATTCGCTGGGAAGAATATTTTGTAACTCAATCACCGTTGATGTAGATAAATTAGATGTCAATAATTTGTCATCAAACCGGGAGGAAGAAAGAACAGGAAAAGTAATTAAAAATGCCTTTCTGTCAATTGCTTCATATCCGGAACACTGGAATTCAAATCAAAAACATTTCACAAATCAGCTTCTTGTCAATGTTCAATTAACACAGGTGAGAAAAACATTAATTCCATTTGTTAATCAATCCACAAAAAAGATAGACAAAGGATTAATTCATTCATCGTTGAATTTGTTTAATCGTATCGAAGAACAAATAGATGAGATAAGCTTGGAAAAACTGGGTGTGTTTGAAGCGAAGTTATTATCTGTGTCCAACACAATAAATGTTGATAATTTGATTAAATCAATAACACAAAAAGTAGATAAAAGTGTTAACAAATATTGTGATAGCTCCGAGGTACTATCAGCGAAGCAGATAAATGAGTTTGAAAATGATCAATATGATTTAACGCCTTCGAAGATAAATGTGCGAAAAGTTGTGGGGCACTTAATAGAAAACGAGTTGGTTAGTAAAATAAAGGAGGTGTTTCAGTTGTCGCATAATGCAGTAAATTCTGAAGTTGTGAAAGTTGAAAATGCGCTAAGGTTATTGAAGTTTACATTACAAAACAAAGAAAATGAAAGTAGCAATTCGAATGAAATTGCCGAAAAAGTGAAAGAGAGTATTGCAGAAGCAAAGGAACATTTAGCTACAGTTCAAATAAGATTGAACGGGGACATTCAAACAGTTTTAGATTTATTAAAAAAGATGTTAAAGGATGAAATAATTATTTCTAGAGCGGATACTTTGGATGGTATAATTCTGAGGGAGAAAACCCGAAAGGGAGCTGCAAAATATTTAAATAACATCAAAAGTCGATTTGAAAAGATTAACAATGGGGTAGACAGACTATTGATTAAGGCACGTGATTTATTTGCTATAACAGGTTATCAACATAGAACGAAGTCTGTTCAGAATCCGCACAATAGATTAGCGGATTTTATGGATTCGGTTTCTTTGGCCCCTGCTATTGAAAAACAATTACCTTTTTATTACAAACAACTGTTTTTAGGGAAGCATATTGCTCCGGATAAACCATTACAGAATCGTTTATCTGAACTGGAAATGGCGCGAAAATCAATTGAAAGATTTAAGGCTGGCAGAAATGGCGCAATTTTATTTACAGGAGACCCATTTTCAGGTAAATCTTATTTAATGCATAATGTAGTTAATGTATATTGTGAGAAAAAAGTATACAACATTGTGGCTCCAATGCACACAATTAACTTCTCGGAAAAATTATTTGATAATTCATTGAACATTGCAACGGGAATAGAAGGAAGTTACATTCAAATAATGAATGAATTGCCAGAGGGTAGTGTTTTGGTATTTGAAGATCTTGAATTATGGTGGACACGTTCAACAAATGGAGCTGATTTATTGAATAGAATAATGTCGGTTGTTAAATCTTATGGGCATAAACATTTATTTTTATTTGATTGCAATATCTATTTCTATCAACATATTCGCCAATATATTGATATTGATTCTAAGCTATTGACAACGATTACAGTTTCGCCGCTTACGACAAATGAAATAAATAGAGCTGTAATGGACAGGCACAGTAGTGGAGGGGTATCTTTCTTGTGGAAAGGAAAACTTGAAAAAGAGTTAAAGCAGAGAGAACAAAATCAATTATTTAAAAAGCTGACTTCAAATTCAGAAGGAAACGTGGGACTTTCTTTTTATATGTGGTTAGCAAATATAAGCTCTATAGATGGCAGCTTACTGGATTTAAAGAAAATGGAATCATTGGAATTACCCAATGTTCTGTTATCTGATTGGAATCTTATGTTATTGCAAATTCTGTTACATAAGCAAATTGATTTTAATCAATTATGCACAGTCTATCATACCGAAAGTTCTGAAAGTATTAATACGACGTTGCAAAGTCTTGTAAGGGCTGGAATTGTTTTGAACTCAAACAATTTATTTGAAATCTCTCCATATGCTTTGCCATATTTAATTAAGTATTTACGTAAAATCCAATTGATAAACTAATGTTGTTTGAATTTCAAGACATAACATTTGGAATGTTTTTCCGCTTAATTAGCGCCGCGGTTTCAATTTTTATATTCTTTTTCATTGCACAAAAATACCTTGTTCCATGGATTAGAAATGACCGGTTACAAAAGCATTTTCGCTTCTATTTACCACTCGTGAGAAATATTGTGTGGATTCTATTTTGTATAGATTTAGTCTATGAAATTTCATTAATCAACCTGTTTGTCTCATTAAGTCTGTTTGGCCTTATAATAGCCTTGTTATGGCAGTTAGTAAGGGATTTTGTTCAGGGAATTATATTTGGATTTCAAAAAGGAGATATAGTTGGTCAGCGATTAAAAATAAAAGATTATTCCGGTGTTGTTTCGGCACAAACCGCTACTAAGCTGCATTTGGAAATAGAAAATGGAGAAATCATTCAATTTCCTTATAACCAGGTAACTTCCCAATTAATGTCTAAACCAACTGTAGCTGGAAAGCTTAAAAGTTGTAGTTTTTCTGTGATTCTATCTGGAAAGGTAAATATTGATGCCGCAAAAGATAAATTAACAAGTCATTTACTGAGTATGCCTTGGGTTATTTCTACCATGAAAATTAAGGTTGAGGTGATTGAAGAGCGCGATGCAAATATTGAGCTCAAAGTTGTTGTTTACACTTCTAGTGAAAAGTACATTTCTAGAATCAAACAAGAAATTGCAGAGTTGTTATTTGATTAATAATGTTTTAGATGTCTGGTAGACATGTTTTGGCTTTTGCATTTGAAACCAATAAGTAAATAAGTACATTTGTTCGCATGGCAGGAAATTCTATCGGTAAACTATTTATTTTAACCACATTTGGGGAGTCACATGGTAAGGCTATAGGTGGTATAATAGATGGATGTCCGTCAAATATAGAATTGAATTTGGAGGCAATTCAAAGAGAATTAAGCCGCAGAAAACCGGGTCAGAGTAGAATTGTAACACAACGAAAAGAAAGTGATACAGTAGCTTTTTTATCAGGAATTTTTAATGGTAAAACAACGGGTGCTCCAATTGGTTTTACAATTCAAAATGAAAACCAAAAGAGTAAGGATTATTCCCACTTAGAAAATACATTTAGGCCCTCGCATGCGGATTATACTTATGCCCAAAAGTACGGTACAAGAGATTACAGAGGAGGAGGAAGAAGTAGCGCAAGAGAGACTGCATGTAGAGTTGTGGCAGGCGCAATTGCCAAGCAAATATTGATTATCAAGGGGATTAGCATAGAAGCCTATGTTTCTTCAGTAGGAGGCATTTCATTAGATAAATCACATAAAGAATTGGATTTATCCAAAACAGAAGATTCAATTGTTCGATGCCCGGATAAGAAAATTGCGGAACAAATGATTTCACGAATTGAAGAAGTCCGAAAATCAGGAGATACAATTGGAGGAGTGGTTTCGTTTGTAGCAAAAGGTGTTCCAGTTGGACTTGGAGAACCTGTTTTTGATAAATTACACGCCGACTTGGGTAAAGCAATGCTTTCAATTAACGCAGTAAAAGGGTTTGAATACGGTTCTGGATTTGACGGTGTAAAATTGTTAGGCTCCGAGCATAATGATAGTTTTATAAGCGATGTTGATGGGGTTTCTACTGAAACGAATAATTCAGGAGGTATTCAAGGCGGGATTAGTAATGGAGAGGTAATATATGGTAATGTTGCATTCAAGCCGGTTGCCACCATAATGCAACAACAGGACTCCGTGGATAAGGAAGGAAAGAAAGTTGAATTAGATGGCAAAGGTCGCCATGATCCATGTGTTGTTCCAAGAGCAGTGCCGATTGTAGAAGCAATGGCGGCGATAACAGTAGTAGATTTTTTATTAAGAAGTAAAGCCACACAATTATAATTTAAATAGAATATGAAAAAATTAGCCTTGCATTGGAAAATTATAATTGCACTTGTTTTAGGAATAATATGGGCTTTTGCTTCAAGTTATTTAGGTTATTCTGAGTTTACACTAGACTGGATTGATCCATTTGGAAAAATATTCGTCAACCTGCTTAAAATGATAGCAGTACCATTAGTTATGTTCTCCATAATGAAAGGTGTTGCAGATTTGAAAGATATTTCTAAATTGGGAAAGCTTGGTGGGAAAACTTTAGGCATTTATGTAGTTACAACTGTGTTTGCAGTGACTGTTGGTTTAGGGTTAGTAAATTTGATTAAGCCAGGTAGTTTCTTGAGTGCGGATCAGCTTATTAAAAACAGAATTCAATATGAATTTTGGTGTGGAGAATCGGGAACAGAGATAAAAGATGCTAAGGATTACTTGCATGATCCGCAATACGCCTCGTATGTTCTTTCGGCAAAAGCAGATTACAAAATAAGTAAAGATGAAATAGCAAATGACAAGAAATTTATGGAACGTACCAAAAATGCGAATGCACAAAAAGATGCACGTCCATTATCCTTTTTGGTAGATTTTGTTCCTCAAAACTTTTTTCTTTCCTTGACAGATGGTAAATTGATGCTGCAGGTTATTTTCTTTTCTATCTTCTTTGGCGTTTGTTTATTAATGATTCCAATAGGCAAGGGCGGACCAGTGTTAGCTGTTGTGGATGGTGTTAATGAAGTATTTTTAAAAATGGTAGATATAATAATGAAATATTCTCCATTCTTTGTTTTTGCTCTTTTAGCAGGTAAGTTTTCTGAGATGGCAGGGGATGATCCAGCTTCTTTAATAGAAATGTTTAAGAGTTTAGGGATTTATAGCCTTACCGTTCTGCTAGGTTTATTTTTCATGATATTCGTTTTGTATCCATTGATCATGAAAATGGTGGTGAAGAAGAAAATGACTTATGCTGGTTTTTTTAGAAGAATTAGCCCAGCTCAGTTTTTAGCATTTTCTACAAGTTCAAGTGCTGCTACATTGCCTGTTACAATAGATTGTGTTAGAGATAGAATAGGTGTTTCGAAAGAAGTGACAAGTTTTGTGTTACCAATTGGAGCGACCGTAAATATGGATGGAACAAGTTTGTATCAGGCAGTTGCAGCAATTTTCTTAGCGCAGTATCACGGAATCGATTTAGACTTAGGAGCGCAGCTTACAATCATTCTTACGGCAACATTAGCTTCTATTGGTTCTGCAGCGGTCCCTAGTGCAGGTTTAGTAATGTTGATGATTGTATTGGGTTCTGTTGGTTTAAATCCAGCGTGGATAGCAATAATTTTACCGATAGATAGAATATTGGATATGTGCCGAACTGTTGTTAATGTAACAGGTGATGCAACTGTTGCTACAATAGTTGCATCCTCAGAAGGGGACCTGAATGTGGTTACAGACGAAGAGTTGGTAAAATTGGAAACAGCGTAAAAAATTAGCGTTAACGAGTTAAAGTAAAATACAATATTGTGGTAAGCTTTTTGTAAAACGATATAAGATCTGCGGCAAATTAAAATGAAATATTCCTATCTGTTTTTATTGATGTTTTCACTATTATCAACTTCGTTCTATACGCAAGATGATGAGGAATATGATGAGGATCCAGCTTGCCTGCAAGTTCCTGCGGATAAAAAAGTGCTGAAACTTTATGAGAAAGGATTGGATAAAAAAAAGTACGCCTATAAAGACCGGATTCGTCATTTGAAAGATGCTTTAGAATTAGATGAAGACTGTTCTGCTTGTATGTGGGAAATTGCGAAGTTGACATACCGCAGGGCTCAGGCAAATGGTGATAATTTTGAGGTGCCGCAGAAATACTATCATATGATTGAAGCTACCTGTCCGGAGTTTCATGCTGATATATATTACAATTTAGGAGTTATGTATTATGCGCAAAAAGCAGATTGTATGGCTTCTGAATACTTCGATAAATTTTCAAAATTTCCTTCTGAGGATGAAAAAAGATTGTCTAGAAAATATGCTGCCCAATTGGGAGATATTGAAGATGTTAAATACGAAATAGATTTTTATTGTAATTACTTTAAAGACAAAAAACCATTTTCTCCAAAAGTTGTGGAAAATGTCTCTACTGCATCACGTCATGAATATTTACCTATGATTTCTGCTGATAATGAAATTCTGCTTTATACTGCAGAGTTTGATCAAAAGTTCAAGGGAGATGTGATGGTGCAAAAAGTACAAGAATTTACAATGAGTAATCGATCGGAGGCCAATTTACTATTTGGAGCAGGGATTAAAATGCCAAAGCCTTTTAATGTAGGTCCTAGATACGGAGGCGCAACCATTTCATTGAATAATAAAAATCTATTTATCTGTTCATGTATCAAACAAGCAGGAATTTTCAATTGCGATATTTTTAGCACAAAGTATGAGGTGGTTGAGGTGGATGGAAAAGAACAAAGGGTCTGGTCTGAATTAAAAAATTTAGGTCCTAATATTAATGGGCCAGATACATGGGAAGCTCAACCATCATTGAGTGCAGATGGTAAAACCTTATATTTTGCATCGGCGAGGGCTGAAAGTATTCAGCAAAGTATTGATATTTATTATTCCGAAAAACAACCGGATGGTTCTTGGGGTAAAGCTATTAATTGTGGACGCCCAATTAATACAATAGGCAACGATAAAGCTCCTTTTATGCACTCTGATAGTAAAACCTTATACTTTGTTTCTCAATGTTCTCAAGAGCGATTAGGCGCAGGCGGTTACGATTTGTTTTATACGCGACAAAATGATGATGGTAACTGGGATATTCCAAAAAATATGGGTTATCCTATAAATACTGAAGGTGATGAAGAGGGTATCATTGTGAGTGCTGATGGAGAACAAGGATATATTTCTTCTAATGGCATAACAGGAGGAGTAGGCAAGAAGGATATCTTTTCTTTTAATTTACCAGAAGAAGCTAAACCAGATAAAATAATAATTATGAAAGGAAAAGTAGATGCGGAAAATATAGAAGAAATTAAAGATGCGAAATTGAAAGTGAGATATCAATCTGGAAAGATTGTAGAACAAGAAATTTCAATTAGCGATGAAGGTGATTATGTGGCTGTAGCAAATGTTGGATCAGGAAAAGAGGATGTCCTTATTGAAATTGAAAAAGAAGGAAGTGCCTATGAATCAAAATTGATAAAAAAGGAAGAAACAGATAATACTTTTATCAAAGAACAAGGAATAGCGATTAAAGAAATTAAAAAAGGAAGTATGCATACGATTAATGATATTTTATTTGCATCAAATTCATCCGAAATTTCTGCTGCTTCTAAACTAGTATTACAGGGATTTGCAAGTTGGTTAAAGCAAAATCCAGATATTAACATTGAAATCCAAGGACATACAGATGATGTTGGTAATAATACTGATAACCTTGCTTTGTCTCAGGATAGAGCGTATTCAGTAATGGAATACCTTTCAGTCGATGGAGGAGTAAAAGCCTCTAGAATTAAGTTTAAAGGCTATGGAGAAACAAAACCTATAGTACCTAATGATTCTTCAAGTAATCGCAACAAGAATCGTAGAACGGACTTTTTAATTTTATAGAGCCAATACTCAAGTTATATTAAATTTACGAAATTATTATCAAGATCCTTTTTCTTCTAAGTATGGTTCAGTCTATTTTGTTGTCTCTTATTCATTTAAGATTCAGCGAGATGTTAATTTTTTATCTATTTCACTATTTTAAACTTTGGTGTAAAGATCAAAATATGGATAACGCATTTATATTCTGAGACCAATAACGCATACATCATCAATTTGCTCCATTGATCCGCGCCATTTTTCGAATTCTGCATCAAGCAGGGAAAACTGCTTTTCCATAGAGTTTTCTTGAATGGATAGTAAGAAATTTTTAAAATTAGTTGTTTTGTATTTTTTCCCTCTTATTCCACCAAATTGGTCTGAATATCCGTCCGAAAAAATATAGATTGTATCTCCTTTTTCTAATTGAAAAGAATGCGTCTTGTAGGGTTGGAGATTCTCAAATTTTCCTATAGGTTGTTTGTTTGCTTTGGTTTCTATTAGAATACCATTACGAATAATCCAAAGTGGGTTATGTGCTCCAGCATATTCTAATTTATCTTCAATTAAGCTGCAAATTGCAATATCCATTCCGTCTCTAACCTCTGTTTCACTTTTTTCAAACTCTTGAATGACTATATCTCTGGCTTTGTCTAGTATTTGACCAGGGTCCGATAAGTTATATTCTCTAACCGACCGATTAAGCGCATTATTGCATACCACGCTTATCATTGCTCCGGGAACTCCATGTCCTGTGCAATCTGCAACTGCAAAAAGAATTCTATCCGCTTTGGCTTTCATCCAGTAAAAATCGCCCGCAACAATGTCTTTTGGTTTATACAAAACAAATGAATCTTTTAAAAATTCATCAATTACTTTTGACGATGGCAGTATTGCGCTTTGTATTGTTTTAGCGTATTCAATACTGTCTGTTATTTCTTGACTTTTTTCTTCGACAATCAATTTCTGATGATGAATTTCTTTCAAAGATGCTTGTAGCTTTTCTTCTGCTTCTATTCTTTTCGCTATTTGCTTTTGTAAGGAACGATTCCAAAAAATAATGATTCCAATAACGACCATTACAATCAAAGCACAAATAGCTGCAATTTTCCATATACGTGTCATATCAACGCCATACTCATACTTTACTGTTACCCAGTCATTTATTATTTCTTGTTTTTCCTTATTTGATATGGAATTCAATGATTTTTCTAAAATACTAAGAAGTGTATCATTTCCTTTTAATACAGACATATGTAAATTATAATCATATTCTTTTACCTCAGTAGCAATCTGTAAATGGTCAAATCCACTGTAGTTCATATAATAACTTGCTATTGGCAGTCCTGCTATCGTTGCATCTGCTTCTTTGGTCAGTATTTTAAACAAGGCTTCTTCCAAATTATTGGTATAAATAATGGTGAAATTTGGATAATCACGTTCAATTAACTCGGTAATCACATATCCTCGAGGTAAAGCAATTTTCAAATTGTTTAAGTCGTTAATATCACCAATGAATTCACCTTCTTCGGAATTTATTATTACAAAAGAAAAAGAAACATAAGACGATGTGAAATCCATGAATTGGAGTCTATCTTCCGTCACAGCTATTATTGGCAATACCTGCAGTTTTTCCGATTTTAAAGACGCTACAGAAGACAACCAACCTTGGTTTGGAAGTGGCTGTAAATTTATACCTGAACGGCTACGAATAATATCTATAATTGGTTCAACAATACCATCATGATTGCCATTTTCATTAATAAATTCATAGGGTTTCCAATCCGGATCATATCCAAAATACACCGTATCGTTGTTTTCAATCCATTCTTTCTCAATAACAGATAAATCTATTGCCGTTTGACCGATCAATTTTATCGAATGAAGAAATTGAAGTCCCAAGAAAAATACTAATAAGAATTTTTTCATATTCTATGCTATGCTAACAAATATAGGAGTAAGCGATGAGAAAAAGTTAATTACTCTTAATATATATGATAGTAAATATCGATAATTCTAAATTCTGTAAAGTTTTTGTCGTTTTCCCCACTATGTTAATAAGTTGCTTTCACATTTGGTATGGATTTTAATATATTCGAACTTCTTAAAAAAAAACAACTCTAAAACTGGTTTATGAAAAACGTGCTAGCGGTATTTGTTACAACATTAATTACCCTTGGCTTTTCGGCTCAAGAGTTAACACCTGAAGAACAAGCATTTCAAGATTCAATTAATGCATTAAATACAGCTAGTGCTGCAACAGCAGAGTCACAAGAAGCTTATAACAATGGAATCGCATTGTTTAGTCAGGATAAATACAAAGAAGCTATAGCAGCTTTTGACAGATCTCTTGCGGGGGATTCAAAATTTGAGGCTGCTTATTACAACAAAGGTGTGGCGCAATACCAAATGAAAGCATATAAAGCTAGTAAAGGAACATTCACTAAATTATTAGGAATCAATAAGGAACATGGAAAAGCTTATTTCCAAAGGGCACAGGCGCATCAAAAATTAAATAATTTAGATGCTGCTATTGATGATTATGATCACGCAATATTAATAGATGCAAAAAATTACAAAGCTTATTATAATGCAGGAGGAGTTAATTTTTTGAAAAAAGATTATGAAAAAGCAATAAAATTATTTACTAAAGCTATTGGAATTAAACCTGATTTTGGTGATGCATATAATGATAGAGGAAGTAGCTATAGAATGTTAAGGAAATTTGATTTGGCTTTAGCTGATTATGAAAAAGCGGGTAAATATATGTCCAAACATGCATTTGTTTTTAACAATCTAGGAGCAGTTAAGAAAATGTTAAAAGATTTTGAAGGAGCTAAAGCTGCTTATGGTAAAGCATTGGCGTTGGACTCCAAATTTTACCTAGCCTACAATAATAGAGGGGCTATGAGTTTTGAGCAAGGAAAATACGACGAAGCTTTACGTGATTTTAACAAAGCGATTGAAATCAACCCAAAATATGCCCCCGCATATAACAATAGAGGATCTGTTAAAGACAAAAAGAAAAAATATAAAGAAGCAATTAAAGATTTTGATTTAGCTATTTCTTTGAATAAAAATTATGCAAATGCTTATGCAAATAGAGGTACTGCAAAAGAAATGAACCGTGATATGGAAGGCGCTTGTATGGATTGGGCAAAAGCGAGAGAGTTGGGTTCAGATGTAGGAAAAGCATACCAATCGGAAAATTGTGAGTTTTAACTAAGACGTAAACGAATTAAGAAAATCAAGATGAAAAATATATTTATTATAGTAGGTTCTTTATTTATTACGAATAGTTATGCTCAGAATGTTGATTTCAAAGCAGGTAATTTTAAAGATAAAAAGGATGCGTTTAAAAGTGCCTTAGCACACTTTGAAAAAGGGGATGATTTTTTGGAATTAGGCAATGAATCCATTTATACGGTTAAATCGCCAGGAAACAATTTTAAAGCAGCTATTCAAGAATACGAATATGCTTTTAAGTTTAATCCGAATAGTGCGGAGTTGAATTTTAAAATGGGTAATGCTTATTTGTATACAAATGAAAAATATAAAGCACTAAAATATCTTAAAGCAGCTGAGAAGTTAAATCCCGAAGTAGATACATTTTTGGATTTTTATTTAGGAATGGCGCAACAATTAGATATGGATTTTGCAGGCGCTTTAAAACATTACGAAAAATTTGAGGGTGCTACGAAGTCAAAGCATGTTGAAACTTTGGGAAGAATGCTAAAAAAACGTAAGTCTGAATGCAAGCATGGAAAGAGTATAACTGCAGCTCCAATAAGAGCTTGGATTGATAACGTTGGGAATATTAATTCTTCAGAAGATGATTATAGTCCATGTATTTCAACTGATGGGGGAACGATTATGTTTACCTCTAGAAGAGAAAATGGTCATAAAGCAGATGAGGTTGGAGTTTATGACGGAGATATATACATTACTGAAATTAGTAATAAAGGGAAATGGTCAAAACCCAAAAATGTGGGGAAGCCGTTAAGCACAGAAAATGATGAAACCTCTACAATGCTTTCTTATAATGGAACTAAATTATTAGTTTTTAAAACGGAAGGAGAGGATTATAACGTTTATGAAAGTAATCTAAAAGGAGCTTCCTGGAGTGCTCCTGGAAAGTTACACAGAAGTTTAAATACGATTGTTAACCAAACGCATGCTACTTATAATTTTAATGATAGAAAAGTTTATTTTATTTCGGACAAACAAGTAGGATCGAGTAGTAAAGGAACCGACATATATTTCTGTGGTCGTAAAAATGGTTCAAAACAGGAATTTGGAGCTGCACAATCAATAGGTAAAGAAGTAAATACGAAGTTTAACGAAGGATCTGTATATATGCATCCTGATGGAGAAACGATGTACTTTAGTAGCGAAGGACATAATTCAATGGGAGGATTTGATATTTTTATGTCGGAGAAAAAACAAGGGGTTTGGCAAATACCAGTTAATATGGGATATCCGATTAATACTCCTTATGATGATCATTTTTTTGCAGCTACTGCAAGTGGGAAGTATGCGTATATCTCTTCTAACAGAGAAGGAGGGAAAGGTGGTTTGGATATTTACAAAGTAACTTTTTGGGGGAATCCAAAAGAGTTGATTGTAGATACGGAAGATTACTTGTTGGCAAGTGTTGCTAATCCAATTCAAGATGTTAAAATAGAGAGCAAGGTAAAGGTAAATAAGAAATCGCTAACTGTATTTAAAGGAGCTACTATTGATGCTATTGAAAATAAACCGGTTGAAGCTAAGATGGAGATTATAGACAACAGCACTGGACAAAAAATGGAGACATTTGTTACAAATAGTGCTACGGGTAAATTTTTATTGTCATTGAATGGTGGACGAAATTATGGGATTTCTGTTCAAGCTGATGGGTACTTATTCCACTCAGAGAATTTTGATATCCCCAAGCAGAGCTCATTTAGTATGGTAAATAAAGAAATTAAATTAAAGAACATTAAAATTGGAAGTAAAATTGCTCTTCGAAACGTATTTTTTGATGTCGGTAAATCGACGGTAAAAGATGAGTCCAATACAGAGTTAGATCGCTTAGTAAAGCTTTTAAAAGATGTTCCAGGACTTAAAATTGAATTATCTGGACATACAGATAATACAGGTAGTGAAAGTTTGAATAAGAAGTTATCTCAAGATAGGGCTACAGCTGTTGTTAATTATTTAAAAGCGAAAGGGGTTGTTACAGAAAGGTTATCTGCAAAGGGATATGGTTCTTCTCAACCAATAGCAAACAATGCATCATCTGAAGGTCGTCAAGAAAATAGACGCACAGAATTTAAAATTATCGCTAATTAGAATAGTAATAGCAGCGGTTTCAATTACGTTAAGATAACTGGAGTATTTGTTGTTGCTCGACTTTTTACAATGACTTTAGCCATCTACTTTTGTAATCATATTTTAAATTCTATAAATTATTTTAATTTCTGCTAATAAAATAGCGCTCAAAGTTTACATTTGTCTTTCAATTTTATATAAATGAGTAAACCGTCTATTCCAAAAGGTACAAGAGATTTTTCACCAACTGAAATGGTGAGAAGGAACTATATTTTTGATACGATTAAGAAATCATTTATTAAATATGGCTTCCTTCCTATCGAAACACCCTCCATGGAGAACTTGAAAACGCTTACTGGAAAGTATGGTGATGAAGGGGATAAGTTGATTTTTAAAGTATTGAACAGCGGGGATTATTTAAAAAAAGCTGATAAGGGAGCAATCGAAGAAGAGAATTCTTCGAAGTTGATTAGCTCTATTTCTGAAAAAGCATTGCGTTATGATCTAACGGTGCCTTTTGCAAGATATGTAGTACAACATCAAAATGATATAGCATTTCCTTTTAAACGCTACCAAATTCAACCTGTTTGGAGAGCTGATAGACCGCAAAGAGGAAGGTACAGAGAGTTTTATCAATGTGATGCTGATGTAGTTGGAAGTAACTCCTTGTTGTACGAAGTTGAAATTGTTCAATTGTTAGATGAAGTTCTTTATAATTTGGGTATTCCAGGCTTTACCATCAAAATTAATAACCGCAAGGTGTTAAGTGGGATTGCCGAAATAACAGGGGAGTCCGATAAAATTATTGACATTACTGTCGCCATTGATAAATTAGATAAAATTGGAGAGGAAGGAGTTATTAAAGAATTAGAAAGTAAAGAGGTTTCAGCTTCAGCAATTGAAAAAATAAAACCTTTGTTTTTATTGAAAGGGGATTACAAAAAAGTTATTTCAGAAATGAAAAAAATGCTTCAAGATTCAGAAATTGGATTGAGAGGAATAGAAGAATTAGCGTTTATATTTGAAACAATCAATGCGTTGGGATTGAAGAAAGCAACCTTTGAATTTGATGTAACGCTTGCTAGAGGACTAAACTATTATACAGGAGCTATTTTTGAGGTATCTGCCAACAATGTTAAAATGGGGAGCATATCAGGCGGAGGTCGATATGATGATTTAACAGGTATTTTCGGTTTAAAAGATGTTTCTGGAGTTGGAATATCTTTTGGAGCGGATCGGATTTATGATGTTTTAGATGAATTAGAATTATTTCCAGAGTTTTCTGCAGAATCCACTCAGGTAATGCTTGTTAATTTTGGGATAGATGATCTATTTTGTTTACAGGTATTAAAAGAACTGAGAGAAAACGGTATTAATGCTGAGTTTTATCCATCTTCAGTAAAATTGAAAAAACAAATGAAATATGCGAATGATAAAAATATTCCATTTGTAATTTTTATAAATGAAGAAGAGGTTGCCAGTAATATACTAGAACTTAAAAACATGCTGACAGGAGATCAGCAAAAGTTAACGATAAAGGATGTTATTACTACTTTAATGGATTAAAATATGAGTGAAGCACAGCATGTAATATCATCAGCACATTTATCAATTAAAAAAATTGATAACATACTAAAAACAAATGTTCGCTTAAAGCTATCAGACGATTCTATTAAAAAGATAAAAAAATGTCGAAAGTATTTAGACTTGAAGCTAAAGAGAGGAGATGAAGTGTTTTATGGCATTAATACTGGATTTGGGTCGTTGTGTAATACTGTTATTTCCAAAAAAGACTTAAGTCAATTGCAGGAAAATCTTGTTATGTCTCATGCTTGTGGATTAGGGGATGAAGTTGGGCACGATATCGTTAAATTGATGCTTTTGTTGAAAATTCAAGGACTCTCTTTAGGATATTCTGGTATAGCTTTGGAAACTATTCAAAGATTGATCGATTTTTATAACAATGACATAATGCCAGTTGTTTATCAGCAAGGTTCGTTGGGTGCATCGGGTGATTTAGCTCCTCTTGCACATATTTCACTTCCTTTATTGGGCAAAGGATATGTTGATTTTGAGGGGAAACGAAGAAAAGCAAAAGATGTTCTTGAAGAATTGAATTGGGAGCCAATTGTTTTAAATTCTAAGGAAGGACTTGCATTGCTTAATGGTACTCAATTTATGAGTGCACATGCAGTTTGGTCATTAATAAAAGCAAATCACTTATCTGAATTTGCTGATTTAGTAGGCACCATGTCTTTAGAGGGATTTGATGGTAGGATTTCTTCCTTTGCTGAAGCTGTTCATTTGGTTAGACCGCATAAAGGTCAGCTAGAAACGGCTAGAAATATTAGAAAATACCTAGAAGGAAGTGAGTTAATTAACCAAGATAAGGTTAATGTTCAAGATCCCTATTCGTTTCGTTGTATGCCTCAAGTACACGGAGCCTCTAAGGATGTTATAGAATATGTATCGGGAGTAGTTGAAATTGAAATAAACTCTGTTACCGATAACCCTACAATTTTTCCAGATGAAGACATGATAATATCCGCGGGGAATTTTCATGGGCAACCTTTGGCATTGAGTTTAGATAACTTGGCGATTGCAATAGCAGAATTAGGTAGTATTTCTGAACGACGAATTTATAAATTGATTTCAGGAACAAGAGGCCTTCCTCCGTTTCTAGTTGCCAACCCAGGTTTAAATTCAGGATTTATGATACCGCAATATTCGGCAGCTTCAGTTGTAAGTAAAAATAAACAATTATGTACACCAAGCTCTGTAGATACAATTGATTCGAGTAACGGTCAAGAAGACCATGTTAGCATGGGAGCAAATGCAGCTACTAAAACACTAGAAGTAATCAAGAACGTTGAAAAAATTATTGGAGTAGAATTATTTACAGCAACGCAAGCACTCGAGTTTAGAAAGCCTTTGAAGTCTTCTGAATATATAGAAAGCTTAATTATTGAGTTTAGAAAACTTGTTCCATTTGTAGGTGATGATAAAATCATGCACGATGAAATGGAAAAATCAAGAGTATTTGTCCAAGAATTTGAATTTTAACGCTTGAATACTCTATACCTAATACCTGGAACCGGAGCAGATCATCGTTTTTTTTCTAGATTACAACTTGATGTTAATACACAAGTAATTGAATGGACTGAATGGGGAAATGCCCAAACAATTCGAGAATACGCTGAGGTACTAAGTTTGCAAATTAATACAGAAGAACCTTTTGGAATTTTAGGTGTTTCGTTTGGTGGTATGCTTGCTGTTGAAATGTCGAAATTCCTTAATCCATCGAAGCTCATTATTGTGTCTAGTGCAAAATCGTATAAGGAACTTCCTGTTATAGTTAGGTTTGCAAGAAGGTTAGGAGTGCATCATCTGATTTCTCCTTGGCTTATTAAAATGATTCCATTTGCTGGAAAAATATTTGGTGTTTCTAAAAAAGATAAACGTTTTTTTGACAAAATGATAGATGAAACTCCTGCTGGACATTTGAAAAAGACAATTCGTTCTATACTCTATTGGAAAAATACAGATCTCCCTTCCGGAGTACTGCATATTCATGGTTCTCGAGATAAAGTAATTCCAATAAAAAAAACACAGAAACCTGCTGTGGTCGAAGGTGGTGGCCACTTTATGGTTTATAATATGGCCAATGAAGTCGGTGAAATTATTAATGAGCATTTATAACCTTATTCCGACTACACAAACATCATCGATTTGATCAAAGTCATCTTTCCAAGTTTCAAATTCAGATTGTATAGAATTTAGTTGATCGGACATTTTTTGCGCTTTAATTTTACTGAGTAAATTATTAAAAGGCTTGTATTTATATTTTTTTCCTCGTTTCCCTCCAAATTGATCAGCAAATCCATCCGTAAAAAGGTACAATATATTTCCTGGATTTACAGGTATAGTCTTCCCTTTAAATGGTTTTTGCGTTAGAAACCTACCAATTGGTTGTTTACATCCTTTAATTTTTTGTGATTCAATTTCATCTTTATCAAAAATCCAAAGAGGATTGTTAGCTCCTGCGAATTCGATACTTTTTCCATCTTTATTTATGCGACACAAAGCTATATCCATTCCATCCATGATGTCCGTATCACTTTGTTCAAATGTGTTTATTACCAATTCGGTTGCTTTGTCCAAAATTGCAGCAGGTTCATATAAATTATATTCTCTTACCGCTCTGTTTAAAGCATTATTACAAACAACACTTACCATAGCGCCTGGTACACCGTGTCCGGTACAATCTGCAACTGCAATCAATAAGCCTTTTGGTGTTTCCTCTATCCAATAGAAATCACCAGCAACGATGTCTTTTGGTTGGTAATAAACAAAGCAGTCATTAATACATGCATTTATGGACTCTTTAGAAGGTAGAATTGCTTCTTGTATCCTTCGAGCATATGTTATACTATCGGTTATTTCTTCGTTTTTAATCTCAATTATGTTTTTTTGCTGCACTAATTGATCGTTGGAAGTTTTTAATGCTAAACGCGAAATGATTTCTTTCTTATGCAGTCGATACCGAGTTTGTATAAGGAATATCAAGAATAAAGCAACCGTTATGTTTAGAAGTCCTCCGTTTATGATAATTTCATCAAACGATAGTGGGCTATTAAAATAAAACATACCTCCTATAGAAAGTAAGCATAATGCAACCAATACTATACTGTATAGCATTCTCCAGAGCATTAACATACCTCCTCCAATAAGAATCGCCAACATTGCAAACGTTTGTTGCTGAAACATTTCCAATTCCATAACGCTGTAGAAGTATCCATTTTGGATAACAAGGGCAGTATAGGAAAGAAACATAAAAAGTTCAATCCTAGTTAGTTTTTTATTATGAATAAGCAGCAATACTAGCACAAATATTGAGATACTACATCGAATAATACAAAATGAAAACCAATATTCTGGAGTAACAAAGTAATCACTTAGGGCCCATAAGGGGTTTAGAATTAAAGCTACCCAGCTGGCAATTTTGAAGTATTTTACAGAAAGTGTGTTTAATTCACTTTGCCAATCAACGATGTTTTTTCCCATAGATGTTAGCACTAATATAAACAAAAATAGCGAAACTAAATCTCGCTATTTTTAATATGATTTATGATAAGTATTTTATAAATCCTTAGTTTTAGATACTTTACCGTTGCTGTAAGTTTCTTCCTTTGTGGGTTTTCCTTGTTGATTATAATAAGTCCATTTACCAGTTTTATAATAATCATATGCGTTTAAGTCATAGGTTAAGGTTCCTTTTTTCTTGTGTTTTCCATCTAAATAAAAGTCATTTTGAGTGAAGTTTAATTTCTTAACTCTTTCTAATACAGTTTCCTCTTGTCCAGTTTCATAGTAGGACCTTTTGGCATTATGATATAAGAAACTTTTATGGAATTCCTCATAAAACTCCATGTTACCATTTGAATAATAATCAATCCATAGAAGTGCAGATCCCTCCATATATTTAACTTCAGACTTCAATGTTCCGTCAGTGTAAAACTTCTTTTGAAGCGACCTGAAACCATCTATGTTTTTAAATTCCCTTTCTATTTGACCGTTCGGATAAAAGTTTTTATAAACTTTTAATTGTCCGTCAATATAATATCCACGGTGCAGAAGTGTTCCATCGTCATAAAAATCTTCTTTCCAGTTATTTACAGCATAACCATTTTCCATTCTTACGGAATCTCCTGCAAGAACCATATTTAAAGGCTCGTAGATCTGAATTCCATAAGTCTCATCAATAATAGATTTATCGAATGTCTTATCTTTAGGGATTTGGCTTTCAAGGTCTATTTGTGCGTAAGAAACACTAGAAATTAAAAAGACACCTAACAGTAAAATACATTTCATATGAAGATAGTTTCAGTGATATGTTTGAAATTAACCATGTAAATATACAAAATTATGTCTAAATGTTAAAATATTTACACGTCCTTTTTTTCACTAAGCGGAGCAATTTTTATACCAAAGTAACCATAAATAATTGTCATGATAGGGCTTATGATATTGAAGAAGCAGAATAAAAAGTATTCTCCGGTAGCAACTCCTAGCACATGAGATTGCGCTGCACCACATGTGTTCCATGGAACTAGCACAGATGTAACTGTTCCGCTATCTTCTAAAGTTCGACTTAAATTTTGGGGAGCAAGACCCCTCTCTCTATATGTTTTTGAAAACATTTTACCAGGAACTACAATTGCTAGATACTGATCGGAAGCAGTTACATTAAAACCAACACACGTTAAAGTTGTAGTAGCAATTAAAGAGCCTCTAGATTTGGCCTTGGATACTATGACCTCTGTTATCTTACTTAACATACCAAGTTTATCCAGAATCCCTCCAAAACTCATCGCACAGATAATTAGCCATATTGTTCCCATCATACCCGACATTCCGCTGGTTCCAAGTAGTTCGTTCACTTGGTCGCTAGAAGTGTTAACGGATGTATCTATGGTCATAGCGTTTATTACACTGCGGTATGAAGCCTCTAAATAATTGCTTCTTGATAAGGTGGCGGTTAAACCTAACTTATTAATGCTGTTATCAAAAGTCAATGTGAAATTATCCGTTGCAGCCGTGTCCAAAGCTTCTGGAAGTATAAAGGATCCAGTTGCTGCCACATCCCCTTCTTTGCTTATGACCAAATCGTAGCTGCCACCATCTACATTTTTTAACTTAGAATCACCTTTTATTTTTTCATCTTTTTGATACCATTCAAAAGAATATTCGGAAGTGTTTTCACCCTCTATTATAACCGTGTTTTTTATTCCGTTTTGGTTGATAATGTCTGGCTGAAAAAGGAGTGCCGCGACTCCACCTAACAAAGCTCCTGCAAAAAGAGCTGGAATTGCAGGTACTTTTTTAATTATCATAAAAACTACGGTGGCAGGAACTAAAAACAACCATGGAGTTATATAAAAAGAACCTTCAATAGCTGAAAGTATCCCGTTTATTTCTTCCGTTGAACCACTTTCGCCAACAAAAAAACCTAACACCAAGAAAATCAATAACGTAATTATAATAGAAGGAATTGTAGTCCACATCATGTAGCGAATGTGCGTAAATAAGTCTGTTCCAGCAACAGCAGGAGCGAGGTTTGTTGTGTCACTCATAGGCGACATTTTATCTCCAAAATAGGCTCCAGAAATTATTGATCCAGCAATTAAACCAGTGTTTATGTCCATCGCTTGGCCGATACCAAGTAAAGCTACTCCTATTGTAGCTATAGTGGTCCATGAGCTTCCAGTTGCTAACGAAATAATTGCACTAACTATGCAAGCAGCAAATAGAAATATAGTAGGGTTTAATATTTTAAGTCCATAATAAATCATACTTGGCACAATACCACTGATTAACCAGGTTCCCGCTAAAGCACCTATTAATAAAAGAATCAGTAATGCGGGAAGGGCGGATAAAATTGAATCACTAATACCACTGAGCATATCTTTCCATTTGTATTTAAGTCGCCAACCAATTAGCGCTGCTATTGCTGTTCCAAACAACAGTGCCATTTGATTAGCTCCGCCTAAAGAATCATCTTCCCAAATAGAAATAACAGATATCATTAAAAGAATAACCAAAGCAATTATTGGAGTTAATGCTTGAATTAAAGAAGGTTTTTTGAATGTAGATTCCATATTAATTTATAATTAATCGTTGTAAAAATACCTTTTTCCAAGAGATTGAGAAAGACTTGCAATTTATAAATCTTTGAATGTCTTTTTTTTGCGACCAAAATGCTTCCAAACGATATTACTAGAATACATGCCTTCCATTTCTGTAAAACTTTTGTATAACATTTGTTTTCGCTTTTTATTCAATTGCGGGAATGTTTTTGTAAAAATGAAAATGTGCTTTAATGATACTTCCTATGTGCCTTATTTTCCCAGAAAAAAGAAACTTCGCTCCAGCTATACTGTCTAGGAATAATCGTGACAGTATTTTAATAAAAAGACCTTTATCTAGGTTTTTATACAGCGTAAATAAACTGTTTCTAAAGTTTAAATATGTTTTTTGTGGGTTGATATAGTTTAATGTTCCTCCGCCAACATGATAAACAGAACTAGACCCACAATACATTATTTTTTTCCCACTGTTTTTCATTCTCCAGCAAAGGTCGATTTCTTCCATATGTGCTAAATAACTAGCGTCAAACCCCCCAAATTCATGAAATGATTTAGCCTTAATGAACAAACATGCTCCTGAAGCCCAAAATATTTCAGCTGTATCATCATATTGTCCTTCATCCTTTTCTAAATGGTCAAAAATTCGACCTCGACAAAATGGATAGCCATTTTTATCAATCATTCCACCTCCAGCACCAGCATGCTCAAAGTATTGCCTATTGTGGTATGATAAGATTTTTGGCTGTGCTGCAACTATGTTTTCATCGCTTTCTAATAATTGAATAATTGGGGTAATCCAATTTGGGGTGACTTCCACATCAGAATTTAAAAGAATGTAATAGTCTGCAGTGACCTGTTTGAGACCTTCGTTATAACCTCCAGCAAACCAGTAGTTTGAATCGTTTACAATAACCTTTAGTTGAGGGAAGTTGTCTTTCAGAAAAAGAACTGAATCGTCAGTGGAGGCATTGTCTATAACGTAAATATCAGCTTCATTGCTGTTTGTAATAACACTGGGTAAGAATTTTTCGAGCCACTTCAACCCATTAAAATTTAATATGACAACTGCAGTATTCAAATATTTAAAATGAGTGTTATAAAGATTAAAACAATTAAATTTAATTTATTAACGAGGTTTGTAAAATAAATCATCCGTACGATCTCCAAATTCAGGATCAGGGTTTACATCATCTACATTACCGCCTTTGGTACTTCTTCGCTTTAAATCAATTTTCCAATGAAAGTTTTGGATTTCTCCAATTAAATCAGAATGTAATAATTCATAATCATTTGTAACTAAATCACGATCATAAAAAACAAAACGTTTATTATTAAATTTTCCAATTTTGTAGTAATGCCATATTTGATAGGGATATGAATTCGCTTCACTTCTCTGGTCATGCACAGTATTTGGAGCTCCATATTTCAGGAAAATACGTCCCCTATCTGTTTGATAACCTTTCTTGATACGCGTACCAAACTTAAGTTGTACTTGTTGTACTTGAAACTTATATGCATTCCAATCCTTTTCTGGAGTAACCGTGTTTCTGTTGTACCAAAAACTATAAATATATTGAAGTTTTAATGTATCGGTCATGTCGTCTAATTGACCATCAACAATTTTCTTCTCAATCTGGGTTGAAATGGGACGCAGGCAATAAATAAATTCATCCAACGAATCCATTGATAGCCTATCGGTGAATTGTCCAGCAAGATTTACATCTTTTAAGTTTTCAGTATTGAGGTCATTTAATAAATTTAAGCGTTGGAATCGTAATTTCTTTTCCGCAACAACCTGGTTGTCTTTGTTTTTTACTTGTACCACAAGGTTATAGTTTCCGGTCGGAAGAGTGCCAATTTCAAATATATTTAGCGTAGCATTGACAGGATTAGATTTTTCCTTACTTAATTTATTGAAGCTTCCTGCAATTACGCCTCTTTCGTAGGATTCAATGAAGTGTTGTAATACATATTTCCCGTTTTCTCCTAATTCTTTGTCCGTATTATATATTTCAAAATAGTAAGCAATTTTATCAAATTCAGGTGAAAAATAATCAGAGACCAGTGGAACCATTTCAAAGCCAGACTTTGAAGTTTTGGAAGCTTTATCAGATTTCCAAAACGAATCAATTAATTCAATATCAGATATGGTAATGAGATCATTGAAATCTACTGTAATTTCTTCGTAATAGGTTGTCTTTTGAGCAGATTCGTTAAATAAGTCTAAAATCTCTACTTCATATTCATAATTTCCATTTTCAACAAAAAAACGATGGAGATGCAATGGGTCGTTGTATAGGTCTTTGGTTGTGACACCTTTGTTTTCTAGTACTATTTTTTGAAAATCTATAATCTTACCATCTTTCTTTAACATTTGCAAAATCTCTATTTTACATCTGTCAACACCTAAATCATTTGGAATGTATTTAATAGAACCTGAAAAAATGCTTATATAGGTTTCAATAAATGGAGAACTAGGAGAATCAAATTTTTTAAAGCCAATTGTAGCTTCAGCCTGAGTATATCCAAGAGTACAAATGGCCATTAGTACAAGAAATGATAGATTTTTCATTTTTCGATATTTTGGATAGTAACAAATGTACGTTAATAAAGCCAAAATAGAGGAAGACTTATTTATTGAAGTGTTATATTGTGTTAAAAAAGTTACTAATCGGATTGAAATGGATAACTTATTACCAGTATTTTCGTTGTAACGGTGGAATGAAAATGCTAATAATTTATGTACTAACGATTGTTATTTCAATTGCGAGTTTTTCGCAAGGCATTAATAATGAAATAAAATTGCAGGTAATTGGTGAAGATATTTCGACTCCTGGATATGTATTAAACGATGTTCTTATCAAGGGAGATAATTCTGAGTACTTAAAAAATTATAGAACTACGAGGTATTTTTTGAGAAGAGTTTATACCTACTCTCAATTGGCATCAGCGATGCTAAATGAATATCAAGATTCTATTTCGCACATGACCTCTAAACGTGATAAAAGGAAATATTTGAAACAAGCAAATAAAGAACTAAAGGACGAGTTTGGAGAAGAAATAAAAAATATGTCCATAACGCGTGGTGTTTATTTAAATAAACTAATATTCAGAGAAACAGGACTAACAACCTATGATATTATTAAAGATTACAGAGGTGGTGGAAAAGCTGCTTTCCTACAAACACTTTGTCGGTTAAACGGTCAGGACCTTAAATTAACTTACTCTCCCGAGGGGGAAGATGTTATCATGGAGAGAATAATTAAAGAGATTGAAGCAGGTAAGATTAAAACATTACCGCGAACTGCAGTGACTCAAAAAGGAAAGCATATTCAAAAAAATAAAAAAAAGAAAAATCTTAGAAAAACAAAAGGAAACGGAGTGATGTAGCGGCTAGATAATTTATTTACCGTGATTTCTTCCGTTAATTTTACCTTTGCTAAAATATTCATCATTCTTTTTCATTTCCTCTTTCATTTCTTCAGATAAATCTTCTTTTAAGTCCGATAAGTCCGGTTGACCAGCATTTACCCATGCTGTATACCAAAAACTTCCTGCGGTTAAGATTGATTCTCTCATTCTTCTTTCCTGCATTCCATTCAATCTTCTTTGGTATTCCATAGAGAAATCTTCACTATAAACCTTCATCACAACACGACCTCTGTGCTCAAAAGAATATTTTTTATCATCATCAAAAAGTTCTGTTAATTCTTTTTCTATGCTGAACACAGAGTCCAATGCGTAATGACTTTGTTTAACAATGTTCCAGGCTTTTTCCAAGGGGTTAGAGATATAACTAGCTCTACCCACCATATAATCATAGTTTTCAGCAGATAATTCAGGGATTCTGGATTCCCAAAATCCATGTATTCCCTTCTGATTTGTCATTTGTCCATTATAGTTTTCGGTAGTATGCAGAGGAACATGAGAGTCACCAACATAGTGACCTAAATCTGCTGAGTATTGTAATATTTTATCTAAGTTCTTTTCCTTAAAAGCTCTTGTCAACCTTTTTACCATTACATCAAGGTGCCATGGAACGATCCCATAGGCTTTGAGTGTGTCCTCCGAAAATTTTTCAACTGCATCCTTCCATCTTTTTGGAACAACGTCAAATGGATCTTCCCCATTGTGCGCGTAATGATCAATATCGATGTAATGCCTTTCCGCTTCTCCTTTAGCTGCATATCTTCGTTTATCTGGGTCGATTGCATGCTCTGTTAAAAATTCAATGTGTTTTTTGTAAAAGGTGAATAGTTCTGGAGGCAAAGTAAATACCGCCATTCTATTAATTCGTTTATGTGCATAAAAACCCCAACTAGAAGAACATTTGCTGCTGCCATTGTGGGGATCGGTGCCGGCCTTAATGTTAAGTGTCGAACTGATTAAAAGTATAAAGACAATTGTTTTTAGCATTCAATGGAATAATTATATGCCGCCTAAGATAATCAAAAGTCAGTTTGTAATCTTTTTTATCTATATATTATTCGTATAAAACAAATAATTCAGTGAAGGTGACATGAAAAAAAGAGACCTAATCCCAAATACAACTTTGGCTATTGATGCTGGATATCAAAGAATCAAGTTTGTGATTTTGAGTTTTGATTTTAAGAAGTAAGATTCAGAACGACCAAGTTTAACGTCATTACGAAAAATTTTAGAAGAAAATTTTGTGGCAATCTTGTCATAACTGGAAGAAATTGTTACAAAAGTTGCATTTCATTTTGATTTTTTGCGGTGACGTTCTATTCGGATGAGCAAAACTATTGATACTCATAACAGCCAATGGTGTTTCCGAATCTACCATTACCATCTAAGTCATTTCCGGAAGTAGATCCAAAAGCTTGTCCAACAGCAGGTGAGTTACTTGGAACGTGGTAATCCCAAACACTAGGATCGACAAATAAAGGGTCGCTGTTGGTTGCGCAGTTTGAGAAGAAATTAGCATTCGCAATTGTCATATCTGTTTTTATCAAGCAATTGGCAAAATTAAATACTGGAGCAGATCCAGCAAGGCTCCTAGCTAGGGTATCTATAACAAATTCATTGTCGTTATTACCATAAATAATACTATTGGTAAAAGTAGCAGTCGTAAACGGTCTATATTGAATGGTGCTTCCTGATTCATAGTAATCAGAAAAAGCAAATAATCCAGAATTTCTAGTGCTGCTCCAGTAATTACCAAATGTGCAATGGTCAAAATTAACAGATCCTCCAATGGAAATAACAGCTGAATATTGAGCAGAATTACCAAATAAACAATTTACCGCGGCAACATTTGCTCCTTGGGTTAATATCCCAGCAAATAGGCTATTGTCTATTTTTACTGAATTCAAATTAACCGTGGTTCCATTTCCAGCTGTATCAATTTGGATTCCTATAACGGCATTTTTTATTTCTGCATAGTCAATACTGCTTGTCAGAGGTTCAATGAAGTAAATTCCTCTCCATTGACCAGCGACACTATCGGCTGGATAGAGCAAGAAGTCTGCTGTTCTGTCTTGCGAAAACTCAACGGGGTTACCCACGGATCCGTTCACCAATAAAGAACCTTTATAAACTAGAAGCGTGGCACTATTATGACCATGAACTTTAGTTCCTGCAGGAATCGTTAAGGTAATAGCTGAATCCACGGCGCAATAGTTATAAATAACATGCGGCTTGTCATTATTCCAAGTCTCATCTACTACTATTATTTCTTTTACGTGAAAATAGGCATCTTGTCCCCAAGCATTTAAAAGAACTCTCTGCTCATTTCCATTGGTTAAGAACATAATTGAATCCTCAACCACTAATGGATTATTAGAATTATTTGGGTCAACCGTAACCTCAACAAAAACAAAAAGACTGTCATTTGCTTCAATTTCCACTTCATTAAAACTAACTCCAGGGCTACCATCGACATTTATTCTAAATTGCGATTGTGTTCCGCTGGCTAACCAAATATCAGAAACAATTAATTTTCCAGAATTATTATTGTAGATTTTAAAATATTTGGTAGTTGACCCAATGGTAGTAAATACTGTATCGAAAAGAACGGTGTCTAAAGAGAACTCCAATTTCGCTGAATTATCGGTTAATAATTGCGTTTTTTTGCAGTTGGAAAGCAGCAGCAAAGCGCTAGTTCCAATAAGTAAAAGTACTATTTTAAAAAAAGTTTTCATTACTTGGCTACAAACCTAAAGTTATTTACACAGTCTATAACTGATAAATAGCAAATATATTTTGTCTATTTTATTGTTTTGCTGATTGTCTAATTAAAAAGAAAGTGTACATTTGCACACTGAAATTAATAATAAAGTAAAATGAAAGCAGGAATACACCCAGAGAATTACAGATTAGTAGTATTTAAAGATATGTCAAACGAATATTCGTTTGTAACTAACAGTTGTGCACCGTCTGCGGATACAATCAAATGGGAAGATGGAAATGAATATCCTTTAATTAAATTGGAAATTTCTCACAAATCACATCCTTTCTTTACTGGTAAACAAACATTAGTTGATACTGCAGGACGTATCGATAAGTTTAAAAACAGATATGTTTCTCGTAATAAGGGTTAAGCCTTATTTAAAGATATTCAAAACCCTCGACTTTTTAGTCGGGGGTTTTTTTGTATATAAATATTGGTACTTTTATACCACAATTAAAATCAATATATGGGCATTGTATTATTTGACGGTGTAGCTCACCAGCAACTTTTACCTTTAACTTACACTAAACCTGTTGCTGCTTTGCGCGTGGGTATTTTTACCATTCAAGAAAAATGGAATCATTATTTGGGAGCTGACACATCGATACGAACGAAAGATTATTTGACGGAGAAGTTCAAAGGTAATAATGTTAAAACGGAAATAGGTGTGTTCGCCGGACTATTGCCAGATGAGGATATCGTAGATACTATTAACAACCTCGAGGAAAACCAACTGTTAATGCACAATGATCAGGTGATTGCTATTTGTCCACTACCTGCCGGGGAGGATATGAACGACGCACTTGCTAAAATGACTGTTCTTAAGTATGCGGGAGATTTAAATATTATTAATCGTCCATGGGATATCTTTAAATTGAATGGTGAGGAATTAGAAAAGGACTTTAAAATAGTTATAGCAGAAAAAGAGTCAGAAGAAATTGATGCATCTAATACTATCTTAGGAAAAAGAGTTTTTATTGAAAAAGGAGCAAAAGTTACTTGTTCGATTTTAAATTCTACAACAGGTCCAATATTTATAGCTAAAAACGCAGAAGTAATGGAAGGCTGCATGATTCGAGGAGGTTTTGCTTTGCTAGAAAGTGCTGTTCTTAAAATGGGAACAAAAATATACGGCCCAACTACTATTGGTCCCTTTTGCAAGGTTGGCGGTGAAGTTGGAAATTCGGTTATGCAAGGCTATTCAAACAAAGGACACGATGGTTATATGGGTAATAGCGTAATAGGAGAGTGGTGTAATTTAGGCGCTGACACAAATACTTCAAACTTGAAAAATAACTACGGAAACGTCAAGGTTTGGAGTTATAAAGAAGAAGCATTGATTGATTCGGAAGAACAGTTTTGTGGATTAATAATGGGTGACCATTCCAAATGTGGAATTAATACCATGTTCAATACAGGTACGGTCGTTGGTGCTTATGCGAATATTTATGGCGGAGGCTTTCCAGACAAGCATATCCCCTCTTTTTCTTGGGGAGGAAGTGATGGTTTTACAACGTACAAATTAGAAAAGTCTTACGAAGTGGCAAAACAAGTGATGGCTCGAAGAAACATTGAGCTGATAGCTGCTGACAAAGAAATCTTGAAGACGGTTTTTGAGAATACAGAAAAGTTTAGAGAGTAGTTTGCAGTCTAAATGAGTCTTGCAGATTATGGTATGCAGTTAAATTTTTTGATGTAAGCTAAATTGAAACTGATGCTTTTGCCAAGAATTAGTTGTTTGTTTCATTATTCCTAGTTGAACTTTAAGTCCCTGTTTGATTACGTATCCAGTTGCGACATACAATCTATTTCTATCAAAAATTTCTACATTATTTCCATTCCCTGTGCTTCTTTGTCCATTGATGAAAATTTCATTATACAAGGCTAGGTAAATTGTCTTCTTATCCATTGAAGGATTGTTCAGCGGTATATTTAAAAATAAATTGTATCTATAGCGTGTTCTTAAGTCTTGATTTTCAATAAATCTTTGCTCGTACCGAAATCGGTGATTGGTATAAAAACGATTCCCAAATTGAACCGGAAATAGCGCTTCCTGGTAAATTCTGCTCTCTGATGTAGTTGAATTATTTGGACCATAGCTTCCAGTAGTTACATTTCCGCATCCGAGAGTCAGTTTAATGTTGGCTTTTTTTGGTTTGTAGGTTATTCCTCCTCGCAACAATAATTGTTCAAGATCACCCGCAATATTCCAGTTCCGACATTGAATATCTCCTTGTAGCCCCCATGCACTTTCTTTGAAAGTTGTATTGAAAAAGTACATGTACCATGCACCTATTTCATCTTCATTTATTTGAGTTATTCCTTTATTTGGAAAAAATAAAGAGATATTTATAATTATTAAAACGATACTTTTTTTCATATCTAGTAATAAATAAAAATTTGTCAAATATACACAACGAATTAGTTCTAGTGGAGTTGTTTTAGGTTGTTTTGTAGTTTTTTTTTATGTTCATATTTTTATTCCTATCACACAAACGTCATCAACTTGTTCAATATCACCTTTCCAATTAGAAAAGACTTCTCTAATTTTTTGATGCTGCTCTTCCATAGGTAAATGAGAAATTGATAAGACAAACTCTCTCATTTTCTTCACCATAAATTTTTTGCCTTTTGGCCCACCAAATTGATCCTGAAAACCATCTGTTAAGGTATAGATTTGATCTCCTTGTTGAATTTCAAATTCACCGCCTACAAAAGGAATTTTATCCTTATCATGCTTGCCAAGGGGCATTTTCTCTGGTTTTATTTCTGTAAGTTTACCATTTCTAATTACCCAAATAGGGTTTTGAGCTGCAGTGTAACTGAATTTAGAATTTTCAAAATCAAAGCAAATTATAGAGGCGTCCATGCCATCTTTACCGCCTTCAGAACTACCATCTTTTTTTAATCTTTCAATAATGAACTTTCTGGTTTTATTAAATATTTCATTCGGTGCAGTTGAGCCTTCTTTTATAGCCTCTTCAATAGAACAAATATTGAGAATACTCATAATTGCTCCTGGTACACCATGGCCTGTACTATCGGCATTAACTATTGCAAAATCCCCATTGTTTAGTTTACTCGCCCAATAGAAGTCTCCGCTCACTGCTTCTCTTGGTTGAAAGAAAACAAAATATTCATTTAAGTTGGCATTCAGCAGTTCATCCGTAGCTAAGAAACTACGTTGAATTCTCTCTGCATAATTAATAGAGTCAGAGATCTCTTTATTTTTTTCTTCAACAAGTAATCTGTTTTTTTCCGATTCTGTGTGTTTTTCTGCTAATTCTTTTGTTCTCCTTGTAACTGTTTTTTCTAATTCTATCTGTCTAGATTTTAATTGACGAGTTCTTATTCTCAACATAAAGTATATTAATAGACAAAGTATGAAAATACAAAGCGGAATAAACCACCATGTTCTCCAAAAGGGAGGTGTAATGTTGAAAGAAAATGAGATGGGTTTACTCCATATACCATCTGAATTGGCTGCTTTTACTTCAAATGTATAGCTTCCAGGTGCTAATCTTGAATACTCAATAGATCTTTCATTAGCATAGCTCCATTCATTTTCTAGCCCTTTAAGTTGGTAAGCATATTCAATATTTCGTTCAGATGAAAAATGAATAGCAGAAAACTCAAATGTAATGTTGTTTTGATTGTAAGTTAGGGCGTAATTATTTTTTAATTTCTGATACTGGTTATTAAGTATCTCTATTTTTTCTTGAGAATTTTTATAGTTAAAATAGATATTGTCAAAATAAACATTTGGTAATGTTGTATCATTAATAAAATCTAATGGATTCCAAGAATAAATCACATTATTATAAGCCATAAAAAAATCACCATTCTGGTTTTCACTTATTTTACTAGTGCTAGATAGAAGATCAACTTTTTTAAGTCCATGTTTCTTATTGAATACTTTGATCTTTCTGCTATTCTTATCAAATTGTATAAGGCCAAATGAAGAAGTTGCCCATAGATTTCCTAAAACATCTATTTTAATCATACTTGTTGCATTGCTGGGCAACCCATTTTCTTTTTTAATACTATCTATTAATAGACCTGTGTTTGCATCAAAACATAGTAGGCCATTACTCCATGTAGATACCCAAATACTATCATTAACTATATCAAGACCCAACGTAGTCCCTTCATAATCACTCCCAATAGTAGAGAACTTTAATGTTTTAGTATTTAGTTTTACAAGACCTGCGGTATTGGTTGAAATAAAAAGAAACTGGTCTTTTAATTTTAAAGCTGATATCACATTCGTTTGATCCGGATAATCAGATTCACCGTATTTAAAATATTTTAAACTATCTGAAAAAATACTTTTGTTAAGTAAACCATGTCCCAAGTCAGAAATCCATATTGTTTTATTGTCTTGAACCACCAAATCCACACAGTAATTTTCTACTTCATTGATGAACTCACCAGTTTTGTTATCAATATTATATTTTACTAAAAACTTATTATTACCATACCATAAAATTCTTTTTTCAAAGTCATAGTAAAAGGAACCCATTTCATCTTTCTTGCTAAGCATGGATCCAGGTAGATTTTTCACTTTAAAGCTAAAAGGAAATAAACTATCATTTTTTATTTGATATTCTAATAACCCAAAATTGGTACTTAATAATAATGAACTATCTATTTGAACCACATTCAAAATAGAAAGTTCTTCATAATTTTTTTTTGTGATTTCAAAAGTCTTTATTTTTTGGTGTTTGTAATTGAGTTTAAAAACACCTCTATCTATTGAAACTGCCCAAAAACAATTATTTCCATCATAATGTATGTCTGCTATGCTGGGTTGTTGTTGATGATTTTTAGAAGGATCTAAAATCATAATCATGTCTTTTAAGTTTACTTTTCTTTTTTTTGATAGATCATAGTTTATTAATGCAGACCCATCCACTACCATAAATAATTCTCTTTTCTTTGAATAGGTCATTTTACTTAATTCCAATTTATCGAAACGCAGAGAATTATCAGTAAACCAATAAACATATTCTTGCGCTGATTCTACGTAGAAATAAAAATTATTTAAATTGGAGATAAAGAGTAAAGTATCAGAGTTGTGTCGCGTGTAATTCTTTAGGTTTTCTTTTTCATTAGCAAAATTAAATTCAATAAATTTTGACCCTTTTAGGTCAGGATTAAATTCAATAATTCCTTTTTCAAAAAACAATGTTGGTTTTTCTACGTCTTTTATAAATCTAAATGCGATGGTATCACTTAAATCAATATTTAAAACATCCTTGAACTCAATAGAATCAAGGGTGGTGGTTTTTAAATTATTTATAAAAAGTTTGTTGCATGCTGTGTATAATAAATGATCGGAATTAATTTGTTTAATATCTGCGATAACATTTGTGAATTTAAGACCGTTACTTGATCTTAGATAGGCCGGGATTAATAATTCTCCAATCGAATCAGTAAGATAGTTTAAAAATTCAATTTTGAAAGAGAATTTATTATTGTAAATTTCTCCTGTTTGAAACCACATTAGATCATTCCCTTCTACAATTTTATAAATTAATGTTCCTTTTAATTTCTTGTCATTCCATTTTGTTTTAAAGCTATAACCATCGTAACATGTTATTCCGTCTTGAGTTCCAAACCACATATAGCCTTTACTATCTTTCAAACAACTTACTACACTTTGACTGGGAAGACCTTCTCTTTCGGTATAATTTTTAAACCGATAGTTGTTTTGCCCAAAGAAAGTTTGGACCAGAAGAATAAATAATATTGCTAAGAGTAACCTGGAGCATTTCATTCAACTAAAATAATGAATTAACTTTATTTGATTTTTCTTACTTAAACTTTTTAACAGTAAAAAGAAAATTCATTGAGATGGTTTCTAAGCATATTTCTTTTCTTCTGAATTCTATTAGGGTTTATTCTTCTGGAAATTCCCATAATTTTTTCACTAAACAAAAAGACACAAAAAAAGCCCAATCTATAGTAGATTGAGCTTTAAAAGTCGGGGTGGCAGGATTCTCTCTGCTATCCCTGTATCTCTTATTTGTATTAACTTTTAGCTTTTAATTAACCTACTTGTTCACTAAAAATGCCACTAAAACTCATCTTCTCCGTTATTATCAAATATAATAATTTTGTTGTTAATTTATTATTTAATGGCTATTGTTTTAGTTTAATTATAATTTACAATTTTTATTCTAGTAGCAATTGAGTATGACCCATCCATAGGGTAAATATAAACTACTTCTTCTTCTTCATAGTTAAATATAAATAAATACTTATTTCCTTGATCACTTATAGTATAATAAACATCTTGTTCTACTTCATTAATAGTACTATCAATATAGTATGTTGATGTAAGATTATTATTATATGTTGAATGCTCAAATGATGTCTTTAAATCATTAAAAACAAATCCACTTATAAAGTTTGTATCATATCTACAATCTGAATATAATCCAGTTATATCATCACGAAAACATATTTCATATTCTGAGGTATATACTCTTAATTGTGCTACACCTACCATCCCTAAGAATAGCAGTGCAACAGTGCTGAATATCTTTTTCATAATTTTTGTTTTTAAAAGGTTATTAGGTTAATGTGCTAATATTAATAAGGAACATAATTAGAGTGAGAATATTTGGAGAAGAAAAGGAAGGAGAAATCCTAAGGGGGCATTTAGTGGCTTTGAGATTGTCTTAGAGAAGTAGGGGGTTGAGATGTTTGGCTGATGATTTAGAGCCGAGGGAATTACTAAGAAGATGTTGAACAAATTAAATTATGGAAGGCTAATTATTTATGTGATTAGAGGTCAATTTACCTATGGTTACTTTATCATGTACTGGTTTTACCTAGCCTCTATTATGTATACAAATTCTTTAATGAATTTTACTTGTTCAGGTAAATTTAGACCAGATATAGCATTATCTGAACTAAATTTAAAATCCTTTTCCAAGGACATTGAAAGCATATTAAGGTAATTACTTTTAATTGAATATGAGGCATTTTCAGCACCTATGTGTTTTGCATTTATAACACCAATAATTTGACCATTTGAATTAAACATAGGACCACCACTATTGCCAGCTTGTACGGGAATAGACACTTGATAGGTAGTAATGTCTCCCTGAAAACCTGACTTTGAGCTAATTATTCCATTGGTAAGTTTAATCTCATCCCCCATGGAGGCTCTTAAAGGGTATCCTAGAGCAAAAACATTCTCTCCTACATCTGAGATGTTAAAGTTAAAATTATAAGGCAAGGTCCCTAATGTGGTGAATTTACTATCTGTTATTTTTAAAATTGCTAAGTCATTGTTAGCATCCTTAATGGTAACAACAGCTTTATACTCTTTATTAAAGTCACCTTTAATACCCTTAATTATTATATCTGATGAGTTTCCTATTACATGGTAGTTTGTCGCTATATATCCGTTAGATGAAATCGCAAACCCAGTACCAGAACTAAAAAGGCTTTTGGATCCGTTAATGGCAATATTTTCAGAAGTAGGGAATAATTTTATATAAAGAACACTTTCTGCATCGTTATTCTGGTTGAATATGGTTTTTAGTCCACCCTGAACACATGTAACGTATACATCATGATTTGTAGTTTTGTTTGCCATATACCAAGTGGCTTTATACAAGTTGGCAGTAGCAGTACTTGTTATTTTAGCTTTTATATCTCCTTCATTCCAAACATAAGAATCACCTCCAGATAGGTATATTATTTGAAGCGATCCATAATTGTTAACTAGCGCTAGTTTGTATTTGTTGTTACTATTTGTTGATTCATAAATCCCTTCAGAATCTGACATTCCATTCTCTTTCCACATTTCTTTAATAGAAGCTTCTGTTAATAAAGTCTTTGGCGTAAATGGTATTTTTGGATTTTCAATTCTGACGCCTTCCCATTTAAATCCATTATATATATCTTCCTTAATATCAAAATAAGTAGCTCCAGGGGGAACCCTTGGGAATACTAATACAAACGCTATAATTTCCTTTGATTGATAAGTGTACTTTGTTCCAAACGTTGCTTTTTTAGAGTTAAATTGTTTATCAATTAACTCAATACTCTTAGCTCTATAACGTTTTCCAGAAACTTTATCTATTATGTAAGTATTATGAGAAAACTGAGCCCAAAGTGAATAAGTGTAATTATTATACATACTTATTGAAACCCTAGTGTCGTTATTATAGCACATGACACTATTAACCGTGGTGCTTGGGTAACTTTTATAGACATTTGGCCCAATAGTGATGGCTTGAGAAAAATTTGTAAATGACAAAATACAGAAGCTTAAAACAAGGATGAACTTTACCATTAGATCTGTTTTTATGTTGATTTATTTAGCACCTTGTTTAAGAAATAAGAGAAACAATATAATTATTCTACTAAAGTACATCATTCAAGATTAGCTTTTAGCTATAATATAAAGAAAGTCTGCGAAAATAAAGTCTAAATCATTCTATTATAGGGTAGGCTTATACCTCCACTCTTAATTCAAACTAAATAAGTAATAGGGATAAGGTCTTTTATTAACTACATACTGTAACTCTAGTTTTTTATTAATAGCTATAAACTGTACTTCATATATAGCACCTTTCTTCAATAGTTTAAGGTTGTATTTGCTAGTAACATTAAATGGGCAGTGTTTTCTCCTTAAGCCACTAGGCGTGCTTACTAAAAGGCTATTAAAATCACATTGTCTTCTTAGGGCAAGTAATAAATCATTATTCATATTAAGTTTTTAATTGTTTATGGATAAAAAAAAGGGACTGCCGAAACAGTCCCTAATTATACTATGCCAATTGCTTGGACTTTACATCTTGAAAGACTTCACTTTCAAGCTCTTTGTTTTCTTGCTCATCTTCAGTGAGGTATTCAAACCTGTGATTGAGAGTGATTACTTCTTCCGTTTCAGGAATAGTGTACTCATAAGGATCGCACTTAACCTTACTAATCTTACCATCTAGTTCTTTGCCTATTAGTTTTTGACAAACTGCTTCACTAAATGTTGATGTTACAGAGCTTCTGAGTGCCGTGGCATAATATTTACCTGTCTCAGTGCTTTTAACCATTTCCAAGTCTCCTTCAAGGATTAAAACATGGAAAATTTCCCCTCCAGAATTCTGACGAGGAACAAAATCTACAATTGTTACCATAATATAATTTTTAAGTATTTATTGATGGGGGGGACTTTCCCTCCCAGAACTTAATGGGAGTTACTTATCTAGAAGGAGTGCACTTTCAATAAAGTTTTTGAAAAAAATAAAAAATCGTGAAAATGATTTTTGTTAGATAATGCCAAGTAATAATTATTAACTTTCGGTATTAAAACAGATTAAAGAATAGTGACAGACAAACTCATATCATCAGTAAACAATTGGAAATCATTAAAGGCTTCTATTGATTTAGAAAGCAAGAAGGTAAAAGGAGATGCTTTTGAATTACTGACAAAGCTCTACTTTAAAGTAGCTCCTAAATTTCAGGACTTATATGATGATGTTTGGCTACTTTCAGAACTACCATCTAAGGTGCTGGAAGAATTAGGTATTCCTTCTCACGATTTAGGAATAGACTTAATACTAAGAGCTGGAAAGGAGTATCACGCAGTACAATGTAAATACCATTCTGATAAGAGTAAATCAGTCACCTTTTCAGAAGTAGCTACTTTCATCTCTTTAGTAGAGAGTAATGATAAGATTACACAAGGGTATATCTGTTCTACTGCAGAATTAACATCCAAAAACTTTAACAAGCTTAATCTTTCAGACATGGTTCTGCTTATGTCAGATACATGGCAAGGGTTAGATAGTGAGTTTTTTAGTAGTGCAAAAGCACTTTTAAAAGGGAAGAAAAAGAGCCTACTACCATTTAAGCCAAGAGCACACCAAACTAAGGCATTAAAACAAGCAGATAAGTACTTCAATAAAGAGAAACACACTAGAGGGAAGTTAATATTCCCATGTGGAGCTGGTAAAAGTTTAACAGGCTTTTGGTTAACACAAAAGTTAGCCTCAAAATCCACACTTATAGCAGTACCTAGTTTATCACTTGTAAAACAGACTTTAGAAGTCTACTTAAGAGAGATAGTTGCCCACAAGAAGAAAGTTAAGTGGTTGTGTATCTGTTCTGATGAAGGAATAGGCAAAAATGATGATGTAGTTGTTTATACGCAAGATTTAGGCGTACCCTGTGTTACAGATCCCGAGTACATAGAGAATTGGTTAGCGGAAAATGTAAATGAAGAGAAGGTTGTATTTACTACTTACCAAAGTGGTAGAATAATAGCAGAGATTTCTAAGAAGTTAGCTTTCACTTTTGATGTAGGGATTTTTGATGAAGCGCATAAAACAGTAGGCTCTGACAAGAAGCTATTCAGTCATTTACTTTTTAGTAAGAACATCTCTATAGCTAAAAGAATATTCATGACTGCTACTGAAAGGTTTTATGAAGGTTCTAAGGATGATATTATCTCTATGGACGATGAAGATATCTACGGAGATACGTTTGCTTTAATGAGCTTTAAGGAAGCTATAGAGCTTCAATTACTTACAGATTATAAAGTAATAACCATAGACATACAGAAGTCTGAAATAGCAGACTTTATTAGGGATAATAACCTAGTACAGTTAAATGACAAATGGAAAAAAGAAACAGAAGCTAGGTCTTTAGCATCTATGTTAGCTTTACGTAAAGCAATGAAGCGTTTTAATATTAAAAACGCAGTATCATTTCATTCATCTATTGAAAAAGCAAGAAGAAACAAAGACTTACAGCAGTACATTACGGATACTTATGATTACCAACCTATAGATACCTATACCGTATCAGGAAAAGATGCTACTACCAAAAGGAATGACATAGTACAAGAGTTTGCTAAGTCAGATAAAGCTTTAATTACCAATGCACGTTGTTTAACAGAAGGTGTTGATGTACCAAACATAGATTGTATTGTTTTTGCAGACCCTAGAAAGAGTAAAGTAGACATAGTTCAAGCATTGGGTAGAGCGTTAAGAAAAAAAGAAGGGAAAGATTGGGGTTATGTAATACTGCCTGTTATATATGATAACACAACCAATGAGATAGATAATGACAACTTCAATGAAATACTACGTGTTGTTAGAGGTTTAGCAGCCAACGATGAAAGAATTATAGAGCATTTTAAGGATAAAGGAGAGATAAATACAAAAGCTAAAAAAGAGGTTGAAGAGCAGTTTAATTTTGAAGTGTTATCTGAATACATGGATGAAGGGGAACTCTCCAAACAACTGCAGATAAAGGTTTGGGAGAAGCTTTCTAAGTTTAATTGGATGGAGTTTGAGGAGGCGAGAGGTTTTGTTCGCCAGCTTAAACTTAAAAATCAGGCTGAATGGCGTGAGTTTAGTAAGTCCGATAAAAGACCATTTAATATGCCCACGAGACCACATGTTAATTATGTGAATGCGGGATGGGTAAGTTTAGGAGATTGGCTTGGGACTGGAACTGTTGCCACCCAAAATAAGTCATACAAAAGCTTTAAAGCGGCAAAAGACTGCATTCAGAAACTTAAAATAGGTTCAGCCAAAGACTGGTATTCATATGCAGATTCAAATGATAAACCAAAAGATATTCCATATCACCCAAATAGAGTCTACAAGAATGAAGGTTGGCTTAACTGGGGAGATTTTCTTGGTACTGGACTAGTTGCAAATTATAAAAGGAAATATGCTTCTTTTGATGAGGTGAAAAAGTATGCTTTGAATAATAAAATCACTAGTTCTTCAGAATGGAGGAAACACGGAAAAGAAGGGAAGTTACCATTTAATATTCCAGTTGCTATATGGGTTACTTATAAAGATGAAGGATGGAGCGGTTGGGGTGACTTTCTTGGTACCGGAATAATCGCAACCAGCAATAGAGTCTTTCTTTCGTACAAAGAAGCAAAACACTTTGCTAGAAAACAAAAATTCAAAAAAATAAAAGAATGGTGGGATTTTGTGAAGTCCGATAAGAAACCGGAAACAATTCCATATAATCCTTTAAGAACCTATAAGGGTAAGGGTTGGAATGGATGGGATGATTTTCTTGGAACTGAAGTTTTACATAACAAAAATAGAAAATTTAGGTCGTTTAATGAGGCAAGAGAATTTGCTCATAGCTTAAGCCTTGGTAAAAGAGCAGATTGGACTGAATACACAAAATATAATGAATTGCCTTTTGATATCCCTGTTGGAGTTTATGGTGTGTATAAAGATAAAGGATGGATTAGCTGGGGAGATTTTCTTGGTACTGGAAAGGTGGCAGACAAAGATAAAGTCTTTTTGTCATTTAATTTGGCTAGAGAAATAGTGGTTAAACTGAAGCTTGCTAGTAGCAAGAAGTGGAAGGAATATATCAAATCTGGAAAAAGACCGAAAAACATACCCTCCGCTCCAAATGTTGTTTATAAAAACAAAGGTTGGAAAGGATGGGGAGACTTTTTAGGTAATGAGTAGATATAATTTTTGTATACCATCAAATGTTTCCAGAACTCAAATTTTGAGTGATTTAGAGGATTCTAAACTATGGAAAGTATATTATTTTCTAAATCTGCTTTATGAAGTACCTGTAAAGAAGCAGAAAGTTTATGATAAATATTTGATAAATGGTTGGGTGCAATTACACAGCGTTCTCTTGAAAAAAGGCATAGGAAATGACTATAAAGAAATTATTGATTTTTTAATAGGAAAAGGTATAGTTTTAAAAAGAGAGGATAAAAAGTATAAAGTAAAAAAATATAGTTCAAGTTTTGGTTTGTCAGAAGAATATAGTTTAGACGTAAAGGCGGTTGAAGCAAATGTGCCAACTAAAGTATTTAATAGGTTGAAAACCACTAGAGCAAAAGGAAGATTTGAAATTCCTTATTTATGGAAATGGCTCTATGATCCCAAGTTTACAATAGACATTTCAGGCGCATTACAACAGTTGATTAACGAGCAATTGGACAATAAGTACAAAGAGAGGTTGTTAAGGTATAAATTGTACTCTATTATGAACAAGTCATTTTATTTTACAAGAGATACTAGCGGAAAACGATTACATACCAATATTTCACATTTGAACAAAGATTACAAAAAGCACCTTCGTTATGATGGTCAAAAATTGGTAGAAATAGACATAGAGAATAGTCAACCTTTTTTTAGCTTGTTAATTCTGCAAAAGTTTTTTGGCAAGTCTTTAAATCAGCTTAAAGAATTGAAAGGTGAATATAATGATGTCCCGTTGTATATAAGTTTGGTAGAGAGTGGCCTTATTTATGAGCACATGGATATGGAGTACATGTCTTCAAAATATGAAAAACCTACCTTGGAATTTAAGGATATGCGAGATAAGATAAAAAATCGCTTTTGGAAAGTGTTGTTCTCTAAAGAAGAATCATTTAAAGGCTTGAGAAAAGTCTTTTCAGAGGCATTTCCTAATGTTTATAATGCATTCATTCCTAAAACAAAGAGAGGACTTAACTTTGCAGAGCAGCTGCAAAGAGCAGAGTCAAATATTATATTAGATAAAGTTTGCAAAAATATAAACAGGGAATTTCCTGAATGTCCGATGTACACAGTTCACGATAGCATACTTACAATTTCAGAATATGCAGACGATGTTAAAGCAATATTAAAAGCGGAAATATTTAAAACAATAGCAACAGTACCTAACTTACACACTAAACAATTATAATATAATTACTATTATGTTTCCGTTTGTTATTTAAGTTGTTGTAAATCAGGATATTGTTATTTTATTAATTTCATTTCCTTTTAGGTAAATTGCAAAATAATTGTGGCAATTACGTCAAAGTCCATACAAGCGTCAAATTCTATTTTAGGGCTGAACATTCCTTTTTTCTCTCTTATTCTAATTAGTTGTGGATTAACTGAGCCCGTGTGACCTTCTATTCCCTTTTGCACCCCTATCCATAGTAGATCATTTTTATCTGATAACCCAATACTCAACCTCTTCTTTCCTTTTATGATAAACCCTTCTTTAGAAATAATAATGTCATCACCATATCTAATTTGACCTTTTTCCTCAAGTTCTCTCTTGTAGAGATCATATCTTTGGTCAAAACTAGCTTTTCTTATATAATTTCCAATTCTGAATAATTCTTCTACTTTTCTAATTTTTTCTTTTTGCCAGGAGTTGGAAGATGACATGGCAATTATTATGTCCTCTGGATATTTGTTTGAATAGTTAAAACCTATTTGCAAACTAGAAAGCCTAGAAGTGATTAAGTTGTAGGTGCTAGAACTGCTAGCTATAGTAAGCCTAGAGATGTCTGTAATAGAATATGACGTTCCTCTATATGATATCTTATTATGAGTTACAGTAAGTCCTTCAAATTGCCAAGGGTTATTTTCTGTAGGTGGAGTAACATAGTTGTTTGGTGATGAGCCTCTTAGGTTGTTAATTATGGTCTTAGCTCCTCTTTTTAGTGATTCTACTTTCTCATTAAGCTTGTGTTTTGAATCTAACCACTCTCCACAATGCTTACATTTTAAAGCATCATCTTTTATTTCTTCTTTGCAAAATTTACAAGTTGCCATTTATTGCTTGTTTTGTACAATATTTTTTTCAATGTATAGAAAATTTATGTGTCAGACAATTAATTTAGCAAAATCCTGAGATACCTTCTCGTTCATTATCTGACCATAAATTTGTGTACTTCTTATGCTGTTATGTCCCAATACTTTTTGTAGCGTTTCCAATGGCACTCCATTAGCTAGTGCTATAGTGGTGGCAAAGGTGTGTCTTCCAGAGTGGTAGCTTAAGTTCTTGTTTAGGTTTACTAGTTTTGCTAGTTTTTTTAAGTTCCTATTAATTGCTTGGTTACTATATATGGGAAAAGTCTCTTTGTAATGTGTTAAATACCTATTCAATATAGCTATTGCTTTCGGAAGCAAAGGAACTTCCTCTTTAGTTCCAGTTTTTTGTCTTGTAGTACTCAACCATAGGTTGTCATCAAAGCCTACTATTATATTGCTCTTAGTAAGGTTCTTAACTTCTATGTAAGATAGTCCTGTATAACATGCTAAAAGAAAAAAGTCCCTTGTGTTATTTAAGGTTTTATCTTGGAAAATAGCAGATTCTATGGTTTGCAATTCATGTTTGTTTAAATACTTGGGTAATACCTTTTTGAATTTAATTTTGTATGCTGATAAAGGGTTGTATTTAAGGCATTCTATTCTTATTCCGTAGTTGAGTATAGCTTTTAGTCTTTGGAGGTGTTTCATGGCTCCATTTTGCGTGCAAGAGGTATTTGTTTTTAGGTATTTTTCAAAGTAAACGGCAAACTTCATTGAAATACTTTCTAATGGTATTTCTTTTCTTTTGTAATCCTTTATCAAATACTTTTCTAACGCCCTATAAGTATATCTGTAGTTCTTTAAGCTTCCTTCAGCTAGTTCTTTATCCATGTCTTTAATAAATACCTCTGTCAGTTGTATAATTCCATTTACTTTAATGTGTTTACCAAAATAAATATCTTTTAAAAGTTCAGCAGAAATAGGAGAGGAGTTCTTTCCTTTAAACTCAAAGTATAAATCTTTGAGTTTTTTATCTAGTTCATCTAAGGATTGGTTTAAACTATCAGAGTATTCAGCTTTTGGGGATAACCTTTTGAACTCATTGTTCCAAAGTCCTTCTTTAGCTCTGATTTTTGTGGAAAACTCTGCTATAGTTTTTCCAATTTTAATTCTGCAGTAAATCGGAATCCCTTTTTTACTCTTTCTGCCATTTCTTGGAATAAATGAAATTACACATGTGTTAACCATAATCCTTGTTTTAAATTAAACATTGTTATGGAGAAAAAGTGTTCACTAATATGTTCACTAGATGAACAAAATAGAGCTTGTTCACTAAACAAAAAGACACAAAAAAAGCCCAATCTATAGTAGATTGAGCTTTAAAAGTCGGGGTGGCAGGATTCGAACCTGCGATCTCCTGGTCCCAAACCAGGCGCCTTGACCGGACTGGGCCACACCCCGAAAAATCGGTTTTGCAAAGGAAAGCATTTTTGTGTAACCACAAAGCACTTTCCGAATTAATTGCGGAGAGACAGGGATTCGAACCCTGGGTACCCTTTTGGGGTACGCTTATTTAGCAAACAAGTCCTTTCGGCCACTCAGGCACCTCTCCGTATGTAAAGATCATTTCCCTTAAAGGGATTGCAAAAATAACACAGTTTTTGAAAACACAAACCTCTTGTGGCTATTTTATAAAAAAAAGATGAAATAAAAATGAAAAGAGACTGTTAAGTTACACCCCGGTAAACATCAAGCAGTTGATTCGTTAGCTCTTCGGAATCGAATTTTTTTACGTATTCCAGTCCTTTTTCAGACATTAACTTTTGTTGAGAAGGATTCTCCAATAGTTCATCAATCGTTTTTCCTAATTCTTCAAAGTTATTCGTGTCCAAATAAATACTATCTGGACCTCCAGCTTCAGGAAAACAACCTCCTTGTGTTGTGATTACGGGTATTCCAGAGTTAAGTGCTTCTATAATTGGGATTCCAAAGCCTTCAAATACGGATGGGTAAACAAAAATAGTAGACAATTGATAGATTGCAGGAAGTTGATCCATGGTTACATCCTTTAAAAAGATAAAACGGTCTTCATCAATTTTTAGCTTCTGCATTTGGACTTTTAAAAAGTTAAAATATTTCGTCTTTCTGCCAACAACAACAATTGGTAAGTCGTTTTTCATTAATGGAATTGCTTGAAGTAATGCATTCAAATTTTTACGTGTTTCAATCGTACCTACATTCAGAATAAATTCATCTGGCAGATTGAAATTTGTTTTAATGTGTTGTTTTATTTCTTTAGAATATTCCTTTTTAAAATTCTCATGGCAAGTTTGGTAGATCACCTTGATTTTTTCTTCAGGTACTTTATAGTATTGAACTATGTCTCGCTTAGTCTGCTCGCTTATAGCAATTACCACATCCGAATTTCGAGAAGCATACTTAAACTTAATATTGTGAATCCTTCTGTCTATTGCTCTATAATTCCGAGGGTATCTTCTGAAAATTAAGTCATGTATCGTAACCACATATTTAATCCTTTCAGCACCAAACTTTCTTCTTCGCGGTATTTCATTACTTAATCCATGAAATACTTCAATACTGTCTTTTAGTAAGAATTTTTCCAAATTTATGGATCTCCAAAAACCTTTAAACGTTTTATGGATAGGCGTTTCGGGAAAACGTTTGTGAACATTTTCCTTTCCCTCAATAAAAGCGAAACGCGGGTTTTTGGCAGATTTAGGGCTGTAGATAAAGAATTCATCCACAGAATCGCTTTCCAGTAAACTTTTAATCAAGTCTCTACTGTAATTACCTAAACCAGTATAGTTGTGGTAGGCTCTTTTAGCGTCAAATCCAATTTTCATTTAGGTGTAAAACTAAAGAATAAATCTTAAACGGCTACATTGTGTTCGCGCAATGCATCATTTAAGGAAGTTTTAAGGTCTGTACTCGCTTTTCTTTCTCCTATGATAAGCGCACATGGAACATAGTATTCTCCGGATTTAAATTGCTTAGGGTAGGTTCCTGGTATTACCACCTTTCTAGGTGGCACAACTCCTCTGTTTTCAACCGGTGTATCGCCAGTAACATCAATAATCTTTGTTGACTTTGTAAGAACAACGTTTGCGCCTAGTACAGCTTCTTTTCCAACTCTTACACCTTCTACTACAATACATCTTGAACCAATAAAGGCTCCATCTTCGATGATTACAGGTGCAGATTGTAACGGTTCTAAAACACCGCCAATTCCAACACCTCCGCTTAAGTGAACGTCTTTTCCAATTTGAGCACAAGAACCAACAGTAGCCCAAGTGTCTACCATCGTTCCGCTATCTACATATGCTCCGATATTGATGTAACTCGGCATCATGATTACACCGCTTGCTACAAAAGCTCCATAACGAGCTACCGCATGCGGCACTACCCTAACGCCCAATTCTTTGTAATTTGTTTTAAGGGCCATTTTATCGTGGAATTCAAAAGGCCCAACTTCTATGGTTTCCATTTTACGAATAGGAAAATACATAACTACCGCTTTCTTCACCCATTCATTCACTTGCCATTCCCCATTTTCCAGTGGTTCAGCACAACGTAATTGACCTTTATCTATCTTTTCAATAACAGATTCAATTGCATTTATTATTTCAGTTTCTTTTAAAAGCGCTCGGTTATCCCAAGCTTTCTCAATTGTTGCTCTCAATATTTCCATTACTACACTTAATTTTAGTGCTAAGTTAATAGGTTGTGTCATTTAGTAATTGAATTGTGGTAAATTCTATGAGATTGTTGATATTTGTGAAATTATTAATTGAATGTAGAAATGCCAAGAATAGTTGCTATAGATTACGGGACCAAGCGGGTAGGAGTTGCGGTTACAGATGAGCTGCAGATTATAGCAAGCGGACTCACAACAGTGCATTCTAGCAAAATTATTCAATTCTTAAAAGATTATTGTGATAAGGAAAAAGTGGAGCGCATTGTGATTGGAGAGCCTAAAAGCCTTCAGAATGGAGATACAGATAGCACTGAGTCAATTGAAAATTTTGTTCGGCACATGTTGAAAATATTCCCTTCAATAAAAATTGATAGAATAGATGAACGTTTTACATCTGTCCTAGCTTCAAGAGCTATACTCGCTTCTGTGGTTAAAAAGAAAAAACGACAAGACAAAGGATTGGTGGATGAGGTGAGTGCAACTATCATGTTGCAAGATTACATGGAAAGAAAGAGTAAGGGGTTTTCTTAAATTAACTACTTTTGCAAACTAATTTTAGATAAAAAAATGATATTACCTGTTATAGCATACGGAGATCCAGTTTTGAGAGCTGAATGCGAAGAAGTTGAGGAGGGTACTGACATGACTTCGGTTTTGAAAGATATGCGTGAAACAATGCATCAAGCTTCAGGTGTTGGTTTAGCAGCTCCACAAGTTGGGAAATCGATTCGCTTATTTATTGTTGATGCTTCTCCGTTTGCGGAGGAAGAACCTGAAAATGAAGAGGAGGCGCAGAACTTTGAAATTCTAAAGGATTTTAAAAAAGTATTTATCAATCCGATTATTGAAGAGGAGAGAGGAAAAAAGTGGGCTTTTTCGGAGGGTTGTCTTAGTATTCCTGGAATTCGAGAAGAGGTAATTCGAGAAAATATTGTCAAGATATCTTACTTCGATGAGGAATGGAATTTCCATGAAGAAGAGTACACAGGGGTTGCTGCTCGTATTATTCAGCATGAATACGATCATATTGAAGGAATACTTTTTACAGATCATCTTAATCCGTTGAAAAAAAGAATGTTAAAGAGGAGGTTAACGGACATTTCCAAAGGTGAGGTTAGTGTAACCTACCGAATGAAATTTCCAAAATAAATTGAATATGAAGAAAGTTATTTATCTATTCGCGACTGTATTAATCTTTGCAAGTTGTGGAACCGAAGAAGTAAAATCAGATGAACAAACAGCAGAACCTGTTACTCTTAGTTTGGAGGATCAATTTTCTGCCTTAGTAGAATTGGATAGCAAATTACTTACAACTGACTTATCCATTGATACAAAAGTTGCCAAACAGCTGTATGATGCTGCAAAGTTATTTGCTAGCGAAAATCCTTTACACGAAAAAGCACCGGATGCACTGGAACTTGCTGCAAAAGGTGCTGAAGGAATTGAAAAATATGATGAAGCTATTACTGTTTTACACAAAATCATAACAGATTATCCTGAGACAGAAAAAACGCCAATGTTTATGTATCGAAAGGCGATTATTCTTGAGGAAAATTTGGGGAAAAATGACAATGCTAAGGCAGCCTACCAGGCTCTGATAGAAAGATTTCCAAACGACGCACTATCTATTAGTGCAAAGGAGTATTTAGATATGGACTACCTCAATATGTCTAATGCAGAGTTAATTGAATTTTTGGAAAGCAAAAATCAAGATCAATAATAAGTTTGCTTAGTCGTAAAGTAGCTCTCCGTTTTCATCGGTAGTCAGAACTTCACTCATATAATCAAAGAATGGGCGCATGTTTTCAAAGACTTTGTTGGCTTCTTTGTAAAAGTCTTTTGAAAGCATTTCTTTTTCTGTAAACTTCTTAGAAACTAAAAACTGTTTGTAACGCAACAAGTCAATGTTTTTATGGTCTTTAGCAAATCCTTTTGGTGCTGTTTTTACTTTGCTTCCATCCAATTGACCAAAAGTATCTATAAATTTTTTGCTCTCAATTATCTTTCTTAATTCACTACCATCAGCAGCCAGTTCAACTCTAATTCGTTTTAGGTCTTCTGGGTTTGGGTTCCAAAAACCCCCACCTATGAAGCAATTTCCGGGTTCTATATGAAAATAATATCCACCTCTTAAGTAGTTGGTTGCTCTTTTAAAATACCCACCCCAATGCGTTTTGTAGGGTGTTTTGTCTTTTGAGAACCTTATATCTTTATAAATTCTATACAAAGACTTTTTTCCGGTAACAGTTTCGATGTTGTCGTGTTTTTTCATTTCTGATAACAAGCAATCAGCAAACGCAATGGTATTGTCTAGAGCGCTTTGATAAGCGGTGGCCTTATTTTCTTGAAACCAGTCTCGGTTGTTGTTTTTACTTAACTGTTTCAAAAAATTAATGTTGGACGTAGAAATTTGCATGTTTAAGAATTAGAGTGTTAAATTATTAATAATTTGTCAAACGTTGGGGTTGTTAGAACATTCAAAATGAAAGTATATTTTTATCGGTATACGTATAACGGAGATGGTTTCAGTAGCCATTATTTCGGAGAGTTTTATAATTGAAAACCTAAAACGAGTATATCATCTAATTGAGCCATTTCACCTCTCCATTGGTCAAGCTTTTTTTGCAGTTTTACATTCGCATTATTTGGATCCGAAGCAAGCTCTTTTAGTATATTTTCAAATTCATCTATCCCCAATGAAGTGAACGTACTTCCTTCTAATTGATCATGAAAACCGTCAGAATACATGAACACCCAATCGGTATTTTTTAAAGAAATTGATTGCGTTGTATACGTGCGGTTGAGCTTTTTATTTTTTGAGCTGTAACAGCCGCCAACTGGCAGCAAATCGGCTTGAAGTCTTATCGGCTTTTCGTTTTGGATAATGATTATTCCATTTCTTGCCCCGCTAAAATGCATCTCTTTAGTTTTTTTGTCAACTAAACATATTGAAATGTCCATTCCGTCTTGAATTTCCCCACCGCTGCTTTGATTTAGTACTGTAATAATTTCCTTGTTCAATTCTTCCAAAATTTTAGCTGTATCCAGTTGGTCTAATTTTACAATTTTATCCAAAAGTAAGCTTCCCATCATACTCATAAAGCCACCAGGCACTCCATGTCCTGTGCAGTCAACAGATGCCACAACTGCAAAATTATCGAAGCAGCGGTACCAGTAAAAATCGCCACTAACGATGTCTTTTGGAAGGTAGAACGCAAAGAAATTCTTGAAAAAGGATTGAAGCCCTTCAGCGTCTGGCAGTATAGCCTCTTGAATGCGTTTGGCGTAATTTATAGAGTCGGTTATTACCTTGTTTTTTTTCTCGACTTTTAGTTTTTCTTTATTGAGGTCTGAATATGCGTTTTCAATTTCAATCTTCTTTTCACTGATAATATTCTTTTGTCTTCGAATAACTCTAAATCGATTGTATAAAAACAATAGAAATCCTACTATAAGTAAGAGGATTCCTAGTAAGAAATATCGAAAAAATTGCTCCCTCTTTTTCTCCTCAACTCTAATTATATTGTTTGTTAACTCTTTATTTTTGTAATCATTTTCTATTTTTTCTAGATTGTTAAGAAAGCTGAACTCAGTCAAAGCATTTTCTGTTTCTTTTTGTTTTATTCTTTGAACGGATGCCAAATAAATTTCATGAAATTTAAGGGCAGAGTCAGGCATATTCCATGTTTTATATATCTCGTATTGACTTTTTGCACTTATTCTAATTTCTTTATGTAAATGCATCTTTTCTGCTTTTCTACGACTTTTACGGAAATAGGCTAATGCTAGCTCAGATTCTCCTTTTTCTCTCAAAAGATTTCCCAGCTCGTTTTCCGCTTTTGCCACTTCTGTTTGGTAGCCAACATCATTTCGAAGCGCTAAAGCTGCTTTTAAGAAATCGAAAGCCAAGTCGAATTGTTTTCTTTTTTGATAAACTAAACCAACTCCAGCAAGCGTGTAAGCATAATCGTTTTTCTTTTGTATATCAGATAATGTATCAAGTGTTACAATTTTAAGGAGTACTTGGTGATGGGTACTATGTGTTTTATCAAAAAAGAAAAGCGCACTGTCATATCGATTTTGGTCGAGATGTATGTAGGCAATATTATGATAAAGAGTTCTGAGATAATGAGCCTTTTTAATAGATGTTATATTTTTATCATTTATTAGTTTTATTTGCTTTGCTGTTTTTTGATAACATAAATACGCTTCCTCATATTCTTGGTTGTTATAATAAACTAAACCTAAGTTAATTAATGACTTGCATTTTATGTCATAGAAACGCTGATATTGATCTGTTTTTTCTATTACTTTTCTATAGTAGCTGCATGCTTTATCACTAGCGCCGATATTAAAACACATTCTCCCTAAAGAATTTAGAGAATTCAATTCTAATTCATTGTAGTTATTAGACTCCGCAAGGTGCAAGCATTTCTCAAAAAGCTGCAATGCCATAGATGGATTCGACTTTTCTGAAATTTCCCCTTTATGATAGACGGCGCTACACAATACTGAGTCGTTTTCTGGGTTATTAATAATAGCATTTAGTGAGTCAATCTGATTAGTTACTTGACCAATACTTACTGCGCAATAAAGCGAGGAAAACAAAAGAAATTTCTTCATGAATTCAATATAATAAGAAAACTCATTATATTCGACGAAATCATGAAGTATATTTTATTGTCATTTCTTATTGGGCTTATGTTCAACGTTTCAGCGCAAATTGATTTTTTGTATCAAAATAATCTTTCATTTTCTTATTCAGAAACGATTGAAAGTTATAAAATGCTGGATAGCCTATATGCCAATGCGAGGTTAGTAGAAATTGGTAAATCAGATATTGGTAGACCTATACATTTATTTATAGTTTCAGAAGCGGGCGATTTTTCACCTGAATCACTCCACAGCAAAGGAAAGGCTATTTTGTTAATCAATAATGGCATTCACCCAGGAGAGCCCTGCGGAATTGACGCGAGCTTAAAATTTGCCGAAGATTTATTGTCGAGCGAAAAGAAATTGTTAAAAAACACAGCAGTCTGCATAATTCCATTTTATAACATTGGCGGAGGTTTAAATAGGTCTTGTTGCAGTAGGGCAATGCAAAACGGTCCACAAGAATATGGTTTTAGAGGAAATGCCCAAAACAGAGACCTGAATCGAGACTTTATAAAATGCGACTCTGAAAATGCGAAAGCTTTTACCAAAATATACCATCAATGGAACCCTGAGGTATTTGTAGATTGTCACACAACCAATGGCTCTGATTTTCAATATGGAATGAGTATAATCGCCACGCAAAAGGATAAACTCAACAAACGCGTTAGCGACTACTTAAACAATAAAATGCTTCCTTTTTTGTATAAGGACATGGCTTCTAAAAAAATGGAGATAATCCCTTATGTATATAACGTGGATAAATCTCCAGATAATGGAATTCAGGACTATTTGGAAACACCTCGTTATTCAACGGGCTATACAACCTTGTTTAATTCAATAGGTTTTGTCACTGAAGCATTGAAATACAAAAAATACAGTGAAAGAGTTGAACAGACGTATGCCTTCTTGCATTCTTCAATAACATGGATGAATGAGAATAGTTCAGAAATAATAGCAACAAAGCAACTTGCTGATGCAGATGTTAAGCAGCAAAAAACATTTGTGATCTCTTGGGAAAGAGATACAATTACTCACCAAATTATTGATTTTAAAGGCTATGAAGTGGAGGAGGTAGAAAGTGCTTTTGGTAAAAATGCTAAAAAAACAATTTACAATCACGATAAACCTTTTATCAAGAAAATTAAGTACTTCAATAAATTTAACCCTGATATTATTGTTGAAAAACCCATAGCTTATATTGTTCCACAGGCTTACAAATATGTGGTAGAAAGATTAAGGTTGAATCAAATTGAAATGGTGGAAATTAAAAATGACACAAGTATAACTGCTGAAGTCTATTACATAAAAGACTATGAAACGGTAAAGACTCCTTATGAAGGCCATTACTTGCATTATGATTTAGAAGTTATTAAAAAGATTGCACCCATTGATTATTATAAAGGTGATTTCATTGTTTATACAAATCAGGCTTCTAATCGATATATTGTTGAAGCTCTAGAGCCACAAGGAGTTGATTCATATTTTGCATGGAATTTTTTCGATGGCATTTTACAGCAGAAAGAATGGTTTTCTCCTTTCTCTTTTGAAGATGAAGCTATAAAGTTGTTAAATGATGATTCAAAGTTGAAGGTTGAATTTCAGAATAAAATGAAATCCGACGAAAATTTTGCAAAGAGTCAGTGGGAACAGCTATTTTTTATATATCAAAGGTCACCGTATTACGAAAAAACGCACAATAGATATCCTGTTGCTAGGTTAATAAAATGGTAATATTTTCTGAATTTTTCAAAAGATCGAATTAAACATTATTTTAAGTAAGATAAAGTGAGTATTTTTGCACGATTTTGAACAACAAATAAGATTATTTAGTGCAAGAGAGCGACATCAAAGAAAAAGAGGGTAAGAAGTTATACGATTACCAAAAGAATGATTTGGATGAGATTTTCCGAAGGGTAAATGAGCATCCCGATAATTATAATTTTCTTTATCAATTGCCAACAGGAGGAGGAAAGACCGTTATTTTTACTGAGATTGCGAAAAGGTATATTCAGGAAACAGGAAAAAAAGCATTAGTACTTACACACAGAATAGAGTTGTGTAAACAGACTTCTAATATGCTTTTCGAATTTGGTGTAAAGAATAAAATAATCAATAGTAAGGTTAAGGAATTGCCAGATCAAGCAGATTTCACTTGTTTTGTTGCAATGGTTGAGACATTAAATAATAGGCTCAATGACGGTTTAGATATTAGTGATGTTGGCTTGGTAATAATCGATGAGGCACATTATAATTCATTTCGTAAATTATTTAAACATTTCGAAAAGTGTATTATTCTTGGAGTTACTGCAACTCCGCTGAGTTCCAACATAAAATTACCAATGTATGAGAATTACGATGAGTTAATTGTTGGTAATTCAATTAATTCTTTGATTGGAAGTGGCTTTTTATCAAAAGCAACGACATATAGTTTTGATGTCAGTTTACGCTCGCTAAGGATTGGTATTAATGGAGATTACACAGTTCGTTCTTCGGAGTTGCTTTATGGTAATTATTCAATGCTGGAAAAGTTGCTATATGCTTATGAGCAAAAGTCAAAAGACAAGAAGACATTAATATTTAACAATGGTATTAATACATCAAAATTGGTCCATGAGACTTTTTACAATGCAGGATATGACGTTAAGCACTTGGATAATACCAATTCCGATAATGAAAGGAAGGAGATTATTCAATGGTTTAAACATACTCCAAATGCAATTTTAACATCTGTAGGAATACTGACTACAGGTTTTGATGAGCCTACAGTGGATACGATTATTCTAAATCGTGCTACCAAATCTTTGACACTTTATCACCAAATGATAGGAAGAGGATCAAGGGTGCTCCCTAATAAGAAAGAATTTACGGTAATTGATATGGGTAATAATGCTGCTAGATTTGGTTTGTGGAATGCTCCAATTGATTGGTATGCTATTTTTAAGTCACCTGACTTTTATCTGCAGAATATTGTAGATGATGAAGAGATTGAACGTCAGTTTAGGTACCTAATGCCGGAAGAATTAAAGGGAAATTTTAAAAACTCTACAGATATAGATTTTGATATTAAGGCGGATTACAAAAATGTTATTAAAAATGGATTAAGACCCAAAGCAGCAATTGATAATTCCATTAATCATCATGCCAAGATATGTGTTGAAAATGCTGAGGAGCAGATGGATTCTCTTGCTTTAGTTGATTTATTGAAAGATGATATAGAGTATAAGGTTAAACAATACTCTTATTGTATATGCAAAAGTACGCCAAGTTATATCAAATGGCTAAGAGAAGAGTACACACGCAAGTTGCGTTACGCTGTTCGTCAGGCTTATTAAAATAAATTTTATTGAAAGTTTTACTTCAGGGTTGAAGAAAAAAAATGGGCAAGCTACTTACATCGCATCGCTCAACCACCGACCCTTGCTATGTTCCCATTCTGGGGGATTAAGTAGGAGCTGATCGTATAAGACTTGCCCAACGCAAAAGTAAACAAATGTTTAAAAAATCCTACGGAATAATTATAAATAAATAATTATTTAAATAGGTAAGTGCTCGTCGTTTGTAATCAGCGCATTATCAAGCATTTTTTCTAAATCAGAAAAATCATGTATATCCTTATCAAGAAGGTGAGTTGGAGATACATTTCTCAATGCGTTAAACATAATAGCTCTACGATTAGGATATCTTTTTTCCCAGTTTGTCAATAATTCTTTCATCATTTGACGTTGCAAATTGGGTTGAGCGCCACATAAGTTGCACGGAATAATAGGATGGTTTCTTAGTTTCGAGAATGCAGCGATTTCAGATTCTTTACAATATGCCAAAGGCCGAATTACGATATGTGCACTGTCATTGGTAATGTATTTTGGTGGCATAGCTTCCATCTTTCCCGCAAAGAATAGATTCAGCATAAACGTTTCAATAATATCGTCTCTATGGTGTCCTAGAGCAACTTTATTGCATCCATGATTTTTTGCTGTGGTATATAAAACACCTCTCCTTAATCGAGAGCATAGACTGCATGTTGTTTTTCCTTCAGGAACTTTTTCTTTTACAATGCTATAAGTGTCTTTTTCTACTATATCAAAAGGAACACCTAGTTCAGTAAGGTACTTAGGAAGCGTTTCTTCTGGGAATCCAGGTTGTTTTTGGTCTAGGTTAACAGCTAGTATTTCGAAATCTATGTCAGAGTAATTTTTAAAGTGCAGTAAACAATCTAGTAGGGTATAACTGTCTTTTCCACCAGAAACACACACCATGACCTTGTCACCGTTCTCAATCATATTGAAATCTTGCATCGCATTCCACACGTCTGTATGCAGCCGCTTTCGAAGCTTTTTAAGTGGGTTTAGGGGCTTTTTTTTATCTGACATTTTTCTTATTTCGAAATGCAAATGTAATGCATTTTGGTACTTGAGAAAGTATTGTTAGAATCAAAATGAGTGTATGGTCTAATATAAAGTGAACTTTACGTTATTAATAGGTTATTTATTCTACTTTTGCGGCTTCATAAAAAACCTAGTATGCAATCAATCAGAAACATCGCTATTATAGCACACGTCGATCACGGAAAAACAACATTAGTTGATAAAATAATTGGGGAATGTCAAGTACTCGACCCAAGGAAAGAATCGAAAGATTTAATCTTAGACAACAATGACCTTGAAAGAGAAAGAGGTATTACCATTCTTTCAAAGAATGTTTCGGTAAATTATAAAGGTGTGAAAATCAATATAATTGATACACCTGGTCACGCCGATTTTGGAGGTGAAGTAGAACGTGTATTAAAAATGGCTGATGGTGTATTACTATTGGTAGATGCTTTTGAGGGCCCAATGCCTCAAACGCGTTTTGTACTAACCAAGGCACTTGAGTTAGGACTAAAACCTATTGTTGTCGTTAACAAAGTCGATAAAGATAATTGTACTCCAGATTTAGCGCAAGACAATGTTTTTGACCTGATGTTTAATCTAGATGCTACAGAAGATCAATTGGATTTTGTTACAATTTTTGGTTCTGCAAAAAACGGTTGGATGAGTACAGATTATCAGAAACCAACTACTAACATAATTCCATTATTGGATGCTATTGTAGAAAGCATACCAGAAGCACCTTATAACGAGGGAACTCCACAAATGCAAATTACTTCTTTAGATTTTTCAGCATTTACAGGACGTATAGCAATTGGAAGGTTGTTGAGAGGAGATTTAGAAGTAGGTAAGGATTATTCGCTTTGCACAGCAAGTGGAAATAAAAAGGTTAGAATAAAAGAACTCCATGTTTTTATTGGTCTAGGGAAAGAGAAAGTTGAAAAAGTAAGAAGTGGAGATATTTGCGCTGTTGTTGGTATTGAAGGATTTGAAATAGGTGACACTGTTGCTGATTTGGATAACCCTGAAGCGTTAGGAAGGATTAAAGTAGATGAACCAACCATGAGTATGTTGTTTACAATTAACAACTCTCCATTTTTTGGTAAAGAAGGAAAATTCGTTACATCTCGTCACTTAAGAGATAGGTTATATAAAGAATTAGAAAAAAATCTTGCATTAAAAGTTGAGCCTACAGGTACTGAAGATAAGTTTACTGTATTTGGTAGAGGTGTTCTTCACTTATCAGTTTTGATTGAAACTATGCGAAGAGAAGGATATGAACTGCAGGTTGGAAAACCACAAGTTATTATCAAAGAGATTGACGGTGTTAAATGCGAACCCTATGAAACAATGGTAATTGATGTTCCGGAAGAAGTTTCTGGTAAAGCAATTGAATTGGTTACGCAGCGTAAGGGTGATATGCTAGTAATGGAACCAAAAGGTGATTTACAACATTTAGAATTTGATATTCCATCCAGAGGAATAATTGGATTGAGAAATATTATGCTTACTGCAACATCAGGTCAGGCAATTATGACACATCGTTTTAGAGAATATGCTCCGTTAAAAGGTGATATTCCTGGAAGAAACAAAGGTTCTTTGGTCTCTTTAGAGCAAGGGCAAGTTTTAGCTTATTCATTAAATAAGTTGCAAGATAGAGGCCGTTTCTTTTTGGAGCCAGGTGAGCAAACGTACAAAGGGATGGTAATTGGTGAGCATTCTCGCGATACTGATTTAGAACTAAACATTACCAAAGGAAAGCAATTAACAAATATGCGTAAATCCGGAACGGATGAAGCAGAAAAAATTGCACCTAAAGTTAAATTTTCATTGGAAGAAGCTATGGAGTACATCAAAGAAGATGAGTACTTAGAAGTTACTCCTGAAAGTTTAAGAATGCGAAAGATTTCATAAATAGCTTACTTTTGCTTTGTGAAAAAGCTTATTGTGTTAATTGTTGTTCTTGGTATAGCGGGATATTTTGGATATCCCTATTTTAAAGTATATCAAATAAGGAATACACCTACAGATAGTGGGTTTAATCTTACAATTCCATCAGAAATTTCTTATACTGAGTTAGGAGAGGTACTTCAGAATTTAGGGTATATTGAAAGTAGTTCAGATTTTATGATTTTGGTTTACCATAAAGGATACCAGAATGAGAAAATTCCTTCAGGTAAATTAAAAATTGAAAAGGAGTGGAATACGTATAATTCATTGGTAAATAACGTTCATTATTATGCAAATCCGGATATTCAAAAAAGAGTTATTGTAAATGTTGTAATAAACAATGTGCGCACGATAGAAGATGTAGCAGGAGTTGTAGCTTCATTTATTCATGCAGACTCAACTTCTTTGAGTGCTATTTTTAATAACGATTCTATTATTGCACACTATGGTTTTACGAAACAAACATTCCCAACTTTCTTTATGCCAAACACGTATGAGTGTTATTCTGATATTACTCCCGAACAATTCATTGAAAAGCTAGCGGCTTCCTACAAAATTTTTTGGAACCCATCTAGAATTCAGAAAGCTGCTGACCTAGGACTTAGTCAGTCAGAAATTACCATATTAGCTTCCATTGTATACGAAGAGCAAAAAGTAAAATTTGATGAGCAAGCAAAAATTGCTGGACTGTATATAAACAGATTAAAAAATGGGTGGAAACTACAAGCGGATCCAACTGTAAAGTACGCTATGGGAGATTTTACTTTAAGAAGGCTGTTGTATCGGCATTTAGAAGTAGAATCACCATACAATACCTATAAACATCTGGGGTTACCCCCAGGCCCAATATCAATTCCAGAAATTCAAACAATAGATGCTGTTTTGAACCACGAAGCACACGACTATTTCTTTATGTGTGCAAAACCAGAATATACAGGATACCATAATTTTTCTAAAACATTACATCAGCATAATGTTTATTCAAAAGAGTATCATAAGTGGATTGATCAGCAAAACATAAGATAATGTCCATTTTACTATTGATTAAAGGTTACGTATTAATACATTTGCATCTAAATTAAAACTAAATAACATCACATGAAAAAAATTATTTATTCTTTATCAATAGCATTAGTTGCAACATTTACTTCTTGCGGAGAAGCAAAAGAGGAAGTAAAAGAAGAAGCAAAAGAGGAAGTAATAGAAGAAACAATGGAGGAAGATGTTCTTGAAGAGGGAGTTGTAATGGTTAATGGATTACAGTTTTTTGGAAACAATGAATTTGAAATGTCAGATTGGTCATCGGTTGATGAAATGTATGCTGCTGTTATGGAAACTGGTGAATTCGAAGGCTTGGTAAAAGCAGAAATCTCTGAGGTATGCAAAAAAGCTGGGTGTTGGATTACGGTATTAAAAGAGGATGGTAGTACTGTTCGCGTAATTTTTAGGAATCACTTTGGTATTCCAACGGATACACCTGCAGGATATGAGGTAATTATGAATGGTGTTGGTCAAGTAGATACAACAAGTATTGAGCTTCAGAAACATTTCTTAGATGATGCGAAAGAAGCTGGAGAAGAAGTTTATCAAGCTGATTATGATGAAATTACTGAAGATTTAATAGAAGTTTCGTTTGATTGCGATGGTTTATTAGTTCCGCCAGTAGAGGAGTTTTGATGTAATTTTACCTAATCATACTTTAAAATTTATTTATGTTTTCATTTTTACTTTTCTGTTTATCCGTTGCCATGCAAACGTCATCTACTGTTTATGATTTCTCTTTAACTGGAATAGATGGTAAAGAGATTAATTTAAATGCGTTTAATGGGAAAAAAATATTATTCGTAAACGTTGCTTCTAAATGTGGTTTTACATCGCAATATGAAGGCTTGCAGAAGTTGTATGAGCAAAATAGAGAGAACTTGGTGATTATCGGTTTGCCTTGTAATCAGTTTATGCATCAGGAGCCTGGGACTAGCGAAGAAATACAAGCATTTTGCACGAAGAACTACGGTGTCACTTTTCCAATTACCGAAAAAGTAAATGTAAAAGGAGATGAGATTCACTCGCTTTACAGTTGGTTGACAAGAAAGGAATTAAATGGGGTAAAGGATTCTAAAGTCAAATGGAATTTTCAAAAATACCTAATCGATGAAGAAGGAAAACTGGTTCAAGTATTTGGGTCCAAAGTAAAACCTTTAAGTCAAGATATAATTGATGCAATTAATAGTTAAGGAGCAATATATTGCTTAACTGTGCATGTGTCTTTTGACAATTGAGCCCATTCATCTATTTCCACATTCAATAAAACAGTATTACAAGTTTCTAAATTGAAATTTTCACCTGTTAAATAAGATGCTAGCATACTCAAACCTGGGTTATGCCCAAATATCATTATACATTCATGATTTTCGGATATTTGGTTTATTTTCTCCAATACTGTTTCCATATGAGCATTATGTAAGCTTTTTACCGAAGTAATTTTAGTAGTGTCAAATTCTAATTCTCCACCAATTATTCTCGCTGTTGTGATTGCTCTTTTGGCAGCACTTGATAGTATGTAAGAGGGACGAGGGTAACCTTCGTTTAAATGCAGCCCGATATTGATTGCGTCATACTTCCCCATTTCGCTTAGAGGTCTTTCAAAATCATCTCCTCCGTTAATAAATGGTGAATCTCCGTGACGTATTATGTATACTTGTTTCATTCGTCTATTGGAATTCTGAATAGTTTAGGTATCGCCTCTCTACTGAGGAAAAAAACAACAGTAACAGATTGATTTAATATAATTGGATGGAATTAAAAAAGAGTGAGACCTGGGGACCTTATTTTTTGTGTAAATATATTATTGCTGCTTGAAATCTTTCTTCACTAAATTAAATTCATAGTTGGTGTACAAATCTGTGCTTTCAGGAAAGTTCATGTGTAAAATTCGGGAGTTGTATCCTTCTGCTTCAATAGCAATTTGATAGTCGACTCCAGGAAGAACCACCATAATAAATTTTCCTGAGCCGTTAGGTCGATAAATGCCTTTTAATTTATGGCTAACCTCGTCAATTAAAGTAATTTTTGCATTCACCGCTGTTTTCTCTTTTTTGTTAAAAATACTGCAGTGAATTACTTCCTGATAGTTAGCTGCATCAAACATTTTAATTTTGAATATATCCGATCCTCCCAAGCTACCATCTCTATCTGATGAATAATAGCCTGTTTTGTTGTCTTCGCTAATAGTAAAGTAAATATCATTCTCTACTGTATTGATAGGGTATCCTATGTTTTCTGGCGTACTCCAATATTTATTTGCTCTTTCGTAAGATTTAAATATGTCAAAGCCTCCCATGGTAGTATGTCCTTCGGAAGAAAAATAGAAGGTTTCTCCATCTGGATGCATAAACGGAGCATTTTCATTATGTTTTGTATTTATTATTGGCCCTAGATTAACCGCTAAACCCCAGGCTCCGTTTGGTAGTTGCTTCGACTTGTAAAGGTCAAATCCACCATATCCTCCTGGCCGGTTTGAGGAGAAATAAAGCGTTTTCTTGTCTAAAGAGAAGCATGCGCTCAATTCTTGAAATTGACTATTGATATTTGGTCCAAATTTTATTGGCGCAGTCCATAATGTGGAGTCACTGTAATTAGAGTAGTAAAGATTACCGTCAGAAGAAGAGGTTTTTTTTGAACTGTTATCACTAGTAATGTAACTAATTAGTGAATAGCCATCATGAGAAATACTGACACAGCCATCGTTTAGTTTTGAATTAAATGATTTTTCATTATCCGGTGTTTGCCATTCATAGTTTTTGAATTCAGAAAAATAAATATCTTGAAAATAATTGCCCTTATAATTTTTATCATCAGAAAAACCACCTTCCCTTCTTGAAGTAAAGAACATCCCTTTTCCGTTAGGTAAAATTACCGGAATAGACTCTTCATTTGCCGTATTAATTGAAGATCCAACATTTACTATTTCTATATTCCTAGCGTTTAAAACTTGTTTTTTTGCATTGATGGCCATGTCAATATTTTGATCTATTTCAGGCAGAGGAATTGAAATTTTATTATTGGTTTTATACTCCTCAAAAGAAGATTGTGCTTCATCAAACTTATGATGAAAATGATATGCTTTTCCTAAATAGAATAATATATCGTCATTTTTAGTTCCGTTTCTGTAGGCTTCAATTAATATTGGAAGCGCATTTCTTTCCACTCCTCTTTTGTTTAGCTTGCAAACACCTATTCCAAATAGTACTTCAGGGTTTTCAGGGTATTTACTATAGAGTGTAGAAAACATATTAAATGCTTCAGTGAAATTTTCTTTTGATAAATTTGTTTGCGCTATTTTAAGCGCTTTTTTATCAGGTTTAGTTATGTTTACCTGGCCTATTACATTGATGAATAGGAGACTGGATATAGTTATTGCAAAAATTTTCTTCATAATAATAGTGTTAAATGAATTACACAATTCCTAGTAACGTATTAACCGTAGGTAACTTTAATAAGTGCTTTCCAAATATAAACTTCAAGTTGTCCAATAACATAAATGACAATAAATATTTAACCTAGTAAGGTGCTAGATATAACATAAGACCATAAATATAGTATATTTAGCCTTATATCAGTATAGATTTTGTTTTATTTTATAGACGTATCTATATGTAGTATGTACGTTGTGTTTTGATAAATGAATAATATGAAATTAGCTGCAATAGACATAGGTTCGAACGCAATTCGATTATTGATAAAACGAGTTGTCTTTGAAAAAGGGATAGTAAATACCTCTAAAATATTATTGTTGAGAGTGCCGCTTCGTTTAGGAGAAGATGTTTTTAAAGAAGGTAGGATCCTAGATGACAAATGTGAGAAGTTGTTAAAGGTTATGCAGTCATTTAAATTATTAATGGAAGTCAATGAAATAGTCGATTATAGAGCTTGCGCAACATCTGCAATGCGTGAAGCAAAAAATGGTATTGAGGTAAGAGACTTTATTAATTCTCAATCGGAAGTTTTTATTGATTTAATATCTGGTGAAGAAGAAGCATCTCTCATTTTTTCTAATTGGAAAACTTCAGGCTTGTCCGTTAAAAAGTCGTATTTATATGTGGATGTTGGAGGCGGAAGCACTGAAATTACATTGTTGAAAAATGGGCAAAGGATTACATCTAGATCGTTTAAAGTTGGAGCTGTAAGATTACTGGAATCAACAGTTAAAGATAAGGTTTGGAACGAATTAAAAGATTTTATTAAAAGTATTGTTAAAGTAAACGACAATTTGGTTTCGGTAGGTTCCGGAGGGAGTATTACTAAAATATTTAAAGAGAGTAATCATCAACCGCACGATTTCATTTCTTACAATGAAATAGAAGAATTTGTTAAATCGATGGCTTCATTTGAATTGGAAGAAAGGATTGAAAAATTTAACTTGAAACCAAATCGAGCTGATGTAATTATTTTTGCAGGAGAAATATATCTATTCGTAATGAAATCAGCCGGCTCAACCAATATGATTGTCCCAAAAATGGGAGTTGGTGATGGCATAATCAAAAGATTGGCATTAAAGCACATTTGAGCTAATTCTATTGGCCCGGTTGAGTTTTGCCTTGCTGTTGTTGCAACGATTTTTGCCATTGTTCATTCAAGAAATTATGATAATACTTATATTGATCTGTTGCAAAAAACACTAAAATTCCGATTAACTCATCTTGCTTTTTAAATCCTTTCCAAATCATTAATCTTGTGAAATTTTCATCAAGCATAGCATAAGAAGGATAAGATAATTGACTTTCCAACAAAGATTGAGCAAACCAATGTGTACGACCTCTTGCGTTAGCTGATTTTTTTACAAATGAAGGATCAGTATTCACAAAGGTATGGTTATTAAAGACAATTGTATCTCTAGTCTCGGCATCAAATTTAACTGGGTAAAAATTTTGATTCATATAGGCTACAATATTAGGATCTGCAAATGTTGTAGCATCCATTTTCTTACACCATCCGCACCATCCAGTATAAAAATCTACAAATATCTTTTTCTTAACTGAATCCGTTTCTCGTAGAGCAGTCATTTCGTTCCATGTCATCCAATTAATTTGATTGGTTGCTTGTGCTATAGAAACACTGGAAGTAAAGATTAGTAAAGCAAATACAAATACTTTCATAGTTGTTGTTTTATAAATTATTTAGTACGAATTTAGTCATTTTGTTATATAAATTTAAACGTGTTTTACCTCCATAAATACCATGATTTTTATTTGGGTATGCCATAAAATCAAATTGTTTATCCACTTTTTGTAAGGCATCTACCATTTCAACCGCATTTTGAAAATGTACATTATCATCTGCAGTTCCGTGAATAAGTAAGTAATTTCCTTTTAATTTATCTACATGGTCAATAGGAGAGTTGATATCGTAATTTTCACCATTTTCTTGTGGAGTTCTCATGAATCTTTCTGTATAAATATTGTCATAAAAACGCCAGTTGCTAACAGGAGCAACAGCAATTGCAGCTTTAAATACATCAGCACCTTTTGTAATACAAAGAGATGACATATATCCGCCATAACTCCAACCAAAGATTCCAATTCTTTCTGAATCAATATAGGGTCTGTTACCTAAATTTTTTGCTGCTGCTATTTGATCTTCAGTCTCGTATTTCCCTAATTGTAAATAAGTACTGTGTTTAAAGTCTCTTCCTCTGTATCCGGTTCCTCTAGCATCTACAGAAACAACGACATAACCTTGTTGCGCTAAAGACTGCCACCAGAAGTAATTGTTGTATTCCCACGAATCATTCACAGTGTTTATACCAGGACCTCCATAAACAAACATTAACATCGGATACTTTTTACGCTCATCAAACGAAGAAGGTTTAATCATCCAAGCATTTAAATCATCTCCGTTTTCACCTTTTACTGTAAAGAATTCTTTCGGAGAGATATCAAATGTTTTTAAAGTATCGATTAACGTTTTATTATCTTCCAGTACTTTTATTTCTTTTCCTTTTGCACTATTAAGTGTAACGTGAGCAGGTGTATTAGCATCTGTGTTCCAATGCAAATAGTACTTAAACCCTTTACTGAATTCAGCTCTATTATTTCCTGACTTAGTGGATAGTTTATTTACAGCACCTTTTTTTGAAAGGTAATAAACTTCTCTTTTGGTAGGATGATCTTTTGCTGCTTGAAAATAAATGGACTTACTTTTTTCATTCATTCCATAAACACTTGTTACTTCCCAGTTTCCTGAAGTAAGTTGCGTTTCGTCACCAGTAATCATATTGATTTTGTAAATATGGTTGAAACCATCTTTTTCACTTGTCCACAAAAAGTTTTCTCCATCCTTTAAAAAGGTGGTGTTATCATGTATGTCTATATATGTCTTAGCTGTTTCTGTGTAAATTACTTTTGCTGGGGCAAGCGTTAGTTTTGCATTTGGGTTTGAAAACTCAGTGGTAAGCAATTCAATTTTGTTTTGGAGTCTATTCATTCTTTGTACACAGAGTACATTAGGATTGTTTGTCCATTGGATTCTGGGAATGTAGATATCTGTTTCTGTTCCAATATTGAAAGGAAATGTTTTTCCAGCATCTACGTAGTATACATGAATGCTAATTATGGAATTATCTTCACCTGCTTTTGGGTATTTAAAAACGAAACGGTCTGGATATAGCGTCCCATATGTTTCCATTTGAAATTCTTTGACTTTCGATTCATCAAATTTGTAATAGGCTATTTTACTTCCATCAGGAGCCCAGTAAAAGCCTTTGTGAAATGCAAACTCCTCTTCGTAAACCCAGTCAGTTCCACCATTGATGATTTCATTCATTTTACCATCAGTAGTTACTGTAACTTCTTTGTTAGCTGATAAGTCGTTAATAAAAATATTATTTTCTCTAACAAATGCAACTTTGTTACCATTGGGAGAAAATTCTGCTAATCGCTGTTTTCCTTTTGAAAAGTCTGATAAAGCACTAATTTTTTTAGAAGCAATATCATAGATGTAATAATTCGATTTAGAGGAGTGTCTATAAATAGACTCCTGTTCTGTAGCTAGTAAGAGTTTTGTCTCGTCTGAACTGAATTGGTAGTCATCAAATGATATTACTTTTTTTCCATCTGGCTTAAAGTCTGCAGATGATAATATTGTTCCAACTTTTTCATAATTAGCGTAAGAATATTTATTGATTTCAAGCGCTTCTGTTTTTTGATTGTAATCCAAAGAAGTAAAGTGTTCTCCATCATTCATTGAGTTAACTCCACTAATGTTTTCCGGATAAAAGACGCCATTATACCAAATTGTAGTATTGTCAATTTGTGTCTTTTGAGAAATAAAACTATTAAAAAATAGAGGGGTTATTAAAGCTATTAGTAAGTATTTCATATCTATATAATTACGGTTTATTAATTCGGCTGTGAAAATACAGTAAACAAATTTTAGTCCAAAGAAGATTGTTATAAAAGGTAGTTAAGTGGTTGTATTCTTTGACCGCACTAAAGCTTCAATGATTATTCAATAAATATTTACAACAGATTTACTTTACGTTGTTGAAATCTTTCTTTGGTTAGTAATAGGGATGTTGGGTCGTCTTTAACGTCAATGAAATATGAAGGTTTAGCTTTTATTTTAAGATGTTTATTTATTTCTTGCTCAAAAAGCAATCAATCATAGATTAGTTTTTAATCTTTTTTTGTGCTGCTAATATTTCCTTTCAATTTTTTTTAAATGAGCAATAGAACAATTATTCATATGGACTTAGATACTTTTTTTGTCTCTTGTGAAAGACGAATTAATTCAAAATTAATTGGAAAGCCAGTACTTATTGGCGGAAATTCTGATAGAGGAGTAGTCGCTTCTTGTAGTTATGAGGCTAGAAAGTTTGGTGTCCATTCGGCAATGCCAATGCGGTTGGCAAAAAGACTTTGTCCTGAGGCGTTTATTATTAGAGGAGATAGTGGTGTTTATAGCAAGTATTCTCATTTGGTAACAGACATTATAAAAGAGGATTCTCCAATCTATGAGAAGTCCTCTATTGATGAGTTTTACATTGATGCTTCGGGCATGGATAAGTTTTATAGCTGCTATAAGTGGGCAACAGAATTGAGGCAGAGAATTATAAGGGAAACAGGGCTTCCTATTTCATTTGGCATGTCAACTAATAAAACGGTTTCGAAAGTAGGAACAGGACAGGCAAAACCTGATGGTCAAATTATTGTTAAAAGTGGTTTAGAGAAACCTTTTCTAGCTCCTTTGTCTATTCAGAAAATTCCAATGGTGGGAGAAAAAACTTTTATGCTCTTACGTAACATGGGGGTTGAATACATACATACTATGCAGAAAATGCCTGTGGAAGTAATTCAAAGGGTTTTAGGAGTTAATGGTGCTACGATTTGGAAAAAATGTAATGGAATTGATAATTCTCCAATAATCCCTTACCAGGAAAGAAAGTCTATTAGTTCAGAAATCACTTTTGAGAAGGACTCCACAGATATCAATAAGCTTCTTAGTATAGTAATAGCAATGACGGAGAATTTAGCTTTTCAATTACGAAATGGCAACAAGTTAACAGCTTGTCTTGCTGTAAAAGTTCGCTATTCAGATATGCAGACTTATACCAAACAAAGACGAATTCCATACACTTCTTCCGATAATGTGCTTATTGATACAGCAAAGGAATTGTTTAATGAAGTATATAATCGAAGGGTAAGGGTAAGACTTGTAGGTGTACGTTTTTCTCACTTTGTAGAAGGGGGCCAGCAGATTAACCTTTTTGAAGATACAGAAGAATTAATTAGCTTGTATCAAGCTATGGATGTGCTAAGAAATCGGTATGGAATGAAAGCCGTTATACGCTGTGCTGGTTTGGGTACAAGAGGCTTCGGTAGAATGAATTCATTTACAGGAGAACCGCCTGTAATTCCAGCACACAGAAGGCAATGATTGTTAATTGTCATTCATATTATAGTTTACGCTACGGCACTTTATCAATTCGGGAACTTATAGAGTTTGCCAAAGAATCCGATGTTTCTACTTTGGCGTTAACAGATATCAATAACACTTCGGCAGCTTTGGATTTTGTAAGGTATGCAAAGAGTCATGGAATAAAACCAGTTATAGGAGTCGAGTTTCGCAATTCAGGTGAATTATTGTATACGGCTTTGGCTAAAAACAATGAAGCTTACTACAGAATTAACAAGTACCTTTCTAGCTTTCTATTAAATAGAGTCTCAATTGATACAATTGCTCCTGCACTTAAGGATGTTTTAATTATCTATCCCTATGGAAAAATTCATCCCAGTGAATTATCGGACGATGAATTTATAGGTGTATTACCACATCAAGTTAATCACGTTATTAAATACAATAAACAATATCAAGACAAGCTAGTTGCTCTGCATACTATTTCCTTTAAGCGTAAAGAGAATGATTACCGCTTGCATAAAATACTACGTGCAATTGATCTGTGTACAATCCTTTCTAAGTTAAAAGAAATTGATTTTGCTCCTGCTAATCAGTTTTTTGTAGGGCAGACTCAATTGAAAGAGAAGTACCAGTTATTTCCTATTTTGATTGAGAATTCTCAAAATATTTTAGATGAGTGTTCGATTGATTTTGAATTTGGAACACCTAAAAATAAAGCTTCTTTTACGGAGTCTCTCGAAAGGGACAATGCACTATTGCTTTCTCTTGCTAAGAAAGGATTTGCTTATAGGTATGAAAAGCAGAACCCCAAAGCACTAGAAAGATTTAATAAAGAAATAAAAGTGATAAAGCAACTGGGTTTTTCTCCTTATTTTTTAATTACATGGGACATCTTAAGGTATGCTAAAACGAAAGGGTTTCATCATGTTGGTAGGGGAAGTGGAGCAAATAGTATTATTGCTTATTGTTTGAAAATAACAGATGTAGATCCAATTAAATTGGACTTGTACTTTGAGCGCTTTATTAACCCACATAGAACTTCTCCACCAGATTTTGATATTGATTTTTCTTGGGATGAACGAGATACTATTATTGATTACGTATTCCGGAGATATGGAGAAGAGCACGTTGCATTAATAGCAACTTACACTACATTTAAAGGTCGTTCTGCAATAAGAGAAATAGCTAAAACCTTTGGACTTCCCAAAGAAGAAATAGATAGAATAATTAGACAGCCTGATCATGTTTTGAACGCAAATCAAATAACGAAGAAATTGTTTAAATATGCTTCTTTACTTGAAAGAATCCCGAACTATTTAGGCATTCATGCAGGAGGAATAATTATATCAGAAAAGTCGCTGTATAATTACACAGGAATGCAAATGCCACCCAAGGGATTTCCTATAGTACAATGGGATATGCATGTAGCCGAAGATATTGGGTTTTATAAGTTTGACATTCTTTCTCAAAGGGGACTTGGACATATTAAAGAAGCGGTTCAAATCATTAAAAAGAATAAGGGCATTGACATTGATATTCATCAAGTGGAAAAATTTCAGGAAGACTTGCAAGTCAAAAAACAACTCAAATCAGGTAATACGATAGGATGTTTTTATATTGAGTCCCCAGCTATGAGAGGCTTGTTGAACAAACTCCGCTGTGACAATTACATTTCATTAGTGGCAGCCAGCTCGATTATCCGTCCAGGAGTTGCTAAGTCGGGAATGATGAAACTATATATAGAACGATTTCATAAAGCAAAATTTGAGTACCTCCATCCAGTAATGGAAAAGTTACTTGAGGAGACTTATGGGATTATGATTTATCAAGAAGATGTTATAAAGGTCGCTCATTACTTTGCAGGAATTGACTTAGCTGATGCGGACGTTCTTAGAAGAGCCATCAGTGGAAAATATCGTTCTAAAAAAGAAATGCAACGTGTCATTAATTTGTTTTTTGAAAATTGTAAAGCAAAAGGCTATCCGGATGAATTAACCAACGAAGTATGGAGGCAGATTGAGAGTTTTTCAGGATATTCTTTTTCAAAAGCACATTCGGCATCTTATGCTGTAGAAAGTTTTCAGAGCTTGTATTTAAAAGCGCATTTCCCTTTGGAGTTTATGGTAGCTGTAATCAATAATAGGGGGGGCTTTTATTCGACAGAGTTTTATATCCACGAGGCGAGAGTTGCTGGAGCAACTATCAATGAGCCTTGTATAAATAAAAGTGAGCAGAATGCCTGTATTTATGGAGAAGAGATTTATATCGGATTAAGCTTTGTCAAGGAGCTTGAATACAAATTGGTTAAGAAGATTATTTGCAATAGAGTAGAAGAGGGGATTTATATTGATTTAATAGACTTTATAGAACGAACAAATGTAAGTATCGAACAGCTGTTTATTCTCATTCGGATTAACGCACTACGCTTTACAAATTTATCTAAAAAGCAATTGATGTGGCATAGTCAGTTTATTTTAAAAGGAGCACCTAAAGCATCTGAAACAGCGTCGTTATTTAAAATACAAATTCAAATATTCGAACTACCTAGATTGACGCATAACTCCTACGACGATATAATAGATCAAATTCAATTATTGAATTACCCCTTATGCTCACCTTTTTCTTTGATAAAGGAACGGTTAGGGAAGTCTATATTAGCGAGTGATTTGTCACAGCAAGAAGGTCAAATTGTTGTAATTGACGGCTATTATGTTAATGAGAAGAAGGTTAGAACAAGTAAAGGGGATATAATGAAATTTGGATGTTTCGTTGATTTAAACGGAAAGTTCTTCGATACCGTTTTTTTTTCGCAGGTACTCAAACAATATCCTTTGCAAGGTAAAGGTTGTTATTATATGATGGGGAAAGTCGTTTTGGAATTTGGCCATCCCTCTATTGAAGTAATTAAGATGAAAAAGATGGAGCTTAAATCAAGAAATGAGTATGTCGTAGAGCAAATTGAAATTTCGAATACGGTTGACATATTATTTTGAAAAGGCTCCTTTCCTGTCGTTTTATAAAGAATAAAAACCTTCCTAAAAATAGAAAGCCGTCCCTCCCGGAACGGCTTTCACCACCTTACAGAAATAACCAGTATTTTTAAACCCGAAGTGAAACCAATTACTTCAATGACTAGTTACTATGCTTGTGTAACGTAGATTTAAAAAAAAGTTACACTATTAACTAAAATTTAACACTTTTTATCATTAAAAATAAGTTGCTTATCCTTAAAATAGGCTCTTTTATGTAGGTTTGAAAAAAATAAAATATTTTTGTATTTTTTGAAATGGGATATCAAAATAGCGCTTTACCTTTTCCTTGCTTACGCACTTTATGGAATTAGTTACCTATTTTCTGATGGGGATTATGTAGTTCCGTTACCGATGCTTTTTATTCTCATGCCCATCGTTTCGATGTCCTTCTTTTTTACAAGTGGGTTTAGTAAGTATTCTATTTTCTTTTTGTTGCTTCCTTTAGGTGCAATGAGCGATTGGATTAGCCAAATTAATTCAGGTGTTAGTGGGGTTTTAGCTATAACCAATATTGCCGCATGGGCAGTCCTAGGACTACTATTGTTTTTTAATAAGGAATATCAAGTACAGGCAAATAAAAATAGATTACTGTATTCTTTTCCTGTTGCAAGTATGTGTGCATTACTCTTCCTATTAAATATCCCTTTAGTTAATATTTTTGTTTTTCTTTTAATTGGAATTACGGCAAGTTTAATAATAAGAGAAGATGAAGAGAAATATAATTTAAATACTTCGGTTAGAAGGCTAATGATTCTTTCCTCTTTTATTGCATGGTTGTATCTCATTTCTACGCTATCCGTTTATTTAGCTAAATCATCCATGCCTATTTTGAAAGAAGTAGTAAATTTATAAGTGATTTTTTTCATAAGCCAAGGCATTCAACCGTTCACCCTTCATTTTGGTCATTTATACTTTTTTAACAGTTTTAGTAATAGGATTAATCTAATTTTACTAGGCAAATTTATTTGTATAGTCAGTACTATTCAATTATTTAATTTTCAGAAACAACCTAAATGAAAAAACTATTAGTTTGCTTATTCTTGCAGATAATTGGTTCAACCTCAATTGCACAAGACCTAACTATAAAAGGTAATGTTGTTGATACTGTCAATAAACTTCCATTAGCAGATGCTGTTGTTATGGCGGTTCGCTTAAGTGATTCGGTTTTATTAGATTTTCAACGTACAGATTTAAAGGGAGAGTTTTTGTTTTCGAACCTTCCGGTAACAACAATAGAATTATTGATAACGCATCCAAAATTTGATGAGCGCTCTTATTTTATAATTGGAACACCAGAGAAAAAGGAATTTACTATACCTGAAATAATATTACCGAGCGAAAGTCAAGTATTTGATGAGGTAGTAATATTTGCAAACAATGAACCCGTTTATTTTAGAGGAGATACACTGGTCTACAATGCAGATTCTTTTGCAGTTGGACAAAACGCAGTTGTAGAGGATTTACTAAAAAAGCTACCAGGTATTGATGTTGATCAAGATGGAAATATTACTTCTCAGGGGAAGTCAATATCGCAAGTTTTGGTCGATGGAGATGAGTTTTTTGGTTCTGATCCTACTGTAGCAACTAGAAACTTAGGGGCTGATGGAGTAGAGTCTGTTCAGGTATATGAAAAAAAGAATGATGATGCTGAAGATGGTGAAGATGAAACCATACAGGTCATGGATTTAAAGTTGAAAGAAGACGCTAAAAAAGGATATTTTGGAAGGGTTTCTGGTGCGACGGATGGCGATTTAACTCCGGGAGTTGCAAATCCTTTTTATGAAGGAGAGGTTCTACTGAATAAATTTAATAAGACGCAAAAGATTTCGTTCTTTGGATTAGGTTCTAACACTCCACTTTCTACTTTTGGCTATAGGGATAGAAATCGATTTGGTTTAGATAATGAAAGCGGAGGCGGTTTTAAATACTCTAGCATGGATGCAGATCAAAACAATGTTTCTGGTATACCCAAAACTCTTAGGACAGGTTTTTATTACAGTGATAAAATAGGCAAGAAAGCAAAAGTGGGCTTTAATTATTCATATTACAATACAGAATTAGATGCTACCTCTAGCAGTTTATCGCAGTATTTTCTATCCGACTCTTCTTATTACACAGATAATTATGCAAATAATGTTAACAAGGATGAATCGCATAGAATCAATTTAAAATTAATAAGTGATATAGATTCCTTGACTTACTTTGAATTGCGCCCAGGAATAACAATAGATGCCGCATCGCAAAATGATTCCTCAAACGCTACGTTTCTAACTGATAATGCTAAGGAAACTTTAAATACGACTATCAAAAATTTGAATAATTCGGAAGGCTATTCTATTAACTCTCGTGCAAAGCTGCGTAGAAGATTTAAGAAGGATAAAAGAGAGCTGATGTTAAAGTATAATTTTGAAATGAATGATAATAAAACCACTGGGTCATTGCTTTCTGCAACAACATATTATGGCATTATCGATTACGCTGATGTAGTTGATCAGCAAAAGGAAAACGTTAATTCTAGTCAAAAACATACGGGAATATTAACATTTACAGAGCCATTGAGTAAAAAAATTAAATTAGAGATGGAATACGAGTATAGGTACGAGTTATCAGACTTGAGCATAACTTCTTTTAATAATGTTAATGGTGAGTATACAGAATTGGTTTCTGACAACTCGAATATTTTCAAAAACATTCGTCAAGAAAACAAAGCGGGAGCGAAGTTTATTTACGAAACAAAAAAGCATGTTTTCAATGTTGGCAGTCGTTTACGCAATGTGGCAATCTCAAATGAGAATTTAATTTCGGACACATTAATTCTTCAGGACATTAATAACCTTTTACCGAATTTTAGATATAAATACAAGCCCAGCCGAAGTAAAAGTTTGTCTTTTGCCTACAATACTGCATCTTCTCAACCTTCAATTTCTGCTTTGCAACCTATTCAAGATAATGCTAATCCAAACAGGATCTCTCTTGGTAACCCTAACTTAAGGCCTGATTATAGTCATTCTTTCAATGTGAATTTTAATTCCTGGTCTCCATTAACTGCAAAATATGTATGGACAGGAATCAATTTCTCAGTTAAGGAAAATGCGTTTACCAATGCAACCAATTATGATTCTTTTGGTAGAACAATAGCACAAACTGTAAATGTGGATGGTAATCAATTTGGAAGTTTATACGGAGGAGCAAGTTTTCCAATCTATAAAAGGATACTGAAGCTAATGCCAAATGTTAATGGTTCATATAGTAAATATACAAGTTTTATTAACGATGCCGAAAATCTAACGGAAAATACAGCTATTGCTGGAGGGCTTAAATTGGAATTAGATTTAGATTCTTTAGATATTTCCGTTGGGAATAATTTTTCTTACAATGAAGCAAATAGCACTTTTTACATCAACACGCCATTTACAATACAGAGTTATACAGCTTATGTAAAGTGGCAGTTGCCATTCCACTTTATTTTGAAGTCAGATGTTTCTTACACTATTAATTCTCAGTTATCAGACGGATATAACCTGAGTTTTCTAATTTGGAATGCTGAAATTAGTAAAGCATTTTTAGAAACGGAAAACCTAATTTTATCAATTATTGGTAATGATATATTAAATCAAAATATTATAGCTCAACGGCAAATTAATGGTAATGTAATTACCGATAATAGAACTACAATTATTAGTCGATATTTTTTGTTGAAGTTGACAATGAAGTTTAATAATAACAAAACTAAAGAAAAAGATCCGCAGGGTTGGCATTAAGATATGAGAGCATTTATTATTGGTTTATTAGTTATAATAAGTTTTACTGGAACGGGGCAGATAAGATCGGGTAAGATTGTTTTTGAGAGGAGGACAAACTTATTAAAGAAATATTCAGATAGCCGAATGAAGGCGTGGCTAAAGGATAAAAAAATAAAAATTGATATGTTCGAAATGTATTTTAATGATACGATGTCAATTTTTAAGCCGCAAGAAACTGATTTGGTAGAACAAATGGATTGGGCTACTATGAAGAATACAGTTTATCAAAATCTAAAGAAAAATCAAAGAATGTCAATATTGCCTGTTTGGGGTGATAATGTTTTTGTATCTGATAGTTTGAAAAAAAGAGAATGGAAAGTGACTTCAAGTATGCGAAAAATTGCGGGATATGATTGTCGAAGAATGATTTGGGAAAAGGATGATACAACAAGAATCCATGCTTGGTACACGGAAGAAATTATGCCTAGTATAGGTCCCGAAAGTTTCTGGGGTTTACCTGGAACTATATTAGGCTTAGCCACTGAAGATGGAGGAGTTGTTTATTTTGCTAAGACTGTTGAAATAGGAGTTGATAATATTAAGGAATATATTCCCGAATTTCCGGTAAAAAAAATAAAGACAGAAGAAGAGCTTCGAAAAGACATGGCAGAAAAGTTTGGAGATAAACCATGGGGAAAACAAGTTATGGAAGGCCTTTTTGCCTGGTAAAAGTGTTGTTTTATTATTTTCAACTAAAATTTCTTTTATCAGTTTAGAACCTTTCTAGGATATTTAAGTATAAGGTCTTACATTTATTGAAAATAAATTTTAAAATTGTTTTTATGAAAAAGTTAGTTCTAGTATTAATTACGTTTCTTAGTATTAATTATTTTGCTCAAGTAAACTTGGAGGATGGTAAAAGTTATGCAAAAGAGAATGGAATTACATTGCATTCAGATTTAACCAGTTATATAGGAAAGTCAGACTTTTCGGCTCCAGTTATTATCACGCGGGATGGAGGCTTGATGATTATAGGAGAAGGTTATGAAGGAAAATTTAAAGGAGCTAAGGTGGTTTTTCTTAACGAAAAGAAAGAGGTTATTTGGTCTCACTTTTTTGGCTCGAAAAATGACAACACTGAAGCTCAAAGTATAATTGAAGATAGAACAGGATACTTTTATATTTTTATGGAAGCGCACAGTAAATTAGACGATACAGATACCAGAGAGAGAGTTGTAAAGGTAAATGCAAGAGGGGAAATTCAATGGGACTACGCTTTAGAAGAAAAAGAAGAACATTACCATCGTCATTGTTCTTATGTTAAATTGGATGAAGATGGAAAGCATTTAGTGTTGTTTGGAACGGTTCAACCGGATAAAGTTTCAATTAAAAATAACGAACATTACTCATGGCAAGCGAAATTGGATGGTAATGGGAAATTAGATTCGGAAATAGGTGAGCTATTAAAAGATTAACGGAATAATAAAATCCTTGTTAAACCTTATTTTCTTTAAATGCTGAGAGTGGATTTTATCTTATATTACCTAATCAACGCTACTTAATCAGTATTTACGTACATTCGAATTCATTGTTTAGAATATAATATAACTAAGAATATAATTCCAATATGAAAAAATCAATTTTTTCCTTTTTCCTTTTGCTGTTTGTTTTTAATGGCTTTATTGCTGCAAATGTCAGTGTAACCCATACGGTTGAAAAAAATTCAGAGAAGAATGAATATCGGATTACTTCTGTTTTCTTAGGTCTTTCCAATGCCGAATTTGCAAAAGCTTCTTTTAAAATTCCAAAAGGAATAAATGTAATTACTCCCTCTTCTGGAGTTAATGTGGCTAAGAAGGAAAGTGATGGAATTTCTATTTACTCGCTTTCTGTAGGCGATGAAGGGGTGACAACTGTTTTTTATATACAACCTTCTGTTGAACAAGATATTTCCATTGGAGTTAAGTTTATTTATGCTGTTGGAGAAAATAAAATGAAACCAATTTTTAAAAACTTAATTATTTCAATAGAGACGTCGGATTATGATCTTTATCAGGGTGTTACACCTGAAGATAATTCTTTTGTGATAAAGGATTTAAGTAATAATAATTCTGATGTTTCAGGGCCTAAAGAAAATAGAGAAAGTAAGGAGAGTGGGGAAAATAGAGAAAGTAAGAATCATTCTGAAAACATAACGAACCATAGTGTTAATGGTGATTATTCAATTCAGTTACTGTCCCTTGCAGAGTATAGCGACCGAAGAGTTATGGAGTTTTGTATTAAACACAAGCTTAAAACAGGGGATTTAATTAAAAGAAATGTAGGGGATTTAACCAAAGTGTCAATTGGTACTTTCAGTTCTAAAGAGGCTGCAAACTTAGCTAAGAAGAAAATGATTTCTGGAGATGCTCTATTAGATGATGCATTTGTAGTTAGATTGAATTAATGATTACCCGGTAATAAATAAGTTAATTTTTTACTATTGCTAAAAGTCTTGCTATTTAAAAATAGACAAGAGTAGTTGTAGTTATTTTGTGAATTTCATTGTTCTTATTTAGAATAATTAAATTTACAAAAAATTTAAAAACAGATTTGGAACACGTAGTAATTATTGGAAATGGCATCTCGGGGGTTACTGCTGCTCGTCATATTCGCAAATTAAGCAACAAGCGTATTACGATTGTTTCTGCGGAAACCGATTATTTCTTTTCTAGAACCGCTCTTATGTATGTTTATATGGGACATATGAAGTTTGAGCATACACAACCCTATGAAAATTGGTTTTGGGAAAAGAACAGGATAGAACTAAAAAAAGGGCTCGTTGAAACCATTGACTATAGTTCTAAGACATTAAGTTTGTCAGGAGGCGACCAAGTTACTTATGATAAACTAATATTAGCAGTTGGTTCCAAAACAAATAAGTTTGGTTGGCCAGGGCAAAATTTAAAAGGAGTTCAAGGATTGTATAGTAAACAAGATTTGGACCTAATGGAAGAGAATACTTCCGTACTCAAGGTAGAAAGAGCTGTTATAGTTGGAGGAGGGTTAATTGGTGTTGAAATGGCTGAAATGCTTCATTCTAGAAATATACCCGTTTCTTTCTTTGTAAGAGAAGACCAATTTTGGGGAAATGTCCTTCCAGTGAAGGAAGCAGAGATTATAGGGAAACACTTAGAGAGTAGGGGGATTGATTTGCGTTTTACTACGGAGTTGAAAGAAATAATTTCAGATGAAAGTGGGCGTGTAAAAGCGGTAGTTTCATCTAATGGGGAAGAATTAGCTTGTCAGTTTGTTGGCTTAACTCCAGGGGTATCTCCAAATATAGATTTCTTAAAAGAGACAGATTTAGAAACTGAAGAAGGTATTGTTGTCAATCAATTCCTAGAGACGAATCAGCCGGATGTTTATTCAATTGGTGATTGTGCGCAGTTTTCGAAACCAGCAGCAGGAAGAAATAATTTAGAGCAAGTGTGGTATACAGGCCGGATTATGGGAGAAACGGTTGCGCAAACTATATGTCGAAACAAACTAGCCTACAAACCAGGTCATTGGTTCAATTCCGCTAAGTTTTTCGATATAGAATACCAGACTTACGGTTGGGTACACTCAAAGCTACAAGATGGTGAAGCAAATTTTTATTGGGAACATAAAGATGGTGAAATGTGTATGCATTTTGTATTCGATAAAGCTTCAAGAAAGTTTTTAGGTCTTAATACTTTAGGAATTAGAATTCGACATGAAGTAATGAATCGTCATTTAGATGCTGATTCCACTATTGATAAAGTAATGGAGCAGTTAAAAGATGCTAATTTTGATCCAGAGTTTTATAGAGTCTACGAAGATGAAATTGTTGCGAAATTCAATGTAGAACAGGGTACAAATATTTCAGCAAAAAAGAGAAGTTGGAAACGAATTTTAGGTGTAGGGTAGTATGAAAAACATAAGAAATATTGGCTTAGTAGTGTTCCTTATAGGTTTTGCAGTTTTTATAGCGTCTCTATTTGTTGGTACTTATAAAATTTCGGAAGATAAGTTAAAATCCCTGTATGATACTACAGAAAAAATTGACAAAGGCGATACCATAACAGCTAGTTTAAAAAAGGCTGCTATTGAATTGGAGATACTAGATAAAGAGTTTAGTAGCCAATTTTCATTTAGTTCTCATCTAGCTGATTTACTGAATAAATCAAATGCGGCCATTTCTGATGGATTAGCTGATAAAGATGGAATAACTGCTATAGAAGTTGAAGGGATTTATGATTTAGCAATTGTAGGTGGTAAGGTAATATATAGTAAGGATGTGGTTTTAGCAGTATTCTCTGATAATCCTAAGAAGCAGAAATTATTGATAGATAATACCAGTTGGATGTTCAACGAAAGTAAATTGTATGAAAAGGTTGATGACTTTAAAAAGGACTTTGAAAACAAACTCAAAAGAATAAACGGAAAACTAGGAGAGAAGTATTTTGTTTGGGATAATAAATATTCTCGATTTGATTTAGTAAAAGCAGCCTCGAATGGACCAATTACTGATAATAAAGGGCTGTTTTTATTCTTAACATTTGGTCTTTGTATTTTTGGTGCACTAATGTATATTCTGCCTGGGGCAATTTTAATGGGTGGTCCTGGAATTAAAAACAATGGAGTCTATCATGATGCTGCAACTAGCAGAGGTTGGATTGGAATCTTAGCTTTCGTTTTCTTATTATTTTTTTATATTCTACTGTATTTTTACCCTTGGCTAATTGTTAATTGGACAAGTATAGTAGATCCTTTCAAAGGTTTGTTTATTGAGGGAGCTTCTGCATCTCAATGGTTTTTATACGGTACGTTATACACAGTTTCTATGTCTGTAATGGGAATAAGAATGTTTATTAAGTATCGTCATAATCGCTATCAAATAGTTAGAACTGCTAGCGTGTTATTTTTCCAAATAATTTTTGCTTTTCTGTTAGTAGAAATTTTACCCTTATTTGATTTACCTGCGATGGACTTGAAAAATGCATGGCCATTGGATTATGATATGTTTTTTGATTGGAATGTAACAGGGCACTTTGATTCAGGAACAGTTGGAATATTTATGTTTGTTTGGGGCGTTGTGTTGAGCGCAATAGTTATTCCGGTAATGGTTTACTTTTATGGGAAAAGATGGTATTGCTCATGGGTTTGTGGATGTGGAGGTTTAGCTGAAACTTTAGGAGACCCATATAGACAATTATCTGATAAGAGATTAATTACGTGGAAAATTGAAAGATGGATGATTTATAGTGTGTTTCTATTAGCAATAATCATGACTATATTCGCTGGTTATCATTCTTACAATGAAGTGAACTATCCAGAAATGAGTAGCAAAGATGTATTATTCGGAATGTCTGCCTATAATATTAGAGAATGGTATGGATTTTTAATTGGGTCAATTTTCGCAGGAGTTATTGGTACAGGTTTTTATCCAATTCTTGGGAATAGAGCTTGGTGTCGATTTGGTTGTCCATTAGCAGCTTATATGGGAATAGTTCAACGATTCAAATCTCGATTTAGAATTACTACCAACGGAGGTCAATGTATTTCTTGTGGAAATTGCTCTACTTATTGTGAGCAAGGGATTGATGTTCGAGCTTACGCTCAAAAAGGACAAAATATAGTCCGTTCTTCTTGTGTAGGATGTGGAGTTTGCTCTGCTGTTTGCCCAAGGGGAGTTCTTAACTTAGAAAATGCTCCTAATACTAATGGTTCTAGAATGGAAGCTCCAGAAGTAATTCTAGGAAACGAAGGCTTGAAAGAGTTTTTAAACAAATAATAATTACGGTCTTTTATTAATGATTCAAAAACCAACCATCGACGTAGTAATCCCTGCCTTTAATGAACAAGAATCAATTGTACACATATTAAAAGATATGCCGATGGATTGGGTTCGAGAAGTGGTAGTGGTTAATAATAATTCTACGGATGATACTGTAAAAAGAGCTTCTGGAAATGGCGCAACTGTTTTGGACGAACCTCGCCAAGGATATGGATATGCTTGCCTAAGAGGAATTGATTACTTAAAGAATAAAACAGATCAACCAGATATTATTGTTTTTATGGATGCAGACTATTCTGACCATCCAGAGGAATTGCCTTTCGTGGTTCAACCAATTATCGAAAGAAACATGGATATGGTGATTGGATCAAGAGCACTAGGTACAAGAGAGAATAAATCCATGATGCCTCAGCAACTATTTGGCAATTGGTTAGCTACCCGACTTATTAGATTGTTTTATGGTGTTAAATTTACAGACCTAGGACCTTTTAGAGCTTTGAAATTTAATAAGTTATTAGAATTGAATATGCAGGACACTACATATGGTTGGACGGTTGAAATGCAAGTAAAAGCAGTAAAAAGGAAATATGAATTTTACGAAGTAGCTGTAAGTTATAGAGAAAGAATAGGGGTGTCTAAAATAACAGGAACAATAAAAGGAACTATTTTAGCAGGCTATAAAATCTTATTTACAATATTAAAATACGTTTTTAAGAAATAACATGGAATTTGTCATTGTAGGATTATATATTTTCTTTTTGAGCTTTATTTTGCTGTATGCACTTACAGAACTCAACTTAACTTTTGCTTACTTAAGGGATAGGCGAAAAAATAGAGGAGTTCAAGAAAAGTCTTTTGATAATGATGAAGGGAAACCTATGGTTACAATACAACTTCCCGTTTACAATGAACTTTATGTAATTGAACGCTTAATCGATGTAGTTGCTAATTTTGATTGGCCAATAGAAAAGTTAGAAATTCAAGTGTTGGATGACTCCAATGATGAAACCGTAGATATTATAGCTAATAAAGTAAAGGAATGGAGCAGGAAAGGAATTGATATAACACACGTAATTCGACCTGATAGAGAAGGCTTTAAAGCAGGCGCATTGGCCTATGGTATGGACTTACTAAGGGGAGAATATATAGCTATTTTTGATGCTGACTTTGTTCCAGGATCAGATTTTTTAAATAGAACAATTCCTTATTTTGCAGATGATAGAATTGGAGTTGTTCAGACTCGCTGGGGTTATTTAAATAGAGATTACTCCATTCTAACAAAGCTACAAGCATTTGCTTTAGATGCTCATTTTAAAATTGAGCAAAGGGGAAGGAATTCTGGTGGTCACTTTATAAATTTTAATGGTACTGCAGGGATTTGGAGAAAAACCACCATTGAAGATGCTGGTGGTTGGCAATCAGATACATTGACCGAAGATTTAGATTTGAGTTATAGAGCTCAATTAAAAGGGTGGAAGTTTCAATATTTAGAAGATGTTGAATCTCCAGCGGAATTGCCAGTAACAATGACTGCTCTTAAAAGCCAACAGTTTAGATGGAGTAAAGGAGCTGCCGAATGCACAAGAAAGAACTTAGGTAAAGTTCTAATTAAAAGAGGTATTGGAATGAGAACAAAAATCAATGCTACTTTTCACCTTTTAAATAGCTTTTTATTCATTTGTGTTATTTCTTTGGTAATGCTAAGTATTCCAGCTATGTTGATCATTAATCAATTTCCTCAGTTCGACCATGTCTTCAGGAATTCCTTGTCATTTTTCTTTATTAGCACCATAATACTTGGGATAATTTACTTTGTATCCAATAAGTCCCCAGAGGATAATTTTATCGTTGCTTTTTTCAAGTTTATACTCTTCTTTCCTATCTTCCTGGCTTTAACTATGGGAATAGGCTTATATAATTCAATTGGAGTAGTGGAAGGTTATTTGGGTAAGAAATCACCTTTTGTTAGAACACCTAAATTTAATGTTACTACAAAATCTGATTCCTTGAAAGCAAATAAGTATGTGATTTCTTCATTCAACCCTATGGCAATATTGGAATTCCTTCTTGTTCTTTATGCTGGATATGGAATATATGTAGCATTAGAATTTGAGAACTACTATATGCTTGGTTTTCTTGTTATGATTGCAATCGGATTTAGTTACACTAGTTTTTATACGTTAAAACATGCGGCAGCTGCAAAATAAACAAGCAGCTATAATTGCTTTAGTCGGAATAACCTCTCTTTTCTTTTTTGGGTATTACATAAATCGGAGCAATTCATTTTCGTTGTTTATAGTTTATGCTATTTTAACGGGATTATTCCTTTATGTATTTCCTTTTTGGAAATCATTTTTGAGCCCAAAACTGGCGTTTAAGCAAGTACTCGTTATTGGCATTGTATTTAGGTTTGTTTTACTTTTTTCAACACCAAATTTAAGTGACGATTACTATCGTTTTATATGGGATGGAGAGCTTGTTTCAAGCGGGAATAATCCTTACAAGTTCAAACCAGTGGATCAGATGTTTGCCAGTCCGAAAGATGAAATTAACTTAAAGGATAGGGTTTATTACAAATTAAATTCCAAAGAGTATTACTCGGTCTATCCACCTGTAGATCAATTTTTCTTTGGTTTAGTAGCTTATGCTTCTGGAAATAATTCATTTCAATTCATAGTCTTGTTGAGGTTATTACTTATTGGTTTTGATATTGGTGTTATTCTCATTTTAGCTAAACTATTAAAGTGGTTTAATAAAAAGAGAGAGTTAGTTGTTCTATATGCATTAAACCCTCTGGTTGTTACGGAGCTTACTGGTAACTTACATTTTGAAGGTGTTACCTTATTCTTTGTGTTAACTTCTATATGGTTTGTCATTCAAAAAAGACATATTCAGGCTGGATTATTATATGCCTTGGCAATTTGCACAAAGCTAGTTCCTCTATTGCTGTTACCGTTTTTCATTTATAGAATGAATTGGAAACCTCTAATGGTGTTTTATACCGTTATTGGCCTCTTTACGGTAATGCTATTTGTTCCATTTTCAGATGTAAATCTATTAGAGACAATGGGGTCTAGTATTGGTTTGTATTTCCATTCATTCGAATTTAACGCAAGTATTTATTACCTATTCAGGGAAATTGGTTTTAAGATTTATGGTTATAATCAAATTGAAAATATCGGTAAAATTGGACAAGTAATAGTTCTAATTTCTTCAATTCTTCTTCTTATAAAAAATCGCCATAGAAAAGAATTTAATAATATGTTTAGCTTTTTTGTTTGGATGTTGCTCATCTACTATGCGTTAGCATCAATAGTACATCCTTGGTATATTATCTACCTCTTAACCTTGTCTATTTTCACGAATTTGAAGTTTCCATTAGTCTGGAGTTTTTTAGTCGTACTAAGTTATTACGCTTATCGAGATGTGGGTGTTGTTAATGAAAGCTACTGGCTGATTTGGTTTGAATATTCAGTTTTATTGGGTGCTGTTGTTTGGGACCTACTAAATTTAAGAAAACAATCATCACTGCGAATTCGAGAATCGAATGAAGCAATCTCACCAAGTTAGTGCTTTTCGATGAGATTACTTCGTTATTGTTTTGCAATTTCTGGAAATGACGTTTAACAATGCACACTTGAACAAATAACGAGAAAGCTATTTATCACCCCATGGATGATGGTCCAAAATCACTTGTTTTAAGAAACTTCTATCTAGGTGTGTGTAAATTTCAGTGGTTGTGATAGATTCGTGTCCTAGCATTTCTTGAACGGCTCTTAAATCAGCTCCGCCTTCCACTAAATGCGTCGCAAATGAATGCCGAAAGGTATGAGGAGATATATTCTTTTCCAGTCCAATCTTTTCTGCTAGTTGTTTAATTATGGTGAAAATCATAACCCTTGTCAATGATTTTCCTCTTCTGTTTAAAAAAACAAAATCTTCAAACCCTTTTTGTATTGTTTGATGAACGCGTACTTCGTTAATATAAATTTTTAATTGTTTCAATGCTTTTCCTCCTATAGGAACAAGTCTTTGTTTATCTCCTTTCCCAATAATTCGCACAAAACCTTCTTGCCAAAATATTTCGGATAGTTGCATTGTAGTAAGTTCTGTTACACGAAGACCGCAGCCGTAAAGTGTTTCAAGTATAGCCAAATTCCTTTCTCCTTGCGCATTACTTCTATCAATAGCGTTTATCAGAGAGTCAACTTCATCAATAGACAGAGTGTCAGGTAGTTTTCTTCCGAGTCTTGGTGATTCTAGTAATTCAGAAGGGTCTACTTTTATCATATCTTCTAAGATCAAGTATTTAAAAAAAGATTTAATTCCTGAGATTATTCGGGCCTGGCTTCTTGCAGATAAACCAATTTCATTTATCCATTTAATAAAACCCTGTAAGTCATCGATTGATACAGAACTAATTGTTTTTTCTGTTACTAAAATTTGCTGAAAATAGTTAGCTAATTTACCAACATCTCGCAAGTAATTAGAAATAGAATTATCTGAAAGTGAACGTTCTAATTTAAGATAAGCCTTAAAGCCTGCTATTGCACTATGCCATGACATAACAAAGCACTAATGTAGAAATAAAAAAGATATAATGTTTTTTATGAAAACACTTGCATATACAAAAATCCGTTCTATTTTTGCAGCCACTCGGATAGTTGGCAGAGTGGTCGAATGCACTGGTCTTGAAAACCAGCGTACCGCAAGGTACCGGGGGTTCGAATCCCTCACTGTCCGCAGCTAGGGATAACTGAAGATTTAATTCAGTTATCCCTTTTTTTTTCTGTTATCCTAATTAGCTGTGGTCCGTAAGCTTTTATTTTATCATTCAAAGATTCAGTCTAACCATTAGCACTCTATCGTCAAAATACTATATTTGTTAGAATTATATGGAAATAGAAAACCAAAATATTCAAATATCAATTGTTGTCCCTTTGTTCAATGAAGAAGAATCTATCGGTGAATTGACTGATTGGATTGACCAGGTCTGTACTGAGAATAATTTCAATTATGAGATTATAATGGTTGATGATGGTAGTACTGATAATTCTTGGAAGAAGGTTGAAGAGTTAATGGTTTCTAATAATAAAATTAAAGGAATTTCATTTCGCAGGAATTATGGAAAATCAGCCGCATTAAATGTTGCTTTTGAAGCTGTAAAAGGAGATGCTGTAATTACTATGGACGCGGATTTACAAGATAGTCCAGATGAGATTCCTGAGTTGTATCAAATGGTTAAGGAAGAAGGTTTTGATATTGTGTCTGGTTGGAAAAAGAAACGATATGATCCGATAACTAAAACTATTCCTACTAAATTATATAATGCTACAACTCGAAGGGTAAGTGGAATAAAACTACATGATATGAATTGTGGTTTAAAAGCTTACAAGAAAGAAGTGGTAAAATCCATAGAAGTTTATGGAGAAATGCATCGTTACATTCCTGTTATTGCAAAATGGGCAGGATTTAATAAAATCGGTGAAAAAGTTGTGCAACATCAAGAAAGAAAATATGGGAAAACGAAATTTGGTTTAGAAAGGTTTCTTTTTGGGTTTTTAGATTTGTTTAGCATAACATTTATTGGCCGATTTGGAAAAAGACCTATGCACTTTTTTGGAACAATAGGAACCTTGATGTTCGTTATTGGATTTGGTTTTGCATTTTGGATTGGAATTGACAAGTTATTTATAGATACAACAGGAACTTTAATTGCATCAAGACCAAGTTTTTATATCGCATTGACTTGTATGATTCTCGGTGTCCAAATGTTTTTAGCTGGTTTCTTAGGAGAAATGCTTGCTCGGAATTCTCCTAATCGAAACATCTACTTAATCAAAGCGAAAACATCTAATTTGGATGACTAACCGAAAGAAAGTTGTTATTGTTGGTCCTGCTTTTCCCCTAAGAGGTGGAATAGCAAATTTTAATGAAGCTTTATCGAGAGAAATGAACCTGAAAGGCTATGAGACAGAGTTGGTGTCATTCTCCTATCAATACCCCAAATTTCTTTTTCCTGGTAAGACCCAGTTTGCAGAAGGTAAAGGTCCAGAAGATTTGAAAATTTTCACAAGAATTAACGCTGTCAGTCCATTAAATTGGATGAAAACGGCAAAGTTTATTGCCACTTTAAAACCTGATTATGTTATCATTCGTTTTTGGTTACCATTTATGGGGCCAGCACTCGGCACAATAGCCGGAAAATTGCTTAAGAAAGGAGTTAAGGTTTTAGCGATTACTGATAATGTTATACCTCACGAGAGTAGGTTAGGAGATAGATGGTTTACTAAATACTTTGTTAAAAGATGTGACGGGTTTATTACGCTTTCTAAATCTGTATTGGAAGATATTTCTCAATTTACTGATAACCAAAAAAAAATAATGTTGCCGCATCCTGTGTATAATATTTTTGGAGAATCTGTAAGTAGGAGAGTCGGTATTGAGAAATTGAACTTAGATGATAATTCAAAATACATCTTGTTTTTTGGGTTGATTCGAGCTTACAAAGGGTTAGATTTAGCTTTAAAAGCTTTGCAAGATTCTCGAATTAAAGAATTAGGGATAAAGCTTATTATAGCAGGAGAATTTTACGACAAACAGGAAAAGTATTCGGAGTTATTAAAAGCTACTAAAACATCGGTTTTATTGTACGATCACTACATTCCCCAAGATGAGGTAAGGTATTATTTCGCAGCTGCAGATTGTGTTGTGCAGCCTTATAAGACAGCCACACAGAGTGGCATTACACAAGTAGCTTATAATTTCAATAAACCAATGATAGTTACTAATGTGGGCGGTTTACCTGAGATTGTAGCACACGAGAAGGTGGGTTATGTTGCCGAACTAAACGAAACTGCCATTGCGGATGCGATTGTTCGTTTTTACACTGAGAACAAAAAAGCTGAATTTGAAAAGAACGTAGAGCTAGAGAAAGAGAAATTCTCTTGGGAATATTTTATTGACAGTTTAGCTGATTTTGAAGAAGGGGTTTAATTATCAAGCATCAAACCTAGTGTCCACTAAACCATACCCAGTGTCATTGCGAAGGCGCAGCCAGCGGCAATCTCGCGTTGAGTGATCAGATTTCCGCACTTTGCTAAAACGCAAAGTCCGCTATGACGGCACGCTGAGGGATGACAATTGGGGAACGACACGTGCAGCGGTAATTGGGGCGACAACAAACAGAGCCATGGCGAATGGGACAAAAAGGAGGCACAACAGCTCAATCAACGATCATTACGTTGGGAAAATCAACATTAATCTCTAGCAATGAATCAGAGGTTTTACTTGAATATAAAGTCCTTGTTTTTAATTGTTTGTAAGTCTCAGGGTTGTATATGTAAATTGACCTTCAGCTTCGTTGGGTAAGTCAATGTCTGCATTCGGAAATTGTCGTTTTTCCAGATTGAGATAAGGTTATATTTTTGCATCAGAACAAAAGTGAGGTGTTATGGGGAAATTATTGACAATTGAGGATGATGTTTTGTTACGTGAAACGTTAACGGAAATATTAGAAGTTTATGGACATACTGTTGTTCAAGCAGAAGACGGAGAGGAAGGGATAGAGATGTTCTCTGAATCATCTCCTGACTTAGTATTGTGCGATATTAATATGCCCAAAATGGACGGTTTCGAAGTGTTGAAAAAGCTAAAGGTTATTGTTGGAGAAGCTGATATGCCTCCGTTTATTTTCTTGTCAGCCAAAACTGAAAAGAAAAATATACAACATGCTTTAGATTTAGGTGCTGTAGATTTTGTTTCAAAGCCATATTCTGCACCGGAATTATTGAAGCTCATAGACTCAAGGTTGAATGTTTAAATTCGCTAGTGTATAACCAACAAAGGTTATCAAAATGATGGATAGCTTTAATGGTTTAGTGCTAAAATCACTATAACCATTAAGAATATAAGAAATTTCTTTGCGAAGAGTCCAGGTTTCTTGGGATTATGGTGAGCAATTATTGGGCTAATATCTTAATAAAAATGATTATGAGTAGGGTGGATGATTTTTATAAATCTTTAAAAGAAGCTACTGAGCACCAAACTAGATGCTCTAAAGCTTGGTTAGTATCAAATGATGTAATATTTGTAGAGTGCAAAGAGCGTGCTGAAATTGAGTTAGAAGATGCAAAAGAAGATATGCAACTTTCCGAAAAATTGGTAGCGGAGGTTAATTACTTTGCAACAATCATCAATACTGCTAATATTAAAAGTATCTCAAAAGAAGCGAGGGACTGGTATTCTCAATCCCAGAATGACAACCCGCGCAATGTAAGCGTGGCATTAATCGTAAATTCATTTTATACCAGAATCATTGCTAATTTCTTTCTTGGATTTAAGAATTCAAGAACGGAAATGAAAATTTTTAATGAAAAAGATGTCGCTATTGAATGGCTATATGAACAATTAGATTTTAATGCAAGCTTTGGTGGATAATCGCTTTCATCAAATACAAGAGTTTTTAATTCAATTGGCTTCTGGTAATTTCGATTACAACGTCAGTCCTTCAGGGTCACAAGATGAATTAGATGCTGTGATTTTGGGTATAAATATGCTGGGTGAGGAGCTCAAGTCCTCTCAAGAAAAGTATACTGCTCTTTTTGAACATGCAGGCGACGCGATTTTAATCTTTAGTGCTACTTCCAATAAGTTTGTTGATTCAAATAAAGCCGCCACAGAGTTGCTTGGCTTTTCTGCAGAAGATATTCGACTTCTAACTATAGTAGATCTATTTCCAAAAGAGGAAAAGGCGAGTATGGAAAGTGAAATTACTGACTTAAAAAGTATTGGTCAAACACATTTTGATACGAAAATCGAAACCAAAGATGGAAAGTTGACGGATGTTTCTTTTTTAGCAAAGCTATTGCCTTATGGGAATGATGAATTTTTTCAGTTATCTCTTAGGGATATAACCGAGTCAAAAAAGGTTTCCAATAATTTCAATAAAAAAAATACAGAATTAGAGAAAGCTCAAAAAGAAATTAGTGAATTATCGAAATTTCCTTCAGAGAATCCAAATCCAATTTTAAGGTTTAATGAAAAATTTGAACTCGTTTATAAAAATGCGGCGAGTATTATAAATTTTCTATCAGATTTTAAGATCAAAGAAAACAAATTAAACGATCGCGTTTTACTAGGTTATTTCAAGAAAATTCAAGAAAATAGGAATTCCGAAAGGATTATTCAGACTAGAAATAAAAGGCATTATTCGCTAACCTTGGTATATGTTGAAGAATTTAATTATATAAATATTTACGCTTCTGACATTACCAATTTTATCAATCAAGTAAAAGAAAATGAAAAAAGCCTTATTGGTTTAAAGGATGAAATTCAAAGTCAAAAAGATTTTTATGAACGGATACTGAATAGTATACCTTCTGATGTTGCAGTATTTGATAAGAAACATCGATATCTATTTGTTAATCCGAATGGAATTCAAGATCCTGTAACTCGAAATTTTCTAATTGGGAAGGATGATTTTGATTATGTTAATTTTAAGGGGATTTCAGATGAAAAAGCAGTTGAACGCCGCAAGCTTTTCAATAGAATAATGAGAACTAAAACACCTGAAACCTGGTTAGACGAATTTACTCTTAAAAATGGGAGACGAAAAGTAGTGTTAAGAAGCTTTAATCCTATATTAGATGAGAAGGGTAAATTTCGTTTCGTAATAGGTTATGGAACCGATATTACTAAGCGTGTTATAGCTGAAGAGGAAAACACCAAATTGTCTTTCGTTGCCAAAAACACGAACAATGGTGTTCTCATGTTAAATAACAATAGAGAAATAACCTGGGCCAACGATGCTTTTTTAGAGCGCTCTGGTTATTCTTTGAGTGAGATAATTGGTAAAAATTCTACTTATTATTTGTTTGATAAAACGAGTGTTTCGTTTTATGAAAAAGTGAGTATAGCAATGGATAAGCAGAAAAAAATTTCTGTGGAGTTAGTGCGAAAATCCAAGAATGGTAATGAGTATTGGGTAGATTTAAACATTCAGCCTTTATTCGATAATGCTAAAAAGCTTATGGGGTTTCATGTTTGTTGAATTTGACATTACAGATAGAATAGTGAACAAGCAAACAATTGAGAATCTTAATGTAATCCTAGAAAATCGTGTTCAAGAAAAAACGAAGGAACTCAGAGCAAACGAACTAAAATTGGAAAATTCGTTAAGCAAGGAAAAAGAGCGAACAATAGCATTGAGAAATAGTGAAAAGAAGTTAAAAAAGTCATTAATCAAAGAAAAAGAGTTAAGTAATTTAAAAGCTAGCTTTGTTACTGTTGCATCACATCAGTTTAGAACACCTTTAGCAGTCATTCAGTCAAATACGCATTTAATGGAAATGTTTAATAGTATGGAAAAAAAACAAACGCCTGAAAAGTATGCGCAAGTATCTGCCCGCATCACATCGGCAATTTCCACAATGACGTCTCTAATGGATGATGTACTTACACTTGGTAAGCTCAATTCAGGAAAGGTAACTTATTCTCCTGCCTATTTGGATTTGGTTATGTTCTGTAAAACCTTGGCAGAGGAATATGATTCGGTTCAAGCAGATGGCAGAAGTATAAATGTCGCGATAAAAGGAAAAGCTTACGAGGTATATTTAGATGCAAAATTGCTTGAGCATACTTTGTCTAATTTGATCAGTAATGCTTTTAAATATTCTGTAGGTAAAGATAATCCTGAGTTGATTATACACTTTAAAGCCAAAGAAGTGTCTTTATTAGTGAAAGATTACGGTATAGGTATTCCTAAAGAGCAATCTTTGCATCTGTTTGATGCTTTTTTTCGTGCAGATAATGTTACAGAAATTCAAGGTACAGGATTGGGGTTGAACATTGCAAAAGAATATGTTGAAGTTAATAAGGGTGCCATTTCCGCTAGATCAATACTTGGAGAAGGTAGCTGTTTTGAAATAATATTTAAAAAAAGATAAATTATGAAAGGAATTGTATTTACAGAATTTTTAGAGTTAGTTGAAAATGAATTTGGTTTGGACGTGGTTCAGCAGATAATTGATGAATGCGAACTTGATTCCGAAGGTGTTTATACCTCTGTTGGAACCTACAGCCATAAAGACATGTTCAAAATGGTCGCAAAACTTTCCGAAATAAAAGGGCTTCCCGTTCCAGCTTTGTTAATGGTTTTTGGTGAATATTTTTTCACTACCCTAAAAACCAAATATCCTATGTTTATGGAAAAGCCAAATTTGTTTAGCTTTTTAAACTCAATAGACCAATATATTCACCCTGAAGTTTTAAAGCTTTATCCGGATGCTGAGTTACCTCGATTTGAAGCTGAAATGAAAGATGAAAATGAGATGGTGTTAAATTACTATTCATCAAGAAAAATGTCTGATTTAGCCATTGGGCTCATAAAAGGAGCTGCTGCACATTTTGAAGAGAATGTGGACGTCGTAAAAATAGGAGAAGAGGGTGATGGTGAAAAAGTTAGATTACAGGTCAATAAAATTTGAATTTGTTATGAACCCTGAATTAATCGAAAAAGCTCGTCAAAGAGAAGTTGCAGCGCGTAAAGCGGCAGAGCAACTGCTTGAGTCAAAAAGTATTGAATTATATAATTCAATGCAAAGCTTAGCTATTTCCAATAAAGAATTGGAAGAGTCGCTGCTGCGGGAAAAAGAGCTGGGACTCTTAAAGTCGAGTTTTATTACTGTGGCATCTCATCAGTTTAGAACTCCTCTCGCAGTTATTCAGTCTAATGCTGAGTTGCTCGAGATGCTAAACAATCAAGGAGTTAAACAGGAGCCTGAAAAGTATGCAGTTGTAACTAACGGATTACAGAAGCAATCTCTAAAATGACAGCCCTAATGGATGATGTGCTTACTTTGGGTAAACTAACCTCAGGAAATGCTCCTTATTTCCCTGAAGATACAGATTTGATGGCGTTTGGTGATAGATTGGTAAATCAATTTAAATTGATAAAAAAAGATGATAGCGCATTAAATTTTATTACCGATGGAGAACCTTACAAGGTTCATTTAGATCCAAAATTATTAGAGCACACACTATATAATTTAATTAATAATGCTTTTAAGTATTCGAAAGGAAAGAAGAACCCCGAGTTGAGCTTACTTTTTAAACCAACAGAAGTAGTTATATCTGTTAAAGATTTTGGTTTGGGTATTCCTGAAGATGAGCAACAGCATTTATTTGAACCCTTTTTTCGGGCAAATAACGTGTCAGAAATTCAAGGTACAGGATTAGGCTTGAGCATTGCAAAAGAATATGTTGAAGTTAATAAGGGACGTATTGCAGCTAAATCAAAATTAGGAGAAGGCAGCTGCTTTGAAATAACATTTAAGACGTGATAAAAACTATTCTAACTAATTATAAAAAAATTATGAAATTTAATTATTTATTCCTTTTAACCCTTATTTATTCTTCCACAGGTCTATTGGCACAGGGTAATTTTAATGTTAAAGGTTTTGGTTCAATGGAGCATAATCTTGAATATCATCAGGATGTTGAAGAATTTGATTTAGCCTGGCAACTCGGAGAACAAAGTCTATTTGTTACGGGTGATATGGGTAACAAGTTTTCGTTCTTGGGAGAATTTTCTTTAGGTTACAGAGGAGGCGATATTCATGCTAATTTGCACAGAGCAAGAATAAAGTGCAATTATGTTGGTAACCATTCTCTTATGATAGGACAAATGCATACACCGGTTAATTACTGGAACGATGTTTACTATCATGCTCGGATTTTTTTTCCAACTACGGATAGACCCTTAGCATTTAGTTACTTCATTCCAGTGCACTCAATAGGTATTCGTGCTCAAGGTCAGAATTTGGGGAAATTGAATTTGGGGTATGATATTCAGACCACCAATTCTTTAACCGGAGATGGAAATAATCCTGCTGTTCTAGGTGCTTTTCATATAAAACCAGCAGATGGGATGAGAATAGGTGCCTCATATTATTATAGTTATATTGCTCAAAACAATACAATGCAACATATGAATCACGGATCCGGTATGATGGGCTCTATGTATGCTGGTTCATTGGATTATCAATTAATCAATTTTTCTTTCGCTCGTTTTGAACAGAAACTAGAAATATTGAACGAATTTACCGCTGCTTTAAGTAGAACCGATTCGTTGGGTGCGGCTCAGAATTACAGTAATTACTTGTATGTTGGGTACAATATTAAAGAGCTACATACTCCTTATCTTCTTTGCGATATCTTGAAGAGCTCAAATAACGATTTAAGGAATGGTGCAATTAATAAAGTTAAATTTGGGATAGGTTATAAATACCAATTTACTCCGTTATTAAATATGAAATGTCAATTAGAACGCTATACGGCCAATCCTGATTGGTCTAACCCAGCTGCTAATCATTATGAATTTACAATCCAATTATCTTATGCAATATATTAAATCAAGTATTTCGGTTTTTGTTACAGTTGCATTTTTGTTGTTAATAAACAATAGCTGCTTTGCGACAAAATTATTCCTCAAGAATTAGAATTTGTGGAAATTCAATAGATGAAAAAAGTTATACCATAAGTGATATTAAATCTATATTAAAAGGAGAGAAGAGTCTTTGGAAAAATGGCAATAGGGTGATCATTGTAATGAGGTTTAATGAGGATGAAAAGTCACAATATTTGGCTAAAGAAATTTATAATAAATCCATACAAGGAGTGAAAAAATTTTGGTTAGGACTTGTTTTTTCTGGTAGATCTAGTGCACCGTTATTTGCTGATAGTAATGAGGAGGCACTACTGATGCTAGCAAAGTATGAAGGCGCTATAGGCGTTTTTGTTGATTGTCAAGAAGAAATTCCAGCAGATTTTAAAGTTTCAATAATTAAGTCTGAAAATGAAAAGTCTATTAGATAGTTTCGCCTTTCGTCTTTGGGCCTTGTTTGCAATTTTGGGATTTTGTCTCTCAATTCCTTTGGGTTTTTATTACAATAATAAAAATTACCAACTATTGGAAAATCGAGCAAATATTGAATTAGATGTAATGGCACGTTCTGCCTCACTTGATATCAAAGCTGCTGTAAAATCAAATAATTTTCAAATCATAGAAGAAACAATAAATCAAATTTCTAAAGACAATAATTATGCATTTATTGCGCTTTTGGAACGAGAAGACAATGGTTATAAATTATTTCGTTGCTTTCCAGATTCGATGGGGTTTAACAAGCCTTATCATGATAGTACAACGTATTATTTGAAAAGCTCTGATTTTGAAACCGATATAATTAATGGGAAAATAATTCTAGGTACATCTAAAGAGGAAAGTAGAGAACAACTAAAATATCTTAACAGACCAATATGGCAATTAACCTATATAGCTAATTTTGCTTTACTGTTATTGTCTGCATTCTTTTTCATTCTCGTTACCAATCCTATAAGGAAAGCTAGTCGTTTTGCTTCTGAATTAAGTAAACGTAACTACAATGTGGAATTACGAGGATCAAATGGTAAAAATGAAATTAGTGTTTTAAACAACTCTTTAATAACATTGAAACACAATTTAGTTAAGCAAAAAGAGACCAACGACGAACCGATTAATAAAGTTTCTGAACTCAATAAATATGCATTCATTGCTCTATTGGAAAAAGAAGAGGAAGGTTATAAGCTGTTTAAGTGCTTTCCGGATTCTATGGCTCGTGATAAATCTTATTTTGATTCAACCACTTATTATCTGAAAAGCTACGATATTGATACAGATATAATTAAAGGTAAAATAATTCTAGGTACTTCTAAACAAGAAGTTATTAAAGATCTAAAATTTCTTAACGCACCAATATGGCAATTGACTTTTTTAGGGAATGTTGCATTACTTTTATTATCTGCATTCTTTTTTGTCCTAGTTACTAACCCGATAAGAAAAGCAAGTCGTTTTGCTTGTGAATTAAGTAAAACGAATTATACTGCAGAATTAAGAACATCAAGCGGTAAAAATGAAATAGGTATTTTGAACAATTCTTTAATTACATTAAAACATAATCTAATTGATCTTAAAGAAACGAATGATAACTTGGTAATAAGTTTACAATCGGAGATAGAGGGAAAAACGGAAGAAATAAAGGTTAAGTCGCGATTGCAGAAGAAACTGCAAGAGAATGAATTGAAATTGAAAAATTCTTTGGTAAAAGAAAAAGAATTGGGTGTGCTTAAAACTAGTTTTGTTTCAATGGCATCTCATCAATTCAAAACGCCGTTAGCTGTTATTCAGGCTAATGCGGAATTATATGAAATGTTGGCGAACACGGGGGAAATAATAGAACCCAAAAAGTCTACAAAAGTAACGGGTCGTATTATAGAAGCAATAGGTACAATGTCTAATCTAATAGATGAAGTTCTGGCTTTAGGTAAAGTAACTTCGGGAAACGTTGCTTATACTCCTGAAAATTTAGATTTGGTAGGTTTTTGCGAGAAATTGGCAGAAGAATTTAATGCTATTCAAGCAGACGGAAGAAGTTTGGATTTTGTTAAAGAGGGTCATCCCATAAAGCTGCAGTTAGATCCAATCTTATTAACTCATTCGTTGTCTAATTTAATCAGTAATGCTTTTAAATATTCTGTCGGAAAAGAGAATCCTCAATTGAGGATACATTTTAAACCAAAAGAAGTTGTATTATCTGTAAAAGATTATGGTTTAGGTATTCCCGAAGAAGAACATTTAAAGCTATTTACGCCTTTCTTTCGAGCGAACAATGTAACAGATATTAAAGGCTCTGGATTAGGCTTAAACATCGCAAAAGAATACGTTGAAGTTAACAAGGGACAAATTTCAGTTAAATCCAAATTGGGAGAGGGGAGCTGTTTTGAAATAACGTTTAAGCGCTAACTATAAATGCAATTATCAGCTAATAATAGAAGTATAGTTAATATAACTGACCTAATGGGATTAATACACTAAGAAGAGCATGCCTAAACGAGCGACATTTTTCTTCAAGAAAATCAATAATAATATAATGAAACAGATAATCTACATTTTATTTCTTCTAAACTCTTTTAGTGGCATTGCTCAAGGGTTTAATTTAGAGGAGAGAAAAAAAATTGACAGCTTATTAACTATTTGGAATAGTAAAGAACTTAATGACACTGCAAGAACTGACGCCTATCAAAGTTATATTGTAAATCATTTTTTATATAATAACCCGGATTCAGCTTTTATTTTAGCCCAAGAATACTATGAATTTGCTCAACAGAAAAAGTTAACATATAGAATGTCAACGGCATTGCTTTTGCAAGGAATTTCAAAATCTTTTGTAAATAACTATGAAGAAGCGCTTCATTACTACTCTAGGTGCCTGGAATTTCGAATTACCTCAGGAAATCAAGAGGGAATTGCTTCAGTGCTAAACAATATGGGTTTAGTTTATTTCGAACAAGGCGATCATTCAAATGCTTTAAAGTACTATCTAAAGAGTCTAAAAATTGAAGAAAATCTTAAAAATGAAAAAGGAATAGCTAACTCCTTGAATAATATAGGGCTGATTTATAAAGAGGAGGGAGACTATAATACAGCCCTTGAAAACTACAATAGAAGTTTGAAAATTCAAATTAAACTCGAGAACCAAATGGGAGAATCCCATGCTCTAGTTAATATTGGAGTTGTTTACTTGAATCAAGGTAACTATGAAGATGCACTTAGTAGTTTTGAACAAGCACTAATCGTTAATGACGGCTATGAAGAGAATCTCAATGCTAAAATAAATTATAACATTGGTAGTATTCAATTCGACTTAGGGCATTATGATACTGCTTTAGGTTATATAAATAAAGCTTTAAAGACTCAAGTGAAATTAAATAATCGCCGGAACGAATCAAATTCACTAAATTTAATTGCTCAGATTAATTTTAAACAAAATTTAACACTAAAAGCAATTTCTTTTGCACGAAGGGCATTAAAAATTGCTCAAGAAATTGGTGCAAAAGAGGAAATTCAAGATGCTGCAAAAGGTTTGTCTAAATATTACAAAGCTGCTAATAGGACATCGGAAGCACTCGATATGTTGATCCTTTTTATGGAAACGAAAGATGAAATACAAAGTGAAAACATAAGTAACGAGATAATTAAACAAAGCTTGAAATATAAATATGATAAAAAAGCGACTAAGGACAGTCTGGAAAATGCCTACCTAATAGAAATTAGCCAAGACAAAATCAATACCCAACGCGCAAAGAAAGAGCTAGCGGAACAAAAAAATTTCTATTTGTATGGCGGTTTATTCTTGACTTTAATCTTTGGAATATTCACTTATAACCGATTTAAGCTAACTGCCAATCAAAAATCACTCATCGAAATTCAAAAACATACTGTTGACAAAGCGAATAAAAAATTGAATCAAATAAATGAAGAATTATTAGTAAAAAGGAATGAAATAGATTCGCAAAAAAAAATAGTTCAGCTTCAGAATGAAAAATTGAAAAGGTCATTAGATACTGAGAAGGAACTAGGGTTGCTTAAAACTAGCTTTGTTTCAATGGCATCGCATCAATTCAAAACCCCTTTAGCGGTTATTCAAACTAATGCCGAATTATATGGAATGTTGGCTAGCACAGGAAAAATAATAGAGCCCGAAAAATTTGAAAAAATAACAGGCCGTATTAAAGGAGCAATTATGACAATGACTAATCTAATAGATGAAGTTCTAGTTTTGGGTAAAGCAACTTCGGGAAACGTTGCTTATACTCCTGAAAATTTAGATTTGGTAGGTTTTTGTGAGAAATTGGCAGACGAATTTAATGCTATTCAAGCAGACGGAAGAAGTTTGGATTTTGTTAAAGAGGGTCATCCCATAAAGCTGCAGTTAGATCCAATCTTATTAACTCATTCGTTATCTAATTTAATCAGTAATGCTTTTAAATATTCTGTCGGAAAAGAGAATCCTCAATTGAGGATACATTTTAAACCAAAAGAAGTTGTATTATCTGTAAAAGATTATGGTTTAGGTATTCCCGAAGAAGAACATTTAAAGCTATTTACGCCTTTCTTTCGAGCGAACAATGTAACAGATATTAAAGGCTCTGGATTAGGCTTAAACATCGCAAAAGAATACGTTGAAATTAATAAGGGTACTATTTCTGTTAAATCAATAGAGGGAGAAGGTAGTTGCTTTAAAATAAAGTTTGATCGATGAAGGTTGTGTATGCAGGCAAAAAAATAATTAGTAAATGAATAAGGTAAGAACAAATAAACTAAAAAGGTTTATAGAAATTGGCTGTATTCCTTCAGACACTCCAGAAGAGCGTTTAAAGAAGTCGATTATGACCATTATGGTTATCCCCTATTCTTTGGCAGCTGTTATTTGGGGGTTATACTTCATGCGAAATGGGTTTACGATAGCAGGAACCATCCCATTAGCTTATGCCGTTGTTTCATTAACGAGCTTTTTTTATTTTATTGCTTCAAAACGATACAATATATTCCGCTTCTTTCAAGTATTTCTTGTTCTTATTTTGCCTTTTTGTTTACAGTTAGCACTTGGAGGATTTAGCCAATCCAGTGGAATGCTCTTGTGGAGTTGCACTGCTCCATTTATAGCGCTTGTTTTTTATGATGTAAAAACCGCTAGAAAGTGGGTTTATGCTTTATTTTTTCTACTCGTTTTAGCCTGTTTACTTGATGAATCAGCACGAATTTACTTTCCCGAAGAAATAGATGAAAATGCTATTGTACTAGTTTATGGAGCAAATTTTATTTTGATATCGATTCTTCTTTTTGGTATTCAAACATACTTTGTGAATGGACAGAGAAAAATTAAAATACAATTAGAAGAAAAAGAAGAGTTATTGGAGGCGTCAAGAGAAATTGACCGGCAAAAAGAGTTATTAATTGCCACCAAAGATAGATTGGAACTTGTAATGGGGTCATTAGAAGAAGTTGTTTGGGGACGTAGCTTGCCTGATCAACAAATGGAGTACGTAAGTGATTCAGTAGAAGGTTTATACGGTACTCCTAAGGTTGATTGGTTTAAAAAAACTAACCTTTGGATGGATATGATTCACCCAGATGATAAAGGAAAAGTTCTGAAAGGTAGTGAAGCTATTTTTAGTAAAGGTTTTGCGGAATTAGAGTATAGGATAGTAACTACAGATCAAAAAATAAAATGGATTAACAGTAAAACGCGAATTATTAAAAATCAGGATGGCACACCATTTTTCATGACGGGAATAGCTGCCGATATAACTGAAAAGAAAACTGCACAAGAACAATTGAATGAATTGAACGATAGTCTTGAAGAAAAAGTAAACAAACGAACTGCAGAGTTAATAAATAGTGAAAAGAAGTTAAAAGAATCATTGCTTAAAGAAAAGGAACTGGGTCAATTAAAGTCAAGTTTTGTTACCGTTGCATCACATCAATTTAGAACACCCTTAGCGGTAATTCAATCTAATACTGAGTTACTTGCGATGTTGACTAATACGGGCAATAATTCCGACCCCGTAAAATATAGAAAAGTAACCGATCGCATTACTGTGGCAATTTCCAAAATGACTGATCTGATGGATGATGTGCTGACTCTTGGTAAGCTAACAGCTGGAAAGGTTTCGTGTAACCCGAAAGAAATAGATTTAATTGATTTTTGTAGAAAAATGGTGGAAGAATTTAATGCGGTTCAACAGGATGGAAGAAATATTGACTTTGTTTATAGTGGAGACATATATCAGCCATCTTTAGACTCTAAACTATTAGAACATTCATTGTCTAATTTAATTAATAATGCTTTTAAATATTCTGTTGGAAATGAGCAACCTGAGCTGAGCATAAATTTTAAACCAACAGAATTGGTTATATCGATAAAAGATTACGGGGTAGGTATTCCTGAAAATGAACGAAAACATTTGTTTGAACCCTTCTTCCGTGCAGAGAATGTTTCAGAAATTCAAGGCACAGGATTAGGTTTGAGTATCGCAAAAGAATACATTGAGGTTAATAAGGGCAATATTGTGGTTAAATCTACATTGGAAAAAGGGAGTAATTTTGAAATAACTTTTGCAAAAGAAAGGATTTAAAAATATACTTGATAAGAAAAGATTGATCTTGAAATATTCAATAAAACCAATTAGTTTTACAGGAATATTGATAATATTGCTAATTGTAAAGCTTTTGTTTTTAAAACATCTGAAATTCTTTAAGCATTCAGATTAGTTGAATAAACAATTACCTAGTATTTGTATGTCAGACCGTAGTATCCAAATTCAGCACGAGCAAACTGTCTCTGATCGTTTTTCAAAGTCGATGACTATAGCTTGTTTGGCCGGTAGTTGTGTTCATCTTTTCTTGAGTATCTTTTATATTATCCTAGGAGTGCCTGAAATGGTTGTTTTTGCCACGTTAACAGTTGTTTTGTTTTTATTTTGGCGGCAATTATTCAAAAATAAATTTATTGAACTACCTTTTGTTCTGGCGAGTTTAAATGCCATAATCGGAATAATTTTGGGAGAATACTTTATTGGTTGGGAAAGCAACTTTAATATTTATTTCATTATTCTGGTGTCTTCTCTCTTTCTTTATACTGGCTGGAAGTTTTGGAAAAAAACACTTTATTTGATTTCAGTTTTTAGTCTGTATTTGCTGTTGTACTTTTTATTATCAAATCATCACCCAAAATACACTATCAACAGTGAAGTTTTAAGTTATCTATCTCTTGTAAATACTCTATCAGCGTGTACTTATACTTCTATTAATTCTGCTTTCATTTAGCTCTTCGATAATAAAAATGCAAGAGAAATTGGAAAATAAGAATAGGGATTTAAATAGAAAAGCAAAGGAATTAGACGTTAGCTTGAACAAAGAAAAAGAGCTAGGACAGCTAAAAACTAGCTTTGTTTCAACTGCCTCACACCAATTTAGAACACCGTTGTCAATTATACAATCCAATACGGAGTTACTTGAAATGTTTGTCACTTCCCAAAAAATCGAAGATTTGGAAGGTCTCAAAAAAATAACTGGCCGGATTCAAATAGCAATTTCTACAATGACCGATTTAATGGACGATGTGCTTAAACTAGGCGTACTTACTTCTGGAAATGTTCCCTATAGACCTTTGAACCTGGATTTAGTAGTTTTTTGTGAGCGATTGACTAATGACTTTAATTTGATACAAAAAGATGGTAGAACCATAGATATATTTATAACGGGCGAGCCTTATAAAGTAATGTTAGATCCTAAATTATTGAGCCACACATTAAATAATTTGATCAACAATGCTTTTAAATATTCTATTAGCAAGGATAATCCTCAGCTTAGGTTGCAATTTGAAGAAACAAAGGTGATCATTTCTATTATAGATTATGGGGTTGGTATTCCTGAAGAGGAACAAGCGCATCTATTTGAACCTTTTTTCCGTGCTAATAACGTCACAGATATTAAGGGGACCGGTCTGGGATTGAGTATCGCAAAGGAATATGTAAATATTAATAAGGGCAATATTATTGCGAAATCGAAAACTGGAGCAGGCAGCTGTTTTGAAATAACGTTTAAGCGGAAAGTGTAGTAGATTTAGTAGCTAAAAGTAGAATAAGACAAATCCCCCCACATATAGTCCATTTCACATCGTTCCCTTACTTATCGTGATTGCTCACTTTGCTTTTTAGCAAAGTGCGGCAATCTCCTCAATCCAACGCGGGATTGCCGCAGGCTGCGCCTTCGCAATGGTGCCCCCGCGTGTCGTCATTGCGAACTTTGCGTTTTAGCAAAGTGTGGCAATCTCCTCAATCCAACGTGGGATTGCCGCAAGCTGCGCCTTCGCAATGGTGCCCCCGCGTGTCGTCATTGCGAACTTTGCGTTTTAGCAAACTGCGGCAATCTCATGAAAGATGTTCGCTTTACAACTGACTAGATAAATCATCCCAGTTAGGGTTTGATGTTTCAACTAGAATTATTTTATTCTTTCTAGATCCTGATTTTATTCTTTTTTCTTCAGCAATAGCCTCTAAGATAGAATGAAAACCTTTGTAATAAACTAGTTTGTTAACGCTGTATCTACTCGTAAAAGCTATGTGGTAATTTTTAAATTTATGCTGGTACATTCTAACGGGGAGATTACTCGTCACTCCTGTATAAAGTACGTTATTGTTTTTGTTGGTGAGTATATATACGGCTCCGCCTTTTGTCATCATAATTTGATGTTTTGTTTTGAGGTAATAATAGATTGGGGCTTATTAAGCCTTTTTTTTAGTAATAGCCAAGAGATTGTGGCTCCAGATCTGCAGTTGAAATAGGGAAAAATAGCGGTTCTATGCATGCTGAGCAATCAATTTGATTCATCATTTTTTCAAATTCTTCGTTAGTTAAGTCGAACATAACCGCTTCCGATAAATTTTCAAATTTACGAAGGTCATTAATGGTTGGTCGGTGGTGCTCAGTATCTGCTTGTTCTAGTGTGTTTGCGTTTATCATAAGGTTAATAAGTATATTTATATTGTTGTGTTGTTTTTTTAAAAAAAAGTAACGCTCACTAGATTGTGAGCGTTACTGTCTAAGTATTAACTATTGTTTTTTACCTAGCATTAATAATTCTTGTACAACGATCTCGGTTACATATCTTTTGTTCCCGTCTTTATCGTCATATGTGCGGTTGTTTAATTTACCTTCAATACATACCTCTTTTCCTTTTTCAAGATGTTGTTCAGCGATTTCAGCAAGGTTTCCAAAAACTGTTAGGTTGTGCCATTGGGTTTCTTTGATCGTTTCGCCTTTTTTATTCTTGTACGTATCATTTGTAGCGAGTGTAAGTTTTACTAGTTTTCTACCTTCTTTTAAATCGATTACTTCTGGTGTAGTTCCTAAATTTCCGATTAATTGTACTCTGTTTCTTAAGTTATTCATAATAAATGTGTGTTTGTTTTGTTACTAACTATTCATAGATAGCGTAACGGGTTAGTAATTAAATAGTAGTTTTATTCTGTCTATATTTTGGTATCGACGGTGCAAAGTAATGGAGGTTTCAAAATGTTATCCGTACTTTAACTAATTAACATTCGTTTAGTGTCGTAAGTAAGTGTTTAAAAATGAATAAATATCACTATATTAGTAATTTATGTGTATTATTTTTTTTAGTTCTTTTTGTTGTTTTTTCTTGCAACAATGAAAATAAAGGTGAAAAAGATGTTGTTTTCATTCCTAATAAGTTGAATATTGACAGTGTAAACGCCTCTGAATTCGCTAATTACTTTATTCTGGATATTTATAATGCGGATACAGTTAGTGCAAGAAGTAAAATTCAAATTAAATACAATTCGGACTCGATTTTTGTTTCCAACCTTTTAGCTAATAAAGATGTATTCAATAACTTCGATTTATTTTCAGTTTTACATCAAACTATTTTATTAGGCGGAGAGTTAGACTTTCAGTTTTATGAAGTTCAGAACGAGAATAACATAATTTGGCTTAGGTTATTTACGGCACCTCTCGAAGTGAATTACTATAGAGTAATACTTTCTGTAATAGATGATTCAATTGTAATTTCTGATTTTACTTCTTTTTACTCCCCTCATAGTTTCGATGCTATGATGACGGAATTAGTTGCTCTTGTGCATGAAAAAAGACAACTGAGTTATAAAGATATGAGGGAAGGTTTTAGGTTTATGGATTCATCAATTACTGCTTTTTCTTCTTTGAACCCTAGTTTAGCAGAATTATATTATTCTAAGATGGACATTGCCTTAAGAGAAACAGCGATAATGAAATCTATAAAATATAACGCAGATTTTCATTCTTCTGCTCAATTACGGACTAATGCCATATTGGAAAAAACATATGAAATTGGAAAAGAAGGAAGTACAGAATGGTATTGGTTGAGGCAATACTATTTAAATCTTGATTTGAAAAGTTATGGGGAAGTAAGAGAAGCTATTGACAGATTAGGTAACTCAATTGGTGATGACCCAATTTTAACATATTTAAAAGCGGTAGCGTATTTTGAGGAGTATAATTATTCGAGAGCGCTAGAGTTATACAATCAAGCACTTATAATGGATCCAGCAATTCCGAATATACATTTTGCAAAAATTGTCTGTTTGATTGAAATGAAAGAATTTATTCTAGCTGCAGAGAGCTTATTGGTAATGGAAGATTACTTTGACGTTCGAAATATCAATTGGGATAAGGAATTTATGGCATACCCCGCTTTTTTAATCAGTGATGAATACGTTCAGTGGCTGGAAAGGGTAGGAGTAACTGAAGATGATGAGCTACTTTAAAGAGTCTGGTCGCTTGTGTTTCCATCTTTTATGACTCCATAACCAATATTGCGGGTTTTCCTGGATGTCTTTTTCCAATGTTAATGTATGCGCTTTGGTAATTTCACCATACTCAGTTTTGGCAGGTTCTTCGAATAACAACGTGTATTCAAAATCGTAATGTCCCCTTTTGATTTTACGAATCGCTCCAAAAACGATTGGTAGATTGTATTCTTTCCCAAATTTCTCTACTCCAAATGAAACAGGAGTATCTTGGTTTAGAAATTGCATCCAAACAGCTTTTGTTGGGTTTCCTGGGCGCTGATCAGCCCCAAATATAATCGCTTTTGGTTTATCTAGGGTTTCATCAAAACAAGCTTTGGTTTGTTTCATTGGTCGCATAATCAAACCATACTTTTGTCTAGAATCAAGAACTTTTTGATTGAAGAATTCATTGTTTAGTGGCTTGTAAATCCCAACAGGTATATGCTTTGAAATAAGGCCAATTCCCAGAGCAAGCATTTCCCAATTATTATAATGTCCACCAACAAAAATTATATCCTTTCCTTGCTCGAAGTATTTATCGACCACCTCAGGGTTTTTAACTGTCATCCTTTTTCTAATCTGCTTTTCAGAAATGGAAAACCCCTTCACACTCTCTAGAATCAAATCACATAGGTGCCGGTAAAATTTCCGCATGATTTGTTTATGCTCAATTTTTGTTTTTTCTGGAAAAGAATTTATAATATTTTCAAATACAACTTTTTTACGGTACCCAACGATATAATACATTACGACAAAAACAAAGTCGGATAGTGCATACAGTAAAAAATAGGGCAGGTAAGATATTGGCAATATGATTCCGTAGTATACTATTTTACTTCCCATGCGTGTAAATTCAACTGCAAATGTATCTGAAATATTGAAACTCGTTAAAGTTTTTTTACATCGAGTGTAATTTCAGCTAATTCAAAACATTCTTCATCGCAATTCCAAAATGAAGATTCCTTTAATTTATTTCCATCCAAAGCTATAATGGTGGAGTTAGCTTCGTAGTAGTAAGCTTCTACGGCGTACCTTTTTCCAAGCGGTAAATAATATGTGCTTTCTTCACTCCAAAGCGTGTCATAAAATAATATGTCATTCTGATCTGCATAACCGTTATATACAATTATGGGGATTCCATTTCCGTTATATGTTACTTTTATTTTCACATCTCCACCATCTTGTGGTAAAGTGTCACAAAACCTATCTGGATCGCAATCGTCATTTTGCTTTGAACAATTAATTAAAGCAAAACCCATAAATACTATAAAACCTATGCTTTTAATTGATTTCATTTTAAAATAAAATTTAAGCCAAGAGTAACTCTTGAGTCTGGTACATTTACTAATCCATCTGAAAAGTGTATATATCCAACCTTCAGATTAATTTCAGCTGAGAAGTTGAAACAGAACCCCGCCATTGGCGTTGTTAAGAATTTAGGCTTTCTATTTTCGTTTGTTCCTTTGTAGTTTCCCAATAAAAACCCTGTTCTTGTTCCTGCAAAAAATTGCGTATCTGTTCCCCATAGGTTAAAGTGCAGAAATCTTTTGTCTGCATCAAGAGATATGAAGTATACCACCTCTTTGTATTGTCGGACAATATTGTAGTCTTCTCTTATTTGAACTTTTTTTTTGAAAGGTCGAAACTCAAAGTTTAATTTTGCTCCCCATTCATTCTGCACGTCTTCTATACCGCCAGAAAATGACCAAAATAAATCATCGAAATTGAAATCAAAAGTTAAAACCGAAAGAGATCCGCGAATATTAGCTCGTTGAATATCATTTCCGGCTTGAGAGAATATGGTATTAGACGAAAGAAGGAAAAGAATCAACAACTTTTTCATTTCTCAAATGTAAGTAATTAATGGAATAATTATAAGAAATTTGTTTTTTGCAGAACAATTCAAACTTAGTATAAACTTACAGTTAATTAATCCTCATCCAGTGATAGGAATCCATTTTGAAGTGAAAGTTATATTTATAAACTAATAAAATTAATTTATAATTGCATTTTAAATTAAATTTAAAACATGAAGAAAATTATAATTATTGGATTAACAGCTTTTACATTTGTTAGTTGTTCAGAAAACAAAGAAAGTGAGAACTTAACAGATGAAAATAAAGTTACGGAAACAAAAGGATACACAATTGATTGTGATTTTGGAGGGGTAGATATTTCAAAAGCGTATTTGTCACAATACGTAAAAGGAAATTGGGAACATAAAGATTCTGCCGATGTTGTTGAAGGTAAATTTTCCTTTTCTGGAGATTTAGAATTACCAGAAGTTTGGTATCTCAGGTTCGATGACAAAAAAGCATACGTTTCTTTGTTTGTTGAAAATAGTCAGATATCAGTTTCAGGTGCTACTTTAAATAGAGATAGCGTTACAATTTCAGGTTCATCTATTCAAGATGCTTTAACTAAATTTAATCAGGGTCAGGAGGGTTTTTATAAAGAAATAGATAAAATGGAGACTGATTATATGGCAGCGAGAGAAATTGAAGATACAGCAACGATGAATCAAATTGATCTTGATTATGACGCAGTATCTGAAAAGATAAGTGAATATATAGTGGAATATATTGCAGGTAATACTTCAAGTGTGATTGCTCCATACCTTGCAGTGTCCAATTTATTAAATGACTTTACAGCAAATCAAATTGATTCGACGCTTAATACATTCTCTAAAGACATAAAGGATTCAAAGTATATTGTATCAATGCAAGAAAGATCGGCTAAAATGAGAACGACAGAAGTTGGTGCAGTGGCTCCTTTGTTTACGCAAAATGATCCTGAAGGAAATCCAATTTCTTTAGAAAGTTTGAGAGGGAATTATTTATTGATTGATTTTTGGGCTTCATGGTGTGGCCCTTGCAGAAAAGAAAACCCAAATGTAGTTGCCGCTTATAATAAGTATCATGACATGGGATTTGATATTCTTGGTGTTTCATTAGATGATAACGGAGAAAACTGGGTTGCCGCTATTGACAAAGATGGTTTGACGTGGCCGCAGGTAGGTGATTTAAATGGATGGGCAAATGAAGTTGGTCAGTTATATGGTGTAAACAGCATTCCACACTCAATTCTTTTAGACGAGGACGGGGTAATTATCGCTAAAAACTTAAGAGGAGAAGATTTGCACGAAAAGTTGGAGGAAGTATTTTTGAAATAATTTCTGCATAATTCATGCTGGGCAGTTACATAATTCTTGTTTACATTAAAAAATAGCCTGTTTACAGAATAAAACTTAAAGGCTAACGAAATATATAAATATCGGCTAAGTTTTTAACTACATTAGCATTATGGCATTCGAACTAGATATGATGGAAAAAACACCTCAAATACTATTTGATTTGAATGAAGGTTATTTTTCATTTACTGGGGTGCTAATGCCAGAAGATGCCTTCGGTTTTTTTGATCCGCTGTTTGGATACATTAAAGTATATTTCAAAAATCCTAAGCCAGAAACAAAATTAGAAGTAAGTCTCGAATACTTTAACACGTCTTCATCTCGGTTTCTTTATCAGTTTATGAGAGAATTTGCTGATAATAAGTCAAACAAAACAAATATTACAATTATTTGGAAGTATGAAATAGACGATGAAGATATGGAAGAAGTAGGTAAAGCTTTTAAATTACTTTTTGATCAAATAACATTTGAAATGGTGACAGTTGAACGTCCAAGAGTATTTGAAATTATGGGTTAAATGAATTGCTTCAACTCTCGATATACCCGATGAATAGGTAGTCCCATAACATTGTAAAAATCTCCTTCTATTTTTTTTATTCCAACATGTCCAATCCATTCTTGAATACCGTAAGCTCCAGCTTTATCAAAAGGTTTGTGTTCTTTTACATAATATTCAATTTCATCAGGCTGAAGTTTATAAAATTCAACTTTTGTTGCGTCATAAAACGAAAGTTCTTTATCTTTTGTTCGGATAGTAACGCCCGTTATTACTTTATGCTTTTTCCCACTTAGAAGGGTAAGCATATTTATTGCCTCTTCAGGGGTTTTAGGTTTACCTAAGATAATGCCATCTATTATTACAATTGTATCTGCGGTAATAATAAGTTCATTTTCCTGCGGTTGAAATGGCTTAGATTTTAGTTGAGAAAGATAAGTTGCTACTCCACCGCCTTCCAAGTTATTAGGATAAATTTCTTCTACTGCTTTAGATTCTACTTTGAAAATGGGAATTATTTTAGTCAATAATTCTTTCCTTCTAGGGGAATTAGATGCTAATATTATTTGGTATTTTTCAGTCAAATCTCCCAGCATATTAAAGCGTTATTGCGTAAATATAAATAAATAGTAAAAACCCAAACATGCTTATTTTTATTAAGTTTCCAGTCTGTTTGTAGTGTTTTTTTTCTGCTGCTTGATATGATTTAGCAGCAGAAAGTAGCAAAGGAAGAACTCCGAATATAGCTGCTATAACTAACGAAAGAAGATTAAATGCAAAATAATCAATCCCTGCAATTAGCAGTCCTAGAATAAATAGTGTGCAAAGTAGAAAAAAGATTGTCCAGAATTTGGCTGTTTTTATTCCCCAAAGTATTGGGATTGTTTTTAGCCCCTGTGCTTTATCTCCTTCTATGTCTTCTATGTCTTTTACCAATTCCCTTGCAAGTGTGCTAAAAAAGGCTAGAAACGAAAATATTATTATTAAATCTACAGAGTATGTATGCGTATTTGTAAGGCTACCTCTACTTATTTCTTGAATAGAAAGGTAGATAAAAGGTACTGCAGCAGAAAGAATAGCTACGATTAAATTTCCGATGAATGGAAGCGCTTTTAGTTTAAAGGAATACAGCCATAATAGAATAATACTACTGGGAAATATCCAAAAGATATAATTTGAAAAAGCAAAAGTAAAACTGAGAATTAATGCAGTAATATTAAGAATAATATATCCTGTTAATAATGCTTGCTTACTTAACGGATTTTGCTTGTTACCTTTGTTAATGAAGTCTATTTCTTTGTCGTAATAGTCATTAATTAAGTATCCCGCTGCGGCAATTAGTAGGGTGGAAATAGTTAAAAACTTTAAGCTAATTTGATGCGATCCTGGAATAAGTTCTAAGGAGTTAATGCCAAGTGTATGCAAAACATAAAATGTAAGTGTAATTACCAATAAGTTAATTGGTCGAATTGCTTTTATTAGTTGTAAAAGCATTTTTATAACCAATCATTATTAATTTTCAGCACTTGCTCCATCACATCTCGAACACATCCGTCACCACCGTTTACGTGAGAAATGTAATCTGAAACCTCTCTTATTTCGGGAACTGCATTGTTAGGGCAGGTTCCAATACTAACAGATTTTATACAGTCTATATCTGGCATGTCATCTCCCATATAAAGTACATTTTCTAGGGTAATATTTTTGGAGGAGCAATATGAATTTAACGTTTCTAACTTGTTTTCTGCTAATGAATATATATCCGAAACACCTAAGTAATTCATCATCTTCTCCAGCATTTTGGAGTTTCCAAGTGTTATTATACAAACGTTGTAGCCTTTTTTAATTGCTTTTCGAATAATATAGCCGTCTCTTGTGCTGATTGTTCTGGTGATTTCTCCAGAGCCTTCTAAAATAAGCTTACCGTTGGTTAGCACACCGTCAACATCAAGCACAAAAGTAGTTATTGATTTTAACCTCGTTTTATAGTTTGTATTTTTCTCCATGAAATTCTGATAAGATATATTGACTTAGGTCTTTGTATAATGCTTGAAATTCTTTGTCGCCCGATAAAGCTTCAATGTGATTTTCGATGATCGTAAGATCACCTCTTCTAGCGGGACCAGTTTGTTTTTTTAAAGGCTCTTCTTCATTCGAAAAAGATTCTATTGTTTGTTTAAGTAAAGGATTTAATAAACTGAAATCAAGACTATTAAATCTGCAATACTCTTTGCTTTTAGAGAGGATGAAATGGGTGAAATTGTTAATTCCAATTGCAGAAATATGCAATGCTTTTTTTTGTGCAGCGGTTAGAATATGTGTGTTGTTAGTTATTCTTTTAGCAATGGCAAGTAGTGATTCTATAGTTTCTGCATTTTCTGATTCTATGATTATTGGAATAGTAGAAAAATCAACAGAAATATCTTTATTGAAGGTTTGTAAAGGGTAAAAACTTCCTGTTTTAGAGGAAAACTTAGCCAGTTTAGTTGTTTCATAACTACCAGACGTGTGAACTAACAGCTTCTCTTTAAGATTTAACCCCTCTAAGTAAGCGTCAATTACATCATCTTTCAAGGAACTAATGTATAAGTCAGAAGTTTGATCTAGTTGATTAAGTTGATCAATTCCTCTGGCATTGACTTTTGAAGCTAATTCAGTGGCATTTTGTAGTGTTTGACTTAGAATAGTCTCTATTATAAATCCTTTAGCATTAAGAGCAACAGCTAAATGAGTAGCTACATTTCCTGAGCCGATGAATGATATGGTTTTTATTTCTTTCAAATTGGATTATTTACGTAACAAAAGTAAAAGAAGCGTTTGTAATATCTATCCTTTATTGAATTCTTTCTAAATTTATAGCCAATTATAAAAGTGAAATGAGAATAATTGTATCAATTCTACCAGTATTATTGTTTTTTGGTTGTCAAGAAGATAAATCTTCAACTAAAACATTAACATACGAAAGCGGAAAAATAAGAGGCCAAGGTGAAATGGTAGATACTTTGAAGATTGGTCAGTGGGTTTTTTGGTATGAGAATGGTATTTTAAGAGATACAAGTGGTTGGACTAATGATACACTGGATGGTGTGTCTGTTTCCTTTCATGACAATGGAATAAAAGCAAGTATTGGACAATATGAAATGGGGAGGAAAACTGGAGAGTGGAAATGGTGGGATGAGAAAGGTCATCTGCAAGAATGGAGTTTTTGGAAAGCGGGAAGCCCAAATGGATTTGCGACTACCTATTATGAAAATGGTATTGTAAGAACTGAAGGGGAGTGGCTTTATGGAGTCCTTCATGGTGAATTGAAAATGTACGATACAGCAGGAACGCTGACAGAAATCACGGAATACCATAATGGACTTAAAGAAGGTGAGGCGCAACTGTTTTATCCGAATGGTCAATTAGAAATAAAAGGTGAATTTATTGGCGATAAGCAGGACGGGTTGTTTACTACATATTATAAGAATGGTACATTAAAAAGTGAAATTAGATGGTCTGCAGGTTTTATGGAAGGAGAAAGCGTGGAATACGATTCAATAGGAAATATAATCGGTTGGGGAACCTATTTAAATGGTTCCAAAACGGAAGATTGGAGATATAAAGCAGCCTATTAGTTAAATCTTGTATCTTATCAATAACCTAAAAATGCCAAGAATCAAATCAAACATAATTACTCTTACTATTTGTATTTTTCTGCTTAATCTACTAAGCTTAGATTTATCAGCTCAAAAATATGGTTTTGAAAGAGTAGATTCAGTAACTATAACAGTTGGAGGGCTCCAGTTGGATTATCCATGGGCTGGAGGAATTAACGCTGCGCAGTTTTCGACTATTCATTTAAATAATGATACAATTGAAGATTTATTCATTTTTGATAGAACAGGAAATAAGATTCTAACCTTTATTAACAGTGGAATTGGTAGTGGATATGTTTATGCACCTGAATATGAAAGTCAATTTCCAGCTCTAGAATCTTGGGCTCTTTTAAGAGATTATAACTGCGACGGTAAAAAAGATATTTTCAGTTATGTGTCCGGAGGAATAGGTGTTTGGGAGAATACTAGTTCCGTGGGAGTCATAAGTTTTGTGAACGTTTCTAACAACGGAACTACCCCTTATGTTATTTCCAATCAGTATGGAAATTATGTTAATTTATATGTAAGTAAATCAGATATTCCAGCTATTAATGATATTGATGGCGATGGAGATTTAGATGTTTTGACTTTTGGTGTAATTGGTTCTAGAGTAGAGTACCACAAGAATTTATCTGTAGAACAAGGATATGGTTGTGATAGCTTGTATTATGAGTTGAAAAATGAATGTTGGGGTCACTTTATGGAGACTGGCTTCGGAACCAATACAGCCGTTTTGTTTGATACTTGCACAGTTGGAATTTCAGATCCTCAAAAGGGCGGTTCAGTTTTAAAACATGCTGGATCTACGGTGTTGTCTTTGGATTTGAATAATGATGGAGTTAAGGATTTAATCTTAGGAGATGTTAGTTTTAATAATTTAGTAGCCTTAACAAATGATAATTTAGGTGTAAACATGAATACTTCGTTTCTTTCTCAAGACACCGCTTTTCCATCCAATACTATTCCGGTTGATATGCAGGTTTTTCCAGGAGCTTTTTATGAGGATGTAGATAATGATAACATCAAAGATTTAGTTGTATCACCAAACTCTGATAATGAATCGGAAAATTATAATAGTGTTTGGTATTATAAGAATTATGGTACGAACACCCTTCCTTTGTTTGGACATATTCAAAATGATTTTATGCAAGATCAAATGATTGAAAAGGGAAGGAGTGCTTTTCCTGTATTGTTTGATTATAATAATGATGGCTTAACAGATTTATTTATTTCTAATTTCGGAATTTTTGATATGTCAGTTCCGGATAATTATAGAAGTCAAATGGCTTTTTATCAGAATGTTGGTTCGGTTTCTTTTCCGGAATTCCAATTGGTGACCGATGATTTTCAAGGTTTGTCCGGACTAGGTTTGGGTACAGGAATTTACCCTACGTTCTCCGATATGGATAACGATGGAGATGTTGATGTGATTTGCGGAACACATGACGGGTATCTTCATTATTTCATGAATACTTCAGGAAGTTTAAATTCAATGAATTTTGTGTTAATGGCTCCACAGTTGCAAGACGATAACAGTATTCCTATTGACGTTGGTTATGCTGCAAAACCCTGTTTATTTGATATAGATGGTGATTTAGATTATGATTTAATAATTGGTGAAGAGAATGGTAATTTGAATTATTATGAAAATATGGGAACCCAGAGCAGCTATGCGTTCAGGTTCCGTTCAGAAACCTTTGGAGAGATTGACGTAAGTGAATGGTGGACAACAATTGGTAATAGCGTACCAGTGTTGTTTAAAGACACTATGAATGAAACACAATTGTTTGTTGGAACTGAAAATGGAGCTGTATATCATTATGATGACATTGAGAATAACTTAGCTGGGATATTTAATGCAGTAGATACTTTGGTCGCAAATATCAATATTGGTCCAAATGCAGCTCCTGCAATAGGTGATTTAAATAGTGATAATTATCCAGACATGATTGTAGGAACCAAAAGAGGTGGTGTGTCTTTATATATGGGGAACCCAAATTTTATTTCCACTTTTGAAGAGTTGGTTACAGAAAATATATTCAAAGTTTATCCGAATCCAACTACCGGCTTATTAACTATTGTGAATCCATTCAATACATCCATACGTTATCAAGTATTTAGCAGTATTGGTCAGTTAGTGCAATCTGGAGAGGTAAAAAGCCAGTTAGAAGTCAATAACTTGGCTTCGGGAATGTATTTTGTTCTTTTTGAAAAAGAAGACGTTAGGGAGGTTTTAAGGATTATAAAAGACTAAGCATCCAGGCTATTGTCCATTTCATTGAGTAGGCCTAAAATTACTGAAATTAATTGTTTGGTTTCTTCATGAGGATTTGCGAAATAATCGTTGATAATCAATTTAGCTTCTGAAATTTTTTCTTCATCAAATGGTCCTTCAAGGTTTTCTAGCACAGTTAAAGCTTCAAAAGCAACCATATAGCTACTGCTGCATGCGGCTTCAACAATTTCTGGTAAATATTCTATCGGATTCAGTCCAGCACTCCAAAGAGCTCCTAAAATGACTTCCTTTAGGTCATTGTCACAGTTCTTAAGTTTTTCAATTAAAATAGCAGTGCCGTTAGTCACCTTTAATTCATTCAAAAGGCCTTTTATTGCTTTTTTTACAGATTCATACCTAGTTGATGAATACAGGTTTAAAATAGGAGCTACCATTTGGCCATTTCCCTTTCCTTTCACCTTTTCCAAGGTCTTCAATAATTTTGGTTCACTCGTAAAAGTAAGTTCTGTTTTCAGTTGTTCAATGATTTTTGCTTCTTTTTCCATTAATTGAAATAATTAGGACGAATAAATTTCTGGCAAAAATAAGCATAAAAAAAGGGAGTCTTTGAAAGACTCCCTGAAAAAAAAATTGCTGTAAAGCAACATTTCTTTACTACCCCTATCGTAAATGTAAAGATATAAATGAATGTGGCGTTTGAAATTAGCCTAATAAGGTTTTATTGTCGATGAGTATCATTATGTATCGATAAAATATATAAGTTTAAACAAATTAGTTACGGTTTCCGAAAATTGCACTTCCAACCCTAATCATTGTTGATCCTTCTTCTATGGCTATCTTATAATCTCCGCTCATGCCCATCGAAATAGTTTGGAAGGTTTCAGTGTGTTTGAAGAAGTTATTGCTTAATTGGGTGAATATGTATTTTAAGCGAATAAATTCGTTTCTAAGCTGTTCTTCATTGTTTATAAAGCTAGCCATTCCCATTACACCAACTATTTTTATGTTCTTAAGATTTAAAAATTCACTTGAAGTTAAAAGCTCCTCCGCCTCCTCTAGAGATAACCCAAACTTAGTTTCTTCTGTGGCGATGTAAAATTGTAGTAAGCAATTAATTATTCGGTTGTTTTTGAGTCCTTGCTTGTTTACTTCTGCTAAAAGTTTTATAGAGTCAATACTATGAATTAAACTGGAGTATGGAGCAATATACTTTACTTTGTTGCGCTGTATATGTCCAATAAAATGCCATTCAATATCTTTGGGTAAAACTTCAGCTTTGTTTTTTAATTCTTGTGCTTTGTTTTCTCCAAATATTCTTTGGCCAGAGTTATATGCCTCTTCTATTAGTTCGTTCGGTTTGGTTTTAGAAACTGCAACCAAAGTAACATTAGGAGGAATATTTTTTTTAATAGCTGCTAGTTTTTCTTTGATCATTTTGGAAAGTCTTGGTTATTTCGTGCATTTTTTTTCTAGCCAGTCGAATACTAATTGATAAACTTCTTCCTTGTTTGTTTCGTTTAACATTTCGTGTCTGCCCTCTGGAAAAATAGTTAATTCAATATCTTCAACACCGGCACGTTTCATTTTGTCGTGCACTTCTCTAGGTCCTTTACCGTAATTTCCAACAGGGTCCATATCTCCTGCAAATAGCAGAACCGGAGTTTGTTTATTTAACTGTAACATATTGGAAAAGTCATTCATATCGAGAACACCGTGTAATAAGTCCGTATAAAATTGAGAGGTAAAAATTTGCATAGAATATGGATCAGCCATGTATTTATCTATAATTGCCTCATCTCTTGTTAGCCAATCTTTTTCCGTTCGCGCATTTTTGTATTTTTTATTGAAATCTCCGAATGCTAATTTGGTCATGAATTTGGATCTGTGCTTTCTCCCGGTTAGTTTCATGTTTATTTTAGCTACACTTTTTCCAATTACACCTATTAAACCAGGGTGTCCAGCGGTTGCTGAGTATATGTAGCCATCTGCTACTTCTGTGTCGGTATAAGCAACATTCCTTGCAATAAAAGACCCCATACTATGTCCTAAAATGAAAATAGGAAGCTTCGGGTTTTCTTTTTTGATGCGATAACTCAGTCCAATAATGTCTTTTACTACTTTGTTCCAGCCACCTTCCATGGCAAATTGTCCCACATTCTCTATGTTTCCTGCGGTTTTACCGTGTCCCCTTAAATCACTTGAGTAAACAATAAGCCCTTGGTTGTTTGCTTCTGAAGCAAAATGATCATATCGCCCTGCATGTTCACTCATACCGTGCACGATATGAATAATAGCTTTGGGTTGTTTGCAGCCCCATTTGTAAGTAACGAGTTCACTTCCATCATGGGTTTTGTACGTGTCGTTGGAGTAATTCATGGGTGTCATTTTTTTGCTAAAATAATACATGTTTTGGGTATAGCGGTCTGTTATTATCATTAATTTTGTACCACAATTTTAGCGAATGCAAGCAATTTATAAATTTCTTTTTTCTAGCCGTCTAATGGGGATGTTGCTTTTTATATTCGCTATTGCTGTTGGAGGAGCAACTTTAATTGAAAATTCATTTGATACCGTAACAGCTAAAGTAATTGTCTATAATGCCCGATGGTTTGAAGTGGTCTTAATACTTCTAGTAATTAATTTCATTGGTAACATCGGAAAGTATCGTTTGCTTCAAAAAAAGAAAATTTCTAGTCTAATTTTTCATTTGGCTTTTATTGTTGTTATCATTGGGGCTGGAGTTACTCGATATACAGGTTTTGAAGGTGTTATGCCCATAAAAGAAGGTGAAACATCCGATACAATGTTTAGTTCAGAATCCTATTTGCAAGTTTACATTCGTGATCAAGTGCAAGAAAAGCAGTATACCTATGACAAGCTTTTGCGCCTAACAACTATTACAGACAATTCATTCACTATTCCGATAGGATTTCCAGGAAAAGACAAAATAGAGATTTCTTACAAGCGATTTATAAAGAATGCAATTGTCGAGTTAGAAGAAGAAGTCGAGGGCGGTGAAGATATTCTCGAAATAATGTTGGCTGGACGGAAAAAACTGCAGCTGCAAAATGGAGAAGTAAGAGATTTTGAAGGACTAACTTTTGCATACAATAACAATGCTAGAAAAGATGCTATACAGTTTATAGGCAGCGGAGACAACCTACAAATTTATTCTCCAGTTGATATTTTGAGTAGAAACATGCTGGCATTTTCAGTTGAGGATAGAAGTAAATCTACCAGTGAATTAGGATTCGATACCTTAAAAAGAGATTCGGTTCATCAAATTGGCCTGCGGTATTTATTATTTACTGGAGGCAACCAAATAATGGTAAATAAATTTTACGAAAATGCAAAATCTGTAATACGTCAAGCTGAAGAAGAAAAGAAAGGTCAAGATGTATTGGTTATTAATTTAAACTATCAAGGTGAAGATATAGAAATTCCACTTTTTGGAGGTCAAGGATATTCTCCAGACTACGTTATGCATCAGGAAGGTGATTTATTATTTAAGTTTGGCTATGGTTCGCGTGAGATTAAAATTCCCTTCTCAATTCGTTTAGACGATTTTGTTCTCGAGAAATATCCGGGAGGAGTTAGTCCTTCATCTTTTTTAAGCCATGTTACTTTAATGGATGACAGGGTTGACTTGGAAGAGCCGCATACCATCTTTATGAACAATGTTATGGATCATGGAGGCTATCGTTTTTTTCAATCCTCTTATGATCCAAAAGATGAGTTGACTACCATCTTATCTGTAAATCATGATTTTTGGGGTACATGGATTACTTACATAGGTTATATATTCCTTGCGCTTGGTTTTCTGTTGTCTCTTTTTAATTCAAAAGGACGTTTCAGAGAATTATTAAAAAAAGTGATTAAGCTAAATAAAAAGGATATGAGTAAGGCATTGACCGTTTTGTTGATGCTTATATCTTTCACAGGATATTCTCAAATAAAAGTTGTTAGTCCGGAGGCGGCTGATAAATTTGGGAGAGTGATGGTATTAAGTAATGATAGATTTCAACCAAGCCATTCGTTGGCTTATGATATTTTTCATAAGGTAAGTAAGAAGGATAAATTTGAATTTGATTCAGTTGGAAATATAGATGCTATGCAACTATATTTGGATATTCCGCTTAATCCAACTTACTGGGCTCAACAAGAATTGATTTATATACGAGGCAAAACTGGTGTTCGAGAATTATTAGGAATAGACGGAAGTTATGCTTCAGTTAATGATTTTATGGCAGATAGTTTAACCTGGAACGTAAAACCAGAATTAATTGATAAATTTAAAGAATCAAATGCAAAAAAGCCGATTGAGCAAAATGGGTTTGATAAAGAGTTGTTAAAAGTCAACGAAAGGTTGAATATTCTTTTAATGACTTTCTATGGTCAGATGTATGTTATCGTGCCAGTTGAAGGAAGTGAAACTAATAATTGGGTTAGTGTTACCGACTCGGCCGCATTTATTCCCGTTTCTGCTCATTCTGAGGATATTGAGTTGAGCTATGCTCTGCAGTTTAAAGCCTATATGATTTATTTAGATTCCGCAAAAACAAATGGAAATGATAGTATTCCAGAAAAGATATTAAACAACTTGATTCAGCAGCAGCGAGATTGGGATGTTGATGGTTTGTTACCTTCTGAAAGTATGGTTGAACTAGAAATTTATTACAACAAAACAAATATCTTTAAAAATCTTGAAAGAGCTTATTCTATGCTTGCTTTATTTCTTTTGATTCTCACCATAATTCAGGTGCTAAAAGAACAAGCAAGCAAGATTTTAAATTCCGTAATCTGGTTATTGGTAGCCGTTGTTGCGGTTTGTTTTGCTTATCATTCATTTGGTCTTGGTTTAAGATGGTATCTTACTGGTCATGCTCCATGGAGTAATGGATACGAAGCATTGGTGTTTATTTCTTGGGGAAGTTTATTGATTGGTTTTGTGTTTATGAAATACACAAAGCTAATATTAGCTGCTACTGTTTTAATCGCATTTTTAATTTTGATGACGGCAGGTCATAGTAGTTTTGATCCTCAATTGACAAGTTTACAGCCGGTATTAAAGTCTTATTGGCTAATTATTCATGTTGCATGTATAACGCTTAGTTATAGCTTCTTTGGGGTAGGGTTTATATTGGGATTAATTAACTTGTTTTTCTATCTTTTAAAGAATTCCTCAAATGAAAAGCGTATTTCAAGAAGTGTATTACTGCTTACGCACCTTAATGAAATGGTATTGATAATAGGAATTGTTCTAGCAACGGTCGGAACTTTTTTGGGTGGAGTATGGGCAAATGAATCTTGGGGTCGCTATTGGGGTTGGGATGCAAAAGAGACATGGGCTTTGGTTATTGTATTAGTTTATGCAATTGTCCTCCACTTAAGGTTTATGCCGGGTAAGGCAAAAGGAAAATTAACTTTTAACCTTGCTTCAATATTTGCATTTTCATCGGTGTTAATGACTTTTGTTGGGGTTAATTATTATTTATCAAAAGGTTTGCATAGTTATGCTAGGGGCGAAACACCGGCATTTCCAATGTGGGTTTGGTATACAATATTTGTGCTAATTGCCCTTTCTTTTTTAGCTATTCGAAAAGAAGCAAAGTCTAAGGTCTTTAAAGCTCAATGAGTTAATGTTCCGTCTTGGTAGTAATTGCAATCCTTAATTCTTTCTTGTACGTAAGCTAAATAATCAACCGATTTACTGTATCGATTCTCAATTTTTCGGTAAATTACTTCAGCGTTTCCATAGTTGCCAAGTATGAACTCTTGGTCCGCTTTTTCGAGTAATAAGCGTGCATTAACGTTCATCATTCTCTCATCTAATTCATCTTCTAGTATTTTTTCAATTTCTCCTATTTTATTACTCGCGTATAAATCGCTGTTATCATGTTTATACAACCACATAAACTGATAGCGAGCCATTTCGTAATTTCCAATCAGAAAATTGGTGTCAGCTTCTATTTTAAGTAGATTCCAATCTGTATTTTGTTTATTGTTTGCAATAAAGTAGTCTGCACTTTTTATTCTAATATCGCATAGGTTACATTCTTTGTCGATAAATAGGGCTGCTTCAAATTTTAATTTAGCGGCTTTAAACTTTTCTAGTTTGTATAACGATTCACCTTCATAAACAAGATTGTTGAATACTTCAATTTCATTAACTAAATGTAGTTTCAGTCTTTTTAGGTATCCTTTTGCTACTGTGTCATCCTTAAAGATTGTACCTGTTCGTTCAAATAAACGCATAGCTTTAAATAGGTCTCCTTTGTCAAAATAGAATTTTGCTAGTTCAATTTCTGATGTGTATTGTTTTCGATTTCTACGCGCATCTACTACTAATAGTTGTTTTTTTACTTCTGGTGAACGCTGAATTATATCGTTAATTCTATTAGCAGGGTAATCAAACTGGCCATTCATTTTTAATGCTTGTTCAAATGAGAGTATCGATGCAATTTTGCAGCACAACTTTAAACTATCTCCAGTTTTCAATAGCCTTACAAACTGAGAATTAGGACATGAATAAGCATGTAAACTATCAGAAGTCGTAATTTTACTTTCAATTAATCTATCCATGCTTCCTGCTGATGTGTCTGCAGAAGTGAATGATTTTGCTAGATTGTAGTAATATCTTGCTTGTGGATAGTTTTTATCTACTAAAAAACCATTCGCTTTTTTCAAAAGAACAGAAACAGTGTCTGACTGACCAATGGACTGACCAATGGAATGAAAAGTAAGTAATAATATAGGGATAAGACCTAAAATACGCATTCTGTTATTTTAATTTTATTTTGTTCAATTCGTTTAATTTAATAATATTTTCATCAAGCAACCACTGTACCATATTTCGAATATTCTTTTCTTTTTGTTTAGTCGCTAATTTTATTATCAGTTCGCTCGGTTCTAAAGGCTTTTTTTGCAACAAGCTAATGATGTCGTTTTGAATTTCCTCAAACTGCTTGGAAGTTAGTTTTTTGTCTCTTTTTTTTGAAAGACAAACATCGCATACACCACAGTCAGTGTTGGAGTCTCCAAAATAGGCTAGAAGTAATTGACTTCGGCAGGTGTCATTTGAAAATGCATAGTTGATTACTGCATCCATCTTTGTTAAAGCTTCTTCTTTTCTTGTATCATAAATTTCTTTACGCAAACGGAGGTGTTTCAAGTCAACTCTTGGCTGCAGAAAAGTCAATAATGGAAGCTCGTTTTGTTCTTCGTATATTATTACTTCAAGTTTGTGCAATTCTCTTAATATTTTTCGAATTACACTGATAGTTTTTTTTGAGTGTGTAGCTAAGTCAAATTCTTTAATTTTAGAAAAATCATCGAATAAGCCCCCGTAACTTCTCAGCAGCAACTTAATATAGGAGTCGTACTTTTTGTTTCTAATCTGGAACTCATACAATTCGCTACTATTCATTTCGATCTTTATGCGAGAAGGGGTGTAAAAAGCTTCACTTAATTCGAAATATTCAGCTTGCTCCAGGAACTTGACGGCGTTGTAAATTTCTAATACATTGTGGTTTTGTTGCGCTTTAATATCGTTAATGTTAAAAGGGTAGGTAGCGCCTTCACCAGCGCCTATTGCAATTCGTAATTGGTTGCATATAGCGAAATAAACTTTTTTAATTTGGTCTTTTTCAGGAAAGCTTTTTTCAACTCTATTGATTAAGTTGATTCGGTCATTTTCATTAATAAGTAAAACAGCATACGCTTTTTCTTCATCTCGTCCACCTCTTCCAGCTTCTTGAAAATATGCTTCTATTGAATCGGTTAACTCTAAATTAATAACGAAGCGAACGTCAGGTTTGTCAATTCCCATTCCGAAGGCATTGGTCGCAACAATTATTCGGGTTTTATTATTTGACCAATCAGCTTGAATTAAGCTTCTTTTTTCAGGGGTAATGCCAGCATGGTAATATTCAGCTGAAATTCCTCGTTTTTGTAAAAAATGCGCTATTTCTTGGGTTTTTTTACGATTTAATGCGTAAATAATGCCAGTTCCAGGTACTTTTTTAATGATTTTCATCATCCTACCCATTTTATCTTCATCGTTAATTACGATATAATGTATGTTGTCTCTTTTAAAACTTTTCTGTAAAACATTGAGTTTCTTAAAGCCTAGTTTTTCTTGAATGTCGATTACAACTTTTGGCGTTGCAGTTGCAGTTAATGCTAGAATTGGGATATTAGGTAATATTTCACGCAAATTAATAATTTCCAAATAGGAAGGTCTAAAGTTATATCCCCATTGAGAAATACAATGTGCTTCATCAATAGCAATTAAATTGACGTTCATTTTTTTTAACCGGACAATAAATAATTCACTTTTAAGTCGTTCCGGAGAGACGTATAGGAACTTAACTTTACCATAGATGCAGTTGTCAAGAAGTATGTCGATAGCGCGTTTACTCATTCCGGAAACGAGAGTTTCTGCTTTAATCCCTCTTTCTTTTAGGTTTTCTACTTGGTCCTTCATTAGCGCTATTAGTGGTGAAACCACCAAGCATATTCCGTCTTTGGTTAATGCTGGGACTTGAAAACAGATAGATTTTCCGCCTCCGGTGGGTAATAAAGCTAATGTATCTTTTCCGTCAAGTACGGATTGAATAATTTCCTCTTGCATCTCTCGGAATTTTTCAAATCCCCAAAAACCCTTCAAAACGCTATGTATATTGCTTGACATTTATGTTGATAAAATTACTGCTAATTTAATGTTAATGTGTCTTATTTGGATTAAACGGAATATAATTTCAAATTTAACTTGTAGCTTAGAATTATAGTTTATTTCTTGTCGTTTACTACAAATAATCCTTTGATAAATACTTTATTATTAGTATATTCGAAAAGTAGTCAAATGAAAGATTTATTATTAGCTTCGCGGGGAAATTAAAGTAGAAAGATTATGGTGGCAGAAAAAATGGATATTAAGATTAGTAGAAAGACTGAAAGTAGCATAGATAAGTTGGATTGGGATAATCTAGCTTTTGGAAGGGTTTTTTCTGATCATATGTTTGTTATGGAATATACGGATGGAGAATGGAAAAATCCTGAAATTTCTGAGTATGCTGATTTAAAATTTTCACCTGCTACATCGGTTTTGCATTATGGTCAGTCCTTTTTTGAAGGGATGAAAGTGTATAGAACAATTGATGGTGAAGTGCAGTTGTTTCGTCCTGAAGAAAATGCAAAAAGATTTAATGTGTCTGCTCGGAGAATGTGCATGCCAGAGGTTCCGGTTGATGTGTTTATAGAGTCATTAAAGTCTTTAATCGAAATTGATAAGGATTGGGTTCCAAACAAAGATGGTTGCTCTCTTTACGTACGACCTTTTATGATCGCGACAGATCCGTATGTAGGAATCAAGCCATCGGATACATATAAATTCATAATATTCACTTGTCCAGTAGCAGCATATTACTCTGAGCCTGTAAAAGTTAAAATAGAAACTGAATATTCTAGAGCAGTTGAAGGTGGTACTGGTTTTGCAAAAGCAGCAGGAAATTATGCAGGGGCGTTGTATCCCGCAAAAATTGCGCAAGAAAAAGGTTACGGTCAGTTAATTTGGACGGATGCATTTGAACACAAGTATATTGAAGAAGCTGGTACTATGAATGTTATTTTCCAAATAGGGGATACATTGATAACTCCAATATCTAGTGATACTATTTTGGATAGTATTACGCGAAGAAGTGTAGTTGATATAGCAAGAGATTGGGGGTATGAAGTGGAGGAAAGAAAGGTTCTAGTTTCTGAAGTCATAGAGGCAATTGAGACAGGAAACTTGACTGAAGCTTTTGGAGCTGGGACAGCTGCCACTATCGCTCAAATCAGTCTTATTAATTATAAAGGTGTGGATTATGAGCTGCCTCCAGTTGAAAACAGAGAGTTTTCAAACAAGGTAAAACAAGAAATAGAAAATATTAAATATGGTAAAATTGAAGATCGTTTTAACTGGATGTTAAAAGTTTAATTTTATTTTAAATAAATCTTGATCGCCATTTGTGTCAAACGGATGGCGATTTTTTATGAATAAAAAATAATATTGCATCATTATAATATATGAAGTCACTTTTACTCCTAATAACACTCTTTTTAAACATAGTTTTTTCTTTTGGGCAAGAACAAAGAGAGTTTGTTTTGTTTGGAAAGGTCTTTGATGGCAGTGGGAAAGAGAAAGTTCCAATTCCAGATGTTAAGGTTAAAATTGGTGAACAAGTCATAGGAACAAATAGAAATGGTGAATTTCAAATAAAAATTCATTACGAATTGGAGCTTTCGGTAGAGTTTAGTCACGTTGGCTTTAAGTCTTACTCACAGCGATTGACAGATAAAATTGTAAAAAAAAAGATTGTTGGTGATACGCTTTACTGGAATAATATTTTTTTGCTGGAAAAGACACTCGTTGGTATGACAGTGCTGTCTCATAAAGTGGATACTGTTTTTGGGAGTACTCGGTACTCGGTTGAAGACTATTCATTTTTACCAGAGGAGAAATTACTTTTATTAGCCTATGAAAAAACGCTTGATAAACAAGCTCAATTATTGTTAACCGATTCCAAGAAAGCGTTAATTGATACTTATACGATACCCAGTCGTGCTTTGCATTTATATAGGGATTATGCGGCCAACAATTATGTCGTATGTGAAGATAAAATTTATAGAATAAATATACGAGGAGAACAAATTCACTTACTTTCTATAAGTGATGAAGATTATTATGGCTTTCATCATAGAGTAATTGACACAATTGGAGATAAATATTATTACTCAAATTATAACGAGCTCTATCCGGCTGTGAAATTTTACGTCACTGAAAGGAATGATACTACACATACTGAATTGTATGAAGTAAAAGATGATTTTATGATGGAGTTGTACAGGGCACAATATAAATATGTAAGTGGTAGAGATAAATTATGGGCATATCGCAAAGAGCAGGCCACAGGTATTGATAAGGAAATTTGGATTGGAGCAAATTCATTCACCCATGATATATTATATAAGCCGGTGTATCCACCCCTGTTCATAATTAATGATACTGTTTTAATTTTTGATCAATACAAAAATAAAATTTTAAAGTTTGATGAATATAACGATAGTGCGGGTGTGTATTTCATGAATTATCATCAAGCTCCTAAAGGAGAAAAGTGGGAGCAACCTATAATTAAAGATAAGTTGGAGGAATTGATTTACGCAATTTATAATGGAGGGGGGTATACTTACGTAAGACAATTAAATTTCAGAACGGCGCTTACTGGAAAAACTACTAAGCTTAAATTCCGGTTTATTGAAAATATAAAAATTGAAAAGGGATATGTGTATTATATATATCGCCCATTTGAGTCTTCTCAGAAAAGGTTTTTATACAAAGAAAAATTAGCTAAAGGATAGAGCTGATTCCAAAAAGAACCGTAAGAAGAAAAGTGCTTAATGCTAGTTTTTTCAATTCTGGATCTAGTTCTCGGTTGTCTTTAAAAGACCAAACTTTTTTTAGATTGAGTATGAAAACAGGTAATGGTATTAGACAAATAAAGAAGGTATATGAACTTTCTTTCAATATTAGAAAGGTAGTGAAAGAGGCAATTGCTCCTATAATGAGCATTGTGTGGTAAGTTTTTGATTTTCGAATTCCTATTTTAACAACTAATGTCTTTTTATCACTTTTTGCGTCATTTTTAATGTCCCGCATGTTGTTCATGTTCAGGACGCTTGCGCTCAGCAGTCCTATGCTTGTAGCTGGGAGAATTAATATTAGTTCGAAATTATGGGTGTGCAAAAAATAGGTGCCGATAACTCCAGTAATTCCAAAAAAAAGAAAGACAAATAAATCTCCAAGACCCGCATATCCATAAGGGTTTTTACCTATAGTGTATTTGATGGCTGCAGCAATGGATGCTATGCCTAGCGCAAAGAATGCAACAAGATATGTAAGGTTGTAATCTTTTAGGCCAATATATATTAAGGTGGTTCCAGATAATAAAGATAAAATACTGCTTACTATAATTCCATTTCTCATTTCACGTAAAGAAATGGCTCCGCTTTGCACTGCTCTTTCTGGTCCAACTCTATTGTTGTTATCTGTGCCTTTTTTTGAGTCTCCATAGTCATTAGCTAGATTAGATAATACTTGTAAAAAAATCGTTGTTGTGATTGCTAAAAAAGCTATTGAGAGGGTGAACTTTTCATGAGAATAAGCAATGATAGAGCCCATTAAAATACTTGATAGAGATAATGGAAGTGTCCTTAAACGAAATGCACTTATCCAAGAGGTTACTTTACGCATGTTGTAAATTTATAAATAATACTTGCACGAAACTGAATCAATAGGTTGGTTTTCTGTGAATAACATTGTGAAAAACATAATTTCTTTCTCTTTACAAGCCGCCTAGTTATTTTGTATTATCGTATTGTAATTACAATTTTTATGAAAAAAGTACTACAAATATTCCTGATATCATTATTCGTGACTTCATGCGGTGGAATAGAAAAAGATAGCGCATCTGTTACGGATAAAACAGTTTTTAGGTATAATGAATCTGCAGGGATATCCACATTAGATCCTGCCTTTGTCCGCGGGTTTGAGGATTTCATTGCAGTCAGTCAAGTCTTTAATGGCTTGGTTTCGCTAAATAGCAAACTAGAGGTTGTTCCATCAATAGCGGATAGATGGGAAATATCAGAAAATGGAAAAGAGTATACGTTCTATTTACGTAATGACGTGTATTTTCATGATAACGAATATTTTCAAGGGGGTAAAGGAAGGTTAGTAACTGCGGATGATGTTATTTATTCGTTCTTAAGAATTATTGATCCAAATACAGCTTCTTCCGGTAAATATGTGTTTCAGAATATTGACAGAAGTGAATTATCAAAATTTAGAGGGATGCTTGCAGTTGATGATTTTACGATTAAAATTTTCTTGAAAGAACCACAGCCATCATTTATATTTCAGTTGTCGTTACCATTTTGTTCAGTTGTGCCTTCAGAAGTTATTGAGAATTACGGATTAGATTTTGGTCAGCACCCTGTGGGGACAGGGCCATTTATGTTTAAATCATGGAAACCTGAAATTAAGTTAGTGATGGTAAAGAACAAAAATTATTTTGAACGAGATGAGGATGGGGTTCGGTTACCTTATTTAGATGCTGTTTCTGTAAGTTTTATGAAAGCAAAAAGTCAAGAATATTTAAGATTTAAAATGGGAAAACTGGATATGATCTCTGGGTTAAGTGAAGATGATAAAAATGAGCTGATAACTAACACAGGTGAGTTGAGGTCAGAAATGCAAGATGATTTTCACCTTCAAAAATTACCATGGTTAAATACTGAGTATTTGGGGATATTGATGGATGTTAGAATGGAAAGTGTTAAAAATAGTCCTTTAAAAGATAAATTAGTTAGACAAGCAATAGGGTATGGGATTGATAGGAAAGAGATAATAAAATATCAGAAAAACAGTATAGGTAAGCCAGCATCAAAGGGTTTTGTACCAGTAGGTATGCCAGGTTTTGATCGTTATAAAATTGAAGGATTTAATTTCAATTTTGAAAGAGCGCAACAGTTATTAATTGAAGCAGGTTATCCGAATGGCGAAGGCGCACCTGAAATTACTTTAGTCGCAACTGTGGAATTTCAAAGTCTCTGTCAATACTTGCAAAAAGCAATTGGGAATTTAGGGTTAAAAGTAAATGTTGATATACATACTACTTCTTCTATGACTCAGCGAATAGCATTGTTCGATGTTAATTTTTACCGAAAGTCTTGGGTTGCTGATTATCCAGATGCAATTAATTATTTTCAGTTATTTTATAGTAATAATTTTTATCCAGAGAATGGTTCTAATTATACGCATTTTGATTCTCCGGAATATGATTTGCTGTATGAAGCAGCGTTATATGAAGGTAATGATAAAACGCGCTATAAGCTTTATAAGGAAATGCAGTTATTAATTCAAGAAGAGGTTCCAGTTATACCTCTTTTTTATGCTGAAACATTTAGGTGTGTAAATAATAAGGTAGAGGGGTTGGAGGGAAATTCATTAAACATGCTTAGCTTAAAAAGAGTAAAAGTAGAGAAGAAGTAAATTAATTATTACTGATTCGTAAGTCTATATCGATTTTTCCTTAAAAAGAAACTTTGAACTTTTGTTTAAAGCAAAAAAAAACTCCTTTATAAAATAAAGGAGTTTTAAGTTGGTTATTGAAGACTTAGTTTCTTTTCTAAATCATCCAAGTATCTTCTAAATGTTTTGTCAGTATCTGCTAAGTTGTTTACTGTTCGGCAAGCATGTAATACGGTGGCATGATCTTTTCCTCCACAGTGCATTCCGATATTTGCTAAAGAGGATTTAGTCATTTTTTTAGAGAAGTACATGGCTATTTGTCTTGCTTGAACAACTTCTCTTTTTCTTGTTTTAGACTTCATTAATTCGATTGGTAAATCGAAATAATCACAAACTACCTTTTGAATGTATTCGATGCTAACTTCACGAGCAGTGTTCTTAACAAATTTATCTATCATTTGTTTGGCTAAGTCTAGCGTAATAGATTTTTTATTTAAAGAAGATTGTGCAATTAAAGAAATTAAAGCTCCTTCTAGCTCTCTAATGTTGGTTGAGATGCTATAAGCTAGGTATTCGATAACTTCTTTCGGAAGTTCGATCCCGTCTTGATACATTTTCTTTTGAAGTATAGCTATTCTCGTTTCTAAGTCAGGAACTTGTAAATCTGCAGATAATCCCCATTTAAAACGAGATAATAATCTTTGTTCCATTCCTTGTAGCTCAACCGGAGCTTTATCAGAAGTAAGAACTAATTGTTTTCCTGTTTGGTGTAGGTGATTGAAGATATGGAAAAATACATCCTGTGTTTTTTCCTTTCCTGCAAAAAATTGAACATCATCAATTAACAATACGTCTATCATTTGATAGAAGTGTATAAAGTCGTTTGTGTTGTTGTTTTTTACTGAATCAATAAATTGATGCGTAAATTTTTCAGATGACACATATAAAACCGTTTTATTTGGAAATCTATTTTTGATAGAGATTCCAATTGCGTGAGACAAATGTGTTTTTCCAAGACCAACACCACCGTATATCAATAGTGGGTTGAATGCGGTTCCTCCTGGTTTTTCTGCTACAGCGTATCCAGCAGATCTGGCAAGTCTGTTACAGTCACCTTCTACAAAGTTTTCAAATGAGTAATTCGGGTTTAAGTTTGAATCAACATTTACTTTGCGAAGACCTGGAATAATGAATGGGTTTCTAATCGGATTAGAACTAATGTCCAATGGCATTGCAACAGGTCTGTTTTTAATAGCTCGTTTATCCGTGGTAGGAATTTTTACAGTATATGGATTAGAGCTGTTCTTGTTATTCTCCATAATGATGCTGTATTCAAGCTTAGCATCAGGTCCAATTTCTTTGCGAATCGTTTTCTTTAACAATTCGATATAATGTTCTTCCAACCACTCATAAAAAAATTGTGATGGAACCTGGATAGTTAATATGTTACTTTTAAGCTTTACAGCTTTAATTGGGACGAACCATGTTTTGAATGCTTGTAAAGGAACATTATCCTTTATTACTTCTAAACAATTGTTCCAAACGTTTTCCAGGTTTTTACTCATTTTATTTAAAAGTGTTAAAGGTTAGTAATTAAATATTATGCAATTTTTTAAAGTTCGAATAGTGGTGCAAACCGTTATTTAAATCGCTGCACAAATATTAACATAAAATAGTTTTAAAAAAAACGAAATTGCTATTGTTTAGTTAAAATGTTTTACAGTGTAAAACAATTAAATCTTGGCATAATTTTTAGAGGGTCTAAAGCTTGCGTTTAAATCATCTATTCGTTTTTTTTCTTGATTAAAATAGAAATCTACTCTACCGAGGCCCAAAGCTGCCCAACCAGCTTGATTTACTAATGTAGGTTTACCGGCTTTATTTAAAAAAGTTACAGCTTTGTCAAGAAATGTATGTGTGTGTCCTCCAATAATTAAGTCAATGTTTTCTGTTCTCTTTGCAAGAATTTTATCGGAGAGAGTTTCAGACTCATATTCATACCCTAAATGAGATAAACAAATTACCGCATTGCACGCATGTTCTTTCTTTAAAAGTTTAGCGTATTTATTCGCCGTTGCAATTGGGTCATTATATATGGTATTTCCATATAATCTAGAATCGACCAATCCGTCTAATTCAATTCCAATTCCAAATATGCCAATTTTAATTCCTTGCTTCTCTATTATATGATAGGGTTTTGTTTTTCCCTTAAGTATAGTTTCGTCAAAATCATAATTAGCGCATAAAAAGGGAAAATTAGCATTATGTAGCACATTGTTGAATCCGTCAATTCCATTGTCGAAATCATGATTGCCCATTGTTCCGGCATCATATTTCATCTGGCTCATTAACTTTAATTCGATTTCTCCTCCGAAAAGATTAAAATAAGGTGTGCCTTGAAAAATGTCTCCGGCATCTAATAATAGAACATTGCTTTCTTCATTTCGAATTTGTTTAATCAAAGTAGCAACTCTAGACATTCCTCCTTGATTAGGGTATTTCTTGTCGTTTGGTCCGAAAGGATCAATTCGACTGTGCATATCATTTGTGTGTAAAATTGTTAATTTGACTAGCTTTTCTTTATTGACTAGGTCGAATATGTCAAATGAGCTAAGGGTGGAAATTCCAGCGACCCCAATTAAAATATTTTTTACAAATTTCCTTCTATTCTGCATGGTAAATTCTTCCGTCAAGTACCGCGTTTACTTCGGTATTTTTATTGTCCAGCTTGATAATGTGTGTTAAGATAGCATCTCTTAATTTGATTCCTGTATTTTCAATAGATATTGGGTCTAAAAAAAAATCCATATGATCACCGCCATTAGAAAGATAGTCTGAAGTTGCTACTCGGTAATTTTTAGATTTGTCAAAAGTGAACGACCCAATTTTTACCTCGGATACTTTGTCGTTAGTAATTATCATTCTTAATCCACTGACAGGCACGCCAGCCTTTCTCGATTTTGTCATAAGCGATTTTGTTTTTATGTAATCAATCAGATCTAGCATGTTTTCTCCTGATAGCTCTACTATTACGATCTCATTTTCAAAAGGCATTAATTCAAATATTTTTCCACGTGTTATTTCTCCTTTTGGTAACGGAGTTCTTAGGCCTCCGTTATTTAAAAGACAGAAATCAACAGGTTTATCACTTATTTCTTTTGCTTTTATATAAGTAAGGTCACAAACAAAATTTCCGAGTAAACCTTCAGGAGCTCCTATTTCCATATCGATGAGTGAGGTGTTGATAACTTCATTCATTTTAGAGGTTAGTTCTATTCTGTAAGGGGATATAATAGTTTCTGAAAAATCATTTGTTGATAATTCGTTATTTATTTGTTTATTTTCTGACTTTGAATCAGTTAATTTGTAATGTTGCTTACATCCTGTTACAGAAAGTAATAAAGATAAGTGTAATATGTATTTAAAATATTGGTTCATCATTAGTTTTGCAACGCATAAAGTTAAATTATTATATAGGAATAACAAATATGTATAGTTTTAAAACTAAAGTCAGGGTTCGATATGCTGAAACCGATAAAATGGGGTTTTGTTACTACGGGAATTATGCGACCTATTTTGAAATTGCAAGGGTAGAAGCTTTAAGAAATCTCGGAGTAAGCTATAAAGTTTTAGAAGATGAAGGAACATTCCTTCCTGTATCTGAATTTAATGTTAAATACCTTAAACCAGCATACTATGATGATGAGCTTACAATTCATGTTTTTATTAAGGAGATGCCAGGTGTAAAAATAAAATTTACCTACGAAACTTATAATGATAAAGATGAAAAGCTTAATTTTGGAGATACTGTTCTCGTTTTTATTGATGGAGAATCAAAATCTCCGAAAAGACCACCTGAAAAATTAATTAAAGAATTAAATAAATATATTAGATTATGAAAAAAGGGTTAATATTTCTTTTTGCTACATTATTTTTATCGGTAAATATTCTGTCTCAAGACAAGAGTTTCAAGGAACTTTATTCGGAGTCTTTCTCTTTTTTGGAAGTAGAGAATTACAGAAAAGCGCTTCCAATTTTATTGGAGATGTTTGAAATGGATAAAAAAAATGCGAATACTGCTTTTACAATAGGAAATTGCTACATGAATACGCAAAACGAAAAACCTCGAGCTATTCCTTACTTTGAAGCAGCTAAAGAAAAGTTGACAGTTGAATATAAAGTAGGAGACCATAAAGAGAAAAGTTCGCCATTGGAGGTTATACGGTTTTTAGGTCAAGCCTACCATGTAAATTATGAGTTTGATAAGGCTTTAGAAGAGTTTAAAACTTACCGGGATATTTTGAATAAAAATAATAAAGAATATTGGGATGCGGTTACACATGATATAAGAATGTCTCGAACTGCTATTGAATTGATGAAAAAACCAGTTAATGTCTTCATTAAGTCAGCTGAAATTATGAACACTAAATATTCTGAATATAGGCCAAAAGTAAATGCGGAAGAAACATTTTTATATTTTACCACGCGCCGAAAGGGAGAATCCAATTTAGTGGACGATGAAGGTAGGTATTTTGAGGATATTTATTATTCGGTGAAAGCAAAAGGTGAATGGACTGAGCCAGTAAGAATGAGTGATAGTATCAATACAGATAGTCACGATGCTTGTTTGTATATTTCTCCAGATGGCCAGATGATGTATGTTTATCAATTTGATGGAGGATTGGATGCTGGTGGAAGTATCTATGAATCTAGATTAATTGGGAGAGAATGGACAAAACCTGAGAAATTAATTGCTGATATTAATTCTGAATATTGGGAAACAGATGCAAGTTTAAATACTTCGGGTAATATAATCTTTTTTACAAGTGATAGGCCGGGAGGTATTGGTGAAGATAATAGAGATATTTGGATGATGAAAAAACTTCCAACTGGTGCTTGGGCTAAAATACAACCATTACCAGCTTCAATTAATACTCCGTATGATGAAGAGAGTCCCTACTTGCATCCAGATGGAAAGACCTTATACTTCAGTTCAAAAGGGCATAATTCAATGGGTGGGTATGACGTTTTTAGTACAGAGTTACTAGAAGATGGATCATGGAGTGATGTAATAAATCTAGGTTATCCGGTTAATACAACAGGTGACGACGTATTCTATTTTCCTTCTGTTGATGGCAAAAGAGCTTATTTTTCTTCATATAGAGATGAGGGAAAAGGAGAGCAGGATATTTACATATTAACTTATGAAAACGAAGGTTCTAGTAAAGGAGCGTTGGCAATTTACAAAGGTGTTTCTAAAGATGAAGAAGATAATCCCATCAAAGACTTAGTCATTAAAATTATAGACATAAATAGTGGTGAAAAGTTTGGTGAGTATAGACCAAATCTAGAAACAGGCGAGTTTCTATTCGTTTTGGAAGCTGGTAAGACTTATGAAATTTACTATGAAACAAGAAGTAGTAATGTAACAGAAGTTCTTCGTGTTGATGAAGATGGTATTGTAACTGTAATTAAGGAAGTTACAGAAGTTGATGGGGTGTTATTCGTTAAAGATTTTGGTGAGGATACCATTGCTAATGTAGCAGTTACTGATGTAGCAGTTACTGATCAGTTCTGATCATAGTTCCTGATACAATAGTTCCTGATGAAACTCTATTGACACAAACAGAAGTTAATAATACGTTGAATACCGGAGATATGTTGTCGATTAAATCGGTGATGTTTGTTTATGATCAGGTTAAACTAATTAAAGAGTCTCAACCCGAATTAGATAAAATAGTGAATTATATGAACCAGTATAAGGATGCTAAATTAGTGATAAATGGACATACGGATTCAAGAGGCGAAGCTGCTTATAATAATTTGTTGTCAAAAGCTAGAGCTAATAAAATGAGAGATTACCTAATAAAAGCAGGTATTCAGCATATTAGATTGGAGACACATGGTTACGGTGAGTCTAAACCAATTGCTGATAATCAAAATTCAGATGGATCTGATAATCCTTCAGGCCGTCAGAAAAACAGAAGGGTAGAATTTACTGTGAAAAAATAGTGCTGAGTCATTTATCTGTAAAGAACTATGCGTTAATTGAAGAATTAGAAATTGATTTTTTAAAAGGATTTAGCGTTATAACCGGTGAAACAGGGTCTGGTAAATCAATAATGCTTGGAGCTCTTGGTCTAATTCTTGGCGAAAGAGCAGATTTAAAAGCTTTAAGAGATCCTAGCGTTAAATGTGTTATTGAAGGAACTTTCGAATTGTCGAAAGACTTATTTATGTCTTTTTTTGTGGAAAACGACATCGACTTTGATAGACAATCAATTATCAGGAGAGAAATAACGCCTAGCGGAAAATCAAGGGCCTTCGTAAATGACACTCCGGTGGTTCTTCCGGTTTTAAAAGAATTAGGAACATCATTAATCGATATTCATAGTCAGCACCAAACCCTACTATTAAATAAAAGCAGTTTTCAATTTGAAGTGTTAGATGCTTCTAGTAAGTCTTCTAATATTAAAGGAGGTTATCTTAAGGAATTCCGTGCGTATAAATCTTTGTACAATAAATTGCAACGCCTCATTGAATCCGAACGAAAAGCAAATGCTGATAAGGATTTTATCATATTTCAATTAAAAGATTTCGAAGGATTGGATCTAGAGAGTTTGAGTGAAAGTGACATAGAAGAAGAGCTTTCGTTACTTTCAAATGCAGAGGAAGTAATTAATCTTTCCAGTCAGGTAGCTGATGAATTAAACGGTAATAACTCAGTTATTGGAAATTTGATGAATGCTGAACAAGTATTGCTAAAGCTTTCAACATATAATAAGGGTTATACAGATTTATTGGATAGAGTAAAAAGTGCTATTGTAGAAATTACTGATATTGATGAAGAGGTTTCTAGAAAAGTAGCTTATATTGATGTGAACGAAAATAGATTGGCTGAGCTTTCAGATTTATTTGATGTTCTTAACAGGCTTCAAAGAAAACATAACGTTTCAACAGTAGAGGAGTTAATTAAAGTAAAAGCAGGTTTTACGTTAAGAATATCTGCTGTAACGAACCTCTCAGATGAGATTCAATTACTCCATAATGAATTGAATAAAAAGCTTTTAGCTGTTAAAGAAAAAGGAAAGCTTTTATCTGATAAGAGACAGAAAGGAGTTTCTTCGTTGCAAAGTGAGGTGAAAAACTACTTGAGCGAAATGGCAATGCCCCATGCAGAATTAAAAGTTGAGTTAACTCCAAATGAAAACCCTTCTGAATCCGGACTTGAAAGTATTGAGTTTTTAGTTCGGATGAATAAAGGCTCCAGTTTTGACCCATTGAAAAAAGTAGCCTCTGGTGGAGAGTTGTCGCGAATTATGTTGGCTATTAAGTCGATTTTAAGTGTCAACGGAAATTTACCAGCAATAATATTTGATGAGATAGATACGGGAGTAAGCGGTGAAGTGGCTAATAACATGGGTAGTATAATGAAAAAGATGGCCAATCATTTACAAGTGATTAGCATTACTCATTTACCGCAAATCGCGAGTAAAGGAAAGCAGCATTATAAAGTTTTTAAGGAGACTAAAGAAGATACTACAATTACAAAAATCACACAATTAAATAGAGGTGACCGTCTTGTGGAAATTGCACAGATGTTAAGTGGAGAAAACCCTTCTCAAGCTGCAATTGATAACGCGAGGGAGTTATTGAATTAATTCCACCATACAACAAAAAACTTTCCTGTATTACCTTTTTTATCTTTCATCCAGCAAAGTGGAGATCTTTCGTTATTTAATTGCTGAGTAACTTGCAGTTCAAAATCGGTATAAGAAAGCCAGTTATCTTCAGAGTTCGGATCTAATAACCAATCAATTTTAGAAGGAATATAAAATGTATTTTCATTGAGAAGATATAATTCTTTTAAGCGAATATAAAACCCTCTTATGCACTGGTTGTTTACCAGAATAAACTTCTTGTTTACTAGGTTTAATGGAATAAAAAGTTGTGCTTTGAAATATGTTTTTTGTTTAATTTCCGCTAGTTTGATTTGGAGTTTTTCAAGGTGTAATTTTGTTTGTTTATGAAATAGTATGGGTAATTGTTTTTCTTTTAGCTTTGTTAATTTCTGTAGTAAACTATCTTTTCGATTGGGTCCGATCCATCTGTCTATTTCCTCAGAACTATTGTCTGGATCATAAAGATAAAATTTGTATACAATTTCAAGGTGAATGAATTGTCTCTGCAGTTTTAACAGACAATCTATTTCACCTAAAGTAATTTTGTTTTCAATTATTTGAAGGTTTTCTCTGAGTATATTAATCGAATCGTATTGATTTAGTTCATGAGAAACAAATCGTTCAACTATTTTCCCTAACCGAATGTTCGAAGGTAGTATGCCTTCATAAGTAGGTGTAGCTTTGTGAAGAGGTAACTGTAACTGTGATAACTTATTTAAAGGCTTTTTGGTCCAAAGGAAAGGAGTGCTTAAGAAACCCTGGTATAGATCGGTTATTTTAGAATGATGATGCAAAATATTTCTTTGATGTAGTCAGATTACAAACATCGTAATAAAACTTATTTAATCGCTATTTAATTACGTTTATAGTATTTCTGCTTATTCATTTTTTTAGAATTGATAAAACAAATCCTCAAATAAAACAGGGGAATGATATCGTTTCGATTTGTAAGAATGGTTTAAAAGTCTCTAACTCCTTTTTGGATGGTTTTTCTTTAATTCATTTTCATGGAACTCAACTTTTTTGACAACTTTTTTGAGCCATTCAAAATAAAGTTCATCTTTTTCTTTTTGTGGTAGTTGCCATTTAATATCAGACTTTCTAAGCTTTTCCGTTAAGGTATGTATACACATAGCAGCTGATACAGAGATGTTAAAGCTTTCGGTAAAACCATACATGGGAATTTTCATATGAACATCTGCCATTTCCAAAGCTTTATCCGTTAAGCCTTCGGCTTCTGTTCCAAACATCAAAGCAATAGGTTTGTCCAAGGGAAGTTCATCTAAAAGGATGTCTTCTTCATGCGGAGAGGTTGCAACAATGGTATATCCTTTTTCTTTTAAAGAGTTGATACAATCCACTGTATTGTATGTTTTTTCATTGTACTTCTGCATGGTTAACCATTTGGTAGAGCCCAACGCTACCAGAGGATTTATGTCATACTCATTTCTATTTTCAATGATGTGAACATCTTGAATGCCAAAGCAATCACAGCTTCGTAATACAGCACTGGCATTTTGAGATTGAAAAACATCTTCAATAACTACCGTTAAATGCCGAGTTCTTTCATTCAATACCTTTTTGAATAGTTCCTTTTTGTGATCAGAAACCAATGGTTCTATTCTGTTTTGAAATTCTTTGTCCATGGTTGCAAATGTAAAATATTAAAGCAAAAAAAAACCTCATCCATAAGGAAGAGGCTTTTTTCTTTAGAATTAATTCTAACTAGTTTACTTTCCCAGCAAGGTCAGCTCCAGCTTTAAATTTAACTACATTTTTTGCTTTAATTTGGATAGCAGCCCCAGTTTGTGGGTTTCTTCCAGTTCTAGCAGCTCTTTTAGAGATAGAAAAAGATCCAAATCCTACTAGTGCAACTCTGTCATCTTTTTTAAGTGCAGCTCCAACAACAGATACAAATCCGTCTACAGCTCTTTTTGCGTCAGCTTTAGATAATCCTGAATCTCCTGCAATCGCGTCTACTAATTCTTGTTTGTTCATTTTTTTGATTTTTTAAATGATTAATAATTAATTCTTGTTGTAACAAATATATGCGTAAACCTAAGCGAGGCAAGGGTTTCAGTGATAAAAAGGTCTATTTTGTTGATAAGTAGAACTCTTTGTTAATAACCATGAGCTGAAACGCCCTATTTAAGGGGGGTTTGGACGTTTTTGGCTAAAGAAGACAGTATGTTAGTCTTTTTTAAACACTCTGTCTAAGCCTTTAAACTCAGGCGATTGAATGGAAATAACTTTCATTGGGTTTTTTGAAGAAACATTTACACCATGCCAAGTGTTTTTTGGAATTACAATTAAGTCACCTTTTTTTACTTTATAAGTTGAGTCAGAAACTGTAAACTCCCCTGTTCCTTCTAATATATAAACGTTTTCTATGTGGTTTACGTGCTTATGTATTTTAACCTGAAGTTTTATCCATATAGCAAATGTGGTAGATAAACTGTCCGTATCTAGATTTTGTACATATATATTATCGTACTCTTCTTCAGGTTCTAAATTATAAGTCGATTTAATTGTTTGTGCACTTACTGTGTATATAAAGAACAAAAATATTAAGGTTATTGATGTTTTCATACTATATACATTTATAGGAGTCGTCTAATTTTATTCCGTTCAAAAAGGATTTAATGTCCATCCGTTTTTTTCCAGCAAGTTGTAATTCGAGTATTTGTAAACTTCCAGAGCCACATCCAATCTGCAATAGCTCTTTTCCGTCCGTTTTAATAATTCCAGGAGTTAAATTGCTTTCAGTTTTAATTGTTTTAAATAGTTTTAAACCTAATTCTTTGCAATCTGAATCAATTAATGTAGACCAAGCTGCGGGGTAAGGAGAAAGACCTCTTATGTGATTGTGAACTTCCGAATTAGAATTATTCCAATCTATTCGACATGTATCTTTAAAGATTTTAGGTGCTTCTTTTATTTTATCTGTTATTAATTCTGCTTGGGGAGTCCCTGTCACTTTTCCTTGTCCTATATTATTAATAGTGTCAATTAATAGATCAGCTCCTTCCAGCATCAATCTATCATGTAAGTCTCCTGCATCCATATTTTCGGTAATCTCAACCTCTACGGTATCTATTATATTTCCTGTGTCGATTTCCTTTTTTATAAAGAATGTGGTTGCTCCAGTTTTGCTATCTCCATTCATGATGGCCCAGTTCAATGGTGCTGCACCTCTGTAATTAGGAAGAAGAGAACCGTGTAGGTTAATTGTTCCTTTAACTGGCATGCTCCATATTATTTCCGGCAGCATTCTAAATGCAACTACAACAAATAGGTCGGCATTCAATTTTTGTAATGAATTAACAAATTCTTTATCTTTTAACTTTTCTGGTTGGAGTAGTGGTAAATCATTCTCTAAAGCATATTCCTTAACGGCAGAGTAACGAATTTTCTTCCCTCTTCCTGCTGGTTTGTCGGCTACTGTAACAACTCCAATAACTTCATGTACTTTATTAATGGCGTCCAAACTTGCTACTGCAAATTCTGGAGTACCCATAAAAATAACTTTCATAAGCTTCTTTAGTGAGTTACAAATGTAAGGTTAATGAATTAAGGTAACAAGTTCACCAGATCATTCACATTAAAGAATGGTCCTCTTTTAATGTTGGATAAAATAACAATTGTATGTTGCTTTGAAGGAACTCGTATAAAGTATGTTCTGAATCCTTTCCACCAACCCGTATGAAAAGGGATTTTACCTTTTATGTCATCATAAGTTAGTCTAAATCCATACCCATAATTCTGTCCATTGTTCTTCTGTTCGATATGCTCGGTAAATGCTAAGGTTAAAGATTCATCTGTCAATAGCGTTCCATCATATAATGCTTTATCGAATTTTAGCATATCCTCTACATTTGAGTAAATTCCTTTATCTCCAATTGCGCCATTCAAATAGATGTCTATACATTCCGTATAGTTACCTGTATATCCTTTAGTGGGATTGATTAGTTCGTCTTTGTTGTCTCTAATATATAGAACTGTGCTTGTCATTTCGCAGGGATCAAAAATGTTTGTTTGGATGTATTCTTTGAAGGTAAGTTCTGACGCCACTTCCACTATCTGCGCTAATAACATGTAATTCGTGTTACTATAATAATGATGTGTATTTGGAGAGTAAGCAACCTGTGGGACAATAGCATTCATAATGCTAATTACATCTGCATTATGTATGGATTTATGCTTATCTGGCCAAATACTGTCAGGTTGGTCACAAAAGTGATCGTACTTACTCAGTCCAGAACGATGCGAAAGCAATTGATGAATATCAATTCCAGTGTATGGAAAGCTAGGAATATATTTTTCTACAGGATCTGTTAAGTTGATTTTTCCAAGTTCCGCTAATTGCAGTATAGCAACAGCAGTAAAAGGCTTTGAAGCAGAAGCTAGATTGAAAGTACTCTCGATAGTTAATGAATCTTTCTTTTTCCAATTTGCAAATCCATAACTCTTTTCAAAGATTATTCTTCCGCGTTCAGCAAATAGAACAGTCCCGTTAAACGTTGTTGCTTTGAACTTTTTTTCAAAAAAGGTATCTAATTCAAAGGCAATTGGAGCATAGAGGCTATCGAAAAAAGCTGTACTGTCTGGTATTACAATTTCAGGCTCAATTTTGTTTACAACCACTTTTTCTTCTACAACCTCACAGTTAAATTGTAATAGTGCAAATGTGAAAGCTATTAACAATAACCCACTTTTTATCATCCCTCTTCTTTTCATCTGTGCAAATATATTTATGTGTTTAATCAGATAACAGTAAGTTGAAGAGAGTTCTTAACAATATGGCTGTTAGGATAATTGAAAGACCATTTCTTTAGTTTTTTGGCATTGAAGTTTTGTTGTCTAGTCTAATACATTCTGAAGCCTCTTTTACGTCATGAACTCGTAAAATATTTGCTCCGTTTCGCAATGCAATAATGTTTGCAGCAATAGTTCCGTTAAGTGATTCTTTAGAACTGATTTCAAGTAGTTTATAGATCATTGATTTTCTTGAAATACCTGCTAATGCCGGGACGTTAAGTAACTGAAAGTTATTTAACTTTCCTAATATTTCATAGTTATGCTCTAGTGTTTTTCCAAAGCCAAATCCAGGGTCAATAATAATATCATTTACTCCTTTTTTTCTAAGCATATTTATCTTTTCAGAGAGGTAATATGTAATCTCCTGAATAATGTTTTTATAGTTTGGGTTATCTTGCATTGTTTCAGGAGTTCCTTGCATGTGCATTAAAATGTAAGGAACTTGTTTTTCTGCAACCACAGAAAACATATTGTCATCCAAATCTCCAGCGGAGATATCGTTTATTATAGCTGCGCCTGCTTCAATTGCTTTTTTAGCAACATTACTTCGAAAGGTGTCAATTGATATAATAGCATCAGGAAAAGCTGTTAAAACAGCTTCAATTATAGGTATCGTTCTATTCAGTTCTTCTTGTTCTGTAACTTCGTCAGCTCCTGGGCGCGATGAGTATCCTCCTATGTCGATAACTGTAGCTCCTTCTTCCAAATGTTTTCTTACCTGATTTATGGCAGTCTCAACAGAGCTGTTTTTCCCTCCATCATAAAAAGAATCAGGTGTTACGTTAATAATTCCCATTACAATAGGTGAAGAGATGTCAATAAGTTTCCCTTTGCAATTTATCGTTGTTTTATTATTTTTTTGAAGCACATCTCAAAAGTAAAAACATTTATATTGAAAAGGTATCTTTGTAGATGTAAAAAAATAGGTAAGGTATAATATGAACGCGTATTTTAAAAATATCATCTGTCAAGCTACAGGAGCTTCTTCTTTGTATGAAATGGAAGAAGTACAAAGTCTTTGGAGTGGTTATGGAAAAATACTGAGAATTGGTTTAGTTGGCTCGACTTATAAGTCAGTCGTTGTAAAGTATATTAAATCTGGCGAAGTAAGCATCCACCCCAGAGGTTGGGATACTGATTTTTCTCACCAAAGAAAGGTTAAGTCTTATGAGGTGGAGTCTGAATGGTATTCGAATTGGAGTTTTCGATGCAATGAGTCATGCAGGGTTCCTAATTGCTTGGCTATAGAATCATTTGAGAATGAAGTTTTAATTGTACTTGAAGATTTAAGCGAAACTCAATTCTGTGAAACTAGAGTAGCGGTGAGTTCAATAGAAATACAAGCTTGTTTGACTTGGTTAGCTGGCTTTCATGCGCGATTTATGAAAGAGGAACCCGGAAATTTATGGGAACAAGGAACCTATTGGCATTTAAATACGCGCCCGGATGAATTAGCTAAGATGAAGGATTCACCTCTGAAAGAAAACGCATTTTTAATTGATGAAAAATTATATCAAAGTTCTTTCAAAACAATTGTGCATGGTGATGCTAAATTAGCCAATTTTTGTTTTACTAAAGATGGCTGTAGGTCGGCAGCAGTAGACTTTCAGTACGTTGGTGGTGGCTGTGGAATGAAGGATGCAGCTTATTTTTTGGGAAGTTGTTTGACCGAGGAAGAATGTGATAGTCAAGTGCCCGTTTATTTAGATTTTTATTTTAAAGCATTGGCTCAGAATTTAGATAATGATAAATTTTACTTTCAAGATATTGAAAGCGAATGGAGGGAGTTATTTCCGTTTGCTTGGGCAGATTTTCATCGATTTTTAAAAGGATGGAGTCCATCACATTGGAAAATTAATGATTACAGTGAAAGGATTACTCGAGGAGTGATTGAGTCGTTTGAGTAAAAGTAAAAAGTTAGACTAATTGTCAATAAGTTTAACGCATTACTTGGCTGCAACTTCCGTTTGAAATATATATCTTCACGCCTTAATTAATTGAATGATAATTACAATGAGGAATACATTGCAACAATACGATGAAGCTCTTGCCAAGTGTAAGGACATATTCAGTAAAAAAACAACTGATTATGGAACAGCTTGGAGGATTTTGAGAACGAGTTCTTTGACGGATCAAATTTTCATTAAAGCAAATCGGATTAGAACCATTCAGGAAAATGGATTAAGCAAAGTAGACGAGGGAATTGAGCCAGAGTTTATTGGGATTATTAACTATTGCATCATGGCAATTATTCAATTGGAATTGGATGGTGATGATAGAATGGAATTGGAAACTGAAGAAACTGTTAATTACTATCGCAAATTTGCGCAAGCTGCGAGGACATTAATGGAGGACAAGAATCATGATTATGGTGAAGCTTGGAGAGATATGCGAATTTCGTCTTTGACAGATCTTATCTTAATGAAGGTATTACGGGTAAAACAAATAGAAGATAATAAAGGTAAAACCCTTATTTCTGAAGGGATTGACGCTAACTATTATGACATGATTAACTATGCACTTTTTGCGTTAATTAAAATTTCGGAAGGAGAATAGTTAAGGTTTTGTTAAAGCAATCTAAGAAGGTGGGAATGTTATTATTTTTGACCTTAAGCGTGCAATAAACTTTAAATAACTAACAATGAATGATAATTTAAAAAATACTATCGCTGAAGGCATCAGTCTGGATAGGAATAGGAGAATAGTTTGGGTAATTAGAATAATAGTTGCTGCGGTATTTATTTTGTCAGCGGTTGGGAAGCTTTCAATTGATAGTTTGTTAGATAAGCCTTTGTTTGCACTGCAAAATTTTGAACGAAATTTCTTGGTTAATGGAATTGGGATGGGTTACGATATGGCTAAAATTCTGTCTAGACTTTTGATTGGTTTAGAGTTTTCTCTTGCTGTATTAATTTTATTACCATTTTCTCTGAAGAAAGTTGTATTCCCAGCTATTATAGGGCTTTTGGGAGTGTTTTCAATTCATCTATTTATTCAAGCTATCGGAGGTGAATCTAGTAACTGCGGTTGCTTTGGAGAGTTAATTCCTATGACTCCATTGCAGGCATTGATTAAGAACCTGATAACAATTGGCTTACTAATACTTCCATTAACCATTCTGAAAGATGGCTTAGTGGAAAAAAAGAAGTTTAGCTTGGTAGTCTATTTGAATTTGATTGTCTGGATATTGATGTTTGTATTCTTGCCATTTGGTGCTTCCAGCACTGCAGTTACTAAAGAAAAAGAACAAGATTTAAACCAATTCGGTGTAGATTCTGTTGTCCATGTGGAGTCCGGATATTCAGGCTATTTTGAAGATATTGACGAGGGTGAAAAACTTTTGTGTTTCTTTTCACCCACATGCGAGCATTGTCAAGAGACTGGAAAGATACTTTCGGATTTGCGCTCTAAAGATCCAGAGGTGTTTCCTGAAATTAGAATTTTATTCATGGATGAAGCTGGAGATGGATCTCCAACAGATATTGAAGCCTATTTTGCAATCATAGGAACTGAATATCCTTATAAAGTCCTTTCGATTGAAGAATATATTCCCGTGTTTTGGGAGGATCATAATTTTCCAGGTGTAAAATACCTCAACCATGGAAAAGAGGTTGCTTACTATAGCGGGACCGAGGATCAAAAGTTTGACTATGAGGAAATCTTTGATATTGATGAATTAGCGGAAGAAATCAGAAAGAATAAATAGTTTATTAAACCCTTTACATCAGTACTTTTTATATTTTATAATGCTCAGCATTCTAATAGAAGGAAAAATTATTGGCTATATAAGTCCTGTATTGTATATTTGGAAAATACTGTGTTAAATACTTATTTCTTTTGACACAGATTAAAAAGAAGGTGTGGTTAAGTATATAGTTAAAAAGATTCTCTACGGTTTTTTAGTTCTTTTTGGGGTAGTTACCGCTATTTTCTTTTTATTTAGCGCGAAACCAGGAGATCCTGCATTAATGGCAGGAGGGAACCATGCGACTGCTGAAGTGATTCAAAATATCAGAAAAGATTTAGGACTTGATTTACCTCTTTTCGAAAGATATGCCTTGTACCTTAATGATCTATCACCTGTCTCAATTCATAATAAAAATATTAAGGGCAGTCATGTTTACCTAGACTCAGTAAAATACGACGCTTCTGTATTGATGTCTTTTTCAGAAAATCGTGTTCTTGTTTATAAAACACCATATCTCCGGCGATCCTACGAGACAAAAAGAGCAGTTTCTGATGTGGTTTTTGAGAAATTGCCAAATACAGTTGTTTTAGCATTTGCGGCTATGTTTTTTGCAACACTAATAGGAATTGCGTTAGGTATTCTCTCAGCAGTTAATAAAGGTTCATTTTATGATAATTCTAGTTTTATTATTGCCGTTACAGGCATGTCAGCGCCTTCCTTTTTTATGGCAACAATCATTTCAACGGTTGGTGGGTTAAAATGGGCGGAGCAAATGGATTTACCTGCATTTCCATTGATGACTCTTCTTTTAGGATTGATAATTGGGATTATTACTTATTTCAGGAATAATAATAAACTTTCTAAAACCTTAAAGTTTAGCTTTAGAAGTTTTTTAGGCATGGGAATTAAAGGTTTTTTTATTGGTGGAGGAGTATGGCTTCTTTATATAATTGGGTTTAGTATTTTCAATTATGGTGATGTTCCACTTATTGGCAAAACATTTCCTTTCCCCGGAACTGGATTGGAACCGGTTGGATCTTTAATTGGTATAGATGATTTTACAGGAGAAGATAGATACTATTGGGAGAATTTAATCTTACCAGCATTGACTTTAGGTATTCGTCCTTTAGCAATTATAACGCAGCTTACAAGAAGTTCATTATTAGATGTATTGTCTCAAGATTATATTAGAACAGCAAAAGCAAAAGGTTTGTCATTTTACTCGATTATTTTTAAACATGCTTTAAAAAATGCACTGAACCCTGTTATTACAGCAGTTTCTGGTTGGTTTGCTTCATTGCTTGCAGGTGCAGTATTTGTAGAGCGTATTTTTGGCTGGGATGGAATAGGTAGTGAACTGATTAATGCTTTGCAAAAGGATGACCTGCCAATTGTTATGGGTGCTGTCATTGTAATTTCTGCATTTTTTGTTTTTATAAATATTTTGGTAGATATTAGTTATGGGGTTTTAGACCCAAGAGTTAGGTTATCATAGATTAGTTGAATGAGAAAAAGAATAGTAGTTGGAAACTGGAAAATGAATATGAACAATAGCGCTGCACATTCGCTATTTCAATCCTTGAATAATGCTGAAATAGTAAGTTCTACAAAAATTATTATTGCACCACCCTCCGTTTATTTAAGTGGTTTTTCTAGTAATAAGTCTAAAAATATTTATCTGGCAGCTCAAAATTGTTCAGACAATGAAAATGGTGCTTATACTGGTGAGATTTCTGCTTCTATGTTGTATTCTATTGGAGTCGGATATAGTTTGGTTGGGCATTCTGAAAGAAGGCAATATCAAAATGAATCAGATTTATTATTAAAACAAAAGATTAATGTTCTTATAGAGAATAAGGTCATACCAATCTTTTGTTGTGGAGAAAACTTAGATAAAAGAGAGTCTGGTGATTTCTATAAAGTAATTCAATCTCAACTAGAAAATTCATTATTCCATTTATCAAATAGTGAAATCAAAGAGGTTGTAATTGCCTATGAACCCGTTTGGGCTATTGGTACAGGCGTTACAGCTTCACCTGGCCAAGCTCAAGAAATTCATGCTTTTATTAGAAGTTTATTGGTTGAGAGGTACTCATTGGAAACTGCAGAGGAGATTTCCATCTTATATGGAGGGAGTTGCAACGCTTCCAACGCTAAAGAACTCTTTATGAATAAAGACGTGGATGGAGGTTTGATTGGCGGCGCTGCTTTGGATGTAGATTCATTTTCGGCTATTATCAAATCTTTTTAATATAACTAGATTTTATTTATGGGGTACATTGAAGTTTGCTATAAACTAGAACCACTTTTACCTGCAAGGGAAATCTTATATGCAGAATTAGGAGATAGGGGCTTTGAAGCTTTCGAAGATACGCTGAATGGAGTTAAAGCATACATAAAGAAAGAGAAGTTCTCTAAATCTTTATTGAAAGATTTAAACATACGTAGAATTGAAGGACAAAAGATAGAGGTTGATATAATAACAATAGCAAACCAAAATTGGAATGCCTTATGGGAAAGTAACTTTGACCCTATTGTAATTAACTCCAATTGTATTATTCGCGCACCTTTTCATGCTGTATCTAAAGTGGAATATGATATAATAATTTCTCCACAAATGTCTTTTGGAACTGGACATCACGAAACCACTTTCTTAATGTCAAAAGAGTTGTTTTCAATTGATTTGAAAAGCATTGATCTTCTGGATATGGGCAGTGGAACCGGGGTGCTTGGGATTTTGGCAGAGAAATTGGGAGCAAAACATGTTAAAGCTATAGATATTGAAGAAGGCGCTTTTCTAAATACGATTAATAATTGTAAACTTAATAACACCAAAAATATTATTGTTGAAAAAGGTGACTCTAAATTATTGTACGACAGCTTATTTGATGTTATTTTAGCTAATATTAACAAAAATATTCTTTTGCAAGATATGTCAGTATATTCTAACTGTCTTAAAGTAGAAGGGAAGCTACTCCTGAGTGGTTTTTTTACTACAGATATAGATGAACTGCGAAACGCAGCATCTAATAATGGATTGAAGTTTGTTAAAATGCAGGAAAAGAACAACTGGGCAATGCTAATGCTCGAAAAACTTTAAGTATGAACAAGCTACTTATAATACTCTTCTATTTTTTTTTGAGCACTGCCATATTTTCACAATATCATAATTTCACGTCTGAACCTGAGGCATATTTTAAAGATGCAGAATCTTATTTGGCTTTCGTAAACAAATCTGATGCTAAAGAATTTATGAAAGAGTTCGAGCCGGTTTGGCTTGGGACTGAATTGATCCCAGAGCAGAGGGCTCAAGTATATACAACTTCAAATTTAATGTCTGAAAAGAAGTTGAAACCATATCCTGATTTTAAGAACTATTTATCAGCAATAATGAATTTCGTTAGTTCTGGTAAAACAAATGATGATTTTAATGCTTGGCATGAAACCTTAATAGCTGTATTGGATGGTAATAATAAAAAGCGAACCTCTAAATATTTAGAAACTTGTAATAATTTGTTTGATGGAAATGTTATATTTAAATCAAGTTCAACTACTTGGAAATCAAGTGGTAATAGGTTTAAGTTCACCTACGATAAAGAGCCGGTAATTGTATTTGAAGAAATGAATTTGAAATGCTATTCTAAAAACGATAGTTCAGTATTGTATAATACGAAGGGAGTCTATTTTCCTATGACATCCACTTGGTTAGGCGAAAATGGGAGTGTAACTTGGGAAAGAGCAGGTTTAGAAAAGGAAGAAGTATATGCAGATGTTAAAGGTTATAAGATTAGTATGAAAAGTGCTGGTTTCACTGCAGATTCTGTTTTGTTTTACAGTAAGTATTTTGAAAATCCTATTCTAGGGAAGGTTTCAGAAAATGTTTTATCAAATAGGGGTATAGAGAAAGTAACTTATCCCAATTTTGAGTCGTACGATAAACGTTTATTGATTAAAAACATTTTCGAAGATGTTGATTACGAAGGGGGATTTACTATTAGAGGGCAAAACCTGCTTGGCGCAGGTACAAATGAAGAGTTAGCAAAAGTAATATTCCACTATAAAGATAAAGAATTTATAATTTCAGAATCTATTATATTTACTATCAATGCTGATAATATTACAGCTGAAAGAGCAAAAATTAAACTTTTTATAGAAGAAGATTCTATAACACATCCTGGTATCTCATTCACATATAATAATAATTCGAAACAATTAGGGCTTGTAAAAGGGGGGCAAGGTATTTCAATTTCACCCTATCACAATTCATACCATAAGTTAGATATGTATTTTGAAGCTTTGACCTGGAAAGTAGGTGATCCCGTAATTGAATTTGGAGCTCTATACGGAAGTTCTGATACCGCTGCTAATTTCGAATCATTCAATTTTTACGACCGAGGAATGTATGATCGATTGAGTGGTTTAGGTAATAACCCACTGGTAATGTTTAAAATACATGCTAATAAAATGCAATCTGATATATTAGAAGTTTCTGATTTGGCTACAGCAATGAGAAAAACAGTTTCGGGCTTGGAACCATTGCTTTATGAATTAACTATATTAGGTTTTATTTCATACGACCAAGAAAAGAAACTAGTCTACATTAAAGAAAAACTTTATCATTACATTGATGCTAGAAAAATGAAACGGGATTATGATGTTTTGGATATTGCGTCAGAATCTCAAAAAAATGCGTCCTTGAATTTGACAACTAATGATTTATTAATTAGAGGAGTCAGAAAAGCAACTTTAAGTGATGTGCAATATGTTAAAATTTTCCCAAAAGATAGAGAACTGATAGTTAAAAAGAATCGGAATATTCAATTTGCAGGGATTATTAATGCAGGAAGAACAGAGTATTTTGGTAAAAACTTCATGTTTAATTATAATGATTTTAAATTGAACTTGATTGAGTGCGACTCGATGAGAGTCCGGGTGAGAAACCTGGAAAATCCTTATGGCAGGCCACAAAGATTGTTCTCTACTATCGAAGGAGTAAGGGGTGAAATCGAAATTGATGCTGCTAGTAATAAGTCAGGAACCGATACCTCAAAACATGAATACCCCATATTAAATTGCACTAAAAAGACATATGTTTTTTATGATAAAGATAATATTCAAAAAGGCGCATATAAGCGAGATGTATTTAAATTTATTCTAGAGCCTTTCGTTATGGATAGTTTGGATAACTTTTCGAATCAAGGGTTGGCATTTGATGGGACATTTATATCAGCAGGTATATTCCCGGAATTTGAAGAGAAATTGCGATTACAAAAAGATTATTCATTAGGTTTTATTAGAGAAACACCTAGCGATGGATTCAAGATATATGGAGATCAAGCCACTTATGATAATCAGATTAGATTAAGTAATAAGGGTCTTCAAGGTACAGGGGAAATAAATTTCTTAACTTCTCATGCGGTGTCTAATGAAATAACATTTCTTCCAAAAACAGTTAAAGCCCTTGCTCAAGAGTATACAAATACAAGACAAGAAGCTGTTGGTGAATTGCCAGAGGTTCCATTAGTTAAAGGAGTTGACGTGGAAGTTGTTTATATACCAAAAGAGAAAGTTCTTTATGCTGAAAGTAAAGAAAGTCACCTAGTTTTCTTTGATAATAAAGATGCGGAATTAGAAGGTATATTAGCATTGCGTCCTGAGGGAATGACAGGAGAGGGAACTATGTTTTTTGGTAAAGCAACAATGCTTTCTTATGGATATGGTTACGGATTGAATGTAATCGATGCAGATACTGCAGAATTTAAAGTTTTGACTGCGGATTTGGCCGCTACATCATTTAAAACAGTAGATGTTAACGCACATGTGGATTTCGTGTCAAGATCGGGAGAGTTTAAATCAAATAAGGGGTCTTCTGCGGTTGAGTTTCCAGAAAATCAATATATCTGTTATATGAATGTATTCAAATGGGAAATGGAATCTGGCGATATAGACATGGAGTCCAGTGATCAGAGTGTAACAACAATTGATTCAGATTTAGAATTAACAGGCTCCAATTTCTTCTCTACGCATCCAGATCAAGACTCACTTGAGTTCAAATCGCCAAAGGCTAGTTTTGATACAAAGAAGAAGAAATTGATATGCGATAAAATTATTTATATAAATATTGCTGATGCTAAAATACACCCAGATTCAGGAAGGATTATTATTCACAAGAAGGCTAAGATGGAAACATTGAAAAATGCAATAATAATAGCCAATAATATTACGAGATATCATGAGATATTTGATGGGACGGTTGAAATAAAAGCAAAAAATGATTACACGGCTTCTGGGTTTTATAACTATGTAGATGAGGTGAAAAATGAGCAGAAGATATACTTTTCAAATATTCATCCAGATACAACGCATCAAACTTATGCAAAAGGAACGATTGATGATCAAGCTGGGTTTAAGTTGAGTCCTCAATTTGAATATAATGGCGAAGTGGAGATGTTCGCTGCTTTTAAAGAACTTACTTTTAAAGGAGAGACCAGAATAGCTCATGATTGTGAAGGCTTGGAAAGAAGTTGGATGAGTTTTGAAGCTGCATTAGATCCTGCAGATATTTTCATTCCAGTAGCAAAAGAATTGACTGATATTGAAGGAAATCCAATAGGGGCTGGTCTTGTCATGAATAATGATTCTATTGCATTGTATTCAACTTTCCTGTCTAAAAAAGCTAAAAAGACACATATCGACGTAATGACAGCTGATGGGTTTTTACACTACGATAAAAACAGGAAAGAGTATCAGATATCTAATATGGATAAATTGAAAGAAAAGTCTTTGCCGGGTAAATATGTAAGTTTAAATGTAGAAAGCTGCAAGCTTCAAGGGGATGGTGAATTTAATTTTGGAGTAAACCTAGATCAGGTGGAACTGCTTTCGATTGGTGAGATAGATTATAACCCTATTAAAGCTGAATTAACAATTAAATCGAGTGTCTCGGTAAAATTTCCATTTAATAACCTTGCATTGGAAAAAATGGCAAAACATATTTCGGAATATCCCGGTTTATCGGCATTAGATTTAGATAACTCAACTTATGAGAAATCTTTGAGAGAGCAAGTAGATCTCGAAGTAGCAGATAAAATTGTGTCTGATTTAACTATTCATGGAAAAGTGAAGAAATTCCCTGAAGCATTAGAAACTCAAATCAACCTAGCAGATATACGATTTAAATGGGAGGCAAGTAGAAAAGCTTATGTTAGCTATAGTGATATTGGAATAGCTAATTTGGATAAAAAACAAGTTTTCAAATACGTTAGAGGGAAAGTGGTAATCTATAAAGGAAGGACAGGGGATAAGATCAGTATATTCCTCCAAATGGATGAAAATAATTTTTATTACTTCAGCTATACACGCGGCCTAATGAGTGTCTATTCTACAAATGAAGATTTTAATGCAGTTATTTTGGAAACAAAAAAGGAGAAAACTAAGTTCAAAGGAGCTAAAGGAATAGAAGATTACACGTTTCAACTATCTACGAAAACCAAAGCAGTTGGATTTAGACGTAGCTTTGATTAATATTTTAGCAATATTATGGAAGAAATTATTTCATATAATAATGTATTAGCAATTGTGTTGGCCTACTTAATTGGATCGGTGCCATCAGCGGTATGGGTGAGTAAGTGGTTCTTCGGTGTTGATGTAAGGGACCATGGAAGTAAAAATGCAGGTGCAACCAATACGTTTAGAGTAATTGGAAAAAGGGCAGGGTTTCCCGTGCTATTTTTCGATATCTTAAAAGGCTGGGGTGCTGTAAAAGGTTTCTCGTACCTATTTACGACTTATGAATTAGGGTCAAATCAATTTGTAAATCTACAGTTAGCAATTGGTATGGCAGCAGTTTTTGGCCATGTTTTCCCAATTTATGCTAGATTTAAGGGAGGTAAAGGCGTTGCTACTCTATTAGGGATTGTGTTAGCAATTAATTTTCCGGCTGCTGCAGTAAGTTTTGTTATCTTTTTATTTACCTATTTAATTAGCCAGTACGTATCCTTAGGGGCTATAATGGCAGCTTTCTTTTTCCCATTTATCACTATTTTTGTGTTTAAAGCGCAAACTCCTTCGTTAATCTACTTTTCAATTATTATTTCGATCATGGTTATATTAACGCATAGAAAAAATATAGAGCGATTATTGAAAAGGGAAGAGAATAAAATGCCAATTAAAGGTAATAAATAGGTATGAACGTATTGGTGCAATAGGTTTACTTAATAAGTGCAATTTGAAAGTAAGTATTACATATTGGTTTATAATAACGCTATTCGTTTTACTAACATCTGTTGGGTTTTCTCAGCAAGTCTTTGAGAATGATAAAGAACGATTAGCTTATGCAAATGAGCAATTTGATCAAGGAAACTATGGGGAAGCGAAACCGCAGATGTCTCACTTTCTAGGAAAAGATCCTAAAAGCACGGAATTCAATTTAAAATTTGGAGTTTGTCTTCTTTTTACCGACGAAGATAAATCTGAAAGTGTCAAGTATTTAAGGTACTCGGCTACAAAAGGAGGCAAGGAGTCCCGTGCTACTTTCTTTTTAGGTAAAGCCTACCACTTAACCTATCGATTTAACGAAGCTTTAATAGAATATGAAAAATTTAAGCAATATGGTGAAAGTGATGATAAAAATGATTTGCAGGTTGACCTGCATATTAATATGGCTAAAAACGGTAAAAATCTTCTAAGGAATTTAACCGAACTGGTTGTAGAGGAAAAAAAGGTATCAAGCTACCCAAGATTTCAATATTCGTATGATTTAAGTCAAATAGGGGGTAAAATATTAGTTACAGATGAATTTCAATCTAAATTAGATAAAAAGAAAGATTATCGATCACTTGTCTACTTTCCCGCAAAAAATCAAAATGTGATTTTTTATTCAAGTTATGGTAAAGATGGTGAAAATGGATTAGACCTTTATAAAGTCAGAAGGTTGCAAATGGAGAATGGTCAAATGCGCAGATATTGCCAGCTCATATAAATACTCCTTATGATGATTCATATGGTTTTTTGCATTCAGATGGGGTTACTTTTTATTTCTGTTCCAAAGGACATTCTAGTATGGGAGGTTATGATGTCTTTAAAAGTAGCTACGATATGGAATCTAATACATTTGGGGATCCTGTCAACCTAGATTACAAAATTAACACTCCAGATGATGACATAATGTACGTTGTGGACTCACTTAATGAAAATGCATATTTCGCATCTGCAAGGGCTGCTAAAGGCGGTTATTTGGATGTGTATAAGGTGAGAGTACAAACTTTTCCGATGTTGAATGTAATTCTCGCAGGAGAGTTCATTAATCAAATAAATGCAGCTGATGATAAAGCTTCTATAAAAGTAGAGAACTCTGCTACAGGATTTATGGAAGGAGAGTTCTTTCCAAATTCGGAAGGTAAGTATGTTATTGTTTTACCAAAACCTGGGAAATATAAATTAATAGTTGAGACGCCTGAAAGTGAAAAGATTCATTCCGGTATAGTAGATATACCAGCTCAAAAAACATTAAAACCTTTAAAACAAGAAGTTTTATTGGTAAATAAAAATGGTTTAGAGCAATTAATAATTAGGAACTTGTTTGATGAAGAAGTGGAAGATGCTGCTGGTATTCTAGCTCAAGTTATTAATGGTTTGTCTGATCCTGCTATAAACTTAGATGAATTCCCAGATTCATTATTTATCAATCAAAACGATGTGTTAAACGATGTGATAGATGTGCATGTAACCACAGATGATTTGATGGGTCTAATTTCTGAAATGGTGGAAGAAGACAGAAAAGAAGTTGCTGAAATTGAAAACAAGATGAATGCTGCTTATTCTATTGCTAAAAAGAATAATGCTTCTGCAAAATTATCTATTGAGGAAGCAGAACTTTTATTAGGGGAAGTTAGTTCAATTTCGAATTTGGTTGAGAAAGAAAGAAAAATTCAGGAAGCTGAAGGTTTACTAAAACTGTCTAAAGAGCAAAATCAAAAAGCGATGGCAACTCTAGAGTTGGCGAATAACCTTCAAGTAGAATTAGATCTGTTAAATAAAGATTTAGAAGAAGAAGCTGTAATTGCTTTGGAAATAGAGGCTGCGTTAAATGAAGAGTCGCATGAAGTTGCTGTGGAGGAATTGAGTAAGGTTCAACAGCATATCACCGATATTGTTACAAGAAATCACGATGACGTGCATGAGAGAAATGCTTATGAACATATGTTGGAGTTAGCAAGAGTAAAGCAAGCTGAAGCAGATGATGAATTAGCTGAAGCGTTAAGGTATGGAGATGAAGAAGAAGCTATTAAGAATAAGATTAAAAACCTTACTGATCAAAAGTCTAAAACAAAAAAACAAAAAGATAAAGCTTCGGTTCAAGCTCAAATAGATGCTTTAGATGAAGAATTAAAAATGGCATTACAATTTTCTGCTGAATCATTTGCTAAAAAGGAAGAATTTCAAAAGGAAGCTACTGCATTAAGCTATCAAGCAGAATTAATGAATAGTCTTTCTACTGATATATTAGACTCTGATTTGACTTTCACGGAACGGGAAAGGATCCAAATTCAAACCTCTATTAATTCTGTAGGAAGTGATATTAATAGTAATGAAAATTCGCTTGCACATCTTTCCGAACCTGCAGAATCTTCCTCGGAGATTGCCAATGTAGAAGGTGAAACAGTGAATGAAATTATTGACAACACTGCCGCTTATCAAGATTATGTGGATGAGATTTCAGATGCGTCTGAAATTGATGATGCTATTGATAAGGCTAAAAAGGAAAATGAAATTAATCAAAACTGGATAGCTATCTTGGATGAAGATATTCAAAGGGCTCAGAATGCTGCTTTTGATGAAAATGATGATGAAAAAAAGCGAAAACTTGAAAATACAGTTGCGGCTTTATTGGTTTTAAAAGATGAAAAAGAATATTTGATTGAACAGAACAATAGGGTTATTGATTCTGGAACCAAATCAGAGAACGTTTTAGATGATTATTCTTATTATGAAAACAAATTATCTGAAACAAATAACATTTCAGATCCAATTGAAAAGGCGCAAAAAGAAAATAAAATTAATAATGAAATAATTGTATCTGTTGACGAAAGCATTCAAGATGCTAAAGATCAATTGGTTCTAGAAGAGGATAATGATAAGAGAGCACAGCTAGAGAGTGATATAGAGAAATTAACAGACTATCGAAGTGAAGCTGTAGAGAAAATAGCAAATAATGAGTTAATAATTGATGAGGTAGCTATTGTAGTAGAAACTGAAACAATGGATGTAAATTCAAACCAAATCAAATACGATGCTTACCAAGATAAAAAGGATGAATCATCTAGTATTTCAGATCCGGTTGAAAGAGCCGAATCGGAAAATCAAATTAATGATTTATGGTTGGCTGATTTGAAAGCAGATGCTCAAGATATTAAAGACAGGATGGATAGCGAAGAAGATCCTGCAAAAGAGTTAGAACTGCTTATGGGCATGAATAATATCTTTAAAGAGATGAGTGTAGTTGAAGCAGATATTAAAAAGAACGATGAAATAATGAGTAATGCTGATGTTTTGGCAAGCGAAACTAATTTAGAAAATACGGATAGTTACAAAACGCTTGTTTATGAGTTGGATAATGAAGTTGTGGAGGAGAATGATTTTGAAAAGGCGTATTCAACAGAAAAAACATTTAATAATAGTGAAGCTCAAGAGAAGGTGAATAATATTGAAGAGAAGATAGATGAAATAACAATTAAAGAACAGGAAATTGCTTCACTTGAAAATGACTTGTTAGGTTCTCTGTCGGATAAGAAAAAATCAAAAATTCAATCAAAAATAGAAGAGAAAAAGAAAGAAATATACATATTAGAAGAAGATGTTTCAGTGGAGTTGGCTGTTGCTAATGATATTGAGAAAAATGACAATAGGAATAAAATTAATGAATTAACGATTGATGCCGAAGTAAATAAAGATTCTCCTGAGGTGGATAAAAAGTTTGTAGAAGCTACTTACTTTGAGGAAAAAGCAAACGCAAATTTCACAAAAGCAGATGAATTGAGAATACTTGCAGAAAACTCTTCTGATCCGGAAGAGAAATCGGACTTATTAAAACAAGCAAATTCAAACGAACTAGCAGGTAGCAAAAATCAAGAAAAGTCTATAGCAGCTCTAGAGGAGCTGACCAACGAAGATTATGTAGCTGATTATATTAATACAAATATTACAGAGACAACAGATGTGGTTGAAACAGAGACAAGAGATGAGCTTGAGACAGAGAAAGCAGATGTGGTTGATGCAGAGACAATAGATGAGCTTGAGACAGAGAAAGCAGATGTGGTTGAACCAGAGACAACAGATGTGATAGATTTTCCGTATGAGGAAGTTGCAGGTGTATCATTTAATCCAAATGAAATAGATATAGAGATTTTTGAAGTTTCTAGAGTGGCAGATGAAAAAAGTATTAAGGATCTTACATATACTAGTAGTTCCGCTGCTGAAATGATTGCTGAAAATCAAGTTGAAATTGATGAATTAGCAATAATTAATAAAGAAATTAAAACGCAACAAGCAAAATTAGAGGGAGCGTCAGAGAGTGAGGCAAAGAAAATCAATCAGCAAATTGGAAAACTAAAAGAAGAAAAGGAGATAAAGGATATGCGCCTAGCTGAAGTAGTTGAAGTAGCAAATAAGAACGAAGCGGATTTAGCATTGTCAGGATTGAATGAGTCAAAGTCTACTGCAGGAAATCTAAGCGATGAGACATTCTCAAAGCGACAAGCTGAGGAGTTTGAAAGTGCAGGTAACAAATTGTTAGCAGATGCAGAAGTGCTTAGAGTACAAAATTTGAATGAGAAAGATAAAAGTGTAATAGCAAGTAATTTGAATGAAGCTGCTAGAAAAGAGGCTACAGCAATCAATTATTACAAAAAAGCTGAAAAACTTTATGCTGAAGCTGTTGTTGAGTTTTATTTAGCAGAACATGAAAATATTACATCTGTTGAAGAGGAAGAAGGTAATAGACTGTCCACTCAGTTATTGTCAAAAGCTGATGAAGCTGATGCAAAAGTGATTGAATACGCGAATAAAGCGTCTGAATTAAGAGAAAATGCTTTAACTCTAACAAAAGAACAACAGATTGAAGCAATCAACGAAGCTGATAAGTATACAAATCTCTCGATAATCAAACAGAAGGAAGCAAGCAATCTTAGAACTCAAGGAAATAAAACAAAACTGCATGAAGATACTATTATAGAAGAAGGGATTTTATTAACTAACTTAAATGCAGATGAAGTGGATCCAATTCGAAAGTCGGACGCATATATTGATTTCTATGCTAAGCAGCAAAATGTAGATGACTTACAAAACGAGTTGGAACAAGAAAAGTTAAAATTCAATTCTTATGGAAACCTTGCTTTGCAGCAAGAGAATAAGGCGAATGATTTTGAATCAAAAGCAAGGTCAACCGATGACGAATCTGAGAAAGCGGATTATTTAGCAAAAGCAAATGAATTAAGAGTTAGTGCTGATGGTAACAGGCAGAAGAAACTTGCTGCTGAGGCAACAGTGGATGACTTATATAATTCCTTGGCTTATGCTAAGGAGGAAAGGAATAGTACAATAGCAAACTTGGATAAAGAAACTGCTAATGATTACAGGGCTTTAGCATTATCTTATTATGATAAAGAACCTATTAATGAGATAGTTATTGATGATGTTTTGGCTTCTAACTTTGTTCCTCCTTCTGAACTTGTGGATAATATTTTTGCTCTCAATACGGATATTACTTATTCAGATGAAAATCCAATTCCAATAAATCCAGGAAACCCTGATGGATTAATTTTTAAAGTACAGGTTGGTGCTTTTAGAAAACCTATTCCACAAGATTTGTTCAAAGGTTTTGCACCTATTTCTGCTGAAGTCATTAGAGATGGTATAACCCGCTATAGAGTAGGTTATTTTACTGCCTGGGAAATTGCCAATAATGCAAAAAATGAAATTAGAAGTATTGGGTACTCAGATGCTTTTGTTGTCGCAATATATAATGGGGAATATATGTCTCTATCTGAAGCACGTAAATTAGAATTAGAAGGTGCACCGGTTTCAACTGATTTTGTTGAAATAGAAAACAATACAAGTACAACAACTGCAGTAGCAGTCAATAATGAATTCACGGCAACCGATAACGATGAGTCTAGAGCATCTTCAAATGATAGTAATCAGTATATTGATGATTTAGGAAATGACGCTGCAAATGTAGAGGCTGTAGAAACAATAGAAGGGTTGTTCTTTACAGTTCAAGTTGGTGCTTTCTCGAAATCAATAAAAGCGGATAACATATTTAATGTTTCTCCGCTTGTTATTAAAAATATTAATGGTTTGTATAAATATTCTACAGGTATTTTTCGTTCAGTTCCGGAAACGGTTGAGCGAAAAAATGAAATGATTGCTAAAGGCTTGGTTGGAGCATTTATAACCGCTTATTACAACGGCGAAAAAGTTTCAATAGCGAAAGCGAATCAACTTATAATCGAGAAAGGTGATGGAGTTTTCGCAATTTCAGTTGATGGTGTTCTTAATAAAAATGGTGGTTCTCAAACAGAAAATGTTGTAGAAGCTACTCCGTCTCAAAAATCTAAATTGATTACTGTAAATCCAACAAATGTTGGTACTGAATACTATGTAGACCTTGGGACTTTCGAAGGAATTGTTCCTTCTAAGATAGACAGTGTGGTGATGTTATTGTCCGAATATAAAGTCGGTACAATTAAAGAAGGGAGTTCAAGTCAGTTTCTTGCAGGAGTATTTACAAACATGGAGGAGGCAGAATTAGCAAAAGGAGAATATGAATTGGCCGGTATCCAAAATGCAAAAATTAGAGAATATCAAGACGGTAATAAAGTTGGTGGGGAAGAGTCAACAGCTATTCCTATTGATTTACCTCCGACCCCAGTTGAAGGTCTAGAGTATAGGGTATTTCTAGGAACCTATGTTGACGGTGTTCCGCAAGCTAGGAGTATGATATTTGTAAAATTAGATTATTTAGGTATAGATTCAACACCTGAAGATGAAGGCATAACTTACTATTGTGGGAATGAAGGATTGTATTCTGGAGCGGAAGTAATACTTAAAAAATTTACAGGTCAAGGTCTTGGTATTGCAAGGATTGTGTCTTTCCAAAATGAAGAAAAAATTGATGTTAATATAGCGCGTCAGTTAACACATGAATAAATTAATATCTAACGAAATAGCAGTTGTTTTTAAAAAATAATTATGGATTTAAAGCTAATTATTTCTAAAGACGGCTCTCACACATTATATAGGGAGGATATTGACGAAACATATCATTCTAGGCATGGAGCAGTTCAAGAGTCTTTGCACGTCTTTATCGATAAGGGTTTAAAAGAGGTTGAAAAATCAAAAAACGAAGTTAATATTTTAGAAGTAGGCTTTGGTACGGGCTTAAATACGCTGCTTACATGTATAAATTCTACTTGTAAAATTAACTATATTGGCCTGGAAACTTATCCTTTACATAATGCAGTGCTAGATGGGTTGAATTATGATACAAGCGTAATTGGAGATAGTTCGCAAGAAATATTTAACGCCATTCATAAGGCACCTTGGGACGAACACCATCCAATAACAAGTCTATTTTCTGTCAAAAAGGTGGAAAACGAAATTCAAAAATTTGAAATTATGGAACCGATTGATTTAGTTTATTATGATGCTTTTGGTCCTAATTCTCAACCTGAAATGTGGGATATTTCGATTTTTGAAAAGTTATATAAATCAATGAGCTCTTCTGGAGTATTTGTAACTTACTGTGCAAAAGGGCAAGTGAGAAGAGATTTGAAAAGTATTGGATTTGTAGTGGAACGTCTAGAAGGACCGCCTGGGAAAAGAGAAATGTTGAGGGGTAAGAAACTATAACTTTATAGTTTACACTTGTATACAAATGCTGGTGGGAAATTTAATGCGGAAAAATCTATTTTTATTTGCGAGAATTTTGAGCTCAATAATTTCTTCGAATTTAATGAATATTGAAATTGAATAAACATTCCATCATCTTTCAATTGCTTAACACATTTATCAATGATTTTTAGTTTAACTTCTTTTGGGATAACTGCAAATGGCAGTGATGAAACTATATAGTCTACTTTTCCAATTCCATGTTTTTTAAGGTGTTTATCAATTTCCTCAGCAGAGTCATTAATTAATATTAACCTCTTATCTTCCATAATCTCGGAGATGTGTTTGTAAAAAGGAGTGTTCAGTTCAAATGAAAATAATTTTGATGTTTGTTTCATTCTTTCCAAAATACCTTTTGTGAAAACGCCGTTTCCTGGTCCAAGTTCTATAATGACATCCGCCTTTTGAAAATCGATTGGACCAATCATCTTCTTCATTAAAAACTTAGAACTTGGTGCTATGGCACCTACGGTTTTTCGTTCCTTAATAAATTCGCCTAAAAAATTACTTTGCTTAGCCACAATTTCTCATTTTAAGATGTCAAATATATATGACTCGGCTTAATTGCACAATACTAGCAACTAAAGTTTTGCACATTCCTTGTATGTAGTATTTCTATTACCTATATATTTGCAATCTAATAAATTAAAAATGAAAAGAATATTAATTTCCTCCCTAATATTTCTTGTTTTTGGAAATATCTCATCACAAGACAAGAAAGCCGCAATTAAGTTTTTTGAAACAGGTAATTTTGAAGATGCAATTGATGAATATTTGCCGCTTTATGAAGAAGATAAAGAAAATCTTGAGTATAACTATAATTTAGCGGTAAGTTATTTGAATACGAATATAGATAAGTCCTTAGCAATATCCCATTTAGAAACATTAACTAAGGATCCTAAAATAGACGCCAATGCCTGGTATTTGCTTGGTAGAGCTTATCATTTTGGTTATCAATTTGATGCTGCTATAGACGCCTACGAAAAGTTTAGAGAAACAAATAATGGCTCTGAAGCAAATAAAATAGACGCGGTTAAACAGATTGAATATTGCGAAAATGCTAAGGAGTTGATGAAATTCGGGGTGAAAGTAAAATTTGAAAACCTTGGAAAGAATATAAATTCACCTTATGCAGACTACTTTCCATTTATTCCAACCAATGAATCATTTTTGTTGTTTAATTCGAAAAGGGATTTAAGCAGTATAGAGCAATCAGATGGATCTTACTTGCCGAATATATTTATGTCACATGTAAAATCTGGAGAATATCAAAAAGCGCAACCATTACCAGTAAGCATCAATACGCCGGATGGCAGAGAAGAGGTTGTTGGTTTAAATGCGAATGGAACACGGGCCATCTTTTATTATGAAGATTTTAAGCAGTATGGAGATCTATATGAGTGTAAAATTGATGGGGCTGCTTTAAAAGATCCTATTAAGCTAGAGAAGAGCGTTAATTCAAAATATGTAGAAATAGCAGCATGCATTAATAGAAACGGAAGTAAATTGTATTTTGCCAGTGATAGGCCTGGTGGATATGGTGGTATTGATTTATACTCTTGTCAATTATTGCCTAATGGGAAATGGAGTTTGCCAACTAACTTGGGGCCAAATATTAACACTAAGTTTGATGAAGATTTTCCTAATTTATCACCAGATGGTAAATCATTATACTTCTCATCTAAAGGTCATACAAGTATGGGAGGTTTTGATATTTTTAAAACAACATGGAATCCAATAAAAAACAAGTATTCAAGTGTGCAAAATTTAGGTTACCCATTAAATACACCGGAAGATAACATGAATTTTAGAGTTTCAGAATCTGGAAAACATGGATATATTTCTGCTGTTAGAAAAGGAGGTTATGGTGACTTAGATATTTATAGAGTAGACTTTTTAGATATTGAACCTCGTTATACGGTAATCTCAGGAACGATATCATCTGATGATGATTCTGAAAAGTTTCTTGATTTGTTTGTGCAAGTAACGGATTTAGAAACGGAAGAAGTTTATGGAGATTATATTCCAAATGATAAATCACATCGTTACATTATGATATTGCCTAAAGGTAGATATGATATTTATATTGGAGGTGAAGATGCATATGAAGAAATTTATGATGAAATTGAAATATTAGACAAATCATCTTTCAAGTCTTTTATTACAAAAGACATTAAACTCAAAAAGAAGTAATAATTTGTGATTTCATTTAGTATTACCACAATAATAGTTGCTATTACTGTGGTTGTTTCCTTTCTAGCATTAAACGATAAAGATTTAAGTTATAAGTTAACACTAAGTCCGTATTCTGTAAAACATCATAAACGCTGGTGGCAGGTGTTTACACATGGCTTTATTCATGCTGATTACATGCATTTAGGCCTTAATATGTATGTTTTTTATAGTTTCGGAGGTTTTGTAGAGAGTGTTTTAGTTGATGGGTACCCGAGTAGTGAAGGAATAATTGGGGGTTTTGGAAATATTGGTTATTTGTATTACATCACCTTATATGTTGGAGGTTTGTTATTTGCAACGTTACCTTCTTTAAAGAAACATGGGGATAATCCTAATTATTTAGCTGTAGGAGCTTCGGGAGCAGTTTCAGCAATTGTGTTTAGCTCAATTATTTTATATCCAACTGGAGGTATGGGGCTTCTTTTTATTCCAATTAGTATTCCAAGTTTTATTTTTGGAGTATTGTATTTACTTGCAGAGCATTATATGAGTAAGAAAGGAGGTACTAGAATTGCACATGATGCACATATTGGAGGTGCATTTTTTGGCGTTATTTTCACTGTATTGTTAGATTTTCAGTTTTTGACAAATTTTATTTATATGATAAATGATTGGTTTAGTAAGATTTTTTAAGCATATTGTCTTATTATTTATTTTGGTACGAAGGCAATCTTTATTTTTAACTTTTTAAATGGCAAAAGGAGAATACATAATACTAAATGGTGAAATGCTTAGTGCAAGCCAGTCTTTCATGAAAGACAATAGAGCATTTAGGTTTGGTGATGGTGTGTTTGAGTCAATCCGTATTCTCAATGGATTGCCTTATAATTTGCAATTTCATATCGAAAGAATGCTCGAAGGGGCTAATATATTAAGTCTTGATATTCCTATTCATTTTTCTGCAGATTATTTTAAAGCACAGATTGAAAGCTTAATTGAAAAAAATAGTATTCAAGCTGGAGGGAAAGCTAGAATTAGTTTGTTTAGAGAAGGAGAAGGTGCTTATTTTTCAGAATCAGATAAGGCTATCTTTTTTATTGAGGTAAGTCATTTACCAAACAACTATTTCATTCTAAATGAAAATGGATTGATGGTAGATATTTATTCTGACGTGAATAAAAGTGTAAATATATTATCAAAATACAAGTCATGTAATTCTTTATTGCCAATAATGGCAGCGAACTTTGCTAAAAAAAATAAGCTACAAGAGTGCTTTATATTGAACGCGAAAGGAAAAATAATCGAATCAATTTCTTCAAATATTTTTATTGTAAGTAATGGTGTTTTATATACGCCACCTTTAGAAGATGGTTGTATTGGAGGGATTATGAGAATGAATGTAATTAATACCGCGATTGAAAATGGTATTACCGTTTATGAGAATACCTTATCACCTCAAAATTTATTAGCTGCAGATGAAATCTTTTTAACGAATGCCATCCAAGGGATTCAATGGGTTGGTGGTTATAAAAGCAAAAGATACTTCAATAAGATCTCCAAAAAGATTTTAGAATTGATAAATCAAAGAGAGAGTAAGGATATTCTAGTTTAAACTTGGATCTTCAGGAAAATTGGAAATCATTTTAAATTTCCCGCCCATTTCGTCCAGAATTTTTTTCCACAAGTGTTTGTCATTCGTATTCAATACCCTCCTAACAGTTGTTTTGCCAACAATCCAAGAACTTACAGAAAGTTCAGTGTCTAATTGACCCGCTTCCCATCCAGAATAACCTAAGAAGAAACGAATTTCATTTGGAGTAATAACTCCTGTATTAATTAATGGTATTAAATCTTCAAATTTTCCACCCGTGTAAAGTCCCGGCATAACTTCGTAAGATCCATTTAATTCATCCTTTAATGTGTGCACATAAAAAAGGTTGTCAGGGCTTACTGGTCCACCAAAACTTACTTTAAACTCTTCATTAACTATGTCCTCCACCAATTCAAAAAGAGAAATATCTAAAAAATTATTCAAAACGAACCCAAATGATCCATCTTCATTATGTTCACAAAGATAAACAACAGAGCGCTTAAAGTGTTCATCAGACATAAAAGGCTCAGAGATTAATACGCTTCCTTTTTCTGGAGATAGCTTATTGATTTTAGATATGTCTAAGAATCCATCTTTCATTGTTTATCAAACATACGAAAAGACTCTTTAATAAGAAATTAAATTTTAAATAAATACAATTCCTAATGTATGGCAGGCCGCCAAGGTAAGTATTCAGTTACTTCGCCCTCTTTAATAAGGATCTCTTCCAATCTAGATTCTACTTCTTCAGTAGGGAAGTACCTTTCAGCTAATTGAAGAAATATATCAACATGTTCTTTTTCTTGAAGGTAAAGGTTGCTATAGAATTTCTTTAACTCTTGATCTTTAATTACATGACTTATTAATTTAAAGCGTTCAACACCTCGCATTTCAGCAACTGAAGCTAGTATTAGACGATCCAGTAACCTTTTTTGGGAATCTTCACGAATAATGGAAGAGATACCTTTCATGTAAGGGTCTTTCTTAAACTCTGAATCAATAGTAAGTCCACGCCTGTACATAATGTTATAGACTTGTTTAAAATGCAATAGTTCTTCAATTGCAATTTGGTTCAAGTCAGCTATTATATCTCTTTTGTCTGGGTATTTTGCTATTAATGAAAGGCACATATGCGCCACTTTTCTTTCTGCATCCGCATGGTCTTGTAAGAAAGCGTCTATATTTTGGACTACTTGATCTGCCCATTCTACAGGAGTGTCGTACTTTAATTTTATTTCCATAGTATTAATTTCTTTTCCAAAAATAAGGAGTGAATATAAGCGCTACTGTAAATAATTCTAATCTTCCCATCAACATAAGTAAGGATAAAACCCATTTACTTGCATCTGGAAGTGCAGAGAAATTTCCTGTCGGGCCTATACTACCAATACCGGGTCCTACATTACCAACAGATGTCGCCACTGCACTAATTGCTTCTTCAAATGTAACGCCTCCAATAGCTGTGATTATTATTGAACCTACGGTAAATATAAATAGATATAAGAACATGAATGCCAGTAGGTTGTATATTATCTTATTGGAAACAGGTTCTTTGTTCAAGTGAACAGGGATAATTGCATTAGGGTGGAGTCTTCTTTTGAACTCCATTAATCCATTTTTTATTAAAAGAACGATTCTTACTATTTTTATCCCGCCACTCGTTGAACCTGCAGATGCACCGGAAAAAAGAAGTAAAAAGAAAATAAATATTACTAATCCGCCCCAAAGCATATAATCAGCACTTGAGTAACCAGTAGTAGTTATCATGCTGACAACTTGAAATAGTGTCTCTCTAAATGCTTGTCCAATACCTCCTTCAGAATTGTTAAGTACGAACGGGGTAAGTACTACCGTTAGTCCAATTATACTCATTAGGTACCATTTGAACTCATCATTTTTCCAAAAATGTTTTAGTTTTCCTTTTAGCCCAAAGTAGATTAAAGTAAAATTTGTTCCAGCTAAAAACATAAAAAAGATAATTATATACTCGATTGTCGGAGAATTAAATTCAGCAATACTCCCGTCTTTAGTAGAGAAACCACCAGTTGAGGTTGTTGTAAATGCATGATTGATTGCATCGAAAAAAGTCATGCCACTGAACATTAGTAGTATCATTTCAGCGAATGTCAGTCCAAAATATATAACCCATAATCGTTTTGCCGTTTCCTTTATTCGTGGATGAATTTTGTCTTTTGTGGGGCCAGGGGCTTCGGCAACAAATAACTCCATGCCTCCAATTCCTAGAAGAGGCAGTATTGCTATTGTAAGAACAATTATTCCCATTCCTCCAATCCATTGAGTCGTGCTTCTCCAAAACAATAAACTTTCAGGAAGGTTAGAAATCTTATGTCCTGTATCTCCTAGTATTGTAGCTCCAGTGGTTGTAAAGCCAGACATAGTCTCAAAAAAAGCGTTGCTTATGTTGCTTATTTCACCAGATATTATGTAAGGAAGCGATCCGAAAATTACCATTGAAAGCCATCCAAGTACTACGATTAAATAGCCATCTCTTTTTTTTATTTCTGCATCTCTACTTTGTTTATTGGAAAATCTAAGTCCTAGGCCACAGCAAAATGTTAGTGAGGCAGCAGTGATAAATGACCACGTTGCTCCATCATTATAATAAATAGAGAAGGGTATGGACATTGCCATTAGAAAACCATTGATCATCAATAAGGTTCCAATTACATGGGCGATTACTTTATGATTAAGTAGTCTTTTGGCTTTAGGCATAGTCTAAAGAAAGAATTTTTCTATTTTATTAATAGACTCCGTGAGTGAAAAAACTACAGCTTTATCTCCAGCTTGTAGTTCAAAGTCTCCGAAAGGAATAAATCCTTTGTCGTCTCTGATTACTCCAGAAATATTTGCTGACTTTGGAAACTTTAAATCTTTAATTTTTTTATGCGTGACTTTAGAGTTTGGTTTTACAATAAATTCAATTATTTCTGCATCAACACCGTGCAAACTTGCAATTGCAGATACATTACCTTTTCTAACGTATTTAAAAATGTTACTAGCGGCAATTATTTTTTTATTGATTAAAGTGTCAATTCCAATCGCTTGTGATAGGTGTATGTAGTCAATGTTTTCAACACGTGCAATAGTTTTTCGCACGCCATGATTTTTGGCCACTAACGATGACATTATGTTAGTTTCGGAATCACCGGTTACAGCAATAAATGCATCCATGTCTGCTAGCCCTTCTTCTTCTAAAGCTTCAACATCTCTAGCGTCAACATTGATTACTAGCGCTTTCTTAAGTCTTCCCGCAATTTTTTCACACCTGAGTTTGTCTTTCTCTACTAGGGTAACATTGTAATCTTGCTCTAAGTGCTCTGCAGTTAAGACTCCTATTTCGCTTCCGCCAAGTATCATAATGTCCTTGATGACGAAACATTCTTTTCCACAAATATTAGTCACATCATCAATAGATTCAGGGGTTGAAATAAAGTAAACAATGTCATTCTCTTTAATGATGGTTTCCGAATTTGTTAAAATTGTTTCTTTATTTCTGTGAAGGGCAATTGATTTATAGTTCAATTCGGGATTTAGATAAGAGCTATCTTTTACTGTTTTGTTTTTTAGTGGGGAATTTTCTCCGATAGAGATTCCGAATACAGTTAATTTCCCATCTTCAAATTCAAAATCATCAGTAAATACAGATCTTTTTACAAGTCTGTTGATTTCCTCTGTTGCTAAAAGAACAGGTGAGATTAAAGTGTCTATTCCAAGGTCTTGGTAAATTTCTTCTCTTCCTTTTTTTAGGATATCTAAATCTGTAATCCGAGCAATGGTTCTTTTAGCGCCGAATTTCTTTGCAAGAATCGAGATTAATAAATTAGTTTCTTCCGAAGACGTAACCGCTATTAGTAAATCGCAAGAATCTACTTTTGCGCTTTCCAGTATTTTAATAGATTTTGCATCTCCAACAATGGTGTATACATCAATATGGGATGCAACGTATTGAAGTCTATCTGCGTTCTCATCAATCAAATAGATGTCCTGAGATTCACTTGAAAGCATTTTAGCTAAATGATACCCAACGGCGCCGGCTCCAGTAATAATAATCTTCATAACTCAATAATGAATAACATTACACTACAAATGTAAATATTGATTTGGAGATAATCGAAGTTTTGAAAGAGGAAATGATGAAATATTTACCCGATATATTGTGGGGTTCAATTAACGGCACTGTTTTGTTGATGTATTTTTCCTTTTAAGCAGATTGAGCATTAAGAAAACTATCTCCACCATTTTCGATTATATTTTTTAAAGGCTTGAAGTATGTTCTTAGTAGAGGCCATTTGTCATCATACCTTTCAAGGAGGGTGTTTATAGGTTTTTTGTACTTCTTAAGATTGAAAGTAATAGCAGAAGGTGTTATCTTCGGTTCGCATAGTTCAGAAACTGTATTTCCGTTAATTTTCCATTCGCGATGATGAGCTTTGCTTGCTGCAACTTCATATTTGTCTAACAGTTCGATAATGTTTGAATATTTATCATTTTTGTAAACTGTAATATCGATATGTTTTCTTTCTTCTATCGAAATATGTTCAGGTTCAATTAATAGGGTAGAAGAGTAGTTGATGGTTAAATTAATAGCCATATGAACAGCGCCTCTTATTGCTTTCTCAATTGTTTCTAAATCTGTTATTTTAGAAATGATAAAATCTTTTGCATCTTCGGACAGGGCAATTGATACGGCCATTTCTTTATTGATTTGTGTCACTAAAGAATTCATAAAATGCTGTAGACTCTTTTTGTAGTTTTCCTTTAATAATAGATTTTCCTCTTTTGTATTTTCTAAAGTTGTTTTCTGATTTTGTAAATTATGAAGCACTAGGTTGTGCGTTTCTAGATTATTGTATTCTTCTTTTATTCGAGCAGCAATAACATTGTATAGCAAATTGCCTACTGTTGCTTTTTGTTGCGTAGTAATCTTCGTTCCTTTAGACATACCGAATATTCCTGCGTGAGGTACTTTTATAATTAGCATGTCAAACATCCGGTCAAATGGAGAGATGAATTTCAGGCACAAGTAGTTATTGTCGTCTTCATCTTCTAGTGTAAGTTGCTGAATCTTTTTCTTACTTTTTACTCCAGTTCCCGAAGCTTTATTAAGAAATAGAAACATATCTTTTCTAAACCATGCGTGTGTAGCTTTGTCTTTTCTAGCTTTTTGTAATAAATGGACTTTGTTTTTTACGGAGAGTTTACTAGTTCCGTTCTCAGCAAAACATTTTAACACCACTTCCTTGTCTGGATTGCAGTAAGCAGCATAAGCTTCTGTGACGCCAGGGATGTAGTTCTTAAGGTTATCAGAGAGATAGCTTAAGGGATGTTCTATGAATGTGTAACGCAGCATATTTAAGTACGAAGTTAAGTAAATTATTGAGATTATGCTTAATAAATTAAGTAATGTTTTAAGTAATTATTAAGTTCTACTTGATTAAAAAGTTAAGTCAATTAATATTGCTTAACTACAGTAAACATTGAAAAGTTACTACGTACTATTGTTTTAATTAATAAGGCAAAATAACTTTATTAAGTTAGTAATTAAGTGTAAGTGAAGTTGAAAAAAGGACTATATAGATTGAAGGAGTTACCCTTAATGGTGCAATTATTATATGGACTATTGCTTGTAGTTCTTTTTATCATCAGATGTGTTTTGAATTTATTTTTCAGACTTATTTTTTTAATATGCAAGAATTTGGTGGCGTTTAACAGCAGTAAAATAAAGCCATTATTAAATTCGTTTTACGAATATTTATATAGCAGAGCATGTGAAGCTTTTGATTGTGGTATTGAGCAACAAAATGAAAATCGCAATAGTGAAGAGCAAGAAATAGTTATTCCATTATTTAATAGCGTTGGTCAATTTATCTTAAAGATTGTTCGGCTAATCTTGGGAGTCAAGAAGGAAGTAATAAACAGAAAAAAGAAAAATAATTTAATCGATAGAAAAAAACGTGGTCAACAGAAAAAAGGAGTAATAAGCTTTTACCTCGCTCGTTTCCAAGCTTTATTTCGAGTTTTAGAGTATTGATTTTTGCAAGGTAAAATGGATTATAAAAAGTGGAATAATGGAAAACAGCAAATGGTACAATAAAATACTTGGCTTAGAAGAAGATAGTTGTAAAGTCAATTATAGGAATAAGCGGATTGAGATTTATGAACTCTTTAAGAAAAATAAATATCAAAAATCACCTGAAAAAAGTAAGGAAAAACCAACAACTTATAAGTAGTTTTTTAATTATCTCTATTATCCTTACATTCGAAGCCTGAAAATAAAAATTATGACGAAGATTAAGTTTGGAACAGATGGATGGAGAGCGATAATAGCTAAAGAATTTACTGTAGATAATGTAATAAGAATTTCCGAAGCAACCGGGAGTTGGACGAAAAGTAATTATGACAAACCTTCTATTGTTTTAGGTCATGATTGCAGATTTGCGGGTGAAATGTTTGCTGAAACTGCCGCTAAAGTATTTGCTTATCAAGGTATAAAGGTTTTACTAGCGAAGAATTTTGTTTCAACACCAATGGTTTCATTAGGTTGTGTGAAATACAATACTTCAATAGGAGTAGTTGTAACAGCAAGCCATAATCCTCCGTCTTATAATGGGTATAAATTAAAAGGGGGCTTTGGTGGTCCTTTAAGTCCTGAGCATGTCCAGGAAGTGGAAGATATTATTTCTGATACTGTAAATATTGATGTTGCATCGCTTTCGATTGAAGATTTCGTAAAACAAGGATTGATTGAATATGTTGATCTTGAGGAATTATATTTAGATGCAGTTCGAGAGAATTTTGATTTAGAAGCTATTGCAAATTCAAATATGAATTTCGCTTACGATGCAATGTATGGTGCTGGTCAAAATGTACTAAAGAAACTATTGCCAGAAATGACTTTCTTGCATTGCGATGAAAATCCATCATTTATGGGGCAGGCTCCAGAGCCGATCGATAAAAATTTACAAGAGTTTTCTCAATTAATAAAATCCAGAGGGAATATCGCTGCTGGTTTAGCCACTGATGGTGATGCTGATAGAATTGGATTATATAATTCAAATGGAGAATTTGTAGATTCTCACCATATTATGTTGTTATTGATGCACTATTTGCACAAAACAAAAGGGCTAGGGGGAAAGGTTGTTGTTGCAGCCTCTACAACTCCGCGTGTTGGACGTTTAGCAGAAATGTGGGGATTGGAGTTTGATATGGTTCAGATTGGGTTTAAATACATTGCTGCTCAAATGGTGACCGAGGATGTTCTAGTTGGTGGAGAAGAAAGCGGAGGAATAGCAATAACAGGACATATTCCAGAAAGAGATGGTATTTGGATGGGGCTAGTTCTTTTTGAATTTATGGTTAAATCTGGAAAATCATTAGAAGAACTTGTTGCTGAAATTTATTCCTTGGTTGGAGAGTTCAAATATTGGAGAGATGATTTACACCTTTCTGAAGAATTAAAACAAGAAGTTATTGCCAATTGCAAGGCTGACAAGTACCAATCTTTTGGTGAATACCAAGTACAAGAAGTTCAAACAATTGATGGGTTTAAATATATTCTTAGCGAAGATGAATGGTTAATGATTCGTCCTTCTGGCACAGAGCCAGTATTAAGAGCTTATGCTGAAGCCAAAACGCTTGATGGCGCAAAGGCTATTCTTAAAGCTGCAAAAGCTGAGTTAGGGATAGGATAAACTTATGCTTAGTATATATGCTTATGTCTTTGTGTGGCTATTTACTAATAATTTTAGTCAAAACCCTTCCGCCGCTTCCTCTAATAAAAACTTTGGATTCATTATTTAGCTCTTTCAAAGTGGTAGATTTATCTAGTTCACTAGCTAATTCTTGAAAGCGCTTGTCTGCTTTCATAGCAAGTCCATCTACCATCAATGAAACGGAATTGAAATTAAGCAATCGTAGTCTATTAATATCTCGTAATCGAGACAGAGCTACGTACCCTTGCCCTCTTTCAAAAGTCCTTCCTAAATCTAGTTCTGCAGCATCTAATGTCATTCCTTGACTTTTATGAACGGTTATTGCCCAAGCAAGCCGCAGAGGTATTTGTTTATAAGAGGCCAAAGTATTCCCCTTTTCATCATCTATAGACCATTCTTCTGGACTAGCTGTAATTTTTTCATTGTCTAATGTCTTCACTACCGGTATTCCAACAGAAGAATATTCGATAATTTCTCCTAGCGTTCCGTTAATGTATCCTTTTTCAACGTTGTTTTTGAGAAACATTACTTTAGCTCCAATTCGTAAAGGCATGTCATTTTGCGTAAGAACCGTATTTTTTAAAACAGATATTAAAGCTTTGTCGCCTGATGTTTTCGCTTTAAAAAACCTGCTTTTACTTGGTAAATCCGCTAAATGGGTGTTGTTAATGAAATCGACATCTTCGTTGTGCGTATATAGTTTTGTGGGTTCTACTCCAGATTCGAAAGTAGTGTTTGCGGCATTTTTTAATGCGTCGATAGATTTCTGCGTAACGTTACCGCAACGAATATCTTCCAAAACATCACCTAATACATTATCATTTTGTCTAAACTGCTCCGTTAGGTAGCAGATATTAAAGTTTGCATTTTGCCAAGCTTTAGACATAAATGAAAATTTATCGCTGCTACGTTCACCGTATTTTCCAATAGGAGGGAGTTGGAAAAAATCACCGCACAAAACTATTTGTACCCCTCCAAAAGCTTCATTATTTTCTTTACAATAAGTCAAAACTTGGTTAATAGAATTTAATTGATCTCTATGCAACATGGAGATTTCATCAATGATAAGGACCTTGACCTTGTCAAATTGTTCTCTTAAATATTTCTTCTTTTTTAAATTTCTAAGATCTTTTCCTGTCAGTAATTGCTTAATACCAATACCTGACCAAGAATGAATTGTACTGCCTTTTATATGGGTAGCTGCAATGCCTGTTGAAGCTGTAATAGCAACATTAATATTAGCATCTTTTAGGTGTTGTGTAAATTGATTTAAGACATAGGTTTTACCTGTTCCAGCAGAACCCGTGAGGAAAATATTCCTTCCAGATTTTAACAATGCTAGTGCCTTTTCTTGTGTCATTTATTTGATGAGTAGTATGAAGTTGTAAAACTACCAACAAACTTGATTGGAATATCATGCAAATAGAAATGATATAAACAGTTACATTTGCAAAAAACAATACAATGGAATCTTTTAGCGATTTTAAGCTTGTAAAACAATTGAACTATGCAATCAATGATTTAGGATTTGATAAGCCAACTCCTATTCAGAAAGAAGCGTTTTCAGTTGTGCTCTCTGGCAAAGACATTGTAGGAGTAGCTCAAACAGGTACAGGTAAGACGCTAGCCTATATGTTGCCAATTCTGCAGGATTTGAAATTTTCCAAACAAGTTGCTCCTAGAATTGCTATTATGGTTCCTACAAGAGAATTGGTTCTGCAAGTAGTTGAAAACATCGAAAGTTTTGCAAAATATATAAGCCTTAGGGTTTTAGGAGTATATGGCGGAACCAATATCAATACGCAGATGCAATCCGTTGCACAAGGAACTGATATTATTGTTGGTACACCAGGAAGATTCTATGATTTATCATTAAGTGGTGCTTTAAAATTAAAGGCGATTAAGAAATTAGTAATTGATGAGGTTGATGTAATGATGGACTTAGGTTTCTTGCCGCAACTGACCAATATTTTTGAATTACTGCCCGAGAAAAGACAAAACATAATGTTTTCTGCTACCATGACTGAAGAGGTAGATGCATTAATTGATGATTTCTTTATAGTTCCTACAAAAATTGCGATAGCGGTTAGTGGAACGCCTTTAGAGAACATTGCGCAACAATGCTATCCTGTTCCTAATTTTTATACTAAAGTCAACTTACTTACGCATTTAATAAAGAATAAAACAGATTTTAGAAAAGTATTGATTTTTGTTTCAAGTAAAAAAATAGCAGATAGGTTGTTTGATGCTTTAGAAGGAAGGTTTGGCTCTGAATTAGGGGTGATACATTCCAATAAGTCACAAAACTATAGAATTCGCTCTGTCGAACAATTTGACTCTGGAGTAAATCGAATTTTGTTATCTACAGATGTGATGGCACGTGGATTGGATTTAGAAAAGATAACACATGTGATCAATTTTGATACCCCAACATATCCAGAAAACTATATGCACCGAATTGGTAGAACGGGCAGAGCAGAAGAGGAGGGTAATACTATTTTGTTTTATACAGAGAAAGAGACGGAGAACAAGAGAAGCGATCGAGGATTTGATGAAAATGAAAATCCTTACAAATAAAATACCTAAAGAAGTTGAGGTTTCAAGAGAGTTGATTCCAGAAGAGCAACCTCGTAATGTTGAAATACATAAAAGTCATAAAAAGAAAACCGACGAAGAGGTAAGTTATCATCAGAAAAGCGAAAAGAATTCAAAGACCAATCAAGGTGGTTCCTATAGAAGATTAATGGCAAAAAAGTACAAGAAGCCTAAAACTAGGGGAGATAAGAATTTTGGTAAACGAAAAGGGATGAAGTAATGGCAGAATTTCAACCAAATAATCCACTTCATGGAATTAGTTTAAAGGAGATATTAAATTTCTTAGTAGAAAAATATGGTTGGGAAGGGCTCAATGAAGAGATAAAAATAAACTGTTTTTATTCTAACCCGTCAATCAACTCTAGTTTGAAATTCCTCAGAAAAACGCAATGGGCAAGACATAAAGTAGAGAAGCTATACTTGGATTCCATTTAATTTAAAATCTGATGCCATCAGGTTTAGCGTTTGAATGCTTATATAGATATATAAATATTTGTCAAATATAGCCTGTCCATTTGAAAGACTCAAAATAATTGTTTCCTTTTGAAATACATATTTTAGAAGCATTGGTTACTTTTGCTTTATGGGAAATGTACTTGGTATATCGACTAGAATTAAATCTAAAGCTCCAATGGAGTTATTTGCTTCAGCAAATGTTTCATTTAATCATGGTGTTGGAGATGACTCTAGAGGGCTGAAAAGAAATGGGAGGCAAATAACAATAATGTCTAAAGAGGCCTGGGAGGATGCATTGTCAGATCTTGGTAAAGACTTACATTGGACGACTAGAAGAGCCAATATTTTGGTTGAAGGAATCGATTTAGAAAATACCACCGGAGAGGTTTTAAAAGTTGGTAGCTTTTTAGTTGAAATTACGGGGGAATTAAATCCTTGTCATAGAATGGATGAGCAAGAGGCTGGTTTGACAAAAGCTTTGACTCCAAATTGGAGAGGTGGTGTGACTTGTAAACTTTTGCGTGAAGGAATAGTGAGCGAAAATGACAGCGTAACCTTTATGGATAAGGCCTCACTGGTATCCGAAGGTTTTTCATAATTATGTAAAACATTGCTTTAGTAGCAAGTTTATATTGTTTCCAAACTATTTTTAGTTGCTGGTTTTGTTTCAAATAGGATTACCTATTCTCTAACTCCTTAATAGTTTTAAAAAACTTATTTGAAATGGACTCATTGTTAAAATGTTGACCAGCTGTAACCACTTCTTTTCCGTTTATAATTGTTGCCTGTTGCATAGAAGCATCAGTAGAGTAAAGAATTGTGGCGGCCATGTTATCAATGGAAGTGGATCCAATTAGCGGAGATTTATCGTCATAGATAATGGCATTTAAGGGTTTTCCAACTTCAAAGAATTTTTCTTCAAAATTATTCATAGCTTTTCTACCAGCTGTTGATGCCATTTCAAAAGCAAACAAACCGCTGTCGCCTTGTTCAGAAGAATTGAACGTATCTCTTTTATGTGAGACTAAACGTTGCCCATAATCAAGTAAGCGAAGCTCTTCTAAAGGATTTAGACTCACATGACTATCGGTTCCAATACTCCATTGACCTCCCAATTCTTGGTATTTACGTAATGGGAAAATTCCATCTCCTAAGTTTCCTTCGGTAGTTGGGCAAAGAACTACGTTGGCACCAGACTGTGCAATAGATGCAGTTTCATTTTCCGTAAGATGTGTAGCATGTACCAAGTGAAAACGTTCCGATAATGCAACATTTTCAGCTAACCATTCAACAGGTCTTTTTCCTAAGTACTCAATGGAGTCTTCAATTTCTTTTAATTGTTCTGAAATATGAATATGAAACGGAAGGTTTTGAGGGCCAAATTGAGCAATTTCAGAAATATGTTTCGGTTCAACACCTCTCATAGAGTGTATGCCAATAGCTATATTTGCTCCCTTATAGTGTTTGCAAACTGATTGACTTGCATCTAAAAGCTTCATGTAATCATCAACTGATGAGGAAATGAATCTTTTTTGTCGTTCATTAGGCGCAACGCCAAAACCTCCTTTTTGATAAAAAATTGGAACCAGAGTAATGTTTATACCTGCTGTTTCTGCTGCAGCAACCAATCGGCTACCCATCTCGGCTAGGTTATCGTAAGGTTTTCCACTTTTATCGTGATGAACATAATGAAATTCAGCAACGCTAGTGTATCCATGACGAACCATCTCAGCATATAGCATTGTAGCAATATCTTCCAGCTGATCTGGAGAAATATGTAAAGCCAGTCTATACATTGCTTCTCTCCAACTCCAAAAATCACCATTTTTGGAATCAGCGTCATGTTTCTCTGCTAAACCAGCCATAGCATATTGAAAAGCGTGTGAATGAGCATTTTGAAATCCAGGTAAAGCGTATCCAGTATCTACTTCATTCTCATTAACTTGTTCAATGTCTACAATAATGCCATCTCTATCTATCGTAATTGCGATGTTTTCTAACCATCCGTTGTTTTGTAAAATTCCTTTAAACGCGTAATGTTTCATTTTTTAAAGCTATAATTGATTTAATGTGCTAATGAGGTTTTTGAAAATTGGAATAAGTAACTTTCTCATGTTGTTTGCTCTTTCCTCAGAGAAAGTTAATTCATCATCTTCCATATAGAGTTTCTTTACCATTTCTAATTGCAGTGCATGAATTCCTTTTTCAGGTTTTCCAAAATGGCGTGTAATATTTCCGCCTTTAAAAGGGGTGTTGTGCGTAGCTTCATGACCAGCTTTCTTTAGGCCACTTAATGCGATATTAATCAAATTATGATGCGCAGTTTTCTCATCATTATTCCCTAAAATTAAATCTGGAAAATCATCTTTACGAATAGTTTTTACTGATTGACGAATAGAATGTGCATCCCAGAGTAGGACATCCTCAAATTCTGTTTTTAAATCAGCCAATAAACCTTCAATCTTATTATAGTAAGGCCAGTAATATTGATTTAGTCTTCGATCTACCTCTTGTTTGTTAGGTGTATGTTCCTCATCAATGTAAATATCTTTCCCGAAAAAATCAGTTAACGTAGTTAGTCCTGTAATAATTCTTCCATCGTTATATAATGGAGCACTTTCAGAGTCTCGATTTAAATCAATTACCCATCTGCTATATTTAGCATGTATAATTGTAATGCCTAATTCCGATGCAAATTCATATAATTGATGAACAAACCAATCAGTATCATCAGGTTGCTGCATTAAATCTTTATGGTAAGAGTTTTTTAACTCACTTGGAAATTTCACCCCGCAATGTGGCACACTTATTACAATTGGTACTCTTTGTCCTTTTGGACTTATAATATGAAATGGTTCATTCATTGATGTGTTTTCTGCAATATCAGTCGGCTAAGATAGTTAGTATCTTAGAAAGTAGAAATCATTTTTTATCCGGAAGAGAAAAAACAATTATATTTAGACAAAATTATACGAAATATGTACAATACGGACGTGGAAGCTGTTGACGCTTTAGTTGAAAAATACCAAGCATTAAAAAAGGAAATAAGTAAAGTTATTGTTGGTCAAGATGATGTTGTGGAACAAGTCTTGATTTCTATTTTTAGTGGAGGTCATTGCCTGTTAGTAGGCGTTCCCGGATTGGCAAAAACATTGTTAGTAAATACTATATCTGATGTTTTAGGATTAAAATTTAATAGAATTCAATTTACACCTGACTTGATGCCTTCAGATATAATAGGGGCTGAAATACTAGATGAAAACAAAAGGTTTAAATTTATTAAAGGTCCTTTATTTTCAAATATAATATTGGCTGATGAGATAAATCGTACTCCGCCTAAGACACAGGCGGCATTATTGGAGGCCATGCAAGAAAAAGCTGTTACCACAGCAGGTCAAAGATTTGCGTTGGATAAGCCATTTTTCGTTTTGGCTACACAAAATCCAATTGAGCAAGAAGGGACTTATCCGCTTCCAGAAGCTCAATTAGACAGGTTTATGTTTAATGTATGGGTGGATTATCCCTCTTATGAAGAAGAATTGGCAATTGTGAAAACAACAACATCAGATTCTAAAGTTTCGTTAAATCACATATTAAATGCAGAAGAGATAATTTATTTTCAACAATTAATTCGCAGAATTCCAGTACCGGATAATGTGTTGGAATATGCGGTAAAGTTAAGTACGAAAACAAGACCAAATACTTCTGAATCTCCAGAAATGATTAATAAGTATGTATCATGGGGAGCGGGTCCCAGAGCTTCTCAATATCTAGTTATAGGAGCAAAATGTCATGCAGCAATAAACGGGAAGTATTCTCCAGACATTGAAGACGTGCAAGCAGTTGCAGAACCAATTTTACGCCATCGTTTGGTTAGAAACTATATGGCAGAAGCAGAAGGCTATACGATTGGGAGAATAGTAAAAGAATTGATGTAACTCTTTATCAATGAATAGATATTTGCAAATAATATATCTATGATTTATATTTATACTATCTAAATAAAATGATATCATGAAGAATAATCTTTTGATTGTATTAGCATTAAGTAGTTTCAACGTATTTGGTCAAATTGAGAATAGCTCATTTACGGCTACTGGTAGGGGAGCAGCAACAACATTTGTGACAGATTATCAAGCTTTAGGGATTAATCCAGCGAATTTGGGATGGCATTCGGAATTTGAAGAGAAGAAGTTTGCAATGGGGTTTAATGAATTTACTTATTCGATTCACTCTGGAGCGTTGTCTAAACAAACACTTAGAGATGAATTTAAATCTGCCATTAGAGGAGAGGAAGGAGCATCTTTCACTTATGATGAAAAAGTTCAAGCAGCAAAGGACTTTTCTGAGGCTGGTTTAGCAATGAATTTAAATTATGGCTCATTTGGATTTGCTTATCATACAGACAAATTTGGAGGTATAGCTTTTAGAATAAACGATAACGTAAGTTGGTACTCGAAATTTAATGAAGATATTTCAGAAATCCTTTTTTTAGGCAAAACAGCTCCTTATTTTGATTCCTTGATGATGCTTTTACCAAGCGGAGATACGTCAATGATTTTAAACGATACAAGTATAGTAAGTGGATTGAATCAGGATTCTATCATTAATGGTATAGCAACTTTGCCAAGTAACATTTCAAAGTTGTTTGACGGAAGTCAAATTTCTTTGTCTTGGACAAGGGAATACAATTTATCTTATGGAAGGAAAATTATAGAAAAGGACAGTGTATTTGCTTTATATGCTGGAGTTGGGATTAAATATTTTCAAGGAATGGCATACGTAGACATTACATCGAATGGAGATGGGCAAATGGAAGCATTCTCATCCATGTCATCAGCCTTCGGAATTAACTATGGAGATGCAGCCTTATCAAACCCAAGCAATGATACCATTTTAAATTCATTGTTGCCCAGGTCTGTTGGACAAGGATTTGGAATGGACTTTGGTGTTAACATTTTATTATTTAACAAACTAAAAATTGGATTAGCAGTTAATAATATAGGTTCAATGACCTGGGATGGAAATGTATATACGGTTAAAGATACTTTGGTGTTTGATACGGAATCCTCAGGGCTTGAAAACTTCAATGTGGCTTCCCAATTAGGAGATGTACTGGGAGAAGATGGATTGTTTGAATACAATGGATTAGCCTCAAAAACGGTAAAGTTGCCAACGGTTGTTCGTTTTGGAGCTAGTATTGAACTTGGCAAGAAAATAGAATTAGGTTTTGATATGATTTTACCAACAAATGAAGTGCCGGGACCAGGCAGTTATCAAAAGGCTATTATTGGTTTTGGTGGAGATGTTCAACCTTTACCTTGGGTCCGATTGTCAGCTGGTTTAATGACTGGAGGAAATTATGACACATCTATTCCTATCGGATTAACATTTGTTTTAGGGAAAGGTTCTTTTGAAGCGGGTATCGCCTCAAGGGATGCAATTACATTCTTTGTAAATAATGGTCCTACATTGTCTTTAAGTACTGGTTTCATGAGATTTAGATTTTAAAATTATTGGAATTTATGGAAGAGTTTGATAATCAAAGTTTATTCAATTTACACAGATCGATAATTGAAGAACATATGGATTTTCTTTATAAAGGAAACATTACTACTGATGTGGTTAACATATTATTAGAAATTGTTAAAAAGAAATTTAGCGAATTTAAAATAGATTATTCATTACAAAAAAGGATATATAATATTGCGGTAGAATGTTTAGAGAATGTTTGTGATCATGGTTTATCTGGGGGTGATATAGACTCAATTTTTCTTATTGGAAAATTAGATGGGATATTTTTTATAGGAACCGGAAATATTATTAATAAGGATGTAACAAATAGTCTTGAAAGCAGTTTGAATAAAATAAATGCATTGGATAGAGAAGGTCTTAAATTAATTTATAAAGAGACAATAGCCCAACAACTGGAAAGTGATAGTAATGATGTGGGGTTAGGGTTGATAGATATTGCATTGAAGGCTAATAACAAAATAGATTATCAAATAAAACCGGTTAATGACACTCAAGATTTTTTTTCATTTCAAGTTAAAATAAATACACAAGTATAGTATGGAAGTATTAGATTTAGAAGGAACAAGCTATACTCCTAAAGTAGTATTTGATTTAAAAAATAAGGTGTTTGAAATCACTGGAGATTCAAGACCTGAAGATACACATGCTTTTTATCAAGTATTAATTGATTGGTTAAGCAATTTGGATGGACCTTCTGTTTCGGGGGAATTAAAATTTAAGTTTGCTTTTGACTATTTGAATTCATCTTCTAGTAAATTTATCTTTAAATTAATAAGCTGTCTTAAGGACCTAGAGTCAAAGGATATTAATTTTTACATTGATTGGTATTATGATGAACCAGATATTGATATGAAAGAATTAGGTGAAGAATACGCTGAATTGGTGGGAATTAAAATAAACTTGATTTCAGTTGAAATTTAAGCAATTTTTCCAATACAGTTTTTCGATACTCTTTCTTTTTGGAAGTCACGTAATTTGTTCACAGGAAACGAATTTAAGAAGTGAATTTGATTTTTCTCAAATTGATTTCACAAATGATACATCTGTTGCCTTAACTGGTGAATGGGAGTTTTATTGGGATACCCTTTTGGAGCCAGACGGTAGTTCTCTAAATTACTCTTTGGAATACTTGCCAGATTTTTGGAAAAATTATGGAGTTAATGAATATTCAGCTACTGGCTATGCAACGTTTAAAACGCGGGTTAAATTAAGCCGAGCGAGGCCAATTTTAGCATTTCAAGTAGGAGATATCCACAATTCCTACAATTTATATGTAAATGATAAACTTGTTAGAAGCGTTGGTATTGTAACTAAGTCAATTGAAGGCTCTGTTCCTAAATGGGTTCCACAATTTGTCGTTTTAGATGATACAAGTGAAATATTAGAAATAACACTCCAAGTCTCAAATTTCCATCATCGAAATGGAGGAGTTCAACATGCTATTGTATTGGGTAATGTAGATTATTTGTTGTCTGTGAAAGAGAGTGTTTCTCTTGCTGATTTACTTTTAGGTGGTTCCTTTATGGTTATTGGGCTCTTCTTTTTTGGAATGTATTTTTTCTATCAAAAAGATAAAAGCACAATTTACTTTGGTTTGTTTTGTTTTTCATTCGCAGTTAGAGCATTGATTGTAGGGTCCAGAAGTTTGCTAATAATTATGCCTTGGCTATCATGGCAAATAGCACTAAGAATTGAATACTTAACTTTGTTTTTATCGGTTATTTTCTTTTTATATTTTGTTTATTTTTCATTTAAAGAGCAAACATCCAGGCTGCTGGTGCAGCTAATATCGTTTATATATTTATTGATAATTACTGGTACAATTCTGCTTCCAGCTTCTATATTTACTTATTTTGTTATTCCTAACAATACCTTGTTACTCGGGTTAATAATATATTCGCTCATGGTTTATTTAAAGGCTTTTAGACAAAAAGTGTTTGGTGCAGGTTGGGCCATCCTTAGTTTAGGTGTTTTAATGGTTGCCGTTGGATTAGCATTGTCTGAATACGCAAACTTGTTTATTCCTAGCCCAATTCTAGTAAGTACTGCTTTCCTAGCTTTTGTTTTTACTATGTCATTAATTTTTGCAACTCGATTTGGTAAAGCATTTTCAGATGTAGAAAGGTTAAAAGTCGATGCAGAGATTCAGAATGATAAAATTTCAGAACAACACGAATTAATCAAAGATTCCATACAATATGCTAAAAGAATACAGACAGCTCTATTACCATCAAAAAAAGCGCTCCAAGAGAAACTTCCTAATTCAGTAATTTATTATAATCCTCAAAGTGTTGTAAGCGGAGACTTTTATTGGTACAAATATGTTGAGAAAACAAATGACGTGATTCTAGCTATTTCGGATTGTACGGGACATGGTGTGCCGGGAGCTTTCATGAGTATTGTTGGTATTTCAAGTTTGGATAAAATTGTTTCCACTAAGCCCAATTATAGACCGTCGCAAATTCTGGAGCAATTAAACAGTGAAATAAGACAAAAATTGAATAGTGATATTGATGAGCAAGTACAAGAAGGAATGGACATTATTATTTGTCGTATATCATTAGACACAAATAGTATTGAATTTTCCTCAGCATTGCATAAAATGGTTCTTATAAGGAATGGTGAAGCTACTTTTTTTGGTGGTTGTAGACATTTTATAGGTAGCCAATTTAAAAAAGGGTTTAAATTTATTGAACATAAATTAGTGCTAAAGACGGACGATCAAATTTTTATGTTTTCTGATGGAATTTATGATCAGAAAGGAGGTGATAATGGGAGGAAACTATATTTGAAAGGGTTTGAAGAAATTCTTATTCAAATGGCGAATATCTCAGTTTCCGAGCAAGAGAATTATTTGAGTTCTAAAATAAAGAGTTGGCAAGGAGGAGCTGAGCAGTTAGATGATATGCTTGTTTTTGGTTGGAAAGTTAAATAGTCTCAAGTAAAGTTTTAGCACATTGAATATTTTATAGTAAGTGCTTTAGTTTTTAATCAGTTTAGTTGGGACAAAATTGTTTTTTACCCTATTTCGAAAACCATCCATTAAGCTAGGTAAGAAAATTATGCACAAATAAAAAAGCCAGACTAATTAAGTTAGTCTGGCTTTTTTCAGTTCCTTGTAGTTTATCTATTGTCTTCCTCTGTAACACCAGGATGTTTAGCTTTTTGCCATTTAAAAACAGAATCATCGATTTCTGAATTTACAATAAATTTATTAATTGAAAATACAAGCGTTAATCCATCTTTTGTTTTAATAATCACTTTTTTAATTTGTTTTTTATTTCTGTCTACGGTTAACACAATTGTATGATACTTACTTTCCTTAGGATTAGCAGGAAATAGTTTTATTTCATGAATGTTAGATCCAGCAGAAACTTCTTTAACATATTGGTGGTTGAAGTTTTTATCCCAAATTGTCATGATCTTACTTGGATTAAAATCGCTTACATCTTCTGCATCATCAATATAACATTCGTTATCTTCTTCAATGTAAGACCAAACAGTTTCCCCGTCGCAAAAAACTTCTCTATCCGAGGTAGTATAATGAAATTTCGTTCCTTTGGTTTGTGCTTTACCAGCTTGTGATTCATTAATTTCCTTACTCTTAATCGTTAATTTAAAATCGATAAGCATCGATTTATATGTTTTTGTTTTATCACTAAGTTCCGTTAATATGTTTTTAGCCAATATATCTTTATCTTCTTGCGCATTAAAGCTAAGCAAAAACAGACCGAGTGTTAGTGATAATAATGTACGTTTCATAATGGTTTAATTAATTCAATTTACCTTTGTCTCTGAGGTCTTTCAAAAACTGTTCCAAAGCAAGAACATCTGGTATTAAAACTTCTCTTGCCTTACTTCCTCTGTGTCCTCCTATCAATCCAGTAGCCTCCAATTGGTCAATAATTCTACCGGCCCGGTTGTAACCTAGTTTTAATTTTCGTTGTAATAACGATGCAGAACCTTGTTGGCTATTTACGATTATTTCAGCTGCATCTTCAAATAGCGAATCTAATTCGTCGTCTATTTCTCTTGTTTCTGCTGTTTCCTCAATATATTCGGGCAATAGAAATGCCTCAGGATAACCGCGTTGAGTTCCAATGTAGTCAACTATCTCGTCCACTTCAGGAGTGTCCACAAATCCACATTGTATTCGAATAACATCATTTCCATTTGAAAATAACATATCGCCACGGCCAATTAATTGATTTGCACCTCCTGAATCTAAAATTGTTTTGGAGTCAATACTGGATGTAACTCTAAAAGCAATACGTGCAGGGAAATTAGCTTTAATAATTCCAGTGATAACATTGACAGAAGGTCTTTGAGTTGCAACAATTAAGTGAATTCCAATAGCACGTGCCAATTGAGCTAATCGTGCAATTGGTGTTTCTACCTCTTTTCCCGCAGTCATTATTAAATCAGCAAATTCATCTATGACCAAAACAATATATGGTAAATATCGGTGTCCTTTTTCCGGATTTAATTTCCGGTTAATAAATTTTTGATTGTACTCTTTTATATTTCTTACCAGTGCTTCTTTCAATAGTTCATAACGTTGATCCATTTCGACGCATAAACTATTTAAAGTAGCTACAACTTTACTAGTGTCGGTAATTATAGCGTCTCCGTCATCGGGTAGTTTAGCTAAAAAATGTCTCTCAATTTTATTGTAGATAGCAAGTTCAACTTTTTTAGGATCGACCAAAACAAATTTTATTTGAGAAGGGTGTTTTTTATAAAGTAGCGAAACTAAAATAGCATTTAACCCAACAGACTTACCTTGTCCAGTAGCTCCAGCCATTAATAGGTGTGGCATCTTAGATAAATCTGTTACAAAAGTTTCATTAGAAATTGTTTTTCCCAGGGCAACAGGTAATTCCATATTGGAATTTTGAAACTTGTCAGAAGCAATCAGCGCTTTCATAGACACAATGTCAGGATTAGAATTAGGTACTTCAATACCAACAGTTCCTTTTCCGGGCATTGGAGCAATAATACGAATGCCTAGAGCAGATAAACTCAATGCAATATCATCTTCTAAATTTTTAATTTTAGAAATTCTTACACCTGCCGCAGGAACTATTTCGTATAATGTAACGCTGGGACCTATTGTTGCTTTTATTTTAGAGATTTCAATCTTATAGTGCCCTAAGGTTTCAATAATTCTGTTTTTATTAAGCTCAAGTTCTTCTTTGTTAACTTTAATGTTGCCGCTTCCATGATCGGCTAATAATTCAATGCTAGGTAGTTGATATTGAGATAAATCTAGTTTTGGGTCATACAATCCAAATTCTTTTACTTTATCACTTAATTCTGTTTCACTTAAAGCGTCTTCTTCTTTCGGAGCCTCTACTTCCAATTCTTTAGAATCTTGCTCAGGTATTTCAGTAATGACTGTTTCTATTATTGGTTCTGATGCTACTTCATTGTCCAAGTTTAAAGTAGGAGTTACTATTTCTTCTTTTATCGGAAATTCAATGGCTGCTTGCGCCTCTTCCTCTATAATATCTTCTTCTTTAATTAAGTTTTCGGCTATATTTTCATCTTCAGGAATAAAATCAGGGTTATCACTTTTAATTGAAGCTATTAAATTACCTACCCAATTAAATGATGGGTTAAACAGCACAATGACAGATAAAAAACCTGTAAAGAATACAAAAGCTGCTGATCCAAGACTACCTACTATATTTGCTGTCCATGAAATAATTTCTGCTCCATATAATCCACCCATAAAGTCATAAGGACTTTCAAAAAAGTAGCCCATGCAAATAGATAACCATACTAATAAAATTGCAGAAATTTTAAGAGACTTCACAATTGGTAATAACCTAACCTTGAATAAAATCCTTACTCCAAGAATAAAAAATAGAAAAGGAAAAATATATGATGAAATTCCAAACCAAACTTTCAAAAATTTATGAGCGGAGTAAGCACCTAATTTGCCTAGCCAGTTGGTAATTTGAATTGAATCATCTGAAAAAACAAAAGAAAATGATTTGCCATCTATGATATTGTAGTCAACTTTCCATGTAAATAAATAAGATGTAAATGCTATCAGTAAATAAAAAGAAAAGAGAATCAATAAAAGTCCAATTGATTTGTGTAATCGCTCATCTTTTAAGAAAGAGATAACACTTTTAAATTTTGAGGTCCCCTTATTTTTCTTGCTCTTCTTTGTTGAAGATTCTTTTTTTTTATATGCATTTTTGACTTTGTCCATAGAAGATACTATCAGCAGTATCAAAAGTAAAAGAAAAGTAAAAGCTTACAGTGGTTGTTGAATGCTCTTATAAACGTATTAATGTTAGCAACAGGGCAAAAAAAAAGCTACCTGGATATAAGGCAGCTTTTAAAATAAAGTTAGCGTAGGTTTATTGACCCATTGACTTCATGAAATCTTCCATTGACATTTCTTCGTACCCTTCAGGGATTTCAAACAACTTTTTAGAAATTTTTTCTTTTGCTACAGATTTTGCAGCGAAAGTCATTACCATACCTTGCGCATTAATTGTGTATTCTAAAGGGTAACCTTTTAACCCAGGAAGTTTATCGTTTGCTTCAGAAGGTATTTCTTCTGTATAAAAAACCTCCAGCTCTTGTTCTTCTCCAGCTTCGTCTTGGGTGATGTAAGTAGCTTCTTTACATTCATAACCAGCAATTGTTTTCGTATCTTTCGAATACACTATTTTTGGAGCTGGTTTTTCTTTTCCATCATCAGTCATTGTTATTGCCATTTTTTTACCCATCATATTCATAAGTAAAACGGATGTTTTTGATTTTGTATCTGTAATCACATTTTGATCTCCCATCATTGTTTTTTGTTCAATACGAACATGTCCCTTTGTAATATAAATTAGCATTTCCGAAGGAAGCATAGAACGCTGAGCTTCCATAGCTTCGGGCAATTCATAGTCTATTCCGAATGTTATTTTTCCTTCAAAAGTTTGTGCACTAATACTACCAATAAGTAGGGTTAAGCATAAAAGTGATATTATTTTAGTTTTCATTTTATATAGTTTTTGTTTTCGTTGTGTCAATTTTCGTACCAAGCAAATAGTAAAATTTCAATTTCAAAAGTAATTATTACTTTTGAAATTGCGTGTTAATAGCTGTTAATTAGTCTGCGCGGCAATTTAGAAGGGATTGTGGTCAATAATTAATATGAAAATGATTTTGAAATTTCATCCATTTCAAACAACATCCTTTCTAATGTAACTTCTTTATACCCCTGAGGGACATTAAAAATAGAGTCATTAACTGCCACAGTGTCTATTTTTGTTGCAATCATTCTAGCTTGAATTCCAAATTGTTTGATTTCATATCCCAAAAGAACCCCGTCAATTTCAGTATATTGATTACACCAGTTACTATTTTTTATGTCAATGTCAAACGTTTCATATAATTCTACGTCATATCCGTCTGCTAAATAATCAAATATTGCATTTTTCTTTTCGCAAAAGGTACCAGCAATAGAGTCAAATTCACTCACTTGTAAAATATCTGGAATAGGATACTTCATTAACATTTCTTTAGCTAGTGAATTGTCCAATGCACAATAGATTCTTTTTGGACCTAAATCAAGAAATAGAATTAATGTTTCATTATTGCAATCCGCAATAACTGTTGAAGAGAATAATCCACCTTTAGAAACATGGTTTCTATAGATATTGTTTTTAAATGTCATTTCCATTTCATCAGGCATAATACTTGCCATAAAAGCATCTTCGTAATAAGGATAGCTTAATTCAAAGTGAATTACACCTTCGCTAATCTTAGGGGTAACTACTTTTTCACCTTCTTCACAACTAGAAAATAAAGTCGAAAGAAAGACAATAGAAATAATTAATAAAAGTAATCGTTTTGTTAGCATTAACAGGATCGCATTAAATCAACGTGTTACAAATATATTATATTATTTGTCAAATAAAAGATTATTCATGAATAGCTCTAATAAATAGCTCTAATAAATAGTTTGATGGCATTACTGTAAATCAAGAAGACTGCTCAAAATCAAGCTTTAGCCCTCTTTTTTCCACGGGGTAAATATTAAACGTACCTAATGATTTGGAAACCAATTCTCCAGAATCTAATTTGATGATTTGCCCACTACATGCAATAATACTTTTTCCTTGAAATTCAATTTCGCCTGAACCAATTAAAATGTCATCTTTTAATATAGGTTTGAAGTAGTTTATTTTAAATTCAATCGTTGAGACTAATTTTTTTTCGTGGAAAACTTGAGATAGAGCCGTGGTCCCGATAACAGCATCCATCATAGCAGCAATTGCACCTCCATGACCAACTCCGGGAGAACTCAAGTGCTTTCGCGCGACTGTAAGCCTATATTCGATATCTCCAGGCCCTTTTTCGTTAAGTTCTAGGTCTAAATTTTTGTCAAAAAAATTAAATGCTTCATACAATTGTTTTACCGTCATTCCAGTCGTGTTTAATCAATTTAACAAAAGTAAAAATAATTTGTGTTGTTAAACTTTAAAATGGATTGAAGTATTTCTTTTTGATCTGACTCATTTGCAGCGGCAATTATGATTTGTGAATTATTGAGGTTGACAGTACTACAATCCTCCATTATTAACCCATAGATATTGTGACCTATTTTGGATTGAGAATTACATAGCCATCTGAAAGGGATATCAGTTTTTAATAGTGCTTGCGCAATTTCTTTCCCTTTTTTACTTGCCCCCCAGAGATAGAGTTGATTATTTGGTCTGTAGTCAATACCCATGAAATGTTTGACTTTGAGTGGGATAAAATTATTGTCTTTGTAGTTGCTGTCTGTTCGGGACGCTCTGTTTTCTGAATCTCTCCAAAGGTGCAAGATTTCTTTAGAACATGTAGGCTGCATTTTATTTTGATACATCCTAAAAGCTAGATCATAATCTTCAGGGTAAATGTCTGAATTAAATCCTCCACATAATTCAAAGTCCTCTTTCCACATCATCCAACAGGGTGAAGGTATTGTACACTCCTTGTAGATTTCAGAGTAATTTAAATCCCTAGAGGATAACTTATTTAACCATTGCTCATATTTAATATAGCCATTGCCCAAAGGTTTTTCTGAGAAGTATTTAACAAGGCCACTTGCAACAAATCCCTTTTCCCGAAGTAATTAAAAGTTGTTGTAATTTTTCTAGTTTAATCTTCGGCATAATGTCATCTGCATCCATACGAGTTATCAACGCTCCCTTTGAAACATTGTATCCAGTTTTCAAAGCTTCAATAATACCATTTCTATGATTGTTTAATACTGTAATTCTAGAATCTAATGCAGAAAAACGTTTTAATATCTGAAGTGTACCGTCGCTTGAATGGTCATTAACAGCAAGCAATTCCCAGCTTTGGTAATTTTGGGAAATAATCGACTCAATACACTCATCTAGAAATAGAGCCGCATTTTTAACGGGCATTATGATAGATATAAGTTGTGACACAAATACAAAAGTATAAATTCTAAAATGGTAAAACGAATAATCAAATTTACATAACACTTAATCATTTTGTCTTTGTTATATTTTTAAATAGCCGTAGAATTGCATTGTATTAATTACTACATTGTTTAGCTTATTAAAATCAAAGGTCATGAAAAGATATAATTTACTATTTAAAGCAGCATTTTTCGTTTTTCTATTACTCCTTATTCAAGGTTGTTCAGAACAAGTTCAGAAAAAAATGCGCGTAAATACTGAATTTGCTTCTTATATAGGAGCCTACACTTCAGGTATGATTTCTAAAGAAGCCACAATTCAAATTCAGCTAACAGAAGATTATGATGGAGAGATAAACTACGATGCTCCAATTGAAGCTGATTTATTTGATTTTTCTCCTTCAATTTCTGGAGAAGCATGGTGGGTTAATTCTAATACAATTGAATTTATACCGGACGAATTATTAGCGTCTGGTCAACAATATGAAGTTAATTTTAGACTTTCTGCACTTATGGATATTTCGGACGAATTAGAAGTGTTCGCATTTAATTTCTCAACAGTAAATCAAAATTTTATGGTTTATTCTGATGGCCTTTCAACCGCAGATTTTAGTGATTTTAAAAAACAAAAATTAGAAGGAAGACTAGTAACAGCCGATTTAGCCGATTCTTTAAATGTTGAAAAGACTTTAAAAGCATATCAGAATGGTAAAGAATTAGATGTTTCTTGGATTCATGTTGATGGTTTAGTGCATCGGTTTGTTGTAAATGGACTATTACGTAAGAAGAAACAGTCGTCTGTAAAACTTGTTTATAATGGAGGCGCTTTGAATGTTGATGAAAGTTTTGAAGAGGTTTTTGAAATTCCGGCTTTGGGAGATTTTAAAGTAACAAAAATGGATGTTATTCACGAACCTGAACAGTATGTGCGGATTCATTTTTCGGATCCATTAAAAACGGATCAAGCCTTGAAAGGAATAATAACGATAGAAGATATAAGTAATCTTCGTTTTTCAGTTGAGGGACATAATGTAAATGTTTATTTACCAAATAGGTTGTCTGGAAATAAAACAGTTACGGTTGACCCCGGGGTGAAAAATAGTAATGGTTATAAAATGATTAATGGTGATGCTATTGAATTGGTTTTTGAGGGAATTAAACCTGATGTTCGATTGGTTGGAGATGGTGTAATTATTCCAAATACTAATGAAGGTCTACTATTTCCTTTTGAAGCTGTAAATCTGAGAGCAGTGGATGTATATATAACGAAGATTTACCAAAAGAATGTATTACAATTTTTGCAAGTAAATAATTTGGATGGAAGCTATCAGTTAAAACGGGTTTCCAATGAAGTTATGCGTAAAAGGATTGATTTGAATCAAATGTCAAAAGTTAACCTACATGAATGGAATAGGTTTCAATTAGATTTAAGTGAAATGTGCTCTGTTGATCCTGGAGCAATTTATCAAATTGAATTACGATTTAAACAAGCATATAGTGTATATGGTTGCGATGGACGGAAAATGGATGGAAACCTTGAAGAATTAGAAGTTGCGCAGGAGAAAGATTGGAATGAAAACGGTTGGAACTCTTATGATTACTGGTACGATTACGACTATTGGGATTATGACGATGATTATGATTATAAAGAAAGAGAGAACCCGTGTAACGCTTCGTACTATAGAAATAAATCTATTAAAGCAAATGTTTTGGCTTCAGATGTTGGTATTGTAGCAAAAGCTGGAGGCGATAAAACAATGCATATTTTCTTGAATAATATACTTTCTACCGACCCTATTCCTGGTTCTACAGTTGAATTTTACGATTATCAACAGCAATTATTGGGGAGTACTGTTTCTGATGAAAAAGGAATGGCTTCCATTAAACTGAGTAAAAAACCTTTTGTTGTAGTTGCTAAGTATGGTAACCAAAGAGGGTATTTGAAATTAAGAGATGGAGAATCACTTTCCATGAGTAAGTTTGATGTAGCGGGGGCAACTGTTCAGAAAGGAATTAAAGGGTTTATATATGCAGAGAGAGGAGTATGGAGACCGGGTGACTCTATATACGTTTCCTTTATGCTCGAGGATAAAAATAATATTCTCCCAGTAAAACATCCAGTAACATTTGAACTTTATAATCCACAAGGTCAGGTAGTGGAGAAGAAAGTGACTTCTAAAAATGTAAATGGACTATTTGACTTCAGAACATCAACAGCAATGGAAGATGTTACGGGTAATTACTTAGCGCGTGTGAAGGTTGGAAATAGAATTTTCAGTAAAAACTTAAAAGTTGAAACAGTAAAACCAAATCGTTTAAAAATCTACCTTGATTTTGGGAAAGATAAGTTGTCTCAATTAGATGAATCAAACCAAGGGACAATTAGCGTGAAATGGTTGCATGGAGCAATTGCAAGAAATCTAAAAGCAAAAATTGATTTAACGGTTAATTCAAAACGAACGACGTTTAAAAAGTATGAGAGGTTTGTTTTTGATGATCCCTTAAAAAGCTACGACACAGAAGAGCAAACTGTTTTTGAAGCTTTCGTTGATGAAAACGGAGAAGCAGCTGTTGATCCAGATATTTATATCGGAAATTCTGCTCCTGGAATGTTAACAGCAAACTTCGTTACAAAAGTATTTGAAGAAGGTGGTGGGTTCAGTATTGATCGTTATTCAATCCCTTATTCTCCTTATAAAAGTTATGTTGGAGTGGATGTTCCAGAAGGAAACCTGTATAGAGGAACATTGGTAACAGACGAAGATCATATGATTGACATTGCAACTGTTGATGCAAATGGAAAACCTATTTCTAGAAGCAACTTAGATGTAAAAGTTTACAAAATTCAATGGCGTTGGTGGTGGGATAGTTATGATAACAACTTGGCAAGTTACCTGGCTAAATCTAGTACTATTCCAGTTTACACCAACAAAATTAGCACTGCTAAGGGAAAGGGGCAATTTAAATTCAGAGTGAACCGACCAGAATGGGGTAGGTATGTAGTTCAAATTACGGATCCTGTAAGTGGTCATACAACAGGGAAAGTGTTTTATATAGATTGGCCTTATTGGGCTAGAACTGAAAGAACAAACTCTGAAAATGCAACAATGTTAGCATTCTCTACGGATAAGGAAACTTATTCAGCTGGAGAAACGGTTAAGCTATCATTCCCTTCTGCAGAAAAAGGAAAAGCAATTGTTACATTAGAGTCAGGGACAAAAGTCATTGAGAAGTTCTTGATTGATACAGAAAAAGGAGAGACTAACTATGCGTTTAAAACAACTACTGAAATGGCTCCAAATGTATATGTCCACGTAACTTTATTGCAGCCGCATAATGCAACAGAAAATGATATGCCAATTCGTCTATACGGAGTGGCGCCAATAATTGTTGAAGATCCGAATTCACATTTTAATCCGATAATTAAAATGAAAGATGCATTACGCCCTGAAACTACTGCAAATATTACTGTCAGTGAAAGAGATGGAAAGGATATGACTTACACTTTGGCTATTGTAGATGATGGTTTGTTAGATCTAACAGGGTTTAAAACCCCTCGTCCATGGGATCATTTTTATGCAAGAGAAGCATTAGGTGTAAAATCATGGGATATGTACGATGAGGTAATGGGAGCATTTGGAACAGAAATGGATAAACTATTAGCAATTGGTGGAGATGGTTCAGCAGAAACAAAGAAACCTACAAAAGCAAATAGATTTGAGCCAATGGTTCGTTTTGTTGGACCATTTCACGTAAAAGCAGGTGGCCAAATAACGCATAAAATAGATGTTCCAAATTATGTTGGCTCGGTACGAGTAATGGTTGTTGCAGGTCAAGATGGAAAATATGGAAATTATGAAAAGACAGTTCCTGTCAGAAGCCCATTAATGGTTTTAGGTACGTTGCCAAGAGTCTTAGGACCAACTGAAAGAGTGTTTCTTCCGGTAAATGTGTTTGCAATGGAAAAACATGTTAAGAATGTTACGCTTACTATAGAAACAAATGATAAAGTGAAAATTTTAGGATCTAATACGAAATCAATTTCATTTGCTAAGCCTGGTGATGAAGTCGTAAATTTTGAACTGGAAGTATCTAAGTCTATAGGGATTGCAAAAGTGAAAATTATTGCAACAAGCGGGGATGAAAAGGCAAAACATGAAATCGAACTGGACGTCCGAACACCCAATCCTTCGGTATCTGATATTTATGAAGGGGTTGTTGATCCTGGAGAATCATGGAATCCACAGTTTGCTTTTAAAGGAATAAAAGGGACTAATTCAGCTACAATAGAAGTTAGCTCATTTCCTCCATTAAATTTGGATCAGCGACTGAAGTATTTAATTCGATACCCTCATGGTTGTATTGAGCAAACTACATCATCTGTGTTCCCCCAATTAGCTTTGGATAAAGTAATGGATTTGAATAATGATTATAAGATTCAAATTAACCAGAATATTAAAGCAGGTATTGAGAGGTTGAAATTATTCCAAACATCTGCAGGTGGTTTTGCATATTGGCCAGGACAAACGAATGATAATGAGTGGGGCTCTAATTATGGGGGGCACTTTATTCTTGAAGCTGAAGTAAAAGGGTTTACGTTGCCACACAACATGAAGAAAAGATGGGTAAAATACCAAAGTAAAATGGCTAGAAACTACCGATCTTCAGATGGTGTCTCTAATTTTCATGGAGCTGCACATTACAATGATTTGACACAAGCTTATCGATTATACACCTTAGCATTAGCTAAGTCACCAGAAATAGGAGCTATGAATAGACTTAGAGAATCAAATAAACTAAGCTTAACTGCTAAATGGAGGCTTGCCGCCGCTTATCAATTAATTGGGCAAACTGAAGCTGCAGAGAAGCTAGTAAACAACCTAACGTCAGATGTTCCTGATTATAAGGAATTGTCGTATACGTATGGCTCTGACTTAAGAGATGAAGCGATGATTTTAGAAACGATGATTTTAATGAAGAGCCATTCTAAATCTGGTGCACTTGCCAAGAAATTAGCAGAAGAAATGAACTCAAATCAATGGATGAGTACGCAGACAACTGCTTATTGCTTATTGTCAATGAGTAAGTATTTAGGTTCTTCCAATTCTGATAAAACGATGCGTTTTACTTATAATGTAAATGGTGGTTCTTCCGTCTCTAAATCTACCCAAATAGCAATGTACAAATCAACGTTAAATGTCAAAGGAGCTGAAAGCGGACTGAATATCAAAAATACCGGTAAAGGTATGCTTTATGCTAAGCTTGTGGTAGAGGGAACTCCTGTAATTGGTGATCAAAGTAGTTCATCAAGTAATTTATCAATCAATGTTAGTTACGTTGATATGAATGGAAGGGCCATTGATCCTAAAAGAATAATACAGGGAACAGATTTTATTGCTGAAGTAAAAATATCTAATCCAGGAACAAGAGGTACATTGAAAGAAATGACTTTGAATGAAATATTCCCTTCAGGTTGGGAAATTCACAACACGCGAATGGACGAATTTACAAGTGCAGTTACAAGCAGTAATTTTGATTATCAAGATATAAGAGATGATAGAGTGTATACTTATTTTGGGGTTTCTAAAGGGACTTCGAAAGTCTTTAAAATACAGTTAAATGCAACTTACTTAGGTAAATTTTATCTTCCAACTATAGAGAGTGAAGCGATGTATGATAATACGGTAAATGCAAGAACTCCTGGATTTTGGGTTGAAGTTGTAAAAGATGGAGGAGTAGCAATGTCAAAATAAGAAAATCTTACCAGCGGCACTATGCTTTGTGTCGCTGGTAGGTTTAAGTTTATACAGTTAAACAACAGCAGGTTCAAGCAGTTTTAATGAACCAATATCCGCATTCATTTCTGCTTTAATGCCAATAGGTAAGGTCCATTTATCTTTAATGTGACCAAATTTTGCTCCATAAAAAACAGGAATATTTAAGTTTGAAAAATGATCTTGTAAAACTTGTTTCAAAGACAATGATTTCTCCGGTTCTTCTGGATTACATTTTCTACATTCTCCTATTATAATTCCATTGACTTGAGAAAGAATCCCAGCTAACTTTAACTGCATCAGCATTCTATCAATTCTATAGGGTTCTTCGTTAATGTCTTCCATGAAAAGAAGCTTTCCATGCATATGGGGTAGGTAAGGAGTCCCAACTAACTGACTAAATACGGTTAGGTTACCACCAATTAACTCCCCCTGCGCAATACCTTTACTTATTGTGTAAAAATTACTTTTGGCAGGCGCTAGCATTTCAGTTTCTTTTTTACTAAAAAGCGTTTTTGTAAAATACTTCTTGGTAAAATCAGTCCAAGTGGAGTATCCGACAGGACCATGGAAAGAAGTCATCTCTGCTTTCGTGTAAAATGCGGTTAATAAAGCGGTGATATCACTCATTCCTATGAAAGGCTTGCAATTTTGCTTAATTACATCATAATCTAAAAACGGTAACACTCTGGCACAGCCAGAACCCCCACGCATTGCTAATATCCCTTTTATAGTGGGGTTAGTAAACATCTCCATTATTTCTTTTGCCCGATTTTCATCTGTGTCAGAAAGGTAGCCGTGTTGTGTGCTGAGTGTTTTACCTGCGACTATATTTAACCCAACGGCGTCAAGTTTTATTTTGCATTTTTCAATTGAGCTTTTATTGAAGATTGCTCCTCCTGGTGCAATTACACCAATGGTGTCCCCTTTTTTCAAAGCTTTAGGTAAAGTAAGATTTTGCAATAAAAGAGGAGTTGATTCATTCGCTGTAATAAAGCTATTCAAAAGCGGAATACTAGCTGCTGCTAACCCAGCCTTAAATATAAAGTTTCTCCTATCCATGTATTCAAATATAGCAATTACTGTGCTAAAGCAAGTAGAGATTCTTTGATGTGTTTACCTGCCGAAAGTTGATCGCTGAAAACATGAATAATGATGCCTTCTTTATTCACAACATAGGTTGTACGACCAGGAATTACGAATAAATCATTTGATACGCCAAATAATTTTCTGATTTTTTTATTGCCGTCACTTAATAATATAAATGGCAAGCTATGATTATCAGCAAAACTGACATGACTTTTAACATTATCTGCACTAATTCCAATTACTTCGCAATCAAAGTCTTGAAAATCTTGATAGGCATCTCTAAAGGAACAGGCTTGTGCAGTGCAGACTTTCGTTTCATTCCTTGGATAGAAATAAATAACCAAATTCTTTTTACCTAATATGGTATCAATGTTAAATAAGTCTCCATGTTGATTGGTTAAGGTGAAGCTTGGTATTTTATCTCCTTTTTTAAGTTTTGTCATAGTTATTTTGTTTTAGGTTATCTGTCTTTTATTCTCTTTTCTAATGAGGGCAATAGATTGTGAACGCGAAGCAGGTTTTTACTCTAGTTGTTTAAATAAGTCTTTGAATTCTACCCAAAACTCATCCAATCCGATTAGGTGCTTTTCGTAAAACTCGAAAATAGTTTGCCAGTTATCTTTGTTGTACATGTTTACCTTAGTAATACTAATAGATAAGCGACTTAGTGCAACGTTATATTCATTGGTAAAGTTTTCATTCCAATCCCATTCAATTCCTGTCAAATCATGGAATACTCCTTTTACCTCTTTAAATTGAGCGTAATATATTTCGCGAATTCCGGAATCTTCCATTTGGAGATCAACGCAAATTTTAGCAGTTCGCTTATCTGCTTCTAGTCTAAAATACAAGTCCTTAGCTCCAGTTTTATAATTCATCCAATTCACTTTGCTAAAGTCTGCTGACTTATGCCGTTTCATGAATTTTCCAAAGCTAGTCCAGAACAGTTTTCGTAATTCGTATGCTTCCTCTTTTCCGTACATTGTTGCAATTTACATTTGTTTTCAATATTACTTAAGCATTTGAAAAAATATATAATTATTGATCTGAATCAGCTTTTGAATCGAAATATTAACAAATGAAGTGTATCTTTGTTTTAAATTAAAGAAAAAATTGAAGATTAAAATACTAATAGCGGATGGAAGCGACTTGGCTCGTGTAGGCTTAAAAGCGATGTTTAAAAGCTCAAAAGAAATTGAGGTTTTGGGAGAAGCTAAAACTTCTAAAGAGCTAATGATAAAAGTAGAAGAACTCAACCCTGATGTTGTCCTAATTGATTATGGATCCAAGGAATTTTCGATTGATATTATACCAAAAATTGGGTTAAAAAGCTTAAAGGCTAAGTTCATTGGTATTACCCCTTATAGCTCTGGAAAAACCATAGTATCTGCTTTGAAAATTGGAATAGACAGTCATATTAAAAAAGATTGTTCTATCAAAGAAATTACGGATTCTGTTCTTGCTACAGCGAAAGGAGAGAAATTCTTTTGTGGTGAATTGGTAGAATTGATGAGAGGGGAGAAAATAAATGTTAAAGATGTTGAATTTGATGTTTTATCTTGCGAACCTGTTTCTCTTTCTGAACGAGAGTTAGAGATAATTAAACTGATCGCAGAAGGATATACAAATGCTCAAATATCAGTTGTATTATACATAAGTAATCACACGGTAAATACCCATCGTAAAAACATTATGAAAAAGTTGGGAGTAAACAATACTGCTGGTATTGTAATGTTTGCTGTTAAGTCAAATTTGGTTAGTCCAAATAAATTCATGTTCAGTCCGCAAAACGAACCGGACTAAACTTTACTAGTAATATACCTCATTTATGGTATTGTAGCATTTTAGATGCTTCGTTATCTTTGTCAACATGAAATTACAGCCATTGTCAAATCTTATAAAAGGCGACAGCGCTATCATTAATAAGATTAAAGATAGTAGCTTATCTCTAAAATTGATGGAAATGGGATGTATCCCAGGAGAAAGAGTTCGTGTTGATGCAATATCTCCTTTTGGTGACCCGATAGCAATTAGAGTTTCTGACTATACATTAAGTTTACGATTAAGTGACGCGAAGAATATTTTTGTGGTTACTGAGTAAATTTGATTCTTTTTATTTTCCTTTATCTTACTTATATTTGATTAAAATTCTTGCAGAATGGTAGTGACTAAATGTTTGGAATGTGAAACAGAATTGATGGGGCGAATCGATAAAAAGTTTTGCAACGATCAATGCCGTAATATATATAACAATAGAGAAAATAGAGACTCTAATGAGTATATGCGGAAAGTAAATACCATTCTTAGAAAGAATAGAAGAATTTTGGAAAAGTTAAATCCTAAAGAGAAGTCTAAGACAACGAAAGAAGAATTGTTATTGGATGGGTTTAATTTCTACTATTACACAAATATTTATAAAACAATCCAAGGTAAGACTTACTTCTTTGTCTATGAGCATGGTTATTTAGAATTAGATAACGAGCAATATGCTTTGGTTCGTAAAAAGGAATATGTAAAATAGAGAAATGAAGTTATTAATTTTAAACGGCCCTAATTTAAACTTGCTAGGAACTAGAGATATTTCTGTTTATGGAGCAGAGACTTTTGCTTCTTATTATTTGAAAGTAAAGGCGAAATTCCCTGAAATAGATTTTGAGTATTATCAAAGTAATGTTGAAGGAGAATTGATTGATAAATTGCATGAAGTAGGGTTTACTTGCGATGGTGTTATCTTTAATGCTGGGGGATATACGCATACTTCAGTAGCAATAGCAGATGCAATAGAAGCTATTGAAACACCGGTTATTGAAGTTCATATTAGTAACGTTTATGCGCGTGAGAAATATCGGCATATATCGTTAATGGCAAAAAACTGTAAAGGAGTAATCGCAGGTTTAGGTCTAGACTCTTACGATATGGCAATTCAAAGCTTTATTGAATAATTAGTTTCTGAAAGGTATTTTCAATTTTTAATATGTAAACACCAGCAGCTAGATTACTAATGTCTATTTGTTGAATATTTTCATCAGTCAAAACAACCTTTCCTTCCAAATTTAATAAACTTACATCAGCTACTTCTTTTTCGAAATGAATAACAAAGTTTGCAGGATTTGGGTAAAAAGAAATTAGTGGAGTAAAAGCTTCCTCAATTCCGGTTACTTTTGGAAATACCTCTAGTTCTGCAACTGGAGTTCCATCACTCCAATTTCCCATAAAGCGTTGTTGGGGAGTATCGCCAAAAGCGTATTCACAATCGGTGCCATAAAATGTACATGATAATAGTGCATCTGCTAATTTCCAGTAACAATAAAAGTCTACGGCGTCTATTTTACTTGTTGCATAAGCAGCAGTAATTACAGTGGCAATTGTTCCTCCATCATAGTTGTTGTTTGCTGCTAAAGGTTCATTATGTGTTGCTTCAATAGTGGGAGGGCTATCCGCATACTGAATGATATAATTCTTTTGAGATGTAGGGGTACTCGTTGAATCAAAAATCATTTTACCAAAAGTATTCCCCACTATAATATCATCATCACCAACCACAATGAGTGATTTATAATCGGTGTCCATATTGGAATAGTTAGATAAATGACCTGTAGATGTACCCGGTCCCGGTTCGCATAACATGAAACAGTCAGGTTTTGGAACCCCATAAGAGTTGTATTCAATTGCTAAATTTGCTGTTATCACGCCGCCAAAGGAATGTCCAATCATTGCAATATGGTTCATTCGCGGTTTTACGCTGTTGACGTTTGTTTGTAGTTCATCAAAAGCATCGATAATTCCTGTGGCAGCATTAGGAGTGTAGGTTGAAAAAAAGACACCATCATTTTGCTGATATTTTGGGAAAATCACAATATTTCCTTTTCTAACGAGGTGCTCAATCCACTGTCCATAAGGTCCGGGGTTGTATACTCCCCATCCATGATTAAATATAACAACATCAGCTGAGTCCGGTTTAGGTTGGTCTGGTTCAAATAACCAGTAACCGTCTCCTGTCCAAAGGCTCGTGGAATTGGCTTGAATAACATTCCCATGTGTGTAATCGGAGCCTCCAGGTCCAATTAAAGCTTGTGTAGGTGGTGACTGTGCATTTATATTAATGCATAATAATAGTAAGGCAATTGAAATAATTTTCATTTTTCTAAGGTATGAAAATCTTGTTTAGAGTAAAAATACAAGAATCACATCGTTAGAAACCAATTAAATACTTTTTTTAGTAATTATAGATGTAGCTTTCCAAAGGTTTTTATTTGTGCGATAGATTAAAATCAGGGGTAAAATCTAGAAAGAACCTACTGAGGCTTCAATACCTTTAATAATCAATACTGGTGTTTGCTTTTTATTGGTGATAATGTTTTGCGTGAAGTTGTCTAATTGAGCTATTATTTTTTCAGAATAATGAGCAATTGCAATCATGTCAGCATCAATTTCTTTCGAATAATCTAATACATGGTTCGTAAATGATTTAGAACTATCCATTAACTTGAATGTAGATCGAACTTTTTTCATGGTAAATTCATTACGAACAACCTGAATTCTATTTTTCATTTTACTGATTTGAATCTGATCTGTAAATTTAGTACCAAGTACATGTATTTCAGCATTGAATGCCATTGCTAAATTAGAAACAGCTCCAATTATTTGTAAACTCTCTTTTGATAAATTTATCGGAGCTACAATTTTAGTTATGTTACCTGGCTTAACATCTTCTTGAACGATCATAAATGGAACCGTACAACTTGTAATAACTTTCAAAGCAAAACTTCCAAATACTTTTTGCATCCCTTTTGCACCATGGGTTCCCATGATTATTAAGCGAGAGTTGTTTTCTAAAGCTGTTTTTGCAATATCTTCAAAAATATTACCTATTTTAACTGTAGCTTTCACTTTTGGATCACCCACTTTTAAGTTCAGTCTTTTAATGGCAGCTTTAAAACTTTCAGAAGCTGAAGGAATGTCATTTTTATTCTTCACAATATGAAGCAATATGATTGTAGCTCCAGTTTGTCTAGCCATTTTTAAGGCATGAAATGCTGCAGAGTCTGCTACATTTGAAAAATCGTGAGGAACAATATATGTCTTAGCGCTCATAATGGGATAGTTTTAAAAAAAAAGTTAAAATTGATTATCTTACAATATTACCCTTAATAATAAGTAATTATTTAAGATAACCGAATTAATTGTCAACAATTAAATGTTTTCTTAGGATAGAAATTAACATTTATCCATTTCAAACAAGGAGGTTTTAAGTAAAAGAGGTAAATTCGTTCCAAATATTAAAAGTGAAAAAAAAGTTTTTCTGTATCTATTAATACTTCCTGTAAAAATTGAATTAAAATAAATAATAAAGCATGTCAGACGATAAGAAGATTATATTTTCAATGGTGAATGTAGGTAAACAAACACCGGAAGGAAAGCAGATTTTAAAAAATATATACCTATCATTTTACTATGGAGCTAAAATTGGAATTTTAGGTTTAAACGGGTCAGGTAAATCTACTGTCATGCGAATTATTGCAGGTTTAGACGATAAATACCAAGGTGATGTTGTGTTTTCAGACGGATATAGTGTCGGTTATTTACCACAAGAACCAGAACTCGATGAGAGTAAAACGGTAAAAGAGATTGTTCAAGAAGGGGTGCAGGAAACGGTTGATGTTTTAGCGGAGTACGAGGAGATAAATAATGGTTTCATGGATGAAGAGATCATGAATGACCCTGATAAAATGAATGCTTTAATTGATAAACAAGCTAAAGTACAAGATAGAATTGATCAATTAAATGCTTGGGATTTGGATTCCAAATTAGACTTGGCGATGGACGCTTTAAGAACTCCAGATGGTGATTCTCCAATTACAAACCTTTCAGGTGGTGAAAAACGACGTGTAGCTTTATGCAGATTGCTTTTACAAGAGCCAGACATTTTACTGCTAGATGAGCCAACTAACCACTTGGATGCAGAATCAGTGCATTGGTTAGAGCAACATTTAGCTCAATATAAAGGAACTGTCATTGCGGTAACACACGATAGATACTTTTTAGATAATGTTGCTGGTTGGATTTTAGAATTAGATAGAGGTGAAGGTATTCCGTATAAAGGAAATTACTCATCTTGGTTGGAGCAAAAATCCGATAGATTAGCAAAAGAAGAAAAACAAGAGAGTAAGCATCAGAAAGCATTGAAACGTGAGTTAGAATGGTCTCGAAAAGGAGCGAAAGGACGTCAAAGTAAAGGTAAGGCTCGTTTGAATAATTATGAAGCAATGCTTAGTGAAGACATAAAAGACAAAGAAGCAAGGATTGAGATTCCTATTCCAAACGGACCAAGACTTGGTAACGAAGTGATTGAAGCAATTGATGTTGCAAAAGGTTATGGCGATAGGTTGCTTTATGAAAGTTTGAATTTTAAATTACCTCCGGCAGGAATAGTAGGCATTATTGGGCCAAACGGGGCCGGTAAAACAACTTTATTTAGAATGATAATGGGAGAGGAGACTCCAAATGAAGGAGAATTTAAAGTTGGTTCCACAGTTAAAATTGGATATGTAGATCAGCAACATGCTGCTTTGGATCCGAAAAGTTCTGTTTATGATGTTATTAGCGGAGGAAACGAAGTCATAGAGGTTGGAGGAAAAACGATTAATTCTCGTGCTTATGTTAGTCGATTTAACTTTAGTGGGTCGGATCAACAAAAGAAGGTTGGTGTGCTTTCAGGTGGTGAAAGAAACCGATTGCATTTAGCAATGACATTAAAAACAGAAGCCAATGTGCTACTTCTAGATGAGCCAACTAACGACATTGATATTAACACTCTAAGAGCACTTGAGGAAGGTATCGAGAGTTTTGCGGGTTGCGCTGTAGTTATCTCTCACGATAGATGGTTTTTGGATAGGATTTGTACGCATATCTTAGCTTTTGAAGGTGATTCATCCGTATATTATTTCGAAGGTTCTTACAGTGACTATGAAGAAAATAGAAAGAAAAGATTAGGAGGGGATGTTGTTCCAACTCGAGTCAAGTACAAGAAATTGGTACGATAAAATGGAAGATTTTAAATTAGAAAATCAGGAATATATCCAACTTAATCAGTTGCTGAAGGCAACCGGGCTTGTAGGTACGGGTGGGGAAGCAATGATTCGAATAGCTGAGGGGAATGTGAAGGTAAATGGTGCGGTTGAAATACAAAGAAGAAAGAAAATCAGAGTTGGTGATAAAGTTGAATATCTAACAAGCACGATTAACATAATAGATTAACAAGAGAAATTATGGATAATACAGTAAAAGTATTTATAGGAGGAGCAGTTACCGTTAATTTATTGCGAACAGAACTGGAAAGTATCGGGATTATACCTATCGTAAAAAACTTAAGACAGTCCGGAGCATCAGCTGGTTTTCCTGGGGGTACTTCAACTTCTGTTGAACTATACATTAGTCAATCTGAAATGGAAAAGGCGGCAGTAATTATTGAAGATTTTAAACAAAGACAAGAAGAAAATAAATAAAAACATATAATGAAAAACGCGATTATACATACAGCAAAAGGAGATATGAAAGTGGAGTTTTACCACGATGACGCTCCAAAAACAGTGGAGAATTTTATCTCTTTAATTGAAAAAGGATTTTATGATGGATTAACATTTCATAGGGTATTACCTGATTTTGTTATTCAGGGTGGTTGCCCAGATGGAACCGGTGCAGGCGGACCAGGTTATAGCATTGATTGTGAATTAGCAGGAGGTAATCAATTTCATGATAAAGGTGTTCTTTCAATGGCGCATGCAGGTAGAAATACTGGAGGCTCTCAATTTTTCATTTGTCATTCACGCAATAATACGTCTCATTTAGATAGAAATCATACCTGTTTTGGTAAAGTTATAGAAGGACTAGAAGTTATCGATGCTGTTGTAGGTGGTGATAAAATTAATTCTATTGAAATAGTAGAAGCTTAGTATTTAAAATAATAATTTACAAAGTCGCACTTATTTAATAAGGTGCGACTTTTTTCTTATGAAACGAACTGTAGTATTGCCAACTGGAAGGGAAAAGGACATTTTAATGGATGTCACATCTCTAAATTCAGAACCTAAAGGAACCGTTATTTTTTGTCATGGTTATAAGGGTTATAAAGATTGGGGGGCTTGGAACTTAGTTGCAGACGAATTTGCTCGTAAAGGTTTTACCTTTGTAAAATTGAATTTCTCATACAATGGGGGAACTATACAAAATCCAATTGACTTCCCAGACTTAGAAGCATTTGGAAATAATACATATAGTATAGAAGTAGCTGATTTAAAATCTGTTATTGAGTGGGCATATGAGGAGTTTGATCAACCCATAAGCATTATCGGACACAGCAGAGGTGGGGGTATTGTGACATTGGTTGGTGGTGGTAACTCAAATATAAGCAAGGTGATTAGTTGGGCTGCAGTTGCTGATTTTGAGGAAAGATTTCCTGTTGGAGAAAAACTCCAAGAATGGAAAAATAAAGGAGTTTATCATGTGGTAAATGGAAGAACGAAACAAGAAATGCCGCACTATTATTCCTTCTATGAAGATTTTATAAAAAATGAAATGAATCTAACCATTTCCAAAGCTGCAAAAAGAATACGTGTTCCTCATTTGATTATTCACGGTGATAAAGATGAAGCAGTGTCGGTTAAAGATGCACATAGGCTAAGCTCATTCAATCCTAAAGCTGAATTAGAAATCATTTTAGGCGCTAATCATACATTTGGAAGTAAACACCCTTGGAGCGTACGTTTTCTACCAGATTCCTTAAGAGAAGTCGTTGATAAAACAATTAATTTTATTAATTCAAGTGACAAATTATAACTTTATAAGTTATCTTTTTGGCTTACTATTAAAAACCGCTAAATCATCTTCCTTGCGAACAATTCATAAAATAATAATTCTTTTAGTAAGTATGTTATTGGCTCAAACTATATTTAGTCAGGCTTTGAGAGGTTTTGTGTATGATGAATTCAATCAACCAATACCTTATGCTAATATTTATTTCAAATTTCAAGGTAACGGCACTCTTTCAGATGTAGGGGGGAAATATTTTTATCAGTTTACAGACCCTGGAGTAATAGAGCTTGTTATTACAGCAGTTGGGTATAACAACAAATCAATAAAAATTATTATTCCAGATAAAAAAGATATAGTTCAAAATATTTGGCTAGAAACAGATATTGAGCAATTAAATGAGGTTTTGGTAAAATCAAAAAAGAGAGACCCTGCTTACGAAATTATACAAGCCTCTATTAAACAAAAAGATAGATGGAGAAAGCAATATGAGAGTTCCATCTCGGAGGTTTATATCAAAGCAAAAGAAGTAATTAGTGCCAAAGAAAAAAAACGAAGAAAAAAGTTAAAGGAGCAGGAGCGAATTGAAAAAGAGAGTAAAAAGAAGGACAATCCAGATGTGTTTTCGGAAGAAGAGAGTAAGAGGCAAAAGGAGATTAATAAAATCGCCAGCAGCATGAACATGTTTGAGTTACAGTTAACTAGACATTATAAATACCCGAATAGTATTAAGGAAATTAGAAGTGCACATAAAAAATTTGGTAGTACTTACGGACTTTTTTTTAGTAATACTTCTGAGGCTGAATTTAATTTTTACACAAACTTGATGTCGGTAAGTGTTCTTAATGACCAGCCGTTAATTTCACCATTACATATTACATCTGTATTAACGTATAAATTTAACTTAATCGAAACAACATTCTATAATGGGCAAATGTTGTATAAAATTAAGGTTACTCCAAGGAAAAAGGGCAATGCTGCCTGGTCTGGTTACATATGGATCTTGGACAAACAATTTTGTATTTTGAAAGTAGATTTACATTTGAGTAAGGGTGGGTTAATTCTTTATGATGAGTTTAATATGAAACAAGAATATGGCTTTGAAAATGATTCAGTTCTGGTTCTAACCAAGCAAGATTTTGAATATGAATCGAAAGCAGGTAATCGAAATTTTTCAGGAAGCACGATGGTTCGTTATTCAGCTTATCAAATTAATCCAAATTTCGAGAAGAAGTTCTTTAATAATGAAATAGCTGTCACTACTGAAGAAGCATACGAACGAGACACTTCTTATTGGGGAAGTGTCCGTCCGGAGCCATTAACCAAGAAGGAACAGAAATTCCAATTTGTAAAAGATAGTATATATGCATACACACATTCTGAAGTTTATTTAGACTCTCTGGATTCTGTATTTAATAGAATTACTTTATTAGACCTACTTTGGGATGGAGTGGGATTTTCCGATAGAAAAAACAAAAAATATTGGCAATTTTCATCTTTAGCAGGAACGATTGATCCGTTTGAGATAGGAGGTGTTCGTCTGGGCCCAAATGCCTCTGTATTTAAAAAGTGGGAAAATGAAAAAACATTATCGGCATTTACACAAATAAATACGGGAATCAGAAATCCAGAATTAAAAGGGATGTTGGTTCTAGGGTTTAGATATGATCCAAAGCATTTTGGGAGACTTGATTTTTATATGGGGGACCAATATGATTTAATTGTTGAAAACGATGCTGTTTCCAACTTATTGCAAAGAAAAAACTGGGTGCAAGAAAAGGATTTTACTATTGGAACCTCTAGAGAGCTGATTAATGGACTGTATTGGGGAGCTAGATTCAGATATGCTCGTATAATTCCTATTACGGACTTAAATTTTAACCCAGAAGCTGATGATTGGTTTGTCGACAATGAACCAATCGAGTTTGACGCTTATAATAAAGCCGTAATAAATTCGAGTTTGACGTTTGTCCCATTTCAGAAGTATATGACAGAACCCAATCGAAAAATTGTTTTAGGAAGCAAGTGGCCTCAGTTTTTTGTTTACTATGAGAAAGGGGTGGGAGGCTTATTTAACAGTGAGATAAACTATGATTATGCTGAAGCCGAAATTTCACAAGCATTTAAACTGGGAACAATGGGAACCTCCAACTATAAAGTGTTGTTTGGTAAATACTTAAATACTCAAAAGATGTATTACACAGATTATGAAATTTACCCAAGAGGAGATCAATGGTTTTTTGCCTCTTTAATGGAATCTATGCAAATACAAGATACAACATTAACAGTAACTGAACAGCATTTTAGAGCGCACTATGCACATCATTTTAATGGTGCCATTGTCAATTACATTCCTTTTGTAAAAAAGCTAAGAATACATGTGGTTGCTGGAGCCAGTGCATTATGGATAAAAGAATCTAACTACGTCTATGAAGAAGTCTTTTTAGGAATTGAAAGAACTTTTAAAATCCAGCGTTCTCGCTTTCGTTTTGGGGTGTATTTTGTAGCCGCAGAATCTACAAATGCCTCTATTTCACCTCGAATTAAGTTTGCTATTAATCAATATTCTATAAGGGATCAGAGTTGGGGGTATTGAATTTTACAACTCGTAATGCCAAATAGCAATTAGGTCTAATTGAATTTAATAATTCTCTTTTGGACTTGTTTGTCACCAATTTCAAGCTTAAGTATATAAGACCCATTTGCTTTGTCGACAATGTCGACTTCAAATGTGCTGTTACCTTTTTTATAAGCTTTATAGATTAATCTACCACACAAATCATATACGCTTAAAGTAATTTCTTTTTCAAATTCTCTGGTTAGTGCTACGTTAAATAAACCGTTAGTAGGGTTTGGGAATACATTGAATTGTAAATCAATATTTTCATCCAACCCAACAAAAGAGTTGACAATAATATCAGTTAATGTCGTTGTGCAACCATTTAAATCAGTAATTGTTACGGAATAAAACCCACCAACCAAACCGCTTATATTTTGAGAACTAGAAGAAAATCCGCCAGGTCCTGTCCAAGAATATGTATAAGTAGGAGTTCCGCCAGAATTCGTAATGTTAATTGCTCCGTCATTTCCAGAAACCTCATCTGTAACAGATGATGATCCACTTAAAACCAATGGCTCTGATATCGTTCCGTTTACTTCTCCAGAACATCCGTTAGCATCTGTTATTGAAATGGTATAAGGCTCGGGTGTTAAACCTGAAAATATATTTATAGATTGAGTTGTAATGCCGCCGTCAATACTATATGTAAAAGGAGCAGTTCCGTTTGTGGTTGTAACCTCAATAGATCCATCAGAAAGTCCGCTACATGAAATGTTTGTAACTTGAGCAGCTCCTAAAACACCTGTTCCCATTGTAATATTTACATTTTCTGTCGTTTGACAGTTGTTGTCATCAGTAACTAATACGCAATAAGTGTTAGGAGTTAATCCATTAAAAATTTCGATGGTTTGAAATGTTGCTCCGCAATCAATTGAATATTGATAGGGAGAAGTTCCTCCAGAAGTAACACACGTAATTTGTCCATCTGGAGCGTTCTGACAGGTTTGATTCATCGATGAAACTGCTGTCGCCAAAACAGCGGGTTCAGTTATACTCAGATTAATTGTATTAGCACAAGATGAGTTGTCAATTACAGTAACAGTAAAACTACCAGCAGTTAATCCAGTAAATGTTTCAGATACTTGAGGGCCATTTCCAATATCGTAAGTGAAAGGTGCATTTCCTCCATTAACAGTTATTTCTGCAATACTAGAAGAATCTCCATTACAAAGTAAATTTGTATGTACTTCGGTAATTGTTCCATCACACGGCGAGGCTAGGCAGAAGTTACTTGTGTCTGCTGCGTAATTTATCGTTGACATTTGTGCCAATGTTATTCCAGAAATATCTGTTAAAACCCAATCTCCGTCAATTGCACAATTTGCACTTGTACCTTCCATGCCATCTCCCCAATCATCATACATAATAATGTCATAACATCCATAGGCTAAACAAAGGTTTTCAGTAATCACTGCTTCATCTCCATAAGCTCCAGCATCACCTGTTCCGGCGGTTTGTGAGCCACCAGGAGCAATTCCTGTTGAATTTCCACCAGAAGCGACAACTGTAGTTGATCCTGCATTTACAATTTCCCAATACGTTTCGTATCCCCAGCAATCTGTACTAATGGTTAAGCTTGCAGCCTGTCCACCAAGCGTTGCATTGAAATTGACAAGTGATGCGTCATTAACAGGATTTGTATCAGCAGTTCCATTTGGGTTAGAGCTACTTGCATTAAATACATGTGGTCCAGCTGAAACTGTCATGTTCGGAAGTGTTATTGTTTCGCTCGCATTCGAAACTAAATTTCCCGTCCAAGAATACGTCAAGTTCGTACCACCGTCAATATTGTATAAGATTGTGGCAGATGTTAATGCGTTCATTCCTAGCATTTTTTAATGTCACAACGGGGTCAAAATTGTCCCCACATAACTCTCGCATTGGAGATGAAATTCCTTGGATACTTGCATCGTCAACTGTTGTAACGGCGTTTGGGTCCCATCCATCATTAATGATAGTTGTTCCACCGCATGAAGCTGGGTCTAAGATAAGTTCCGATCCCAAGGCCCCAGGAAACTCCTAAACGACCATAATAGTCATATCCATTAGCCGATGTTCCTTGGCAAGCAGCAGATCCCCCATATAATTGTCCAATGATTCTTCCGTTTTGATCAAACAATGGAGATCCTGAAGAACCAGGTTCTGTAACACCCTCGTCCCAAGCATCCATGTACCAAACTGCTGCTCCTGCAGCATTTGCATGGTGAATATTATCTGCTCCACCATTTTCATAAGCACGACAAATTTTCTTTATATCACCTGATGGATGATGAATTCCGGTTACTGCGTTCACTGCACTTTCTGTATCGTCGTTGCTCCATCCTGCATAGAATAGATTCCAGTTGGTAGCGTCCGAAATAGTCATGTTGTCCATTAATAGTAGCGCATGATCAGCTTGCGTTCCGCTAACGAGAATTGTGGCTCCGTTCACAGTAGTTTGATCATAATTAGCTGCAGTATTAAAAGATGTTGGTGTATTCGCTGTCGTAGCGCATGACATTCCAGCATTTCCTTCAGGAACATCCCAATTGAAACGGAACAACCAGTTTCCTGTTCCTCCACCTAAACAGTGATTAGCTGTTAAGAAATAAGGTGTTCCATCATTACAAGAGTTATTGATCAATGCTCCAGTACAAATTCCACTTCCGTTTGTAACAATCATGGCAACAGAACGAATTTGATCGTCCCATGCACTCAAGCCTCCAACGTAAGGATCCACTGGACAGCGTGCATCATAGTTACAATCGCCTGAACTATTCAATGCTTTCTCAAGGCTCTTTTGAATGATATTTAAACTTCTATATCCATGCGTTACACCATTGATTGTGAATTCACCTTGGCCCCTAACTGTTGCGGGTTCGAAATACTCCACTACAATGTGATCACCATGAACTAAATCTGTTCCCAGTTCACCACTTGGGTGATTGTTGCGCGATGTATAAGCCCCAACTGTATGTGTTTTATCTTTGTCATATAAATAAAGATATGCGCCTTCCGGAAAATGGACATTTTCTAATGTTAAGTTAATTGTAAGTGCTCCTGAAGCAACAATTTCAGTTCGCCAAATACGGTTTCCATTTGGAAGATCTGTCCAGGCTCCAGCGTTTTGTAAATTTATATTCGTTTCGTATTTATATCCAAATCGCCAAGGTGCATTCTTTAGCGGGTCGTTTACTGCATCTTCTGCGTTAATTAATACTTGGTCAAAACCTGGCATTTCAATAGCTTGAAGTTTTTTACTTAAGTCGAGTTTAGTATTCCAACTTATAGGGTTGTTCATATCGGTGGTTTGCGAAAATGAACTGAACGAAAATAATGTTGCAAAAAAGAAGGCGTATGTTTTAAGGCGCATGCGGTGGTTATTAATTAATAAATAAAGCAAGGGCATACTTCAAATTTAAACATTATTAAGTGTAAGTCTTTCCTTTTTTAGAAGAAAACACGTAGATTATTGGAAAGCTATGGAAGCTGTTTTAGTTGCTGTAAGTTTGAGCTAATTTCTGAAGTTGAAGTAATTCATACTGAATTATTTTAAATAAAATTGATTAACAATCATAGGGATTGGCTAGATAAGAAATAATTATACCCATCTCATTTAGTTTTGGGTTTATATTTCTATCATAAAATTTCTAGAAAAATAGAATCAATTTATAATTATTACAATTACATTTGTATAATTCAAAAGTTAATGAAGCCGACCGTAATTGTAAATAGCCAACAATTTCAACTGACTATCACTCGGCTTTCCCATCAATTAATTGAAAATCACAACGACTTTAGTAATTCTGCCATTATAGGATTACAACCGCGTGGAATTTATTTAGCAAACAGGCTTCAGGAAGAATTGAAAAAAATTACTGGAATTGATGTTCTTACCGGAGCGCTGGATATTACATTTTACCGAGACGATTTTGGAAGAGGAGACCAACCGTTAATTCCCAGTGTCACCAATTTAGATTTTTCCATTGAAAATAAAAAGGTGATTTTAGTTGATGATGTGCTTTATACAGCCAGAACTGTGCGAGCTGGATTAGATGCGTTGATGTCGTTTGGCCGCCCTTCGGAAATAGAGTTGATGACATTTATAGATAGACGATTTAGTAGGCATATTCCTATACAGCCCAATTATGTCGGACAATCTGTTGATTCTATTGAAACGGAAAAGGTAGCAGTAAATTGGAAGGAAACAGAAGGGGTAGATGAAGTAATTCTTTATACAACTATAGAAAATGATTAGAGACTTAAGTGTAGATCACCTATTGGGTATAAAACAGCTAACAACTGAGGATATTGAAATTATATTCGAAACAGCTGATAGTTTTAAGAAAATAATTAATCGCCCTATTAAAAAAGTTCCAACACTAAGAGATGTTACAATAGCCAATCTGTTTTTTGAGAATTCAACAAGAACAAGACTTTCATTTGAATTAGCGGAGAAAAGACTTTCGGCAGATGTGGTCAATTTTTCAGCAAGTTCTTCAAGTGTTTCGAAAGGGGAAACGCTTATTGATACAGTAAATAACATCCTATCTATGAAAGTGGATATGGTAGTGATGCGTCACCCTAATCCAGGAGCACACATATTTTTACAAAAACACATTGATGCCAAAATTATCAATGCTGGTGATGGAACGCATGAGCATCCAACCCAGGCCCTTTTAGATTCTTACTCAATTCGAGAAAGGTTGGGAGAGGTAAAAGGGAAAAAAGTCGTTATCGTAGGAGATATAAAGCACTCAAGAGTTGCGATTTCAAATATATACGCTCTTCAAAAACAAGGCGCAGAGGTAATGGTTTGCGGACCAACAACCTTAATTCCAAAGTATATTTCTTCCATGGGTGTTAAGGTAGAACACAACCTTAAGAAAGCTTTAGAATGGTGCGATGTCGCGAATATGCTTCGAATTCAATTGGAAAGACAAGAAATAAAGTACTTTCCTTCTATAAGGGAGTATACTTTGCAATACGGATTGACAAAAGAGATTTTAGACTCTTTGAGTAAAGAAATTGTAGTAATGCACCCAGGCCCAATAAATAGGGGGGTTGAAATCTCCAGTGAAGTTGCAGATTCTGATCAAGCTATCATCTTAAACCAGGTAGAAAATGGTGTAGCCATAAGAATGGCTGTAATCTATCTATTGGCTTCCAAAATTGACAGAAAGAGTTAATTAAGAATCCTTTGTTAATAGTTTTGTTCTTCTGTTCTCAGATATTATATTATCTTTATCTTAGCATTTTGCACAAAAAACAGAGAATTGAAGATGAGTTTTGAAATTAATAAAGAAGAGAGTCATGTGGTAATTAAGGTGACAGCTGAAAAATTGGACACAATAATAGCACCTAATTTAAAGACAGAATTAGTGCTTCTTGATAAAAAAGGGTCAACCAATTTTGTTATTGACTTGTCAGATACTAAATACTGTGATTCTTCTGGATTAAGTGCACTATTGGTTGGAAACAGGTTAGCTAAAGCGTCTAATGGTTGCTTAGTTCTCTGTGGATTGCAACCAACTGTAGAAAAAATGATTCAAATTTCTCAATTGCATACTGTTTTAAACATTACTCCAACTTTAAATGAAGCGGTTGATTATCTTATGATGGTTGCACTTGAAAAAGAAGTTGGTGGAGCAGAATAAACAATAACCAACTAAAACAATAAATTATGAAAAAACTTATACTTTCTATTGCTGCTATTGTAGCTTTCACATTTTCTGGATACGCTCAATGTACACCAGATCCTCAGTATATGGATTCTACATATGGTGCATGGCCAGATACTATTACAGATTTCCCTGCAGGACAAGTAGCTGTTCCGTATAGCGAAGTATTAGATTTTAAAGTACCGGCAGATGCTGGAGAGATAGATCCTCTATTTTCTGGTACCCCCGTGGATTCAGCTGTTCTAGACAATGTTCAAGGACTCCCGCCAGGTTTGACATATACTTGTAATAACTCTAATTGTTCCTGGTTAGGAGGTGCACAAGGATGTGCTACTATAAGTGGAACTCCTACTGTTTCAGGGGTTTATGATGTTACAATTAATATTATAGGGTGGGTGACTGTTGTTATTCCAATTAGTCAAGCAGCGCCATTTACTGGATACACAATTATTATAGATCCAGCGCTGAATATTCAGTTGGTACAAAAAAATGATTTTAAATTGAAACACAATTCTCCCAACCCCTTCTCAGAGACAACGGATATTGAATTTGTAACGGGTAAAAATGGACAGGTTGATTTTAAAGTGATGAATCTTTTAGGAGAAGTTATTCACTCAGAAGTTATATCAGCAGTGCCTGGAACCAATAAGATTGAGTTCAATGGAAAAAAATTAACACATGGGATTTATGTTTACTCACTTTCAAACGGAGAAAGCATAGTATCTAAGCGTATGATTAAAAATAACTAACTATATCTGATACCTTAATTAAATCCTGCCTAGTAAGCAGGATTTTTTTTGCCATGAAATTCGAGATAACCATATTAGGTTGCGGAAGCGCCACTCCGACATTATTGAGAAACCCAACTTCTCAAGTGGTAAATGTCATGGAGAGGTATTTGATGATTGACTGTGCTGAAGGAACACAACTTCAATTACGAAAATATAAAGTAGCTTTTCAAAAAATTGACCACATATTTATTAGCCACTTGCATGGAGATCATTATTTAGGGTTGGTTGGGTTAATATCATCCTTTCATTTGTTTGGAAGAAATAAAACATTGCACATTTATGGGCCATCAGATTTAGAACGAATAATTTTTGACCAATTAAAAGCCAGTAAAACTTTTTTGTGTTACCAGGTTGAATTCCATTCATTAGATAGTAACAAAAGTGAGTTAATATTTGAAGACAGTATCCTAGAGGTCCATACAATCCCTTTAAAGCACCGTATTTATTGTAATGGGTTTCTTTTTAAAGAAAAGAAAAAGGAGAGGAGATTGAGTAAAGAATTAATAGCCAAATACAATATACCGGTAGAGATGATGCCCAAATTGAAGAACGGTGAAGACCCGATAGGTAAAGGGTGGGAAGATATAAAAAACCAAGACCTTACTTTACCAGCCCATAGATCTAGATCGTATGCTTTTTGTTCAGATACTCTTTATACGGAAAGTATAGTCCCATTGATTCAAAATGTGGACGTTCTATATCATGAGTCTACATTTCTGAATGATATGAAAGATAGAGCTAAGTCCACATTTCATTCTACTGCTCAACAAGCTGCAAATATTGCATTATTGGCAAATGTTAATTCACTGTTACTTGGACATTATTCAGCTCGATATAACTCTAGTATAGACTTTGAAAACGAAGCGAAAGAAGTTTTTAAAAATGTTAAGGCGGTTAGAGATGGTGATGTGATAAGTATTCCCATTTAAATTCGAATTACTGGGAGATGTTTCCCTAATGTTGCTGAAAAATGTTCTATATGTCTCTGGTTTCTCTTGATTACTTTGGCTGCTATAGAATTAAATACCTAGGTTTTCAATGATATCGTTATTACCAGATTTCTTTTTTTGAAATCAAAGTAATCTCATAACAGAAAACATCAACACAAAAAAAGTCTGACTCTAAATCAACCTATTTTAGGACGAGAAGCAATTCTATATTTCTTAGAAGCCTATAGCATTCATTAAAGAGTCCGAAACCATGTCAATTCCTTTGTCAAGGGCTTGATCAACTGCTTTGTTAATTTCATCGCCAACAGTTTCATCTACAAAATCAGTGATATTATTCAATATTTGTTCTCCTTTTGATAATTCAAAATCAACTTTCCAAAATTCACCTTCTTGAACTAGTTTGTAAATCACAGTTTCTTTGTTTTTAAAAGTAACTGTACATTCACAGGTCGTTTCAGTGTTCTCAGAGCAGTTAATATTTTCAATTTTTCGTCCTTCTGTTTCGTTAACATTTGTTCCTAAAATTACCAAGTCATCAAACATGTTAAGTAAAGAGCCTTCAGCACTTTCTAGTTGAACAATACCATGGGCAGTAGCATTTTTCTTAGCAGTTTCCCAATCGTTAGTTTCGTAGGCATTAGAGAAAGCTTCAACAGCTTGTTGCGGAGTTTGTTGTTCTACACAAGAAGTAAATAAAAGAGTAACCAATGCTACTGTTAATAGTGAAGTATATTTCATGTTTTATAATTTATAATTGTAGTATTTTAAGTTTTATTATTCCCATTTGTTCCAAACAAGATATCAAATATAACCCATTTGAAATATCTTTCAAATTGACGGAGTACATATCTGAAGTCGTTCTAGAAAAGAATGCATTAATATAGCGTATAGCTTCCTATTTATAAAAAGAATCACTAATTTTAGTATCTTAAATCTTTTGTATAATCGGGTTAAAAGCTTTTGAAGTAATCGTTACTTTATCTCCTTCAGAAAGGTTTACAACTTCTTCGTTCGTAGCAATTACCTGAATTATATTATTGTTTGAGAGCACGCTAACAATATTGATGACGTCTGAAGGTTGTATGGAAAGGACGGTACCTATCGTTGTGTATTTTCCCGTAGTTATTTTGCCTAGAAATAATTCTTCTGGAGTTCCTTGCTGCAGAATAGAGCCATTCTCTAATTTTATTACATAATCTGATAGTTTAAATACTTCTGAAATATCGTGACTAACCAAGAAAGTGGTCAGGTTATATTTTTTATGGACTTTTAAGATATAATCTTGTAGTTTATTTCGCATTTCACCATCTAAAGCAGATAAGGGCTCGTCTAGAAGCAGAATACTTGGTTTTTGGACCAATGCTCTTGCGAGTGCAACGCGTTGCTTCTGGCCTCCTGAAAGTGTTTCTGGTTTACGATTTTGTAAATCAGTCAGTTCCATAGTTTCGATTAGTTCGTTAATAAAATCTTTCGATTGACCTTTGTTTAAAGCAAATTCGAGATTTTTTTTTACCGTCATGTTTGGGAAAAGCGTGTAGTCTTGAAAAACAAAACCAACTTTTCTTTTTTGTGGATTAAGATTGATTTTATTAGTTGAGTCAAACCACTTGTTGTTGTTGACTGAGATGGAGCCTGAATTTTGCTGAGTCAATCCTGCAATCAATCTTAAAATAGTTGTTTTTCCTGCCCCTGAGGAACCAAAAATAGAGACAAATTGACCTTCATTGATCCTGCAGGAAACCTTCAGGTTAAAATCTCCGGTAGCAGAAAGTAGTCTTTTATGGATGTCGATTTCTATCATCTTGAAAATTTATTAGAGCGATTATTGTTGATGTAAACCAATAATAATATAGCAAATGTGACTGCTAATAGGATTCCGGAATAGACATGTGCGTTAGAGTAGTTAAGTGATTCAACTTCATCATAAATAGCGATAGAAACAACCTTAGTTTGGTTTGGGATATTACCGCCAATCATTAATACAACCCCAAACTCACCAACTGTATGTGCAAAAGTAAGGACAATTCCAGTTAAAATAGATTTCTTGATGTTTGGTATTAGCACCTTTGTAATTGTCTGGTATTTAGATTTCCCTAAAACAAAAGAGGCTTCGGATAACGAAGAAGGTAGGCTGGAGAATCCAGCTTGTAGTGGTTGAACCATAAAAGGTAAGCTGTAAATAATTGATCCAATTACCAATCCTGAAAATGAGAATGCTAGTTTTAATCCAAAAACATCGTTTAGAAAGGATCCGATTGCACTTTCTGGGCTGAAAGCAATCAATAAGTAGAAACCCAATACAGTAGGAGGAAGGACCAGTGGTAAGCTAACAATGGCTTCAATTATTGATTTTATTCTAGACTTAGTGTTTGCCATCCAATATGCTAGAGGTATGGAAATAACCAAGAGAATTACTGTTGTAATCAAGGCTAGTTGTAGCGTTAGTATGATAGGTGACCAATCTAGCATTCGGATAGAATAATTTCATTTGTTTTAATCAAAGCAGTTACGATGTCTGAGTGTTTTAAATTGAGATTTTCAACACTACTAGTAGTGACTATAGAAGATAAAGTAACCCCATTAAAATTTAAATTTACTTGACTTAAGAGCCGTCCTTTTTTTATTGAATCTACAATACAGGTTAATTTATTTTGAGTGCTGATATTTAGGTCTTTATTAATTGAAATAGTTACTTCAGTTTCTTTAAATAGTATTGCTATTTCGTTCCCAATTTCCAAATAGGAATAGTCATTAGGTTTGCCAATAATGATGGCTTTCATTTTTGTTTCTTGAACATTTAATTCTATCAACAATAATTCATCGTGACTATTAATCAATTCTATTTTTCCTTTGAGTCGATTCATTCTTCAGGAGTTAAATAACCGTATTTATTTAGAATTTCTCGAGCTCTTTCGGAAAATAAAAAATTATAAAACACTTTTGCTTTTTCTGGATTAGTCGATTCTTTTAGTATCACGGCAGCTTGAAGAATTTCCCCATGATCATTTAAATTGATGGATGTCCACTTTCCAATTGTTTTCATTTTAGTATTTGAAACTATCGAGTATGCGGTAAAACCGATATCTACGGATCCAGTTGTGATAAATTGATTTACTTGCGATATGCTTTCTCCAAATACTAATTTGTGTTTTACTTGCTCATAAATATGGTAATGTTTAAGTACTTCTATGCTTGCTTTTCCATAAGGAGCGGTCTTTGGGTTGGCGATTGCTATTTTTTGAATAGTGTCTGTCGTTAATAGGGCTAAAGTTGGAGGGAATTCTTTTAACATCCACAATCCTAATTTTCCATATGCATAGACCCTGGGAGCTGAAGTTGTTAATCCCATTGAATCAAGGTATGCTGGATATTTTGTGTTTGCGGCAACAAAAATATCAAATGGTGCTCCTTGTTCTATTTGGGAAGTTAGCTTTCCAGAAGAACTAACAATTAGTTCTGTTTTAATGTCATTTTCCTTTTCGAATTCAGAAACAATTTCAATCATCGCAAATTGCATATTTGCTGAAGTAGCAATATGCAAAGTATTTTCATTACTGCAACTAGTTATTAAAGCAAGTGGCAGACTTATTAGTATTAAGAGTCTAAATTTCATTTATGCTATGATGTACGAAATATAAAGCAAACTAAATGGATTAGAAAAGATTAAAGCATGAGTTTTTCCATAACGTAAATTAATGTTTGCTTGAGAAATGGAGTGATGTAATCGTCTTAGTTTTTACTGCATAAAGCTATCACTTCATTACGAAGGAGGAATGACTGCGGTAATCTCATTGTTGAAGTTCCTCGTGAGGAGATTGCTTTACTGGTTTGCAATGGTGATAAAGAGAGGGGGGTTAAAACACTTCAATAACAGGAATTCTTAGAATAACCTTAGTTCCACTAGGCTCTTTCATATCTATAATTTCGAATGATTTAACGGGTAATTCATCACTCAATGACGCTAACCTTTCTTGAGTAAGTACAAGAGCTGTTGATTTATGGTAGCTCGATTTTTGGTGACGAACTTCTTTGGCTGCTAGCCTTCCGCGTCCATTGTCGCTAACAGAACATTCGATAAATGTTTCTTTCCATTCAAAATTAATAGTTATTTTACCGCGGTGGTTTAGCTCTTTTATTCCATGTACTATTGAGTTTTCTACAAATGGCTGTAATAAAAGAGGGGGAATTCCGTATGCATCCGTTTGGATGTTTTCATCTACGATTATTTCATAATCAAAGTTATCCTCGTTACTTAGCTGCTCTAAATTTAGGTAGTTCTCTAATGCTTCAATCTCATCGTGAATAGTGATTAGCGTCTTACGGCTGTTTTCCAAAATCTTACGCATAAGTTTTGAAAATTTAGCTAAATAATAACGAGCGGCTTTTTCATCTTTTTTAGCAATTAAAGCCTGAACTGTATTCATAGCGTTAAAAATAAAGTGTGGATTCATTTGCAGTCTGAGAGCTTTCTGCTCCATTTCAAGCATGTTCTTTTCCATTTGTAAGCGCTCTTTTTCTTCCTTTAATTGTCTTTGTCTGTTTCTGTAAATCAACAAAATTATTGATAAGAGTAAAAAGAAAGCTGCGCTTATGAACCACCAGGTTTTCCAAAATGGAGTAGCTATTGTAAATGAGAATTCAATAGGCTCTGTCCAGACATCGTCCTCATTTCCAGATTTTACCATAAACGTATACTCTCCTGATGGGAGGTTGGAGTATGTTGCTACGTTGTTTTTGTCAACTGGAGTCCAGTTGCTTTCGAATCCTAGCAATTTAAATTGATAGAAGACTTCTTCGGGGTTTTTTAGGTTAACACCTTCAAAATGGAAGCTAATGTGGTTTTCGTTGTAATCAAAATTTACCGTATTGTTTATATTGTACCAGTCATTTACACCTTCTGTGATGCTTTCGTAGAAAAGTGTTATATCACTCATGCTTAGTCTTGGGGCAATTGTGTTGATTTTTGATTTAGCTGGAGTGTAGCGGTTAAGTCCATCTAGTGTTCCAATCCATAAGTCACCATTTGTTGAAACGGATATTGCATTGGTGCAGGTTTCGCCTCCTAAAAACCCTTCGTTTTGTCCAAAATGTTTAATGTCTGAAATTGCTCCTGATTTAGTGAACGATACTCTGTCCACACCACCGCCAGCGCCAAGCCATAGCTGGTCTTGTTTGTCGAATGTCAGTAGGTAAATATTGTTGCTGTTTATTCCGTCTTTCTTTTTAATCTGATTAAAGGTTATGAAATTACTGTTTAGATCTGCTATAAATAAGCCTTCACCTTCTGTTGCTGCCCAGAGCTGATTATGCTTATCATGTGCGATTGATTTAATAACGGACCTTTTGATTCCTTCGTTAATACCGTAGTTGGTTATTTTTCCATTTTGAATGTATCCAATATGGCCGTTATTTGTTCCAAACCACATTCTGTTTTCATTGTCAGCAGCAAGGGTGTTGATTCTGTCATCAGGTAATCCGTTTTCTTGTCTGAAATTTCTGATGGTGAACTTTAGGTCAGCGTAGTTGGTTGCTGTTAATTTTGAAATTCCGCTCACAGTTGCAATCCATATATTGAAGTCTTTGTCTTGTGTTATACAGCGAATCCAGTCGTCTGTTAATCCTTGACTTCCGGTAATTTGATTATATTTAGTTCCGTTAAAGATATACACGCCTTTTCCTTCTGTTCCAATCCATATATTTCCGAAATGATCTTCGAATAGCGCTTTACATTTATGGTTGTAAAAGTCGGTGTTTTGATTGTGATAAATAACAGAGTCGTTCTGCATTTCTGCAAAACCAAATTGACCTGTTCCTGTCCAAACAGTGTTGTCTGAGCCACCTAAAACAGAATAGAATTTACCATCTAGATATCCCTCTTCCAAATTATAATGTTGAAACTGTTGTCCGTGGTATTTATTGATTCCACCACCGGAAGTTCCAAACCACATATTCTCCCAGCTATCTTGAAGTATTATACGCACATTATTAGCGGATAATCCTTCGGTATGGTTATATTTCTTTGCCGTTTGTTTCTTTAAATTAAATTTTATTGCGCCATTGTTTTGGGTAGCAACCCAAACATTTTGTTTATTATCTACAAAAACATCATGGATTATTTCATTTGATTGTCCTAAAATAGACCACCCATTGTCATTGTGGACGTTTAGACCGTGTCCGTAGGTTCCAACGAGTAACTCTCCGTTTACCTCATTAACACTTCTTACTTTGTTAGAGGAAAGCCCGCTTTTAGTAGTGTAACGGCTTACGTGTCCTTCTTCAATTTTAAATAATCCGTTGTCATTTCCAGTCCAAATAATCCCATTACTATCAATAAATAAACAACTGACGTTGTATTTAAGTTTTGTATTATTCGAAATGAAAGCTACCCATTGCTTGTTTTCGTAATAATATAAACCTGCATTAGTTGCAGCCCAGATAGTTTTGTTTTTGTCTTCTGCAATGGCCGATACTACAATATCGTACTTTTTCGAAATAGGATGTTTAGTGAAGGTAATTCCGTTGTAATGTGTAACACCATCTCCGGTTCCAATCCATATATTGTGCTTGCTGTCTTCAAATAAAGCGTATATCTTATCTCCAGAAAGCCCTTCCTCTTTAGTAAATGTGGTGAATTCTTTCCCATTAAACTTGGACAAACCACCCCCTTTAGTTCCTATCCACAATAACCCTCTGGAATCTTGAATCATAGCATATACCTGAGATTGAGGAAGACCTTCTTCAATAGAGTAGTGCTGAAACTTGAATTGCTGGGAATAGGTATTTACTCCAGATAAAGTAAATAACAAGATTAATATGTGTTTGATTTTTTTCAAATATTTAAATCTTCCTCGATATTAATCTTTTTTAAGTAGGTGTTTATGGTTTCTTTATTATTCGTGAACTCTATCCATTCGATACAATCATACCCAATTCGATTCCAAACTTCAATATAGCTGCCATTTAGGTCGTATAAATGAACTGTATGGGCCCTATACTGGCGAGTTGCTAAAAATGTCCCCTCGTTCTGTAAAAGAGCTCTTTTTGCGTCAAGCGAAAGTTTATTAAACGTTTTTTGGTTCATCAGCCTCAAGATACTAAATATAATTTAACGGAATCAATTAAATAACGGCAATGATGCTTAGTTTTGAATAATGGATTTCAAACTAGTTTCTGAATATTCTCCAACAGGAGATCAACCGCAGGCGATAAAGCAATTGGTGGAAGGATTAAAAAATGGTGTGAAAGACCAAACATTGCTAGGTGTTACGGGTTCAGGAAAGACGTTTACAATTGCTAACGTAATTAAAGAGGTGAATAAGCCTACTTTGGTGTTGTCACATAATAAAACATTGGCAGCACAATTATACACAGAGTTCAAAGCTTTTTTTCCGGAAAATGCTGTAGAATATTTTGTTTCCTACTATGACTATTACCAACCAGAAGCATACTTACCTGTGACCGATACTTTTATTGAAAAGGACTTGCAAATAAACGATGAGATTGAAAAATTGCGTTTGCATACAACTTCCTCGCTTTTGTCAGGTAGAAAAGATGTAATAGTTGTCTCATCTGTATCTTGCATTTATGGAATAGGAAATCCAGAGGAGTTTTACCAAGGGGTAAGCACTATAAAAGTGGGGGAAATCGTTTCTCGAAATAAATTTTTATTAGGCTTAGTTGAAAGCCTGTATTCAAGAACCACGGCAGAGTTTACAAGAGGTACATTTCGAGTTAAAGGAGATACGGTCGATATTTACTTAGCCTATACAGAAGTGGCTTTAAGAGTTGTTTTTTGGGGAAATGAAATAGAATCGATAGAAACATTTGACCCAATTAACAACAAAACCGTTGAACAGTTTCAGGCTTATCAGATATTTCCAGCAAACATATTTATTACGAGTAAGGATACAATCAACAATGCCATCAATGAGATTCAGGATGATATGATGGCACAGACTGAGTATTTCAAAGAAACAGGTAAACACCTAGAAGCAAAGCGTCTTAAAAGTAGGGTGGAGTACGATTTAGAAATGATGCGTGAATTAGGGTATTGTTCTGGGATTGAGAATTATTCGCGGTATTTTGACCGAAGACAACCTGGTACAAGACCATTCTGTCTTCTTGATTACTTTCCTAAAGAGTTTATGATGGTGATTGATGAAAGTCACGTCACAATCCCTCAAATTAGAGCAATGTACGGGGGTGATAGAGCACGTAAAGTGAATTTAGTTGACTATGGTTTCCGTTTGCAAGCGGCAATAGATAACCGTCCACTAAAGTTTGAAGAATTCACAGAAATCATTAACCAGACAATTTATGTAAGTGCTACTCCTGCAGACTATGAGCTGGAAAAATCAGAGGGCATTGTTGCCGAACAAATCATTCGACCTACAGGATTATTAGACCCGAAAATTTACATCCACCCAAGTTTAAATCAAATTGATGATTTATTAGAGGAACTAACGGTTGTTACCGAAAGAGGAGAACGTACGCTTGTCACTACTTTAACAAAAAGAATGGCAGAGGAGTTGGATAAGTATTTGGCAAAAATGGGCGTTAGGTGTCGTTATATTCACTCTGACGTAGACACATTGGAAAGGGTTGAGATTCTAGCAGACCTGAGAAATGGTTTATTCGATGTATTGATTGGTGTCAATTTACTGAGAGAAGGTTTGGATTTGCCTGAAGTCTCTCTAGTGGCTATACTAGACGCGGATAAAGAAGGTTTTTTACGTTCAGAAAGGTCTTTAGTTCAAACAGTAGGTAGAGCTGCTCGTAATATAAATGGCAAGGTAATTATGTATGCAGATAGAATTACCAATTCCATGCAAAAAACCATGGATGAAACAACACGTAGAAGAGCTTTACAAATTAAGCATAATGAGCATAATGGAATTGTTCCTGCTCAAATTGTTAAGCCACAACGAGGTACAATTGGGCAAGGAAAAGGTAAAACCGGTAATGGTTCTTATGAAATCAATAATGAAATTGGGCTTGCAGCGGATCCAGTTGTTCAATACATGTCTAAAAGTGAACTGGAATTATCAATTCAACGTGTTAAATCAAGAATGTTTGAAGAAGCTAAAAAGGAGAATTTTATTGAAGCAGCTGTGTTAAGAGATGAAATGTTTTCTCTTAAAAAGTTGTTGATTGAAAAAATGGGTTAGAGGTTATGATACCCAACACAAAGAATAATTGCGCCCTTTAATTTCACCACAACATCTTCACCGAATTCATTTATTTCTGTTGTTCTCTCGACAGCAGGAATAATGTAATTGATAAAAATCTTTTTTAATCTCATTTGATCTACAATAGCTGAATCTATGCCTTTATTTAATTTTACTTCTTTTAATTTCTCTATCATCACAGTTGTTTCAAAAGAAAATTGGTCTCCACCAACTTCAGCTTGTTCGTAGAGTAAAACTCTCCTTTTATCTTTGCTAGGTTTATCATAAATTTGCATCTTTATTTTATCATGATGAATTCCTTTTGTATTGTAAGAAAGTCTGTATTCTGCATCTTGGATTGTTGCTATCTCAACTTCTTTTATGTATTCATAAGGTTTGTAACCGAATAGAGTTGTTTTTACACCGTCGTACCGGTAAGGTTTTAAGGCTCCTCTACAGGCTTTTTTATACCCTGAAAGTTCTTCTTTAAGTGCGGCTTTAGCTAAAGCTTGAGCTTCTATTTCATCCTTTTTCTGTTTATTTTGCGCAAAGGTAATATCAGTAAAAAAAAGAATTAGAATAAACGATATGATATATTTAAGCTTCATAAATAGATGTTATTGCGCTATTGACTCACGAAGTTCAACAATCTTGCCAGACATAAGGGTTATTTCATCTTTGGATAGAACAATGTCTATATAATCCGCCTCTTCTCCAAGTGTAGTGACAGATTCTAGATTATCATAAGTATCAACCAAGGCTTGTATAGCTTCCACTAAATCTGCTATCTCATCACTTTGGTCTTTTATATGTTGTAGACCTTTTATTAGGATTTCAGCAAGAGTCATTTGTTCGGAGATCAAAACACCAACTCTTTTTTCTTGATCCAACATAACAGTATTGGCTCCCATATACATGCCTTCTATCCAAGCACCGGTATAGTAAATGACAGATAAGTCTTCTTTTCCATTTTCTTCAATATAATCATCCGTATTTTCTTGAAGCAATATTAGAATATCAATGATTGAATCTTGTATAGCTACGTTAGTTTCAAATCGTTCAATCAGACCCGATGTATTGAAAATCGATTCCAGTCCTATCTTACTTCCTAGCGTTCTTAATGTCTTTAAAAACTCGCTGGCTTCATCATATTTTTCATGGACAACGCTATATGCTAAATCCGAAGAATAAATACCAAAGGCTAAAGCTTGGCTGAGTTTAGTAGAATACTTGTCAACACGGTTTCTAGGATTCGTAAGCTTTAAGTCGTAACTCAATCCTGCTTTTTTAAATATAGAAGCCACCTGAAGCGTAGATGGAGGTATGAACTCATAATCTTCAGATACTTCATTGTAAATGGCTTCTTCAATTTCATCTTGTGAAATTTCATGAAAGTGAACTTCTTTTTTTTCTGCTGGTTCTCCACAACCACTAGCAAGGATTATGGAACTTATTATAATTATGAATAGAGTAAACTGTTTTAAGATATTCATTGTGATGATGATTTAGTGCAGATAAATTTACGATTAATTAATCTTCAGAATCGTCGAAAACTTCAATTTCTTTTGAAGTTACTACCAAATCTGTAAATTTCCCTTTGTAACGAGTAGCTTTTACCAGGTGGTTATCTATCCAGTGGTAATTTCCACCTCTTGGTTTCCCAAACAAAATGCCATGATACTTAAAGCCATGTTTACTAAGCCAAGCTTCAGTAACAGTTCTGTGTTCTTCTACTCTAGATGTGAAAAATGTAATAATGTGTCCTTCTTCATACCATTTATTTAATGTTTCCAGCGCATCTGGAAATGGCTTACAAGTTGACATTCTTTCTGGATCTTCATTTGGAATGTCATCCGTAATAGTGCCGTCAATGTCAATCATGTAGTTTTTAACATCGCTAGGAAGTTTAGGACTAATCGGTAGTCCATCTTCACCCAATACTTCTTCTAATTTCCCGTCTTTATTCGCCATACTTGGAGTTTAATAGTAGATCAATCTTCTAACCTTAGCTATGTGCTTAGCTAATCTAATTACTTGTTTTGTGTATCCAAATTCATTGTCATACCAAGCATATATAGTAACACTCTTACCGTCTGCAGAGACAATAGTAGCATTACTATCGAATACAGAAGCGCACGTATTTCCAATAATATCGTTCGAAACCAATTCTGGATTGATTTGATAATTAATCTGATTTACTAAAGGTCCTTTGATTGCAGCATCTTTCATTAAAGCATTAACATCTTTAACTGATGTAGATTTATTAATGTGAATGTTTATTATTGCTAAAGAACCATTAGGTGTGGGAACACGAACAGCATTTGCTGTTAATTTTCCTGCTAATGAAGGAATTACTTTTGTTACGGCTTTTCCTGCTCCTGTGGATGTAATAACCATGTTTATAGGTGCAGATCTACCTCTTCTAGGTTTGCTATGCATATTATCCAATAAATTTTGATCATTTGTATAAGCATGAACCGTTTCAATATGTCCCTTTTCAATCCCTAAGTTATCTTCTATCACCTTAAGTACCGGACTAATTGCATTGGTGGTACAAGAAGCGGCTGAGAAAATGTCATGATCATCAAGGTTAAATTCTTTTTGATTAATACCATAAACGATATTTGGTATTTCTTTTCCAGGAGCTGTTAATAAGACTTTTGAAGCTCCATTAGCTTGTAAATGACGACTTAAAGCTTCTTTATCCGTAAATACTCCAGTACTATCAATCACTAAAGCATCGTTAATTCCATATTCTGTGTAGTCGATACTTTCCGGTGTAGGAGCTTCAATGATTTTGATCATTTGTCCATTTATGATAAGTGCTTTGTTGTCAGTATCCGTAATTACAGTTCCTTTAAATGCCCCATGTACAGAATCGTTTCTCAGTAAATCTGCTCTTTTCAATAAAGTTTCTTCAGTTACTTTTCTAAGAACGATAGCTCTTAACCTTAATTGTTGACCTTTCCCCGCTTGTTTGATTAGTTCTCTTACTGCCAAACGACCAATTCTACCAAAACCATAAATAACAACATCTTTAGGGTGAAAGGTATGTTTTTCTTGACCTATGAAATTGGATAGGTTGTTTTTTAGAAAATCTCCATGTGCACCATTGTTGCCAGCCAAAAAGTATTCTGAAGTTAACCTTCCAATATCTATCTTAGAAGGAGCAAGATCAATTGCTAACATTGCTTTAGCAAGTTTTGCTGCTGTCTCAATATCGATGGGCTTATTAACCACCTTTGCTGCATAGTTGGTAAATAAATTTATTACCTCCGAAATGCTAATTTCAACTAAGTGGTTTCTAAATAAAACCAATTCAACACCTTTGTCATACATTAGTGTACCTACTGCGTTAATTAACTCAACAGCAGCTTTTTCTTGCTTTACATAATCGTTTAGACCTGCTTCGTAGCCTAATTGAACTTTTGTTGTCTCCATTTTATAAAAAAAGTTAAAAAAAAAAATCGCCAAAGCATTTTGCCTGACGATTTAAAAGTTTGTTATCCTAAATATGTTTTTAATAATTTGCTTCTTGACGTATGTCGGAGTCTACGAATTGCTTTCTCTTTGATTTGTCTAACACGTTCTCGTGTTAAGTCGAATTTCGTTCCTATTTCTTCTAGTGTTAATCCATGTGGCAGTCCAATCCCAAAAAATAGGCGAATTACATCTCTTTCTCTCTCCGTTAATGTAGATAACGATCTTTCAATTTCTCCTTGTAATGATTCTATCATTAACATTGTGTCAGCCTTAGGTGAATCGTTATTCACCATAACATCCAAAAGAGAGTTATCTTCTCCATCAACGAAAGGTGCATCAACTGACACATGTCTTCCACCTACTTTAAGTGTGTCTTCTACTTTATCTGCTGGTAAGTCTAGTTCGTTAGCCATTTCATAAGAACTTGGTGGTCTCTCGAACTCTTGTTCCAATCTAGAAAAAGCTTTGTTTATTTTATTTAAAGAACCAACTTGGTTTAATGGCAAGCGAACAATTCTTGATTGTTCTGCTAGTGCTTGTAAAATTGATTGACGAATCCACCAAACCGCATAAGAGATAAATTTAAACCCTCTTGTTTCATCAAATCTCTGTGCCGCTTTAATTAATCCTAAGTTTCCTTCATTAATTAAATCTGGAAGTGTCAATCCTTGGTTTTGATATTGTTTTGAAACAGAAACAACAAAACGTAAATTAGCTTTTACTAATTTTTCTAATGCTATTTCATCACCAGCTTTAATTCTTTGAGCCAATTCTACTTCAATTTCAGCAGTAATTAAGTCTTCTCTTCCTATCTCCTGCAAATACTTATCTAATGATGCGCTTTCTCTATTGGTTATTGATTTGGTGATTTTAAGTTGTCTCATGTATTTATTATCGATTTTAAGTGAATAAAAAATCTCCTCTAAAAGAGGATACGAAAATACACCAAAACACTAACTCGTGTCAAGTGTATTCACATCTATTTTTTTTAATTTTCCTTACTATTAACACGTTGTTAATAGAAGATTCCTTTCTGTAAACGGTTTCAGGTAATATGCAAAAGTTATTAACCATATTTGGAAGTGGACTAAAGGCCAAACCCAAAGTAGCCTTTTGCCCCGTTTGGATAAATTCCTTCAACCAGTATTCCACCTTTTTTTGATTTAAGTAATTTCGCAACAGCTTCAGGGTTTGTTACCGGTAGTTTGTCAATTTTAGTAATAATGAAACCATTTGTGATACCAACGTTTCTAAGTTTTCCAGATGTTATAGAAGAAATTTTAACACCGTTATTTATTTTTAAGGACTTTAATTCTTGGGGTGATAACCCTTTAAAAGATGCACCGTGTGCAGTTGTTTTACTGATATCCTCTTTTTTAATCTTGGCTGTGCTGCCTTCTTTGTTTCTTAATACAATAGTCAGATATTTTATTTCAGATCCTCTCCTAATGGTGATTGAAGCTTTTTCACCCGGTCTAAAACTACCGATTTGCTCCTGAAGTTCTGGCACGTCATTTACTTCGATAGTTCCAACTTTTAGAATAACATCGTTTACTTGAATTCCTGCAGATTTGGCGGCACCATCTTTTGTTATTCCATTTACCATAACACCTTTTAAATTTGGTAATTTATACTCGTTAGCAACTTGCTGATTTACATTTTGAATGCTGACTCCAATAAATGCTCTTTGAACAATTCCATATTCTAACAAATCTTCAGTCACCTTTTTTACAATGTTGGAAGGTATAGCAAAAGAATATCCTGTATATGAGCCTGTTTGGGATGCGATTGCAGTATTTATCCCAATTAAATTTCCTGTCGCTGAAACAAGTGCACCACCACTGTTTCCTGGATTGACTGCTGCATCAGTTTGAATAAATGATTCTAATGGGAAATCGTTGGTTCCATTTCTCCTTTGAAGGATGTTAATGTTTCTTGCTTTTGCACTGACGATACCTGCCGTTACTGTAGAAGTGAGGTTGAATGGGTTTCCAATCGCTAATACCCATTCACCAATTTTAACAGCGTCAGAGTTACCAAAGTTAATAAATGGTAAATTGTTTTCACTAATTTTAATCAAAGCTAAATCCGTGTTTGGATCTTTACCAATTAAGGTAGCTTCGTAGGTCCGTTCATTATTTAATGTGATTTCAATTTTATCAGCGCCATCTACAACATGATTATTGGTAACAATATAACCATCATCTGATATAATAACTCCGGATCCAGTGGCAATCTGTGTTGCGGGTCCGCTTCCATAAAAAAACTCTGAGAATGGATGCTGACTACTTTCGGGTTCATATATAGTAGTAACGTGGACTACTGAATTGACCGTTTTTTCCGCTGCCATTGTGAAACTTATATTAGATTCAAATGTTGGCATAAGCACTGGGGTGAATTGTCTATTGGAAGAAGTGGTTGTGTTTTCCGATTTAGCGGAACGCATTTGACGATTAGTTTCTTCTGTTTTTATTAAATTTTTCGGTTTTATTATAGATGTTAATCCAAAAGATAATATTCCACCTACCATTCCTGCTGTTATGATTGTTATGCTACTTTTTATCATTTTTCTTTATTTTAGAGAGTTAGAAAGAATTTAATTGCGATATCTTCGCTACATTTGATTCACAACTATTGAATTAACGTTTTTATTCTGATTAGTTACGTGTGATCCTTGTTAAATAATGTTAAGGTTACAATACTTTGAAGAGATAAGTGATAATGAAAATAAAGTTTGACAAATACCAAGGAACTGGAAATGATTTTATCATTATAGATAATCGAAATATCCATTTCGATAAAAATAATATTGAATTAGTTCAACATCTTTGCGACCGTAAATTTGGTATTGGTTCGGATGGTTTTATTTTGATAGAAAACCATGCTAAATTGGACTTTGATATGATTTTTTTTAATCCGGATGGATCACAAAGTTTTTGTGGAAACGGAAGTCGCTGTGCCATGGCATTTGCAAAAGAATTAGGTTTAATTTCTGATTTTGCAAAATTTAATTCAACGGATGGTTACCATGAAGCAACTATAAATTCAAATGGGTTGGTTAAATTGAAAATGCACAATGTTTCTAATATAGAAGTAGGTGACTCCTATCACTATATGGAAACTGGTTCTCCACATTATAATTGTTTTGAAAAAAATATTGACAAGATTGATGTTGTTGCTAGGGGAAGAGAAATTCGTTATAATCAGCGCTTCAAAGAAATAGGGACCAATGTTAATTTCATTGAACAACTTTCTGGGGGTATTAAAGTTAGGACTTACGAAAGAGGCGTAGAGAATGAAACATTGTCATGTGGAACGGGAGTTACCGCATGTGCTTTAAGCACTGCATTGGTAGATGAAACCTCATCAGGGAAAATTAAAGTGAATACTAAAGGAGGAGATTTGTCTGTTTCGTTTACTCAAACGGATACTGGTTTTGAAGATGTTTGGTTAATAGGTCCAACAAAATTTGTGTTTAAAGGAGAAATTGAAGTTTGATGATAGCTGAACATTTTAGAATAATAGAAAATATAACACCACTTTTACCTAAGCACTTAGATAGGGGAACTTTTTTATGTCTTTTTGGGACAGATAAAACACCGCCTCATCTGGGATTGGTTGTAGATGGGAAATATTATTCTACAAGTGCTAAAGGAAGCCGGGTAGGGGAAAATGCAGAATTGATTTTGCGAAGGGTTAAGCAAAGTACAATTCCAACGTTATTCATTAAATTAGATATTGTAGAGGATATGCAGAAGTTGGAAAAAGCATTTGAAAAATATCCAAAATTGAAAGAGAATCAAACATGTTTACTTCCTATTAAAGATTACATTAATAGTATTGGAGAAGATGTTACTTCTGCAAATTTTGTGTTTGAATTGATTCCTATTTTACATAATCTTAAATTAATATCGGACTCCTTTTCATTGTATATGCAAGATTCTTCGTTCAAATTAAAGGTTTACTCTAAGGAAGATATTGTAAATAGAATTGTTAAACTACAAGAAACATGTTAAAAGGAGAACAAATTTATTTGAGAACAATTGAACCTGCGGATGCTGATATTATTTTGAAGTGGGAAAACAACTCAGATAACTGGAGAGTGAGTAATACTTTGATTCCTTTTTCAAGAAAATTAATTCAAGATTACGTTAATTCTGCACAGGATATCTATTCAATAAAACAACTTCGTTTTATCATTTGTTTACTGGAAAATGAAAAAGAAATTGGGGCAATTGACTTATTTGACTTTGATCCATATCATCATAAAGTTGGCTTGGGAATACTTATTGCTGAACTTGAAGATAGAAGAAATGGATATGCAAAAGAAGCAGTTCTTTTAATCAAAGAATATTGTTTCAATCATTTGAACCTACATCAAGTATATTGTAATGTTTTGTCTAAAAATAAAGCTAGCATTGATTTATTCGAAAAATCTGGCTTTACCATTTGTGGAACAAAAAAAGATTGGATTAAAAATAAAGAAGGTTGGCTTGATGAATTAATGCTTCAATCTTTCAGGGTATAACCACTATTTGTAATTGTAAACGCTATTTTTTCTTGGGTTTTAAAAGGAATGTCCCAGTATCCATTATAGCTAATTGATAGAGGTGTGATGATTCCATTTTTCATTTCGTTTTTTACGTTAATTTTTACATCAAACTGGAATAAAATGGATTTATAGCGCATTAAATATTGTCTGTTTAATACAGCCATATTTTCTTTATTAAAAACAGTTGTAAGGTGCTTAATAACTGTTTTATGTTCTTTGTGTTCTGGTTTTGCTATACAAGAAAACTGATAACATTCTATTCCATTAAAGTTTATAATACTTACTTTATAATCATAAAATTCAATCATATCATTATCGAATATGGACATTTTTTTTCCAACGATTGGAACTCCGCTTATATCCTCTCCAGGATTAAACATCATTAATTTTAAATCATGTATATATTTAGATTTTTTACTCTTCTCAACTGATTCCTCTTTTACATCGGTTATTTCAGTGGATACAGGTATTGTGTCTGAAGGAAAAAAGATGTCATAATATACTTCCGCAGTAGTAAATCGATATTTTCCTTTCTTTGTTCTCAGTTTTCCTGAAGAAGAAATAGTTTTTCGATCTTGCCACATGTATGACTCATCTAAATATTGGGTTACGGAAATTTTTTCTGTTGCTTTCTCTTTTTCTCTTTTGTTGTAAACCCAAAGGTCTCCCAGTGCTTTATGCGGGTAATAGCGTAAGTTTTTAAAAGCTTGGTAAAAGGTGGTGTCGTCTTTTATTCTTTGGATAAATGTTTTAATGTCAAATTCATTCGCTGCGAATATGGTTAAAGTGTCTAATTGGATAGAATTATATATTTTTTCCTCTTCTTGTGCAAATAGGAAAGAAGAGATAAATGAGAGTGATATTAATACAGCTATTTTCAAATTACTCTTTAAAAGTATAGTTGTTATTACAGTATGAATTTGTTTTGGTTACCATTGAAGCCAGTGGCCATTTTATTTGAATACAATCTAAAACCGTATTTTGAACCAAACCGAATTACAACATTGACTTAGCCAATCAGCTAAAAAGGTAATTATTGATAATTGTCTGTATCGTTTCATATTCTTTATGTTGCAAAAATAGCCAATATTTTAATAATATTTAACTTACCGTTTGTAAACAATATTCACACTATTAAACAGGTTAACTTATTTGTAATGTGCATTTTATGAAGTTTGGTAGTTCCATTAATGTATTTAAAAGTGATTATGTTCAAATAAATGAATATTTTCGTTCGAATAAAATTAAAAAAGATGAGAAGAATATTGATAGCAGGGTTGGCCCTTGTTAGTTTTGGAGCAAGTGCTCAAAGCGTAAAAGTTGACTTTGAAGAGTATGACTTGAAAAACGGATTGCATGTAATTTTACATGAAGACCACAGTACACCAATTGTGGCAGTATCTATAATGTACCACGTTGGTGCTAAGAATGAAAACCCTGAAAGAACAGGTTTTGCACATTTTTTTGAACATTTACTATTTGAAGGATCAGATAATATTCCAAGAGGTGAGTTTTTCAAGTATATTGAAAATGCTGGAGGGCAAAATAATGCGAATACAACGAATGATAGAACCTTTTATTATGAGGTTTTGCCATCAAATCAGTTGGAGTTGGGGTTATGGTTAGAATCTGAAAGATTAATGCATGCAAACATTGATCAGAAAGGTGTTGATACGCAAAATGAAGTTGTAAAAGAAGAGAAAAGGTTAAGGGTTGATAACCAGCCTTACGGAAGCTTTTTAGGAGAAATGAATAAAAGAGCTTATAAAGAACATCCTTACCGATGGACTACTATTGGTAAAATGGAGCACTTGGACGCGGCAACGTTAGAAGAATTTACAGAATTCTACCATAAGTTTTATGTGCCGAATAATGCTATCCTTTCAATTTCTGGTGATTTAAACATTAAAGAGACTAAAAAATTGATTGATGCTTATTTCTCTCCAATTCTAAGAGGAAAAGATGTTGAAAAAGTAACAATCGTTGAACCAGCATTAGGCGGGGAAGTAAGAGACACTGTATATGATAACATCCAATTACCTGGTGTAATGATGGCTTATAGAATACCCGCTCAAGGTACAGATGACTATTACGCTATTGATCTATTGTCTCAAGCATTATCAGCTGGTGGTAGTTCGCGTTTAAATAAAAAATGTGTTGATGAAACGCAATCTGCGATGTATGTTGGTTCTTTCCCATTTGCATCAGAAGATCCAGGCCTGTCATTTGTTTTTGGTATTGCAAACGCAGGAGTTTCTCCAGATAAATTGGAAGCAGAAGTTAACGGAGAGTTTGAAAAAGTAAAAAACGCGTTAATTACTGAAACGGAATTTCAAAAATTGCGAAATATGGTAGAGAACGATTTTGTGTATAATTTTAATTCTCAGGTTGGTATTGCGGAAAACTTGGCCAATTACAAAATGTATTTTGGTGATGCGAATCTTATCAATACTGAGCTTGCGCGTTACATGAAAGTAACACGAGAAGATATTCAGCGTGTGGCAAAGAAATATTTCGTTAAAGACAATAGAGTCGTTCTTTATTACTTACCAAAAGAAGAACAATAAATTAAGCATTAACTGACTAATAGAATTAAAATGAAAAATATAATTACAACAATATTATTAACGGCTAGTGTTTCTTTATTGAATGCACAAGAAGTTGATAGAACACAAGCGCCCGCACCAGGAATAGCTCCACAAATTAATATTGGAACTCCAGCAAGTTTTACTTTAGAGAATGGGCTAAAAGTATTTGTAGTAGAAAATCATAAATTACCTAAAGTTTCTTTCCAGTTAACAATTGACAAAGATCCGGTATTGGAAAATGGGAATGTTGGTTTAGCTGATATGATGGGGGATATGCTAGGTGCAGGAACAACTAGCAAAACAAAAGCGCAAATTGATGAGGAAATAGATTTTGTAGGAGCATCTTTTTCTGCTTTTTCTTCAGGCTTTTATGCCTCTTCATTAACAAAGCATTCTGATAAAGTATTGGGGATAGCTGCTGACATTTTACTAAACCCTGCTTTTCCTCAAGAAGAGTTAGATAAGAAAAAGAAAAGAGCATTTTCATCACTAAAGTCTTTAGCAACGAATGCAGATGCAATCGCTGGACGTGTTACAAGTGTGCTGAAATATGGTAAAGATCATCCTTATGGTGAGGTGCAAATGAAAAGTGATATTGAAAATATTACAATAGATGCCTGCAAAAAATATTACACAACCTATTTTCGTCCAAATATATCTTATTTAGTAATAGTAGGTGATATCACTGTTGAAGATGCAAAGAAACTGACTGAAAAATATTTAGGAAGTTGGGAAAAAGCGGATGTTCCTGAACATAAATATGAGATGCCGGCAGCAACTAAAGGTGTGCGCGTTGCATTTGTAAATAAACCAGGCGCAGTTCAATCTGTAATTAAGGTTATATATCCTGTAGATTATAAAGTCGGAGCTCCAGATGCAGCTGCTGTAAGTGTTATGAGTAGTATTTTTGGAGGTGCATTTTCAAGTTATCTAAATGCAAACTTGAGAGAAGATAAGGCATACACATATGGAGCTCGTGGTGGTGTTAGAGCGGATAATAGAGTAGGTTCTTTTAACGCTGGAGCGAGTGTAAGGAATGAAGTAACTGATAGTTCTGTAACGCAATTCCTATTTGAGATGAATCATATCATAAATGAAAAACCATCTCAAGCTGATCTAGATCGTATTAAGAACAATATGAATGGTGGATTTGCTCTTTCATTAGAGAATGATCAAACGATTGCACGTTTTGCATTAAATATTGAGAGATATGGTTTGCCTGCGGATTATTACCAAACTTATTTAAGTCGTTTACAAAATGTTCAGTTTGATGATGTTGAAGCAGCTGCTAAGAAATACATTCATCCAGAAAACTGTATTATTCTGGTAATTGGAAATAAAGATATAGCAGGCACACTTACAAAATTTGATAGCGATGGTGTTATAGAATTTTACGACATAAATGGGGATGTTAAAGTCGATAAACCAGCTAAAGAAATTCCATCAGGGTTGACGGCTGAAAAAGTTTTAGAAGATTATTTATTTGCTATTACAGGTGAGTCTTCAATGAAAAGTGTTCAAAAGAAATACAAGAAAATAAAGGATATTACAATTGTAATGGAGACAGAAATGCAAGGAATGAAATTACAAATCACGACTAAGCAAATGGCTCCTAATATGACTTCGTTTGAATTGAACATGCAAGGAATGACGGTTCAAAAGCAGGTGTTTGATGGTGAGAAAGGTGGTACATCTGGAATGCAAGGCAAAAAAGCATTAGAAGGAGAAGAATTAGAATCTATGAAGGATGAAGCGATTATGAATAAAGAGCTGAAGTATAAGGTTCTAGGTTATTCTTTGAAACTTCAATCTATAGAGGATCTTGATGGAAAAGATGCTTATAAAGTTGCGATTACTGATTCCAAAGGAAATGTTAGCTACGATTATTTTGATGTCGATTCTAAGTTGAAAGTATATACTACCTCAACTGAAAAAGGACCTGATGGTAGCGAGACGGAATCTTATTCTGAATTTAGCGATTATAAGGAGGTTGACGGAATTAAATATCCGCATGCACGTTCTAGAAATATGGGCCCACAGGTAATAGAACTTACAGTTACTGAGATAAAAATAAATTCTAAATTGAAGTCTAGCGCATTTGCATGGGAATAGACAATTAGCTACAATAATATAAACAAATGTGGCTATTTTGTAGTATTCTTCCGGCAGGTAGAACAACTACCTCTACACTAGTTTCAGGACCTTATGAAGTTTATTACTAAATTAAAGTTTACGGATGGGTTGATTGCTGTCTTAGCGGGCGTTATAGTCACGACGTATTCAATAAAAGTAAAGGCAAAAAGGGTTTAGTAAAATCGTGAATTGTCAGTTTAGCGAAAAGATGTGTTAATCCTTTTGCTCAGGTATGTAAAGTGATTTACTGTTTTACAGTGATCTTTTTTGTTATGAATTAGCTTGAATTAACCTCCAGATAAAACTACCTAGCATTAGTACTGAAGAAGAAGAGAATAAAATGACAATATTTCTTGCTCCATTTTTGTATTTAAAGATTAGATGGGACCCTGTATAAAGAAACACAAGTAGTATTGGAATTGCAGCAGGGAATAATTTGATGCTCTCCCAAAAGCTTCCTTCCATTAATAAAACAAAAGAACGCTGGAATCCGCATCCCATACACTCTACTCCAAAATGACTTTTCCAGGAGCACTCTAACACGATGTTCTATTTAGAAGTTATAAGCTGCAGCACTACTAACGCCAATAATAATAGCAATAACAAAAATAAGAACGTAAAGCGCTGAAAGACTTAGTCCAATTACTCCACAAATAAATCCGGCTCTAGAATTTTTAAAAGATTGTGCGTATTTTGATTTATTTGATTCATAAAGTGCTTTATCTTTTTTGTGCAAGGAAATTGCTATGATTCCTAAGATTAGACCAATTATACCATAAAAGATACATGTAACAATAGATAAAATACCTAAAACCAAAACGGCTGTTGCGTTCGGAACTGCTGCTGGACCAACAGAAACTTCAAATTCATCTAGATTTTCAAATTGTTCACTCATTTTTCTTGTTTTTTATTTGTTCAAAGATAACTTTTTGATAATACAATTAAAATTAATTAACTTTCTGCTATGATAAATTGGAAGAAATATCCTTTTGTGAGAATACTCTTCCCCTTTCTTCTTGGGATTATGTTTTCATTTAAGGGTGGCTATTATTCTTCGATTACAATTATAGTAGCACTTGTTTCTTTACTAATTATTTCAAAAACAAATAAAACAGTCAAGAATAATTTTCTTTTTGGATTAGTATTAAACATGATCTTATTTGTAGGTGGTTCGTTGCTCTCACAAATGAGTTTACATGATTATACGAAATTAAAGGCTGCCGATTTTTATCAATGTGCTATAATTGAACCTGTAAAAGAGAAAAAGAATTCTTTTCAATTAACGCTATTAATTAATGCTAAATCAATAGATAGTGTTTGGAGTTTTTCAAAAGGTAAAGCGTTGATTTACATTGAAAAAGATTCATTGAGTTCGAAACTAAAATTTGGAGATGAATTATTAATTAAGGGGAACCTGAATTTTTTGGAACCTCCGAAAAACCCAAAAGAATTTGATTACAAAAGATATTTAGAAAACCGTTCTATATATCAACAAGGATACCTCGCTAGTGATGATTGGCGGCTGCTGGATTCAAAATCAAAGGAGTTAGATGTGTTTGCCAACGATGCAAGACAGTTCTTACTTTCATCGCTTAAATCAAATGGTGTTGAAGGAGATCAATATGCTATTGCATCAGCCTTAATACTTGGAAGTAAAGATGAATTGGATTTTGAAGTAAAACAAGCTTATGCAACAGCAGGAGCAATGCATGTTTTAGCGGTTTCGGGATTGCACGTAGGCATTATTTTTCTTATTTTAAATACGCTATTAACTATTCTTGATACTTTCAAGAAAGGAAGGATTGTTAAAGCAATCATTCTATTAATTTCACTATGGATGTATGCTATGATAACCGGGTTAAGCCCATCCGTTTTGAGAGCCGCTACGATGTTTTCGTTTGTAATAATGGGAACTGTATTGAATAGAAATTCTAGTATTTACAACACACTTGCCGCATCTGCGTTTTTCTTATTAATTGTAAATCCGAATTTACTTTTTGAAGTAGGTTTTCAATTGAGTTATATCGCAGTGCTCGGAATTGTATATCTACAGCCCTTAATTTATAAATGGATATATACAAGATGGTGGCTATTAGATAAGATTTGGGCAATTACAGCTGTTTCAATAGCTGCACAAATTGCTACACTTCCACTAACATTGTACTATTTCAATCAGTTTCCGGTTTATTTCATGTTGTCTAATTTACTAGTGATTCCATCTGCCATAGTAATTTTGAGTTTAGGGATATTACTATTTATTACATCTCCTATTCCGGCTATCTCAGAGAGTATAGGGTGGGTGTTAAATAAGTTCATTGAAGGATTGAATTTTAGTATAAAAGAAATTGAAGTGCTACCCAACTCATTAATTGACGGTTTGTCTATAAGTATTTTAGAATGTGTTGCTCTCTACATAATTATAATACTATTTATACGCGGATTGAAATTTCGAAAATTGAAAATTATTAATTATGCTTTTTTTCTTACGCTTATCTTTATTATTAACGATTTAATAGAAGATGTTGCATTAGCAAATTCAAAAAGCATGGTAGTTTATCATATTAATAAAAATCAAGCTATAGATTTTATCGATGGAACGAGCAATGTGCTTCTGGCAAATTCGAGTTTGATAAAAGATAAACAAAAGCAAAGCTTTCACATTAAGTCAAATTGGTCCTATTTAGATTTGCGTAACGTTCAATATATACCAACTGACGCTTCTAAATTAAATGAAACACTTTTGGACAGTTCTCTACAATTAGTCGATACGTATTCGCAATTTCATACTATAAAAATGGTAAGAATTGATAATAAGTTTTCTTTACAGGTACTAGAGGACAAGGTAAACGTCGACTACGTGTTAATATCAAGTAACTCAAAAAAAAAATTGAAAGACCTTTACGCAATGTTTAATTTTAAATCTATAATTGTAGATGGTTCAAATTCTAAATGGAATCGAAATAGAGTAGAAGCTGAAGCAGAAAGTTTACATATCCCAATTTACATTACTGATAAAGGAGCTTTTGAACTGAAGATTTGAATTGTTAGAAAGAAATGGACAGAGAACTATTTGTATTATTCAACCCCTTCAACAATTTCCACTACATCAATAATTACAAAATTAAGATCAAACTCAAATTGAAAATTTCTTTGAACCACTATTTTATCTTTTGTTTTGCTTTCAAATAGATGATATAATTTATATCCAAGAGGTATTTTGATCTCTTCATTATTATCATCCAACATTGTTTTGTCTATAGGTAGTAAATCTGAAAATGTAGTAGATTTGTATTCTTCTGAATAATTTGGGTTTTTTAAGATCCATTCTTTAGCTAATGATTGAGATAGTTTTGCCTCATTAAAATCATTGTGTATTCTAATGTGCTTACAAATAGATAAAATTGTTTTCAATAGCCTTGCTTTGTTTTCGGTTTCGCTCTCAAGCGCTTTGTTTAGTTGAGCATAAGTTTTTTTGTTTTTTTGATTAGTGATGTATGTGTTTTCCAATTCGTACAAAGGGTATTGCATAATGAAATAATAAAACAATTCATCTTCCTTGTTACTCATATCTGTAGTGAGCATAATTTTGACATCTTTTACTTTGAAGTTTGGGAATAGGAGGAACTTACACTCATATAACTGAATACCATTTTTCTCCGATGTAATTTTATATATATGTGTTAGTTCATATGTAACAAATATCCTTTTATCTCTTAGTTCTTGTTTTTTACCAATGATAGCAGAATCATTTGCAGCAATCATTTGGTCTAAATTATTTGGGTAATTGTCTTTTAAGGAAGGCAGTTCTCTTCGCAATTGATAAAGTTGATCCAGCTCAACTATCTCTTTAGGCTTTAAAGTAAATAACTCTCCAAATTTAAATCCTTTATAAACCCCGTTTTCACCAAATGATTCAATGATTTTTGCTTCAACGGCATCTTCTGCTTTTTGCTGCTTTGTTTTTTTCTCAGGTTTGGTGTTTGTTTCGGTAGCATCAAAAAACCCAACGCAACCAGTGCATAAGACTATAGTGACAATAACTATAATTGTTATTTGGAATGGGTTTCTTTTCATACAATAATTAAATAGTCTATTCTCGTTCCTATACAACAAAAACCATGCTTAAAATGAAAGTGAAGTTACTATTTATATTTACTTCGATGTTGTTTATAAATATTTGTTTCTCACAGGTAACTGAAGATAATATAAGCAAGGCATTAAATGGATTTAAAACAGATCGTGATGCAAAGTTTGGTGTTTTAATCGAATCAAAGGGTAAAAATTACAAGTGGGATTACTTTTATGATAAAACACTTTATAAAATTGATACTGGTTGGGTCCATATGGTTAATCACCACTTATCGCTCGTCCCTTAAGGCTGAAGAGTTAAATGATATTAATGCTTCAATAGAAAAGAAGTAATCTTCTAATCGTATAAATAAAATTGTTTAGCAAGCAACTTTAAATAAAATGCAAGGTTTATTTAGTAATAATTACATAATTTGTGAAATATAAAATTTATCAAATGAGAAGTATTTTAAAAACCCTATTTTTTTTCATGGTCATTTTGCTTGTTTGCATGCGATGTACAAAAGAGCCTGGTGTTGGCGGTAGTGCAATTGTAACAGGTAAAATATACGCAGAAGATTATAATGCACTTGGAACACTTACCGGTACGTATTATGCTCAAAATTATAAAGTATATCTTATATATGGGAATGAAAGCGGAGCCTATGATGATGACGCAAATACGAGTCATGACGGTTCTTTTGAGTTTACATACTTACAAAAAGGAGACTATGAATTATTTGTGTATTCCGATTATTCCTACTGCCTGGCTTGTGGAAATGCAGGAGATAGTGTTGTTTCAGTAAAGTTTCAAATTACAGACAAGAAACAAGAGTTAAATTTAAGTGATATTACAATTTTCAAATAAGCATACTTGAGAGTTATTTTTTTAATAGTATTTATTATTCCAACTTGTCTTATGGCGCAATTTGGTAATCAAGATTTTGGCACCTGGGGTGGCGTAAGTTTTAATAAAGAAGTAGCAGATGATTTAAAGATTGATGCAGACTTTCAAGTCCGAACTGACTATAATTCAACAAGACTTAATCAATGTTTTTTGGATTTAGGAGCGAAGTATAAAGTTAATAAATACTTTCGGACAGGAATTTCGTGGAGACCCAGAATGACGAATAATTGGTCAGGTTATAAATTAGAAAATCGATTATACCTTGATTTAACAGGAAAATTGAAGTTGAATGCTATTAATCTCTACCTAAGAAGTAGAACTCAAACAACATCTAATCGTAATAAGGAAAATCCGACCTATGAAAGAATTCGATTTAAAGTGAAAATTAAAATAGAGAAAGGTTTGAAAGCATTTCTTCAAGATGAGTTTTTCTTTCATTTGAACGGTACAGGAACATCTAATTATAATAAAAACCGTTTTGGATTAGGGTTTGAATATGCTATTTCTGATTATCTTCAAATGAACTTGAAATACTTACGTATTACTGAAGTGAATCAGGCCTATCCACTTCGAATGAATGTAATTGCTTTAGGTTTGTCTTGCTCTATAGAGTAATGTTTTACCTTTAATGTTGAAATTTACCCTTTGGTACAACTATCTTCTATATTAAGAGTTTTTTAGCTAACTATACAATATATTCGATAGGAATTAATTAATAAATTATGATCAAAATTTTCGTCTTTTTCGCCTTTATACCTTTTTTTATGTCTGCTCAACTAAATATGTCCGAGTTGGGTTATTTGGATTTAGTTTCATTACATAATTCTGATGCTTCCGACATATGGGGGTATGTTGATGGAGGTGGAAATGAATATGCTTTAGTAGGCTTGAATGATGGTACTTCTATTGTTGATGTTACAGATCCTGCTAATCCGTTTGAAGTTTTCTTTGAGCCAGGCATGAATTCGATTTGGAGAGACATTAAGACATGGGATAATTATGCCTATGTAACTACGGAAGAGCCGCAAGGATTATTAATTATAGATTTAAGCACACTTCCTGGAAACCCTAATTTAACCACCACATATTACAATGGCCCAGGCAGCGATCCCTGGGCTTCAGCTCATAATCTTTTCATTGATGAAAATGGCATCTGTTATATTTTTGGAGCAAACAGAGGAAATGGAGGTGCTATTATGTTAGACTTGACTATTGATCCTATGAATCCTGTTGAAGTTGGAATTGTTGATAATTGGTATGCACACGACGGTGTTGCGCGAGGAGATACTTTATATATGGGACATATCAATGATGGACACATGAGTATTTGGAATGTTTCTGATAAAGCAAATCCAGTCATACTTGGGCAACAAGTAACGCCAGGTAATTTTTCACATAATTTATGGATGTCAGATGATGGGGATTATATATATACGACTGATGAAATTACAAATGGATTTATTGGAGAATTTGATATTTCAGATCCAACTAATATAGTAGAATTGGATAGAATCCAATCCAATCCAGGAATGGATGTTATACCGCATAATTCTCATTTTATAGAGGATTATATTGTAACTTCTTATTATAGAGATGGCGTAACCGTTCATGATGTTTCTAATAAAGGAAATATGGTAGAAGTAGGTAATTTTGACACTTCCCCTGCTTTTTCTGGAGATGGGTTTAATGGCTGTTGGGGAGTTTATCCATGGTTACCATCAGGAAATATTATTACTTCCGACATTGAAAATGGATTGCATATTCTTGGTGTTACTTATAATAGAGGTTGCTATTTAGAAGGGACGGTTACGGATGCATCTACAACTGCACCCATATTTGGAGTTACAATAGAGCTTGTAACTGCAAATATAACTGATCAAACAAATATTGTAGGTGATTATGCAACTGGATACGTTGTTGCAGGTTCTTTTGATGTTATCTATAGTCATCCTGCTTATATCTCAGATACTATCTTTGGAGTCTCGCTAGTGAGCGGACAAGTTTCCATACAGGATGCTCAATTAATTCCGATAGCAAATTTTGATTTATTGGTGAGTATTGATGAATTAGCTAATATAAGTACTGTTATACCAAATGCAGATGTAGTAATTGAAAATGATGACTTCACATTTATTGGTGCAACTGATGCTAATGGAGAAATTACATTTAGTAATTTTTATGGAGGTGCATATAATGTTTACATTGGAAAATGGGGTTTTATAGAATACTGTGCGCAAGGCTTGGTCTTTGGTGCCAATGACACAATATATGAAGCTTCTCTAGATATAGGATATGCTGATATGTTTAATCTAGATTTAGGCTGGCAGGTTGCTGGTGCAGCCCCTGATGGGACTTGGGAAAGAGGAGTGCCTGAAGGTACTTCAGCAGGAGGAAGTCAATCCAACCCTGGAGTTGATGCTTCTGATTGTGGGGAAAAAGCTTATGTGACCGGAAATGAAGGAGGAGCTGCTGGTTTGGATGATGTTGATTTTGCAGATGCAATATTAATTTCTCCGGAAATGGATCTGTCTAATGGAGGAGGTATACCCTTTATTAGTTTGGATTTTTGGTGGCGCAATTTTGCAGGTCAAGTGACGCCTAATGACTCATTGATATTTGTCATTGATGACGGATTAAATCAATATGTGGTAGCAGAATATTATGCAGATGATGATGCTGAAAATTGGCAATCATTGCAGATTGACGTTATGAATACAACACAAAATTTGAATACAATTAAATTGATAGTAAAAACTGCAGATTGGGAGGCTGAAGGTGGAAACTTGGTAGAAGCTGGAATAGATAACTTTAGAGTTGACTATGTTTTGAATGTTAACGAAAATAATATAGGTTGTGATTTTTCAGTTTATCCTAATCCATCAAATGGAATCTTTACGTTGTCCTGCGGAGAGAATGTTCCTGAAAGTCTAATTATCAATGTTTATGATGTTTCTGGAAAGCTTGTTGCCTCCTCAAATGTAAAAAAATGCAATGCTAAGATATATATCGAAGATGCTGGTGTTTATACAGTAATTTTGGTAGGAGATGATTATTTAGGTTCAGCAGTGAAAGTAGTAAAGCTATAATTAGTAGTTGTTCGGCATATCTGAATTTTCAATGATATTAATAGGGAATTTGGTATAGAAAGTAGTTCTATTTTTTCTTTTTAAGTGAAGGCGTTAAACTGCCAAGACGACCAAATAAATCTAATGTTTTTTTAAAGGTGTCCATATAGAGTGTTATGATTAAGAAAATTGTCATAAACCATATTACCACAACATTTGCAGAAAATGTGTCAAAATACATCCCGAATAGTTTTTTCTTTGGAGCATAAAAGTGTGCTTTTAAGTAGTCATAGTCATATGGATCTAGATAAATAGGGTAGGACTTTTGGATTACGTAATTATTATCTTCATCTGTAACTTCGAATGAATTAGTGTTAGTAACAAAATCCTCCAATGCACTATTCTTATATTTATACATAAACTGATGGAACGATTCTTCTTTCAGTTTAGTCATAAATTTACGTAGTTTTTTATGCTGTTTCTTGTCAATTATGTTTTCAATTTTGGCATTGTCTAAAACGGCAATATATTCAACACTAGGTTTCATGAAAGTCTTTTCTACGCTATCTTTTTTATTTTCAAAGGCTTTGTATTTTCTTTTGTAGTATTCTTTAACAGTGGCTAGGTATTTTTTTATCTCACCATAAACTTCATCGCTAAATTTGTTTAATGAAAGATTTCTTAAGGTTTCATCAGTCACTTTAATTTTTTCGGCATGTCTATTTTCCTTCTCAATTTCATTTTTTAGAATGTGAATAGTTCTTTCTATCGAAATTTTCTTGTCTGGATCCTTTTTTTCAGAATTAACAAAACTATGAATGCTCTCTAATTTTGCATCAAGGTTACTAACCCATTTATCTTTTTTCCAATTGGAAAATTTCATTTCTTTATTGTACTCAAAAAAATGTTTTTCATATTCATTGCCTTTAAACTGGGTAACTGCTAGAGCTTCATAGGCCCATCTGGAAGCCATAACGTTACCTATCCATGGGACATGTGATTTTGAAGAAAATACAGGATTGAGTTTATCAAATTGAACTAATATGCCACTAAATAGTAATTGGGGTATTATCAATATTGGAATTAAGATATAAATCACTTTGACTGAGTTGAATGCGGCTGATATATTGAGGCCTAGTAAGTTAGCGAAGCATGATACAGAGAATAGAATCATCCAATATACAAATGTCATACCCTCAATACCTAATACTGAATTACCTACCAAAACGTAGAAGATGGATTGTATTGCAGAGATTAAAAACATTATAAAAATCTTAGAAAACAAGAAACTCCCTTTGCTTAGATTTAAGAATTTCTCTCTTTTAAGAATTTTTAAATTCCCTATAATTTCTTCTGCGCTTGTTGTTAATCCAATAAATAGAGATACAATGATCGAAATGAATAAAAACTGGGGTAAATTTTCGCTAGTGAAGAACGTATAATCTTCATTGCCTTCAGATGTACTGAAGTACTTCATAAAGAATCCTAGTATTCCTGCCAGAGCGGGAGCTTCGAACAAGGTTATAGCCATGTATTGGGCGTTTGTCAATTTAGCTTTTACGTCTCTAATGAAAAATATCGCCGCTTGTTTAATTTTTCCAGGAATCTTGAATATGCTTTCAGGCATTTCATTTGCATCTGCTATATCTGTTTGTTTGCTGGAAATCAAGTCAATATAATGTTTGTTCCACTCTAAAGGAGAAACCTTTCTATGTGAAGTTAAATTCCCATATTCGTCAACTACTTTAGAGTCAATTATATTAAAAATTTGTTCGGGGTTTACATTACCACATGTAATACATTCACTTTCTTCAGAATTAACATGTTGCACCAAACGTTTAAAGTAAATAACGGCATCAACTGGATTTCCATTATAAATTGGATATCCACCTCTGTCTAAAATAATTAGTTTGTCAAACATTTTAAATATGTCTGATGAAGGTTGGTGGATTACAACAAAAATTAATTTTCCTTTTAGCGATAGTTCTTTTAAAAGATCCATTATGTTTTCAGAATCTCTAGAAGATAAACCGGAAGTCGGCTCATCGACGAACATTATAGAAGGCTCTCTAATGAGTTCTAAAGCAATATTTAATCTTTTTCTTTGCCCACCACTAATCGTCTTTTCAAGTGGGCTTCCTACTTTTAAGTCCTTAGTCTCATATAATCCGATAGCTTTTAGCGTTTGTACACAAAGTTTAGCAATTTGTATATCACTATAATTTCCAAAACATAATTTAGAATTATAAAAAAGGTTTTCAAAAACCGTTAGCTCTTCAATAAGTAAATCATCTTGTGGAACAAACCCAATTACTCCTTCTAGTTCTTTTTTGTCTTTGTGAAGATCAATTCCGTTTACCTCTACACAGCCTATGGTAGGCGAGTAGTTGCCATTTAAAATATTTAAGAGCGTAGATTTACCTGCTCCAGATCCGCCCATAATTCCAAGTAGATGACCACTTTCTTCATGCAACGTGAAATCTTGTAAACCTATATTACCTCCTTTAAAATGATATTGTATGTTTTTCGCTTTAAAAGAAATCTTTTTAGAAGATTTGTCACTTAAAAACTTACCTATGATATCACTGTAATATATCGGCTGAACTCTTGAACTTCTCAAAGAAGATCCCTGAGTTAATACCTGCACTCTTTCTTGTGTTATAATTTGTCCATTTAGATAAAGACCGTGGTTTCCATAATAACGAACAAAATAAGTGTTTACAGATTGAACTCTAATTACTCTTAAAAAACCTAAGATACTTTCTGAGTAAATGTGTTTGGAGTTTTTAAGTTTAGTTTCTTTGCTGCTATCAATAACCAAACAAACTTCTTTATCTATCACAGTATTTTCATCTGCATTTACAAAAGCTAAACAATCATCAAATTCTTCTTTGGGAATATTAAATGTTTCAGCAACTGTTGTAACAAATTCTAATTCTTGTTCGGTAACTATGTCGTTTGCATAAATAAATTCTAGAATTCGAATAAGTACTATGATTTTTTGACGCTGCGCTAATTCCTCATTAATTTGCGTACAGATTCTAAGTACTTTTACCGAATTTACCGATGTTCTTTTTCTTTTACCAACCTTTTTACTTGATTTACCTTGATGTGACAGTAAAAATTCATCAAACAAAGAAAGATATTCTTTAATTAACTCCTGGTTTAATTCCTGCCGAAGGAATTGTCGGACAATCTTACGACCGCCAACATCATAATTGACCTCTCCTGTTTCTTCATTTAATTCCCCTTTTGCGATTATTGCAAAAAGTTGCATTAAGGCTTTGAGTATTCTTTCGCTCATTTAAGTGTTGTATTAATCAGTTTTAATAAGCTTGGATTTAAGTCTGATCAATAATTTATTTTCTTTTCTCGAAACCAATCATCATGATTGCACAACCTGAAAGTTTTTTATTCATGTCTAATCTTGTTTCAACGTAGCAATCTATTGTACTTTCAATTTTAAAATCCCAGTATGGAGCATTATTATAGTCCTTGTTAGAGAAAAGTAAGTTTCTGCTCTTATCGTAAATTTCAAAAATTAAGTAATTTTCAGTTATTCCAGCCGAAGTAGCTATTCTGTAGGTAGAACCTCCGTATAATGTTACTTCAAATTCAGTAGATTGGTCTTCATCCAAAAAAGCTCTATAAACTTGACCATCAGAAATGAAAACTCGATTCAACTGTTTATCTTCACTTGTATTAAGGTAAGAGTTTGTTACATTACTAATCGAGTCACAAGTGATTTGTCCAAAAACAGAAGGACCAATAAGCAATATAATTGCGACAAATGTTAATTTAAATAGTTTCATAATTATTCAACGATTTCAGTTCTTATTGATTCAATTTTATTGATGATTGCTTCTAAATCTCCATCAGCAATCTCAACAGTATGTTTGCTTTTAATGGTTGTTTCTTTTTTAGATTCGTTTGTGGATGAAGGCACGTACTCGTAAGTATATTTGATTCCTGCAAATATACCAAGTAAATCTTCTAGCTCATTAATCAAGTCTTCATAGTCAGCGTCAGCGTTATACTGTCCTAACATTGCAATCAAGCTTATTAAGGGGTTTTTTTGATCTCCTAACCTTTCAATTAATAGAGGATTGTTTGAAGAGACAGCAGCATCTGCAGCAATATACATAGATTCAATCCATCCACCTGCAAGTACTAAAGCTGCTACATCATTTTTATCATTTTCTTTTAAGTAATTGTCAGAACTTCTGTAGGCATCAGAAACGAAAACTAACATAGAATCTTGGTTTCCAATATTGGAGCTAAATCTATCTGCTAATTTTTCGTCAAAAGCACCTTCAAGTCCTAGTTCCTTTGAAAGTCCTCTAACAGATTTTAAGTACCGCAGAGCGCCATCTGTTTGCTCATATATAGTCAAATAACCTAAGTCAGCTCCATAAACACCCAGGTTTAAAGCTTTTGAAAAGTTAGAAGAATAATTCATTGCATTATCTGCAGGATTAACATAATCGGAGTTAAAAGGAACTCCAACATCTTTAATTAGAAAAGCTGTTTGAACAGGAGAAGGAATAGAAAATATTTGGTCTCCTATAAGGAAGATGCTTTCATCAGGGTTAATACTAGAATCTTTCGAATTTAAATCATCTTCAATCTTATCAGCATCTTTTGTCGTTTCACTTTCTGTTCCACACCTACCCATTAAAATTGCTACTGAGAATAAAGATGAACCGATAATGAATAATTTAAGTTTGTTTTTCATTTGTGATATTTTGTTCTACAACATTATATGATTAGCCAAAGAAAACAATAATGGGGGTAACATCCAAAATATATTTTCTTTTATTTTGAAGTTAGATAAAATTTCATCCTTATATAATTTTATTTCGACTATTTGATTCCTTTGCAAATTGCTAAACTTTTCAGATTAACAGAGAATTTTAGCATTAAATTACAGTCAATATATTATGTAAAGTAATAATTTATATAATAGTATTTAAAAATTTGTTTATTAATAATATAAGAATATTAAATAAATAATTTATATTTATTGATTTAATCAAGCTGTTTAAAATACATTTTGTTTTTCGTACATTGTCAGAAATCGATATTTTTATGAAGTATTTTGATTGAAAAGATGTTGATAAAAATGGAGTTATGCTGAAGATTAATAAAATTGCTGTTTTCACCTCAGGAGGAGATGCTCCTGGAATGAATGCTTGTGTAAGAGCGATTGTTCGCAAAGCAATGCACAGTAATATAGAAGTAGTCGGCGCATTGCGGGGGTATGATGGTATAATAAATAATGATTTTATTCAATTGGATAAATCTTCCGTAGGAAACATCATTCAAAAGGGAGGTACCATTTTAAAAACTGCTCGAAGCATTGATTTTATTACAGTTCAAGGAAGGAAGAAAGCCTTTGAGAATATTCAAAAAAAAAATATTGATGCTATTGTTGCCATTGGAGGTGATGGTACTTTTTCCGGTGCCGCTATTTTTACAAGTGAATTTGGAGTTCCAATAATTGGGATTCCAGGAACTATCGATAATGATTTATATGGAACAGACGACTCTATTGGATACGATACTGCTTTGAATACAATAGTACATGCAGTGGATAAAATAAGGGATACAGCAAATAGCCATGATCGCTTATTTATTGTTGAAGTAATGGGGAAAGATGCTGGATTTATTGCCCTGCGAAGTGGCGTTGCAGTGGGTGCAGAGGCTGTTTTAGTTCCGGAAACACATACTTATATAGAGCATTTGTTAAATAAACTGGGTAGGGAAAGAAGGAAAAGTAAATCAGGAAGTATTGTTATTGTCGCTGAAGGAGATGGATACGGTGGTGCTTATAAAGTTGCAGATGCTGTTAAGGAGAAATACGATCATTTAGATATTCGCGTTTCAATTTTAGGTCATATCCAAAGAGGTGGTAATCCATCAGCATTTGATAGAGTCTTAGCGAGCAGACTAGGTGCCGGTGCTGTAGATGCTTTACTAGGAGGGCGTAAAGGAGAGATGATTGGATTAGTTAATAAGGAGCTAGTATTTACTCCTTTTGAAAAGGCAGTTAAACATCATAAAGAATTAAATAAACAATTACTTTCGTTGGGTGAAGTTCTAGCACTTTAAGGTTTTTTTATTTTATATTACAAATGGAGCGTGAAACAATATTCATAGATGTGATTCTGCCTTTAGCGGTGCCAAATCTTTATACCTATCGTATTCCATTCGAATTGAATGAATTTGTTTGCGTAGGTCAGCGCGTTGTTATTCCGTTTGGACGTAGCAAATTGTATACAGCGATTGTTAAGAAGATTCATAATACACCACCGAAATACACCACTAAATATATCGAGTTTATTTTGGATGAGCAGCCTATAGTGACTGCGATTCAACTAAAACTTTGGGATTGGATTTCTGAACATTATATGTGCCATATAGGGGAGGTTATGCTGGCTGCTTTGCCAAGTAGTTTGAAATTAGCAAGTGAAACCAAGGTGCTTATTAATGATTGTTTTGAAGGGAGTTTGTCTAGCCTTAGCGACCAAGAATATCTAATTAAGGATGCTTTAGAATTAAGATCTGTATTGAGTTTAGGCGAGATAGGAGAAATATTAGACATAAAAACCGTATACCCGATTGTTAAGAGGCTCATCGATAAAGGTGTTGTAATAGCGGAGGAAGAATTAAAAGAAAGTTATCGCCCTAAAAAAGAAAAGTATGTTGAATTAGCAGCGAGATATCAAAATGAGGACAATATTGAAGCTCTTTTTGATGAATTAAAAAGAGCTGTAAAACAGCAGGAGTTACTTATGTTATACTTACAAATGAGTAACTACTTCGCGAATAAAGTGGAGGTTAAAAAAACGGAGTTACTCAATAAGGCCTCTAGCTCACCTGCAGTATTAAAAGGATTGTATGAAAAAGGGATTTTAACTGAATATGCCCTAGAAATAGGCCGTTTTAAAGAATATGAAGGAGCAAGAAATGATACGAAAGAGTTGTCTGATGATCAACAAATAGCTTTAACGAGTGTTGAAAAGTCTTTTAAAGAGAAGGATATTTGTTTGTTGCATGGTGTTACGGGAAGTGGTAAAACAGAAGTCTATGTCGAACTAATAAACAAGCACATTGCAAAGGGCGAGCAAGTTTTATACTTGTTACCCGAAATTGCACTTACAACCCAAATGATAAATCGTTTGCGTAAATATTTTGGAGATAAAATCGGGATCTATCATTCAAAATTTTCTCCAAACGAAAGAGTTGAAGTTTGGAATGCCGTTTTAAAAAATAAATTACATAAATATGATGTCCTTTTAGGGGCTAGAAGCGCTGTCTTTTTGCCATTTGGTAATTTGGGACTAGTTATAGTTGATGAAGAGCACGAAACATCTTTTAAGCAACATGATCCGGCTCCAAGATATAACGCTAGAGACACAGCTTATGTTTTAGCGAAAATGCATGGCGCTAAAGTATTAGTTGGCTCTGCTACACCGTCCATTGAAACCATGTATAGTGCAAAAGAAGGTAAGATAGGCTTGGTTGAAATGAAGAAACGATTTGGTAATATGCAATTACCCGAAATTCTATGCGCAGATATTGGCGAGCACAAGAAAAAGAAAAAAATGTATGGAATATTCTCGGAGTTTCTAATTAAAGAAATGAAAGAGGCCTTGGATCGAAAAGAACAAATTATACTTTTCCAAAATAGGAGAGGATATGCTCCTAGATGGACTTGTGAAGTTTGTGGATGGGTTCCGATGTGCACTCGATGTGATGTAAGCTTAACCTATCATAAATACACGCATAAACTAAACTGTCACTATTGTGGATATACAATAAGCCCTCCGAATAAATGTGATGCTTGCGGTAGTGCGGAAATTAAAATGTTAGGTTTTGGAACGGAAAAAATTGAAGAAGAGATATCCATTCACTTATCAAGTGATGTAAAAATTCAACGAATGGATTTGGATACAACGCGTTCTAAATTTGCTTATCAGAACATTATCAATGATTTTGAGAATCGAGAAATAGATATTTTGGTTGGCACGCAAATGGTTACCAAAGGTCTTGATTTTGATAATGTGTCACTTGTGGGTGTTTTAAATGCAGATGATATGCTTTATTACCCTGATTTCAGAGCGTTTGAACGAGCTTACCAATTGATGACTCAGGTAAGTGGTCGAGCAGGAAGAAAAAAAAGCAGAGGTAAAGTTATAGTTCAAACACATACTCCCGATCATTGGATTATCCAGAAAGTAATGCAAAATGATTACGGTGGAATGTATGACCAAGAACTTTATGAAAGAAAAAATTATCAATACCCACCATTTTATAGATTAATAAGATTGACTGTTCGTCATAAAGAAAAGCAAACTGCAGATGCAGCTAGTGCAGAACTGGTAAAAATGCTTCAAATAAAACTGGGTAATAGGATATTAGGTCCCGAGTATCCATCTGTTCCTCGGATAAAGAATGTTTACAATAAATTAGTCACCATTAAATTTGAGCGAAGTGCATCTATTGCTAAGGTAAAAACATACTTGTTAGATAACCTTTCAACTCTCAAGCAAATTGATGACTATAAATCTGTACGTGTTAAAATTGACGTAGATCCACTTTAACCCATTAATTCATTTGTGTCAAAATACAAGTCTTTACTCATAGGCAAAGTTTGAATAACCTCCCTTAGTATTTCTTCATTGTCAATTTTAAAAACCATCCAAAGATTATCCATGTTTTTGTTCATGTAAACTTGCTGTATAATATTTTGCTTCATTAACTCTCCCATTCTTACTTGTTCTTTTTTAATTATATCAGGAGATATTTTCGTAAAGGCGTTTCTTCGGAAATGAACCATATAAGTATTCATATGTTGTAGTTTTAATTTTCACTAATTTAAGAAATATAATATCTTTGATATAAGTTTTAGCATCCAAATTTCTTGTTGTGCGAAATTCTTAGTAATTTGTATTAAAATAAATTGAAATGAAAAAAGTATATAAATTAATTGTTTTATTCTCGGTTTTTATAGGTGTTACTTCTTGCCAGGTGGATGAAGAAGAAAAAGACACTTTGGAGCCAATTAAGCAGGTTATTGAAAATAGTACTAATGGATTAAAGCCCTCTGAAGGAGGAGAACCAATTCATTATAAAGATTTAGAAAAATTCCTTCCTAAATCCATTGAGGGATACGAGAAGGAAGACCCAGAAGGCACTACTTTGAATATGGCAGGGTTCTCTGTTTCGAGCGCAATGGCTGAGTACACAAGCCTTAACAAAGATTATGTTCGTGTTTCTATACTCGATTATAATGCTGCACCTAGTTTATATAAGTCTTCAACTGCAATGTGGGGAAAGGGCATAACGATTGATTCGGAAGATGAGTATTCCAAGTCATTTAGCTTGAATGGTTTAAACGGTTGGGAATCTTTTGAAAAAATAAATAAAAAGGCAAATGTTGTAGTGGGTATTGGAAATAGATTATTAATTACTATAGAAGCAAATAATCAATTGGATGCAGAAAAATCAAAAGATATACTGGCTTTTATGAACTTGAAGAGTATGTTAATGGCACTCGATAGGAAATAAAATCAGCAAAATCAATTTGCTTGTCATTTTAATATATAATGTAAATCTGTTGTTTTGTACTTCTCGTAATATTGAAATGATAATTTAATAATGGCAACTGTTGCTAATATAATTAGCTTTTTCATGGACCTAAATTAAGAGAATGCTGGCGGTAGCAAATGTGTTTCATATTATTTGGACAAAACAATCAATTATCCGCCAAATTTGTGAACAAGAAAATAGATGCTAAATGCAGTGAGAAAAACGATACCTAGGTAGCTAGTAATTTTTATCCAAGTTGGTGGTGCGTGTTCTCCAATGTGTTTTTTTCGAACAAGTATGACATTAAATACAGCAATTATTGGAGCAATTATGAATGAAATTGTGGTTGCAATGTTTACCAAGCCTTTGATTCCAAAATCGGTTGTTTTGACAAGTTCAATAATACTGAAACTCCCAATTACAATAATTAGAATTGTTGTAGTGTACATTTTGCTGTTTTGTTTTTTAGAAGTTGATTTTTTGCGAATAAAAATTAACTCTGAGGTACGTTGCATAGCCCTTCCATAGCCATCAAAAACTGCTATACAAGTTCCGAACATTATTGAAAATGCTGCTGCTGCGATAAATATATATGACCAACTTCCCATTGTTTTTATGTATAAATTCACTATGCCATTGGCAAATCCAGCAGGATCATTAGGGATTGTTTCTGGTGTGTCATGAAGTAAATAAGCGCCCAAAGTGATAAAACATAGCGAGAGCAGTGCAGAAACAAGGTATCCAAAGTTGAAGTCGAATAAGGTTTCTTTCATTGTTGGTTTATATCCCGTTTGTTTAATTCTTTCAATGGTCCATATGCTATTCCATGCACTTAGGTCTAGAGCAGTGGGCATCCAGCCCATTAATCCTAATAAAAAGAAAATGCCATCATCTGATTCTGGGAATATATTGCCTTCGAATAATGGTTTTGATCCCATAGGTCCATTTATTATGGTCATCACAAATGCTATAAGGGTGGAGATGAGTAATACAATACCTATTATCTTAATTAACTTATCTAAAACACTGAATTTGCCTGAGATTAAAATCCCTCCGCAAACAAAAAATAGTAGGAGGGTTGTTGCTCCAGAAGATTTAATTCCAAACAAGTTTTGCATAAAACCTGATGTAACAAAACCAACAGCTGAAGCTACCATGAACATTGAGACTATCGTGATTAAAAAATAAACCCAAAGGACCGGTTTACCTAATTTTTTATAGCCATCTATAATGCTAGTCCCTGTTGCATTTGCGTATCTTGAACCATATTCAAAGAATGGGTATTTTAAGAAATTCGCAAGGATGACTGCCCACAGTAACCCAAAACCAAATTTCTCTCCAGCTTGGGTAGATTGAACAAGGTGAGAGACACCAATTGCAGTTGATGCAAACAGAATTCCTGGACCCAAAGCTTTTAAAAGATTTTTCTTATTCATTTCAAACAAAAATAAGATAATCGCCAATACGACAAAAAAGATGAAATGAATGGGTTAAATTTACAGGATGCAATTGACTACAATACCATTGGATAAAACCGGTAAGTTTTCCAAGCTTATTTTGGATTATGTAAATAACTCTGCTGAGCTTTCAGAATTTATTGCGGAAAAAGTGACTTTGGAAAATTTTAAAAAGAAATTAACAGAAAAGAAGTTCTCGAAGGAGCAAAGAGAATTATTAGTGCAGCAATTAATTGTTCAATATAAGTTCGCAGGTATTGAGCTTCCCAGTAATGTATCGCTTCTTATAAATGAGAATACTTATACTGTAACTACTGGACATCAGCTTTGTTTGTTGGGTGGTCCGCAATATTTTATACATAAAATTATTTCGACAATTAAGTTGTCAATGCAATTGAAAGAAGCATTTCCTGAGAAAAATTTTGTTCCAGTTTTTTGGCTTGCAAGTGAGGATCATGATTTTGAGGAAATAAACGATGTGAAGTTCTTCAAAAAAAATTTAAAAATAGATGCCCACTATACTGGTCCAGTAGGTAGATTGAATGCGAATATATTTTCAAATGTCATACAAGAATTAAATGAAATTCTTGGCGATTCAAAAAACGAAACGGAAATAAGGGATTTATTTGCACGAGCTTACAAGAGTGGTTCATTGTCAAAAGCCACGAGCACATGGGTAAATGAACTGTTCAAAGACTTTGGATTAGTCATTTTGGATGGCGATGATATTGAATTGAAAAGAAGTTTTTTACCCATTATAAAAGATGAATTAGTAAATAGAAAAAGTATTGATGCTATCCTGAAAACTTCAAGTCAATTAAAAGAACTGGGTCATACTGCTCAAGTTACACCTCGAGAAATTAACCTTTTCTATATAGAAAATAATATTCGAGAAAGAATTGTATTTGAGAAGAATAAATATTCAGTATTAAATACTGAATTATCGTTTTCTGAACTTGAAATCCTTGAGCTTTTGGAGTCTAATCCGGACAGGTTTAGTCCAAATGCGGTAATGAGGCCTGTTTATGAAGAGGCAATTCTTCCTAATCTTGCATATATTGGCGGCCCCGGGGAAATTGCATATTGGCTGCAATTAAAATTAAATTTTGATAGATTAAAAATAGAATTTCCATTGTTGATTGTTCGTGATTCCTTCCTTGTATTAAATAATAAACAAGTTTCTAGTTTTGTAGACTTGGGTTTTGAATTAGAAGATATATTCAAAGATGAACACGTATTGATAAAAGAATTTTTGCGGACAAATTCAAAACGAGACATGGATTTTGAAAAAGAAGAAATGATACTCAAGGAACTCAAGGATGCGTTACTGAAAAAAGTGGAAGGGGTAGATAATTCTTTGTCGGGTATGATTCATGCAGAAATGACAAAAATGAATAAACTTTTCGAAAAATTGGAGTCTAGAATTATTAAAGCTCAAAAGAGTAAACAAGAAGTGTCTGTCAATAAAATAGCAAAATTTAGGGAGGCTGTTTTACCAAATGATTCACTGATAGAAAGACAAGAGAGTTTTATTCCTAATTACGTAAAATATGGAAGTGAATACCTCGAGTGTTTATTACAATATAGTAATGTGTTCGATTCTCAATTGAAAGTATTGTCTTGAGATGGTAATAGAGTTTTGTTGGATAAGTTAACTACTTACCGTAGTAATTTTATATATGAATTTTAACATAAAAAATACATTCATTACGAATCTTCCAGGAGATCAAGAAACAGAGAATACACGAAGACAAGTGGATGAAGCTTGTTATTCTTTTGTAAAGCCAACAAAAACAGAATCTCCAGAGCTTGTTCATTATTCAAAAGAAGTTGCTCAATTTCTAGGGTTGTCTAAATCTTATTGTCAGTCTCAGCAGTTTTTAAAAATATTTACTGGAAATGAAATTATAGAAAACTCAAAACCATACGCGATGTGTTATGGCGGCCATCAATTTGGGCATTGGGCAGGACAATTAGGTGATGGAAGAGCTATTAATTTGGCAGAAGTTGAGCACAATGCTAAACGTTGGGCACTACAATTGAAAGGGGCAGGAGCAACACCCTATTCTAGATCTGCTGATGGGTTAGCTGTATTGCGTTCTTCGATTCGCGAGCATTTATGCAGTGAAGCCATGTTTCACCTAGGAGTTCCAACCACTCGTTCGTTATCACTATCTCTTACAGGAACTAAAGTTCTTCGAGATGTTCTGTATAATGGAAATCCCGCATATGAAAAAGGAGCAGTAGTTTGTAGAGTGGCGACATCTTTTATACGTTTTGGAAGTTTTGAAATATTTGCTTCCAAAAGAGATAACATAACTTTAAAGAAATTAGCCGACTATACTTTAAAGCATTTCTATCCAGAATTGGAACAAGGAGCAAAAAAAGGTTATGTAGCGCTTTTTAAAGCGGTTAGCGAACGCACTTTAGAAATGGTGATTCACTGGCAACGTGTAGGGTTTGTGCACGGGGTTATGAATACCGACAACATGTCTATACTTGGTTTAACGATTGATTACGGCCCTTATGGATGGTTAGAAGGATATGATAAAAAGTGGACCCCAAACACTACTGATATTCAACACAAGCGTTACCAATACGGACAGCAAGGGGATATTGCACTTTGGAACCTATTAAAACTAGCGAACGCTTTATACCCTTTAGTTGAAGATGCTGCACCTTTAGAAGAAATAATTACTAATTACAAGAAAATGTATTCTGTCAAGTACTTTGAGATGATGAAGTCTAAATTAGGATTAGAATTGGATACTAAAAAAGATTTAAAATTAATTGAACAACTCGAACTAAATTTATCCCTGACGGAAACTGATATGACAATATTTTTTAGGGGGTTAGCTAACTTATCCAAAGAATTAGTTGTTCCAGAAAAAGCTGATTTAACCTTTTTAGATTCAGTAAAAAATGCCTTTTACAAAATAGAAGAAGTCAAAGGAGAAACACTTTTGTTTTGGAAAGATTGGATTGGGCAATATGTTACCAGACTGCAGAAAGAAGAACTTTCTGATATTGAACGAAAACAGAAAATGAATTTAGTAAACCCTAAATACGTTTTACGAAACTACATGGCGCAAATTGCTATTGAAGCTGCTGATAAAGGTGATTACACTGTAATTGATGAATTATATGGTCTTTTGAAAAGACCTTATGATGAGCAAATAGATCAGGAAAAATGGTTTGCTAAAAGACCAGAATGGGCAAGGACAAAAGTTGGCTGCTCTATGTTATCTTGTAGTTCTTAATTTAATAAATCAATGAAATATTTATCTCTTATTTTAATAGTAATAATCTCATTAAACTCCTTAAGCTGTAGAAAAAGTAAATTTGATTCAGAACTTTTTAAAATAAAGTTTGCTGGTGAAAAGCGTTGCTATTTATTACATATTCCTGAAAACTTTAATGCAAAGGGCACCAAAAGTTTGATTATCGCTTTACATGGCGGATTAGGGTCGCCTAGAAATGTAGAAGAGCAATCAGGTTTAAGTCAAACATCAGACAGTGAAGGGTTTGTTGTTTGTTATCCGCAAGGGTTAAATAAAACATGGAATGCAGGAGAGTGTTGCGGTAAAGCAGTTAAAAAGGATCGAGATGATGTAGGGTTCATCTCTTTCTTAATTGATGAACTATTAGCAAATTACGATATTGATCCTAATCGTGTGTATGTTACTGGAATGTCCAATGGAGGCTTTATGTGTTATCGTTTAGCATGCGAGATTCCAAATAAAATATTTGGAATAGCACCAGTATCTGCTACAATGGCTGCTAAATATTGTAATCCAACAGGAAGTACTCCAATAATACATTTTCATTCTTATAATGATAGTAATGTGCCATATCAAGGAGGAGTCGGAGATGGACCATCCAAGAGCTATAAAGCACCATTGGACTCTGTTTTTACTGTTTGGAATACTCTAAATAACTGTGCGACGACTAAGACATTAGTTTACGATGGTACTGATTATGACCGGTGGACTTGGTCAAACTGTTCCAACGGTGTTGAAATGGAACTATATATGACTCATGATGGTGGTCATCAATGGCCAATGGGAGTAAAATCTAGTGGGAAATCAGACGATCCATCAACAGTAATTAACACAAATATTTTAATGTGGGAGTTCTTTAAAAAATTCTGGTAACTTAATATTTATTATTTTTGCACTTTATTAAAATTTACGCAATGGGTAAAGATATAGTGTCAAAGATCAATGAAGTAGTAGCCTCATATTTTACGGAAAACCCAAAAACAGAATGGATTCCTGCGAAAGCAATTATGACCAATTTAATTAAAGCTGGTGTTTTCATAAAGGACATTAAAAAGGGATTACCGCTTAGAAAAGTTTTGCGTTCATTAGACCAGGATAATGCACTTGATTCGATACCTCTTTTATATGCGGAAAGGAATGAGAGCACAATCTATTGGTACTTTGTTAGAGAAGGAGGTAGCTACACTCCAAAAGAACCTATAAACGAAGTTACAAACAAGCAAAAAGCAATTAGCAGAAGAGAGAGCAGTGATGAATATTATTTGATTGGATTGGTAAATGAACTGCTAGACACTAGGGCTTCTCATCAACACACATTTGATTTCCTTTTGGGTGATTATCACAAAAATGGCAAAACAAGAACTGAACTTCCTTTAGATGCTTATTATGCAGACCAAAACTTAGTAATTGAATTTTTAGATAAAAGTAATTCAGAATCTGTTAATCGAGATAAGATGACAATAAGTGGTGTAACACGAGCTGAACAAAGAGATATATATCGCAAAAGAAAACAAGGTGTTTTAAAAGCAAATGATATTAACCTAATTGAAGTTGACTATGCCCGTTTTGATTGTGACACAGAACAAAACCTTTCTCGAAATAAGGAAAACGACCTAATACTTCTTAAGGAAATATTAAAACATTATATTTCATAATTATATGAGTAAGCTATTTATACTATTTCTTTTGCTAGTAATGTTTAATTCGTGTAAGAAGGAAGAAGTAGATTATACCCAAATAGATGAGGATATAATTACGCAATATATAACAGATAATAATTTAACTGCTACTGCTACAGGAACTGGACTCTATTATGTTATCGATACAACTGGTAATGGTGCACAACCAAATAGTCAATCTACGGTTACAGTTGCTTATAAAGGTTATTTAACAAATGGTTCTGTATTCGATGAATCGGCCAGTGCCGGGATTTCTTTTTCATTGACCAGTGTAATCCAAGGTTGGCAGGAAGGAATTCCCTATTTTAAAGAAGGTGGGTCAGGAATATTGCTAATTCCTTCAGCGTTGGGTTATGGTAGTCAAGCTACAAGTGGAATACCAGCAAACTCTGTGCTGATATTTGAGGTTACATTAATTGACGTTCTTTAAGCTAGATACGCTCAAGATAGGCCTTCATTTTACCGATTAACTTTTTCTTTTCTTCAGCAAATTCTGCTTTATTTAATTGATGGTCAACTTCGTCAGTAACCAGCTTTATGAAATCAGCATAAAGTCCCTTAGACCTCAGGTCTCCTTTAAAGATAATCTTCCTAATTACATCTTTGTCAGATAGTTCAATTAGATTTTTATATTTGTATATTTCGTCTAGTTCAATCAGTCTAGCGCGGTTGTCAATTGTTTCCATACTTAATATGTTATGTCAATACCCCAAAATTAATCATAAAGTAGATATACAAGAATGATATCTCAAATTATTTAGTTTTAATTAGAGGATATAAAAGCTAGATTAGATTATTCCTGAAAATAGAAAACCATTTTTTGGGAATGGAATATAGGAGTATTCCGCCAAAAATAATTACTGCTCCAATAAGTTCCTTTGTTGTGAACACTTCGTTTAAGACAAGGTAATTGGTGACGGAAGCAAACAATGGTTCTAAAGAGAATATCAAAGCGATATAGGTTGTGCTTACATGCTTTTGACCCCAAACTGTGACAAAATAGCAAAACAAAGTTCCCAGTAGGCCTAAATAAAGTACGTTGTATATTGCATAATTTTCGAAAAGGATAGGAGGGAAGTTGTAGAAAGCTTGCTTGGAGAAAAGACCGGAAAAAGAAACTAAACCAGCAAAAAGGAATTGGTAAAAGATTAATGACAAAAAGTTGTATTTCCGCACATATAGACCTGAAAATACAATGTGCATTGCACAAATAACTGCAGCTGCTAAGGTTATCAAATCTCCTAGGTTAAATCCTAATAATCCTGACTTTAAAGTAAGTAATACGAGGCCAATTGCAACCATTAAAATAGATAGAATTTGTTTCTTGTTAAATTTTTCCCAACCGAATAAAAACAAAATTATCGGAACCATAATTACCGCAGAACAAGTAATAAATGCGCTGTGATTAGCGCTGGTAAAGGTTATTCCAATTGTTTGAGATATATAAATAGTTCCTAATAAAACGCCCAAAACAAAGCCTGATTTTAAGGAGTTTTTATCTAATAGGATTTTGCCTTTTTTAGTAATTATAAAGTAGGCGAATAGCACCGAAGTTGCAATCAAGTTCCTAAAACCAGACAATAGAAAGGGGTCGATAGAATTTGAAACATCTTTTACGACGGTGAAAGTAGTTCCCCAAATTAAGCAACACCCTAGAATTGCTAGAATTGGGATCGTTGGTATATTTCCTTGAGGATTTTTCACGCAGCGAATTTAACTTATTAATACTAATCAAAGAAAAGAAGCAGATGAACAAAATTAGCCCTTACTTTTTTTAGTGCCAAACAGTAAAATTGAGTGGGGTAAAAGCCAATGCTAGAATAAAAAGGGAGAAGTATTAAACCTTATCAGCGTAATAAATATTTTCCAATAAAACCTCCATAGAAACAATTTCCAATGTTTTTTCGTTTGTAGCCTCCAATAAAACTTTTGGGGCTTTTCCATTATCGTATGCTTCTTTAAATCGATCAGCACACAAACACCATTTATCTCCTTCATTTACACCTTGAAAACCCCATTGCGGTAATGGCGTAGATAAGTCATTGCCAACTTCTTTAGAAAATTCTAAAAATTCAGTTGTAGCAACAATACAAACTGTATGAACACCAAAATCTTCTTCATTGGTATTACAGCACCCATCCCTAAAAAAACCTGTTATAGGGTTTGTGCTACATGCAATTAAAGGCTGTCCGAAAACATTTAGATTTTCCATAGTTAGTGTAATATAGTAAAGTAAAAGTAGTAAAATATCATATGTTTTCTTCCAACTATTGCTATTTTTACATTTACTTAATAAACAGATTGACTATGAAATACATTTCCGGATTGCTAGTTTTAATTTATGGACTGAATATTTCGGCTCAACAAACACATATTATTACTGGTTATGACCATTATTTTAGTCCAGATACCGCATTTGTAAATGTTGGAGATACGGTTAGATTAGTTAGTTTAGGGTATCACAGTATTACAGAACAAGATTCTATTGATTGGGTAAACAATGCATCAACAGATAACGGTGGGTTTTGGATAGGTTTAGGTGCCTCTACATTTGAAGACTGGTTTGTTGTCAACCAACCAGGTAAATATTATTTTAATTGTAATCCTCATGCGGCTATGGGCATGAAGGGAGTTCTTTATGTGGATTCTGCTTTGGGTAACGAAGAAGAAATTCATTGGGATGGCTTCAAAGCATATCTGGATAAATCAAATAGACTTCATTTAGATTATACCAATGTTAAAAGCGTAAATATTTATTCGATAACAGGGAAGATAGTTTATACTAAACAGTTAGAGTTCAATTCAAATAGTAAGGTTGTTGAATTGAACTTTGATAAGGGAATCTATTTGGTTTCATTTCTAAACGAAAATAGTGTTATAGCTACTAAGAAAATCATGATAAAATAACTTTAAGCTCAATGAAATTAGTTCGTTCCACTTTATCTGACGTTCCAATAATAATGGGTTTTATTCATGACGCTCAAGTATATTTGGCAAGTTTAAAAATAGACCAATGGCAAGACGGTTATCCAGATGAAGAAAAAATAAAATTGGATATTAGCAACAACGACAGCTATGTGGTTGTAGATGATACTGAAACAATTATTGGGACAACTGTTTTTACTACAAAAAAAGAACAAGCGTATAAGACAATAAAAGGCAAATGGATAACAAACGAAAACACGGATTATGGTGTTATTCACAGACTTGCGGTAGGCAGCCAATATCGTAAATTAGGGTTTTCTCGTTTTGTATTTGACGAATGTCATAAAAGATTGAAGCTACAAGATATTAATAGTCTACGTATTGATACACATGAAGGGAATAAAGGTATGCAGCATCTATTGAAGCAGTTTGGATATGTCTATTGTGGTATAATTCTTTTAGAGAGTGGAGATGAAAGATTAGCATTTGAAAAGGTACTTTATAATAACACCCCATTAGAATAATATATGAGATTGTTATTTTTTATCTATTTATTTTTTGCACTACAAATTACTAATGCACAGGACAGTAGAGATTTTTATGGGAGCAATACCTATTTTGAAATTGATGCATTAAATAATTCTATCTATAAACTGAACAAGAGTCGAGATGTTCTATTAGACTCTAAGAAACAAGTTTTGAGTTTATCCGTAAATGACTCGGTTATTCAGTTTAAAAACCAATTAAATAAAACCGATAAAAAAGCCTTTAAGCAAAATACTTATTCTATTAGTCTAAAAACAAATGGCTATCATTTTGAATGCAACGATAAGCCTGGCTATTTATATACAATCGACAATATAAAATTAACAGATACTAGACCTAATAGAATACGGGTAAGAGCTAAGTATAGGGTTTTCAAGCTTAAGAAGAATAAGAAAAAATTGATTATAATTAAGGATGTAGTTATCAAAATAAATAAAGACGACTTGAACGGTATCTTATTTGGAATAAAATACACTTACAATCCAAAAGACAATTTAAAAAAAGATAAAATGAAGGATATGGTTAAAGTTGTAATTAAATCGGCGGCATTTTTTTTTGCTGTACGTGCTATAATTATCTACAGAGCCGTGTTATTTCCATTCCTATTTTAACAGCCGAATTGTATATTTCCAAATGTTAATATAAAGTCTTGTAGAACAGCATTCCCATTATTGTCTTTTGCGGGGGTCCAATTTCTAAAGCTATTTGTTAAGTCAAGGATTAACTCATCAACTTCAATAAAACCAGAAGATTGTTTTACGATGGTGTTGTTTATTTCTCCTAGTTCATTAATGCTGAAATGTATTATTAATTGATCCATCTTATTTTGAAGAGATGTAGGAATTTTCCTTAAACTATTTTCTTCCAAATATTGAATTAATATATCATAACCAAAAACGGGCATTGCCGAAAATTCCGGAACAACCACTAAAGAAATATCTTTCATATTTCTAAACTCTCTTTCGTTTGTTGCGGCATTTTTACACTTATACACAACTCTAATGCTAACATTATCGTTAATATCAAGAGAATTAATTAATTCTCTTTGTTCAGGGGTTAAAGTGTCATTTATACTATGCAGTATATATTCATTATCATTCTTATTGAAAATCATTTCTATAGAAACATAATCAGACACCCAGTCTGCAGGGTACCCAGGAACGAAGTCTTGAATTAATTTAGATTCTGATAATCGACTTTTTGTAGTTGTTCCATTATACCTTCCTCTGATATTAAAAAATAATTTTTTTTCAACTTTACCTGAATCAAAGTTATTGAAATTCAAGTCAATAAGTTGTTTTAAAGTATCTGTTGAGTCACCTATAATAGTTTTTTCTGTTACTATAACTGACTTTTCATTACTAAAGCTACTTGCTACAATAGCAATTACTACAATTAGTAAAATTGAAACTATAGTAATTTTATTCATATCGCAAGTATATTGATTATAGATACTATTAAATGAGTTATATTGTTTCAGGAAAATGTAAAAGCGTTTTAAATAAACTATTTTATGAAGTAAATTTAAGTTGTTACTTTTACAAAAAATAAGCTATGACTAAAATATTTTTCTTCCAAATGATTCTGACAGCAACAATAATTACCTCTTGCGTTGAGGAGCAACAGAAAGATACTGAACCTTTAGCAAGTAGTACTTTAGAAACACCAAGCACTGCAGAAATTATTAATCCGTATAAAATGTTGAATGATGCTTATCAGCAGTTCAAGGAAGGCAATGATGATGAATCCATTACGATCGCAAATAAGGTTTTGTATATTGGTAGAGAAACAAATAACGATACGCTTATTGGTGGGGCATTGTCTAGTTTATGTCGAAACGCGCAAAGAACTTTAGATACAGTAAGATTAGCTGAGTTAAGTAAAGAATTAGAGCAGTTGTCAATTTCCTCTGGAGATCAGAAATGGATGATGAAGCGAGCGCATATGAATGCAGAAATGTGGCGATTAATTGGAAACATGGAAAGGGCAGAGGCGTTCTACAATGAAAGTATGGCGATTAGTTCGTCAATTGGTGCAACAGGTATGTTTACAATAGATCATTTTAATAAATCGTTCGTTTCTACGGCAACTGGAGATTATGTTGAAGCCAACCGTTTGATTGCAAAATATTATGCACTTAGACGAGAAGCTGATTCAACATCTGAAGATGCTTATGGATTGATAGCGCTAGCTTATTTATTAGAACAAAAAGGAAATTACAATGGAGCTCACGAAGTTGCGGTTGTTACAAGACGGTTATTTGAAGAACAAAATCTTTTTCCAGAACCACCAGATGAAAAGCCGTTGTTGATGGTTGAAGCTAAAGTGATTCAGATGTTAGCTGATGAAGTCTTAGAAGAAATAAGAACAACGTCGGTATCGCAATCTGTTGATGGTTTATTGGAAAAATATTTAATTCAATAGTTCTGCTCTACAAATTACTCAAATTCTTATCCTTCGGGTATTTGACCTGAAATTTAAAGGAGACTTCAGCTGTCTCACCAGGCTGAATAGTAAGTTTCCATATTAATTTACCTGTTGTTTCATCATATTCTGCCGAACTATTTTCCAGCATCTCAACTTCAATTTCTTTAATTCTAGACATCGGAATTTGATCTACTACTTCAATTTCAATCGCTTTGGGCTTGTTGTTTCTGACTTTTATTTCATAACCTCGAGTAGATTTTTTCTTCCCTGCAAACCTTGCATTTTTACAAAAATCTTTAATCTTTTCTCGGGTAATAACAATACCTTTATCTCGTCCCATAGATACTGCCAATGTATCATCTGTAGTATTTGTGTTTAAATAAGATTCTCCTATATATGTCCCTTCAAAATAAACATTTGCATAGCCAGGAAGTAAATAGTAATCCCCCCATTCAATTATGTTAGCTAATAAAAATGCATCTTGATCAGCTTTAGGAGCGGCAAAATATTGATAACCTACTGGAAGGTCATAATTCTGAATTTCGATTAATTCAGACTCGCCATTACTCTTTATGGTGTAAGGAAGGGCTATTTTAAACGATGTGTTAACATTGCTTTGCGTGACAGAAGTGAAATCAGCAGAAGATAAACCTTCTTCATAGAAACTCTTATCCTTTTCTTCACTATCATATTTAATATCAGCATTATAATCATCTGATAAAACTTCTCCATAAGCTGGGGATGCATATTGCATTCTTCCCTTAGAACGGTTCTTTTTCGCTTTATACTCATTATAGTAAGCCAAGTACCAAGGGTTAATTGCAGGTTGCGTATTGTTAATTGCTGGATTTCCGGTAGATAGTGTTACGTTTACTTTTTTCCAATCGAACCCAGTGTTTTGAGCTACTTCAGCTTTATATGTCAATGCAATTGGTACATTAATATCTTTTGTTCTTATATCATACTTCGGAGACCATGAAGCCTGATTAGTAATATAACTCAATTCAAATTTGGTTGTAGACTTTACTTTGGCAGCAACCTTAACAATTACGTCGCTTGTGTACTTTCCTTGTTGAGAATTAGCACTTTTTAATTCTTGATTTAAACGTGAAATGGTTTTATTTAAATTTCTTTTACTTGTTTTGATATCCAATAGTTTTGTTTCAATTTCCTGCAGTCTTTCTCTGTAGAAGTCTGCCATTTCCATAAGGTCTTCAATGTCAACGCCATTCTGCTCTCCTGCTATAGATTTATTTGCTAGCAACATAATTTTCTCTTCCTTGTATACTATTTCGTGGCTATTTCTTATGTCTAGCTTAAACCGTATTTTTTCAAGACTGTCTTTTAGTACAACTAACCTTTTGTCATTCTCATGGCTCTTTAAGTAGTTGATTTTATGTCCAACCGAAAGAATGGTAATAGCTTCATTGTTAGCTTTTATCTGCAGGCTACTTTTATTAATGTATTGGGTAAGGTTTTCAAAAACTATTGTTCTTGATCCTGCAGGAACTGAAACTCTAGCCTCATGTGTCACTTGAGCGCCACTTAAAAACACAGTAACATGGGTGATTTTAGAATCTGTTTTGATTTCATTTTGTTGCCCAAAATTTACTGAACATAAAAATAATGCGATGATAAAGCTGAATTTGTGTGCCATTTTAACAAAATTTAATTGTATGTGTAAAAGTAAATGAATCCCAACCATATAGGGAACTACAATTTATTAGTTTTGCACAAAGATTAGAAGTTATTCAATAGTTAAAAATGAAAAAACCTTTAATATTAGTTACAAATGATGATGGCTTTACCGCAAAGGGTATCAAGTCATTAATAGATGCTGTTTCGGATTTTGGAGACCTACTAATTGTGGCTCCAGATAAGCCGCAGTCCGGAATGGGACATGCAATTACTGTAAATGAACCTCTTAGGATTTCATTATCTGATTATTTTAAAGGACATAAAATGTACATCTGTTCAGGTACTCCAGTAGATTGCATCAAAATGGGAATTTACAAATCAAAAGGTAAATTGCCTGACTTAATTGTCTCTGGTATTAATCATGGTTCTAATGTTTCTACAAATGTATTATACTCAGGAACGATGTCAGCAGCTGTGGAAGGGGCGCTAGAAGGTATTCCAAGCATCGGTTTTTCGTTATTGGATTATGACATGGATGCAGATTTTGAACCATCAATGCATTTTGTGGAGAAAATTGTAAAGGAGGCATTGGAAAAGAAAATGGAAAAGGGAATATGTTTGAACGTAAACATTCCTAAACTGCCTTTGTCAAAAATAAAAGGGATAAAAATATGTCGACAAGCTCGAGCCTTTTGGGATGATACATTTGAGGAACGAACAGACCCTTTAGGTAAAAAGTATTACTGGCTGACGGGTCAGTTTCACGACCATGACAACGGAGAAGATACAGACATGTTCGCATTAGAGAACAACTATGTTTCTATTGTTCCAACGCAGTTTGACATGACTGCTCATCACGCAATTAGTCACTTAAATAAATGGGAATTATGATGTTAACTGGATGGAAGAAAAAATATGATATTGTTTGGGTTGGTCTAATTTTAGGTTTTATTTTGCCCCCATTAGGTTTCCTTTTGTCAAAGTATGTCAAAAGCCCTAATAGTAGTTATGAGAATTATTGGCAATTGTTTTTAGACTCTTCATTAGAAATTAATAAAGAGATTCTAATTTTTAGTTTATTACCGAGCATGCTTGCATTTTACTTTTTATTCTTTTTGTTTAAAATGGATGTTGCTGCTAAAGGACTTGTGGGTGTTACACTTTTTGTAGCTGGACTTTCGTTCTTGTTTTTGTTTTAACTATTTCCATTGAGTAAATACTACATCATAGCAGGAGAGGCATCCGGAGATTTACATGGAGCTAACTTAATTAAAGAAATTAAGAAGTTGGATTCGAATGCAACTTTCAGGTTTTGGGGTGGAGACCTAATGGAAGAGCAAGGTGTAGAACTGGTTAAGCATTATAGAGACCTAGCTTTTATGGGGTTTTTAGAGGTGATTAGAAATATTCGAACTATACTGGGGAATTTGAAGTTTTGTAAAGAAGATATTCTTGATTACAAGCCAGATGCAGTTATCTTTATTGATTATCCAGGTTTCAACCTTCGTATCGCAGAGTTTGTTCATACTAATAAAATCCCTACTTTATATTATGTGTCACCGCAAGTTTGGGCCTGGAAACAATCAAGAGTAGAGAAAATAAAAAAGGTGGTAGATAAGATGTTTGTTATTTTGCCTTTTGAAAAAGATTTTTACAAAAAATTCGACTATGATGTTTCGTTTGTGGGGCACCCATTAATTGATGCTATAGAGCAATTCAAAGAAAAGGCAATATCAAAACAGGCTTTTTGCGAAAAGTACGGATTGAATGAAAAGCCAATAATTGCGCTTCTTCCTGGAAGCAGGAGTCAGGAGATTGAAAAGAAATTGCCGATAATGTTATCTGTAGTTTTAAAATACGAAGAGTATCAATTTGTAATTGCCGGCGCCCCCTCAAGATCCAATGAGTATTATGCTCCATTTTTAGCAAAGGAAAATGTGCACGTAGTCGTAAACGATACGTATAATTTATTGAATACCTCTCATGCTGCTTTGGTCACTTCGGGAACTGCCACGCTCGAAACAGCGTTATTTAAAGTACCTCAGGTAGTTTGTTATAAATCGAGTGCTTTCTCCTATAGAATTGCAAAGTTATTAATTGGAAAAAGAATTAAATTCATTTCATTGGTAAATTTAATAGTTGGTAAAGAAATTGTTAAAGAACTTATCCAGAGTAAATTGACAGAAATTAACTTAAAGAAAGAATTAGGAGTTATCCTTTCCACAGAAGGACGAGAAAACATGGTAAAAGAGTACCAATTACTTGAGGATACGTGTGGAGGCACGGGAGCATCCTTCAATACTGCGAATGAAATGTTGAAAACTCTGGAAGAACTCAATAGAAGCAGACACTAAAGGAGTTAATTTTGCTTGTTATGAAAAATATTGTAATAATATTATTATTTGTGTTTATTAGTCAGCCAATGTTTGCTGATAAGGAAATAATGGATATTGGTGTTTTTAGAAATGTAAAAACATCACATATATTGTTTAACTATTTGGATGATAGTTATTCCTTTCATTCAGAATCAGGCACATTCTTTACTTTAAATAAAGGAGAATCCGTAAGGATACAGAACAAAAATGGTGAAATTCGAATTAAACAGGGCGACGTTGAAATTGGTACTTACAAGGAAGTATACATTAAAAGAAGTCATGAAGGTGGAGCTTTTAAAATTAAATGCCTGAGTCCTTCATCTAGAGAAAGAAAATATCAAGGAAATTTAAAAATATTAGCGGAAGGCAAGTACTTAAAAATTATTAATCAAGTTCCGCTAGATGAATACCTAGTAGGTGTTATAGAGTCTGAATCTGGGAACAATGAATCTAAAGAATATTACAAAGTCCAGGCTGTAATTAGCAGAACCTACGCTTTGAAGCATAAAAGTAAGTTTATGGATGAGGGTTTTATGCTAACAGATTTAACAAATTGTCAGGTCTATAAAGGGAAAATGTATAAAAATCAAAAAATAATTGATGCCGTCAAAGAGACAGAAAACTTCGTATTGGTTGATAGTGATATGAATTATATTACTGCTTCATATTATTCAAATAGTGGTGGTCAAACTGTAAACAGTGAAGATGTGTGGACTAAGCCTCTTTCTTATTTAAGAAGTGTTAAAGATCCTTATTCATACGGTAAATCCAATTCTAATTGGACAAAAGTAATTAGTAAGGCTAAATGGATTTCTTATTTGGATAAGCAGCATAATTATCCAATTGAAAATAAAGAGGATATTGAGAAAGCGTTATCTTTTAAGCAAGACTCAAGAAGGAAATACTTTGTCGATTGGAAATATCATATACTGCTTACAGATATACGAAAAGATTGGAAATTAAAAAGCACCTATTTTGATGTGAAAGTGAAAGGGGATGAGGTTTACTTGTCTGGAAAGGGATTTGGACATGGTGTTGGATTGTCTCAAGAAGGTGCAATGAACATGTGCGATTTAGGATATGGTTTTTTAGACGTTCTTTTGTTTTATTATACGCAAGCACATCTTATCGATCTAGAATTGATGGACTTCTATTTATCTTATTAACATTGGTGTTTTATGATTCTCATATAAATCAACAGCCGACAAGGTGTTTTTATCACGTTTTTCGATGTATCTGTAATAAAAAACGATAAACTATTTTTTTTAACCGATTAAAGACTGTATGTTTGAAATGAATTGAGCTGGTTACTCAATTCTATCTGAGAAAATTAGCTCTTAGGTTTTAGGTTTGGAAAGCTCAACATATGTTGAGCTTTCTTTTTTTTAACTACTTTTTGATATTTTCCTTTTTGTCCAGCATATAATATTTCCTCAAGTCTTGGAAGCTTTAGAAAGTCATTAGGGTTGTTTGGTCCAATTTTACTGATTAAATTCAACTTATTCATTTGGTCATTCGATAATGAGAAGTCCAAAACTTTTAGATTTTCTTCACATTGCTTTAGCGAACGAGCTCCGAAAATAGGAGAGGACTTTTTTACCATTTGCATTGCCCAACGAATAGCTATCTGAGAAGGTGTATGACCAATCTCTTTACTAAGCGCTTTAATTTCAGCGGACATAGCTAAGTTTCTTTCGCTTAAGCCTAGCAGATACTCCTTTTGTCATTCGCTTTGGATCACTGTTCTCTTCTATATATTTTCCTGAAAGCAATCCTGCAGCTAAGGGGCCAAACCCACAAAAAAGCATATCGTCATGCTCGCATAGTGGAATAATCTCTCTGTCTGCAGTCCTTTCAGTTAAACAATATTCAACTTGGTATGCTGCAAATTGATTCCATCCTCTTAATTCAGCCAAAGTATTACAACGGCTAGTAATATAAGCTGGTGTATCGGAAATACCAATAGATAATATTTTCCCAGAAGCTAGTAAATACTCTAAATTTCTCATTAACTCTTCAGGAGCAACAAGAAAATCCCATGCGTGAACATAATATAGGTCAATATAGTCGGTTCCAAGCCTTTTTAAAGACCCCTCAACACTCTGCGTCATATTTTTACGACTATTACCCGAAACGTTAATTTTATTGGATTCTGTCAAGGAATATTTTGAAGCAATTACCAGGTTATCTCTTTCTGATTGCATAAACTCACCTAGATACTTTTCTGAAGTTCCTGTTGTATAGATGTTTGCAGTGTCAAAGAAATTTCCTCCAGCATTACAGAATGCATCAAAAACGCGTTGTGATTCTTCTTTGTCAGAACCAAAGTTCCAGTCTGTACCAAAAGTCATTGTGCCTAAACACAGTTCCGATACCTTGATACCTGTCTTACCTAATAATTTATAATCCATAACTTTAATTTAAGAGGGTAAATATAATCTTAAGAAAAATAGAGATGAAACTTATTTGGGTTTTTGCCAATTAAAGTTTTTAAATAGTTTGTCCCAGTCCGCAGGGAAACTACTTTTTAATACTAGTTGTTCTCCGCTATTCGGTTGTTTAATAGTTAGTTCACTCGCATGTAAAAACATGTTGTTCCAATTGAATTCATGTTGAAACATTCGATTATGAAATCGATCTCCATACTGATAATCCCCCACAATAGGGTGGCTTATTTTGTTTGCATGAATCCGAAGTTGGTGCATTCTACCAGTTTTTGGTGTAAATTTCACCAAGCTGTACCTCGACTTCTCGTAAGGATTCACAGGGATGTCTAATTCTATTATTTCTAGTGTTTGGTATTCAGTCAGCGCCTCTTTGTACATTCCTGTTTCAGCATTTTTTGTAGGAGTATCAATAACTCCGCTTGGAGGACAATGACCTCGGACGACAGCGTAATAGTGTTTCTGAACCTTGTTGTTTTCAAATTGTTGCTGATAGTCTTTAACGAATTCTTTTTCCTTAGCTAAAAGTAAAATTCCAGATGTCTTTCTGTCTAGTCTATGGATTGGGTATAGGTCAAGTTCCGTTTGCTCCTTTAGCAAAGTAACTAAATCATCGTCAGTGATATTTCGAGCAAAATAAGATGCGTAAACCAGAATGTTATTTGGTTTGTTTACTGCAATAATTGAATCGTTTTCGAATAGTATTTCTATGTCAATTTGCACAATGGCAAATCTACAATTAAGAATTAATTAAATGTGAACTAGTGAGGATAAGAAAGTTCATTTTTGTAAGTTTGGAGCATAAACTAAAAAAAATCTGTATGAAAACAACAAGTAAATTTTTAGCAATAGCCCTAGTAGGAGCGATTCTAATAGGCGGATGTAAGAAAAAAGGATGTACTGATCCATTAGCAACTAACTATAGCGCTGAAGCTAAAAAAGATGATGAGTCATGTTCTTACGTGCCCGTAATTGTGTTAAATGGTGATGCAAGTGTCACAGCTAATTTAAATTCTACTTACATAGATGAAGGAGCTACAGCAACCAATGGTGATGGGTCTTCGGTAAATGTAACAGCAGATATAACAGCGGTTAACACTTCTTCAACAGGAGCTTATACTGTTACTTATACAGCAACAAATGAGAATGGAACAGCAACAGCTACTAGAACAGTTACAGTTGTAATTGGACAAAGTGCCTGGACGTCAAGCACCTGGGAAATTTCAAGCGATTGCGGAGCAATAGCATTTCCATTGGCTACACCACCAACAATTTCTGCAGGAGGTTCTTCAGCATTAATTTTCGATAACTTTTTTACTTTACTTGGTGGAACAGCAAATGCAACAATAAATGGATCAACTATTACTTTTCCTAATCAAACTATCGGTATAACTCTTGGTGAGGTGATTTTCTCTGGTAATGGAACAATGAATGCTTCCGGAACGGAATTTACGGTAAACTATTCGTATGAAAATACAACTCCTGGCATAGGAGGTTTAGGAACTTGTACAGCTGTTTATACCAAACAATAATATCTTTATAGAGTAATTTAAAAGTGAGCTTTATGGCTCACTTTTTTTTGCCTGTGCGTTGCTTCTTTTTCTTTTATTTTTACATCGATTGTAACTATACAATAAAATTACTAACTTTAGTGTTTTGCTATTAAATTAAAAATCATTAACTTATGAAAAAGCTTCTTGTTCTTATCGTTTGCCTTCCAATTTTATTAGCTAGTTGTACAAAAGACAATGCAACAATCTCACTAACCTTTAAGAAGGGAACAGCTGTATATGCTGATATTGAAGAAATTCGAACTGTAGAGCTTGTTTCGACTCCAAGAATGATTGAAAATGCAGGAAAGTTATTTATCGGTGAAAATTATATTCTAATTGGAGAAAATGGAAAAGGGATACATGTTTTAGATAACACAGACCCAAGTAACCCGATAAATATAGGATTCTTACAGCTTCCATTTACGAAGGAATTCTTCGTGGATAACGATATGATTTATGCTGAATCTCAATACGATTTTATAAAAATTGATTTATCTGACATCAACAATCCTGTAATGGTAGATAGAGTAGAGTATGCATTTGCAGAAGCTATCGAGAACGCGGATGGATTGGTTCTAGTAGGGTTTAGTTATGAAACTGTAACCCGCTCATTTAAAACAGACAGTGAAGAAGCGGAAGAGTTAAAAGATTCCTATTACTTGTATTACGATTATAATAACAGCGTTATACCTGCTTCATCAGTGCCATCATCATTCGTTGGTTCGGAAAGAGGTGTAAAAGGAACGGTAAACAAAATAGCTGTTTATAGTAATCATGTCTATGTGGTTAGTAATTCTAAGTTACATACTTTTCAGGATTCTCCTTCAGATATTATGCTAGTTGGAAGTACTGATATTGGTTGGGATAATGAAACCATTTACTCAGAAGGAAATCATTTGTTTATTGGAACCCAATCTTCAATGATTATAATGGATGTTACTAATCCTTCAAGCCCATATGAAACTTCAACTTACAACCATCCAAATTCTTGTGACCCTGTTTTACCAATTGGAAACATTGCTTATTTGACATTAAGAACTGCAGACTTTACCGGATGTAGTGGTGATGAAAACACATTGGAAGTTTTGGATATTTCAAATCTAAATAATCCAGAACAAATTACATCCATTCCAATGGCAAGTCCTTACGGAATGACAATGATAAATAACAAGTTATATGTAGGAGAAGGGAAATGGAATGTCAATATTTGATGCTGCCAATCCTGCAAATCCAATATTGATCAATTCCAACACATCTATTGTCGCTTATGATGTTATTGAGCATCCTTCTATTCCGAATCGTATTCTTACAACGAGTGATTTTGGCCTTTCTCAATACGAAGTGAATGCCACAACAATGGAGACAATATTCTTAAGCGAGATTGCTTATTAATTCTATATGCCTAAAATTCGCATAACATCAATAACCCCTTTCTTATTTCTGATTGGGTTGCTATTTTGTGCTCCAGTAATTTCGCATTCTCAGAATGATCAGCTTATTGAAAATGGAGCTGTTTTTAAGTTTAAAAGAAAATGGTATAAGCACAATATGGTTTATGGAACATTGTTGCAGAATGATTACACTATTCAAAATATCGAAACTGTCTCAGGTGATACAGTTTCTTTCCCAATAGATTCTGCTCGAAAGTATTATTTACCTGAACAAATAAGGGTGTATAAAAATGGTCGTTATCATTATGCTAGCGGAAAGATCAAAAACTTTTCAATGGGTATTTCAAGAGATCATGTGAATTTGGATTTTGTGTATGGCTTTAGAATAAATAAACACTTTCGATATAGGAATAGGAACTGGTATAGATCACAATGCCTTCTACTTTCTACACAATAAATGATTTACATTTTGTAAATATAGTTGGGGCACCTTTATATATTCAAGGAAAATACAACCTGTATCGCAAGCGCAGACTATTTTATTTAAAGGCTAAGGTAGGTATGACGAATAATGCTGAAACGGCAAATATTATAAGTATTAATAACGGTGTAGTAATGGAGGGTGGAATAGGAATGCTGTTTCCTTCTAGACTGAGATCAAGGTTTTACTTTGAGTTCTCTCAATATACATCGCACGCTGCAGGTTTTGCTAATATCGTTTCTCCAGATATTCTCTCCGATGTCGAATTTGATGTTTGGTTTCACCGATTTTTATTTACAGTTGGAGTTGAATTTGGAAAATAAGGAATTATTTCAAAATCAATCTTAAAGCTTCCTTTTGACTCAGATTAGAGAGACCTGGATGATCATTTACGAAGTTTATTACCCATTGGGGATCAACTCTACTGTGCTGTCTTAAAGACCATCCTATGGCTTTGTTCAGGAAGAACTCTTTCGTTCCCATGCTTTGTTCAATGTATTGAGTAAGCAAAGCTGTGTTGACTTTATCTTTAAATTTTAATTGATGGATGATAGCGGTTCGTTGCAACCAAATATTCTCGTCCAAACTCCATTTATTTATATGAGATTCAATCAAAGAAGGGAATCTTGATATAAGAGCTCCTACAGAATTTGTGGCTATTAAGTCTACAGTGTCCCACCAAGAATTATTTATGAGCATATAATGGTACAAATCAATAGTAGTTTCGGGTACTTATTTTTGTATTTGACTATTAAGTCAATAGCTAAGTAATGAAATTCACGAAAGGGGAGGTCCCACAATTCTTTTACTACAATTTCTATTTCTTCCAATGCAGGGTAACCATGTTTATCAATTATTTGCTTTTGAATTAATTTTCTTTCGGGTGTTTTAATACCCAACAACTTAAATTTGTTTTTAAGGTAGGCGCCATGGCAGTCGATTGCTCCAAGTTATTATGCTTGCGAAATTCTCTTTCAGCGATTATGACGTAAGAATGCATGAATGTGGTGGTTTGGTCTACAAAGTAAAACTTTTCTTCGAAAGCTTTTTTCTATTTCCCTCAAACCTTTATCGAAATAAATTTCGAACAAATTTTCAGAAAATAGAAAAGCCGCTAATCGCGGCTTTTACTTTGCAGAGGAGAAGGGATTCGAACCCCCGATACCCTTGTGGGGTATACACACTTTCCAAGCGTGCGCCTTAAGCCACTCGGCCACTCCTCTAAAATTCAAATTCTCCTATTTGGAGACTGCAAATAAACCAAAAATTTATTAGAACTCCCCTAAAAAAACAAAAAGCATATTCTTGGATTGCTTTTTGTACTTTTGTAAACTTAAATTTAACGGCATATGAATAAATTTAATGCAATTGCTTTTTTACTATCTTTTCTTTTGAGTCAAGTATCTATTGCTCAAATAAACCAACCAGGGCAGAACAGTGTTTTGAATAGTACAATGAATACTCCTAACGGAGGCTACTCAGAAAGTGTTACTCCTTTAGATTCACCTCCGCATAAAGGTGTGGTGAAGGAAGCTGGAAAATATTACATTGAAGTAGTCGTAAATTGGATGTTGAGTAGCAACAATACTGTTTTCTATTTAATTAAAGGCCGATGGAAAACCTGTGGACAGAGAGAAAATAACTTGTACGGCAGTGGTTCAACGAACTGATGCAGATGATGAGCCTCAAACTGGTAAAACATTATGGTTTGAATGCTTTTTCAACACATTTAAAAAGTGGTGAGGAGTACCATTTAAAAATTACTTTCAAAAAGAAAAAGAAAGAGTATTCAGCTGTTTTTCAAACATCTGGAAACTAGATTCAAGAAATAAAATGAAAAAGCTTAAGCGAAAATTTTATTAAAGCTTAAGTTCTCTAGTTAATAGATCCTTCATCTCACCTTCTATAGGCAGTAATTTTTGCGTTCGTAAATCCATCATAACAAACGTGATATCTGCTTCAATTGATTTCCTTTCCGATCCTTTAATAAAAGCTTCTTGATGAATCGTAAGACTTGTTTTTCCAATTTTAACTAATTCAGAATGTATCACTAAAGTGTCTCCAAGTACTGCCGAACCTTTAAAGTTGATATTGATATTAACGATAATAAAACCCCAACCTTTTTCTTGAAAATATGCAGGTGGATAATCCTCGTAATGACGCCATCGAGCTTCTTCTAAAAGTTCTAGATACCTGGCGTTATTAACATGTTGGTAAGCATCTAAATGATAGCCTCTTATTTTTATTTCCGTTGTACTCTTGCTCATCCTTTTCTTTTGGTTGTCAAATGTATTCAAAATTTTAAGTAAAGAGGAAGGAGAAATTAGCTTACCTTTATATTCCTGTGCTTTAAGAGAAAAGAATGAAATTCAGTAATTTTTTTACTTTGATTATTAAATGGGTTTCTTGAACATTAATTTACTAGAATTTTATAGTTTTGAAAAATTCTATAAAACAATTTAAATACATTTAACATTCTAAAGTACTTTCAGCACATGAAGAACAAATCTGTTTTTTTTTATTTAATTGTAAGCGCACTTTTTTTGGGAATGATAAGTCCAAACTGGCTTTCCGACGGTATGTTTATGGATGGTGTTTTATATGCTACTATCTCTAGAAATTTAGCGGAAAATTTAGGTAGTTTTTGGGACCTACATTTGACAGATACTCTTTCTCCTCATTTTCATGGACACCCCCCATTTGCATTTGGACTTCAGAGTTTATTCTTCAGGCTATTAGGAGATAATTTAATTACAGAAAGACTTTATTCATTTCTAACATTTCTAATTACAGCTATTATTATTAGAGGAATTTGGAAACAACTAGTTGGCCAACAGCATTCTAATATGTCATGGCTTCCCATTTTATTATGGGTTTCAGTGCCGGTGGTGACATGGGCCGCTCCTAATAATATGCTTGAAAACACAATGATGGTTTTCACTAGCCTTAGCGTTTATTTTGCAATCAAGAGTGAAATTAATAATAGGTTTTTGCATTTGTTCTTAGCTGGGTTTTCATTATTTCTTGCTTTTTTAACGAAAGGGTTTGTTGGGTTATTTCCTATTTCTATTTTATTTTGGATCTTGATTTTTAAAAAAACAAATGTTCTTAAGTTTTTTAGTGGTTTAACTATACTTTTTTCCGCGATATTGATTCCTATTTTTTTTATGTATATTTTTGTTCCTGAAGGGATTGATAGTTTAAAAGCATATATTAATTTGCAGGTACTGGGGAGTATTGAGAATAGTGTTACTGTAGATAACCGCTGGTTTATTCTGACTAAACTTCTAAATGAGCTATTACCAATTGGAATAATTGCAGTTGTCATATTTATTTCAACAAGAAAGATTAAAGTAGAAAGATTACCTGGAAAATGGGTTTTAATATTTTTGGCTTTAGGGCTCTCTGGGGTGCTACCAGTTATGATTAGTTTAAAACAAAGTGGGTTCTATATTTTAGGCACTTTTCCAATATTTAGTATTGCTTTTGGATTATTATTGGCGCCACGTCTAAATGTATTATTAATTAGGATTAGTCCAAATAATAAAATTCTTAAATACAGCAGTATTTGTTTATTTTCACTTAGTATTATACTAAACTTACTAAACTTTAACAGGATAGGAAGAGATGAAGATAAAATTTCTGATGTCTATGCTATGATTGAAGAAATTCCAAAAAACACTGTCGTTTCTATTCAGCCAAATTTGAGAAAAGATTGGACATTGCATGCGAGTTTTGGAAGATATGCTAACATAAGTTTAGATAAGAAGACTCCAGCTGTAAATGAATATTTAATAAGTAATGTTGATTCAGAAATTATTTTGAATCCGGATTATGAAAAGATTAACATAAAACTATCTCTATATAGATTATACAAAAAGACAGGTGATATCTCCTTGGAGAAAAAAACAATTGTCTCTGGTTTAGTTCCTGTTGAATCATCGCTTACGGTTGATGGAAGTAGTGAAAAATAAAATCTTTGGCTGGTGCTTCGACCGGTATCAATTGTTTTTCATCAAACTAATGGTTTTATGAAAGGGATAAATTTTTTTCACTCAATCAATGATATTTCTCTACAATATTATTCTTGAAACACAATTGTAAATTTTGCTCCATTATCATTTTCGTACTTGATTTCCCCCTCAATTTGATCTGTTAACGCTTGAATAATTTCTGTGCCCAAAGAAACAGGTTGTTCGAGACTGAAATTTTCTGGAAGCCCAATTCCATTATCTTGAAAGATTATCTCAATGGTTTGATTATTTTTTGTTAGCTGTACTTTTAATTGAGGATTTTCAATTCCTTTGAAAGCATGTTTTACTGAGTTCACAATCATTTCAGATATAATTAAACCAAGAGGAATTGCAATGTCCAATTTAAAAGCCACCTCATTTGAGGTAACTTCACATTTTAGATTGGGATTTACCTTTTGCTGAGAACGCATAATCTCCATTAAGTAGGATTTAAAATCTACCCTATCAATTTTATCTCCTTGATAAAGTTTTTCATGAATCAAAGCAATAGCTTCTATTCTTCTTCTACTTTCATCTAGTACTTGAGAAACATCTTTGTTTTCTATAGCATTGCTTTGGAGTGAGAGTAAAGAAGTAATTATTTGTAGATTATTTTTTACTCGATGGTGAATTTCTTTTAAGAGTATTTGTTGATATTGATGTTGTGAAAAAATTTCTTTGTTTTGTTTTTCTAAGGCGTGATTTGCCACCACTAAAGCTTCATCTTTTTTATTTATAGTTGTGCTATAATATATCATCACTACAATTATAATTAATCCAGTACTCGTGATATTGATGAAATTGATGATAACTGCAATGTTTGAATCTATAGTATATAATGAATCCTCACCTTGGAAAAGGTACCAAAGCAAAACGAATAAGGTAATTATAGAGCCGTTAAAAACGATGGTTGTCCAAATTTTCCAATTAGTTTTCAGTAAAAAGACTGTGGGTAATAAAAATAAAAAATAGAAACATCCGCTATCCCATCCAATTAAGTATGTATGAATGGAAACCTCAATAGCCACTACATAGCCCCCTAGTAAAAAGGAGTTTTTAGCATTTATTTTGTTTTCTTTTAGAAGCCAAAAACAAATTAGAAATACAAAAAGCCCAGCAATTGAGGGAATAATAGCTATAAATTCTCCGATATAAATAAAAATACCAGATATATATAAATTTGTAATCATTCCCGTCAAAAGGGCGGGGATCATCGCTGATTTATATCTGTCATGAGTTAGGGGCTCTGTCATTTATAATACTAAGTTACAATAAATTTATTGTGTTTTGTTGTTTATCGTTATTATTGAAATCAATAATGCGCCTTAGCAATTAAAACAGTAATTTTATTGTTTCATGTTTAAAGTAAATATTTATGCTAGGATTAAAATTAGAAACAAATCCGCGATGGGTTAATATCGTAGAATCTAACATTGAAGAAATCTTGACGGACCACGCTTGGTGTGAGCAAAAAGCTGCTACCAATGCAATCACCATAATTTCTTTAAATTCCGATAAAGAAGACCTCGTTACAGGTTTGTTAGCTTTAGCGCAAGAAGAACTTTCTCATTTTAAAATGGTACACGAAATCATTAAAGAAAGAGGATTGAAATTGGGTCGTGAACGGAAAGACAGCTATGTCAATGAGTTATTTAAATTCAAAATGAAAGGAGGAAATCGTCAGCAAAGTTTAATTGATCGGCTTTTGATTTCCGCTATGATTGAGGCAAGAAGTTGCGAACGGTTTAAAACACTTTCTGAAAATATAAAAGATGAAAAACTCGCTAAATTTTACCATGATTTAATGGTTAGTGAAGCGGGTCATTACACACTTTTTTTAGGTTTTGCGCGCAAGTATGGAGAGGGTATAGATGTGGACAAACAGTGGAAATCCTTAATAGAATTTGAAGGGGGAATCATCAAAAAGTATGGAATAAAAGAAACCATACATGGGTAAAATAAAAGGCTACCTCTTTCCGATAGCATTCGGAATACAAGACAACCTTTTTACCTAAAACACTCGTTTTAAATTACTCTCCAATTATTACTCCGTTATCTTTGGCATTGTGAGATAGGGAAGAGGGTTATTTCTCAATTTTAACTCTAATTCCTTCGCTGTGTGATGTAAATTCAGGAGCATACATACATTGAATAGTCGTAATTCCATTTGAGAAGTCTCCATAGTGTGATACTCTTAAGTCGTATTCGAATACATATGTTCCTTTTCGCACCATATCCATAAAGAAATTGGTAGAAGCGTCTTTAGTGCTTTCGTAATAACCTAATCCATCTTGGTATCTATATCTAGAAATTACATTAACAGGTTCAAAACTTGAAGCACGCATGTCTTTCATATGTAAATATTCCAAATCTCTATCTGTACGTAATTCAACACGAACACGAACTTTATCTCCAGGTTTTAACTTCGTGCTCTCCGTTATTGGGGTCATTACTGGCCCCGAATCTGTGTTCTTGACCAAGAATAGTTTCTTGTCCAATTTTAAAGGTGTTTCATGCGGAGTAATTTTATCCAAATCTTCAAAATACTGCCAGTACATGGCCCCCCAACTTACTCCTTTTGTTTTTCTAGTGACGGAGACATTCCCCATTTCAGGTTTAATGTCGCCACCGCTCCATGAGGTCTTAAAGTAGCCTGTTCCAGCTTCAACTTTTGCACCCAAAGCTATTGGATCAATTAATTTTCCGGCAACTTTTATTTCAACCATTTCATCATTGGTAAGTAATTCTGTTCCCTTCAATAAGAGAGCATAACAGGCTTCAGCAGTTGCTTTTGTTGTTTTCCAATCTGTTGTTTGTTTCTGTTTAAGTAACCAAACTTTCATGTCCTCAACAGCGTTTTCATCATTATTTACCTCATCAAAAGCTTCAATTAATAATGCTTGTGTTTCTATTGGAGCTTGATACCAATAGTAACCACCAATGTTATCTTTCCAATACATCCCTAATTCTTCGTGTAAGATTGACCGTTCTTTGATAGAAGCCAGTATTTGTTGTGGTAATTTTTCAATGCCAAATCGGTGTGCCTCTAAAGCAATCATTCCTTCGGTATAAATACTAAATTTCATCCAGTATTTTTTTGCTTGCTCTTGGTAATAAGCAACAGCTTCTTTTAATTTACTATTTATTGGGAGGTCTTTAAAATAACTTCTTGCATACAAATATTGAATTTGTAATTGTCCAATATGTTGCTCATTCATGAAGTTAGGAGAGTGTTTCTTAGTCCATTCATAATCCTCAACAAGCCTAGCGTCTAAATACCCAACACCCTTTTTAACCATTTTCCATACCTCTGCATTTTCTCGAACATTTTTAACTCCTAGATTGTCCAAATGCCCCATTCCTGTAATAATGTGTTGAGTAATGTAACGACTCTCTGGCATTCCTGGAAACCATGGCCATCCGCCATTCGATACTTGGGCTTTCTGTAATTTGCGCATGGCTTTTGTAAGCTCATTGTCCATTTTGTTTAGGTCGAACAATAATGCAACTCTTTTCTTGCGTTCCCCTTCATCTTGAGCGTTTAATACCCAAGGGGTTTCTTGCAGTAGCAATGACTTTAACTCTTGATTTTTTTCGAGATTGGACATAAATGCTTCAGGGCTTTGTTGTTTCCAATTGTCAAATACCGCTTTTATTTTTGGGCTTGAATTAACAATACTACTTGCCAATGAATTAGAATAGTAACGTGTAAATGTTTGTTCTGCACACTCATAAGGATACTCCATCATATAGGGCATTGCTTGTATGGCATACCATGCTGGATTAGAAGTGTACTCTAATGTTAGTTTATGGTGTTTTAAAGTTGAGGAGCTGGAGTTAATCAATTTAGTGAACTTAAAATCTTTTGTTCCAATCCCTTTACTTGGCAATGGCATTGATTCCGTAACCAGCATTCTGTTTGTTAAAATAGGAAGTGCCATTTCTTCTCCATCCGTGAAGTTTTCTGCTTTGGCAACAACTCTGTAAGTAACTGCTCCAACTCCTTCTGGGATAACAATATCCCATGCTAATCTAGCACTTTGTCCTTTTTTGGTAGTAAAGGGTATAATCGCTTTGTCGTTTTTAAATAATGCATCAATCGGCTTCATTGTTATTGCATTAAATAATAGTAATTGCGCATTCCCTGATAAATCTTTTTCGGCAAGGTTAGACACTTTAGCTGTAAAAGTCATTTTATCTCCTTGTCGCATAAATCGAGGGGAATTTGGCATTACCATCAGTTTTTTCTGAGTAAACACCTCTTCTGTAAGGTATCCCACTTTTAAGTCTTTGGTATGGGCCATTGCCATAAACTTCCACTTAGTCAATGCTTCGGGAGTAGTGAATTTTATAATTATTTCTCCCGCTTCATTTGTTTCTAGCTGTGGTAAAAAGAATGCTGTTTCATTCAGGTTGGTTCTGGCTTTTATGTTTCCTAAACCATTTTGGTTTCTAGTGCTTGTTTCCCGTTTATAAGTTTTTACATCTTCATCTTTGCTTAATTTTTCATGGTTTTTATCCACTACAGTTGGCAAATGATTGGCGTTCATGCTAATACCATTCATGATAGCGCCGCCTGCTTCATCTTCCATTTCCTCAACCGCAACTTCGGCGTCAGCATAGTCTATTACCATGTCGTCTTCTCTTGCAGTCGCACCTGATAAGTTTTTATACCTATAACCATAATAGTTTACGGAATAACCAAACCAATTTAGTTTGTCATAATTTCTAAAATATATTTGAGAATGTTCATTCCAATGATGGTTCCATAATTGAGATTTTTTTGCAGAGAAACTGTTATTTGTCCAGTGTTTGTTAGAGTAATAAGAATTGTAGATGTTCATATAGAAAGCATTGGAAGCAAAAGCGTCTAAAGAGGCATCATACATGGTAGCTAGCATTTCAGCAGCAACTTTTTCTCCTTTAGGTCCTTTTATTTTCAACTTCCATTCTTCTTTTTGTCCTGGAAGTAATTTGTTCCTAAAAGTTTCAAATTCAATATCCAAAGTTTTATTTAAATATGGAACCGTTATCGTTTCACTTCTGGTAAATACTCTCCCATGTTTCACTAAACTAAAGTGAATGGTAAAGTTCCCTCTGTGTTTTTCAAGTACAGGAATTGTTATCTTCTTTTGTTCTTGGGATAAATTAAACCATTCTTTCTGTATGATTTTACCTTTGTGTTCTATTTCATACAATACCTGTAGGTTTTCATCGCCTGTCGCTATTAAAAAAACCGCATTTTCGCCAGGTTCAACATAGTTTTTTACTGCAGTAAACCACCATATTTCGTTAGTTGGGTTTTTAGTAGAATTGTTGTCGTAAAGAGTAAAGTATTGGATGTCTTTAACTTCTTCTCCAAAAGCATCAATACCAGATGCTTCTAAAACATACCTGCCAGATGTCCAGCTTTTCATTCCGTTAAATGTTGCAGAGTCACTTGTTTCAGTGTTAAACGGAATGTTTAATACTTCTTTTCCTTTTTTGAATGTGGTTACATCGTTTTCCTTCCCATATAAATCGTTAGGGAATAATTGGTAATATTCCTTCTTTGTGAATTCTTGATTGTCAGGACGACCCCAAAGTGATGTTCTGAAAATCTTAGATGGTTCTTCTAATTTGTGAACGATAATTTTCCCACTTGCTTTAATTTTCTCTCCATTTAGGTTGGTAGTGTTTACTTTAAATTTGTTTTGTGATTTTCTATCAAATTGATTTGTAATTCCAATCGATAGGTTCATTGCATTATAACCAATTATTACCCATTGAGAGTTACTGTGCGTCTCTCCATTAATGTCCGTTACATCTGCGTGGATTGTATAGCTGTATGTTGGGTAATATTTCTTTTCAATGGATTTATCTTCATCTGCATTAAAAGAAATAATAAACTCTCCATTTTCATCAGTTTTAGTAATTCCATTAGTTATTTCGATTTCCTGAGAGCTAGGGGAGTATCCCCATCTGTGGCGAGTCCAGTATGGGAATGTAGCAGAACGGGTAACTCTATATTGTACTTCAGCACCATCAATGTTGGAGCCTGCGTAAGCTTTGGCAGTTCCTATTAAATTAATCTCTTGCCCAATTTTGTAAACTCCTTCAATCGGTTCAAAGTTAACTTCGAATTTTGGCCTCTTGTATTCTTCAACTCTAAAATATTTACTTCCGTGTGCATCTCTAATGTGCATCTGTCCATTCAACATTCCTACAGGCGCTGTAAACGAACCACTAAAGGTTCCATATTCATTTGTAGTTAATTTTAAATCTTCTATTTTTTGGTAATTAACATCCATAAATTCTACGGTAGAAGATTCCTCTTTTACAAGTGTATGTTTATCGTCGTCATGGTGAATTTTTATTCCTTTAAAGTAAACAGTTTGTCCGGGTCTATAAATTGCTCGATCAGTAAATAAATGCGTAGTAGTATGAGCTCTTGGACTTCTGTCGTATGATTTGTATTGATACAATTGACTAGTTGTATTGTATCTGTCATCTTTATGCGTTACATCCAAGTATAAATACCTGTGTTTTTCAGCGCTTTCAATCTTTAAACGTCCGTTTTCGTTTGCAGTATAGCTTTCTTCTTTATTAATGTCATATTTACGAGTAGAACGGTTATATTTTCGAGTATATAGTTGTACTTTGGCTCCTTTCATAGATGCACCTGTTTTTCTATCCAAAACAGTAACATCAAGAGTTTCGTCTTCATTTTTTCGGTAGATATAGCTTAAGTTACTACTCCAAAAAGATGCGTAGGCAATTGCATTGTTCTTAATTGTAAAGTTTTTGTTTGGCGAGGCAAGAATAACATATTGTCCGTTTGGAAGTCCTTCAAGTTTTAATTCGGTTGAATGTAATTGAAAATCTCCGAAATTTTTTATTTGTTTACTCCATGATCTTACTGTTTCTTTTTGAAGAAAGGAGTTAATTAATTCCTTGCCGTACTTGTTCTCTGTTAAAAAGTAATTCCAATCAACTTTGATAATTCTAAAATATAGTGAGTCAATATTTTTGGTAGATAAAGAAAATTTTCCAGTGGTGTTTGGCTGGTAAACTGGCTCCATAGAAAAAGAAATCCTTTTGTTTTGAATTTTCTTCAGTAGGCTTTTGCATAGCCTTGATCCATAGGAATTAGGGTTTTTAATGATAACAGCAGAACATCTTTCATATGCTTTCTTTTTCTCCCATTGATTTTCTTTTGTTTTAGCGTTGTATTTATTTCCTTTTTCATTCAGGTAGTCCGCTATAAAAAATTGAATTTCATCATTGGATTCTGATTCGCTATACTTTTCTGAAAGTTTGTTTAATGCTGAAAAGTATAACTCTTCTTTATTTGTTTCGATAGAGTTGGCTCTAGCAAATTTCAAACGCCTTAATTCCAAATCAATTAATGCAGTTGGTTTTTCATCAGTTAAATGAAATTTGGTTAACTCTTGTAAGATTCTAACTTCGTATAATTCGTTGGATAGCGAGTCATTTGAATCCGTTGAAAACATTGAAAACACTTCGGCTGAACCAAAATATTTCTTTCCATCTAATTTAAATTGATCGGCAGGTCGAGTTAAGTTTCTTTCTGGATTTTGAAAAAAGTCTAAAGCCCTATGTGCTAAAAAATCATAAAGACTGGGCCGTTGTTCATTATCATCAATATATGTGGTAAGCATTTGATCAAAGTCTTTGATATCAGCATGTTGTAAACTATCTTTATTCGAAATAGCTAAAGCATGATGTTTGTAGACTTTATCTATTAAAGTGGTTAAGTCCCAAGTGCGCACATCTTCGCTGTCGAAATTGATAGTTTGCGTTCTATTGATAAATTTCCAACGATTAATTTGATAATATCCCCAATAGGTTTCTGCAGTAACTGAGTGAATGATTTGTTTTAAAGGGAATGTCGATTCTTCAGAAACCTTATTCAACTCATTCAGCGCTACTATATAGTCATCTTCCGTCATATAAGAGTTGTATTTCATTTTATGTATAACTGCCTTGACCACTTGGGGTGAATTTTTAGCGACACTGGCAGAATCAAAAATGACACAAACAGTATTTAATGCAGATTTATAAAGCCCAATATTTTGCAATGAATCAACTTCATTCCACATGTTTTCAAAGTTACTTTCAAAATCATAAGAAAGCTTCTCCATTTCTGGAACAATAGGCTCAGGTACCTTTGCTGTATTCTTATCGCAGGAGTTAGAAGTTAACAATATTATGACAAATGATAAAAGGATAAAGTTTAGTAAGGTTTTTAGAATCATAGGAATCTATTTTTTTTAAAATTACAATTTAATCAGTTATGATTACACATAAGATCTTTATAAGTTCATTGGAAAATTAAATTTATTTAGAAGCATATTGTATTGTTTCAAAGGTTAGAATTTAATGAGGATATTTAACATAATTTATACCTGCTTATTTTGATATATTTTTATCTTTGTACGAATTTATTTTTGGAATCATAATTTGTAAATTCAAGTCAATGCCACAAACTACAGCAAAATTTATCGGAGAAGGACTAACATACGATGATGTATTGTTAGTTCCGGCTTATTCTGAAGTACTGCCACACGAAGTTAAGCTAACTACTCAATTTACACGAGGAATTCAACTAAATGTGCCGATCGTTTCTGCTGCAATGGATACAGTAACGGAAAGTGCTTTGGCAATATCTATTGCTCAACAAGGAGGTATAGGTGTAGTTCATAAAAACATGAGCATCGATGCACAGGCTGGTGAAGTGCGAAAAGTAAAACGTTCAGAGAGTGGTATGATTCTGGATCCTGTAACTGTTTCTAAGGATAAAAAGGTGAAAGATGTTTTAGAATTAATGGCAGAAAACAAAATTGGCGGAATTCCTGTAGTAGATGCCAACAATGTTTTGGTAGGTATTGTTACAAATAGAGATTTGCGATTTGAAAAAGAAATGTCCAAATCAATTGAACTAGTAATGACAACCGAAAATATTATTACTGCAAAGGGTAAGGTTGAATTAAGTGTAGCCGAAAAAATATTACAAGAATATAAAATTGAAAAGCTTCCTGTTGTTGACGAAGATGATAAATTAATTGGTCTTATAACTTTTAGAGATATTATAAAAGTTAAAGAGCATCCTAATTCTTGTAAAGATGAACATGGTAGATTAAGAGTAGCAGCAGCCGTTGGAGTTACAGAAGATGTTTTAGAAAGGGTCGAAGCTTTAGTCAATTCAGGTGTAGATGCAATAATCATTGATACTGCTCATGGGCACTCTAGGGGTGTGGTTGAAGTATTAAAGAAAGTCAAAGCTGCATTTTCAGATTTACAAGTTGTTGTAGGGAACATTGCTACAGGTGAGGCTGCTCTGGCATTAGTAGAAGCTGGAGCGGATGCAGTTAAAGTAGGAATTGGACCAGGTTCTATCTGTACTACAAGAGTTATCGCTGGTGTAGGTGTTCCACAATTAACTGCGATTATGAATGTTGCAGAAGCGTTAAAAGGAACAGGAGTGCCAATTATTGCAGACGGAGGTATTCGTTTTACAGGAGATTTGGTTAAAGCAATTGCAGGTGGAGCGGATACAATTATGATGGGCTCAATGTTTGCTGGAACCGAAGAATCACCGGGAGAAACAATAATTTACCAAGGAAGGAAGTTTAAGGCTTACCGAGGAATGGGGTCCTTAGAAGCAATGCAAAAAGGTTCGAAAGATAGATACTTCCAGTCCGATGAAGCGGATGTGAAGAAATTAGTGCCTGAAGGTATTTCTGGAAGGGTTCCCTTTAAAGGGAAGTTAGAAGAAATTATGCACCAGTTGATAGGTGGTATTAGAGCAGGGATGGGGTACTGCGGTGCTGCAAATACAACTGGTTTAAAAGAAGCAAAATTTGTAAAAATTACAAGTTCAGGGATTGCTGAAAGTCATCCACATGATGTGGCGATTACTAGAGAGGCTCCTAATTATAACATTAAATAAATTAATTTGAACATGAGAAATATATTATTCATAGTTTGTGGAATTGGATTTGCATTTACAACTTACGGACAAGAAAAAGGACCTGTTTTAATGACAGTCAATAATGTTCCTGTTTATAAGTCTGAATTTGAACAGATTTATTGGAAGAATAAAAAGGAAACCGTTGCCACCAAAGAAGATTTAGATGAATACATGGAGTTGTTTACCAAATTCAAATTAAAGGTAACAGAAGCTGAAGAATTAGGAATGGATACGTTAGCTTCATTCACTAAAGAGTTGGATGGTTATAAAGTTCAGTTAGAAAACCCTTATTTAGTTGATAAAAAGGTGAATGAGAAATTGATTACTGAAGCTTATGATAGAATTAATACTGAAATTAGAGCCAGTCATATACTAATAAAAATGGATGGCACAGCAACTCCTGAGGATACTTTAAAAGCATATAAAAGAATTAAAAATATTCGAGATAAAATTGTAAGAGGTGACTTAACTTTTTCAGAAGCTGCGAAAAGAATGTCTGAAGACGAATCTGCTAGACAAAACTACGGAGATTTAGGTTATTTTACTGCTTTCAGGATGGTTTATTCTTTTGAATCAGCCGCATTCAATACACCTGTTGGTGAAATTTCTCAACCATTTCGGTCCCGTTTTGGTTACCACATTGTAAATACCGTTGATAGTCGACCTGGAAGGGGTTCGGTTAAGATTTCTCATTTAATGCTGAGTATAAAGAAAGATATGTCGGAACTGGACAAGGAGAACTTAGAAAAGAAAATATATGAATTATATGAAAAATTGGGTAAAGGGGAATCGTTTGTTAAATTGGCGATAGACTTTTCTGAAGATCGTCAGTCCAAATTAAAAATGGGAGAGGAAGCTTGGTTAAAGCCGGGAGAGGCTTTTCTGGAGTTTGATTCTGTTGCTTTCTCTTTAAAAAATAATGGAGACTATTCAACTCCATTAAAAACAAAAGTAGGATGGCATATCATTAAAAGAGCTGATTATAAGGCGGTTGGAGATCTTGAAAGCATGCGTCACGAATTAAAGAATAAAATTCAAAGAGATGTGAGAGCTCAAATACCTAAAGAAAAATTTGTTGCAAAATTGAAAAATGAATATGCATATATTGAAGTAACTAAAAACAAGGAAGCTTTATATAAAGCAGTAGATAATTCAATCTTTAAAGGAAAGTGGAACACAGAGTCTGCGAGTAAATTAACTGGAGAATTATTTTCTTTTGCCGATAAAAGTTATTCGCAGCAAGATTTTGTAAGTTATATTGCTTCTACGCAAAAGCCATCTAAAAGTAAGGATGTTATCAAATTTATTGACAATAAGTATTCCAAATATGTTTCTAATATGTTAATTGCCTATGAAAGAACCCAGCTTTCAAAAAAATATCCAGAATTTAGAGATTTATTGAAAGAGTACAGAGATGGAATTTTGTTGTTTGGAATTACAGATGAAAAGGTTTGGAGTAAAGGTGTTAAGGACTCTACTGGATTAAAAGCGTACTATGAATTACATAAAAATCAATATATGTGGGCGGATAGAGTTGATGCCAAAATTTTCACGTCTTCAGATAAGAAGACTATCAACACAGCCTATAAATTGGTTAAAAAGGGTAAGATTGGACATGACTCAATTGTTAACTATTTAAACAAGAAATCTCAATTAAACATTAAGTTTGAGAGTGGTCGTTTTGTTGAAAGCGAAAAAGAGGTGATAAAAGAATTTTCATGGGTTATGGGCTTAAATAAGCCGCAATTAATTGATGAAGTTGAAGGAAAATATTGCTTTGTTATAATTGAAGATAAATTACCGAGTCAAGTAAAAGAATTGAAAGAAGCAAAAGGATTAATTACGGCTGCTTATCAAGATTACCTAGAGAAAACTTGGTTGGATGAATTACGCCAGAAATATCCAGTAACGATTAATAAAGAAATACTACACTCTATTACCAATCAACAGTAACTAGGAAGGAGTTACTGTTTAATTGCAAATGAAGAAACATTTTTATACAGGTTTAATATTATTAGTGATAACAATATTTGATTCTTGCGATACGGAAGAAGTTGTACAAGAAAAAGTCAAAGCGGCGAGTGTAGGAAGTATTCATTTGTATCAGGAAGAATTAATTAAAGATATTCCTAGTGGCTTAAGTAAAGAAGATAGTTTGCTATTTATTGACAACCTAGTGGCTAATTGGATTGAAGATCAGATCGTTTTACAAAAAGCAGAAGAGGTTTTGCCTCAGGCAGCTAAAGATGTAAAAGATAGGTTAGATAATTATCGAAAATCATTAATCATTTATGCTTACGAACAGCAATTTATAAAGGAAAGATTAGACACCTCAGTTTCAACAAGTGAGGTTGAAAAATATTATGCAGCGCATACGGATGATTTTATGTTGAAAGATTATATTGTAAAAGTACTTTACTTGAAAATCTCGAAAAGTACTCCTGATATAGATAAGCCTCAGCTTTATTTCCGATTGGAGCAAGAAAACGACATAAATGAAATGAGGTATTACGCTGATTTATACGCGGTTAATTTTCATTATGACCCTGACCAATGGTTGTTTTTTGAAGATGTACTAAAAGTAATTCCGTTGGAAGAAGTTAACACTGAATCTTTTTTGAGGAAGAAGAAGAAAATCATGTTTGAAGATGAAAATTTTATCTACTTTATTAATGTTATAGATTTTACATTGAAGGATGCGATTTCTCCTCTGAGCTTTGAGAAAGAAAAAATAAAAACAATATTATTGAATTTTAGAACAATTGATTTAAGGAATAAATTGAGAGAGGACTTATACAATGATGCAATAAAAGCGCAGCAGGTGCAAACTTATTAATTGCTTGAGATAATAATAAGACAATAAGAATAGTTACTGATTAGTAATGAACAATATATGAGAAAAATTATAGTAATAACGTTATTTACTTTCACCACTTCTGGTTTGAAAGCGCAGCAAATTATTGACAAAGTGGTTGCTGTTGTTGGGGATAAAGCGATATTAAAATCCGAAATAGAATCACAAAAATTACAGGCTACTCAGCAAGGAGTTAAAGTAGATGATAATACTGGGTGTTTAATTATGGAAGAAATAATGTTTCAAAGTTTGTTGCTGCATCAAGCTGAAATAGATAGTATTGAGGTTACGGAGGAAATGGTAACGGCCGAATTGGAGCAACGCATCCAATATTTTGCCAGTCAGATGCCGGGTGGAGTAGATGATTTAGAAAAGTTTTACGATAAAAGTATTGAAGAGATTAAGGAGGAATTTTTTACGCAAATTGAAGATCGGATGAAATCACAACAAATGCAGGAAGAAATAACGGCAGAAGTATCTGTTTCTCCTAAAGATGTTAGGTCTTTTTTTAATTCATTTCCTAATGACAGTATACCTTTGATAAATAGTAAAATAGCGGTGGCGCAAATCACAATTGAGCCTGAAGTAACTGCTGGGGAGAAGCTTTCAATTAAGAACAAATTGACTACTATTCGTGAGCAAATAATTAATGGGGAACTGACTTTTGCAGTTGCCGCAGAATATAAGTCTGAAGATCCAGGTTCAAAGAAAAACCAAGGTGATTTTGGATGGGTAACCAGAGGTGACTTTGTTCCTGAATTTGATGCGGTTGCATTTAGAATTCCTATAGGTGAGGTCTCGCAAGTGTTTGAATCTCCTTTCGGTTATCACATTTTAGTAATTAATGAGCGAAGAGGCGAACAATATTCTGGAGCACATATTTTGTTGCAATTTAAAGTAAGTGATACGCAGATGAGTAAATCAAAAAATACATTGAACCAAATTGTGAACGATATAAATAATGGAGATATAACATGGGAACAGGCGGTGGTAAAATATTCTGATGATGCTAATAGTAAAGGTAGTAGAGGTTTAATCTATAATCAATCTACAGGTTCCATTTACTGGGATATGAAAGAAATAGATCCGCAATTGTTTAAAGGAATAGATGATTTAAAAGAAGGTGAAATTTCTGTTCCAATTTATTATGAGACGATGAATGGTAATGCATACAGAATTGTTAAGTTAATGAAACGTACAGAACCACATAAAGCAAATTTGAGTGATGATTATCAAATGATTCAAAACTTTGCATTAAGTAAGAAAAAAGCGAAAGAAACAGAGAGTTGGGTAAACAGAAAATTAAATGACATTTATATTAGAATAGACACTGATTATCAGCAATGTGGGTTTAATTATAGTTGGATTCAAAAGCAATAAATTAAGCTTGAATTAGCATAGTTTTCTATAGTACTAAAAAGGTAGTTTGATTAACCTGATCCAAATGTCAATTAATAAATTCGTATTTACTGTAATTTTATTGACAGCATTTGCTAGTTGTTCGACAACTAAACCTATTGTTACTGATTGTAATTGTGATTTAAAACCTGATAAAGGAAATTGTAGGGCTGTGATTACAAAGTACTATTTCGATAAAGAAGATGGTGAGTGCAAAGAATTTATCTGGGGAGGGTGCCATGGAGCAGTTCCATTTGAAACGCTTGAAGAGTGCAAGGTATGTGAATGCAATAAGTAAGTATAGCGTAATTCGGATTAATTACTCTATGCCTATTCTGTAACTTTTTAAAAGGAATCCATTTCCAGTTAAATTCAATAAATAAATACCTTTAGCAAAACCTTCTGAATTAAGTTCAATTTTCGTTTCATTTGAAATTATTTCAATGGATTTGGATTTCAGGACTTGCCCAATTGTATTTGTAAGTTCCACAGTGTATGTGCCTTCATTAATATTCGATAAGTGCAATTGAATTTTTCCATTACTTGGGTTTGGATATACTTTACCGGTGAATTTATTTGAGAAAGACTCATTGATATCAACATTTCCTCCAACGGTGTATGTTGTTAAGGTGCTACATCCGTTTGCATCAGAAAGCGTTAATGTATAATCACCTTGAAATAAACCATCATTGATTGCTGTTGTTGCTCCATTGTCCCAATCATAAGAATAAGGAGGAGTTCCTCCATAGGGAATAACTGTTATAACACCATTAGATGGGGTTGCTGTATTTCCATTGATTCCGTAAGAACTGCTTAGCTGATTTGGCTCAGTTATAGTTATTGTGGCTGTCTCTAAACAATTGGCTATATCTTCCACAGTTACTGTATATACACCCGCTCCTAATCCACTAGCTGTAGCTGTAGTTTGGTTTTCTCCATCATCCCAAGAATAGGAGAATGTTGGTGTTCCTCCAACAACTATAGCTGTTATTGAAGCATTTGTTTCTCCATTACAAGATATTTGAGCGCCTTCAGTAATAGATACAGTCGGTTGATTACTATTTAAAACAGTTATAACAGATGAATTTGTATTTCCTGCAGAATCTGTAACAATTACTGAATAATTGCCTGCAATTAAGCCTGTCGCAGTTTGTGTAGTCTGGGCTGCCATATCATCCCATAAGTATGAAGTTACAGGACCTTGATTTCCGGTTACATTAACCGTAGCTGAACCATCACTGTTTGCACAAGTAGCATTAACAGCAGAAGTGCTTAGAACAATAGGTGTACAGATGTAGTCTGCAACTGCGCGGACAGATTTATATAGGTTTAATCTTCCTCCAGTTACACATTCATTTGCTAAACCTGCAACTGGGTCGACGTTATCGTACATCATTTGAATAATTACTAAAGCCATGCTATCTGGATACGCTTTATACGCTGTAATAAAATCATCACAACCAGCCGAAATCATTAAAGCAATTGTTCCTGCTACATGCGGTGTAGCCATTGATGTTCCTGAAATACTGCTGTAGCTATTGTTCGGATATGTCGATAGAATATTCTCACCGGGAGCAGCCAAGTCAATTTGTGTTAATCCGTAACCAGCGAAACCTCTATCATCATTAGTACCTGTGTTAGTGACACTTATCAGCCAGTCACTTGGGCATGCCGTTGGTACATCGCCAACCGCGTCAATATTGACATTGTTATTGGCAGTAGCTCCGCAACTTATTATCCCATAATTCCCTAAAGTATCATAAAATCCACACCAAATTGGATAGTTTGCCGGATTGGCATTATCCACACCAAATGAAGCATTAGTTGAGACAACAAATGCTCCAGAGGCTCCATTCGTTTGATCGTACAATACACGATTATCCAATGCATATCCATAAGCAGCTATTACTGTAGACTCATTTCCTGAAGAACCTTGAATAGCCATTACTTGAGCATTCCAATTTACTCCTGTTACGCCTATACCGTTATCTCCTTTAGCAGCTACTGTTCCAGCAACATGAGTCCCATGAGAATCGCTGGTCATTCCTCCATTGTTATTATAAGCGTTCCAACCATTTACATCATCAATGTAGCCATTGTTGTCATCGTCTATTCCATTTCCTGCAGTTTCTCCAGAATTTGTCCAGTAATTAATATCCTCGTGATTTACATCAAATCCACCATCAATAACAGCTACAACAAGTTGATCACCTTGAACTGTAGTGCCCGTAGTTGTTAGGTCCCAAGCTTTTTGAGCAGAAATACCAACAGCATTGTTAGCACCAGTTGTATCTGTATTAAAAAATGCCCATTGTTGATTTACTTGTGGGTCATTTGGTAATGTATTTCGGAGTTCTACATCGGTATGATTGAATTGAGCTACAGATATTCCATCCGAATAGGTAACAAGTTTCAATGCATCTTTATCAATAACATTACTCTGATTAAATCGCAATAGCCATATATTAATGGAATTAGCTAAAACATGATCAACGGTTAATTCCAATAATGGATTATTAGCATTTATTTCTTCTATTATTAGAGAGATGTCTTGCTTATGCTCTAATTGAACGATTAATTCTCCCGGAAAAATATTTTTCTCATTTTGTCCAAAATAAATTTGTGACGTAGTTAATAAAAAAATAAAAGTTCCAATTTTAATGAGCGTTTTAGAATGGTTCATGATTTGTTTTTTTTCGGTATCACGAAGATAAACTATTCGATTTAATATATATAGTTTAAATGTTAAGTGGTAAATTATAAACAAAACCAGTTCTTTGTAAATTTTTATATTTGTTTCTATGATATTTTATCTAAACAATAACGACGTTCCTGTCGCGGAAAAATTATTTTCAATTTGGCAGGAATCATATATTATCGAAGCGAAGCTTCTTAAGGTAAATGGTTTTCCCCCGTTAAATAGAACAATGCAAGATTTTTTAAATTCTTCTACCCATTTTTATGGTTTTTTAAAAAACGATGTCTATAATGCTGTAATTGAAATAAGAGATAATAATGGTACCTTACATATTCAAAGTTTGGTAGTACAGCCAAGTCAATTTAGAAAAGGCTTAGCCAGTAAAATGATTGCTTTTGTATTGAGTGAGAATATGGAGTGCAACTTTACTGTAGAAACCGGTTGTGATAATTTACCAGCGATAAACTTATATTTGAAGTTTGGATTTGTTGAAGCGGAACAGTACGAAACAGATCATGGCGTTCGTAAAACTTGTCTTTTATTAAAAAGAACAGGGAATTAACCACCTTTTCTTTTTATCGAATACCCATCAGCTTCCAAAAGCTTTATAACCTTATCTCGATTATCACCTTGGATTAATATTTCTCCATTCTTAGAACTGCCACCTACACCACATTTAGACTTTAGCTTTTTACCTAAATCATTTAAATCCTCTTCAGTGCCAACAAAACCCTCTATAAGGGTAACACCATTTCCTTTTCGTTGCTTTCTGTCTAGAGAAACATATAGCTTTTGCTGATTAGGAGCAAGAGTTACTTCTTCTTCATTTTCCAAGTCATTGTTAGATGAGAAAATTTCTATGCGTTTTTTCTTTTTTGCCATTTTTAATAATTCAGTATTCTGATTTTGTCAATTTCCTTTTTTGTAGCCAATTCCGGTTCTGCCTTAATAAGTTTTTCAAACTTAAGAAAGGATTATGCTTTAAATGTCTTATTAATACCATCTGCCCAATGAATATTGACAGTGTAATTAGTACCAATCACATTGGTAAAATTACTTTATGTCTAGTCCTAAAATACTTAGACAGACCAATGGTATAGGCTAACATTAACTGAACTCAACTCTTACTTGATAGCCCATCTATCTCTAATTTTTGGTACAGTAACTTTATGTAATAGAATAAAACCAAAGGGTATATGAATGCCCAAATACTTATAGCAGGTAGAGTTAGTCTATCTCCTTGCCAAAAACTAATTCCAGTGCTAATAATCAAGTATGCCCCTAATAAATATGTAAACAATAGAAAAATGAAGGTGGGATAATCCTTCTTTATTAATAGAATTATAAGTAACAGAAAAACAAGGACAATGAATACATAATGAACTTTGAGCGTTTTTATATTGTAGGTTTTCATAAAGACAGCAAGTTGATTATTTTCATATCCTTTTGGATATAAAAGGAACCTTGACTTACCTGTAATATTGTCTATAATGTTTTTTTTGAATAAGCTGAAATATAGAGGCATATGATCAACTATGTAATTAGTTTGGTCTTCACTTGAAAACCTTTTTACTTTTATTTTTGCCTTACTATAATCAATAGACTCTATCTCCTGTATTCCTTTCGCAACAAAATAATTGGAAAACACCAATGAACTAATCAATGATATTTTGGTTTGATCATACTTAATCTTAATTATACTATATTGAATAAATAAAGGTAGAAGAATTAAAAGTAGTTTAAAAAAACTCTTGGGACGTTTCCAGTATTTTTCAAAGTAAAACAAGGGAAATACAATAAAAAGTAAACCGAATAAAGGAATCAAGAATACTGGTTTTAAAATAGTTAATAGCACAAGGAAAAATAAGGATGAATGAAAAAAGCTAACTTCTCTAAAATTGTTTATTTTTCTACTGAGAAAAAATAGCATAGTAGATAGTAAAAATACAGTTGTTACTTCTGTTAAAGCATGAAGTGTTAGAGCTATTAATGACAGATTGGACATAATAATTATAGCTCCGAGAAAGGAAAACACATAGCTTCTCGTTAATTTTTTAATTCCTAGAAATGTAAAATTGATAGTTAAAATAAAAAATAGAACCTGCATCATCCAGATTCCATAGGCTCCTCCAATATTTGTAGTAATCATTAAAATCAAAGGGTATAGTATAGGCCTGATTGACACACTTTCACTGTCGATACCATTAGCTATCCAATTTGCTACATCCATATATGTTAGGGCATCTGGAGTTGAAAATACTATTTCATGGGAAACATTTTGATTGAGATTAGAAAACACGACAAAGTAAACTGCCACAGCAAGTCCATTTAGTATATATAAGTAGAAGTGTGGTTTTGTAAATTTGATCATATTGTGTGGATCATTCCTGAAGGGTGGGGAGTATAAAATAGTTGGTAGATTCAACTAACTAATGCAAGTTTTGTTTGTTTAAGTTAAACATAGTAAAAAATATTTTTTCATAGGTGTTAAAGTTAATTTTTTTCATGGAATAATTGAAACACATGCAAATTCAAATGCGCGGTAGCCATTTTAAAACAAGAAACAAGAGGGTTACCTTTCAAACAGTTCTACTAATTTTTTAAGAGAATTTTGACTATCCTTACTGTTAAAAGCAGCAATAATTTTCTTTTTATCAAATTCTGTTAGATGAAAACTCATTGATATCTCTTGATCTTCATCTTGATTTAAGTAAAATGAAACTACATCCATTTTTCCAGGAAACCACTCTAGAGTATTCTTGAGTAATTGGTCATTGTTGTAATCATGTGTTTTAAGAATGTTTCCATAAACAGAAGCGAAGGGTGATGAAAGACGCCTCATCATTGATCCATTCTCTATATTTTCGACTTCAAAGTATTTTTGCTTATCTCTTATTTCTACTATTATAATTCCACCGGTATTCTCTGTAATCCAATCTTTAAATACGCGAATAAACTCTAAACTTGTTTTTAATCCATAGTTGTCACGTAATCCAGCATCCATCAAATCAATTGATGGGTCAGTAGGCAAAGAGACCATTGGTAGTACATAGGGAAATGTGGCATTCATTCGAATAGCTGTTGTAAAGTCTAAATTCTTGGCATTATTATTTTTTAATAGTTTAGAATATTCAATGTTCTCTAATGAGCTATAAGTTGAAGTTCCAAAAGTAGTGTCGTTGTAGGTTAAATAACTTATAGGCTGGGGGGAAATAAGCATTCTTCTCCCATCGTTCGTTATGGATGGAGAGAATATTATCATAGGTATTTGTGCCTCTTTTTCAGGAAGGTAATACTCGAATAACTTTTTATTTTTTAAAATACCTAAATTTTCAATCAACTTTTGTTCAAAAAAGTAACCTCTATCTTTTGAGTAAGTATAGGGGCCACTATATACCTTTTGGGAACGAATAAAAAAGTCAGTTGTCGCTATACTAAAAGCCATAGGGTTTAATAAATCTTTACAAATATTGTCTAAGTATTGCGGGTTGGATAAATTAATAGACTTATCTGTCAGACTTTGTAAATACAACTCTCTTAGATAAGAAGCACCAATCATTCCTCCAGAAGCACCTGTTATAAGTTGCGTTTGCTTGAGTAATTTACCATTTGTAATACTGTCAAGTTTTGTTATAACCGACATGGTCCATAACCCTGCACGTAAACCACCTCCACTAATATTAAAAATCACCATTTTCGGTTTTTTATCCGAATGAGCCATGTTTTTCTTCTTCCAGTTTTCCAATATTTGGATTGTGTGGGTAAAGGATTCATCGTAATTATTTTTGTTTGCTGATAGTTTTCTCAAACTATCATAAGAATAGGATACTTTTGCTTGATAATCAATTCCGTATGCATAGTTGGTGAAATTCAACATATCGTATTTTTTCGAAGCATAATTAAATACTATCAATCCTATAATCACTAACGTTAATGTCCACCCTTTAAACCAAGAATACAAAGCACTAAAGAGTAATAGGAATATGGTAAATATTAAAAATATACTTGCCCCAGCTGGAATGATAACCCAGTCGATCTCTCTAAATAATCCCAAGATGATAAAAGAAACAATTAGTACAATCTCAAAAAACGAAGCATTAATATGATTTTGTTTAAAAACCTTTTTCAGCAGTTCCTTATCATAATGGTCACTTCTACGTGCCATTTTAATTTTGGTCAAATTTCCCATATAGGTATCTACGCGCCATTTTTGTTTTATTCCTATACGTTGGTACCACTTAATTTTTTTGATTAGGGTGGCTTCTTTTCCGGAAGCTAATAGTTTTTCGAAATAAGAAGCATCTTTACCACTAATTTCATGTACATTTTTATTGAACCTTACAAAATATAGGGTAGAGATAATAAGGAATAGGAGTATTCCAAGCCCTAAGCCAAAAAGATTCCACAGTGCCATTTTATAGGACATTAGTTCTTCATCTACTTGAAATGCATAAGATTTAAAGAAAAGTGTAATTACAAAAATGAAAGGAATTATATGATTGTTATAGCAGAACTTAATAAAGGGCCTTGAAAGTGTAGCTAGGAATTGAAATTCTGAAGCATATATTATGTAGCTATAAATATTAAAAGCCATAATAAATCCTCCAATTGAGAAGCCGAGAATAGCAAAAGACAAAAAGTTGACCGCGCCCAAATATTCTGGTGCGAGAAATAGGTAGAGGATCCCATAGCTTTTTCCAATTGCACCAGTCATGAATAAATACAATATTAACCAAAAGAATAAGAGTAATTGGTTTCTTTTAATGTGCAAGAAAACGAGTTGGAAAGGAAAAAAATAAAATACTCTACCAGCAATACCTTTTTTAGGAGTTGGTGTATGTTTGGGAGAATCGCTCATTTTTAATATTACGGTAAAATTTGAAAAAAGATTTGTTTTTAAGGTTAAAATATAATCAAAAATTTCATAAAAGGAATTTAATTGGCGTTTAATCAAAATAAAGTTTTATACTTCATGTGTCTCTTCTTTCTTTTTAATAAGGTTTAAAGATTTCCAATTGACAGTAAACAACCCAATCGAAATGATGGAGAATAAGAAAATTACAAGTTCAATTTTATTGAATTTTTCCGATAAATTTTCCCACCAGTTCCATGTCATTAATAGGTGTAAAAATGGCAGAATAAAAGTAGGTATTGAAAATATATAGAAGCCGATTTTTTTCAAGCGCCACATCAATACTACACCGATAAAAGCCAATGCATGCAAACAAGTATAAATAAAAAAGTATTTTGCGCCAATTTCTTCAAATGCTGCATCATGAATAGCAGATGTCCTTATTAATAGCCCGACAGCCCCATAGTAAATAATCATCAATAAACTCCAACTAAGGAAAAACCAACAAAGTGTACGAAGAAAAATAGGAGGTTTGTTTTTTCCAAGAATTATACGTTTGAGTAAGCGCAGGTTTCTAGCCACAATACTAATCGGTTCTGCTGTTTTTTCAGCTGCAATTTTTTCTTTTTCAATTCTTATAGGTTCGATTTTCTTTTCCTCCTTTATCATCTTATTAAATGCCTTTTTTGGGTTAGAAAAAGAGCAATATAAACTAAAGTGATTGCAATACTTGCATTTCCAATAATTAGTCCTCCAGCAGTTCCGAACATTACAAAAGGAATTGTAGCATAGGCAGCCTGAAAAATTGCATAGATGACAAAGCCTAGTTTTAAGCGAATAAACATCATTGAGACACCAAGTAATGCTAATACGTCAAGAATGGATCTATAAATATACATGATGGAAATCCGCATAGATAAGTCTTCATTTATAGTTTTTCCATCCGCCTCATGGATGTTGATTCCTTTATCTTGTAAAAGATCAAATTTTGTTTCCAATAATTCCCAAGTTGTTTGATTAGGTGAATCTATTACTTCTTGAATAGAGCCATAGGTCAGATAAAATGAAGTGTCCTGGGCCATAGCCAATGCGAAGCCAATAAAACTCATGATACAAAGAATTTTAAGACTCTTTGGTGTAACTAATTTTTCTGTTATTTCGGTTTTTTGATTAGCCAACTACTTACTTGTATGATATACTTTAAACTTACTAAACCCTTTTCCATTGTTGGGTAGTAAATCTATTTTTTTTAACTTTTTTTCTCTTTCAAAAGACAAGCTTATCGAATCTTCTTGAAAATAAATCAACCATTCAGAAAAATCATTGTTGATACGAATTCCATTGATAGAATGAATACAGTCACTAACAACGATTCCTGATTTTTCCGCAGTAGAGTCTTCTAGTACATGAGATACCTCAAAAGAACCGTTTTTCCAAGTGCCCTTTAATCCGAAGTTTTCATATTCTTTAGTAGAAGGTTTGGCTTCAAATTTCCATCCTTCATAGCTTAGTGCTTCAATAATAAATGGAGTGTAATCTCCTGTCCCATAGACTAGGTTAGTGAAAATATCTAAGAAGGATTCTCCTGATATTTGTTCCAATAAATTGCGATAATCATTTTCTGTATAGCCTTGTTTCGGTTTGGTTAGGCTATACATTTGTTGCATTACATTGTGTAAAGAAGCGCTATTTTTCGTGGCTTTTCGAATGCGCATATCACAAATATAAGCGACTAAAGCTCCTTCTGTATAAATAGATGTTTTTCTACCAGGAATACCTTGGACATAGCCATCTATCCAAGTGTCCCAAGAAGAGTTAGCAACACTCATGTGTTTTCGACCATCGTTGTGAAAATGCCGGGTCAAGTAAGTCTCAAATTCTTTAAAATATTGGCTTTCTTCGAATACGCCGCATTCGTAAAGTACTCGATCTCCCATATAACTGGTAACTCCCTCGGCAACATATCCCATATGAGAATAATTCTCTTTTGTGAAATCGTAAGGAAGCATTTCTTTTGGTCTAATTGCTTTAATATTCCATGTGTGGTAAAGCTCGTGAGAACTCACGCCTAAAAAATCCACATAAGAGGTGCCAAACAGTTTGTGACTAGGTCCTAATTGAATTACCGTGCTTTTTTGATGCTCAACACCATGATAGCTTCGATAGGAGGTTATCTGATTTAAAAAGTGGTATTCCTTCACAGGGAAACCATTGAAAATTTCTATTTGATAATCTGTAAATTTTTGAAAGTCTGTAATTAGCTTATTCCAATTAGGCTTGCATTCTCCTTGAAACCAAACATGAAACGTAATTCCTTTAGATTTGTAACTGCTGTGTTGCAAAGAATTAGAAGCTATAAAAGGAGTGTCAGCCAATTCTTGATAGTCTGAGACTTTAAAAAGATTATTTCCTAAAGGGTCCATGGATGAAGCTACTTTGTAATCGTCAGGTATGGCTAGTTGAATTTCACAAGGTTCGTTTTCTTTTCCTAAAACATATACACAACAATTAACAGGGTTTACATATAGTTGGTTCTCATCTAGCCACGTTGCGCCTGCGTTTAATTCTGAACCATAATAATCATATTGTATACGAATAGAGGTAGCACTTTTGCATTCGACTTCCCAAGAGTCTTTGCTTAACTTAGGCGCACATAAACGATTTCCTTCTTGGTCAAATACAACAAAGTCTTTTACATTTTTTGCAAAGTTTGCTAACTCATAACGCCCTGGCCTCCATGCAGGAAGTTGAATCGTTAATTCATCTAGATTAGATACCGTGCATTCTAAGTTAATGGATATAAAATGATTGGCTGGGTTTTTTGCAGAGAATGTATATTTCATTTAAAAAATGGTGTTTGCTCAAAGTTAATATTTTTGAAAGATTCCTTGAAAGGAAAACCTACAAAATACGATTAAATGACTCTGCAGACTGAAAGAACTACAATTATCCCTCTAATAGAATCAGATATTCCAGAAATATTATTAGATGTATTAGTTAATTATTTACTAAATTCGTCGTCTCAAAATAGATAAGATATGAATTACGATTTAATAGTAGTGGGAAGTGGACCTGGAGGATATGTGACTGCAATTAGAGCTTCGCAATTAGGTTTGAAGACAGCAGTAATTGAAAAAGAATCAATAGGTGGTATTTGTTTAAACTGGGGTTGTATCCCAACAAAAGCACTATTGAAAAGTGCGAATGTATTTGAATACATTAACCATGCTGCTGATTACGGGATTTCTGTAAAAGAAGGAAAAGCTGATTTTGATGCAATTGTTAAAAGAAGCAGAGGAGTCGCTGACAAAATGAGTGGAGGTGTCCAATTCTTAATGAAGAAGAACAAGATTGATGTTCTTATGGGTACTGGTAAAGTAAAGGTTGGTAAGAAAGTTGACGTTACGGATGATAAAGGAAAAACGACTGAGTATTCAGCTAAAAACATCGTTTTAGCAACGGGTGCTCGTTCTCGTCATTTACCAAATTTACCGCAAGATGGTATAAATATAATTGGATATAGAGATGCAATGGTACTACCAAAAATGCCAAAGAAAATGGTGGTAGTTGGTTCTGGAGCGATTGGAGTTGAGTTTGCTTATTTCTACCAAACAATGGGTTGTGAAGTAACTGTAGTAGAGTACATGCCAAATATTGTTCCTGTAGAAGATGCGGAAGTATCTAAGCAATTAGAGCGCTCTTTTAAAAAGCAAGGAATTAAAATAATGACGAATTCTTCTGTGGAAAGTGTAGATACAGCAGGAAAAGGATGTAAAGTAAAGGTTAAAACGAAAAAAGGAGAAGAAATTCTTGAATGTGATGTTGTTTTAAGTGCTGTTGGTATTGAAGCGAATATTGAAAACATAGGATTAGAGGAAGTTGGAATTGTAACTGATAAGGGTAAGGTTTTGGTAAATGATTTTTACGAAACGAATATTCCTGGTTATTATGCAATTGGAGATATTATTCCTGGTCCAGCATTAGCCCACGTTGCTTCTGCAGAAGGAATTACTTGCGTTGAAAAAATTGTAGGAGAGAATCCCGATATAATTGATTACGGTAATATCCCGGGGTGTACTTACTGTTCTCCAGAGGTTGCTTCTGTTGGTATGACGGAAGCTGCTGCTAAAGAAGCAGGACATGAATTAAAGATTGGTAAATTTCCATTTTCAGCTTCAGGAAAAGCAAGTGCTGCTGGAATGAACGATGGTTTTATTAAATTAATTTTTGATGCTAAATACGGAGAGTTGTTGGGAGCTCACATGATTGGAGGTAACGTTACCGAAATGATTGCAGAGATTGTTGCTATTCGTAAATTAGAAACTACAGGACACGAATTAATTAAAACAATTCATCCACACCCTACAATGAGTGAAGCTATAATGGAAGCTGCAGCAGCTGCATATGGTGAAGTGATTCATATGTAGATTTAATTAGGTAGAGAATTAAAAAAGCCACTTAGTAAGTGGCTTTTTTTGTAAGTAGACTATTCTCTTTTTAATTGATCCTCTATTAACGGCATTTCACTTTTTCTGTTTTGTAGAATAGCTTTGTAAGAAGTGGCTTTCTTGTTTCCCGCTGCTTCTGAAACATCAATCCATTCAAGTGCTTTATCAAAATCCTCTTTTATTTCATATGCTAAAGCCAGGTTATATGCTGCTTTACCTTCGTTTTTTTGATTTGTTTGAGATTCAGTTTCTACTTCCCAATAATAAATTGCTTGGTCCCAATTTCTTAGCTTTACACTTTTTTTAGCGGCTTTTATTTCGTGTGAACCTTTTGTATAGTAATATCTTGCTTCTCTTGTAAAATTAGGTACGATTCTGTTAAAATACAATTCCGCACCATAAGCTCCGGCTTTGGATATAGCGCGATATCCAGAGGGAACTAGAACCGAAAGGCTAAAGTTATTCGCCCCGGAGTGCACAATATATTCATCTATAATTTTTCGTTCATCTGGATAGTAAACTCGCCATAATGTTTTTACTTCTGCAGAGTTTGTTGAATTATAACTGTCTGAATCAAAAAGCTCCAAAGCAATTAAACCATCGGCTCCATATTCTGCGCAAATAGAGTCAACAATATCAGATTTGATCGGTGTATCACCAGAGATATCTTTTAATCCTAAATTAATAATGTCATTATGAATTAAATCCATTCGATCCGATTCTCTAACGAGTTTTTGCATATTTTTTATAGCACTTTTAGATCCGTATTTATCACCTAATATAGGTTCTCCAGTCATCAAGCCTTCTAAAGCATTGAAAACCTGATTTCCCTTGCCTTTTTCAACTTTGGTTTTATTAATTACAAGCACAGAATCCAAATCTGCAGGTAGTGATATTTGAGCAGCATGACGAACATTCAGATAAGTGGTACCCATGCATGATTGAAATATCACTAGCGTAAATAGCGCTATACCGACAGAATGAAATTGCTTTTTCATATTATTTGTCATTTACAAGTTTAGAAAATTTAACTACAAGACTTATTGCTCTCCACAACATCCAAGCCACAAATGCAATCCATATGGAAAATAAGTCAAGCTGCAGATAGTCTATTAATAATAAGACAGGGATGAAAATAATAAATGTTCCAACTAACAATATGTTTCGTAAAAACTTTGCTTCACCTAGACCTTTAAAAACTCCGTCAAAACTATAGGCTATTGAATTGATTGGAATTGCCAGAATAACTAGCCAATAGAAACGATTGAAAATTTGCTGAACTTCTGGATCGGAATTGAAAATTTGAGCCATAAAAGGGTAGGAGATGAAATAAACAATGGATAAGCCAAAGGCTATTCTAAGGTTAATAAACATTAATTTCCAACCTAATCGATTTAGGTTTTTATTATCCTTTGCTCCTAGAAACTTTCCCGCTAAAGCGTTTCCTGCATTTGAGTATCCATCTATAAAGAATGAGGTAAATAACCAAATGTTTATTCCAATTGTATATGCCGCTAGTTCTTTTGCACCATATCCACTTGCATATCTAAGCGCTAATATAAAAGTGATATTTAAAGCCAATGATCGCGCTAACATATTCATTGCAATCCAAAACATATTTGAAAATTCAGGATTTAACGGAAAGCTCAATTTTAAATTAAAAGGTGTTTTATTTAATAAATAAACGATACATAATATTGCCATCATTAGTTGTGCAATAACGCTAGCAATTGCTGCTCCTTCCACACCGTAAGCGGGCACTAAGCCTTCTATTCCGTTTACTAGAATTAAATCCATTACAATATTTGCTATTCCTCCAATAAAGCTTATTACCATTGCCCATGAAGTATTTTGATACCCTCTAAACACCCCAAATACTCCTGCAATAAAAAGAGAAAGTGGCAACCCCATTGCTCTAATATTGTAATAACTAGCTGAAAAATCTTTGATTCTTTGGTTGTCTTCTTGGAATAAAAAGCACTTATATCACGTAATAAAACGAAGTCAAAAACCAAAATAAACCACCTAATAGTAGAGCTGAAAGCAAGCGACTGTGGAATAAGTGATTTGATTTCATTTAACTTACCCATTCCCAGGTATTTGCTAATAATTGCAGAAACAGCAGTTCGAACTTGAGCTAACCCCCAAACAAGCGTCATTATTAATCCAACAGCTAGCCCAACACCTCCTTGTGCTTGAGTTGCGTGTTCGGGCATTTGTCCAATAATAGCAGTATCAGCTAATCCAATAAGTGGTTCAGTAATATTGTATAAAATAGCAGGAATTGCTAATTTATTAATCTGTTTCGTGTCTAGCTCAAATGACATTTGGTTGGAAAAATACTCAGCTTAATTTGATAATATTCGTTAAAGCATAAAGTTTCTTGTAATCGTAAACCCTAAACGAAATTCTCCTGTATTAATATTCGACTTGGTGTTGGGAATAAACTGCGTTTCACCAAAACCTCGTGAATTTGTAAAGTTGATGTGAAAGTCATGCCCGTAAGTAATAAATTCAATTCCTAAGGCAATTGCGCTTCTGAAATCTGTCCTCAAATCGGGAGAATCAAAGTTGTAATAGTATTCGCCTATGATCGCTATTTTTTTTGCGATTTTTATGGAAACTGCAGAGCCGATGGAAAACAACCCATTTTGATCTAGGAAATGAACATAGTTTCTGTGTGTATAACTTGGAAGTATGGCTAATGCGACTTTATCACCAAATTTACGTGTAATAATTATTTGTGAAGCATAGGAGAAGCGATGAGATAGGGAAGGAAAAGAGGTAACTGAAGTAGAATCGGTAGATTTTTTCATGTAGGTGAATGCTGTTGTTCCCAATATAGCAAGGCTAATTGGCACTTTATTGTCTTTTGTCTGATGAAGGATTCTATATTTAAAAAAACCATCTACCAGTGAATTAATTGGGCCTTGTCCTTTTGACCTTCCTAAGCCAATTAGTAAATCATCTGAAACACCATATTCAAAAGCAAATCTGATATCAGCGGCATTGTCAATTCCAAATAATGTAAAAGCTCCACCATTTATATCTCCAAACCTGTGAGAAATTCTAAAATCTAATGTCTTTTTTTCAATGCACTCAGTCGAATGTGAATTTATTATTCTTGTTGAACCAAAAGTTCTGCTAATTGGTTTGCTTTTTTTTTCAGATTCAGAATTTTCTTGTGAAGTTCCTGTCAGCAGCAAAAGTATTAGAAAGATAGTTAAACCGTATTTCATCGAGGTTCGGATTTTAATGTTTTTCAAAACGTAAAGATATTAATTATAAACACTATAAAATAAAAAAGGAGTCAGTAAACCGAACTCCTTTATCTTGAGTAGCTAACGTCTAAGGCGTAATTAATTAATTCAATATTTTTTTTTATATTAGTAGTATTAATTAAAACAAATCATAGGAAAAATATACTAACGATATTATCCCTAATCCTTCAAGTAAATTAATTACAATAACATTAAATGAAAAACCGGATAATTCATGGTCAATTAGAATTGCAGATTTAGCAGGTAAGTTACTGTCTCATTCTCTAGAAAACGGAGCTAGTTCAAATAAGAATTTCTCTAACTTTGATTCTGGAATTTATTTGATTGAGATTAATATTAATGGAATGATAAGAACAGAAAAAGTTATAATCCAATAAGAGTTTTCAAATAAATGGTATAACGAGAGGTTATTCCCCTTTTTTATTCAATTCAATCTTGTTTTTTTCGGCTTCAATGGCCTTTTCTTCCTTAATACTTTCAGAAACAACATATGCAACTACTGCAATTAATATTAGCAGCATAAAGAGCTTTTTGTTCTTATAAAGAGGTTGTTTAGGTCGCTTAGTTATTTCATTGTATTGCATACGAATTTTATCGAAGTCTTTGAATTTATCGCTGACTGCATGCGGTGGAAGCTTGCGCTCTTTGTCTCTATTTATTTTGTACTTCCTCATTCGTTAGTTGGTCTTCAATATTGTTTTTAATTTTTCAATTACTCTGTAAACTCTTATTTTAGCATTCCCTTCTGAAATACCTTTAATTTCTCCTATCCTTTTAAAAGACATTTTCTCAAAATATCTTAATTCTATTAATTCGGTAAGTTCCAAAGGTAAATTATTCAGGGCGGCAATTAGCATTTCCTGACGGTCTACATCAATGCCTTCTTTCATTTCAGTCATTAATTCAATAACGTCAGACTCCATTATTTCTACCTCATTTGTTTTTTTTGACTTCCTGAAATACATATTGGTTTCATTCGATGCAATTCTATAAAGCCAAGAGGAAAGCGGGAAGCCTTGAAATTTAAACTTCTTAATGTTTAGTAAGGCTTTAAGAAAAACGGTAGAAGTAATGTCACCAGCAATATCTTCATTTTTAACTTTTTTAAAAATGAAAAGAAAAATTTGCCTATGATATTTATCATACAAAGGAGCAAACCGAGCAGGGTTATTTTGCGCAGCTACTATAAGTTTTTGCTCAATTGTTAATTCCCGACTCTGTTTACTTCCTTGCAACTGAAATTGTATTAATTCAAAAAGGTAATGCAAAGGTATGAAAACAGTACAGATTGTTTTTTTTTGTTCTATGGTTCGCATGTCAAAACCATTATTAGGACGTGTTTTTTTTCTTGTGTTGAATGAATTTTATTCCGAACATAATTTAACGCCGTCAAGATAAAAACTTCAATCCATGTTATAAGTAGAAGAATAAAATGAAATCAAACGCATTTTTTGTTTCTAATATTGAAGGGAAGGTTAAAGATCTATTCGGTCAAATTTGCAATTCTAGGTAGTTTGATATAGTATTAGGGAAATAATATAAAACATCCTGATTCTAATCCTGGTGATTTTAAAGGCAAGTAAAGGAAGGTGCATTATGTGCTAAAAATTGTTTTTGAATAGTAAGACAAGTAAATTCTCGTTACCTTTGTACACATGTCAAAAAATAAAATAGTTACTCCCTTTAAGGATTCAGATAGCTCCAAAAAAGAACAAGTTGCTGAAATGTTTGATAATATTTCGCATAGGTATGATTTTTTGAATCATTTTTTATCTTTTGGTATTGATAAAATATGGAGAAAGAAGGCAATTAAAATAATTGGAAGATACAATCCTAAATTAATTTTGGATATAGCCACTGGTACAGGGGATTTTGCAATAGAAGCCTTGAGGTTAAATCCTGAAAAAGTTATTGGAGTTGATATATCTAATGGGATGCTCGACAAAGGCAGAGAGAAAATGATAAAAAAGGGTTTCGAAGATAAAATAACACTTCGAAATGGAGATTCAGAAAATCTCCCCTTCGATGATAACTCTTTTGACGCCATTACCGTTGGGTTCGGAGTTAGAAACTTTGAGAATCTAGAAAAAGGACTTGCAGAAATGTATAGAGTTTTAAATGTTGGAGGAGTTTCCGCTGTTCTAGAGTTTTCAAAGCCGAAAAATTTTCCGATAAAACAATCTTACATGATATATTCAAAGTACATTATGCCTAAGGTGGGAAAAACTATTTCTAAAGATGCTTCGGCCTATGCCTATCTTCCTGAATCTATTGATGCTTTTCCTGAGGGTAAAGAGTTTTTAAGTATCTATGAGTCTGTTGGATTTACAAATGTTTCTAAGGTAAAAGTTTCGGGAGGAATAGCTACAATCTATATCGGTGAAAAATAAAATCAAAAAGCCAACGTTGATAAGCAATTATATTTTTTTAACTGGTTAATGCAAAAGCTAATTGTCATATGTTTATTATTTGTAATAGTTGGAAAAAGCTATGCGCAACAAATGGAAAACTTGTATGATTTTGACGAAAACAGAATGCATTTTGGTTTTGTGCTCGGTTATAATAAGGCGGATTTCTATTTGGATAAAAATACAGCATATGGTACTTCGATAGATACTTTAATGGTACTGGAGGTAGAACCAAAGCCCGGTTTTAATCTTGGTATTGTTTCTTCCTTGAACCTTACTCCTAATTTAAAGATACGACTTGTACCTTCTTTGTCATTTCAAGAAAGAGTTATAGAATATACTTATTTCAAACAACCAGATTCTTCGGAGTTTTGGAAAAAGGAAGTTCAGCCAGTTTTTTTAGATTTTCCTCTATTGCTTAAGTTTAGAACAAACAGAATCAATAATTTTGCTGCATATATAATTGGTGGTGGAAGATTGGGTTTTGATATGTCTAGCAGTGAAGGTGTTAAGAATTCTTCGGCCTCGTTAGAGGACCAAATAGTAAAGACATCTAGAGCGGATTATGGATTGGAAATAGGTGGGGGTATTGACCTTTTTCTGGAGTATTTTAAATTTGGAGTTGAGTTAAAATTAGGAATGGGATTAAAGAATATGCTCATTCAGGAAAATTTAAAATTTTCAAGTCCTATTGAGAGCTTGCGCTCAAAAGTTTGGACTTTGTCATTTACCTTTGAAGGATAATGAAAAAGGAAATTCAGATATCTCTTCTTCCCGAACAAGTCTTTTTGGAAGAGGAGTTACTTAAGTCAGTTTCATTATTTTTAAAACTTGAAAAAGAAAGGATTAATCATATTGAAATAATAAAGCGCTCCATAGATGCACGCAGAACCCCTATTAACTATCAGTTGAAAGCTCATGTATATGTCGATGAAGATTTTACGGAAGTAGAAAATACTTTCAACTATCAAAATGTAGAAAATTCAAGCGATTTTGTTGTAATTATTGGTAGTGGTCCTGCCGGTCTTTTTGCGGCCTTGCAGGCATTAGAGTTTGGTGTCAAGCCAATTATTTTTGAGAGAGGAAAGGATGTAAGAACGCGCAGAAAAGATCTTGCAATACTTAATAAAGAAGGTGTGGTAAATCCAGAATCTAACTATTGTTTCGGTGAAGGTGGAGCAGGGACGTATTCTGATGGTAAATTATATACACGATCTAAAAAAAGGGGCAATGTAAAAAGAGTTTTGGAAGCGCTTGTTTATCATGGAGCTGATAAAAATATTTTAGTTGATGCTCACCCGCATATTGGAACAAATAAATTACCTCAGTTAATAGCTAGTATTAGAGAACAGATTATTTCTTGTGGAGGAGAAATACATTTTGATTCTAAAATGACGGATATTGCAATTGAGAGCGGAAAGTAAAAGGAATAGTAATTAACGATAATCTAAATGTTTCCTGTGAGAAATTAATTTTAGCTACTGGACATTCTGCGAGAGATATTTATTTCTTATTGGATAAGAAAGGCATAAAACAGGAATATAAGTCTTTTGCAATGGGTGTGAGAGTTGAGCATTCTCAAATTTTAATCGATAAGTTACAATACAAATGCAATGGTGTTAGGGGAGAATATTTGCCGCCAGCTTCTTACAGTTTAGTAGAACAAACTGAGGATAGAGGAGTTTATTCTTTTTGCATGTGCCCTGGTGGTGTAATTGCTCCTTGTGCTACTTCTGAAGGTGAGGTAGTCACTAACGGATGGTCGCCCAGTAAACGGAATAATCCATTTTCTAATTCAGGAATTGTCACAGAGGTTCGATGGGATGATATTTCAGAATTTCATAGTTATGGACCCTTGGCTGGAGTGTATTTTCAAAAAAGTGTGGAAGAGAAATGCTGGGAAATCGCGGGTCAAGGGCAAAAAGTTCCCGCGCAAAGAATGATTGATTTTGTTGAAGGAGTTAAATCAGAAGACTTACCGAAAACTTCCTACTATCCGGGAATTACGTCTGTACAGCTTTCGGATGTATTACCGAAATTTATTACAAAAGCATTAAAAGAGGGTTTTAAAGCTTTTAAATCAAAAATGAAGGGGTATTATACAAATGAAGCCGTATTGCACGCGGTTGAGTCTAGAACTTCTTCTCCGGTTCGCATTCCTAGAGATAAAGAGTCGTTTGAACATGTTGAAGTGAAGGGATTGTATCCAATAGGAGAAGGAGCCGGTTATGCAGGAGGAATAGTTTCAGCAGCAATTGATGGACAAAGGTGTATTGAAGTTATTGTAAATGGAAAGGCATTAGATTAAATTTGCTATCCCTTCTCAAGTCTTAATGATTATTCTAAAAATTAAACTATGAAAAAAAGTATAAAATTATTGTCAATCGCTCTATTAATTGGAGGCCTGTTTTCATTTGAGGTTGATTATAGAACCTAATAATTTAGTTGAAAACAAGCAAGCTTTTAAGTGGGAGAAATTAGGTTCGAGAAAAGTAAATATGGGGGCCGATCATGACGAAATTCTATTTACCGCATATGAAGGTTTGTTTACGAAAATAAAATTTAAGGTTTTGGATGCTCCTATATTGTTGCGAAATGTAAAAATTGTATTTGGTAATGGAGAGTCTAGGAATTTTAAAGTAAATAAGAAATTTACTGCAGGAATGGAATCTAGGGTTGTTGACTTACCCGGAAATACAAGAATAATTAAAAAGATTGTTATGAATTATACAGCTGTTGCCAATCATTAAAGGTAAGGCTACTTTTGTTGTTTGGGGCGGGCATTAAGAAATCTTTATTTTACAAATGTTTTTAGACTTAAACATCAAAATATAAGTCCATGCCGAAAGGGATTATAAGTAATGATTGAACATTATTTTCATTATTAAATGGAATTTTGTTTAAAATATTCAGAACAGTAAATTGCAGCTGATACACCGAGGTTAAGTGATTCTGTGTTTTCGCCCCCGGGAATAGTTGTTTTATTAGTTATTAATGGAACAAGCTCAGCAGAAATTCCGTGAGATTCGCTTCCTAAGAGCAAAATACTAGGATCATTAAATGATGTGTCAAATATTGAGTCCCCTTCAAGTAGAGCTCCATAAATAGGGAGTTTGGATTCTTCCAAATAATTTTTTAAATCCGTATAGAAAACATTTGTTTTAAAAATTGATCCCATAGAAGCCATAATAACTTTAGGGTTGAATTTGTCAACGCTGTTATTGGAGCAGATTACCTGATAGATCCCAAACCAATTTGCAGTTCTAATAATGGTTCCTAAGTTTCCAGGGTCATTCACGCCGTCGATCACAAGACTTGTTATACTGGTATTAATAGGCGCTTGTTTTGGAATTTTAACTAAGGCTATTACTTTATTTGGAGTAGAAAGAGAACTGATTCTTCCTAATTCTTTTTCTGATATTATATGGTGTTCCCATTCACTTGTCCAATTGTTTGTTGCGTAAATGTCTAGGATTTGAAAACTGGATTGAAGTAGTTCTTCTACATTTTTTTCTCCCTCAACGACAAAAAGTCCTTCTTCAATTCTATTCTTTTTCCTTTTTAATGAATTGATTAGCTTTATTTCTCTGTTATTAATCACCTAATTTCTATTTTTGTGCAAATTAGTAAATTGCATTTAAATCCGTAACATATATTTGCATTCTTGAAAAGCTTTTCTACTAAATATTTCATTTTATCAATTGTTCTTTTGGATGTATTCTCTTGCAGCCCGACAAAATATGTTCTTGAAGATGAATATTTATTGGATAGCAACAAGATTTTATTTGAAGAAGACTCTATAGGAGGTAAGAATCATGGTCGACAAATTTCAGTTGATGAATTATATCCGATTTTAAAGCAAAAACCAAACAGAAAAATAGGGTTTGGATTGGCAAGACTTCATTTGAGGATTTATAGCCTATCGAATGAAGAGAGAATTCAAAAAAGGAAACTGGTAAATAAAAACAAGGCGGATGCAAAGAATTTAAAAATTGACCAAAAGAATATAAAAAGACGCGCAAAAGATAAACTTCCTAAACAGTACAAGGTTGTTAAAACAACTTTTGGGGAAGGGCTTAGGAATTCTGGAGAAGCACCTGTTATACTCGACTCGTTAAAGATACACAAATCAATAAAACAACTTAATAATCAATTAATTAATGAAGGTTATTTCAATAGTGAAATTGATTACATGGTGTCATTTGGGAAACATCAAAAAGCTGAGGTAGTCTATATTGTTTCAGAAGGAAAACCTTATACGATTAAGGAAATTAAAAATCAAATTAATGATTCGGTACTGTTAAGCTACATAAATCGTATCTCTCAGGATTCATATTTGAAAGTTGGAGAGAATTTCAATACGGATAAGATGGATCATGAACGAACGCGTTTAACAAAATATTTACTAGATAATGGATATCATTTCTTCAATAAGGAGTTTATTTATTTTAGAATAGATAGTACTCTTGGTTCAAGACAGGTAAATGTTGTTTTAGGCATTCAGAATTATAAAATAAAGGATATAATGACTGATTCTATTGTTGAGGTAAAACATAAGCAATATGAAATCAAGGAAGTTATTGTGGTGGTTGATTATGATTCTAAAGATGCCATTGGTTCTGTTTTACAAAGTTATCAAAAAGAGACTTTTGAAGAGATTGATTTTTACCACAAGAAAAAATTAAGGTACCATTTAAAAATGCTTCATGATGGTGTATTAATAAAAGAAGGGGAGCTTTATAATAAAACGACTATAGAAGCTACCTATAGAAAATTTTCGGGATTGGGAATTTTTAAATCTGTTTCCATTCAGTTTGACACATTAAATGATGGACTTCAGGCTAGAATTGTTTTGGAGCCTATAAAAGCGCAGACGTTTAACGTTTCCTCAGATGGGCTTCATAATAACGGATTGTATGGTATTGAAGGGAGTATGACGTATGCGCATAAGAACGTCTTCGGTGGTGCAGAAAGATTACAAATAAGCTTTTCTGGAGGTTTAGAAGCACAAAAGTTGTTAATCGATGATGAATCGGATGATAATTTATTATCTAATGCAAATTTTAATACCATTGAGTTTGGACCCCGGATATCACTTGTTTTTCCTCGTTTTTTATTTCTAAATAAATACTTCACAAATAAAGCAAATGCTAAAACGGAGTTAACGACTTCCTATAATTATCAGAAGAGGCCTGATTTTACCCGAGGGGTTCAAGACATTTCCATGACATGGGTGTGGCATGAGAAAGCTCCTATTACATATAAGTTTACGCCTATTTCTTTGAGTGCTATAAGTATTACTAAGGAGCAGGCTTTTCAAGATAAAATCGATGCCATTAATGATGGGTTTCTTGCTGCTAGTTATGATAATCACATAATTGCTGGAGGAAGATTGTCGTTTGAATACAATGGGCAGCAATTAAAAAAGAGGAGAAATGTATTTTATACAAGCACTACTATTGAAGGAGCAGGCAATGTTTTAAGAGGTGTTTATAAATATTCCAACCAGGTAATTGATACAACAACAAATAGCTATAGTTTATTTGGAATAAGATTTGCTCAATTTGTCAAAATTAACTTAGATACCCGTTATTACAGGCTTTTATCTAAAAAAACAAAAGTAGTTTATCGAGTAGCTGCTGGAATAGGATTGCCTTTGAGTAATCTTTCGGAGGCATTGCCTTTTCAAAAAAGTTTCTTCTCCGGTGGGGCAAATGGCATGAGAGCTTGGAAAGCTCGAACCCTAGGTCCGGGTGCCTTTTATGATTCTACTGGAAGTTTCGATAAAATTGGTGATATTCAGTTAGAAAGTAATATTGAGTTCCGGTTTCCTTTAATTAGTTGGGTTGAAGGTGCTTTATTTGTTGATGCAGGTAATATTTGGCTGATTAATAGAGACTCTCTGCGAACAGATGCTCACTTTGAAGCTGATAGGTTTATTAGTGAAATTGCAATTGGAACGGGTATTGGTTTAAGAATGGATCTTGATTTTTTTGTGATTCGATTTGATCTTTCAATGCCTTTTAGAAATCCATCTTTACCTGCCTCTCAAAGATGGTTATTTCAGGGAGGGTTGAAAGAAGGGAGCAGTTATTTCGAATCTGTTTACGATACAGAGATCGAGCAGTATGTTGATGTGGAGATTGATAGGGGGCAGTTTTTTAAATTACAATTTAACTTGGGAATAGGTTATCCTTTCTAAATATTGTCGAAAAAGAAATAACTTCAGAGATTATTCTTAGATTCGCAGTCTTAAAATTAGCTAAATACAATAATAAAAATAAATATAATGTCTAAAACGATTGATATACTAGGGACTAGTGCAGACGGATTGTTAAATCATGAATGTAAAACGATAAGCAAAGACTTATTGCATTTACCGGGTAATGATTTTATTGATAGGTGCTTTGTGCAAACGAATAGAAATCCACAGGTATTAAGAGAATTTACAAGCGCTATATGGTACGGGTAGATTGGCAAATACAGGATATGTTTCTATCTTGCCAGTTGATCAAGGTATAGAGCACTCTGCAGGTGCATCATTTGCGCCAAACCCAATTTATTTTGATAGTGAAAAGATTGTTGAATTAGCCTATGAAGGAGGGTGTAACGCTGTGGCATCAACTTTTGGAGTTTTAGCTTCCGTTAGCAGAAAGTACGCGCACAAAATACCTTTTATAGTTAAGTTAAATCATAATGAGATGTTAACGCATCCTGGTACGTTTGAGCAGATTATGTTTGGAAGTGTTGATGAAGCATGGAACTTAGGCGCTGCAGCTGTAGGTGCAACAATTTACTTTGGATCTGAAGATAGCAATCGTCAAATTATTGAAGTTGCTGAAGCTTTCGAAAGAGCACATGAATTGGGCATGGCTACAGTTTTATGGTGTTACCTTAGAAATAGCGATTTTAAAAAGGATGGAGTTGATTATCATGTCGCTACCGATATTACAGCTCAGGCAAATCATTTAGGAGTAACTATTCAGGCAGATATTATCAAACAGAAATTACCGGAAAATAATGGAGGTTACACAAATATTAATTTTGGAAAAACACATCCTAAGGTTTATTCTGAATTGACAACTGACCATATGATTGATCTATGTCGTTACCAAGTGGCAAACTGCTACATGGGAAGAAACGGATTGATTAATTCTGGTGGCGCATCTACTGGTGATGGAAAATCTGATTTGGAACAGGCTGTAATGACTGCTGTAGTAAATAAGAGAGCGGGAGGGCATGGTTTGATATCTGGAAGAAAAGCTTTTCAAAAAGATATGAAAGATGGAATTAGTTTGCTGAATTCAATCCAAGATGTTTATTTGGATGAAAGTATAACAATAGCTTAATAATGTTTAATTATAGACATGGCTCAAAGTCTTTTGGCTTTGCGTCTATTGTCCTCAGAATTTAAAAGATATGGCTTGGTTTAAGAGAAAACAAAAAGGTGTTGTTACGGCAACAAAAGATAAGAAAGAAACTCCTGACGGATTTTGGGTAAAAACTCCTGGAGGGTGATGTGATTGAAACCAAAGAGTTGCATGCTAATCAGTTTGTGACCCCTAAAGAGGGCTTTCATACTCGAATTGGTTCTAAGGAGTATTTTGAAATCATTTTTGATGATAATAAGTACAAAGAGTTAGATGCTAACCTTGAGTCTGGTGATCCATTGATGTTTGAGGATACTAAAAAATATACTGATAGAATTGCTGCAACCCAGAAGAAAAGTGGCTTGAAGGATGCTGTTGCATCTGCTTATGGTAAATCATCTGGAAATGATTTGGTTGTGGCTTGTATGGATTTTGCATTTATTGGTGGTTCAATGGGTTCTGTAGTAGGGAGAGAAGATAGCTAGGGCAATAGAATATGCAATAAAAAAGGATTGTCCTTTTATGATGATTTCAAAATCTGGTGGGGCTAGAATGATGGAAGCTGGCTTCTCGTTGATGCAAATGGCAAAAACTTCTGCTCGTTTAACCCAGTTGGCTGATGCAAAACAGCCATATATTTCTTACATAACAGATCCTACAACAGGTGGAATTACAGCATCTTTTGCCATGTTAGGTGATATAAACATTGCTGAACCGGGAGCTTTAATAGCTTTTGCTGGACCTAGAGTTGTTAAAGAGACTATTGGAAAAGATTTGCCCGAAGGTTTTCAGACTTCAGAGTTTTTATTGGAACACGGATTCTTAGATTTTATTGTAGATAGACGCGAAATGAAGGAAAGACTTGCGCTTGCTATAAAATTGTTTAAGAATTAGTGATAATTAGAAAATAAAAAATTATCTTCGCAGCCGAATTAACAAAATCACATAACAATTACTAAAAGTATTGCAAGATGTATTTAACAGAAGAAAAGAAAAAAGAGGTTTTTAAAAAACACAACAAAAATGAGAAAGACACGGGTACTGCTGAAGGGCAAATCGCTTTATTCTCATTAAGAATTGCTCACTTAACTGAGCATTTGAAAAAAAATAAAAAAGATTTTAATACACAAAGAGCTTTGGTTCTTTTGGTTGGTAAAAGAAGGAATCACCTTGATTACCTCAAGAAAAAGGATATTACTCGTTACAGAGCTATTGTTAAGGAATTAGCATTAAGAAGATAATGAGTTATAATCGACTAAGAGAAGTTGGTTAATAGTATTGGAGGGACTGTTGCGTAATTGTAATAGTCCCTTCTTTGTTAAAAATGGACAAAACAATAACATAATTTAGTGTTTTGTCTATTAATTTAGAAGCGGAGCTTCTAAAGTCTATTTTAAATATAAACCCTCAGTTTTGGAAGATGAAAGCTGAGATAAAAACAGAAAAATGAATATCGTAAACAAAAAAATTGATTTGGGTGATGGAAAAGTAATTCACATCGAAACAGGTAAATTAGCTAAACAAGCTGATGGAGCTGTTGTTGTAAGATTAGATGACACAATGTTGCTTGCAACAATTGTATCGAGTAAGGATGCTAGAGAAGGAGTAGATTTCCTTCCTTTAACAGTAGATTATAGAGAGAAATTTGCTTCTACAGGTAAGTTTCCAGGAGGCTTCTTAAAAAGAGAAACACGTCCAAGTGATGATGAAATTTTAACAATGCGTTTAGTTGATAGAGCACTTAGACCATTGTTTCCAGATGATTACCATGCGGGTACGCAGGTTATGGTACAATTAATGTCTTCTGATAAAAAGAATATACCAGATGCTTTAGTTTGCCTTGCTGCATCAGCTGCAATAGCTGTTTCCGATATTCCATTTAATGGACCAGTATCGGAAGTGAGAGTATCAAAAAAAGATGGGAAATATACAATAAACCCAACTTTCGAAGAGTTAGAAGGTTCGGAATTAGACATGATGATTGCCGGAACTATGGATAGTGTTGTAATGGTAGAAGGTGAAATGCTTGAGGTTTCTGAAGCTGATATGTTAGAAGCAATTAAAGAAGCTCACAAAGCAATAAAAGTTCACTGTCAAGTGCAGATGGAGTTAGCTTCTGAAGTTCCTTCTTCAAAGGTAAAAAGAGAATATAGTCACGAAAACCATAATGATGAATTGAGAGCTAAGATTAAGGATATGGCTTACCAAAAGTATTATGATATTACTGCACAAGGTTTGTCTGATCGTCACGAACGTAATAGACAATATTCAGAAGTTAAAGATGCTGTTAAAGCTGAGTTAAGTGCTGAAGAATTGGGTGAAGAACAAATGGGAGCTTACATCAAAGGAGCTATGAAAGCTGCAATTCGTCAAGTTGTTTTAGATTCTTCAAACAGAATGGATGGTCGTACAATGGATGAGATAAGACCTATTTGGAGTGAAGTAGGATATTTGCCAGGTTGTCACGGTTCTGCATTGTTTCAAAGAGGTGAAACGCAATCGCTTACAACGCTCACTTTAGGTAGTAGTGCAGATGTTCAAAGAAAGGATGGTGCATTAACTCAAGGAGAAGACACATTCTTATTACATTATAACTTCCCTCCATTTTCAACAGGAGAAGAGAGACCAATTAGAGGAATTAGTCGTAGAGAAGTTGGTCATGGTAATTTAGCATACAGAGCATTAAAGCCAATGTTACCAGATGCGGTTGATAATCCGTATACAATAAGATTAGTTTCTGAGATATTAGAATCTAACGGTTCTTCATCAATGGCAACTGTTTGTGCAGGAACATTAGCACTATTAGATGGTGGTATTAAAATGAAGAAACCAGTTTCTGGTATTGCAATGGGATTGATTTCTGATGGTAAAAGTTACAAAGTGCTTTCAGATATTCTTGGAGACGAAGATCACTTAGGTGATATGGATTTCAAAGTAACCGGTACAGCTGATGGAATCACAGCTTGTCAAATGGATATTAAAATTGATGGATTGGATTACTCAATGTTAGAAGATGCATTGAATCAAGCGAAAGCTGGTCGATTACATATCTTAGGTAAGATAATGGAAACAATGTCTGCTCCTCGTGAAGATTATAGAGCACACGTTCCAAGAATTCGAAAAATTGAAGTTCCTAGTGACGCAATTGGTGGAATTATCGGAAAAGGTGGTGAAACAATTCAAGCGATGCAAGCGGATACAAATACCAAAATTTCAATCGGAGACGAAGATGAAAATGGTATGGCATTGATTGAAATCTTCTCTGAAGATGCAGAAGGAATGGAAGAAGCGTTAAAAAGAATTAATTCTATTGCTTTTCCTCCAGTTGCTGAAGTGGGGCAGACTTACTCCGGAAAAGTGAAGAATATTGTTGCTTTTGGAGCATTTGTAGAAATTCTTCCAGGTCAGGATGCTTTGTTACATGTTTCTGAAATAGCTTGGGAAAGAGTTGAAAAGCCAGAAGATTACCTTAAACAAGGTCAAGAAATTGAAGTTAAAGTTATTGGTAAAGATCCAAGAAATGGAAAATTGAAAATTTCTAGAAAAGCATTATTACCTAAACCAGAGGTTAAACCTCAGGATTAATTATAGAAATATATATAAACGAAACCACCTTTCTTAGGAGAGGTGGTTTCTTTTTTTCTATCTAGCTCGGCATTATTCATCCCAAAAATGGATTCTTTACACGATTGTCATATTGTTTCGACGATTTACTGATAAATAAAGCTAACTTTTTGAAACTTATGTAAATAATGTTTCGTTAGGAGTTCTGTGCTCAATTTGTGTTATTAACCAAACAATACTTTTTGAAGCTTTAAGTAAAAACAAAATTAAAACATGAGACAACTAAAAATAACCAAACAGGTCACAAATCGTGAAACCGCATCTTTAGATAAGTATCTTCAGGAAATAGGTAGAGTAGATTTGATTACTGCTCAAGAAGAGGTTGAACTAGCACAAAGAATTAAAGCTGGTGATGAAGTGGCTTTAGAGAAGCTTGTCAAAGCAAACTTAAGGTTTGTTGTTTCTGTTTCTAAACAATACCAGAACCAGGGATTAACACTTCCTGATTTAATTAATGAAGGGAACCTGGGGTTGATAAAGGCTGCGCAACGTTTTGATGAAACAAGAGGGTTTAAATTTATATCTTATGCTGTATGGTGGATTCGTCAATCAATATTACAAGCACTAGCAGAGCAATCTAGAATAGTACGTCTTCCTTTAAATAAGATTGGTTCGATTAATAAGATAAACAAAGCCTTTTCTGCTTTGGAGCAAACATATGGTAGACCTCCAACGGTTCAAGAAATAGCTGAAGAATTAGAGATTACTGAAAATGAAGTGAAACAATCAATGGAGAATGCAGGGAGACACTTGTCTATGGATGCACCGTTGAAAGATGAAGATGGAAGTAGTAATATGTATGAAGTAATGGAATCAAACTCTAATCCAAAACCCGATAGAGAACTGATGAATGAGTCATTGCGTAAAGAAATCGAAAGATCTTTAACCACTCTAACGGTTAGAGAGGCCGATGTTGTTCGTTTATATTTTGGATTGAGCGGAGCACATCCAATGACGCTTGAAGAAATCGGAGAACGTTTTGATCTAACAAGAGAAAGAGTTCGTCAGATTAAAGAAAAAGCGATTAGAAGATTAAAGCATACTTCTCGAAGTAAAATGCTAAAAACATACTTGGGTTAACAATCTGTTAATTACTCGTTAAAAAAGCCTCATTCCGATAGCTATCGGAATGAGGCTTTTTTTGTTTCTTTGTGCAAAGAATAAAACTATGGCTCATTTAATATCTCCATCACTATTAGCATCAGACTTTGCTAACTTACAATCAGAATGTGAAATGCTTAATAAAAGTGATGCTGATTGGTATCATTTAGATGTTATGGATGGAGTATTTGTTCCTAACATATCTTTTGGGATGCCTGTTATTGCAGCGATAAATAAGCATACTTTAAAGCCATTAGATGTTCATTTAATGATTGAGAACCCTGATAGCTACATTAAAGATTTTAAAGCAGCAGGAGCGAATATCTTGACGGTACACTATGAAGCTTGTACCCATTTGCATAAAACATTACAGGCAATAAAGGAGGAGGGAATGAAAGCGGGAGTTGCATTAAACCCGCATACTCCAGTTGAATTATTAGAAGGTATTATTCATGAGATTGACTTGGTGCTTATAATGTCTGTTAATCCTGGCTTTGGTGGTCAGAAGTTTATTGAATCTACCTACGAAAAGGTTCGAAAGGTGAAAGCTCTAATTACTAAAAATGGAGCTGAAACGAAAATTGAAATTGATGGAGGAGTAAATTCAGCTAATGCTAAAAAATTGATTGAAGCCGGAGCAGATGTTTTAGTTGCTGGAAGTTTTGTATTCAAATCGGATAATCCTTTACAAACCATTGCAGACTTAAAAAAACTATAAATGTTTTTCTAAAGCAAATTAAGTTTAAAATCAGAAAGAGATTTTAATTTCATTGTTGAAATAGAATGCCAAGACGCATTGACGTCTTTTTTTTCGGGTATTACGACCACTTTCATTCTAGCGGCTAGAGCCGCAATCATTCCATGTTTTGAATCTTCAAAAACAATACATTCCTCAGGCTTAACTCTTAATTTCTGTGCTGTAGAGATAAAAACCTGTGGATGCGGTTTTCCATACGTTTCAAATTCAGCAGAATGGATAACAGCAAAGTACTTTGCTATTTCAAGTTTTTGAACCACGTTTCCAATAATTTTCATGGAAGAGGATGAAGCAATAGCCAGAGGAATCTTTTTGCTGTGAAGTAACTTTAACGTTTCATAAACACCGGTCATAGCTTCTCCTTTGTCAAGTATTAAATGAACGAGCTCGTCTACAATTTGGTTGGCAACTTCATCAATTGACGGCGAAATCCATTTAAATTGATTATGCCAAAACAAGACTACTTCGTCAATTCGCATTCCCATTGTCTCACGACACATTTTGTCATTGAATTCTAGCCCAATTGAATTAAATACTTTTATTTCGGCCTCTCTCCATAGTGGTTCCGAATCAATCAGAAGACCATCCATATCAAAAATTACAGCTTTTACCATTGGAAGTTTTGGTCGTATAGAAAACTTTTTTTAAAAGATATTTGTTTTATACGATGCAGTCATATTTTAGTTTACTATTATTTTATCAGTAGCAAGTAAATCACCATTTTTTATACTTAGTAAATAAATTCCTGGTTCTAATTTGGCGTTAAAACTGATGTGTTTCACTTGGTGTGTTACTTCGCCTTTAAATATTTCACGGTAAACTATTTTTCCGTACATATCCAATAGTGTTATTTCACTATGTTTATTATCATTGTAATCAGGATTAATTATATCTACAAATATCCCAAATCCATTGTTTGGGTTAGGATAAGTCTTTAGAACAATTGGATCAGCATCTGCCTGATTAGCTGGTTGTTTCTGACTTATCATTTCTTGGTAATCTGAGTTTATCATGATAGCTGCACCAGGTGTGCTAATTTGACAAGTGGGCCCGTAATTACCCCAAACTCCATTAAATTTTAACCGAACTTTCACATCATAGGTTGCAGATAAATCAGTTATTCCAGCCCATGATAATGAGTTTACATAATTCACTCTTGTTTTAGTATATTGCTGGCTAGTAATCGAATTTGTATATAAGAATTGGTATTCTTCAGCGCCAATAATCTGGTTCGCATAGATGTATTGGCTGAAAGATGAGACTGTCGCTCCACAATCAATTGACCTTACTTGTGTTGTAGGTATTGTTACAGGGGTGGATACCTGACAGGTGGCACCATAGTTACCCCATATTCCATCCATCATAATTCTAATTTGCACATCGTATGTAGCCCCAATCTCTAAAGCGTTTCCCCAATATAAAGAATTAACATAATTAGGTCTGATTTTGGTAAACTGTTGACTCGTTGCGGTGTTTGTATATAAAAACTGATAAGATTGAGCACCTAATACCGGAATAGCAAAAAGATATTGGTTGAATTTAGAGACAGTTATTCCGCAATCTAATGCACGTAACTGGGTGGTAGGAATGGAAGATGGAGCGGATACCTGACATACGGCACCATAGTTACCCCATGTTCCTCCCATTTTAATTCTAATTTGCACGTCATATATAGCTCCTGGCTCTGTAGCGTTGGCCCAGTATAATGAATTGACATAATTAGGTCTGATTTTAGAGAACTGCTGATTAGTTACAGTATTTGTATATAAAAACTGATAAGATTGAGCATCTGGTACTGGATTAGCAAAAAGATATTGGTTAAAATTAGAGACAGTTATTCCGCAATCTAATGCACGTAATTGGGTGGTAGGAATAGAATTAGGAGAGGATATCTGACAAGTTGCTCCATAAGAGCTCCATACACCAGCAACTTTCACTCTAACTTTAACATCGTAAATTGCGCCTATTTCATTTGCATTTGCCCAATATAATGAGTTTATATAATTAGGTCTTTCTTTAGTAAATTGTTGACTTGTGGCTATGTTGGTGTAAACGAATTCATATGCTTCTGCACCAGAAACAATGTCGGCATAAATATATTGTTGAAATGAAGATACAGTTATCCCACAATCAATAGTTCGAACCTGGGTGGTTTGGCAATCTGAAACAGTCATATAACTAGTTTTAGTCTCAACATCACTTCCGCTGGAATTTGTAGCGGTCAATGCAACTGTATAAGTCCCTCCAGCAGCATAACTATATGTTGGATTTTGAGAAGTAGAGGTATTCCCATCACCAAAATCCCATGACCATGAAGTTGGAGTGTTGGTAGAAGCATCAGTAAAAGATACAGAAGCTGTAGCACATAAAGTTGTAACATCTGCAGTAAAATCTGCTACTGGTATAGATCCGATAGCAGGCTTTATATATATCGAGTAGTCTTCTGCTTGTCCATGAATGGGATGATCACATAAACTAGATAATAAAGGGACTCCATATCTGTCATCAACGTCAATTAGCGCTCTGCATCGAATATAGTCATCATAAGGGATCGATGTTGGGTAAGTTATTGTAAATGAGACTGTGGTCCCTTCCGCAATATCTTGTGAGGTATGCTGAATTTCATTTTCATCATTAAAATCTCCATCATCATTCCAATCAATACCTACTTTAAGCTGTTGAAAATTGACCGAATAAACATCTAAATTTAACGTGTTGGGTATAGTAGCATCGATTTCAAAAAAACTATTGCATTGATCTGAATAATCTATATAACCGCCATCAATACCAGAAGATCCAGAAGATATATTTATTTCGTTTAATTCTGTTTTTAATATACCTGACACATTACCAGTATTTTGAGTAATTGGTGTGCAGTTAGGAGATAAGGGAGCAGTAAATCCAATGACAGGAGGGTCTATACCTCTAGATGTTAGAAGGCTCGATCTTGTTACTTCTAGAGCTGCTCTCATTCTTGCTTTTTGATCACTAGAGAATTTAATTTGGCATTGATCAGAAGAGTAAGACATAATATTTGAAACTGCGTCGGCAAGGTCTCCTCCATCACATGTCAAACCCATACTTCCGCAATCTCCATCACCTCTTTTGTGAGCTGGAGTATCAGCGCATTCATCACCGTCAGTTGAAGGTGTTGTGTTGTCTGGACATTGATTTCCATTATCGTCGCCTTCAAAGGTATGTTTTACATTTAACGCATGACCTAATTCATGATTTGTTGTTACGTTGTATTTTGTAAAGCTTTTTAAGTTATATCCTAAAGTTAGAGTAGGGTCGTATCCAAAAGAATTAAATAGAATTACAGCTCCATCTTTAGAAGATGGGGCACCTGGGTAGTACGCATACCCTTGAGTACCAGAATAACCGTTTTGATCGTTGTTATCAATTTCTGAAACTATCCAGATATTATAGTATAAACTATTAGACCATTTACTCAAGGCTTTTATAACAGTTTCATTAGCATCCGTAATTCCGTTGGCAGCGTAATCGGATGTTTCAGAAGCATCAACTCTTATTATTCCATCGGTAGCATTACAGTTAGGATCACTTTGAGCTAATTGGAATTGAATCTCTAAATCTGTTACGTAGCTTCCCGCTCCACTATAACAATCATTCAAATTATTGATAGCACTATTTATTTGCGCGTCACTAATGTTAGTTCCGGTGCCTTCAGCCTCCCCTAAATGAATGATGTGAACCACAACGGGAACAGTCACTATTCCATTCAATATTTTATTTTGATTACCAAGGACAGATTTCATCTTCCTATTGTTGGCTTGGTATCTTTCATTGTAATCAGGATCATTAATCATCAGTGCAGCATGACGTTGATCTGTTTTACATGATTCCATATTTGGGTATTTAGCTTTTAAAAGATCTAAAGAATTAAGAACTCTATGGTTTTGTTGACCAAAAATGAAAGACTGGGAGAAAATAAGGAATAAAGTAACTAGTTTAAGAAAGTTCATAAAACAAAGTTTTTTATGATTTTGATAAATACATCTATGTTGATTCAACCATTAATCATGGTCATTCAAAGATAGTAAATATATTGTGAACGATATTGTTTAATAAGTAAAGTTAATCTAGGGAGTAAGAAAGTAAATTGTTAACTTAATAAAAATATATAAATGATGAAATTTCTTGTGTAGATGTTATTCAGTCCTATTGTTTTTTATTATGAAACTAAAAAACCACTATTCGAAACTTCAAATAGCGGTTTTTCAAAAGAATAAATCAGCTTTTAATTATCCTAAGAATGGATATTTATAGTCCATAGGTGGAACAAAAGTTTCCTTTATTGTTCTTGGAGATACCCAACGAACTAAATTCAAGTATGATCCAGCTTTATCATTGGTTCCAGATCCACGAGCACCACCAAATGGTTGCTGTCCTACAACGGCTCCGGTTGGTTTGTCGTTTATGTAAAAGTTACCAGCGGCATTTTCCAATTTCTTCATGCCACTAACAATAGCGTATCTATCCTGGGAGAAAATAGCACCTGTTAAAGCATAGTCAGAAGTTTTGTCTAAAATATCTAAGGTTTCATCCCATTTGTTTTCATCGTAAACGTAAATAGTCATTACCGGGCCAAAAATCTCTTCGCACATTGTTTTGAAAGAAGAATCGGTAGTTACTATAACAGTAGGTTCGATAAAATATCCTTTTGATTTGTCATAATTTCCACCACAGATAATTGTAGCATCATCTCTTTCTTTCGTGTAATCAATAAATGAAGCAATTTTATCGAACGATTGCTCACTAATTACTGCGTTTACAAAGTTGCCGAAGTCTTCTGGGCTTCCCATTTTAAAGGAATCTACTTGTTCTTTTACAACCTCCAAAATCTCAGCCGAAATATTAGAAGGAATATATGCTCTTGACGCAGCAGAACATTTTTGCCCTTGAAATTCAAAGGCTCCACGACTAATTGCAGTAGCAACTTGAGCAGGAATAGAAGATTTGTGTGCAATTATAAAATCTTTCCCACCTGTTTCTCCAACTACTCTTGGGTAAGATTTGTAAATATCTATGTTAGCACCAATGGTTTTCCATAAGCTTTTAAATACCCCTGTAGATCCAGTAAAGTGTAAGCCTGCAAATTCTGGGTGATTGAAAACAACTTCGCCAGAGTCAGCACCGCCAACATATACCATGTTGATAACACCGTCAGGAACACCTGCAGCTTTAAATATTTTCATTAAAACATGAGCAGAATAAATTTGAGTAGCAGCCGGTTTCCATACTACAACGTTGCCCATCATAGCAGGAGCAGCACAAAGATTAGCAGCAATTGAGGTAAAGTTGAATGGTGTAATAGCAAATACAAAACCTTCTAAAGGACGGTATTCTAATCTATTCCACATTCCAGGGTTAGACTCTGGTTGGTCTTCATATACTTGTTGCATAAAAGCAACGTTAAATCTAAAGAAGTCAATTAATTCGCATGCGGCATCAATTTCTGCTTGCATTGCGTTTTTAGATTGGGCCAGCATAGTTGCAGCATTCAGTTCATCTCTAAAAGGCCCTTCTAGTAAATCAGCGGCTTTTAAAAATATAGAGGCTCTATGTTCCCAAGGCATATTCGCCCATTCTGACTTAGCTGCTAAAGCAGCATCAATTGCTTTAGCAACGTGCTCTTTAGTTCCAAAATTATAACTGCCTAAGTTATGAGTGTGGTCATGTGGAGGAGACATTTTTCTTTTGTCGTTTGTTGTTACCTCTTCACTACCAATATACATAGGAACCTCAATTGGCTCTTGATTGTACATTTCTTTGTATTTGGCTAATAAACTATCTTTTTCTTCCGAACCAGGGGCATATCCTTTTACAGGTTCGTTAGCAGGATATGGTGCAGTATATACTCCGTTTGACATATGTTGAGTTTTAATTTTTAAATTCTTAACGCGAAATTAAAATAACCTAGAAGATAGAGGCTAATAATAGCTGTTAAATATTAACAAATGAAGAATTAAACTTAAAATGGTTAACAAAATCAATTAATTAAAGCTAGAATAGATTGCATTCTAGTATTTTTGCAATCGGAATACTACAACAATACTGATAATGATGGAAATACCTAAAATATACGAAGCAGGAAGAGCAGAACAGAAATGGTACAAATACTGGGTTGATAATGGATATTTTAAATCAACCCCAGATGATAGAGAGCCTTATACTGTTGTTATTCCACCTCCAAATGTAACAGGTGTGTTGCACATGGGACACATGTTGAACAATACTATTCAAGACATATTAGTGAGAAGAGCTCGTATGTTAGGTAAAAATGCTTGCTGGGTTGCAGGAACAGATCATGCTTCTATTGCAACTGAAGCAAAGGTAGTAGCTAAATTAAAATCCGAGGGAATTCAAAAAACAGACTTAAAGAGAGATGAGTTTTTGCAGCATGCTTGGGATTGGACAGAAAAACATGGTGGGATAATTCTAGAACAATTAAAAAAATTAGGAGCTTCTTGCGATTGGGATCGTACCCGATTTACAATGGATAAGGATTATTACGATAGTGTAATAAAAGTATTTTGTAATCTTCATGAAGAAGGGTATATCTACCGTGGTGTTAGAATGGTAAATTGGGATCCTTCAGCTCAAACTGCATTGAGTGATGAAGAAGTAAATTACAAAGAGGTAAACTCAAAGTTGTATTACGTTCGTTATAAAATAGAAGGAACAGATGACGAGTGGTTATCAATCGCTACAACGCGTCCTGAAACAATCTTAGGAGATACTGCAATTTGCATTAATCCAAATGATGAGAGATATTCACATTTAAAAGGAAAAAACGCAGTTGTTCCATTAGTTGGAAGGCAAGTGCCTATTATTTTTGATGAGTACGTTGACCCAGAATTTGGAACGGGTTGTCTGAAAATTACTCCTGCACATGATCCAAATGATTATGAATTAGGAAGTACGTATGATTTAGAGTCAATAGACATCTTAAATGATGATGGGACAATTAATGAGGATGTTGGGTTTTATGCTAACCAAGATAGGTTTGAAGTTCGTAAGCAAATCGCTATTGACCTAGAGAACCAAGGTTATTTGGTTAAAACAGAAGATCATATTAATAAAATAGGATTTTCGGAAAGAACAAATGCCGTAATTGAACCTAAACTGTCTATGCAGTGGTTTTGCGCCATGGAAGACTTAGCTAAACCAGCTTTGGACAATGTAATGAACGATACTATTCAATTTCACCCAGAGAAGTTTAAAAATTCTTATCGCCACTGGATGGAAAACATTAAGGATTGGTGTATTTCTCGTCAATTATGGTGGGGACATCAAATTCCTGCATATTTCTATGGAAGAAAGAAAGATGATTTTGTTGTTGCAGAAACAATTGAAGAGGCTTTGGTTAAAGCAAGAGAGAAAACAGGAAATATTGATTTAAAACAAGGAGACTTGCGTCAAGATGATGATGTGATGGATACTTGGTTTTCTTCTTGGTTATGGCCAATATCAGTATTTAATGGGTTTAAAGAAGGTAATGACAACAAGGACTTAGATTATTATTATCCAACCAATGATTTAGTTACAGCTCCAGAGATTATGTTCTTTTGGGTGGCAAGAATGATTATTTCAGGTTATAAATACAAAGGAGATCTTCCTTTTAAAAATGTTTATTTCACGGGTATTGTTAGGGATAAGTTAGGGCGCAAAATGTCAAAGTCCCTTGGTAATAGTCCAGATCCATTGGATTTAATTGATAAGTATGGTGCTGATGGCGTAAGAGTTGGAATGTTATTGAGTTCTCCTGCAGGAAATGATTTGCCTTTCGATAGCTCCCAATGTGAACAAGGACGTAATTTTTCAAACAAGATATGGAACGCATTTCGTTTGGTTAATAGCTGGGATGTTCAAGATATCAAACAGCCCAATTACGCTGCTAAAGGTATTGAATGGTTTAAAAGTAAGTTCAATAAGACTTTATCTGAAATCAACGATTCTTACGATAAATTTAGAATTTCAGAAGCGTTAATGAGTACGTATAAATTAGTTTGGGATGATTTCTGTTCTTGGTATTTAGAAATAGTAAAACCTCCTTATCAGCAACCTATTGATGCGATTACGTATAAAGAAACACTTTCAATATTTGAGTCGTTACTAAAAGTTATGCATCCATTTACTCCATTTATTTCTGAGGAGATTTGGCATTTAATTGGAGATAAAAAAGACGAAGATTGTATTATGGTGGCTGAATGGCCTACATTAGGAGATGTTGACGAAGATTTATTATCCAACTTTATTCTTGCTGAAGAGGTAATTACGAATATTCGAAATATCCGAAAAGAAAAGAACATTGCAAATAAAGTTGCTTTGGACTTAATAGTAATTGACAATGAAAAAGCGAATCGATCATTTGATCCAATAATTTCTAAAATAAGTAATCTTTCTAGTTTGGAATATGTTGATCACAAAGTGGATAATGCCTTTTCTTTTGTCCTGAAATCAAATGAATATTTTGTCCCGTTTAATGAAGATATTGATGTAAAAGCAGAGATTGAAAAAATAGAGCAGGAATTGAAGTATACCAAAGGTTTTTTAATCAGTGTTTCAAAAAAGCTGAGCAATGAACGATTTGTTAGTAATGCTCCAGAAAAGGTTGTAGCTATTGAGAAAAAGAAAATGGCAGATGCAGAAGCAAAGGTTAAAATACTCGAAGAGAAGTTGAATACTTTTGCTTAAACAACTTGATTTTTTAAAAGATGTAATTTGTTTTGTTCATTTAGCCATAGGGTAGCTTCAATTTCGTTTTTGAAAAATTGAACAGGATAGGGAACTTTATTTATTTTAAAGTAAAATTTAGATAGTAACCTTTGTGAAAGTGATTCAATAATTAATCCAATTGCTATTGTGTTGGAATTATCTTCTTGAATGCTAACTTTTCGAGCTTCTGTCGTAATTGATCCATAAAGACCAGGGATTGATAAAATACACCTTTGCTCCCCTTTGTATAATGATTTTATAGCATCAATAAACTCTTGCATTACCTCCTCTGTAATTTCATAGGAGTCTTCTCTAGCAAATCGTTGCTCAATAATTCCGTCACTCCTCAATGAAAATGTACAGAAGTCTAGTTCTATGGATTCTATTATTGTCGCCATTATATTTTACTATATCACCAAATATACAATTAAACAAGCCAAATGCCCTTTTTATATCATTAACAGCATAATATATTATGCAATTATATGTGATTTTTATAAATTTTTAATAATTCATTGCGAACAAAATTCTTTGATGAATGTGTGGATAATGAATTAGCAATGGAATCTGGTAAAAGACCTTTAGTTTGGATAGAAGTCATAGCATTTTCAAGCAGCTCGTCACAGTTTATATCAATAAGCATCCCGTTTTTTTCATTGATGAATTGTTCAGGACCTTTACAACGGGTAGCAATTACAGGTACACCGCTTAAAATAGCTTCAACTGTTACCATTGAGTAGGTTTCAAAATAACTATTTACAATAACACAATCCACTTGCGTATAATATTCCAAAACATCTCCTTGTGAAATCCGTCCAATAAAATTTACAGAATCAGTAATGTTAGCATCCTTTACTAGTTCAGAAAGCATTTTTTTATCTTTTCCATCACCAATTATATCTAATATGCTATTTGGTTGGGTTTTTAGTGTTTCCGAAAACGCACGGATAACTCCAGAAATATTTTTTGTTTGATCGACTAAATCAGCAACTATTAAAAAGGTGAAATTTTTCTTTTCCAATTGTTTTCTAATTCCTTTTGTTTCTATAACATTATCTACAATTGATATTTTATTTTGAATTCCTTTGCTTTTTATCGCTTCTGCTAGATGTTTGCTAACTGCGATTACTTCCTTGCAATTGTTTATCCGTTTAATTCTTTTTTTCTTTTTAAGGTTTGGAATAGCGTCAAATCTTCCATCTAAATATCCAGACCAATGTTCTGAGAGAATTACAGGTATTTTTTTAAAATATTTTTCTGCAATCCATAAATTTCTTCCTGCGATATGACAATGAACCAAATCAGGGTAGAATCCGGAATCTGCAATAGCAGATAAGCCTTTTTGAAGTGCTCCTAGATAAAACTTTATGCGTTTGTAGGCATTTCCTTTTGCACAATATACAACCTGAATCTCTTTGATGCCATTATAGTCATTAATAGAAAGAGAAATGTCAGAAATGTTTTTAGATCCAATTATTGATAAAACTAAATTGTTACAATCTGATGCGGTGGCAATAATTTGTTTCTGAATGAATGTTCCTAGCTGTATATCATCTGGGTTTGGATACCATTGCGGAATATGCAGTATTTTAGGATTGTTCATTTTTGCTAAGATAATAACTTTTGGTTCACGCTGAGCGGAGTTGAAATAAGATAAGTTTTTTCAACGAGGTTTGGATTTGTAAGTTCGTAAATAGTTTAAAAATTAAACAACCTTTTTTTTCCAATTTCCTTTTTTTAAATACCAAAAAGCCATTATGCCTAGTACTGAGAAATAAATAAATTCTGAGCACCAAACTAATTCTAGTCTTAATCGGAGAATGACTGTCATATAATATGTCGTTGTTAGGTATATTAAAATATTAATAAACTCCATAGCCATTGTTACTTTGGTGTTACCAGTTCCAATAACCCCATTAAACAATATTGAAGCCACGCAAAATAAATAGATCGTCATGCTAATAATTTTTAATGTCGAAATTGACAGAGGAACAAGAGATACGTCGTTAGTGTACAACAAAATAACTTGTTCGGGAGCAATCCAAATTAATCCTAATAAAATGGTAGTAAATGCTACACATAAAACAATAATCTTCTTTAATAAGTCACCTATATAGATACTTTTACCAGCACCAATTAGATTGCTCACTAAAGTGTTTGTAGCTACGTTTAAACCCATTAATGGAATTATTAAAACCATGTAAATACTTCTTATAATATGGGATACAGCTAATTCAGATTCTCCCAATTTTTCTAATATCATAAAGAATATGAACCATGAACCTAAAGCTAAAGTATTTTGCATCATTACCGGTGCACTAATTTTGATTATACGGCCAAATAATTCTGTATTTAACCTGCCAAAGCGGAACATGTTGTACTTTACTTTATTCGAATCCCAACGACTATAAATAATGAAAAAGAGTAATGTTGTTATTTCTGCAAATACCGATGCTAAGGCTGCTCCTTTAACTCCCATTTCAGGGAATCCAAGTTCGCCAAATATCAATACATAGTCAAAAAAGACATTTGTAAGGGCCATTAATAGGGTGGAGTACGTTAATATATTTGTTCGTGTTGTACCCACAAAATAAGAAATGAAAACAAAATTGAAAAGGGCAAATAGTATACCAGAGGAACGAAAGTTCATATAGGAAATAGATGCTTTACTAATTGAATCAGAATTGGTGAATGATTCGAATATTGCCGGTGAAATATAATAGAGGAGGAGAAACATGATAATGCCAAGTGGAATCATTAAAAACAACGTATGGTTGAATATTGCTCCAACTTGTGCGTAATTTTTCTCACCGTTTCGTCGACCGATAATAATTTGAGAACCAGTAGACATTCCCATTCCTAACATCACAAAAACGAAGTAAAAAAGGCCAGCGTTACCAGCAGCGCCTAACTCAATTTCCCCCAATCTCCCCAGAAACGCAGTATCTGTTACATTAACAATGTTTTGAGCTACACCACTTAGGACAATTGGTATTGAAATGTTTAAAATATGTTTGTATGATATAGCGCCCGTTTGCATACGCGCAAATATACGTTTATGTAATTAGGGTTTTCAAATAGTAGGCGCTGATAATTTAGTATTGACAACCTTCGTTTGTAGAATTTTAATAAATTCTATATCATTAGCTGGTATGGAGTAAATATATTGTTCTCCAGGTATATGGTATTTATTAAAAGGTAAATTAACTTGAATTCTTTGCGGCTTTCCTTTTAATTTCACATCCACTATCATCCGAACTTCTAAGTCCTCCTTTTCACTTTCTAGAATATAGGATTTAGGGATTTTAGCCATAATTATTTTCACCTTTTCTTCTTGAACAATTCCAACTTCTTTTATTGTAAAGTTTTCTGTAACAATTTCATTTTGAACAAAAAGTACTTTATTTCCCAAAATCATAGGATTGTTGTAAAAATAACTTTCCTCTCCATAAAACATATTGTGCCAAACCTGATCTGCTTTTCTATTTGGTAACCCAGCAGAATTAGTGCTATTTTGGATGCTATCTGAAAGGCTGTAGGTAACAATTAATGAACCTAAGTATGTCATGTGTTGATTTCCATAAGTGTTTTCAAAGCAATCGGGAGTTAGCATATCTTCTTGGTAAAATTGTTGGAAGTCAAATAATTCATAGCCGTATTTTTTTTCGATTAAGTTTGACAGTAGTTCATAGCGTGTATTGTAATTTTCAATATGATCTTTATAAACAGGAATGGTGAAAAAGACAGGTTGAATATTATTGTCCTCTAGTAAATCAATTAAAAGTTGCAAGCTATTCAGCTGTTCATCACTAATGGTTAAGCTATCTCCATCAACTGCTGGTCCATCGGATTCGTATATATTTAAAATAGAATCCTTGATTCCAGAAGTGAACCGAACGTACCTTCCTAAGTATAGCTTGTTATTTACAACTTCTGTTTTTTCTTTGTTTTTTTCTATTTGCTCGGTATTAGTAAATAAGAAGTTATGATTTCTAATACTTGTCGACCATGCAAATGCGTATTCTTCAATATCAAACCATCGAGGTGTTGTAATTACTTTCTCATAAATATTTCGACGCGCATCAAAGTCCTTATATAAAAATGATTTCCCGGAACCTTCTTTATCAGCCATAATCGTGCTGTTAAGAGTGCTAACCTCTATAGCTACTATTTTTGGTTTACAAATAGTTAAGCCTTCTCTAAGGTTATAATAGCACTGACTTAAAGATCCATTGGGTGTTGCCAATACAAATGTATTTAACCCAAGTATCGAACTCATTGTTTTTGGGTTGATGCCACAGTATGTTTTTGAATTACCAAGAATCAATAAATCAATTTCATTTTCATTGGTAAACTTATATATACCATCCCATCTTTTCTCAACGTGATCCTCGTCAAATGAAAAAAGTTTTGATGCATCTAAATAGTAAACGGTGCCAAGAACAACAATCATTATTACTACTATTTTTATAACCATTTTCTTCATTATAAATCAAATTTAAAATTGAAAGTATAAGAACTGATTATCGCTAACGTCTTCACCATACGCTCCCAAATAAATTATCATGAGTATTGCGGTAATATACACTGCAAAACGGATAACAATATTTCTCTCGGAAAGGAATTTATATAGGTCTTTTTTCTCTTGAATATAATCAAGGATATAAATACCAACTAAACAGTAAAATACAAATTTGAACTCTGAAACTGTTAGCCCTAGTTCATATAAGTTATCCCAACCGGCTAAAGATATATTTTGAAATACGTAAATCGCATCATCAAATGTTTGCGCTCTAAAAAAGATTAACGAGCCACCCCAAAGTAACATTACAACAGCACTTTGTACTAAACGTTTAATGAAGTAGGTTTTCGGTTTTTTTGAAGTTTTTCTGCTGTCAATAAACACTTGAGCGATTAAAAAGATACCGTTTAATAGCCCCCATAGGGCAAAATTCCAACTGGCACCGTGCCATAAACCACTCAATAAAAATGTGATTAGCAAGTTGATTAAATGTCTTTTTACTCCTCTTTTATTTCCTCCAAGCGGAATATAAACATAGTCTCTAAACCATGTGGATAAAGAAATATGCCACCTATGCCAAAAGTCAGAGATAGAAGTAGCCAAATAAGGTCTTCTGAAGTTACTTTGTAAGTCAAAACCTAATACTCTTGCAGCACCAATTGCAATGTTTGAATATGCAGAGAAATCTAAGTACAATTGAAACATAAAAAAGAATGAGGCGATGAATAAAGAGGCCCCAGTATGATCAAGCAAATAGTTATGTGATTCATCGTGTTTGTAAACGGTATTGACTAAAATAGCAAGCCTATCAGCAATGACTATCTTGACGAAGAATCCCCAAAGCATGAGTAATAATCCATTTTTTACACGTTCGTATTCAAATACCACCTTATTATAAAATTGAGGGATCAGGTGTTTTGCTCTTTCAATTGGCCCGGCTACTAATTGTGGGAAGAATGATACGTATGTTGCAAAAATACCCACGTGCTTGATAGGTTTAATTTTATCGTAATAGATGTCAATGGTATAACTCAATGTCTGAAACGTATAAAAGGAGATTCCAACGGGTAATAGCAACTTAAGAGTGCTTGGGTCAAATTGTATACTAAATAGATTTAAAGTATCACGGATAGAATCATTGAAGAAGTCCCAGTATTTAAAAGTGAATAATAGCCCTAGATTGACAAATAAACTTAAGAATAGCCAAAGTTGTTTTCTCTTTTTGGAATCTGCATTTTCAATTGCTAATCCAGCACCAAAATCAACTAAGGTGGAGGCTACAATTAGAATAATATATTCCGCCTTCCACGACATGTAAAAGTAGTAGCTCGCAATTAATAATAGTATCCACCGAAATTTTTGCGGAAGCGCATAATAAAGCCCAACAACAATTGGGAAAAACATTAAAAAATGAAATGAATTAAACAACATTTACTCGGGGTTAAGCATTATAAAGTTTAACGAAAATAATAAATTTATTAAATAATAATCCGTTTTTTTTAGTTAAAAAAGCTAATAAAAAACTTAATAATGAGCAGGTTATAAGGATGCATGTTTGTTTTTTAGCTCCATTTTGAACTCACTCAATATAGGTTGCCGAGAATCAAAATTAGTAATCATAACGAATTAAAAAGCAACTTTAATGATATTAATTCTTGATTTACTAGCCAACCAACAGCTCACGTTGAGAAGCAACTTTATTATCAGCAAGGTATTCATCGTAGGTACACACTTTATCGATACATCCATTAGGCGTTAATTCGATAATTCTATTCGCTACAGTTTGTGTAAACTCATGATCATGAGAGGTGAATAGAACAGTTCCTGGAAAATCTTTCAATGAATTGTTAAAAGTTGTAATCGTTTCTAGATCCAAGTGATTGGTTGGTTCATCTAGAATTAATAGATTTCCTTCTTTCAACATCATTCTAGAAAGCATACATCTAACTTTTTCACCTCCAGAAAGTACATTGCATTTTTTGAATGTTTCTTCTCCAGAAAAAAGCATTTTGCCTAAAAACCCTCTAATGTAAACTTCGTCTTTTTCGTCTGAAAACTGGCGTAACCAATCTATTAAGTTATCGTCAGATTCGAAAAATTCATGGTTTTCATTCGGTAAGTAGGCTGTTGTAATTGTTTGTCCAAAATTAAAATCACCGGTATCTGGTTTTTCTGAGCCAGTAAGGGTTTCAAATAAAGATGTAATAGCTAAACCATTGTCAGCAATGAATGCAATTTTATCTCCTTTGGTAACATTAATATCTAGCTTTTGAAATAACTGTTTGCCTTCTAATGATTTACTTAAATTATTAACATGTAAAATTTGATCGCCGGCATCACGAGCTGGTTTAAAAATAATAGCAGGATATCTTCTACTTGACGCTTGAATTTCGTCAATGTTTATTTTCTCTAAAATTTTCTTTCTACTGGTAGCTTGTTTCGATTTTGAAGCATTTGCACTAAACCTAGAAACGAAATCTTGTAATTCTTTTTTTCTGTCTTCTGCTTTTTTGTTAGCTGAAGACCTTTGTCTTAAAGCTAATTGACTCGACTCGTACCAGAAAGTATAATTACCTGAAAACAACTTAATCTTACCAAAATCAATATCGGCAACATGCGTACAAACGGTATCTAAAAAGTGCCTATCGTGAGAAACGACAATTACAGTATTTTTAAAGTCTAATAAGAAATCTTCTAACCAAGCGATTGTTTTAATATCTAAATCATTGGTAGGTTCATCTAATATCAGTATGTCTGGATTTCCGAAAAGCGATTGTGCCAATAACACGCGAACTTTTTCAGCACCATTTAAGTCTTTCAATAACTTATCGTGAGATTCTTCAGTTATTCCAAGTCCACTTAGCATAGAAGCAGCATCAGATTCTGCATTCCAGCCATCCATTTCGGCAAATTCTCCTTCTAATTCAGATGCTTTAATTCCATCTGCTTCAGAAAAATCAGGCTTCGCATAAATAGCATCTTTCTCCTGAATTAAAGCCCATAGTTTGTTGTGGCCCATAATTACTGTGTTCAAAACAGTTACTTCATCGTATTCGAAGTGATTTTGACGCAACATAGCGAGCCGCTTACCCGGTTCAATACTTATATTTCCTGACCCAGGATCAATGTCATTAGAAAGGATTTTTAAAAAGGTAGATTTTCCTGCGCCATTTGCTCCTATTACACCATAGCAGTTTCCTTCCGTAAACTTGATGTTCACTTCATCGAATAGTACTCTTTTTCCGTATTGTAATGAAATGTTGTTTGCTGCTATCATGATTATTGAGTTTTAAGGGCGCAAAGATAATGGTTTTATTTGGATTGCATGCTCTTATAACTTCGAAAGAAGCAATATTCGTTAGGGCATATAGGTCATTTTCGACTTAAAATACTATATATTTTCTTCCCCTTTTTCAGCTTCAATAATTAAGTAAATTCCGTCTTCTTTAATTATAATAAGTTTGTGTTTATATAGCCACCCGATTGCTTTTTTGAAGACTTTTTTACTTATTTCCAATTCAGATTTAATTTCTTCAGGAGTGCTCTTGTCTGTAAGGTCCAAAAAGCCATTACATTCTTTTAGTGTTTCCAAAATTTTAGCAGAAACAGGCTCGATAATATGTTGAAAACCTTCTTGTTCTAGCACTATGTCTAGTTTTCCATCGTCTCTTACGGTTTTAACAAAGCCTTCTAAAAAATCCCCTTCTTGCAAACGTTTGAATATTTTCTCCTTATATATAAGTCCTTTGTATTTATCTTGAACAATAACGTTTGCCCCTAAGTCAGAAAAGTTGCGGACTACGAGGTTAACTTTATCTCCTTCTTTGACCTCAATTGTTTCGGATTTCAGGTACTTGTCTAATTTACTAGTACCAACCAGTCTTTCTGTTTTGTCATCAACATATAAATAGATGACATACCAGTTTCCAGCCACCATTTTTTGATGTTGCTCATTAAATGGAACCAATAAATCCTTTTCAAGTCCCCAATCTAAAAAAGCGCCAACTTCGTTGGTCTCATTCACTTCTAAATAAGCAAATTCCCCTACTATAAGGTAAGGTTCTAATGTTGTTGCAACAAAACGATCTTCAGAATCTTTATATATAAAGACCTTGGCTTCTTTTTTAATCCTGTGGTTATCCGAAATGTATTTATTGGGCAACAATACTTCAGCTCCTTCTTCGTCAGCCAGATAAAAACCATTATCTGACCTTCTTGTAATAGTAAGCGTATTAAATTTTCCTAATTCCATGCTTGCAAAGATAGGCTATAATTCGAATTGGAATTATACATTAATGTTTTGTAAGATTTCTTTTGCTTTAGCCCTGTATAGTAAGTAGGCAGCTCCTTAAAATGTGAAATTAATATAATAAAATAAAAAAAGACCCCAACATATGTCGAGGTCTCTTCAATAAAATAATTCTGTTTTAAACTGTCGCTTTCACCTTAGGTGCAGCATCCATAATCTCCTCATTTGCATTACTAGCAAATTGCTCGAAATTTTTAACGAATTGCTCAGCAAGGTTATTAGCTTTTTCATCGTATGCAGCTTTATCTTCCCAAGTGTTTTTTGGGCTTAAAATTTCAGCTGGAACGTTAGGACAAGTATCTGGCATTTTTAACCCGAATACTTCGTGTGTTGTGTAGTCTACATTGTTTAATTCACCCGATAAAGCAGAAGTAATCATTGCTCTGGTGTGTTTTAAACTCATTCTTTCACCTATTCCGTAAGCTCCACCTGTCCAACCGGTGTTAATTAACCAAACATTAACATTGTTTTCTGTCATTTTATTACCCAACATTTCAGCGTACTTTGTAGGATGTAATGGTAAAAACGGTGCCCCGAAACAAGCAGAAAAAGCAGTTACAGGCTCTGTGATTCCAGCTTCTGTTCCGGCAACCTTAGCGGTATAACCAGAAATAAAGTGATACATAGCTTGCCCTTTTGTTAATTTAGATATTGGAGGTAATACACCAAAAGCATCTGCAGTTAAGAAGAAGATGTTTTTTGGTGTTGTTCCTTTACTTCCAGGAGCAATATTGTCAATGTGATGAATCGGATAACTTACTCGAGTGTTTTCTGTTTTCGATTTATCTTCAAAATCAACATTAGATGTATCTGCATGAAAATTGATGTTTTCAAGGATTGATCCAAATTTAATAGCATCCCAAATTTGTGGTTCTTTTTCTTTGGTTAAGTCAATACATTTAGCATAACAACCACCTTCAAAGTTAAATACTGAACTGTCAGCCCAACCATGTTCATCATCTCCAATCAATTGTCTGTCTGGATCAGCAGATAAAGTAGTTTTACCTGTTCCAGATAAACCAAAGAATACTGCAGTATCACCGTCTTTACCAATGTTTAGCAGAGCAATGCATTGATAAGGTATCTTTTTCGTGTGGTAAAATAAAGTTCAATACAGAGAATATTCCTTTTTTGATTTCTCCAGTATAACCTGTTCCACCAATTAATATCATTTTTTTGGTAAAGTTGATTGATGCAAAATTGTGCTGACGCGTACCATCAGTTTCAGGATTAGCATACAATCCAGGAGCACACAGAATCGTCCATTCAGCATCAAAATTCTTTAACTCTTCCATTTCTGGACGTAAGAACATGTTGTAAGCAAATTGATTCGACCAAGGAAACTCAGTAATAACGCGTAAGTTTAATCTGTAATTTTCGTCTGCACAAGCGTAGGCATCTCTTACATAAACATCTCTTTGTTGTAAGTAAGAAGTAACTTTATCATACAATTTATCGAAATGATCTGGAGTCATTTTAATATTGATGTCTCCCCACCAAACAGCTTCTTCTGTTTTTTCATCGCAAACGATAAACCTGTCTTTCGGTGATCTTCCTGTAAATTCACCTGTATCAATGGCTAGTGCTCCATTGTCTGCAAGCACTCCCATTCCTTTTAAAATGGTTTCTTCTACCAATTCCGCAGGTGACAAATTCCAAAATGCGTTGGCAACATTTCCTAAACCTAGTTCTTTCAAATTAGCAGTTTCAGGTCTTATTCCAAATTCGTTCATATAATTTTAGTTTCTGTTTTAGTTTAACAAAACTAAGTCATTTAATTCCTCTTAGCTTTAGCTTTTATGCAGAGTTATCCACAGAATTGATGAATTGTTAATAAACTTACATTATACTAATTATTGTTAGGATAACTGTTAGTTATTCATTATTCAAATAATCTGAATTACATTTGCAGCATGAATTACCGAACTATAGTGGTACCCAAGGATTTCGATTTTGAAATATCTCATCAATCAAATTTGTTGTTGTTGGGTTCTTGCTTTAGTGACAATATAGGAAGCAAGCTGGTAGTAAATAAATTCAACACATTGATTAATCCTTTTGGAATTTTGTTTAACCCGATTTCCATAGTAAATACTTTGAACGATATAATAGATGAAAAAGATGTTGGACTAAGAGATTTACATTTTGAAAATGGTTTGTACCATAGTTTTGCACATCATAGTAGTTTTTCAGGTCCAAATAAGGATGAAGTAGTAAATTTGATTAACCAAACTAGGGCAGAAGCGACTCAATTTTTGATTAAGACGGATGTGATAATATTCACTGTTGGTAGTTCTTGGGCCTACAGATATAATGATACTGGAGAATTCGTTGCGAATTGTCATAAAGTTCCAAATAAAAAGTTTACCAAAGAATTATTGGAGGTAAGTTTTATAGTTGAAAAATTGCAAGAGATTATAAATAAATTGCAAGCTATTAATCCTAAATTAAAAGTAATTTTTACCATTAGTCCAGTCCGTCATTGGAAAGATGGAGCAGAAGAGAATACTTTGAGTAAATCAATTTTAAACGTTGCTATACATCAGCTAGCTTGCAGTAAATCAATTTATTACTTCCCGGCTTATGAGATGATTATAGATGATTTACGTGATTATCGATTTTACAAGGAGGATATGCTTCATCCCAACAATGTTGCCATTGATTATGTCTGGAGTAGATTCGAAAGTGCATTTTTTTCTACTAAGACGATCAAACTAAATAAAGAAATTTTTAAAATAACCCGAGCCAACAAACATAAACCTTTCAATAGTGCTGGAGATGAGCATCAGCGTTTTTTGAGAATGCAATTGAAAAATATAAATACAATTAAAATGAAGAATCCAATTATAAATTTTGACAAGGAAATTGGTTTTTTCGAAAAACAATTAATTGACCCAACTCTTTAAGTTGTTAAGGATTGTTTATCCCCAAATAATTCTAAAAGTTATTCCATTGTGAATCCCTCGGGGAGCAAAGTCCTCTTTCATTTTTGTTTTGGTATAGTATAAGCTGTAGGCTAAATCAAAAGTAAAATTATCATTAAACTTATACTTAATGCCCAAACCTGTACCTCCTCCAGAGCCAACTCCTCCTGGTAAAATGTTTGGCTTACCTGGAAAAACATGATTAATAAAGTATTGCCTTCCATTTACAACAAAATAATTTTTTTCCAGCCTGGTGCTATTTAAGTTTCCAAACAGCGTAAAGTAGGCGTTCATTTTATTTTCATTGTAAAAACTGAATTGTACTCCTATATTTATATTCATTCTTTTTTCCTCTCCGAAAAGAGGAATCTGCTCATAGGTCGGATCTGGAGACTGATTGTTAGGATCTTCAATAGATACAGTAAAGAAGTTTTCAAAATCCAATGAACTAAAATTTGCGTCAACATAAATTGTATTGCCTTGACCTAAGTGAATTCCACAATGGCCACCTATATCCAATGCAGGTCTATATTTCCATTTTTGTGGAAGTTCCACAATAGCATATGGATACTGAAAGTAGTTGTCAAAAATAGGTTTGTTAATCGTATTCGAGAATAAATCTTCAACGCCATAGTTTGAAAATGCATCAGCACCTGTATATAATATGGAAGTGTTTTTATTTGCGAAAAACCCGCCCACATTTATGCCAAAAAAAGCAGAACCATTTTCTTGAGCCGAAATTGAAGAAAATGTAATAATTGAAACGAATAGGAGTAAGACTATTTTTTTCATAGAATTAATAATTAACCAAACTTGCTAATTGCCCTTTAAATCGGTCCTTTGGTAAGAAGTCTTTTTCTAATGCTGTTGCAAATGGAATCGGAGTATCTAAACTTGCACTTCTAACAACTGGGGCATCTAGATATTCGAAACATTCTTCGCTAATCATAGCAGAAATATCTCCTCCAATTCCACCGGTTAAACAATCCTCGTGCAGAATAATTGCTCTACCTGTTTTTTTAACAGAAGTTAAAATAGCTTCTTTGTCTAAAGGAGCAAGCGTACGTAAATCAATTAGGTCAGCCTCAATTTCAGGGTTTTCTGTTAAAGCTTCTAACGCCCAGTGAACTCCCATTCCGTAGGTTATGATAGTAACTTGGCTTCCTTCCTTTAGAAGGTTAGCTTTACCTATTTCTATCGTATAATAATCATCATTAACCTCTTCTTTTATACTTCTGTAAAGTGCCTTGTGTTCGAAAACCATTACGGGATTTGGATCCTCTATCGCAGCAGCTAATAATCCTTTTGCATCTCCAGGAAAAGCTGGATAGACAATTTTTAAACCAGGAGTATGGGTAAACCATGCCTCTGTGCTTTGTGAATGAAAGGGTCCGGCACCAACACCTGCTCCAGTTGGCATTCTTATTACTACATCAGCATTTTCTTGCCATCTATAATGGAGCTTCGCTAAGTTATTTACTATTTGGTTAAATCCAACCGTTACAAAATCAGAAAACTGCATTTCCATAACTGCTTTGTAGCCTTTAATAGAAAGGCCTAAAGCTGCTCCAACAATAGCAGATTCACAAATAGGCGTATTTCTGACTCTCTCTTTTCCAAATTGTTCTAAAAAACCTTCAGTGATCTTAAAAACACCCCCGTATTCAGCAATGTCCTGTCCCATGATAATTAACTTATCATGTTTCTCCATGGATTGTCTTAATCCGTCAGAAAGTGCATCTATTAATCTTTTTTCAGTTTTTTCATCTGAAGATGGTGCAATTGGTTTATTGTCGAAATCTGCGAACAATAAGTCATATTCTCTTTGTGCATCTGCTTGAATTTCTGGAGAAGCATAAGCGATATCCAATCCGTCGTTTATTTGCTTTTTTATGGTAGCTGTTGCTTTTTGAATAAAAGCATCATCTATAACTCCTTCGTTTTTCAAGAACAATTCAAAATTAGCAACAGGGTCTTTAAGCGCCCATTTATCTTGTATTCCTTCCGGGTAATATTTAGTTCCAGAAGCTTCCTCATGACCTCTCATTCGATAAGTCATACATTCTACTATAAAAGGACGCGGTTTTTTTGCTATAGAATTTTTTACTTTACGAATGGTTTCATAAACATCAATAATGTTGTTTCCATCTACTTGAATGGCTTCCATTCCATATCCAATTCCTTTATCAATAAACTGTTTACATTTAAATTGTTCATTTGAAGGTGTCGATAATCCCCATTGATTATTCTCAATTATAAAAATCACAGGTAAATCCCAAACAGCAGCAACATTTAAAGCCTCATGAAAATCACCTTCACTTGCTCCTCCATCACCAGTAAAAGCAACGGTTATCTTTTTATTCTTTTCTAATTTGTTTGCCAAAGCAATACCGTCAGCAATGCTAAGCTGAGGCCCTAGGTGCGATATCATTCCTACAATATGATCAGCTTTTGAACCAAAATGAAATGATCGATCATGCCCTTTTGTGTAGCCATTTTCTTTTCCTTGAAATTGCATAAACAAGCGATCTAATGGAAGGTTTCGACTTGTAAAAACACCCAAGTTTCTATGCATAGGGAGCATAAACTCATCTTGATCTAAAGCTAATCCAACACCCATCGAGATAGCTTCTTGTCCAATTCCAGAAAACCACTTTGAGATTTTACCTTGCCGTAACAAGATCAACATTTTTTCTTCAATTAGTCTAGGCAGAAGAATTGATTCATAAAAAGATTTTAACTCGTTATCTGATAAAGAATCACGATTATATTTTAGTTTTAACTTTTCTAATGTTTCCATTTATTTCTGTTTGGAGCATCAAATGTATGGATTTGCAAATTTTACACTACTAAAATTTTAGGTTAATTTTTGAACCATTTTTAGAATTAAATAGGATAGCTATATTTATTACAACCATTTCATTTACTCTTAAATGTATATAATCTATGTTTTATGTCATTGTAAAACTATGTAAATCAAATTATTGCGGGTATTAATATCTTGTGTAGTATGCCAGTTTTTGCGTCTCATATTGTTTGAAGAGACATTTTAGTGCAATGGATTGCAGCTAATGATTATATCATAAAAGTTCAAGTTTATAGAGGTAATGTTAATGGACAGCTTACTATCCCTAAAAGTCTTGATATTGATGTATATCAGATAGGAACAAATATTCAATAATTATCAGTTACTATTGCGCTAACTACTTCTTCAATTGTCACCTTGGGAAATCATTGTTATTAGCCAGATCCAAATGTTGTAAGTTTCTCAGACCCCTATTTTATGCGGAACGGAACAAACAAAGGAGGCGCTGAATACGCAGAAGAAGCATATGTTGTTATAATTTATGGAACATATGGAAGTACTTATCATCTAACTACAATAGAAGTAATTCCAAACATTGTTATTAATGAATATACATTAAAGTTATTTAGATAACTCAATCGTTTTTCTATAAAGATTTTCGTAAAGTGGAAGTATTTGATTAATATCAAATTCTTTCGCTTTTTTTCTTGCTGCTTTTTTGAATTGATTAAGTCTTTCTTCAGATTCTAAAATAAATAAAGCATGTTTCACCATTCCGTCAATATCTCCAACGTTTGTTAAGCACCCGCTTTCTCCATGAGTAACTACTTCGGGTAATCCTCCGGTATTTGACGCAATGACCGGAACTCCAGATGCCATAGCTTCTAATGCGGCTAAACCAAAGCTTTCGGTTTCAGAAGGTAAAAGAAATAAATCAGAAATATTTAGAACCTCTTTTGTAGATTCCATTTGCCCCAGAAACAAGGTGTTGTCCATGCAGTATTTATCTCTGCATAACCTTTCTAATCTAGGTCTTTCTGGACCATCTCCAACCAATAAAAGTTTACAAGGAATTTTCTCTCTTAATTGATTAAATACTGCTATAACGTCATCAACTCTTTTTACCTTTCTAAAATTAGAAATATGGGTAATAATGAATTCTCCATTTGGAGCATACCTCTTTTTATATTTTTCATTATTGGGTAAATTATATTCTTTAAGGCAGATAAAATTTGGAATAACTTCAATTCCATTATTGATAGTAAAATGCTTGTAAGTGTCATTTTTCAAGCTTTCCGAAACTGCTGTTACAGCATTAGAATTATTAATCGCAAATGTAATTACTGGTTCAAAAGATGGATCTTTACCAACAAGTGTAATATCCGTTCCATGTAAAGTTGTTATAAAAGGGATATTAATTCCCTGAGATTTCAGTATTTGTTGTGCCATATAAGCGGCAGATGCATGCGGAATAGCGTAATGTACATGCAGTAAGTCTAATCCTTCAAATTTTACAACATCAACTAATTTACTTGTAAGTACTTGTTCGTATGGTGTATGCTCAAACAATGGGTATTCTGAAACAGAAACTTGGTGAAAATAAATATTTCCTCTTAATTCATTTAACCTTACGGGTTTACTATAAGTAATGAAATGTATTTCATGCCCTTTTTCTGCTAAAGCTTTTCCTAACTCCGTTGCTACAACACCACTTCCTCCAAAAGTTGGATATAAAACTATTCCTATCTTCATCTTTCTACACTTTGTGTAAGCGAAGGTATGTAATTATATGGAAAGGATTTTGTCAGAAATTTCACAATCTATGATTCCTTTCTTATCTTCGTGCCAATAGCTACTAGAACTATTGAAAATGTATTATGGCAACAGAAGAAACTAAAATGAAGAAGCAAGATTTAAAATTCAATAAGAATGAAGATACTATGAAATTAAAACTTTCTGCACTTCAGCTAAAAATTGACAAAATTCATTTAGGGGGTGGAGAGAAAAAGATTAAAAAACATCATTCAAAAGGGAAGTTAACAGCAAGGGAAAGAATAGCGTTTTTATTGGATAAAGATACTGACTATGTGGAAATGGGAGAATTTGCAGGATACGGAATGTACGAGCAATATGGTGGATGCCCAAGTGGAGGGGTAGTTATAGTAATAGGTTATGTAAGTGGAAAACAATGTGTAGTGGTTGCAAATGACGCAACTGTTAAAGCTGGCGCATGGTTTCCTATTACAGGAAAAAAAAATCTAAGAGCGCAAGAAATTTCTATAGAGAATAAATTGCCAATTATATATTTAGTCGATAGTGCAGGGGTTTTCTTACCAATGCAAGACGAAATATTTCCAGACAAAGAGCACTTTGGTAGAATATTTAGAAATAATGCTATTATGAGTTCTATGGGAATTACGCAAATAGCTGCTGTAATGGGCAGTTGTGTTGCAGGTGGGGCTTATTTGCCAATAATGAGTGATGAATCATTGATAGTTGATAAAACAGGTAGTATTTTCTTGGCAGGATCCTATTTGGTAAAAGCTGCAGTAGGAGAAGTTATTGATAATGAGGCCTTAGGAGGTGCAACTACGCATACTGAAATAAGCGGAGTATGTGATTACAACAGTCCAGATGATAAATCATGTTTAACAACAATTCAGGAAATTATTGATAAAATTGGGGCACATGAATCCGCTGGATTTGATAGAAAGAAAAGTCTTGAACCTAAATTAAATCCGAAAGAGATTTATGGAATTTTCCCAAAGGAAAGAACAACTCCTTACGAGACGAGAGATATTATTAAACGTTTAGTTGATAATTCTGAATTTACGGAATACAAATCTGGTTATGGAAAAACAATTGTTTGTGGGTACGCTCGAATAGATGGCTGGTCTGTTGGAATTGTAGCAAATCAGCGTGAGCTTATAAAAACTAAAAAAGGGGAAATGCAATTTGGTGGTGTTATCTACAGTGATAGTGCTGATAAAACAGCTCGTTTTATTATGAATTGTAATCAAAAGAAGGTTCCGCTAGTCTTTCTTCAAGATGTAACCGGGTTTATGGTTGGTTCTCGTTCTGAACATGGTGGAATAATCAAGGATGGAGCTAAATTGGTGAGTGCAATGGCTAATTCAGTTGTTCCGAAATTTACCATTGTAATGGGGAATTCTTATGGTGCAGGAAATTACGCAATGTGCGGAAAGGCTTATGACCCTAGATTGATTGTTGGATGGCCAACAGCTCAAGTTGCGGTAATGGGTGGTTCCCAAGCAGCAAAAGTGCTATTGCAGATTGAAGTGGCTAGTTTAAAAGCCAAAGGAGAAGAAATAACAGCTGATAGGGAGAAAGAAATGTTTGATTCTGTTAAGGCCCGATATGATGAGCAGACTACGCCGGAATATGCAGCATCAAGACTTTGGTTAGATGCGATAATAGATCCGCTAGAAACACGTAAATGGATTTCAATGGGTATTGAAGCTGCCGACCATTCGCCAATTGAAAAACCGTACAATGTTGGAGTCATACAAACTTAATTGCAAGAACTAGCAGCATAATGATTTTAATGCTGCACCTAGTATTCCTTAACTTTCTATAACTATCCAAAAAGATACAATTGAATAAATAAATTATACTTATGAATAAAGTAAGAATCTCAATAGTTTTAATGGGTTTATTAGTGGTTCAGTGTTTTGGGCAAGAGGTTAACGAGCATCTATCACATAGCAGCTGGGACGCTTTATTGAGTAGTCATGTAACTTCAGAAGGAAAAGTGGATTATGATGGTTTTAAGTCAGATATGTCCAAACTAGATAATTACCTTAAGCTAATTGGAGATAATGAGGCAGAAACTGGATGGTCGCAAGCAGAAAAAAAAGCATTCTGGTTGAATGCATATAACGCTTGGACAATTAAACTCGTATTAGAAAGATATCCTGTGAATAGTATAAAAGATGTTTCTACAAAACCGTGGGATAAAAGATTTATCAAGATTGGTGCGAATACACATACCTTGAATGATATTGAAAATAAAATTATTCGAAGACAATTTAAAGATGCAAGAATTCATTTTGCAGTTAATTGTGCAACTATTTCTTGTCCGAAATTAAGCAACAAAGCATTTACAGTAAAAAACGTAGAAAAGGAATTAGATAGACTTACTAAAGAATTTTTTAAATCCGAGAATGTTAAATTAGTTGAGAAATCTGCACAATTGTCCAAAATTTTTGAATGGTATGCTGATGACTTTATCGAAGAAAGTGAATCCGTTCTAAAATTTGTAGAACGATATTCAGGAATGACATTTCATCCCAAAGTAAAAGTTAGTTACCTGGATTACAGTTGGAAACTGAATAAGCAATAAGCTATAAATGATAGAGACAAAACTCCGTAAAATATCTTTAAAAGGACAAGATAAAGCTATCGTTGAAGCAAAAAAACAACTAATGATATTAGAAGGGGAGTTGTTTGAGAGTGATTTATATCCTAAGTTTTCAAGTAAATTAAAGGTTCAGAATAACTTTCCGCTTAAAGTTAAAAAACTTGAAATATTTCAGGTTAATATTGGCTACATGTGCAATCAGGTTTGTGAGCATTGCCATGTTGATGCAGGGCCTGACAGAAAAGAAATTATGACCAAAGACACTATGGGACAGTGTTTGGAAGCTATAAAAAAATCTGGAACGCATACAGTGGATATTACAGGTGGAGCACCCGAAATGAATCCAAACTTTAGATGGTTTATTGAAGAGTTAACCAAAATAGGTGTAGATGATATTATCGTTCGTTCTAACTTGACTATTATTGTTGCAAATAAGAGGTATCGGAATTTACCTGCTTTTTTTAAAGCGAATAATATTCACTTAATTTCTTCACTTCCTTGTTATACGGAAGATAATGTAGATAAACAAAGAGGAGATGGTGTTTTTATTGACTCGTTAGAAGCTTTGAAAATGCTTAATGAAGTAGGGTATGGCGTTGAAAATTCAGGCCTTCAATTAGATTTAGTTTTTAACCCAGGAGGAGCATCTTTACCTGGTGATCAACATAGCTTAGAGCTAGATTATAAAAGAGAATTACAACAAAATTTCGGGATAGCTTTTAATCAATTATTTACTATAACAAACCTACCAATAAGTCGGTTTTTAGATTTTCTAGTTGCGAGCGAACGATTTGAAGAATACATGGAGAAACTAATTACGTCATTCAATCCTTATACCGTCGAAAATTTGATGTGTCGTAATACCATTTCAGTAAGCTGGGATGGTCATTTGTATGATTGCGACTTTAATCAAATGTTGCAGCTGAAAACAGCTTCATCGGTTCAGCACATAGCAGACTTTAATGTTGAGCAGCTGAGTAAAAGAGATGTCGTAATTTCACAACATTGTTATGGGTGCACCGCTGGTGCAGGTTCTAGTTGCCAAGGAACGGTGGCTTAATAATACTATTTTTCACTGAGAAAAGTGTGCATTAAGTCCAATGAATTAGACTTAATGCACCAAATAACTTTAACTATATTACTTCTTAATAGCAGTATTCATTTTTCTCAATTAACCTGATTGCAATTCTTTGTCTTGCTTCTTTTGCATTGAAGGGAGCGTGTTTTGTAAATCGTTTTAATCCCATTAACATCATTCTCATTTCATCACCTTCTGCGAAAGCATTCAAAGCATCTTTACCTGATTTGTTTACAGAATCACAGGCATCGTATATAAGAACACGCATCATGTCTAATTGTTCTTGGCATTCATTTTCACTTTTCATACCTACCATTTTCTCAACTCTTAACAATGTAGATTCAGTGATATAAACCATATTGATCATATCAGCAATATTCATTACAATTTCTTGTTCCTTAGCCATTTTTTCGCCCACTTTTTGAGCGGCAGAACCAGCAATCATTAATACGGATTTCTTCAAATTGGCAACATATCCTTTTTCAGCTGCAAAAAGCGCTTCATCTGGAGCACCAAAATCAGGAATACCCATTAATTCATTCCCAACAGCCATTGCAGGGCCCATTAAATCTAATTCACCTTTCATTGCTTTTTTAAGAATCATTGAAACCGTTAACATTCTATTGATTTCGTTTGTTCCTTCAAATATTTTGTTTATTCGGGCATCTCTATATGCCCTTTCAATATGTGTTTCAGCACTGTAACCCATTCCACCGTGAATTTGAACTCCTTCGTCAACCACATAGTCTAATGTATCAGAACCATAAACTTTTAGAATAGCACATTCAGGTGCAAATTGTTCGATACCTTTCAAAGTGGCTTTCTCTTTTGACATGCCTCCGTCAATCAAGGTCTGAATAGCATCGTCTATATTTTGGGATGCTCTATAAACCGCACTTTCAGTAGCAAATGTCCTTACACATTGTTCTGCCAGTTTATGACGAATAGCACCATATTTAGAAATAGATCTACCAAATTGCTCTCTTTCGTTTGCGTAGTTAACGCTATCTGTTATTGCGGCTTTGCATCCACCCATTACACCTCCACCTAATTTAGCTCGACCGATATTTAAGATGTTTACAGCAATCTTGAAACCGTTTCCTCGATCAGAAAGCATATTTTCAGCAGGGACTTTTACATTATTGTAAAATACTTGTCGAGTAGAAGATCCTTTAATTCCCATTTTCTTTTCTTCGGGATTTAAAGTGATACCTTCCAAGTCAGCCTCAACTAAAAATGCTGTAAGGTTTTCATCGTCTCCAATTCTAGCAAAAACTGTATGTAAATCAGCGAAACCAGCGTTTGTAATCCACATTTTTTGTCCGGTTAGTTCATAATGAGTTCCATCTGCAGATAGGGTGGCGGTAGTTCTTCCCGAGTTCGCATCAGACCCAGAACTTGGCTCAGTTAAACAATAGGAAGCTTTCCATTCTCCGGTAGCCAATTTGGGAATATATTTAGCTTTTTGTTCTTCTGTACCATAGTATAAAAGTGGTAAGGTTCCAATTCCAGTATGCGCTCCATATGCAACTGAAAATGAATAACCAGCTCCAAGAGCCTCAGTTGCAAGCATGGAAGTTTTAAAATCCATTCCCATTCCTCCTAATTCTTCAGGGACTGACATTCCTAGTAAACCTAATTGTCCAGCTTTGTCCATAATGCTTGGCATTAAGTTAGTATCTTCTGCTTTGTCAATTGCTTCTAGATGCGGATGTACTTCAGCTGCAAGAAAATCGTTACACATTTGTGCAATCATTTTTTGCTCTTCATTCCATTCTTCAGGAATAAATATATCGTTAGCGTCTGTTTCTGCAATCAAAAACTCAGCTCCTCTTATTGTTTTCTTTTCTGACATGACTATTTATTTTTTAATGTGATTATAATTATTTTAAAAATTCAAAAACTCCTGCAGCACCTTGACCTGTTCCGACGCACATAGTAACTGCTCCATATTTTTGATCTCTTCTTCTCATTTCGTTGAATAATTGTACCGATAACTTTGCCCCGGTACACCCTAGTGGGTGACCCATTGCGATAGCTCCGCCGTTTACATTAATGATGTCAGGGTTCAATCCTAATTCATTAATTACTGCAACTGACTGAGAAGCAAAAGCTTCGTTCAATTCAATTTGCTCTAAATCGTCTTGTTTTAAACCAGCTTGTTTTAAAGCTTTGGGTAATGCGTACATGGGTCCCATTCCCATGATTCTTGGTTCTAAACCAGAAACACTATACGAAACCAATCTTGCAACTGGCTCAAGACCTAATTCTTTTACCATTTCTTCACTCATTACCATTACGAATGCTGCACCATCAGAAGTTTGCGATGAGTTTGCTGCAGTAACGGATCCTCCTTGTGCGAATACGGGTCTAAGTTTAGCTAAACCTTCCATTGTTGAACCAGCTCTTGGCCCTTCGTCTGTATCAGCTGTAAAACTTCTTTCTTGTCGCTTCTCATTTTCATCTAGGTACACTTCATTTACCGTAATTGGAACGATATCATCTTTAAATCTACCACTTGAAATTGCGTCTAAAGCTTTATCATGCGATTTTAAGGCAAAGGCATCTTGATCTTCTCTAGATACTTTGTACTCCTTTGCAACTGCTTCTGCTGTTAATCCCATCCCCCAGTACCAGTCTGGATTTTCCTTTCCAACTTGGGCATTCGGAACTAACCTCCATCCGCCAAAAGGTATTGGAGTCATTGTTTCAACTCCACCTGCAATAATGCAATCTGCTGCTCCTGATTGTATTTGCCATGAAGCTAATGCTATGGTTTGCAATCCAGAGGAGCAATAACGGTTGACTGTCATTCCAGGTACTTTTTCAGAATCTAAACCCATTAATGAGACCATTCTACCAATGTTTAATCCTTGTTCTGCCTCTGGTGTTGCATTTCCTACAATCACGTCATCAATTCTGTTATGATCTAGTTGTGGAAAATCTTTTAATAAATGTCTGATTACATCTGCGGATAAATCATCGGCGCGCATTGTTTTAAACATCCCTCTAGGTGCTTTGCCAACTGCTGATCTGTAACCTCCTACTATATATGCTGTTTTCATGTTTTTTCTTGTATTAAGTTATTTAGTTTCTTAAGATTTTACCTGTCTGCAATAAACTTTGTAATCTTTCTAGCGTCTTCTTTTCTGAACATAGTTCTAAGAAAGCTCTTCTTTCTAAATCGAGTAAATACTGCTCAGATACGTCTGTTGGAGCACTTAAATCTCCTCCGCAAAGCACATAACCTAATTTCTCAGAAATCACTTTATCATGCTCAGACATATAGTTTCCGCTCCACATAGAGTGGGCGCCTACATAAACAATTCCCATTCCTTCGTTTCCAACAACTCTAATGTCTTTTACTTTTGCTGTCTGCTGATAACCTTTGTTTGCCATATCTAAACAAACTGCTTTGGCATAAGCTAGTTGATGTGCCTCTAGAAACTACAACTTCATCAGTTCCTTCCCTTAAGTACCCCAATTCAAAAGCTTCATAGGCTGAAGTTGCAACTTTTGCTTGTCCTACAGTTAGGAATTTATTTCGTAAGGCATTTGTTCTAATATCTCCTTCTTTCATTTCTTGAGAGAATCGTTTAGCGAATTCCTTGGTTCCACCACCACCGGGTATTAAACCTACTCCCATTTCAACTAATCCGATATATGATTCAGCATTTGCTATTACTTTGTCTGCATGAAGACAAAGTTCGCAACCTCCACCTAACGTTAATCCATGAGGGGCAACTATTACTGGAATAGAAGAATGTCGTAATCGCATGGTGGTGTTTTGGAATGCTCGAATTGCAAAATCCAATTCATCATATTCTTGTTCAACAGCCATCATAAATATCATAGCGACATTTGCTCCAGCCGAGAAGTTTTCACCTTCGTTGGAAAGAATAACACCTTTGTAAGCCTCATCTTGTTCAGCCATGTCAATGGCTTTATTGATGGCCTGTAAGGTTCCTCCTCCAATTGTATTCATTTTAGAATGGAATTCTACATTTAATATTCCATCTCCTAAATGGATGATTGAAGCATCAGCATTGTTCCATACAGAATTGGTTTCTTTAATGTTAGCTAGAGAAACTAAATCTTCCGTTCCAGGAATTACTTTGTATTTTTTTGCAGGTACATCGTAAAACTGACGAACCCCATTTTCCAACTTGTAAAATGAGGTTACACCATCGGCAACCATGTCGTAAACAAATTGAGCAGGTTTTTTGCCGAGCTCTTCCATTGTTTTTAATACTTTTTCAAAGCCGATAGCATCCCATGTTTCAAATGGTCCCATTTCCCAAGCAAAACCAGCTCGTAAAGCGTCATCTATCTTGTATAGTTCATCTGAAATCTCAGGAATACGGTTCGTAACATATTGAAAAACACCGCAGAAAACACTTCTATAAAAATCTCCTGCTTTGTCCTTTCCTGAGAAAAGAATCTTCGTTCTTTTCTTTAAGTCTTCTTCCAATTTTGCCGCGGCTATTGTTGCAAATTTCACTTTACTTTTTGGACCGTATTCTAATGTTTTAAGATCCAATTCTAAAATTGTCTTCTTTCCATTTTCATCTTTAGCCTTTTTGTAAAAACCTTGTTTAGATTTACTTCCTAACCAACCATTTTCTACCATTTTTGAAACAAAGTCAGGAATCGCAAATACGTCATTACGTTCGTCATCTGGGCAATTGTTTTTTACTCCGTTTGCAACATGCACTAGTGTGTCTAAACCAACAACATCGCATGTTCGAAAGGTCGCTGATTTTGGTCGTCCCATTACTGGTCCAGTTAACTTGTCTATTTCTCCGACTGTTAAATCCATCTCTTTCACAGTGTGAAATAAATCCTGAATTGCGTAAACACCAACGCGGTTTGCAATAAATGCAGGCGTATCTTTACAAAGCACTGTAGTTTTTCCTAAAATTTTTGAACCGTAGTCCATTAAGAAGTCTACAACACTTTGTTTCGTTTCAGGAGTTGGTATTATCTCCAATAACTTTAAATAACGCGGAGGATTAAAAAAGTGAGATCCACAAAAGTGCTGTTTAAAATCATCGCTTCTTCCTTCTAACATAGTATGAATTGGAATACCTGAAGTATTTGAAGTTATCAAAGTTCCAGGTTTTCTAAATTTTTCTACGTTTTCAAAAACTATTTTTTTAATGTCTAAGCGCTCAACAACCACCTCAATGATCCAATCACATTCAGTGATTTTATTCATGTCGTCAGTCATGTTACCTGTCTCAATTCTATTAGCAAAACTTTTACTATAAATAGGAGAGGGTTTAGATTTTAGTGAAGCTTTTAAAGCGTCGTTCACTAGTTTATTCCTTGCAGCTTTTTTGTCTGTTTCTTCAGCTTCTTTTGGCACAATGTCTAATAAAAGAACACTGCACCCTACATTGGCAAAATGACAAGCAATAGCTGATCCCATTACTCCGGACCCTAAGACTGCTACTTTTTTGATGTTTGTTTTCATTCTTTAAATATTTTAAAATATGTTATTCTTATCTATAATTTGATTCACCTTATTTAAGGTACTAAAGCATTGTATCAATTCCTTATCTGGAATTTCTTCTCTAATTTTTTGATTAAACTGCATCACAATGTTTGTTGCTTGTTTCCTTAGTTTTTTTCCTTCTTTTGTTAAAAATAAGCGAACCATTCTTTTATCGTCTTTATCTGTTCTCTTTTCGATTACTCCATTATCTTGCAAAGTTTTAATCATTCTAGTGAGGCTTCTTGGTTCCATTCCCATTTTTGGAGCAAGTTTTGTCGAAGGGGTTCCGTCTTTCTCTATGTTAAGAATTGTAATTGCAATCGCCATTGATCCACCAAACTTAGATGCTTGCATATTGTACATTCTAGAAATGTTATACCATGCCCATCTTATATGAAAGTCTATGGTGTCTTCCGGCTTCATTTGTCCCTTATTTAATTCTGTTTTTTCGCTCACGAAGAACGAATGTAATTAAAATTTGTTATGCAAGCATACTAAAATCAAAAAAAGTTATGCAAGCATACCATATTTAGTTTTTTAGCTGACAGATAATAGTTACTGTTTAGCTAATAATAAATGGATTTTTTAAAGTTTAGGGAGAAATCCCTAAAGATGCAAAATACGAGGAAAAATGGGTATTCATGGAACACCAGAAGATGGAGACTATTTAATTGACAATATGTTGAATTGGAATTGTATTTCATTAAAGCGAGAGGATGTGGATGAAATATATCTTTATATAACGAAGAGCACTGGAATAATAATTGAGAAATAGATTTAATCTTCATTCTCTATAATTCCTCCAGTCAATCTAATAAGATTAGTATTAGATTCTTGAATGTTATAGATGGCTTCAAATAAAGCGGTTCCTGTTTGCAGGTAAACCATTTCTATATTACGTAAATCGAACGAATTAATTATCCCAGCATTTTTTCGTAGTTGAGCGATTTCGAAACTTCTTTTTGCTACATCAAATGACTTTAGGTTTACTTTAAAAATTGCTATCCGTGTATTGTAAATTTCATAATGATTTGCTAATTCCTGCGTTAACTGGTGCTTCAATTTGCTCATATTTAAATTCGTGATATCTTCTTGAATTTGAACAGCTTGTATGGCACGTTTAACTTTTCCCCCATCAAATATTTTAAAACCTACAGTGAAATTCGCAAAGTAATTAATATTTGCACTATTAGAGGTATTTGCGCCTGGCATTGGAAAGTCATTAATTTGAAGCCTACTAGTGTTGTAGCTTGCTCCAGAGTTAAAAGATACGACTGGAAACATGGATGCTTTGGCCAAAGAAACATCTTGTTTCAGTATTTCAATATTTACTACCTGGTTTTTAATATTGGTATTATTTCCAAGCATTTTGGATTCTAATTCCTTGTAATTATAAAGCGTATTTTCAGGAAGTAATTTATCCGTCAAATTCCATTTTAAATTAATTTCAACCCCCATAAACAAGTTGAGGTTTTTGATCGCGTTTTTATAGGCTAATTCTTGCATGATAATGGCTGAAGAATCTGATAAATATGCAGACTCAAATTGCAACTGATCTACGGTTGACGCAAAACCCATTTCTCCTTTTTCTTTTTCGTGCAAGTACTTATCTCTTGAGAGTTTTAATACATTTTTAAGAAGGTCCATCTTTTCTTTTTGAAGATTGGTACTGTAGTAAGCAAGTATAATACCTTGAATGGTATTCTCAATAATCAATGCTGCATTTCCCTCGCTTTGCGCTTCAAGGTTATTTAGCTTTAATTTATTTGCTTTAATTCTGAATCCGTTAAACAGTACCCAATTTAAATTAGCAGCACCTTGAATGGAGTTTTGATATATTAATTGTTGAACAATAGATAAGGGGTTGTTACTTTGGTCTGAAATACTATTTCCTTGTTGAATATTGATGTCAATTGTAGGATATCTCCCTGCTTGGCCCCATGTGTTTTGTAATTTATTGATTTCAATATTTTTGGTTGATATTTGAATATCAAAATTTTTCTTTAGCCCAATCTGAATGGCATCTGAAAGAGATAAAGAATCCTGTGCAACGCTAATATTGCCGACCGAACAAATAACCAATATCAGCAAGAAGTATGTTTTTAAAATTCGCATTATAATGATTTAAATATCCTCTTTTTTTAATTGGTCGTTAGAATAATCTAGGTTACCCATTTCAGCAACTCTTTTTACATGTTTCGTAACAGGTTCCACTTCAATTCTAGAGGGTGCAGAAGGACCTCCTCTCCATAACCACCACCTTGCTCTTCTAATATCCGCAAAGTATCTGAGAAGAGGAGGGAAGAAGAATAATAAAATTAATGTTCCAAATAAAACACCATAAGCAACAGAAATAGCCATTGGGATTAAAAACTGCGCCTGGAAGCTTGTTTCTAGATATATGAGAGGAAATAATCCTGCAACCGTAGTAAGTGATGTAAGAACAATAGCTCTAAATCTAGACTTTCCAGCTGCAATTCCTGCATCTTTTGGATTCATACCTTTTTTCAAATTCCTGTTGTATTGATCCAACATTACAACCGCATCATTTACTAATATTCCTACCAATGCAATTATACCCCAAAAGCTAAACATTGAAAACGGAATTCCAACAATTCCATGTCCTAAGATGGCACTTACAATCCCAACCGGAATAACCATCATTATTAATCTAGCTTGATAGAAAGATGAAAAGTTAAGAGAAAGAATGACCAAGATTAGAAAGACACCTAGCGTAAATGCAATCATTAATCTACCTGCAGAATCAGCAGCTTTTTCAGCTTGACCTTTTATTTTGTAATCTACTTTAGGGAAATATTCATGAATGTGGTCCAAGTATTCTCTTTTTATATCGGCATTTATAACAGAAGATAATTCTCCATTATAAAGACTTCCGAAAACTCTAACCTCTTGTTTCCCGTTTATATGGCGAATAGATACCTTTCCTCTTTTAATTTCATAATCTGCTAAATCGTTTAGTGCAAACTCTTGCCCATTGGCTATTTTAATTCTTAAGTTTTCTAGGTCACCTATGGAATTTCTATCTTGTAAAGGATACCTAGTCCACAGTTTCACTTCATCCCTTCCAATAATTACCCGCTGAATTTCTTGCCCAAAGAATCCTTGTCGAATTTGCGTCAAAATTGCCGACTCGTTTAACCCGAGCATAAACGCTTTAGGTTTTAACGTTAAATGTATTTCTCTTAATCCAAGACCGGCATTGTCGTTAATGTCTTTAACATCTGGCAGCGCCTTTATGTTAGCCAACAACCATTTTGTAGCTAAATTTAGTTGTACACCATCTTCACTTTGAAGTGATAATGAAATGTCCTTTCCAAATGGAGTTTCACCACCAATTGAGAATTTTTCCAATTTTGACAATGAGTCTTTATTGATTCTTTCTTTTAGTGTCGCTGAAATTTCGAGTGTTGAGATGAAATCATTTTCTTTTACTGAAACTCTAATATTTCCACAATGACTTCCGCGTTCACCAATTCTTTCAGTGGAGCCTAGGTTAAGTGAATTATATGTAATGATTGTATCTCCATAGGTTTCTATTAATTCAGTACCATAATTAGAAACAATACTATCTAGATACCAAAGGAAATCTTCAGTTTGATCTTCTCTGTCTCCTGGTTTAAAAGCTATGTCAATTCCAACATTATCAAATGGAATATTTGGGTAGAATGCTGTTTGAATTATTCCAAAAATGGTAAGTTCAATAATTACAACAATAAAAATCATTGGCCCGAAAACAGTTACTCTATACCATTTTGTAAAGTGAGTTACCAATTTTTCATAACCATTTCTCAATTTATCGATACCATTATTAATTTTGATTCGAATACTTTTATAGCCTTTGTTTTTACTTAGTTCTAGCGTGTGTTTATGAGAAAGGTGGGCGGGTAATATCAAAAATGCTTCAACTAATGAAAAGATTAAACAACCAATAACACTAAATGCCATTTCTTCCATCATGGCCATGTCACCGCCAACAAATAAAAGAAATCCAAAGGCAACAATTGTAGTTAAAACAGAAGTAAAAACAGAAGATAGTACTTCCATTGTTCCGTCTAAAGCTGCGCGCATTGGAGATTTTCCTCGTTCAAAGTGAGAGTATATATTTTCTGCAATAACAATTCCATCATCAACCAGAATACCAACAACCAATATCATCCCAAATAATGAAATCATATTTATTGTCATTCCATAAAGAGCCCCTAGTGCAAACATCCCAATCATGGAAAATGGAATGCCAAATGCTACCCAAAGTGATAGCCTCAGACTCAAGAAAAACCCCAAGACGATGCAAACTAGAATTAGCCCTAAAAATAGGTTCGAGGTGAGCATATCAATTCTTTGGTCTAGCATATCGCTAAACATAAAGAGTGTCTGCATTTCAAATCCATTTCCTTCATCGTTAAATTCAGACACATATCCTTTTATGTAATCCGATATACTTTTAATGTCCTCGCTTCCTAGTTTTTTAATTACGAATGTAATACTACGTTCACCATTTACGTAAGCTTTAAGAGGGATATCAGAGAACTCAAAATTAACATCTGCTATATCTTTTAATCGAATTAACTGCCCATCGGGTAGTGCGCGAATAATGTATTCTTTAATTATATCAGGATCCGTAGATTTACTCATTGAACGGATATATAGTTCTTCTTTATTCGATTTTATTGAGCCTCCTGAAACATCCAAATTACTGGAGCGCACTATACTTGATATCTGTTCGAACGTGATTCCATATCGTAATAAATCGTTTTCTCTTATATCGATTGCGATAATTTGAGGCGGGTATCCAATAACTTCCAATTGGGAAAGCTTTTTGGAAGAAAGCATATCCTGTTCAATCTTATCTGCAACTATTTTTAGTTGTTCCAAGTCATCTGGACCATGCAGGGAAACAAAACCAACGGTTCCTCCTAAGCTACCCATTCCTCTCGCTTTTTGTCCATAAACAATGGGACGCTCTGCTCCAGCAGGCATTGAGTTAATTCCATCTACAGCATTTTTCACATCCTGTAAAAGTTCATTTAAGTTAGTGCCTTCAAAGGCTTCTATATTGATATTTGATAAATTTTCCGATGATGTGGAAGATGTTTCCTTAATGCCTTCTAATCCAACTAAAGCCTCCTCAATACGTGTTGTTATTCCTTCCTCAATTTCTTCAGCAGATGCACCAGGATAGGCCACATTTACATAAATCCTATTCGGGTCCATTTCAGGAAAGAAGGATCTGTGCATTGTAAATAAACTCAATAAGCCGGCCATAGCAGTAACAATCAAAATAGCATTTGACCAAATGGGGTACTTTATGAAAAAGGCAATAAATTTCCGCATCGTTCTACTTCCTAATTACAACTTTATCACCGTCATTAATATTGACAATCGATTCGATAACGACATTAGAATTATTTGGAATTCCTGAAACTGTAACTGTATTTTCTTTGTAGTCAATTACGTTCACTTTTAATGAAGTTAAAGCACTGTCTTTTTTAATAATGTAAACTTCATTCGCACTGATTAGTGCCTTTCTAGGTATTTCAACAACATTGTCAAAACCATGTCCAACAATATTTGCATCTAAATACATCCCGTTATATAAACCATCTGTTTCACTTGTAATGTTAACAAAAACCGGAACCGTTTGGGTTTGCTGATTTATATAATCTCCTATACGAATAACTTTTCCCTCAAAAGATTTATGATTATTATCTATAAGCGATACGGTAGAGCCTAGCGCTAATTGATTAATTTTTTCGGTGGCGATTGGAATTTCAATTTCCATTGTATTATCTCTGATAATACTCAATACAGGTGAACCAGGATTAACAATGGCGCCAACATCTGTAAAAGCATCAATAATACTACCGTCAAATGGTGCAGAAACAGCATATTTATTTAGCCGTTCTTCATCACTTTTTATTTGGTAATACTCCGTTAGTAGTTTTCTAGAAATAATAAAATTCTTTTCCTTTAACGAAGTAAAGTTTGGAAAACGAGAGATAGGTTCATTTACCTTCATTTCTTTGTAAAATTTGTTCCAGGTATTGAATCTTTCTGGGAAATCAATCTTTATGTCGGGCAATATGCTTGTTAACAAGGCCAAAAATCCACTTTTCCTAGCTTTTAGTGCCAATTTTGCGTCGGAACTATTTAAAGCAAACAAAGGTTGGCCTTTCTTAAAATGGATTCCTTTTTTCAAACTGATAGCTGCCATTATTTTACCCTGAACTTCTGCTGAAACATTGATTGAAGATGTTGATACAACTCTTCCATGCCCTTTTATAGAGGAAGGTACACTGTCGTTTAAAATAAGTGATGCTGCGACACTTTTAAATTGCACAGAGTCATGGATATTATCATCTGACTTTTTTCTGTCAGCTCTGATTTCTTCAGCATTGGCTTCTCCGTAGCTAATTCCATTACTTTCTCCTATCTTATATAGCATAGACATGAAGATGAGTAAAATGAAGGAAGAGACGATTATTAAAACTTGTCTTACTTTCATGTGTAATAATTTGTCACAAATTTAACTGTCAGATTGATAGGTAAAAAGGAAATACGGATAAAAGGTTAAAACAAAGTTTTTAAGGAATTTTAAATAATTAAAAGACAAGTATGTATAACTTTTAAAACCTCAGGTGATTGACCCTCGCTTCCTATTTATATTCGTTTAATGCGTTATCTGAGTTTACTTCTATCATTGGTGATTTCAACAATCTTTTTTGGACAGGTCGTTGAAGTATCGCATAGTTCAGGTAAATACGATGGGTCAATCTCAGTAGAAATAGCAGGTGATTTTACAAAAGCATACTTTTCTATTGATGGAAGTAAGCCATCGAGACGTTTTTCGAAATCAATTGAAATTTCCAAAAGTACATTTTTGCAAATAATACCTGTTTTTGCTGGAGATTCAATTGATACGCTTATTTCAAGGACTTATATTTTAAACTTTGAAACAAAACTCCCTATACTATCAATAGGTGTTGATGAAGACTACTTTTGGGACAAGGACAAAGGAATATATGTTTTAGGCGCAAACGTCTATAAAGACACTTTGGGTCATTGGTCTAACGCAAATTATCAAAAAAAATGGGAGAGACCAATTCATATAATTTATTTGGATACAAATAATCAAGAAGGGTTTAATCAAAAATGTGGAATTAAAATATTTGGTGAATCTACGCGAAGGCTGCCCGACAAGTCGATGAAAATTATAGCCCGTAGTGATTACGGAACCAGCCGGTTCCAGCACCGTATATTTCCGCAAAAAGATATCTCAGCGTTTAAACAATTAGTTATACGGACTTCTGGGAATGACTACAAGGGTTCTCGTTTTAAAGATGTTTTAAATGCATATTTAGTAAGAAATATAGGGCTAGACTATATGGCATATCAACCTATCCAATTGTTTATAAATGGCCAATATTGGGGATTGTACAACCTTCGTGAAAAAGTTAACGAGCATTACTTATTCGAAAATCATGGAGCCAAAAGAGATAGCTCAAGTATTATTATGGGTAGATGGGTTAGACAGCATGGAAGTAGCTCTGATTATATGAAAATGTATAATTGGTTTATGCGTTTAGATACAATGGACAACGAGGCTTATGAAAAAGCTAAAACCTTTTTAGATATTCGAAACTACATTAACTATCGTGTTTTTCAGATTTACTTAAACAATACAGACTCTAGAGGTAATATACGGTATTGGAACGCTAAAGATTTAGACGGAAAATTTCGAATGATTTTATACGATACTGATTTGAGTTTTGGAACAGCTTCTCGAAAATATTTAGAGAAGTGTTTAAGTTCTAAACGAACGGATTGGTTCAATCCTAAATGGAGTACATTCTATTTGCGTAAGTTAATGCAGAACGAAGCGTTTAAGAATGATTTCATTAATCAGATGGCGCATTTAATGAATACCGCAATTCACAGAGATACCATAATTGCTGCTGTGGATAAATTAGAGGGGATTTATAAGGATGAATTGCCTAGGGATGGAAAGTTGCTTGCTAGCCATTTGAAAAGAGTTCCTTTATCTGAAGAGGAGTGGTTAGACAAAGTTGCTCATTTTAGAATGTATGCAAAATTGAGACATCGTCATTTAAGACCTGAAATGGTTAAGCTGTTAGCTCCAAAAGGAATGTACACTTTAAAAATGGCAGGAGACACAGGTAGTATAGTTGTTAACGAAAATTACCCGATAAAACTGCCATTTGAAGGAATATATTATAAGGACATACCTTTACCGATTAAAGCTGTAGAAAATGAAGGGTGGCAGTTTATAAAATGGAGTGATGGTGATACTTCTCAAGTAAAGCTAATACACAATTTGGAGGACACGCTTTTGGTTCAGCCAATGTATGAAAGGATTGAAAGTGAGGTAGTTATTGAAAGTAGCATTGAAAATGTAGAAAAAGAATCGACAAATAATGCAGGCAATGAATGGATGTTGTTGATTGGGTATGCCTTGCTAGTCTTGGGATTCTTACTTCTGTTAGTTTACGTGGCATTAAAAATTACAAAGAGATAAAGCTATTGTTTAATAAACTGAAATGTTTTCATAGAAGACGTGCTAACAATTCTAACAGAATATATTCCGTTGGAAAAAGCTCCCAAGTCAATGGTGTGATTTAAATTGTTTTCTATTTCAATTTTTTCATTAGAAATAGTTTTCCCTAGTCCATCCAGTATAGTAAGTTCTAACTCCTCATAGTAGTTTGGATAGTTTCCTGTTATTTGCACAAAATTAGCAGCAGGATTCGGGTAAAGGGCCAAGTTGTTTAAATCAATATCAGCAACGTTTAGCAAGTTGTATTCAAATGGATCCGAAGTAAATGTACAGCCATATTGATTGGTTGTTGCTACTTCATAAATTCCATTGGAAGTAGGTGTGTAGGTTTGATTTGATGCACCCGTAATTTGTATGCCGTCTAAAAACCACATATAACTGTTTCCACTCGTACTTTCTAAGGTGAAATTATTTAGAGAGATTTCTGGACGAATAGGAGTGAAAGCTTTTATAGTTGTCACTGAGTCGATAACAACATCATTTATATCGATAGCAACATATGTCGCTGTATCGCCTTCAATGTTGAAACGTACATATTGATTGGCGTATATTTCAGTGTCAATATTTGGAGAATTGCTGTTCGTGTTAAAATCAAGTGTAGATGCACCAGCGCCTCCTGAGATTATATATTTAACGCCATTTAATTCGCCTCTTTGGTAGCAATGTGAATGTCCATTTAGGACAAAATCTACATTGTATTGCTCAAAATATGGAACCAAGTCTGTGCGCATATCTTCATTTCCTTGATACAAAAAATAAGGGCTAAAAGGAAGGTAGTAATCAGCGCTCCATGCATTTGTCCATGGTGGTTGATGAAAAAACATGAAGAGCCATTGCCTGTCGTTACATTGCAATTCTTCCAGCATCCAATTGTGTTGATCCGAGCCAATGGAGTAATCTATGTTGGCATCCAAACATATAAATTTTCCATTTCCCCAAGTGAATGAATAATATCTTTCAGATTGTTGTGGGTTGTTGGATGGAAGATAAAAAGCGTCTAAGTAAGTTGCTGCATTATCAGCATAGGTGTCATGATTCCCAATACAGGTATATTGACAGGCGTTTTTTACCAAATTTGCATAGGGTCCAAAGAATACACCATCATAATCATCTCCCACACCTTGGTCAATATCTCCTGCTACAATTCCAAATTCAGCGCTATCTCCGATCATAAGGGCAGCAATATCGTTTTGAACAGTATTGTTATACCCACAATCTCCATAATGTAGAAAAGCCATTTTTGTAGAAGCATCTGTTTTAGCGGTATAAAAGAAATCTAACGCGGAGGTAAATCCTCCGTCTGTAGATGTTTGATAGTAGTATTTTGTATTCGCAGTAAGTCCAGAAATGTCAAAATAGTGTTTTTGAGTTGCTCCGGATTCAGTTAACGTATTGTTTAGATTAAGCGCATCGGTACCCCATTCTATGGTTCCTGTGCTTAGGGATGAAGTTCGCCAAGCTATGGTTACTCCGGTTTCTGTTGGTCTTTGTACAAAATTGTAACGGTCAATCACCTGAGAATAAGATAGAGTAGAGCTAAGTAATAATAAGAAGAGTATGGAACGCATTCTAAATTTTTTACAAATATATTTAAGTGACGTGTTAATTGTGTAGATAAAATATATAAATCTCCCTTAATTGTTTTTTAAGGTACTTTTTCTAAAAGTTATTTCCAAAGGTTCAGAATTTAAGGTACAGCCTATTTCATTGATAACTTGAACCTCGTATATCCCTTCTTGATTTGTATTGTATTTAATGTCGTTTCCATTTTCTATCGCAATACCATCTAAAAACCATTGGTGTTTTCCATTTAAATTACATTTTAATTCATCTCCTAAATGCGAAATATTGGGGGTTTTAGTAGGTGCTTTTTTTACCGTTTTCACCACATCAATTATTTTACCTTCAATGTCAATTGCAGTATAAATAACCGTATCTCCTTTTACATCAAATCGAACATATTGATTTTTGTATATTTCTGTATCAATATTTGGTGATTTACTATGTCTTTTCTTGTCTAGGCGTGAAGATCCTGCACCTCCAGATATGACGTATTTTACTCCGTTTAATTCTCCTCTTTGATAGCAATGCGAATGCCCGTTTAAGACAAAATCGACTTTGTGTTTTTCAAACAATGGGACTAAGGAAGTCCGCATATCAACGTTTCCTTTGTATCTAAAATACTCCAAAAATGGAATGTTATAATCGGGGCTCCATGCATTTGTCCATGGTGGGTGGTGAAAAAAGGTAAATAACCATCGTTTGTCGCTACATTTTAATTCACCAACTAGCCAGTTATATTGATCTGTTCCTTCTGTATATGGAATGTTTGAATCAAGGCAAATAAATTTTGCGTTTCCCCAAGTGTATGAATAATACCTTTCAGAATTTTGCGGATTATTTGATGGCAAATAAAATTCATCTAAATAAGTCGCTGCATCATCAGCATAAGTATCATGATTACCGATACATGTAAAATGGCAGCTGTTTTTTAATAAGTCTTTATACACACCAAAATATATTTCATCATAATTGTTGCCTTTGTTTTGGTCTACATCTCCGGCTACAATCCCAAAATCTGTTATTTCGGCTTCCATTAGCTTGGCTATATCATTTTGGATAGTATTATTATATCCACAGTCTCCATAGTGTAAAAAAGAAAAGTGGTTTCGACTATTCTGTTTTGCCGTATAGAAGTATTCAATTTCTGATAAAAACACATTCTCGGTTTTTGTCTGGTAATAATATTTGGAATTAGGTTTTAAGCCTTTTATTTCAAAAACATGTTTTCGGGTAGAATTTAGCGAAACAATAGAATCTATCAAGTTAAGTGAGTCGGTTCCCCATTTTACAAAAGATATGCCAGGCACTGCCGTTCTCCAAGCTATTGTAACAGAATTTAGATCGGGTTTTTGAATATAGTTATACCTTTCCTTTACTTGTCCTAAAATAAGAAATGGGACAAAAATAAATATGAGTAATAGCTTTGTCATTAGGCATCAATTACTCCGCTTCCTAGTAGTTCATTATTATGATACCAAGCCACAAATTGACCAGGCGTAATTCCGCGCTGCATTTCTTTAAAAAGTATAAACAAACCTTCTTCCTTTTTATAAAGGGTTAATTCTTGTAATTCCTGTCGGTAACGAATTCGTCCCACATAGGTTCTTGTGTCATCTATTTTCATTATGAGATCGGGTCTAACCCAATGAATTTCTTCATTTTTTACAAATAACCCTTTTCTGTACAATCCTTTGTGATCCGTTCCTTGACCAGTATAAACAATGTTTTTACTCGTGTCCACACCAATTACAAATAGTGCTTTAGGAGTACCTCCGACTTGCAGTCCCTTTCGTTGTCCTACGGTAAAATAATGAGCGCCTTGATGTGTTCCAACAACTTTACCTATTTCAGGCTCAAGCGTGAAGGGTTTAACGAGTGATTTGAGTTCATTATCTGGATAGACAAAACCATTATGTTTATTTGCAACTTCTAAAATATTTCCTTCTTTTGGTTTTAACTGTTGCTGTAAAAATACAGGTAGCTTAACTTTTCCAATGAAGCAAAGCCCTTGTGAATCCTTTTTATCAGCAGTATTCAAACCTATTTTTTTAGCAATTTCTCTGACCTCCGGTTTTTGAAGATTCCCAATCGGAAAGCGCGCCTTACTAAGTTGTTGCTGGTTTAATTGACAGAGAAAATAACTTTGGTCTTTGTTGCTGTCAGCACCAGCTACAAGTCGATAAATGGAGGTGCCATCAATTTCTATTTCTTCTTTTTGACAATAATGTCCGGTGGCTACAAAGTCAGCACCTAACTCTAAAGCTTTGTCTAAAAAGATATCAAATTTTACTTCTCTGTTACAAAGCACATCCGGGTTTGGTGTTCTTCCTTTTTCATATTCCCTAAACATATAGTCAACTATACGTTCCTTATATTCTTTACTAAAATCTATTACCTGAAAAGGAATACCTAACATTTCAGCAACTTGCAGCGCATCGTTACTATCGTCAATCCATGGGCAATCGTCGCTTATAGTAACGGACTCATCGTGCCAATTTTTCATAAAAAGACCAATTACATCATACCCCTGTTCTTTTAACAAGTAGGCTGCAACGCTTGAATCAACGCCACCTGACAATCCAACCACGACTCTTTTCATGGCCCAAATTTAATTCTTTATTTCTATGAAATGTATAGAATAATGGCAAACAAATCGAAATACTTTGAGATTGACCAATAACCAATTAAATCTGACCGTTTATGTATTATTGCTGACAAATGTTGGAGTATTGATAGGCTAATCTTTATTTTATCTCGATATTGTACTCACAATCATCCACAAATCACTTTAATTATGCACAAAAATTTATTATTGATATTCGCTGTCTGTATTGGAATTACGGCTGAAGCACAAGATAATCTGCATGTAACATCTAAAAAGTTAGATAAAACATATATTACTGACAACAAAAGATTACCTGATCTACAATACCAGTATAAATTACGTCAACAAAAGCCTTGGCAAGATTTCTTAGCAGAAAATGGAGTGTGGTACGTAACTTTTAATGAAGAAAATGGCAGACCGCATTCAGCTTATGGTCAACCAATCAATGTGCCTGGTGGAACACCAGAATTGAAAGTAAGAAATTTTATTGATACTAAATTACCGGGGTTCAATATTCCATCGGAAGACTTGGTGTTGAATAACGTTGGTGAAACATCAAAGCATCTTTTTGTAACATTGAATCAGAAATATGAAGGTTTAGATGTATTATTTGGAAAGTTTACAGCAAAGTTGACACACGATAGTAAATTAATTTCTTGGGGAGCTGATGTTTACACAGATATTGCCCTTTCTACTACGCCATCTATCGACGAACAAGCGGCGGTTAGCGCAGCAAGCATTGATATTAGCGAGAACATTACAAATGTTAGTGTTAATTCATCACTTAAAGTTTTACCTGTACCATACTTCAAATCAATGAAATATAAGTTGGTGTACGAAGTAAAGGTAGAGACAATGGGGACATCTAGAGTACCTTCAAATTGGTTTACATGGGTAGATGCTAATACAGGTGAAGTGTTGTATCGCCAGAACCTCGTATTACATTGCTCTGATGGGGCTTGCAGCCATAAAGAGGAAATGGATGGTAAAGCTGATTTCAAAAAGAAAATAGCGGCTTCTAAACTTGTTTTACCTCCTGGGGATATTGAATTGAATATAGAAGCTACAATTTACGAGAACAACCCTGATATTGCTGCTATTCCATTAAGTATGGCTAATCTAGATTTAACCGTTGGGGGAACAGCTTATCAGACCGATAATGCTGGATTTATATCTACATCTGAAACGGGAACGCAAAATGCCGTTTTAAGTTTAGAAGGTCAATGGGGGAAAGTTATAAATAATGGAACAACTCCTAGTTTTACAACTGCAGTTACTGACGGTGCTCCAACTACTGTTTCTTGGGATGGAAACGCTAGTTTAGAAGAGTTGTGTAGCTACAATAATGTCAATGCTATCCATGATTATCATAAAACAATTTTACCCACTTTTACCGGGATGGATATTCAATTACCAATTAATGTAGACATTACTCCTGCTGAGTGCAATGCATTTTACAATGGCTCTTCCATTAATTTTTATCAATCGTCCGCTGCCTGCAGATCTTATGCAATGGTGGCAGACGTAGTTTTTCATGAATATGGACATGGAATCAATGATAAATATTATCAAGCTCAAGGATCATTTTTTCAAAATGGAGGAATGAATGAGGGTTATGCAGATGTATGGGGATTTGCGCAATTGGAGGATCCAATCTTAGGAAACGGCAGTGATCCAGCAGATCCAACAGCATCGATAAGAAGATATGATACTTTGGCAAAGGTTTACCCACTTGACATAATAGGAGAAGTTCATGCAGATGGGGAAATTATAGCAGGTGCTTGGTGGGATTTGTACCTCTTATTAGGAAACGATATGACAGCAACCATGGACTTGTTTGCTCTTGCTTATCCGGGGTTGCAAGCTGCAACAGCAAATGGAAATGAAGGAACAGCTTTTACAGAAGTATTATTAGCTGTTTTAGAAGCAGATGATGATGATGCAAATATTACGAATGGCACACCAAATGGACTAGCGATTATTACGGCATTCGATTTGCACGGAATTACTTTAGTTTCAAACGCGGAGCTTGTTCATACAGCTGTTGAAACAACAGCAGCTGCAACGGCTATAGATATTAGTGCTAATTTACAATTGGCTTTTCCATGGACAAATTATCTGAATAGCGTTAGTTGTTGGTATAGGTTAAATAATGGTACAACATGGACGCAAACTGGTTTAGCCAATTCTTCAGGTACAACTTATGACGGTGTAATTCCAGGACAACCAGCCGGTACTGTCGTTGCTTATTATATTGGAGCAGAAGATATCAACGGAATGGTTTCAGCTATTAATCCTATTGGTGCAGAAAAAGTAGAATATCCAAACCTTCCTAACTTTATTTTAGTGGATATGATTGAGATTGAAAAAGAAGATGGGGGAGATAGTAATAGTGATTGGGGAAATTGGAGTATTGGATCCAGTAGTGACAATAATACAACTGGAACCTGGGAGTTAACAGTGCCGCTTGGTTCATTTGCAGATTTAAATGGTGATGGAAACCCAGATGTTGGTGTTGCAGCAGCGCAGGTTGCGCCGAGCTCTCAGCATACAGAGTTTGGTGATTTATGTTTCTTAACAGAAAGAGCAGGACAAGCGAGTGATGGATTAGGATTGGCTGATATTGATGCAGGGCACACAACTTTGTTGTCTCCAGTAATCGATTTAACGAGCTATACAGCACCGGTAATGTCATTTTATCGCTGGTACACCAATAATCCTCCTTCTGGAGCAAATCCAAATGCTGACTGGTGGCAAGTGTCTGTTTCTGATAATTTGGGAGCATCTTGGACAGCTGTTGAAAACACCAAAACAGGCGATCGGGCATGGAGAAAGTTTGCCTTTAGAATTGAAGATTATGTAGGTGTTAACAGTACATTTCAAATTAAGTTTGTTGCTTCTGATTCAACGCGACTGGGACAATACTTAGATGGCGGAAGTTTAGTTGAAGCTGCTTTGGATGATATTTCTATTTGGGATACTGCAGACTGGTCTTTAATTGAAGAAAGTGCTGTTTTTAATGTTAATTTATTTCCAAATCCAGCAGAGAATTCCATACGCTTAAATTTTAGTGGTAAATTAAATGCTGAATCTACATTTGAAATAAGAAACCAGTTGGGTCAACTGATTCAATCTGGAAATGTTAGGAATGTTAGCTCGAAAGAGATTGATATATCGGGTATCAACCAAGGCATATATTATGTTGTTGTTCGCTCAGGAGACGCTAGAATAACAAGGCCATTTACAAAGTTATAGTAATTGATTGAAGATTAGTTAACTTCTAAAAGGTCCGAATCAAATGATTCGGACCTTTTTGTTTTACGCATATTCTTAAATAACTCTTATATTTGTATGAAATAAAATTAGTATGTATGCATAACAAATATCCAAAATTATTTGAACCATTAGACCTTGGATTTACGACAATCAAGAATAGAACCTTGATGGGCTCTATGCATACAGGTTTGGAAGAATTGAAAAATGGTTATGGTAAAATTGCAGCTTACTATGCCGAAAGAGCCAGAGGTGGAGTAGGACTTATTGTTACTGGAGGTATCTCACCAAATACTGCGGGTTGGGTTGCTCCATTTTCAAGTAAAATAACAAACGAGCGAACTGCTGATAAGCATAAAGAGATTACAGAAGCCGTTCATGAGAATGGCGGGAAAATTTGTATGCAGATTTTGCATACGGGACGCTATGGCTATCATCCTTTTTTGGTTGCTCCAAGTGCAACTAAATCGCCAATTTCTCCATTTAAGCCTTGGGCACTTAGTAAAAGAGGTATTGAAAAGACAATAAAACATTTTGCAAGAGCGGCTAAATTGGCAAAACATGCAAACTATGACGGGGTAGAAGTTATGGGTTCTGAAGGGTATTTGATTAACCAATTCATTGCGCCAAAAACAAACCATAGGACGGATGAATGGGGAGGGGAATATGAAAACAGAATCAAGTTTCCGTTAGAAATTGTAAGAAGAATTAGAAAGGAAGTTGGACCGAATTTTATTATAATTTTCAGGTTATCAATGATTGATTTAGTTGAGAATGGTAGTAACTGGGAAGAAGTTGTCATTTTGGCCAAAGAATTAGAAAAAGCGGGCGTAACGCTCTTAAATACAGGAATAGGCTGGCATGAGGCTAGAATCCCTACAATCGGAACAATGGTGCCGCGTGGAGCATTTACGTGGGTAACGAATAAAATGAAGAAAGAAGTAAGTATTCCGCTTATTACAACCAATAGAATAAATATGCCGGATGTTGCTGAAAGTATTTTAGCAAATGGAGATGCGGATATGGTTTCTATGGCACGTCCATTTTTAGCCGATCCTGAATTGGTAAACAAAGCAGAGCAGGGTAGAGAGGATGAGATTAATACATGTATCGGTTGTAATCAAGCATGTTTGGATCATGTTTTTAGTCGTAAAGTTGCTTCCTGTCTTAGTTAATCCAAGAGCTTGTAGCGAAACGGAATTAAATTATTTGCCAACTTCAAAAGTGAAAAAGATTGCAGTTGTAGGTGCTGGTCCCGCAGGAATGGCAGCAGCAACAATTTTAGCAAGTAGAGGGCATAACGTAACTGTATTTGAAGCAGCATCGGAAGTAGGAGGGCAGTTTAATATTGCTAAAGCAAATTCCGGGTAAAGAAGAGTTTTACGAAACAATTCGGTATTTCTCTCGACAAATTGAATTAACCGGAGTTAATTTGAAATTAAATACAAAAGCAGATGTTAGAAATGCTTAAAGAGTTTGATGAAGTTATTCTTGCTACTGGAATTAAGCCACGAACTCCAAATATTAAAGGGATTGATCATCCAAAAGTGTTAAGCTATATAGATGTTTTAAAACATAAAAAAGAAGTAGGAAAAAAAGTAGCTATAATTGGTGCTGGGGGCATAGGTTTTGATGTTGCTGAATATATTACACATGAAGGGCAAGCTACTTCTCAAAATTTAGCAGCCTTTTTAAAAGAATGGGGTATTGATGATACAAATGAAGCAAGAGGAGGCATAGAAGGCATTACTCCTGAAGTGAATCCTTCTCCAAGGGAAGTTGTGTTGATGCAGCGTAAAGATTCTAAAATAGGAGCTGGATTAGGTAAAACAACAGGTTGGATTCATCGTATTTCTTTAAAGAATAAATCGGTTAAAATGATTAATGGTGTACAATATGATAAAATTGATGATAACGGTTTGCATATTACCAGAAAAGGAAATTCAGAAGTAATGGATGTAGATACAATTATTCTTTGTGCCGGACAATTATGCAATACGGATCTTTTGGAAGGTCTGGAAAATGCAGGAGTAAAGACGCATTTAATTGGAGGTGCAGAAAGAGCGGGGGAGTTAGATGCAAAAAGAGCGATTGAGCAAGGAAGTAAATTAGGAGCGATTTTATAAAATGGCTGGCGGTTCTTTTTATAAAAATATAAAAATGATTAATTGGTACCCTCCTTACATTGGCGCCGGTATTAAGTTGAAGAAAGTAAACCAAGATAAAACGCGAATGGAGGTAGAATTGCGCAAAACGTGGTTCAATAAGAACCTCTTCGGCACCCATTTCGGCGGTTCTCTTTACGCAATGTGTGATCCATTTTATGTCTTTATTGTTCATAATTACCTTGGTAGAGGGTATGTGGTTTGGGATAAATCTGCTGAGATTAAATTTATCAAACCGGGAACTGGAAAGGTTAGTGCTGTTTTTGAAATATCCCAAGAAAAACTTTTACAGTTAAAAGAAGAAGTTGATAGTGCCGGAAAGCATACGGTATTCTTTGAAACAGTAATTAAAAATGAGAGTGATCAGCTGGTAGCAAAAGTTCGGAAGGAAATTTACATGCGAAAAAAGTCTTAAACATGCGCTTAACTCAAGAAAGTTAAACTCTTTACATTATAGAAAATTAGACATAAAAAAAGCCTTTCAAGAAAGGCTTTTTTGTTAAAGATGTATATGCTAGTGATTCAACATCACAGGCATAACCAGCATCAAGATATCTTCACCGTCATTTTCAGGTTGTTCTGGGACTAGGATACCAGCTCTATTTGGAGCACTTAATTCAAGAACAACAGATTCTGCTCCCATATTGTTTAGCATTTCTAGCATAAAACGTGAATTAAAACCAATTTCCATGTCTTCTCCTTCGTAAGAACAGGTTAACCTCTCATTCGCTTCATTGGAAAAGTCTAAATCTTCGGCACTAACAGAAAGTTCACTTCCATTAATTTTTAACCTTACTTGGTGTGTTGTTTTATTTGCAAAGATTGAAACCCTTTTAATTGAGCTTAATAGAGATAATCTATCTATGGTTAATCTGTTTGGGTTTTCATTCGGAATAACCGCTTCATAATTCGGGTAATTGCCGTCAATTAATCTGCAAATAAGTGTAAATCCACCAAAATCAAATCGGGCGTTGGATTCATTGTAGGTTACTGTAACATCTCCATTACCTCCTAAAAGTCCTTTCATTAGGTTCATTGGTTTCTTTGGAATAATAAAGGAAGATGCACTATCTGCTTTGATGTCGTTTCTTTTATAACGGACCAATTTGTGGGCATCCGTAGCAACAAATATTACATTATCTGTTTCAAACTGACAAAATATACCACTCATTACAGGTCTTAAATCATCGTTTCCAGCAGCAAATATTGTTTTTTCAATTGCACGTTGTAAAACCTCCGAAGATATAGTAACCGTAGAAGGTGCCTCTAAAGCTGGAGTTTTAGGAAACTCATCACCATTATGACCACTCAATTTATATTTTCCATAATCAGAAGAAATCTCAATACCAAAAGTCTTTTCGTCTATTTTAAAGGTTAATGGATGATCTGGAAAAGTTTTTAAAATATCCAGCAACAATTTTGCTGGTACCGCAACATCTCCATCTTTCTTGGCTTCAACAGCTAATTTTGTAGTCATCGTAGTTTCTAGATCAGAAGCAGAAATTGTGAGTTCTTTCCCTTTAATTTCGAATAAAAAATTATCCAAAATAGGTAAGGTATTTGAGCTGTTTAGTACGCCTCCAACGGCTTGTAGCTGCTTAAGTAATGCGGTGCTTGAAACTATAAAATTCATTGTCAATTTATTAAAATAATACGGAAACAAATATAACTGAATATACTTCTCGGCACCTATATACTTTTCAACAGTTAATAGACGGTTATTAACAACCGATATATATGCTTGAATTTGTGTAAATAGAATTCAATTTTTGGTGAAATTTCAGTAGTAAAACATTTACGCTTTTCAAGTATATTCTATATTATATGTCTATTTTTGCAATAGTTCTTTAAAAAAAGATTGTAATGAATGAGGTTGTGTATAAACGGTTTTATTTATTTTTTGATTAATCAAGGCATTTTTCGATTTAATAGCATCGCTATAGAAAAGGAAAATAACGAAGAGTAGTTGAAAAAGAGGAATAACGTTGCATTAAATTATTCCTTATAATCTTTATGGGGCCGACCTTGGATTTGACAGCGAGAGTATCGGTTTTGTAAGCATGTCGAGATGTGTGAGTTGGCTCGTAAAAACTAATTCTCATCCAATTTAATTGGAAATAACAACTACGCACTTGCTGCATAGTCACTTGATGTGACTCTGCTTAATCGAGCTACTAGGTAGCCGACAAGTACCCTGGTTATAACTACCCGTTTATCGGTTATAACTATATGGGTTCGTTGGTATAAACTAGCATTAATAGCGTCTTGATATTAATGCGAAACTAAAAAGGCTAAGCTATAAATTGGGTGTTCGCTTCCGGTTTATTGTCGAAAATTAATAGTGAAATAAACATGTAGAAAGCACTACTTGAACCTTGTTTGGACGAGGGTTCGAAACCCTCCGGCTCCACTCTGATAAAATGCTGCTCCTTTTGGAGTGGCATTTTTTGTTCTGGGCAATGAGAACTTGTTCTCTAATTGGGCTGAACAAAAAATGACAAATGAACGAAGTGAAGCAGCGTTTTATCCACTGCACGTTAGTCTATGGGTTCATGAAATAAACCCTCCGGCTCCACTCTGATAAAAGCGTTTACCTGAAAAGGTGACGCTTTTTTTTTGTTAAGGAAATAAGCATGCTTATTTGAGTTAACTAAAGATAGTGTCGATTTCGAGAATCGAAATAACGTTTTTACCCATTGCACGATAGTCTATGGTTTCATAAAACAAACCCTCCATTCCTCCCAATGGGTAAGGGGGAATTTTTGATGAATTTGACTCGCTTTACTTTTTTATAGCCGTCGCAAAACCTTATATATAGCCCATAGCTTGGTAAGTGTAGTAACCAATTATTTCATGTAATAATATGCGCCATTTGTAGAGATAAGCTGATTGTGGTTGTATATACTCTTCGATGGATATGGTTTTTTGTTTTAGATTTTTCAAATAGGGATCAACGTGTAAATTATTTTTTTTGAAACATGCTATAGCTCTTCTGTAGTGAAAATCCGAGGTAATTAATAGACAACTAGGTGTAGATTTATGATTTACTGAAAGTAATTCAGCTGTATAAGCAGCATTTTGGTAGGTGTTTTGAGATTTGGTCTCACAAATAATATCAGTTTCAGGAATTCCAATTTTCACTAGATATGCTTTCAAAAATTTGGCTTCAATCATTTCGGATTGAAGACTTCCTGAAGCACCCGTAATGATAATTTTATTTATGACACTGTCTTGATATAATTTTACTGTATACAACAATCGATCTGAACTTTCACCAAATTTAATATCTTCTTCAGTAGAATTGAGGCTTATCATTCCTCCCAAAAGAATTCCATAATCGTATTTTTTCTTTAGCTTAAGGGGGGTTACTCCCCATTGATTAAAAGCAGTTTGATAGATAAATCCATTCGAGAAGAACAACAATAAAACAAAGGATATAAGAAGATATCTTCGTCTTCTATATTTTGTTCTTACAAACAATCCAAGAATAAAAAAGGCAGTAACAAATACCAAAGGATCTGCAATAAAGGCTACTATTTTGGATAAGATAAAAAACAAAGTCTATTTTTTTATAAAACTATTTATTTTCTTTTAGAACAAGTTATATTCAGCAATCTAATTCTTAGTTAATAATCAGGACTTGCTCTATCCATTGTTTTTTGACAAAAGTATTTAGTGCTTATTAGGCGTTTACTAAATAATTATGACCTCTAAAAAAATACGCTAAATTTATCGTGTTAAATGCAGAAGGTAAATCTAGCGAACGTTCTGGTTTTGAAAATTGAATAAAGCAAAATTACAACATAAATAGATTATGTTGTAAAAAGCTAAATTCCCGTGAATAATAAAAGTAATAGTTATGAATAAGTTGAATATATTTTTTGATCAAATAAAAAGAATTTCCTTTTTGGGTAGAATCTTTAAATGGTCTTCCTTAAGAAGTCTTTCTTATGAAGCCTTGCAAGAGCTAACAAGTTTAAATAATTCGTATACTAAAATAAACGATGAATTAAATCAAGTAAAAAGCGAAAAGAACCTCCTAGAGCAAAAGGTGGCTACCCTAAAAGAGCAAGAAGCAGATTTTAATATCTCTATGACTCGAATCAACACGCAAGTGGAGGCTGAGAAGAATAGGGTTACTGAGATAGCAGAAAGGCTAGTAGCGGCGAACAAAGCGCTTACTAAAGCCAATTCAGACCGTGAACGTGAAATGGAGGAATATCAAAAAAGTATTGATAAACTGAACAATGCGCAAACTTCTTTGGATAAAGAGAAAACCAGAGTAAATGATGCCAGAGTGGAGGAGAAGGAACAAGAATTGGAAGAAATGAAAAGAACTTGGCAAAATCACGAGATAGCAGTAGCAGAAGAAATGAAAAGATTGTGTCTAAAACATACCGTTACTTATTTAGATTCTGTTCCATTTAAAGGCACTCCAGACAATCCAATTGAAATTTGCGATGAGATTATCATCTTTGATGCAAAATCGCCTTCAAATGACGATTTAAATAACTTCCCTAAATACATTAAATTACAGGCAGAAAGCGCAAAAAAATACACCAAAAATACCGGCGTTAAAAAGGAGTTGTACCTTGTTATCCCTTCAAATACAGTTAAAGTAATTCAGTCATTTCATTACGATATGGGAGAATACGATGTGTACGTTATTACAATGGATGCGCTTGAGCCTGTCCTGCTCTCATTGAAAAAGATAGAAGAATATGAATTTGCAGATAAATTAAGCCCAGAAGATAGAAGCTCAATTTGCAGAGTTTTAGGTAAGTATGCGCACGCCACAAAAAGAAGGGTGCAAATAGATCAGTATTTGGCAAACCATATGTTGGGGTTATTGAAATACTCAGAAAATGTATTGCCTGAAGAGTTTCAAGAGTCGGTTACGCAATTTGAAAAAGCGGAAAAATTAAACCCAACCCTAGAAAAAAGAAGCAAAGAAATCAGCACAGCAAAACTCAATGATGAATTCGCTAAAATCAATAAAGATGCGTTGATACACGACGAAGAATTTCCGAAAAAGTTAGGGGAGGTTGATATGTAATTAACTTGCCTCGATAAATTGTGAAATTCAATCTATTCTTTCCCATTCGATAACTCATTAAATTTTGTTTTCATGGTAGGGTTGCCATAAGTTAGTTTCTTAATAGTGAGATCTCCAGCCTTATTGTTTGCTAAGCGCAGGTTGTTTTCAGAAGATAATAGAGCTTCTTTCGTTTTTTGAAGGTGCGAAATAGTCTTGTCTATTTCGACAATAGCGGTAGCAAATTTTTTACTAGCTAAATCGTAGTTTCTGGCGAATCCTTCTTTAAACGAATTTATTTTTTCTTCAAAGTTGGTGATGTCCACATTTTGATTTCTCATCAAATTAAGCTCAGCCTTGTATTGCATAGAGTTCATGGCTGCATTGCGAAGAAGGGTAATAATGGGAATGAAAAATTGAGGACGGATAACATACATTTTTGGAAATTTGTGTGAAACATCAACTATTCCGGTGTTATAAAATTCATTGTCTGATTCTAAAAGCGATACTAATACAGCATATTCACATTTTTTCTCATTTCTGTCTTTGTCAAGTTTTGCAAAAAAATCTTCATTTTTCTTTTTGGTAGCTGTTTGATCATTTTCATTTTTCATTTCAAACATAATCGAAATAATTTCATTTCCAGCGAGATCATTTTCTCTATAAATATAATCTCCTTTGGTTCCGCCACTTGAATTATTATCTTTTTCGAAGTAAGCATTTTGAAAAGCCGTTGCACGCAATTTATTGAATTCAGTTTCACAATGTATTTCCAATGTTTCACCAACCATTTTGGTAGAAAGTTTCTGCTTAAAGTCTTTGAGGCGCTCAATTTCGTCCTCTTTCATTTTTATAGCCTCATCTTTTGCAATAAGTTTGTTCGTATAAGTCTCTTTAATTGATTTTTCTTGCAATTGCTTTTCTGATTCCTTCATTTTTAAATCATTTGCAAGATCGTCACGTTCTTTCTCTATTTTTCTGGTCGCTTCCGATACGGCAAGTTTTTTATCAAGCTCTGCCTTCTGAATATTTGCTTTCATCTCTGCAATCTCAGTTTCCTTCTGCGCCAATTTCTCTGCAAGGTTTTGTGCGCTTTGCGCTTTAAGAGAAATGATTTCATTCTCCTTTTTTGCTAAATCTTCCTGTAATGCATTTTTGAGGTTTGCTTCTGCTAACTGAATAGCATTTACCTTATCTTTTTCAGCAAGGTCTAATCTCGTTTGTAACTCTTCTTCAAATTGCTGATTTTTCACTTGTGCAACTATTTCAGAAAAGCCAGCTTCATCAATTTTAAAAGCTGTGCTGCAGCTAGGGCAAATAATTTCATTCATATCGGTTGATTTAGAGTGCTAAATTTACAATAAATAGTTGATGGAATATTTCTTATAGTTTATAAAGTACAGCTAATATCTCAACCATCGCTAACGTGTCTAATTTGCAATAATCTATTAGGTTCTTTCTTGCAGTTTCAATATCTCCATCAAAATTGCCACTCGCCATTTGAGCAAATACATTACTTGCAGTGCCTCCTTCTTGAATTTCTAAATCACTATAGGATAGGTGGGGAACAAGAGCAGGTAAAACATTTTTAATCGAGTATTTTCCTCTCATTTCTGGCGTGTAATACCATTTTTTTTGAAAAGGTGTAGCTAAATCTTTTAGTCGGTTAATAATGCATTTTAAGTCTTTTGCGTATTCAGGGAAAACAGTGCATAGATCATCCAGTTTGCCGCGTTCAAAACCAATGTTGTAGACCAAAACATCACCAGATGTGCCACATTCCTGTATAAGCTGTTTACAGAAGTTTATTCTCGGGTCTGTTCCATCGGTTTCAGCTAAGTATTCTTTGTGTATCACTTCACCTCCTTTAGTGTTTTGGGTATGAAGAGAATATTGAAATACATATTGTCTGTAGGGCCTTGTATTATCAAAAATTGGAACTGCAGGTCCTATTGTTTCGAAATCTAAGTAATAGAGTGGATATTTTAATTCACTTAAAAAATCCTGTATGGAGGCTTTATCAATAACAATCTTATTTTCTAGCTCACAATCAACTTGCATCCATTTATTGTCACTTAGATTAAAATCTTTTGGAATTTGATCAAACGTAATGGCCCCTGTGTTGTATAATTCGAATTTCTTTGTTTCGTGTAATCCGCTGATATTAAAAACGGAATAGTTGGGAATGTTTTTCCAACAATGACCAGCAAAATCACATCCATAAGGAGAATTACAGTGAACACCAATTTCCTTTTCAGGAATAGCGTCTTGTAATAAAATCTTTTTAAATAGATTAATTTGATTTGGAAGCCCTACTATTCTGGTGTTAATGTCAGCTATAATTGATTCAGAAACAAATAGTTGATGTACATCAATAGCACCGTTTCTGCTGTATTGATTGTTTATGTAAGTTATTGAAAAGTCTTTTAAATCGATTCCAGATTTTGTAATTACATAATATTGAAGTGTGCCATCCATTCGGTAAGTATCAGAAACACTTGTAGAACTTTTAACTTCGTATGCTTTCCAACCATCTTCATCTTTTACTAGGATGTCAACTGCAGCTAAAACACCTTCAAATTGAAAAGCAGCTTCATAAATTACAGTTGCTCCATTCTCAATTTCTTGTTGCGTTTGCTCAACTGCTTTTTGAAAATCGTAGTAGCTTTCTAGAGTACAATCAACACCGCCTGGAAATAGTTGTGTAGCAAGTTCTCCAACATTTGTTCCTTGATCGAAAATAGCCATAGCTTGAGCAGAATACGCATCTGATTCAATACCTAATCTTCTTTTATGTTTATTCAGGTAAAGAGACTTAGGGCATTTTATACCACGCATAAAGGTGGATTTTGATAATACATGTTTTTCCATACTTTTTTTGTTACGTACCTAATATACACTATATAAACGTAATCTATTTATGTATACCTGAATAAATACCAATATTTACTCATGTGATTTTCATGTAAGAATCTGCTCATCTATCCCTAATTAAAAACAATAGAATCCGTATATTACCACCTTCAAACACAATACACACAGCACAAATGCGCCAATTACTGTTATTTTTACCGATAATCTTATTCTCGGAATGTACGAGCTCTCAAATAAATCTGAAAAATGAAAAAACTTTGGACAAACAGCCTATTGATACTTCAGTTAAAGCACAGGCACCTCTGCGTAATCCATTAAAAACAGACACTATCAGTATTTGTTCATTCAACATTCAATTTTTAGGGCATTTTAAAGCCAGAGATAACAATACACTTTCCAAAATACTGAAGCCATACGATATTGTCGTTATTCAAGAAATGGTAGCACCCCCAGTATCAGGAACTTTTCCAAGCAATGGACAAAAATACAAGTCAGATTTAGAAAGCAAAGCATTCGCTGATGCTATGCAAAAGCAAGGATTCTCTTACTGGCTATCTACAGAAGATACGGGACCAACAAAGAACCATGTTAATTCAAGTGCTTCAGAATGGTGGATAACCTTTTATAAAGATGAAATAGTTGTTCCGGATAGTTCGCGGTATTTTGGTTTCTTAGATACTACTTTGGCTGGTAGTTTACTTTATGAAAGAGTTCCTTTCTGCCTTCCTTTTAAATCCATTGATGGCAAAAGTACTTTTTCATTAATATCTCTTCACCTTAAACCTGGCAATGGTTTAGCAGATAGAACGCGTAGGGCAGGGGAGTTGAAAACCTTGTTTGACTGGGGAGCTAAGCAGGAAACAAATAAAGATTTTATTTATTTAGGAGATTGTAATATCTACAACGAAGGAGAATTTATTGAGTTTGAAAAACAAGCTATTTATAGCTTGAATAAGCAATGTTCCAGCACAAACACTAAGTTGTATGAAGATGCTAAAAAAGGAAAACCATATGACCATGTTTTTTACACAAATAGTTCGGAAGACGAGATAATCAAGGAGTCCTTTAAAGTGGTTGATTTAATGGAAGAAATACGAACGCTTTACAAGGGTGAATCTTTTCCTTATGCACCTTACGAACACAATCTGTTCAGAACAATATTTTCGGATCATGTTCCGATTTATTTCAACTATATATTAGGAATGGATAAGGATTAATAGTTTACTTGTTAATCCAACAGCTATTCTAGATTTTATTCCTACAAAGGTTCTTTTTTGTTAGCAATAGTATTATTCTTTTTTTAAAATATACTCACCAGCTCCTTGCTTCAAGGTCATTTCGTTATTCAGGGGGTTAAATTTCATTTCTATGCTAGCAGGATCAAAAGTGAATACATGCTGTTCAGTTGGCTCTAAAGGAATTTCACCTTGTCCTGTCGCTTGTGCTTTTAGCGAAGCCCCCTTTTTGGAAATGGTTATTTTTAATGGGAATTCAGAACTGGAATAAACACCAATATATTCGTTGAGTTGATTTGAAGTTAGTAGAACGAACGCTGGTATTTCAAAAGGCTCTTTGAATAGGCACTTAAGTAATGTTAAGACAATTTTATTATTGTCATAATTGGAACCATTAGATATTAGGGAAAAACCATATTTTTCCTCCGGAAAATATCCAAAGGAAGAACTGAATCCATCTATTCCTCCATTATGTCCAAAGGATGTATGGTTCTGAAACGGAATTTTAAAAATCCCCATACCAAACCCAGATGAAATCCTTTTCATTTTTTCGAGACTTTTTTTAGAAATTAACTCACCATTAAACAAAGCCTTTGCAAATAAATTCAATTCTGTAGGTGTGCTGACTATTGCGCCAGCTCCCATTGGAATAGATAAGTCTGTTTCCGGTTGCTTTTCCCATTCTTCATATAAGGAATATGAGTAGCATTCGTTATTGTCTGGTTTTATTTCTTGACCATAGAAGGTGTTGGTGAGATCCAAATTGTCTAGGATTTGATCATTAAGTAATTGAGAATATGATTTTTTGTAAATCTTTTCTAAAATATATGATAACAAGACATAATTTGAATTGCTATAAACTGCTATACTGCCAGGTTCAAAATCGCTTCCTGCTTTCGATATAATTTCAAGCATCTCTTTTTCACTTTTAAACTGGGTGTAATAGCTCTGGTATTCTATGTCGTTTGTGAAATTATGTATACCACTACTATGGTTTAGTAAATTTTCAATGGTAATATTTTTACTGTTCTCTATTTTGGAAAACCACTTATTGATTGATTTGTCAAGTGTTAACTTATTGTCATCTATCGCCTGGAAAATTAAAGTGGCGGTAAATGTTTTAGATATGGAACCAATCCTATATTTTGTTGAATCATTGGGCCTTATTAGAGATCCGACATCCGAATATCCAGATTGCTTTGTATATACAATATTATCGCCTATTAACAAACTAACACTCCCCATAAACTTGTTGTATTTTTCAAGTGAGTCAAAATATACATTAAGTCTATCTGTATCAAGCCCTTGACTAAAAATTGTAACAGTAAATAAGGTTAGAATTAAAGTAATGCAGTTAATCGGGTTCATATTTAGTATGTTATTGTCTAATTAAGAAAAGTCAATATATCGTTTTTTTTTTGAATTAACCATATTAGATTTTTATTTTTATATTATAAAAACTAGATTACATGATTATTCGAAAACGTAATTTAGGCTTATCAGACTTTTTATTTTTATAACTATTTTATTTGAGTAGTTTAGTAATGTTATTGATATTTATGGGTTATTAAAATATTAAAAAAATGAATAAAATAATTGCATTCTTATTGGTGTTCTATTTTTCTTTAACAGCTCGTGCTCAAAGCACATACTATGTCAACGACTTATCTCAAGTTGGTGATGTATATACTTCTGCTATTGGGAATAACGGAAATTTAGGAACTGCAGCATCGCCTTTTAAAACTCTTCAAAAAGCTTTAGATGTAGCAGGTGATAACGATACTATTTATATTGATGTAGGATTATATAATCAAGGAGGATTCGCAAGTTCTGATCCTGATAAGAATATGACCATTACAGAAAATGGATTGGTAATAATTGGTGCGGGATCAGATTTAAGTGTTTATCAAAATCCTGGAGGTACCAGTAATTGGATTAAAATTGATGCTGATAATGTTACATTAATTGGTTTAGCTGCTACAGAATATGTCGGAACATCTGGTCAAGGAAAGGCATTAACAATTTTAACAGGAAGTACGGGTATAATTTTAGATGGAATATTACTTACGGGTAATCAAGCACCAGGTGAGTCTGCTCTGCAAATAGATGGTAATACATCTGTGATAATTCGGAATAGTGCTTTTACATGTAATTTGTTAGGAGCAAGTTATGGCGGAGGTGTTTCTATTGGTAATTGGAATTATACTATTGGAACCCCAGTTAATAATGTAACTGTGGATTTTGAAAACTGCTCTATAGCAAGTAATACTCGCAGTGATTGGTATGGTGCGGGTGTTGCAATTTATGGTGATGCTACAGTCGATGTTTCATTTACGGATTGTTCGTTTAGTGAGAGTTCTGCAAAAGCAGGTGGTGCTATTCATTTAGCGGGTGGAGCAAATGTTAATCTCTTTAATAGTTGTTTTTATGATAATTTGTCAACACAAACTTTTGGATCTGATCCAGGTGGTGCAGCTATAAATATTAATAATGGGAATGTAAATGCGTCTAATTGTACATTTACCAACAACACAGCTGCTGCAGGTGAAGGCGGGGCTATATTTGTAAGTGCTTTAGGTACATTAGTATTAGACTCATGTGATTTTGCTGGTAACGCTTCAAGTAGGGGAACAGGGTTAGATATTTTTTCTAGAGGAACAGTTACATTATTAGACAATAATATTAATAGTATTGAGGTTAATTCTGGATCTTTCACATTGAGTTATTCAGGTACACCGACCTCTGTTGTTGGATTAGTGACTTATATTGATAATAATGCTCCCAGGGTTGCAGCTGCAACAAATTGCCCTCTACCAGTTGGAGTATGTATAGCTCCACCTCCATGTGTAAATCCTACTCCTGCAGGTGATGCCTCACAAGAGTTCTGTACTTTAGATAATCCTACAATAGCTAATTTAAATGCAACAACAGCTGGTACCTTAGTATGGTATGATGCTGCAACAAACGGAACAGCATATACAGATTTAACAAATTCATTGGTTGATGGGCAAACTTATTATGCAATTGATGAGACTGTGGGATGTGATGCTAGCTCTAGTTTTCAGGTAATAGTTAACATTGATGATCCAGGTAATGCTGGAACAGCCGGAAATTTAACAGTTTGTCAAGGAACAGCACCAACGGATGCAGAGTTATTTACAGCATTAAACGGCACACCAACAGCAGGTGGAACTTGGACAAATGTTGGATTGACTTATACTTACACAGTAACAGCGGTTTCACCTTGTACAGGAATTGCAACAGCTGATGTAGTTGTAACGGAAGAAGCACAGCCAAATGCAGGAACAGTGGGAACCTTAACGGTTTGTCAGGGAACCACGCCGACAGATGCAGAGTTATTTGCAGCATTAAACGGCACACCAACAGCAGGTGGAACTTGGACAAATGTTGGATTGACTTATACTTACACAGTAACAGCGGTTTCACCTTGTGCAGGAATTGCAACAGCTGATATAGTTGTAACGGAAGAAGCACAGCCAAATGCAGGAACAGTGGGAACCTTAACGGTTTGTCAGGGAACCACGCCGACAGATGCAGAGTTATTCACAGCATTAAACGGCACACCAACAGCAGGTGGAACTTGGACAAATGTTGGATTGACTTATACTTACACAGTAACAGCGGTTTCACCTTGTGCAGGAATTGCAACAGCTGATATAGTTGTAACGGAAGAAGCACAGCCAAATGCAGGAACAGTGGGAACCTTAACGGTTTGTCAGGGAACCACGCCGACAGATGCAGAGTTATTTGCAGCATTAAACGGCACACCAACAGCAGGTGGAACTTGGACAAATGTTGGATTGACTTATACTTACACAGTAACAGCGGTTTCACCTTGTACAGGAATTGCAACAGCTGATGTAGTTGTAACGGAAGAAGCACAGCCAAATGCTGGAACAGCAGGAACTTTAGCAGTTTGTCAAGGAACTGCACCAACGGATGCAGAGTTATTTGCAGCACTAAACGGTACGCCAACATTAGGTGGAACTTGGACAAATTCAGGTTTAACTTACACTTATACGGTAAGTGCAACATTACCTTGTACAACGCCATCTGCTTCTGAAGTTGTAATAACGGAAAGCGATACTCTTGCACCAACAGGCTCTGGTGCTCAATCCTTCTGTTTTGATGCTGTTCCATTAGTTTCAGATATCTCAATCACTGCAAATGGGGTTCAATGGTATTCAGATGTTACTAATATTACTTTACTAAATTCCTCAGATTTATTAATTGATGGAAATACGTATTACGCTACACAAACAAGTATATTTGATGGTTGTGAAAGTTCAACTTCTTTTCCTATTGTAATAAGCTTAAGTGATCCTTTATTGGACACAACTAATCATATTATGACAGAGTCTAGTTGTTTAAATAGCAACGGTTCATTAACAGGTTTATCAGTTACAGGAGGTGAACCTAATTACGCATGGCAATGGTCAAATTCTTCAGGGGTTGTGAGCACAAATCAGGACCTTACAAACGCACCAGCAGGATCATATACAGTAGTGGTAACAGATGCAATAGGTTGTCAGGATTCTGTTCAAGCTTTGATTATTAGTGATAATGGAGTTCCAATTATTGATGTTTCTGCTTCTACGATAATTAGTGAAACTTGCGAAAATAATAATGGAATTATTACCGATATTTTTGTGTCCGGAGGAAATGGGAATTTAACCTATGAATGGTCAAATGGAAGTTCTGTTGTGTCTACAGAATTATTGTTGAGTTCTATTCCTTCTGGAAACTATACACTAACTGTAACTGATGCAAGTGGCTGTGCTTCTATAGCCGGGCCTTTTGCGGTTTCAGACTTATCAGGCCCCTCAATCAATCTATCAAATCTTGCTGTCCAGAATGCAAGTTGTAATGAATCTAATGGAAGTATTACAGGTGTTTTGGTAATTGGCGGTAATGGAGATTTGTCTTATACTTGGTCTAATGGAGGTACTACTCTGGATATGAATAATTTAAGTGCAGGTAATTATAGTTTGACGATTACAGACACCAATAACTGTATAGTAATGCTAGATACAAGTTTAATTTCCGATCCTGTTCCTACTGTTGTCGCAGAAAATGATTTTGCTACTACTGAACATGCTACATCTGTTGTGATTGTGATTGATACAAATGATGTTGGAGATGCCACAACAATTCAGGTTGTAAGCGGGCCCGATAGCGGAACAGCTTCTGTTGATTTGAGTGGGAATTTAACGTATATTCCTGATGATGGGTTTTCCGGAATAGATAGCCTTGTATATACTATATGTGATGAGTTTTGCATAGTAGCATGTGATAATGCAACAGTTTATATAGCTGTAGAAGATATAGTTCCGATTCATATTCCTAATGGATTTTCTCCAAACACAGATGGATTCAACGATGTATTTGTGATAGAAGGGTTAGATCAATATCCAGATAATGAGATAATCATATTTAATAGATGGGGAGATGAAGTTTTTAGTGCTGCGCCCTATTTAAATGATTGGGTTGGAACAACTACAAATGGTAAATTGAAAATAACAGGGGACCAGGTGACTGAAGGAACCTATTATTACATTTTAGATCTTCATGTTGAAGAAATTATACCATTCAATGGATTTGTTGAATTGAGAAGAAATTAAGACTTATTGTTATGATGAAAAAAACATTACTAAGTATAACATTCATTATAAGTGCGGTTGTTGGTTTTTCACAAAATCAATATCATATTAGTCAAAATATGATGTATCAACCATTTATTAACCCATCAGTAATCGGAAGTTATTCCAATTTAAATGGGGCATTGTTTTATAAAAATCAATGGACAGGTTTTGAAGGTGCCCCTGAAATAGCTGGTTTCAGTATTAACTCTTCCATGAAAAATAGCAATCATTCTGTTGGTCTAACTTTAATAAATGATAAAATTGGTATAAGTAATATTAAAGACTTATCCATAGCTTATTCTTACAAAATAAAGTTTAACGATAAGAATTATTTGACTTTAGGTATTGCAGGAACAATGATTTTGATGCAATCAAATCTTGGGCAATTGGACATCATTCAGGCGGGTGATCCGATTTTTCAATCGGACACAAAAACATTTGCGATGCCCAATGCTAAATTTGGCACATATTATTTTAGGAATAACTTTTATATTGGATTTGCTGTTCCAAATATTTTAAAAAATAAAATTGAAACTTCGGGAATAGCAGCAGGAATAACAAATTTTGATGCAGCAAACATTCATTACTATCTGCACAGTGGATACCAATTTGATATAAATGACACATGGAAGGCCAATACTTCTATTTTATTTAAGCAAGTTTCAGGTTCTCCCCTTCAAATAGGATTAAATGGTCAAGTTGTTTACAAAGATTTAATCGGTGCTGGATTGTCTTATAGAACAAGTAAGGAGTTAGTAGCAATGATAAATTATCGCATTAATCCACAATTGAAATTGGGCTATGCATATGACTATAATTTAAATCAAATAGGTTCATATTCAAATGGAACACATGAAATAATTTTATTATTTGAGTTTATTAAAGACAATGCTGTTCCAATCATTGAAGTTCCAAGATTTTAAATATGGAGATGAAGAATTTATACATTATATGTCTATTGCTAACTGCATTGAATGGAGTTACTCAAGAAAATAATTGGGTGAAAGAGGGTGATTTTAATATGGATCATCATTTCTACAAAGAAGCACTCATATCATACGACAACGCTTTAGCGACAGAAATAGATTCTTCGGAAAAATTACATGCACAATCGCAAAAAGCTTTAGCTTATTATCGTTTGTTTGATTATGAAAATGCGGAGAAGCAGTATGCAATTATTTTAAAGTATGCCGTAATTGAAAATCCTGAGTCATGGTTACAATATGGTCATATACTTCGAAATAATGAAAAATATGAAAAAGCAATTGATGCATACGAAACCTATGGTTCCTATTCAGGAAAATATTCAGTTATCGATTATTATGAAAAAGCTTGCAGTTGGTCAATTGAGCATAAAGATTCGATTCAAAATTACCACATTTATCAAACAAATTTAGAAACTGGTGGCAGAAGTTTGGGTGTCGGATATTTTAAAAATGGTTTGGTTTATAGTCAGTCTCAATCCGAAGATTTTGATATTAAGACTACATTTTACGATATCTCATTCGCAGAGAAAGAAAATGATTCTGTTTTTAAAAATTTTGAAGCCTATCGGGGCGAATTGAATCGATCATTTTATGAAGGTTCGCCAAGTTTTACTGCAGACCAGCGGACAATGTTTTATACCGGAAACGCTTCTGAAAGAATCAAGTATAAAGAGCGAAAGAGAAAGAAGAAAGGGTATGAAATTAGCTCCAAAGGAGTTAATATTCTCAAGATTTATCAAGTTTCATTATCTGATTCAGGATGGATAAACAAAAAAGAATTGCCGTTTAATAGTAATGAATACAGTTGCACTCATCCTAGCATATCAAAAGATGGTCGTACACTCTACTTTATTTCTAATATGGAGGGTGGATACGGAGGCTATGATTTGTACGTTAGTTACAAAACAGATACAGTATGGTCAAAACCACAGAATATGGGACCTGCAATTAATTCAGCGTCCAATGAAATGACTCCGTTTTGTATAGAAAATGTAATCTATTTTTCCTCAAAAGGAAACATGGGATATGGGGGAGCTGATATTTTTAAGGCTCAGTTTGATAGTGGTGAATTGGTAAGTGTTAAGAATATGGGTAAGCCATTTAACACAAGTAAAGACGATTTTGCTTTCGTAATGCATGAAGATAAAGAACACGGGTATTTATCTTCGAATCGAGCAGGCACCCACGGATATGACCATATATATGGCTTTGAAAAGTTTGAGATTATTTACCCAGACACTATAAGAGGAATTGCAATTAATAGAATTACTGGAATTCCTATTCGAGGTGTTAAAGTAACTGTAGAACCGGACTTAGAAAATGTATTTCATAAAATAGAAGAAACGGATCAAGGTGGTAAAATTGTATTAGTTCTTCCCAAAGGTAAAGAATTCTTAGTTACTTTTTATGCAGAAGGATTTGAAGCAAAAGAAATAATGATACCGGCTACCAATAGAGAAGATATTATAGCTCGCTTTGGAAATCTAGAATTAATTCCAGTTGCGAAAAAGGATAAGATTATAACAATTGATAAAATTTATTTTGACTATGACAAAGCAACGATTAGAGATGAATCCTTACCTGCTTTGGACAAAATTCTGGAATACTTAAATTATCATAGTAAAATAACGGTTGAATTAAGTGCACATACGGATGCAAGAGGAAGCGATTCATACAATAAGCGATTGTCACAAAAAAGGGCTGAATCCACTGTCAAATGGTTAATAGAGCATGGTGTTGAAGTGAATAGGATGATACCAAAAGGATACGGTGAGTCTAAACTCGTAAATCACTGCAAAAATAGGGTTAAGTGCTCCGATGAAGACCATATGAAGAATAGAAGAGTAGAACTAAAAGTTCTTTAATTTAAAACAAAAACCCACAAAAACTACAAGAGTGCTGTTAGTCGCACTCTTATTTTTTCTAACCAATCATATTTAATATTCCTTATATTTGAAAAAATAAAAGGTCTGATGATGGTAAAACATGCTTTATTTGAGTTAATAAAGTCCATGACAATGTCTGAAAAAAGGTATTTTAAGATATACTCTTCAAAACACGTTATTGGGCAAAACAATGATTATGTTCTGCTATTCAATTTTATGGATAAATCAGAAGATTATGACGAAGATATTTTACAAAAACAATCTTTCGTTAAAAATTTATCCGCTGAAAAGAATTACTTATATAATTTAATACTTAAAGGCTTAAATGCTTTTCACGCTTCGTTTAACTCAAAAACTCAAATCTATCAATTTCTTGAAAGTATCGAAATTCTTTATCACAAAGGATTATATGATCAGGCGTTGAAATTGGTTAAAAAGGCGACAAAAATTGCTATTGCCAGCGAGTTATTTACCCAAAGTTTGGTGTTAAACGAAATAAAAACAGAGCTACTATCTAAGCAGTTCCTTTACCAAGAAGCTTCATTGAATATTGCAAAAGCAAATGAATTGTTAGCTACCATTTCTAACTTTAATTCCATTCAAGAGATAACTACTGATAGTTATGGTCAGCAAGTTAAAATTGGACTTTCACGATCCAATGAGGATTCTAATCTTCTTGAAACATTTGCAAAAAATAAGAAAATCAATAATTCAACCTATTCAATGAGTAATAGAGGACAGATGTATATTAATGGTTTGAATTTAACATATTCCTATTTTATAGGGAATAAAGCGCAAACTTTAAAGTATTGCCAGTTAATGACTCATCAATATGAAAAAAATCCCTACATAATTGAATATTCTACTATAGGCTATGTTTCTTCCTTATACAACTTAGTAAATGCATATCTTGATAATGGGTTTGAGACCGAAGCTATGCATGTACTGGAGAAATTAGAGAATACCAAAGATAAATTTGGTATTCCAACTTCTTATAACATTAGCGCTCGGATATTCTTCTATAGTAATAACATTCGCTTAGGATTATATTTGAATCAAGATAGGTACGACGAATCCAAGGTTCTAATTGAAAATAACAAAACGAGTTTAGAAAAGTTTAAAGCTTATGTGGTAAAGCCTCAATTATACGAATACTACTTTTTAGTCTCGAAATATCACATTGTTTCCGGTGAATATAAAAATGCACTTAGATTTACTAATTTAATACTGAATGACGCCGACTTTAAGCTTCGAGATGATTTACTCTCAGTTGTCAAGCTAATGAATATATTAATCCAATTTGAGTTAAACAGAGACTTTTCGATTGAATACCTAACAAAGAATACCCTGAACTATTTCAAAAAGAAGAAGCGATTATATAAGGTTGAGAATGAATTAATCAAGTTTATGAGTTTTCAGGGAAAAATTCATAACGGGAAGAGTAGAATGAATGAGTTAAAACAATTACGAGATGCTATGAAGGGGTTTAAAAAAGATAAGTACGAAAGTATTCCTTTTAAATTGTTTGATTTTGAATATTGGGCAACTGCCAAAATTCAAAACAAACTCATTTGTGATTCGATTTTACCGGATTAAATTTACGTGACCCGTTTTTTCCTTAAGGCCAGGAACATTAGCTTCTTTGTATTTTATGCGCCAGACATACGTATCCTGTTGAGCACTAATTGAGTTTATCGTTCCATCCCAGAAATCTTCAACTCGAATAGTATGATAGATAATTTCACCCCAACGATTAAAAATCCACATTTCATAATCTTCCAATAAACTTTCAGAGACAACAGGGCCAAATAAGTCGTTAATACCATTACCATTAGGACTAAACGTATTTGGAACATATAGGTTAAACACATCTACAATCAATACCGTATCGCAAAATGTATTTTCACATTGATAAGCATTGTAGACAGTCAAACATATCTCATAATTTCCGCTTGTCTCTTCAAATTGATAAAATGGATTTAACTCATTGGAAAACTCGGCTCCATTATAGCTCCATGAATTAGTGCTATTATCTATAGACTCATTGTTAAAATTTACAAGTGTGTTATATGTATCGGGGAAGTCAGGTAAGAAAGTAAATGCTGCTTCAGGATATTCTTCTACACAAACAAGAGATTCAAATGTTTCTGTGTTGCTACAACCAGACAATGATTCTGTCGTTAGTGCAGCGTCAAAACATCCTGGTGTATCAAATGTAATAGATGGGTTACATAAATTGCTAACTACACCATTTGAAAAAGTCCAATTGCAATTATCACTGATACCAATCGTATTATTAGTGAAGTCAACTGTAAGTGGATAACATCCGTCAACGTAGTCTGCATTAATTACAATATTTGGTAAAGGATTAACCAAGATTTCAATATCTAGACTTACCGATGATGAACCGCATTCATCAGTTAATTCAACAGAATATATTGTTGAGTTTTCCGGAGTTACGCTAACACTATTGCCAGAAGCTATCCAACCCGAACCATCATTATTAGTCCATGTGAAGTCTAGGTTACTATCTCCACCTATTCCGATTGTTGTTAAAACGAAGCTTTCACCTTCACATATTGAATCAAGAATATTACCTTGAATAGATAACGGATCAAATAATGAGATAGATATTTGATTGGTATCAGAAGAACAATTATTTGCATCCAACGCATAAACAGAAAGGCTACTATCGTTAATAGGAGTAAAATTAATAGTAGAATTATCAATACTATTGTTCCAATAATAATCATATCCGGGTGATCCACCAATGGCATTTGCAAGTATTGCGATAGAGCTTCCAATACATATTGTGGTATCGTTTGAATTATTAATTGAAACAGAAGACGGCTCTAATATTTCTATCAACGAGTCAATAATACATCCATTGTCTTCAATGGAAACAATTATATTACCTGCGCATAGATTTGTTTCAATCGAATTGCTAGAAAAAGCACCCCCATCAAAGCTATATTGAGTAGCGTTATCAGAATAAATCGATACAGTGGCGTCACAAATACCATTACATGAAGTTTGTGTTACAAGTATGGAATCATAGCCAATGTTACTAGGATAAAGCTCAGGGGAAGTAGATATGGAACAATTATTGTCATCTGCAATCTCTATGTTGTAAATATCTCCAATGACAAGATTAGTAACAGTAATATTACCTCCATTATTTGCCAGTGTTGTTGAAGAAAGAGTGCCATCCCCCTGATTGGTAATGTTGTAATTGCCTGTAAAAAATTCTGGATATCCACCTGAAATTGTATAAATACCTGAGCTAGCTATGCAATCCTGTGCATTAGGAGCTATGATATCATTTAAAAATGTTATTACTATTTCTGAACCTACTTCATAACAATTGTCTCCGTTGTTATCTATCGAAGGAATCGAGAGATCGTCAAGTGTAACCGGATAAATATAAATCGTTTGACTTGGGTTGTTAATGAAAGGAGGAGTGTAAGACCCATCATTTGTTAAGGTTAAGCTAGCATTTGCTCCGGTACCAATTAAGAACTCTATAAAATTGGGGTCAGTAACGCTAGGAACAGCGCCAGACATTGGTGCACTATAAACGGCATACCCAAATCCTTCGTTTAAACCAATTCCGGGTAAAGAAAAAGTTAAATTCTCTAAATGGATAGATTCGTTCCAACATAAGATATAATCGTTATTTGTTATGTCGCTCGTATTAGCAATTGTCAAACCAACACTTGCAGTACAACCCGGTATTCCATAAAAATCAACACAAGCAAAGTCATAATTACAATTGTCTCCAATAATTGTTGTAATTATCAATGTGTAATTTGTATTTGGCGTTAAACCAATCCATTCTGGATTAAACCCGCTTCCAACCCCATTAGCATTTGCAGTAGTTGGGCTAATATCAGGATTAGCACAAGCGTTTGAATTGTCTCTTAAAACTGCAGTTCTTGTTACCGTGCACGTAGCACTAACCGTTTGAACAACTCCAACATTACCAAAAGCATCAGTTGTAACTGTGTGGTAAGTTGTATGCGTCGTATTGTTTAAATCAGCACATGGATCATCACACAATAAATAAGTTCTATCGTCAAAAGTAGCCACTCCATCTGCAACACAGTTAGGCGAACTGCAATCACCACAAGTGGGGGGAATGTAAGTAACATGAATAGGGGAACCAATGGAATAGCAACCATCACCATCATTGTCTGCTGAGTTTGCAACATCACTTGTATAAGGTAGAAACCATAATTCTGTTTCTTCCAAAGCCGCAGCAAGAAGCGCAGAAGCAGAAATACCACCTTGGTCAGAATCGTTTGTAGTTAAACCATAATCAGAACCTAAATAACAAGGGTTTGAATTAAAGTCTAAAAGTTCTGCTGCCGAAAGAGGTAGAGTAGGTTCACAAGTAAATATAGCCCAACCATAAGTTAAAGCACCACCGTTCAAATCTTCGTTTGTTGCTGTAAAAGTAATTGCTTCACAATTTGTTAATTCATATTCAGTTGCACTAATAAAAGTACCGCCGGTTGCAGATATATCTCCAACACTTGCAGTACAACCCGGTATTCCATAAAAATCAACACAAGCAAAGTCATAATTACAATTGTCTCCAATAATTGTTGTAATTATCAATGTGTAATTTGTATTTGGCGTTAAACCAATCCATTCTGGATTAAACCCGCTTCCAACCCCATTAGCATTTGCAGTAGTTGGGCTAATATCAGGATTAGCACAAGCGTTTGAATTGTCTCTTAAAACTGCAGTTCTTGTTACCGTGCACGTAGCACTAACCGTTTGAACAACTCCAACATTACCAAAAGCATCAGTTGTAACTGTGTGGTAAGTTGTATGCGTCGTATTGTTTAAATCAGCACATGGATCATCACACAATAAATAAGTTCTATCGTCAAAAGTAGCCACTCCATCTGCAACACAGTTAGGCGAACTGCAATCACCACAAGTGGGAGGAATGTAAGTAACATGAATAGGGGAACCAATGGAATAGCAACCATCACCATCATTATCTGCTGAGTTTGCAACATCACTTGTATAAGGTAGAAACCATAATTCTGTTTCTTCCAAAGCCGCAGCAAGAAGCGCAGAAGCAGAAATACCACCTTGGTCAGAATCGTTTGTAGTTAAACCATAATCAGAACCTAAATAACAAGGGTTTGAATTAAAGTCTAAAAGTTCTGCTGCCGAAAGAGGTAGAGTAGGTTCACAAGTAAATATAGCCCAACCATAAGTTAAAGCACCACCGTTCAAATCTTCGTTTGTTGCTGTAAAAGTAATTGCTTCACAATTTGTTAATTCATATTCAGTTGCACTAATAAAAGTACCGCCGGTTGCAGATATATCTCCAACACTTGCAGTACAACCCGGTATTCCATAAAAATCAACACAAGCAAAGTCATAATTACAATTGTCTCCAATAATTGTTGTAATTATCAATGTGTAATTTGTATTTGGCGTTAAACCAATCCATTCTGGATTAAACCCGCTTCCAACCCCATTAGCATTTGCAGTAGTTGGGCTAATATCAGGATTAGCACAAGCGTTTGAATTGTCTCTTAAAACTGCAGTTCTTGTTACCGTGCACGTAGCACTAACCGTTTGAACAACTCCAACATTACCAAAAGCATCAGTTGTAACTGTGTGGTAAGTTGTATGCGTCGTATTGTTTAAATCAGCACATGGATCATCACACAATAAATAAGTTCTATCGTCAAAAGTAGCCACTCCATCTGCAACACAGTTAGGCGAACTGCAATCACCACAAGTGGGAGGAATGTAAGTAACATGAATAGGGGAACCAATGGAATAGCAACCATCACCATCATTGTCTGCTGAGTTTGCAACATCACTTGTATAAGGTAGAAACCATAATTCTATTTCTTCCAAAGCCGCAGCAAGAAGCGCAGAAGCAGAAATACCACCTTGGTCCGAATCGTTTGTAGTTAAACCATAATCAGAACCTAAATAACAAGGGTTTGAATTAAAGTCTAAAAGTTCTGCTGCCGAAAGAGGTAGAGTAGGTTCACAAGTAAATATAGCCCAACCATAAGTTAAAGCACCACCGTTCAAATCTTCGTTTGTTGCTGTAAAAGTAATTGCTTCACAATTTGTTAATTCATATTCAGTTGCACTAATTGACGTTCCTCCTGCAACTGATACTATACCGGTACTTGCGGAACAAGTAGCTGGAGAATAGAAAGATTCACAATGATCTACCATATCACATCCTGCAGGAACAGAGAATGTTACTTCAAGTACATAAACTGTATTTGGAGTTAGTCCTGTAAATTCTGGATTGTAAAAAGGAGAGCCATTAGCAGTTGTTGTACTTAATGAAATTGCTGTGCTTCCATCGCATTGGCCACCAATAGGGTAGAGTGTAGCAGTCCTTGTAACTGGGCATGGAGTTCCTCCAACAACTGCATTAACGCCTACAGAAATAACTACCCCAACAGTACCTGTAGCTGAAGAGGTTAATTGATGATATGAAGTAAATGTAGACCCATTAATTGGTGTAGTAGAAATATCATTTATTTCAGAACAATGATTAGGTCCGCTAGCTGCGGTTGCATAATCTGGATAAGGCCCTGCAATTAAACAATCTGGAGTAGTACACGTACCGCATTCTATGTTACATAAATCAACAGTTATAGATGCACCATTAGAAGCATCAGCACAAGCACTTCCAAAAGAACCTGTCCATATACTTCCTTCGGTAAGGCCTAATCCAACCAGTGTTTCACCGTTTTCATAATTAACTGCATAACTTGTATAATTCCCATTTGTAAGATCTCCCGTTGCAGCAGTTGTTGTGTAATTTACGCTTCCAGTTGCAGCATTTATTGCTGATATAAACACTATTAAACCTGTTGCATCATCCACAACAATAACGACTTGATTATAGTCTGCGTCAAAATTGTAGTCAGCATTTAAAGCAACCACAATATCATCTCCTGAATCCTCACAAACATTTAGCGTGCTAGTGTTACAAACAGAAATAACTAATGCATTCGAAATGCTAGCGCATCCATCATTTATAGCAAAAATATCTACCCCAATCGTAGGTAAAATACTTGGAGGATTTGCAATTTCATAATTTATGGCATAGGCACTATAGCTTCCGAAGTTTTGTGTTCCAAAATCTCCAGTAGCATTAGAAGCTACAATAATACCATCTGAATCTGTTAATACATATACCTGAATATAGCTAGCGTCTGTATTGTGATCTCCACCAGGCACTATTACCACATTGTCTGAAGTGGTAAAATCACAAGCACCATAACTGATTAGGATGGTTATAAAAACTAATATGGTTGATAAAACTACTTTTAACATTCAATATTATTGAGAGATTGTTCCTGCGTTTGCGTTACAACCCACAGTGCAACCACTAGGAGCTGTAAACAATGAGTTAGATGTTAAGGAACAGCCTAGATCTGCAGAAAAGTTTGCTGTCACATCAACAGGATTACCATCAGAAACTAAGCCTGTAAGTGAAACAGTTTGTGGACTTGCAGTTATTGAAAAAGATTGACCATTTACATCTAATGTTCCACTTCCTGGATCGTTGGAATAAGTAACGATTATTTCTTGTGTATATAAATTAGTCAATGGGTCACAAGGAGACTGAACTCCTAAAGTTAAATCTATTACTTCGCATGGAGAGCATTCAGGTGGTGCTATAAATAAGATATTATCTGTGAACGTACAAAATTGTTCATCAGAGAAGGAAGCCGTAACAGATACACCGTTTCCATCAGCCGCCAGACCTATTAATGTTTCCGTTTGAGGACTTCCTGTTATTGCAAAGCTTTGTCCATTAATATCAATCGTTCCACTTCCAGGAGGAGAAGTATAAACCATTATTACTTCCTGTGTATAAGAATTTGTTAAAGGGTTGCAGACTGTTTGTGTACCAGCTGATAAGCTTAAAATATCGCAGGGAATGGGAAATGTTATTATTTCTTCACAGGAGGTTCATAAGTATCATGGTAAAAGACAGTAATTTGACCTATTTGACCATTTGTAGTTATGGTTACATCGTTACAGAATTCTGGACTCCCATTGGAAGGAAAAGATGTTGGACAGGTCCATCTCACTGAATTCCCATTAATCGCTCCATTATAGTTGTCGTTTGTTGTTGTCGTTAACACTGCAGGAGTAAAACTGACAATGGAGGTATAAGAACCTCCCGAGAATTCTATCGCAAACCACTCAGGGTTTCCTTCCAATCCCAAAAATTCTGACAAAAAGTAAAGTTGTAAGTAAAAGTTCCGTCACCATTATCTGTTTCTCCATTAAATGTAATATAAGCCTCATCACATGCATTGGATGTTATTGAAAACATTAATAAAGTGGATAGTATTAGTGATTTTAGTTTTTGCATAGTTCAAATATATTTGCACATAAATTAGGTGAACTTATTAAGTTGTAACATTATAGGATTTTGAAAATATGTATTTTTCCAAGGCAAATTTACGCTGTAAATAAATACAAAATTAAAGAGAAATAGCTAAATAATTAATCAATAATCATAAAAATATAAAAGGTCTGACACGATTTTTGTGATTCTTTCAGTAAAAACCTATTAATTGGAATTGGTAATCAAGAAATGACTATTTCCTAAGGTGGTATTTATAGATGAATATAAACAAATTTACAATAAATCTTGGGTGTTATACAAAATAATATTTTGGATTACGAACGGACTCAAAAAACATCAATTCCTTGGAATCATATAATCTGTTTGATAGGCTTTAAATTGGGATAAATTTAAAAGGAACTTCTAAAAGGATTTCTAATTCCTTCCCTCGATCTTTCATGATTGTGTTATCTTTTGGATATTTCCATAAAACACTACCCCTATTATTTTCTAATCTAGAGAGAATCTGAATAAATTGTTTAGCAGAAGAAGAATTGAAATAAGTAAGTTCAAATTCTACAGTTACTAAACAAGAGTGACTTAATAAATAGTTATCAATTTTATTTTTTGTTTCCGCATAAAAGCCCAAGCTATCTTCCATCATAGAAATTCCAGCTATTCTAAGGTTTCCAGTTTCCTCATCAAAACTGACTGTTAATTGATCAAAATTATCCATATCCATAGTCACAAATTAATTAATAATTGAAATAAATATACCTAGACTCAAATAACTTCCATTATCATATTTATGAATCTCATAATCTATAACTGATTGATTATATCTCCTTACATCAATTAATCCAACGCCTGCACCTGGGTCATCACTGAGTGCATTCTTTTTGAGTGTTTGCAGATAAACCTGTTTAAGTTGATCCACTGAATAGTTGTTTAATTGGAGTAAATATTCTTCAGTATTTGAGATTTCATCTTCATTCAAATAATTTCCTGTTGAGATATAGTATCCAGATTTTTCCTGACTTAAACTAAATACTCCTTCTATGAATTCATTTACACATCGACCATGTCTAGAAATATTTTGAATTAATTCTACTCCTGTATGGAATATGTTAAAACTATTTAATTGATTGCTTTTAACATCATTCTGCGTATTGGCTTTTAAAATACTTAATAGCGAATGAATGTTATCTTTAGAAAAATCACCTTTAAAATAAAACAATATATTACTATCAATATTAGAATAGATATTTATGTTTTCATGAATATCTATGTTTTGCTCCTGTTTCAAAGGGACTCCTTTTTCAGCCGAAATATCAAGTTGATAGTTAAATTGATAAGCACTTTCTGCTAGTTCTTTAAAATTATGCTGAATTGAATTCCCAGATTTCCTAGCCATATCTATAAGACCCAAGCCAGCTCCTCCCTTTTCAGAAAGTTCTGTTGATTCCAGAATTTCCATATAAAGACTCTTTAATTCTTCAGAACTAAGTTTATTTATTTCTTTCAATTTAGAATTTAAAAAGCTATGGGCTTGCTGATTAATTTGGTTAGATGAATAAATGTGTAATCCGTCTGCTATACATCTAACACCAAAGCAATCTTTTGATTCTTCAACATCTTCTCCGTGCCTTACAATGTTTTGAAAAACCTCAATCATAAGATATGAAAGCTTTTTTCTTAAGCGTTTATGACTACTATGATCGGCTAAGGAGATAATAGATTCAGAAAATGAATCATTAAAATCTGCTTTGTAATATAAACTTATTATGTCATCAGAAAGATGAGATTTTAGTTTGGATATGAGTTTTAGGTTGCTAATAATACGATTGTTTGTTTATCCCAATATACGAATTATTTTAAAATACAGTATTTTCTTAGTCGTTAAACACCAGCTCTCCTTTGGATTCTTGTTCTTTAAATTTTTCTACCAATGCTAAAGCATCTGGAATAACATCGCTACATAGAATTATTAATGAACCTTTCACCGCATTTTTAACCGCGTAAGTAATTGCTTCATGTTCTGAAGGAATGATGATGGTTTTCTTATTTGGATCTTTCATTTTAATTCCGTCGTCCAACATTTTAATAATTTCTTCTTCGGTTTTACCTCGTAAGCGTTTGTCTTGTCTAATGATTATCTCGTCAAACATTTCCGCAGCAATACTTCCCATTTCATTATTATCTTCAAGACGTCTATCACCAATTCCTGCAATAATCCCAACTTTTACAGTTGCATCTAATTGATCTACAAAGTCTTTTAGCGCAAGCATTCCAGCTGGGTTGTGGGCATAATCCAAAAGTATATTAAAATCGTTGAACTTGAATAAGTTCAGACGACCTGGAGTTTGAGTAGAAGAGGGGATAAATGTTTCTAGCGCTGCTTTAATATCTTCATTGCTTATCCCTTGAACATGTGCAGCCAATGTAGCCCCTAAAACATTTTTAATCATAAATTTAGCTTTCCCTCCATAGGTTAACGGTATGTTTTCGGCTTTCATTAAACGCATTTTCCATTCGCCTCTGCAAATTGTTATAAAGCCATTTTCATAAATGGCTGTAATTCCGTTTAAGCGTTGCAAAGCTTTTATGCGAGGATTGTTTTCATCCATGGAGAATAAGGCAACGTTGCAGTCTAAATTGCGACGCATATCATATACTAAATCGTCATCCGCATTTAAAATTGCATAGCCATCGGCCTTTACGGTTTCTGGAACAACAGCCTTCACTTTTGCTAGCTGCTCAATTGTATGAATTCCTTTCAAGCCTAGGTGATCCGCCTCAACGTTTGTGACCACCGCTACGTCACATTTTTTAAAAGTCAGACCTGCCCTTAACAAGCCTCCGCGAGCACATTCCAAAACTGCAAAGTTTACTGTAGGGTCTCTTAATACGAATTCAGAGCTTGCTGGACCAGTGCAATCACCTGTCATTAATAGCCTGTTTTGAATATATACTCCATCGCTTGTAGTATAGCCAACACGGTATCCTCTCATTTTGGCAATATGAGCAATCAAACGCGTTGTCGTTGTTTTTCCATTGGTTCCAGAAATTGCAACAATTGGGATACTACCCGTATCGCCTTTTTGAGGAAATAACTTCTCTATTACAGGAGCGGCTACATTTCTTGGTAATCCCGTAGTTGGAGCCAAATGCATTCTAAAACCTGGACCTGCATTTACTTCGAGTACTGCACCCCCAGTTTCCGATAAAGGTTTTGAGATGTCGGTGGTGGCTATATCGATTCCACAGATATCTAAATCAATGATTTTTGAAATCCTTTCCGCCATACTTACATTCGCTGGATGTATAATATCAGTGATATCTTCCGCAGTTCCACCAGTACTTAAATTTGCAGTGTCTTTGAGATTTAATTTTTCACCATTTGGAATAATAGATTCTAAAGTGTACCCAGCATCTTTTATAATCAATTCTGTTAACTCGTTAACCGTTATTTGAGTAAGTACATTTTCATGTCCATAGCCTCTTCTCGGATCTTTATTCACATCATCAATTAGTTCTTGTATAGATGATTTTCCATTTCCGATAACATGTGCTGGTGTTCTTACAGCACCTGCTATTAATTTGTTATTTATCACAAGTAACCTGTAATCATCACCAACGATATATTTCTCAATAATAATAGCTCCACTTTTAGAACTATCTTTAGCATGACTAAAAGCCTCTAAGGCATCATCATAATTTTGAATATCCACTGTGATGCCTCTACCATGATTACCGTCTACCGGTTTTATCACCAATGGATAACCAACATATTCGCAAGATTCTTTTAGACTCCTTTCTCTTCTTATTATATCACCTTTTGGAACTTCTATTTCTGCTTGTTCAAGAAGGTACTTTGTGTCTTCTTTATCACATGCTAATTCTACACCAATACTACTTGTTTCACTGGTTACGGTAGCTTGAATTCGTTTTTGATTAGCTCCATATCCCAATTGTACCAGGGAGTATTTATTTAAGCGAATCCATGGGATTCCGCGAGATTCTGCTTCTGCTACAATCGAACCTGTGCTTGGCCCAAGGCGGTCTTCATCGCGCAATTCACGCATTGTTTGAATATCATCGGCTAGATCATAATCCTCTCCTGCAATTAAAGCCTCACAAATTTTAACCGCTGATTTTGCAGCAAATATGCCCACAGACTCTTCCATATAAGAAAAAACAACATTATAAACACCATATTCTCCATAGTCGCGAGTTCTTCCAAAGCCAGTATCCATGCCAGCTAAAGTTTGTGTTTCAAGGGCTATATGTTCTATTATATGTCCCATCCAAGTTCCTTTATCAACACGCATAAAAAATCCGCCTTCACATCCTTCAGAACATCTGTGAGAATACATTGAGGGAAACATGTTTTTTAATCGATCTGCAAAACCTGCAATTTTATCTGATGGTTTTTCTTCCATCTCTTCAAGATCTAATACCATTACGATTAACTTGTGCCTTCTAACTGACCAATAATTTGGTCCTCTCATTGCATTAATTTCTCTAATTTTCATATTTGGTTATTTGGTTATTTGTTGATAGATTATAAATATATGCATTTTAAAAGACGAAAAATAGTTTATTTTTGTCTTTTAAAATGAAATTTATGCAACAAGTGAAAGGAATATTAATTCCGATAGGAGGAAACGAAGACAAAGGGATTGCAGAAAACGAAATATACCCGCTTGAGTTTATTGATGATGGAATATTGTATCATGTTGTAAAAGAGGCAGGAGGAGTTAAAGCAAGTATTGTAATTATACCCACTGCGTCAAGTATTCCGGCTGAAGTTGGAGAGAGTTATTTAGAAGCATTTACTACTTTAGGGTGTGAAAATATTTCTGTTCTTGATATAAGAAGTAAGAAAGATTCTGAAAAAAAATCTTCAATTGAGTTAATTAAAAATGCAGATTGTGTAATGTTCTCTGGCGGAAATCAATCCAACATCACAAATAAAATTGGTGGAACAACAATTCATAATATTTTAGCAGATCGATACAAAAACGAAGAAGGTTTTGTAATTGCCGGTACAAGTGCTGGAGCAATGGCTATGGCTAATGAAATGATTGCTGGCGGCAGCGCTTCTGAAGCATTTTTTAAAGGCGCTGTTACTATGTACAAAGGATTGGGCTTAATCCCTGAGTTGATTATTGATACGCATTTTATTAAACGTGGCCGTTTTGGAAGACAAGCTGAAGCTGTGGCGAAATTTCCAAATTTAATTGGAATCGGATTGGCAGAGGACACAGGTATGATTATTAAAAACGGAAAAGATTGTACCGTAATTGGTTCTGGAATGGCAATTATTTTTGATGGAACTGCATTAACGCATAATAACGAGAAGATCCTTGACGAGGGAGTACCAATGACAATAGCAAATCTAAAAGTTCATGTCTTATCAAATAGTGATCAGTTTGATCTCAAGAATAGAACTGTTAACGTATTACCAATAGAAGCACCGTTTATTTAGTTCTCGAAATTCTACTGAACTTACACACTATTTATATATAGAAATTTCTTCTTTCCCGTTTGATGATTTAGTGGCTCTGTACATTCCTTCTGTATTAAAAGGCATAGCAACATTTCCTTTGGCATCAACTGCAATTAAACCGCCATCACCCCCAATTTCTAGAATTCTTTTATGAATTACTTCGTTAGCAGCTTCTAATAACGACATTTCTTTGTGTTCAATTAAACCAGCTACATCATAAGCAACAACGCCCCTTATAAAAAATTCACCACTACCAGTGCAGGAAATAGCACATGTTTTATTATTGGCATAATTTCCAGCTCCAATCACAGGACTGTCTCCAATTCTTCCAAAGCGCTTATTTGTCATTCCGCCTGTAGAAGTTGCTGCGGCAATATTGCCATCTGCATCACAAGCAACTGCACCAACTGTTCCAAATTTACTGTCTTTTTTCTTGGAATGATCTAGCTGAAAACTATCTGTATCCTTTATTTCTAACCATTGCTTATGACGGAAATCATCATAAAAATAAGATGCGGGTTCAATGGCGAAATTATTCATTTTAGCAAATTGAATTGCTCCTTCTCCAGCTAAAAACACATGCTCACTCTTTTCCATAACATCATATGCTAATGAAATAGGATTTTTGATTCCAGAAATTAAACTAACAGCACCTGCATTTAAGTTCTTTCCATTCATAATAGAAGCATCCATTTCATGGGTTTCATCCGCAGTAAAAACCGCACCTTTACCCGCATTAAACAAATGTGAATCTTCCAAAACAACAACCGCTTTTTCTACGGCATCAACAGAAGTTCCTCCGCTTTCTAAAACTGAATATCCCTTGTCAAGCGCTTCTTTTAAAGCTGCTTTATATTGCTTCTCTAATTCAGTGGTCATCATTCCTTTTACCAAGGTTCCTGCTCCTCCATGAATGGCAATTGAAAAAGTATTCATCTATTAAGTTTTTTTCAAAAATACACTATAATTAAATTATCAGGTTCTGGTAATTGAAAATATTTGATCCTTATTTTACCTTATCACTAAGGTCACTATGATATAGAAATATGCTTTTTTTTTACTTCAACGGTAGTTTTTAGCAGTTTACAAACACCGTTTTGTCTAATGGAATATAGTTACTTTCTTTTGAAATTTATAGCTATATTTACTGTATCAAAAACATTATCTACATAATACTATTTCTAATCTCTTTTCAAGGGTTTTCCCAGTTCACGAATGAACAACAGCAGCAGGTTGATAGTTTGAACAAAATAATAGCTGATCCTAAAAGCCACGATACAACGGTAGTTTTAACTTATTTTGAAATAATCAATTTTTACTATTTAAGCGATCCTGACACTGCTATAATAATCTGTAAGAAAGCAGAGAAGATAAGTGAGAAATTGAACTATCTCTTTGGTAAGTCTGAAAGTTATGCTTGGTTGGGTTATCTAAATCAAGGAAAAGGGAATATCAAATTATCTCTCAAGTATAGTAATAAAAGTTTGATAAATTTTAAAGAAATTGGAGATAAAAAAGCAATATCAACAGCTCTTAGCAACATTGGATATATTTATAAAGAACAAGGAATACTAGAAGAAGCCCTAGATTATTACAATCGCAGTATTAAAATAAAAAAAGAAGTAGGAGATAAAATAGGAATAGCTTCGGCGCTGAGTAATATTGGAGATATATACGAAAAGCAAGGAAAAACAAAAGAGTCCTTAGATTATCATCATCGCAGTCTTAGAATAGATGAAGAACTCGGTGATAAAAAAGGAATAGCTACCTCTCTAACTAGAATAGGAATAATATACTATAATCAAGGCAAGATAATAGATGCTTTTGATTATTATAACCGGAGCCTTACTATTCAAATAGAGATAGGAGACAAGAAAGGAATAGCAATCTCCCTTAACAACATCGGAATTATTCACAATGATCAAGGCGAGTTAATGGAAGCCATAGAATATGGCCAAAAAAGTTTAACCATTTCAGAAGAAATAGGTTTTCCAGATAATATAAGTCAAGCGTCAAGCTTATTAAGTGAAGTTTATCAAAAACAAGGTAAAGGAATGAAAGCCCTTGAAATGTACAAACTTTATATTCAAATGCATGATAGTATTTACAATGAAGATATTATAAAAGCAGCGAAACAGCAAGAATATAAGTATGCGTATGAAAAACAAAAAGCTATTGATAATGCAGAGTATGACAAACAAATAGCTATAGAAAAAGAAGAAAAAGAGAAACAGCAAATCCTAGTAGTAGCAATTGCAGTCGGATTAGGATTGGTTATTTTTTTCTTAATAATTGTATTTAATAAGTTAAAGGCAACAAGAAAACAAAAAGCTTTAATTGAACAACAGAAAGCAGAAGTAGAACAACAGAAAGAAGTTGTAGAATTGGCACACTATGAGTTAGAAGAAAAGAATCAAGAAATATTGGATTCTATACTTTATGCTAAACGTATTCAATCCGCCATATTACCTCAACTGAAAGTGGTAAAACAATACTTAAAGGAAAGCTTTATATTATACAAGCCAAAAGACGTTGTAGCAGGAGATTTTTATTGGATGGAACAGAAGAATGGTAAAGTATTGTTTGCAGCCGCAGATTGCACAGGACATGGTGTACCTGGAGCTATGGTCTCAGTAGTTTGTAATAACGGACTAAACAGAAGTGTGAGGGAACATGGTTTAACAATTCCTGGGAAAATATTAGATAAAACCCGTGAAATAGTTGTAAAAGAATTTAAGAAATCAGAAGAAGATGTAAAAGATGGTATGGACATCGCTTTATGCAGTATTAAAGGTATGAAACTACAATACGCCGGAGCTTATAATCCGTTATGGATCATAAGAAATGGTGATATTATTGAAACCAAAGCAAATAAACAGCCTATCGGTCAGTTTGATAATCCTGAACCCTATACAACACATAGTTTTGATTTAGAAAAAGGAGATGCTATTTACATCTTCTCAGATGGCTATGTAGATCAGTTTGGTGGTGAAAGGGGCAAGAAATTCAAAGCTAAAGCCTTTAGAGAATTGCTGCTAAGCATTCAGGATAAACCTATGGAAGAACAAAAGAAAACCATTGATGAAACCTTTGAAACTTGGAAAGGTGACTTAGAGCAAATTGATGATGTTTGTGTTATTGGGGTTAAAGTTTAAGATTGCCCAATAAATTTAGAAGTATATAATCTACAATCATAGCCTCTTACTCTTAAACATAGAGGTGAAATAGAATTATTACATTAGCAACATGAAGCCCATCATCTACATATCATTATTTCTTATCTCATTTAATGGAGTTTCCCAAATTTTTAGTGACGCGCAACTTTACCAAATAGATAGTTTAAACGCTGTTATTAATAATCCTAATAGCCATGATACCTCTTTAGCTGAATCATATTTGGTATTATCAGAAATTCTCTACATTTCAAATATTGACACGCTAAAATATTTATGTGAAAAATCAGAACTTATTGCCGAAAAATCACTTTTAAAAAATAATTCAGACAAAGTTCAGAAAAGCCTGAGAGAATCTTTAGCAAGAGCGCTAAACAACATAGGATATATAAACTATAGCAAAGGTAAAATAATAGAAGCCTTGGACTATTTCAGTCATAGTCTTAAAATACAGGAGGAATTAGGTAATAAATCAGGAATAGCCAATTCTTTTAACAACATAGGAGTTATCTACTATGACCAAGGCCAATTAAATGAAGCTATAGATTATTATAGTCGCAGTCTTAAAATCTATGAAGAAATAGGCAATAAAGAGGGGGCAGCCTCTTCTCTAAACAACATAGGAGCTATGCATATTGTTCAAGAACAACTAATAGAAGCCTTGGATTATTTCAGTCGTAGTCTTAAAATAGAAGAAGAAATTGGTGATAGATCAGGAATTGCTAACTCTCTGACCAACCTAGGGTCAATATACCTGCGCCAAGAAGAAATTGAAAAAGCTCTAATTTATTACAGTCGTAGTCTTAAAATACAAGAAGAAATTGGTGATAAATCAGGAATTGCTTCATCTTTAAACAACATAGGGACAATATACAAAAAACAAGGCAAACTTCTGGAGGCATTAGAATACGGACTAAAAAGTTTAACCATTTCCCAAGAAATAGGATCTCCGCTTAGGATAAGGCAAGCTTCTAGGTTATTAAGTATTATATATGAAAAACAAGGTAAAGGAATGAAAGCCTTTGAAATGTATAAGCTATCCATTCTTATGCGAGATAGCATTAGTAATAAAGAAACGCAACATGCAGTTGTTCAGCAACAAGCTTTATACGAGAATGAAAAAAATAAGACGATTGATGATGCTGAGCATGATAAGGTATTAGCTATAGAACAAGAAAAAAAAGCAAAACAAGAAGTAATTATCTTTTCCATAGCTGCTGGATTGTGTTTGGTAGCTATATTCTTAGTCTTTATGCTGAGCAGGTTGAAAGTAACAAGAAAGCAGAAATATATAATTGAGCAGCAAAAAGTAAAAGTAGAACAACAGAAAGAAGAGACAGAATTGGCACACTATGAGCTAGAAGAAAAGAATCAAGAAATATTAGACTCTATAATTTATGCGAAGCGTATTCAATCCGCCATATTACCTCAAATGAAAGTGGTAAAAGAATACTTAAAGGAAAGCTTTATAGTATATAAACCTAAAGATGTGGTAGCAGGAGATTTCTATTGGATGGAGCAGAAGAATGATAAAGTATTGTTTGCAGCAGCAGATTGTACTGGACACGGAGTGCCTGGAGCAATGGTTAGTGTTGTTTGTAACAATGCACTCAACAGAAGTGTTAGAGAACATGGATTAACAGATCCAGGAGAAATCCTTAACAAAACAAGAGAAATTGTTGTTGCAGAGTTTGAGAAGTCTGAAGAAGAAGTTAAGGATGGTATGGATATAGCAATCTGTTCATTAGAAGGAATGAAATTGCAATATGCAGGAGCACACAATCCTTTATGGATCATTAGAAATGGTGAGATTATAGAAACGAAAGCCAATAAACAGCCTATCGGTCAGTTTGAAAACCCGGTGACCCTATACAACGCATAGTTTTGATTTAGAAAAAGGAGATGCTATTTACATCTTCTCAGATGGCTATGTAGATCAGTTTGGTGGTGAAAGGGGTAAGAAATTTAAAGCAAAAGCCTTTAGAGAATTGCTGCTAAGCATTCAAGATAAAGCCTATGGAAGAACAAAAGAAAACCATTGATGAAACCTTTGAAACTTGGAAAGGCGACTTAGAGCAAATTGATGATGTTTGTGTTATTGGGGTTAGGGTTTAAAACAAAGCAATCATTTTGATGTGGCCAATTGAAGAACAAAATAGTTGCCATATTTTTATTTATTATAATAATTATTAAATTATTTTTCTATAGATTTGTATCAAGATTATAAAATGAATTTAAAGAAATTACATCATCATCATTTTTACAATTGCTCTCAGGCAAGTGGAAAATGATATATGTATAGTTAATATATTTCAAAACCCGTCTGAGTAAATCAGGCGGGTTTTTTGTTTTAATCAATCCGTTCAAAGGTTTACTCAGATCACAAAACATAAAAAATGAGTAAACTAAAAATTGCAATACAAAAAAGTGGAAGACTAAATCAAGACTCTCTCCAACTATTAAAAGATTGTGGTATTTCTATTGATAACGGTAAGGATCAACTAAAGGTAACTGCACCAAATTTTCCTCTAGAGATTTTATACTTAAGAAATGCTGATATCCCACAATATCTAGAAGACGGGGTTGTGGATGTTGCTATTATTGGAGAAAACCTTCTAATTGAAAAACAGAAAAATATTGAGATAATTCAAAGGTTAGGATTTTCTAAATGCAGAGTTTCATTGGCCATTCCAAAAGAAATTGAGTATGATTCAATAACTTATTTTGAAGGAAAAAAAATAGCAACTTCTTATCCAAATACACTTCTAAATTTCTTAAACAAAAATCAGGTCAATGCTGAAATACATGCTATTTCAGGTTCGGTTGAAATTGCCCCAAATATTGGTCTTGCAGATGGTATTTGCGATATTGTAAGTTCTGGAAGTACATTATTTAAAAATGGATTAAAAGAAATTCAAGTAATGTTAAGGTCAGAAGCTGTATTGGCAAAGTCTCCAAATATTGGGCTCAAACAAAAAGAAATACTAGATAAATTACTTTTTAGAATGAAAGCTGTTCTGAAGGCGAAAAACACCAAATATATTTTAATGAACCTTCCAAACACGAAAATTGAAGAGGTGAGTAGAATATTACCTGTTTTAAAAAGCCCTACGGTTCTTCCATTAGCAAAAGAAGGATGGAGTTCATTACACAGCGTAATAGACGAAACCAAATTTTGGGATGTAATAGATGAATTAAAAAATGCGGGAGCAGAAGGAATTTTAATTGTTCCCATAGATAAAATGGTATCGTAATGGAATTATTTAAGAATATTAAACAAAAAGATTGGTCCACAATGGTTAGTCGACCAACTATTGATAAAGAACAGCTGGATCAGATTGTAAACACAATATTAAAAAATGTTAAAGAAGATGGAGACAATGCGTTAAGAGCTTATACACAGAAATTTGACAATGTAGATTTAGCTGAATTTTTAGTTTCAGAAGCAGAAATACAAAAAGCAAAAAAACTTGTTTCAAAAGAACTTATGCAAGCTATCAATATAGCTAAACAGAATATTGAAAAATTTCATAAATCTCAATTCATAGATGAGAAGGTTATAGAAACCTCTGTTGGTGTAGAATGTTGGAGAAAATCAGTTGCTATTGAAAAAGTTGGACTATACATTCCAGGAGGCTCGGCACCCTTATTCTCAACAGTACTAATGCTTGGTGTTCCAGCTAAATTAGCTAATTGCGAAGAGGTTGTATTGTGCACACCATCTAACGATCAAGGAGAAATAAATCCAGCAATATTGTATACAGCTAACTTAATTGGTATTACTAAGATATATAAAGTAGGGGGAGCTCAAGCAGTCGCGGCTATGGCGTATGGAACTGAAACAATTCCACAAGTTTATAAAATTTTTGGACCCGGTAATCAATTTGTAACTAAAGCCAAAGAGTTAGTTCAACAAAGTGGGATTAGTATAGATATGCCAGCAGGACCAAGTGAAGTATTAGTTATTGCGGATAAAACTGGGAATCCAGAATACATTGCTGCCGATTTATTGTCTCAAGCTGAACATGGCGCAGACAGTCAAGTAATTTTACTATCGGACTGCGAAAATATTTTGACACAAACCTTAATTCAATTAGAGAAACAAGTTCTTTTATTACCTAGATCTGAAACGGCAAAAAAAGCCTTATCCAATAGTAAAGCCTTTCTTTTAAATAATATGGAAGACTGTATGGACTTTAGCAATCTCTATGCACCAGAACACCTAATTATAGCTTCAAACGATGCTTCCAAATATATTGATAAGGTAATTAATGCAGGTTCTGTGTTTCTGGGTAACTACAGTTGTGAGAGTGCTGGAGATTACGCTAGCGGAACTAATCATACCTTGCCAACTAATGGATACGCTAGAAATTACAGTGGTGTTTCCTTAGATAGTTTTCAAAAGAAAATCACTTTTCAAAAAATAAGCAAAGAAGGAATTCAAGCAATTGGACCTTCAATTGAAATAATGGCAGAATCAGAGCAATTATTTGCGCACAAAAATGCCGTAACTCTCAGATTAAAAGATGTATAAAATGTTTAAATTAGAAAATATAATTCGAAAAAACATAATTGACTTAACTCCCTATTCATCGGCAAGAGAAGAATTTAAGGAAGAGGCAACTATCTTGCTGGATGCAAATGAAAATCCATTTGAAACAGCACTCAATCGCTATCCTGATCCTTTTCAAACAGCATTGAAACAAGAACTTTCAATTATCAAAAGAGTAGAAACCAATCAGATTTTTGTTGGAAATGGCAGCGATGAAGCTATAGATCTTTTATTTAGAGCTTTTTGCGAGCCAGGGAAGGATAAGTCGTATGTTTTTCCTCCCACATACGGAATGTATGAAGTGTCAGCAAAAATCAACAATATTGAAACTGTTAAGATCAACCTAAAGCCAGATTTTCAACTCCCTGATAAAAGCGATTTTATTGAAAAAATAGATTCTGCCGGTTTACTTTTTATATGTTCACCTAACAACCCAACAGGAAATACTTATCCTTTAAATGCTATAAACGAAATAGCATCTGCGTTTTCAGGTTTAGTAATTGTTGATGAAGCATATATTGATTTCTCAAGTTCAGAAAGTGCCATTTCGTTGCTCAGCGAATTACCTAATCTAGTTGTGCTCAATACCTTAAGTAAGGCTTATGGTTTAGCTGGATTACGCTTAGGGATGGCTTTTGCAAGTAAAGAGGTTATTGCTGTACTTAATAAAATAAAACCGCCATACAATGTGAATTCAATTAGTCAGATTGAAGGGCTAAAAGCTTTAAAGAACACTAAGAAATTTTTGAGCCAAATTGATGTATTAAAATCAGAAAGAAATTTATTGACTAAGGCTTTGTCTGCAATTCCTTCTGTAATTAAGGTTTATCCATCAGAGGCTAACTTTTTACTTATTGAATTTGACCAATCAGATAAAATATTTGTTTCATTGAAATCTAAAGGTATTATAGTTAGAAACCGAACAAGGGATGTTAAAAACTGCTTAAGAATTACGGTTGGCACTCCACAACAAAATAGAATATTAATCAAGGCTATTAAAGAGATTTAACGATGAAAAAAGTATTATTTATAGATCGAGATGGAACATTGGTTATAGAACCACCATTAGACTATCAATTAGATAGTTTAGAAAAACTAGAGTATTATCCTGGAGTATTTCAGGGTCTTTCCAAAATTGTTGATGAACTAGATTATGAATTGGTAATGGTTACCAATCAAGATGGATTAGGAACGAGTTCGTTTCCTGAGGATACTTTTTGGCCAGCGCATAACAAGATGCTTCAAGCTTTCAAAAATGAAGGTATTGAATTCAGTGAAATTTTAATTGATAGAAGCTTTGCTGAAGAGAATGCTCCAACCAGAAAGCCAAATACAGGATTGTTAAACAAATATATTTTTGGCGATTATGACCTAGAAAACTCTTATGTAGTTGGTGATAGAGCAACGGATATCGAATTAGCTAAAAATCTAAAAAGTAAAAGTGTTTTTATTGGAGATAGTAATGAAATGGCTACGTTGTCTACTACTAATTGGAATGAAATCTACCAATTCTTAAAAGCAATCCCACGGAAGGTTGAAATCAATAGAAAAACTAAAGAAACGGATATAAAAGTAGAATTAAACTTGGATGGAAGTGGAAAAGGGTCTTTCAGCACTGGAATAGGTTTTTTTGACCACATGTTGGAACAAATTTCTAAACATGGAAATATAGATTTAAATATAGATGTAAAAGGAGATTTAGAGATTGATGAGCACCATACTATAGAGGATGTTGCGCTTACTTTAGGAGATGCATTCTTACAGGCTTTAGGTTCTAAAAAAGGAATTGAACGGTATGGCTTCCTGCTGCCTATGGATGAATGTTTAGCTCAGGTTGCAATTGATTTCGGAGGTAGGCCTTGGCTAGTTTGGGAGGCCAATTTTGAAAGAGAAATGATTGGAGAAATGCCTACTGAAATGTTTATGCACTTTTTTAAATCGTTTACGGATGCTGCAAAATGTAATTTGAATATTAAAGCAGAGGGCGAAAATGAACACCACAAAATAGAAGCAATATTTAAAGCTTTTGCAAAAGCAATTAAAATGGCTAAGATGAAAACAGAAAATTATTCAATACCTAGTACAAAAGGCATATTATGATTGCAATTATAAAATACAATGCAGGAAATATTAGTTCGGTGAAGAATGCACTAACTCGCTTGGGCTATGAAAGCATAATCACTAGCGATTCAGAGGAGATATTAAATGCCGACAAGGTTATTTTTCCGGGAGTAGGTCAAGCTAGTTCAGCTATGAAATACTTAAATGAACGCAACTTAGATAAGACAATTTTATCCATTAAAAAGCCAATGCTTGGAATTTGCTTAGGTCAGCAGTTAATGTGCGCGTATTCTGAAGAAGGAAGTACCCAATGTTTAGGGATTTTTAACACAAAAGTGAAGAAATTCCCTAATACAGAATTGGTTCCTCATATGGGCTGGAATAACTTCTCTAAAGTAAAAGGCGAACTTTTTAATGGTTTAGAGAATACCAATAACGTTTATTTTGTCCACAGTTATTATGCAGAGGTAAATGAGCAAACAACTGCAGTTTGCGATTATATAAAACCTTTTAGTGCAGCAATGCAAAAAGATAATTTTTATGCAACTCAATTTCATCCAGAGAAATCGGCTGATATTGGTGAACAAATACTTAAAAACTTTCTGGACTTATGAGAATTATACCGGCAATAGATATAATAGATGGTAACTGCGTGCGGCTTTCTAAAGGAGATTACAGCACTAAAAAAGTCTACAATGAAAACCCATTAGAAGTAGCTAAAGAATTTGAAGATAATGGTGTTAAATTCTTACATGTAGTAGATTTAGATGGAGCAAAATCGAAACATATTGTGAATTATAAAATACTTGAGTTAATTGCATCTAAAACGAATCTTCAAATAGATTTTGGCGGAGGCATAAAAACAAATAAAGATGTTGAAATTGCTTTTAACAGTGGTGCTTCACAAATTACAGGAGGCAGCATAGCGGCTACTAATTCAAATTTGTTTTTGCAGTGGTTGGATAGATATGGCTCTGATAAAATCATTTTAGGTGCAGATTGCAGTAATCGGAAAATTTCAACGAATGGATGGTTGGAAAAATCTGATATTGATGTTGTTTATTTCATCAAAGAGTACGAATCAAAAGGGGTAAAGAATGTTATCTGCACAGATATAGCTAAAGATGGAATGTTGGAAGGCACCTCTAATCAACTTTATAAAGAAATTATGAGCGATTCCTCTGTTAATTTGATTGCAAGCGGTGGAGTATCGAGCATGGATGATTTATATCAACTTATCGAATTGGGGTGTGAAGGTGCTATTTTGGGTAAAGCCATATATGAAGGAAAGATAACATTAAAACAACTGCAAGAATTATGTTAAAAAAGAGAATTATACCCTGCCTAGATATTAAAGATGGTAGAACTGTCAAAGGAATTAATTTCGTAGGAATTAGAGATGCAGGAGATCCAATTGAATTAGCAAAAAATTATGTAAAACAAGGTGCGGATGAACTGGTGTTTTTAGACATAACCGCAACAATAGAGAATCGATCCACTTTAATTGATTTGGTGAAAAGAATCGCCAAAGAAATTAATATTCCATTTACTGTTGGTGGAGGGATATCCTCTGTTGAAGATGTGAGCAAATTAATAGAAGCCGGAGCTGATAAAGTAAGTATAAATTCCTCAGCGGTAAAGCGACCTGAATTAATTACGGAAATAGCAGAGAAATTTGGTAGTCAGTGTGTAGTAGTTGCTATTGACACTAAGTATGAAAATTCTGAGTGGAAGGTATTTGTAAATGGAGGAAGAAAGTTTACAGGTTTAAATACAGTTGAATGGGCTCAGCAAGTTGAAGAGAAAGGAGCAGGCGAAATCCTTTTGACCTCAATGAATAATGATGGTACAAAAGCAGGATTTGCTATTGATATTACAAATGACGTGAGCTCTGTCGTAAATTTACCCGTTATTGCTTCAGGAGGAGCGGGACTGAAAGAACACTTTAAAAATGTATTTGAAAAGACAAAAGCAACTGGAGGATTAGCAGCAAGTATTTTTCATTACGGAACAATACCAATTCCAGAATTAAAGAATTACTTAAAAGAGCAAAAAATAGCAATACGATAGATATGAAAATAGATTTCAATAAAGAGGATAATGGTTTGGTACCAGTAATAGTGCAAAACAACAACACCTTACAAGTTTTAATGTTAGGATACATGAACGATATAGCTTTTCTTAAAACACAAAAAGAAAGACGTGTGACCTTCTTTAGTAGAAGTAAAAACAGGCTATGGACCAAGGGGGAGGAGTCCGGGAATTTCTTAAACGTTAATGACATCCAAATTGACTGTGACAATGACACTATTTTAATTAAAGTAACACCTTTAGGTCCAACATGCCATAAAGGATCAACTTCTTGTTTTAGTGAAGAAACAGCTAAAGGCTTTGTCTATGAACTAGAAGAAACCATAAACCAGCGAATTGATGAAAATGATGAAAATTCTTATACGAATCAATTGTTTAGAAGAGGAATTAATAAAGTAGCCCAAAAAGTAGGAGAGGAAGCTGTAGAATTAGTTATTGAAGCAAAAGATGATGATGAAAACCTTTTTAAAAATGAGGCTGCAGATCTTATGTATCACTATCTCATCCTTCTGAAAGCAAAGGGATTTAAACTGATAGATGTCGAAAATATTTTAAAAGATAGGGCTAAGTAAACTCTTTAAAAATCAGATAGGTTTTAACCAGAGACAACTAATATATGCATATTCCGTCATAAAGTTATTGCGATTCAATTTATTAATACACAGGAAATAAAGAATATCAATGGCATAATCAATATATTTGATTCGATTTACATAGAATATTATGAAAACCATCTTTTTAGCATCAGTAATTTTACTTTCGGGATTAGTCCAAGGGCAAACGCAATTATGGCAAACGCTTATAGATACATCCGTAACTTTCTCTTCACCTAGAGCGGTAAAGTTAAATGGAGATTCTATTTTAGATGTTGTAATTGGCGGAGGAATTGATGGATCACCCGATGCACGCGGTGTGGTGGCGTTAGATGGAGCAAATGGAAATGTGCTCTGGGAATTTGCTACAGATGATGAGATGTTTAGCAGTGCTGCGTTTGGAGATGCAAATGGAGACGGCGAAAAAGATATTTTTATTGGGGGTAGAAATGGAGAGTTCTATGCGATTGATGGTCAAACAGGGAGTATGATATGGGAGTTTTTTCCTTATCCAGCAAGTCAAGCTGCTGATAGTGGATGGTTAAATTTTTATAGTCCCCAAATTATTTCGGATCAAAATGGAGATTTAGTTGCAGATATATTGGTTGCAAATGGAGGCGATCATGCAGCTTTGCCATGGGATACATTGCGACCTCCCGGAAGATTAATGATTTTAGACGCTCTTACGGGGAATATCATAGCGCAAGACACAATGCCCGATGGAGAGGAAACTTATTGCTCAGCTGTATGCATAGACATGAATAATACGGGTGTTTATAGTGTTATTTTCGGCAGTGGAGGTGAAGACGATGGAGGATCTCTTTGGCGAGTTCCTTTATTGGATTTAATGAATAACGATATAAGTGGCGCTACCATGTTGATTGATGATCCTGTTACAGGGTTTATAGCTCCGGTCAGCTTAGCTGATATCAATTATGATGGAGTTTATGATATAGTAAGTCAAAGCTTCAGCGGTACCATCTATGCAATCGATGGATTATTGAATACAATTCTTTGGGAAGTTACTATTCCTGGTGCTCAATCCAGTGCAGCGCCTATTTTCGGAAATTTTACAGGGAATCAATCACCAGATGTTTTTGCAGTATTAGGTAAAGGTTCGGCTCCTTCTTATTTTGATTACTATCAAGTAATGATAGATGGAAATACCGGAGAGGTTGCGTTTTTTGATAGTATTAGTGATTTAAACTTTGCTTCAGCTAATGCTGCAGACCTCGATTTAAACGGAAGAGATGAAGTTATTTTATCGGTAAATTATCACACTGGAACACATTTTGAACATCAATTAAAAATAGTAGATTTCCCGAATAACAGTATCAGTGATTTATCGCTTACTGAAGCTGGAGTTAACCTTGGTAGTACACCTTTAATCACAGATTTAGATGGGAATGGATTCATTGATTTTGTATATGCATTTAGGGCAGATAGTGTTAATCCTATGGGTGCAAAAGGATTTAAGTTAGCGCGTATAGAAGGTACTTATACCAACCCAGGTCCTGGTATCGCATGGGGATCATATATGGGTAATGATTACAATGGAATTTACAATTTTGAAGTTACCAATTGTGGAACCATTAACCTTAATCTAATTGTAAATAATACCTCATGTAATTATTGGAATGACGGCAATGCTTTGGTGAGTCCAACAGGAGGAACCGAGCCATATGCTATTAATTGGTCTAGTGGACAAATTACAGACAGTATAGGTTCTTTAAGTCCAGATAATTACTCGGTATATGTTGTAGATTCAGTTGGCTGTCTCAAATCTACCAATTTTAACATTGTAGATCCCTATGTATTAACCTGGGGTGGAGTAGGGACGCCTACCTGTCCTGGAGATAGCAATGCTACAGCAACTTTAGCTAGTTCAGGTTGTCCTTGTATGTTTAGCGGATGTATCTACGATTGGGCAAGTATTGACTCTTTGAAGGTTGCCAATTATTTATGGGCCGGTTGGCAGGTGGTAACAATTACGCACCTAGATGGGTGCCAAGTAACTGATTCTATCTTTATCGAGGAGGCATATCCAATACTAGATAGTCTTAATTTTGGCAATATTCAATGCGCAACAGACACTTTAGGTTACGTAAATCTTCATCTGCACGATTCGGCAAACGTATCCATTGGATGGGCGGATGGTTCTCACGAATCCTCTATAGATAGTCTTTCGGCTGGTTGGTATTATTACCAGTTAATAGATAACAGAGGATGTAATTATTATGATTCCGTTCAAATTACAACTCCAGATGCACTCATTGCCAATTATTCGATGATTTCGCCACTCTGTTTTGGAGATGCTAATGGTTCTATATTAGGCTCTGCTGTTGGAGGTACAGGAGGCTATTCTTTTGCTTGGAGTAATTCAGATACACTTGCTTTGACAGATTCTTTAATTGCGGGCTATTATAATCTAGTGGTCACAGATTCTACAGGCTGCACATTTATTATCGATTCAATAAATTTAAGTCAACCCGATATTTTGGCTTTAAATACAGATGGATGGAATTCTAGCTCCGATTCTTGTATGGCTTCTGCAGAAGTTACCGTAAGTGGAGGAACCAGTGGCTATAGCTATTCTTGGAATGACGCTACTTCTGCCACAACTTTTGATGTGCACGAGTTGTGTGCTGGAACCTATATTATTACGGTTACCGACGCAAACGGTTGTGAGTCTATTGATAGTGTAACAGTTTCTTCAACTGTAGGATTAGCAACCAATGAAAATATAAATGTTTCTGTTTTTCCCAACCCAAGTAATGGAAACATACAATTGAATGGATTAAGAATAGGGCAGGACCTAGAAATATTTAATATGACTGGCAAACTTGTATATTCTGATCGAGTTGGTGCGCTTGGCATAACGTTAAACCTAAGTAGGCTGACTTCGGGTAAATACTTTATTCGCATTAGTGATCTGTCGGGTTACCAAATTATTCCAATATCCATAATAGATTAATCATTTTTGTAATGAATAGAGTTATTAGTGAATGAAAATGGTGATTTATTTCATAAAAGCTGAAGCCTCTTTATAGAGCTCAATATCTTTAATTAACGGTTGTAGCTTTTTTATATAAGCTCCCAATTCAAGTAATTTCTGTTTGTCTTTTTTACTTGGAGAATTCAAGTTAGGGACAACAAATTCAGCCATTTGAGAAACATAAGCGAAAACCATTTCGGGAGATTTCGAATTCACTTTGAAGATTTTTGCTTTAGTATCTTGCCCGTTTACAGCTTTAAGACCTTTCATTTCTGAAGACAGTTTATTCATCTTTGTAAAGGAAACACCACACCTAGGAATTTCATAAACTACAGGTTTTTTAAACTTTGTTACAATCTGCTTTAATAATATTTTGGAATATACTTTAAACTTACCCAATGCTTTTATTTTAAAATTTGTTCAACAAATCTATTAGAATTTTTTATAATTAAGTAGCGTATTTTGTCCAATTTATTCAAATGTAATATTTTGGTGGCAGGTTGAATAGGTTATTGGAATTGCGAAAAGACAAAATGAATTATTCAGTCAAATGATTTTACAACAGGTTTAAATTTGATTAGCATTATATCCAATTAAAACTAATGTTCTATCCCCTTCATTTCTTACTTCTAAAAAACCAGAATAAACATCCTCGTCAAAATCTATTACATCAAAATAAGTATCACTCCATTTATAATATTCTCCATCAATTAGTATTAGTTTTAATACCTGCACAACATCTTTCAGCTCGAAAAAATGTTATTTAAACCAATTGTAAAACATTGATTATATTTGAAACAAAGTAAATCAATGAGGAATGTTGTTAGTATTACAATGGTGCTACTCCTTTTTTCGGCCTGTAGTATTGAACTTGAGAAGAAGACCATTTCTGAAAAGTTAGCAGCAGAGCGTAAAACTGAATTTAAGTACTTGGCTTTAGGTGATTCTTATACCATAGGAGAAAGTGTTGACAGGAAAAAATGCTATCCGAATCTATTGAAGGATACTCTGATTAAAGCTGGTTTTTTATTAGATACTGTTACAATTATTGCTAAAACTGGTTGGACTACAGAGGACTTAAAGAATGGTATTTTTAATAGAGAGATAGAAGGAAATAAATATGATTTGGTAACGCTGCTGATTGGTGTAAATAATCAATATCAAGGTCTCGATATAGAAACTTACCGAAAAGAGTTTTTTAGCCTGTTAAAACAAGCAATAAGCTTTGCTAATGATGATCCTAAAAAGGTTATTGTTATATCCATACCAGATTGGGGAGTAACTCCCTTTGCATCTGATAGAGACAATAAACAAATTGCCTTTGAAATAGATAATTACAATGCTATCAAAAAGGAAGAAGCCCAAAAGCTTAACGTAAGTTTTGTAGATATAACAGCTTTTTCTAGGAAAGCGGATAAGCATCCTGAATTAGTTGCAACTGATGGACTGCATCCTTCCGGCGAAATGTATTTGGAATGGGTAAATAGAATATTTCCTGTTGCAAAACAAATCTTGGAGAAATAGAGCTTAAATAGCAATCCAGATGTGGTAAACGAATTTAAAATATATACCTTTATCAATAAAGAATAGCCCTTAAAATAAAACATTAAACCCTTTTATTTATTTGTTTAATGATGCTGATCAATATTGTTTAGTTTTACCTTAACCAAAGCTATATCTATGATAATTAAAGCTGAGAAGAAATCAAAAGATGAAATTTAGCATCGTGTGGTTATTTACACATAATGGCTAATTATAAGAAAAAATGTATTCAAGATAAAAAACTAGACTTCCTGAGAATCGCTTAGAAAATTAATTATGTACAGATCTACAGAATATTATATTCTACGGATTCCAAAAATCTATTAATTAAAGCTTGGCGTAAATTTTTTAACATAATACCCTCCGATATATGACTGAAGAGTATATATCATTTATAAATAAACGTATAGCACCGTATTATTGGATCAGCTCCTTTTGTCTTATAATTAATATTATGTTAAATAGAGTTTTGCAGCTATTCCCGCATCACCTATCATTTCATATGATTAGAAAACAAAGTATACCTGCAACACAAGTGACAATAGGATGACCTTTGTACATAACCGTATTAATCAGTTATTGCCGCCGCAGCTTCTTTTCCAACCATAGTTCCCAGAGCAACACCCATACCACCTAGCCGAACCGCACAGAGAATATTTTTCCCGACCTCCTTAATAATAGGTTCTTTATTCTCTCCAACTCCCATTATTCCGGCCCAATGGTAATCCACTTCATAATTGGTGTTTGGCAAAATCACATTAGATAAAATATCCTTCAACGTATCAATTATCTGGGTTGTACATTCCATTTCTGTAGTGTTCTCTCCTTTAAAATCCAGGTTTCTTCCACCACCAAATAAAACGCGGTTATGAATATTTCTAAAATAGTAATACCCTTTGTCATAGTGAAAAGTTCCTTTTAAAGGTAAATTCGGAATTGGTTTCGTAACTAGTACCTGCGCTCTTGCGGGCTCTACATCTTCATTTAAAAATTGCTTTGCAAAACCATTGGAACAAATAACTAGTTTACCTGTTTTGATTGTTAAATTATTGTTTATTTCCAGTTCAACTCCTGATACAGTTGAGCTATACTGAGTAACTTCAGCTCCATTAATAATATTTACGCCTTCCTTTCTTGCTAAATCAAGGTAAGCCTTCATCATTTTCCCTGTGTCAACTTGCCCCTCGTATTGGTTTTTTATAATACCTATAACCCCTTCAAATCCAAAATCAAACTCTTCTTTCGAATAAACAGAGCCGCCAAACTCCTTCCGTAGCAAATCATTTAAGTCACCCATTCGATCCAAACACTCTACATACTCTTCTTTTTGCTCCGGCCTAAAAAGCTCAAAACCCCCATTAAGTTGAAAATCTATTGCCTCTTTTCCTAAAAGCTCAATTAGCATGTTCAAACCATTATTCCTGCTTTCAATTAAACGCACTATCTCATCTAAACTAGTATTTTGTAAATCGTCTAGTACCTCGCCTAATGAACCAAAACATGCAAAACCAGCATTTTTAGTACTCGCACCCCAAGGAAGGATACCTCTTTCCAATATCAAAACCTTTAAAAAAGGTGATTTTCTCTTCAGATGGATTGCTGCAGACAGGCCCGTTATACCACTGCCAATTATCACCACATCATTCTGCCCTATTAATTCCTTGTTTTCCCAGTAACTAAAATTCATTTTGGAAAATTACAAATTTTATATTCAGAATTTAATTCATATCGCTAACTAAATAGCATTTAAAGGAAAAGCAACTCTGTTCATTCTTGACGCAGCCAATAAGCTCTTTGAAAAATAACAGATTTGCAGTGCCCTTTTCATTTTATTTTTCGTCTTTAGTAAAAACAAATACTTTTTGTACTTTGCGCCTATGTATTTCAAAGGGATTTTTATTCTCATTTTCTCACTCATCTCAATTGGTTATAGCCTTGGGCAGGAACCACAAGTTTTAGGAGGTTATAAGTTTATAGAGAACAAAAACCAATGGCCAGATCAGGTACATTACCGCTCGGATATTGAAGGCGGATATCTATATCTAGAAAAGGATGGGTTTTTATTCAATTTATATGACGGAAAAGAATTCGCTAGATATGTGCAAGCGCATTATGATAAATCTTTACCCAGAAACTTTGATAAACTATCGTGGCATAGTTATAAAGTTACATTTAGCAACTGCAATACTGAAGCATTAGCAAAAGGTAGTTTAGAAACACCCGAATATTACAACTACTTTTTAGGAAATGACAAAACCAAGTGGGCTTCTCACGCAAAAGGTTTTCACAGAATAGAATACAAAGAACTTTATCCTGGTATTGATTTAAACATGTACTCCAAAGTCTTTAATCTTAAATATGATTTTGTAGTTAAAGCAAATGCAGATGCTAAGCAAATTGAATTGAATTATGATGGTGCTGACGATATTGCAATAAAAAATGAGAGACTGCATATCTACACACAAGTAAATCACATTATTGAAGACAAGCCTTATGCATTCCAAATAATTGATGGTGAAAAGATTGAAGTCAAATGTAAATTCAAATTGAAGGGAACAACAGTAACTTTTGAATTCCCTAAAGGTTATAATCATAATTATGATTTAATTGTTGATCCTACGCTCATGTTCGCAACTTATTCCGGCTCTACGGCCAATAATTTTGGATATTCCGCGACTTTTGATTCAAAAGGTTTTTTATATGCAGGAAGCTCGGTTTTTGGAGCAGGTTACCCCACCATTCTTGGCTCTTATGATGGGACTTTTAACGGTGGTTCGGGTTTATCTCCAGGTATAGATATCGCAATTTCAAAATTTGATACCACGGGCACTTTTTTACTCTACTCCACCTATATTGGAGGGAATAGCGATGAATTGCCGCATAGTTTAATTGTGAATAATTTTGATGAATTATTTATCTTGGGAACAACTAGCTCAACAAACTACCCTTACACTACTGGATGCTATGACTCCACTTACAATGGAGGAATCCCTAATGATTTACAACAAGGTCTTGGAGCAAATTATATTAATGGCTCTGACATTGTTGCTTCTAACCTCACTGCTGACGGTACATCCCTATTGGCATCTACTTTTATTGGAGGTTCTGGAAATGATGGATTAAATTCAACACATGATTTTACCAATTGTGCATTGAATGTTTTAAAATATAATTATGCGGATGAAATTCGAGGAGAAATAGATATAGACGAAAACAACAATATATACATTGTTAGTTGCACGCAATCAACGGATTTTCCAATTGTAGGAAATGTTTTCCAGCCAACCTTTGGGGGTGGAGATTTAGACGGTGTAATTATCAAATTAGATAATTCACTTCAAAACATTATATGGAGTAGTTATTTTGGAGGAGAAAAACATGATGCCGGCTATTCTCTTGCAATCGATTCAAACGAAGATATTTATATAACTGGAGGAACGAACTCTGACTCATTAGTTACTACTCCTGGCGTTATTGACACAATTGCATTAGGGGGAAGGAGTGATGGGTTTATAGCACATATAGAAGCAGGGGGTCAGCAAATCATTAGCTCAACTTATTATGGCAGTCCTACCTATGACCAGTCTTATTTTGTTGAATTGGATAATTCGAACAACGTTTATCTATTAGGGCAAACTGAAGTTCAAGATTCTACTTTTATTCATAATGTGCTTTACTTTAATTACGGCAGTGGTCAATTTGTAAGTAAATTAACAGCACAGTTAGATTCAGTGATATATTCAACTGTTTTTGGCAATGGAAATGGGATAAGTTTATCTCCAACAGCCTTCTTAGTTGATTTGTGTAATAAAATGTACCTATCTGGCTGGGGAGGAGGAACTAATAATTTTAACACTTGTAATAATACCAGTTCCACAATAGGCATGCCCATCACTTTTGATGCATTCCAGTCAACAACAGATGGCAGTGATCACTATGTAATGGTTTTAGAAGATGATGTTTCAAACATTGTGTACGGGACTTTCTTTGGTGGACCTACAAGTCAAGAACATGTTGATGGTGGAACAAGTCGATTTGATAGAAAAGGAAAGGTGTACCAAGCAATGTGTTCGGGATGTGGATTTAATTCTGATATGCCTATCTATCCATCTAATGCAGTATCTCCAACGAATAACAACAGTTGTAATTTAGGCGTCTTTAAAATGGATTTTGATTTACCCGTGGTGGTTGCAGATTTTGAAACTCCCCCGATTGGGTGTGCACCCTATACCTATACATTTATTAATACAAGCTTAAGTCAAGACTATACTTCTTGGGAATGGGATTTCGGTGATAGTGTTGGAACAAGTAATCAATTAAACCCATCTTACACCTACACGGATGCGGGAAGCTATACCATTACTTTGATTGTTAACGATACAGCAACCTGCAACTTTGGAGATACCATTCAAAAGGAAATTCTAATTATGGGAGATACAGTATATTCTCTTGGTGACCTTTCTATTTGTCCTGAAGAATCGCAGCAATTGGGTATTTTGCCAAATTCGGATCCTACGATTACTTATTCTTGGTTCCCCACTACTGGTTTAAGTGATTCGACAATCTCGAATCCTTTTGCCACGCCTACTTCAACAACCAATTATGCTTTACTAATTTCAAATGGGGTTTGCACTGATACTGTTTTTCAAAACATAATAATAAACACTCCTCAATTAGCTATTTCAAATGATACCACAGTTTGTGATGATTTCTCTTCCGTCACGTTTTCTGCCAATTCCTTTGGAACCAGTTCAGATTATATTTGGTCGTCAAATAATCAGTTTACTGATACACTCAACTCCCCTATTACATCCAACACAATAACAGTTAGTCCTTTGTTTACTTCAACTTATTTTGTACAAATAAATAACAATGGTTGCTATTTAAGTGACTCGGTTGTTCTTACGATTTCCGGTAGCTCCACAACAATTATCGGAGATCAAGGTATTTGCATTGGTGATTCTACCTTTTTAGTAGTTACAAATCTAAACCCTTTGGATACACTTACTTATAACTGGAGCCCTGACAACAGTATTCTATCTGGCGATGGAACAAATACTGTTTGGGTTAACCCAAGTTCTACAACAACGTATAACGTTACTTCTACATCAACAAATGGATGCATAATTAATAATGAGGTTACTGTTTCAGTTGACAACTTACCTAATCTAACCATAGATGCCTGGGCAAATAATGACACTATATTTCAAGGAGATTTTACACAGTTAAATGTAACGCCTAATGGCTATACATACAATTGGGCACCAGCTGAGTCTTTAAATGACCCAAATGCGCAATTTCCAAATGCTTCACCTATAGTGACAACTAGCTATATAGTCTCTATCAATGGAAATGGTTGTTCAAAAACAGATACTGTTAAAGTATATGTTGCGGAGATTATATGTGATGAACCTTATATTTTTGTTCCGAATGCATTTACTCCTGATGGTGATGGTATTAATGATGTTCTCTATGTAAGATGTCATCCTAATTCAGAAATAGTGTTTCGAGTTTTTGATAGATGGGGCGAGTTAGTTTTCGAAACTTTTGACATAAACTTCGGATGGGATGGAATATTTAAAGGAAAAGAATCCGATCCAGCAGTATTTGATTATTATCTAGAAGTACTTTGTCCAGGTGATGAGAAGTTTTTTAAAAAAGGAAATGTGACCTTAATTCGATAAGTTGATTTTAATAAGAAAATATATCATTTTAGGCCTCTTTAGTGTAATACTGCTAAATGGAAATGCACAAGATATTCACTTTTCTCAGTACGACCTCTCTCCTATTAACTTAAACCCTGCAATGACTGGGCAATTCAACGGAGATTTTCGATTTATTGGAAATTATCGTTCTCAATGGGGGTATGTTACAGTTCCATTCAATACAATAAGTATTGGCGCTGACGCCAAAAGCATCTTCAATACGAAAGATTTAGCAGGTGGAATTCAGATAAACCAAGATAGAGCTGGCGATTCTAAATTCAATACATTTCAAGTTAATTTTTCTGGAGCTTACTTAAAACCTATAAGTAACGACTCATTGCACAATCTTTCTTTTGGTATTCAATCAGGATTCACCAATCGAAGTTTAACTTATGAACCACTGTCTTTCGATGTTCAATATAACGGTTCCTATTACGACGAGAATTTACCTAATCAAGAAAATTTTGCCCGAGAAAGTAGAACCTATCTGAACCTTAATTTTGGTGTTGGTTATTTATGGGAAATAGAAAAAAGGAAAACAATAAGAGGTGGTCTTGCTCTTTTCAATTTAACTAAACCGAAACAAAGCTTTTTTAATGATAATGAAATTAAGTTGGACATGCGGCTGGCAGTTCATGCAAATGCTGAATGGAAAGTTCATGAGAAGATAAATGTACTACCGAGTATGTTATTCATGAGTCAAGGGAAATATAAAGAATTAGACTTTGGTGTTTCTGCAAAATACATTTTAACTGATTTTATGACAATGTATCGCACAGTTTGGCTTGGGTGCTTTTATCGTAACCAAGATGCTGGTTTTTTAACTGCAGGAATGGATTACGACGAATGGAAAGTTGGTGTGAGTTATGACATCAACATAAGCACATTGGTTCCTGCTAGTAATAATCGTGGAGGTTTAGAAATATCAGTTATTTATATAATTGACAATACACCGCCAAAAAGAGTAATGCATAGAATTTGCCCGGATTACATTTAATGAAATTGAAATTACTCATCATACTACTATTTCCACTTCTCTGTTTTGGACAATCTCAAAAGCAATTAATTAAATATGCCGATAAAAATGCTTCTTTGGGAGATTTTTATGGCGCTTCTATCTATTACAAACAAGCTTTACGTTCAGATTCTTCTAATATTCATCTTTTGTATAAATATGCAGAGTCTTTAAGAAAGTATAATAACTATGATTTAGCGTCCTATTACTATAATAAAATTGTAGAAAAAGACAAAGCTGGCAGAATCTACAAAGATGCTTGGTTTTGGTTTGCCGCTATGCAGAAATTCAATGGAGATTACCAAGCTTCTATGAAATCATGGAAAAAAGTTAAATCAATCTACAAGAAAAATAAAAAAGGATATGAAACTTTAAAGGCGAGACAAGAAATGATGTCCTGTGGTTTTGCAATGCGTTCTAAAAGCGACTTAACAGACGCTTGTGTAGTAACACATTTGGACACCAATATAAATACAACAAATTCCGAGTTTAGTGCTTTCACGTATTCGAATGAGTTATTTTTTAGTTCTTTGAGAGATACTACAATGGGTGCAGAATTGAATATTGACCATCCCAATAATTATAAAATAAAAATATTCTCATCTACAAAAAAGGACTCAACCGTTTATGAAAGTATAGATTCAACTATCAATAGTCAGCAATTCCATAACGCTAACGGATGCTTTAATTCGAATGAAACAAAATTCTATTTTACACGATGTGATACATTAAATCATTGTGAAATTTACGTTTCCAAATACGGTAATGGTATATGGAGTAAACCAAAAGTGCTTCCTGCAAAAGTGAATGAAAAAGGGACAAACACCACCCAACCCCATGTTACAATGATTGAAGATAAAGAATATTTGTTCTTTTCCTCCAACAGAGTTGGTGGGCAAGGCGGTTTGGATATATGGCATTGTGAAGTTCTAGACGGAGATACTTATTCTAAACCGGTTAATGCAGGAAAAACAGTTAATACTTTAGACCCTGACATCTGTCCATATTATGATCCTAAAGAAGGGGTATTATATTTTAGTTCTACATGGCATAAAGGTTTCGGAGGTTTTGACATATTTAAAGTAAAGGGAAAACCGGGTAAATTTCACGAACCAGAAAACATGATGCAACCTATCAATTCTTCTTGGAATGATTTTTATTACACCGTTAATAAAGAAGGAACTGAGGGATTTTTTACATCTAATCGTTTAGGATCTTTTTTTAAAAAGGGACCTACTTGTTGCAATGATATTTGGAAAGTAAATTTCGATAAAGAAGGAATTGAAGAGCTACAAATTATTGAAACATTAGACGACTTAAATAAATACCTCCCAGTTACCTTATATTTTCACAACGATAGGCCCGGACCTCGTTCTTTGGACACTATCGTTCCGATTAGCTATATGGTAGCTTTCGACCGTTATAAAGAGCTGCAACCAAAATATAGGAATGAATACTCAAAAGGGCTTAAAGACAATAAAGAAATGGAAGCTAGATTAGATATTGATGATTTCTTTAAGCATTATGTTGACAAAGGAGTAAGTGACCTTGAATTATTTACACGTTTATTGCTTGAGGAACTAGGAAAAGGCGAAAAAATTGAAGTAGTTGTTAAAGGCTTCGCGAGCCCTCTTGCTAAAACAGAATATAATGTAAACCTAACCAAAAGAAGAATTTCTAGTTTAGTTAACTATCTCAGAGAATACGAAAATGGGACATTTATCCCCTATCTGGATAAAAATGCTGAGAACGAAGCAGAACTAACCTTTCAAAAAATCCCTTTTGGAGAATACACAGCAAATGCATCGATTAGCGACGATTACTATGATCAAAGAAATTCCATCTACAATCGTTCCGCTGCATTGGAAAGAAAGATAGAAATTCAGACCGTTCGACAAGCCAATCCCAAAGACAGTGTCTATGCTGAAATCAATATTAATATGAGTACGCATGATTTTGGAAAGTTAAAGCAGGGGCAAATTGTGGAGTATACATTTGATGTGAAAAACACAGGAAACAAAGGCCTTTCGATTAAAAAAGTAATTGCAGCATGTGGATGCAGTACAATTTCATTTACCGAGGAAATTATAAAGCCTGGAGAAACTGGATTTGTCAATGTCTCTTTGGATACTAGTGATTTAAGCGGAAAACAAGTTAAGTCAATTACAATTATAGCAGACGCCTTCCCTACTACAAAAAGATTGGTGCTTACTGCGGAAGTATTTGAGTAAATAAATAGTTAGTTAATAGGAGTAATGCAAGTCAGCTTGTTTTTCTGCTATTTTTTAATCTCATAAACAAAAGAACCCATCCAGCAATAAAAAGTAAGCCTCCAATAGGTGTGATTGGCCCAAGAAGTTTCAATGCATCTATTTGCCACACATAATTAAGTGTTAATAGATATATCGACCCAGAGAAAAGCAGCATTCCAAGAATAAATATGTTGATAATAGCTCCTACTTTATCAATCTTGAATGTAGTTGCTAGAAGTATTACAATAAAAATACCTAGACTGTGTGTTATTTGATAAAAAATACCGGTTTTCCAGCTATCTAATTTGTCTTTAGGTAATTCTAAAGTCTCCTTTAAATAGTGAGCTCCCATAGCTCCAAGAGCGATAGCGATTACCATTGAAATAGTGGCAATTTGTAAATATCTATTTGTTTTCAAAATGGGCATTTTGGTTATTTAAAAAAAACCTTGGCTCCAACCAAAAAAGGAACCAAGGTGAAAATCTTGTAATCCAACTTACCTTATCTATTAGAGATATATTCGTTAAGCTCTTCTTTTGATGAACTGAACGAGAATATTTTATTTACTTGGTAGAAATTGTCGATATCATAAGTACAATTATAGGCAAACTTAGCAAATTCCAATTTTCCATCTTCAAAGTCAAAAGATTCAGATATGTAAATAATATTTTGAACACTCATACATTTGCCTTTTAGCGCTTGTTTAGCAACTATAATTTTATCATCCGAAAAGCTTTCTTCTTCAATTGCATTTCGAATTGCATTTACATCACTCAATGGAGGTATACACCCGGTAGCCCCGTTGTAACCTGACACATAAACCACAGGAGCTGCCTGACCTTGATTTCCTGTATTCACTCCACTAGCAGATGTGGTTGTTGTTGTCGTTGTAGTTGTTGAAGTATGCGATGTTTCCATATTGTCTGTCATATTCATATCCATGCCCATATTATTGTTAATGCCGTTCTCATTTACATTTACATTCATGTTTAATTCAAGTCCACCAACTGATACATTCATATTAACATTTTCATTCACTTCATCAATATTGTCACTCATGCTGATATTTGCACCCATACTATTTTGCATGGCATTAAGCTCCATGTCACTCAAATTGGAATTGTTTACTGAGTTTGTTGTTGTTGTCGTTGTTGATGTGGTTGTTGTAACTGTTTCATCAATTACTACATTGTTTGCTGCTGGCGCCTCTACTGTGTGATATACAATTTGCACTTGTTGGTCATTTGTCGCTGCCTGTCCCATCGCTACTTCTCCAAAATACCTTAACTTATACCCTTTCTTGGTGCTTACAATTCTTGCTGTTACTTCAACATTCATCGATTCAAAATAAAAGTTCTTGTCTATATCGGCTGCAACACCATCGGCGAATACCACTTTGACATGATTTTGATTGTTAGAGAGTCCTGTTATTTTAACATTTGTCTGCGGTTCAGCGTTCTGTTTAATCCCATTTACAATGGCATAAAAAGGAGTTGGATCTGATGCAAATATTATTAGATTGGAAGTTTGCTGACCTATTCCTGATAGAATAGCCAGAATTGTAAATACATTCGTTAGTATTATTTTTTTCATAAGATGTTTTATTGGTTAAGTAAATTTAATTTTTAGAACTGACTTTACCATAGTTATGCCAAAATTTATTTTTTACAATACAAGTTTGTTAATAAAATGTTAACTGATAGTATACGGTTAGTATTCCGATAGTCATTACATTTATGGCTTTAAAACTGAAAGCAGATTAAATGAAAACAATACTTGTAATTGGAGCAGGAAGATCATCTTCATCAATGATTCGTTATTTCTTAAATAATGCGGAAAAAGAAGATTGGTATATTAAAGTCGGAGACATGAATCTTGAAATGGCTCAAGGAAAAGTGGGTAACCACGCTAGAGCTCAAGCTTTTCAGTTCGATGCACTAAATGAAAACAAAAGACGCCAGGAGCTAGAAAAAGTTGATTTTGTTGTATCTATGTTGCCTGCCCGTTTTCATTTAGAAGTAGTTAAGGATTGCATAGACATGAAGATTAACGTAATCACACCATCCTATGTTTCTGAAGAAATGAAGGAATTAGATGAAGCCGCAAAAGCAGCTGGGATTATTATCATGAATGAAATTGGAGTCGATCCAGGCATTGATCATATGAGTGCTAAAAAAGTACTTGATGAAATAGCAGATAAAAACGGGGTTATTGAATACTTTGAATCATTTACAGGCGGATTGGTTGCTCCAGAAAGCGATGACAATCCTTGGAATTATAAATTTACTTGGAATCCAAGAAATGTTGTTTTAGCGGGTCAAGGAAGTGCCGCTAAGTTTATTCAGCAAGGTCAATACAAGTATATTCCCTACAATAAATTATTTAGAAGAACTGAGATTATTGAAGTCGAAGGACACGGCAAGTTCGAGGGATACGCGAATAGAGATTCCTTAAAGTATCGGTCAATTTATGGTTTGGAAGATATACCGACAATATATAGAGGAACATTTAGAAAAGTTGGTTTTTGTAGAGCTTGGAATGTATTTGTTTCTTTGGGAGCAACGGATGACAGTTATACACTTGAGGGCTCTAAAAATATGACCAAACGAGATTTCATTAATTCTTTTTTAGCCTATAATCCGCATGATTCTGTAGAGTTAAAGCTTCGTCATTATATGAAAATTGACCATGACGATTATATTTGGGATAGGCTTGTTTGGTTAGGTATATTTGAAAATGAGCCATTGAATTTAGAAAAGGATATGACTCCAGCACAGATTTTGCAAAAGATACTTGAAGAGAAATGGTCCTTAAAGCCAGATGATAAAGATATGATTGTTATGTGGCATAAATTTGGATTCAAAATTAATGGTCAATTAAATGAAATTAATTCTTCCATGGTTTGTATTGGCGAGGATCAAACTTACACGGCAATGAGCGAGACTGTTGGCTTACCTGTAGCTATTTGTACCAAAATGATTCTCAATGGAACTATTCAATTAAAAGGAGTTCAATTGCCTATTCATAAAGAAATTTACGAGCCTGTGCTAAAAGAGTTAGAAGAGTATAACGTGGTGTTTACAGAAAAAGAAGTTGAACCAAAGCCATATACCGATATTGTTGTAATGTAGCTAAATCGTATAGACTAAAATTCGACGACTTTCCAAAAAAGAATTACCGCACTTTAATCATTTCACCAATTTTTAAGATCTTTGAGGCTTTAATTTCGTTTAGCTTACAGATTTTATCCAAACTAGTATTGTATTTAAGTGACATGGCAAATAGCGAATCCCCTGATCTTACTTTGTGATATGTAACTTTGTCGTCACCAGGCAATGTTTTCGTTTTCGAAGAAGAATTAGATTTACTTGAGGATTTTCTTTTATAAGCAAACATTCCTGCATGAATAAACAGATTTTCGCTTTTCAGTTGCCTATTCTTGAAATCAATCACCTCTTCTGGGTTTAAAGCATTTCCAAAAAGGCGGATTTCAAAATGTAGATGATCTCCAGTAGAATGACCTGTGTTTCCACCTAAACCAATATGTTCCCCTGCTTGAACTTCTTGATTTGCAGAAACGAAAAGCTTTTCTAAATGCGCATAGTAAGTTTCAAGTCCATTATAGTGTCGTATAATTACAAGGTTACCATATCCACCCGTATTATATTTTGCATATCGAACAATACCATCAAAACAAGAACTTAAAGTATCTCCTGTAACTAAATCAACATCAATGCCATAATGAAACTTTCTTCCGCGATACTTAAACCTAGATGTGACCAACCCAGGATGTGGCATACAGAATTTATTGTGATTAGAATCTACATTACAGAGCCATAATGTATCTGGAATTTTAGATAAATCATTATCACGCGTATAGGGTACTTGTGTATCCCAATTTTCCTTCCACAAGTAATTACTATCTCCTTTAATAATTTCATGCAATTCAGCATTCACAATTCCATCAAAATTAAGCATATTAATATATTCCCAGCTTTTGTCAGAAAAGATAACAACTGAATCTTCCCCCATCATAACTGTATCTTTTATGAATTGAGAACTCCCTAAAAATGATACCGACATTAGTGTTATGGCAAATAAATACTTCATTATATGCAAAAGTAGTTGGATTTAATATGTAAAATAAATAAAGCTCCAAAGTTATAAACAGTGGTATTTAAATAAATGCCCAGCTATTCCGACACGAGTTTGTAGTATAAAACTTCATTAGAATACTACAAATGCGCCATTTGTTCTTCCAAGGAAACAGTAGTACTCCCCTCTTTTATAGGCACTAACGACATTGCGTATTCACTTATGGCAGTAATTGTTAGACTCGGATTAACTCCCAAATTTCCGGGAATAATAGATCCATCTAGAATCATCATTCCTGGATAGTTAAATACTTCAAACTTGTCGTTTATAACCCCCGTTTCATCAGTTTCTCCCATCGGTATTCCACCTAAAATATGAGCCGTAGAAGACATGTTAAATAAAACTTCGGTTGTTGCGTTTTGAGGCAAACCATCTACTTTTTCTGCGTAGCGATGCATCACTTTTTGTCCGATATCAATATATGCTGGGACTCTATTTTCTTTTTTATTCTCGATACTGATTCTTGAGAAAGGAAAACGCTTATAAACCATTTTCATAGAATTGTCGAGGCTTTGCATCACCAAAAATACAACTGATTTCTCTGCAAACTTTCTTCCAATTAATTGTTTAAAGAAAGTTCTTGGTTTGTAGAAAATATTTCCAAACCATACAAATGGCCTTAGGAATGGTGTTGACTGCTTTGTAGCTAAAGTAGAGAACATTTTCATAGAGTTTGAGCCACTAGGATATTTAACAATTTCTATATGTGTATCATCGTCTGGATTAAAAATGGAAGAAATCGCTATACCATTATTTAACTTTTTATTTTTTGATGTAACGCCACAAAGTGTTTCAGAGTTAGTTCTTAAATTTTCTCCAAGAGTTTCCGATAAGTTCGTCAAGGTTTTGTACTTGTGCTTCTGTTTTAAAAGAATATCCATTGTTCCTAATACACCAGCCGCGAATACAATATTTTTTGTTTTAAAGACTTGTCTCTTTTTGGATAGAAATGCAGTACTACTAACCGTATGAATAGTATACAGTTCACCATCGTATTCAATTTTAGTCGCTTTGGTTTCAGCTTTAATCTTCGCACCAAACTTTTGCGCAAAATATAAATAGTTATAATCTAACGAATTCTTTGCGGTTTCTTTGCAACCAACCATACAACCTGCACATTCGGTACACCCCTTTCGCATGGGCCCTAAGCCTTTGAAGTAAGGATCTGTTTCTTTTTCCGTGTCTCCAAAATATACCCCTACATCAACACCTTCAAAAGATTCAGGCCTCCCCATTTCTTCTGCTATCCCTTTCAGAATAGCATCTTCCTCTCCAAATGTTTTGTTCTTTACTGTCCCCAGCATAAACTTGGCCTTTTCATAAAAAGGAATCAAAGTTTTTTTCCAGTCTTTAGATTTTGTCCACGAGGGATTAGAGAAAAATTCATCTGGTGGAAACATATGTGTGTTGGCGTAAACTAAACTTCCACCACCAACACCTACTCCACTTAGAATGAAAACATTTTTAAAAAAAGTTAGCCGCTGAAAACCAAACCAACGCATCATTGGACTCCAGAAAAACTTCGCTAATTTCCAGTTGTTCTTTGGAAAGTCTTTTGCTTTGTACTCTTTCCCCATTTCTAGAACCAGTACATCATACCCTCTTTCAGCAAGCCGCATTGCAGAAACTGAGCCTCCAAATCCAGAACCTATGATAATGTGATCATATACTTTATCTGACATTTATATAAATCTAGTTAGACTTTAAAGAGTAGAAAAGGATTCGCTTATAGCTTAAACACTTTAAAAGAATGGCTACCAATTTTTAAAATATAGACATTTTGAGGCAAACTTGATAAATCAATCTCTCTGGATGAAAGATCATTAACTCCCTTAAGAATTAGTCTTCCATGGACTGAGTAAAGTTCATAAGGCATTGCTTTTGATGACATACATTGAATAGATACTTTATTCCCTACCGGGTTCGGATAAATACTAATTTCATCATTAAATTCAGAGCTTTCTATCAAAGTCGGACCACCAATTAATCCATTGATATCATATTTGGAAAAAAACTTCCAAACTTCAACCGAAGCATCGATGTCATAATTAGTTCCTGCTCCTCCGAAAGCTGAACCAGACCATGTATGACCACCTCCAGTTATTTTAAAATGCTCCACAGTAACATCATTATCTCCTCCATAATATATAAGATTTTCTACGGTACTTCCATCAGAAGTATTTATATCAGGAATATTAATAACACTTGGAGTTGTATTACTATTATTAAAGTTTATCCAATAATCCAAAACATCGATAATTGGTCTAGAAAAGTTAGATCCGTTATAAGCAACTGTTCCATCCGCTGTACCATGTATTTCAAGAACAGGAGTTGGATGCTGCGGATTACATGCATTATATGTAGCAGGCGACATAGAACCAGTTACAGATGCAATAGCTGCAATTTTATCACTTAATTGACAAGCTAACTGATAACTCATAAAACCACCATTTGACATGCCAGTGCTGTAAACTCTATCTGCGTTTATGTTATAATCTGCAGAAATAGAATCCAACAATGCACTAGTAAAACCAACGTCATCAATCGTACTTCCTCCCCATCCAACATTAAAATGAGTTGTTCCAGTAGCATCTAACAATCCGTTTGGGTGAACAATTATAAAACCTGCTGTATCTGCAATTGGCCGAAAGTCTCCGTACCACATTTGCTCTGTTGCATTACTGTTATAACCATGAAAGTTAAAAACTAAAGGCACGGGATTACTTCCTGTGTAACTAACGGGAACATAAAGAATATATTCTCTTTGCAAACCATCATGTGCAATTGTAGCTGTAATAGTTTGCTGCGAATTTCCCGCAAACGTGAAACCTATAAAGGCTATAAGGAATACTATTTTTCTCATACTAATTTTTTAATGCTCACTAAGTTACATTAAATAGTTTAAAGCTATCTATCTGGTTTGTAGTAATATTTATTCTTATGAAAAGTAAATCACTACCTCACTTATTATCAATTGTCTATATTGTGATTTTAACTACTTAAAATTGCAACAGTTGCGCTACTGCAATCACAACTAAGATTTTAGAAATTAAAAACGGGAGGAAACTACTTTTTCCCTCAATAAGCTAATCAACTGAATCAAGTCAGTACTTTCTAAGTCCTTGGAAGTGATTATTTGCGTTAACTCATTTTCTGCTAAAAAGATGGCTGGCAATTTTACGGAAGTATAATTTGGGTAACGCCGTTTAAACTCATCTTTATGAAGATAATCTTTTTCAATTTTTAAAGATTTAAGAGCGTTTTTCCATGCTTTCCTCATTCCTGTGTGGCTATGGGTAATTAAACAAAGATCACATGAATAGCTTGAGGGATTCATTATCTTATGAAAGAAATCGAACATTCCATTCATAACACCTGAATCCGCGTTATATACAAATATTAATTTTGGCATTATACCACTAAAGTAGTTTTTCTAAATAAAATTAACTTTTTAATCCCAATGCTTATCTACTAAAAAGATTAAGGAAGCCAATGAAGCTGCACCTAATTCTAATTCTCTCTTGTTAACATTTTCAAATATATCACTTGGTGCATGGTGAAAATCAAAATAACGTTGTGAATCAGGAACTAATCCAACGAGACATATCTTCCCATCTTTAAGCGGTCCAATATCAACTCCGCTATAGCCTTTTTTTATAAAAAACAAATCATAAGGTTCCAGCAAAGATTCAAATTGCTGTAAAGAAGTTAATTGCTCAGGAGTTCCGTCTACGGTAAAACCTTTAGGAGTAAAACCTCCTCTGTCTGTTTCAATAGCGAAAATGTGCTCTTCTCCTTTGTTTTTTACCATTTCTGCATAGGTTTTGCCTCCTCTATTTCCATTTTCTTCATTCATATAAAGAATACATCTGATCGTGTGTTTTGGCTGTATACCTAGGTTTTTAAAAATTTTCAATACTTCTATACTCTGCACAATTCCAGCTCCATCATCATGCGCTCCTTCTCCAACATCCCAAGAATCCAAATGGCCACCAACAACAATTATTTTATCTGGAAATTCACTTCCTTTTATTTCCGCTATTACATTATAAGATATTGTATCTGGTAAAGTTTTACATTCCAATTTCATCTTTGCTTCAGTTTCTTCGTCTTTTTTCAATTGCTCGCTTAAATTATGCGCATCGACAGTGCTAATAGCAACTGAGGGGATTTTTAAATCAGCTCCTTCATAAGTCATAGAACCTGTATGGGGATTCAAATCTTGCTTTAAGGTCATCGAACGCACAAGAACACCTATAGCACCTAATTTTGAGGCTCTAACAGCTCCCCAATATCTTTGATCTACACATCCGCCATATGCGTGAAATGTACTTAGCCGTGTAGGATTCATTGGACGATTGTAAAAAACAAAATTGCCTTTTATTTTGTTTTCGCCTAATTCATCCAATTCATCCCATGATTTTACTTCTACAATATTCCCTGTTAAAACACCATTTGTGCCAACAGAACCACCATAGGCCAAACATTTGGATTGATACAGTTTTATTTGTTTCGAGGAAAAATCGAGGCGCTCTTTACTTCCCCTTACCCAATGGGGAACTAATATTTCCTGTAAGTAAACAGAATCCAAAGAGTACCTTTTCAATACATTCTGCCCCCAAGCAATGGCTTTATAAGATGCGTCAGAACCACTAATTCTATGTCCAACACCCTTGCACAATTCCTTTAAATTTTGATGGCACTCTCCTTTTGTTAAGGCTTCATCGAAAATATACCGAACCATTGAAGAATCATTTAATTCCACTTGAGAAAGCGTAAATATTGGAGAAAATAGTATTACAATAAAAAAGGATTTAAACATGTTTGATTTTTTTGTTAAAAAGTGAGTAAATGATAATCGAGGTTCTACTACATAATATAGCTAGAAGTCTTTATTTTTACCAATACCAAAAATAGATAAAATGGCTAGAACTCCAACTATTCAAATTGAATTAGGCTTTAGGGCTCCAGACTTTACATTACCAGATGTGATTTCAGGGAAAAAGTATAACCTTTCGGAATTAAAAGGTAAAGATGGTACGGCGGTTTTCTTCATATGCAATCATTGTCCTTTTGTTATTGACATAATTGATGAGCTAGTAAAAATTGGTAATGATTATTTGAAAAAAGGAATTGGATTTGTTGTTATTAGTTCCAATGACATAATAAACTATCCAGCTGATTCTCCTAAAAACATGAAATTATTTGCTGAGAATTATAATTTCCCATTTCCTTACTTATATGATGAGACACAAGAAGTAGCAAAAGCATATACTGCTGCCTGCACACCGGATATAAATGTATTTAACGCAGACCTAAAGTGTATTTATCGAGGACAGATGGATAAATCCCGACCGGGCAATGATTATAAAAGTGACGGGAAGGATTTAAGAAAAGTATTTAACTATTTACTAGAAAATAAAGAGATTGATTTTGAACAACTTCCTAGTATTGGTTGTGGAATAAAATGGAAAGCTTAAGTAATATGCATTTTAACCTTCGATATCTCATTTTATTAATAGCAGTTAGCAGCAGCATGGCCTCTATCTCACAAAAAGAGACTGAAAAGGAAATTACATTTATTTCGACTAAAATTGACTCCATAGACTTACAAAGGGAAAAGCTTTTAGTTAAATTAGAAGAACTTAAATTGAATAAAATTCAAGACGATCTAAGTGCTGTTGGCAATCCAATTTGCAGTGAAGAAATTGAAATCATATATCATAAAGCAATGATTTTGGGATACAATGAAAATCACGAGCAGGCTCAATGGGTAAGTCATATCGTATTACCAGATGTGGAAGAAGGAAATGTATCAAGAACGAATAATTTCAGAAAAGACGAATTGGTTACTTCCGGAACAGCTAGTAAAGCGGATTATTGGTACAGTGGATATGATAGAGGGCACCTTGCTCCTAGTGCAGATTTCAGGTGGTCTAAAACCGCTTTAAGCGAGTCCTATTTTTATTCAAACATGGCACCACAATTACCCGAATTAAATAGAGAGAAATGGGCTGAACTAGAAAACGCGATTAGAGAATATGTTATCGAAAATAAAATACAAGTTTATGTGGTAACTGGAGGAATATTAAACGACAGTTTGCCTAGAATGCAGAATAAAGGAAGAGAAAATGAAGTCAGTATCCCTGGTTTCTTCTATAAAGTAATACTCGATAATTATAATCATAGAGGTATTGGTTTTGTTATGCCAAATGGAAACTGTAATTATCCAATCATGAGTTATGCAATTAGTATTGACAGTGTAGAAGCTTTGACCGGTATTAACTTCTTTTCAAAAATAAAAGATGAAGATTTAACTGAACAAAAAGTTGATATAGATATTTGGCAATTAGGAACCAAGAAAGGCAATGTAACCCCATTAAACCCTACAACTCTTGAAAAAGGGATGATCAACTCGGTTCAAGCACAATATAATATTGGAACAAAATCTACTGTATGCGGAACAGTAGTATCTACTAAATATAGTGAGAAGTCTGGTGCAACTTTCTTAAATTTGGACAATAAATTTCCAAATCAAATATTTAGTGCAACAATTTGGAAGGATAATCGAGCCAACTTTAGCTATATACCTGAAGTTGAACTAAAGGATAGAAAGGTTTGTATTACTGGAAACATTACAAATAATAAGGGAACACCAACAATGAATATTTCAAATGAAAAATCTATTAAAATAATAACAGAAGAAAATGAAGGAAATCAATAATTCATTAATTACCATAGCAATTACCCTTTGCAGCGTTATTGGGTTCTCTCAGAACACAGTCAAAGAACTTTCGGATGGAATTGAAAAAGATCAATATGGGATAGTCGAAGTTCGTTTAAACATGGAAGACGAGTTTAGAACTTTAGAAGGAAGAGAATCTAAAGGTCTTGCACGTATTTCATTCTTCACTGGAAAGGGAGAAGATAAATGTCTCTTATCAAAGGGATTTAAAGGCGTAGACCATGTTGTCATTATCCTAAACGAAATGAATGAAAACGGCTGGAAATTAGTTAGCACTTATCCTATAAGAGGATCATCTTTGTTAATTACACACTATGTATTCGTAAAGGTTAAGAAATAGTAACCCAATGGATAAAGCAGATCTCAGAAGGGAATATAAACTTAAAATGAGTCAGTTAACTTCATCGGAGATAAAATCTTATTCGGAACAAATTTTCACCCTTATAAAGAGTCATTTTAAACTGAATAACAAAACGGTTCATGTCTTTCTTCCCATTGCTAAATTCAATGAAATAAATACTGAATCTTTTATTGACTCTCTCTTTGAATTAAAATGTACTGTAGCTACATCAATTACGCATTTTAGCCCACTGGACCTCACCCACTGCATTATTAATAAAAAAACGGCTTATAAAACGGATAAATTTGGAATTCCTTCCCCTATTGAAGGAGTAGCAATTTCTGAAAATAAAATTGACCTAGTGATTATTCCTCTTTTAACTTTTGATAACAAAGGAGCACGTGTCGGTTATGGAAAAGGTTTATACGATCGTTTTTTAGCACAATGTAATCCAAATTGTGTAAAAATTGGCGTTTCATTTTTTGAGTCAACACATTCTATTTTAGGAGTTAATGAACATGACATTCCCTTGGACTATTGCGCTACTCCAAATAAAATTTATAAATTCAAATAGCATTACGCATAACTTTCTTGTGGTTATTCAAGGGGAAATGTTTTAGTCTTAATAAATAAGCAATTAGTCAAAAACTACCTAGAAACCTTATTAAATAAATGAAATTTTTGTAATTTGTGTAATGACACCATATTTTTTTAATGAAATTAAAATTTGAAATAGGATATACAATTAGTGTAATTGCAATTTGTTTTGGAATGGTGTTTTACAATTTCACAAAAAACAATAACCAGCTAGAAATACCTGGTTTTGTTGAGTATCATTTTGCTTTTAATATTAATCCCGCGCATAATTCAAGGCTAATTAACTATGCCGTGGTTGGTGTAAGAGATGGGAATATCATAAGTAAAAAGCCCCTGGAATTAAAAACTTTTCTTCTTCAAGCAATGGGAAAACAAACATCTGCTGCAAATTTTGGCAATATTGACCTATTTGCTGAATATAATCTAAGTGACTGTTTCTATAAATACGACTCTATTTCCGATGATTATTCGGAGTGTTTCACACTAGAAGATCTATGGACATTAAGATACAGCAGAAACCCAATATGTCCTGTAGGTTGCATTCCTGCACCAGGGATGAAAATTGATGGGTGGTCTCAAGGAAAATTTCATCCATCTTGGCCACAAATTCAAATTTTACAAAAATATGGTGTAATACAAGACTCAGATTTTTTTTATGGAGAAAACATGTTTAAACTATTTCAAGATGTTGAAAAACCTGAGTGGATAGATACCTATAAAAATGCTTTTTAGATAGTCATGCTCAGCTTAAAGTTATTATCTCATAAGCTGATTTCTTCTTTTTTAGTTCAGATTTTATAACACTCCTTATTAACATTGTTTCTTTTTGTAATGTTAAGAAATTTTTTAATTCCTCAACATTATGAAGGTTTTCTTGACCTGAATAGTAACCATAACCTTTATAATTTCCTTTTTCGATATAAATAAAACTTTTTTCATTAGCCCATCTACCCTTTCCTTTGATAACAAGCGTAACTTCTCCTAGGTTAAAACCAGCTAAAAACAACTCTATATTTGTGGTATGCTCCTCTATTGATACATCTCCTCTGTCAAACTGTTCCATTCCGCAACATGAAGGCTTTAAAGAGAATTCGTCTATTTTTTTAATGAGCCAATTTCTTGCTTCACTCAGCGTTGGAAAAGCTTTTAAAAATACCGATTGACTCGTCACTTTATTGATTCCTAAGCGCTTATTATTACTTCGGTCCTCGTAAATAAAAATACCAAACTTATCAATTCTTGATTTTTGAGATCGATTATAAACTGGCCAGTTGTGCTTTATTTCAGTATCTTCTAAAAATGCCGCTATTAGTTCACTGCCTGTTACTTCAAACGAAACATCAAATATCTCTCTTGAAAACACTTCATTTTTTCGAGACAATTTACCCGTAAAATGCGATGAAACCCTACTCTTTAAGTTTTTTGCCTTCCCAATGTATATAACCTCTCCTTTGTTATTATGAAAATAATATACACCTGTTTTCTTTGGAAGTTTTTTAAATTGAGCTTTAGGCAGATTAGCTGGCAAAGTAGATTCATTTGAATTTGCCTTTAATGAAGACTCAATAAAGGCCAAGTTTTTCTTATACATTAATTCAAACAATTCAGTTGTAGCTTCAGTATCTGGCATCGCACGGTGTGCTCTATTTAATCCAATCCCTAAACTCCTTGTCAACTTACCCAAATTATATGAAGGCATGCCCGGAATAATCTCTCTACTCAATCGAACTGTGCACAAGCGTTTTTCATCAAAAATGATTCCACATTCAAAGAAAGCTTGCTTAATAAATTTATAATCAAAATTCACATTATGTGCTACAAATACTTTTCCTTTAAGGAACTGAAACAAACCTGGAGCAACCTCTTCAAATAATGGAGCATCTTTTACCATTTCATTGGTAATTCCAGTTAATCTAACTACAAATGGTGTGATAGGCTGCTGTGGGTTTACTAATGTCTCAAAACGATCTATTTCTTTTTCGCCATCAGTTATGATTACCGCAATTTCAGTAATCTTATCCTGATTTGCGACACTCCCTGTTGACTCAATATCTACTACAGCAAATAACCTCATATAATTGACACAAAAATACACCTTTTAAAACGTAGTCTATTTTCGTTTTAACATTATATGAATTGTGACAGCAAAAAAACTTAGTAAATATTAATATTTATTCTCATTTTTATAAAAATTAATTTATTTGACAATAAACGATGACCGAAAACTTCCAATTTGACCAATCACAAATAGAATTTATACAAAAAAGTTTCACCAATAACTTTAAGTTTAGGTTTAGCTTGTTTAAGATTCTCCCAATGGGATTTCTTTCGGGAATGAAAATCAGCGAATTAACGGAAGAAAAATGTTCCGTTACTGTTCCCTACAAACGTAAAAACAAAAACCCTTTTCAATCTACCTTTTGGGCTGTATTAGGAATGGCTGCAGAAATGAGTTCGGGCGCTTTGCTCATCATGTTTACCCATAAGCAAAACCCCTCAGTTGCGATGATCATCGTGAATTGCACAGGTAATTTCGTAAAAAAAGCTACGGATATAACCACTTTTACTTGCAGTGATGGTCAAAAAATAAAAGAAGCTGTAAAAACTGCTATCCAAAAAGAAGAACCACAACTAATTGAATGTCATATGAAAGGAGTTAATCAAGCTGGAGAAGAAGTCGCGAACTTCACTTTTACATGGTCCGTTAAAGCGAGAATAAAGAAATAGAACTTATTCAATATAAACTTTCTTGGTTATGGTGTTTATACCATTTGTAAAAGACACCAAATAAACTCCTCTACTAAGATCATTAATAGCAAAGTTAGTGTTGCCATTAACCTGAGTAGTTATTAATTGTTTCCCAAGTAAGTTATAAATTGCCAGGTTTCCCGATTCATTGCTTGTTATAAGATGTAATTTTTTATTAGCTGCATAAATAACAACCTCTTCTAAGTTGTCATTTGAAACACTAACAAATCCATCCTCAACATTACCAGCCAAAATACTTGAATCTGGAATTGATTGATATGCAAAATCATACATAATACCTGAACTTGCATCTGCAGCGACTTTTACCTGCACCCAACCATAATGTATATTTGTACCTATTTCGAATTTAACACCAAAGAAAAGGTTTCCATTATCGCTGAAATTTCCCGCTGGGATATTTGCCAAAACTGATTCTACATAAATACCTAAACCAACACCCTGAAATACGGAAGGCGTATTTGAACTCAAATAGGAAGAGGCGCTATTAATTACATGTCCATGGCGCAGTGTATCACCAACAACAACAATCTCTCCACCTATTGCAGTATCACTTGCAATTATTTCAGTATTACCTAAAGTAGTAATTGCTATTCCAGATATAGTTACAGCAAATGCTTGTATAACTGTATCTTGTTTTGCAGAAAAAATAACTAACTCAGGTGTCAAATCATTATTAAAATCAATTGTTCTGGAATCTGATATATAGTCAGGAACTAATGTGTCATCTGGAATTATATCCGTGTAGATAATTTGAGAAAATACAAATTGACTAATTGCAATGGAAAGAATAAGTAAAGTCGCTTTTTTCATTTTATTTATTTTTTATAAAGACTGTAAATTATACAAATTGGTTGTCCAATAAACAATAAAAAAGCCGTTTAACCAAAAAAGCCTTTCACTATTAATGAAAGGCTTTTTACTTCTGAGAAGAATTGAGGTCACTTAAAGAACCTTCTAATGTGCATGACAGTGAACCTCTACAAAAGTTCCATCACTCAACTGATATCCACTTGACTCCAATGTTTTTAAATCATCACCACAATGTTCCCCTAATTCAACTTCAACTTCCGCACCTGAGCTATCCAAAGCTTCATAATGACATTCTGAACATTTTTTACAAGAAGTAAAACCAATTGCGCTCATTGCTAAAATTCCTAAAATTACTTTTTTCATGTTTTTATTTTTTATTTGTTGTTTATGTTAAATTTTGCGCCGATATAAAAATTTATTCCGGGCGCGGCTAAATTCAAATATTTTAAATTAGACAAGTGATCCACATAATTGCTATTGAATAAATTTTTCACACCTGCATTGATATTAATTATATTATGCTTTGTTTTTATAACTCCGTTAAACCCAAAACTCAACAAATTATAGCTTTTCGAAGGCAACTCGTTTATTGCCACATCATTTTGAGAAAAAATAAAATTATTACGCAGTACAATATTTTTGATATAAAAGCCATCCTTTTCATTAAACTCAACCTTTACATTAGTTAACCATTTTGCGGGTGGAATCTGATCAATAAAGTCGCCATCTGAATTCAATGCTTTTAAATAGGAGTAACTAGATTCTAAATGAAGTCTATGGAGAAAATGAGGGTGATAATGTACTCCAAAATCAAAACCATGCATAGCCACATTTTCGTTTTGAACGTAATTATAAACTGGATAGGATGTAATAACCGAATCCTGCTTTTGCAGGTAAATGAAGTTTTGAATTTGGTTAAAAAAGGGATTAAAAATAAGTGATAGATGTTTGTTTGCATATTCGTAAACAAAATCTATCTGAGAGGCATTTTCAGTTCTTAATTCTAAATCTCCAATAACATATTGAAAAGATCCGTGGTGGACACCATTTGCTATCATTTCTGATGTATGAGGAGCTCTATAACCGGATGATATATTAAGCCTAATAATTGAATTCTTGGCAAAATAACCGCCACCAATGGCATAATTTATACCTGTAAAATCTTTTTGAAAGTTTGGAGAATCTACATTAATCATCCGATAATCAGTTCGTAATCCGCTCTGAAATTTAAACTTTTCATTACCTGCAAAAAGTATTGAATAAATCCCAAAATCTGCAGTATAGGCATTCGGAATTAATATTTCTTCAGCATTCTTACCATTACTATTTCTTTGATACATACCCTGAACGCCATTTACTAATTCTAAAATTGGTGAAAACTTATAAGCATATCTTAGATTCAAGGTAGATGAATTTAACAGCATATCTATTCCCGGAATAGTTACCTTTTCTTCAAATTCCTTCAAATCATTTGCTGTATGACCTATTTGAATGGTTAAGTAACTTTTGTCAAAATAAAACTTGTTTTCTACATTGATAAAGTTGTTTGTAATATTTTGAATCGGCAATGTACTGCTCCAATTAACCTTATCCGTGTAAAACAACTCCGTATATATGCTGTCTTTGTGACTATGACCTGGTATTCCAATTATGGATTTTGAAAAATTGTATCGAACATTAATCTTCCATCTATTTTTATTATATCCATATGAAGTTTTAAATGCCTGTGATAAAAACCTAGAGTCAAGAACCCTAAGACCACTAGGCAATGCATAATCAGCATTGATAGAAGATCCATAAAAAAAATTATACTTTGAATTTCCTTTCGTAAACTGCGTTCCCAAGTTAGTGGTATTTGAGAGACTGCTTGATTCAAAAGATGTTTCAATAAAAGACTTCCAAGTATTTTTTTTTGCATACTGAGCTTCTACGTAATAAAGTACTCCACCAATAGCATCTGAACCATATAACAAAGATGATGGTCCCTTGATAATTTCTAATCTATCTATTCCAAGTGCCGTAACGCCTACCCCATGATCTCCGCCCCATTGTTGATTCTCAATTCTTAATCCATCTAAATATGTAACCACTCTATTGCCAGATAGACCCCTAATAACTGGTTTACTGATGCCTCTGCCTACACTAGCTACATAAACACCTGGAACATTTGTTAAAACCTCTCCTATTGTATTATTGTTAATTGAGGCTGGTTCGTTTAATTTAACTGTAGTAACATAAGTAATATTTTCACCTTGCAATTTACCGGTAGGCGTAGCAACAACAAATTCATCTAACATTGCATGTTTAGGTTCCATCAAAATTGTAATAATGCTATCTGAAGAAATAAACATTGATTGATCTTCATAACCATGTGCGCTGATCAAAATTTTGGATTTATATTTAGGAAATTGCAAGATTTCGAAATTTCCCTTTTCATTTGTTGAATTTCCTATTTCCAGGTCAAAAGAATAAATGTAAGCACCCGACACACCAATTTTTGTATCGCTATTAAGCACAACTCCCTTTAAAACTTGAGAATAGTAACCACCACCCTCTAAAAAGATTAATACTAAAAACAATAATTTATATGTCTGACTTTTCATATATTTGTAATGATGTTGCAAACATAGAAATAAAAACGCAACATTGTTGCATTTATGGTTAAAACTTTATTAAAAAATAAAAAATTAAGATTTACTGCATTTAGAAAAGAAGTACTTGATGTATTCCTCAATACCCCCAATGCTGTTTCTATAGGTGATATAGAAGAAAGATTAAAGCAATTTGATCGCATAACGCTATACAGAACGATAAAATCTTTTATGGAAAAAGGGTTGATACATGAAATCGTGATGCCCGGTGATATAAAAAAACTCGCCTTATGCCCAGCTGAGTGTTCATCCGTAAATCACGTTCATACTGGTCAACATATCCATTTTAGATGTAAAATGTGTGAAAACATATTCTGCCTAGACTTACATGAATTTCCTGAAATAAATATACCAAAATTCAAGGTAGATTCAATTGAAATTCAAGGTACTGGAATATGTAATATTTGTTCATAAATCATTTGTTAGAAAACAAAAAAGGTCTTGTTTTCACAAGACCTTTTTTGTTTTGGGGTGGAAGACGGGGTTCGAACCCGCGACCCTCGGTACCACAAACCGATACTCTAACCAGCTGAGCTACATCCACCATTTAATTACTATTCTGTCGTTACAGATTCAGTCTCTGTAGCTCTAACCTCCCGATAATTATCGGGATGAGCTACATCCACCATTTAGCGGTGGCAAATATAAAAACATTTTATTTACTTTCTAATAGCCATAGCGTTTTTTATATTATAATTTCGCAGTAATTAAATTACCATGAAATTACTAAAAGAAATGTGCGCTATACACGCACCTGCTGGAAATGAAGTTGCACTGAAAGATTTTATTCTTAAGTATATAGAAGCCAACAAATCAACCTGGGACCACACACCTGAAATATATGAAGGAGACGGTTTTCAAGACTGTATTGTATTGAAGTTTGGAAAACCAACCACTGCTATTTTTGCCCATATGGACTCTATTGGTTTTACTGTTAAATACGGAAAAGAATTGGTGAAAATTGGTGGCCCCGTTCTTAAAGAAGGGATTAAACTAGTTGGAAAAGATAGCCAGGGCCCTATAGAAACAGAATTGATAATAATTGAACATGAAAATGGCTCAAAATCTATAGAGTACTTATATCATCGAGAAATAGATCGCGGAACAGAATTAGTTTTTAAGCCGGAATGGAGAGAAGACAGCGACTTTGTTCAATGTTGCTACATGGACAACCGTTTAGGTGTTTGGAATGCTTTAAAAGTAGCAGAGACCTTGAAGGATGGAGTTATTTGTTTTTCTTGTTGGGAAGAGCATGGAGGAGGATCTGTTGGGTACTTAGCCAAGTTTATCTATGAAAATTGGAAAGTAAAACAAGCACTTATTTCCGATATTACTTGGGTAACAGAAGGCGTTCAACATGGAAAAGGTGTAGCGGTCTCAATGCGAGATTCTGGAATTCCAAGACGTTCTTACTTAAATAGAATTAGAGCTATTGCAGAAAAGCATGATATTGAGCACCAACTCGAAGTAGAAGGTGCTGGAGGAAGTGATGGAAATCAACTACAAAAATCTCCTTACCCTTTTGATTGGCTTTTTATTGGCGCACCGGAAGACCACGTTCATTCCCCGGATGAAAAGGTTCACAAATCAGATATTGCATCTATGTTAGAATTATACCGTGTATTAATGAAAGAATTGTAAATTTGATTTATGTCTTACGGAATTAGTACTCTTTCAATTATTCCTTGTCGCGCGGAAGGAAATGACCGATCAGAAATGGTAACACAACTTCTTTTTGGAGAGGTATATGAAGTTCTTGAAGAAACAGAAAAGTGGATAAAAATAAAAACGGCTCTGGATGGTTATGAATGTTGGATTTGCAGAAAACAATTCACTGAAATTTCTGGTAAAGAATTTGAAGCATACAAATTGAATCAATTTCCATTATGTGCCGATTTAATTGGAAGAATTACTAATTCAAAAGGAGAATCGTCCACAATTACAATTGGTACTACTCTCCCATTCTACCGCAAAGATATTTTCAAAATTCAAAATGAGAAATACACTTTCAAAGGAGCAGTTGTTTCGAAAAACGAAGCTGACGTAGTAAAATATTCATTACTTTATTTAAACGCACCTTATCTTTGGGGCGGCAGATCCCTTTTTGGAATTGATTGTTCTGGATTATCGCAAATAGTATATAGTTTATGTGGATATAGAATCCCAAGAGATGCTTACCAACAAGCAGAAGAAGGTATTAATGTAGAATTTGTAGAGCTTACAGAACCAGGTGACTTAGCTTTCTTTGACAATGAAGAAGGTAAAATTACGCATGTTGGAATTGTTACTGAACCTGGAAAAATCATTCATGCCTCGGGTAAAGTTCGAATAGATAGTCTGGACCAACAAGGTATATTCAATAAAGAATTAGGTAAATACACGCATAAATTGAGAGTGATTAAAAGGATTTTTTAGCGCAACACATTGATTTATTTGCTATTGTAGTTTCTAAATAGATGATTAATTACATTTTAGTTTTTGAATATCTATTCATTACATACCCCTCCCCTCTCTTATGTACTAAACATATAGATAACAAAAAGTAAATAATCAACTGTATATCAGTATTTTTAACATCTATTAATTGACTACTTAGTTTATGTCTTGAATGTCAAGTGTATTTATTTTAAATAGGGTACTTTCAACTATTATTTTAACGCAACCTTATCAATAGGAATTCAATATTATCAATAAATAATAACTTAATCAATCAAAACTTTAGACTACTTTTAACAAACTTTAATAAAATATTAAAAATATTTTCATGAAAAAAATAATTACTAGTTTACTTGTTGTCACTGCCACTAGCGCTATTTCTTTTGGTCAGACTATTGTAACGGACACTGTTCAATTGAGAAGCATCGTTCTTGAAGAATACACTGGATTACACTGTACCTTCTGTCCAGATGGACACGTTAGAGCTAATGCTATAGCAGCAGAATATCCTGGAAGAACCGTATTGATTAATGTTCATACAGGCGGTTATGCTACCCCTGCGGCAGGTGAGCCCGATATGCAAACAGCATTTGGGCCTGATTTAGCCAATCAAACAAATTTGACTGGATATCCTTCCGGAACGATAAATAGGCATGTTTTCCCAGCATTAGGTTCATCAACAGCTCTTAGCAGAACTGATTGGGCTGCTGTTTCTCCTGAAATTCTTGAAATGATCTCACCGGTAAATACTGGAGCTACTTCTACTTATAACGCATCAACAAATGAATTAACAATAGAGGTTGAAGCTTACTACACTAGCAATAGTGCGACTGCTACAAATTTTCTAAATGTTGTTCTATTACAAGATTCCATTTTAGGCCCCCAAACGGGTGGAACTACCTATAACCCTGACAACTATGTGGGCGGCCTTTACTCGCACAATCATGTATTAAGACACATGATTACAGGACAATGGGGTGACCAAATATCAACAACCACCGCTGGATCTTTATTTAGTAATACATATACATACACTGTACCTGCTGATATCAATGGATTACCAGTTGATATTGCAAATTGCCATATTGCTGTTTTCGTTACCGAAACGCAACAAGAAGTTCTTACCGGAATTGTAGTGGAAGCTGATGGAGGTTCTGATATGGGCAACAACGCTCCATCATTAGGTGAATTTAACAACCTTACTGTAGCCGCTCAATCTGGATCAAATGGAGCTACCAATTCCTTTAGTTTTGATATTAGCCCAGCTATACCAGGAGCTACTAGTGACTATAATTTCACTTTAACTACTGATGCGCCAGGAGATTGGAGCGGTAGCTATAGCATTGATGGAATCTCTTATTCTGGACCGCAAACGTTAACATTAGCAAATGGTGCAGCAGCAGCAATGTCTATAGATATAGATCCTGGGACCAGCCCAGCAGTGTCTGAATACACACTTACGATGACTTTAGCAAATAATAGCAATGCTGTTCTTGAGCAGTCTGTGTATGTAATTAGTGGAATAACTGATTTAATTATTAATGGTTCTGGTTCGGATGGAGCAGGAAATGGTAATGGAGCAATTGATTATGAGCAAGAATTTCTAGACGGACTAGCTGCGGCAGGTAACACAAGCAATGCTGCTTCAGAAGCAAATGTTATGAATATTCTAAACGATGCTTCAGCTTTAGGAGATGTAATTAATATTTATCTAAATATTGGATGGACTTTCCCTTCATTTGCTGATGAGGATATTGCTTCATTAAGTGCATTTATGGATGCAGGTGGAAATGTGTTTATGGCCGGGCAAGATATAGCCTGGGATATACTCTCTGGCGATGGTTATGGAACTCCTGCTGCAATTGCATTTATGGCAAACTACATGAATGCGCAATATGTAGCAGATGGAAGTACTGCTAACAGCCAATTGACTGCTGTTGCATCTGATGTTTTCTTTGGAGGTGTTCCGAACTCTTCAATTGTTGATGTTTACTCGGGGAATATGTACCCAGATGAATTAACTCCTATTAATGGCGCGGAGGCTATTTTTAACTATAACGGAAATGCCTCAAAAATAGGTGGAATTAGATATGACAATGGGACAGCCAAAATGGTATATATCGGTGTAGGTTTAGAAATGATAGGTAATTCAACCATAAAAGATCAAATAGTTTCTATTTCCCACGACTATTTCTATGGTATATTATCTGATGACCAAGTAGAATTTAATAGCTTATTTGAAGTTTATCCTAACCCTACAAGTGGAATTTTGAATATCAAATTTGAAAATATATCTAAATCAAATTTCAAAATTACCAACATAATGGGAGAGATTATTGAAAGTGGAACATTAAATGGTTCGACTGGTATTCAATCAATTGATGTTAGCAATTTAGCTGAAGGAAATTACAACATCTCATTAATGTGTAATGAAAATTATAAGTCACTTCAATTTATGATAATAAAATAAGAATTTAACTTCTTTATGGAAAGCTCTCGTATAAATACGAGGGCTTTTTTTTGAATAGAATTAGGCAAGAACTATAAGTGGTCTTGGTTTATATTATGGCTTGTATACAAATAGCTACTCATACTTCTCTTTTTTAAATCCAGAAACCAACTGCCCGAAAAACCCTTTTGGATAATTTTCAATCCCTTCAAATCCAAGTGCATAATCACCATCTTTATCTTGAGGGATGTAATTCTTTTTAAAAATATAATCCCAAATACTTAAGCTTATTGCAAAGTTAACTCCGTTTGCCCTATCGGCTGGTAGCACTTTAGCGTGATGATACAAATGCATTACTGAATTGTTAAAAATGTATTTTAATGGACCCCAAGTAATTCGAACATTTGCATGATTCAAGTGACCGATTGTAATTGAGAAGAAATGTACAAAGAAAGCGTGTTCGGGTTCGGCCCCAACTAGGATCATTACTGCAAAGGTTTTTAAAGGTTTATAGAATAAATTTTCCATCCAATGATAGCGTAAGTGACCTGCAAAACCCATTTCTTCAATAGAGTGATGCACCTTATGGAATTTCCATAACAATGGAAATTTATGCAACATAACATGCGTAAACCATTGCACAAAATCGTTTATAATAAAAAACAATAAAATAAATGCCCAAAGCGGTATGCTATCTTTTGGAAGCAAAGCTATCGAATCCATAGTAATTCCAGCGCCACCAAAAGCTTTTTCAATAACTGCATAAAACCCACTTATTACAATAGAAAAAATAAAGAAATTGAAAAACATATAAAAACCATCCAACCAAAAATCTTTTCTAATCAATGATTGACTTCTTCTCCAAGGAAACATAATTTCTAATCCCCAGACTAATAATGAAACTATTATTAATCCATAAAAATAATTTTGGTCCCAATCCGTGCTAAACGTAATTAATTGCCAAACCCAATTCATTGTTCCTACTAGCGTTCCGGTAAATACATCTACATATTCCATAATATTATCAATTAATCTATTTCTACCTCCAAAGTTAAGTCATGGCTCCACTCTACCCATGAACCATCGTAATTCTTTACATTCTTATATCCTAATAACTCTGCCAAAACAAATACACTATGAGCCGACCGCGTCCCTGATTGACAATAGAAAATAATTTCTTTATCTTTCGTTATTCCTTTTCTTTCAAAGTCATAGAGTAAATCAGTAACACTTTTAAATTCTTTTCCTTTTTCATATTCCAAGCTATTCGCCCAATCAACGTGAATGCTCGTAGGAATACGACCTCTACGGAAAGCTCCTTTTTTAAGGAACTCTCCTGCATACTCTTCTATTGAACGAGTATCGACCAACAAAATAGCTGGATCATTAATCGCTCTCTTAACATCTTCTTTTGTAGCAATATATTTATTATTTACACCTTTAGGAAAAATAAAATTCACAGGTTCCCTTTTTACAACAATAGTATCCATTGGATAACCTTTCGCACTCCAAAGATCAAAATCTCCATTTACTACTTTGACATTATCGAAACCATAAAAGTTTAAAGTCCACCAAAACCGAGCGGATTCGCACGCACCTCTTCCATCATAAACAACTATCTGATTGCTTGCTTGTATTCCTAAACTCCCCAGCAATTTCTCTAACGTATCTTGCGGAGAGATGAACCCTTTTATAGCGCCTTTTTTAATAGTAACATCATTCCGATATATATTTAAAGCTCCTGGTACATGGCCTTTTAAATAATCCTCTTCACTCCTAAAATCAATTATAATAGTATTTTGATTATTATAAATTTCTAGCAAATCATCTACATTTATCAGATGATCACTCTCCGGCATAACGCCATTATCTTCATTATCTAAGGAACACCCATGCACAACAAAAAGGACTGCAATCCATGAATATTTAATGAACTTACTCCAACTCATACCACTCAATATTTTCTAAATTCATTCTTCTACCTTTTTTCGATTGCCCATAATTTTTTGCTAAATACGCAATTATCGGTCCTTCGGTTGATCCTAAATCCCAAAGTTTTTGCGTTTCTTGCATCCAAACAATAACTTCTTTCCAATCAGCTTTATTGCCTTTATTCTGTGTAACCAATTTTAAAGAATGACAACCACTGCAAGTATTCAATACTAATTCGTACCCTTCATCCACAATCAACCCACTAGAAACATGGATTCCATTTTCTATTAAATTTTCCGCATCGACTTCTTCCGTTAATTGCGTAAGCTCTCCTTTTGATTGCGGCTTTAATAAACCTGGATTAACAAGTTGAATGATAATAAAAATAATTAGTACTCCAATTAACGCAAGTAGCCTATTAAAATACTTTACAACACCTTTGGCGTACTTTATGTTTTCTGGAGAATACTCACTCATTAAACGTCTATTCTTTTACAGGCAATTCGATGCGAAGCATTATTTAAATACCCTTTTGGGTTCCACCCAGGAACAATCAATGGCTGTGCTTTTCCTTCAGAGTCAACTGCCTTTGACCAAATCTCATAATATCCTTCCTCTGGAAGGTTAACTTGAATTTTCCAATGCTGCCAAGCCAACCTATTTGCCGGCTTCTCTAAACTACATTTTTTCCAAGTTGCACCAAAATCAATTGACACATACATTTCATTAACGGTTAAGTCTCCTGCCCATGCATGACCTCTGACCTCAAATGATCTATTCCCTTTTACAATCGCTCCTGATTTCGGAAAAGTAATCAATGATTTAACAGGCATTGATTCTATTATCTTCATATCCTCTTCAGGCACTTTAGTTCCTGGTGCTACCGGATATTTCGGAACACGATAAGAATAACCATCCATTTTAGGTCCGTCATGCACTTTATCTCTTATAGCTATTTTTGTCAACCATTTCCCAGACACAGATGCTGGCCATCCGCCAATTACCAGCCTTAAGGGATACCCATTCATCACTGGAATATCCTCACCATTCAGACTCCAAGCTATCAATCCTTCTTCTTCCATGGCTTTTGCAATTGGAACACCTCTAGAAATAACAACCTTATTATGATCTCCACTTAAATGCGTGTCAGCTCCATAATACCCTATATAAACAGCATTGCTTTTTACACCAACATCATCCAATACATCTTTTAATCGTACTCCTGTCCATGCTGAACATCCTACTGCACCAAGTGTCCATTGATTTCCTTTAGCTACTGGATTGAACTCACTTCTTCCGTTTCCTCCACATTCTAATGTAAGCTTATATGTATACTGGTTAAATTTTGATTTTAACTCCGCTATCGTATAGGATTTGGTAGTTTCTGCAGACTCTCCCTCAATTGTCAATTTCCAAGTAGATACATTTATATTTTCAGGCGGAACACCATTGTTTCTAACAAACATAATATCAGAAGGAGTTACCTTATCATCTAATAAATGGGGAGGTGTTTCCGCATTCCATGGCTTATCATTCAGTATAATTAAATCTCCACTTTTACCTGGAATAGAAAACTCCTTATCCGAATCTTTTAGCCCTGCAGGAATTAGGTCTGAAGGCATATTTTCGCCAAACACAATTTTACCACCCAATAAGGTCCCCATTGCCAATAAGGCTGAACTAGATAAAAATCCTCTTCTAGAGAAATCAGATTCCTGTTCACCCCATAGTTCTTTATTGGCTTTTAATGAATCTTTGTTGTAAAGCTCTCTAACTCCTACTTTCTTCTTCTTTTTCATCAGCTAGTTTCATTGCATTCAAATTTAAAGATTTACACCTGTAACAAAAGTAACATATGTTACTTTATTATTCTAATTTTGTATTTATGTTAAAAATTGTAGAATATACACTAAAAACTATTTTCCTTTCAATTTTATTGAGTGCATGTGGAGGCTCTGAAAAAATAGATCACATGCACAATCAAGGAAAAGTAATTGCAAGCATAAATCAAAAAATGAGCGAACAAGAAACCTGTTGGAATACTGGAGATCTTGAATGCTTTATGCAGCATTATTGGCATTCTGATTCCCTGTTGTTTATTGGTAAATCTGGATTAACCTATGGTTGGCAACCCACATTAGATAATTATATCAGTAGCTACCCTGACAAATCAGCTATGGGTAAACTAACTTTCACCAACGAAGTTAAAGAGTTTATTGACATTGAGACAGTTCAAGTCATTGGACAATGGGAACTGCAAAGAGACTCTCTGGAAAATTTAGGTGGGTTCTACTCTCTTGTATGGAAAATAAAAAAGGGAGAATGGGTAATCGTTTCAGATCACTCAAGCTAAAAGCACACCTCGAGTACCACGGTGTACTTTAGCTTTATAAAAAGCAAGTCCTATGCTCTGATCTCTAAGCACCTTGGGCTACTCAAAGAGCCCTGAGGTACTCGAAAGGGCTAATAGTTTATATAATAATACAGTAATTTCATGTACTCATTATTCACCATTATCATTCCCTCTTCACTTTTCCACCAAAAGTTTTCATCGTAGAATGAATGACTGCATCCACTTAATAAAACTTCAATTTCGTGGACATCAAAGTCTTTAAATGAATAACTCATTCTTCGCGTATGAAATTTATCTGACACAATAACAATCTTTTCATAGCCATTTTGTTTACAGTAATTCAATATTGCATTAGCTTCTTCCCGTGTACTAGTTCCTACATCCAGTGCTTTAATATGATCTTCAGAAACCCCTTCTAATATGAGCTGATCTCTGGAAATAAAACAATCTGAATGCCGAACTAACCGATCCGCTGTATCGGGAAAAATAGTTTTTATTATTATGGCTTCATTAGCCCCTAAAGTCACAATATTTTTTGAAAGACCCTTAAAATATAATTCTGCCGCATGATTACTTCTGTCAAAAGTATTTCCGCCTAAGACGAAGATTGCATCGACTTTATCCGGCATCTTATCTGTATTAATTAAAAAACCTCCTATTGCTTGAAGGATATAAACATGAAAAATAAGCACCAAAACTCCAAAAGTAAAAAGTAGCCTCCATGTAGCCCAAAATCGGCTTGGCGTAAACCACTTGTAAAAACTTTTAATCTTCCACCAAGCTATATCTAATGCTTCTGCAATTTTCATTTTACCAAAACTATCAAAACATCATATGTGCATTACATAATTGCTAAGTGTTCATTAAAAGAGAATTGTGAATAATGATAAAATCTCAATATAAATAGACTTAAGGCATTGAAAACAATTGCATTTCCCTTTATGTAACTATTGTTACACCGAAAGCGATATGCAAAGAGTATTTTTGATTAAATGTAATATTATAAAATATGAACACAAGACAAAAGGATTTCGAAACAGCCTTTACTGGCTGGGCATTTATAATAGCAGCTATTTGATATGGCTGGTCTGGATTAGCTGTATCAATTACATTTCAAATAGGAATTAAACATTTAGAAGGATAAAGGAAATGAAAAAACTAATTAATATATACAGCTATAACGCATTGGATTCTGAAGAATTAAGACTGACCAAGTCTTTGGTTCTAATCGTTGCTGCTTCTTGCAGTATCTGCGGATTGGTTTGGGCTGGATTTTATTCCTACTTCTTGGGATTTGGTTTAACTGCTAAAATTCCTTTGGTCTTCGTTGCGATAGTGGCTCCATCTATTTTTATATCACATTTTATAGGTAATTATAAACTATTAGTTTATGCACAATTAGTTTGTATCACATGGATTTCAGCATTGATTCAGTGGAGTTTAGGATCTATCAATGATTCTGGTTTTGTAATATCGTGGTGTTTTTTAGGTCCAATTGGTGCGCTTTTATTTCTAAATCAGAAATCTGCAAAAAGATGGCTGCTAATGTTCCTAATAATTGTTTGTGCTACGGCAATTGGTTTTCCACCACTTTCTTCGGATGCTGAAAAAGTCACTGAAAATGTGCGCACAATTTTTTACTTAATGAATATTGGAGCACCCTCTGTAGTTATTTTTATTGCTGCTTCTTATTTTCTGAAAAATTTAAATGAACAAAGAGAGAGGAATACTTCGCTTCTTAAAATAGCAGAAGCAAATAACAAACAACTCGCAGTATCATTAGAACGAGAAAAGGAATTAGGTCAATTAAAAAGTAGCTTTGTATCAATGGCTTCGCATCAATTCAAAACACCCTTAGCGGTTATTCAATCTAATGCAGAATTATATGAACTATTGGCTCATACGGGAAAGATAATAGAACCCATAAAGTTTGCAAAAATAACGGGACGTATTACAGGAGCAATTTCTGTAATGACTAATCTAATAGATGAAGTTCTTATTTTAGGTAAATCAACTTCAGGAAACATTGATTATAGTCCTGAAAATGTGAATTTGATAGGTCTTTGCCAGAAATTGACTTCAGAATTTAATTTAATGCAACAAGATGGTAGAATTATAGATTTTAAGGTCACAGGAGAACCCTATAAAGTTCAGTTAGACCCTAAATTACTTATCCATTCATTGTCTAATTTAATTAGTAACGCATTTAAATATTCTATAGGGAAAAAGAACCCTAAATTAGGCATACATTTTAAACCAACACAACTTGTTGTATCCATAGAAGATTATGGCTTAGGCATTCCTAAAGAAGAACAATTAAATCTGTTTCAACCTTTCTTTCGTGCGGATAACGTTGCAGAAATTAAAGGTACAGGATTAGGCTTGAACATCGCAAAAGAATACGCTGAAGTTAACAAGGGGCAAATTACTGCTAGATCAACATTGGGAGAAGGCAGCTGCTTTGAAATAACCTTTAAGCGCTAAATTAAAATTACTAAAAAAGAGAACAAACTATACAGTGCATTTTGGAACTTAATAAGCCCCATTGCGCTTTCGCATAAACCATTCAAACGAAAGAAGTCCCATTATTAAGCCAAATATCCATTTCCAGTTAATTACATCTGAAACATCTTTTTCTGTATAAGAGATATCTACAATTTCTTCCTTATTGAATATTGCTTCTGCTAAACTATCTAGTTGATTTGGATAAAACATTTCTCCTTCTGTATTATTGGCAATATTATAAAGCAATCCATGATCTGCAACAACATTAGTATATTCTGCTTTCAATTCCCTCACTGTAAACTCCCCAGACTGATCCAGCTTTTTACCTCCAAACGTTACAGTCGCACTGTAAGAATACTCACCTACTTCAAATATCCCAGCATCTAAACGATAAGCATTTCCTGAACGACTAAAACTCTTTGCAGGATAAACTTCCCCACTCTGGTTGGTAATCTCAATCACAACATCTTCTTCGTTTACTAACTCATAACTATCGTTGTATAACTCTGATTCAAAAACAACTGCTTGGTTTTCCAAAAATGTATTTTCACTATAGACGCGAAACTTACTCTTATCCTCCTTTAATGCATAGGTATTGGACCATTTTAGAAACAAGATCATTAAAATTATCATGTGATTTATTATTTGAGTAATCATTCAATTTCCATCTCCAGATCCCTTCCCCAATAATAAAACCATACTTAGAGTCATTCTTTTCATTAAACACTAGCAAAGGGTAATCTGTTACTGTAACCCCTATTTTTTGATACAATAAAACAGTGGAGCTATTTGCAACCTTATAATTACCCGCAAACGCTGTTTTAAATGGCGGAAACTTAGGTATGGATTGCTTTAACGACTCTGATACTGTGAACTGAGAAAACGCTGTATTTACCGAAGCTGTCACATTAGTTACTCCATTAACGCCTATTAATTTAAGCCCTAAATTATAGTTGTTAAATTGGTTGTAGTTTGTTCCAGTCCCTAATACAAAAAGAGAAGGCACACCGTTTTGAATTATCTTTTCTACAAGATTATTTTGCTGTTTATTCCCACTAGGAAGTTGATGAAATATTACCAAACTATATTTCTTAGCTCCTCCTTCATAATCAGCAATAAGCATTGAGTTTACTTCATAATTAACATTCTTTTCTAAAGCTGATCGCATTGCTGCGATATCTGGATGGGGAGCTTTTGCAAGAATTAAAATTTCTTGTTTGTTATCTAAAATATCAATGTAAAATTCTCTTTTATTATTTACATAGGTTAATTCTCCCGCTAACTCTTCAACGTTTACAACATACCTTTGTTTTCCACTACTTTTTGCTTGCAGCAATAATGAAAGTGTAACTACATCGCTACTTGTCTCAAAAAATACCGTTTCAGAAAACAGCTCTACTCCATCTTTTGTAATGGATACTTTTGCTTTACTGCCTTCAAACTGGTTTGCTTTAACAATTATTTCTACCGGAAAGTCGTTCCCTTTGTACGCTAAGCGATTATGAACAATATTATTCAAAATCAAATCTTTCCTTACCAAGGTATCACCCAATGCTACCGTAAAAAATGGAGTGTGTTTAATCTTTTTTATCTCGTATATAGGGTTTGCTCCTTTGTTTATAATTCCATCACTTGCTAATATTACTGCGCCTAAGTTTCTTCCATAATAACGTGTATATAGCTCTTCAAGAAATTCTGAAACTCCTGTTTGTTTATCAGTAAAATCAATTTCTAAACCTGATTTGACTTCATCTCCAAATGTGAAGGATTTAACCTCGTACTTTTCCTCTAATTTTTCTTTAAATGAAGATAATGCAATTAAATAATCTGAATTAATAAAGGCGGAATCCTTATTTACCAATAGACTTTCAGAGTTATCATGAGCAATAACCAGAACGGGTTTTTCAATTATTTGGTTCTCAATTTCAATTAACGGTTCGAGTAGCAATAATGCGAGAATACAAACCGATATAAAACGAAAAAAAGCCATGGTATATACCACAACTTTTTTTACTTCGTTTAATAGTTTTTCTTTTCTGTAAAATACAAATGAATACAGTAATCCCAATAATATACAAATAAGCACATACCAAGTTGGGTAACTAAATTCTATAGTCATTTACTTTTCTTATTGAAAAATTACATCAACATTCCACCACATACGCTCAATACTTGGCCGCTTATGTACGTACTCATATCCGACGCAAGAAAAACCGTTGCATTTGCAATGTCTTCAGGAGTTCCAGGACGTTTCAAAGGAATACTCTCAGACCAGCCTTTTACTACTTCTGGGTCCAGTTTTCCCGTCATTTCTGTAGCGATAAATCCAGGAGCAATGGCATTACAGCGAATGTTTCTCGATCCTAGTTCAGCAGCAATCGACTTTGTAAAACCTATAATCCCTGCTTTAGATGCAGAATAATTTGCTTGTCCAGCATTTCCTCTAACTCCAACAATAGAACTCATGTTAATGATAGAACCGCTTCTCTGTTTTAAGAAAGTTCTTAATGCAGCTTTCGTCATGTTAAAAACAGAGTTTAAGTTAATTTTAATCACGTCATCAAAGTTCTCTTCTGACATTCTCATTAATAAACCATCTTTGGTAATCCCTGCATTATTGACAAGGATATCAATCTGTCCAAACTCTTCTACTACTTTATCAATCAATGCAACTGCATCTTCCATATTAGCAGCATTTGACTTGTACCCTTTTGCTTTTACTCCAAAAGCCTCTATCTCTTTTTCAACAGCGTTAGCTGTCTCCTCGCTAGAAACATAAGTAAATATCACATCAGCACCTTCTTGTGCAAATTTTAACGCAATACCTTTCCCGATTCCTCTCGTTCCACCAGTAATAATGGCTACTTTACCCTCTAATAACTTCATTTTAACGTTTTATATAATAATTAATTGAAATAGAATTATTTAATCTAGTTATTTACCTTTGTAAAAAATAATTTTATTTCTATTTAACAACACTTCTAGAAAGATAAATATACTATAGTTATTTACCTTTGCAAAAAACAAAGATAATTTAGCTTCAGTTATTTATCTTCAGAAAAACAAAGATAATGAGAAAAATAAGTTCTGTAATATTTCTGCTGTTTGTTGTAAACATAAGTTTTGCACAAAGTTGGTTAGACATCGGTCTAAAAGGTGGATATGGATACGGAATATTAAACAATGCTAATATTTGGGATGACACCAAATACAACCATAGGTTAAATGGATCCGGTTTTTTTGGCGGAAAGCTTGGACTTAACTTTAACGAAAATCATGAAATTACAGTAGATTTTATTTATGGTAATTTTAAACAAGGATTCCAATATGATTTAGACCTTCCAAAATTAGATAGTAACGCAACGTTTACACCAACTGAAGAACACAATTCAGAAATCACTTTTACAACAATGGATATTATTCTTATGTATCGCCATAACAAAGATGGTAGATATGTCGAAATTGGACCACGAATTTCGCTAATCAGTAACAGTAAACGAACAGACGATTATTATACGGAAGAATTTAACCAAAATTACTTTAACAGTTATATCTATGGAATGACTTTTGGTTTTGGTGCCTATATGATGGGTACTGAAAATTTTGGGATTACAGCAGGAGCTAGACTTGGATTTGGATTTTCAGACTTAATATCGGAAGAAGGAAAAACCATTAACATGCCTACTTTAAAAGCATATGACACCTACAAAGGAACTTTTCCAGTTACTCTGCAATTAGTTTTTGAAGCAAATTTGGATTTTGCTTACCTGGCTAAAGCACAATGCGGAAGAAGGAAATTGTTGACTTTTTAGTTTTTCATGTAACTCTTTGTCTAATTACCGCGCGATTCAATCACGCGGAAGCAGATCGATAAAAGAGAATATAAATTCTTGCACTCTTTTTACGGGAAAACTAGTTAAATGTTAATTAAGGGAAATCTACGAATTACTGAAAGTACTGTCTTTTTTAGAATTATCCAACAGAAAAAGAGTGTAATACCAAAGAAAAATAATCTCATTTATTCAATAACATTTTCCTCTTTTCAAAAATAGTTGCGTTTAGGAACTTAAGAAAAATATGATTGAGTGTTAACGCATCTTTTTGAAAATTGACAACTATTCTGTTCAAGGGGTTTTACATTCATAATAAGTCCATTCAGAATATGCCTTAGAAATATCATTCTTAAGAATTGGAATACCGAAAAAAAACAAAGTAAACTTAAAAATATATAATGTCTATATCCTCAAAACTTCCACAAATCCATCGATATGAAAACCCTTGGTAGTATTTTATCTATTAAACACTATAACCATCTCTAGACTTCTTTTCTTCAGGGTATTTTTCTACTTAACTGAAATGAATTCTTTGCAACTTTTGTTGCAAAATAAACTTCTGACTCATCTAAATCAGGAATTAAAAAATACACTTCTCCTATATATATTGTAAAATCATTAATTTACCCATTTAAGAATGGAGCAACCTTTTCTCAATTAATGTAATTCCGTATTCAAATATATAAGCATTTATTTTATACTTAAATATCAAGCTTTATCCTTCTGAAAACTTTAGTAGTTTTTTATTAATTCTTGAGCATAATAAAGGGGTAGATTAAACAACCTACCCCTTTTTGTAATATAGAATTAAATACTATTTACTTACTACAAAACGTTTAGTAATTGCATCTGAGTTAGATACAATTGATAACGTATAAATACCAGCTGATAAATCAGCAGTCGTAATAAAAACTGAGTTATTACCGATAACCGTATTGTTAGCTATTTCTTTTACAATTTGTCCTTGAATATTTATAATAGAAATTCTTGCATTCTTGCTAGTGCTCGTAAAATTAAGGGTCATATTGTCCTTTACAGGATTTGGCATAATTTGAACATTTGAAGCATTTTTGGTTACGTCATCAACCGATGTTACTATTTCGGAAGCAATGTAAATGTTATCTAACCACAAGTTGTTACCGTAAGCAGAGGTACCTTTAAATCTAACAATAACATCATTTGTGTTGTCATAATCAGATAAATCAACAGTATGCTCATACCATCCGCTTCCGCTTGTATTTGGAATGTAAAAACCAGACTGTGCTGCTAAACCGTGAGCCAATGTAGTACCTGATTCCATAAATACAGAATTCCAAGACGTACCACAATTAGTAGAAACTTCCACTTCCAATTTATCATTCTCACCACTATATTGACAATAAGCAGTGTTAAATATAAGTGCAGAATTTGCTTCTAAATTCAATTTATGCAAAACTAAACTCATTGTTCCTGATTGCAAATTATAGTAATTGAAAAGGATACTTCTGTTTGACCAACCGAATCCACCAATTGTTCCTTCGCCAACAGTAGGTCCATCTACAATAGCAAAATTACCTACAGTGATATCACCCGCATCAAAGATAGCAGTTGAAAGGGTACGAGAGTAACCTTCCCCAGTTATTAAGGGTGCTGATTCCATCCCTTCAGACATTGGCGCGGGAACACTAGTTGTGTTTAATTTACCAATAACTTCAGGAGCCATATTGTTAGGTCCATTACTAAATAAACCTCCACTATTTACATCAGTAATTGAGTACTGAACAATAGAAGTACCAGGAGCTAAACTCCCAGCAGGAAAATCAATAGCAACTGTTTGTCCCATACTAATTGGAGCAGTGCTGTATGTTTGAGAAACTGCAGTTCCTCCATTAACGGTGTACTCAGCAGTTACAGTAGTAACATCTGTAGAACCATTGTTTGTAAAGTTAACGGAAGGAGTAAAAGCTAGGTCACAATAACCTGATGCAATGGTTGAGTTAGAAGCAGAAGCAACGTCTAATAATCCAGGAACATTACCAGGAATGCTTTTCGCTGCTTGAGCAACATCTTTTGAACTATCGTTTTGCACAAAACTAACAAAGCTTATTTGATTTAAATCTCTAATGTAACTAGGTAAGCTAGTTAAAGTAAAGGTATATGATGTAGTTGCATTACCAGCAATTGCGCCTAAAGAAATACCACCATTAGTGGCAGCGCCAGATGCATCATAAAATTGACGCATTACATAATAAAAATCAGTTTCTCCGTTAGAACCAGGAGCAGTTGGAAATGAAATTTGATCTTCAACCATAGCAATATATAACTTATCATGAGTAGATACAGGATCTACTGTTGTGTTAGTTATATCAACATTAACAATTAATTCGCCTGCTGAACCCCAAGTATGCGAAACTGCAATTGAATATGGAGTCATTTCAGCAGCTTTCGTAGCCAATTTAGCTGCTGTTACTGCAGTAGTTGGACCTTCTGTAGCGCCCCCATTCAAAGAACAGTCAGGCACACCACTTACACCATAGTAAGCAACACGTGCAGCTGGTCCTGCAGCATATTCTGCATTCATGGGATCTACTCCTGGCCAACTTGTTTGGCTAGTAAGTTTAACGTATTCACCGCCTCCAGCAGCAAATGTATTTAATGTATTATACATTGTTGGGTTTTGTGAAGCACAAGGACCACAAGAAGCTTGTGTAAAGTGCTCAATAAATGGTGTTTTTGCCACTTGAGCATCAACGTTTGTGGCTCCGAATGCTAAAACTGAGAGCGCAGATAGTAATAATTTTTTCATAATATCAGTAGTTAAATAATTAATAATTAATAATTAATTGTTGTTATTTACAAATATAAGGAATTCATTACAATTACATAGATTTAAGTAAAAATTATTTTTTCATAATAATTAAAACGATTTTAAAGTTAATTTATAATTTTAAAATGATCTCATTTTTCGAAACACTAACTTTATCAGCATAGCACCTTTAAAAAATTCTCATAAAGTTTATCCATTTTAATATAGCCAATAAGTTTAATTGATCGCATCTTCTTTTGCTATATTAGCTTACATTTTTATATTCCTATTATTGCTCGTCTTTTTTAATTCTACAAGTAATTTAATAATAATGAATAGATTAGTTAAACATCTTATTCATTGATGGTGCATTTGAAACTTGGAGATGAAACGCATTGCAGATAGATAGATAGATAGATAGATAGATAGATAGATAGATAGATAGATGATGTCTGCGTTAATAGGATTAAGGGTGCAATTAAAGCTAATTGTATAAGTTTAACATTTTGGATCTACAATATATTTTAATACAACCTATTCCTTACTAAGGATTAAAAAAAACAGGATACTGATGGAAAGTTTTTCGGGCATTCTATATTTAAATATTTACATCATTTATATTTTGTGTTTTTAAAATAAAAAAAATTGATATTCAGTAACTTAATTAAATATTTACATTTCAATTATTTAACTTTTTTTTAGAAAAAATATGATTATCATTTCAATCGTGTGGAAGATGATCGGCAAAGAAATATACGAAAATATAGATTCAAGTACCCTTTTTTCAAGCTTTTACAAAAAAAGTTCAAACACAAAATTCAAACTTTAAAACCCTTTGAATTCTCACCTATATTTCGTAATTTCGCGCGAAATGAACCAACAGCCAACACCCCTATTTTGGTTATAATACAACACTTAAAAGAAGCAGAATATGTCGCAAAACAAAGAGACAACAATTGAGGAGAAAGATTACAGCAAGTTCGATACTTTTAAAAAGGAAGTAATCGCGGATTACAAAATTGCTTGCATAAGTAGAGAGATGTCTTTGTTAGGTAGAAGAGAAGTTTTGACGGGTAAAGCTAAATTCGGAATTTTTGGTGATGGAAAAGAAGTTGCTCAATTGGCCATGGCAAAGCAATTTAAAAATGGTGATTTTAGATCTGGCTATTATAGAGATCAGACTTTCATGATGGCAATTGGTGCTTTGGGCATTAAAGAATATTATGCAGGATTGTATGCGGACACCAAAATAGAAAACGAACCTACTTCAGGTGGCCGCCAAATGGGTGGACATTATGCGACGCGTAGCTTAGACGAAGATGGAAGTTGGAAAAACTTAATGAAGCAAAAGAACTCAAGTGCTGACATTTCTCCTACTGCAGGGCAAATGCCTCGATTGCTTGGTTTAGCACTGGCTTCAAAAATGTATAGAAATCTCCCAGAGCTAGAAAACTTTTCCAACTTTAGTAATAAAGGAAATGAAGTTGCTTTTGGAACAATTGGAGACGCAAGCACTTCCGAAGGTTTATTCTGGGAGTCAATGAATGCAGCTAGTGTTTTGGAAGTGCCTATGGCAATATCTGTTTGGGACGACGGTTGGGGGATATCTGTTCCAAAAAAATTCCAGACTACCAAAGCTAGTATTTCAGAAGCCTTAGTAGGTTTTGAAAAAACAGAAGATTCTAACGGGTTCAAGATCTATAAAGTTAAAGGGTGGGACTACCCTTCATTGATGCAAACTTATAAAGAAGCTATTAGCTATTGTAGGGAAAATCATGTGCCAACATTGGTTCATGTAGAAGAAGTAACACAACCTCAAGGCCACTCAACTTCTGGCTCTCATGAACGATATAAAACTCCAGAACAATTAAAATGGGCTGAAGAATTTGATTGTATTGCCCAAATGAAAAAATGGATGCTTAGCGCAGAAAATGCCGCAGGAGAGGCTATAGCAACTGAAGAAGAATTAGATATTATACGTAAAGATGCTAAAAAAGAAGTCCGAATAGAACAAAAGAAAGCTTGGGCAAATTTTGTGGAGGGAATTAAACAAGATGTTGATGCTGCAGTTACTTTATTAGAAGCATTAATTAAAGAAACTGGAAATGATGAAATTGCTGCTATTACCGATTCTTTGAAAAGAGCAATTGAACCAATTCGCAAAGATGTAATAACAGCAGTAAAACAAGCCTTGCGGTTAATTAAAGATGAATCTGGTTCTGCAAAACAAAATTTAATTGACTGGATAAATAATACCATTACAGAAACACATGAGAGATACGCTTCTTATTTGTATTCCGAATCAGACCAGAGCCCTTTAAAAATAAAAGAAGTGCTTCCTGAATACGCCGATGACTCTACAGATGACGGACGTATTATTCTAAGAGAAAACTTTAAGAAATTATTTGAAAAATACCCTGAGGTAATCACATTTGGAGAGGACACGGGTAAAATTGGTGGTGTAAACCAATCAATGGAAGGAATGCAAGAGCAATTTGGAACCTTAAGAGTTGCTGATACAGGTATTCGAGAAGCCACTATAATTGGCCAAGGAATTGGAATGGCAATGCGTGGCTTACGTCCAATTGCTGAAATTCAGTATTTAGATTATATTTTATATTGCCTGCAAATCATGAGCGATGATTTAGCTACCGTTCAGTGGAGAACTAAAGGTGGTCAAAAAGCTCCTTTAATTATTAGAACAAGAGGTCACCGACTAGAAGGTATTTGGCATGCTGGATCACCTATGGCAGGAATCATCAACCTCGTAAAAGGGATTCATGTTTGTGTTCCTCGTAACATGACAAAGGCCGCTGGCTTTTACAATACTTTGTTAGCAGGAGACGATCCAGCATTAGTGGTTGAGTGTTTAAATGGTTATCGTTCGAAAGAAAAAATACCAACTAATTTATCGGAATTCAAAACACCTTTAGGGGTTGTAGAAACGGTAAAACAAGGAACAGATGTTACTGTTGTTAGTTACGGCTCGACATTTAATTTATGTCAGGTTGCTGCAGAGCAACTAGAAAAACAAGGTATTTCTGTTGAGCTAATCGATGTTCAAACTTTGATGCCATTTGATATTAATCACGACATTGTAGAATCTTTAAAGAAAACAAATAGAATTATTTTTATTGATGAAGATTTTCCAGGCGGAACAACTGCATTCATGATGCAACAAGTGTTGCACAAGCAAGGTGGATACCATCATTTAGACTCTGCACCAATTGCCTTGGCAGGAAAGGAACACAGACCTGCTTATGGTTCGGATGGAGATTACTTCTCTAAACCGAGTGTAGAGGACATTTTCGATGCAATTTACGCAATGATGAACGAAGCGAATCCTAAAGATTACCCAAGTATCTACTGATAATAAGTAAACTATGTTTAGAATATTTTTCGTTATTTTTTCATTATTATTTTCTTTTAAAATTAATGGACAAGGAGTATTATCAAGTGAATTACAAGCTGTAATCGCTGAATCGAATCCGAGTGATTTTATCTCAATTAGAATTGAGTTTAAGGAAAATGTAGATTGCTATTACCTCAATAATGAATTCAAAGAAAATGAGATTTCTGTTGATGAGCGACCAAAAATTGTCATTGAACAATTACAAGATCAAGCGAATATTAGTCAGACAGAAATAGTTAAAGACATCGAAAGACTTTACAAATCTTCCTATCGAAACCTGAAACAATTCTGGGTGGTAAACCTCATTATTATAGAAGCCAAGGCAGATTTAATAAATTTTCTTAATTCGCAGTCCAGTATTGCGCTATTAGATTTTGAAAATGATAAAATCGTAATGCACGACGCTTTCAAAATCAATTCAGTAAACTCACAAAAGACACCCGGAGGAGTTGAGAACGGACTTGAAGCAATTAACGCCCCTGCTATGTGGGCTTTAGGCTATACAGGTCGTGGAAGAATTGTTTATGATTACGACACAGGAGTTTGGCCAAACCATCCTGCCTTTAGTAGTAGATATATGGGGAATTTTTTCCCTACTTCACAATCATGGTTTCCTTGGGCCAGTTCTGAACCAAACGGGGTCATAAGCGATCATGGAACCCATACCCTAGGGACTATTGCAGGTTTAGACACAACAACCAAAGACACAATTGGTGTTGCCTTTAAATCTTATTGGATTGCAAACGATTACGTCAATAGTACCGTTGCGACTTTACCTCCAATCGCTGATATGATATTAGCGTTTGAATGGGCGCTAAACCCAGATGGAGATATTACCACTACTTCAGATATTCCAGACGTTATTAGCAATAGCTGGAGATGGTATGACGGTGCTGACACTGTGCAATGCGGAGGCTATGTTGTAAATCTGATGAATGCGATTGAAGCCGCTGGTATTGCGAATGTTTTTTCTGGTGGTAATTCTGGCCCATCCAACACAACAGTGTCATGCACCTCAACGAATAAACACCTCCGAGGTAAACACCTTTAGTGTAGGTAGTATTAATGGAAATGTAGCTTTCCCACAGCCGATTAGTTCGTTTTCAAGCTATTGGACCAAAACAATGTCCGGGAACGGGATCATTATCTATCCATCCAGAAGTGGTAGCACCAGGTCAAAATGTACGTTCTGCATGGGGAAGTGACAGCTACAATACAATTTCTGGAACAAGCATGGCTTCACCGCATGTTTCAGGATCAATTTTACTCTTAAAAGAAGCTTTTCCATACCTTTCTGGAGAAGATTTACTTTGGGCATTGTATTTAACTGCAATTGATTTAGGCGTTGCTGGAGAAGATAACATCTACGGAATGGGTTTGATTGATGTCCATGCAGCATTTTTATATCTAAGCAGCACAAACACGCCTATTGACCCTACAAGTATAAAATGGGACGTTGCTATTGTTGATGTAACAAACCCAGATAAAAATGAATTGGTTTGTACAGATACCTACTCTCCTACTGTCACAATTAAAAACCTAGGAGATAGTACAATCACTTCAATAGATGTTGAGTACTCAATTAATTCCGGAGTTTCTCAAAACTATAATTGGACAGGGATCTTATTGCCAATGATACGATAATCCTTCAATTACCAAGCATAACTACATCTACTTACGGTAATCAAGAATTAAGTATAGTAGCTGCAATAACATCTGGAGCTCCCGAATACGATGAAATTAACAACCGCAGCTTATACAGCTTTAACAGAAGAGGTTTTTACAATCTTCCTTTTGTGGAGGACTTTGAAAATGGTTTTGAATCAGATAAGTGGTACATTGTAAATCCTGACAACAGCATGGCATGGGACATCATTACTACAGAAGGATTAATTTGGAGCAATTATTCTGCAACAATGCAATTATATAATTATGCACCGCGCGAAAGTCAAAAAGATGGTCTTATTGGACCTGAATTATTAATTCCTTCATCAGGGAGTACGATACTGAAATTTGATGTCGCATATCAGAAAAAAAGTTCAAGTTCTTATTTGCAAGACACTTTAAAGGTGTTAGTATCTGGAGATTGTGGGCAAACTTTCCCTAATAATGTCTATGAAAAAACGGGTGATGATTTAGAAACGCTAGATACGTTATCCATTGATTTCGTTCCAGCTTACCATTCGCATTGGAGAAGGGACTCAATTGACCTATCTGCATTTAGTGGCCAAAATATTATGATTCAATTTGAAACTACCAACCGACAAGGAAATAACGTATATATAGATAATATTTCAATCTATAATGGCAATGAACCTTTAGTATAGCCGAATATAATTTAAATGACTTTTCTATCTATCCAAACCCCGCAAAGTCAACTTTTGCCCTTGATGCTTCTAAATTACCTCCCGGGATTTATTCTATTGAAATATTAAATAGTCTTGGACAAACTATTTTTCAATTTGAAACCAAACCAACAATCAGTTCACTTGATGTTTCAAAGTGGCCAAAAGGTGTATACATTATTTCTATTAAGAATGATTTTGACTTTAAGGTTGAACGATTAATAATACATTAATGATTTGATGCGTATTTTCATCTCCTTTATATTACTGTTTTTTATTAACTCTATATCCTCGCAAGATATTATTGCTCAACTGGAATGTAAAAAATTCAGAAAAGGAAAATTTGAAATGACTGGGCCCTCTGGAGGTGATATTAAAATTAAGCGAAAGAATAAATATCAATTCGAAAGGTATAATCGCGAAAACCAGAAATATAAATTCTTAATTGAATGGACTTCCCCTTGTACTTATAAGTTAACTCTTCAAAAAGTAAAGGGGAAAAAGAGTGCTAAACGATTTGAAGGATCTGTTGTCAATGTAGAAATTGTGGCTGTTACAAATGATTCCTATACTGCTAATAGCAGAACTCAAGATGGTAAGATTACAATAATTGAAATAGAGAAATCTTATTAAGGCTATGCAAACTATTATTAGTAGTCTTCACTAAGAATTAAAGACCTCTACTAGTAGCAAACTTATTTGATAAATTACTTTATGGATATCAATAATGCACTTTATTATTAACCTCTTTGAACTTTCTCTTTTCAGATAAATTACTATCTTTAGGCTATTCAATAGATTACTGTTAAAACTTAAATACAATAAAATGGGAAAAGGTGATATCAAAACTACGAAGGGGAAGAGAACAAGAGGGTCTTATGGAAATACGCGTAAAAGGAAAAAAATTGTGAAAATTGTAGCAGCTAAGCCTAAGAAAAAAGCAGTTGCTAAAAAGGCTGTAGCAAAGAAACCTGTGGCTAAAAAGGCAGCTCCTAAAGCTGCTGCTAAAAAAACTGAAACTAAAAAAGAAGCTCCTAAGGCTAAAAAAGAAGAAAAGTCGTAAGTTTAAAATTATAACATCAAAATAATCCAGACTTAGGTCTGGATTATTTTTTGCTTTATATTTTGGGTTTTTTTAATACATTAATTGCTTCTTGGAAGATTTTTTCCATTCAGCATCATATTTACTATCAGAAAAGAAAATAATTAGATCTGCATCATACTTGCTATCCACAAAAAATACTTTTTTATCCGCATCGTACTTGCTATCTACAAAAAACCATAGGCCTTTATTGTTTTTAGCATCGTATTTTGAAGAGCATTTAAAAACAACTAAATCTGCATCATATTTATTACTTGCAACAAATACTTTAACATCTGCATCATATTTGCTGCCTACAGAAAAAACCTTTTGCGCCTCAGCTTGAATCGACAAACCAGCAAAAATTAATAGGAAAAGTACTATCTTCTTCATAATATATTTTCTCGTTACGTATGAAATATAGGAATTAAAAAAGCATGGTATCTTTACTCTACTTTAGAAGCACCGCCATTCTGCTCTTGGCTAGGTCTTTCGACATTTAACCTTATTCTTTTTAACGTATAGTTTGGAATCAGTAACTAAATGAAAAAGCTCATATTCTGGATGACTTGCTTCATTAATTTACTCGTTATAACTTCAATTGAGTTAGTTTCCTTATCCGCCATAAAAATTTCCAACTTCATTTTATCAAAACTCCCTGAGAAAGTCACTTTTTCGAAGTCATTCATAAATTCCAATAACCCTTCACTCGCATTTCCTCCATTTTCAAGTATCATATCTTGCAGTGCTTTTGGTAAATCATCCACATCAGGATTAATTTCTGCATACAGCGAAGAGTTAATTTGACTAGCGGGCGTATACTCCTTAAGTTTCTTCCCACTTCCTAATGTGGCCGCAATACTTTCATCTGAAGTAATCATTAGTTTATCGTCACTAAAAACAAAAAAGTCATCACTACCAGCAGTAAAATATCCTCCTTTATTTTCTATCACAGGAAGAGTTGTAAATAAGGATTTTAGTTTATCCGGATAATTTAAGCCTATGGTAATGAGGTAATTTGGAGATGGAATCTCTGATGGATTTAAAACAAATGACTCCTCCATATTTGCAAATAAATCATCTGCCATTAAAGATTCATGTAAATCATAAAATGGATTTGGTTTCATCTCAATTCCTAATAAAGAAGCTGAAAATTCTCCAGTAAGCAAACCTCTCATTTCTTTTTCAGTCCATCCCACCTCTTTAACTTCATCATTAAATTCAGCTTTCATTTCATCATTTTGTAGCACCATATTCAAAACTGCATCCATGTTTATCGAAGCAACACCAAACATCATTGGATCTTCATTTGACAAATAACTCATAAACTCATTTGAAATTGAGTTTCCAGGAAGTAAATTGTATTTAGAATCTTTTAATTTATCTCCATGCATTTCCATTTCCAAAACAATTTTTCCCGCTAAAAAATTACCCGCACCAATCATATAAGACTCATCATAGAGCCTTAAAAACTCTTCGTCCAAATCAACGTCATCCATTTCCTTTTTTGCTAATTCCATCCATTTATCGACGTAAATTATCATATTCATATCGTCTTCTCGCTCTAAATAATTTTCTAGAATATCATTCTCTTCACCTTCAATTTTTCTTGCGCCTAAAATTGATTTCGATGTTGTCTTTAAATTAATAGCGTCACTTTCACTATGAATAAATATAATATGATCACTATCCCAGGCTGCTAAGGTGTTTGAAAATTTATGTTTTATGAAATGTAAACCATCTTCCTCAAAAGATTTTCCTTTAAAAAAATCTTTGATACCCTTCTTTACTTTATCTTCATTTACAACTTCAGCAGTTAAAAAGGCAAAACTAATCTCCCCATTATCAGCTGTTGTTATTACTGCATGGTTATTCCCCTCTAAACGGATTCCCATATTACTAGAATTAAGCATATTTCCAATATATAAACTCATCGCCATTTTAATCTCTATTGGCATATCCTCTGAATTCTGAACCTCAGACTTATCCATTAATTTCATAAAGTCATATGAAAAAATGACAGCATGGTTATCTACAGAAGAAATCATATTGAACTCCTGCGTATGAAATTCTAACTCCTCATCTTTTTCTCCGCAACTTGCTAAGGAAAGAGCAATAGATGTCAACCATACTAGCGAATAAAAATATCCTTTAATCATAATAGTTTAATGTATTTCAGTTGTTTACAAATCTACTGTTTTATGCATTCCCAAAATAACATTTAACCTATTATATTATTTATAACAAAATCTCAAGCTATCAATATTTAATAAACTTTTTTTATTTTTGTCAAAAACAGAATTAATTTGCACACAATTGAGCCATATTACAACTGGAGAAACCTGTATACAGCCGAGAATGACTCTAGGTCACCTTTCTTTCAAAGAGAGTATTCAGAAATGCACTATACAGATCAAATTTATGATCACTATATACACCCGCAGTGGGACAACATAGATTCTACAACCTTATTTATTAAATTGCTTTTTACCGACTACGATGAAGGATATTGTATAATTGAGCTTTTTGGTGAATGGAATGATTGCCTTCATAATGACATCATGTTTTTAAAAAGAGGTGTTATTGAAACTTTAAAGCAAGAAGGGATTGATAAATTTATCCTAATAGGAGAAAACGTTTTAAATTTTCATTATTCCGATGATTGTTATTATGAAGAATGGTTCGAAGAGGTTGAAGATGGATGGATAGCAGCTTTAAATTTTAGAGAACATGTTTTACAAGAGCTTAAAAGCGCAAATATAGACTCCTACTTTGTACTAGGAGGTCAATTAAACCTAGTTGACTGGCGTATTTTCACACCACCTAATTTATACCGAAAAATTGAAAGCCAAGTAGCTATAAGAATTGGTGCAATTTAACATTCCTATATCTATTGTAAGATAGTTACCTGCGGTTCAATTGTTAATAAATCAATTACAAGCATCTCAATAATTATCACAGATTATTATATTTGCAAACAATGATTTTAATGAAGGTATTCATATTATCTATTTTAGTTACTTTCAACGCAACTAATAGTATTACTCCAACATATGGCTCAAATAGTAAGGAAGCTGAGGAAGCATTCGTCTCATTAAATCAATATACTTTAGCATTATTCAACGAGATAAACGAACCGCACCTTAGCCTGGAAGTATTTGAATTAGCAATTAAAGGGTATTCTGAGTTGTCCCTTAAAAACAAACTTAAAAATAAAAAGTTCTTAACTATAGTTGACATGAGTCTTTCTGCAAATACTGAACGCATGTTTATTATTGATATGGAAAAAAGAATTCTGGTAGAGAGAAAACTAGTTGCTCATGGGATAAAAACTGGAAATGAGTTTGCTTCTAATTTCTCTAACGAACAAAGTAGTCACAAAAGTTGTCTTGGCTTTTTTATCACTGGAGAGCTTTACAATGGTCGTCACGATTTATCGATGAAGCTAGATGGTCAAGAATACTCAAATGACAATGCAAGAAGCAGAGGTGTAGTTGTTCACAGTGCAGATTACGTTAGTTGTGAGTACATTGAATCAAATGGACGCCTAGGCAGAAGTTTTGGATGTCCAGCAATTGCCAAAGAAGGGTATCAAGAAACAGTCAATAGACTTCAAGGTGGAAGTTGTTATTTCATCTACTACCCTAGCAGAAGTTATTTATCACGATCTAGAATTGCAAATTCAAGGAAGGAATTTGTATTAAATCAATCTGGAAATGTTAGTTTTATCGAATAGTTAAACTTCAATCTCTTCTTCCTTAGGAAATATAATATCTTCTAATTCCTTTTCCTTTCTGTATATATCAGGGTAGAATCTAATATTGCCTTCTTCATCTCCTTCAGCAGTAAAGTAGCGAATATGCACAGGCATATTATGTTGCAATGTTATCGTTTTCCTTTGTCTTTTATCAATAGTAGCCTGAACACTATCTATATGAAATATTTCACCTTCCCTTGCGAGTAGATACTTAGCTAATTTCATGGGTTCATCGACTCGGACACATCCGTGACTATAAGCTCTGATGTCGTTCATGAATTTTCCTTTACTTGGTGTATCATGAAAATAGACAGCATGTTTGTTTTTAAAAAAATACTTAATCAATCCGAGCGCATTACTTCTTCCTCCACGTTGACGAACGGTATAATCAAAATTATCAGCAGATATATTTTTCCAATCTATACTAGACATTTCTATTACCTTAGCTCCTTTGAGTAATTGATAATTATTCCTAGATAAATAGGTTGAATCATTTTTTGATTTTGGAACAAGTTCCCTATTTCTAATACTTTTCGGCACAGTCCAAAACGGATATGCTACCATATATTCAATTTCACTATCCAATTCAGGAGTTTTATTGGCATTTGTTCCAACAACAACTTTATGTTCTTGCAGTAAATTTTCACCTTTATAAAATTTTAATTTATAGGTAGCTACATTTACTAAAATATACTCATCCTCCCAATCATTTACCAATTTCCATTTTTCTAGTGAAACTGCGGCTCTTTTATAAAAATCCAATGGATTACCAGATAACGCTTTAGCTGTGTTTTTCCCAACTTTCAAATCAGGTGTTAAACCATGGTTAATCTGAAAAACTTGAAGGCCTTTTAAGAATATTGAATCAGCAACTTGGTTGGATTCGATATAATCATGTAAAACCAATGCCTCTTTTGCTTCTTTGTAAATTTTTAGCGAATCAGATTCAGAACTCTTCTTTTTTAAAGCATGAACTTTTAAAGAAGAATCTACTAGAGTATGTTCAGTTAAAAACAGAGCCAAACCAGCTTGAAGTTTTTTATACTCATCTTTTTGCGGTTCTAAATCCAATAGTTTTTCAATAATTTTTCCTTCAATATGAGATTCATATAAGTATTCGCTTAAATCTTTACTCGGTTTACGACTTCCAAATTCTGGATGATATTTAGAAGTATCAACTATTCCTCTTGAGATATCATTTGAAAATTTAAAATACTGAACTGTCAATAGAACATCTAATTCAATAGCAGAGATATCTGATTTAATTTCGTTCAAGCCATTTATTTTATCTCTCAATTCAATTACATCATATCGCATAGTATCCAAACCGTAATGCATGGATTTAAACAAAATATTTGAAAATTCTACACCTACGTTAGACAACTCCATTCGTTCGTTTACCCAAAAGGGAACAAACCCACTCATATCGTAAACCTTTTTTATGCTAGGTGATTCAGAATCAGGTTGAGCGATATACCCCTTTAGCGAAGCTTTTAAGTCAGAAGAGAATTCTAAGGTCTCTATAACTTTCTCTGAAGAGTTATCGGATACAACAGAGCTACAAGAAGTTAAAATAAAACACAATACTATGAATAAAACGTTTTGAAAACTCATAAAGCAATTGACGAATGGGGTATATTTAAAATACGAGCTAAAGCGCTAAATGTTCCAATATTGTGATGAATACAACAATATACATGACTATTGAAAATGCGGAAGATATAATTGCGAATATTAAAAATGGTCTTATAGTTTAATCAATAATCATGAATTCGGTTCTCCGGTTATTCGCATCCGCATCATCTCTATCTTGTTCTGATTTCATTTTATCCCTTTCAGCATCTGTAATCAAGGGTTTGGCTTCTCCAATCCCCTTAAATTCAAAACGCTCCCTACCAAACCCATGCACCACTAAATAATCAACAACTGCTCCTGCTCTATCTTCGGATAAACGCTGATTATATGAAGAAGAACCATGTGTATCTGTGTGTCCAGAAATTTCAATTCTCAAATCAAGATTATCTGTCAACAACTGTATCAATCGATCCAACTCTATTTTCGACTCAGGCTTTAAAGAATACTTATCTGTATCGAAGAAAATATTACGCAAAACAATACTTACCCCTTTCTTAATTTTATTTAAATAAATAATTTTCTCGTACTCTTTAAATCCTGCGTCTGCGGGTATGTCAAAGTTTTCTGAGTGAAAGAGATACCCTTCTGCTTTAGCAGCAATACCATAATTCTTACCTGCGGGTAAAGACATTAAAAACTTACCTGTTATCGGATCATTATTAAATTCTGCAATATCTTGTTGCGTTCCATTGTCTACCAGGTCAACAAGTGATTTGACCGGTTGTTTTGTTTCCGCATCCAGAACTAAGCCTTTTAATATCGAGAGGTTCTTTGCACTTACAGTCACTTTCGGCTGAATTAACTCCTCCTTAATAGGTGCCGCAACACTAGCTAGCAAATTATCCTCTGTACTCAAAAGTGGTTCTTTCTTATCTCCTAAAAAGGTAATCATATAAATATCTTTCTCTCCCATTCCATCAACTTCTCTAAAAGAAGAATAATAACCATGTTTACCACTTGCAGAAATAACAAAGTGTACATCATCATCCGGCGTAGATACCGGGTATCCTATATTTACTGGCTCATTCCATGTGCCATCATCATTCATTATAGAATAGAAAATATCAAATCCACCCATTCCTTTGTGACCTTCTGAGGAAAAGTACATTGTTCGGCCATCTGGGTGGATAAATACGCCTACCTCATCATAGTTTGTATTAATTACATCTCCAATATTAACCGGGTTGCCCCATTCCTTTTTTTCCATATCCCAATCAGTTTTCCAAATATCAGTACCTCCAAGCGTTCCTTCTCGGTCAGAAACGAAGTAAAAAGATTTTTTATCAGATGTAAAACAAGCACCTGTTTCCCTCGTTTTCTTATTATTTATATTGTTCCCAACTCCTTTAGGCTTCTCCCATCCATCTTCCAGTTTATTACTTATGTAAAGGTTTCCTCTATCACCATTATCCATATAAACAAATAATGACAGCCCATCGAGAGATAATCCAGCAGTGGCATCATGTCCTTTCGTATTAATTTTTTCACTGATCCCAACCGCTGGACTCCAATTTCCATCTTCATCTTTTTCAGAAATATATAAATCCTCATTATACATTGCTCCTGTAATTTCTCCTCCGGTACTGTTTGACCTTCTTGAAGTAAACATTATTACAGATTCATCTGCAGAAATTAAAGGTGCATAATCAGGGTATTCGGTATTAATTTGCTTTCCTAAATTATCTACCCATACTCTTTCAGGAAATTCCATTAATGTTTTTCCCGTTTCACACTGTTTGACAAATCTGTTTAATTCAACGATTATCCTTGCATCAGTATCGTTATTTAAGGTCTTCCTAAATAAACCATATTCGTATATTGCTTCATCAAATTTATATTGATACTGATAAGCTCTACCTATTTTATAATGAATATCTTTTGCAATTGTCGGCTTCAATTTATAGGCCTGCAAAAAATAATCTAAAGCGTGATATTTATGTATCGATACTAAATTACAGTTTCCTAATTTATAATTTAAAGAAGCATTATTTGAATTGAAATCGTTTGCCTTTTTATAAAAAGGAATTGCTTTACTCCAAATAGAGAATCCTATTGCAGGATTCTGGCCTAATTCGTAAAATTTATTTCCTTCCTCAAGATTATCAACTGCAATTTTAAAAGCCTCTTTTTGCTCCTTAAATATTTTCTTATCAAAAGGAACAGATATATTCTGAGAAACTGAACTGAAAGAAATTATAATTATTAATAATAGTAGTATATTTTTCATCACCTATCCTTTTAATCTAAACTATTTACACGAAGAGCTATAAAACGAACGACTCGCTTCTAAACCTAAATTACCTGCTACTTCCCAATCTGCACAAGCTCCGAGCAAATCTCTTTTCATTTCTTTAGCTATCGCTCGGTTGTAATATGCATATGCATAATCAACATTTAAAGAAATTGCCATGTCACAATCAGTGATGGCTTTATCCCAATCTTCTTGCTGAATATAGGCAGCTGCACGGTTATTAAATGCAAAAGCATACCCTTTTTTTATTGAGATTGCCTTATTAAAATCTTTTATCGCTCCATCGTAATCCTTCTTCCCCAATTTTGCTAAACCTCTATTATTAAAGGCCATATAATAGTCTTTCTTATTTAGTACAGCACTATTGTAAGCTTTTATCGCTTTGTCAAATTCACCTTTCTTCCTTAAAGCAGATCCCAAATTGTTAAAGGCAAAGTCTAATTTAGGATCCAATTCAGTTGCTTTTTTATAATCCGCAATAGCAGCTTCTACATCGTCCAACTTCAAATTAGCACTTCCTCTATCATTATAAGCATATGCATGGTTACTTTCTAAACTAACCGCAACTGTAAAATCATCTCTTGCTTTCTTGTATTCTTCTTTTTGGAACACTAACACACCTCTATGGTAATAATACTTAGCCTCTTTTGGGTTCAAAATAATTGCCTCTGAATAGCTTGCTATAGCATCTTCAGGTTTATTCTCTTTTTCGTAAATAACGGCCAATTCATAATGCGCCAAATGCAATTTAGTGTCTTTCTCAAGTCCGCTTTTTAAATCTCCTATTGCTTTGTCAAAAGACCCCAATTCCATATAGCAAATTCCCCGATTCAAATAAGCCAAAGCAAAATCACCATCGTAGTTGAATACCTGATTAAAAGATGTAATTGCTTCTGAATAATTGTGGGCTTCCATTTGAGCAACCCCTTTATTGTATATCATTTGAGCTTGGGCAGTAGAATCTGTAGCGCCTATTGAATCTAACTTTTGCAAAAATTCTTCTGAAGGTTCTTGAGCTGCAGCCTCAAACGAAATTATTAGTGAAATAAAAAAAATAACTCTTTTCATTCTTTTAGGTTTTTGTTAATCGTAAATGTAATAAATCTAAATGAATTTTTGTGCAAAATTTACTAATACCAAAAATATTACCAAACTCTTACAATAGGATGTCTTTTATTTATTAAATACGTAGTATATTCACATCCTAATTTAAAGAATAAAATGGCTAAATTAAAATCAATTATAACATCAAAATCTGAGAAGTTCCTAGAAAAATATTTGAATAATGCCTCTCCTACAGGGTTTGAGTATGAAGGACAAAAACTGTGGTTGGAATATATTACTCCTTATATAGATGAATATATTACAGACACCTATGGCAGTGTTGTTGGTGTTATCAATCCTAAAGCTAAATATAAAGTGGTAATTGAGGCTCACGCTGACGAAATCTCTTGGTTTGTCCATTATATAACAGATGATGGTTTTATTTATTTGAGAAGAAATGGAGGTAGCGACCATCAGATTGCACCAAGTAAAAGAGTTAATATTCATACCGAAAAAGGTATTGTTAAAGCTGTATTTGGCTGGCCTGCAATTCATACTCGCAAAGGGAAGGAAGAGACTCCCAAAACAGATAATATATTTTTAGATTGCGGATGTGAATCAAAAAAAGAAGTAGAAAAATTAGGGGTTCATGTGGGTTGTGTTATCACCTATGAAGATGAATTTATGATTTTGAATAAGAAAAATTATGTCGGTCGTGCCCTAGATAATAGAATGGGTGGATTTGTAATTGCTGAAGTTGCTCGTTTACTAAAAGAAAACAAAATCAAATTACCATTTGGACTATACATCACAAATGCCGTCCAAGAGGAAATTGGTTTACGGGGAGCACAAATGATTGCTGAAAGAATACAACCTGATGTTGCGATTATCACTGATGTTTGTCACGATACTAGTACCCCCATGATTAAGAAAATTGTTGAGGGAGACCTGAAGAATGGAAAAGGGCCTGTACTGAGTTACGGACCTGCAGTCCAGAACAATCTTTTAAAATTATTAATTGATACAGCCGAAAAAAACAAGATTCCTTTTCAAAGACTGGCAGCTTCCAGGTCAACAGGAACAGATACAGATGCTTTCGCTTATTCAGGGAAAGGAGTTGCTTCTGCATTAATCTCAATGCCACTGAGATATATGCATACCACTGTGGAAATGTGTGCTAAAAATGACATTGAAAATGTTATCAAATTAATTTATGAAAGTTTACAAAACATTAAAGACGGACAAGACTTTAGATATATAAAATAAGTATTAAGTATTTTTGTATTAAGTATTAAGAAAAAATGCTTTAGACTTAACACTTTAAGCAAATCCATCTTTTAATAATCGAATTTCACATAAATGTTTTTAGACCTCAATTAAGAAAGTCAAATGTACCAAAGACCGAGAAGAAATAGAAAATCTCCAGCCATTCGCAGCATGATTAGAGAAACTACTATGAGCGTAGATAATTTGATCTACCCTTTATTCATTGTAGATGGAAAAGGGGTAAAACAAAAAGTCAGTTCCATGCCAGGTAACTTTAGGTGGTCTTTAGATACTTTGCTTCCAGAGATTGAAGAGTGTCTGAAGCTAGGACTTAACAGTTTTGTTTTGTTTCCTTCTATAGAGGAAGCTTTAAAAAATAGTACTGCTTCTTATAGTTACGATGATGCTAACTTCTATTTAAAAGCAATTCGAGAAATTAAAAAACAATTTCCAGAAGTTTGTTTAATGAGTGATGTTGCAATGGATCCCTACTCTTCTGATGGACATGACGGATTTGTGCAGGATGGAAAAATATTGAATGATAAAACACTTCCTATCTTAGCAAAAATGGCGATAGCACAAGCTGAAGTAGGAATTGACATTATTGGACCTTCCGATATGATGGATGGAAGAATTTCCTACATAAGAGAGGCTTTAGATGAAGCTGGCTTTGATGAAACTAGTATAATGAGTTATTCAGCAAAATACGCTAGTACTTATTACGGTCCCTTCAGAGATGCATTAGATTCTGCACCAAAATCTGGAGATAAAAAAACCTATCAATTGGACCCTGCTAACAAATACGAAGCTTTAATAGAAGCTGAATTGGATGTTGCTGAAGGAGCAGATTTTTTAATGGTAAAACCGGCATTGTGCTACTTAGATATTATACATATTCTTAAGGAACGGTTTGATGTACCTATTTCTGCTTACAATGTAAGTGGAGAATGTGCCATGTTGCATGCTGCTGCTCAAAATGGCTGGCTTGATTATGATTCAGCAATGCAAGAAATGTTGCTAAGTATTAAACGAGCTGGGGCAGATATTATCCTGACTTATTTCGCTAAGGATTATGCAAAGTTGAATAGGTAATTCATTCCTGACGAAGTTTACGGAAATCAAGAATCTTAGTACGAATAAAACTAAGATTCCTGCTTTCGCAGGAATGAAATTAATTAACGAACAAAGACAAAATTATCTTCCGTAGACATTTCTTCATTATAGCAATACCTCTCCAAATCAAAAGCTTTAAGGTGTTCAACTTCTGTGATTTTGTTTTGAATAATAAAGCGTGTCATTAAGCCTCGTGCGAATTTAGCGAAGAAGGAAATCATTTTATACGCACCATTCTTTTCATCTTTAAATGAACAAGTAACTATTCTGTGATTCAGTTTTTTTGGATCGATAACTTTAAAGTATTCGTTGGACGCAAGGTTAATCAGAACCTCATCCTTCACCATCTCCTCGTTTAAAGCATCCGTGACTTTATCGCCCCAAAATTTATAAAGGTTATTTACATTTTTAGAATATTCTAACTTTGTTCCCATCTCTAATCGGTAAGGCTGCATTATGTCCAAGGGCTTTAAAACCCCATATAGTCCACTCAATATTCTTAGGTAACCTTGCGCATTTAAAACATCTTCTTGAGAAAACTCTCTTGGATTCATTCCTCGGTATGCATCTCCTGTAAAAACATACATAGCCGTTTTAGCATTCTCATTTGTAAATGGTAAAGTCCAGTCTTGAAACCTGCTGTAATTCAAGTCCGAAAGTTTAGGACTAATGCTCATTAATGCACCTACTTTCTTTGAAGAATATTTCTTCAATTTATTTATCAATAATTGACTTTCATTCAGAAATATAGGTTGAGAAGCTAATTCTGTTTTGGGAATATTGTCAAAATCAAGAGATTTTGCAGGTGATAATACAATTTTCATTAATGTCTTTTTTCTAAGGTTATTTTACAACTCCATTACGCTCTCCCTATATAAACTTTGATATTTTCCTCCGGGATAATATTCATTATAATCAAAGTTAAGCCAAACGTTATCTTCCTTATCTATGTAATAGAAAATAGCTTTGTCTTTTGATTCTTGTGGAAAAAACTTATTTTTAATCAAGTAAGCTAAAGTTTCCAAGTCTTTTTTAGTTCCTATTTTAACTTCTGGATACAAATGCCCCGTTAAAGTACCATTTTCATTTTTTATAACGGTTCTTACCAATTGTGTTTGGCCTCCAGTAGCCTTAATTAAGGCAGCAATCATAATACTGTAATCATCACAATCTCCTTTTAACAAATCATCAGATTCAAGTTGAGAAAGTGTTTCGCTGGCACTTGAATAATAATCCTCCCCTGCGGGGTCGTAAACATAATTCCAACGATTACGAACCTCTTTAAAAATAGACATAGCATGTAACACACTTAAGCTGGGCGTTAAAGACTGGTATGCTTTAAAATTTTTTACTGCCCAGTTAGTTCCTATTTTTCGGACTTCTTCATTCTGATAATTTACAGCAACCGCTATTTGTGCTTGTTTAGAGAATGGATCATGTTTTTCTTCAAAATTTAACTGAATTCCATTTTCATTTAAATTATACAACATTGCAGAATAATCATAATACAAATTACGAATCCCATAATGCCCGGTGAACGTAGAAATCAACAACCCAACAAAAGCAATAGCAATAACAACATAAATTAACTTTGCTAATTTTCGAATAAGGATATGAATGAAAATAAATATTAGGGCAAATAGCAATATATGGTCAATTCTTAATTTATCCGAAAAGGGTAGGTAAATAATGGGTATCAGCTGGTAAAAGGTAATAAATATTGGCATAGATACAATGAGCGTAAGACTGCTTATTATCAATCCAGATGTAGGTTCTTTTAAAGAACTTATAAATGATTTTCTATTAGATTTATTATCTTCCACCTTTAATAAACTATTAATTGTAATTGTTTAGTATTAATCTTGTCAAAAATACTACCAAAGTTTGAGCTATGAGTGAAAAAAAATATCCTTTTAATAATTCTGATTCAGAATGGAAAGAAAACCTTTCCGAACTAGAGTATCACGTTTTGCGAAACAAGGGCACTGAAGCACCCTATAAAGGTACGTATACAGATTTTATTGACGCAGGCTTCTATTACTGCAAAGGATGTGATGTGCAATTATTTTCATCAGAGCAGAAATTTCAATCTTCTTGTGGCTGGCCAAGTTTTGATAACGAGTTGGAATCAGCAAATATTGAGCAGATTCAAGACAATTCTATGGGAATGCGCAGAACCGAAATAGTTTGCGGGAATTGTGGTTCTCATTTGGGACATATTTTTGATGACGGCCCAACAGCAACTGGACAGCGATATTGTGTTAATTCAATCTCACTGGTACACAAAAAAATAAAGCTGAATTATTAAATATTATTACATATTATCAAATGTCCTTATTTTCGCAATATCAATAGAATCAAAAATATCTATACAAAATTTAGTGTCCGATATATATTGGCCACTCTGCTAATAAGCCTTCTGTTATTTAGCTTCAGTGATTATCATTTGAATAGAAATATAAATAATCAACTCCCTATTGGAAAGCTCTCTAACCTAGATAAAATAACTTTTTCTGATGAAGTGGGAAATACCTGGATGCTGCAGCCCAATAGTAAAAATGAATTTCATCAGCCGATTGGAATCTTTTCAAATGATATCAGCTTACCATATTCTATTTTGGAAAACCCCCCGAAAATAAATTCTGAATATCCCTACCTAAAATTATTATGTATACAAAAAGATGGTTCTTCTTATGAGGCCATTTTAAAACCGAATAATGAATATTTAACAATAGGTAAAGAAAGAGGCACTTTTAACTATGCAAGCCCTGAAGGGTTATGGGGAATGATAAAACACACATTTATTGATGTAATTCCACATTTTATTTGTTCGGAATATAAATGAATGAATCTAGGTCTATAATTAAATGTAAATTGCAACAAAAAATATACAATGGCGCTTACCAATAACGATATAATAAAGAAATTAAGAGTCGCTCTAAAGTTACGTGATGATGAAATAGTAGATATTTTAGCGCTCGTTGATTTTAGAATTACAAAAAGTGAATTAGGTGCCTTTTTCCGAAAAGAAACGCACCCCAACTACATGGAATTACAAGATCAGATATTAAGAAACTTCTTAAATGGTTTGATCATTCACCAAAGAGGTCCGCAAGATAAAAAATTCGTTGACCCAAAAACAGACGACTAGCTCATAATGTCTACAAAAGTATTATTAGTCACACCGCCCTTTACACAGCTAAATACCCCTTATCCAGCTACAATGTACTTAAAAGGGTTTTTGCAAAGCAAGGCTATTTCTGTTTCTCAATGTGACCTGAGTATAGAACTGTTTAGAAGCATTTTTACCAATAGTTTTATACGAAATATTTTTCAAGAAGCGGATAAACTAAAAAGCTACGAACATCAATTGGTATGGATCCAAAGAGCTGAATACATTGATAAAGTTGACCTTGTCATTAACTACCTCCAAAACCAAGAAGTTACTGCTGCCTACCAGATAATAAATGATAGCTTTTTACCGAAAGCACATCGTTTCGAAAAATTAGAAGAAGATTTAAACTGGGCCTTTGGAAATTTAGGTGTATTGGATAAAGCCAAGCATTTTGCAACATTATTTATCGAGGAATTAGGTGACTTTATAACTGCCAACGTAGACGAGTTTTTTTCCTTTACACGCTATGCCGAAAAAATAGCTACATCTGCTAGTAGTTTTGACATATTGGAGGAATTCCTTTCTTTTGACTTAACGATTATCGAAAACAAATTAACACAATTATTAGCTGAAAAACTGGAGCTAAACAAACCCAATTTAGTTTGTTTTTCCATACCTTTTCCTGGAAATTTATTTGCTGCATTGCGATGCGCACAATATATAAAACAATATTATCCATTAATCAAAGTTGCTTTTGGAGGAGGATATTGCAACACCGAACTACGATCTCTTACAGATACAAGAATTTTTGGTTATTTAGACTTTATTTGCTTAGATGATGGTGAAAGTCCATTATTAAAAATTACCCAATACCTCTCAAAGGAAATTGAACAAGATGAACTGGAAAGAACGTTTGTTTTGAAAAACAACAAAGTAGAATACATTAACAAATTACCGAATACTATATTTCACCATAGTAAGCTACCAGCGCCAAGTTATGAGGGATTACAGCAGGATTCTTATCTTTCGTTTTTAGATGTTATGAACCCAATGCATCGGTTATGGAGCGATGGAAGATGGAATAAACTAACCATTTCTCATGGATGCTACTGGAAACAGTGTTCATTTTGTGATGTCAATTTAGATTACATAGGCGATTACCAAAATACAACTGCCGAAGATTTAGTCAATAAGATAGAAAGTATTGTTGTAGAAACAGGGATTTCTGGATTTCACTTTGTGGATGAAGCTGCTCCACCAAAAATGTTAAAAGCATTAGCAGAGGAATTAATTAAAAGAAAGATATACATAACCTGGTGGACCAATATTCGTTTTGAGAAAACATTTACTTCAGAACTATGTAGCTTGATGGCCAAATCGGGATGTATTGCCGTGACTGGAGGATTAGAAGTTGCAGCTGACAGACTTCTAACCAAAATGAAAAAAGGTGTGGATATTGGTCAAGTTGCGAGGGTTACGAATGATTTTTCCGAGGAAAACATTATGGTACATGCTTACCTTATGTATGGCTTCCCAACAGAAACAGAGCAAGAGACTATCGACTCATTAGAAGTCGTTCGACAACTTTTTGAAAACGGTTGTATCCATTCTGCTTTTTGGCATAAGTTTACTACAACAGTTCATAGCCCAATTGGTAAGAACCCAGATGAATTTGACATTACCATTACTGGACCTGAGTTTAAAGGTTTTGCCCAAAATGATTTAACGCATGAAGATCCAAAAGGAGCTGAACATACTTTGTATTCTGATGGCCTAAATTTGGCTTTAAGTGATTACCTAGACGGCCTAGGTTTGGACATAAGTGTCCACGAATGGTTTGATTTCGAAGTTCCGAATACTACATTGCCTCCTAATTTGATTGATGGATTTTTGGAGAGTTAAACTTTATTCGTTTTTTTGAGAACTAGATCGTCATTGCGAGTGAAGCGAAGCAATCGCATCCTCAGAAACTTAAACGATGAGATTGCTTAAGTCGTTCCTCCTTCGCAATGACGAGAAAATTTATATGACAAAAGCCTAGACAACTAAAAACTACCGAACAAACTTCAATGTATATAATCTTCCTTCAATAGTTGGAGTAACGATATACACCAAATGGTTAACTAGGTTTTAGTAAATCTACGAATAAAAGAATTAGCTAGACTAGATTAATAACTACATTTGAACAATAAATTTAAATGAAAATGAACTTTTCTGAGCTGAAACAATTTTTAGATGAAAAGGTGGAGCTGTACAATACTCCTTCATTTATTGAAAGTGATCCGATTTCCATTCCACATCAATTTGATTTAAAAGAAGATATTGAAATCATGGGGTTTCTCGTTTCAACTATTGCTTGGGGAAATCGGAAAATGATAATTAAATCAGGAAATTCGCTGGCCTCTATTTTGGGAAACTCACCTTATGATTTTATCATGAATTACGGAGAAACCGATGGCGCTTTTCTAAGAAATTTCAAGCACAGAACTTTCAATTCTTTTGATCTAGCCTTTTTTATCACAGCATTAAAAACCATTTACACCAAGCATAAAGGTTTAGAAAACGTGTTCTCCTCGCCTATTAATTCAGGGTCAACTAACATGCAAGGTTCGATTGAGAACTTTAGAAAGATATTTTTTGAAACGGTAGAAGATTCTAAATTCAGAACATTCAAGCATGTTGCAAGTCCAGCAAAGGGTTCTGCTGCAAAGCGTATCAACATGTATTTAAGGTGGATGGTGCGTCAAGATAAAAAAGGAGTTGATTTTGGGATTTGGAAAAGCATAAGTCCTTCCTTATTGTCTTGTCCCTTAGATGTTCATTCTGGGAATGTTGGTCGTGCATTGGGTTTATTACCGCGTAAACAAAACGATTGGAAAGCTGTAATGGAATTGGATGGTAACCTGCGCAAAATGGACGCTTCAGATCCCGTTAAATACGATTTTGCATTATTTGGTTTGGGTGTGTTTGAAAAGTTTGCATAGGATATGGGCTATTATTAAAGAAATGGTTAACTTTGTTTTTTAATGAAACTTCTCTATCCAGAATTTCTTTGGGCACTCACCGCCTTATCTATTCCAATAATCATTCATTTATTTAATTTTCGAAAGTTTACGAAAATTTACTTTTCCAATATTGAATTGCTTAAGGAAGTTAAACTAGAAACCAAGAGTAAGTCTCGACTTAAACACCTGCTAATACTACTTATTCGATTACTACTTGTTACCTTCCTCGTATTTGCTTTCGCACAACCTTATATTCCTATAGAAAATGAAAAACAACATGGAGATACTACTGTTGCTGTATACATTGACAACTCTCACAGTATGGATACAAAAGGTGAGAATGGCTATTTACTCGACTTAGCCAAAGAACAAGCTATCCTAATTGCAGAAGGCTATAAAGCCACAGATCGCTTTCAAATAATAACAAATGATTTAGAGGCACGCCATCAAAGATTAGTTAGTAAAGATGAGTTTATAGATTTAGTAGAAGAAGTCGAACCTAGTTATGTTGCTAGAGGATTGGACGAAATTTATTTACGGCAATCGGATGCATTGCTTGAAAGAGAAGGAAACAAAACGCTTTATTGGTTATCTGATTTTCAAAAAAACAATATCCAATTGGATGAAGTCAAAAACGATTCTTCCTTAGAAGTCTTTTTATTACCTTACCAGCAACAAGGGAAAGGGAACGTCTATATTGATAGCATTTGGTTTGAAACGCCAATCCGCAAAACAGCTAGTGAAGAAAATATTTTTGCCAGAGTTATCAATAATACAAACTCTCCTGTGGAGTTGAAAATTGAATTATCCATTAATGGGGCCATACAAGGCTTTGGAAACTTTACGATTGCAGAAAACTCTTCAACTAACTGTATCGTGCCATTTACAGTTGCTCAAGATGGAATGCAGCATTGCAAACTCTACTTAACCGAATACCCTGATCCAGATATGCTTTTTGACGATGAATACTTCTTCTCTTATAAAATAGAGAACAAAGTCAGTGTTCTTCAACTAGTGGAAAAGGAAAACGCGAATGATACGCTCGGGTACCTAGGTAATCTTTTTAACACGAACGACCTCTTTCGATTTACATCAAAGAGCTTAAGCAAACTTGATTTCGGTACACTTAATCAGTATGATTTCATCATCTCAAAAGGACTTACAGATATTTCGACAGGGCTTTCGTCGGAATTAATCAACTACACCAACCAAGGAGGTAGTCTACTAGTTTTTCCATCTTCTACTATTAATTTAGATACCTACAAAAATTTCTTACAAATGCTTGCAGGGGGGAACCTCTTAACATTAGATACTGGAAGTACGAAAGTTTCTTACCTTAATGTAGAGCATCCGATTTACAAAAACGTTTTTGACAAAATTCCTGATAATGTTGATTTACCTAAAGTCAATCAATATTATGTGATATCGTTTGCTAACTCCTCTGGAACAGAATATTTAATGAACCTTCAAAATGGCAATTCGTTTTTAAGTTCAACCAAAGTAAATAAAGGGAACTTTTACTTCTGCTCTACTCCATTAACCAACGAAGCATCTAGCTTTCCTAAGCATGCATTATTTGTAGCATCTTTACTAAGGATTGGAGAATTTAGTCAACCGAGTTCTACCCTATCTTACACCATTGGAAAAGACAACACTATTGCCTTTCAGGAAATAGGTACTGACGTAGAAAAAGTAACTGTAAAATCATCTACCGAAGAAATGGAATTCATTCCTGAAATTAGAAAGGTTAAAAATGAAACGAACTTATTACTCTACGATCAAATAAACACTTCTGGACATTATAATATTACGTATAATTCAAATCCCATTGGAGGATTTAGTTTTAACTACGACAGAACTGAATCGGATTATAGTTTTTATACAGCTGAAGAATTATCTGAATTAATCGCTAAATCTCCTATCGGAAATCAGGCTAAAATAATAGAGGGAGCAGATGGAGCTGCATCTATTAATGTAAATGAACTCTTACAAGGAAAACAATATTGGTGGCAAAGTATACTGTTAGTACTAATACTACTAGGATTAGAAATAGTTATCGCTAGATTATGGAAATGATATTTAAAATTTAGGGAAGTTCTAGTAATTCATTCGCATCAAAATTCACATAGTTTTTTAGAGACAATGAAAATTTCATTTTTCTATCTGGATAATAAGATGAAATTTTAAGCGGTATATGAAAAACTATGTGAACCCCCAGGGAATAAAGACAATAAACAACCTGACTTCGTTAAACTATTTTTAAATAGCGAATGCTATTCAAAAATAGTTGTGTCTCGCATCTTATTCATTATCTTTGTTTTTTGAAAGAAATCAATTACTAGAACTCCCCTTAAAGAACGATGAAAATTTTAATTAAAGCAGCAAAAGTTATCGATCCAAATTCTTCATTTAATGGGAAAATCGTTGATGTTTGCATTGAAGAAGGAATTATCAAAAATATCGGAAAAAACTTATCTGAAACTGCAGACAAGATTATTGAAGAAAAAAATCTCCATATCTCACCTGGCTTAATGGATATGCACGCAGAATTTTGCGAACCAGGATTGGAATACAAAGAGGATTTAATCTCAGGCGCAAATGCTGCAGCAAAAGGAGGATTTACTTCGGTGGCAATTATGCCAAACACTACTCCTACCCGTTCTTCAAAAACAGACATTGAATTTGTGAAGTCAAAAACACAAAACCACATTGTAGATGTGTTATCAATAGGAGCTTTAAGTCACAACTTAGAAGGAAAGGAATTATGCGAAATGTTTGACATGAAACAAGCGGGAGCGATTGCATTCTCAGATAATAAGAAAGCAATTAAGAGCTCCGGACTGATGTCTAGAGCTTTACTCTATGCCAAAAACTTTGATGGACTAGTAATTAGCTTTGCTAACGACGAAAGTCTTTCGCATGAAGGACAAATGCACGAAGGTGAAGTAAGCACATCGTTAGGACTTGAAAGCATTCCTACCCTATCAGAGGAACTGCAAATTTCAAGAGATTTGTTTCTCACTTCATACAACGAATCTAAAATTCACTTTTCTACCATTTCTACTGCAAATTCTGTAACAATGATTAGAGAGGCAAAAAATGAAGGAATAAATGTTACTTCTGAAATTGCGGCTCACCAAATTGCTTTAACAGACAAAGCCCTTACTGGTTTTGATTCAAATTACAAGACATTACCCCCGCTAAGAGAAGATATAGACTCAGAAGCCCTTATTGAAGGGTTAATAGACGGAACAATAGATATCATTGTATCCGATCATACACCACAAGACATAGAATGTAAACAAAAGGAATTCGGCTTAGCAGAATTTGGAATCATTGGATTACAAACTGCCTTTCCGATTGCATGCACACACCTAGAAAAACATATTGGATTGGAAGGAATTATACAAAAAATGGCCATTAATCCAAGAACTGTTTTACAATTAGATGTTCCAGTTATAGACAAAGAATTTTCGGCAAACATTACACTTTTCAATCCAACAAAGAAATGGACTTTGACAAAGGAAATGATTGTTTCTAAGAGCGCCAACACGCCTTTTATAGGGACTGAATTTACCGGTAAAGTTTTGGGAATCATAAATAATGGTGCGATTGATTTTCATTAAAAATAAAGAAATCAATCATTTTCATTTTTATTAATAAGTTTTTTTTATTTTTGCACACCCAAACAAAGGATTACCCTTTAAATTGGGCCAGTAGCTCAGCTGGATAGAGCACCTCCCTTCTAAGGAGGCGGTCAAAGGTTCGAATCCTTTCTGGCTCACTAAGAAAACAAAGCTCGATACGAAAGTATCGAGCTTTGTTCATTTATAAACTGAATTGAATTTATTCAAATGAAGAGTATTCATAAAAAAACCAATCCTGATTGTATCAGTATGAGCTTTACCTTCTGAATTTGTAGTTCAAAGGCTCAATGAGTGCAGCGAAATAATCCTTATAATTTTTATCTAATCAACTCTATTGGTCCTTGGTAATTATATTCTACACCATCTGCTCCAAGTGCGTGTATGAGATAATAAGTAGACACCTTCTGAACATTCTATACCGGCCATCGTTCTTCCAGTCCCAACCTCCTTCAACAGTATTAATACTTAAAAACTACCTGACCCCATCTATTCATAATCGTTCCTTTTATTTCGGTAATATTAGTTCCTGACAAATTAAAGACATCATTACTTCCATCTCCATTTGGAGTGAAAATATTTGGTATAATTAAAGTAGAAGTACCTTCTACAATAATAACTGACGAAGTATTATCTACGCAACCATTAACATCAGTCACAAGGAGTGTAGCTGTATAATCATCTGAAGTTGTATAGGTAACTGATGGATCAAAATCAGTTGATGTTGTTCCATCTCCCAAATTCCATGCGTAAGTATTACCACCAATAGATGTATTATCAAAATAAACATCTAATGGAACATTCCCGTTGTCGGGTGTTGGCGCAAAAGATGCAACTGGGTTTGGATTAACCGTGACTATCGCACTAGAAGCACTACTTACACAACCAAGCACTGTCTCTGTCGCATAGTAAGTAATAGCGCCAGCAGTAGCGGCAGGTGTATAAGTAGATCCTGTACCTATTAAATCAGTCAGTAACGCATCTGAGTACCAATTGATCGTTCCAGCTCCTTGAGGAGTTACAGAGATATCTGCTATAACATCTCCTTCACAGTAATTAACATCTCCACTTATTACCGGTGATATAGGTGCTGCAGTAATTATAACAGTAACCATAGAAGATGGACCTTCACAATTACTCAATGTCTCAGTTGCATAGTACGTGTAAGTTCCTGGAGCTGTAGCTAAAACTGTATAAGCTAACCCTGCGCCAACTTGAGTTGCTAATCCCGCGTCAGAATACCATGTAATTGTTCCGCCAAAAGCAGGTACCCCGTTAATAGGAATAATCACATCTCCCTCACAATAGGTAGCGTCAGCAAATGCAATTGGTGCAGTAGGATAAATTGGAGCCAATGTAAATATCCCTGGATTTGTAGCAATACAACCTGAAAGGTCTATTGTTATAACGTCGTATGTCCCTCCCTGAAGTCCAGAAATTACATAATCACCACTCCCGTCGGCAGTAATAGATACGGGTCCAACTGGCACACCATTTAAATTATAAGTAAGATTATAAGTTGTACTTGGATTTAATCCATTTATCGTTATCGAAGCATCTGCTATTCCACATCCAGATGGATTGGCTGTTGCTCCAATAGTAAAGTTAGGTGAATTTGGATCTACTAAATTATATGGCCCAGCTAAAGTTGTTGTACAACCCGATAAGGTCACAGACACATCTGTGTAAGCTCCTGCATCTAAAGCTCCTATTGTAATTTCTCCTAAGCCATCGCTCATCAACGTAACAGAAACTAATGTCCCATCATCTAAATAAGATATGGCATAAGACATACTTGCGTCTAAGCCCGACAATACTAATTGACCATTAGTACCTGCGCAAGCCGTTGGGCTTGTTGCGAGTATTGTAAATGTTGGCACTGGAGGGTCAGTTAACGTAAATGTACCAGCATCTGTTGCCAAACATCCAGCCAAGTCTACCGTTACCGCTGTAAATGTACCAGCAGTTAATCCGCTAATTAATATTTCTCCATTAACATCAGCTACCCAACTTACACCAGGAACATTTGTTCCATTTTCTGTATAAGAAACGGTATAAGTATTTCCATCAACTAACCCACTAATTAATAACGACCCCTCCGTCCCACTGCATGTAGTTGGACTAGTAGCAGCAACGGTAAAAACAGGAGTAGCACTAATTATAATTGAACCCATAGCTACTGTGCTTCCACAATTTCCTAACGAATCTACTACATAAAAAATATGTGAGGCAACTCCAACTGCATTTCCAGCCGATAATACTGGACCATTTACAACACTTGTAGTTAACAAAGCATCTGAATACCACATAAAGGTTCCAGATGAAGCTCCTCCTGCTGTAGCTAATAAACCATCAGGTGTTTCGCCATCACACCAAGTATTACCTCCAGTAACTACTGGTGGTAATGGTGTTTCGTTAACGGTTATTGTAAATATAAAAGGTGTACTCTGGCAGCCATTAATAGTCTCGGTTACATAATATGAAACTGGAACTCCTAAAACAGTCGGTGTTTCAGGCGTAAAAGTAGATTGAGTTCCAACCTCGGTTGTTAAACCAGCGTCAGAATACCAACTTAAATCTACACCTGCATTAACCTCCATTGCAGTGTAAACATCTCCTAAACAATAAACAAAGTCTATATCTGAAACAGGTGTAGGCTCTGCAGTTGGAACCGGAGGTGCAATTGCTTGAGTTGCAGAAACGGTACAGTTTCCATCATCTACAATAATTTGGTAAGTATTAACTCCTAACCCTGTAAAATTGTTATTTCCACTAAATATTGCACCGTTATCTATCGAATAAGTATATGCGCCTGTTCCTCCAGCGGCAGTTATTGTAATACTTCCATCAAATAATATACAATCCGATACATCAGCAAAAGCAATATTCGTAATCGTTGGAACATCGTTAATTGTGACAATTACTTCTGTAGCAACACTTGTACAATTATTCACGGTTTGTGTTACATAATAACTAGTAGTAGTTCCGGTTGTATTATCTGGTGTTAATGCACTGGTTGTCCCAATATTTGTATTAAGACCTGCATCACTGTACCAGTTTAAATCAGTCCCAACAGCAAATAAATCTATTGGTGGGTTAGCAGCGTCATAACAATAAATAGCATCGGTTCCTGCATTTGGAGCAGCTGGAATAGGATTGGATAGTATGGTCTCATCTCCACTAAATGTTCCCGCACAAGCGTTAGCATCGGAGACTGAAACAATACTATAAGTTCCATCTGCAGCCTCTGTTAGTACATAAGGATTTGTTGATTCATTAGTTACAAGTGTAGTAGTTGTTCCATCTGTATATTGAAAATCCCATGGCCCAGCTCCTGTTAATTCAATGCTAATATTTGGACGTAGATCCCCGTCACAAATAGTATTAACTCCTACAATACTTAATGTTGCGGTTGGCAAAGCATTTGTCAAAACATTGACTGATCCTCCTAAAGAAGTTGCTGCACAAGTAGTAGCATCCGTTAAAGAAACCATACTATAAGCACCATCATCACCAGATGTAATAAAATACGGACTTGTTGCTTGGCCTGTAACAGTTGTGGTGGTGGTCCCATCTGTATATTCAAAATCCCATGGCCCTGTCCCTTCTAATTCTATTTCTACTTGAGGAAATGTTTCTCCTGAACAATACGGACCACCACCTGACACCGTAGCTGTTGGCAATGGATTTGTAGTAATTGTAGCTACGCCACTAGCAATTCCTGTACAATTTACATCTGAGACGTTAGTTACAGTATAGGTACCATCAGCCCCATCAGTTATAATATACGGATTAGCGTTTGTTGAAACAGTGACAGAAGAAGTACCATCAAAATATGTAATATTCCAAGGCCCTGTTCCTATTAGATCAATAGTAACATCCGGAATTATTGGATTACCAGCACAAATGGCTCCACCACCACTTATCGTAGCGGTAGGCAATGGATTAGTAATAATATTAGCAGAACCATTACTACTACCAGTGCAATTCGCATCAGAAACTGCTGTAACAACATAAGTTCCATCAATTCCATTTTCGATAGTATAAGGGCTTGTTAGTGCAGTAACCGAAGTTGAACTTGTTCCGTCATTATATGTGAAGTCCCATGGTCCTGTTCCTGTAAATGTAATTGTAACATCTGGAATTGCTTCAATTGTTTCACAATAAGTACCTCCAGCACTTACAGCTGCTATCGGTAAAGAATTAACAGTAAAATTAACACCTATACTGACTGGTGGACAAGTCCCTTGTGTCACTTCTATATTAATAATATCTCCATCATTAATAGTAACACCTGTAGGACCAGTTGCCCATGTATAAGTAGTTGCTCCAGCAAAAACTGCGTCATTAAAATCATTTAAATCTATTCCTGTTACTTCACCACTACCAACTGCATCTTCGCAAAAATCTGGCATAGGATCATTAAGTGAAATATTATTTCCTACTGCATAAGTAATACTATTTTGAACTGTACATCCATTACTTGTTACTTCAAAATAAAAGGTTTCCCCATCACTTACAGTAACGTCTGTTGGTTGCGGAGCAGAAGGTGTTACATAACTATTATCTGTAAACCAAATGAATGTTCCAGAACCATGCAACCCTGCTTCCAATCCTGTTACATCAATATTTAAAGCTTGCCCGGATCCAGAAACGTTCTCACATTCAGATGGTGTTATAGAATTAACTACTGGCAGTGCATTTACCGTTACCGTAATTGAACCATTTGCTGCACAACCTGCGTTTGTTGCCTCAACATAATATGTTCCTGCACTAACTATTGTTGCATCTGGAACAAGTATCGTCATTGCAACATCTGAATAATAAAGCATCGTGCCAACATCTGTACTTGAAACAGCATTAGCCGTAATATCAACTGTTAATGGCGAACAAACTGGTGATGGGTTATTAAGAATTATTGTTGGTGTGGTATTTACAACCACATCCATTGTTGCTGTTGTAAAACAGCCAGAACCGGGTGTAAAGGTATATGTTATTGTCCCATTCGCTGCTGTAGATATAGCAGCATCCCATGTCCCTGTTGCTCCATTTGTAGATGTTGTAGGCAGTGTACCTGCTACATCTCCAACACAATAAGGCCCTAATTGAGCAAATGTTGGGGTTACGTTTGGATCAACTGTAACATCCATTGTTGCGGTTGTAAAACAGCCAGAACCGGGTGTAAAGGTATATGTTATTGTCCCATTCGCTGCTGTAGATATGGCAGCATCCCATGTCCCTGTTGCTCCATTTGTAGATGTTGTAGGTAGTGTACCTGCTACATCTCCAACACAATAAGGCCCTAATTGAGCAAATGTTGGGGTTACGTTTGGATCAACTGTAACATCCATTGTTGCTGTTGTAAAACAGCCAGAACCGGGTGTAAAGGTATATGTTATTGTCCCATTCGCTGCTGTAGATATGGCAGCATCCCATGTCCCTGTTGCTCCATTTGTAGATGTTGTAGGTAGTGTACCTGCTACATCTCCAACACAATAAGGCCCTAATTGAGCAAATGTTGGGGTTACGTTTGGATCAACTGTAACATCCATTGTTGCTGTTGTAAAACAGCCAGAACCGGGCTGTAAAGGTATATGTTATTGTCCCATTCGCTGCTGTAGATATGGCAGCATCCCATGTCCCTGTTGCTCCATTTGTAGATGTTGTAGGTAGTGTACCTGCTACATCTCCAACACAATAAGGCCCTAATTGAGCAAATGTTGGGGTTACGTTTGGATCAACTGTAACATCCATTGTTGCTGTTGTAAAACAGCCAGAACCGGGTGTAAAGGTATATGTTATTGTCCCATTCGCTGCTGTAGATATGGCAGCATCCCATGTCCCTGTTGCTCCATTTGTAGATGTTGTAGGTAGTGTACCTGCTACATCTCCAACACAATAAGGCCCTAATTGAGCAAATGTTGGGGTTACGTTTGGATCAACTGTAACATCCATTGTTGCTGTTGTAAAACAGCCTGATGACCGGCAGTAAATGTATATGTTATTGTCCCATTTGCTGCTGTAGATATGGCAGCATCCCATGTCCCTGTTGCTCCATTTGTAGATGTTGTAGGTAGTGTACCTGCTACATCTCCAACACAATAAGGCCCTAATTGAGCAAATGTTGGGGTTACGTTTGGATCAACTGTAACATCCATTGTTGCTGTTGTAAAACAGCCAGAACCGGGTGTAAATGTATATGTTATTGTCCCATTCGCTGCTGTAGATATGGCAGCATCCCATGTCCCTGTTGCTCCATTTGTAGATGTTGTAGGTAGTGTACCTGCTACATCTCCAACACAATAAGGCCCTAATTGAGCAAATGTTGGGGTTACGTTTGGATCAACTGTAACATCCATTGTTGCTGTTGTAAAACAGCCTGATGATGCAGTAAATGTATATGTTATTGTCCCATTCGCTGCTGTAGATATGGCAGCATCCCATGTCCCTGTTGCTCCATTTGTAGATGTTGTAGGTAGTGTACCTGCTACATCTCCAACACAATAAGGCCCTAATTGAGCAAATGTTGGGGTTACGTTTGGATCAACTGTAACATCCATTGTTGCTGTTGTAAAACAGCCAGAACCGGGTGTAAAGGTATATGTTATTGTCCCATTCGCTGCTGTAGATATGGCAGCATCCCATGTCCCTGTTGCTCCATTTGTAGATGTTGTAGGTAGTGTACCTGCTACATCTCCAACACAATAAGGCCCTAATTGAGCAAATGTTGGGGTTACGTTTGGATCAACTGTAACATCCATTGTTGCTGTTGTAAAACAGCCAGAACCGGGTGTAAATGTATATGTTATTGTCCCATTCGCTGCTGTAGATATGGCAGCATCCCATGTCCCTGTTGCTCCATTTGTAGATGTTGTAGGTAGTGTACCTGCTACATCTCCAACACAATAAGGCCCTAATTGAGCAAATGTTGGGGTTACGTTTGGATCAACTGTAACATCCATTGTTGCTGTTGTAAAACAGCCAGAACCGGGTGTAAAGGTATATGTTATTGTCCCATTCGCTGCTGTAGATATGGCAGCATCCCATGTCCCTGTTGCTCCATTTGTAGATGTTGTAGGTAGTGTACCTGCTACATCTCCAACACAATAAGGCCCTAATTGAGCAAATGTTGGGGTTACGTTTGGATCAACTGTAACATCCATTGTTGCTGTTGTAAAACAGCCTGATGATGCAGTAAATGTATATGTTATTGTCCCATTTGCTGCTGTAGATATGGCAGCATCCCATGTCCCTGTTGCTCCATTTGTAGATGTTGTAGGTAGTGTACCTGCTACATCTCCAACACAATAAGGCCCTAATTGAGCAAATGTTGGGGTTACGTTTGGATCAACTGTAACATCCATTGTTGCTGTTGTAAAACAGCCTGATGATGCAGTAAATGTATATGTTATTGTCCCATTTGCTGCTGTAGATATGGCAGCATCCCATGTCCCTGTTGCTCCATTTGTAGATGTTGTAGGTAGTGTACCTGCTACATCTCCAACACAATAAGGCCCTAATTGAGCAAATGTTGGGGTTACGTTTGGATCAACTGTAA
>CALSRM010000002.1 GCA_943788755.1 uncultured Flavobacteriales bacterium
TCTTTGAAGTATTGAAGTAAAAAATTAGGAAACTAGCGTAAAATTAAATTTTACACAATTAAAGTCAAATCCGAGTACACAACAAAACTTAAAGTTATAATTACAATGGAGAGTTTGATCCTGGCTCAGGATGAACGCTAGCGGCAGGCTTAACACATGCAAGTCGAACGGTAACAGGAAAAGCTTGCTTTTCGCTGACGAGTGGCGAACGGGTGCGTAACACGTATGCAACCTACCTTTAACTGAGGGATAGCCCAAAGAAATTTGGATTAATACCTCATAACATTACGAGATCTCATGATCATGTAATTAAAACTCCGGTGGTTAAAGATGGGCATGCGCAACATTAGCTAGTTGGTAAGGTAATGGCTTACCAAGGCAACGATGTTTAGGGGGTCTTAAAGGATGGTCCCCCACACTGGTACTGAGACACGGACCAGACTCCTACGGGAGGCAGCAGTGAGGAATATTGGTCAATGGACGAAAGTCTGAACCAGCCATGCCGCGTGAAGGATGACGGCCCTATGGGTTGTAAACTTCTTTTATATAGGAAGAAACCCCTCTACGTGTAGAGGGCTGACGGTACTATAAGAATAAGCACCGGCTAACTCCGTGCCAGCAGCCGCGGTAATACGGAGGGTGCAAGCGTTATCCGGATTTATTAGGTTTAAAGGGTCCGTAGGCGGAAATTTAAGTCAGTGGTGAAAGCCCATAGCTCAACTATGGAACTGCCATTGAAACTGAATTTCTTGAATATGATTGAAGCAGGCGGAATATGTCATGTAGCGGTGAAATGCTTAGATATGACATAGAACACCGATAGCGAAGGCAGCTTGCTAAGTCATTATTGACGCTGAGGGACGAAAGCGTGGGGAGCGAACAGGATTAGATACCCTGGTAGTCCACGCCGTAAACGATGATTACTAGCTATTGGCGATATACTGTCAGTGGCAAAGCGAAAGTGTTAAGTAATCCACCTGGGGAGTACGATCGCAAGGTTGAAACTCAAAGGAATTGACGGGGGCCCGCACAAGCGGTGGAGCATGTGGTTTAATTCGATGATACGCGAGGAACCTTACCAGGACTTAAATGTACAATGACAGATTGGGAAACCAGTCCTTCTTCGGACAATGTACAAGGTGCTGCATGGTTGTCGTCAGCTCGTGCCGTGAGGTGTTGGGTTAAGTCCCGCAACGAGCGCAACCCCTATCTTTAGTTGCCAGCACATTATGGTGGGGACTCTAAAGAAACTGCCCGCGCAAGCGGTGAGGAAGGTGGGGATGACGTCAAATCATCACGGCCCTTACGTCCTGGGCCACACACGTGCTACAATGGTAGGTACAAAGGGCAGCTACTTGGCGACAAGATGCTAATCTCTAAAACCTATCTCAGTTCGGATTGGAGTCTGAAACTCGACTCTATGAAGCTGGAATCGCTAGTAATCGGATATCAGCCATGATCCGGTGAATACGTTCCCGGGCCTTGTACACACCGCCCGTCAAGCCATGGAAGCTGGGAGTGCCTGAAGTCGGTAACCGTAAGGAGCTGCCTAGGGTAAAACTGGTAACTGGGGCTAAGTCGTAACAAGGTAGCCGTACCGGAAGGTGCGGCTGGAACACCTCCTTTTTAGAGGTACGACGATTTGATTTTGTGCATAATTGTTTTTACCTAGTTTTCTTTTTTACTTCTTTATATATAACTTATTATTTCCCAAAAGCTCAGTGTGCTTTGGCAGATTTGCTTTGGACAATAGTCCCTTAGCTCAGTTGGTTAGAGCGCTACACTGATAATGTAGAGGTCCGCAGTTCAAATCTGCGAGGGACTACTATAAAGTTTTTTTGGGGGATTAGCTCAGCTGGCTAGAGCGCCTGCCTTGCACGCAGGAGGTCAACGGTTCGACTCCGTTATTCTCCACTATTTCCGTTATGGAAAATAAGTTCTTTGACATGTTGAAAATAAAATTAAATCAGAGTTAATATTTTATATTAACTATCAAATATTAAGAATAAAGTTTAGAATAAGTTGTAACTTATTTAAAAGCTGTTAAGGGTGTATGGCGGATGCCTTGGCTCTCAGAGACGATGAAGGACGTGATAAGCTGCGATAAGCTTTGGGGAGGTGCAAACAACCTTTAATCCAGAGATTTCCGAATGGGGAAACCCAGCTAGTTGAAGACTAGTTATCCCTTAGGGGAGGTTAACCCGGTGAACTGAAACATCTAAGTAACCGGAGGAATAGAAAATAACAATGATTCCCCTAGTAGCGGCGAGCGAACGGGGAACAGCCCAAACCAAATTTGTTTCGGCAAATTTGGGGTTGTAGGACTACAATGTGGACTTTAACATTATAATGGAAGCTAACTGGAAAGTTACATCAAAGAGGGTGATAATCCCGTACATGAAATAGTGTTAATACCTAGTAGTATCCTGAGTAGGGCGGGACACGTGTAATCCTGTCTGAATCTGCCGGGACCATCCGGCAAGGCTAAATACTACTGAGAGACCGATAGTGAACTAGTACCGTGAGGGAAAGGTGAAAAGTACCCTGAACAAGGGAGTGAAATAGATCCTGAAACCATACACTTACAAACTGTTGGAGCCCTTTGGGGTGACAGCGTGCCTTTTGCATAATGAGCCTACGAGTTACTCGTATCAAGCAAGGTTAATTAATGAAGTTAAGTAGCCGAAGCGAAAGCAAGTCTTAATAGGGCGTTTAGTTTGATGCGGTAGACGCGAAACCCGGTGATCTACCCATGACCAGGTTGAAGTTCCAGTAACATGGAATGGAGGACCGAACCAGTTGACGTTGAAAAGTCTTTGGATGAGTTGTGGGTAGGGGTGAAAGGCCAATCAAACCGGGAAATAGCTCGTACTCCCCGAAATGCATTTAGGTGCAGCCTCGAGGTTGAGTTTCATAGAGGTAGAGCTACTGATAGGGCTAGGGGGCTTCACCGCCTACCAACCCCTGACAAACTCCGAATGCTATGAAATATACTCGGGAGTGAGGGCATGGGTGCTAAGGTCCATGTCCGAGAGGGAAAGAACCCAGATCATCAGTTAAGGTCCCCAAGTGTGTGCTAAGTTGACCAAACGTGGTTCGATTGCACTGACAGCTAGGATGTTGGCTTGGAAGCAGCCATTCATTTAAAGAGTGCGTAACAGCTCACTAGTCGAGCGATCGAGCGTGGATAATAATCGGGCATAAGTACACCACCGAAACTGTGAACTCGCAAGAGTGGTAGGGGAGCATTCTAATTGCGCTGAAGGCGTGCCGGCAAGGTACTCTGGAGCGGTTAGAAAAGAAAATGTAGGCATAAGTAACGATAATGCGGGCGAGAAACCCGCACGCCAATAGACTAAGGTTTCCTCAGCCATGCTAATCAGCTGAGGGTTAGTCAGGACCTAACGCGAACCCGAAAGGGGTAGTGGATGGACAACGGGTTAATATTCCCGTACTTGTTTTAATTGCGATGGAGTGACGGAGAAGTGAAATGCACACGAACTGACGGAATAGTTCGTCTAAGGATGTAGGTATAGGACAGTTGGTAAATCCGCTGTTTTGCTAAAATCTGAGTGATAACTGAACCTTCGGGTGACGGAAGTGCGCTAATCAGGCTCCCAAGAAAAACTTCTAAGCATCAGATTAAAACAACCTGTACCGCAAACCGACACAGGTAGTCAAGTAGAGTATACTAAGGCGCTCGAGTGATCCGTGGCTAAGGAACTAGGCAAAATCGTCTCGTAACTTCGGGAGAAGAGACGCTGACTTCGGTCAGCCGCAGTGAATAGACCCATGCGACTGTTTATCAAAAACACATGGCTTTGCTAAATCGAAAGATGATGTATAAGGCCTGACACCTGCCCGGTGCCGGAAGGTTAAGAGGAGGGCTTATGACTTCGGTCAGAAGGTCTGAATTGAAGCCCCGGTAAACGGCGGCCGTAACTATAACGGTCCTAAGGTAGCGAAATTCCTTGTCGGGTAAGTTCCGACCTGCACGAATGGTGTAACGATATGGGTACTGTCTCGGCCACGAGCTCGGTGAAATTGTAATTCCGGTGAAGATGCCGGATACCCGCAACGGGACGGAAAGACCCCGTGCACCTTTACTATAGCTTCACGTTGGTATTGGATAATTGATGTGTAGGATAGGTGGGAGACCTCGAAGTTGCGTCGCTAGGCGTGATGGAGTCGTCCTTGAAATACCACCCTTCAATTATTCGGTGCCTAACTCCTTTCAGGAGAACAGCGTGTGGTGGGTAGTTTGACTGGGGTGGTCGCCTCCAAAAGAGTAACGGAGGCTTCTAAAGGTTCCCTCAGCACGCTTGGTAACCGTGCGCAGAGTGTAATGGCACAAGGGAGCTTGACTGTGAGACCGACAAGTCGAGCAGGTACGAAAGTAGAGCATAGTGATCCGGTGGTTCCGTATGGAAGGGCCATCGCTCAAAGGATAAAAGGTACGCCGGGGATAACAGGCTGATCACTCCCAAGAGCTCACATCGACGGAGTGGTTTGGCACCTCGATGTCGGCTCGTCACATCCTGGGGCTGGAGAAGGTCCCAAGGGTTGGGCTGTTCGCCCATTAAAGTGGCACGCGAGCTGGGTTCAGAACGTCGCGAGACAGTTCGGTCCCTATCTGTTGTGGGCGCTAGATATTTGAGAGAACCTGACCCTAGTACGAGAGGACCGGGTTGGACAAACCTCTGGTGTACCTGTTGTGGCGCCAGCTGCATCGCAGGGTAGCTATGTTTGGTTGAGATAAGCGCTGAAAGCATCTAAGCACGAAACTCTTCTCAAGATGAGATATCTTTTAAAGGTCGTTAAAGATGATGACGTTGATAGGCTACAAGTGTAAAGACGGTGACGTCAAAGCTGAGTAGTACTAATTACCTGTAAGCTTTATTTAGCTGCAGTTTATTCTAATACTTTCTCTGGTTTAATTTTATTTTCAACATGCAATTTATTAAAAGTCTTCGGTGACTATTGCATAAGGGTCCACCTCTTCCCATTCCGAACAGAGAAGTTAAGCCTTATAGCGCAGATGGTACTAGAGTAAAATCTGGAAGAGTATGTCGTTGCCGTTTTTTGAAAAGCCTTTCATCAGTAGATGGAGGGCTTTTTTTTTGCTCTGTTAATAAGTCGTTGCAACTTGTAATAACTTTTATGTACTCTACCTAAAGCATTGTTTTATTTTTGCAGAAATTTATCAAATTGATATTCTATGCCGAAAGATAATTCCATCAAATCAATCTTAATTATTGGAAGTGGACCAATTGTTATTGGACAAGCTTGTGAATTTGATTATGCTGGCTCTCAGGCCTCAAGATCACTTAGGGACGAAGGAATTGAAGTGACTCTTATTAATTCTAATCCTGCTACAATTATGACTGATAAAGTCGTAGCAGATAATATTTACTTGAAGCCTCTTACTCCAGAATCAATAATAGAAATATTAGAGATTCATGATGTTGATGCAGTACTTCCGACAATGGGAGGGCAAACTGCATTGAACTTATGCATTTCTTGTTCAGAAATGAATATCTGGAAAGATTATAACGTAGCTATTATCGGTGTTGATCTAGACGCGATTGAAATAACAGAAAATAGAGAAGCATTTAGGAATTTAATGCTTGATATTGATGTGCCTATGGCTCCGCAAGCCACAGCGAAATCATTCCTTGATGGTAAAGGTATTGCTCAAGAATTTGGGTATCCTATGTGTATAAGGGCTTCATATACACTAGGTGGTGCAGGAGCTTCTGTCGTATACAATGAAGAGGAGTTTGAACATGCAATGACGGATGGTCTCCACAAATCACCAATTCATGAAGTAATGATTGATAAAGCATTGCTTGGATGGAAGGAATTTGAACTAGAGTTGCTAAGAGATAAAAACGATAATGTTGTAATCATTTGTTCTATTGAGAATTTTGACCCTATGGGTATTCATACAGGTGATTCTATAACTGTTGCTCCAGCAATGACATTAAGCGATACGACCTATCAGAAGATGCGAACTATGGCCATCAAAATGATGAGAGCTGTTGGTAATTTTTCTGGAGGTTGTAATGTTCAATTTGCTGTAAGTGATGACGAAAATGAAGATATAATTGCTATTGAAATAAACCCTCGTGTTTCTAGATCTTCTGCATTAGCTTCAAAAGCTACTGGTTATCCTATTGCAAAAATTGCATCTAAACTTGCAATTGGTTATACATTAGATGAGTTGGATAATCAAATAACCAAAACAACATCTGCATTTTTTGAACCAACATTGGATTACGTAATAGTTAAGATTCCTCGTTGGGATTTCGGAAAATTTATAGGTTCTGATAAAAGACTGGGCCTTCAGATGAAGTCTGTTGGAGAAGTAATGGGAATTGGAAGAACATTTCAAGAAGCATTGCAAAAAGCTTGTCAGTCACTCGAAATTGGGAGAAACGGTTTAGGAGCTGATGGAAAAGAATTAAAAGACCAAAATAAACTTTTGGACAGTCTTGGAAATGCAAGTTGGGATAGATTATTTCATGTTTATGATGCAATTAAATTAGGTATTCCTTTTAAAACGATAAAAGAAATTACTAGAATTGACGATTGGTTTTTACGCCAAATTGATGAATTAATTCAACATGAAAAACAAGTTGAAAAATTTGATATTTCATCACTTCCAAAAGAATTGCTTTTTGAGTCCAAACAAAAAGGGTATGCCGATAGGCAAATAGCTCACTTACTAAAATGTTTAGAAAGTGAAGTGTTTAATAAAAGGAATGAATTAGGTGTAAATAGAGTTTACAAAATGGTAGATACATGTGCTGCTGAGTTTGAAGCACAGACACCTTATTACTATTCGACATTCGATGAAGAAAATGAATCAATTCCTTCCGATAAGAAAAAGATTGTAGTATTAGGCTCCGGCCCAAATAGAATTGGCCAAGGAATTGAATTTGATTATTGTTGTGTCCATGGCGTCTTAGCTGCAAAGGAAGAAGGTTATGAAACAATTATGATTAATTGTAACCCAGAAACGGTATCAACTGATTTTGACACAGCTGATAAATTATATTTTGAACCTGTCTTTTGGGAACATATCTATGATATCATTTTACAAGAAAAGCCGGTAGGAGTTATTGTTCAGTTGGGTGGTCAAACTGCATTGAAATTAGCAGAAAAGCTAGAGAGATATGGTGTTAAAGTTATCGGAACAAGTTTCGATGCTTTAGATTTAGCTGAAGATCGTGGACGGTTTTCAAATTTATTAAAAGAGTTGGAGATTCCTTACCCAGAATTCGGAGTTGTAGAAAGTGCTGAGCAAGCAATTGAACTTTCTAGAAGTCTTGGATTTCCCTTACTGGTAAGACCTTCTTATGTTCTTGGAGGTATGAAGATGAAGATTGTTATTAATGAGGATGAACTTGAACATCATGTCGTTGATATTCTTAGAGACATGCCTAAGAATCAAATATTGTTAGATCACTTTTTAGGCGGAGCAATTGAATGCGAAGCAGATGCGATTTGTGACGGTGAGAATGTCCAAATTATTGGAATAATGCAGCATATTGAGCCAGCAGGGATTCATTCGGGAGATTCTTATGCAGTTTTACCTCCATATAATTTGGGGGATTACATTATTACACAGATAGAAGAGCACACCAAAAGAATTGCTATAGCGTTGAAGACGGTTGGATTGATTAATGTTCAATTTGCCGTAAAGAATGATATTGTATATATAATTGAAGCAAATCCAAGAGCGTCTAGAACAGTTCCGTTTATAGCGAAAGCTTACGGAGAACCTTATGTGAACTATGCTGCAAAAGTAATGATGGGCAAAAAAGTTACTGACTTTACGTTTAATCCAAAAAAGGATGGTTATGCAGTTAAAATACCTGTATTTTCTTTTGAGAAATTTCCTAATGTAAATAAAGAACTAGGGCCTGAAATGAAATCTACTGGTGAGGCGATTCAATTCATTAAAGATCTAAAGGATCCATTTTTTAGGAAAGTCTATTCAGAGAGAAACCTTTACTTGAGTAAGTAAATATGGTTTTAGCAGGTTCAGGAGGTCTTTATGAACTATTATTAATCATCTTGGTGATTATATTAATATTTAATGGACTGAAGCGGCAAAAAATAATGAATAAAGTTGATTCAAATTTGAATTCAGGACCTAGAAACCAACATAATGAATCGATAATTCAAAAAAAAGAAAAGGTAAAAAAAGGTGATTATATCGATTTTGAGGAAACTTCGGAATAATAAATTCCTTTATTCGAGGCTTGAGTATAACGTATATACTTTTATCTTTACCCAACAACAAAAAACGATTAAATGACGATTGATTGGAAAAAAATGCTTCCGCACGTGGTGGCAGTTTGCGTGTTTATTGGTATTGCAATGGCCTATTTTTATCCTGCTTTGCAAGGTAATATGTTAAAGAGCCATGACATTAAAATGCATAAAGGGATGGCCAAGGAGACAATTGATCACAGAGAAGAATTTGGAGAAGAACCTTTATGGACTAATTCAGCTTTCGGGGGAATGCCTGCAACTCAAATTACAGTTGTTTATGATTCAAATTTAATAGGCAAACTGCATAAGGTATTTATGCTTGGATTACCCCATCCGATTAATTACCTGTTTCTTTATATGATAGGTTTTTACATATTCTTGTTATGTATGAAAGTGGATCCTTGGCTTGCATTAGCTGGAGCAGTTGCTTATGGTTTATCCTCCTATTTCTTTATAATTATGGGGGCAGGACATAATTCAAAAGCTGTAGCTGTTGCATATATGGCACCAGCGCTAGGGGGTTTTTTGTTAGCATATCGAAATAAAGTATTATTAGGAACAGCCGTGATGACACTCTTTATGTCATTGCAAATTAATGCTAATCATCCTCAGGTTACATATTATTTCTTTATAATGCTGTTCTTTATTTTTGTGTATTATGTTATTAAATATATAAAAGAAAAGGCCTTTCCATCATTAGCAAAAAGAACAGGACTTATTGCATTAGGTACTTTACTTGCTATATCTACTAATATTCCAAATCTTTATGGTACAGCTGAATATTCTCCACATACACAACGTGGCGGGTCTGAGTTGACTCCTGTTAAACAGCTTAGTCAATATGCAAATGAGATTGACACATTAGTGTTAAATAAATTGAAGTTAACGGGGTGTGATATGCCAAAATGTATTTTGGAAATGCCAATCGCTGAAATAGCTCAAAAGACAGGATTAGATAATGAAACTATTGATGGAGTTTTTAAAGTTTTAACGCAAAGAGGAATGAAAAAAGATTATGCTTTGCTATGGAGTTATGGTAAGGTTGAGACTTGGAATTTTATGATTCCAAATATTAAAGGTGGAGCATCTGGAGCTTTAATAGGAGATGAAGAGTTTATGAAAGGTGAGGGAAATGCAGAATTGAAAGAAATTCTTCAATTGAATTATCAATTATACCAAAGCCAAGTTTCAAATGATATTGTATCTACTTATTTTGGAAATCAAGCTTCAACATCTGGTCCTGTTTATATTGGAGCAATTGTATGCCTACTGTTTGTTTTGGGAATGGTATTTTGGAGAAACAACTTGAAATGGCCATTATTAATTATGGTGATTTTATCAATTATGTTGGCATGGGGTAAAAACTTAATGTGGTTAACAGATATATTCTGGGATTACGCCCCCGTTTACAATAAGTTTAGAGCGGTAACAATAATATTAGTAATAGTTGAGCTGATATTACCTATAGTTGGTTTTTTATGGCTTAAAGATGTTGTTAAGAATAAAGAAACGTTCCATGGAACGATGATGATTTTTGGCAGGAAAGAGATTGAGTCGAAAAAGCTATTTTTAGGAGTTTCAGGGTTTGTTGTTTTTGTGACATTATTATTTGCTGCTATGCCTGGCTCTCTAATAGATTTGAAAAGTGACAAAGATGCTTCCATCTTTGGAGCCGGAAATGTTAGTAAACAAATTACTGCAATGGTTATTAGTAATCCAGAACAATCTGTACCACAAAATTATAATGGAGAACCCGAACAATATGCAATGGAAGTGACCCAACACTATATGCCTAAACTTGAACAGGCAGAAAAGCAGCTTGTTGCATATAGAGCTTCTGTTGTTCAAAAGGATGCTTTTAGAAGTTTAATATTTATGTTATTGGCAATTGGATTATTGTATTTCTTTATTTACAAAGAAATGAAGCCTGTTTATTTTACAATAGCTTTAGGCTCTTTAATTCTTATTGACTTATGGAGTGTGGGTTTACGTTATTTAGATAATGAACCCGGACAGAATGCTGAATATGCCCGATGGGAGAAAAGTGAAGAGAAACTGATTCCATATACTCCTACTTATTCGGATGTTGCAATAATGTACAATGAGATTGCTGAAAACCCTAAATTAGGTCAAGAAATAGAACAGTTTATTCAAGAAAAAACAGCCGAAAAAAATGAAGTCCTTACATATAGAGAAGATGCAAGTAAGCGGTTTAGTATGTTGAATCGGATGACTAACTATAGAGTTTTATTGTTGGGTGACTATTCTCAAGAAACTTCTATATCTTATTTCCATAAATCTTTAGGTGGTTATCATGCTGCTAAAATTCAGCGATACCAAGATTTAATTGAGAGAAAAATGAGGGGGCAAATGCAGCTTGCTTCAAACCCAAATACATTGGGTCAGGCTAAAATATTACATATGCTAAATACAAAATATATTATAGCTAATAAAGGAGGAGAAGGAGTGTTTATTGACATGAGGAATCCTACAACGCTTTCTCCTGAAAATCAACAAAAAACTCCAGGGTTTATAAATTCAGAAGTATTTGGAAATGCTTGGTTTGTATCAGAAGTCAAAGCATTTAATTCACCAGATGAAGAATTTGTAGCATTGGATAATGAGAATTTAGAAAATGTAGCAATTACGGACGAGACTTATTCTAATGACAACGGGAAACTTTTCAACGAAGGGATTTCTGGAACTTATACAAACAATGGAGATGAAACGGTAACAATGAGTTCTTATAGACCTAACGAGATTAAATACTCCTTGGATAATGTTAAAGGAGGAGAGCACTTTATTGTTTTTTCTGAAGTTTATTATGAATTAGGTTGGAAAGCTTACGTTGATGGTGTGGTGACTCCAATTAATAGAGTGAACTATACTTTAAGGGGGGTTAAGGTACCTGAAGGAAGTAAAGAGGTTATATTAAAGTATGAGTTGAAGTCGTTTGAATCATTATCAAATATTGCTTTAGCTTCTTCTAGTTTAATCATTTTATTAGTTTTTGGCTTTGGTTACCTTTCTTTAGTTAAAGGAAAAGATGATTAAAAAAGTTTTAATTATAACATATTATTGGCCGCCAAGCGGAGGTGCAGGAGTTCAACGTTGGTTGAAATTCGTTAAGTATTTAAGAGAATACGGATGGGAACCTGTTGTTTTTACTGCTGAAGGAGGAGAAGTGCCTGTACTTGATAACTCTTTGAAAAAAGATATTCCTGAAAATATTGAAGTTTTAAAAGGACCAATTTGGGAACCATATAAAGTGTATAAAAAATTAATAGGACAAAAAAAAGAGGATAAAATACAAACGGGCTTTTTAACAGAAAATGAAAAGCCAAAAACGATTGAGAAGCTTTCAATTTGGGTACGAGGAAACCTGTTTATTCCTGACGCTAGAAAATTTTGGATAAAACCTTCAGTAAAGAGATTGACTAAATATTTGAAAGAAAATAATGTAGATGCCATTGTATCGAATGGACCTCCGCATACAACCCATATGATAGCTCTCTCTTTAAAAAAGAAGTTTGGTGTTCCATGGTTAGCTGATTTTCGCGACCCATGGACAAATATTGATTTTTATGATAAATTGCTTCTTTCAAAATGGGCTGATAAAAAGCATCATAAATTAGAAGACGAAGTAATCAATCTTGCAGATGAAGTAGTTACTGTTAGTCCTAATTGGGCAAAAGATTTTTTAGAGCAATCAAAAAGAAAATTTCAAGTAATATACAATGGATTTGATGAAGAAGATTTTAATAAGGGAACAGTAGAGTTAGATAAAAAGTTTTCATTCGTTCATATTGGATCTCTGAATAAGGATAGGAATCCGCATAATCTTTGGGTTGTGTTGGGGGAACTTTGTTCTGAAATTGAAGGGTTTTCTGAAGATGTTGAAATTAAAATGATAGGTCCTGTTGACATAGCTGTTAAGCAAGAAATAGCCTTTAATGGGTTGATTGAAAGTTTTAATAAATTAAATTATGTTCCTCATAATGAAGTAGTAAACTATTTAAAGGGAGCTCAAATGCTTTTATTACCAATTAACGATACGCCAAATGCGATGGGGGTTATTCCGGGTAAACTTTTTGAGTATTTAGCGGCAAAACGACCTATTTTGTGCATTGGACCTGTTAAGGGAGATTCATGCAGGATAATCAAAGAAACCATAGCGGGTTATGTCTTTGGATTTGATGAAAAAGAGAACTTAAAGAGAATTATACAGGAGCTTTATTCAGCGTTTAAAAAATCTGGATTTGTTGATGTTTCAAATAAAGGTATCGAAAAATTTTCAAGAAAAAATTTGACAGGAGAAATGGCTGAATTACTAAATAAAATAGCTAAGTGAGATATGGATAGCAGTAAAGTTATTTATGTTCATTCGGTCAATACTTCATTTGTTAAAAAAGATTTAGCGCTTCTTGAATCAAATTTTAGAGTAAAAAAATCTTTCTTTAATCCTAATAATAAACTGTTAGTTCCATTTCAGTTTGCAATGCAGTTTTTCTTTTTGTTTTTCAATATATGGAGAAGTAATATTGTGATTTCGCAATTTGCGGGATATCAATCTTTTTTACCTACACTTTTCGCAAAGATCTTTAACAAACCTTGTTTAATTGTTCTAGGAGGTACTGATTGTGTAAGTTTTCCTTCTATAAGCTATGGGAATTTTAACCGACCTGTTTTAAAAACATTTACAGCTTGGTCTTTAAGATTAGCCACCCATTTTGCTCCCGTTCATAAAAGCTTGGTTGAATCCAATTATACGTATACAAAAGATGATTACCCTAAACAAGGGTATAAAATATTTTGTCCTAAGGTTAAAGGGGGGTATACGGAATTGTTTTATGGATATGACGCTGAACAGTTTAGAAATGATGAAGCGAAAATCCCAAACTCGTTTATTACTGTTGGTTTCTTGAATAACCCCAATTATTTCCGAAAAGGGATTGATTTGATTGTCGAAATGGCAAAAAGTTATCCTGATAATAAATTTACAGTAGTAGGAGGAACAATCGATGATATTCCCGTAATAAATGTACCATCAAATGTTAAATTAGTTGACTCTGTTTCTTACGATGAATTGAAAGCGCTGTATGCAAAGCATGAGTTTTATTTGCAGCTGTCAATTTGTGAGGGATTCCCAAGTGCAATTTGTGAGGCGATGTTATGTGGATGCATTCCAATAGGCTCTGATGTAGCTGCAATACCAGAAATAATTGATGACTGTGGATTTGTTTTGAAACATAAAAATGTGGAAGAACTTAGAAGTCTATTTGCTGAAGCAATGGCAAGTGATAAAAATTCGTTGTCACAAAAATCTAGAAAAAGTATAATGGATAGATTTCCTCTTGATGAACGAAATAAATTTATTGATTTAGTTAATAAATTAATAAAATAACTCGCTATTAAGGTCATTCTTGAACAGAAGTATTATTCATAGACATTAAGCTTACTAATCCATAATATATGGATATGTAATCAAGATTACAAAATTCATTCATTTCCGTAATTTTGAAACAATTAATTTATGGTGAATATGTTGAGATATATAAATGAGCAATTACAATCTTTTTCTTTAATATATAACGTGTCTTTCCATTCTTAACGGGTATTTGAGACTAGCGCCTATATAATAGTCAGCAGAACTCACTAAAAAGAAAGGACTAGTGTCATTTTCTGGTTGTCAAGAATAAGTTGAAAAAGGATATTCAGACATAAGTTTATTTTTTAATAAACCTCTTTTTTATAGCATTAATCTCTTTATCTAAATATCCCACAATTTCTGGTTCTATTTTGTAGTAGTAAAAAATGCTTCCGAAAATTAAGCAGAATATAATGGATCGAAGTATTAAATTAGTCCACAAACTAAAATAATTGAAGGGAATAAAGTAAAAGACTAGGAATGTTGCAGTTCCTAGAACTAATAACTTAATTTGGTGTATTTTGAAAGGTTTCAAGTTGTAGTGGTACCAGATAAATGACATCCTTAATAAATTATACATAACATAGGCAATGGACGTTGATAAAGCTGCCCCAATAACACCCCAAATAGGAATAAATAACATGTTGAGTAAAATTACTAATACAACTAAAAATGTAGTAAAGATAATGTCATATCTGAATTTTTTCGAGGTCACAAGGATGGTTCCATTTAAACCAAAATAAGCGTCAATAACTTTTCCAATCATAAGAAAAAAGAAAATATAAATGCCGTCAGCAAAAGAATTCGGTAATAGCTGAAAGAGTTCTTCCCTGTTTATCCAAACAATTAAAAATCCAAAAACGCCTATTACTAAACTAATAGAGCTGACCTTTTTGTAAACAATATTTATACTTGAAACATCACTTTTTTTCCAATATTCAGAAATTAATGGTGCTGTCACTCTTAATAATGTTCTATAAGGTACAAGCAATGCACTTGTGAGGTAAAGTATAGTCGAATATACACCGTTAGCCGCAAGCCCTATGTATGATGAAATCATTACCACATCCAATGTGACTACCAATAGTGCTCCCATCATATTAAAATAGCTATACATGGAAAAGGACCACATCACTTTTAAAAATCTTCTATGAATATTAATTTTTTTATAAGATGTGCTCCACTCATTCAATTTTTTTAAATAAAAGCCTAATACAACCATTGGAAGCATATATGAAAGGCAAATAAAATGAACTAATAAATCAAAAGAAATAATTTCTAATGCATACAACACAATAAATACTGTTGTTAACAAACGTAATACAATATCTTTCAAAAAGACACTTAAGACATTCTTGTACATTGCTCTTAAGTAATAGTCAAATGTAAAGTAAAATGCAGTAGGTATAGCAACGATTAATATCCAATAATAGTACTCAATAAATTCGGGTGATTTTTGAGAGTAGAACATTGAAATAGGTCCTTCAAAGATATAGAAAAGTAATGAGAAAAGTAATGAACCTAATGTCACCAGTAATAAATTTAGGGAGAGAAATCCAAAATGTTTCATTTCGTGATTTCTGAAGAATGGAAAGAATCTCCATATAATATTAGCACTATTGAAATTCGAAAATTGAGCAAGTAATAAACCGATAGGAAGAATTAAATTTATTAATCCAATCTCCTCAGTAGATAAAAACATGACAAATAATAAGCCTTTATTCAAGTAGCCGAAAATCAAACCAAAATATGATATTACGGATGTTTTTATCGCACTATTTTGAATAATTCCCATATATAGGTTTTAAGCATTTATTTTTTATGTTGAACTGTATAAATTGAATTTTAATCAATATTATTTTAACCAAATCATTTATAATATTTTTTTCTAAAGAAAATCCTGTTCAATTCGTTTAGAAAATGAGAGTAATTTCGATTTAGATCGCTGCCATAGAAGACTTTTTAATCCTGATACTTTTTCATTATTCATTTTGTCATACAGTTCATAAGTGTTGAATTGATATATAAATTGGCCTAAATTATTAGAAAATATGTTCCTATCAATTTGAGTTTTCTCTAGATATCCTAAAAGGAATTCTCTGACTAATATTTCACGTAATTTATATGAATAATAAGTTGATAATGAAGCATAAAAGAATGTTGATATAAAAAATGTAAGATCCCAATACCTGGGGCCATAATTTGCAGGGGAAGAGAATAATTGAGACAAACTCCAATCTATAACTGAAATTCTTTTTAAATTAACATCATAGAGAACATTTGAGATGCTGAAATCTCCATGTAAATATACATTATCACCTTCATTTATATTGAATTCTAGATCTAAATATTTTTTTTTAACACCTAAAAAAACTTGATTATTAGAATGTATTTCGCCCAATACCAATCCGACATTAAAGAAAACCTTTCTTATATCGACTAAATTATCCTTAGACATACTGAAAGTCTTTGTGGATTTAAGAAAGTAAGCGCGCAGAGAGGTATTACAGGCAAGTAGTTCGAAGATCAATTTGTCCTTGGTGTAGTCTACAACATTAGGTACATAAAATAAGCCTGATCGATCAGATAGTTCTTTTGCTTTTAATGTCATTTCCAGTTCAGACTTTAACATCAGTTGTGACGGAAATTTATGAAATAACTTATTTTCTTTATCGAAGATAAACTTATTGTTATGATTTTTTTTTGCAGACATATATTACGTTTCGAGATAATCTTTCAAAAAACTTCCTTTTCGAAAACCAATTCTCTAAAGTTTCAAATTTTGATACATCTTTTTCTCTTTTCTCACTCATTATTGGCCAAACATTTCGGTGGTAAGTTTCAACTATTTTTAATCCTTCACACTCCAACAACTCATCTATCTGTTTTCTTGAGAGCTTTTTGGGAACGAAATATTTTTTTTTCGGCCGAAGTATCTTTTTAACTTTCATAACAGTTATTTGAAGAAATAGTCCTAAGTGGGAACTGTTACCATGATTATTGAATATTAATACTCCATCATCTTCTAACATAGGTGTTAATGCGCTAAGAACTTCCTTTCTCAAAGTCGGTTGAGCGTTTAAGAAAAATCTAAAGGATACAATGATCTGAAATTGCTTCTTCTCTTCAAAGGGGTTAATATGGGTAATGTCAGCATTGATTATTTCAGTATTTGGGACACGTTTACGTGCAATATCTAACATTGATTCAGATACATCAATTCCAGTTACATTCTCAGAAATATTTGCTAGTTCCAATAAAATTCTTCCGGTTCCACAAGCAAAATCTAGGATATCTTTTTCTTTTTTAAATCGATAGGTAATTATTTCCTTTATTTGTTTCTTTTCCCATGTCCACATGAGTCGTCGATATGGATATTTTTCAAATGACTCTTGGTAAGAGGCGCCCTTTCCGACAGCTGTATGGGATAATCTATATTCATCAGTAGTCTCCATTTTTTTTATTTTTTTTGACTCTTAGTCAGTAAATCTTAACTTATTGCAAAGTACGATGAATTTCTGCCTTTCGTTAATTGGGTATTTATTTTTAATAAGTTCTCTCGCTTTTATTGATACTTTCTTCTTTTCAACAGCAAATGCTTAAGAGTAAAAGAAGGATGAGCGGATTGGTAATACAAAATAGTATGTTCCTTTATAGACATGGATAATATTTGTTTAACAGGTTGTCAATATAATTAATTGAAAAATCTGCATCCAATAAATCAAGATACTTTTTAATTGAATTTATGTTAATATTTGAATCACCACCTTTATCAAGATAAGTTCCGGTAAATACTTTCCCGAAATGAATCTCAATTCTACTAATTAAGTCCGGTAACTTATAGCTAGTTCCGCTAGCTATAGTAATTACTTTATTTCTTTCTTCTGCATCTATTATATGGGTCAAGATTGATTTTAATTCATCTAAACCTAATATACTGCGTGATGCATTTGCCCAAACATTAATTGGTTTTTGATTCTTTATACCGTCGACTATGTAATTAAATATATTACTAGAATTCCCTCCAGCTCCAACTATATTTGAAAGTCGACAGATTAGATAATTAGAAGAATTCTCCTGAATTAAATTTTCAATATTTAATTTGTGCTTAGTATATGGTCTACTATTGAGACATATGTGATCTATGCTGTAAGTACTAAAGTACACGAATAACATTGTAGGGTATTTACTTAAGGATAGCCTTACAAGTTCTAGTTCACGGTTGAATTCTGAAATTCTAGTTTCATTAGAATCAGAAACTCCTGATGCGAAAATTAGTATATCTTCCGAATCTATATAATTGCTAAACACACTAGATATAAGACCTTTTCCTATTACCATTTAATTACAATTTTTTCACTCAGTTCAAACTTAACCTACCGTAAAGACTAGCGAATATACTTAAATTATAAAATTATGTTTTGATTCCCTATTAAATATATGAAATTTTTGTTTAGCTGCTATTTTAATACCTCATGGTGATGTTTAGGAAACCGATAGCAAATATTAAGTTAATGTTGCAGAAATAATAGTTTAATCATATATATTAAACGCAAAGCACCTTCTGTTGAGTTTAAAAATTACTTAAGATATAAATGACTATATTTTTGCCATCTTCGCTAAATTTCAATTAAAAAAATAACACCTTATTTTATACGCAATAAGCTTGTCAAACCTATTCAGAGTTAGTGATGAAGAGGCATCAAAAAGATTGCTTTTATTGCAGTAAAACAATACCTTTATATCTTAACAGGATTCAATTAGTTATTATATTTGCCGAATTATATAAATAAAATCAAATGTCAATTAATTTTGATAATACAGAAATAGCTTTTAAGAATAAATCTAGTCATGATTTAAAAAGTGCTAAGTTGCTTTTTAATATGGTGAGTATTAATTCGATGGTTAAATTTGGTAGATGGTTTACTAATGTTGCCTTCTCTATTCATATGCCGATAAAAGGAATTATTAAGAAAACAATTTTCAAACAGTTTTGTGGAGGCGAGAGTATTAAAGAATGTGAAAAAACAATAACTACATTGAATAAATATGGTGTTGGTACTATATTGGATTACTCTGTAGAAGGAAAAGAAGGGGATGATGATTTAGATTCTACCATGTTAGAAATTATAGCTACAATTAAAAAAGCAGGAAGTAGTATGGCAATTCCTTTTTCAGTTTTTAAACCAACTGGAATAGCGCAGTTTTCTATTTTAGAAAAGGCTAATGAAGGCATAAGTAACTTAAACGAAAAGGAATTACTAGCGTACAACAATATTGAAGAACGCTTCAATACTATTTGTAAAGCAGCGTATGAATTAGATGTACCCTTATTTATTGATGCTGAAGATAGCTGGATTCAAAAAACGATAGATCGATTGTGTGAAAACATGATGGCGAAGTATAATACAAAAAAGGTTGTTATTTATACCACTCTTCAGTTTTACAGATGGGATAGATTGGATTACTTAAAAGACCTACACAATAAGGCAAAGGAGAATAACTGTAAAATTGGTGTGAAATTAGTTCGTGGTGCCTATATGGAAAAAGAAAGAGAGAGGGCGAATGATATGGGATATAAAGATCCTATTCAACCCACTAAAGAAGCTACTGATAATGATTACGATTTAGCACTAAAGTATTGTGTAGAAAATATAGAGGATATTTCTATTTGTGCCGGAACGCACAATGAAGATAGTTCGCAATATTTGGCGAATTTGATGCAAAAACATGGCGTAGAAAAAACGGATAAACGAATATATTTCGCTCAATTGTTGGGGATGAGTGATCATATTAGCTTCAATCTATCTAGTGAAAGGTATAATGTGGCAAAGTACGTTCCTTACGGACCTGTTAAAGAGGTTCTTCCTTATTTAATTCGAAGAGCTGAAGAAAATACATCAGTTGCTGGTCAAACTAGTCGCGAACTTTTGTTGATTCAAAAAGAGATAAGGAGAAGAAGAAGCTCCAAATAAAACCACAAAAAAAAGCCAAAAGATTTAATCTTTTGGCTTTTTTTTAAATGTGATTCTGGGGTTATTTTTCAGCGTTAACAAATGCTTTAATTTTCACAATAGTGTTTTTAGGCTCAGTGTTTGCTTCAACAGTTACTGTTTTTTCTTGAGGTGATCCAGCTTGTCCTTTACTAGGTCTGAAAATCACATCGATTGTTGCTGTTTCGTTTGGTTTAATTGGGTACTTTGGCCAATCTGGAACCGTACACCCACAAGATCCTTTTGCATTTGTAATTGACAACGGTTCGGTACCTGTATTAACAAATTCAAAGGAATATTTGTTTTCAGTTTCTACATCCACATTACCAAAATCATGTACTTCATTTTTAAATTGGATTGAAGTAGTTGGTCCACTTGAAACAGCTTGCACTGGACTTGCGTTTTGCTGAGCTGGAGCAATTGCGGCAGAATTTAACGGTTGTGCGTTTAAATTCTCCATATTTGGATTCGTAGGTAAATTATTTTGCTGCGGTACAACATTATTGTTTACTGTATTAGAACGATTTGGTTGTTCTATAACGTTTTCAACTTTTATATTGGAAATTTTTACAGAGTTGTAAACGGATATAATTAATACCACACCAACAAGCCCTAATGTTATTTTATTTGTCATAATTAAATTTTTGTTCGCACAAATTTAAATAATAATAATTAGAAGTATCTTAATGAATTGTTAAAGCTCTTTATTAATTTGCCGAAAGTTGATCAAATTCATCACCTACCTTAAGGATTTTTAACGCTTCCTGTAGTGAAGAATTTAAATCGTTTATTATTTCATAAAACTTTCTATAATCATAAAGGTTTTGTGCTATGTTAGCTTTAAGCCTAGTTTTAATAGTGTTTTCAGCAGCTAAAAACTGCACGTCGTTATATTCTAAACCTTCCTCTTCAGCATACTTAAATAGTTCTTTCATTACCTTGTCAGTATTGAAGTTGGATTTAAACTTATCAAAAGAAATGTATTTAGATTCTAATTTTTTCCGATTTTTATTTACCCATGTCAAAGCAAATCGATTCATTATTCCTTTTCTTATTAGAGAAGAATAATATTTACTGGTGCCGTTTGTGTCGAGAGGGACAAATACATCTGGCATGATACCACCTCCACCATAAACGGTTCTGTTTTTAACTTTTGTTTCAAATTTTAACGAATCGATAAAGTGGATACTATCTTCATTAAATGACTCACCACTAGTATACCTCTCGTATTTTTCTTTCCGATATTCTCGGGTTCCATTTTCATAGGATTTTTGAATACATCTTCCAGAAGGAGTATAGTACCTTTGTGTAGTTATTCTTACTTGAGTTCCATCCGTTAGATATATTGGTTTTTGAACAAGACCTTTTCCAAAAGATCTTCTTCCAACGATAAGTCCTCTGTCCCAGTCTTGAATAGCTCCTGAAACAATTTCACTTGCTGATGCACTACTTTCATTAATCAAAACAATTAACCTTCCTTTTTCAAAATCTCCCTTATGTCTTGTGCCATAACTGTTTTTGGGGTAGGTTCTACCTTGCGTATAAACCACTAGCTTGTCATCATCTAACAATTCGTCAACTAGGTTAATTGCGGTCATTAAATACCCTCCGCCATTACTTTGTAGATCAATTATTAAGTCTTCCATTCCTTCTGCTCGGAGGCCTCTTACTGCTTTCTTTACTTCATCCACAGTCGTAGCTGAAAAGTTGTTCAGCTTCACATAACCAACTTTAGGTGCTGCCATGTAGGATGCATCTAAACTATAAATTGGAATTTTATCTCTCTCAATTGTGAATTCTAAAGGTTCTTTACTTCCACCTCTTTTCATTTTCACTTGAACTTTGGTTCCTTTATCGCCTAATAGTCTATCTCGAACTCCTGTGTTATTTATTCCAGTTCCCGCCACAACTTCCTCGTCAATTTCAACAAATTGATCACCTGCTTGAATTCCAACTTTTTCAGAAGGCCCTCCGGGAATTGCTTGAACAACAGTGATTGTATCTTTTACAATTTGAAACCGAACTCCTACGCCAGAGAACGAACCTTTTAAAGGAGCGTTCATATCGTGAATGTCTTTTAATGAAATGTATGCCGAATGCGGATCTAATTGGTCTAACATATAACGAATGCCATTTTCAACTATAACACTATTCGTCACTGTGTCTGCATAAACAGCATCAAAATAATGGAGTGCTTTGTCATATTCATTGATGGAAACAGTATTTTCTTTGTCACCTAAAATGGTAAAAGAATAACCACTAACTGCATTCCGGATAATCTCTTTAACTTGTGAGCTATCTCCATCTAAAAGTGTAACGCTAAGAGTGCTATTAGCTTCTCCTGTTAATGCTCTTGTAACGTCAAGATATGAATAGAAGTCGTCTATACCTCTGTCTCCAATTTTTACTATTTTATCTCCCTCTTTCATCCGCACATTAGCTGCGCCACTGCCTGGAATAACACTCTTTACCAGCAAGGTGTCTCTTTTAAATTTAAAAGAGATACCAATTCCTTGATACTTGTCTTGGGTTGGAACCTCATTTTTATTAAGTAATGAATCTTCATGGTAAGCTTGAAAAGGTGATAGGCTATTGTGCATTCCTCTAATAAAATCAAGCTCTAGCTGCTCTCTATCTACATCTTCGACATACATTCTGTCAATAAGTCCCATTAGCTCATTAACCTTATAAGTGGTAGTAAATGTTTCAACGTCGGATTGAGCTAAACTTGATGTAAGAGCTGCAGAAGCTATAATTATTGTGGCAAAAATGTTTCTTATCATAAAATATGCATTGTCTGTAATAATGTAACTACTAAGTGAAGTTATAAAAATACTCTCTTAAAATTTGTTAATTATGAGAATTGGTAAAAAATTAAACTTAATCGGTGCTTTTACAATAATTAATCCAACTTTTATATTAATTATAAGCGCATTATCCTTTACGGTTAAACCAATCCATAGTCAGTCGTTCAAATATAATCAGTTAAAATATCAACATGTACGTGAAGCTTACAGCGAGAATTACGATTTTATTGATAGTATATTTCAACAAAAAGGTATCGAGATTAACAATATGAATATATTTCTACGTGCTATTAAGTCTGAAAGAAAACTTGAATTATACGCCAAGAATAACTGTGATTCGATTTACTCTTTAATTAAGTCCTATGCTTTCTGCTTTTTTTCTGGTGAACTTGGTCCAAAAAGGGAAGAAGGAGATATGCAAATTCCAGAGGGGTTTTATCATATCGACCGTTTTAATCCGTCAAGCTATTTCTTTTTGTCAGTAGGTATAAGCTACCCCAATATTAGCGATCGAAAATTGACAAATTCTAGAAATGCTGGTGGGGATATTTTTATTCACGGTGATTGTGTTAGCATAGGCTGTATACCTCTTACGGATAAGTGGATTAAAGAATTATATGTCATTTGTGTTGAAGCAAAAAACAACGGACAAAGTAAAATTCCTGTTCATTTATTTCCATTTCGAATGGAGGATTATGGTGAAAATAGATTGAGGTATTCTTCTAAAATTAGTCTATTGAAGTTTTGGGATACCTTAGCCGATGGATACAATTATTTTGAAGTGAAAAAGCAATTGCCAAAGATAAAAACAAACACACATGGATCTTACCAGATTCAAGATTGTGTTTTTGAAATCTCTCAATGAAATGAATACGGATTTTAGTTATTTACTATTTCTTCAATTGCTTTTGCCAAATCAATATCTAATTGCGTTATACCTCCTTTGTCATGTGTGCTTAGCCGGATGTTTAATTTATTGTAAACATTAAACCATTCTGGGTGATGATTCATTTCTTCAGCCACTTCACCAATTCTATTCATTGTAGCTAAGGCATCTTTAAAATTTGCAAAGACAAATTTTTTTATGATTCCATCTTTTTCAAATTCCCATCCCTCTAGAGATAGCAATGCCTTTTGAATTTCTATTTCGGTTAATCTTTTCATTGTTTTTATTTCACTTAAATAGCCTTGAATAGAGTGCGCCATAAAAGCTAGGATACTTTCTGAAAAAGTACATTATTTACCCCATTATAGGGACATAGACAACCTGCTTCGTCTCAAAAAAATCACCTTCAAAGAAGTCAGGTATTTTATACAAAGTTGGTTTGTATTTCAATTTTGCTTCGTTTAATTCTTCATGTAAATCGCCTCCTTTCAGATAGAGAATGCCGTTTCGAATTGTATTGTTGTTCTTCGATTTGAACTTAGTGTTAACCCAAGGGATAAAACGATTTAGTCGAGTAACAGCTCGGCTAATTACGAAGTCAAATGAACCTTTTATTTCCTCCGCTCGTCGGTGTTCTGAAGTTAAATTAGTTAACCCAAGGGAAATAGAAATTTCGTTTACGACTTTAATCTTTTTTCCAATAGAATCTACTAAGTGGAATTTACATTCTGGAAAGAGTATAGCCAATGGGACTCCGGGAAAACCTCCACCTGTTCCAACATCGAGTAACGTAGTTTCAGGTTCAAAATAAATTACTTTTGCAATTGCTAAAGAATGTAATACATGCCGCTCGTAAAAGTTATCGATATCCTTTCGGCTAATAACATTTATCTGCTCATTCCAATGTTGGTATAAGCCTTTCAGTTCAGAAAACTGTTTGATTTGTTTTTCAGATAGATTAGGAAAGTATTTTAGAATTGATTCCAATAGAAGGCGAATTAGATTCTGTCTTTAGCGTTTTTTAAAAGACTATAAAGAGATTCACGAGCTCTAAATAACTGAGCTTTAACCGTTCCTAATGGCAGGTTCAATTCTTTAGAAATTTCATCGTAACTAAATTCTTTAAAATACCGCAGTTCAATTAACTCTTGATAACGAGGCTTTAATTTTTTAACTATAGCCCGCATCATGATTATTTTTTGGTCACGGATTGCTTCTTCTTCAGGGTTTCTGTTTCCTGACCTTAGTTCAATCATTAAAGAGTCACCATCTTCATTTTCGAAACGATTATCTATAGAAAGAACATTCTTTTTCTTCTTACGAATAAAGTCAATACAATTATTCGTGGCAATTTTAAACAACCAAGTACTAAAGGCATAATTAGGGGTGTATTGATGTAGCCGATTAAAGGCTTTTCCAAATGCTTCAATCGTTAAGTCATCCGCATCATCACGATTGTTTATCATTTTTAAGAGCATAAAAAAGATAGAGTCTCTATATCGCTCCATCAGCTCAGCAAAAGCTTGTTGATCTGATGATTTTACTGCTCGTTGCACTAGAATAAAATCATACTTGGCTTTATCCGAAAGGTGATCGGTTGATATATGTTCATCTTCGTTTGAACCCATGCCTTTGCTTCTTCTTTTTTTTCTTACTAATTAATAAAATAGGATTCACTATTAATAGAAATATTTCTAAAAATGGCGCTAATAATATTAAATCTTTACTCTCCATTACGCTGAACGGACGGCTAAAGATAATCATTTGCAGTAGCATTCTAAACCCTACAATTCCTAAAGCTATATACCACCAATTGTGCATAACCAATAGGAATGACAGTAAAACGTACATTATTACTAGGCTAGCGGGGTAAAGTGTAAGTAAGAATTTATGAAAGGTTTTATAGTGCTTACCTGTGGTTAGGTGTCTTTTCTTTTGCTGCCACCAATCTGTAAAATTCTTTTGAGGAATGGAGAAAGTTATAGCTTCTTCTGAAAAAACAACAGTAGTGTTTTTTTTCGTTCCAGCTTGGTTAACAAACAAATCATCGTCACCTGAAGGTATATGATAGTGGCTTTTAAAACCTCTTACAGAATTGTATACTTCTCTTGTGTAAGATAGGTTTCGTCCAACTCCCATGTAAGGAATGCCTGCCTTTGCAAGAGATAAGTATTGAACAGCTATTTGAGCGGTATCAAATCGAATAACTTTGTTTAAAAGGCCCTTTTCACGCAGGTAAGGACTAGCTCCTAAAATTAAGTTTTTAGAACCTGTATGTCTTGAGGCCATCTCTTTTAGCCAGTTTTTACTATTTGGATAACAATCAGCATCTATGAATACTAGTAATTCGTGTTTTGCTGCTTTTATTCCCAAAGTAATTGCAAATTTCTTAGCAAAGCCATCTTTTTCATGATCTGGAATTTCAACTAAATGCAAGTTGTTATGCGTCAATGCAAAAGCTTGCAGGACATCAATGCTTTTGTCCCAAGAACGATCGTTTACTACTATGATTTCAAATTCTGGATAATCTTGTTCGAATATTTTGGGTAGAAATTCCATTAGGTTTTGTTCTTCATTTCTCGCCGCAATTATTATTGAAACTGGCTTAAGTTTTTCTACAACTACTGGTTTTTGTTTTTGCGTCATTCGTATAAAGAAAACTAGGAAGTATGTCAGTTGTAGTAAAAAAGCTCCTGCAAATATTATTAACAATAGGTTTTCGATATTTAATTCCGGCTTCATGAATGATTTTGTGATGCTAAAAGTACTCTTCTAAAAGTTATTTTATCTTTGTTGCAGTTCAACGTTATTCACATATTTATGAACTTTACATTAGAAAAAACAGATTCCAAGTCCAAAGCACGCGCAGGGCTGCTAGAAACAGCCCATGGGGAAATTGAAACACCCATTTTTATGCCAGTTGGTACAGCCGGAACTGTAAAAGCCGTGCATCAGCACGAAATTAAGGACGATATTAAAGCTCAAATTATCTTGGGAAATACTTATCATCTTTATTTACGTCCAGGATTAGAGGTAATTGAAAATGCTGGAGGATTGCATAAGTTTATGAATTGGGAGGGGCCTATTTTGACTGACTCTGGAGGTTTTCAAGTTTATTCATTAGGTGATAGTAGAAAGATTAAAGAAGAAGGAGTAACCTTTCGGTCACACATTGATGGATCAAAACATTTGTTTTCTCCTGAGTATGCAATAGATATTCAACGTACAATAGGAGCGGATATTATAATGGCATTTGATGAATGTACACCCTACCCGTGTGATTATTCTTATGCGAAACGATCTATGAAAATGACCCATAGATGGTTAAAAAGGTGCTGTGACCGTTTTGATTCTACGGATGGTAAATATGGTTATGACCAAACATTTTTTCCAATTGTTCAAGGAAGTACCTATAAAGATTTAAGAGAAGAGTCTGCAGAAATGATTGCTTCTTTTGAAAGAGAAGGAAATGCCATTGGCGGACTTTCAGTTGGTGAGCCAGCAGAAGAGATGTACGCTACTACAGATCTAGTTTGTAATATACTACCGAAGGATAAACCCCGTTATTTAATGGGGGTTGGAACACCTGTTAATATAATTGAGAATATTGCATTAGGTGTTGATATGTTCGATTGCGTAATGCCAACCCGTAATGCAAGAAACGGAATGTTATTTACGAGTGAAGGATTTATCAATATAAGAAATGAAAAATGGAAAAATGATTTTTCTGATTTAGATACTAATGGAACATCTTATGTAGATTCTCAATATTCCAAAGCATACTTAAGACATTTAATGATATCCAAAGAAAGGTTGGGTTCACAAATAGCATCGTTGCATAACCTTGCATTTTACGTCTGGCTAACCAAAGAAGCTAGAAAACAGATAATTGCAGGTACTTTCTCAACTTGGAAAGACTATATAATTCCTAAACTAGGCAATAGATTGTAGCTAATTGACTAAATGAAAAAACTAGATTTATACATAGCGAAGAAGTTTTTAGGAACTTTCATTTTTATGATAATGGTAATAATGAGTATTGCTATTGTTATTGATGTAAGTGAAAAGTTAAGAGACTTTACAAGCCCAAGTTACAACCTTACTTTTTGGGAAATTGCTATAGACTATTACCCTTATTTTTTCCTGCATTACGTCAATTTGTTTAGCTACTTAATAATCTTTTTATCCGTTTTGTTTTTTACTGGGGTTATGGCCCAACGATCTGAAATAATAGCAATATTATGCAATGGTGTCAGTTTTTGGAGGTTTACAAGGCCTTATATGGTTGTGTCTACTGCACTTCTCATTTTTGCTTTGTTTATGAACCATTTAATGGTGCCAAATGCAAATAAGCAAAGACTGCTCTTTGAAAGTAAATACACTCCGGTAAATGGTTCTTTTCAGAATATTAACTTACAAATGAATGAGAAGACGACTTTGCATTATAAAGTGTTTAATGCAAAGTTGAATATAGTAACAAGAATGTGGATTGAAACCTGGGAAAAGAATGATAGGGGATTGTATGAGCTAACAAAGGATATGCAGATAATGAAAGCCTATGGCGATAGTGCTTCGAATAAATGGAAGTTAGAAAACGTTTTTATCCGAGAAATAAATGATTCAAATGAGGTTGTAAAGCAAATAGCGACAATCGATACCATTCTTAGTTTTAATGTTATTGACCTTGGTCAGAGAGATAATATTATGGAGTCGATGACAACCTCTGAATTAGTGAAATTTAGAAATCAAGAAAGAAGCAAAGGATCGAATGCTGTTCCAAAAATAGAAATTGTATTGTATGAAAGGTCCGCTTATCCATTTGCGACCTACATATTAACATTAATAGGTGTTGCGGTTTCCTCCAGAAAGTCAAGGGAGGGCGTAGGAAAAAACATTATTATTGGATTAATGGCAAGTGTATTGTATATTTTCTTTATGAAAATGACCACTGTAGCTTCTCTAAATGTTGGATTGTCACCTGTTGTAGCTGTATGGGTTCCAAATGCTATTTTTACTGTTGTAGCAATCAGGTTATATACTAAAAGATTGAGAGAATAGATTTGATAATAAACGTGATAACTATGATTGTTAGAGATTGAAGCACAACCTTCTTCCAATTTCCCCCAATGTTATTTTTTTATTACATTCTCCAAGTCATAAATCGAACAATAAATCGTTTGAACTTATTCGTGGGCGGATAAATTAACTTTATAGTTGTAAAACCTCTTCGCTGTTTTAAAATAGCTCTTTCATTGGAAAAGGCATTAAAACCATATTTTCCATGCGACCTTCCAATTCCGCTGTGACCATTTCCTCCAAATGGGAGGTTGCCCTGAATAAATTGAATAGTAGTTTCGTTTATTGCAGTAGTTCCTGCAGACGTATTCTTAATAATGTTCTTTGTGTTTTTTTTGGATGATGAAAAAATGTAAAGAGCTAAAGGGGCCTCCTCCTTATTAATTATTGAAAGCGCTTCATCAATCGATTGAAATTCCATTAATGGTAATACAGGTCCAAAAATTTCATCTTTAAAAATTGCAGAATTAGTAGTGATGTTATCCAATATAGTCGGTGAGATATAGTTGTTCTCGGAATTAGTGTCGTTACCAATAATAACATTAGCACCTTGTTTAATACTGTTATCTATAAGTGCTGTGATTCTTTTAAAATGACGCTTGTTTACCACACGGGTAAGTGCATTATTACTTTCAATTTCCTCTTTGGTTTCACCATACATGTTGGTAAATGCTTTTTCTAATTCTACGATTAACTTTGCCTTAATTTTGGTGTGAACTAAAACATAATTTGGGGAAACACAAGATTGGCCATTGTTGATTAACTTACCCCATATTAATTTTTGGGCAGTATCTTTAAGGTTCGCTGTTTTGTCAACGATAATAGGATTTTTACCGCCAAGCTCTAATGTGACTGGAGTAAGGTGATTCGATGCGGCTTTCATTACTGTTTTTCCAACCGGTGGACTTCCAGTAAAGAAGATGTGATCCCATTTAAGTTCAAGTAATTGTGTAGTCTCCTCCACGCCACCCGTAATAACAGTTATCTCTTCTGGAGGGAATAACTCAGCAATCATTCTAACGATTACCTGCTCACAGTTTGTTGTTAATTCAGAAGGTTTTAGTACAGCACAATTTCCTGCTGCTATGGCAGATACCATTGGTGCAATTGTTAAATTGAAAGGGAAATTCCATGGTGCAATAATGAGATTTAGCCCTTTCGGTTGTGAAATTATGTGCGATGTACTCCCTAGTAAATAAAAAGGTGTTTTTACTCTTTCTGGTGCCGCCCAATCTCTTAAGTTTTTTAACGCATCATTGATTTCAGAAATTACAGGTTTTATTTCTGCTATTCGGACTTCTTCAGGAGATTTTTTAAAATCGTCATACAATGCTTTTATAATAAGACTTTCATTTGCTTTAATCCACTTTTTTACTTGTTTTAGCTTCTGCTTGCGCTCAAAAATCGAGGTTTTTCGTAAAGTGTTTTCGAAATAAAATTGTTGTTTATTTCTTATTTCTTGAAATGGATTAGCCATTTGAATGGTTGTGAAATTTACTTTAAGGTGTAGTAGAGTGTTACTGTAGCGGTTTCATTTTCTGAAATAGAAATAATAGTACCATTACTTGCTAATTCAATTGGGTTAAAGACTCCATAAGCCATTAATTGCCTATCACCGATTACACCCAAAAGTTCATCATTGTCATAAAGAGTCCATTCATAATTTTGATTGAATAATTGCACTTCGTACGGAGCAGACCAAGATGGCGATGAATCAGGCGCGATGTTTGTCGATTCGGGACCTTCAAATAAGATTTCTCCAGTAAGTTGGTTGGTGATTGTAAGTAAAACATCAGGTCTAGTTGTTTCACCCAATCCAACGTCCCAGTATTGCTCCGGATTCAGCCATCCTCCTGCATTAGGGTCTTGGGCAGGGTGACTGGTAAGCTCATAGGAGTCTATATAAGCATATTGACATGTTCCGTCGTCGTAATCAGCACTTCCATTATGCATTGGGGATTCTGTGTCATAACAGCCACCTACTTTCTCGTCATCAACTTCAACCTTTTTACAAGCACCAGATAAAACAATCGAAAAAACCAAAATGGTTCCAGAAAGTAAATTAATCGTATTCTTCTTCATTTTAATTAAATTAAAGACTGAAATTATTAAAAATTATATCCAATACCTAGGTTAATAGAAAACTGAGCATTTTTGCTATTACTGAAAGCGGAATGTGCCATGTAGTCAAAATAAAGTGGACTAATTCCGGCCTTTGCCATAAACCCTCCTTCTGGCTTTTGATAACGGTACTCTAACACAATATGCGCAAACCATTCTTTCATTTCCTTTAGTGTAGGTTCCGCAGGTGCGGAGCCAATGTTGGAATTGTCAATTTTTATATCTAACACTTTGTACTTCCATAAAGTTGTTCCGTATCCTAGCACAACATGGTGTTGTCCAAAACTGTATTTAGCATTTATTTCAAATGGAAATACACGATCTTTTGATTTTTCAATGTCAGTGAATCCCGGTAGAATGGAAAAACCTACACTTCCATTAAAAGCTAATTTCTCATCAATCCTATAAATTTCTCTTTCATAATTAAAGGAATAAAACAATCCTTTGCCTAATAATTCAAAATACGCCGTGTTTTTCTTGCCCCGGTCTTCTTGAGATGTGCTGCACAAACCAGTAATTAAGAATACAAGAGTAAATAGAAATCGTTTTATCATTTAACGATAATTATTGTTAATTTTGTCATAAATATAGTGAATTATTTTTAATCACGAAACACGCTTAAATAAGGTTTGTTATGGGGAGAAAAGCAATTAACAAAAAAAGAAAGCCGCTAAATACTAAACAGCAAAAATGGCTAGGAGAGGTAATGCCTTATTTTTATGAGAACGGTATGCGTAAGCCAACAATGGATGATATTGCTGAACAGTTGAACTTGACTAAAGCTACTATCTATAATTACTATTCTTCTAAAGAAGATTTAATACATGATGCTTTGTGGTTCAAGCTTGTTGAGCTTGAAAAATTTCGCGATTTATTATTTGATGATTCTATTGAGTTTACGGAAAGATATTATAAAGGAGCACAGTTTTTCACGAAAAGTTTAAAAGGAATGTCGGCTCTTTATCTAGAAGATTTAAAGAATTATTTTCCAAAAACATGGGCTGCTGTTGATCTGTTTAGAGAAAAGTCTGCAGAGAATATCAAAACGTATTACCAAGCAGGTATCAATAAAGGAGTTTTTAGAGATTTTAATGTTGATATGATGGCAGAAACAGATTTGTTTTTCTTTGACATGATGATTGATGCTAAGTTTCTTAGAAAGAATAATATAACGGTTGAAGAAGCGTTCGCGCAATATTTTAAGATGAAATTTTACGGAGTTTTGGCAGTGGAAAAGTTGACGTTTTCAAATTAGATTGTTCATAAACTATAACTATTAAAATAGTTAGGTTCGGGCTTTTTTTGTTATTTCGGAATTGAAACAACTACAAACAATTAACTTATTGGTTACTTATTCTTAATGCTTAGCAGGTATTTATATTGTCCTGTGGCTTCCTAGTGGCATATGAAGATAGACGAATTAAAAGAAAAGTATACTTACGAAACCTCCAATTTTGTTACAATTGATGAACTAGATATTCATTATTGCGATGAAGGCGGTGGTGAAGTAATACTTTTAGTTCATGGGACATTTTCTTCTCTTCATTCATTCGATGATTGGAATGAAATATTAAAAAAGCAGTATCGAGTAATCCGATTGGATCTACCGGGTTTTGGTTTAACAGGTCCAAATCCGACTCATGAGTATAGTATTGACGACTATTCAGACTTTTTAGATGCATTTTTAGAAAAGCTGAATATCAAATCATGTTGCATAGCAGGAAGCTCATTAGGAGGTTGGATTTGTTGGGAATTTGCAGTGAAATATGAAAATAGGGTTGATGAATTAATTTTAATTAATTCTGCAGGATATATTGGAGAAAAAAGTATGCCATTGCCATTTGTAATAGCCCAAAACCCTTTTCTTAGAAATGTTTTTAACTATGTCCCAAGAGCTGTTGTTCGAAGATTTTTGAGACAGGTGTTTGAAGATCAATCTAAAGTAACAGATGAGCTTGTAAATCGGCACTATGACTTGTTTCATAGAGAAGGAAATAAAGAGGCTTTTGTTAAATTAGCAAATTCTGATTATGCACATAATACGGATCGTCTAATACAGCTTTCAATTCCAGTATTAATTATGTGGGGAGCCAATGATAATTGGATTAATGTTAAACATTCTAGAAAGTTTGAAAAAGATATTCAGAATTCAGAAGTTGTTATTTATGAAAATGTAGGGCATGTTCCCATGGAGGAAATTCCAGAAAAATCTGCTGCAGATTTGATCTCGTTTTTGGAGAGAAACTAATCTGTATTAATCTATTTTTCATAAAAAGCTATCTTTACAGCATTATTGCAAGTAAGGTGCTTCGACGACTTCTATATCTCTATTTTATTTTAAATGCTTTTTCGGCCTTTGCATATAAAGAAGACAGTACATTATCTCAGTTGAAAATTATTGAAGGTAAAATTAATCCCAAATCAATTGTCCATTCGGGAAACGGGCTATTTTTTGCCCAAAACATGATGTATAAACATACGGTTACCGTTTACGATAGAAACTTTCAGTTGCTAAAAACCATTTCGGATAAGGTAGAATTGAATAAGTATGGCTATTCTAAAAGAAATGGGTTGTACAGAGGTTCACCTGTAGAATGCACATTTACACATGATGGTAGATTTGCTTGGGTTTCCAATTATAATATGAGTGGAGGAGCGGAAACGGAATTCAACAAGCCTGGTTGCGATAATTGTCACGGGACAGGAATTTACGATAGTAGCTTTGTATATAAAATTAATTCTTCCACATTGTTGATTGAAGCGATTGTTAAGGTTGGTGCAGTTCCCAAATATTTGGCGGCTACACCTGACAGTAAATATGTATTGGTTACCAATTGGAGTAGTAGTGACTTAAGTATTATAGATACGGACAAATTAAAAGAAATTAAAAGAATAAAATTGGGGACTTATCCTAGAGGAATTGAAGTGGATAGTTCAGGGACTAAAGCTTATATAGCTATAATGGGGTCAAGTAAAATAGCTGTTATTGATTTAAGAACTTTTGAGAAGACTTGGATAAAAGATGTAGGAAAATCTCCTCGTCATTTATGTATGAGTCCAAAAAATGATTATCTGTATGTAAGTTTAAATGGAGATGGAGTAGTTGGAAAGATTGATTTATCTACCAACGAGGTTACAAAAATTAAAACAGGAAGTCTTCCTCGTTCGATGGCTCTCTCTGGAGACGGAAGGCATTTGTATGTAGTCAATTACGGAAGTGATAAATTGACAAAAGTCAGGACCTTAGACATGAAGGTTTTGGACAATATTAAAACAAATGACAAGCCAATCGGGATTACCTATGACGATGAAACTAATAATATATGGGTAGCTTGTTATGAGGGCAGCATTATGGTGTTTCATGATAGTTATTATGATTCTATAGTAACAGATTTGCTATATGATGAATTGCTTGCGCAAAATGCTGATGAAATAGAATTCAGAAAAAAGATAACAACAGAAATTGAATTGCCACTTCAAGACAAGGAAACTCTGTTAGAAGCAAAAATTGAAAAGCCTGTTGAGATTTTACCGAATAAAATTGTTAGCAATAAAGTGAATAAATATTATTTGATAGCTGGGAGTTTTAAAAACAAATTGAATGCCGAAGGATTGGTGAAAGAATTATCAGCTAAAGGGTATGCTTCGTTCATCTATTTTAATCTAGAGAATGAATTTACCTATGCTTGTGTCAGTTCTTATGCTAACAAAGCAATGGCAATTCAACAATCTACAGCACTAAAAGAAGATGGTATTGCTGTCTGGATGTATTCGGTTAGGTAACCAATAATAGATAAATGTTGATTGTAGCTAATTCAGAAGTTTTCGTTAAATTTGGTACATCATTAGATGAAAAACAGAAAAAAACCTATGAAAACACAATATCCGAAATTGCAAGCAATTGAATTAGAGAGAGGATTTATAGAACTTTTGCAAGGAAATATAGTCCTTTTAAAATTTAAAGAAAACGGTTTTTTTGAGTTAAAAGATGCTATAGAAGCAAACAAGGCTATTTACTCAATTGTGAAAGGTAAGCCGTTTTTGTCTTTAGTCGATGCACGTGTATATGGTGGTATTTCAGCTGGTGCTCGAGAATTTTTTGCAAAAGATACTTTAACGAAGGAAATTAAAATTGCTGAAGCAATTGTTATTAATACTTTGCCTGCCAGATTATATGCTAAATTTTATATACGATTAAGTAAATCTGCTAATCCGGTTAAAATATTTAGTGACATTTACGATGCTAAATTGTGGTTACAATTGCAACAAAAAAGCATGTTTGGCGAAGTGCTTGAAAGAGATGTCCTTTTTCATGAGAAATTCAAGAATAACTAAAGGTATTTATTGGTCGCAATCGCAATTAGGTTTTTCCGAGAATAAATATTCGACAGCGTAAGTTTTACTTTTATATGTTTTTTCTTTCAGCTTAGCTACCCTATTTAATCTTGTTTTAGTAGCTCCCTGTTCAATCCAAAATATGAAGGTTACATCATTTATTTCTTTTTCAATAAAATACAATGGATTTGGTTTCTTGTTTGGGTAACTGTGATTGAACAATACTTCCCCATTTGTAAATAGCGAGTCAATATCTGTGTCAGTTATCCCAAAGCAATCCATTTCGCAATTAAAAACCTTTTCAAACCTCAATTTATTTGAAGATAGTTTTTCTAATGTCATATCATTCGGCAAATACATGGCTTTTGCAATATCAGATTCTCCTGAGCAGTTCTTGGATGTTTCTAGGTCATTGAATTTCGAAATGAAAACAACAGAATCTCTTTCGTATAAGTCAAAAGAAATTATTAAATCATTGTGCTCAATAACATATACTTTTTGCTCACCTATTTTATTAACGTTGTTTAATTTATAATTTTCAAGTTTTACATTTGTGGAACTTGCTCCAAAGTTAACATCGCCATTAGCTAGTAACAAAAAGACATCTTTTTTAGTAATGTTGTTGCTTGCCATCATGCAAGAATCCTGCGCAGTGAAATAGATGTTGCTCGTGCGAATGGAGTTAAGGACTCTTTCGTTGGGCAGCCATTCGCAGCCTCTTCCTCTAAAGATGATCAAGCATGCAATTATGCCAATGCTAAAACCTACTAAATAATATTTTAATCGACCTCCAAACTTCATGTGCAGTTATAAAAAAGTCCCATCCCAACCCCGATAGTTATCGGGGTCGGGATGGGACTTTAAAAGTACTATTAATATCAATATCTCCTAGGAGAAAGAATCTAATATCTGTAATGATCTACTTTGTATGGACCTTCAATTTTCACATCAATATAATCCGCTTGGTCTTGTGTCAATGTTTCTAACTCAACACCAATTTTAGCTAAATGTAACCTTGCTACTTTTTCATCCAAGTGTTTAGGCAGCATGTATACTTCATTTTTGTATGCATCCGTGTTGTTCCATAACTCTAATTGAGCTAATGTTTGGTTTGTAAATGAATTACTCATTACAAAAGAAGGGTGTCCAGTAGCACAACCTAAATTTACCAATCTACCTTCAGCTAAAACGAATATAACATTACCGTTAATATTGTACTGATCGACTTGTGGCTTGATTGTATCTTTAGTATGACCATACTTACCGTTTAACCAAGCCATGTCAATTTCATTGTCAAAGTGCCCAATATTACAAACAATAGCTTGGTCTTTCATTGCCTCAAAGTGTCTCCCTTCAATAATGTTGAAGTTACCAGTTGTAGTAACAATAATATTTGCTTCCTTGCAAGCATCATCCATTCTTTTCACTTCAAAACCGTCCATTGCAGCTTGTAAAGCACAAATTGGATCAATTTCAGTAACAATCACCCTTGCTCCGGCACCAGCTAATGAAGCAGCAGAACCTTTTCCAACATCACCATACCCAGCAACTACAGCAACTTTTCCTGCCATCATTACATCAGTAGCTCTTCTAATTGCATCAACTAAAGATTCTTTACATCCGTATTTGTTGTCAAATTTAGATTTAGTAACAGAATCATTTACATTGATTGCTGGCATAACTAATGTGCCTGCCTTCATTCTGTCATACAATCTATGAACACCGGTAGTTGTTTCTTCTGATAATCCTTTAATTCCAGCACATAACTCTGGGTATTTATCAAAAACCATATTCGTTAAATCACCACCATCATCCAAAATCAAGTTCAATGGCTTGCCATCTTTAAACCCATTAATTGTTTGGTCAATACACCAATCAAACTCTTCATCATTTAATCCTTTCCATGCATATACAGGGACACCTGTGGCAGCAATTGCAGCAGCAGCTTGATCTTGTGTTGAGAAAATATTACAAGATGACCAAGTAACTTCAGCACCTAAAGCTGTTAAGGTTTCAATTAAAACAGCTGTTTGAATAGTCATGTGTAAACATCCTGCAATTCTTGCTCCAGCCAAAGGCTTAGAATCACCATACTCTTCTCTAAGAGACATTAATCCTGGCATTTCAGCTTCAGCAATTGTAATTTCTTTTCTTCCCCAATCTGCTAAAGAAATATCTTTAACCTTGTAAGGTAATTTTTCTGTTGTAGTTGTCATATCAATGATAAGTTTAATAATTTCTAATGCATGCTTTTTCTAAAAGCGAGTGCAAAGATAAGGGATTACTTTATTAAATCAAATGATAAGGAGCATACGATTGTTAAAGTATTGTATTTTTTTTTGACTTAAAGGCTTCAATCGATTTTTTTTTCAGTGGTTTACAACTTATTTAGGCGAAAGGAGCTAATTTTATTTCTGGATACGACTGAAAGCATATCATAATTAATATTATTACTAATTATTCAAAATAATAACCGTCATGTCTTTATTGACTCGGTTAAATAAGTCAATTACATCTTCATTTTTCATTCGCACACAGCCGTGTGATGCTGGTTGCCCAATTAGACCTTCTTCGGCAGTTCCATGGATGTAAATGTGTCTTTCAAAAGAATCCAATTCACCACCTTTATTAATGCCGTTTTCTAATCCTTCAAGTGTTAAAATTCGTGTGGTGATAGCATCTTCTCCTGTTTTCATAGGGTTGGTTTGAATGCTGGCAATGTTTCCGGTATATTTTCTAGCTTTTAGAATCCCTCCTATGGGAGCATCAGATCCAAACTTCCCTCTTATCTTGTGCAAACCGATAGGTGTCATGTCACTACCAGCTTTTGTTCCGGCACCATGCATAGAAGTAGAAACGGGGTAAGATATAATGCGATTTCCATTTAGGTATAAATCCAGCTCTTGCCGCTTGACGCCTACGTAAATAAAATTTTCAAAACGTTGATCAGGGTATTTTATTGAAAGGTATTCCAATAAAAACTCATTATTTTTGATGGGTGTACTTACCTTTATTCTTGGACTTGTAAAAAATGAAGCATTAATCAAGAATGCGGAGAACAGTAGAATACTTAAATTAAAAAGTAACTTTTTGGATCTTATATAAGATTTCAACAATGTCATCTCATTTTGTTTAAGAGTTTTTTACGGTATTTTTTTAAATAGGTTATAAATATACATACGGTCCTAGTATACTGTAATTGAGAAAAAATAATTCTAAGTTAGAAAAAATTAATAAAGCCAAAGTGAATTTTAGCAGACCTAATAATAAATGGGCTACCTTTTTGACTGCCTAGAGCATAGCTAATAGAAAAGATTCCGGGTTTTGTGCTAAAGTTTATCCCAACTCCTGTTCCTATCGGTGTGTCAGTAATAAAGTTTCCTTTAACTCTATTTTCGTACCAAGCACCATCAATAAAGATGAAAATATTAGAATTTTGCTCTAAAAGAAATCTGTATTCTATGGTTCCAATAGCAAAGCTTGAATTATATATAGACTCTTCGTCAAAACCTCTTAATGTTATATTTCCACCTATTCTGAATAGTTCATTAGTAAACATATTCTCATTGAAAATGAACCCAGTTTTTGATCCTAATTTAATGGTGCTTCTTGTTTTTATCGGAATATAAAAATCAAAATTTGATTGTATTCCAAATTGAGCAGTTTTTAAATTTAAGTCCTCATAAATAATTGGATTCAAGTTATTGTTTTTACGAATGGTTTTTGTTCCAGCTGAAACGGATAAAAAAGCAGCGTATCCTTTTGTTGGATTGTATTTGTAGTTTAATTTTATTGACTTCATTTCAATTCCATAAGAACTATTGCTAATGTCTGCAAATTCTGGAAGTGTTGTTGCAAATTGAAATCGCTCAGAAGAAAGCAAATTTGAACTTTTGTTCTGATAAAAAACCGCAAGAGTATTGTCACTATTAAAAAAATACTGGACACCTATTTTGCCATCAATATTTATAAATGTTGTATCTCTTTTATACAAAGAGAATTTTGTGTCAACACCAAAAGATGAGTTAAGCAAAAAGGGATAAGAAAAAGCTGTTTGCAGGTTTTGTGTGAGTGGCTGAAGTTTCCTCCAATTTAATTGGATGGTTTCTCCTTTGTGCAGAGCATTCAATAGCTTAATATTTACGTCACCTGTTATATTAATTTTTCCATCATCATCTGGTAATAAGCCAATAATACCATTGAAATTACTTGCAGGCTTGTTTTTTAAATAGATATAGATATAGCATTTATTGTTGATAAATTCATATTCTGAAGGTTTAATGGATTGTAGAAAAGGGCTTTCTTTTATGCGCGTCTCTATTTGGTTGATGATTTGTTGCTGGTAAATGTCATTCGGGTCTATTTTCAGTATATTGTAAATTAGTTTATTGGAGTTTTGGACCTCTCCTTTAACAAAAATACTATCAATTCTAATTAATGGCCCTTTGTCGATTAATAATTTACTGCTCAGTTGGTTATTATTAAATGTTATACTGTCCAATTTAACGCTTGCAAACGGAAAGCCATTGTTTTCATAAAAGGTAAGTACTTTGTCAAATAACTTTGATAATTGCTGAGGATTAAATGGTTTATTGGAAAATAATTTCTCTCTAAAACCGGAAGAACCCAGTGCATCTTCATTTTCTCGGTTAAAAGACAGCCTTGAGAAAGAATAAAGATCTCCTGAATGAATATAAATGTCTATTTTCCAAAGAGATTCATCTATTAATACGCTATCAATTCCTGCTGCCAAATATCCATTTTGGATTAATGAGCTTTGTAATTGTCTTAATTTCTGTTTATGGTTTTTTTTAGAGATTTGTGTGAAACTCTTATCTAAATCATAATTTTCTGGTAGGCAATGAAAGTTGTTCGACCAAGATTGTGCATCTGCAATGTTCGTAAATAGCAAAACAATAAATATGTAGATGTATTTTGACACTTTATTCAATTCTCCAATCGATAGGTTCTTTGTTTAAACTGATTAATAGCTCATTTGTTTTGCGGAAATGTCCATTTCCAAACCAATATCCTCTATTTGCGCTTAAAGGTGATGGGTGACCTGTTGTTAATATTTGGTGGTTTTCTCTATTTATAAATTTAATTTTCTTTTTTGCAAAACTTCCCCAAAGCAAAAATATTAACCCCTTCTTTTTAAAGGATAATTGTTTAATGGCTTCATCAGTAAATATTTGCCAGCCATAATTACTATGAGAATTTGCTTCATCTTTTCGAACGGTCAAAGAAGCGTTTAATAATAAGACACCTTGTTTGGCCCAACTTTCTAAGTTACCACTTTTTGGGTAGGGTATTTTAAGGTCTTTTTGGATTTCCTTAAAAATATTTTTCAATGAAGGTGGGTGACTCATACTTTCTGATACCGAAAAGCATAAGCCATTTGCTTGTCCCTCCCCATGATAAGGGTCTTGGCCAATAATGATAACTTTAACATCATTAAAAGGTGTCAAGTTGAATGCTGAAAATATCTCTTTTTCAGATGGGAATATGATAGATGTTCTTTTTTCAATAGATAAGGTTGACTTTAGTTCTTCGAAATATTTTTTATCAAACTCGCTCGCTAAAGCATGTTTCCAGCCACTCTCGATTCTATCTATTACATTATCTATGTTCATAACTTTGGAAGTATGTTCTTTGTAAAAGTGAATATTATTTTTAATATTTGTATGTGAATTTAAAGAAAACTTAAATAAGCTGAAGTAAGACAATTTCGAGGAAAGTATTTAAAGTGCCAAGATCTTGTTGCTTTAACAACATTCTAGTTTTGAAAATGCTCCTAACATACTACATCATATTCTTACGGAGTGATTACTAGTCAATTAGGTAAGTACTGAAATGAGATAAATGTGTTTCCCACCGAAAATGTGGAGTTGAGGTAGTATATTGAAACTTTATTTACTTACTTTCGTACAGGAATCACATTACTTAAAAAAAATAAAAATGAAATGTTTTAAATTAATTGTTCTTTTTGCTCTAGTATCTTTTGGAGTTTCATCTTGTTCAATGGGAGGAAGTCACACAAGATGTGCAGCTTATGCTATTAATGATTCAACGGATGAATTGGTAGACCATACTAAAGAGATTGAGTCTAAAGAGTTAATAAAAACGGAGTTACTATATTAATACGACTAGACTAATAGAATATTGCTTAAGCTCAACTGAATAGTTGAGCTTTTTTTGTCTAGGCAATTTGTTTCTGGTTCATTTCGTTTTAATACTTTAAGTATGTACTTTTGATGCAATAAATAATGCGTAAATTAAGATATATATATTGGGTGCTATTTTTGGTTTTGGGAGCGACCGTTTCAGCGCAATTACCAGCTGAACAAAATAACAAAGCTGGCTTTCGGAAATCTGCTTATGGAGGCATTATATTGCATACACAAGGATTAGGGCTCAACTTATATTTTTCAAAATTTAAAACGGCTGATACAAAAAAGCTTTTTTCTTTTGACATTTTGTCAATGAAACATTCAAAAGAAGTAAAGTCGTTTGGGGTGATTGATGAAAACGCAAAAGGTTTTGTTTATGGTAAATTGAATTCATTGTATATCCTTAGGTTTGGATATGGGAGAAAAAAAATTTTACATGAGAAATTGCGAGAACAAGCAGTTGAAATAAGTTTTGTTTGGACAGCTGGTCCTTCATTTGGAATGGCGAAGCCAGTTTATTTGGAAGTGTTTAACATAGTTGGTGAGATCATACAAGTAGAAAGATACGATCCTGAAAAGCATGATTTGTCAAATATTTTTGGACGCGGTCCAGCATCAAGAGGTTTTTCGGAAATTAAATTTTATCCAGGAGCCTTTTTAAAGATAGCAGTTGTTTTTGAATACTCAGGTTACAGGAGTGGGATTAAAGCAATTGAGGTCGGAGGAGTATTGGATGCATATTCACGGCGAATTCCAATAATGACAAACACTCAAAATAATTTTTTGTATCCTTCTCTTTATATAAATTTACTCTTTGGAAAGAAATATTTCTAATTTGAATGCAATGAAAGAATTAAAAGAAAAGAAACCGCAAAATGAAAGAGTAAAAAAGCCGAAATGGCTAAGAGTTAAGCTTCCTACAGGTAAAGAGTATAGAGAGGTTCGTGATGTTGTTTCTGAACATAAATTACACACTATTTGTGAAAGTGGTAACTGTCCAAATATGGGAGAGTGTTGGGGAGCAGGTACAGCGACGTTTATGATTTTGGGTAATGTTTGTACACGGTCTTGCGGTTTCTGTGCAGTTTCAACAGGTAAGCCTGCTGAAGCTGATATATTTGAGCCAAGAAGAGTTGCTGAGTCGATTAAATTGATGAAAGTCAAACATGCCGTTATAACATCGGTTGATAGAGATGATTTGCAAGATGGTGGTTCTGAAATATGGGAGGCAACTGTTAAAGCTGTGCGAAAACACTCGCCTGGAACTACTTTAGAAACACTGATTCCTGATTTCGGAGGGAATTGGAAGAACTTGCAGCGCATAATAGATGTTGCTCCAGAGATTGTTTCGCATAATTTAGAAACGGTAAGAAGACTAACAAAGGAAGTGCGAATCCAAGCAAAATACAATAGAAGTCTCGAAGTTTTAAGAAGATTAAAAGAAGGGGGTATGCGAACGAAATCAGGCATTATGCTAGGGCTAGGAGAAACAGAAGAGGAAGTTATTGAAGCAATGGATGATTTGCGAAGCGTTGGAGTAGATGTTTTAACTTTAGGCCAATATTTACAGCCAACAACTAAGCATATTGGTGTTGATGAGTTCATAACTCCTGAAAAATTTGATCATTATAAGCAGATTGGACTTGAAAAAGGGTTTCGTTTTGTTGAGAGTTCACCGCTTGTGCGTTCATCCTACCATGCTGAGAAGCATTTGTTTTAAAGCTTGATATAGCGAGAGTTAATTACCGCTCAAAAAATAATATCTACCTTTCGCTCAATAAGGTTAGAAAAGTATAAAACTTTCGTTAAATTTGTACATCAGAAAACATTCAAGTTAAATTAGAATTGATTTTATGAAAAGAACAAAATTATTTTTAGGATTAGTAGCTATTGCATCTGCGGCAGCAACCCTATACGTAAGTAATAATTCTGAAACGATTTCAGAGAGATCTTATTACACAGAAAAACTTTCAACGGAAAGAACCAAGAAACAAAGTTGGACAGAGGCTAATGAGTATATTAATTCTTTGTATGTCAACCCTTTGACAGGGAAAGTTGAGCCAGCGGATTATGCTGCAGCTTATCAGCAGGCATTGACTATGAGTAATGCGAAAGCAGCTAGTTTTACTTTTGAAGAAGACGGGCCGGATAACGTTGGGGGCAGAACGCGAGCAATTATTGTAGATCCAAATAATGATTTTACTGTTTATGCAGGTTCTGTTGATGGTGGATTATATAAATCTGTAAATGGTGGTAATAATTGGAATCGATTGATAGGATGGGATACGGATGCAACGACAATGGCGATTTCATCAATCTGCATGACTTCAAATGGTACATTATATGTAGGTACTGGTGGGGGAGGTTTACTTGGAGAAGGTTCCTTGGATTTTGAAGGGAGTGGAATGCAGAATGGAGAAGGGGTATGGTATAGTACTGATGGAGGCATGTCATTTTCCCAATTAGCAGGAACACAGAATAAGGAAATATCGAGAGTTGCTGCAGATAAGTCTAAATCTGATGTTTTTTATTACACAGGAAGTAATTTAGGTTTGAAAAGAGTTACTAATAAGGGAACACCCGAGTCTGTTAATGATATTTCAAATAGCGCGGCTTTAGTTGGAGTGTCGGTTTCTCCAGATGGCTCTGTTATTATTTGCGCCGGTCAAAATAAAGTTTATGTTTCTAGAGATAGTGGGAATTCATTTTTTAATTGCAAAGGTAATACTGCTCCTGTTAATAATCCTATTGGAAATGGTGGAAGCCGAATGGAATGCGCGGTCGCTTATGATGAAAATGAAAACGGATTTTACAATTTATATTTAGCAGCTGAGTCTGGTGGAGTAATTCACAGTATTTGGTACTCCGAAGATGAGGGTGAAAATTGGTATCAAATAGCGCCTGCATCTACTTTTGGATGGGAGCCTTGTATTTCTGCTAATGGACAGTGCTATTACGATATGGTTATTGATGCCGTTCCTGGTCAACCAGATAATTGTATTTTTGGGGGAGTTAGTGTTCATAGATGGAGCAAAACTGAAGGAACAGCTGCCTGGGAAGCTGATGGTCAGTGGGTAAGACTATCTCCTTCGATTCATGCAGATATTCATCGTTTTACTTGGGATTCAAATGGTTCTTTGTATATTGGCGGAGATGGTGGAATGACAAAATCATTCAGTAGTTCTACCCAATTTTTTACGGTAATTAACAAAGGTTACAATGCCACCCAATTTTACGCTATTGGTTACGGTCCAAATGATGAAGTAATAGGAGGTTCTCAAGATAATGGTACGCAATACAATGACCACTCAAGTCTGAGTGGGGCTTCATATACTGATGCGTATGGAGGAGACGGTTTTGAATGTGAAGTTTCTTTCCTAAGTGGAGGAGAAGCGATTTTATCATCTGTTCTATTATGGGGATGTAAATCGAAGTGATGATAAAGGAGGTGGTTGGCAACCAGCTTATGCTCCGGGAGCTGATTTGGGAGCTAATTCAATAGGTTTTTACACTTCAATGAGGCTGTTCGAAGATGACAACGATACAGATACAAAAGATTCGATTCAGTTTATCCCAGATACTTCTATGGTTATTGGTGATACAGCTTATTATTTTAGTGAAACTTTTAACCTGCCATTAAAATATGTGCTGACTCAAAATTTGACGGTTAATTTTGATACAGTCTTACCAGCTGCTGATTCTATTTTGCCTAATTTTGATACTATTCTAGCTGGAGTACCTTATTATTATAATCCTCAACCACAGGATACAATTATGGTGCCTGACCCAAAGCAATCTCTATTTGTAACTTTTGGAAATGCAGTTTACTTAACAAGGGATATGATGCGTTTTAGTGTTGGAATGGTTAACAATGGCAGTGATGATGATCCTTGGTGGAAATTAGGAAGTATGGCAGCGGGTCATTCATATGAGTTTTCTAAAGACGGTAATGTTTTGTGGATTGGTTCTTCAGGAGGTACTTTAACACGTATTTCTGGCTTAGATAGCGCGTACACTAAATTTGCCGCAGATGTTTCTTTTAGACCAGTTGATGGAGATACTATTATAAACGCTGATGATATTAATGATACTATTTTCTCAGGCTTTGAGACAGTTGATTATAGCGCAGTAAATTATAGATATCCTGATGGTTCTTTAGTTACCTATAAACTTTTTACTAAACAAGTTGTTGCCAGTGGAAACATTATTACTGACATTTCTACTAGCGCATTAGATTTAGATAGAGTTTGCTATTCTACAGGATCGAGTAATGGTTCTGTTTACTTGATTGAAAATGCTACTTCTTCAAATCCAACTGCAGCAGATATTGGAGGTAGTTTGCCAAACTATCCTGTTTTTGGTTGTGAATTTATTATGAATCCTACAGGAGCAGATGTTATTTTGGTTGGAACAGAGTTTGGAGCTTATTCTACTGATAATCCAACAGCTGGATCTCCAGCATGGAGTTCGCATACAGCTGAAACAGGTATTATTCCAGTTTTTGATGTTCGTCAGCAATGGAGGAGCTTTAATCAAGGCGCAACAAATCCTTACATGATATATCTAGGAACACATAGTCGAGGGATATGGAAATCAGGTTCTTATGTTGGTGTCGGAGAACATCAAGTAATTGATGATGTTGAAGATATCTCAGAAATTAGTATTTATCCTAATCCACTTTCTACAGAAGGCAATGTTGCTTTTGAGTTAGGAAGCAGGTCTGATGTTGAGTTTAAAGTATATGATTTACAAGGAAAAATTATTAACCAAGTAGTTTGGAGTAATATGAATTCTGGTAAACACAATATGAGTTTTAATGTTGATAAATTACCTTCAGGAACTTATTTAGTAACTCTTAAGGCGGGTACTTCAACTGAAGTAACCAAGTTTATTAAATACTAAACAAAAAGAAAAACGTTATAAGCCTCATCTCGGTTATCGAGTTGAGGCTTTTTTTTTACCTTTAAGTAAATAAATGAATTATGGGAAAGATTAGATTAGCCATTAATGGTTTTGGAAGAATAGGGAGGGTTTTTACGCGCGCAATTCAAAGTAATGGTAATATTGATTTGGTAGCAATTAATGATTTATCTGATACAGTAACCCTAGCACATTTATTGAAATACGACTCTGTACATCGAGGCTTTAATGGAACGATATCCTCTACTGAGAATGAGATTATCATAAATGGTAATTGCGTTAAAGTATTTAATGAAAAGGATCCTGAGAATTTGCCTTGGGCTAAATTGAATGTCGATATTGTTGTTGAATCAACGGGGTTATTTAGAACAAAAGCATTAGCATCGAAGCATATTAAAGCCGGCGCGAAAAAAGTAATACTATCAGCACCGGCTAAAGAAGATGGTATTAGAACGGTTGTAATGGGGATTAACCATGATTTAATTGATGGAACGGAGCAGATAATAAGCAATGCTTCCTGTACTACAAATTGTGCAGCACCAATGGTCAAAATAATTGATGAGTTGTGCGGTATTCAAAATGGATATATTACCACTGTTCATTCATATACAGGCGATCAACGATTGCACGATGCTCCACATTCGGATTTGCGCAGGGCAAGAGCCGCTGCAGAGTCTATTGTTCCAACTACAACCGGTGCTGCAAAAGCAATAACTAAGATTTTCCCTCACTTACATGGTCATATGGGAGGGGGAGGTATTCGTGTTCCTGTTCCCGACGGCTCGTTGACAGATATTACCTGTATGGTAAATAACCCTGTGTCGGCAGAGGAATTGAATCGCGTATTTAAAGAATACGCTGAAGGCTCTTTAAAAGGGATTTTGGAGTACATTGATGACCCCATTGTCTCTACAGATATAATTGGAAATACGCATTCGGTTATTTACGATTCAGAATTGACTTCTGTAATTGGGAACATGATAAAAGTTGTAGGCTGGTATGACAATGAAGCGGGGTATTCTAATCGAATCGTGGATTTAATCGAAAGGATACAAGCCTAGTCTTCAAACTTTTTCAATTCTACTTTTTCACCATCAAAAACAGCGTAAGTGCAGTGCTGTATCCAATCACCAAGATTAATATAGGTACTTTTATTTTGTAACTGATGTTCAATTGGCCAATGCCGATGTCCAAAAATAAAATAATCATAATGATTATCCTTTAGCTTTTTATCACAGTAAGAAATTAGCCATTCTTTATCCTCACCTAAAAACTTTTGAGGTTCTTTATTTTTAGACCTACTTCTTCTTGACCAGTAATTGGCCATGCCAATTCCAAAATTTGGATGAATCCTTGCAAAACACCATTGGCAAAATCTATTAGCAAAGACTTTTTTAATGAATTTATAGCCATTATCGCCAGGACCCAAACCATCTCCATGTCCTAAAAAGAATTTTTTACCTGCAATTTCTCTAGGTCCATGCTTTCGATGCATTATTACCCCAAGCTCTTTTTCGAAATAATCAAACATCCACATATCGTGGTTCCCAATAAAAAAATGAACAGGAATACCGCTATCCGTAATTTCTGCAATTTTACCTTGTATGCGAATAAATCCTTTTGGGATAGCGTGTTTATACTCAAACCAAAAGTCAAAAATATCGCCCATTAAAAAAATTTCTTGTGCGTCTTTCTGAGCCATTTCCAGCCACCTGACAATCTTTTTTTCACGTTTCAAGCTTTCATCAGAATTAGGAACACCTAAGTGATAGTCAGAAGAAAAGTATATTTTTTTACCAGGTTGCACGGTGCAAATTAACGTAAAAAAATCAATTTTAAGGCTTCACTTCGCGAAGCATTTTAAATGGATTCAATTGATTTATATTGATCATAAAACGAATGCGTTGCCAGAAATCAATATCATTATAGTTCAATTCCGCTTTTATATCGTTCGCGTAGACTAAAGGTATGTAAATTTCAAATATATCCTTTGGTAAGTGAATGTAAATACCAGCATCATATAATAAGCCAACTTTTTCTGTTGCCGTTCCATTGGTGAACTGCGTAAATGGATATAGGCCAGCATCCGCAAATATTCCAAACGGGCCACCAGGAGATTCAATTTTGATATTTGTGCTTAAAATCCAACTATTGCTCGAGTAGGAGGTAGGGATTTTAAATGCACCATGGGTATTTGTGGTCTGCTGAGATAACAAATTTGGATGATTGTTATTTCTTCCCAGTAGAACATTATCGTAAAGATAATCATGATTTCCATTTTGTCCAGCTAATCTCCAGCTATACCGATTAGAAAAGTCATTTGACTCTTGTAGAGAATATCCTCCAAAAAAGCGAAAGTCAATTCCTTTTAAATATACGTTGTAGTTCAAACGAAGTTTAGCTTCAAGGCTTAGTTGAGAAAAGTTAGTTGCTAAATTTGGGTTTCCATGCAAAAATTGTAAATCAAGTGATGCAGGTTTCAGTACTTGTCTATTGGAAACTTTGTAGTTCAGTATATTATATATATTCGGCTTGAGTGTTGTATTTTCACTTGATTCATTGGTAGAGACAAAGCGATAGCTTAAAAGTTGTTTAACTTTTCGTAAAGGAGATTTAATTTCTGTTTTAATATGGCCTTCAATTTTTAATCTCTGATCGAGATTAATGTTTTCAGAAAATGTATAATACGGCGCAGTATTGTATGTTTTATCCAATCCAAACGCAGCGACTTCAGCACCTATCGTAAACCTTCTGAAGATCGAATTAGGGTAAATGTTATAATGAACTTGTCCTACACCGTTTAGGTTATTTAAACGTGCACTATACATTGGTATAACTAACCATTCCAATTTCTTTTCCGGAAAAGTAGTATTATACAAAGCTATTCCAGGCATTATTCCGTCTGCAGAATTCCAACCTAATAATGGAAGATAGAATAAAGATGCTTTGTCCCTACTTTCAATGCTTCCTAAAAACTCAATACTTAGTGGCCTAGCTTTTTTAAATAGCCCAGAAGTTTTAATTACATCGTCGGTTCTATCAATTTCAGGAATATCTCTATTATAATCTAAAATAATCTTATCTACACCCTCTGCTTTAAAGTCAATTGTCATTTCATCGGAATTACCATCAAACCATTTTTTTGCAACGACTATTGTGTCATCCTTAATGCCAAATAGGGCAAATGGAGCTGCGATATCAGCTTTGTTTTTTATGGTTACTTTAAATTCTCCAGTTTCATTTTTCTTAATACCCGCTATTTTGTAATCTATTTTTTTAGTTGTTTTTATATAGTCATCAAAAAACCAACTTAAATCTTTTCCTGTTACGGATTGAAATACATCTCTTAGGTCATCTGGTTGAGGATGTTTAAATTTCCATTTGTCAAAGTAAGCATGCATGCATTTATTAAAAAGAGTGTCACCTAAATAAGCAAGCATGTAATCCATTCCAATTCCAGTCTTTCCATATACAATTGCTCCATAATTAGTTGGTGTAAAATCTTGAGATACAGTTTCGATAGGTTGATCATAATTTCTTCTGGCATTGAAAAGATAGCCTAGATCATACATTCCTCTTGGGCCATAAACATTTAATCCTGATTTAGCCATGATTCCTTTTGGTAAACCAAGGCCTCCTAAATCCATTTCTGGATATTTGGTTTCGGTATACCTGTTTTCAGTAAAAGTATTAAGACCTTCATCCATCCAAGCATGTTGCCTTTCGTTTGAACCTAAAATACCATAAAACCAATTGTGACCAACCTCATGAACTATTACTTGTTCAAGGCTAAAAGCAGAGTAAGACTCACCAATAACTGTAATATTTGGGTATTCCATGCCTCCACCAGCACTAATAGATCCATCAACGGCTGTTACATGTTTATAAGGATAGTCCCCATTCCATAAGGAATAGTAATAAGTAGCATCATTTAAATATTCGATAGATTTTGCCCATAATTTTGCTTCATTATTAGTGAACATTGCCCAAGTGGTTACTTTTTCTTTACTATGAGGAAGTTCTACACTACCTTTTAAGACATAATAACGCTTGTCGGCAAACCAAGCAAAATCATGCACATTTTCTTGGTGGTAATGAAGTGTTTTAAGTTCTGTAGAGCTTTCCGGAAAATCCATGCCATCTTTTCTCCAGAAGCCAATTTTATCTTCCTTTAGTAAAAGTTCAGTTTCAGTAACTTTGTTTTCAAGCCAAGCAATCTCCTCTTCATCGTTTACTAAATCACCTGTTGCTCCAACAACATAATTTTTAGGCAATGTAATTTTAACATCATACGTGCCGTATTCTGAATAGAATTCACCTTGGCTCAAGTAGGGCATAGGATGCCATCCATCTTTATCATATACAGCTGGTTTTGGAAACCATTGCGTTATCTGGTAAGATTCACCAATATGTCCTAGCCTAGAGTATATTCCTAATGGTATCTTTACTCTGAACGGAGTGGTTATAGTTATTTTTTCACCGGGTGCAAGTGGCGATTTTAATACTAAAGCGAGAATATCTATGTGGTCAATGTCTGGAGCTGAAATAACAAATTCTCCATCTACTTTAAAGTCTAATGAATCGATGAAGCCTCTGTCAATACTATCTGCGAAATGAAAATCAACATCTCCATTTTCATCATTTTGGATAGCCATGTCAGTGCCATTATTTCGATATGCATTTGGCCAAATGTGCATAAAAATGTATTCTAATGAGTCAGGAGAATGATTAATGTATTCGATTTCTTCAAAAGCTGACAGTGTATTGTTCTTATCGTTGAGACTCACATTAATCGTTGTATTAACTTCTTGCTGGAAGTAATTCTGACTAAAAACAGAACAATAAACAAATATAAAAATGATAATAAGGTTAAATTTATTCATGGTATAGACTAGTGGGAGTTTAGAAGTTTCAGAATGGCGAAAAGAGAAAATGGATTTAGTCCCCTAGGAGTTCTTTTATCTTGTTGTCAAGCGCTGCTCCTCTGAGGTTTTTTGCTATTATTTGACCTTCTTGATCTATTAAGACAGTAAATGGTATCCCAGTAAATCCGTATGTTTTAACAGCCTCAGATTTCCATTGTTTCAAATCGCTTACATGATTTGGCCAATATAAGTTATCTTGTTTTATTGCGTCAAGCCATCTGTTTTTGTCTTTGTCCAGTGAGACGCTAAATACAGTAAACCCTTTGTCTTTATATTCATTGTATAGCTTCACCACATTTGGGTTTTCTGCTCTACATGGACGGCACCATGAAGCCCAAAAGTCGATTAAAACATACTTGCCACGTAACGATTCAATTGTAATTATTTTACCATCTGGGTTTGGAAAATTTAATTCTGGAGCAATAGAGCCAATAGCAGAAAGTTGTTCTAACCTATCCCTTTCTTCTGCTTCCTTTTTTCTCATTTCCTTTTGCATTTCTATTTGTTTAACCTGTGTTTCTATGGCAATATGATAAGAAGTGTTTGGGACAGATTCAGCAAGGCCTTCTTCTATTTTTTTATATAATGCTAAGTCGGTCTGAGGGTTTAAATATCCCATAGCTGTCAACACAGCAAGAGACTTGTAGTTTTTGTTAATAAACTGATTCCTTTTCAAAATAAAATTTTTATCTAATGAATCCAGTTTTCTTTTTGTTTCAGCTTTTTGTTGTGGGGTGAATTTGGGATTTTTTAAACCTTTAGCATATTCTGTTTTCCATTTTGAATGATCTGAAAGATCTATTACAAGTGTTTTAACAATCTCACTATCCTGTGACCCTGAGATGAAATAAGTTTCCATAATTTTTGACCCATCCGCATTGAAAGTAATTATATCACTTGTATTTGCACTATCCAAAACAAGAAGAGCATAATCTTGTTTAGAAAACCCTATAGAATAAAAATCTGGCTTTACTACATCCACAGCCAACTTGAATTTTCCATTCTTTTTGACTACAACCGAGTCAATAATAACGGGAGTGTTGTTAACAAAAGCATTTAAGTAAAGTGTTTTACCTGCTGCATTTTCAATAATTCCCGTAATTTCAACTTTCTTAGGTGCTCTGCCCAAGCAAGTAATTGTAATAGATATGATTAAAAGTGTTAAAATATAATTTTTCATAAATATTAGTCTAATAATTCTTTCAATTTTTCTTCCAGTTCACGCCCTCGTAAACCTATGTCAATTATGTTGCCATCTCTTCCTATTAGAAATGTTTGGGGTATGCTTTGGACATTGTAAATTGCTGATCCTGCAGCTTGCCAGCCCTTTAGATCGCTTGTGTGGTAAGGCCAATTTAGTCCATCTTGTTCAATTGCACCTTTCCATTTTTTAGCATCTTTATCTAATGAATAGCTATAAATAGTAAACCCTTTGTCTTTATACCGCTTGTATAACCGAACAACATTTGGGTTTTCTGCTCTACATGGCCGGCACCAAGATGCCCAAAAATCAAGAAGAACTATTTTTCCTTTTAAGCTGCTTAATGCGATGTTTTTTCCGCTTGGATTAGGGAAATTTAAGTCTGGTGCTTTATTGCCGATAGAAATTCCTGCATTTGCAAAGGCTGATTTTTGATCAGCAACCATTTGCTTTTGACGATCGGCATTTGCAACAGCCTGATTAGCCTTTGCAATTTTTTGCGATATTGCATTATGAAATGGAGAGCCGCTCATATGTTCAAACATGGTCTTTTCAATTTTTTTTAAATAATCTATCTCATTAACAATATCATAAATTTCTGAAGCTGCCATGTAAACCGCTGGTGAATGGAGGTTCTCGTTAATAAAATTATATTTGAATATGTTAAAAGCATCTTTTACTTTTTCTGCTTTTTGAATAATAAATGCTCTTTTTGCTGATTCTTCATAGCCAAGGGCTTCTATTTTCTGTTTATAGCTCTGCATTGTGTCGAAAAATATCTTTTGTTGAATAGAAAACTCATGCATAATCTTTGTGTCTTCAGATCCAGCAGTTTTAGCATAAATAGACATTTGATTGAAGTCAGAATTTAAAGTTATTTCTTCTCCTCCTTTTAATAAAAGTCCAGCTACGTTATTTACAGTGTTTCCGATACTATAGAATTTAAATCCAACTCCCTCCCCTTGAAGATTATATTTCCCTATTTCATCAGCTATATTACTGTCGATTTTAACAGGTACTTTACCGCCATATTCAAATAAATAGATTTTTTTTCCACCTCCATTGGTAATTATTCCTTCAATTATAAACTGGTTTGAACTAACCATTTGACTTGATTCGTCTTGCAAGTTTTGTGACGTATTGGTTTCTTTATCGTTTTTATCTGAACAAGAAACAAGCCCAGAAAAAAGCAAAGTTAAAATAATGGATATGTTAAACTTCATTTGCTAATTTATTCAAGAGTTGAGTAGTTGTTTTTGGATCAGCTGCACCTTTCATTTCTCGCATTACTTGTCCCATGAAGAATCCAGTTAATTTCTTCTCTCCATTTTTAAAACGTTCAAATTCGTCAGGGTTGTTTTTAAAGATATTAATTATTACGTTTTCTATCTCACTACTGTCAGTCTTAGTAATCCAACCGTTGCTTTCTGCAATTTCAATTGGATTGCTTTCTGGGTTCATTACTAAGAAAGGGAATACCTTTTGGGTTGCAACTGAGTTATTAAGTTTTTCCTCATCAATTAATTGAATCAATTGAGCTATTTTTTCAGCTTCAATTGGAAAGTCTTCTATTTCAAGCGCATTTTGGTTTAGGTAAGATTTCACACTTCCCATCATCCAATTGGCAGCCGCTTTATAATTGCTAGTATGTGCTATCAATTCTTCAAAATACAATGCTATACCTTTAGAGTCAGTAAGGTTAGTAGCATCGTAACCTGAAAGTTTTAAGTTGTTTACATATTTTTTATACAAATCATTTGGAAGTGCAGGTAAGTTTTTTTTGACTTCGTTTATGTAGTCTTGTGTTATGTGTAATGCTGTTAAGTCCGGTTCTGGGAAATAACGATAATCATGCGCATCCTCTTTTTTCCTAAGCGCAATTGTCTCTCCAGTATTAGCATCAAAGTTTCTCGTTTCTTGTAATACCTTACCTCCACTGTCAAGTACTCCAGCAAGTCGCACTATCTCATATTCAATAGCTTTTTCAACGTTGCTAATAGAGTTCATGTTTTTTACTTCAACACGTTGTCCAAATTCCTTACTACCTATTGGCATAATGGAAACGTTTACATCGCAACGCATACTTCCTTCTTCCATGTTACCATCACAAATGTCAAGGTAACGGACTAATTTCCTCATTTCAAGGAGGTAGTTGTAAGCTTCTTTTCCATTTTTAAAAACAGGTTCTGTTACAATTTCCAAAAGAGGAACTCCTGCACGGTTTAAATCAATTAAAGTATCAAAAGGATCAATGTCATGAGAGCTTTTTCCCGAATCTTCTTCCATGTGAATTCGAGTCAGCTCAATCGATTTCTCATTTCCGTCTGCATCTTTGATTAAGACATAGCCTCCTGTGCATATCGGAGTTTTATCTTGTGTTATTTGATATCCTTTCGGTAAATCAGGATAGAAATAATTCTTTCTGTCGAAATGCATATCTCTTGTGATCTCAGAATGACAAGCTAAGCCAAGCTTAACTCCATAATTAAGCGTTTTAGTATTAAATTTAGGCAATGTTCCTGGATGCCCTAAACTTGTAGGGCTGATGTTTGTATTTGGAACTGCACCAAATTCATTTGCGTCTCTACTATAGGCTTTGCTATTAGTAAGGAGTTGCGCATGAATTTCTAAACCGATTACAGGTTCATATTTTTTTAATACCTCTTCTAACGTCATTGCAGTTACATTGTTTTTAATAACTCTTTAATTATAAGTGTCATTTTAGGCTCAGCCTCTCTTGCTATACCTTGGACAATTTCATGGGTCATTTCAATTATTTTTCCGGGAACACCTAGGTCAGTTACAATTGAAAACCCAAAACAAGGAATTCCCATGTGGCGTGCTGCAATTACTTCTGGAACTGTACTCATGCCTACAGCATCTGCTCCAATAATCCTTACGTAATTATATTCTGCAGGTGTTTCTAATGTTGGACCTGAAAGACCAGCATATGTCCCCTTAGAGACTTTAATGTTATTGTTCGCTGCAATTTTTTCAGCTCTCGCAATTAATTTTAAATCATACGGTTCGCTCATGTCTGGGAAGCGAGGGCCTAGTTCTTCATAGTTTTTTCCCATTAATGGGTTGGTAGGGAATAAATTAATATGATCTGAGATAATCATAATTTCCCCAACTTCAAAATCAGGATTAACACCTCCACTTGCATTACTGACAAAAAGTGTCTCAATTCCTAAAAATTTCATAACTCTAACCGGAAAAACACATTCATTCATGTCATAGCCTTCATAAAAATGAAACCGACCTTGCATTGCAACAACTTTCTTTCCACCTAATTCTCCAAAAATCAATTGCCCACTGTGCCCTTCGACCGTAGATACCGGGAAGTTTGGTATTTCTTCGAAGGGAATAGCGTGTTCAGCTTTTATTTCGTTTCCTAAATTACCTAACCCTGTTCCTAAAATAATTCCAACCTCAGGTTGGAAGTTCGTTCGTTCCTTTAGGTAATTTGCTGTCTGCTTTATTTTCTCTAACATATTTTAGTATCTCGTTGTCAAATTTTTCCTTGCCATCAAATATATCAATTTCGATTTCAATACAATATATAGGCAATTGTTCAAACCCTTTTATTTCCAGCAATCTAGATGCATCTTTCTCAGTGGTTAAAATGATTTTTTTCGAGCTATCAAAAGTACCAAATATTTCAGAGACTGTAGCTACATCTTTTTCAGAAAATGGATAATGATCTCGATATGCTTTTTTACTATAGGTTACTTCTTTCCGGTTTAATTCTTCATAAAGTGGTTTCGGGTTTGCAATGCCCGTTAAAACAAGCGTCTCGAAGTTTGAAATTTCTCCTATTAATTCTTTATTTGTAAAGGGGTTGTAAATCCGACCATACCGAATAAAACTGAAAAATATTTTCTGATTTTTAGTAGGTGATATGCCTTTAATAATTTCATTCTTCCTTTCCAATGAAAGATCATGTGGGCATTTTGAAACAATAATAATATCCGCTCTGTTTTTTCCTTTTCGGAGCTCTCTTAATTCGCCCATCGGAAGCATAATGTCTTTGTAGAAGGGTTTGTTTATGTCAACAATTAACAGGTTTAAGCCGGCTCTTAATGATCGGTGTTGAAAAGCGTCATCAAGCAGTATGGCTTCAATTGATGGGTTGTCGTAAAGTAAGTTTAATACACCTTTTACCCTTTTTTTTTCAACGACAACCTTTATGTTTGGGAATTTACGATAATATTGTGCAGGTTCATCACCAATATCAATTGACGTTGAATTCTCATCTGCTTCGATGTATTCTGTAGTTTTTCTTCCATATCCTCGACTTAGTATGGCGAGGTTATATTCATCTTTTAATAATCTTGCGAGGTATTCTGTATGAGGTGTTTTTCCAGTTCCACCCATTGATAAATTGCCAATGCAGATTATTGGTAGGTCAAATTCACTTGATTTAAAAATATTTTTTTTGTATAAAAAATTTCTAAATAGTGTGATACCTCCATAAATTAGGGCAATTGGGAATAAGAGATAGCGAAATACTTTCATTAATTTATTTTACTGATTACAAAAATCAATAATTTAGCGGAATGACAATACAAGAAGTAACAAATTATTTAGAATCGATAGCTCCACTTCAGTATCAAGAGAGTTACGATAACGCTGGTTTAATTGTTGGTAATTATAAGAATGATGTTTCAGGAGTTTTAGTTTGCTTAGATAGTACGGAGGAAATTATTGATGAAGCAATAGAACGAAAGTGTAATTTAATTGTTGCGCATCATCCAATTGTATTTTCAGGATTAAAAAAAATTACGGGTAAAAACTACGTTGAAAAAACAGTTATTAAAGCTATTAAAAATGATATCGCTATTTATGCGATTCACACGAATTTGGATAACATGTTGAATGGTGTGAATGAAATTATAGGTAGAAAATTAGGGTTGATTAATACGCAGGTTTTGTCACAGTCTAGTAATAACCTCAGGAAACTGATAACATATGTCCCTCTTGAATATGTAGAAAAAGTCCGGGATTCTTTATTTGATTCTGGTGCAGGGAAAATTGGAAATTATGATGAATGTAGCTATAGTAGTATGGGTGAAGGGACTTTTCGAGCTGGGGATAATACAAATGCATTTATTGGAGAAAAAGGGAAAAGACATCTTGAAGCCGAGCAAAAGCTTGAAGTAATTTACGCAATAGATAAGCAAAGTGCGATTTTATCCTCTTTGTTAAATAGTCATCCTTACGAAGTTGTAGCTTATGATATCTTGCAATTACAAAATAGTAATTCAGATGTTGGAGCAGGCTTAATTGGCGATTTGGAAAATGGAATTGACGAAATTACTTTTCTAAAATCTTTAAAGATTACGATGAAAACGGATTGTGTCCGCTATACTGAATTGCGGGGAAGACAAATTAAGAAAGTTGCTTTATGCGGTGGTTCAGGAAGTTTTTTGTTGAAAGATGCTATTCGTCAAAAAGCGGATGTTTTTATTACAGGAGATTTCAAATATCATGAATTTTTTGATGCTGAAAACCGCCTTGTTATCGCAGATGTTGGGCATTTTGAAAGTGAACAGTATACAATTGAGCTTTTAGTTGATAAACTAAAGGAAAAATTTACTACTTTTGCGGTCTGTTTTACGGAGGTAAATACAAATCCCGTTAATTATTTGTAAATTATTATGGCAAAAAAGAAAGAATCTACAGCTGAGCAAAAGTTAAGAGCACTTTATAATCTTCAAATTATTGATTCTAGAATTGATAAAATTCGTCAAGTACATGGAGAGTTACCTTTGGAGGTACAAGACCTAGAAGATGAGTTAGAAGGAATGAACTTAAGGTTATCTAAAGTCGAAGAAGAGATTAGTGATTTGAATTTGCAAATCAACGAAAAGAAAAATGTTATTGAAGAGTCTAAGGCTGGCGTTGCAAAATACTTAGAGCAACAAAAGAAAGTTAGAAATAACAGAGAATACGATTCGTTGACGAAGGAAATAGAATACCAAGGTTTGGAAGTGGAATTAGCTGAAAAAAGAATCAACGAGTATAAAGCAAGAATCGCTTCTAAGCAAGAATTGCTTGAGACAAGTGTATCTGAATTAGAAGATAAGAAAGGAGCTTTGGATGCTAAGAAAAATGATTTAGCTGAAATTGAAGCTGAAACGGCAAAAGAAGAGAGCCTATTGAGAGAAAAATCAAAAGAAGCTTCTGCCGGCGTTGAAGAAAGATTGTTGAAAGCATATACTAGGATTAGAAACGCTGCTAAAAATGGTTTAGCGGTTGTTCCTGTTGAAAGAGGTGCTTCGGGTGGTTCATATATTAAAATTCCACCACAAAGGCAATTAGATATTGCAGCTCGTAAAAAAATCATCATTGATGAACACAGTGGAAGAATCCTTGTTGATTTAGAGTTAGCTAATGAAGAAACGGATAAAATGGAAAAGATGCTTGCGAAGTTATTAAAGTAAGTCTAATCTATATGATATTAAAAAGGGGTTAACATATGTTAACCCCTTTTTTTTTGTTTCCTATTTTAATGTATTAAAATTTACGCCCAAAGGTAAATATCAAATTAGTGTTAGATTTTTTAATTGGTGTATTCCCCACTAATATTGGGTCGTACATATAATAGTCTTCGGTCAAAGTTGAGCTTGTAACAGCGAAGTCGATGTAAAAGCTTTTTACACGGTAACCAAGACCTCCAGAATACGTTAGTTTCGCGTCATTATTTTCAACAGCAGTAAGGTTATATGGGTTTTGATAATAGGCAAAACCTAATCTAGTATATACGGGTCCTGCTATTTTAATCTCACTCCCAATTCTTATGTTGTGCGTTGCTCTAAAGTTAATATCTCCCGTGTTATTTTCGTTCGAAAAATTGTAGCTACTTCCTGAAAAAGGATGGCTAGATAAAGCACTTCCTGCATAATCAATGTATTCATAGTCAGCGCTTATCATTGCTTTTCTAGCAATAATCACTGAAAGGCTGCCGATAAGTCTTCCAGGCGTTCTCAGCTTAAATAGAAAACTTCCGTCAGGAGAATTAGAAGAATAGGTTTCACCATCTTTAAATTTAGACGTCATACTTGAGCTCCAGTTGTCTTTCATATAGTAGAATTTCGTAGCTGTATGATATGCAGCGCCTATCCTCAACCATGTAGTAGGAAGTACAATGATTCCTAATTTAGCGTTGACTCCATTTCCTCGTGTTGTTAAATACTCATTATACGAAAAGTGTTCTATTTCCAGCGAGTCGTTTAAGGCTGTTTCAGTATGATTTTTTTCTTGTCTAAATCGTATTGTAGGGAAGCCAATTGTTCCACCAATGTATATTTTATTATTGAAGTTTCCAGACATTGCGATTGCTGTCTCTCCCATGTGACCTTTTCGGGTAATTGTATGCCGGTGATTGAATTCTCCTTGGTACATCTGGGTTGTGTAGTAGTTTCCAGAGGAGTCGCCAGGGTCAATTACATACGTATCGTAAGCTAAACCTGATGTAAACGATAGGCTTTCGTAAATGTCGTCCGGATGTATACCTCTTGCTTGCGCAGCAAAAACATACGACATAGAAGTGTCGCTTATTCCAGATATACTAGTTCGTTCATTAAAGTTTGCAAGCCGATTGTAACTGAGTCCAAACTGAATACTTTTCCATAAGGAAGCACTTTCTCTTCCTGCTTTAATTACGCCAACAATACCTATGTTTCCTATTACAAAACTTTCATGTCCGTTTGTTGCATTCGTCCCCATAAACTGGGTTGATGAGTTTTGTAGGCCAATTTGAGGTGTAATGGACCATTCGGATGACTTAAAACGAGCCATTCCTGCTGGATTTACACTTAGTACAGATAAATCCGCCCCTAGCGCACCGAAAGCTCCTGCAACACTATTGTATCTTGCTGTTCCTCCAAAATCGAGGAAGCTATAACGTAAGGCATCTTCTTCTGTTTGAGCTTTCGATTGTATCGAAAAGGACATGAGAATCACCAGAACTAATAGGACTTGTTTCATTAGAGTTTCATTTTTATGATAATCAATAAATACAGGTTTATCTTCTTCCTCCTGATTTAGACGTTGAACTATTGCCTTTACTTCGGGAAGATCCGCTGCTTCTTCCGCTTGATCTAATTGGAGAAGAAGAGCTTCTTGACACTGATGAACCTGCACTGCTTCTGGAAGGCTTATAATTTGATGAAGATCCACCACCTCTATTATTGCTAGGTTTAGTAGTTGAAGGTCTGGTGTAACTATTGTTAGGCTTTGCAGCATTGTATGGCCTGGTGTAGTTGTTGTTATTTGGGCGACTTGCTCCATTGTTAAAGTTTGTTTTAGTCGTTGTGCTTGGTTTCGCTCTCCATGCAGAAGATGTACCTCTAGAATTATTTATAGATGCAGGTTCTCTAGAAATGTAATTCGAATTTCCTTTTTGAGTTGGAGTTGTTCTCGTGGTATTTAAATCGTGATTCTCAAATTTGTTATTATTTGATAATGAAGATAAACTATTATCATATGAAGGAACTTTCATAGAGTTAGCCAATACATTGGAACCGCCAATTGCTTTGCCATTATTCATGCTCGCATTTGATGCAGTTGGTGTTGTGAAGCTGGTGTTAATATTTCCATGTCCGCTCATATTGATAGTTGGATCAATTTTTTTAACTACAGCAGTAACCGTATTATAATCTTCGCTACTAGAGTTCCCGTAACTGGATCCGGTCAATGAATTTGAACTCATGCCTCCTCCATGGTTTCCAGTGTATGAATTACTTGCCGTTTGGTCGCCGTAGTAATTTCCATAATTAGAATTGTTTCCATATGCATTCCCATAATAGTTTCCATATCCATTACCGTAATAGCCATTGCAGTTGTTTCCGCAGCAGCCATTTCCATATCCGCCATGTCCATAGTTATTACATCCGTAATTATTCCAATAGTTGTTGTTTGAGCAACAGCTCATGCCGTTGTTGTAATAAGAGTTATTAGCGTATCCTGAATAATAGTTTCCAAAGTAAATGCCTGTATTCCATCCGTAAGGACTACCGTAGTAGTAGGAATTTGTATAATAAGGATTGTAATAACTATACCCTGAATTACAGTTATTAAATCTTCTTATTCTTGAAGAGTATTGGTAATCATAATTGGAATTGTAATAATTGTTTGTTACATAATTATTACCTTCCTTGTTATTTTCTGTTTCAGAATATCTTGGGTCATAATAATCATCTTCACCTACTTGGGCCGAAGCTTCCTCTTCATAAGAATAATATTCTTCAAATTCAGAATTTGAACTTGTAGTCGGTGTATATGACTCTTCTTCAGAATAAATGTCATCTTTATAACTTAAGTCTTGAGTAGATGAACAAGAAGACAAAAGTCCAATTACAGCTACTGATAGGATTGAGTTTATGATTTTCATAATGTTGAGATTATATGTTATTAATAATATCGACTTGATAGTAAATTTAAATAAGTTTGGGCACATTATAAAAGCTACCTCTTATTAATTTTTAACTTTGTAGTCGTTAACAAGAATTTAACAAAAACTATACCACAAATGGCAAAAGGATTACCGAAAAGAAGTGAGGATTTTTCAGCATGGTACAATGAATTGGTTGGGAAGGCTGATTTGGCAGAACATTCAGGAGTTAAGGGATGTATGGTTGTCAAACCATATGGCTATGCTATTTGGGAAAACATGAAGGCTGTTTTGGATCAAAAGTTTAAAGAAACTGGACACCAAAATGCATATTTTCCAATTTTTGTCCCAAAAAGTTTATTTGAGGCCGAAGAAAAAAATGCTGAAGGGTTTGCTAAAGAGTGTGCAATTGTAACGCATTATAGATTAAAAAATGATCCTGATAAAGAAGGAAAATTGATGGTTGATCCAGCAGCGAAATTGCAAGAAGAATTAATTGTTAGACCTACCAGTGAGGCAATTATTTGGAGTACTTATAAGAAGTGGATTCAGTCCTACAGAGATTTACCATTATTAATTAACCAATGGGCTAATGTTGTAAGATGGGAGATGCGAACACGTTTGTTTTTAAGAACAACAGAGTTTTTATGGCAAGAAGGACATACTGCTCACGCTACAAAGGCAGAAGCATTGGAAGAAACTGAAAAAATGATGTATGTATATGCTGATTTCGCAGAGGATTATATGGCTATGCCTGTGATTAAAGGATTAAAGTCCGAAAGTGAAAGATTTGCTGGTGCTGAAGATACTTATTGTATTGAAGCTTTGATGCAAGATGGAAAAGCACTTCAAGCTGGAACATCTCATTTTTTAGGACAAAATTTTGCCAAAGCATTTGATGTTAAGTTTGCTGATGCCGATGGGAAGCAAGAATATGTTTGGGCATCTTCATGGGGCGTTTCTACTCGTTTGATTGGAGGTCTGATTATGACGCATAGTGATGATTTAGGGTTGGTGTTGCCTCCTAAATTGGCGCCTATTCATGTTGCTATTGTTCCCATATATAAAGGGGGTGAGCAATTGGCGCAAATTTCAGAAGTAGCAAATAAGCTAAAAGCTGATATGCAGGCAAAAGGTATTATTGTTAAGTATGATGATGATGATAAACGTAAACCGGGTTGGAAATTTGCTGAATATGAGATGAAAGGAGTTCCTGTTCGGATTGCAATAGGCCCTAGAGATTTAGAAAATGGAACGGTTGAGGTAGCACGAAGAGATACTTTGGAAAAGGAAAGTCTGCAGCAAGAGGATTTAGCAATTAAAGTCGAACATTTATTAGAGCAGATTCAAATAAATTTATTGGATAGGGCTAAAACATATAGAGAAGAATTTACAAATGTGGCTACAACATGGGATGAATTCACAGAGCTTATTGATAATAAAGGTGGATTTGTTCACGCTCATTGGGACGGAACGGAAGAAACAGAGCAAAAAATAAAAGAAGAAACTAAAGCTACAATTAGATGCATTCCTTTTGATCAGAAAGAAGAAGCTGGAAGTTGCATATATTCAGGGAACCCTTCTAAAGGAATGGTGTTGTTTGCAAAAGCTTATTAACTTTAACTTATTATGATGGACGAAAAAGCGGCACAAGAATTAATATTTCATACCGTTAAGGATAAAAGTGTATTGAAGCAAGATGTCTTTAATAACATTATTCTCAATTTTAAGATTCTGAAACAAGTTTTGAAAGAAATTGGAGATGATCTGAGTGCGCGGGTTGAATCTGTTGATGAACGTGTTATTATTGAGTATAAAGATACTGGAGAATTTGAAGCACAATTAAGAGTAGCAGGTGATGTTTTAGTTTTTCATATGCATACAAACGTTTTTAAGTTTGATACACAAAATAGCTTGTGGAATACATCATATTTTAAAGAGAATGGAAATCGTGGATATTGTGGATTAATTAATATCTATAATTTTTTAAACGATTCAATAAAGTATAATAGAGTGAATGATTCGGGCTATATGATTGGGCGGTTATTTGTTAATGCTGAGAATCACTTTATGGTTGAGGGGAAAAGACAAATGGGGTTTCTTTATAATGACATTATCAACTCGGTGATCGATAAAGATAAAATGAAAGCAATTATTCAATCAGCGGTATTGTATACGTTGGACTTTGATCTGTTTATACCTCCGTATGATGAGGTCAAAGAAGTCTCAGTTTTAGAAATTCAACAATTAAGTGATAAACAGAAATTGAAGACAGCTAAGCGATTGGGTTTTCAGTTCAAAGCGGATTCTGACTCTATAGAGTAATTGTGAAATTGAAGAAAAGATTAAAAAAAATTAAATTCCACTTTGCAATAGATAAAAATATACTACATTTGCAAACCAAAATTAAGAGGAAACTTTAAATTTGGCCCGTTCGTCTAGGGGTTAGGACACATGGTTTTCATCCATGAAACAGGGGTTCGATTCCCCTACGGGCTACATAGATTAAACAAAGAAGAACAATTATGGCAAATCATAAGTCAGCATTAAAAAGAATTAGATCAAACGAATCTAAAAGAGTATTAAACAAGTATCAGCATAAGTCTACCCGAACTGCAATGGCTAAATTGGAGAAATTGGAAGATAAAAAAGAAGCTGCTAAATTGTTGCCTACTGTATTAGGAATGGTTGATAAATTGGCCAAGAGAAATATTATTCATAAGAATAAAGCTTCTAACTTGAAATCTAAATTGACAAGAGGAGTTAACGCTCTATAGATTTTCTGAAATCATTTATGTAACTAAGCTCTCCTTTTTTGGAGGGCTTTTTTTGTTTGTAGACACATGTCTCATAATACAAAAACTATATAAATGAACTACTCCAAAAACATTTCTATCAAAGATTGGGCACATGATGATAGGCCAAGAGAAAAGCTTGTAATAAAAGGAAAAGGTGCATTGAGTGATGCGGAACTTGTTGCCATTCTAATCGCATCAGGCAATCGCGACGAATCTGCAGTGGAATTGTCTAAAAGAATATTACAGAGTTTAGGTAATAATTTAAACAGGTTAGCGAAACTTTCAGTAAATGATTTGATAAAGTTTAAAGGTATCGGCGAAGCAAAAGCCATAAGTATAATAGCATCACTTGAATTAGGAAGAAGACGGAGAACTGCGGATGTTTTAGAAAAAGCTAAAATCGGCGGGAGTAAGGATGCGTTTCAGATTCTTCAATTGAAGTTGGAGGATTTACCACACGAAGAGTTTTGGGTAATGTTACTCAATCGAGCAAATAAAGTGATCGATACAAAGTTGGTTGGCAGAGGAGGTGTTTCTAGTACGGTTGTAGATTCTAAAGTTATATTTAGTTTTGCTTTAGAATCTTTAGCTTCGGGCATAATATTGGCACATAATCATCCTTCGGGAAACCTCAAGCCAAGTAATTCAGATATACGGTTGACAAAAAAAATCGTAGATGCTGGGAAAATAATGGAAGTTCCCGTTCTCGACCATATTATAGTTGGAGATAATGATTATTTTAGCTTCGCAGATGAAGGATTGATTTAGTTGAATTAAATTATATTATGTTTAAAATTATCACAGTTGTTGGGGCACGTCCTCAAATTATTAAAGCAGCCGCTTTAAGTAGAGCAATAAAAAATCATTATTCAGGAAAAATAAACGAAATTATTGTCCATACAGGGCAACATTACGATGAAAACATGTCCCAAGTATTTTTTGATGAATTAGGGATTCCTTCACCAGATATCAACTTATCAGTTGGTTCAGGAAGTCATGGAAAGCAAACAGCTACAATGATTGAAGGAATTGAGAAGGTAATCCTGGATGAAAAGCCAAATGCTATTGTTGTCTATGGTGATACTAATTCTACTTTGGCTGCGGGTGTAGCTGCTTCTAAAATTCACATCCCAGTAGTGCACATTGAAGCAGGGTTACGTTCTTATAATAAGAAAATGCCTGAAGAGGTTAATCGTATAATGTGCGATCATGTTTCTTCATTGTTGTTTTCTCCAACGAAAACAGGAGTAGAAAATTTATTGAAAGAGGGTTTTAAGCAAGAAGCTGCAGGAAATTACACCATGGATAATCCCGGCGTGTTTCATTGTGGCGATGTTATGTATGACAATAGTATCCACTTTTCAGAAATGAGTGCACAGGAATCTACTGTACTTGCTGATAATAAATTAATTGAAGGAGAGTATATTCTTTCAACAATACATCGCAATGACAATACAGATACACCAGAAAGAATTACGGGAATATTTGAAGCGTTACAAGCTATCTCGAAAGAGAATAACGTTGAAATTGTGCTGCCATTGCACCCGCGTACAGCTAAGATTCTAGCTCAGAATTTACCAGCAGAACTCTACCTATCTATTCAAAGTAATCCTAATATTAAATTGATTCCACCCGTTTCATTTTTAGATATGATCGCTTTGGAGAAAAATTCTAAAATGGTAATTACCGATAGTGGAGGGGTTCAAAAAGAAGCATTTTTCTTTAACAAAGCGTGTATAATTCTTCGTCCAGAGACAGAGTGGGTAGAGTTAGTTTCGTGTGGATCCGCTACGATTGTAGGTTGGAGTAAAGATAAAATAATTGAAGCATATAACCGTTATTCAAATGATTCAAGTTTAAGGTTTCCTCCCGTTTTTGGTGATGGAAAAGCAGCAGAATTTATATGTGATATGATGTTGAAGCATTTGAGTTGAAATGAAGATATATGCACCAAATACCACAGAAAGAGTTAAGTACGCTATTGATTTGGTGCTAAAACAAGTGTGCTTATTTGATTATGAATACGTTTCCAAAGAAGAAATCAAAACAGGTGATATAGTAGTTAATTATTCTGGAGAACATATCGAGAGCTCCTTTCAGGTTCATCCACATGGTTTGCTGTTTGAAAATGATATCAAAAAATTTGATGTCACTTTTGAATATGGAGGAAAAGAAAAAGTAAAACTATTTACTACAGAATTTGATGATTTAGGATTTGATATTTTCTCGGCTAGTTTCTTTTTGGCAACGCGATTTGAAGAGTATTGGGAATTTGAGACGGATAAGCATGATAGATATACTTCAAAGAGCAGTTTGGCGAGTAAGTTAGGGTACCTCCACCTTCCATTAATTAATATCTGGGGAGAAGTTCTGAAAGAGAAATTAAAGTCTGGATTTCCGGGGTTGAAAATAAAGCACCCTTCATTTAAAGTAATCAATACAATTGATGTAGATAATGCTTGGGCTTATTTGAATAAAGGAGCACTAAGAGCAAGTGGGGCTTTGGCGAAAGCTGGGGCGCAACTAAAATTATCAGAAATGGGAGACAGAGCAAAAGTTCTTTCATCTGGAAAAAACGATCCTTACGACACATATGCCTATTTGAAAAAAGTTCAGGATGATAAAGGTATTGCAAGTATATATTTCTTTTTGTTAGGGGATAGAGGAGAGTTTGATAAAAATGTACCGCATACAAGTAAAGAGCTACAGCGCATGATTAATCAAATATCTAGGTATGCAAAAATTGGGATTCATCCTTCTTATGGTTCGCACTTGCAGCCAAAACAACTAGAAAAGGAGATAGAAAGGTTAAATTCAATTACTGAGAATGAAGTTAGTTTATCAAGAAAGCATTTCTTAAAATTAAGCATTCCAGAAACATATCGCAATTTAGAAAAAGCAGGAATTACGAACGATTACTCAATGGGCTATGCAGATAATATTGGGTTTAGAGCTTCAATTTGCACTCCCTATACCTTTTATGATGTTTTACAAAACAAAGACTTAAATGTTAAGATTCATCCATTTGCATATATGGATGGAACGCTTAATGAATATTTAGGGTTATCCATAGCGGATGCAAAAGAAAAAGTAGCTTCCTTGAAACAGCAAGTCAAAGAAGTGGGAGGGGTTTTTATTGGCATATGGCATAATGAGACTGTCAACGATAAGGGGATTTGGAAAGGATGGCGAGAGGTATATGAAGTAGGGCTTGATTCATAAACAAAAACGGCATTACGAACTCCTGAACTGAGGGAAGTGAACGAATTCAGTTAATGATGAGATTGCCACAAATTTCCTTCTGAAATTTTCGCAATGACGATATGCACAGGTAAGGTTAAGAGAGTTAATCCTCTTCATCTTCAAATTCCTGAAGTTTAAATTTTCTGGAGGTGTGATTGGTCTTTGCTAATAATTTATACGAACTGATTACTCCAGCTCCAAATAATGATATTGGCATTATTCGTATTTGATTGATCGCGAAATCTTGGTAAATTAATATGAGTCCGAAGAGCGATAATACTAACCCGGCAAGAATAATTACTGTTTTTAATTTACGATTCACGAATACTATTTATAAATCGAAAAGACAAGGTGTCAATTGGTTATTCTGGTGTTTTGACTTTACTTGCAGCTAGCTTTCCTTCAAAATCTTTAATCCAACCTTTAGGTCCTCCGGCAACATATCCTGTTTTTGCCAATCCTTTAATTTCACTTTTCCCAGTTTCTGCATTGGTGGAAATCGTAAAAGCCCATATGGTAGGGTATCCTCTCACACCAAAAGCTTGGGCTAACTGCTGATTTTGTTGTTTGATATTTGTCGGAAGGACAAACCTTTTTGGGAAATCTACCTCCAACAGAACAAAATTCTCATTGGCCCATTTAATAAATTCATCCTTAACAAAAACTTCTTTTTTAAGTCTAATACACCAGCCACACCAATCTGTTCCTGTAAAGTTTGCTAAAATAGGTTTTCCGGTTTTAACCGAGATAGCTTGCGCTTTTTCTAGATTAACTACCCATCCATCCATAGATGCTTTGTAATCTTGTCCAACAGTTTGCGCAAAAGAATTAATATTCAGGAGAACAATAAGGGTAGATAATAGAGAAAGCTTTAGAATGTTCATGTAGGTTTATTTTAATATGAAAAAAATCAATTTATCAAATGTAATGCCAAATATTGATTTATGCCTTGAATGTTTATTGTCATCAAATTTAATCAAAACAAACAACAATTTTACCAGGAAACTGTTTTATATACTCTAGCTTAAAAATATACTCATCTAAAACATTAACTTCGTAAAACCATCGAAAATCAGAAATTAAATATAAAATGGGTAGAAGCTGCCGATGTTGACAAAGTTAGCTGGGATGAAGTTGTTGAAAGATCAAGTGCTTTAAGTCTTTATTGTTACTCTTGGTATTTAGATGCGGTATCTGATAATTGGGGAGCATTGGTGATGGGAGATTATGAATTCATTATGCCGATTCCATATACAGTAAAGAAGAGTCAAAGCATTTTATATCAGCCCTTTTTTAGTCAACAGCTAAATGTTTTAGGTAAGGAGTTACCTTCTGCTGAAGTAATAAACCAGTTTATATCTAGCGTTCCACAAATCTTTAAATTGGCGCAATTCCATTTCCCTAACTATTTAATTCAAAATATAACTGATTATGAGATTGAAGAAGTTGTTTGTCAATATTTGGATCTAAATCAAGATTACGAAGCGGTTAGCTCTGAATATTCAACGAACGCCAAACGGCAAATTAAGAAAGCGATTAAGAACGAATTGAAAGTTACTGAAACAGGAGACTTAGAATTTTTTATGTCGTTGTTTAAAGAAACAGTTGGAGTTAAATTAGGGTTTCTTGAAGATAATTACAGTCGCTTGAATAGATTAATGAATGTCGGGTTGTCCCTTAAAAAAGGAAGGTTGTTGACCGTTCAGAAAGGTGATGAGGTTTTGGCAATGGGCTATTTCTTTATTCAAAATAAGCGAATTACCTATTTAAAAGGAGCTTCCACTATTCAAGGAAGAGATATAGGTGCTATGTACTATTTAATGGATTTCGTTATCAAAGAATACGCTGCTACCAATAGTATATTTGATTTCGGTGGTTCTAAGATTGTTTCTGTAGCAGAATTCTATAAAAAATTAGGTGGCGTTAACCAAACCTATTTAAGTTTTTCAAAAAATAATTTACCATGGTTGTTAAAAACAGCAAAAGAGGTAAGAGATAAGTTCAAATAATTAGCTAATTATATAATTGTTTAATTAGCTAATTATAAATGCAGATTCCTTATTTTTGGAAAACAAACCAAAACAAACAACTTTCGGCTATGATTAAGGTGCATGACTTTAGTAAAACCAACTCTCTTTACAATAATTTTTTAGCGCAACTAAGAGATCTTAAGGTGCATTCAGATAGGATGCGGTTTAGAAGAAATTTGGAAAGATTGGGTGAGATAACGGCATTTGAAATAAGTAAAGAATTAAAGTTTGAGGAGTCAGATGTTTACACTGCTTTGGGAGTTGCTCCATCAAGTATTATAAAAGAGCAGCCAGTTATTGCCACTATATTAAGAGCAGGGTTGCCTCTGCATCAGGGGATATTAAATTATTTTGATAATTCCAATAACTGCTTTATTTCGGCTTATAGAAAGCATTCATCTAATGATCTTTTTGATGTAGAAATTGAATATTTGTCAAGCCCTAACTTAGATGATAAGGTGGTAATTCTTACAGATCCAATGATAGCGTCTGGAGCTTCTATGGTTTTGGCATATAAAGCACTTTTGAAAAAAGGAATACCGAGACACATCCATGTAGTCGGTGTTATTGCAAGTGCTGAAGGAATGGAATACGTCCTTAAAAACATGCCTGAGAACACCACTATTTGGATAGGAGCTGTTGACGATGAGATGACGGCACAGTCTTATATTGTTCCAGGTTTAGGAGATGCAGGAGATCTTGCGTTTGGAGAGAAAGAAGACAACTAGATGAATTTCGCAGCATACTCCACAGGGTTTTTAATGGGTACAGTGAAATTCATGTTTGCTGCTACTTCCATGATGGCTTTTTCGGTTTCTTATTGGGAGGTTGTATTTGCTACATTTCTTGGTGCTTTTATCAGTTTTAATATTTTCTTTTTCTTTTCAGGGTTATTAATGGAAAAAGCTAAAGAAAAGAAGTTGATGAAAATTAAAAACGGTACGCTAAAACCTAAGAAACAATTTTCTAAAATGAATAAGATTATTGTTAAAATGAAGCTTTCTTCTTTTGGTTATTTTGTCCTAGTAATTGTTGGCCCTATGGTATTGTCCATACCAATTGGTAGTATAATTATTGCAAAGTTTTATAGGCGAATAAAATTTACCTATTGGCTAGAAATGATTAGCCTTTTTGTTTGGGCAAATCTGTTTGCCCTTACCAACCTTTATATCTTTGGTAAATGATAAAACACGTTTTCTTCGATTTAGATAGAACACTTTGGGATTTTGAAAATAATTCTCAGGAAGAGTTGATGAATTTGTGGTCGAAACATCAGTTGCATCAAAAAGGCATATCCTTAGTAGAAGAGTTCATTCGAATCTATAAAAGAATCAACGAAGACTGTTGGACTTTATATCGTGAAGACGGAATAACAAAAGAAGATTTGCGTACCAAACGCTTTGCTGACACATTAGAATATTTTGGAATATTAGATGTTAAATTGGCCGAAAGTATTGGTCACGACTATGTCACAAACTGCCCATATAGAACAGCGTTGTTTCCCAATGTATTTCAAATAATCGATTATTTGAAATCGAAATATGAGCTTCATATTATTACGAATGGTTTTGAAGAAGTGCAACATGTTAAGATGAAACAAAGTAATTTGACTGAACACTTTAGCGAAATTATTACCTCTGAGAAAGCCGGTGCCAAAAAACCACACCCACAAATATTTGCTTACGCAGCAGAAAAAGTTGGAGTTTCTGCTCCTGATTGTGTGATGATAGGAGATGATTTGTTATGTGATATAGAAGGAGCAATAGATTTTGGGATGCAAGCAATTTATTTTAATCCGCATAAAGTTAAACACAACTTAAATGTACTTGGCAATGTTCAGGATTTGATTGAGATAAGAGCTTTTCTTTAATCATTAAAAAAGTCTCTGTCCTTTTTTTCTTCAAGTATTCGGTACAAAATATTGTCCCATTTCTCCATAGAGAAAAGAGCTCTTTTCACAGGGATACTGGCAACTCGATCTCCATCATTATTTTCAGATTGGGTAAAATAAAGTGTCATCTTTTCATTCGAGTCTGATTCTATTACAATTGAAATAGAACGGATGAATTTTTTTTGAGTCTTCCATTTACTGAAGTTCTCCATCCACTCTTCGTTGGCTCGGTCCTTAATATTGGATTCGTATGAAGTGACTTTATCAAAAGTAAGCACCTGAGATAAAAATTCACCGTTTCGATTGGTGATTTTTAAAAACTTTCTAAGTTCCTTGTCTATGGCAAACAGCTCCGTATGCGTGAAGTTTATGTATGCCTCATCAGCAATAAAATCAATTGTATTATTCAAGGCGTCAATAAGGGCATCTTCGTCTTTTGTAAATTGACGATTGCCTTTTTTTGAAAAAATTTTGTCGATTAATGCCATAAAAGTGAAGGCAAAGATAGGTACAAATTAGCTATATCTATAATTGTTTGCATTCTATCAGGTCAATGCAAGTTATTGGTCAAATTTCCGCTAAATCTAATTGTCTTTTTCTTGAATAATGATTAAATTCGCTATCCTTAAGAAATTATAGTTTTACGCATTAAAAATTAAACAGTACATGGTATTTGATTTAGAAATGATAAAAGCGGTTTATGAACGCTATCCAGAGAGAGTTGCAGCAGCAAGGAAATTGGTAAACAAACCATTAACTTTATCTGAGAAGATATTATATGCTCATCTTTGGGATGGCAATGCTACTGAAGCTTATGAAAGAGGTAAATCTTATGTAGATTTTGCTCCAGATAGGGTTGCTATGCAAGATGCAACTGCTCAAATGGCATTGTTGCAGTTTATGCAAGCAGGTAAAACTAAAGTTGCTGTTCCCTCAACTGCGCATGCGGATCATTTGATTCAAGCTAGATTAGGGGCAGATAAGGATTTACAAGATGGTATTAATAAGAACAACGAAGTATTTAATTTCTTAAGCTCTGTTTGTGATAAATACGGAATTGGTTTTTGGAAACCAGGAGCTGGAATTATACACCAAGTAGTTTTAGAAAATTATGCATTTCCAGGAGGAATGATGATCGGAACGGATTCTCACACTGTTAATGCAGGTGGTTTAGGAATGGTAGCAATAGGAGTAGGAGGGGCTGATGCTGTTGATGTAATGGCAGGAATGGCTTGGGAATTAAAATTCCCTAAGTTAATTGGTGTTAAATTGACGGGTAAATTAAACGGTTGGACATCTGCAAAAGATGTTATTCTAAAAGTTGCTGGAATTTTAACTGTAAAAGGTGGTACAGGAGCGATTGTAGAATATTTTGGTGATGGAGCTAAGTCTTTATCTGGAACAGGAAAAGGAACTATCTGTAATATGGGAGCGGAAATAGGTGCTACGACTTCTACTTTTGGTTATGATGATTCAATGAGAAGATATTTAAGCGCTACTGGTAGAGCTGATGTTGTGGCTTTAGCTGATGAAGTTGCTGAACACTTAACTGGAGATGCTGAAGTTTATGATAATCCAGAGCAGTATTTTGATCAAGTTATTGAAATTAACTTATCAGAATTAACGCCTCATTTAAACGGTCCCTACACGCCAGATTTAGCTACACCTGTTTCGGAAATGAAAGCTGCTGCAGCGGCTAATGATTGGCCTACAGATATTGAATGGGCTTTAATTGGTTCTTGCACTAATTCTTCCTACGAAGATTTATCTCGTGCAGCTTCTATTGTTGATGATGCAGTAAGCAAAGGATTAAATGCAAAAGCAATTTTAGGAATTAACCCAGGTTCGGAACAAGTAAGGTTTACTGCTGAACGCGATGGGTTTATTGATACATTTAATAAGCTGGACAATACTAAAATATTTACAAATGCTTGTGGTCCTTGTATTGGTCAGTGGGATAGACCAGGTGCTTCGGAAGAAAAGAAAAACTCTATTGTGCATTCTTTTAACAGAAACTTTAAGAAAAGAGCAGATGGAAATCCAAATACTATGGCCTTTGTAACCTCACCAGAAATGGTTGCTGCAATTGCAATATCAGGAAAATTGGATTTTAATCCAGTTACAGATACATTGACTAACGTAAACGGAGAAGAGGTAAGCTTAGCTGAGCCAACGGGAATGGAATTACCTCCTAACGGCTTTGCTGTTGATGATAATGGCTATCAAGCTCCCGCTGAGGATGGATCAGAAATTCAGGTTGTAGTAAAGGAGGATTCTAAAAGATTACAATTATTAAGGCCATTTGCTCCTTGGGATGGAGAAAATATTACTGGAGCTAAATTGTTAATTAAAGCAGAAGGTAAATGTACAACCGATCATATTTCTATGGCTGGACCTTGGTTGCAATATAGAGGTCATTTAGACAATATTTCTGAAAATTGCTTAATTGGAGCAGTAAATTCATTTGGTGGGGCTACAAACGAAGTAGTTAACCAATTGACTGGAGGTAAAGGAGCAGTTCCTTCTACAGCAAGAGCTTATAAAGCTGGTGGAGTGCCAAGTATAGTTGTTGGAGATCATAATTATGGAGAAGGTTCTTCAAGAGAACATGCTGCCATGGAACCGCGTCATTTAGGCGTTTACGCGGTGATTGTAAAATCTTTTGCTAGAATACACGAAACAAACCTAAAAAAGCAAGGGATGTTAGGGTTGACCTTTAATACTGAAAGTGATTATGATTTAATCCTGGAAGACGATACATTTAACTTCACTGATTTGAATCAATTTGCACCAGGTAAGCAATTAACATTAGAGATTGTTCATGCTGATGGATCTAAAGATAATGTGCTATGTAATCATACATATAATGCTGGTCAAATTGAATGGTATAAATACGGTTCAGCATTAAACTTGATTAAAGCTGAAGCTGCTGCTCAAGCTTAAGTAAATTGTTATTAGTGATTAAAAAGACAAACCTATATCATTAATTTGGTATAGGTTTGTTGATTAAACCAAGTTTTCTATCACTCAATAAACTTTGGGCTCAAAAGATGTTTTTTTGAATGAATCAGTAATTTTCTTTAACCTTCTTCAGGTTCTTCAATAAATTCGAATTCCATACCTAATAAATGGGAAAAATCTTCACCTATTTTACGGATATCATCATCATCTTCCTCATACCTCCACTTTATCGAGACGTTTGAATTTCCGAACAGTCTCTCAGCATATTGTAGTGTTTTAAGTGTCGCTATTACAGAGGAAGATGCCATATAATAAAACTTGCAGTCAATACTAACTGTTGAAGATTTTTGAACAACTACATCTAACCAATTGTTTACAGGAGTATAAAATTTTCGAACATTTTCAGGGAAAGAGCTACCCTCAATAGTTAGAGTGCTACTATTAATGTCTCCAGATATCTTAGGAGTATTTTTCCCACGTTCGATTAAAAGGTTCATTAATTAAGCTTTTTTCTTCCTATCTAGTGTAATGATTAGAGTAAAACAAGACAATTCATCATTTATTTCGTCAAAAAAGTAATCTAAATTATTACTTGATTTCATAGCCATCGTTATGAAACCCAAACCAGCTCCGCCTTTACTAGAAATAATGCCATTTGTAAGAACTTCCATGTAAAGTCCCTTAACTTCCTCGCGACTCATCTTATTAATCTCCGTTATTCGTGTTTTGATATTTTTATTTTGCTTGCTATAAATGAGGTTTCCTAGTGCAATTTTGTAAGTGTCAGTTCCTTGGTTAATTGCAAAAAAAGAAGTCTGATGACCATCTTTTCCTTTTTCACCATGAAGCCTAATGTTTTGGAGGCCTTCAACTAAAATACTAAACATTCTTTTTACTGTCCCTTTCTTGTCTCCCGAATCAAGCATGAACATTTCAATACCGTTGGAAATAGTATTAACTAAATCCTGACTAAACTCACCAAAATGGCGATTGATAATTTTATCTTTATAGGAACTATTATACTCCGCACATATTTTTTGATACCTGGAGTTACAGGCCTCAATAATAGTATTTGTTGATGCTTTCATATTAATTTATAAACACTATACTAACATAATTGTAATCATCAAAGCTTCCTGTAAATACGCGTTTTTCATGCGTAGGTGACGAATATACTGATTTTTTCCATAAATAGGGTGCACGCGAGTCTAAATTTATGATTGCTATGAAATATGTTATTAAAGTTGAAATAAAAACAGTTTTATTTATTTAAATTATGGACAATAATAATTCAAGCTCTTTTATTTTTTCTGCGGCACCTAGTTTTTTATGACTGTACTTCAAGTTTGTGATTAGACGTTTAACAATTTCTTGATTGCTGCATGGATTATAGTATTCAGGTTTTTGTTCTGTGTTAATTTTATCGAGAAATTCACTTATATCCATTTTACTCAAAATATGGCCAGAACTAAAAGCATTAATATAGAATAGCATTGTGTTCCCCTGTTGATTATTTCCTTCAAATTTTATTTCATCCGGATAACCTAAGATAAAATGGTTAGGAAGGTTAATACCTTTTATAGGAATTTTGAGTCTGTTTGCTATTTCAAGGTAGATAATTGCCAGAATAAGCGCGTTACCTTTCTTTTGGTCTAAAGCTATGTTTAAGAATGAGTTAGATGGCGAATAATAGTCGTCTTTGTTCCCGTGAAAACCATGAACTTTATAAATTACATCGTTAAGAACGGTAATTTTTTCTAAGCCCGTCATGTGGTCAGTTAATTCGATTTGAGCATCTTGAACAATCGTTCTTAGTTGCTTTTCAATCTTTTTTCGATCGAGTTCTGGGTACTGAAACTTATTTACCAATATTACTCCATCGAGAAGGTTGCTAGCTCCGGTTTCTTTCCAGTTAGTTAAGCTATTATAAACGTCCTTAAATTGTATTTCATGGATAATGTTTTCAAGTTTATTTAAATAGTTTTTTCCAAATGGGTTTTTTTCCCACGCTTGTTCGATATTTGGAATCACGTCAATGCCTAAGAAAAGGAGTTCATTTTTAACCTGTAAGAAAATATCTTCATCAGGGTCTTCAATGAGGGTTAATAATGCTTTTATTTGATTGTTAGGAATCACTATATAATAAAAACGTAAATTACCCATGCAGGGTTACTCTGATCTAACATTTAATTGATGAGTGAGCCAATATTATGGTTAAACTTTGGTTAAGTTTATTTTGATAACCTAGATAATACCAGTTTTATGAGTTTATCGACAGTTAATTTATAATCTTTACTATATTCTTCTTTAAACCTGTTAGCAATAATAGCACAAACGGTACATGCATTGTGACCTAGCATTCCTGCAAGTGCATACAAAGCGGAAGTTTCCATCTCGAAGTTAGTTATTTTCAGCCCATTGTGATTGAATTTATTCAATTGCTCATTTAGATTTGGAATTTTTGCTGCTAACCTTAGAGACCTTCCTTGAGGCCCGTAAAAGCCGTTGGCAGTTGCCGTAATTCCTTTGTGCATTTCTGCTTCAAATTTTTGAATTAATTCACTACTTCCTTTTGCAAAGTAGGGGGGGTTAATTTCCGGTCCCCAATTAATCTGATTATCAAAAGTTTTTTTAAGAAGTAATTCATCTTTTTCAAAAATTCCATCATAAAAACCTACTAAACCATCAAACCCTAATCCGTATTCCGATACTACAAAGGAGTCGACAGGTATATCAGCTTGCAACGATCCGCTAGTTCCAAGACGGATAATGTTTAATTTTGTATGTTCTTTTTTAGTTGTTTTTAGATTAAAATCGATATTGACTAGTGCATCCAGTTCGTTCATTACGATATCAATATTGTCGCATCCAATGCCAGTAGAAAGTACAGTTAGCCGCTTTCCATTAAACATTCCCGTATGCGTAACAAACTCTCTGTTTTCTACTTCTATTTCAACAGAATCAAAGTGTTGTGAAATTCGTTTGACTCTGTTTTGATCTCCAACCACAATTATATCATAAGCAATATCATTGGGATGCAGGTTTAAATGATATATTTTTCCTTCTTCAGTAATAATTAATTCTGAAGGGGCAATTGGTGTAATGTGTTCAATAGTTCTATTCAGCATTTCATAAAAATAAAAAAAAGCCCAAATAAATGAGCTTTTTTTAATGGTTTAATTAGATCTTAATCAAGAAAGCTAAATACTTTTTTCAAAATATCAGTAGCTCTAGCAAGTGGGTCTTTCCGAATGTTCTTTTCTTCTTTTTCAACTAATAGAAAAAGGCCTTTAATTGCTCTTTCTGTAACAAATGCATTTAAGTCTGTGTTTACATCACTTCCTCCAGTTAAAATGTTAGCGGTGTTATATGCTTTAGTTAACGGAGTCCAATATTTAGTCAATTGTACTTTGTCAATAGCGATCTTTACCTTTGGAGAAAATGCAGAAACCAATTTACTGGTAGTTTTATCTCTTAAATAATTTGTGGCAGCATTATCCGCTCCTTTTAAAATAGTGAAGCCGTCACCAATACTCATGTCTTTAATCGCTTGGATGAAAATTGGTCCAGCCTCTTTGGTAGCTTCTTCTGCGGCTCTGTTTAAAGTTAATTCAAATTGATCTACTTTATTCTGAAGGCCTAAATCAATAGCTTTATCTTTTACCTTTTTAGCATCAGGAGGAAAAGGAAGCTTAATTGCAGGGTTTTTAAAGAATCCATCAGTAGCAGAGGCAAGTCCAGAACCTTTATTGATTCCTACTGTTAGAGCTTCTTTTAAACCAGCAATTACTTCGTCATTTGTTAATGCAGGAGCAGTAGTTTCTCCTCCTCCTCCAACGGTAGAGGTAGCAGTTTCAGCAATGCTTGTTAATTCGTCACAGCTTGCAAAAATCACTGTCATTACTACTGCCAAAATCATTAATTTATTTTTCATATTATCGTTTGTCTTCAATTTAAAGAGTAAACATAACAATTATTTTGCCATCTTTCCATGTGAATGCGTAAGTTTGATTAAAGTTATATTATTAATTATGAATGTAGAAATAATTTCAATTGGAGATGAACTGCTAATTGGTCAAACCATTAATACGAATAGTTCTTGGATGGGGGAACAGTTGAGCTTAATTGGTGCATCAGTTTACCAAATAACTGCAATAACTGATGATGAAAATCATATTTTGGAAACATTAGAAAGAGCCGCGGAAAAAGTGAATTTTGTTCTTATTACTGGTGGATTGGGGCCAACTAAAGATGACATAACAAAACACACATTATGTAAGTTTTTTGGTTCGGAGTTGGTGTTTAATAAAGATGTTTTTTCCAAATTAGAGACATTTTTCAGCTCTAGAGGTCTTGAAATGTTGGATGTAAATAAAGATCAAGCAATGTTGCCAACTAATGCTTTAGTTCTTGAAAATACGAGAGGAACTGCAAGTGGTATGTGGTTTGAAAAGGATGACGTGATTTATGTATCAATGCCCGGGGTTCCTTATGAAATGAAAGGGATTATGAGAGACCATGTACTTCCTCGACTGCGCAAAGACTTTATTAAGAATAAGGTTGTTCACAGAACAGTAAAAACGATTGGTATTGGTGAGTCTTTTTTAGCGGAGAAAATTGAACTTTGGGAAATTTCGTTAAAAAAAGCAAATATCAAATTGGCTTATCTGCCATCTCCTGGTATCGTTAAATTAAGATTGTCAGGTTACGGAATCGATGAAAGTAAAATACTTGCATCTATATCAAATAAGATTAACGAATTAACGAGTATAGTTGGTGATTATATTTTTGGTTATGAAAAAGAAGAACTTAATCAGCTTGTTGGAGATTTACTTATAGCGAGTGGCAAGACTTTAAGCACAGCGGAAAGTTGTACAGGAGGCCATGTAGCCCATTTGATTACGTCTGTGCCTGGTAGTTCAGCCTATTTTAAAGGTGGTATAATAGCTTATGATAATTCGGTTAAAACAGCTAAATTGGGAGTAAAAAATACGAGTATTTATCAAAGCGGTGCTGTGAGTCAGGAAGTCGTTGAGCAAATGGCAATAGGTGCAATTGAAGAACTTGAAACGGATTATTCGATTGCAACTTCAGGGGTGTTGGGTCCAGATGGAGGTACTGCTGAGAAACCAGTTGGTACAATCTGGATTGCTATAGCTTCTGGTTCTGGAGTGATAAGTGAAAAAATTTGCCTTGGGAAAAGTCGTTCCAGAAATGCTAAGATTACAGCATTAATAAGTCTTAACATGCTTCGTAAATATATTTTGAGTCATATAAACGTTTCCCAATAGTTTAAAACTTTGCTCTTACTTTACGAGACCTACTTTTTCTTTTGCCTGTCCATCCATATGAGCTTCTATAAAAGTTATTCCTGCCTCTTATTAAATATCCATAAGAAAAAGTAGTGAATATGTAAGTATCATTGTGGATTGGATCACCTCTTTTCTGACCAATATCAAAGCTTCCTAAAACATCTTGCTCAGCATTTGTTAATCCAGATTGATTACCAATATTACCCTCAAATGGACCCTGCTTATATTCGGTACTGATATCATCAAGGTAATCTGTAAACGTAATAGTATAAGAAAAACCCCATCCTATTCGGTGTTTCTTCTTATATGTAAAAAATAGCCCAGCTCCAACTGGCAATCCGATTTGCCATTTACTATAATATACCCCTTCAGTTTCCAGAGGTTGTAGCTCTGTCCACGAAGAACCATCAAAACTTCCTTTAGGATTATGGTTAAATGCGCTAACTCCAAAGTGAAAAAAGGTTTTAAAACCTAGCCAATATCTCCCTTTTCCTCCTACATCATTAGCTTTAAAAAGGTAATATTCTGCTCTAGCCGAAATCTCTAATATGTTATTTTTAAACCTTAAATTACGAGTGTTTCTAGCGTCGTTCAATGATAGTGCATCGTCACCTTGTATTCTACCATAATTAATACTAAAATTTCCGGCTAATGATGGCATAAATTTATAACGAGCGTATCCACCTGCCACCCAACGAGTCTGGCTTAACTTCATGTCCATTACGAAATCTCTCCTCGTTTTCTCCTGCCCTCCAATATCTCCTAGGTAGTTTGTTGCACCTAACTTAATCCCATAATCGAAATTGTACTGGGAGTTCCCTAATAATACAATAAGAGAAAAAAATGTTATTAATACTAGCTTGGTGTTATCCATCATTACAAATACAGACACAAATATAAATATACATTAACTAGAAAACAAATTGAGTTTGTGATATTACATTAATGGTTTGTTTTCTGGGATAACAATAAATTAAAATATAGAACTTCCTTTTATATGTAAATTGTAATGTTCTTATTTTTGTTTGTAAACGAAATTTCAATACCACTCTCCAAAAAATCTTGTAAAGTTTATATAGATAGGAAAACTGCGCTTCTAATTCTGAATTATTATTTTAATGAAAAAGCTTAAAATAGTCGAAGATTTAATATGAACGAAATAGTATAAAGGATAGAATTCTGTACTTTCGTTATTAATTAGAATTGAATTATTAAGTGTTTTAACGTTTTTCCGATTTAAACTGGTAGAAATGAATAAAATAACAGATTTGTTTAATGTGAGATATCCTATTGTTCAAGGTGGGAATGATATGGTGTAGTGGATGGGAATTAGCAAGTGCAGTAAGTAATGCAGGTGGTTTAGGTATAATTGGCTCCGGGTCTATGTACCCTGATGTTCTAAAAGATCATATTGTCAAATGTAAAAACGCTACGGACAAACCTTTTGCGGTGAATTTACCCATGTTATATCCAGACATTGAAAAACATGTTGAAACCATAATCGAATTGAAAGTGCCAATTGTTTTTACTTCAGCAGGTAATCCTAAAATTTGGACGAAGCACCTACAAGAACATGGAATTATAGTAGTACATGTTGTTTCAAGTGTAAAGTTTGCATTAAAAGCAGAAGCTGCAGGTGTTGATGCCTTGGTGGTAGAAGGTTTTGAAGCAGGAGGGCACAACGGAAGGGATGAAACAACCTACCCTTTGTTTGATACCAATGGTTGTGGAACAAGTTAAAATCCCAGTCTTGCTGCAGGAGGGATTGGTTCTGGTTATTCAATGTTAGCTTGCATGGTACTTGGTGCAGATGGTGTTCAAATGGGAAGTCGATTTGTTGCTTCGGAAGAATCTTCTGCACATATCGACTTTAAAAATGAAGTAGTAAAATCGCAAGAAGGAGACACCATGTTGACGTTAAAAGAAATAACTCCTGTTCGCCTGATTAAAAATGATTTTTACGCTAGAATTGAAGTAAAATATAATGAAGGTGCTTCAATTGATGAACTGAAAACTCTATTGGGTAGAGGAAGAGCTAAGAAAGGTATGTTTGAAGGAGACTTGAAAGAAGGAGAGTTAGAAATTGGACAGGTTTCCGGGACTTTAAATGATATAAAACCTGCGGGTGAAATTGTACAATCAGTTATGCAGGAGTTTTATTTGGCTAAAGAGGAAATAAACCAGAATAATCGTTTTAACATATAGGAAGTGGAGAATGATAAAATTTGAAAAATTTACCTTAGAGAATGGATTAACAGTTATAGTCCATGAAGATAAATCTACTCCAATTGTAGCTTTTAATATTTTATATGATGTTGGAGCGAGAGATGAAGATGAGAGTAGAACGGGTTTTGCTCATTTATTTGAGCATCTAATGTTTGGAGGGTCGTCGAATATTCCAAATTTTGATAACCCATTACAACAAGCAGGAGGCAGCAGCAATGCTTTTACTTCGAATGATGTAACCAATTATTATGATACACTTCCAGTTCAAAACTTGGAAACTGCATTTTGGCTAGAGTCAGATCGGTTAAATAAATTAGCTTTTACGGATAAAAGCCTTGAAGTTCAAAGGAGTGTGGTGATTGAAGAGTTTAAACAAAACTATTTGAATCAGCCTTACGGTGATGTTTGGTTGTTACTGAGACCATTGGCTTATAAAGATCATCCATATAAGTGGGCTACTATTGGTAAAGAAATAAAGCACATTGAAGATGCTACAATGGAGGATGTAAAAATCTTTTTTTACAAACATTACACGCCTCAAAATGGAATTTTATGTGTAGCAGGAAACGTAACTGTCGAGCAAATAAAAGAACTTTCTAAAAAGTGGTTCGGACCAATTGAGACTAGAGAAAAATATGTTAGAGAATTACCTGTTGAGCCAAAACAGCGAGAATTACGAAAGCTAGAGGTAGAACGAGATGTTCCAAGTGATGCTTTATATATGACTTTTCACATGGCTAGTCGAATGGATAAAAGATTTTATTTGGCCGACATGTTATCGGATGTATTGTCTAGAGGGAAATCTTCTCGATTTACAAAACGATTAGTCTTGGAAAAACATTTGTTTACGGAGCTAGATGCATTCATATTAGGTAGTTCTGATGCTGGATTATTTGTCATAAGTGGCAAGCCAAAGGAAGGCGTTTCATTGGAAGAAGCATATGCAGAAGTTCGTTTGGAACTAGAAATTTTACAAAAAGAATTAGTAACTGAATACGAGCTTCAAAAAATCAAAAATAAAATGGAATCAATAAATATTTTTGGAGAAATGAGTGTTTTAAACAAAGCAATTAACTTATGTTCATTTGAATTGCTAGGAGATGCACAGATGATCAATCAGCAAATGGATAATTATACAAGTATAACACCAAGAGACTTACAAGAAGAGGCAATGGAAATATTTAAAGAAGAAAACTGTAGTGTATTGTTTTATAAAGCGAAGAAATAATGTTAGATAGAATTACAGCACCAGAGATAAAGAAAATAGAAAAGGTTTCTTACATTGAACCTGAAGTTAGAACGTTAAGTAATGGAATGAAAGTTCTAGGATTTAATATTGGAAGTCAGGAAGTTATTCAATTGGAATTCAATTTTTATTCAGGATCTAAGTATCAAGAGAAAAGCCTAATAGCTGGATATGTGAGTAAAATGATAGGAGAGGCGTCGTCCAATTATGCCTCCGGAGAAATAATGGATAAGATTGATTATTACGGTGCTTTTCTGCAATCTGGTTCTGATAGAGATATGTCTCATGTTACTTTGTTTACTATTCAAAAACAATTAAAATATGTATTACCGGTTTTTGCTGAAGCACTTTCAAAACCTACTTTTCCTGAAAGAGAATTGAGTATTCACTTAAAAAATGGGAAGCAAAATTATAAAGTCGAAAATGAAAAGGTAGGGTACCGGTGTCGTCAACTTTTCACAGAATTACTATTCAAAAATCATGCTTACGGAAAGCTTGCTGATGAAGCTACTTACGATGAGGTAAATTCATCTATGTTGATTAAATTTTACAAGAGAATGTATTCTGCAAGTAATGGATTAATTGTAGTTGCAGGAAAATTTGATGATTCTTTATACAGTCAGCTTGAAAAGGAATTTGGGAGTATTCCTGTTGGTGAAAATAAAAGAAGTTTTCAAAAAGTGGTAAGTTCCAAAGCAGAAAAAGTTTACGAAGAGAAGCTAGGAGCAATTCAATCAGGGATTAGAATTGGAAAAGTATTGGATGTGCAATATGGTTCAGATGAGTTTTTCAAACTACAAATTCTAAATACGGTTTTTGGGGGGTATTTCGGGTCACGTTTAATGTCTAATATTAGAGAAGATAAAGGGTACACATATGGAATTGGTTCTGCAATTACTTCAATGGAAGATGCAATGTTCTTTTTTCTTTCAACAGAAGTTGGTGCAGACGTGACCAATGAAGCTCTAAAAGAGGTGTATTTTGAATTGGATAGATTGCGTGATGAATTGGTTTCTGAGGAAGAATTGGTGATGGTAAAAAATTACATGCTAGGTTCTATGTTAAAAAGCTCGGATGGACCGTTTTCAATGGCGGATAAATATAAAGCAGTTTATTTTAAAGGGGAAGATTTAAGTTTTTACGATCGCTATATTTCAATGGTAAATAATGTGACATCAGAGGAATTACTTGAAGTTGCGAAAAAATATTTTGACCCAGAGGAAATGTTGGAAGTTGTTGTTGGTAAAAAGTAAATGGAGCTTTAAACAACCTTTATAATCAAAAGTGTTTTATTTTATAACATTTACTCTATAACTGCGTTATAGTAATCACAAATTGTTTTGAAAACAGAAAGACATATTCGTATTAGAGATGCCGGAATGAAAGAATTGAAACGCTTTATTTCGGTAATTTTCTTTCTAGTGGGTTCATTTATGTCTTTTGGACAAGTTACTTCTCCTGAAGTAAAGTGCCTTGCAGTTGATGCTGTTGGTGATGTTACTGTTACTTGGATTTCAGCTGCCGATCCGACAGGTATTTTTGTTGAGTATCGAGTTTATGCAGACAATGGAGGAGGTTTTGTTCAGGTAGGAACGGAATCTGTTCTGGGAGCAAGTTCTTTTAATCACCTAGGTGCAAATGCAAATGCCAACTCAGTAAAATATATAGTAACAAGTTTCTCTACAGCGGAATCTTTGGCGCAAGACACGCTATCAACTATTTTTTTATCGGTTAATAACCCGGGAGATGGAACGGCTTTGCTAATATGGAATATAATGTCAACTCCTGCAATAATTACTGCAAACAATTGGTATATGATTTATCAGGAATATCCTACGAATGTATGGAGCTTGATTGATTCTGTTCAATACGGAGACGAAAATTACCGGGATACGATTACGTTATGTAATGAAACAATAAACTACAGAATTGAATTAGAGGATGATTCGGGTTGTAATTCAGTTTCTAATATTGACGGAGATATACTTCAAGATTTGATACCCCCAGATGCTCCGGTTATTGATTGGGTGACGGTTGATACAGCTACTGGAGATGCTTTGATTAACTGGACCGAAAGCAACGCGATTGATGCTACTGGCTATATAATCTTAGAGTTTATTTCCGGTGGTTGGATAATTATTGATACAGTTTATGGATATGCCAATACAAATTATACTAAAATAAATGCTTTGGTTGATTTCCAACCAGAGAATTATGGAGTCGCTGCTTTTGATAGTTGTTCTAATACTAGTCCAATGGGAGTTCCTCATAATTCTATTTATGTATCGACATCGCTGGATATTTGTGCCAAAGAAGTATCTATTACTTGGAATGCTTATCAAAATTGGAATACGGGAGTACTTCGATATGAAGTATACGCATCTAGTGGAGGAGCATATTCTTTAATTAGCTCTTTAGGGAGTTCAGTAACATCATATATTCATACGGGAGTTCTTGCTAATAAATTGTATTGCTATGTAATAAGAGCTGTGAATGTAGGGGAGACATCTAGCTCTATTTCCAATAAGGTATGTCGATTTGTAAACCAACCACCTTTGCCTCAATTTGCTTACCTTCAATCAGCTACCGTAGTTAGCGATGATGAAATAGAGGTTCGTTTTCACTCTGATGTTTCTGCGATTGTAAATTCTTATACATTAGAAAGAACCGATAATTTAGCGAATCCGTTTGATGTTGTCTCTGTATCAACCGGAGGTATGGATCCAATCGTATTTGCTGATTATAATGTATCAGCTGATAACCAAAGTTATTATTATCAAGTTGTTTTGGAGGATAGTTGTGGCAGAAGTTCTTTGATTTCGAATATAGGAAGGTCTATTTTATTAAGTGTTACCGAAAATAAAACAACTTTAGTTAATCTCTTACAATGGACAAAATATGAAAGTTGGGATGGAAGTATTATGGAGTATAGAATTTTTCGTTCCGTAAATGGAGTTTACGATTCAAGCCCAGTTGCAACGGTTCCAGCTAGTCAATCATTTTATCAAGATAATATAGGAGATTTGGTAACGAACAATATTACCGGTGAATTTTGCTATTATATAGAAGCAGTCGAAAATGTTAATAATTACGGAATTTCTGAAACTAGTTTTTCCAATAGAACTTGTATAAATCATATTCCTATTGTATATATTCCCAATGGTCTTTTCATAGGAGGACATAACAATACCTGGAAACCTAAAGTTAGTTTAATAGATTTCAGTTCTTACGATGTTAAGGTGGTTAATAGACAAGGTCACATTGTTTTTAATTCTACTGATGCCAATCAAGAGTGGGATGGAAGCTATAAAGAGAAGTATGTCCCAATTGATGTTTATGTTTATCAATTAACCTTTGTCGATGCAGAAGGTCAGTTCTACGAATTTAGTGGTCATGTTACTGTGGTCAGATAGTTACTTCCATGGGGTAGCTAATTTTGGATTGGCACTCTTCCAATAAATACAATTACAATATTTTTCATGCATTTATTGTGAGACTACCTAAAAAGCGCTACAGATCCAGAATTCTTAATACCATTGATTTCTACTACGAAAAAGTAAGTTCCTTCCGGCACAGCTTTACCAACATTTGTGTATCCATCCCATTTAGTGTTTCCTCCGGTCGAAATAAATATTATTTGACCCCATCGATTGTATATTTTTAGATCTGAACAGTTATTTAATTCTCCTGCAACTTTTAAGTCAAAAATATCGTTTTCTCCATCTCCATTTGGCGTAAATACGTTAGGAATAAAAATGTCAAAGTAATCATCAAAATTTAAAGTGGTTCCATAAAAAGTAGAGTTGTCAACACACCCATTTGAATTGGTTACGGTTAACGTCGTGGTAAAATCTTCTCCGTAAGGAAGAGCGTAAGTTGGACTTTCAATAGTTGTTGATCCTCCATCACCAAATAGCCAATCAAAGCTAATTCCATCAATAGATGTGTTGGTGAATTTTACAACTGCACCTTCGCAACCAGCTTCAATTTCAGACGAGAAAGAAGCAATGGGAACGCTCAGCACCATAATTTCCACAGAATCTTGGTCGGAACAACCTTGAACGTCAGTTACGGAGACGTGGTAAGTAATATCTACTTGCGCAGTGGAGTATGGGTTCGCAATGTTTGGATCTGATAAATAGGTGCTCGGAGTCCAAGTGTAAGCGCTTCCAATTGATCCAAAAACATCTAGTTGAACACTATCTTCTAGGCAAATGATTTGGTCCGATATGGCATCAACAATAAAAACACTAACAATCACCGAATCCGTATTTATGCATGTGTTCGAATCCGTAACGCTTACAATAAATTGCATTGTGGTATCAGGTGTTGCGTTTGGATTAAAAACTAGGTCATCATCTAAAAAGGCTTCATTTGTCCAGTTGTAAGATATTCCTCCAGACGCAATTAATTGGATAGTGTCGTCAATACAAATGTTGACGTTGTTTCCAGCATCTGCGATGGGAAGCGGATTAATAATCACAGAAACCGTATCAGAATTAATACAGCTATTAACATCGGTTCCCGTTACAATATAGTCGGTAGTGTCATTTATTGTTACAGTTGGGTTGGAGCTTGTGTCATCTGAAAGGCCGGTTTCAGGAGTCCATAAATACGAATCTCCCCCAGTAACTAGTAATTGAGTTGTATCTCCAATGCAAATTTGAATATCACTTCCTGCACTAATGTTAGGAAGGCTGTAAACGGTTACTACAACACTATCGGTATCCATGCATCCGTTAATGTCTGTAATTAATACCACATAATTTGTCGTCACAATTGAATTCGCCCAAGGATCTGCAATATTCGGGTTACTTAAATCGGTATTCGGTGTCCAAACATAAGTGTCGCCACCTGAAGCATTTAATTGTGTAGAATCACCATTACAAATGGTTATATCTGCTACCGCATCACCAATAGGTAATTCGTTAACTGTAACCAAAATAGAGTCTGACTGAATACATCCGTTAGTATCGGTTATAGTTGCAATGTATTCCGTAGTTATTATTGGAAATGCTTGTGTAATAGCGTTTAATGAATTGGATAAGTTATTTGTGGGTGTCCAACTATAGTTTAAACCACCAGTTGCTGTCAAGGTGGTTGTGTCTCCAACACAAATAGCAGCATCATTTCCTGCAAAAGGACTTGGCAGCGTATTTACGATTACGGAAATAGTATCGGAGCTTGCACACCCATTTATGTCCGTAGCGTTAACTATGTATTCCGTTGTGTCTGTCGGAAATGCCATAGGATTGGCAATTGCCTCGTCAGTTAAAGTAATACTCGGTGCCCATAGATAACTTGTTCCTCCATTGGCTAGGAGTTGTGTAGAATCGCCAATGCAGATTTCGACATCATTTCCAGCATCAATAATAGGAAGTAAATTTACATGTACGATAACAGAATCCAAGCCAGAACATGTGTCATTTGCGGTTATAACATAAAATGTAGTTGTTACTGATGGAAATACATTTGGATTTGACACAGAAGGATCAACTATTAAACTTGCTGGAGTCCATGAATAAATAGTTCCATCTATTGCGGTAGGGTTTCCTCCAATAACTACTGAGTCACCAAAACAAATGGTTGTATCGTTACCAGCATCAGTTGGTACATTTTGATTTACATAAATTGTCAAAGTATCGGTTAACGTGCACAAATTCACGTCAGTTACGGTAAGAACATATACTGCAGTATCGAGAGGTGTTGAAATAGGTGTGTAAATATTGGGGTCAGACAATTCATTTGTTGGAAACCATATTGGTGTTCCGACCCCAGAGGCATTTAGTTGGATGTTATCTCCTGGACAAACCCATAAATCTTCTCCTGCATCAATTATTGGTAATGGGTTGACCGTTAAGATAATAGAGTCTGAATCAGTGCAGCCTAAAACATCTGCTCCGGTGACGATATATTCCGATGTATTGCTAGGAAAAACAAAAGGGTTTGCGATATTTATATCGGTAATTGAATCAGCAGGTGTCCACGAGTATACAATAGCTCCAGATGCATTTAATTGAATAGAATCTCCTTCACAAATTGAGACATCTAAACCAGCATCCACTGTGGTGAGCAAATTCACTGAAACTTGAATTTCTGCTGTATCTCTGCAGGATCCATTAGCTCCATAAACAAAATATGTTTCAGTTATAGTGGGACATGCAGTAGGGTTAGATAGAGTTGAGTCATTTACCACAGGTTCCCAGGCATATGTAGTTGCTCCAAAAGCTGATAAATTAGCGCAATCTCCCAGACATATAGTAGTATCGTTATTGGTGGATAATGTAAATGCTTGGTCGATATTTAGATCCATGGTGTCAGTCATTCTACATCCGAATCCATCTATCACCGCCAATACATATTCAGTCGTAACAATTGGTGAAGCAAATGGATTTAATATAGCGTCGTTACTTAGTCCAATAGAAGGAATCCAATTCGTTGTTCCAATTGATGAAGAACCATTTAATTGAATACTATTACCAAAGCAGATAGAAGTGTCCTCTCCAGCATCAACTATCGGCAATGGGTTAACCGTGACAATTATAGAGTCAGCATCAGTGCATCCTAAAGCATTTGACCCTATTATAATGTACTCTGTTGTATTGGTTGGGAAAACGAAAGGGTTTGCGATATTTATATCGGTAATTGAATTAGAAGGTGTCCACGAGTATACAATAGCTCCAGATGCATTTAATTGAATAGAATCTCCTTCACAAATTGAGACATCTAAACCAGCATCCACTGTGGTGAGCAAATTCACTGAAACTTGAATTTCTGCTGTATCTCTGCAGGATCCATTAGCTCCATAAACAAAATATGTTTCAGTTATAGTGGGACATGCAGTAGGGTTAGATAGAGTTGAGTCATTTACCACAGGTTCCCAGGCATATGTAGTTGCTCCAAAAGCTGATAAATTAGCGCAATCTCCCAGACATATAGTAGTGTCGTTACTGGTGGTTAATGTAAATGCTTGGTCGATAGTTAGGTCCATGGTGTCAGTCATTCTACATCCGAATCCATCTATCACCGCCAATACATATTCAGTCGTGACAATTGGTGAGGCAAATGGATTTAATATAGCGTCGTTACTTAGTCCAATAGAAGGAGTCCAATTCGTTGTTCCAATTGATGAAGAACCATTTAATTGAATACTATCACCAAAGCAGATAGAAGTGTCAGCTCCAGCATTAACAAAGGGAATGTTAACATTTACAGTGACACTATCCAAAGCAAAACAACCTCCTCCAAGAGTAACTAAAACAAAGTATTTTGTTGTGTCAGTTGGAAAGACATCAGGTATTAATGTTGTTCCATTAATCATGTTTGCGTTAGGTGTCCAACTTGTCGAAAAACCAGGAAGAGCATCAGTTGTTGCAACAATATTTATGGTATCTCCAAAACAAATGGTAGTATCAAGACCAGCATCTGTATTTGGTGCAATGGTTACGGTAATATCTTGATTGATAGGCTCAGATAAGCAACCAAATTGATTTTCTGCAATCAAAGATATAGTTCCGGTACCTGGTGTCATCCATTGAATGTCAATGGAACTGCCATTATCAGCGATGATGTTTCCTCCTGTAATAGTCCAATTATACGTAGTGTTTGTTATGTTTTGTGTTGTATATGTATCTGTGGAAAACTGACAGACGACCGGGTCACCATTTATTGATGTTGGCGGAGCAACCGGGTTTACTGTAATTTGATAGACGGAGTTTGTTGTTTTTGGTGGACATCCATCATCCATTACAGATATTTGAAACTGATATGGTAAACTTTGAGCTTGTCCACAAGCTGTAGTCCAGCAAAACTCTGTTGAAACAGCATCTAAGCCTGTTATAGGTTGGTCGATAGTTGCATTGGGATTAACCATATTTACATCGAACACTACCCCTCCTGCGGACAATGTCAAGCTATTGCCGTTTGGATCGTCATAACCAAAATCAAAACATAATGTTTCTCCTTCTTCCATAATAAATTGATTGCTAGTGGTTCCAGCTGTGGGGTCAATATTTGGGGCAGGATTTAACGGACAAGACAGCACTAGGATTTGCAAGTCTCTTCGAGTCACTCCAATTAGATTTCCATTTCGATATTCTTTAATTTCAACCGCAACTACATAATCACCAGTAGTTGGAGGATAATAAGTAGTAAGTCCTGTTGAAGCATTGATGTTAGTGTAGCCACCAGCTCCAAAAGGCTGAACAAGACTATATCCGCCGGCATAGGTAACTGGATTAATTGTCCAATTTAATGAGCCAGGTGGACCCGGTGCTGGGTCAGTATCTGATGAAAATTGGGCATCGTAAGGTTGAACAAAACTGAAAACTAACATATCTCCATCTGGATCAATTGCTGAGTTCAAAAGAGTAGTAGTGTCACCAGCGCATAGAAACGGAATGGGGTCATCTGTGAATACGGGTGAGCTGTTTCCTAATAATGGAGGTGAAATATACGCGTGAAATGACATTGATTCCTGTGGTACTAAATTGACAATTGTTCCATTTCGACAACATCTTTCATAAAAAATATGATATCCGGAAAAATTTAAGGGAACGTCTATAAATCCTTCATAAACTGCTTTATCGATGCAAGTTCCTGTTCCAATATTACATCCGTTAGGTATGTTTGGGTCTATCCTTTCAACCAGGACTAATGTCATATTTACACTTCCGAAGAAGTTTTTAATTGATGCTCCTCCCATTGGAGAATTTTGGAGATCATGCTCGTAAACTCCAATGTCAGCAATAGTTTGTTCGGGGCCATCTTCAAAGTTGCTGGGAGGAGCACAATCAGTATATGTGGTTAGCATAATTTTATAGCGATAGTTCACTCCAAATTTTCCTATATATTCATACCCTAAATTACCTCCAACAAGATGGGTGGCATTACCCTTCAATGAGAAAAAGATAAGAGAAATTATGATAAGAAAATATCTCATTAGTGAATAATAATCTTTTTTGTGATTTGACTGCCAGATTCAGTTTGAATAAGAACGAGGTAAGCACCATTTGGTAATTCTGCAATATCCATGGCTAAATGCTTCCTATTAATATTTGATTGCATGCTAACTTTTTCCCCAATTAAACTATATATAGAAATATTCTTAATTGGCTGATTTGAAGACTCTATATAAAACTTTTCATTTGCTGGATTTGGATGTATCTTGAATGCGTCACTAATGTGCTCTTCACTTCCTGTGGGGATGAACCTTACCGCATAATCTTCAGCTTGTCCTCTATTACAATTACTGCAACCTGTAATTGTACTCCCAACTTCGTCGGATGAAATCCGCATTCGTAACCATACATTATTCGCAATACCTAAGGTTGGAATCGTTATATTTAATTGTGGATCGTAAGTGCTAAGCGCTTCCATGACAAGTTCAGTTGAGTTGTCAAACATTCCATCGTTGTTGTAGTCAATCCAAGCTTTGGTATCTTGAGGGTTATCTGGACCAGTTCTCACACTCAGTAAATAAGAATTTCCTGGTGTTAAATCAGTTTGATTTTGGCAAGAAAAATCTTGATATCCTTCAATAGCGTTTACAGAGGAATTATTAATGGTGTTTAGCTGCACGGAATAGATTCCATATTCACAGCAATATGCTAAAGTTTGCGGATTACACACTGCTGTAGTTAATTCATTGGCCGTAATCACTTCAATATAAGCAGACTTTGTCAGGAAGCTGTTACCAAAACTATTTGTGGCAATCAATTCCACATTATAAATTCCATCTGTAGTGTATGTATGTGTTGGATTTTGTTGCACAGAAGTGTTCCCGTCTCCAAAATCCCATGCCCATGCAAAAGGTATGTTAGTGGATAAATCAGAAAAATTAACAACACCATCGCAAGTAAGGACTACGTTGGAAGTAAAATCTACTGCTGGAGGAGAAACATCTTGTTCTATAATAATTGTATAATCTTCAGCTTGTCCATAACCCGGATCATCACAAGGATTGGGGTCGGCGTTTAAATCATAATCTGCAATTACACGCAAACGCAAAGGGGTGTTTAATGTTGCATTTGAGGGAATTGTTACCACTCCAGATGTTCCAAGAGAACTTGAACTTGAAACAATCAATTCGCTTGTTGGGTTAAATACCCCATCATTATTATAATCAATCCATGCTGCACAATTATGGGTGGTTGGAGATGCATGTTCAATTGAAATATCATAAGATTGACCAGCAAATACTGTTGTCTGGCTACATGTTAAATCTGTATAGCCTTCAATGGAACTTCCAGAATTTATGTTTAATGTGTTAAATGTAACGTTTGTAATTCCAAATCCTAAGGAACCATCTGTTGTATTAGGAGTACATGTAGCCGCTATTGGCGTAGCTCCAGATACGTTAACTATTATGTAGTTTGCTTTTGTTTCACTGTCACTACCAAATGCATTGGTTGTAGTTAAGCTTACAGTGTAAGTTCCATTTGCTAGATAAGTATGCGTTGGATTTTCCAAAGTGCTCGTGCCTCCATCACCAAAATCCCAAGACCAAGTTGTTGGCGAGTTCGTTGATTGATCAAAAAACTGAATATCCCCCGAACAGGTGTTTGTTGAACTAGCAGAAAAGTCGCACAGCGGGGGTGCATTGGGAGTCTCCCACTGTAACTGTATATTAGGCCTGTCAAAAAAGGATTCGAAAGCAGTTGCAGAGCTACATACTCCACTGGCATCTTGGAAAAGAACCGAGGTGCTTTCAAAGCTTGTTGAAGACATGAACATAACGGCATTTCCGGTAAAGGTGCTATTATTAAAGCAAGTTTCGATTAATAAATTAGATGTTCCATCCCAATAAAAAGGAGAGCTAAAGTTATGTATATTCCAACCAGAACTTTCTGTGTAGGTTTGTGGTCCATAAATTGTTGTTAGCCCAGTTTCAAAGGTAGGTGTAACCGTTAAGCTTGGTGTGTTTTTTATTTTTATTGTAAAATCGGTCAGGGGAATTCCTTCATTTGTTGCTACGTTAAAAGCTAAGCTGCTGATCTCTCCAGCTGTCATTCCTTGCGCACCTAGTTCGCTAGCTAAGATGAGCATTTGATGTTTAGCACCAAAATACCAATTACCATAAGGAGCCGGATACCCTGTATTTGTATTTGTAGAAGAGCTGGAACCTATAGTTATAGTAGTTTGCGAAAGTCCAGAAAACGAAAATAACAAGATAAAAAATGTTAAGTTTCTAAAGAGAGTTTTCATGGGTTCAGAAAGGTTAATATCATAATAGACTGCTTTATTATGAATAAGGTTGTTTAACCAAATAAGTTAAGACAATAAATATAGCTATAATTGACTGTAAAAATTCACGAAATACGGGAAAATTAGGATATGGCTACTTAAAAAGAGTTTTCTGCAGTTCTAAAAGAGGTTTCGGTAGTACTTTGTGCCCTCCATTATATCTAGAGAGGTTAAATTGAATTTCTTTTTGTTTAATTTCTACCAGGTATTGCCTAATAATTTCCTCAGAGAATAGTTCATCAGAATTTCCAATTAAAAAGTGCAATGGAAACTTATTGAATCTTTCTATGTTTTCAAGATAGTCAATATCTATTGGGAATGAACCAGCCCAAAGAATAAGATTGGTTGGTATAGTCTTGCCCAAAGCTGCCCAGCGACTGGCAGTACTAGCACCTTGAGAAAAGCCTAAAATGTTAATATTGACTGTCATTAATTCATGTTGCACTTCATTTGCCACTTTGTCCAAATAGTGAACGTAATCATCAATGTCTGAATTTCTTTCCTCTTTCGTCATCCATGAGGCTACAACGTTTCCAGAAAATCCATTCCAATAAAACCTACTCAATCCTTCAGGGGCGACAATGAGTGTATTTTCATTAAGTATAGGTTCAAACCATTTGATAAAATACTTTGCTAATTGCCCATATCCATGGCAAACAAACCAAACATCAGTTATTTTATCACTTGGAGTTCCTAAAACAAAATAACGTGCGGTTTTCTCTATTTTAATATCTACTTGTTTCATCCGAAAGTTGTTACAGATGTTAAATAGTTTTCTAAATCTTTCAGAGCTGATTTTTCTGCTAATTTATCCCAGTTTAGATAATCTACGAATTGCGGAAGTGTAATTTTCGCTTCTTCCAAGACCATAAGTGGTTCGAAATTTATTTTACCTGTTCTTCGTAAAAAGAAGTCTATTAATGTTATTGTAGAATCGTAGCGTAAAGAAAACCAAACCTCAGCTTCAACCAAAACATTGAATGTTTCATTTTCAAATATTTCTAGAATTGAATTAGTTTGTTTTCCATATGTTCTTACAAGGTATTCTGCTTTTTTTTCAGCTAGTTTCAACGATTTTAATCTTGATTTTATGGATAAAATAAAACTGTCAACTAAGTCAGGTGTGTCAAACTCTCCTCCAGAAATTTTAATATCTTGGGTTGTACACTTATGATTAATGTTTAATTGTTTGCCAATTAAATCAACTACTTTTTTAGCCATTAATCTATAGCCTGTTAATTTACCGCCAGCTATGGTTATTAGACCTGAATTAGAGATTAATAGTTCATCTTTTCTTGATAGTTCAGAAATGTTTTTTCCATCTTCATGAATTAAAGGCCTGATGCCTGACCACGAGGACAATATGTCTATGATTTTAAGTTCTGCAGCAGGAAACATTTTGTTCGCAGCATCAATTAAATATTGCACGTCTTCTCTGGTTGCTTTGGGACTGTTCTTGTTTTCTGAAAATTTTGTATCTGTTGTTCCTATATATGTAATTTCCTGTCTTGGTATAGCGAAAATCATTCTTCCCCCCTCTACATCAAAATAGATGCTATTGTTAATTGGTAGTTTATCTCGATTTACAACAATATGCACTCCTTTAGTAAGAAACAACTTTTTTTCTGATAATGATTTGTCTTTTTCTCTTAATTCATCAACCCAAGGGCCAGTAGCGTTGATTATTTTTTTTGCTTTTATTGAAAACGGAGTTTTCGTTATGGTGTCCGTGCACTTTACGCCTCTAATTTTTTTATTTTCATATACAAGTTCAGTTGCGGCTGCGTAATTAATTGCAGTTCCTTTTAATTGAACTGCTGTTTTAATTATTTCTAGAGTTAGCCGAGCGTCATCCGTTCTGTATTCAGCATAATACCCTGCACCTTTTAAGTTGTCATGTCTTAATGTTGGTTCTATTTTAAGTGTTTTTTCTTTTGAAAGAATTTTTCTTCTGTCTTCACCAGTTACACCTGCTAGTTTATCATATAGCCAAAGGCCAAAACCAGTTCCGGTTTTACCAAATGACCCACCTTCAACTAAAGGGAGTAGCATTTTTTCTGGTACTACGATGTGTGGAGCTATGTTGTAGACTACAGCTCTTTCCTTACCGACTTCCCGAACTAATTTAAATTCAAAGTTTTTTAAATAGCGCAATCCGCCGTGGATTAATTTTGTTGATCGACTACTCGTCCCTGAAGCATAGTCCTCTTTTTCAATTAACGCAGCTGAAAGTCCTCGTGAAGCAGCATCTAAAAGGATTCCAGCTCCTGTAATACCTCCTCCAATTATAAGTACGTCAAATTCTTTGGATGCTAACAGAGTTTTAACTTCTTCTCTTTTTTGAGCGTTAAATAAGTAGTGTTTTAGTCCTTTCATTTTGTCCAGTTCATTGACCTTTTGACTGCTTCTGCCCATAATAAATATTTCTTGTCAGCAATCGTTTGTTCCATGCTTGGTTTGAAAACCTGGTTAATGGATTTCATTTTTTTTAAGTCTTCTTTCTTCCAAAATCCAGTATGCAACCCAGCCATATATGCAGCGCCTAAAGCAGTAGATTCAATAATGTCAGGTCTGTTAACAGGTGTGTTTAATATGTCTGATTGAAACTGCATTAAATAGTTGTTTGCACTAGCACCCCCATCTACGTTAAGGGATTGAAGGCGTATTCCTGAATCTTCTTCCATTGCCTCCAGCACATCCTTGGTTTGAAATGCTAAAGATTCAAGCGTTGCTCTAGAAATTTCCGATATACCCGTATCGCGTGTAAGTCCAAAGATAGCCCCTCGAGCATACATGTCCCAGTAAGGAGCTCCTAATCCTGCGAATGCAGGAACAACAATTACTTCATCTTCGTTAGCTTCTTTTGCTAATTGCTCCGTTTCATTAGAGTCAGTTATTATTTTTAGGCCATCTCTTAGCCATTGAATAGCAGCTCCAGCAATAAATATGCTGCCTTCTAAAGCATATTCAATATTGTCATCAATTCCCCAAGCAACAGTAGTCAGTAGTCCGTTATTGCTTTCAATTCTTTTACTTCCCGTATTTAATAACATGAAACATCCTGTTCCATAGGTGTTTTTAGCTTCCCCTGGTTCAAAACAACATTGTCCGAATAATGCAGCTTGTTGATCGCCAATTGCTCCTCTAATTGGTATTTTCACCCCTTTGTATTCATAAAAACCAAAGTCATCAGAACTGTTTTTAATAGAAGGGAGAATTGATTCTGGGATGTCTAGAATTTTAAGTGACTTCTTGTCCCATGTTAAGTTGTTAATGTCAAACAGCAGCGTTCTTGATGCATTAGAATAATCAGTTGCATGAATTTCTCCTTTTGTTAGGTTCCAAATTAACCAAGTCTCAACTGTTCCAAAAAGTAATTTATTGTCTTTAGCTAACTTTTTAGCACCTTTAACATTATTGAGTATCCAGTTGATTTTAGTTCCTGAAAAATAGGAGTCAATAACGAGTCCAGAAGATTTTTTAAAGTGTTCTTCATGCCCTTCTGATTTTAATTGCGAACATAAATTGGAGGTTCTTTTGTCTTGCCAAACAATGGCATTGCAAATTGGTTCTCCTGTTGTTTTATTCCAAATAACGGTTGTTTCTCTTTGGTTTGTAATTCCTACAGAATCAATTTCGGAAGGAGAGACTGAATTGTTTACTAAAAGATTGTGAAACACTAAAGTTTGGGATTCAATAATTTCTTTACAATTATGTTCTACCCAACCTGGTTTTGGAAATAGTTGTTCAAATTCTTGTTGCTCAATAGCAATAATTTGCCCCGCTTTATTGAATAAAACAGCCCTTGAGCTTGAAGTTCCTTGATCTAATGCAACTATGTATTGATTTTCCACGTAAGTTTTTGATAGAGTAAAATTAAGCATTAGTATCGTAAGTAGATGGATTTAAATAAAAAGGGTTAAACTATTGTAACGAATAACCCAATCCTAATAGAAAAAAGTGACAATATCATAAGGTGTTTGCCCTATAAATAGTGTGCAAGCTATAAAACTAGAGGTTGTGTTTTAATTTTATGGTGGAGGAACTTTTATAATAAAAACCTTTTAAAGCTCTCAATCCGCTGTTTAGACGATTGATAATGAATTGGTGAAAGCTAGATTCTATTATACTAGGGCTTAGAGAATAAATAACTCATGTTTTTCTAATACGGTAAATACTTTATTTAATAATTATAACAAACTAATAGCTATCAAATAAAACATGATTTTTACCTTTGTCCACTATGGGATATGAAAATGACTTGATTTTAAGAGCAGCAAGAGGTGAAACAGTAGAACGAACACCTGTCTGGATTATGCGACAAGCAGGTAGGATTTTACCTGAATATAGGGCAATTCGACAAAGCTTGAGCGGGTTTAAAGAATTGGTAGAAACACCAGAATTAGCTGCGGAAGTCACAATTCAACCAGTAGATATTTTGGGAGTGGATGCAGCAATTATCTTTTCAGATATTCTAGTTGTCCCTGAAGCAATGGGGTTAGAATATCAAATGATTGAAAATAAAGGACCTTATTTTGAAAAAACAATTCAGACTCTAGCGGATTTAGAAAAAATTAATGTTCCAGATGTTGATGATACACTTCATTATGTAATGGAAGCGATAAAAGTCACGAAAAAGGAATTAAATAATAGGGTTCCGCTTATTGGTTTTGCTGGTGCTCCATGGACAATATTTTCCTATATGATTGAAGGGCAAGGTTCCAAAACTTTCAGCAAGGCAAAAAAAATGCTTTATACGAATAAGCAGCTTTCCCATCAACTGTTAGAAAAGATTGCGCAAACAACAATTAAGTACTTAAAGGCGCAGATTAAAGCGGGGGCAGATATTGTTCAAATTTTTGATTCGTGGGCTGGGATACTTAGCTACGAGCAGTATTTGGAGTTTGGAATGAAATATGTAAGTATGATTTGCAACGCAATAAATGAAGTGCCAGTTACTGTTTTTGCTAAAGGGGCATATTTCGCAAGAAAAGAAATGGGTGAGCTGAATTGTAATACAATAGGATTGGACTGGAACATGGACATTCAGAAGAGTAGAGAGTTGATTGGAAAAGATAAAACGTTGCAAGGCAATTTGGATCCTTGCATGCTTTATTCTGATTTTGATACAATTAAGTTGGAAACAAGTAAAATGCTTAGTAGTTTTGGTCCCAATCGTCATATCGCTAATTTAGGTCATGGAGTTTATCCAGATATGCATCCTGATAAAGTACGATGCTTTGTTGATACAGTAAAAGAATATAAAAGCTAAAAATATGAAAAAGTTGGTATTTTTTGGATTGCTTGTAATGTTTGCAATTAATAAATTTGCTCAAGATGATGATAATCTGGTGACAAACCCAAGCTTTGAAAGCACGGGTAAGGGGAAGTTGAAAAAATTGAAACAAATTACTGTGGCAGAAAATTGGGAGTCACCAACAGATTTGAATGCTGATTTATTTGATAAAACGAGAGCGCAACCTTGTTCAGCACCAAACAATATTTATGGTAAAGAATTTCCAATGGATGGGAATAGATATGCGGGGATAGTTGCTTACAGTTATAATAATAAAGAGCCTCGTACTTACATTCAAACTCATTTATTGGGGTCGCTGACAAAAGACGTTGAGTATTGCGTTAAGTACTATGTAAGTTTGTCTGATCTATCTAAATATGCAGTAAACAATCTTGGAGCATATCTTGGTAAGAACCCATTGGAAGAAGAATCAAAAACGGATATTATTTTCGAAAAGGAGAAAGAATTTAATCAAGTTGTGTTGCTTCCTGGAAATAAAGTTTTAAATGCTCGTTACAACTGGGAACCTGTTTGTGGAGTTTACAAGGCCTCTGGGAAAGAAAAGTTTTTAGTTATTGGAAATTTCCATAATAATAAGGACACGAAATTTGAAAAGTTGAAAAAGTTAAAAAACTTTCAAGGAACGCAAATACCGAAAGCATATTATTACATTGATCAGGTTGAAGTGTTTGTTATTGAGGATCCTGCAGATTGTGACTGTTCAAATCAAATGAAAGCTAAGATTTTGGAATCTATGGTTTACCATAAAGATTTTATTAGTGAGGATGGCTATACGGTAGAAGAGCAAATAAAATTGACAACAGTTTATTTTGATATTTTAAGTATTAAAATTGAACGGTTGATGATTAAGGATTTGGATAATTTGGGAACAATAATGAATGGAGACCCAGAATTTAAATTAGAACTTACTGGACGTACAGATCAAGAAGAACTAGATGCTCAAAAAGCTGATCCAGAAAATAGAAGTATCAAAGAATTAGGAAAGAAGAGAGCAGAAAAAGTAAAAGCCTATTTAGTCGGAAAAGGTATAGATGAAAGTAGAATTACTATTAAATCTGTGGATGAAGGAGCTTCAAATGCAAAAGGAGTGACGAGACTTGATAAAGCTAAAAATAGACGAGTTGAAGTTGATTTAGTAAAGTAAGAATTCAAATGTTTAAGTTGAAACCGTTCAGATTTCTGAACGGTTTTTTTATGAATAAAAGTTATATCTTCATCCAATATTAAAAAGAGGAAAGTGTCGTTCAGCAAAGGAGATAAAAAAGTAATTAAAGCTTGGGTCATGTATGACTGGGCTAATTCGGTTTATCCATTGGTAATTACGACCGCTATATTTCCACTGTTTTATAAAAGTAAGGTTGGAAGTGATTCGGTTGTGTTTGGTTATAAATTCGATAGTGTAGAAATATACTCTTATGCAATAGCGATATCATTATTAATCGTAAGTGTTTTATCTCCTATATTATCCGGAATTGCAGATTTCTCCGGGAGTAAGAAAGTGTTTATGCGGCTTTTTAATTATATAGGGGCAGGAGCATGTGTATGCTTGTTTTTTTGGGATTATTACCCCGTTGAGATGGGCCTGTTGTTTTGCATGATGGCTAATATAGGTTTTTGGGGAAGTTTGGTTTTTTATAATGCGTATTTGCCAGAAATTGCTATGCCTCATGATCATGATAGGATTAGTGCAAAGGGGTTTTCTATGGGATATTTTGGTAGCGCTATATTATTAGTTATATGTCTAGTATTAGTAATGGGGTTTAATGTTCCTCCAGAGTATAGTTTTTTACTAGTAGGCGTTTGGTGGATTGGGTTTGCCCAATTAACTTATAGGAAATTGCCTGGAGATATGTATCAGAAGGATTTTGATGGAACAAAAAGAGAATTACTATCGAAAGGATTTAAAGAGCTAAAAGGAGTTTGGAAAGAGTTCTCTAAAATAAAAAGATTAAAAAGATATTTACTTTCCTTTTTTGTTTTTAGCATGGCGGTGCAAACGATTATGACAATGTCTCAATTTTTTGGAACAGAGGCGGTTCAATGGTCTTATGGTTTGGATATTGATTTTCAGAATTTGGAGGAGGATGTTCATGCGGATATTTTAAAAAATGTGGATATTGCTAAAAACTATGAAGTGGCAAATGGTTTTGACTTATCTAAAGCAACTACAAATGAGTATACTAGAATAACGAATGCTCATCCTAGTTCACAAACTAAAATGCAGACTGATATGATTATCTGTATTTTGTTAATTCAATTAATAGCTATTCCCGGAGCAATGTTGTTTGCTTTTCTTTCTTCTATATTGGGAAACATTAGAGTGTTGGTGATAACTTTGATAATTTGGATATTGATTTGCATCTCTGCTTATATAGTAGAATTTCCAATCGATTTTTACATTTTGGCAGGAACTGTTGGGCTTGTAATGGGGGGTGTTCAATCGCTGTCACGTTCCACCTATTCTAAATTTTTACCAGAGACAGAGGATCATGCCTCTTACTTTAGTTTTTACGATGTATTAGAAAAAATTGGGATGACTATCGGAATTGTTAGTTTCGGTTTCTTAACTGGAGAGTTCAATATTAGATACTCTATAATGGCTTTAACAGTGTTTTTTGTAATAGGTTTAATCTTATTACTGTTTGTTCCTAAAGAAGAAAAGTTAAAAGAAGTATAGCAGCAATTATTCTATTGCGTAAATTTGTCCAAAATTTTATTACATGACGTATGATATAGCCATTATTGGTGGGGGGATTATTGGATCTGCAACTTTTTATAAAATTCAAAAAGCTTTCCCTGATTTAAAGATTCTTTTAATCGAAAAGGAAAAAGGGTTAGCGGACCATCAAACTGGAAATAATTCTGGTGTGATTCATTCAGGATTATATTACAAACCTGGTTCTTCCAAAGCAAAATACTGTGTTGAAGGGCGTCATGAGTTGGTAGCGTTTGCAAAAGAGTATGGAGTGGATCATGATGTTTGTGGGAAAGTTGTTGTTGCTACAAGTGAAAAGGATTTGCCATTTATGGATCAAATTTTTGAAAATGGAATAGCGAATAACACGGAAGGGTTAAAAAAAATTACTGCAGAAGAAATAAAAGACTACGAACCCGATGTTGTAGGAATTGCGGGAATTTGGGTTCCTTGTACAGGGATTATAGATTATCGACAAGCTACAGAGAAAATGGTTGAGGTTTCAGTAAAGCTACAGCCAAAAAGTAAAATGCTTTTAGGTACCGAAGCAAAAGTGTTTCACCATGAAGTGGGACAAACTTTAATAGAAACTACGAAAGGGACTTTTGCTGCGAAAAATCTTGTTTTTTGTGGTGGATTACAAGCAGATAGATTGGCTAAAAAGGATGGAGTGAAAATCAAAGAAAAAGTAGTCGGATTTAGAGGTGATTATTATGAATTAACCGAGCAAGCTAAACACAAAGTAAAGAACCTAATTTATCCAGTTCCTAATCCAGAATTTCCATTTTTAGGAGTTCATTTTACACGTATGACAAATGGTGAAATAGAATGTGGTCCAAATGCTGTTTTTACATTTAAGCGAGAAGGGTATGGTAAAACAGATTTTAGTTTTCGCGATACTGTAAGCGCTCTTTCATATGGAGGAACATGGAAATTATTTCTGAAGAATATCAGTTTTGGTATAAATGAATATAGAAGAGCATTTTCAAAAAAGTTGTTTCTTAAAACTTTACAAGGGTTAATACCTTCATTGACAATGGAAGATATAAAACCAGGTCGAGCTGGAGTAAGAGCCTTGTTATTAGGAACCGATGGTGACACAAGGGATGATTTTAGAATAGAATACGGGGTAAATAGCATTCATGTGTTAAATGCTCCATCTCCTGCGGCAACAGCTTCTTTGGCTATTGGCAATGAAATCAAAGAAATGGCTGTAAAACATTTTGAATTAAAATAGGTGTATCAAGTGTTTTGAATAGCCTATGAATTGAAAAATGTTTAGACGCTTTAAGCTTCTGAAAGATTGAATTTGTATTTGTCAAAAAACATATCCCAGTCCCACAGGAAATTTTCCATAACATTGTCCATTCGTTTTAAAAGAATAGGGCTTGGAGCATTAAGCTGAGAAAAATAGGCGTCTTGATATTGACCTAGCTTGTATTTAAAGAAAACAGCTTTACTCATTCCGTACAATGTGTTTTTGGATGGATGATTTACTCTGTGAATGAAGGAGCTGTATTCGTCAACTATCGCTTTCATGTCTATGTAAGACAGGCCATATACAATCCCAAATTTTTCAGTAATCTTCCCTTTTAAAACGATTTCTTCGGCCGCAGATAGGTGTCTAGAAAGAAATTTTAAATTTCCCGCTAATACAATCATTAAAAACTTGTCGCTATCTGTGGTTGAGATTGATGGAGTTTTTATGAACTCACCATCAGACTTGATGTTATCCACTATGTCAGGAAAGCTGCTTTCAACAACTTGAATTAAGCTGTTCACGAAGATATTCGCCGCTTTATCTTCTGTAAGTTTCTTTTTTCCAAATAATGTAGCTAACATAATATTGTTCCTTATGTGATTGCATACAAAGCTAACAGTTGATGTTTGTGGTTTACATAAGTCATGAAGTATGTTCTTAACAAAGTTTTCAACGTACTGTTAAATAATAACACTTTAGATAAAATATTTAGTTGCTTTATTCGTCATAAAAAAAACAGGAATAACCGTGTGTTAATAGAATAATGAATAACTTTGCCGACTAAATTTTTCGATAGAAATGGATAAGAATACAATTATTGGATTACTGCTCATAGCAGGGATACTTTTTACTTTTACCCTGGTTACAGAGCCTGAGCCACAAGAACAAGTTTCTAAAACAGAACAAGTAATAAAGGATGGTTTGGATAATAATGTGGAGGCAGTTGATTCTGCGGATGAATTGGCCAATGATGTTGCTACAGTAATTAATTTAGACTCTGTTCCTGAGACTATTAAGCAGGATCCTGCAATGCTCAAGGAATATATGGATTCTCTTGAAATGGTTGAGAAAATAAAAATAGAATTAAGTCAATTTGCTGCCCAACAAGAGAATTTTGGAATTTTCACACCCGGAGTTATTGGAGAAAATCAGTATTTTACATTAGAAAATGACAAAATAATTGTTCGTTTTTCAAATAAGGGAGGTAGAATTGTTGATGTTAAATTGAAAGAGTATCAATCTTGGAAAGATTATAATGCTGAAGGAACTGATGTTGTCCCTATGCAGTTGTTCGAAGAAGAAACTTCAACGCAGTCGTTAAGGTTAGTTCATAATAATGCTGCGGTAGAAACAGATGATTTGTATTTCGAAAAACAAAATAGCAGTAGGAATGAGTTAGTGTTTAGAACGAAAACAAGTGATCCAAGTAAGTACGTTGAGTATACATATACAATATCCGACAATAAGTACGATGTTGGCTATTCAGTTGCTTTTGTCGGTCTAGATGCAGATATAGCTATGGGAGATGTTAGTCTTACTTGGCAAATGAATGGTTTCTGTACGGAGAAATTAGCAAGTGATGAGAGAATGATAACAACTGTAATGTATCGTCGTTTTAATGAAGGAAGAGATTACCTTTCTGAAAGTGGGGATGATGAGTTATTGGCGGAAGATTGGGAAGGTAGTATGAATTGGGTAGCCTTTAAGCATAAGTTTTTCTCTTCAATATTGATGAGTGATGATGGTTTTAAATCTGGGTATTTAGTCAAAAAGCAACTAGAGGGAGAGAAATACACTGATGATTATTATGCTAATCTAACTCTTCCAGCCCAATCAGTATCGAATTATACTTTTTACTTTGGTCCAAACGAAGACGATGTGCTAGCCTCTTATGGTAATGAAATGGAAGGCATAATAAACCTTGGATGGGGAATATTTCGTTGGGTGAATAAAATAATGATTCAGCCTATGTTTGATATGTTAAGAGGCACAGGTTTGGGAATGGGATTAATAATTTTATTGGTTACTTTATTTGTTAAAATAATTATAACTCCTCTTACTTATAAGAATTATAAGTCATCTGCAAAGATGCGTGTGTTAAAGCCTGAGATTGACAAAATCAATGAGAAGTACGTGGATAAAAAAGATCCAATGAAAAAGCAAAAGGAAACCATGGCGCTCTATAAAGCTACTGGAGTAAACCCTATGGCAGGTTGTTTACCAATGCTTATTCAAATGCCAATTTTACTGGCAGTTTTTCGCTTTTTCCCGTCTAGTATTTATTTGCGACATGAGTCGTTTTTATGGGCAGATGATTTGTCTTCATTTGATTCCGTATGGGATTTCGGGTTTAACATCCCTATGTACGGCGATCATATGAGTTTGTTTGCAATTTTAATGGCTATATCTACATTGTTTTACACATTGATGAACAGCAGTCAAATGAATACTAGCCAACCAGGAATGCCAAACATGAAAATTATCATGTACTTTTTTCCGATAATGATGTTGTTCTTCTTCAATAGTTATTCTGCAGGCTTGAGTTACTATTATTTATGCGGTAACTTAATGAACATGGGAATAATGTGGGCAATAAAGAAATATATGATTGATGAAGATAAAATACTATTGCAATTGGCAGAGAATAAAAAGAAGCCAAAGAAACAATCCGCTTTTCAGAAGCGATTAGAGGATATGTCTAAAAAGCAACAACAAGGTAAAAGGAAAAAATAAAAACAGGCTCGCTAAAAGATATATCAATTGAAAACGGATAGCTTTTTATCGGAATTTGGGAGTTCAAAATAATCATTAGCTATAGGGAAATAATCCTTCCGCTGGCATAAAAAAAGCTTCTCGTTTGAGAAGCTTTTTTTACATGTAATATCCCGTCCTGGAATAAGTTGACAACAAATCGACTTATTATGAAGAAAGATGAACTGGCGAGAGAATGATTAGTTAATTCATGCATGTCCTTCTCCAGTGAAATAATCCTTCCGAGGTCACAAAGCTCTATTTCTTATGGGTTTGGAGCTTTTTTTAAAAGGTTCATCGAGCTTAACAGGATAGAGAATAAGAAGGGAAAGCTACGTTGAAACGCGACGATTTTTGTGAAATTTCTCTAAATATTCACTGAGCGTAGCGAAGTAAATCTCATAATAGAAATGCATGAATATTTTCTTGCGCTAGGAATTGCGGTAGGTCTTGCGCTAGGAATTTTTACTATTCCATAAAATGAATGTGTATTTATGTCCTTATTATTATCTATTGTATAAAAGATTGTAAGTTGTATATTTACAGACTATTATAAAGTATTAATGGACGTTTAAAAAGAAGTGTATATTTTTCATCTAAAAAAGATTTAACTCATGAAACAACTACTACTAAGTTTTTTATTTCTCCTATTTTTTGTCTCAATTAAGTCTCAGAATACTCTGCTGTGGTCTAACGACATGAGTACTGCAGGTGATTGGACTATTACCAATACAAGTGTTCCTTCAACTTACGAATGGTACCACCAAGACGGGTCAAATTTATCTACTCCTGCTGCTTCCGGTGATTTTGCTTCTACAACGGCTTCTAATGGGTTCTTTATGGTAAACTCTGCTGCTGCTGCAGGTAATGCGGATGGTAATGGAACTCCAATTGTAACGGATGTTACGATTACAGCACCTATTGATTTGTCAGCTACAAACACTGTAACTAGTCAAGCTGAAATGTTTGTAACGTTAACTTTTGAGCATAACTTCAGTTATTGGTATGATATTAGAGAAGTTCATGTTTCTGGAGATGGCGGCGCCAACTGGACTGTTTTCCCAATTTCTAATGCAAGTGGAAACTTAACAGGTGCGATGCAATCAAATTCAGGTAACCCTGAAGTAACAACAGTAAATATATCTTCTGTTGCAGGTGGTTCGAACAATGTGTTGGTACGTTTTCACTATGATGACCAAGATTTATGGACATGGTACTGGGTAGTTGATGATATCAAAATAAATGTACAAGATGCTAACGATTTAGCTGAGGTAACTTCTTATTTTGGATCAAACGGATTACCATACTATTCTATTCCTACTTCTCAAATAGCTCCTATTGATTTTTACTCTGTTGTTTCTAATGCTGGAGCTGCAGATCAAACAAATTCTATTGTAACTGTTGATGTTAATGCAGGAACTTTTACCGGTACATCTGCAGGAATGACTCTTGCTCAAGGTGCAACAGATACATTAAACGTAACTGCTCAATATACACCTGCAGCTGCAGTTGGTAGTCATGCAATTACTTATTCTATTTCTGCTGCTTTATCTGACGATAACCCTGCAGACAATGTTGCGATCGACTCATTTGCCGTTACTAATTACATTTACGCACGTGACAGAGGTGTATATGAAGGACAAGGTGGTGGAGAAGATGTAGCTACTACTGGAGATTTTGCTTTCGAGGCTGGAAACGATTTTCAAATTTTTGCCGACCAACAGGCTTTTGGTATTGATGTTGTAATTGGGACAGGTACCCCGAGTGGAACAATTATTTATGGTAAAATTTATGAATGGGTTGGGAGTCTATTATAATTATTTAGATGAAACTTTTGAATACATTGTAACTTCTAACGACGTTTTAAATAATGCAAACATTACTTTACCTTTGTTTACAGCCCCTACTTTAAATGCAGGCAGTAAGTACCTGGTGGTGGTTGGATGCTATTCTGAATTTTATTTTGGTGAGAGTGGATATTCTCCGAACCTCAAACATCTTTCCTCTTGTATGGTGGGGTTGGACGGTCCTGGCGGCCAATATTACACAAATAATACTCCTATGGTAAGACTTAATTTTGAACCGTGTTCAAGTTCTAGCTCTATTGCTGAAACAGTTTGTGATACATATACTGCGCCTTCCGGCGCTGTATATTCGTCTACTGGAATTTATACGGACACCATTCTAAATGCAGTTTTCTGTGACAGCGTTATAACTATTGACCTAACAGTAAACTATTCTTCCTCATTAACTCTTAATGAAACAGCATGTGGAAGTTATACGCTAAATAATCAAACCTACACCTCCAGTGGAACCTTTCACACAAACATTAACAAATGCAGTTGGATGCGATAGCACCATAAATTTGGTTTTAACCTATTTTGTCACCCTACCCCTTAGCTTTTCAAGCTAACCCTACGGCAGGAACAACCCCTTTAAATGTTATTTTCGATAATCAAACTCCTAATTTAAGCAACTATAATTTCACATGGAGCTTTGGAGATGGAACCGTTATGCAAGATAATGGGAGTTTTGTTTCTCATACCTATCAGTCTGATGGAACTTGGGATGTAATGCTGATAGCTGAAGATATTACTACAGGTTGTACAGATACACTTTTTAATAATGGATATATTTTTAGTACTGGAGGAACCCCTTGTGGACACGCAGCAACGATTACTCAGTCAGGCCCAATAACAGCTTGCTTGAGCGATTCTATTTTCTTGAGCTGTAACACCGATCCTAATTTTACTTATCAATGGCAATTGAACGGTTTTCCAATTGGTGGAGCTACAGCCTCCACTTATTATCCCTCACAGGCAGGTAGCTATATGGTTGTAATAACCGATAACAATTGCCCTGTATTTTCAAGTACTATACAAGTAACCATCAATACGTTTAATGCTCCAACTATTTCAGGTACTGGGTCAATAAGTTCATGTACTGGTGGAAGTATTACCTTGAGTGTTCCAGATGATTATATAAGTTATTTGTGGTCTTCCGGAGGTACGGATACATCAGAAGTGGTAACAAGTTCTGGAGATTATACTGTTACAGTAACCAACGTTGTCAGGATGTCAAGCTACTTCATCTATCTACTCCATAAACGCCTCATTGATTCCTACACAAGAGATTTGTATTGTTACAGTAGATAGTGCGTCTGCCCATAACTTGGTAGTTTGGGAAAAACCCATAGTTGCCGGTATTGACAGTTTTATCGTTTACAGAGAAATGGGTACAAACAATTATATGCCAATAGGTTCTGTTGCTTATGATTCATTGAGCCAGTTTGTTGATACAGCCAATGGAATTAACCCGAATGTAACTTCCTATAGGTATAAGGTTTCCATTTTAGACACATGCGGAACAGAGAGTAACTTAAGTTATTATCATGAGACAATGCACTTATCTACAAATCAGGGTATAGGAGGAGAAGTTAATTTGATATGGGATGAATATGAAGGATTTCCAATAGTGTATTATTATATACTTAGAGATTCAACATCCACTGGCAATTGGGAGGTGCTTGATTCAGTATCTAGTAATAACTTTATTTATACCGATTTGAATCCACCTGTTAGTGGAGTTAATTATGTAATAGAAGTGTTACCCCCAAATACTTGTACATCTACAAAAGCTCAAGACCATAATTCAACGCGATCGAATAGAGTTATAGTAAATGGTGGAGGAGCTGCTCCAGTAACGGATTTCATTTCTTCGGCAACGCAAATTGTATCAGGTTCAAGTATAGATTTTTCGGATGAATCTCTCAATGATCCAACAACATGGAGTTGGAATTTTTATGGAGCCACTCCATCTGCATCAACAGCTCAAAATCCAACGAATATTATTTATAATAACGTCGGTTTATATGATGTTCGATTAATAGTAGGTAATGCTAATGGTATAGATACTTTAATTAAGGCGAATTACATTGAGGTTAGCTCATCGGGAGGTGCAGCACCCACCTCAGGATTCGTAGCGAGTGCTACACAAATATCAGAGGGAAGCTCCATTAACTTTCTAGACCAGAGTCAAAATAATCCTACTTCGTGGACGTGGTTGTTTGATGGAGGAAACCCTGCTTTTTCTAACGATCAATTGCCCACAGGAATTGTTTACAATGCCGTAGGAATTTACGATGTAACACTTGTAACAAGTAACTCATCTGGAATAGATACTTTAATTAAGGAAGCTTATATTAATGTAACAGCATCAACATTAATAACGGAAAATGGAGTAAGCAACTTATCAATTTACCCCAACCCAACATCCGACCAAATCACCATCGATATAAAAGGATATTACGGCGATGTTAATGTTGAAGTATATGATCTACAAGGAAGGTTATTAGAAACCACTACAAATACCAAAGTATCTCTTAAAAAACACGCCAAGGGAATTTATGTTCTTAAAGTAAGTTATGGAGAGATAACTGAAGAGGTTAGGGTAGTGAGGGAGTAGTTGTTTATTATGTGATAAAACAAATTATCCTAACGCTTTCAAATCCGCTAAAAAGTTTAAACTCTTCCCAGTGGAGCTCACAAAGATCCATTCCGAGCAGGTTTGGAGCTTTATTTTGGCAAAAACTTTGCAATACGCTTAATTAAAGTAGCTATGAAAAATATAATCTTCTTTGTTGTGGTAATAATGTTGTTTGTTATTGGGTGTAAAACCAAATCGGATGTTACTACCACTGATCCAAAATCGTTAAGTAATTTGGATATTGACCAAAAAGATGTCAATAGTCCGTTTAGGGTGGATGATGGATTAGAATTAAATGATACATTGTTTGCTAGTATTGAGAAAGGTGTCTGTTTTGGTAATTGCTCGGCGTATAAAATGCATATTTACTCTGAGGGATTTGTTGCATTAACAGCGCTAAGAGGAAACAAGATGAATGGATCATTTAGGTCTCGTGTTACTCCTGAACAAATGAATTTACTATTAGCAAAAGCCAAAGAAATCAAATTTGAAGAAATGAAATCGGTTTATGATAATAAGTCCGTTACAGATTTGCCAATGGTTAAAACGTCTATAGTACTAAATGGAAAACACAAAAAAGTTAAAAGAAGATATGAATATCCAAGGGCGATTTTGGAGCTTGAAAAAATGTTCGATAGCCTGTTGGATGGACTGGAATGGGAAAAAACAACAGGAGTGATGCTTAATTATTAGAAATAAACGTCTTCTATGCTTAGCTGTTTTTTTCCAACAGTTTACCGGTAGAAGAAGTAATGTAAGCGAATAAAAAATTAATCGTTATTTCATGTTTTAAATACAAAGCAAATATATTTAATAGGCAATGTTTGTATAATAGAAATATATTGCTGTTATTTGCGCTCCCAAAACAGACAATTAAAGAATAAAAAATATAGAATCATGGCTAGAGCTTGTCAGATAACAGGAAAGAAGGTAATGTCAGGAAACAATGTTTCTCACTCATTAAGAAGAACTAAAAGAAAGTTTTATCCAAACCTTATTACGAAGAAATTTTTCATTCCAGAAGAGGATAAGTGGATTACATTAAAAATAGCTACTTCTACGTTAAGAACTATCAACAAAAAAGGTATTTCTGCTGTGCTTAAAGAAGCAAAGGCGAATGGAATGATGTAAATTTGTATTGTATTTGATAAAATACCTTGTTACTTTTGTGACAAGGTATTTTTGTTTATGGCTATGGGTAAAATAATTTTCACTTGTGTCTTGTCAGCATTTAGTTCGACGAGCAATATCCAGAATGAAATTCAATGTATTAAGAAAGTTAATTTGATAAATAGTTTTAAAGTACAGTCAACTTTTTTAGTACTATTATAGTCTTATCTTTATAAAATTATAAAATTATAAAATTATAAAAATGAAAAACATTTTTCTTTTATTATCATTGATTATGCTATCAATAGCAACATCTGCTCAAGTTGTTTCGAGTTGCCAAACTACTTATTTGGATACACTAAAATACGTTGATCAGTTGAAAACCTCTAGTTGGACCGCAATATCTGTAAATGTAATTAATAATGGTGGCGCCTATGGATATGCTGGTTTTGGACAAAGATTTGAAGCTCCAGATTCTGTGAAGGTTTTAGGGTTTAGTTTTAGAGGGTTTGTTTACTCAGGAGCTTCTGATACGGTTGTGTGTCGCTTGTATGAAGCAAACGGTTCAGGGTTGCCTGGGGTTCAAGTTGATTCAGTAATTCATACAGTGCCTTTAGTGGCAGGTTTTACGAGTCCTTTGGATGCTGCTGAAATTATGAATACGGTTATGTTTGGTTCAGGTCATGTATTAGAAGGTGATTATATTGTTACTGTAGAGAATTTTGCTAGCTCAGATATGTATCTTGTTCGAAATACTGCTGGTGATGGAGCGGGAGAGGATTTATGTCTGACTTATTACAGGGGATTGTCAGATCCTAGTTTTGATGCGTGGTACTCAACTTTTTCTTTTGGAGCTGGATGGAATTTTGATATGCCGTTTGAACCAATAATTGAGTATTCATTTGATTCAGAATTAACAATTTCAGCAGGTTCTATTTGTGGTTCTGATGCTTTAATTGTATTCGATACGATTGTTTCATTCGATGATTCTATATTGCATAATAAAATGTATAACCCAAATTATGCTACTTATACGGGATATACCACATCTGTAAATTATGATTACGGAGATGGCATTTCAGATGGAACAGGAGTCCATATGTACAATGGAAACGGTAACTTTGTAGTTTCAGCGTCAGATACAATCCTTGCTTCAGGTTGGACAAATAATAGTTTTGTGTCGACTTGTAGTGATGTGGTTTTTGTTGAAACACAGCCAAATGCAGGAACAGCTGGAACCTTGGCAGTTTGTCAGGGAGCCGTGCCGACAGATGCAGAGTTATTTGCAGCATTAAACGGCACACCAACAGCAGGTGGGACTTGGACAAATTCAGGTTTAACTTACACTTATACCGTAACAGCGGTTTCACCATGTACAGGAATTGCAACAGCTGATGTAGTTGTAACGGAAGAAGTACAGCCTGATGCAGGAACAGCAGGAACCATAGCAGTTTGTCAGGGTACCACGCCGACAGATGCAGAGTTATTTGCAGCATTAAACGGCACACCAACAGCAGGTGGGACTTGGACAAATATTGGATTGACTTATACTTACACAGTAACAGCGGTTTCACCTTGTGCAGGAATTGCAATAGCTGATGTAGTTGTGACGGAACAAACTGCATTTTTAGGGTCAGATACAACAATTTGTATGCAAAGTTCTATGATTCTTTCTCCAGGTGTTTTTGATACATATTCGTGGAATACTGGTCAGTTGACAGATTCAATAATAGTGGGCCCCATTTTGAATCCTGGGGTGATTACATATACTGTTGATGTAACAATAGCTTCATGTAATTCAACGGCATCGATTACGATAACATTTGACAATTGCTTAGGAATAGAAGAAATCAAGAATCATAGTTTAATTGCATATCCTAACCCGGCAAATGATAATTTTACTATTAATACTGATTTTACACAGAACTATGAATTAAAAATTTACGATAATCAAGGTAAAATGATCCTGGTGCAAGAAATGATAGGAACAGTTGAAAACATTGATGTTTCAGGTCTTCAACAAGGTATGTATTTTCTTACAGTTTCAGACGGAAAGCAGATTGTACGTAAAAAGCTGCAAATATTAAGGTAAGTTGTTGTCAGAATAAAAATAATAATTATCTTTGCAGCCCGAGTAAAATTAGAGCAAAATGGCTAAGAAAGGAAATAGAATACAAGTAATACTAGAATGCACTGAGCATAAACAGTCTGGAGTGGCTGGAACATCTAGGTATATTACAACGAAGAATAGAAAGAATACTCCTGACAGAATTGAGTTGAAAAAATTCAATCCAATTTTGAAGAAGTACACAGTTCATAAAGAGATTAAATAATTAAGCGATGGCAAAGAAGCAAGTAGCATCACTGCAAAAAGGTGGAGGAAAGCAACATTCAAAAGTTGTGAAGATGGTAAGGTCTCCTAAGACTGGGGCTTATTCATTCAAAGAAGAAATTGTACACAATAACAAAGTAAAAGATTGGTTCGCTAAGAGCTAAATTCCTTTATTGTTATTGAATGATATTTAAGCTTCTTCCGTGATTCGGGAGAAGCTTTTGTTCGTTTTTAGAGAACGAGTTAATTATTATAACTCCCCGAAAGAAACAACTATGAGTTGGAAAAGTTTTTTTACACGCGAAAAAAAAGAGGATTTAGACAAAGGTCTTGAAAAAACGCAGAAAAGTTTTTTATCGAAGTTGGCCTCATCTGTAGCTGGAAAGTCGAAAGTTGATGAAGAAGTTTTAGATAGTTTGGAGGAAATTTTGGTTTCTTCTGATGTAAGTGTTGAAACAACGTTAAAAATCATTGATAAAATTGAAGAACGTGTTTCTCGCGATAAATATGTGAGTACTTCGGAGCTAAATGGAATTCTTAAAGAGGAGATCGCAAATTTATTAAGTGAAAGTAATATTGGTGAGTCCACCGATTTCGAAATTCCTAAAATTGATAACAACCCATATGTTATTATGATTGTTGGCGTTAACGGAGTTGGAAAAACCACAACAATAGGAAAACTCGCTTATCAATTAAAAAAGAAAGGCTTAAAAGTAGTCCTTGGTGCTTCCGATACTTTTAGAGCTGCAGCAGTGGATCAACTAAAAATTTGGGCAAAACGAGTAGATGTCCCAATTATAGAACAGGGTATGGGAGCTGATCCCGCTTCTGTTGCTTTTGATACTTTAGAAAGTGCTAAAGCGCAAGGTGCCGATGTGGTGTTAATAGATACTGCTGGACGTTTGCACAATAAAATTAACTTGATGAATGAGCTAACTAAAATCAAGCGCGTTATGGATAAAATAATTCCAGGTGCTCCACATGATGTTATGTTAGTTTTGGATGGTTCTACCGGTCAAAATGCAATTGAACAAGCAAAACAATTTACCGCAGCAACTGAAGTCACTTCTTTAGCGATGACAAAACTAGATGGAACTGCAAAAGGTGGTGTTTTAATTGGAATTACAGATCAATTTAAAATACCGGTAAGATATATAGGTGTTGGAGAAGGGCTAGAGCATTTACAAGTATTTAATAAGCACGAATTTGTTGATTCCTTATTCAAGGGGTCTGATATGGAATAGATCATGAAAACGAAGACACTAAAAAAAAATAAAGTCAACGTAGTAACTTTGGGTTGTTCTAAAAACATCTTCGATTCAGAATTGTTGATGGCGCAGTTGAAGGCTAATAAGTTTGAAGTTGAACATGAAGCACAACAGGATGATTCCGAAATTGTAATAATTAATACGTGCGGTTTTATTGATACAGCTAAGGAGGAGTCAATAAATACGATTGTGCGTTATGTTGAAGCTAAAAAGGAAGGTCAGGTAGATAAAGTTTATGTTACCGGTTGTCTATCTCAAAGGTATAAAGGGGATTTGGAAAAGGAAATTCCAGAAGTTGATGCTTATTTCGGCACAAAAGATTTACCAAAATTATTAAAGACGTTAAAAGCTGATTATAAACATGAATTGGTTGGCGAAAGACTGTTAACGACACCAACGCATTACGCTTATTTTAAAATTGCTGAAGGCTGCGATAGACCTTGTTCATTCTGCGCTATTCCAATAATGAGAGGTAAGCATAAGTCTACACCAATTGAGCAATTAGTAGAACATGCAAAATCTTTAGCTGCCAAAGGAGTAAAAGAGTTGATGCTTATTGCCCAGGATTTAACTTATTATGGTTTAGATATATACAAAAAGCGAAATCTTTCAGAATTATTAGAGAAATTAGTTACCATAGAAGGTATTGAATGGATTCGATTGCATTATGCATATCCAGCTGGTTTTCCAATGGATGTTCTGGATGTAATGGCGAAATATGATAAGGTTTGTAATTATTTAGATATGCCACTTCAACATGGTTCTACAAATATGCTCAAAGCCATGCGAAGAGGAATTACAAAAGAAAAAACCGTTGAATTAGTAAGACAAATTCGAGCGAAAGTTCCAAACATAGCGATTCGGACAACGCTTATTGCAGGGTATCCTGGTGAGACAGAGGAAGATTTCCAGGAAATGTACGATTGGGTAGAAGAAATGAAGTTCGATCGATTAGGTGTGTTTCCATATTCTCACGAAGAAAATACCCATGCGCATAATTCAGAAGACGATGTTCCAGAGGAGTTAAAGCAGGAAAGAGCTGAGCAAATTATGGAGTTGCAATCCGGTATTTCATATGAATTGAATCAAGAGAAAATAGGTCAAACTTTCAAAGTTTTATTTGATAAGGTAGAAGGTGACTATTTCATTGGTCGGACTGAATTTGACTCTCCGGATGTTGATAACGAGGTGCTTGTCAAAAAAGCGGATACTTATATTCGATTAGGTGACTTTTCTGATGTCAAAATTATATCCACAGATCATTATGATTTGTATGGGGAAGTGGTTGATTTAGCATAAATTATCGTGATTTTCAGGAGAATAAGCATGTTTTTTTTTTATAGATAAAATAATTGTGCTATTTTGCAAGCATTAAATATTAATCACTAAATAATTAACAAATGAAAAAAATCTTATTTATGGCGGGTGTTGCTATTATAGCCTCATCATGTACCATATCACAAAGCTACCAGTTGACTGGACAACCTATCGGTTCTAAAGTAGGGATGGCTAAATCAAAAATTATCGGTGATAGCGACACTTCGGTTAAAGCTGCTGCAGATAATGGTAAAATAACAGTAATTGGAGCTGTTGAGGTAACAACTAAAGTATTCATCTTTCCTATAACTAAGACTAAGGTCTACGGAGAATAAAAAAAATAGTATGAAAAACATTAACAAATTAATTCTTACTGGAATTGTTGCAACTATTATGGCATCATGCACTGTCACAATGCCGGTAGCTGTTTCTAATGCAGAAATAGGAGATAAAAGAGGAGTTTCAGAATCTACAGTTCTTTTTGGTGTAATTTATTTAAATGGAAATTATGGACTGAAAGAGGCTGCTGTAAACGGTGGTATAAGCACTGCAATAGCAACTATAGATGAAGAAACAAAAGATATGATTTTCTTTGCAAAGAAGAAATTAATTGTAACAGCAAAATAATACATAAGATATGAAAAAGATATTAATATTAGCTTGTGTTGCGATTTTTGCAACATCATGCACAATAACTTATCCTGGTACGGCTACAGGAAACAAGGCTACAAAAACAGGAGAAACGAAAGAAAAGCTATTTTTAGGATTAGGTAATGCTAATTTAGGAGTGGAAACTGCTGCAAAAAATGCAGGAATCACTAAGGTGGCTACAGTGGATTATGCTGTCAAAGCAGGTTTGTTTTTTACAACCTACACAGTCATAGTTACTGGAAACTAGATCTATTTACTAATAATATGAACCTCCTATTGATTTAAATTAATAGGAGGTTTTTTTTGCCCGCCTTAGATTAATGATGCATTAATTATTTAAAGAACTTTGTAAAGGAATAAGTGTTTTTTATTAAAGGGCAACCTTTAATAAAATAAATGGTTTAGAATGTAATTGATTTATAGAGTTTACCATTTGCATTTTAATACGCATGCGTTATGAAAGATTGTTTTCCATTGTTAATTTTTATTGCATTTCACGCTTTTTCCGTAGCTATTTACGGTCAAAACCCTAACCCAAATGCCGCATTAGACGCATTTATTGAAGGTGAGATGACGTTGGAGAATATTCCCGGAGCAACAACGTTAATTGTAAAGGATGGAGAAATTGTTTGGGTTGAATCTTATGGGTTTGCAGATATTGAAAATTCAATAAATGTTGAGGATACCACCGTTTTTCTTTTAGCTTCTATTTCTAAGGTTTTCACAGGCACAGCGTTAATGCAATTAGCAGAAACAGGTGCAATTGATTTAGATGAAGATATAAACAATTACTTGCCATTTGAAGTTGGAATACCGGGTTTCGAATCCGATTCAATTACTTTTAGGCACTTAATGACCCACACTTCTTCCATTAATGATGGTCCTGCTATGAGCGGGTATTATGGCTACCCTAATCCAACGATAACTTTAGCACAATGCATTCAACGTTATTTTGATGTTTCGGGTCCTGACTACAGTGCTACTCATAATTTTTCAGCAAATGCTCCAGGAACAACTTACAGTTATTCGAATATGGCTTCAGCTTTAGCCGGATATTTGGTTGAAGTTGTATCGGGAATAGATTTTGCGGAATACTGTAATCAAAATATATTTGAACCGCTTTGTATGATTCATACAGGATGGCATATGTCAGATTTTGATACCAATGAAGTAGCTAGGCCTCATCAATTTATTGGAGGCAACTACCAACCCTATGCACATTATGGTTTTGCAGATTATCCAAATGGTCAATTACGTTCAGATATTACTGATATAGCTAATTTTTTAATTGCTTATTTACAAGATGGAAGTTTTAATTCTAGTAGTATTTTAAACAGTGCTTCCATTGCAGAAATGTTAACACTTCAAATTCCTGGAATTGAAAATACACAAGGGTTAAATTGGTACACCGAGGAATTGTTTACAGCAACGCAAACCGTTACTGCCTGGGGGCATAATGGCGGAGAGTCAGGTGTTTCAACAGACTTATACATGGACAAATCAAATAATATTGCAATCGCAGTTCTAACCAATGGCGAAGGAGATAACTTATATATCTGTGATGAGTTATTGGATTATGGATTGTCATTAACAGCAGCTGGGGTTGGAAATCCAGTTTGTGGGGAAGTAGGAATTTCCGAAATTCAAGATTCTTTTACTGTTTTTCCAAACCCAACAAATGATATTATTCACATAGATAATACTATTAAGTCCGTAACGCTTTTTACCCTTAAAGGCAGGACTATTGAAACAATACAAGTAAAAAACGGAAAAATCAATTTGCGTAAATATCCGAAAGGAATTTATTTCCTTAGTTTTAAAGATTCCAAAGGCTTAGTTCATAAAAAGAAAATCATGGTGGATTAAATTAGTTGGCCGTTATCAATCATCAACTTTAATTTTAGTCCAGCTGCTACGGACAAGCTGTCAAGTATTTCCCCATTCAGTATCATCTTATAGAATTCATCAAAACGAAGCTTTTTGATTTCAATCTCTTCATCTTCTTCAGGTTCTGGTTCAAATTGTTCTAAATCCCGCGCTAAATATATATAGGCTAATTCATCGGTTGCTGAATTACTCAAAGCCATTTCCTGGATTAAATCCCATTTTGTTGCCTTTAACCCTACTTCTTCCAGTAATTCCCTTTTTGCAGATTCTAAGGGAGGTTCTTTAAGCGCTCCGCCACCTTCTGGGATCTCCCAAGTGTATGTATGGAGCGGATATCTATATTGGCCAACTATCCAGGTGTTCATGTCTTCATCTAGGGCAATTATTCCAATTGCAAGGTTCTTAAAGTGCACAGTGCTGTAAGTGCCATCTACACCCCCTGGGTTTATTACCTCGCTATGGTCAACTCGTATCCAAGGCGATTCATATGCTGTTTTAGTATTTTTTGTTTTCCAAGGACCGTGTTCTTTCATAGATTGTAAAAATAGAATTATCCTTGTTAAGGATGTTAATAGGATTAAATATTTTGAAACATAAGGTTATATTAAGGAAGGTATGGCCTTAAAAGAAAGGCTATTTAAATCAAAGTATTTGCTTAGTAAGACCGAAAAGTTCCGAAGAAGATTTCGAGGAAATCATTCGGCCGCACTTAACAAATAGAAAGGTTTATGTAGTTTTTCTTTGACAGCCTTGACTTTTTTCCTTCGTTTTTTTGTCAAGAAAAAAAGGAAGTGCCTGTTTGGCATAAGGACATTCTTCAGCTATTGCAAAAAAGTTAATATCGTTTTTGTATTTTTTGTTTCCAAGGACCGTGTTCTTTCATAGATTGTAAAATAGATTTATCTTTGATAAAGGTAAAAATATATATTACAGAAAAATGCAATTCAAAGTAGGAGATAAAGTTCGTTTTTTAAACGAAGTAGGTGAAGGAACAATAATTGAGGTTCTTTCAAGTAATGCTGTAATGGTTGAAAATCAAGACGGTTTTGATTACCAGTATGCTATTACTGATTTGGTTTCAACTGCGCCAAAAGAAGACTATAAATTGGAAGGGATTGAACATGTAGAATCTGTAAATGAAAAAGTACAAGCTGAATCAAAATCTAAAAAATTGGATGAGTTTTATAAAAAGTTCAATCATTTAGACAAAATTAATAAGGAAGAGCACGAAATTGATTTACATATTGAGGAACTTATCGATTCGCACCGTGGAATGTCTAATTCTCAAATTTTAAGTGTTCAAATGGCTAATTTTAATCGAGAACTAAATGTAGCAATACGACAGGGTTCTAAAAAGTTAATTGCTATACACGGCGTTGGAGAAGGTGTTCTCAGAGCAGAAATCAGAAAAGAAATTCACTATAATTATCCAGAATTTCAAACCATGACGCAAATTACAAGAAGTATGGCTACGGGGCAACAGAAATCTGTTAAAAGTGAGTTTTATTTTCGTTAATTAGTTTAACGCTTAAGCCTAATGTGGTTTTGATAGTGGCAAAATCTTCTACAAAAGTTTTGTCAATTGTCATGTCCATATAAACCTGAAAGTCTTGATCATGAATAAACTCATCTAATCTAATGTCAGGGTTAGGTGTTAAATACATGGTATTCCCAATATTATTAGGAACAGTAGTGCCGCCATTAGAGTCATTATATGTGCCCATATGTTTTGCGTTATATGCCATGCTAGGGTTGTTTGGGTCATAAATAATAATGTCTGCTTTATCCTGAACGTCTTTGTCTACCATGTAAACCTGTACTTCGTTTAACATTGCAAAATCACAACCCTCAACCCCTATTAATTCCATTTTTATAGTGGTTGGAATAATGTCATGAACTAAATGCGCGTATGGATTCGGGTTTGATGTAGCAACCTTTTCTTTAAAAGGAACTGTTAATAGAGGGATGTCCCAGCAAATGTTAAGAGGTACTGTGAAAATAGTATTAGGGACTTGGAAAGTGATAGTCTCCGTAAGCTCAAATTCAGTTACTTCATATTCAACATTATTGCCATTTAATTTTTCTAACTTTTTTTTACAGCCGCTAAAAATAATAGAAACGAGAACAAGTAATACAATTGAATATTTCATGAGAAAGCTAGTTTTTGAATGCTTAAATATAATACCTATTTATGAGAATTAAAATTAGCAGTTCTTTTTTATCTAAAAATATTCAATATATAGGCAACTAGCTAAAACACTAGGTGTCTGTAATTATACAAATTGGATAAACTGAGTATATCAATTGACATATCTTTAGACAACTCCAATTTGGATGGCTAGCATGAATGCTATGACGGGACAGAATACCAAAAAACAGGGCATGTATCCTTAATCAGATAACTATCTAATAATATGTGGCTCCTTTTTTGTTTATTTGTTTTATGAAAATAGTGAGTTTATTTCTTGCCGTATTTTGTTTTACCTGCTGTTCAAATGGTCAAGATAGAATTGATCCAATTCGTGAATATTACACTAAACATGCTCCTGATACTCTAGCTAGCGTCTCCCACGGAAGTGTTTCTAATGGTAGTTTGGAACATGGAAAGTTACTTCCTTATCATGGAAATAACTATTCTTATTTTGATACTACAAGTTACTTTTCTGGTAGAGCATTTTTACATGAGGATGTTTTAGCCTTTACGTTAAAAGCTTACAAAGAGCTTGTGTCTGTCTCAGATCGATTTTATCGAATAATGGAATGCTCTAATAAAAAGGGAGGAAAATTATTGCCGCATCAAACCCATCAGAATGGGACAAGTATCGATTTTATGATGCCCCTAACAAAAGATCATAAGCCATACTATAAGCTTGACAAAACAGGTGTTAGTCACTATTGGCTTTCGTTTGATGATGCCGGAAAGTATTCCGAAGATAAATCTGTAGAAATTGATTTTGAAGCAATTGCACAGCATATTTTATTATTGAATGAAGCGGCTAATGAAAAAGGATGGAAAATTAAGAAGGTTATTATCAAAATCGAGTTAAAAGATGAATTGTATGCAACTCCCTCAGGTAAAAAGCTAAAAGCAAAAGGGATATACGTAGTGCAAGGTTTGTCTAAAATGGTTAATGCACTCCATGATGAGCACTATCATATTGATTTTGCTAAAGTTGAACCTTTCTATTGAAGTAGACGTATAGGCATGAAAATCAAAAAAGGCACATATTTCAGAAAAACCTATATATCTTCCCGGATAAATCTTTCAACGCTTCTTCCAAACAAACAACAGCATTTACTAGAGCTTCTTTGTTTAAGACATATGCAATTCTAACCTCTTGCTGTCCCGCTCCTTTTGTAGCATAAAAACCAGTTGCAGGAGCAAGCATTACTGTTTGTCCGTTATAATCAAATTCTTCCAATAACCATTGGCAAAATTTATCTGCATTGTCAATTGGTAATTTTGCAATTGCATAAAAAGCTCCTTTAGGTTTAGGGCAAGTAACACCTTCAATTTTATTCAAACCATCAACAACAATGTCTCGTCGTTCAACGTATTCTTCAATAACATCGTCGAAAGTAGCTTTGGGGAGTTGCCAAAGCAGCTTCACCCGCTATTTGACCAAAAGTAGGTGGGCTTAATCTAGCTTGACCAAATTTTAGAGCCATTGCCATAAGTTCTGCGTTTTTACTAATTAAAGCGCCAACCCTTGCTCCACACATACTGTACCTTTTAGAAACAGAATCAACCAAAACTACATTGTTTTCGATGCCTTGTAATTGTAAACAAGAGTAGTGCTCAGCACCATCGTAACAGAATTCTCTATAAACTTCATCTGCAAATAAAAACAAATCATATTTTTTTACAATATCTCGAAGTGTTTCTAATTCTTCCTTACTGTACAAATAGCCAGTAGGATTGCCTGGGTTACAAATCAAAATACCTTTCGTTTTTGGAGTAATCAATTTTTCAAACTCACTAATTGGAGGAAGCGCAAACCCATCTTCAATTTTTGCAGTTACCGGCACTACATTTACACCTGCAGTAACACCAAATCCGTTATAGTTTGCATAAAAAGGCTCTGGAACAATTAATTCATCACCAGGTTCCAAGCAGGTTTGAAAAGCAAATATTAAAGCTTCCGAACCACCAGTAGTGATCATTATTTCATTGTTTGGATTCAAATTAATTCCAAAGTTTATATAATAATCAGAAAGCCCTTCTCTGTAAGATTGAAAACCTGCAGAGTGACTGTATTCCACCACTTTTAAATCAAGATTTTTCATTTTATCAAGCACAACTTGAGGTGTTTCAATGTCCGGTTGTCCGATGTTTAAATGATGCACCTTTTTTCCATCCTTTTTCGCTTGCTCCGCATAAGGAACTAATTTACGAATAGGTGAGGCTGGCATTGAATGGGCTTTACTTGCTATTTTTGGCATGTCTAGGTCGTTTGGTTGTTTCGGCGGCAAAAATATTAAAATTACACATATTTCAAATAAAAAAAACGCCATTTATCAAGTGCCATATAAAAAGATATTATTGTCATTCATTATACCGGACTGTGTCATTCAGAACACAATTTCACTGAAAATTTATTTTCAGTGAAAAATAAGGTGATGAATCTTTTGTCGAGAACACTTATGTTGAAGTGATTAACTAGGGTCTTAATTATGGCAATTTTGTTTAAAAACACTTTTTTCCTTATTTATCAACAAGTATAGATTTAATCGATGTGATTTCTTAATTTTATATTCCCGAAATTTTTACATCCAAATAGAAATATGTACTTAATATTTGATACCGAAACAACTGGTCTCCCAAGAGACTTTAAAGCGCCAATTACGGATACAGATAATTGGCCACGTTGTGTGCAAATTGCCTGGCAATTGCATGATGGTATGGGGAAGTTAATAGAATCAAAAGATTACTTGATTCAACCAGAAGGATATGATATCCCTTATAAAGCAGAGGAAATTCACGGTATCTCTACGGACCTAGCAATGGAGCAGGGCATTCCCTTGAAAGATATGTTAATTGAGTTCAACGAAGTGTTAGGAAGAGCAAAATTTATTGTTGGTCAAAACCTGAAGTTCGATACCAATGTAGTGGGCTGTGAGTTTGTTCGTGTAGAACTTGAAAATGATTTACAGGAGACGCCGGTTTTGGATACTTGTACAGAAGATACGGCTGTATTATGCCAAATTCCTGGTGGTAGAGGAGGTAAATTTAAATTGCCAACCTTAACAGAGTTGCATCAATATCTGTTTAATGAACCATTCGGTGAAGCGCACAATGCAACGGCCGATGTAGAAGCTACTACCCGTTGCTTTTTGGAGTTAATTAGATTAAGAAACTATACCTCTGTTCAGCTTCAACAAAATGAAAAATATTTTACTGAATTTACGCAGACAAATACTTCTTCATTTGAGAAAATTGGGTTGAAACATTTAAACCTTAAAGCAGAAAGCGAAAAAATTCGTAAAAGAAAAGAAGCTGAAGAAGGAGGTGGAGAGGTTTATATTGATACAGTAGAAAATCTTAAGCGTTTAGAAAATGTCACTTTTTCGCATTTACATAATCATACACAGTTTTCTATATTGGAGTCAACTACCAAAGTTGATGCTTTAATTCACAAAGCTGCCGAATATAGAATGCCTGCTGTTGGTATGACAGATAGAGGAAATATGATGGCTGCTTTTCATTTTGTAGCAGCTGGAGCTAAGCATAATAAAGGCATTAAAGGGAAAATCAAAGCACTTGAAGAAAAACTAGCATGTGGTAAAATAACTGAATCATCGGAAAACGAAAACGGTGAAACGATTGAAACAGAAAGAGCATTAAAAGACAGTGAAATAGATTCTTTTACATTTGATGTTGAAGATTTAAAACAGCAAATCGTTCTACCAATTGTTGGAAGTGAGTTTTATGTTTGCAAAGACCATAAGGACAAAAGCTTAAAGGACAATGGATACTTGGTTCCCATGCTAGCCAAAAATAAAAATGGTTATCACAATATTTCAAGAATGTCATCCGCAGGGCATGTGGAAGGCTTTTATTATGTTCCGCGAATTGATAAAGATGTTGTTGAAAAATTCAAAGAGGATGTAATTGTATTAACGGGAGGTGTAGATGGGGAAATTCCTCAAATGATTTTAAATGTTGGCGTCAAGCAAGCAGAAGAATCTTTTGCTTGGTGGCACAGAACATTTGGAGAGGATTTTTACGTGGAGTTAAACAGACATGATGTAGATGAAGAGAAGTTGGTTAATGATACTTTAATAAAGTTTGCTAAGAAATATGGTGTAAAGTGTATTGCAGCAAACAATAATTTTTATTTAGAGCAAGAAAGTTCAGTTCCGCATGATATTTTGATGTGCGTTAAGGCAGGGGAGAAACAAGCTACACCCATAGGTAGAGGAAGAGGTTTTAGGAATGGAATGCCCAATGATAATTATTTTTTCAAATCACAGCAGGAAATGAAACGAGCGTTTGCAGATATTCCAGAAGCGATTGAAAACGTTGAAGAGATTGTTGCGAAATGTGAAAGTTATGTATTGGCAAGAGATGTTTTATTGCCTGCTTTTGATATTCCAGAGGAATTTAGAGATCCAGCAGACTTAAAGGATGCCACTTTAAAGAATGGTGAGAATGCTTATTTACGTCATATTGCATATAAAGGAGCAAAAATTAGATACGGAGAGGATTTACCTGAAGATATAAAAGAAAGGTTGGATTTTGAGCTTTCTGTAATTCGAAATACCGGGTATCCAGGTTATTTTTTAATTGTTGAAGATTTTATTCGCGAAGCGCGAAGAATGAATGTAGCTGTTGGTCCAGGTCGTGGTTCTGCAGCAGGTTCAGTGGTTGCATATTGTACGTGGATAACTAATATAGACCCACTTAAATACAATCTACTTTTTGAGCGGTTCCTAAACCCTGAGCGTATATCGATGCCTGATATTGATATTGACTTTGATGATGAAGGTCGTGGACGTGTAATTCAATATGTAATTGATAAATATGGGGCGAGTCAAGTTGCTCAAATTATTACCTATGGAACTATGGCGGCTAAGTCCTCTATTCGAGACGCAGGTCGTGTTTTGGATTTACCATTGCCTGATACCGATAGGGTAGCAAAGTTGGTTCCAGATATAAAATTGAACAAGTTGTTCAGCATGCCGGAAGAGAAATTAGCACAGAAACTAGATTCTGAGCAACTAAAAATGGCGGACGAATTGAAGCGTATTCTAGAAGATCCAAGTTTGGAAGGCGAAGTGCTTCGTCAAGCCAAAACATTAGAAGGTTCCATGCGAAATACCGGCATTCATGCCTGTGGTGTAATCATTACACCTAGTGATATTCGAGAACATGTTCCTGTTGCCTTGGCAAAAGATTCTGAAATGTGGAGTACACAATTCGATAACTCTGTTGTTGAAAATGCTGGCCTGCTTAAAATGGATTTCTTGGGTCTTAAAACATTAACCCTTATTAAAGATACATTGGTAATTGTAAAAGCAAGACACAATGTAGAGATTGATATTGAGGAAATTCCGTTGGACGATGATTTGACTTACGCACTTTTCCAAAAAGGGGAAACAGTTGGTATATTTCAATATGAATCTGCTGGAATGCAGAAACATTTAAAAGATTTGAAACCTACTGAGTTCTCAGATTTGATTGCAATGAATGCTTTATATCGTCCGGGCCCCATAGAATATATACCTTCTTTTATTCGTCGTAAACATGGTGAAGAAGAAATTGAGTACGATTTAGAAGGAATGGAAGAATATCTTAAGGAGACTTATGGTATTACCGTTTACCAAGAGCAGGTAATGTTGCTTTCTCAAAAGTTAGCTGACTTTACAAAAGGTGAAGCGGATGTTTTGCGTAAAGCAATGGGGAAAAAGCAAATTACGGTACTGGCTAAAATGAAACCGAAGTTCATAAAGCAAGCTATTGAAAAAGGTCATGATCCAGAGAAATTAGAAAAGGTATGGACAGATTGGGAAGCATTTGCATCGTATGCATTTAATAAATCACACTCTACTTGTTATGCATGGATTGCCTATCAAACAGCTTATTTAAAAGCACATTATCCAGCTGAATATATGGCCGCTGTTCTGAGTAATAATATGAATGACATTAAATCTGTCTCCTTTTTTATGCAAGAATGTCAGCGGATGGGATTGAAAGTTCTTGGCCCAGATGTAAATGAGAGTTATTACAAATTTGCTGTGAATCCAAAAGGCGAAGTCCGCTTTGGAATGGGAGGAATGAAAGGAGTTGGAGAAGGGCCTGTAAAGTCGATGATTGAACATCGTAAGAAAGATGGACCATTTGTTTCCATGTTTGACTTGGTTCGAAGGGTTAGTTTGAAAGATTGTAATAAGCGTGTATTGGAAAGCTTAGCGAAAGGAGGAGGGTTTGATCGTTTTACCAATTTGCATCGAGCACAGTATTTCGCTAAGGACGAAAAAGACAGAAGTTTAATCGAAAAAGCACTTAAATACGGACAAGCCTACCAGCAAGGTAAAAACTCTTCTCAGGTAAGTATGTTTGATATGCTGGGTGATGGGGAAGGAGTTGAAATTCCAGAACCGATTGCTGAAAAAGCCCCAAAGTGGAGTGCATATCAAAAATTAAATCTTGAAAAAGAGGTTGTCGGTATTTATATTACGGGACACCCATTAGAAGATTTCAAACTGGAAGTTGATAATTTTTGCGATGTGAATTTGAGAGTCTTGTCAGAGCATATTAATCAACTACCGGAAAAAGAATACAAATTTGCAGCTATTGCAGCGGACGCTTTAAATTTAGAAAGTAGAAAAGGGAATAAATATGGTGTTCTCGAAATGCATGACATGGAGGGAACCATGGAATTTCGCTTGTTTGGAGAACAATATTTAAAATATCGCCACTTTTTAGTTCCTGGTAGTTTCTTGTTTATAAAAGGGACTGTCCAGCGAAAATCTAAGAAATGGAATCTTGATGGGAAGCAGAAAGAGTTTCGGGTTTCTTACATGGAGTTATTGTCCGAAATTCGAAATAAAGAGTTGAAGCAAGTATATGTTCAAATGGATTCATCCTATATAACTGCTGAGAGTATTGCAGAAGTCGAAGAAGTATTTACTAAATATGAAGGAGGGGTAAATGTCTATTTAGATATGATTGATTATAGCGAAAATGAAGGAGTTACTTTGGTTTCTAAAACGAGAAAGGTTGAGGTTTCGAATGAATTTATGCGAGATATGAAAAAGATAGGAGGGTATGTTGACATTAGTTTTAACAGGTCTAAAATGACAGAAGTAATTAAAAAGAATCAAGCAAAACAGGTTGTTTTAGTAAACGAAAAGGCAATAGCGATTTAAACAAGAAACGAAAAGCCTAAACAGAAAATTAGGATGCCAAGATGACAGAAAAAAGGGTTTGGTATTGATTTTGTCATTTGGGATAAAGAATTAAATTTACATTTGTAAAAGAATAAGGAAATAAAATAATTTAAAAAAATAAATAAGATGGCATTAGAATTCACAGACGCAAACTTTGAGGAGTTAACAAACACAGACAAACCAGTATTGGTTGATTTTTGGGCAGCATGGTGTGGACCGTGTAAATTAGTTGGACCACATATCGATGCATTGCATGATGAGTATGAAGGAAGAGCGGTAGTAGGAAAAGTTGATGTGGATACTAATCCAACAATTGCTGCTAAGTATGGGGTAAGAAACATTCCTACAATCTTAGTAATGAAAAACGGTGAAGTAGTAGATAAAGTTGTTGGTGCAGTTGCAAAAGAAGCTTTAGCAGAAAAATTGGATGCTGCTTTGTAGTTAAATAGAAATAATTAGACCTAAATCTCGTTGCATTATGTAACGAGATTTTTTTTGGATAAAAATTAAATCTATCTTGTAGCCTATAATGCAGAATCAAATTAATCATCAAAAGACCCGAGAGTTTGGAAGTTTAGAAATACTTGCAAAACAAGTTGTGGAAGGGTTTATTACCGGTTTGCATAAGAGTCCGTTTCATGGTTTTTCTGTTGAGTTTGCAGAACATCGTTTGTACAATACAGGTGAATCAACACGTCATATCGATTGGAAACTCTACGCTCGTACGGAAAAGCTATTTATAAAACGATACGAGGAAGAAACTAATTTAAGGTGTCAGGTTGTAATTGATACTTCATCTTCTATGTATTATCCAGAAGATTCAGAAATGAATAAGATGGAGTTTTCGGTAAACACGGCGGCCGCTTTAATATATTTAATGCGAAGGCAAAGAGATGCCGTTGGTGTTTCTCTATTTGATGAAAAAGTTCTGTTGCATACTCCATGTAAATCGAGCATGACGCATCATCGGTTTTTATTCACCCAGTTAGAAAAACATTTACATAGTTATAACCAAACTGAAAGAAAGAGTACCAATGTGGTAGATGCGTTGCATCAAATTGCAGAGCAGGTGCATAGAAGATCTTTAGTCATTATTTTCAGTGATATGATGGATAATGCGAATAACCACACGGAGGTTTTTAATGCATTGAAACATTTAAAGCATAATAAACACGAAGTTGTACTATTTGATGTGACCGATAAAAAATATGAAGTAGATTTTGAATTTAACAACCGGCCTTACACTTTTGTGGATATGGAAACAGGAGAACAGGTTAAATTAAATCCAAATCAGGTAAAAGATACGTTCAATGAGTTGAAATCCAATCAACAAAATGAGTTAAAGCTAAAGTGCGGTCAGTACCGTATTGACTATGTTGAAGCAGATATTAATAAAGGGTTTGAGCAAGTATTATTACAGTATTTAATTAAAAGACAAAAAATGATTTAATTTTCTGAATAAGTGTTTGCACGGCAAGAAAATTCTATTACTTTTGTCATCCCTTCATTAGAGGGGAAAACAATTTCACTTCCGATAGCTATTGGAAGACTAACTGTTGTTAGTGGTTGAAAAACTTTGAAAATTGGTCTGGTAGTTCAGTTGGTTAGAATACCTGCCTGTCACGCAGGGGGTCGCGGGTTCGAGTCCCGTCCAGACCGCAAAAAGCTCTTCGGAAACGAGGAGCTTTTTTGGTTTATATTATTTTTAGCGAGTTGCATCAATTCTTTACAGGTTATTGTTTAGTTAGACAGCTTCTCTATAACCCGCATTGCTGCTTCTTCTCCAGAATCGATAGCGGCGTTTAAAGAGCCATTCAATTGAGAATCTCCAGCTAAAAAGATGTTATCCGCTAAACCTGTTTGCGGTGGTTTTACAGAGCATTGTAAGTCCTTTAAGTCTGGCAGCGAATGCGGGATGTAATAGTGCTTAATAAATCTACCAGAATCAATTCCGCAGTATTCCTTTAGCTCTTTCTTTACGCGTTCAATAATTTTAGATTTCTCCAAATCTTTATCATCGACAACTGTTACGGATAGCAATTCTTTTTTTGCCCTATTATGTGTTTTCAGGCTTGTGTGGTAAAAGATGTTATTTATTATTGATTCTTTTTTGGGTATTAAACCAATCAATTTTTTTTGAATGATTTTATCAGCAGTTTCAAAATACAATACATGACAAGACTTCCAATTGATTGCGTGGTTTCTTGAATTTGAAAGCAAATTGGTAGCGTCTATGGTAAAGCTGGTTTTCAATTTTGTTTTGTCATCAAGCGTTATTTCATTGTTTTCTATGGATACTACCTTTGTGTTAAACTTAAACGTAGTGTTATTCAGATTTTTGAAAAGTTGCTTAGGAATAGCCTCAATACCTGATTTAGGAAGAGAAGCATGCCCCTCACCGAACATTTTGTAAACAAATTCGAACATTCTACTGGATGTTTCTAAATGTGGTTCAAGAAAAATCCCAGAAAAAAAAGGTTGGAAGAAATCAGTAATTATTTCAGCTGAAAACCCCAGATCATGCAAATAGGAGAGTGTTGATTTTTCGCTATCCGAAAATATTTCATTTAAGCTTTTTTTCTTCAATCGATTATTCAATTTTAATATTTTTAACTTATCTGATAAAGTTCCGATTCCAGATAAAAGAGTAGGAAATAAAAGAGACTTGTTTTTTATTGGGTCTCCTATTATTTTTTGCCTCTTGTTTTTAAAAATAGAAGCCCCCGGTAAAAAAAACTGTAAATCTAAAGATTCAAAATCTAAGGTATTTTTGAGCAGCAGGATAAGCTGTAAGTAGCACTTGAAAACCATGGTCTAATTGATAGCCATCTACAATATCGGTTTTTAATCTTCCTCCGGGCCGATCTGTAGCCTCTATAATTACTGGGTTAAATCCATTTTTTTCGAGAACAGTAGCTGCAATCAGTCCGCTTATTCCTGCTCCTATAATATGTATTTTTTCCATTTTTTCTTTTCCAAATGTTACAAATAAATGTCTCTTCCCTAGTTTAGAGTGCTAGCCGTCGTAATACTCTAAATTTAGCGCTTCGTTTTTAAAATTCATCATTTTTTTTATGAACTTTTTATTGTCTGTGTAATGTCGATTTTTTTTAAACTTAATGAACTCTCCGTTACAATGAATGCTAAATGTTTCAGTACTGAATATCGTTAAACGATAATAGGGAATTGTCCAAGAATATCGGTCTAACCTGTTAGCAAAATGAATAATGATACCTTTTGGCCTTAATTCAATATTTGCATAATTGGTATCTGTCGATTGCATATTTTTCGGCTTTAGAGACGCGCTAATTTCATTTATTACCAATCTGCCAGAGCCAATACCTTTTAGTTTTATTTTTTCTAATAGAGAATAGGCTTTACCCAGCATTTCATTGCTTTTTTTTTCGTAATCTTTGTTTCTATAGCTTGTGTTGAATAGCATAATTTTTATTTTTTAGTTCTGAATATTTAATGACTCTAGGTAGTTTGACGCATTTTCAATATGACTTTGCTGCTTTTCTTTTGGCATTTTATCATACATTCTAACCAGCATTCCCAACCTAGGATTGGATAAAAAGAATGCACGATGTGTATCCATAAACCTCCAAAAAAGACCGTCCCAAGTCGCTTGCCATTCTCCTTTTTTATAGTTACTCATTTTCATAAGGTAGTTACTACCACTTATATAGGGCTTAGTAGCCATCAGTCCACCATCGGCAAATTGACTCATGCCATAAATATTTGTAACCATTACCCAATCATAGGAATCAATAAATAACTCCATAAACCATCGATAAACTTCATCTGGGTCAAATTCGCATAGCATCATAAAATTGCCGATTACCATCAAGCGTTCTATATGATTGCAATAACCAGTTTGTAGAATTTTTTTTATGGTTTTATCTATTGGCGGTATACCGGTTGTTCCGTCATAAAAGGAGCTCGGTATTTTTTTGTCAAAATTCCAAAAGTTAGTTGTTCGCTCTTCACTGCCTCTGCATTCATACATGCCCCTTATAAATTCTCTCCAGCCAATTATTTGCCGCACAAAACCCTCTGTCGAATTAATTGGTATATCGTTGTCGGTTGCATATTTTAAGCAGGCTTCAATAACCGCATTAGGCGTAATTAGGCCAACGTTGAGCATTGGAGTTAATACGCTATGATTGAGAATAGAGTTTTCTGCAATAATGGCGTCTTCATAAACGCCAAATTCCATAAATCGTTGTTCAAAAAACTGATTGAGCCAATCTTTTGTAGCTTTAAAACTACTTGGATAAAGCGGATATTCAGTAAGGCTGCCTAAGTGATTTTCAAAGTGTTTTTCTACATAAGTTTTTGCTTCTTCATAATATGCGTCAGTATCAGGAAATCTTATGGCTGGCGGTTGCTTTTTGGCTGGATATTTTTTTCTGTTTTCGGTGTCGAATGTCCATTTTCCTCCGGTTGGCTTTCCGTCCGATTCAATTAATATGTTGCGTTTTTTACGTTGTTCTTTGTAAAAATTGGTTTGATGGTATTTCTTTTTATCGCTTTTAAAAAATTCAGTCAGTTCTAATTTTGAATTCAAAAACAACTTGGATTCATAGATTTCTGTTGAAATGTCATTTTTTAAACAACCAGCAGTTATTCTTTTATTGAGCCAATTATCTGCAGGTTCTATGTAGTTGATATGCTCAACACCTCGGCGCTTCAGCTCGGGAATAAGTAATCTAATATCGCTGATACTTTCGGTTGCTTCAATATAAACTACCTCAATGTTTTTTTCTCTGCGCAGAAAAGCTGCATACTTTTTCATGGTAGTCCGATGATAGGCTATTTTTTGTTTGTGAAAAGGGTAATGCTTGAAAAACAGGTATTCTTCCACTAAATATATCGGTCCTTCACCATCGAAAAGAGGAGATTCTTCAAAAAGTTGATGTGGGAATACTATGTTTATTTGCTTCATTTTGTTTTATTTCTTCTACAACGTTCACTGCAATATTTTACTTCATTCCAGTTTTTTTTCCATTTTCTTCGCCATGCAAATGGCAGCTTACAAACGACACATATTTTTTCTGGTAGGTATTCTTTTTTCACGCTAAAATATTAGTTCATTATTTTTCCTTCTTTTCTATGCTCTTCTGATTTCGTTTTACATGTGTATTCAGTATGCGCCATTTTTCTTTTTGTACAGCAGGGTGTTTTTTATGTGTCCAAATTTTATTTCTAGCTTTTCGCGCACTTTCCTGCAGGTCTACAATGGGTAATGGATAATCTTTACCTAGAGTAACTTCACAAAACATTTGCTCCATCGGAGTCATTTTCCATGGTTCATGAATATTTAATTCTGGTACATTGCGGAGTTCAGGAATCCATTTCTTTATGAAAGATCCATCAGGATCATGCTCAACTGAGTTTTTTACAGGATTATATAGGCGCACGGTATTGATTCCGGTTGTTCCAGCTTGCATCTGAAATTGAGGGTAATGTATTCCGGGCTCATAGTCTAAAAATTGTTTTGCTAAAAAATACACACCATCTCTCCAGTCCTGATCAAGATTAAATGCTAAAAAAGAGACAACCATAGCTCTCATTCTAAAATTTATCCAACCTGTAGATCTCACCGCACGCATACAGGCATCAACCAAAGGGTATCCTGTTGTTCCATTTTCCCATACCTGTATAAATTTTTTATTTTTTTCATGTGGTAAAAGTTCGTATCCTTTATTCAAGCAAATTGTTTCATAGCTACATTCTACCTCAAATTTTTGAATGAAGTGACAATGCCAATGCAAACGAGTGAGCATGGCCCTAAAAGCCCTTTTGTTTTCATCTCTATTAGGGTGTTTAACTACAAATTGATAGACTTGTTTGACGCTCAAATTTCCCCATGCCAAATAAGGCGATAGTCTACTGCAAGAGGTTCGACTTTCTGTTGGTTTAGAAATGTGTTTATGGTAATTGAACCCTCTTTTACTTACAAAGGAATGAAGATATCTCCAAGCACTTTTTTCTCCGGCTGGTTGGAATTCTTTGGGATATATCTGGTATTGTTCTTTTAGTTTTTTTGGAAGTATAAATGGGTGTTCAATAGTTTCGTTGTTCGCTATAGAATATTGGTTGTTATGAATGGGAGAAAGAATTTTATCATGCCAGTTTTTATTCCAGTTATCTCTGTTTTTAATGCCTCTTATGATTCCGTCTCTTTGCGATTCATTCCAAATTATTTGATGCTTTTGGCAGAGCAGCTTGATTTTTTTGTCACGTTTCCAAGTAATCTCGGTTCCACTCTCTTGGTAACTGAAAAGAGTTTTTATTTCAAACAGTGAAGACAAGTATTCAAATATATCCACTGCTTCTCCATAAAAGATTTCCACGGATCTATTGTAGTGCTTTAGTTTTTTGTTTATTGCTAAAATAGAGTAGTATATAAACTGTAAGTGACGTAAACTGGTATCCGCATAATTTATGATGGAAGGTTCGAATAAATAGATAATACGGTATGGAATACCCTCCTTTTCCACATTTGCCAATGGCTCGTGATCCTGAGAACGAAGATCCCGCTTTAACCAAACAATATTTACTGGTTGTTTTTTCAATAGTCTAATTGCTTTTTACATTTTTTCCAAAAAGAGAAAAAAGAGGAGTGATAGCCATTCACATCAAACATCCAGTCTCTATTAACTTCAGCTCCTTTGTAATGACTATTCAAGGGATGTTCTTTAAAGTGCATATCTTTCAGGAGGTATTTATCCACGAGGTCGTCAAATTCTCCCACATAGAGCTGAATTTGATCAATGTTTTCTTTGGAGAACTTTGTGATAAAGTCAAGCGTTTTTTTACTGATCGGATGATTAGAAAAATGCGAGGGCTCAAGTAATAATATTCTGTTTGCTACAATATCCTTGTCCCATTTTGGATCGAGATTATAAAAGTTATAGATGTATGTTGGTAGTGATGTTTTTATTTCTATTTCTTTTTGCTCTGGTAATGGTGTTTCCAGCTTTACCGAAGAGGTTTTTTTCAAAACTTCTGGAATTTCCAATGAGCTGAAGGCTTCGTAAGGAATATCCAAAAAAGTGTTTTTTTGATTGGTAAAACAGTATTTGTTAATGTTGTCTTGATTGGCTACATACTTTTTGTTTGCATTCGATCCGGCTACCCACTGCCAGCTCAAAGTATTACTTGCCCAATCTGCATCCAGCAAGTGGTAATACATCCATTTAGCGGGTTTCCTCCAATGATTTTGACCAACATTGCAGGCAATGGATGCTACATACATTCGCACATGGTTGTGCAAGTATCCAGTTTCATAAAATTTACTGATTGCTTTGTCTATTGCTATAATTCCCGTGTTTGCTTCTACAATAGCATCAGAAATGCTGTGGTTTGCTATGGGAGTTTGTACATGTTTCAGGTCCTCATTAATTGCCGTATTTTTTGAAATAGCAATTTGTTGCCAATAATCTCTCCAAGCCAATTCTTGAATAAATTTTTCAATTTTGGATGGGTTGTATCCTCTATTCAAAACTTCAGAAAGAATAAATTTTGTAGATATTATACCGCGAGAGATGTAGGGAGATAAATAGGTTACCGAACCGTTTAGATAGTTGCGTGTTGATGCATATTTAATGGGGTCTATCTTTCTAATTCGCTGCAGAACCTCTTGATAGTTTGTTGGAAATATTGAATATTCTTCTTGAAATAAACCCATCTATCTTTTGCTTATTTTATTTCCAGAGATTGCTCTCTGACGCGAACACTTAAAGCGCGTAATGTCTGAATTTCTCTTGTGTAAATGTTTTTGACTAACTCCGCTATTTACACGCTTTCTCCAGCGTTTAAAACTTGAGTTCTTAAGGTTGGTTCGCATTATTTTGATAACCTCTTTCTCCGGTAATTCAAATTGAAAGGATATCGCTTCGAATGGCGTTCGGTCTTCCCAAGCCATCTCGATAATTCGATCCAATTCTTGTTCTGTAAAACGTGTTTTATTTTTCATCTTTTGTTTGGCTGCATTGACTTTCAATTGTTTTGTAGTTTTAAGCTATTCAATTGAATTACTGTAAAGTTACAACATTTGTTTAATGTTTTTGCAAATTTATTAAACAAAAAAAGAGCTTTCATTTACGAAAGCTCTTTTTTTGTTACTTAATATTTAGAAAATCACAAGGTAAACACAAGGCCTAGGTTTGTATTGAAGTCTTTTGCTCTGAGTTATAAGGGAGGTTTTCTATCATAACGCATTTCAAAATCGCAATTCAGTGTCATCCATTAATTAATGGAAAAAAAGCACCATAATTTGTATTTTATATAGGATTCAGAGCGCTATTTCCTTCTGGTATTACAATCAAACTCCGTATGATAGATCATAGAGCAAAAAAAAAGACTCATTAAGTATTAAACCTAACAAGTCTTCTTTGGTAGCGGGGACAGGACTCGAACCTATGACCTTCGGGTTATGAGCCCGACGAGCTACCAACTGCTCCACCCCGCACTATTGTGGTGCAAAGATAATTTTTGTTTCTTTGTATCCAATTAAAAAATGAAATAAAATTAAAAAATGCATAAATCAGGTTTTGTAAATATAGTCGGAAGCCCCAATGTTGGGAAATCCACGCTTATGAATAAGTTGGTGGGGGAGAAGCTTTCGATCATAACTTCAAAGCAACAAACCACGCGTCATAGAATAATGGGAATCGTTAATGGAGACGACCATCAAATCGTCTTTTCAGATACACCAGGAGTCTTAAACCCTCATTATAAGTTGCACGAGAGTATGATGCGTTTTGTTTCAAGTGCGCTGCAAGATGCGGATATTATTCTTTTTGTTACGGATATCTTTGAAACAGAAATGAATCATAAAGAAACACTCGAAAGAATAAAAACGCATAGCGCACCCGTTCTTGTATTGATGAATAAAATTGATTTAGCAAAGGATCCTGCAGATCTAGAGAAAAAGGTAAATTACTGGAAGGAGCAAATCCCGCGGGCTGAAATCTTACCCATATCTGCATTGCATGGGTTGAGTATAGATTTTATTATGCCCCGACTTATTGAGTTATTGCCAGAAGGAGAAGCGTTTTTTCCAAAAGATGAGTTAACGGATAAACCAATGCGTTTCTTTATTTCTGAAATTATTCGAGAGAAAATATTGCAAAATTATTCCAAGGAAATTCCTTATTCATGCGAAGTAGTAGTAGAATCATACAAGGAGAAAGAGAATATTGTCGATATTCGCGTCCTTATTTATGTCAACAGAGATAGTCAAAAGGCTATTTTGATAGGCCACAAAGGAAATAAGATGAAAAAAGTAGGGATAGAGTCCCGAAAAGACATTGAAGCTTTTATTGATAAAAAAGTATTTCTAGATTTATATGTGAAGGTGGATAAAGACTGGAGAGATAAGGAGCAGAAGTTAAAGAAGTACGGTTACGAATAGATATTCAGAATAAAATGGCAATAGTTGCAATAGTAGGGCGCCCAAATGTTGGGAAATCAACACTTTTTAATCGATTAACAGAATCTAGAGCTGCAATTGTTCAAGAAACAAGTGGAGTAACACGCGATAGACATTACGGTAAAGCAGATTGGAATGGTGTAGAGTTTTCCCTTATCGATACCGGAGGGTATGTAAAAGGTTCTGACGATATTTTTGAAGGAGAGATACGTAAACAAGTTGTAATTGCTCTAGAAGAAGCAAATGCGGTTATTTTTGTTGTGGATGTAGAGACAGGTATTACGGATTTAGACGAATCAGTAGCAAAACTATTGCGTAAAACAAAGAAACCTACTTTCGTGGTTGTTAATAAAGTGGATAATAGCGAAAGAATAAATGACACCTACGAATTTTATAATTTTGGTTTGGAGAATGTGGTAAACATTTCTGCAATCAATGGTTCTGGCACGGGTGAACTGTTAGATGGTTTAACAGATGCGCTTAAAGAGTTAGATAAACCTTTGGAAATAGATGCAGATTTACCACGTATTGCAATAGTTGGAAAACCAAATGTTGGGAAATCATCTTTCACAAATGCGCTTATTGGCGAAGACAGAAATATAGTAACAGATATTTCTGGAACAACAAGGGACTCAATCGACACACGACTCAACATGTTTGGTTTTGATATGGTGCTTGTTGATACAGCTGGTATTCGTAAGAAGAGTAAGGTGCATGAAGATATTGAGTTTTACTCAGTAATGCGTTCTATTCGATCAATTGAAAGTGCTGATGTTTGTGTTTTTATGATTGATGCGCAAGATGGAATCGAAAAACAGGATTTAAGTATTTTTTCCGTTATCGAAAGAAACAAAAAGGGAATTGTATTGCTTGTCAATAAATGGGATTTAATTGATAAGGAAACCAATACAATGAAAGAATTTGAAGATGATATTCGTTCAAAAATTGCTCCGTTTAATGATGTCCCAATTTTATTTGTTTCTGCTTTAACAAAGCAAAGAATTCATAAAGCGCTGGAGGAGGTTGTAGAGGTTTTTGAAAATAGAATACAAAAAATACCTACTTCAAAATTAAATGAATATATGCTTGGAGTAATTGAAAGATTTCCTCCGCCGGCGAATAAAGGCAAATTTGTTCGTATTAAATTTGTTACGCAATTGCCAACGCACTCACCTTCTTTTGCTTTTTTCTGTAATTTACCGCAATATATCCCTGATTCTTACAAGCGATTTTTAGAGAATAAGTTAAGAGATAAATACAATTTAACGGGAGTTCCTATTCGGATCTTTTTCAGAAAGAAATAGTTCTTTTTTGCTTCGTTGTTAATTAAGTCCAAACTTTACTGCCTTCAGAACAGTTTTTACAAATGTCAATTTCTTTTCGATTTGACAACACCGATTTTCGAAACTGTTTGTAGTGATTGCTTTTCCATATGGAGGAAAAAGTTTGCTCAGAGATGCTCCCTATTTGATGGGATGCATCTTTGTCAAAGCAACAAGGTACTATTTTGCCATCCCATGTAATTACGCAACCACTCCACATTCTCCAGCAGTGATTGCTCATTTTGTTTTTTAAAATGTAAGTCCCATCTTTTTTCTTTTTGTATCTCGAGTATTCCTCTTGTTCTGGAATTAAGGGATTTCCATCTTTAAAATTATAAACTTGCGCCGTTTTGAACTTGATCTCATCCACTCCCATTTCGTCTGCGAGTTGAATTGCATCTTTAATTTGGTGTTCATTTGGTTTGACCACTAGAAATTGAAATATAATATGAGGCGTAGAAGATTTTAATTCTTTTTTCCATTTGACCATGTTCTTGGTTCCTTCAAGTACTTTTTCAAGTGATCCGTTTATTCTGTATTGCTCGTAAACCTCCTGGGTTGTCCCATCTATTGAAATTATTAAACGATCAAGCCCTGATTCAATGGTTTTCTTTGCAACTTCTTCTGTAATAAAATGGGCGTTGGTAGAAGTTCCAGTATAAATTCCGCTATCTGAAGCGTAGTTTACTAATTTTAAAAAATCAGGGTTAATGAAGGGTTCTCCTTGGAAATAGAAATTTATAAATGACAAATGAGCGCCCAATTCGTCGATTATTTTTTTATTCAAATCAAATTTTAAATTACCTGTGGCTCGGGTAAATTGCTTGAGTCCGCTTGGGCATTCCGGACATCCTAAATTGCATGCGGTGGTTGGTTCGATAGAGATAGAAGAAGGCTTACCCCAATTAATAGGTGTCTTAAATAAACGAGAGAGTAAGAAACTAGAATAGAGTTTACCAATGTTACAAACTTTTGTAAAAGTCTGTTTTTTAAGAATGGCTTTATTATCTGATTTATTCGAAAACACGTCTGTAAATTTACATTTTTTAATTTCTAGAAGGTACAAACAGACATACTTTTGTAGGCCAATACTTTAAATGCATTTAATTCTGAAAAAGTGCTATTTTTTTTAAATTCTGGTAGAATTTTCTATCCTGAATAACTTTTTAGTTCAAAATAATTACCTTACAACAATGAAAGTATTGATCTTCACTATTCTTTTCTTGCTTCCAAGCTTATTTTGGGGGCAAAATATTTATTCAGGTATAGTAATAGATAGTGATACTAAGGAGCCTTTGCCATTTGTTAACATTAGAATAGGAAGTTCTCAAAATGGTTTTACAACTGATATTGATGGCGTATTTGAATATGAATCAAGTGGAAAAATTGAAAATTTCGAATTTAGTTACCTCGGATATGAAAAGCTAAAACAAACATTGGAGGTTATTGTGCAGAATACCGTTTTTTTGACAAAAAATTCAATTGGACTAGAAGAGGTTGTAATTGATGCAGACTATAATCCTGCTTTATCCATTATCAAAAAGGTAATCCATAATAGAAGGTCAAATAATCCAGAGAAAAATTTAGATTTCTATTATGAAAGTTATAATAAGTTGACACTCGGTGCAGAACTAGATTCTTCGAAATCTACTTCCGAAGATTCTAGTTATCTAATGATGCAACAATTTTTTGCAAATCAAAATTTGATGTTAATTGAAACTGTGGTCGAAACGTATCATAAAGCACCTAATAAAACGAAAGATATTGTAATTGCAACACGTACAAGTGGCTTGCAAAATACGATGGTGCCAATGTTGGCTACCGAATTACAAGCTTTTAGTTTTTACAATACCTTTTTTACCCTAAGTAATGTTCAATACATATCTCCTATTACAAATGAGGGGTTCTCAAAATATAACTATAAGCTGCTGGATGAGTATGTCGAGAATTCTGATACTGTATTTGTTGTTTCGTTTTGGCCAAAAGAGAAACGTATTTTTAAAGCTATGGAGGGAGTGTTAAATATTTCTTCTGATAAATATGGAGTAAAAAATGTAATTGCAAAACCGGTAAATCCGAAAGGGTCTATGGAGATTCAAATAAATCAAAAATACCAACGAATAAATGGTGTTTGGTTTCCAGAGCAGTTGAACTCGAATTTAGTCTTCAGGAATTTGAGTGTGGGGGGCCTAGATATGATAGGAAAGTCGGTTTCTTATCTAAAAAACATCAATCTAAACCCTAGTGATGATGAATTAAAGTTTGGAGATATTACTTTGGAGATGGATATTAAAGATAAAATGCAAAATGACAGTTCACTCTCTAATTCCAGACATAATCCATTATCATTAAGAGATAGTCTTACTTATCAGGTAATAGATAGTATTGGAGAAGAATTACATTTAGAGGAAAAAATGCTACTTATGGAGTCGCTATTAGATGGGAGGTTACCTTTTGGACCCATTGATTTTGATATGAAAAAGGCATTTGGCTATAGTGAATACGAAGGTTTTCGATTAGGAGCTGGTTTGTTTACAAATGATCGATTAACGAAAAAAATGAATATAGGCGGTTATTTTGGCTATGGTTTTAAAGATAAAGCGTGGAAATATGGAGGTGAATTGGATGTGAAGTTATGGCCAAAAAAGGGGGTAGGTTTAAATATTTCCTTGACAAATGATATTAGTCAAGCTGGAAGTATGGAGATTGGAACCAATGAAAAACTTGGGAGCAATCAAAATTTGTATCGCTTTTATACAACTCTTTATGATCAGGATGTTAATTGGAAAGCAAGTCTTCGATTTAGAGTTAAGGGTGTTAAAGCAAAAATTATAGGGAAAATCCAACGATTAACACCACTTTACAATTATCAATTTGAAAAAATAACCGGTGAAAATACAGTTTTGGCAACTTCTGAATTTTATTATTCTTTAATAGGTGTTGAATTGTGCTATTCTCCATTTTCAAAAGTAATGTATAATGGAAGTAGATTAGTTGATATTTCTTCAAAGTATCCCGTCTTTAATTTAAGTTTTCAGCAAACAATACCTTATCTAACTACCAATGATTTTCAGCGTTTATTGGTGAAGGTTACGGACAATTTTTCATTGCCATTTATAGGTAAATCAAATTTTGCGCTTATTGGCGGATTAGTTTCACAAGAGGTACCTTTTTCTTATTTGTTTAATCAGCAAGGAACGAAAGAAAATTTTGAACTATCGGTTTTCGAAAGTTTCGAAACGATGTATGTCAATGAATTTTATGCCTCTGCATTTATAAACGCATTTTGGGAACATAATTTTGGAACATTGCTAAAGAAGGGAATGTTTCAGCCTGAGTTAGCTTTTTATCAAGGAATGGGGTTTGGAGATAGAGCAAAAGTGAATTACCATGCTCAGCTTGAAGGTAAAACTATGGAAAAAGGTTTTTATGAGTCTGGGGTGAAAATTCATAACATAATACACGTTTCAACAGGTGGTTTTGGATTTGGAATATTTTATCGATATGGACCTTATTTACTTGATAAACAGAAGGACAACTTCACCTATAAAATCACGATTTCACTTGGATTTTAATAATACCATTCATTGCGATTTTTATATATGTTTTTAATAAATAATTCAGTAGATTTGCTAGCTGTTCTTGATAAAAGAAGAAACACCCTATGTGGCAGAAAGTAGCAAAAGGTATATTACGAAATAGGTTAGCAATTCTTATTGGAATTCTATGTCTTACGCTGTTTCTAGGATATTTTACTAAGTCCATACGAATTATGTATGAATTTGGGGGGCTACTTCCAAAGACAGATTCTACCAATATTGTTTACCAAGAATTTAGAAAAGATTTCGGACAAGATGGATTAGTTGTTGTAATTGCAAATACAAGTGAGGATTTCTATGAAAAGGATAATTTTAGGGATTGGTATGAGCTCGGAAACCGATTGAAAAAGCTAAAAGTACATATTGCAGGAACACCAGCTGGAGATTCGGTATCAGCTATTGATTCGGTGTTTTCTGAAGCACATTTATTCAATGTTCACAAAAACACTTTAGATAAAACATTCGAATTAAATCCATTATTTACCAATTTTCCAAAAAACCAAAAAGCGGTAGATAGTATTCGGAATGTGGTTTATTCTCTCCCTTTTTATCGCAACATGATTTATAAGGATAGTTCTAACCTTCATATTATGATGGTTTTTGTAAATGAGCCTATCTTTAATTCAAAAAACAGAGGTTCTTTAGTTTTTGATATTGCTGCGATAGCTGAAGAATATACTGATTCTTTAGGAGAATTTAAGTATTCAGGATTGCCATATATACGCTCTGTCACTATGAAAAAGGTCACAGATGAATTATCCATTTTTATATTGTTAACCATATTAATTACCTCTCTGTTGCTGTTTATGTTCTTTAGATCTGTAAAGGTCGTTTTAGTTTCAATGGTTGTTGTGATTATTGGTGTTATTTGGTCTGTTGGTTCTATTGGTTTGATTGGTTTTGAGTTAACAGGTTTAATGGGGTTAATTCCTCCTTTAATGATTGTTATTGGAATTCCAAATTGCATTTATCTAATAAATAAATATCAGCAAGAATTTAAAATTCATGGGAATAAGGCAAAAGCACTTTCTCGTGCGATTGGAAAAGTTGGGAATGCAACCTTGTTGACGAATGCTACCACGGCAATGGGTTTTGGGACATTTGTTTTTACTAAAGCAGATATGATGAAGGAGTTTGGAATAATTGCTGCCATAAATATTTTAGCAATGTTTTTCTTGTCAATATTAATTGTTCCCATTATATATAGTTATTTAGGGGCTCCACAAGAAAAACATGTTAAACACCTCGACAAAAAATGGCTTTATGTGGTTGTTGATAGGTTGGTGCTTTGGACAACTAAATATCGAAAACTTGTTTATATAATCACGGTTGCTATTATTGCTGTAGGGTTGTATGGGATGTCGCTAATGCGATTATCAGGAAACATAGTAGATGATCTTCCTAAACATGATGTTGTTGTTCAGGATTTGAAATTTTATGAAGAACAGCTTAATGGAGTAATGCCATTTGAATTAGTGTTTAAATCACAAGACACGATATACAAGGATTTGAATTTACTGAAGAAAATCGATTCCGTACAGAAAACTTTATTGACAGAGGATAAGCTGTCAAAATCGATTTCCATTGTTGATGCTGTAAAATATTTAAATCAGGTTTATAAGGGAGGAAAAGAAAAGCATTATCGATTGCATCTAAAAACTTTAGGAAAAATAAAGGACAAAGGATACTTCGAGAATACATTTAAGGTGAATAGTTCCCAGTCAGATACATCAGGGAGATTAGTAAATGGTTTCTTGGACTCAACCATGCATAAAACCAGAGTAACTGTGCAAATTGCTGATATAGGAACGGATTCTATGTCTGCTCTCGTGGAAAGGGTTGAAGCAAAAATCGATAAAATAATTTTTGCGGAGGTTAATATGTTAAATCAGGCCTTTTCTGAAAGTAATTTTGATAAAAGAGATACTATTTTGAAGAATCTTTATAATGATTATAGTTATGTAATCTATAATTTGAAACAACGGCTAATAGCAGAGAACCCTAGTTTGGAGGGTGTATTTGATGCAGAATTTGAGGAAGATACAATATATTCTTTTCACCGGGAGATTGGATTTGAGGATTTGATTCGAAGTGTAGTGAAAGAATCTCAAAATGAATATTACATTACCGGTACCGGTATTCAGTTTACTACTGGAACGACTTATTTGGTGAAAAATCTTTTTATAAGTCTTGCAATAGCCATTTTTGTAATTGCGATCTTAATGTCTTTTTTATTCCGCTCCTGGAGAATGGTTTTAGTATCACTGCTGCCCAATTTAGTTCCACTAATAATAACAGCTGCTATTATGGGGTTTGCTGGTATCCCAATAAAGCCATCTACGATACTAGTATTTAGTATAGCTTTTGGGATTTCAGTAGATGATACAATTCACTTTTTAGCAAAGTATAGAATGGAACTCAAAACAAGTAAATGGAATATTAAACAAGCTGTTCTTATTGCCTTAAGAGAAACGGGTGTTAGCATGATCTACACCTCAATAATTTTATTCTTTGGATTTGGAATTTTTGTTGCATCGGATTTTGGAGGAACGCAAGCACTTGGTTTATTGGTAGCAACAACATTGTTCACGGCAATGCTTGCTAATTTGGTGTTACTTCCTTCACTTGTTATTATCTCTTGAAAAAAGGATAACTACCAAAGCATTTAAAGAACCTCTTCTAGAATTATTCGATGAAGAAGAAGATATAGAGTTTGAAGAACTGAAAATTAAATAAATCATGAAAGGAATTATATTAGCAGGTGGATCTGGAACAAGACTTCATCCTTTGACATTAGCAGTTAGTAAACAACTAATGCCGGTTTACAATAAGCCGATGATTTACTACCCTCTTTCTACGCTAATGATTGCAGGAATAAATGAAATATTGATAATTACAACACCCCATGATCAGCTTGCTTTTCAGATTTTGTTGGGCGATGGAAAAAAATTGGGTTGTAAGTTTACTTACGCTGTTCAGTCAGAACCAAATGGTTTGGCGCAAGCCTTTGTTATTGGTAAACAATTTATTGGGAAAGAGAAAGTGGCGTTAGTTTTAGGAGATAATATATTCTTTGGTACTGGAATGGGTAAATTGTTACGATCAAGTCAAAATCCAGAAGGAGGTCTTGTTTTTGCTTATCATGTTTCTGACCCAGAAAGATATGGTGTTGTTGATTTTGATGATGAAAACAAGGTTTTATCTATTGAAGAAAAACCTGAAAACCCGAAATCAAATTATGCTGTACCTGGTTTGTATTTTTATGACAATGATGTTGTAGAGATTGCAGAAAATTTAGAGCCTAGTTCTCGAGGAGAATATGAAATTACAGATGTCAATAAAGAATATTTGCGAAGAGGTAAGCTCAAAGTTCAAACACTTGAAAGGGGAACAGCGTGGTTAGATACCGGGACTTTCACTTCTTTAATGCAAGCGAGTAGTTATGTTCAAACTATCGAAGAAAGACAAGGTCTAGGTGTAGGGTGTATTGAGGCTGTAGCCCATGCAAGAGGGTATATAAATGATGAGCAATTAAAGGAAATAGCGCTACCATTGTTAAAGAGTGGTTATGGAAAATACTTGATGAGTTTGATAAAGGAGTAATGAAGGAGATAGGAGAATATCAAGATATTGTTTTTAAAGAAATAGAGAAGTTTCAAAAGGGGAATAAAGATTTTTCTCTTTACGAACCGGTTAATTATATTCTTGATTTAGGAGGTAAAAGGTTAAGGCCTGTATTGACTTTATTAGCGACTGATCTGTTTGAAGGTACTATTGCTGATTCAATTAAACCAGCATTGGGAATTGAAGTGTTTCATAATTTTACGCTTTTACATGATGATATCATGGATAACGCCCCTGTAAGAAGAGGTAAGGCTGCAGTTCATGAGAAATGGAATGTTAACGCAGCTATTCTTTCTGGCGATGTAATGTTTGTTCAAGCATTTATTTTAGTTACATCTTGTAAAAATGAATTCCTTCGGGATGTTTTGGACTTATTTAATATAACTGCGGTAGAAGTATGTGAAGGGCAACAGCATGATATGGACTTCGAGTCTAGGAATGATGTAAGTATCGATGAGTATATAGAAATGATTCGCTTAAAAACGTCGGTATTGGTCGCCTGTGCTCTTAAGCTAGGTGCTATTTTAGCAGGTGCGCCAAAACAAGATGCTGAAAAATTATATGAATTCGGATTGAGTTTAGGCATTGCTTTTCAAATTAAAGATGATATTTTGGATGTCTTTGGAGATGCTTCTTTAGTGGGGAAAAAAGTAGGTGGAGATATTTTAGCAAATAAAAAGACGTATTTGTTATTGAGAGCACTAGAAGATGCGGATGAAAGTCAAAATGTCACTTTAAAAAATTGGCTTTCAAAAGAAGGTGGTGCAGATAAAGTAGAGGCGGTTACCGAAATTTTTGAAGCATTATCTGTTAAAGAGAAAGCAGATGAAGTTATGGATGGCTATTACCAAAAATCAATAGAAGCTTTAGATTCTATCCAAATTGATCCTTCCAAGAAGCAGTATTTATACGACTTTGCAGCAAGCCTAATGAACAGAAATTTTTAGATTTAGGTTCTTGTTTAGGGTAGTTTAATGATTTTTTACAGTTTTATTAGCACTATGTATTTACTGTAAAAAATGGAGAAGATAATGGGTTTAATTAAATGGAGCTCTTTCAATTAAAAAAAGGCTAAACTATTAGCTTTTGAATAGAGTAAAAACTAAAAACCGACTTTTTTCATAGGTTTTGTAATCTCTTCTTTAGCGGCAATCATTTTTATACATGCAATAGCACATTCAATACCTTTATTACCGTGCTTACCTCCAGAACGGTCAATAGCTTGCTGCATCGTATTGTCTGTAAGGACACCAAAGATTACCGGTTTGTTATATTTAAGACTAACATCCATAACACCTTGAGTAACTCCGTGACAAACAAAGTCAAAATGTTTTGTTTCTCCTTGAATAACACTTCCTAAAGCTATTACACCATCAATTTTTAAATGTTCTAAAAGATATTGAGCCCCAAGAGCCAATTCAAAAGAACCAGGCATATACTTTACAATAATGTTTTCTTCTTTAGCTTCATTTTCCTTTAAAGCTGCTATCGCTCCTTCCAAAAGTCCATTTGTAATTGTATCATTCCATTCAGAAACAACAATCCCGAACCGCATATTAGATGCGTTCGGGATTGAATCTTTATCGTAATTTGATAGGTTTTTTTCTGCGGTAGCCATTACAGGTTATAAATAGATTTTTCTTTTTTCGCTAATTCAATGTATTTTTTTGCCTTGTTCACCTCAGGTACTAATGGGTACTTTTTTATTAACTCTTCGTAAATTTTGACAGCATCTTCATATTTGTTTTCTGTTTCTTTAGCATAAGCAGCCTTCAACATATATATCGGTGCAGTTAAATCATTCTTAGAATTAGTATAGGCTTTTTCGTAATATTCCGCAGCAGAAGTAATATTTCCTAATTCGATGTAAGCATCACCGATAGCTCCAAATGTAATTGAAGCAATCATTTCGTCTTCAAAAGTAACTTGTTCTAAAGCGTTTATAGCTTCTTGATATTGTCCATTGTTTAAGTAAGCTATCCCTAATTCATATTGTGCAAGATCACCTCCAGAATAACCACTGTAACTTTCTACAACAGATTTTAATCCCGCATTACCTATTGAGTCTCCTGTTATAGCAGCATTCCAGTTTTGTTCATTCAATAATGCGTATTCACCATGCCACAATGCTTCTTGCGACTTTAAATCAGCTGGTTTGTAGATAAATTGATTGTAAAAGAAAAGGCCTATTATTACTAGAACTATACCACCACCAATGATGGATATACCTTTTTTATTTTTATCAAGAAAACCAGCTCCATGCGCTATTGGAGAGTCGGAATTTAAAAGGGCATCCTTTAAACTTTCCTTTGGTTTAGCTTCTACTTCTGTGTATTCAATTTCTTCTTCTGCCATGACTTATTTTATTCGACCCGCAAAAATAGTTTTTTTCGGGATATTTCTTAATGGAAATCAAGTAAATATTCAAAATGTAAAATGCTTTGGTTGATTTTTTTAAAATAAAGGAGAATATAAGTTAGTTTTGTGTTATGCATTTAAATCATTTATCGCTTGTAAATTTTAAGAATTGTACGGAGTCATCTTTCGATTTTTCCAATCGAGTTAACTGCTTTCTAGGAAATAATGGTGAGGGGAAAACGAATTTATTGGATGCGATTTACTATTTATCTAATTGCAAGAGTTATTTTAATTCTATAGATAGTCAAAATATAAAGTTTAATGAACCTTTTTTTGTTTTGCAAGGAAGGTTTGAACTGGAAGATGAGAAACTAGAAGAGATTTATTGTGGAGTGAAAATTGGCCAAAAAAAAATAGTTAAAAAAAACAAAAAACAATACAAACGTCTCGCCGAACATGTTGGTTTATTGCCTGTAGTTTTAATTACACCCTATGATAGTAACCTTATTTTAGATGGTAGCGACATTCGGAGGAAGTTTATGGATATCATTATTTCTCAATTTGATAGAGCTTATTTGGAGAGTTTAATTCACTATAATAAAGTAATGGCACAAAGAAATGCTTTACTAAAACAATTTGCAGAAAGTGGAAATTTTCAAAATGATGCATTAGAGATTTGGGATGTTCAATTGGTAGAGAAAGGGAAAACAATTCATCAGAAGCGAAAAGCTTTTCTAGAAGAATTTATTCCCGTTTTTAATCAGTTTTATCAAGATATTTCCAATAAAAGTGAAGAAGTAGGCTTAAATTATTCATCTCTATTAAATGAGGATGAGTTTGCCGTGCTGCTCGAGAATAATATAGTAAAAGATAGAAAGTCAACCTACACCAGTGTTGGTATTCATAAGGATGATTTAGAATTTACAATCGCAGGTTATCCTCTCAAAAAGTTTGGTTCACAGGGGCAACAAAAGTCATTTTTAATCGCATTGAAGTTGGCAAAGTTTAATTATATCAAATCGAAAAAAGGTTTTTCTCCGATTCTATTATTAGATGATATATTTGATAAGTTGGACGAAACAAGAGTTAACTTTTTACTAGGGTTAATTTCAAAGAGAGAGTTGGGGCAAACTTTTATTACAGATACAAGTTTAGCTAAGGTTCCTGCAATATTAAAAAAGTTAAATGTGAATTTTAAATCATTTAAAATAACAGCGGGTGAGGCAATAAATATTGATAGGGAAGAAATTGTATGAGCAAGAGAAATTCCAACGAAGAAACGATTGAAGACGTTATCAAGAAATTGATAAAGTCCTATGGGATGTCTAAAAATCATGATTCCTACCAAGCAGAAAACGCATTCAAGAAGGTGATGGGCGCTACAATATCGAAGTATACCAAGGAAGTCTATATAAAAAATAAAAGGATGTATGTGAAACTTACCTCTTCTGTTATTCGGGAAGAACTATCTATGGGTAAAAGCAAGATAGTTAATATGGTTAACGAAGACATAGGAAGAGTAGTTATCCTAGATATTGTTTTTGTTTAATGTTTTTTCTTTCCGTAAAACTTTTTCTTTCCTTGAAACTTCTTTCCGCCTCCGTTATTATTTTTCCCTTTTGAAGATGTTTTCCTCCATTCTGGTCCATCACCTAAAACTTCAGGAAGCTTAACTTTTGGTACTTCATTTTCAATTAGCGTTTCGATATTTCGAAACTTGTACATGTCGTCTGGGTTTATTAATGTGATAGCCACACCGGTGGTGTCCGCTCTGGCTGTTCTTCCAATTCGATGCACGTAATCCGCGGGGTTTCCCGGCACATCATAATTGATCACCAAGTTAATGTCTTTTATGTCAATTCCACGGCTAATAACATCGGTAGCGACTAAAACTCTCACTTTTTTAGTAGTAAATGCCATTAAAACATCCTCTCTTTCTTGCTGCTCTAAATCTGAGGAGATGCCCTTGACTTCAAAATTATTTCCACGCAAAGACCTAACTATATCATTTACTTTTCGCTTTGTTGAAGTAAAAATTAAAATACTTTTATATTCGTCTTTTCCTTTAATTAAAGAGCTAATTAAAGGTGTTTTTTGATTGTCAAAAGTTAAATAAGCAGCTTGTAAAACACCTTCCGAAGGTTTCGATATTTCGATACTGACTTCAAAAGGATTAGTAAGAAATCGTTTTGCTAAATCTCTAATTTTAGGTGGCATGGTAGCACTAAACATTAAGTTTTGCCTTTTTTCCGGTAAGAAAGATATAATTCGACAGATGTCTTCGTAAAAACCCATATCTAACATTCTATCGGCTTCATCGAAAATCAAGTTTTCGATTGTACTGACGTTTATGCTTTTCATGATTAGGTGAGAAATCAATTTCCCAGGAGTTGCTATAATAATATCAACACCTTTGTCCATTGCTTTCTTTTGTTCTTTCCAGTCACCCGCTTTTCCTCCTCCATATAAACAAATTGAAGTAGCTCCTGTAAAATAAGCTAATCCTTGTATTTGTTGGTCTATCTGTAAGGCCAATTCTCTTGTAGGCACAATGATTAGCGTACTTGTGTTTTTATAATCCTTTTCTAATATTTTATTAAGAATAGGAAGTACAAATGCCGCTGTTTTACCGGTTCCTGTTTGAGCACATCCAATAATGTCTCTTCCTTTTAATACTTCTGGAATAGCTTGTTCCTGAATAGGGGTGGCTTTTTCAAAGCCCATACAAGAAAGACCTTCTAATACGAGTTCGTGTAAACCTATTTCTTCAAATGTCATGTTGGAAAGGTCTTGTTATTTTTCGAATAAAACAAATGCGCTTATAATTGTTATATACTTTGAATTGTTGGTTATCCTAGTCCAACATCTAAAGCAAACATTAAAATAAACCCAACCATAAATCCTACGGTTGCAATATCAGTAAACCGATCTCTTTGTGATTCAGGAATAACTTCCTCAACTACAACATATATCATTGCTCCGGCAGCGAAGGCTAAAGCATAGGGGAGTATAGGTTCAAAATAGATTACAGCCGCAGCTCCAATAACCCCAAAAATTGGTTCTACAATAGCCGAAAGTTGTCCGTACCAAAAACTTTTTCTTCTCGAAACACCTTCTCTGCGCAAGGGCATGGCAACTGCAAACCCTTCTGGGAAATTTTGAATAGCGATCCCAATACCTAAAATCATGGCCGTATTAATAAGCGTAGGATCTCCCATCGAAGCTCCAAAAATAACACCCACCGCTAACCCTTCAGGAATGTTGTGTAAAGTTATAGCAAGAACCAATAAAGTTGTTCTATGCCATTGGGTCTTAACTCCTTCTGCTTCCGAATCTTTAAAATTTATATGTAAGTGTGGCATTACTTTGTCCAATCCAAATAGAAACAGAGCGCCCAATAAAAAACCAAATACAGCTGGCCATACTTGTGTAAAGCCATCACCGTCAGACATGTCAACCGCCGGCCCCAATAAACCAAAGCAACTGGCAGCAACCATTACACCTCCAGTAAAACCGAGCATTCCATCTAAAACGGCTCGGTTCAGTGTTTTAAAAAAGAAAACCATCGCGGCACCTGCTGCTGTTACGAACCAGGTAAATGTTGTTGCAATTAATGCCGCTAATATCGGGTTAATGCTTAAGAAAAAATCCACTAAAGAATTCCACATAGCTTTCTAATTTGTCTGAACTAAAACATTTTGAGCAACTCTTTCTGAAATATTTAATTCTTTACCGTTAATTGATATCCTAAGGCTTTTGTCAAAATCATGAATTTCTAATACGATAATATTTTTTCCTAAAATCATGTTTTCTTTTTCCAAGTATTGAAGTAACTGCGCAGAAGAATCTTTCACTCCAATAATAATTACATCTCTATTTACCTCAACTTCAGACAAGTAACTTCTTTTTCTAAAGTCAGTTATTTCATGATCCTTATTTGGAATAGGATCTCCATGTGGATCAAATTTGGGGTTACCTAGAAAGTCATCCAATCGATCCACTAATTCGTTCGATTTTATGTGTTCTAGTTGTTCAGCAATTTCGTGTACTTGATCCCATTTAAAATTAAGTTTGTTCACTAAAAATGTTTCCCACAATCGATGTTTTCGAACAATACTTAGCGCTATAATTTTACCATTTAAATTTAAGGAAGCTCCTTTGTATTTTTCATAATTGACCCACCCTTTATCAGAAAGTTTTTTCAACATATCTGTAATACTAGATGCCTTCATGTTTAAATGATTCGCTAAAGCATTGGTGCTTGCGCCGTTGTTATTATAAGATAATGCGTAAATAGCTTTTAGATAATCTTCTTCAGATGAGGTTCTCATGGTGGCTTTTTTGCGAATTTATAAAAAATAATTCATTTGTATTTAAAAAATATTTAGTTTTGCCTAAATATAAGTTACAATCAGACTAATAATGAGGTTTGTTAACATCCTTTTTTTTATTTTTTATATCACTTCTTTGTTAGGCCAAGAAAGGATAATAAGTGGAGTTGTAACCTCTTCAAAAGGAGAGTCGGTTCCATATGCTTCCATCTATGAAAAAGAGCAGAATATTGGAGTCTCAACGGATGTTGATGGGAATTTTTCTATTCAATTGACTAAAGGAAAGGTAGATTTAATTGTTACTGCCTATGGATTTTCTAATTCATTTTTTTCCGATAAAATACATAATGATACTTGTTTAAACATTGTATTAACAATTTTGGAAGATATACTGGATGAGGTTGTAGTTAGTGGAACAATGCTTTCAATATCAAAAAAAGACAGTCCCATTCCAATTGAAGTGTATTCTGCTGAATATCTTAAAAAGGTTCCTACACCAAGTATATTTGAAGCTACTCAAAATATTAATGGTGTTCGTCCTCAAATTAATTGTGCAGTATGTAATACAGGAGATATTCATATCAATGGAATGGAGGGACCATATACAATGGTAACTATCGATGGAATGCCTTTAGTTGGAGGTCTGTCCACTGTTTACGGATTACAGGGTATTCCTAGTAGTTTATTAGAGAGAGTTGAAGTAGTGAAGGGCGCAGCATCAACTTTATATGGTTCTGAGGCCGTTGCCGGGTTAATTAATGTTATAACAAAAGACGTTAACTCCACTTCTGATTTCGCGTTTGAAAGTTCTGCAACTACTTGGAACGAATATCAATTGGATGGTCATATAAAGTATAAGCTAGGAAAAGTTAAAAGCCTTTTTGGAGCTAGTTATTATAATTACACAAAACCAATTGATAATAATGGAGATAATTTTACTGACGTCACACTAAAAGACAGAATTTCCTTATTTAATAAATTCAGTTTTGAAAGAAAAGACAACCGGTTTGCTACTATTTTGGTTAGGCTAATGAAAGAAGACCGATGGGGAGGTGAAATGCAATGGGATGATTCTTTTAGAGGGGGAGATAGCCTTTATGGTGAGTCCATTTATACGAATAGGATAGAAGTTGTTGGTAATTATGAGTTACCCTTAAAACCTCGAATAATTGTTAGTGGTTCATATAGTTTTCATGATCAAGATTCTTATTATGGAACTTTATCCTATCAAGCAAAGCAACATATAGGCTATGGTCAAGCGGTTTGGCATCAGAATATAAATACACGTCATGCTTTGCTTACTGGTCTTGCTTTGAGGTATAATCATTATGATGATAATACATTTGCTACAGAGATTACTGATTCATCTATTTATTCAAATACACCTGATGAATGGGTTTTGCCAGGGTTTTTTATTCAAGATAATTTTAGGTTAAACGAAAAGACGAAGGTTCTACTTGGGGGACGCTATGATTATCATTTAAAACATGGAAGTATTTTTACCCCACGTTTAAATATTAAAGTTGACCCAACTTCGAAAAGTGAAATAAGAGTGGGTTATGGCAATGGTTTTAGAGTGGTGAATCTATTCACTGAAGATCATGCTGCCTTAACCGGTGCAAGAGACGTAGTTGTTTCAGAGGATCTTCGCCCAGAAAAGTCACACAATATAAATTTAAATTATGTGCACCGTATCAATACGAATAAAATGTACATGACATTTGATGCTTCAATTTTTCATACGAATTTTTCAAATAAAATAACTCCTGATTATGAAACGAATGACAAGCAAATAATCTATTCTAATTTGGATGGTTATGCCATTTCGCAAGGTATATCATTGAACGCACGCATACTATTTAATTTTCCATTAAAGATTAATTTTGGAGGAACAATATTGGATGTATTCGCGATAAATAAAATAACGGATGATTTATTAATAAGAGAGCAGCAATTATTTACGGAAAAATACACAGGAACGTGGTCAGTGTCATACCAGGTCCAAAAACTAAAAGTGCGTATTGATTATACAGGTAGTTTATACGGTCCAATGAAATTGCCACTAGTAGAGAATGATTTTAGGGATAAGTTTTCAAAACCTTTTAGTTTACAGAATATTAAAATATCGAAGTCTTTTAAAGGAGGGATAAGCTTAAATTGTGGAGTTAGGAATCTTTTAAATTTTACGCCTCCATCAAATTCTATTTTAAGAGCTCATGATCCTTTTAATAAACACTCGGATGATATTGCTGAAAACCCGTATGGATATGAATTTGACCCAACTTACATTTATTCCTCTTTCCAGGGAATAACTTTATTTGGTGGAGTAAGTTATGAGTTCAACAAGAAGAAATAGTTGGAACTCTCGTTCAGTTAGAGGAACTAAAAAAGTGATTTGCACGTTTCTATTTCAAAAGATTCTTAAATTAGGCAAGTCAATGAAAATAATTTTAATAATAATATTTTTTTCTATTTCATCAATTGGATTTTCCCAAGGAGTATCCTGGACTAAGTTTGAGGACTTAAAAGATTCTATTGCCAAAGAAAAAAAACCAATAATTGTAAAAGTTGAAACGCCTTGGTGTGGCTATTGTAAGTTAATGGAAGCAAAGATTTATTCTAAAAAAAGGTTTGTTAAAAGAGTAGGGAAGAATTACTATTTTGTAAAATTGAATGCTGACTCTAAGGAAACTATAAACTTTAGAAATAAAGAATATACGTATATTCAGTTTAATGAAAAAAAAGGAGTGCATAGTCTAGCCAAAGAATTAGCAGAAGTGGAAGGGGTATTGCGTTACCCAACAACTGTTGTGTTAAATTCCGATTTTACCCAAAACAAAAGGATTGTTGGTTTCTTGAATAACCGAGATTTTAGATATTGGTTGCAGTTCAGTAAGGAATAGAATAATTGGAATTCCTTCGAGAATGAATTATTAGTCGACTATTTCATATTTCCAATTTTCAAAAGCAAATTTCCAGCGGGTATTTATTTGATCTTTTACATCGGAAGGTATATCTACCAACTGATTCTTTTTGTAGCTTTTTACTGTTTCTAGGTAAGTGGTAAAGAGTGTTTTATTTTTATTAAAGTCAGAGATATTTAATTTAGAATACATTTTTTCTAGTGATTTAATAGGTTGTGTTTCTAATTCATTAAAACTGATTTCGAACAATGAATCTTCAGGAATGAGGTGCTTATGTTCCAGGTATTTCTGCATACTTTTTTCATAACAATAGATGATTCTTTCTTCTATTTCTTTTTCCGAAAATTCTTGTAAGAATTGTGTCTTTACAGCCTTTTGATATAAGTACTTTGTAGAAGAGTATACGTCATATGGGTTTCTGTGAATAAATATAAACTTGGCATTTGGGAATAGCTCTAATAATATTTTAACACGGCCTGTATTGTGCGGGTTTTTTAATAATAATTGCTTTTTTTTTCCTTGAAATAAAGAAATTTGTTTGAGCATTTTGAGGTAGACTTTTTTCCAATCTTTCATTTCTTTTTCAGTTGTTCCTTCAAATACATTGTACTTGTCAAAATAGGTCCTATTCTTCGGGAAAAAAAATATTTGCATTCCACTCTTTTCCGTAAGATTTGTTAGCGGATGTTCTTCTTCTTGCGGGGAGTGAGCATCAATTTTCACATTATCTTGGAGTCGAGTAGAAGGCATTAGCTTGGCAAGTAAAGGGCGCATTATGCCTTTGGATACAAATGCTACTCTAAAAAAGAAGGCCTGAAAAGAATCCAAGTAAACAAACCTTTTGTCTTGTGCTAAAATATAATGTAAATGAGTTGTGCCGCTTCTCCAATGCCCAATAACAAATACGGGTGGGTTGTTTTTAAATGAAATTCGTTTTAATCTTGCTGCAATAAGAATAGATTGAAACCATCTAAATGGGGCAGACAAAATAACAAATAATGTTATTTTTCTTGCCATTTTCTTTTTAGATGGAGCTATTTTATTTTCCTTCTTTAATCTTAACCAATGTTTTATGGATGAAAGAAAGAGTTGGTGTTCTTTAATTTCAAATTCTTTGGGCTTATTGGTCATTTATACTTAGGTAGTGAATTTTTTTATTGTCAATTGAGTATAGGTGAAAAACCGACCTAACTTGGATTAGGTGGGTTTTAAAGATGTTTGAAACGCTTTATTTACCAACAATTTTCAATTCAACTCTTCTGTTTTTTGCTTTTCCTTCAGCACTATCGTTTGTAGCAATTGGCTTATCTTCTCCAAATCCTTTTGCAACTAATCTAGCAGATGCTATACCCTTGTTCTCCATATAAGTAATAGCAGATTTAGCTCTTCCTTCCGAAAGGTCTTGATTTGCGTATTTAGAACCATCGCTATCCGTGTGCCCTTGTAATTCAATTTTTATTGTAGGGTTTTGATTTAAGAAATCAACTAATTGGTCTAAAATTCTGTAAGAACGCGTATCTAGTTGCTTTTTAGCTGTTTTAAAAAGAAGATCATCCACAATAATACTTTTACCCACTTCTATAGAAGATAGTAAAACAACTCTTTCAATATTTTCAACTTTGATTGCTTCTACTTTTAGCGTTTGATTAAAATAGCCTTCCTTAGTAACGAGGATTTCAAATTTGTTACCTACTTCTAGAGGTTGCGCTTCTGGAGCAAATCCTTCCAATGCGATTAACGAATTGATATGTTTATTTTCGTTGGTAACGTTTACCAACATAATTGTCGATTTGATAGGTTTTTTCGTTGCCTCATCTATTACAATTAGTTTTAGTGAAGTTGCAACTAATTCGGGTTTGATTTTGCTTAAATAAATACTTTTACTCAGTGTACCAAATTTGTCATATCGTATTTCTAAAATACTATTATCATAACCCTCTGCGTTTGCAGAGATAATATGTTTCATGCCGCTTTCTAACTCTTTAGAGATTTTATCTCCTTCTCCTAATTCGGTTTGAATCATGGTAATTGGATCGATATATGTGATTTTTGCAGTAATTGGTTTATTTGTTTCTTTATCAAATACCTCAATCTCTAGATCAAATAGCGTTACAGAGGGAGACATAAATACTTTGGTCACAACTTCAACGCCGGTGTTTTGAATAACATGAATTTCTTGATCTTCATATCCATCTTTCGTTATTGTAATATCGTATTCTTCTTTTTGATTTAGTTCAGCAGTATCGCTTGATTTATTTTCAAAAATCATCACTTTACTTCCTGTTGTTTTACTTGGATAACTTGCCGAAGCAGTTATTAATTTTTTCGTGTTTTTGTCGTATACCTCAACAATGCTGTTAAACTGCTTGATCTTTGATTTTGGTTTAATTCTATAGTTTAGAAAGACTTCAAATGAACCCGTATTTTGATTCAAACCATCTGTTATACTTGATGTATTGATGTCATATGTAATTCCACCATCAAAAGCATCTGATAAATACTTTAATGTAATTATTCCTGCATCTTTCAAACGACTATAAACTCCAAATGCAATTGCAGTATAGTTATCGTGCGTGTTTGTAACAAAATACTTGAGGTCAGCACCAATTACAACCTGACTTTGATTGCCTTGCGTCATAAAAAGAGCATTTGGTGACAATCCCAGTGTTCCGAAAACAACATTAGTACCGCCAGTTATTGCTATTCTCATAGGTTTTCCCAAATCAGTTGAAGTAAATCCTGAAGAAGGTTCATTCACATTAAATGCGGTTATTCCAAAATAGTGAAGACTTCTTCCCAAAGAATCGTTTTGGTACCATGTAGCAGAAGGTGAAATTTCCAATCCACTTATAACTGGATTAATTTCTGTTTCACCTATCGAAGTACTTGAATTGTAAACTCCGCTGCTAAATTGACTGCCTGTCGTTAAACCGTCCAAATCGGTCGAACTATTAAAATAACCTAATTTCGATCCAATAGCGAGGTCACTACTACCAAGCGATAAGTTATAAGCAAAATTAAAAGCTAGTTGATTCGTTTGAAGGTACCCTCCTTCACCCATTCTGTCATTTACAAATGAAAAGCCAATTACAGCTATTTTTTTGTTTGTATTTGCCTGAAAAATTGGTAATGACCCTTCAAATTGCGAAGTGGTAAAGGGCTTCACTATATTCGTCCATTGACTTCTATGAACTAAAGTTAAATTAATATCATTACTGATAGCCATTTGCGTTGGGTTAGTAAGTGCATTTGAATATTGGTAATTCGAAAAGAATGCATCCTGACTAATTCCTAAAGAACTGAACAGAATAGCGATAAATGTTGTAGATAAAATTTTCATAATCTAGTTTTTCTGCTTGTTATCGTTTAAGTAAAATAGTTCCAGTATTTTTTCCTCCGAACTGCAGCGGTGTTCCATCAATAGTAAAACCACTCATGGTCCATACATAGGTGCCAACAGGTTGTTGTTGGCCATTTGCAGTTCCATCCCAACCACTCGTTAGCATTTCGTTTACATCAGTGGTTTGAAAAACAATTTCGCCCCATCTGTTGTAAATAGTGAAATTGAAATTATCTTCATTAATTCCATTTCCATACATTAAAAAGCGATCGTTGTTTTCATCATTATTAGGTGTAAATAAATTTGGAATAAAAAAGTTAAGTTCTTCATTTATGAGAACATTTACATCAGCAACAGCATAACATCCATTTGCTTGCAAAGCTGTTACAATGTAGGTTGTATCTTCGATTGGAGACATTGTTATGTCTTGCGCTGTTAAGCCATTATTCCAAAGGTGAGAAACTCCATCAGGGCCTAAAAGAGTAATCGAATTTCCTAAGAAAATGGTGGTGTCATAATAAAGAGAATAGTAAGTGTATACCGGAGAGAAGTTAATTGTATCCTGCAAAACACAGGTGTTTGCATCAACAATAGTCACAGAAACTTCTCCAAAGTCTGTGATTGTGTTTGTTTGATTAGTGGTTCCATCCGACCATGTATAAGATGTAAATCCTGGTTGCGCATCCAAAACCACGGTATCTCCGATACAAAACTCTACATCATAGCCCAAAAATAACAACGATTCAGGGTAAAGACTAACATTAACCGTATCGTAACCAGCACAACCACTTGCTAAATCTGTTACTTCAACAATGTATTCTCCTGCAGAGGAAGGGAAAATAATTGAAGCGGTTTCTCCATTGTTCCAACTATAAGAAAACAAACCAGAAAATGCATCCAATGTAGCTGTTGTTCCAGAACAGATAGTTGTGTCATTACCTAAGTCCACTGGTGGACCAGCTGTTAATGTTGAAGACCACGATTCCGTGGCGATACACCCATTTGCATCCGTAACAGTTACATAAATTGGTAAGTCTCCCGAAGTTACATTGAAAATGGTATCTAATCCATTGGAAGTCGTACTAATAGTATTTCCTTGGGTTCCGGTAGCCCAATCATATGATACACCATTACTAGCTGTAAAGATTAAATCACCATTTTCACACAAGTTTGATGCAGTGTTTAGGCTTGGAATAGGATCAGCTAGCATATTTACATCCACATTTAAGGGAGCGGTTGTAGTAGTGATACATCCAGAAAGGTAAGACCAATTTAATTGATACGTATTTCCAACAACTCCATTCATAACAGCGTTGGTGTCAAATTGATTTGTAAAAGATCCACCTGTACCTGTTACAATGATCCATTCCCCACTTCCTTGAGCACTTAACTCTGCTAAAGATCCACATCCTGTAATTGGCGTAACTACAGTAAAGTCTGAATATTCCCATTTAACTTTTATTGTTACGCGGTAATCTCCAGCATTAAAAGAATATGCATTCCATTGGCAATGCGGGTCCAATCTAAAATCAAACGGATCAAAGGTTTGGTTTACATAACAATCGTCTTCAAAAGTTGGAGCTCCCCCCGGATTATACGTACACATATCTCCACTATCATCTTCCCATGCTTCCAATTGAACAGTGAGATTAGAAGCAGGGGTATTCGTTTCATTGATAATAACGACGTTGGAATGCGCATTGAATGATATAGGACAATTGTTTTGCTCAGTTTCACAGAATCCACCAGCATTTGTAACACTTCCGTCGTCCGAAATCCAACATTTCCAGGTAATTTCTTCATCAAAACCAAAACCCAACCCATCTTCTGTGCATGGAGAATCAGCTGCGTAATATTCTACGATTTCTACTGTATAATTTACGTTTTGAGAATACAGCTTACCAAAGGATACTAATGCTGTAAGTAATAGTAATATTCTTTTCATTTATAAATTTATTTAGAAAGGATAACTCTTTTTGTAATGATGTTGCTATTTATTGAAAGATTAACAATATATAAGCCATTTGATAATTGTGATAAATCCAATTCGTTGTCAATTAAACTAACTTGGACCTTTTTGCCAATTGAGTTATAAACTGTTGCAAAAGTAATTGGCGAATCAGCTTGAATATGTAAAACTCCAGAGGTTGGATTTGGGTATATAGACAAGGTGGTCATCAACTCGTCAATCCCAACACCACTAAATGTGATTGGATCCGATTGTCCTAAACAACCGCTTGAGTTCAAAACTTCTACATAATAAGAACCGCCTTGCGTAGGAACATAGTCTATGCTTGTGGCCCCTGGAATAGGAGAACCATTAAAATACCACAAATAAACCGGGTATGTTTGAGTCGACAAGACACCACCATTTTCTGAAATAGTAGGTGTTGGTGATGGGTTTACAGAAAAAGAAATACTGTCTATTCCTGAGCAAGTTCCGTTATTTGAAGAGACATAAACTATGTCATCAGCAATCGAAGGGGAAAGAACAAATTGACCAGAACCATCACTTAGTACCACATTTCCATTTGTATTTAATGACCAATCGTAAATTGTTCCATTTTGAGCATTGAAGGTAACGTCAGTTCCTTCACAAATAGTATTTGAAGATATAGTCATATTAGGTGCAGGGGTGGATATAAAATCAACAGTTACTGTGTCGGGGGTGTATGGCGTCAAGCAGTTTGGAAAACTACTCCATAACAATTCGTATGAGCCAATAGATCCGGCAAAGTTTGTGCCCGGATTATTTACATTTCCAAAAGAGCCAGTTGCTCCTGTGTGAACAGACCAACTACCGCTACCCTGAGCAGATAATGGCACGGTAGTTCCACAATTTGCAATGTCAAAACCTGCAGTAAAATCCGAATATTCCCAATTAATTCGAACAAGAACAGCAAAGTTTTCAGATTCTAAAAAATGTTCATTCCATTGACAATTAGGCTCGCTTCGAAAATTAATGGTTGGAAATGTATTGTCAATATAACAATCGTCTTCAAAGCCTAGAGAGCCACCATCGAATGTGCATCTATCTCCACTGTCATCTTCCCAAGCTTCTAATCTAATGTCGATACTAGTTGCTGCAGTGTTGTTTGAAGTCAACAAGGTTACATTATTCAAACCGAGAGTAAAGGGAAAGTTGCCATCAGAATAATGGCAATCACCACCAACAAAGGTGGGGTTAATATCATCTCTGCCCCATGCTTTCCAGGTAGGTTCCTCATCATATCCAAAAGCAGCTCCGTCTTCGCATCCAGAAATTCTGAATTCAAGTATTTCAACTTGGTAATTAACATTTTGAGCATTTAAAGCTACTGTAATAAAGGACAAAATAAGCGTAAAAAGTATTTTCATATTTAATGTAAGTTAAAAGTGCATTATGTTATAACAGTAAATATAAAAAAAATTGAATATAAAATCGATGTGTGCCAGATAATACTTATTGGGGTTTAAGTAGATGAAAGTCAATTTATTCATATTTATGAACTTCTAAATGAACTTTATTTATCTTTACGGGTAACCATTGAAAAACAAGGCAATGAACCGTTTACTAATAATTCTAATTTTCTTTGTACCGTCTATCTTTGTTGGCCAGGCAGTTGATGTCTCAAAGGCAAAGAAAGAAACCGAGGCTACAAAAACTGAATCGTCCGATTTATTGGATACAGACCAATTTTCTATTCAAAGTGCAGATAATTATAAAAAGAGTTATATCGCTTTAAAAAGAAACGCTGTAAATAAATATTCTAAAGAAATTTCTAGTGAAGAACAAAAGAACCTTAACGCCATAGTCACTGATTTGGAATCTATGCATTCTGAAAGTTATGAATACCATTATATAGCTTATTTAAATTCTAATCAAGATCCGCAAGCGTTTCATCACCTGGAAAAAGCCTATGAAATATATCCAAATAATGTAGAGTTGTATGATGATTTTATAGCTCATTATGAGTTGACAAATAACAGACAAGGTAAAAACCAGTTTTGTAAAAAACTTGCTGAGAGTAATACCATAGCGCAAGGTATTATGGATTACAACTATAATGTGCTGATGTCACTAGAGCCAAATGCTATTTTATTCACCAATGGTGCTGATGATACTTACCCTCTTTGGATTTGGCAAGAAATACACAATAAGAGAACGGATGTAACAGTATTAAATCTTGACTTAATACAAAATTTAGAATATCAAAAAGTAAAATTGAAATCTTTAAATATTTACCCAATAAAAAGCAAGGAACCAGTTGAAATTGTAAAAGAAGTGGTGAAAAATAATTCCAATAGACCCATCAATATTGCACTTACAATAAACCCAAAAGCGTTGATTGATTTGAAGTCAAAATTGTATTTAACAGGGCTGGTTTTAAAATACAGTGAAAAAGAGATTGATAATGTTACCATGCTTCAAAACAATTGGGAGTTTTCCTTTAATACAGAATCGTTAAACAAGACGGTGACAAATACAACAACCAAAAAAATGAACAACAACTATATTTTACCACTATTGGTTTTAAGTGGGTATTATTCCGATAACGGAAAAACAAGCGAAGCTAAGAGTTCTGAAACTTTGGCATTAAAACTGGCTAGTGAAGGAGGGAAAGAACTGGAAGTTAAAAAATACATTGAAGCGAAGAAATAAGCTTATATGCAACTCGTAAAGAAATCATATACTGCGGAAACGGACGAAAACCTCATGAGAGAAGTCATTAAGGGTAATAATCTTGCATTTTCGGAAATTTACGACAGATGGAGTAAGCCTATGCTCAATTATTTTTATAAAATGTTGTGGCAGGACAGAGAAAAAGCAGAGGATTTTATGCAAGAGATTTTTACGAAGATTATTCATAAACCACAATTATATAATCCAAGCAGAGCCTTTAAAACTTGGGTTTATAGTGTTGCTAATAATATGTGTAAGAACGAGTATAGAAGGGCAGAAGTCAGAAAGGGAACATCAAACAGCTTACATGATAACATAATTGTTCATGATAGTTCTGCGCCGGATAAAGAGCATGATAAAAATATTTTTAATGACCGATTAAAAGAAGAGTTAGAGTTGTTGAGTGAAAATCATAAAAAGACTTTCATTCTTCGTTTTAAACATGATTTAAGTATAAAAGACATTGCAGAAATTCTTGAAACGAGTGAAGGAACAGTAAAGTCTAGAATATTTTATACTTTAAAAAAATTAGGTAAAAACTTGAAAGAATTTTCACCGGTTGCAAAGACAATAATGGTTGGAATGTGTTTAATAGAATTGGTGCAGTGTATTATATAAACGACTGATGATGGAAGATAGAAATATATCAAAAATGGATGTTGAATTTTACTTGTTGAACCGAGAGTATGACAAGTTGAATTCAGATGAGCTTGCTATTGTTAATGAGCATGTGGAGTCTGAACAAGAATTCAATGAAATGAAAGCTGTTGTAATGGGTGCAGGTAATCTCTTTAAAGAAGAGAAAGAATTAGCGCCTAATCCCGCAATTAAAGTAGCTCTTTTAAAAGAGTTTGACAAACAACAACCAGCCGGAGCGTATTGGTTGAATGGAATATTTACATCTCTTTTTCCAAAGGAAAAAAAGCTCTTTCAAAAACCAGGTATGCAATTGATTGGATTGGCAGCTTCTGTATTGCTAATTGTAACTATAGCTTTTAATGGTAAAACTGATATGAATAATTCAAAATTGGCTCAAAATAAAGGTGTTAAGTCAGAGGAAGAAACAGTTGAAGAGCATAGTAAATTAGATAGAGACGAAGCGAATGAAGAAAAGAACTTAGAGAAAAATGACTTTCAACCAACTGTGGAGTTAATAGAAAAGGATATTGAAGTTGCTACTTTAAACGAAGTTGAAATTGAAGAAAAACCTGAGAGTGTTGAAAATAAAGGTACAACAGCAGACTTTATGTATGATGCGCAATCTATTGAAAGTGTAGAGGCTGATTTGTCTATTGCTGCGGATTTAGATTATCGTAGAAATGATAATAATTTACATGCATCCGAAGAATCGTTTAAAAAGGGTGTTTTGAAGGATCAAAGAAAAGGTTGCTATATCAGATGATAAATTGGTGATTTCAGCAACTACTCCGGCTACTGCATGAAGTAGTAGAAGAATTTAGTATGTCGGATGACGAAGGTTACTTTTCACATGATGTTAGTGCTGGTGCAACAGCCATTGGGAATAATTCTACTGATTTACCGGTAAATAGCTAGATCATTAGCTGAAGATGCAGATTTGATAGGAATTCTTTACACAGCGATGTAATTATTTTTCCAACTTAACTAAATAATTGCCCTTTCAAAATGGGAATCACACTTGAAGTGTTCGGCGTAAGGCAATATTTTATATCCTCGTTCAAATCTAATGCTGCTAGTCTTACACGGTGAGAGGAAGCTTTTAAATAGCTGAGGTAATTATCCTTGGCCTGGATGTACATGAATTTAGCGGCTACAGAAGAATCATCTTCACATCTAAATTTACCACTTTTTTGAAGGTTTTCTACAAAAGCTCCTGCGCACATTGTGTCTTCCAAACAAAATTTACTTTTCCAACCAGAACCTAGCAGTAATACGTTTTTGTTTTGTTCAATCAACCATTCGCTCAAAGCATCTAGATTCGTGAAGGATCCAATTACTACCGTTGCAGCATTTCGTGCGGTGTGAATAGCTTTTGTTCCATTTGTAGTCGTAATAACAATTGTATCCCCTTCAAACTTATTGCCCATATAGCTAGCAGGAGAATTTCCGATATCAAAGCCCTCGACTATTTCTCCCCCGCGTTCAGCAGCTACAATAAAGCCTTTCTTCTTGTATTCGAAAGCTTCTTCTAAAGTCGCTACAGGGATCATTTTCGCTACGCCATTGTCGAACGCTGCACACATTGCAGTTGTTGCTCGCAGTACATCTATTACAACAACAATCTCTGCATCTTCAGCATGCAAATCGTATAAGTTAGGCGTGAAACAAACTTCAACTTTTTTTCTATTCTTCACAGAGCCAAATGGTATATTATGCTTATTTAAAAGGTGGTTTTACAACCGTCGCTTTTAATTGTTTGTTTCTAACCTGAATAAATATTTCACTTCCTTCAGAAGCAAATTCAGTAGTAACATACCCTAAGCCAATAGCTTTCTTTAAAGAAGGCGCCATTGTTCCAGAAGTTACAATTCCTATTTCATTTCCATTTGCATCTACTATCGGGTAATCATGTCTCGGAATCCCTCTGTCTACTAATTCAAATCCGACCAACTTGCGTGTTACACCAGCTTCTTTTTGCGCTTGTAGCGCAGCAGAGTTCGTAAACTCTTTGGTAAATTTTGTTACCCATCCTAAGCCAGCTTCTAAAGGAGAAGTGGTGTCACTAATATCATTCCCGTAAAGGCAATACCCCATTTCTAATCGTAAAGTGTCTCTTGCAGCTAGCCCGATTGGTTTGATGCCAAATTCTTCCCCAGCCTCAAAAACTTTTTTCCACACTTCTTCAGCTACCGCATTTGGAATGTATAATTCGAATCCTCCAGAACCAGTGTATATCCAGTAGCAGATAATATTACATTGTCAACACCAGCAAATGTTCCTTTTGAAAAATGGTAATATTTTACTTCACTTAAATTTACATCTGTTAATTTTTGCAATGCTGCAGTTGCTTTAGGACCTTGTACAGCCAATAAGGCCATGTTATCAGAAATATTTTCCATTACAACACCTTTCGTGTTGTATTTACTAATCCAATTCCAATCTTTCTCAATATTTGAAGCATTGACAACGAGTAAATACTCTTCTTCAGAAATTCTATAAACTAATAAATCATCAACTATTCCACCTGTTTCGTTCGGTAAGCATGTATATTGAGCTCTACCATCAAATAATTTGGAAGCATCATTAGAAGTAACACGTTGAATTAAATCCAAGGCATTTGGTCCTTTTAATAAAAACTCACCCATATGCGAAACATCAAATACTCCAACATCCTTTCTTACAATTTCGTGTTCAGCATTAACACCTTCGTATTGAACAGGCATTAAGTACCCTGCAAAAGGAACCATTTTTGCTCCTAATTGTTCATGAATGTGTGTAAGGGCAGTTGATTTAATATCTAAAGTTGTATCGCTCATTTTCTATGAAATTTAATTACTTACAATGATAAAGCTTAATGTTTGTATCCCCAAATGAAGAATAGAAAATTCACGTGAATCTGAAAAATTGTTATTTCATATAGTTTTTTGATTAATGATTACATTTGCCAACCAAAACCCTTTTGCAATAGCATTAAATGATTTTTAATTCATTAGAATATATATTATTTCTGCCTTTGGTATTTGTTCTGTTCTATTTGTTTAGACATAAATTCAGGGTGTTTATTCTTCTTGCGGCTAGTTATTATTTTTACATAAGTTGGAACCCTGTATTTATTATCCTAATACTCCTTTCAACTTTGATTGATTATGGAGCTGGGTTATTATTAGAGAGAACGATTTCTGCGTCAACAAGGCGATTAATACTTGGAATTAGTATTTGTGCAAACCTTGGGTTTTTATTCTTTTTCAAGTATTTCAACTTTGCATTGGAGAATGTAAATGAAGTAATGCTAGCAGTCAAAGGTTCATATCAGCCTATTGAAGCTTGGGATATTATTTTGCCAGTAGGAATATCTTTTTACACTTTTCAAACCATTAGCTACACAATTGATGTTTACAATGGCAAAATAAACGCAGAAAAGAACTTGTCTTATTTTGCTTTGTACGTTTGTTTCTTTCCGCAATTAGTAGCTGGACCGATTGAACGATACAATAATTTGATGCCGCAATTGAAAGAAAAGACGCAGCTTGTAATTCAAAATATTTCTCATGGTGGCAGGTTAATATTGTATGGTTTGTTTATGAAAATGGTAATTGCAGATAATTTAGGTGTATTTGTAGATTCAGTTTATGGAGATGTAGTAGGAACCAATAGTCTAAATTTACTAATCGGGTCTGTTTTTTATTCTTTTCAAATTTATTGTGATTTTCATGGATATACAACGATTGCAATAGGTTCGGCAAAACTGTTTAATGTTAACCTATCTGAAAATTTTAGAACACCTTATTTGTCTACTTCTGTTACTGAGTTTTGGCGAAATTGGCACATTACATTAACCACTTGGTTTAGAGATTATATTTATTACCCATTAGGAGGAAATAGAGGAACTTTACTAAAATGGGGGTTAGCAATATTGACTGTCTTTATCGTGAGTGGAGTATGGCATGGTGCAAAATGGACCTTTATTTTCTGGGGATTATTCCATGCATTATTTGTATTGTTTGAAAAGGTTGTTAAATGGGATAAGCAATCAACAAATGTTTTCTTGAAAGGATTAAAATGGGTGGTTACTTTTACCTTGGTAACAGCATTGTGGGTGTTCTTTAGAAGTCCAGATATGGATGCAGCAATTTTATATTTTAAATCAATAGGGTCAAATTGGGCCATTGAAGGAATAGATCTGCGTATCGAACCGTTTATATTATTAGGCTTGTTTGTAGTTTCAGATATCCTTACCCGTAAAAAGAACTTTGCTTTATCGCTAAATAAGGTCCCTTCTTTAGCTAGAGGTGCTATTTACTTTGTTTTAATTTTCTTGTTACTTTCTCGTTCCGCAACTGATATGAATCCGTTTATATATTTCCAATTCTAATGAAAATTGTAAAATACACAGCGATTCGAATGATTTTAGCAGTAGTATTCTTATTTACGATGAATCAACTGTATCTAAATACATTTTGGAAAGATGATATTAATAAACATGCAGATACTTTGGAGAATTTATGGGTTGTTCCTTTAGAATCTGATGCAATTTATTTTGGAGAATCATCAAATTTTCATATTCAGGAAGGTGACTCCATTAAGCATAGAATTAGTTATGCTTTAGATAGTCTATTGCCTAGTATTTCAATAGCTACTGTAGATAACGCAGGGCTTCATGCAGGTACTTATTTGTCTTTGGTAAAAAATATTCCAAAGGAAATGAATTTGAAGTTTGTTGTGATAACCGTAAACTATAGGTCATTTTCAGCTAATTGGCGTTATGCACCTTTCGAAAATTACTTAGCTAAATCTGCGTTAATGCTTGAACCTTCGTTGCCAATTTTAAATAAGTATATGATTTCTTTAAAACAATACGATTACCAATCTGACGAGGAGAGAAATGTACAAATGAAATTAGCTTGGAAGAATGAAAAGTTTGCAATACCAAACTTTGATTATGACAATGTTATTGAATGGGACTCAGCTATGGCATGGCATACGTGGTTAGAAGTTAATCCTAATTTAACAGAAGAAAACATTCCTTTAGCGAGTCATTATATTAAGAATTTTGCATTTAATCTTGATACGGTTAACAATGAAAGAATTGAAGATTTAAATGCAATTGTTTCCATTGCAAACAATAAGGATTATAAAGTGATTTTCAATCTTTTGGGAGAAAACTTTGAGGAAGCGGAGAGACTGGTAGGTAGTGAATTAATTTACTTAATGGAAAAAAATCGATCTTTACTGGTAAGCTATTACGCAGACAAAGGAGTTATTATGGTGGATAATTTTTATCAAATTCCAGACTCCTGTTTTGTAGATAGAAATTGGCCGACAGAACATTACAATTATCAAGGAAAAAAGATAGTTGCAGAGAATATTAAAAAGGCAATAATTGAAAATGAATTACATAATTAAAATAGTTGGTACGTTTTGTTTGTTGTTATCATTTTCGATCAACAATAATGCCCAGGATAAACATACAATTAGTGGTTATATTAAAGATGCTGGGACCGGGGAGGTGCTTATAGGTTCTAGTATTTATATTGAGGAATTGGAGAAAGGTGTAGTGACAAATATTTATGGATATTACTCTTTAACGGTCGAAAGTGGTGTTTACAATATAATTGCAAGATATATTGGATATGATGATGTAAGCCAAACTGTTGGATTAGATGCAGATGTCAAATTGAATATTGAAATGACTGTTTCATCCGATATAATGGATGAGGTGGTGGTGGAAGCCGAAGCTGTAGACAATAATACTACTGGCACCCAAATGGGTGAAATAAATTTAAACATGGACCGTGTAAAAACTTTGCCAGCGTTTATGGGTGAAGTTGATATTCTTAAAACGGTTCAGTTTTTACCTGGAGTTTCTTCGGGAGGAGAAGGGAATACGGGGTTCTATGTTCGTGGAGGTGGGCCTGATCAGAACCTGATATTATTGGATGAAGCAACTGTTTACAATGCATCTCACTTGTTTGGTTTTTTCTCGGTTTTTAATGCAGATGCAATTAAGAACGTAAAGATGATAAAAGGTGGAATGCCTGCTAATTATGGTGGTAGAATTTCATCTGTATTAGACATTAACATGAAGGATGGGAATTATAAAGAGTATCATGCTTCTGGTGGTATTGGGTTAATTGCATCTAGATTAACGATTGAAGGACCTTTAAAGAAAGATACATCATCCTTTATTGTTTCGGGGAGAAGAACATATATAGATGTTTTAGCAGACCCATTTATAAATGATACGGCCTCTTTTAAAGGTTCTGGCTATTATTTTTATGATTTGACAGCAAAAGCGAATTACCGATTTAATGATAAAAACCAATTGTTTATTTCGGGGTATTTTGGAAGAGATGTATTTGATTTTAATGATGATAATTTTGATTTAAACTTCAGAGTTCCTTGGGGAAATTCTACTGCTTCAATTCGTTGGAATCACCTTTTTAATGATAAGTTGTTCGTTAACACTACAGCTGTTTTTACCGATTATGACTTTGCTTTTGAAGCAACCCAAAGTGATTTCACTTTCAGGCTTTCGTCAGGAATACAGGACTTTTCATTAAAGCAAGATTTCACCTATTTTGCTAATTCTCGTCACCAAGTTAAATTTGGATGGAGTGCAATTAGACATAAATTCACTCCAAGCACAGTTTCAGGGTCATCAGGTGAAACATTATTTAATTTTGACACTACAAAAATTATTGCTTATGAACCTGCTGTTTATGTATTAGATGAAATTGAAATTAATGAAAACTTGAAGATAAACCTAGGCTTGCGTTTTTCATCGTTCAGCCATATAGGTCCATTTACGAGATATTTTAAAAATCCTTCAACAGGAATAACAGATTCAACTAAAGAGTGGGGTTCGGGAGAGCATATTGCTAGTTACACAGGTCTGGAGCCGCGAATTTCAATGCGCTATCTGTTTAAAGATAATTCCTCTGCAAAAATTGGTGTCTCAAAGAATAATCAATACATCCACCTGGCTTCAATGTCTGGAGTTTCTTTGCCTACGGATTTATGGTTTCCCAGCTCTGAATTGGTAAAGCCACAAATCGGAATTCAATACAGTGCAGGTTATTTTAGGAATTTTAAAAAGAATAAATACGAAGCCTCTATTGAAGTTTATTATAAAGATTTACAAAATTTGGTTGAGTATAAAGAAAACTCTCAACCGGATGATAATATCAATGATAATGTTGATAATCAATTGACTTTTGGACAAGGGTATTCTTATGGTGCTGAGTTTTTCTTAAAAAAGAGCTTAGGAGCCTTTAATGGTTGGGTTGGTTATACTTGGTCTAAAACAATGAGAACTTTTGAAGAAATAAATGAAGGAAGAGAGTTTCCGGCTAAATATGATCGACGAAACGACTTATCTGTGATTTTGCAGTATGATATTACGGATAGATGGAATGTTGGTTTTGCATTTGTTTATGCTACGGGAAGTGCCATTACTTTGCCAGAAAAAAGATACTATGATCCAATAGAAAACCGTTTGATAACGGTTTGGAGTGACAGAAACGCATATCGATTGCCTTCTTACCATAGAGCAGATATTTCAATTACTTTTAATGGGAAGGAGTTTAAAACAATAAAAAATATAGAAACCGGAGAAGCTGAAAAAAAGAAAAAGAAAGTCGTATCTACGTGGAACTTTTCTGTCTTTAATTTATACAACCGAAAGAACCCTTACTTTTTGTTCTTTGATTACAGTGGCGACGTCAATAATGGTAATTTAGATGTGGGAGCAAACCAAGTCTCTTTGTTTCCAATTTTACCATCTATTACATGGAATTTTAAATTTTAGGTATGAGATTATTTTTGTTTATTGTATTTATTGGAATTGTTTTTGGGTCATGTTCGAAGGCAATTGAATTTGATTTACCTAAAGTAGAACAAGATGTAGTGCTCGTTGGGAAAATCGAGAATAGCAGTTATCCGATTGTTTTTTTATCAAAAACACAAGGTTATTTTGAGCCAACTTCTACTGAATCTATTTTTGGAACTAGCATTCATAATGCCAATGTGACCATGAATGACGGAGTAAATGAAATTATATTGAATGAACTGTGTTCAGCTGACATACCAGATTCTTTGTTGCCTTTAGTCAGTCAGGTAACAGGGATACCAGAACAAAGTTTGCAATTTTTCAATTATTGTATTTACACATCATTAGATCCTTTAGCTTCCGGTGTAGAAGGAAGAACCTATAGTTTATATATTGAAACGGATACAGATACATTAACAGCTTCTACAATTCTTCCAATGGGTGTTCCATTGGTTAATACGCGATTTGAAGCATTCGAGTCCCTTGATTCATTAGGTTTCTTATTTGGAACATTGGTCGATCCGCCAGAAGAAGGAAATGCTTACAGGTGGTTTGCGCAAAGAATTAATACGTATAAATATAATTACCCTGCACCCCACGATAATGTTATTGGAATGCAGAAAGACGCATTTCCTATAGCGCCCTTTGGTTCTGTTTTTGATGATAAGTTTCTTAACGGGTTATCCTTAGAAATAGAATACAATAGAGGTGAAGTTGGAAATTTAGAAGGGCCAGATGATGAAGGGCCTGAAGAAGGGTATTTCAAGAGAGGCGATACTGTTGTAATCAAATTTACTACGATAGACTACTTGACTTATCTTCATCTGCGTGCTCTAGAGGATCAAGCGGCTACCAATGGAAGTCCTTTTGCTTCTCCGGGTAATTTGCCAAGTTCTATTGTTGGAGGAATTGGACTTTGGGCAGGTTATGGGGTTAGGCTAGATACAGTTATTTGTAATTAACCTTATCTTTTATCTATAGCTAACTGTCGATACTTAAAATCTATTTTTTAACTAATTTCAGGTTGTTTTTGTTGATTTAATTTATGTTTTGTAAATTACGTATTCACAAAATAAACATATTTAATGAGGATTGACTAGAATATTTTTGAAGAAAAAAAGTTATGAAATTACCACTTTATTTAGCCATTTTTCTTTCGATATTAATCGCTGGATGTTCCTCTTTGCATTTTGACAAAAAAAGATATAGCAGAGGCTATCATGTCAGTTGCAATAAAAAGATTTCAACTAGTGTATTTGTAAAGAAGGAAGCGGAATTAAAAACAGTAGAACAATCATCAATATTTGAACATCAACTACAAACTTCCGAAATAGCTGATAATATTGAAATTATTTATATTCAGCCAAGCAATCGAATAGAAAATGATTCTCTTCTATATTTATCCGAAAAAACAGAAGTTGAAGAATTGGGTTTAGATAATGTCTTTCAAATGGGGCAGCTTAAAACAGTTGTCAATAAAAAAATAAATCCAATTCAAAGTAGTTCTGCGATTTCTCAAGAAACTTCAAATTCAAGCAAGTCATTGTTGTTTTTTCTATTTGCTTTGTCCACTCCATGCGCACTTCTATTTTTCAAAAAGAGGAAAGTATCTAAATGGGCTATGAATAACGTAAATAAGGCTAGGTTAGTAATTGCAGGAATACATATTGGAATAATTGGGTCCTCCCTGTTGCTCGGAATGTTAGTAGGAGCTTCTTTTGCTTATTGGATGATGCCTATAATTGTCATTACATCCGTTATGTCCATTTTTTCAATAGGATTAAAGATTAAATCCGCAGCAAAAGATAAAACCTCTATCTCTTTTTTTAAAAGAAATTTATTGGCCGTAGGAAATGCATTCTCTGCTTTTATTTTTGGGGGTAGTCATAGTTTTTTATCGGGTTCAGGTGGTGAAATGCTGATGCATCCTTTGGGAGTAGTTATTCTTACTATATTGTTAACAGGGTTATTACTTTTGTCTTTTTATGGGCTGGTGTTATTGTCTTGTGAAATTGCCTGCGCGGGTTATGGTGTGTTAGCTAGTGTTGTTTTATTTAGCGGTGTGTTTTTATTTAGTTTTTTTTATTCTTTAGCACTGCTGCATGTTTATAAAACGGAATCTAGTGATACAGATACTTTTGTGAAGAAGTCTGCAAAAACAGCATTAATTATTACTTTGATTGCATTACTCCTTCTATTAGCTATAGGGTTGTAATGGAATTTCTAGTATTGATAATGATGAAATTAATAAGGCTTAAATCATCAATTAGTTCTGATTGCTCATCCTTAGTTTGAATTAAATAAATCTTTAATCTATATTAGCCTTATGATTTTAATTGCAGATAGTGGTTCAACCAAAACGGATTGGCGTTTAATTGTTGATAAAGACAATGTTCAAGAAGCTTATACGGAAGGGTTAAACCCATATTTCAAAACAACCGAAGAAGTACAGCAGACAATTAATGAAGTGCTTTTACTACAGTTTATTACCAAAAACCCTATGGAAATTGATGCTGTATATTTTTATGGAGCAGGATGTTCTTCGAAGGATAAAAAAGAAATTATTGCAACAGCATTAAAGTCAGTATTTACCAATGCAAATATTGTTGTAGAGCATGATTTATTGGGAGCAGCAATAGGTGTATGTGGAACCCAAGCCGGTATTACAGCAATTCTAGGCACAGGAAGTAATTCTTGTTATTTTGATGGTGAAAAAGTAGTTGAAAATATACCTGCATTAGGATATGTTTTAGGTGATGAAGGAAGCGGAGCTTACATTGGAAAAGAAGTTTTAAAAGGGTATCTAAACAAAGAAATGGATGATGCTGTATTACAGAATTTTGAATTGAAATTTAAACCTTCTTTAGACGGAATATTAGATAAAGTGTATAAAGAGGCTTTACCAAATCGCTATTTCGCTTCTTTTGCAAAATGGGTTGGAGAAGAAGTTGAAAACGAAAAATATTTACAAGAAATTGTAAGGAAAGCGTTGGATGCTTTTTTCAAAAAACACATTTGTAAGTATGAAAACCATACTGAATTACCTCTAAACGTAGTGGGTTCTATCGGATATCATTTTATGCATATACTGCACCAAGTGGCGGAGAAGAACAACGTAAAGTTGGGGAAAGTAATTAAATCACCTATAAGTGGGTTGGTGAAGCATCATATGGATGTTTAACTGATTAATTTACACTCCCATTCCAGGTAATAATCCAGAAGCAGTGCTTTTCATTTCATTTTCATTAATGTGATCAGCATCTTCAATGGCTCTGTTGAATGCAACAACCAGCATATCTTCAATATCCTCTTTATTTTCTTTTGCTAATAAAGTCTCATCTATGGTAATATCTTTTACTTTTCGGTTTCCGTCCAAAACAAATCGTATTTTTCCATCATGAGATTCTCCTTTGACATAAATATTTGTCAATCTTTTTTTTGATTCTTCAACGGCTCCTTGCATTTCCTGCATTTTTGCCATCATATCCTTCATATTTAAATTTCCAAACATAATCTTTACTATTAGCCCTTGGTTTTATTTGCTTCGTTCTTAGCTATTTTAGCAGCCATATCTCTTTTGTTCCACCTAAATAAGCGTATCCCTATAAAAATCATTGCCGAAAAGACGATAATAATAAAAGTTAAAGCAACTATTTCTCCGAGTGACATGATACAAATTTAGGATATTTGATTGATGTTTAGAAAAATGAAGATGAGTTTTTATAAGACTATATGTTTTTCATTTCTAAAACCTGCTCGAGTTGAATTCCTCTTGAACCTTTCAGTAATATCAACGAATCTGAAATAGAATGCGAATTTAGATGAGAAATTAGCTCTTCGGTAGTTGAAAAGATAGCGTTATTGGTATTTGTTTTTTCAAATTCAGACCCTACTAAATAAGCTGTTAAGCCTTGTTCTCTTAAGTAATCAACCGTTTTTTGGTGCTCTAGTTGTGAGATATCACCCAATTCTAGCATATCTCCCAGGATGGCAATTTTATTCCCGTTTTCGATTTCTTTAAAGCTTTCCAAAGCAGAAAACATGCTGCTAGGATTTGCATTATAACAATCAACGATTATGGTATTATTTTGTGTAACTTTTACCTGAGAGCGATTATTGGAGGGGTTGTATCCGGTTAAAGCTTTATTTATTTCATTTTTATCAACATCCAAATAAAGTCCAACCGCAATTGCAGCTAAAAAATTGGTGAAATTGTATTTACCTACCAATTTTGTTTCAATAATTGGAGAAACATATTTGCTAGTTCTCCATTGAAGATGCACAAAAGGAGTGAGTTTTGTCAATTCACCAAAGGTATAACTCCGTTCCTGTTCTCCATAAGTAATTTGTGAAACAGACTTTGGTACAATATCGTTTAATAATTTTTCTTCATGATTAATGAAGATTTTTCCTTCAACTTTTAGGATAAAATCATACAATTCTTTTTTAGTACTAATTACACCTTCTAAAGAGCCAAACCCTTCAATATGGGCTGTGCCAATGTTTGTAATTATGCCGTAATTGGGTTCAGCTATTTCAGCTAATTCTTTTATGTCGCCAGGTTTATTTGCACCCATTTCAATAATAGCAACTTCATGTTTTGCTTGGAGCTCTAACAATGTTAAAGGAACTCCTATGTGATTATTTAAGTTACCTTTTGTGTAAAGTGTTTTGTAAGTTGTTTCTATAACAGCAGCAATCAATTCTTTAGTTGTTGTTTTGCCATTGCTACCCGTTATTCCAATTACGGGAATGTTAAATTGTTTCCGATGATAATTGGCTAAATCCTGTAGTGCTTCTAAAACATCATTTACCAGAATAAATCGATCGTCAATTGCGTATTTATTTTCATCTACAATTGCATATTTACAACCATCTTCAATAGCTTTTAAAGCGAATTCATTTCCATTAAAATTACCTCCTTTTAGCGCAAAAAACATACTGTCAAGCAAAATGTTTCTAGTATCTGTGCAAGGACCAGTTGTTTCTAAGAATTTACTATGAATTGCTACAATATTCATGATTTTTACTACTTTATATGTTTTTTTGTTGCTATTTCGTTATGTCCAAAATAGAAGAGTGCTTCATGAATTTACGTGAATTTAATTATACTCATGCTAAGATAATAAAATTAGCTAATGGATAAGGGAACAAAAAAAGGGAATGTGTTTTTACATTCCCTTTTTTTGTAAAGTACTCTTATTTACCTGTCGCTTGGAGGTGGAGGCATTGGTCGTTCTCTTTTATCTCCTTTCTTTGGAAAATTTCTTTTCCTAAATTCATGTTCTATTCGTGTAAGTTTTGCAACTTTTTTGATTGGTAAAACTTCTTTAAACTTCACTAAATATTTTTTTCTAATCTCAAGTTCTTTTTGCTGAATTTTAAGGCCGGTATCTAATATTTTTTCGACTTCAGCATCCGACATTTCACTGATTTTCTTTTTTTCTCCCATTGCGGCTCTATGTTCCTTCTTAAGTAATTTAAATTCAGCTTCTGATTCGTTATATACGGGCCAGAATTTTTCTGCTTCTTTAGTAGTTAATTCTAGCTTAGTTGAAATGAAAGCTATTTTTTCCACTTTTTTATTTTCTTTTTTAATTTCTGTGCCCTTTTCTTGGGCAATACTTCCAAGACTCGTTCCGAGGACAAGAAGTGCTAATGTTATTTTTTTCATAGTTTTAGTTAAAAATTAAAATTCAACATCTAGGTAGTAGTCTGAGCTCAGGTATTCGTCAATCTCGTCAGATGTAAAATCGAGATCTATATCGTTTATACTATATTCTATTTGTATCGCTTCATTAAAATTTTCTCCGAAATCTACATAACAAATGAGTTCTTCCATTTCATTGTAGTCTACAGCTTCATCTAGTTCGCTAGTCGTTAAATTTTCTAAATAATTATCAGCAGAAGCTATAGTATCTACTATATTATTTTGGTTTAAAAGAAAACCAATGATAAAGATTCCTGCGATAGAAGCTGCAAAAGAGACGATACGAGCAATATTTCTTTTTTGAATTGGAATAACCTTAGTTTCTTCTTTGTCAATTTTATCCATCACCTTATCTGCGAGGTTTTCAAAGTATCCATCCGGAACTTCATTGTCAATTCTCACTTTTACTGTATCAGCTAAGTTTGAAAAATATCCCTTCGGAGCTTTTAGGTTATTTACCTTTTTCATTCCAAATAAAGTAGGAGCTATTTTCATTAGCTCTTCATTTTCGATATTTTCATTTTTTTTATTCATTCTCTTTATTCAGTATCTAAGACATTTAAAATTGGAAAAGGTTTAATTTTCAATCAAATAATGTTCAATTTTTTTGACAGCGATATGATAACTTGCTTTTAAAGCTCCTACCGAGGTCCCAACAACCTCAGACATTTGCGTATATTTCATATTTTCATAATACTTCATGTGAAACACTGCTCGTTGCTTTTCGGGAAGTGTTAGTAGTGCTTTTTCTAATTTCTCTTGAATTTCATCGCAATCCATTAAATAATCTGCTTGTCCTGCATGTAAGTGATACGATTCATTATCAATAGAAATGTTGTTTTCCTTCTTCTTTTTATTAATAAAAGTGATTGATTCGTTGGTCGCAATTCGATACAGCCAAGTGTATAGATTTGAATCTTCTCGGAAATTGGCTAAACCTTTCCATATTTTAACAAATACATTTTGAAGCACATCATCTGTATCATCATGATTAATAATCATTCTACGAATATGCCAATACAGTCTTTCTTGATATTTTTCAATTAATATCCGAAAAGTTTTATTGGTGTCTTGCCCAGTTTTTATTTGCGCTATTATTTCGTCATCTGATAATTGCATCACATTCTAAGACCAATTTATCAGAAAAAGGTTTAATATGAAAATATAATAGTATTAAAATAGGCTATTTTCTAGCAATAACCTTTTCAGCTGCAGCGATTAAATTCGGAGTATCTAAGCCATATTTTTCCATCAATTGCGCTGGAGTACCACTTTCACCAAAACTATCGTCAACAGCAATAAATTCTTGCGGTACAGGATTATTTCTAGAAAGAACTTGTGCAATACTCTCGCCTAAACCTCCTGCAATTTGATGTTCTTCAGCGGTAACAATACAGCCCGTTTTAGCAACTGATTTTAAAATAGCTTCTTCGTCCAAAGGCTTAATAGTATGGATGTTAATTATTTCCGCGCTAATCCCTTTTTCAGCCAAAGCTTTTCCAGCTTCAATTGCTGGCCATACCAAATGTCCAGTCGCTATAATTGTAACATCAGTTCCTTCATTTAGCATTAAAGCTTTTCCAATCACAAAAGGTGTGTCCTCCGAAATGAAAATTGGCATTTTTGGTCTCCCAAATCGCAAGTAAACAGGTCCAACATGATCAGCGATAGCAATTGTTGCAGCTCTAGTCTGATTGTAGTCACATGGGTTGATAACTGTCATGTGGGGAAGCATTTTCATCATACCTATGTCTTCCAATACTTGGTGCGTTGCACCATCTTCACCTAATGTTAATCCAGCATGCGAAGCACATATTTTGACATTTTTATTAGAATAGGCAACAGATTGTCTTATTTGATCGTAAACTCTACTTGTAGAAAAGTTAGCAAAAGTACCCGTATAGGGTATTTTTCCGCCAATTGTCAATCCAGCTGCTATTCCAATCATATTTGCTTCTGCAATTCCAACTTGAAAAAATCGCTCAGGATTATCATCTTGAAATTGATTCATTTTTAACGAACCCGTTAAATCTGCACACAAAGCAACTACTTTAGGGTTTGATTTACCTAACGCTGTTAACCCGTCACCAAAACCTGATCGTGTGTCTTTGTTTCCTAATACTGGATATTCTTTCATACTTATAATGTTATGTTTTCTGAGTAGCCAGAAACTATTTTAAACGTTTTTTCAATTGAGTGCGCTGTGCTGAATGATCTTTCATGCCTGAAAATAATTTTATATTTCCCAGGTAATAACTCAATGTTTTCAAGTGAAGGTTCATCTTTTAAGTTACAAACCCATTCGTTTTTCCCTTCCCGGATAACAAATAATTGTGCAGGACCAGCACTTTTACTGATTACCGCCCTTCCGTTTTTTGGAATCGTAATATCTGTGTGCCTATTTTGTTTTATATCAACATCATTAATATATAGCCTAGGCAGTGTAAGTAATTCTAAATCGTATTTTCCGACTATGTATTTATGATTAAAATTCATTTTTTGAATATTTACCGTTTTCATCTCTCCACTTTTTCGAACAATACAATTGATTCCAGTAAACAGGTTATTATATCCTTGAATTTTAAGATCTAAATGACCTCTTGGGGCATCTAACATTATAACATTGTGTTTTCCTGCTATTACTTTAATATTTTCTTTAGTGACTTCAGGGGTTGTATGCACAACGAGTCTGTAAGTATGCAACGGGTCAATTGATAGAGTGTCAGGAGTTCGGTCTCTATCTAATGTGTGCTTATAAGTATAAACTAATTCATCGGTTTTTTGATCGTAAAAAGACATAGTAACATCTGTTTCTGAAGGTTTTTTCTTGACGTCTAGTAAGTTGACTTGTACCGTAGTGTTATTTAATGCTTGGCTAACAACAAAATCCAAAACACTTTTAAATGAATCTTCGGTTTCAGCGCTTAAAAATTCCCCTATGCAATTAAACTGTCCTAGGTAGCTCGTGTCCAATCCAATTCCTATTACAAAAGGTTTTAATTTTATTCCTTTAGCTCTTAATGCTCTTGATACCGCACATGGATCTTCATCACAGGCTTCAATTCCGTCGGTTATAAGGATAATTACATTTCTACAGTTACTACATTCTGGAAAATCCTCAGCAGAATACTCAAGTGAACGTGCAATGGGAGTAGTTCCTTTTGCTTCAATTGACCGAATTTTGTTTTTTATTTTTTCAATATTTTCATCTCCTTGTGAAAATTCAACTTCTAAATTTGTGTCGTCACAGTTTTGTTGACCTGGTAGAATTTTGAATTGATGACCATAAACCCTAAGTCCAAGTTCCGTATTTTCAATTCCTCGAAGCTCATCAACAGTGTTTGTGAGCAGTTTTTTGGCAATAGTCATTTTACTACCGTTTTGCCATTGCGCATTCATGCTATTTGAAGCATCAAAAATAAAAAGGATTCTAATTTTTTCTGAATCTGGATCTTGTCCGAATGATATATTTGGAGTAATACCAATCCCTATAAATAAAATTAATATGTTATAAATTGCTTTCATAAATCTGCCTTTTTGGAGGGTTCTTCTCAATTATAATTCCAAAAAGGTTAATTGTAACAAATATTAATAATCTCCTAGTGTTTCTTCCAATTGACTTAAAGCAGATTTCAATTGTTCATCGTTAGGTGGTGAACCATGCCATTTATGTGTTCCCATCATGAAATCTACACCATTTCCCATTTCTGTTTTCATTATAAGCATAATTGGGACATCCTTTCCAGTAGCTGCTTTTGCTAGTCTTAAAGTAGTGATAACTTGTTCCATATTATTACCATTCATTTCCATTACTTGCCATCCAAATGCTTCCCATTTAGCCTTTATATCTCCAAGAGGAAGTACATCGTCAATGTCACCATCAATTTGTTTGTGGTTATAATCAATACAAGAGATTATGTTATCTACTTTGTTACCGGCTGCATATATAGCTGCTTCCCAAATTTGTCCTTCTTGAATTTCTCCATCACCATGCAAAGTGTAGATAATGCCATCATCATTGTTTAATTTTTTTGCTAATGCTGCACCTATTCCGGCTGAGAGTCCTTGACCTAAAGAACCACTTGCTATCCTAATTCCTGGCAATCCTTCATGAGTCGCTGGATGGCCTTGCAAACGACTATTTAGCTTTCTAAATGTATTTAATTCATCTACTTTAAAATAGCCAGATCGCGCTAAAACGCTATAGAATACAGGAGAAATGTGACCGTTGGATAAAAAGAAGAGATCTTCTCCTTTTCCATCCATCTCAAAGTTGTTAGCATTGTGATTCATTTCTGATTGATAGAGTGCGGTAATATATTCTGTACAGCCCAAAGAACCACCTGGATGGCCAGAAGCAACGGCGTGAACCATTCTTACAATATCCCTTCTAACTTGGGAACAAAAATTATTTAATTCAATTAAATTTGTGTCGTGCATCTATTTTTAGTTAAATTACGTCGGTAAAAGTAGTGTTTTCATAAGGCCATATTTAATCTGTTAATAACTATTAACAAAAGTGAATAATCTTTATAGGGTTCCAGTTATTTAGACTATTTCTAAGCTTTTGTTATAAAATGAAATGTTTAATTTTGGTAAAAATTTTTAAGAATGAAAAAAGTACTAATTATTTTAATAAGCATAATGTTTTCAGTGACAATGTTATTTGGTCAAGGTATAGAGTATGATTCAAGATTATTGGTGAAATATTCTATTGAAGAATTAAATGTAATTGAAAAAGAGAATCCTTCTGAGATTAGGTTTTTAACGTATTGTTTGGATAATGCTTTCTATATTGGTGATTACCCAACTGAGAAGGATGGTAAAATAAACTTGGATGGAGAAAAACAAATATCAGATATTAGTAAAATCAACTTGTACGAATTAAAAATTGAAATTTTGGAAGGTAGGAATCAATTATTTAGTGTTAATGGGAAATCTAAATTATTAATTATTTATGACTCTAGTTTTTTGAAAGATAAGTTTAATAAGGCCAACAAGTAAATGCATATATAAATTGGATCTATGAAAATTGTATTAACCATATTCTTTATAATCATATCTTATGTATCCCAATCCCAAGTAGATGTTTTAGTTTCAGGCGATGACTTTACAACATCTGGTGAGGGTTTATGTGCTTGCGGAACAGACTTTGCCTCTGTTGATCTCTTAAACTTTCACGATACAGGTGGAGATGCCGCTGATTATGAACCTAACGAGGATGAGTCAATTACCTTTTGTCCGGATGCAAATGGAAATAAAGTATCTGCAACTTTTGGTATTGGTGGAACCGGTTTTGCATTTGATGTAGATGCTTCGGATACTATATTTATTTATGATGGGTTGTCGGTATCTGATCCTATTTTAGATACTTTTAATAATAACATGATGCCAGCTGGGTCTCTTTCAGCATCGTTGTCAAATTTTTCTGGGTGCTTAACAATACGTTTTATTAGTGATGGTGCAAATGAAGGTGCAGGATGGGATGCAAATGTTTCTTGTGGGAATTCTGTCCAACCATTTAGTATAGGTATTGAAGGATTTATCAATGGACAAGCCAATGGAGCAAATGATAACGTAAATGATGTTATGCCTATAGATACAGGTTATATAGATGTTTGTTTAGGAGATTCTGTTTTATTATCAGTTGATGCTTATTTTCCTTATGAGCCTGGAGGCGACTCTGCGGCAACATTTGGAGGAGGATATGATCAAACAGGAAATCATACTATTGAGTGGACTATTAGTAATGGCATTCTGTCTGATCAGAATACTCTTTGGGTTCTTCCACCGGCCCAGCAAGGGTACTTTGTTTCTTTAAAAGTAACGGATGCTTTTGGAATGAATATGTATGCTACTTGTAAAATAAGAGTTTCTACCATTCCTAGTTTTATTACTTGCCAAGCTATAGACACCGTACTTTGCGTAGATCAGCAAACACTCCTAGTTGGAGGTGTTACTGCTTCAGATACCGCAGGTGTTGAGGCGACAAGTGCAACTTTTCCAATTGGGGGCGAATTTGGAACGGCGACTGAATTGCCAGATGGAAATAATCTTCCGCCATACGAAACAGAAATTGATATTGCAGGATATACTCCTGGAGGTACAATTCTTAATGGGACTGATATACAGCAAATCTGTGTTTCAATGGAGCATACGTGGCTCGGGGATCTAGAAATGTGGTTAACTTGTCCAAATGGGACGGAAGTGGCAATTTTTAATAGCTACACTAGTGGGTATCTTCCCGGTGGTTTTGGAGGAGGGGGAACCTATGTTGGAGGAGGTAATGATAATAATACAAGCGTTGGTAACTGTGAGGAATATTGTTTCTCTGAGGCAAATGGAGCATTGCCTTCATGGGATCTTGGTTATAACACTATAGCAGCATCTGGTCCTACTTCTGGACAAATGGTTGTTCCTGGAGAATATAACCCGGAAGGAACCTTTGCAGATTTTGTTGGATGTCCAATAAATGGAACATGGACTTTAAGCGTTCAGGATAATATTTTAGCAGATGATGGTTGGATTTGTCAATGGGGAATTTATTTCTTAGATTCTTTGAACCCAAACAATGAAACTTATGCTCCAGAGATATTTGATGAATTTTGGCACAGTGATCCAACAATTATTGTAGATGGAAATAATGATACAACTATTGTAATTCGACCGGATACTATAGGCCCATTTGGTTACACTTTTGAGGTACTTGATAGTTATGGATGTAGTTATGATACTACTGTTTTTGTAAACGTTATCGCACCAGCTTCAATAATTCCGAATGCAACAACTTGTTTGGGTGATGAGTTTGATTTTACAAACACATATGCTCCTGAGGGAGGAGAATGGTGGGTAGATGGTCCTGGAGCGGTTACTTTTACTCCAAATCAAAATGTATTAAACCCTACTATATCTGTAATTCAAGGAGGGTTGTATACGTTTTACTTTACAGATGTACAATGTAGTGACACAAATTCGGTGGAAATATTCTATTCCGGAACTCCAAATGTTGAATTGTTGTATGAAGGAGTTTCAGGATTAAGTGAAGTGACAATATGTGCGGATGACCAAATAACTTTATCAGTTCAAGGGCAAGACGTAGATACATACCTGTGGAATGTGCCTGGAGGAAATGCGGACTCTATTGTTATAAGTTCTGCCGTTCCAACCGAAATATATTATGAAATGGTCGCATCAAGTTTCTGTGGAGTTGATTCAGATGGTATTACTGTAATTGTTGAAGATTGCGAAATCCCAAATGTGATAACTCCAAATTCCAGTCCGGGTGAAAATGATGTGTTTTTAACGAATTATGCCAATAATCATCATGATGTGAATTTAACAATATTTAATAGATGGGGGAGGGTGGTTTACAAAATAGATGGTTATGATAATACCTGGAATGGTGTTAATATGAATGGTGATAGCTTGCCCTCTGGAACATATTTCTATACTATGCTATGGGACGGTGGAGAAAAAGATGCGCACGGGACAATATCCATTTTTGATTAAAAGTAAAACCAAAATATTATATTTATTAAAATCCTCTTTCCGATAACTATCGTAACGAGGATTTTTTCTTTCTTTGCATTTCGAAAAAAATGAATTATGGCTTTAAAATGTGGTATAGTTGGATTACCGAATGTTGGAAAATCTACCTTATTTAATTGTTTGTCAAATGCGAAAGCGCAGTCCGCAAACTTTCCTTTTTGCACAATCGAACCTAATGTTGGAACGATAACTGTTCCCGATTCTCGGTTAAATAAGCTAGAAGAATTGGTTAGTCCAGAACGTGTAATGCCAACTACTATTGAGATTGTTGATATTGCAGGGCTCGTAAAAGGAGCTTCTAAAGGCGAAGGTCTTGGGAATCAGTTTTTGGCAAATATCCGTGAGGTGGATGCAATTATTCATGTTGTCAGGTGTTTTGATGATGGAAATATTATACATGTAGATGGAAGCATTGATCCAGTTAGAGATAAAGAGATAATTGATTTCGAATTACAATTAAAAGATTTAGAGTCTATAGAAAAAAATATTGGAGCTTTAGCTCGAAAAGCTAAGTCAGGCGATAAAGATGCAATTCGACAGCACGAGGTATTTGATGCTGCAAAGAATCATTTGGAGGCAGGAAATTCCATTCGTTCTCTGGATGTGGATAAGGAGAAAATGGCTTTATTGGATGAGTTACACCTGTTAACAACAAAACCAGTGTTGTATTTATGTAATGTAGATGAAGCATCTGTGAAAGATGGAAACAACTATGTAGAGGCTGTGAGAGAAGCAGTGAAGGATGAAGATGCAGAAGTATTAATTCTTGGAGCAGCTATTGAAGCTGATATTAATGAATTAGATACTTACGAAGAAAGACAAATGTTTTTGGAAGATCTTGGTTTAGAGGAGCCTGGAGTTAGTAAATTGATTAGTTCAGCTTATAAGTTATTAAAGCTTCAAACGTATTTTACGGCAGGGGTAAAAGAAGTAAGAGCATGGACAATTAATTTGGGTATGACTGCTCCGCAAGCTGCAGGTGTTATTCATACAGATTTCGAAAAAGGGTTTATTCGAGCAGAGGTTATTCATTACGATGACTTTGTTGAGTTTGGTTCTGAAGCTAAATGCAAGGAAGTTGGAAAATTGAATATCGAAGGAAAGGAATATGTACCTGAAGATGGTGATGTAATGCACTTTAGGTTTAATGTGTAAATACTAAACCAAGTTCTTAATCGTTATGCATTGAATGAAAATATTTGCCTTACAGATTTCATTATTTATTTATGTTACTTTTCCGGCGCAGAACGGAGGTAATAGTACCTTTCAATTTTTAAATTATTCTAATTCTGCTAGAGTAGAAGCTGCCGGAGGTTACCTTTTGACAGTCAAAGATAACGACGCATCTTTAGGCGTAGAGAACCCTTCCTTATTGAACCCTTCTATGCACGGGTTTTTGGCCTTGAATTATGTTAATTATTTTGCTAATTCTAATTATGGTTATTCATCATATACAAAACACTATACAGGGATTGGAACATTTAATGCTTCTTTATTGTTTGCGAATTATGGTAAGTTTGAATATGCTGATGTAGGTGGTGAAAGAAATGGAAGTACTTTTTCTGCAAATGATGTCGCACTTGCTGTTGCCTATGGAAGGGAGTTGGACTCAAATTTTTCGATAGGTGCAGACATCAAGTTTGTAGGTAGTTTTTTAGAAGCATATAATTCATATGGAATAAGTTCAGATATTGCGGCAACATATACAAAGAGGGCGAATGGGTTTGCAGCAGCTTTTATGCTTAAAAATATGGGAATACAATTAAATACTTATACTTCCAGCAATAGAGAGTCATTGCCATTAAATATTTTGTTAGCTTTTTCAAAGAAATTGAAACATGCTCCATTTCGGTTTTCATTTACAGCGCATAACTTGCAACAGTGGAATATTGTATATTTTGATGCAAATGAACAGCCAGCTTCAGATCCCTTAACAGGAGAAGCTACTGCAGTTAATGAGCCAGGTTTCGTGTCTAAGGCTATGCATCATTTGGCAATTGGAGGAGAGTTGTTGTTATCAAAAAACTTCAACATTCAATTTGGATACAATCATAAAAATAGAAAAGACTTAAGTTCAAGTATTCGGCCCGGAGCATCAGGGATTTCATGGGGCTTTGGATTTAAAGTAAAAAAGCTACATGTTAGTTATGGTATGGGTAAATATCATATTGCTGGAACGTCTAGTCATTTTACAATTTCTACTAGAATAGGAAAGCCGCCAAAAATTGATTCCTTTTATCGACAAGATTATTAAACCACAGTTCCATTTACATAGTCACCTAGATATGCAAAATGCTCTGTAAGCTCTCCATTTAACGTTTCAGAAGCTCTTCCAATAATATTATCAGGGTCGTCTCCAGTTAAAGGTTCTAATACGTGTTCTAAAAACATTTCACCAAAATCAACAGATGCGTCCAATGGTAATTCACATGGAAGGTTGTCTACTGCCATCACGCCAATGACTCCTTCTTTCATATAGTCATCTTCACTTTCGGTGATAGGGTTGTATCCATAAAGGGGATCTGCAATTGTAGATGGACGCAATGTACTGGCAATTGCACAGTCAATGTCACAGCTAATATCTGCAACAACTTGAATTTTCCAATCTTTCGCTTTGGCGTCTTCTCTAGTAAAAATAAAAGGAGCTTCACTATCCCAGTAGTGGCAGGCAATGTAAATATCTGCAATAGATGCGTATTGATTAAATGTAGAAACAAAATTTGAAGGGTCGTTATAAAAATCACGCTTGGAGAAGCTTGACCCATCGGCTTTTGCGTTGTATTCATCAACAGCAAGTTGGGTAAATACGGGTTCGTTAAAATCTTGTGCTAAAAACTCAGGAGAATCTACTTCCTTTAAATTCAGTTTTTCAATTATTTCCATAGCACCAGCGCCAACCCGTCCATGTCCGGTAATTACTATTTTAAAGTTATTTGGTAGCTTTACATTTACTAATTGCGCTTCCATATCTGCTCTATCATCACATTGGTGAGCAGGTTTTAAACTGTATGCGCCAGATTTTTTTCCGTAAGCTAAGAATCCATTATAACAACCTACAATTCCGGCATATCTTCCGAAAGCAATCAGCCTTCTTCCTTTCTTATCTTTAATAACTTCCCAGTCTATTAATTGAATGTTTTTATCTAATACGGCTTTAAGTAATTCTCTGTTATAAGGTTGTTCTTTAAATGTATGAGAAAAGAATAAGTATTTCTTATTTGGAATTAACTGCTCTATTGGCACTTCTTTGACTCCAATTAAAATATCGCAATCTTCAACTGAATCTACCACAGCAACACCTAGTTTCTGATACTCTTCGTCTTTAAATTTCCGGATGTCACTAGCTTGGACAAATACTTCAACATCCGGATAATTGTTTAAAATATACTCGCATTGAGAAGGAGACAATGCAACCCTTTTGTCTGGTGGGTTTTTACCTTCTTTAATAATGCCAATTTTAACCATATCTGTTGGGTTTGCTACGAAGATAAATATAAACGGTCAAATTAAGAATGTCTCTACTCAGTTTATTTTTTCTTGTAATAGCTCAGTGGCTTTAGCAAGACATCCCAAGAGAAATATTGAACCTTAAATATTTCATTGGTTCCATTGATTCTGGACCATGCTTTCTCTGGGTTCCAAACAATTTGATTGTTTGTTTCAGGGCCAGCATCTTTCTTTTTCATTTTCCACACTTGGACTTCGTTTAAATTACCATTTTTATCAGTAACTGAAATTTCATAATGTGGAACCAGAGCGAAAACAGAATCAACTTGATCTTGTGTTAGTTCCTTGTTTACATCGTTGTAATGAATTTTTTTATAGTGCGATAAATAATGTTTTACTTGACTTGAATCAAATACAGGTATAGGTTGCATTTGATGATTATAAAGAGCTACGGTACTTTCTCCTAAAACGTCAATGGTATATGAGTCTTCAATTTGTTGATTGAACTTAACAGCAATTTTTTTAATAGAATTTGGAGGGTAATTAAATACACCTGTAAACCTCCAGTCTTGAAAGGTTGTGTGGAAACGAACATCCAGTGTTCCTACCATATCTTGTTTATGGGTAATATAGGGAATGTCAGATTTTGTGTCGCCAATTTTAAGTAACATGTATGTTCCGGCATGATCATTTGTTGCGCTACCAATGAACCATGTTTTATGCGGTTTTTCTTCTCCTTTTAAAAAAATTTCCACCTTTTTATGACGAACAGCAAGCAAGGTTAGTACATTCTCAATAGCCTTTTCAGGCACATCTTGCTTTACTCTAATCCTCTGAAATGTGTTGGTGATTAAATCTACACTACTTGGCAGTGCTTTGTATTCAGAATCTCCTATCATCCAGTTTTTTCCATCAGCTTTACGTGTAATCGTAATTGAATTATTTTCTGTGTCTGAAATAATAAATGTTTCTACTAGCGAAGTATCTGCAATGGCGAATTCACTAAAAGCTTCAGAGGACGCATCACTTTCTTGATTCCCAAGAAAAAAAGCATACCACACAAGAATCGCTAATAAAACCAAAAGAGCAATAACAAGACCGTATTTTTTCATAAAATATTAATTCTAATGTTGATTAAGAGACTATTTAAGCGCGAATTTTCTTCTGCGGATATACCATTGAACGAGTCCTAATACAACTACAAGTATAACGGGAATTGTTAAGTTAAACGTCTGCCATGACCTTCTATTTATGGAAATCTCCTCCCTGTTGAGTAAACGTACTATTTTCATACGGGAACGGAGCGATATTAAATGTTCATTTCCCATCATTCTGTCCATTAAATTGGTGAAGAAAATTCCATTCCCATACATGGTTGCTACTTGATTATTCTGGTCTCTTACGATTGGCTCGAATTGAAGACCATATGGCAGTAGCTGTCCTTTTTCGCTCATTCCTAGCTCATTTCTAATTAAGTCACCATCACCTATAACAACCATTTTATTGGCTTTACTTTTCTCTAAATAGTTAGCAGTTGGATCATTTACATATTTGTCTATAATTCTACCTTTAAAATGTGAGGTGAATTCTCCTTCAAGTAATAGGGCTAAAGGTTTTGTTGCGTCTGGGTCTGTACGCAATGAATCAATCGGTCTATAGCCATGTTGATTGTATCCGTAGGAAATTCTAAATCTTGCCGGTAATACTTTATAATTTTTAGAGGTTTCCAATATTACCGTCTTTTTAATATTTTGACTACCAACTGCTTCAACGGTACTTCCGTATCTTATTTTTATTGGAGCAACATTATGGGTTAATTCAGAAGTGTTTTGATTGGTGAGTTTGGGGTAAAGAAACCAATGATCAAGAACTTTGTAATTATTCTTTCTCATTATAGGTCCGGAGTTAATATCTGCAACCAAGTTTTTGTTAACCCTAGCTCCATATTTAAAAAGCATATCGTCAATGTTTAAGTCGTATTGAAAAGTATGCACCACTTCTGAAATCGCTAAACTATCTTCGGGTACATCAAGGTTATCAATTAGCCAGAAAACTTTTCCTCCTTTCATAACATATTGATCAATTACATATTTCTCTCTTTCATTAAAAGGTTCAGTAGGTTTGGCAATGATTAAAGCTTGAAATTTGTCCAATGATTTTATGTTTTCCTTACCTGTAGAATCAATAATCTGAACGGTGTCAACATTGTAAAACTGTTTTAATTCATATTGAATGGACCATGCTTCTTTGTTCGTAAGTTCACCATGCCCTCTTAAAAAAGCAATGTTATCCCTACTTTGGTTGGTTAATTGCCAGAAGGCTTTAACAAAATTGTATTCTAATTGGTTAACTGCAGTATGGACATGGGCAGGTGAAACAAGAAAGTTGCCGCCTGGTAAAAATTGAATAGCTTGTTGTTTCTCTCCGTAAAGAATTTTTGCTCCGGCCCATATCTCAGTAAATTCCTCACTACCTTCTTCCTTTGATAGGATAAAGCTTGGATACAATCCTAGTTGTGCTAATTGTTGTTTTAGCTCCTTTGCTAATTCTTTGTCTTCATTCGGATTGACGAATCTAAACTTCACTTTTTTTCCAGCATACGCTTGAAATTCTTCAATTTTCTCTTTTATAGAATTCTTTAATTTTTGAATAAATGCAGGAAACTGTCCATCCAAGTATATTTCAATATTAATTACCTGGTCAATTTCGTTTTCTAAGAAATCAATAGTGTTGTCGGAAAGGCTATGCAGCTTATCTTCCGTAAGATCTAATCGAGCAAACTTTGCGTTTCCAATTATATTAACAACTATAATAAGAGCAATAACAATTAATACCTCTAGAACATGTCTGAATTTAGGAGATTTTCTCTTCATAGTATTACCACTTTCTAGTTTGCAATGCTAATTTGGTTAATAATAAAAACAATGAAATAGCACTGACGTAATAAATGATATCTCGGCTATCAATAACACCTCTTTGCACACTTACATAATGCTCATGTATGCCCAAATTCATAAAGATTAAATCGAAAGGGGTTGAAAAAATTGCGGCTAAAAATTGGAAGCCAATATAAATAGTAAAGCATAAAAGCAAGGCAATCATAAATGCAATAACTTGGTTGCTTGTGATGGAAGAAGCAAATATTCCGATAGCCACAAATACAGCACCCAATAAAAATAGGCCAATATAAGCACCCCAGGTACTTGCATGGTCAATGTTGCCAACAGTATCTCCAAGTTCTACAACTGAATAATAAAAGATTAATGTAGGCAATAGGCTAAGCAGTACAAGCGCCACTCCGGCAAAATACTTAGCTAGAATAATTTGAACGTCACTTAATGGTTTCGTCATTAAAATCTCAATGGTTCCTGTTCTTTTTTCTTCAGCAAATGAGCGCATTGTAATTGCAGGAATCAAAAATAAAAAGATATTAGGCGCATTAATAAAAAGGGATTGTAGAGAAGCTTCACCAAAGTCTAAAACATTACTAGGTCCACTAAAAACCCACATGAATATTCCAGTTGCGATAAGGAACACTGCCATGGTAATATACCCAATTAATGAATTTAAAAAGCTTCGTATTTCTTTTAAAAATAATGCGTACATAAAACCTATAAGAAGTTAGGTTACAAAACTACTTAAAATACCGATGAGAAGCGTTGCCTTATTCTAAGTTATAAAGCACAATTTGTTAATTTATGGTAAATAATAAATTAGTCTTTCTTTAAGCCCATTAATATTGAGAATGCTTTATCAATATCATCATCACTAACAACTAATGTAAATTCATTTGTGGTAGATATTATTTCGACAATATTAATTCCAGCCCAAGCTAACTTTTTGAAGATGTAATAATACAATCCAGATACTTCAGTATTCTTCATCGGAAGTTTAACAGTAATAGAAGACAAGTCACTTTTTGAAGTAATTAAATGCTCTTCTTTAAACTCTTCTTCTATTGGCTCTTTTAAAGAGTTGCTTATTATAATGGTCGTTTCATAAATTCCTTGCGAAATTGTATGAAAGTGTTTTTTGTTTTTGCTAGCCTCGTCCAATAATGACTTCTGACTTCCAATTAGTGTGTTTGAATTTTCATACGTATAAGCTCTCAAGCTAGAGCGGACGATTATATCCCCAATGTTATTTACAAAATCTTTAATGCCAATATTTATTTTGTAATAGTAACTCGGTTCTAAACGATTAATAGCCATTACAATAGCGCCTTCTTTAATTGGTTCGCCCATTGCGTCTTCAACTTCCTGCCGAATTTTCCGGGCAAGGGATGATACATTTATTAGTTTCTCTGTTAGTGCTTCCTCAAGAAATGGAGAAGTAACAATTATTTTTTTAACGATTTTAGATATAGACCTCATGTTTAAAATTTAACAAAATGTTTAAAATACGCACAAACATATATATTTTAAAACAATAAACGAATAAAAAAATACATTTGCGGTCTAATTGTTTAAAATAAATAAAATGAACGTTAAAGACTTAATGCAATCTGCTGAAGAGCATACTACTCCTTTTTATTATTATGATATGGAATTATTAGATAATACTTTAAATAAGTTAAAGTATGCTGCAGATAAATATAAGTACAATGTTCACTATGCTTTAAAGGCAAATACGAACGGTAGAGTATTGGATTTAATATCTAGTTATGGATTTGGTGCTGATTGTGTAAGCGGGAATGAAATTGATAAAGCTGTTGCGCACGGATTTTGTCCTGATGAAATTGCTTTTGCGGGAGTAGGGAAAACAGATAGGGAGATAGAAATCGGTTTGGACAATGCTATTTTTTGTTTCAATTGTGAATCTATACAAGAAATAGAGGTGATAAACGAGATAGCAACAAGAGAAGGAAAGGTCGCTAATATTGCTTTGAGGATAAACCCTAACGTTGATGCAAATACACATAAATATATTACAACGGGAACAACCGAAAATAAATTTGGAATACTCGTAGCTGAAATAGCTGCTGTTGTCAAATTAATTGAATCATGCAAGAATGTGAACTTAATTGGGTTACACTTTCATATAGGGAGTCAGGTTACGGATTTAGGTGCTTATAGGAATTTATGTTTATGTGTAAACGAAATTCAAAAGTGGTTTGACAAGCAAAACATTGGGCTTAGACATATTAATGTTGGTGGAGGTTTAGGCATTGATTATGATAATCCCGATGTCAATCCGGTTGCTGACTTCGAAAGTTTTTTCTCAATTTTTAATACGTATTTAAAGTTAAGAAACGGTCAGGAATTACATTTCGAATTAGGTAGATCCATTGTTGGTGTTATTGGTAATCTTATTTCTAAAGTACTATACATTAAAGAAGGAGCAAGTAAAAGTTTTGCAATACTGGACGCAGGTATGACAGAGCTAATAAGACCGGCATTGTACAATTCTAAGCATAAAATTGAAAATGTATCAAAACACGCAAATTCGTCTAACTCTTTTTATGATGTTGTTGGTCCTATTTGCGAATCTTCTGATTGTTTTGGTGCCGAAATTAATTTACCTGCTACTTCTAGAGGAGATATTATTGCAATTAGATGCGCAGGGGCGTATGGGGAGGTAATGGCAAGTAATTACAATTTAAGAGAGAAGCCACTAGCTGTTTATTCGCGGAACAGTAACTGATTTTATTGTATCTTTTACTTTTGTTAATTCTATCTGATTTATTAGTTTTGCGACAAGGATGATTACTCTCCGTAATGAGTAAGAAATTACTTATTTAATATTTAAATTTATGGAAACTATGGTTAGTTCAGCATTGTCGTCGCAGGAGTCGATGGAATTAGAAAACAAGTACGGAGCGCATAATTATCATCCTTTGCCGGTTGTATTGGCAAAAGGAGAAGGTGTTTATTTATGGGATTGTGAAGGAAAAAAATATTTTGATTTCTTATCTGCTTATTCGGCAGTAAATCAAGGTCACTGTCATCCAAAAATTGTTAATGCATTGACGGAACAAGCTTCAACCCTAACACTTACTTCAAGGGCTTTTTTCAATGATACTTTGGGTCCATATGAAAAGTTTATCACTGAGTTTTTCGGTTTTGATAAAGTACTGCCAATGAACACCGGTGCTGAAGCGGTTGAAACTGCTATTAAATTATGCAGAAAATGGGCGTATGAAGTAAAAGGAATTGCTGAGAATGAAGGAAAAATAATTGTTTGTGAAAATAACTTTCACGGAAGAACGACTACCATTGTTTCTTTCTCAAACGATGAAGTTGCACGGAAGAATTTTGGCCCATTTACGCCAGGATTCATAAAGATACCATATAACGATATAGATGCATTAGAGTCTGCCTTAAAAGAAGAGAATATTGCAGGATTTTTAGTAGAACCTATTCAAGGTGAGGCGGGAGTTTTTGTGCCAGACGAAGACTATCTTTCAAAAGCTCAGCAACTTTGTAATGATCAAAATGTTTTATTTGTTGCGGATGAAGTTCAAACAGGTATTGCCAGAACCGGAAGTCTTCTAGCGGTTTGCGGGAATTGCAATTGCCAAAATGCTTGTGAGAAACAAGAGACTTATAGTACGCCTGATATTCTTATTTTAGGAAAAGCTGTGTCTGGTGGTGTATATCCAGTTTCTGCAGTTTTGGCGAATGATGATATAATGAATGTTATTAAACCGGGTCAGCATGGTTCTACATTTGGAGGTAATCCGCTAGCTGCGAAAGTTGCTGTAGCTGCTTTAGAGGTTGTAAATGATGAAAATCTCTCTCAGAATGCAAGGATTTTAGGTAATGTGTTTAGAGCTGAAATGAATAGAATTATAGCTGGAACTGACTTGGTGAATGCTGTCCGTGGAAAAGGTTTGTTAAATGCAATTTTGATTAACGATACAGAAGATAGCTCCACGGCTTGGGATATTTGTATGGCATTAAAAGAAAATGGCTTACTAGCGAAACCAACACATGGTAATATAATTCGTTTTGCTCCACCGTTAGTAATGACTAAAGAGCAATTAATGGATTGTGTCGCAATAATTGAAAAGACTTTGATGGAGTTTACTAAATAACCCTGATGGATATCTCGATCTCAATAAAGCAATTGAGATGGGTATTGTCTAGTATAAATATGAAAAAAGGCTTTCGTAACTGAAAGGCTTTTTTTTGCTTTCCAATCTATGGAAGTAGAACTGTTATCATCGATGTTTAAAACACCATTATAAAGGAAGTGCTAATTATTCATCTGACATTAAATGCTCTTTTAAACCTGAAACCGCAAATTTATCTTGAGCATCTTCCTCTTCTAATTGGGTAACAATAGTATATTTCTTAATCAATTCAATAATCTTTTTTTCGCCAATCTCGTTATTCAAAAAGACTGTTGCAGCAGAATTCATAGTGTCTTCATCTATCCCTTCTAAGTTTGAAGCCTCAAGAATAATCTCAAGTTGTTCATCGTCGTTATAAAAGAGAATGTAATTCCAATTCGAAGCATCAATATCAATAACTTCCATTTCCTGATCATACAGGTTAAAAGTTCTGTCCCAGTCCAATGCAGGTTTGCTCGCATAGTACTTCCAATCTAGAAACAAAGGAGCTTCTTTCATAATTCTTTCACAAATAGGAAGTAACTCTTCAACGCCATTTGGAGAAACCATAAAAAACCATTCATCGTTGGCATCCATTCCAATATCCCAAGTTATGGTCGCAATATTGAGAATGTGATTGTTTAAGTTTTCGATAATATATTCCCTGTCAGGTGCATTTGAATCCTCAATGCATTTTTTTATAAGTGGGTCATTTTGTACAAACCATTGCCAAAATGTCTCTATTTTTTCCTCTTCTAAATTCATTGGCTCAAGGTAGGGAAAAGTCTTTTATTATATTTGCAAAGTATGAGTGATATTAAGTTTAAAACAGCAGATAATATATACAGTGCAGATACAGATTTTATCGGAAAACTGTATTTCCTTACTACGGAAGAGGGTGGGAGAAGTGAAATAACGGATGAAATATATCGGCCACTTTTTAAATTGAAAGATGGTTTGGATTTAACTTCTGCAGATCAAAAATTCATTGGGAAAGATAGGGTTAACCCAGGAGATACAATCCAATCTGAAATGCGAATTATATGGAAAGATTCCTATGTTGGAGGTCTTTCTGAAGGTGCTGAATTTGTTTTAAGAGAAGGTTCTCAAGTTGTTGCAACCGGAGAGATACTAAAGATTTTAAATGAAAAACTAAGAATAAAAGAGTAATCTTTTCCTTCTTTATAATTAGGTGGCTGCTACCATATTTTTATTTTTTTGTCGAGTTTTCGTTTTTAAAATGACAATGATTTATCGTGTGTACTCTACTGAAATTAAAATTTCATTTCTTCTACCCACAAGCTGCATAGGCGAATCATACCCGAGATAAGTAAATTCCATCTCATGTTTAATGCCCTTCTTTGTAAGCAGGTTTGAAAGTTCTTTGTGTTTACTTTTTAGTTTTTCTGAACTTGCCCATCCATCAAAAGATAAAACAGCTACAATTTGTTTGGGTCTTATCCCTAAAGTTACATCTGAATTATTGGGCTCAGGCACATTTGAGGGAGTAATTTCTTCCGGCATAATGAATGACATTTCTACAGATTCATTCATGTCCATAATTACTGGAGAGGTCATTGATATTTGCTGTTGTTTGTCGTTGCCTCCAAAAATAAATCCTGCAATTCGTCGAAATCCCTTGCTAGAATTGTTTTCATAACTGCTTCCGGTCAGTATTGTTTTTGCTACATACATCTCAGGATATTCTCTAATCTCGAACTCACTATACTTTTTAAGTATAGTGTAATTTTTATTGACAATATTTTTGGAATAATTTTTTACAACTAATTGTGAAATAGCAAATAAGCAAGAGAGTAGAATAATTAAAATTAGTAGAATGTTTTTCATGACGATTTATTTTGAAAATATATTATCAAAATCACTTAGACAGTGGATAGTTGAAACTGATTTTGGAATTTGGTCGTAATAAGAAATTGTATTGCATCCACTCAAGCATAATTTCTCAGGAGGAACGGCGCTCAGAATTTTATGTAAAGAATAAGAAAATTGTTTTGGAGTAGTACTTTGTATCATGGATGTAATTACCATGTCTGGTTCAATCTTATAATAAGATTTTTCAATGTCGGCAAAAGGTACTCTTTGTCCGAGGTAAAAACACTCCCAACCTTTGTCGCGAAGCAAGTATTGGTAAAAGAGAAGAGGAAGCTCATGTTCTTCACGTTCGGGTAAACACAACATTACTTTTTTACCATTTCGAGGTTTGGTTAGACCATTTGATATAGTAATAATAAACTCTCTTAAAGCATTTGAAAATATGTGCTCTTGAGCAATATTTACAGTTCCTAACTGCCATAGTTCTCCAATTCTTTTTAATACTGGCGTAATTACTTCCACATACAAAATGGTAATGCCTCTTTTATCAAATACATCATTCAATATCAGCTGCATTTTACCAGTGTTCATTTTCAAAATCGCCTCCATCAGATTTTTAATCTCGATAGGTGTGTCTTTTTGGTTTAATGCAATTAATTCAGAAGCTTTATGGATGATTTCCGTTTCTGATAAATTCGCGATTTTAGATATTTTGTAACCATTTCCATAGAGCAAGTTAATATTCAATATTTTTTTTAGATCTTCTTCAGAATACTGTCTGATATTGGTAGCGGTTCTTAACGGATTCAAAAGGTTATGACGTACTTCCCAAATTCTTATGGTATGCGCTTTTATTCCCGTAAGGTTCTCAAGATCTTTTATTAAATAGGTGTTTTTCTGCACTTGTTATCGGTATATAGGTTTACAACAAACTAGTAATAGAATCGTCTAAGGGGTTTACTCCTGATTTGAAAACTTGCATGAGTTTTCCGTTTTCATCCACTAAATATTTTTGAAAATTCCAACTAACCTCAGAGTCTTGTATGCCGTTTTCACTTTTGTTCGTCAGCCACTTATACAGCGGATGTTGGTTTGCGCCTTTAACTTGGGATTTTTCACTCATTAAAAAACTGACACCATAATTTTTTGTACAAAATTCTTTTATTTCCGCTGCTGTTCCAGGCTCTTGGCTTCCAAATTGGTTACATGGAATTCCAATTATTTCGACTTTTTCTCCGTATGTGTCATGGAGCTTCTGCAAATTTTTGTACTGTGAGGTGAACCCACATTTGGAAGCTACGTTCACGAAAAGAATTTTCTTTCCTTTGAAATCATTCAGGTCAATGGTTTTTCCTTCTAGCGAAGTTATCGCGATATCGTAAATAGAATTAATCATACTGTTGTTTGTTTTATTGTTAAATGAAAATGATGTTAGAATAAACGGGATAAATAAGTAGCTTAGTAATCTCATGGTTTTTTATTTTGGTTAATGTTGTTTTCTGTTTTTAGTCAATCCAAATTTTGGAGACAATCAATCGAAATTCTTCATTTATTTTGTTTCCTATCAAAAAACCTATCTGCTCTATCGATTGATGTTTAAAGTTTGATAAGCTCATCTTTTTTCCTCTGTAGGTTGGGTGAAATTGATCTAGTGTTAATTCTATCGTTTCCCACTCGCCCGACGTGCTAAACGATTGCACATAGGAATAGTAATTTTCTAGTTTGTTTTTAATTCTAAATTGATATGTTTTTCCGTCTCCTTTGAGGTTAATTTTTATAATCTCAGATGTTGTTTCTAACTTTTTGCTAACCGTTTTTCTAGAGGAAGAAAAACCTCCATTATTATTTGTTGAAACGATGCCTTTAAATTCAAAGTTTCCATTTTTATTTATTAATGAGGAAGAAGAAGATTCACCTCCCATTACATTGTCATTAATTCCCGTCCAACCATATGTTTTTCTTGATTCTTTATTGTCAAAAAAACTTATTTTTTCTTTGTAGCTTGTTTTGAATAAAGCCGAAAGTGTATTGGACAAGCTAGTTTTCATGTAATTGTTTAATTATTTTCCTTTTGCAAAATAGTTTTGTAGCATAACTATATCAATTTAGCGTTTGGATATAAGCTTTTCCAATATTTCACTTTATCAATGTTGGAAAGAGTAATTATTGTCTTTTCATTCAGTTTTAACTTAAACTTAGGTGTCTTAGCTTTTAATTCAGCTAATTTTTTTTCTAGTTGTTTTGCTGTTCTTTTTCGTCCCATGATAAAATGATTTTATTGATTAGGTTCTGTTTATTTTATTGAAAATATGCATTACATAATTTACTATTGAATAGTTATAAATTAAGATAAGGAGAGATTTTTCTCTCCTTATCTTAATTGGTGTTATTTAGTAATTTGAATTTTAGTAGTAGATTGAGCATTGCTGTTTGCTATTCTCAGCAAGTACATGCCTGAGCTAAGGTTAGAGATATCAACCATATTTGATATATTCGATATTCTTTCTGCTAAAATCTGTTTTCCATTTAAGTCAGTTATGGTTAAATTAAATAATTCATTACTGTTTAGTGCAATATTCAACACATTTACTGCTGGGTTAGGATATACCAGTAAGTCCAAATTATTTTTTTCTTGGATTGATGTTGTTAGATTTGGTAACAATACTCCATCAATTACATGCACAGTTCCATTGCCAGCAAATAAGTCTGGAGTGGTAACATTAGCATCATTAATCATTACCCCAGCAGAAAGATCTACAACTATGTCTTGTCCATTCAGAGTGGCAACAGGTCCGTTTGTAAGTGCCGAAGAAGGAACATCGCTTCCAACAACATGATACAATAAAATATCTGATAAGTCTGGAGAAGCTAACAAATCCGCTGCAGAAATATTCAACGCTGCTAAAGCTTCTGTAAACGCTGCATCTGTTGGCGCAAAAACCGTTAATTCAGAAAAAGGATTTGTTAGTGCAGGTAATAATCGTGCTTCAATTACAGCTGCTACCAGTGTGGTATGGTCTGGACTGTCTATTGCAATATCAGCTACTGTTTCATTAGGCAGCACTACTCCGTCTAAGACATGCACTGCTCCGTTTCCAGCTTGCACGTTGGGAACTGTTACTTGGGCTTGATTTACAAACACGTCTGCACCGTCGATAGTAACTTTAAGTGTATTGGTAGTGCTCAAAGGTTCCGCTATCATACCATTCGAAAGACTAGTTGACAGTACCTCCTCTCCTAGAACATGATACAATAAAATATCTGATAAGTCTGGAGAAGCTAACAAATCCGCTGCAGAAATATTCAACGCTGCTAAAGCTTCTGTAAACGCTGCATCTGTTGGCGCAAAAACCGTTAATTCAGAAAAAGGATTTGTTAGTGCAGGTAATAATCGTGCTTCAATTACAGCTGCTACCAGTGTGGTATGGTCTGGACTGTCTATTGCAATATCAGCTACTGTTTCATTAGGCAGCACTACTCCGTCTAAGACATGCACTGCTCCGTTTCCAGCTTGCACGTTGGGAACTGTTACTTGGGCTTGATTTACAAACACGTCTGCACCGTCGATAGTAACTTTAAGTGTATTGGTAGTGCTCAAAGGTTCCGCTATCATACCATTCGAAAGACTAGTTGACAGTACCTCCTCTCCTAGAACATGATACAATAAAATATCTGATAAGTCTGGAGAAGCTAACAAATCCGCTGCAGAAATATTCAACGCTGCTAAAGCTTCTGTAAACGCTGCATCTGTTGGCGCAAAAACCGTTAATTCAGAAAAAGGATTTGTTAGTGCAGGTAATAATCGTGCTTCAATTACAGCTGCTACCAGTGTGGTATGGTCTGGACTGTCTATTGCAATATCAGCTACTGTTTCATTAGGCAGCACTACTCCGTCTAAGACATGCACTGCTCCGTTTCCAGCTTGCACGTTGGGAACTGTTACTTGGGCTTGATTTACAAACACGTCTGCACCGTCGATAGTAACTTTAAGTGTATTGGTAGTGCTCAAAGGTTCCGCTATCATACCATTCGAAAGACTAGTTGACAGTACCTCCTCTCCTAGAACATGATACAATAAAATATCTGATAAGTCTGGAGAAGCTAACAAATCCGCTGCAGAAATATTCAACGCTGCTAAAGCTTCTGTAAACGCTGCATCTGTTGGCGCAAAAACCGTTAATTCAGAAAAAGGATTTGTTAGTGCAGGTAATAATCGTGCTTCAATTACAGCTGCTACCAGTGTGGTATGGTCTGGACTGTCTATTGCAATATCAGCTACTGTTTCATTAGGCAGCACTACTCCGTCTAAGACATGCACTGCTCCGTTTCCAGCTTGCACGTTGGGAACTGTTACTTGGGCTTGATTTACAAACACGTCTGCACCGTCGATAGTAACTTTAAGTGTATTGGTAGTGCTCAAAGGTTCCGCTATCATACCATTCGAAAGACTAGTTGACAGTACCTCCTCTCCTAGAACATGATACAATAAAATATCTGATAAGTCTGGAGAAGCTAACAAATCCGCTGCAGAAATATTCAACGCTGCTAAAGCTTCTGTAAACGCTGCATCTGTTGGCGCAAAAACCGTTAATTCAGAAAAAGGATTTGTTAGTGCAGGTAATAATCGTGCTTCAATTACAGCTGCTACCAGTGTAGTATGGTTTGGACTGTCTATTGCAATATCAGCTACTGTTTCGCTGTCTAGGAGAACAGAATTGATAGAGTGCACATATCCGTTCGAGCCCGTTAAGTCAATTCCATTTACTTCCGCTTGATTTGCAAATACGCTGGTTCCATTAATTGTTAACTTCAATGTATTGTCATCATGAAGAGGTGTTACGATTTGACCATTCGAAACATTGGAGGACGGAACAGAACCTGAAAGCACATGATATTGCAATATGTTAGACAAATCAGTAAGTGCTAAAACATCGTTAATGTCTGTTAAGCCAAGATCAATAATTAATTGGTCAAATGCTGCGTTATCTGGGGCGAATACCGTGTATTGGCTTGTGTTCATATCCAATACTGCATCCAACCCTTCTTGATCTAAAGCAGCTGTTAAATACGTGTGATCTGGACTTGCCGCTATCACATCATAAACCGTAGTTTGAGCAAATGTGGAACCGCCTGACAAGACTATCGTCGATGCCATTAATAAGTTCTTAATTGAGAATAATTGTTTTTTCATTTTTGTTTTGTTTAATAATTATTAATAAATGTTAAACAAATGTAATTCATAATGTTTAATAAAAACAAATAAAAGCTAAACAAAATTTCAATTTTTTTTTAAATCACAGTGTTTATGGGGGTTGGCGGAGTTTTTTTTTATCCAGTATTTTTTCAAATGAATATATTTTTATCTATTATTCTATTTTTTTCTCCGGATCAATCAAGCATTTATCAGAATTTATGCTACTTGACAAAAGCGTGTATTATCTTTAATATTATCCATTTTAAGCTGCTACCTTTGTATTATGCCTAAAGAAATAAAAAGTCAACATGCAATACTCTCTAAATTGGGAATGGAGAAATTAAACCCAATGCAATTAGAAGCGAAGGTTGCCATAGAATCTATGGATAATATAATATTGCTTTCTCCTACCGGAACAGGTAAAACCTTGGCTTTTCTATTGCCTTTAATAAAAGAATTAGACAGTAATTGTAATGAAATTCAAAGCGTAATCATTGTTCCTTCCAGAGAATTAGCGATTCAAATAGAGCAAGTATTCCGTGAAATGGGAACAGGTTTCAAAGTAAACGCGGTTTACGGAGGTCGCTCCGGTTCTAAAGATAGATTAGAAATACAACACAGACCTGCTGTTCTAGTGGGTACGCCAGGTAGAGTGGCAGACCACTTAAGAAGAGAAGCGTTTAAGACTGCAAATATAAAAACATTGGTATTAGATGAATTTGACAAATCGCTAGAAGTAGGATTTGAAAATGAAATGAGAGAAATCTTAGAGCTTTTACCACGCGTAAATAAAAAGATATTGACTTCAGCAACGGAAGGAGTTGCAATTCCGCGTTTTGTAGAATTTACCAATCCAGTTACTGTGGATTATTTAGATGAGGAAATTTCTCAATTAGCGGTAAAGATGGTCATAGCTCCTTCAAAAGATAAGTTAGATACGCTTTTAGAATTGATAGCTCATCTTCAAAATCAAAACGGAATCATTTTTTGTAATTTTAAAGACTCTATTGAACGCATAAGCGAATATTTATCAGAATACAATGTTTCTCATGGAACATTTTATGGAGGAATGGAACAAGGAGAGCGAGAAAGAACATTGATTAAATTTAGAAACGGTACACACCAAATATTACTTGCCACAGATTTAGCTGCACGGGGTATTGACGTTCCAGAAATTAATTTTATCATTCATTATCACCTACCCAATAAGAGCGAAGAGTTTACACATCGTAATGGTAGAACAGCGCGCATGAATAGCAATGGTACTGCATATGTATTGCACCGTGAACAAGAAAATTTACCGGATTTCATAGGTGATTTACCCGTAGAACAATTAACGAAAAAACCCCTTCAAGAACGAGCTGAATGGAGTACGTTGTTTATTTCTGGAGGTAGAAAAGATAAGATTTCAAAAGGCGACATCGCTGGTTTGTTTTTTAAACAAGGAAACCTTTCCAAAGGAGAGCTAGGTGTAATTGAGTTGAAAAATGATTGTGCTTTTGTTTCTGTTAAAACGGATACTATTAAAGATCTTTTACCTAAGGTTAATAACACACGATTAAAGAAAAAGAAAGTCAGAATTACTGTGGCCTAATTTCAAAAAATACCTTAATTACCTAATGCTGTGTTTAATGTTGTAGCTCCTCCCACTAACGGAAGTGTGATTTTGGTATTGTCTAAATCGATTGTTAATTCTGTTCCTGGTGCTGGCCAAAGCGTAAACTCTTGGTCACTTGAGAAAATCATTAATCCAATTTGCTGTCCTGCTTTTACAACATGATCATCTGGTTGTAAGTCGAAAGTCAATTCAACAAACTCACCAGGATTTAGCGGTGAGCTTTCAGTAAGCGATTTACTATTTTGTGGGTCGGCCCAACCTCTTGTAATAATATTATCATATGTTTTGGCTTTACTATCGTCATTCCAAGGCAGTGATACCAACCAAACTGATAAATTGGCTGCGGGTTTACTACTCGCAACTTTTACTTGAATAGTGGATACCCCAGATAAATGAATATCTTGTGTAAGCGTTGGCGTAGCAAACAATAATCGATTTGTTGAAGAACCAGCTTTCGCTAAATCTTTACCAATAATCGTATGATCATCAACCAATTTTTGAGCTCCTTCTTTGATAGCTTCTTCTTGATTCAATGAACCAACTGTTGTGCCATTTCCATGTAAAAAAAGCGTTACGTTTTCTGCTGCTGGATTTGGATAATCAGCATATGAAGTAGGGGAGTCCATCTTATCTCCTTCGCGTACAATCCAAGATTTTGGGTCATTTTCGACACCATTTTCAATACCGTGTAAGTAATGTGTAAACCATCTGTTCATCATCTTCATAGGAGGTGGTCCACCATGTCCAAACTGGTGATAATAAATTTGTGTTGGAAGTCCCATTTCTTTTGCTTTCGCATAAATTCTATAACTATGTTCAGGCATTACATTCCAGTCATTAAAACCATGAGACATTAATAAGGCAGCTTTCATAGGTGCCATATCTTTGAGGTAATCTCTACCTGCCCAAAAGTCATTGTAATCTCCTGTTTCTCGATCCATTCCGTTTTTCATTTCTGTATCTCTAACCGTTTTATTGTTGTAAGCTCTATTAGATTCTTCTCCGCTGTGAATAAAGTCATACAATACATCAACGTCTTCTCCTAGATAGCCTCCAGGAGAACGAATCAAGCCATTCGATCGGTAGTAATGGTAATAGGAAGTGTTGGGTGCAATTGGGATGATTGCTTCTAGCCCTTCAACTCCCGTCGTCGCCGCCGCTAATGGAATAGTGCCATTGTAAGATGTTCCTGTCATTCCGATTTTTCCAGTAGACCAATAAGCCGTTACTTCATCTGTTCCGGTTAATTCTTTGTATCCTTTTACTCTGCCGCAAAGCCAATCGATTACTGCCTTTGGAGCTAAAGTTTCGTTGTCTCCACCAACGGTAGGCGCTCCTTGAGAAAGACCTGTTCCAGGAGAACACGAATGAACTACAATATATCCTCTAGGAACCCATTTCAATAGATGAGAGTTTGAAATAATGGGCCTTTCACCACGTCTAGTAACTTCGGCATGGACACGTTCTTTAGCAGTTTCCCCTAATTCATGTTCTACATTCCACATTCCACCTTCTACATCTTCTGCTGTTCCGGAAAAATAGGGGCTAGAAACATAAATAATCGGTAGTTTTAAACTGTCAGTATCCGTTTGTTTGGGTCTTGTAACAGCTACGTGCATTCGATCTAGTTTACCATCCCCATCGGTATCGAAAGTCGTTTCTACAAATAAATCGTGTCGAACCCAATTATCAAAACCACTAAATCCGGGTACAATTTGCGCTTCTCCATTTTCAAAAACAGGAACCACTATTTCGGTTTTCTCTTTCTTTTTGTTTTTCTTCTTTTTGTTTTTCTTTTGTGCAGAAACCTGCATTGAGAACAGGAATACGAATGCGGTTAAGAATATTTTGGTCTGACGAACTGATAACATAACAGATTGATTTTAGCTTACAAATATATCAACTCGATGCTTCAATCAAAAAAAAGGCCGAAAGGGTTTGAGTTTTATTTCGGCCTTGTGAATGTTCTTCAATTTTTCCCAAGCAAGGAGCGTTAGAATTGAAAGCTGTTTACGCCCTTCGGTTGTGAGAACGCTTCGCTAGGTTGAACGCAGTAAGTTCTTTCAATTTAGCGACATTGGAGAAAAATGAAGGTTGTGAGCGAAGCCTTGATTTTTTTTGCTTCGTTTTTTTCATCAAGGAGAAAAAATGAAGTGCCTGCGCGATAGCTATCGGTGCGGCATAAAGACAATTCTTCACTGCTAGATTGATACCCTTCCGGCATAGGACATATTTGATTTACGCATCAAGATTAGCAGGATTAAAAATAAATTGCATTTATATAAAACGTAGCTTCGCCTGCGAAATGGAAGCTCAGCAAAAACCAATAATGAAATTCAGAGAATTCGTTGCCTTAATGGCAATGATGATGTCTCTTACTGCACTTTCGATAGATGCGATGCTTCCTGCATTGTCTCAAATAGGAGAAGACTTGGGAGTAACTGAGCCCAACGATAATCAGTTGATTATATCAATATTGTTTCTTGGTTTGGCAATAGGACAATTATTTTATGGCCCATTATCGGATGCAATTGGCCGCAAAAAAGCAGTATATATAGGTCTGGTTTTCTTTTTTGCAGGTTGTTTAATCTCTATTTTTTCAGATAATCTCTTTATTATGTTAATAGGTAGGGCCTGTCAAGGTTTTGGTTTATCTGGTACTCGGACTATTAGCGTTGCTATTATAAGAGATCGTTTTAAAGGCGATCAAATGGCCCAGGTAATGTCGTTTGTTATGGCTACGTTTATCATTGTGCCTACCATAGCTCCATTTATGGGGCAAGGAATACTTTGGATAGCGCATTGGAGCTTCATATTTTGGACGATACTTGGCTTAGGGTTGATTTTGTTTGTTTGGTTTTCTATGAGACAACGCGAGACGTTGAAAAAGGAGAATCGAATAAAGTTCGAATTGAGAAAAATGCTTTCAGCCGCAAAAGAAGTCTTTACAACTCGAGCTTCAATTGGCTATACAATAGCAGCAGGTTTCATTTCTAGTGCTTTTGTAGGCTTTTTAAACTCGTCCCAACAAATTTTTCAAATACAATATGGATTGGGGGATAAGTTTCCTTTGTTCTTTGCTATGATAGCATTGTCTGTTGGCACTGCTTCATTTATTAATGGACAGATGGTTGTTAAACATGGTATGAAAAAAATGGTTAAATGGGCTTCAATTGGTGTTTGCTTGTTTTCTTTGATTTTCTTAGGAGTAATATTTGGGTTTATACCTTCTCCATCACTAGCGTTATTTATGTCCTATTTATGCGCTACCGTTTTTTGCACAGGAATACTCTTTGGTAATTTAAATTCATTAGCAATGGAACCGTTAGGCCATATAGCTGGAATGGGTGCCGCAATTGTAGGTTCAGTCTCTACATTTATTTCTGTACCGTTTGGAGTGTATATTGGACTATCATATAATGGAACGGTGGTGCCTTTAGTTATTGGCTTTGCTGTTTTTGGTGCTTTAGCAATGTTGGTTGTTTTATTTTTTGGGAAAACTTCCAAATAGTATAACTTCGATTAAAATTAAATGAATTATGGTACACGGTACTCACAACGCTGAAGCAGACGAGCGTAACAAGGATATTAAGATATTTATTAACGGAGAGTTATTGCATCGGGATGATGCTAAGATTTCAGTTTTTGATAGTGGGTATTTAGTAGGAGATGGAGTTTGGGAAGCTTTGAGGTTGCATAATGACAAATTAGTTTTTTTGGATTTACACCTGAAAAGAATGTGGGAAGCAGCCGCTTCAGTAGGGATGACGTTACCATTTTCAAAGGAGGAGTTAACCGGTAATATTTGGAAAACTGTTAAAGCCAACGACATGCACGACAATGTGCACGTACGAACGATGGTTACTCGTGGTATAAAAAAAACACCTTCTCAGGATCCTCGTTTAACAATATCAGGACCCAATGTGGTGATAATAGCGGAGCATAAAAAAGCCGCTCAAGTTAGTCTGGACACAGGAATTATTTTGCATACATCAACCATTAGACGAGGGTCTCCTGATTATTTAGATCCAAGGTTAAACTGTCACAGTAAATTGCACGAAGTTCAAGCATTAATACAAGCCATGGAAGCGGGTGCTGACGAAGCATTAATGTTGGATGCAAATGGGTTTGTTGCAACTTGTAATGCTACTAACTTTTTTATCACCAGAGGAAAAGAAGTTTGGACATCTACAGGACAATACTGTATGAATGGAATAACTAGAGCGAAAGTAATTGAAGCTTGCGAAAAGAATGGAATTGTATGCCGTCAAAAGAATTTCTCATTATATGATGTTTACGGAGCAGATGAAGCATTTGTGACAGGAACTTTTGGAGGTTTAACGCCCGTTACCAAAATCGACGGAAGAGTAATTGGTTCAGGAAAAACTGGAGAATTCACAAAACATCTTCGAGAACTATACAATGAATTAATCCATCGAGAAATTCTGAGTTCATGAAATCTAAAGATGGGATAACGCGGATATGCCTTTGGTCTGGTCCTAGAAATATTTCTACAACTTTGATGTATTCATTTGCACAAAGGGATGATATTGTAGTTGTAGATGAACCTTTGTATGCCTCTTATCTGTCCAGTACCAACGCTAAGGAGTATCATCCAGGGGCATCGGAAATAATTGCATCTCAAGAGAATGATGGCGAAAAAGTGATTGACTGGATGATGGGAAGCCACGACAAGCCCCTAGTTTTTTTTAAAAATATGACACATCATCTTTTAGATTTGGATCGATCATTTATGAAAGATGTGGTAAACGTTATTTTAACACGCGACCCAAAAGAAATGATTCCTTCATTTGTTAAAGTAATTGAAAATCCAACGATTGGTGATATTGGCTATGCAGATCATACGAATCTCCAAAATTATTTTGAAGAAAATAATATCCCGTACATCGTGTTGGATTCAAAATTCATATTGCAAAATACTAAAGGAGTATTGCAACAGTTTTGCGATTTGATAGGAGTTGATTTTGACGAAAACATGTTAAAGTGGGAAAAGGGAGCTAGAAAAGAAGATGGTATTTGGGCAAAGTATTGGTACGATAATATCCATAAGTCCATTGGTTTTATGGATTACAAACCCAAGTCAGAAAGGTTTCCAGACAGATACCAGTCATTGTTGCAATCCTGCAAAGGGCATTACGGAAAACTTTTGAAAAAAGCGCTACGATAAGCTGATATTGGAGTACCTTATTTATTTATGTAATTCTGAAGCTCTGTAATCTTGGTAGAATCTTGAAATACCCCTCCATAGTAAGATGTGATAGTGGTTGAGGTGTTATCTTTTACTCCTCGAGAAGAAACACATAAATGTTTTGCATCAATTATAACTGCTACGTCTTTGGTGTTCAAAATTTCCTTCAAATCTTCTGCTATTTGATTTGTTAATCGTTCCTGAACTTGCGGGCGATTTGCATAATATTGCACAATACGATTAAGTTTTGACAGTCCAATAACTTTTCCAGACGAAACGTATGCTATATGAGCTTGCCCCGTGAATGGAACAAAATGATGCTCACAGTTAGAGTAAAAGGTTATGTTCTTTTCAATCAACATCTGATTGTACCGATACTTATTTTCAAAAAGTGAAATTTTAGGTTTGTTAGCAGGGTTTAATCCTGAGAAGATTTCTTCAACATACATTTTGGCAACCCTTTTTGGAGTGTCTTTTAAAGAATCGTCAGTAAGGTCTAAACCTAAAACATCCATTATTTCATTAAATAGATGAGAAATTTTTTCCTTTTTTTCCGCATCCGACATCTCAAATGGATTTGCTTTCATAGGGGTTTCTAGACCTGTTGATATGTGGTCATCTCCTATATCATCATATGAGAAATCAGAGGTTTCATTGTAATCTTCAATTAGTAAGTTGTCCTTTTTCAATTTGTTTTATTTTAAGGTTTGACGTTATACTTTGTGTTCAGATAGTTTTGAAATAACAAATAATCGTTTTGATAAAAAATCTATTTGGTGCAAAGTTACATAATTGTTTATCAAAAAAGCGAAAATACTAAACAAAACTATTTTTTTGTGTTAATTATATGCAGAGCTATTGTACATTTACCAAACTAAATAAGAAGATGTCATATCAGCCTAAGGTTCTAGGAAATATTAATGAATAAAATACTATGTCCAAGTTACCGAAAGAATACAGGTTTTTAGATTTTTCAGATTATGGAAGACCTGTGGCACGTATTATTGCTAATTCCTTGAAAGAAACTTCTTACACCCCGATTGATGTTACTTTGTGGTTTATTATTTCGGGTATAATTGCAATAGTTTGCATTCTTTGTGAGCACTATTGGTTTGCAGCTTTATTTTTATTGCTGAAATCAATCTTGGATGCAGCGGATGGAGAATTAGCGAGAGTGAAAAAAACCCCTTCGCACACAGGTAGATACTTAGATTCAGTTGCAGATATCATATTAAATTTTTTCATTTTCTCTGCTCTTTGGTACTGCACGGAAGCTAGTATAGTAATTACTTTTTTCGCTTTTTTAGGAATTCAATTGCAAGGTACTTTGTACAATTATTATTATGTTATTTTGAGGAATAATGTGAATGGTGACACAACAAGCAGAGTCTTCGAATATAATGCACCTAACGCCTTGGGTAATGAAAAACAAAAAAATGTAGATTTACTGTTTCGAATTTACAAAGGGCTTTATGGTTTATTTGACAGGGTTATTTATTTGCTAGATTCGAATGCTCCAAAATCAAAAAAAATACCTAAATTTTTGATGACAGCGTTGTCAACTTTTGGTCTTGGATTTCAGCTTTTGATTATCAGTTTAATGCTGGTTCTTGGATTAAAAGATTATATATCCACTTTTTTTCTTTGTTATTCTCCAATGATTTTTGTTTTTATTGGTTTGAGAAAGATCCTCCAGTAATATTGAAAATCAGAAATCTTACTGCATTAATGATGGGGATATTCAACATAGTTTCTTGCAGTTTCGTAGAGCTTTATTTTCAGATCTAGATCTTCATCTAATTCAGCTTCGAGAATATTATAGATTACCATTGCAATATTTTCTGCAGTCGGATTTAAATGTTTAAATTCCTCCGTATCTAAGTTGAGGTTTTTGTGGTCAAACCTATCCAGCACTTTTTCTTTAATTAAATCAGACAGAACTTTTGCATCTATCACATAGCCGGTAGAGGGGTCGCAAATTCCAATAACTTTAACTTCCAAGTCGTAGTTATGTCCATGGTAATTTGGATTATTGCATTTACCAAAAATCTTTTGATTTTTTTCCTCACTCCAATTAGGATTGTGCAATCTGTGGGCAGCGTTAAAGTGTTCGCATCGGACAATGGCTGTTTTGTTCATAATGGTTTGCGTTGTTTATAATTCAAAAATCTAAATTGGATGTAAAGGTATTTATATTTTTGTTTATATTTTTTACTAATTTACCAAACAAAATAATTATTGTCATTGATTTCTTGGTTTTATTTAAGTTTTGATTGGAGTTATTTTGGTTAACTATTTTTTTCTAGAAGAGTTTTACTTGGATGCTGTCTCTGTAGGTTAGGTTCGGTTAATGTTCAGTCTTTTTATGATTTATTCTTTTATTAATTGGTGCATTAGTAAATATATTTTTCAATATTTGAAAAAATGAAAGCTCCAGATAAAATAGGATTTTGGCCCACCACTTCTTTAGTAGTAGGAAACATGATTGGTTCGGGTGTTTTTTTACTTCCAGTTGCATTAGCTTATTACGGATTGAACAGTGTTTTTGGTTGGATCTTCTCTGCATTTGGAGCAATTTTATTGTCAATCATTTTCGGCTATTTAAGTAAGCATTTAAAAAATTCAGAAGGCGGTCCTTACGCTTTCACCGTATTTGGACTCGGGAGGTTTCCAGGGTATTTAGTTGCTTGGGGGTATTGGATTTCAATTTGGTCTACAAACGCTGCTATTGCAGTAGCTTTGGTAAGTTACCTGAGTGTAATATTTCCAATTGTTGGTGCTAGCGCTCTCAATTCTATTATTACCGGTTTGGCTTTTGTTTGGTTTTTTACATGGATAAATACCAAGCAAATAAAAACGATTGGAATTGTACAGCTTTTAACTACTGTTCTTAAAGTAGCTCCATTAATTTTTTTAGCAATCGTTGGAATTTTTTATGTGGAACTATCGAATTTAGAAATTTGGGCAGCAGAAGCTTCTGTTAGTTTTGAAAGTATAACTGCAGCAACTACTTTGACTTTTTTCGCATTTCTCGGAATGGAAAGTGCTACAATTCCTTCAAAGGGAATTGCAAATGCTGAGAAAATCATAAAAAAATCAACTATTTACGGGACCATTTTTACAGCAGCTCTATACATCTTTAGTTTTCTAGTCGTTTCAAGTGTAATTCCGCCAGATACGCTAAAGAATTCGAGTGCGCCATTTGCAGATACAGCCAATGATTTATGGGGAGGAGTAGGGAAGATGATATTTGCTTGGGGTGCTGTTATCGCTACGTTGGGAGCATTAAATGGTTGGATTTTGATACAAGGGCGAATTCCTTACAGTGCCGCAAAAGACAATCTATTTCCAAAAATATTTGGTAGGGTTAACAAAAATGATTCTCCGGTAATTGGAATAATAATCTCGAGCATATTGGCTTCTGCATTAATGATGTTTAACTATAGTAAGTCGTTGGTTGACGCGTTTTCTTTTATGATGAAACTTTCCACATTATCGGTTCTTACCCCGTACCTTTTTTCCATAGCTACATTTTGGATTATGGTTAAAAAAGACAAAGGAAGTTTAAAAAACAAAGCCAATGTTCTGCTAGCATTACTAGCGTTTGTATTTTCTATTTGGGTAATAATAGGTTGTGGGCAAGAAGTAGTTTTTTATGGGTTTATTCTATTAATGATTGGAATTCCTTTTTATATTTATATAAATAATAGTAGTGATGATTAACGATTTGGAAATAAATGAGAACATTGAAGAGGCGGAAACCTTACCGGCAATATTTTACCAAAGTCAAGAGGTTTTCGATTTAATTAGAGAACGTGTCTTTATTCGCTCTTGGCACTGGTTGGGAATGGAAAAAGACTTGTTGCCTTTTTCAGAATCCGTTTTTCCTTTGACTTTATTCGATGGGTATTTAGACGAACCAATTGTTCTTGTTAAAAATGCGAAGGATGAAATTATAACATTAAGTAATGTTTGTACACACCGTGCTAATATAGTTGTTGAGCATGCGGGGAGGCAAAAGCAGTTAGCTTGTATGTATCATGGAAGAAGATACAACCTGGATGGAACTTTCAAAATGATGCCTGAGTTTAGTGAAGCGAAAAACTTCCCGCGACCATGTGATGATTTACATTTATTTTCATCTTCCTTATTCAAGGGGCATTTATTTTCAAGCTTAGATAAAGCATTTGACTTTGAAAAAGTTACACGTGTGCTGCAAGAGCGAATAGGGTTTTTACCGCTGGAAGATTTTAAGCTGAATGAAACAATTTCAAAAGATTATTTGATTAATTGTAATTGGGCATTGTACTGTGACAATTACTTAGAAGGGTTTCATATTCCTTTTGTGCACCCGGATTTAAATGATGCGCTCGATTATGGTAGCTATGAAACGGTGCTTTATGAGTATTGTAATTTACAAATAGGATATTCATCTGGAGGAGAAGAAGTGTTTGACTTACCTGAGGGTCATCCGGATTTGGGAAAACAAGTTGGGGCGTATTATTACTGGGTTTTTCCAAACATGATGTTTAATTTTTATCCATGGGGATTGTCAATAAATATTGTAAAGCCTGTTTCAATAAATAGAACAAGAGTTTCTTTTTTCTCCTATGTGTATGATGAATCAAAACTTTCTGCAGGAGCTGGAGCCTTGCTAGACAAAGTTGAAAGAGAAGATGAGTATGTTGTAGAAGGTGTTCATAAAGGACTGAAGTCTAGGTTTTATAAATCGGGTCGCTTTTCTCCCACAAAAGAGAAGGGAGTACATCATTTTCAGCGCTTATTATTGAAATTTTTGAAAGAAAATTAAGGATTGATTTGTTTTATTTTTTGATTAGCGAAGTGCAAATTATGACTGTTTTACAAGAGTTACTCCAAACTGAATTCAATTTTGAAGCCATCGAGATAAAAAAAATTGGAGGCTACGACAATGCAAATTATAGCGTAATCGGTGATTCCAGTAAATACATCTTTAAAACATATGTCTTTAGCAAGGATGTGCTAGCTCACCTTGAAGCAGAAAACGAGGTTCTTTTAAGTTTGGATTGCAATGACAAATGTTTGTTTCCTATTCCTCAAAAGTTTTCAGATGGATCTTACTTGAAGTTGATGGAAATTGCTGGTGAACAACATATTTGTAGAATGTTGAACTTTATCGATGAAAAGTTCTTTGCCGAAGTTGACCATTCACATGCGTTATTAACTTCTTTTGGTGGCTTTTTGGCAGGATTGAATTTACAACTTCAAAAAGCAACAAGTTATGTTCTTCAAGCGCGCGAATGCGAATGGGATTTACAATACTATCATTTTAGTTTAGCGTACATTAAAGATATTCCAAATGCTCATGATAGGGGTATTGTTGAATATTTCTTTCAGCATTTTGAAGCCCAAGTTTTACCGCGTATTTCTGATTTTCGTCGTCAAATAATTCACGGTGATTATAATGAAGGAAACGTTTTGGTAAAGAACAATCGAGTAGTGGGAGCAATAGATTTTGGAGACCTAACTTATGCACCATTGGTGTATGAATTGGGTATAGCATTGGTTTATAGTTGTTACGATAAATACGAGCCATTGAAGTGGATAGCTTCTGCGTTAAAAGGGTATAATGCCGTAATTCCGATTGAAGAAAAAGAAGTCGAAATACTGTATTATGTGATGGTTGCTAGACTTGCGGTAAGTGTATGTAGATCGGCACATTCTAGAAAAACAGATCCTGACAATGCACATGCTTTAAATAGCGAAAAACATTCCTGGAAGTTACTAAACTACTTATTGCGTATTGGTCCAATTGCTACTGAGAAAATGCTGCGTGAAGTTTGCGAATTACCCAAGAGAAAAGAGCTTTTGGCAGATGTAGAGTTACAAAAACGCTTACAAGTTTTAAGTCCGCTCTTATCGGTTAGTTACAAAAATCCAATTGTAATGGAAAAAGCAGCTTTTCAATACATGTATGATAGTGCTGGAAATTCAATTTTGGATGCGTACAATAATATACCACATGTAGGGCATTGTCATCCCAAGGTAGTTGCTGCGGGACAGATTCAGATGGCTTCTTTAAATACAAATACGCGGTATTTATACCCTGAGTTATCAGGATATGCAGAGCACTTGTTGTCTAAGTTTCCAAAATCGCTTACTAAGGTGTTTTTTGTTAATTCGGGTAGTGCAGCAGCCGATTTAGCATACAGAATGGCGCATGCGCATACAAAAAGAAAAAGCGTTATGGTTATGGAGCATGGTTACCATGGCAATACCCAAATTGGAATGGAAATCTCTGATTATAAGTTTAGTAATAAAAAGGGTGCTGGGCAGCAAAATCATGTTTTGAAAGTTGCAATACCCGATACGTATAGAGGAGTTTATGGAAGTGAAAACCCTTATTCCGGATTAAAATATGCCCAAGACGCGATTGCTCAAATGAAAGAATTTGGGAATACGATAGGAGCATTTATAACAGAGCCAATAGTTGGCTGTGGAGGACAGGTTCCGCTAGCTGCAGGCTATCTAAAAACATTATACCCAGCAATAAGAGAACAAGGAGGAGTTTGTATAAGTGACGAAGTTCAGACTGGTTTTGGTCGTTTAGGAGATTTTTTTTGGGGTTTTGAGGCACACGATGTTGTGCCTGATATTGTTATTTTGGGTAAACCTATGGGCAATGGTCATCCGATGGGTGCTGTTGTTGTTACGGATAAAATTTCAGCATCTTTTTCGAAAGGCGTTGAGTTTTTTAGCTCTTTTGGAGGGAATCCGGTTTCTTGTGCAATTGGTAAAGCTGTTTTGGAGGTTATTGAAGAAGAGAACCTCCAAGAAAATGCCAAGGAAGTTGGCGATTATTACCAGGCGCTGTTAGAAGGATTAAAAAGTCGATTTAATATAATTGGTGATATAAGAGGTTCGGGGTTATTTATTGGAGTAGAAATAGTTAAAGAAAATTCTAACGAACCCAATAAAGCTTTGGCTCAGCACATCAAAAATGAATTGAGAAATGCCAATATTTTGATAAGTACAGATGGGCCTTTCGATAACGTGCTTAAGTCTAAACCTCCTTTGTGTTTTTCTAAAGAGAATGCCAAAGAGGTGGTTGATTGTTTGGAGAGGGTATTAGTAATAGCTAATAGCTATTGAAAGAGATTTGATCTATTCGCTATTACGAAAGTTTGCCTACTGCTAGCGCGAGCGTCACGCCCGTGAAACATCAACTATTGTTTTATTTGACTTTTTGCTATGGCACGAGCTAGAAGCTCGCGCTAGCAATGGAAGTGCAACGGGACAGGGAATCTTAGTACGTGTTTGTCTAAGATTCCTTGTCTGCGCAAGGAGTTTAAAAGGACAAGTGTATCGGTAAATCTTGTAGGTAATATGTTGTCATTGTCAGGCAACCTTTGTCGTATATTTTCGTCTTATTATTAGATTAAAAATAAAGAGATAGCAAACCGTTTATTATGTTCTTTTTATATGAAATTTTTTTGTATATTTGATTGCTATTGATTATTTTAACAACGGCTTAATGTTCAGTATTATGAAAAAAATCACTGTCTTATTTATATTTTCTCTATCTCTTTTGTTCTCAACTAGCATTTTTGCTCAGCCTGGAACAGAATTAATTAATCATGATTTTGAGGCTTCAGATGATGGCTGGACTGCTGGTGGAAGTAAAAGCGGTATGGTTTTTAACAGAATCAGTGACCCCTTTGGTGTTGGTTCTAATTGTTGGTCCACTAATCCCTTTAACAATTATAACAAAAAAGATGGTGCATATTGTACTTCAGGTGCAGTGGATATGACTTATTTTACATCTATGACTTTTAGTGTTGACTTGAGGTATGAAACAGAAGCAAATTATGACGGTATGAATATCTATTACTCTACAGATGATTTTGCCACTATGACATTGCTAGGTGCTGTTGGGTCTGGAACAAATTGGTTCAATAGTACCAATACTATTGATGGTATTAGAGATAGATATAGGAATAATACTCCTGCAATCTCATCTGATCCCTCTGGGTGGAGTGGAGATAATAGTGCGTGGCAGACAGCTACCATTCCTATTCCTGTGGCGCTAGAGGCCCAGCCAAGTGTTAAGTTTCGTGTTTACTTTGGTGCTGATAATTCTGTTCATTATGATGGTGTTGCTTTTGATAATGTAAATATAACAGGTACATATACAAGCCCTTGTGCAGCCCCTTCGAGTCCGCTGTCTTCGTCAATTACAACTACCACTGCAACAATTTCATGGACAGCCGCTTCACCAGCGCCAAGTACAGGTTATGATTACTATTATACAACTTCGGCTACCCTCCCAGATGTTCTAACCACACCATCAGGTTCTACTGACGCATCCACATTTAGTGGCGCCGCTTCGAGCTTAACACCGGGTTTGACTTATAATTTTTATGTAAGATCAAATTGCGGTTCATCATTGTATTCTGATTGGGTCGCTGGAACTGCTTTTGCAACTACACCTCTCGTTCCTACAATTACTTCTTTTACTCCCTCAAATGGCTGTGTTAATGAAACGGTTGTTGTGATTACAGGCACTAATTTAGGTGGAACTTCGGCTGTTACTATAGGTGCCACTGCTGTTGCTTCTTATACCGTTGACAGTGGTACTCAAATTAGTGCAACTGTAGGTACGGGTACCACAGGAGTTATATCGGTTACGAATAGTGCGGGTTCTGCTTCGAGTACTGGTTCATTTACGTTTAACGGGAATGCTACTATTACTACTCAGCCAGCCACTGCTCTGGAAATTCTTACGGGTAATTCAGACGACATAACCGTTGTTTCTGGAAATGCATCAAGCTATCAATGGCAGTATAGTGCTAATGGAACATCAGGTTGGTCTGATGTTGTTGATGCTACACCAACCAATGTTGCGTATGCAGGTTCAACCACTGCTACTTTAACAATAACAACTAGTACTTCTATTTCCGCTGGTACTGCTTATTACAGGTGCGTTTTATCTTGCGGTAGTGTTGCTACGAATAATGCAGTTGTTACGTTTGTTCAGTATTGTGATATCTCATCCAGCATTGACGACGCGTGGATTAATGGTGTTACATTTAATACGATTTCTAATCTTAGTACTGGGCTAACTGCAGGTGGTTATGAGGATTATTCAGCTACTCAGCAAACAGATTTGCTTAGAGGGGAAACTTATAACTTAGATGTGAAAATTAATACACAAGGAGCTTGGACTTTTTATCAAACAGTTTGGATTGATTGGAATCAAGATGGCGATTTTGTTGATGCTGGTGAAGAGTATGATTTGGGTACTGCTTACAATGTTACCAACGGTTCAAGTGCAGAGTGTCCCCTAGCTATTACTGTTCCTACAGATGCTGAAACAGGGTTTATTAAAATGAGGATTATGTCTAACTTTAGTTCAAGTGGTGCTTCTTGTACTAGTTTTACTTATGGAGAGGTTGAAGATTATGGCTTAAACATTGATTACGTATATAATTGGGCGGGCACATTAAGCACGGCATGGGAACTCAAGGATAATTGGACCTATGGAGCTTCTCCAACTTCAGATAAAAGTATTATAGTGCCAGATGTTACAAATCAGCCTGTAATAACAACTGATGTTACCATAACCGATCTTACGATTGATGCATCAGCAGATCTTACAATATCTTCAAATTTCTTAACTGTTACAGGCGCTACAGATATTAATGGCACGATGAATATTGGTAATGGAACGGTGAATGCAGATGGAGTTTTTGATGCAACAACCGGCACCATTGATATGACTAATGCTAATGCTAATCTTGTGTTAAGTTCAACAGTAACCTCTTTAGGAACACTAGATGATGCTGAGGGAACAGTCACTTATGATGGAGGGGTGCAAAGTGTTTTATCTGATACATATAACAATTTATCTATTGCAACTGCCGGCACAAAAAGTGCCGCTAATGATATAATTGTTAATGGAAATTTAACAACTGCTGCAACCGCTACTTGCGTATTAGATCTTGGTGTATGGGATTTAAATGTTGGTGGAGACCTTACTGTTGGTGCTACCGATGGGTTGGATTTGACTTCTGGTAATACTCTGTTAACATTGGATGGAACAGCGAATCAAACAATTACCCATGCAGGTTCAACTGGATCTGAATTACGTTTTGTTAAATTAGACAAAACATCTGGTGACGTTATTTTAGCTTCAGTTCTTGAAATTGACGCGACTTTAACCCTAACGTCTGGTCATATTGATGCTAGTTCATTCGATTTACAAATTGCTTCTGCAGGAACAGTTTCAGGAGGTAGTGATGCGTCTCATGTTAAAGGAACAATAGTCAAAACCACCGCATCAACTACAAAATTCACCTTCCCGCTTGGCGATGGAACGTACTATAAGTCAATTGCTATTACACCTTCCTCGGGAACCTCTAATGTTTGGACAGCTCAATATAATAATACAGTTCATCCTACAGCAGGCGACCAAAGTAGTGGTTTAGATGCATCTGGAACCAATGGAACTCCAACATCTGGTGATATAGATCATATTAGCACATATGAATGGTGGGATATAGACAACGGTGGTACTGGTGAGACTGCAATAATTGAAATGGCATGGGTATCGCAAAATGAAGTCTCGGTCTATGCTGATTTAAGGATTGCACATTTTGATGGAACAGATTGGGATAAAATTCCCAACAATGCCCCTTCAGGGACTAATACAGCAGGTACATTGACTTCTTCTTCTGCGGTAAGCACTTTCAGCCCTTTTACTTTAGGAAGTAGTTCATCCACAAATGTTTTACCGATAGAGCTGGTATCTTTTTCGGGTGAGAAAAAGGACAATAGAAACATATTGAATTGGACAACTGCAAGTGAAATAAACAATGCATTTTTCACAGTAGAGAAATCTTATAATGGCTTTGATTTTGAATGGGTTGGAAGGCAAGAAGGAACATCTCCTTCTACGCAAATAGTAAATTATAGCTTAACTGATTACAATATTCTAGAAACAATAAACTATTATCGTTTAAAACAAACCGATTTTGATGGAAAATTTGAATACTCAAGTACAATTAGTATAGACAATAGAGTTGATGATTCATTCAAAGAAATAATAGGCAGAACAAACCTTTTAGGACAAGAAGTTGATGAATTTTATAACGGAATTGTAATTGTTCGTTATAAAGATGGTACTTCCCAAAAGTTCTATCAGTTTAAGTAAAGATTAAAGCATAGAAAAACTGGCTCGGATTATTTGATTTCCGAGCCATTTTTTTTGTCCTGTTTTTTTATAGTAATTTAGTTCCCATTGCTAGCGCAACCGTCCCTACTGCTAGCGCGAGCTTCACACTCGTGCAACACCCGCTAGCCCCGTGCAACATCCTTGCTACCTCAACTATTATTTTATTTGACTTTTGCTCGGCACGAGCTAGAAGCTCGCGCTAGCGAATGTAATCTTAGTACGTCTGTATCTAAGATTCCTTGTCAGCGCAAGGAATATAAAAGGCTAAATATAACTGTACCTCATAGATAATAGTTTTCATTGTCAGGCAACTTTTACAGTTTATATTCGTCTTTATATCGTAGTTGAGCAAAAATTACTAGTTCCTTGTTTTCCCTTTTTAGATTAAATAAATGCTTATATTTGTTCATAAATTGCTAATTAATACTTTAACCTAATCATTATGAATCTTAAATTCGACCACAAAATACCTAGCTTACTTTTTGTGATGCTGTTATCGTTGTCTTCAGTTAGTTATGGCCAACTATCCTATTCTTGTGATATGGGGAGTGGAGCTGGTGAGTGTGGAAGAGATTGGGATATCAATGGGTTTGCTGATGGTACCTCATACTCTGGTGGATGTGCCGGTAACGGTCTTTATGATAATGTTTGGTCAGGCAACACTGCCGTTGAAGCATATTCTGGTGCAGCAATAACAGGGCATACAGGGGGTTCAATTATTTTAGATTTCCAAACTAAGTTGAGAGATTACTACTCTCCTTACACAGATAATGCATCCACGCAATGGGGTACATTAAAAGTTTATTGGAAGGCATCTACTCCTTCAGCTGGTGCTCCTGGAACGCAAATAGGCTCTGATATTACATCTGCAACAGACTGTCAAGTGCATACGATTAACTTTGATCCTGGTGGTGCAGTAACCAATCTCTATATAATGTTTGTTTACACTCTTGGTTCCGGTGATAATTGGATAATTTTTGATAATGTAAATCTTACAGAGGTTACATGTGCTGAGCCAACCTTACCAACTTCTTCTTCAATAACTTCTACTGAGGCAACAATCTCCTGGACGGCACCTGGTTCGCCTCCAAGCAATGGTTATGATTATTATTATTCTACATCATCTACTACACCAGATAACGCTACTACTCCATCAGGTTCTGTTGCGGCTGGAGTGGTCACAGATAACTTATCTGGATTAACTCCAGGTTTTACTTATTATTATTGGGTAAGATCTGATTGTGGAGCAAGTTCCTATTCGGATTGGGTTTCTGGAGGTACTTTTACATGTGACGCTTTAATTCCTACAGTTACTTCGTTTACCCCCTCAAATGGTTGCGCGGGCTTTACCCCTGTTGTGATTACGGGTACCAACTTTGGGGGAACTTCTGCGGTTACCATAGGAGCTACCGCTGTCAGTTCTTACACGGTAGATAGCGATACTCAGATTACCGCTACGGTAGGTTCGGGAACTGCAGGTGTTATACAAGTAACCAATTCAGCTGGTTCTGCTTCGAGTTCAGGTTCATTTACGTTTAATAGTGCTGCTTCTATAACTACCAATCCAGAAGCTACGCTAGATATTGTTGCGGGAAATTCAGATGTTATTTCAGTTGTAGCCTCAAGTGCCTCAAGCTATCAATGGCAATTTAGTGAGGATGGAACCACCGGTTGGGGTGATATTGTAGATGGAACACCTGCTAATGTTACATATTCTGGTGCTAATACTGCGAGTTTAACAGTTCAACCGAATACTTCAGTTGTTGGTTCTACGGGATATTATAAATGTGTTGTACAATGTGGGTCTATATCTTCGGCCAATTCGGCCATTACTTTTGTTCAATATTGTGATGCAGGTGGAGGAGCTTTGTCGGGTATCACCGGGGTAAGTTTTAGTACATTAGACAATACCTCTGGTAATTCCTTTGTACCTGCTTATACTGATTATTATGATGATTATCAAGCTGTTGTGTACAGAGATTCTACCTACGACCTGGATGTTTATGCGGATGCTAATGGTGCATCGTATACAAATTATCAGACAGCCTGGATCGATTGGGATGGCAATGGTACGTTTGATGTTGATGAAGAATATGATTTAGGTACTGTTACCGGAAGTGGTAGTGCTCAGTCAAGTTTGTGTGCTAAGTCTATAATAGTTCCTGCTGATGCTATTGAGGGGAATGTTAGAATGCGAGTTTTATCTAGGTATAACACAACAGGTACATCATGCGCTACAGGTATAGATGGAGAGATAGAAGACTATGCAGTTTTAATTAGATTTCCAAACTTATGGGAAGGTGATGTAAATAATGAATGGGAAGAAAGATCTAATTGGACAGGTGATATCTTACCGAGCACCCTTTCTGAAGTTACTATACCAGATGTTACCAATCAACCAGTAATAGCATCAGCTGTTGCAATTGAAAATCTTACAATTGATGCATCTGCAGATATAACCATTTCTTCAAACTCTTTAACTGTCTCCGGTAGTATAGATAACAACGGTACATTGAATATTGGTAATGGAACAGTAAATGCAGATGGCGATTTGGATGCAACAACCGGTACCATTGATATGACTAATGCTAATGCCAATCTTGTTTTAAGTTCTACGGCTACTTCCTTAGGAACGCTAGATGCTGCGGAGGGAACAGTAACTTACGATGGTGGAACACAAAATGTTTTAGTGGGCACCTACAACAATTTATCCATATCGAATACCGGGGTGAAAACTGCACAAGGTAATATTAATGTGAATGGAAACTTAACAACTGGGGCTACTAATGGCAGTCGATTAGATATGGTGGCTAATCAGTTAAACTTAGGTGGGAGTTTAACGGTGGGTGCTCAAAATGGTTTGGACTTAACAGATGCTAGTGCATTGCTAACGTTTAATGGAACAGCAGATCAAACCATCACGCATCCAGGTAATGCAACTGTAGCAGGAGGGTCAACTGTTACAGAGGATTTTGAGTCTGCTACAACTTGGGCGATTAATGATATTTCAGGTCAATGGGATTTTGAAGAAAATGCATCAGTTTCACCTGGTACAGGCCCCTCTGCAGCCAATGGCGGTAGTTCATATGCCCATTTTGATGCATCGAGTGGTTCCAATGGTCAGACTGCTGACATAGCGAAGACCTTTGATTTTTCAGCTTACAATAGTCCACAAATTTCATTCTATTATCATATGTTTGGTGCAACTATGGGCTCTCTTGCGGTTGAGGTAAATACCGGTGGAGGGTGGACATCACTTTGGTCTATTTCTGGACAGCAGCAAATCGCCGAGGAAACAGCTTGGATTCAAAACACTATTAATCTGGCAGCCTATGCGGGCGAAGCGAGTTGTCAAATTAGGTTTTTTGCAACGCGTGGTTCCGACTTTACAGCTGATATAGCTTTAGATGATATCGTAGTTTCTGATTTGGTAGGTGCTATTACCGGTAATTTTGAGTTCGTCAATTTAACAGTTAATAATTCTGGAGGTAATATTGTATTGGCTTCTGCTGTGGAGATGGATGGTGCTTTAACTTTAACGTCTGGAGATATAGATGCTAGTTCATTTGACTTAACACTTACTGCTGGTGCAACATCTTCAGTTGGTAGTGATGCTTCGCACGTTATTGGAACGATGGTAAAAACCACTGCAGCAACTCAGAATTCACTTTTCCTCTTGGCGATGGAACCAGTATAAAGCAATTACAATTACACCTTCTTCGGGAAGCTCTACTGTTTGGACAGCTGAATACTTTATACAAGCATCTACGCCATGCGACAGACTTTAGATGCATCTGCAATGCAGGTGATTTAGATCATGTAAGTACATATGAATATTGGGATTTAGACAGACAGTGGATCTGCAAATGCAATAATTGCAATTCCATGGGTAGCGCAAAATGCAGTCTAGCCTATGCTGATTTAAGACTTGCGCATTTTGATGGAACAGATTGGGATTTGATTGCAACTGCACCTGTCAGGGGATTAATACAGCAGGGTAATTACTTCTTCTTCTGCGGTATGAGCACTTTCAGCCCTTTTACTTTAGGAAGTAGTTCATCCACAAATGTTTTACCGATAGAGCTGGTATCTTTTTCTGGTGAGAAAAAGGACAACAGAAACATATTGAATTGGACAACTGCAAGTGAAATAAACAATGCATTTTTCACAGTAGAGAAATCTTATAATGGCTTTGATTTTGAATGGGTTGGAAGGCAAGAAGGAACATCTCCTTCTACGCAAATTGTAAATTACAGTTTGACTGATTACAATATTCTAGAAACAATAAACTATTATCGTTTAAAACAAACCGATTTTGATGGAAAATTTGAATACTCAAGACACATTAGTATAGACAATAGAGTTGATGATTCATTCAAAGAAATAATAGGCAGAACAAATCTTTTAGGGACAAGAAGTTGATGAATTTTATAACGGAATTGTAATTGTTCGTTACAAAGACGGAACTTCCCAAAAGTTCTATCAGTTTAAGTAAAGATTAAAGCATAGAAAAACTGGCTCGGATTATTTGATTTCCGAGCCATTTTTTTTGTCCTGTTTTTTATAGTAATTTAGTTCAAGAATTTTACCGTTATGAATTATATTTTCTTCTTCATTTCTTCTTTTTTACTGTTTCTAGTAAATACATCTGTTTACGCTCAATGTAATGGAAGCGCAGATAATTGCGGAAAGCAATACAACGAAGTTGCTTATTTAACAACGCACAATGCTTACAATACGGATTCAGAAGGTTTTTCATGGCCCAATCAGCATTTGGGAATTGCCGATCAGCTAAACCAGGGAGTAAGAGCTTTTATGTTGGATGTTTATGATTTTTTTGGCACTGTGACGCAGTATCATGGTATAATTGCTTTGGGAACACAAGCATTATCTTCTGACCTTGATGAGCTAAAAAACTTTTTGGATGTTAATTCGAATGAAGTTGTAACACTCATTTTGGAATGCTACGTTTCTGCAGATGACATTGAATCTGAGTTAATCAATGCTGGTTTGATGCCGTATGTTTATACTCATGTAAATGGCAATGCTTGGCCCACATTGCAAGAAATGATTAATCTTAATAAACGATTGGTTGTATTTTCGGATGTTGCCGATGCATCCGCTTCTCAAGGTTGGTACCATTATGTTTGGGACTTTGCCGTGGAAACCCATTATTCTGTTAATAATGTGAATGATTTTACAGATGACTATAATAGAGGGGACTCGTTGAATGATTTATTTATATTTAATCATTTTGTCACCAATTCTTTAAGCGGAACAGGTATGGATGCCGAATCGGCTATCGCAAATGAATACAATTTTTTATTAAACAGAATAGAATTGAACAATCTATTAAAGGCTAAGTTTCCCAATTTTATTACTGTAGATTTTTTTGAATTAGGCAATGCCTTGGATGTGGTAAATGCGCTTAACGCAGGTTATTTGGGGCTGCATCATTCTCTCAAAAATCCAGAAATACTGGTGGGACCCAATCCAGCAAATAACTTTATCCAGTTGAATGTTCCAAATAATGCTGCATTTTCGGTAGTTATGTCCAACTTAAAAGGACAAGCAGTATTTACAAAGACAAATGCTTTTGGCGGGTTAAAAATTAATACAGCCGATTTTCTAAAAGGGTTATATTTATTGAAGATAAAACAGGGTCAATATACAATTTTTAAGAAGATAGTATTGCTTTAAAGTGATAGTATAACATCCAAAATTTTTATTGTGTTTTTTAATCATTCTTATTTTGTTAATGATTTCTAGTATCTTTATACTACTATGAAAGATGCGAATTATTGGATTGATAAATTAGAGTTACAGCTTCACCCAGAGGGTGCATATTTTAAAGAGACATTTCGTTCTAAGGAAAATTTGATCAATAAAAATGGTAAATTAAGATCTGCAGCAACAGGTATTTATTTTTTAATTACCGGTGATAATTTTTCGGCTTTTCACAAAATTCAATCTGAAGAAATATGGTATTTTCATGGGGGGTCTCCGCTTTCGGTTTACGTTTTATTACCAAATGGAGAATTGGATATTCTTCAAATAGGAAATGACATAGATAAAGGTCAAACACCTCAAGCTGTTGTTCCTGCAGGATGTTGGTTTGCTTCTAAAGTTCAGGTGCCTAATAGCTATTCATTTGTTGGTTGCACGGTTACGCCTGGTTTTGATTTTGAAGATTTTGTGTTAGCAAATCGACAGGAATTGCTTGACGAGTACCCTGCGCATCAAGGAATTATTAAGGAATTAACTATGCTGTAATGTAATCTAGCTTAAGTGTCTTAATGATATTTAGTCAGCTGGGCACCTAGATTAGCTATTTAGGTCATTTCTCAAGTTATTTGCGGCGCGATTATTTATGCTGGTTTGTAAATTTATACTAGACTATTTTGGTAATAATATTTTCATATGATTATTTAAACTATAAAATATGAGTGATTCGGAAACCTGTGAATTGTGCCAAAGAGCAAATATGAAGTTAACCTTTCATCATTTGATTCCGCGCAAGATGCATTCCAAAAAGTATGTTCAAAAAATTCACCCAGATATAGAGCTCAATAGACATGGAATTAACCTATGTATTCCATGCCATAAACAGCTCCATAAATTATTTACGCATAGAGAATTAGCACTGGAATATTATAGCGCTGATAGAATTAAAACCTCCGAAAGAATGAAGGCGGCGATAAAATTTAATGCGAAGCAGAAAAAGCTTAAAAAGCCGTTATAATTTTAATTACTTAATTATCTCCATACAAAAATTGGTTTAAGCCAATTGAATCAACTTTTAAAGAGGTGTTGTTTTCTGCCTTATTTAATTTGTTCTTGATGGTCAATGCCCACTGTGCAGCATAATCTGCTCCTTCTTGTTCTCCTTCATATACCAACTCAATCTTTCCGGTAAGAGAAGGAATAATAGATGCAAAATCAACTAAACGTAATGCTGTTTTAGTAGATTCCGTTTCTATTAAATGCAATCTAGCTGCTGCTAGAAGTTTTCCATTGCAGTAATAGTCATTCCAGCACAAACACCAAGTTGTATGAAGATGCTAAAAAAGGAAAACCGTATGACCATGTTTTCTACACAAATAGTTCAGAAGACGAGATAATCAAGGAGTCCTACAAATTAGTTGATTTAATGAAAGAAGTGCGAACACTTTACATGGGAGAATCTTTTCCTTATGCACCTTACGAACACAACTTGTTCAGAACAAAATTTTCGGATCATGTTCCGATTGCTTTCAAGTATATTAGGAAAGGTGAAGGATTAATAATTTACTTGATAATCCTTGTAAACCAATTGGTGATTCCTATATACTTAAATAGTTCAAGTATCTGTTACTTACGTAAAACTGATCTATTCAGAAAATACTGCTAACAAGGGACCCAGGTAAGAATAAGTTACTGCTTCATAAGCTTTCTCTTACCAATCAGAACTCCTTCTTTAAGAATTGCGCATAAATAAATTCCTGGCGCCATATCTCGCGTAATAATCTCTGTTTTTGTTTGTCCCTCAGTTAAAATAATGGTCTTTATTTTTTCTCCAGTTATTGTGTAAATTGAAATCAACGTAGCGTCAGGAGTTTCAATGGTGAGGTTGTTTTCGAAAGGGTTAGGATAAACCAAAGAAGAAAAATTATCACTTTGAGAAGCAATTTCAGTAGGGCAGGTTACTATAATACTGCCCGTCATCATTGGGTGGTTATAGCAGTAATAATCATAGGTGCCAGCCAAGCTAACTTGGTAGCTATAGGTAGTGTCGAAAGAGTCAATTTGTTCGAACCACAAATCAGCTCCAGCAGGAATGGAAGTTGACCATGTTGTGTGGATTCCACTTTCCCACACCCATTTTACAGTATCTCCACATTCTGCATTAAGAGTAGCTGGTGTGAACTGATTGTCTGATACGGTTATGATGTGCAAAGCAGCATGCGCTTGAGAGAAAGAGAGCATTAATGCCAAAATAGTGTAAAGTTTTTTCATGTTGTATTTTTTTATTTTCCTTAGTATAATTTTTCGGTTACCCATTTTTCAGTGTTCGGTGGACTCCACATCTAGTAGTGAAAATAGCATTTTTTGTTTAAATACCCGAATTGTCCCAAAGGTTTATGTTTAATAATGTCAAAAAAAATAGGAATAACTTTTAAAAGTTATTCCTATTTTAACTTGCATTGTATAATGCTACTTACTTTTTACTCCACTCATCTATTGAGTCTTGGTTAGATTTTACATAGCTTTCATAGTTTGCAACTTTAGCAGCAGCCATAGAAAGTTTAGCCGTTTCGATAGCCCCTTTGTAGTCTTTTAGTTCAGCTTGAATAAGTGCTTTTCTTCTCAAATACCAGAAGGGTTTTTCTTCTTTTAAATCAAGCGCTTTGTTAATATATTCTAGGGCTGTTTTAATATTTGATTTTTGAGATAAATAGTAATCCGCAGCTTTGTAATAGTCTTCTGCCATTGGACCATTCATAACTTTTTCAATTGATGCCGTAACTCTTTCTTTTGTAGCTGTTTTAAATGGCAACGTAACAACTGTTTTGTCCCACGACATAGAAAGTTTTGCACCATCCATTTGAATGTCATCAAAACTAATTGTAAAAGATTGTTTAGCTTGGTTCAGTGATCCAACTTTAGCAGAGGTCTTAATCATAATTTGACTGTCGTCCATTTTTTCTGGTGTTCCCCAGTTTTCCGTATCACCATAAAATATAATAACCCATTCATCTTTTTTAGGAATAGTGAATATTGAATAAGATCCAGCTTTTAAAGTATCATTTCCAAAAATTAAAATGTCACTAGTTGTAATTATTGTATTTTTATTTGCTCCAGTCCTCCACATTTTATCGAATGGAACCAAGCTTCCAAAAATTTCTCTATTTCTTTTGTGCGGTCTTGAATAGGTAATTGAAACATCTGTTAATCCAATTTTTTGTTCTACAGTAGAACTTGGACTTGGAGCTGGTGTTTTTATTTGTGCTTGCAATGTTAAGCCTGCAAATAGTATTGTACCGGTGATTAAATTTTTCATTTTATTACTTTTAAATTAATATTGAGAGCGAAAATAGCACTAAGCGTGTTAAGTAACCTCTTTATTGCGCAAGAATATTTTACTTTTACTCCTATCTCTTTGCTTTTCAGATGTTTACTTTTTTTAAAAATAGGTTGAACAAAATTGATTAATTTCGAGATCTAATAATTAATAAAAAATGAATAAATTTTATCTTTTTTTAATGATTTTATCCATAGGGATAAGCAGTTTTGCTAATAAAAGTAATGGCGAAATATACGTAGATCTGCAGAAACTGTATTCTATGAAACGCGTCTTATACGTGGCTGCTCATCCAGATGATGAAAACACAAGGGCGCTTGCATGGCTTTCTTTGGGCGAGAAAGCTGAGACAGCTTATTTTTCATTGACGCGTGGCGACGGTGGTCAAAATTTAATAGGAAATGAATTAAGCGAAGATTTAGGAGTTTTGAGGACGCAGGAGCTACTTTCTGCTCGATCACATGATTGTGCAAAACAATATTTTTCAAGGGCTGTTGACTTTGGTTACTCAAAATCTGCAAAAGAATCGCTTGAATTGTGGGGTAAAGAGCAATTACTGGCAGACTTAGTCCTAATGATTCGAAAGTTTCAACCGGATGTAATAATTACGCGTTTTCCTCCAGATAAAAGAGGAGGGCATGGTCACCATACTGCATCTGCATTATTAGCAATTGAAGCCTTTGATAAAGCAAAAGACCCTAAATATATGCCTAAACAAGTTTCTTTATATGGTATTTGGGAAACTACTTCATTGTATTGGAATACCTCTTATTGGTGGGATGAAAATATAAAGGATATCGCAAAAGAAAATTCTGATTATTTAGTAGCTGATATCGGAGGTTATAATCCTCAGCTTGGAATGTCTTACAATGAAATTGGTACGTTGGCCAGAAGTGAACATAAGTGCCAAGGTTTTGGTGGACTAGTTGAGCTTGGTAGTCGCTTGGAATACTTTAAGCATTTGGCAGGGGAGAAATTACAATCTTCCCTTTTTGAGAAAAGTAAGCGTAACTGGAAGGTCTTGATGGGTGAAGAATTTGAAGAACAATTTAAAGCGGTAATTGATAATTTTGATTTTATAAATGTTGAAAATAATGTTTCAGGAATATTGGAGATTCTTAAAGTACTGCAAACACTTCCTAAGAGTTATGTCGTTAAAGAGAAAATTGACCGTTGCAAACAAATTCTCATTGATTGTTTGGGATTAGATTTAGAAATGATTGCAAGTAATTATTCTTTCATTCAAGGTGATTCAGTTGAATTAACTGCTAATGTTATAAATAGAACGAGATTAGAATTGTATCTTATTGGAGTTGCTCTTAGTTCGGGTGAGGAAATAAAATTAAATGATACTTTGAAATACAATCAAATGGTTTCTGAGAATATGGTTTCTAGTGGTAATAATAATCTTTCGAATCCTTATTGGCTAAATCAAGATTTTATAAATGTATTTGTTGTAGCTGATACTAAGGATTTGGGAGAACCCGAAAGTTCTCCAAGTATTACAGCTTCATTTAAATTCTCCATAAACAATTCTGTATTTACTATTAGTTTGCCTGTTACCTATAAGTGGAGAGATCCATCTTTTGGAGAAAGAATAAGACCGTTAATAGCAACTCCAAAATTTACTACTACATTTAATAAGCAGCAGCTTTTAATGTCTCCTGATAAAAAAGAAATAATACAGTTTAAATTAAGAAGTTTTACCGATAGTTTAATCGATGAGATAAGTATAAAGGCTCCAAAAGGGTGGATTGTTAAACCGTCTAAATTAGAGGTATCTACAAATGGTATTCATTCAGAAGAGTGGTATGAGTTTTCCATAACAGCAACAAAAAATGCGGAACAAGGAAATATAGAGCTATTTAATGCAGCAGGAGAAATATTGCATTCCTATAAAGAAATTGCTTATGATCATATCACAACTCAAGCATTATTTAAAAAGGAAAAATTAAAATGTACGTTGCTTGATGTCAAAATTAATGCGGGGAGAATAGCGTATATAAAAGGAGCAGGGGATGTTGTTCCGCAAGCAATAGAGCAATTAGGTTTTAAAGTTGATGTATTCTCAGTAAAGGACATTCCCTTGATTCAATTAGATGTTTATCAAACAATAGTTTTAGGAATAAGAATTTATAATGTAAAACCTGAATTACTAAATTTTGGTGATTTATTGAATCAATATGTTGAAGAGGGAGGAAACCTTATTATGCAATATAATACCGCTTATCGCTCCTTAAAAGGAAAATCTTTAGGTCCTTATCCTTTTGAATTATCAAGAAACAGAGTTACCGAGGAAGATGCGGAAGTAACATTTTTAAACCCAGACCACCCAATATTAAATTCGCCTAACAAAATTTCAAAAAATGATTTTGACAACTGGGTGCAAGAAAGAGGTTTGTATTTTGCTTCAAATTGGGCCAAAGAATATGTACCTCTTTTCTCTTGGGAAGATGAAGGAGAAGATCCTCAGCATGGAGCGTTAATTGCTGCAAAATATGGAAAGGGACAGTTTGTCTATACGGGAATATCATTCTTCCGAGAATTGCCAAATGGTGTTATTGGTGCCTATCGACTATTTGCAAATCTGTTAAGTTATCAATATGAAAAATAAGGAAGATTCTACAAATTGGAATTATTGGTATTTAGGCTTACTAGCTGCTCTTTTGATTCAAATTGTAATTTATTTAATGATAACTAATTACTATGCAATATGAGCTTAATTGATTGGTTAGTACTAACAAGTACACTTACTCTAATAGTTGTTTATGGAAGTTGGAAAACTAGAAAAAACAACAATCTTCAAAGCTACCTCAAAGGGAATAATTCTGAAAATTGGGCTACTATTGGATTGTCAATTATGGCAACTCAAGCAAGTGCCATAACTTTTCTTTCAACTCCTGGTCAAGCTTATGAAAGTGGAATGGGATTCGTACAGTTTTATTTTGGATTACCACTTGCTATGATTATTGTTTCTGTTTTTTTTCTTCCTGTATATTACAAGCTAAAAGTATACACGGCTTATCAGTATTTGGAGCAACGATTCGATGTGCGTGTTCGCTCTTTTACTGCTTTTTTGTTTCTGGTTTCAAGAGGTCTGGCAGCGGGTATTACCATTTATGCTCCTTCAATTATTCTGTCCACTATCCTAGGATGGAACCTTCAATTAACTTGCCTTATTATAGGCGGCCTGGTAATTGTCTACACGGTTTCTGGTGGCAGTAGGGCAGTTTCTCTCACGCAGAAATGGCAAATGGGGGTGATCATGGGTGGAATGTTTTTAGCATTTTATTATGTGGTAGAAAGTTTTCCCGAAGGAATAGGTTTTTCAGGGGGTATTGATATTGCTGGTAGTTTAGGGAAAATGGAAATCATTGACCTATCTCCTGATTTAGGGAACAGATATACTTTATTATCAGGATTAACAGGAGGCCTGTTTCTTTTTGTTTCTTATTTTGGAACAGATCAATCTCAAGTGCAAAGATATTTAGGGGGGAAATCTTTAAAGCAATCTCGCATGGGACTGATGTTTAATGGTTTGTTAAAAATACCAATGCAATTTTTCATATTACTTATCGGAGTTATGGTTTTTGTTTCCTTTCAATTTAATAAACCTCCAATTGTCTTTAATCCTGTTTCTATAGAAATGACGAAAGCTGAGGAAGCTAGTTTATTGCGCATAGAAAAAGAGTACGATGCTGTATTCGAAAAGAAAAAACTGATTCTTGCTGATGTGCAAAGAGAAACGAATCCGGAAGCTAATAAAATGATTTATGAACTTCAAACCACGCAAGACGTCCTTAGAAATAAATATAAAAACTTACTTTTTGAAATTGATCCAGCTTACGAGACAAAAGATTCAGACTATATATTTCTAACGTTCATTTTAAATTTCCTTCCACATGGACTTATTGGACTTCTTTTAGCTGTTATTTTCTCTGCAGCTATGTCTTCGACAGCTGGCGAGTTAAATGCACTTTCTGCCACTACAACCATTGATTATTACAAAAAGTTCTGGTCTAAATCTGATGATGAGAAGAAAGATTTGAAGGTTAGTAAATGGGTTACCGTTTCTTGGGGTTTGTTAGCTATTTTAATTGCCTTAACCGCAGGAATGTTTGAAAACCTTATTCAATTAGTAAATATTTTAGGTTCCCTGTTTTATGGCACTATATTAGGAGTATTTATATTAGCCCTATTCTTCAAGTCAGTGGGAGGAAGAGCAGCATTAATAGGTGGTATTATTGGTCAACTTACAGTTTTGACTGTTCATTTACTAAAGACTTATGAAGTCATTGAATTAAGTTATTTAATGTATAATTTTATTGGATGTGCTGTGGTTATTCTTATCGGTGTGATTGTTCAAAAATTAGCAGGACCTGAAAAACGAATAATAGCTAAATAGCTTTTATTACTACCTGGTCAGTTTTGTATTATAAAATATTTACATTTTATATAGGTTATTAGATATGAAATTATTTGATTCTTTTGATTTAGGCGGTTTGGAGTTGAGTTCTAGAGTTGTTATGGCTCCTTTAACAAGAAGAAGAGCAACAAACAATAATGTACCAGTAAATATAATGGCTGAATATTATGGTCAACGAGCTAGTGCGGGTCTTATAATAGCTGAAGGAACATCTCCTTCACCCAACGGTGTTGGGTATTGTAATATGCCCGCATTGTGCAACAAGGAACAAATGAATGCCTGGAGGCCGATTACAAAAACCGTTCACGATAATGGTGGCAAAATATTTTTGCAAGTCATGCATACAGGACGTGTAGGTCATGTGAATAATTTACCTGCTGGCGCTAATTTGTTTGGTCCTTCGGCAATTGCTCAGTTAGGAGAGGTTGCGACCTATCATTATGGTAAACAAAAATATTCCGTTCCAGTATCAATGAGTTTAGAAGATATTGATATAGCAGTTAAAGAATTCTCTATCTGTGCGCAGCTTGCCATAAAAGCTGGGTTTGATGGTGTTGAAATACATGGTGCGCATGGGTATTTGCCGAACCAATTTATGAATGAATCCAGTAATATAAGAGAGGATCTATATGGTGGTAGTCGATCAAACAGATTACGTTTTCTATATAGAATAATTGATGCTTGTATAAATGCAATAGGAGAGAAAAAGGTTGGATTAAGAGTTTCACCCTTTAGTTACGCAGATGTTACGGAAAACCCAATTGAATTGAGACAGTTGTATTTAGATTTGGTTTCACATTTAAATTCTAAAAACCTAGCTTACTTGCATTTGAGTCATATGGGAGATCCTTATACTGAAAAATTTACATTATGGAAAGAGATTAGAGAGCTGTATAATGGCGTTTTAATGTTATGTGGAGGTTTTACAATGGAAAAGGCGGAGGAAGCAATTCAAAAAAGAGAAGCAGATCTAATTTCATTTGGACGGGATTTCATCGCAAACCCTGATTTAGTGGATCGATTTAAAAATAATTGGAAGCTAATGGAGAGGGATAAGGAATTTTGGTATACCAATAGTTCGAGAGGATATACGGACTATGATAAATACCAGCAATAAAGAAAAATTAATCTGTTAAATATTTTGTGTGTAATAGGGGAGTAAGTGTCATGGAATATACCTTTGTATTCAATGCAATAAATAGCTCTATAAATTATTTACGCATAGAGAGTTATCGCTAGAATAGTATGGCGCTGAAAGAATAAAAACCTCGAAAAGAATGAAGGCGATAATTAAATTTAATTCGAAACAGAAAAAGCTTAAGAAGCCCTTTTAAATCAATTACTTCCGTATAAAAATTGATTTATACCAACCGAATCAAACTTTAAAGAGGTGTTATTTTCTGCCTTGTCCAATTTGTTTTTGATGGTTAATGCCCATAATACCAGTTCCATACAAAATGCTTGATCCTCTTTTTCTAATTGAGGAGCATGTTCTTCAATAACCGTCAATAAAGGTTTGATGCTATTAAGGTTTTTGTGGAATTCAGTATCTGTAGCGGTATAGTTTAATTCAATATAGTTGCTGTCAAACCATTCGATGATATCTGTATAAGTCGTTTTTACGCCTTCTTTTTCCAATTTAGGAATACTGGGGAATATTTTTTCAAATTGTGTAATCACAGCCTTGTCGATGAGCAGCTGTGCCACATGATCGGCCCCTTCCTGTTCGCCTTCATACACCAATTCAATCTTTCCTGTAATAGAAGGAATAATAGAGGCAAAATCAACTAAGCGCAAAGCTGTATTAGTAGATTCCGTTTCAATCAAACGTAATTTAGCTGCTGCTACAAGGTTTTCCATTGCGCTAATAGTCATTCGAGCACTAACACCACTTTTTGCATCTACATACTCACTATTTCTTGCTTCAAATGCAATTTCTTCTAATAGGTTTTTTGCTATATCAGATACATGTATTGTTGCTTTGTCTTCATCAGAAATTTTAGCTTCTTGTTCAGTAATCTCACGCGCAAGTTCAATTGATTTTGGATAGTGCGTAAAAATCTGAGATCCAATCCTGTCTTTTAGCGGTGTCACAATACTTCCTCTATTTGTGTAATCTTCCGGGTTTGCAGTAAAAACAAACTGTATGTCTAATGGCATTCTCAGTTGAAAACCACGTATTTGAATATCTCCCTCTTGCAAAATATTAAACAAAGAAACTTGAATTCTGGCTTGTAAATCCGGTAGCTCGTTTAATACGAAAATGGAACGATTAGCACGCGGTATCATACCATAATGCAATACTCGTTCATCAGAATAAGGAAGTTTTAATGTTGCTGCCTTTATGGGGTCAATATCTCCAATTAAATCAGAAACATTTACGTCTGGAGTTGCTAATTTCTCAAAGAAACGCTCATTTCGATGTACCCATGCAATAGGAGTTACGTCCCCCAATTCCGCAATTAAATCTCTTGCAAATTTAGAAATAGGTTGAAATGGACTATCATTAATTTCAGAACCTTTTACAATGGGCATGTATTCATCCAGCAAGTCAACCATGCTTCGTGCTATTTTTGTTTTTGCCTGACCGCGAAGTCCTAAAAGATTGATATGGTGACCCGCAAGAATGGCTTTCTTTAATTGAGGTACAACAGTATCTTCATACCCCCATAATCCTTGAAAAACACTTTGTTTTGATTGTATGCGTGCAATTAAGTTAGCTTGTAATTCTTCGGTTATTGTCTTCTCCTTGTATCCCGAGTCTTTTAGTTCTTTAAATGTGATTTCTTCTTGCATCTTCACTTATATTTTTTTAATTCTATTTTTCTCGTAATCTTCAAAAATCATTTGCCCCAGTCCAGAAAGTCCGGTTAAAAAGGCTTTTCCTTGGTTTTGCGCAGTAAATATTTCTACAAATTTCCGCAAATAGGGGTCTTGAGCAATCATAAAGGTTGTAATTGGAATTTTTAGTTTTCTAGCTTGCGCTGCCTTGTTTAGGCATTTTGAAACAATCATTTCATCTAAGCCATTGCTGTTTTTATAAAACTCTCCTGATGGCAGTTGAATGCAGCTTGGCTTACCATCGGTTATCATAAAAATTTGTTTGTTTGTGTTGCGCTTTCTTCTCAATATATCCATTGCTAACTCTAGACCTGCAACTGTATTAGTATGGTAAGGACCTACTTTTAAATAGGGGAGGTCTTTGATTTTAATTGGCCATGCTTCATTTCCGAAAACAATTATATCGATGGAGTCTTTTGGATATTTACGTTTAATTAACTCAACTAAAGCCATTGCCACCTTCTTTGCAGGTGTAATACGATCTTCACCATACAATATCATTGAATGGCTGATGTCAATCATTAAAACCGTGCTCATTTGCGCCTTGTGCTTCGTTTGCTCAACTACCAAATCATTCTCAGTCAATCTTAAATCAGCTATTCCATTGTTAATTTGGGCATTTTTTAAACTTTGCGTCATATCAACTGTAGCGAGGTCATCTCCAAATTGAAAAGCACGATTTTCTCCATCTCTTTCGTCTCCTACGCCGATTTTTGTTGTGGCATGATTACCAAGGCCACTCTTTTTTAACTTTCCGAAAATTTGATCCAATGCATACTCTCGAAGAGCAGATTCCAATTTAGCGGTTAATACATTTTTACCTTTTCCTTTACCTTTGTTACCTTGTTCAAAATCAATTTCTTCCTTTATATACCCGCGCTTCTTGAGGTCCTCTTCAAAATCTTCCAACGTATATTCATCACTGAATATTTTATATTCAGCGTCCAGAGAATTTAGCCAATCAAAAGATTCGTCAATATCTCCAGATGTATGCGTGAGTAATTCTTTAAAAATATCGAATACACGGTCAAAGTGATCTATTTCCTCAGCAACATGCTTGCTGATTATAAAACCTTTTCGCAAATCAAAACCTCTATTTTTCATTATATACACCAAAATTGATGTACTAAGGTACGAAGGTTTTTGTCTGATTATGCCCGAATATTTTTATTTATTTAAGCTCTGAAGGATAAATCGCTTTAACTTTTTGTCAATCAGGGATTCCAAAAATAAATTAATGCTCCGCTTATTGAATAAGCGATTCAGTTTGTTTAATTTTTTATTTTGGGAGCCCCTATTTTTAGAAGTTTTTCCTCAAGTGGAGCCATTGATTTTTCGATATCCTTCAGTTTTGTCATTATTCTATCATAGAGCGTATTGGCATTTTCCAATGATTGCAATTGACCTGCAGTGGGCCCGTAAGTAGAAGAATTGCTATTTGCTTTCCACATATAATCTCCCATTGTTGGATACTCATCTTTCTCTCCAACTTCAGATCGGATTTTGCTACCACGAATTTGCTGTGTTAATTCCAAAAGTTGATTTCGAATACTGAGTAGCTCAGTATGAAGAATTGCATCATTTGAAATTGCTTTGTCATAGGCTTTCAGCATAACGCTAATGGTATTTTTAGCATCTTTAATATCTATATTTAAATCACTTATTTTTACCCTTAAAGAAGAGACTGCTTTCCAATGCACTATCACTTTTTCAGGTGAACTACCGGTTAGTGAACCTTTGTTAAATTGCTTTACATCGAAAGATACTTTTCCTCCTATAGCAAGATAATTACCCTCAATTTGCTTGAAAAGTTGAGCTGAATAATTTCCCGGTCCAACTTTGTATCCCATTCGTTTGCTATTTATATTATCAGCAGATATTGTATACGGCGAATCAGTCAATAAATCCCAACTAATGCGATTAAATCCTTTTTTGTTTTGCGCCTTAACTTTTCGAAGTATTTTATCTTCATTGTCATAGATAAATAACCAAATGTTTGGTGTTATTTCTTTATCTTCATTCTCTAGTATCGACCATTCAGGAACACCAACGTTTCCTCCTGCTTTTTCTGTTTCTGTTTCTTTTTCTTTTCGTTTTGCTTCTTTTGATTTGTAGTTATCCTGCAGGTAATAAGTAAATTCAACTCCATAGGGTGGGTTTTCAGCCACAAAGTAATTATCTCCTTGAGCAGCTTTTGTTCCTCCTCCTAAAGTTCTTCTTTGCATATACCATTTGGCTGTTCTTGGTGTAAATAATTGCGCTTCATTTTCTTTCTTAGCTGGATCAAATTCTCGAAGAGATGAATAGTCGTCAAGTATATAAATTCCTCTTCCGAAGGTAGCCGCTACTAGATCATTTTCCCTTTTTTGAATTGCTAAGTCTCTCACAGAAATATTTGGTAAGCCTCCCTTTAGTTTTTGCCAGTTATTGCCTCCGTCAATTGAAAAGTAGATGCCAAATTCTGTTCCTAAAAACAGCAGATTACTTTTTTGATGGTCTTGTACAATTCTCCAAAGCAGCGTTTTTTCCGGCAGAGTGCTTGACATATTCTCCCAGGTAAATCCTTTATCCATACTTTTAAATAAGTAAGGGTTGTAATCACCGTATTTGTGATTGTCTAATACAACATATACTATATTTTCATCATAGAGGTCAGCCTTTATATCATTAACAAAGGCTGTTGTCGGTAGTTCTTTAATATTCGAAAAATCTACTTTTCTCCAATTGACACCTCCATCTTCGGTTACCTGAATAATTCCATCATCCGTTCCTGCGTATATTAAACCATTTTTTTGTGGGGATTCGGACAAAGAGGTAATCGTACTATAATTGGACATTGCATATATGTCCCAAGCATTATCCCATTTTTGTTTTTTATCGTAAAATGGAGTTTGTATCCGTTCTATATTTTTCGTTAAATCTCCCGAAATTGCTTGCCAAGAATCTCCTCTGTCTTCAGATCTCCAAACTCTTTGTGAAGCATGGTAAATTCGTTTCGGATTATGCGGACTAACCAGTATAGGGGCATCCCAATTGAAGCGTTCAATCTTTTCTCCTAATGCCGGTTGCGGCTGTATAGAGGTGTTTTCTCCGGTAAGTCGGTCATGACGATTAAGGTTTCCTTGCTGCCATTGTGCATAGACTATGTTAGGATTTCCCGGTTCAGTAGCTGGTTGATGCCCATCTCCTCCCAATACCACAAACCAATCTGCATTGCGAATTCCATGTATATTATCGGTTCTAGATGGAGCTCCTTGTGTATTGTTATCTTGGGTGCCACCAAACACATTATAGAATGGCTCAGCATCATCCACAGCAATCTTATAGAACTGCGTAATGGGTAAGTTAGCCATGAATTTCCAATTTTGGGTTTTATCAAAGCTTTCGTATAAGCCACCGTCACAACCCACTAGAATGTAATTAGGATCACTTTTCTTAAAAGCTACAGCATGATTATCTACATGTTTTTCGCTTTCATTCATGCGTTGAAAGTGCTTTCCTCCATCATAGGAAACCTGCATATAATTGTCTGCAAAATAGATCTCGTCAAAATTGTGCGGTGATGCATACAATTCTTGATAGTAGTGCGGTCCAGTTCCTCCAGCAATAGCATCACTCATTTTTGTCCATGAATTACCTTGATTTGTACTTTTATAAACACCTCCTGTTCTCCGGTCTAGCTCGATTGCCGCATAAATTACATCCGGTTTTTGCGGAGATAGAGCCAATCCAATTTTACCCATATTACTTGACGGTAGACCATTTGTAAGTTTTTTCCATGATTCTCCTCCGTCATTAGATTTGTAAACTGCTGTTCCTGGTCCTCCTCCTAAGTATCCAGCAACTGTTCTTTGACGCTGCCAAGTAGCAGCATAGAGTAAATCTGGGTTTCTTGGATCAATTAGCATGTCGGTAGCGCCAACCCAACTATCGTCTCCTAAGGTTAACTTCCAGGTTTTACCTCCATCTACCGATTTATATACACCTCGTTCGCCACCTTTACTCCATAGTGGACCTTGAGAAGCTACCCAAATAACATTAGAATTAGAAGGATGAATAATTATTTTTGACAAATGTTCAGATTTCTTGAGACCCATGTTTTTCCATGATTTACCTCCATCTTCACTTTTGTATACTCCATCACCATAGCTGATGTGCCTTCCTCCAACATTTTCTCCTGTTCCTACCCAAACTATTTCTGGGTTTTGGGGGTCTAGTGAGATACATCCGATTGAATAACTTTTTTGTCCGTCAAACAATGGTTCCCATGTAGTTCCGGCATTTTGTGTTTTCCATACACCACCGGAACCAGCTGATATATACCAAATATTTTCATTGTTTGGATGAATTACAATATCTGAAATTCGTCCCGACATTAAAGCAGGGCCAATATTTCTGAATTTTAAACCGCCGTATATGTCTTTGGAATCGGCTTTGGCATTTTTATCATCTTTTTTATTGTTTTGAGCCCAGCTATTGGAAGCAAAACTTAAACAAATAAAAATAAAAATTGAAATTCTGTTAATCATATTTATAGGTTTTGTAGTTATGTATTTTATTCAAATATAATTGCTTTTTTTATTTATGATTGAATCAAATTGGTTTGTTTTTTTATTGTTTCTAAAGCTTGGTGTAGTAAATCAATATCATCTTGATTATTGTAGCCTTGAGCGGAAAAACGAAGATAAAATTCATTGCCGAGCTGCATAATAGGGACTTCGATGTTAAACTCTTTGTATAGAATAGTTTTCAGTTTTTCTGACTCACTTGTTTTAACAGAGCTACTGCATATTTGTCCTAAATAATCAGCACTTACCGGACATATAGGTTTGCCATTAAGAATTGAGGATGTTTTTTCATAATTAGTCAGAACCAATTCTTTGCAGTTCCTAGAAACAGAATCCCAATCATTATCTTTTAAAAATTGCACTGCAGTTGGAATAGTTAAAAAAGCTGAATAATCTCTTGTTCCTTGCAGTTCATGATGATCTGAGAAATTCGAGTTTACATTATATCCCCAAGATATGATTAGCGGGTCGAAACGGTTTTTAAATTCTTCATTTATATAAAGAAAGGAGCAGCCTTTTGGTGTCAACATCCATTTGTGGCAAGCTCCTGTATATATGTCTGCTTTTAATTCGGATAAATCAAGGTCTATATGCCCAGGAACATGAGCACCATCGATAATAGTAATCAAGTCAAGTTCTTTTGCTCGCTCGCAAATCTCTTTTACCGGCAAGATCAATGCCGTTGAGCTAGTTATTTGACTGATGAAAATAGCTCTTGTTTTGGAACTAACGTTTTCAAAAAATTGATCAATTATTTTTTCTTTACTAATGATAGGTAATGTGATTTCACTTGTAACAAATTTTGCTTTTGCTTTTTTACAATAATAATCCCAAGTTTTTATAAGTGCACCATACTCCAAATTGGATGATAGTATTTCGTCACCTTCTTTGAGGTCAAAACCTTTTGCTATAATATTGATTGCATAAGAAGGGTTTGTAGTAAAAACGATGTTTTGTGCCTCACAATTTATGTAGGTAGCAAGTGCTTCTCTCGATTTTTCAAGATGCTGCATTCCTTCATTCACATAGAAGTTAACGGGTTCTTGTTCTAGTTTTAATTGCCAAAATTGGTAATCATCTAAAATAGGTTTGGGACAAGCACCAAAAGAACCATGATTAAGATGCGTAATATGTTTGGATAGTATAAACTGTTCTTTTAGGTTGTCAATTTGTTTTTTTTTCATTTTCTATACTTAAGGCATACAATATAAGGTTATTACATTAATCTTGGTTTTTTATACTTGTGTTTATGGCGGCACTTTTTATTGTTTTTTGATAACCGCTCATAACATTTCTATAATGTTAGCTAAAGAATCGCAATCTGTTCTATTACATTTGAAAAAATTTTCTCATTCTGAATAAAATCCTATACATAATCCTATTTTTTTGCTTGTCCAATTTTTCATTTGGTCAATCAAAAAATTTAAAAGCGTCAAGGGCAATTGATAAAATTACTATCGATGGTTTTGCGGCAGAAGAACAATGGAAAACTGCGGAAATTGCTTCTGATTTTTTAGAACAAAACCCAACAGAAGGTAATAAGCCCAGGTTTAAAACCGAAGTAAAAGTACTTTATGACAATAGTAATATTTATGTCCTAGGATATTGCTATGATAGCAGCCCTGATAGCATTTTAGCACAACTAGGAGAGCGGGATGATGAGTTAAATTCTGATGGATTTTCATTTTCGATAGATACATACAATAAAATGCTAGATGCTTTTACATTTTCCGTAGCAGCATCTGGGGTTCAATCAGATTCTAGAATTTCAGATCCCTCTTTTAATGCAGTTTGGCAAAGTGCAGTTCAAATTGTTTCAGATGGTTGGATTGTTGAAATGCGAATACCTTATTATGCAATTCGTTTTCCCAATGGAGACAAGCAAGTATGGAGAGTCCAGTTTGAAAGAAATCTCAGAAGAACGAGAACTGGTTTACAGTGGTCTCTAGTGCCTAAAGAGGTCGAAACAGAGTTGAATTATTGGGGATTGTTAACAGGTTTGGATAATATCAAAGCTCCTCTTCGGCTTTCAATCTCGCCATATACCTCTTCTTTCGTAGATGTTGACAATGGTGAGACTACAGTAGGTTATGGAGCGGGAGCTGATCTTAAACTGGGTTTAAATGAAAGTTTTACACTTGACATGTCTTTACTGCCTGACTTTTCTCAAGTGCGATCGGATAATATCGTTAAAAATTTAGGAGCGTTTGAAGTTGAATTTGAAGAGCAAAGGCCCTTTTTTCAGGAGGGTGTTGATTTGTTTAATCGTGGGGATTTATTTTATTCCAGGCGAATTGGTGGAGCGCCTATTCAAAATAATGAAAACCTATGGAATTTAGATTCTACAGAGAGTGTTATCAATAATCCAACAAATACGCGGCTCATTAATGTCGCAAAAATATCAGGACGTAACAAAAAAGGTCTTGGAATTGGTGTGATGAATGCAGTAACCGCTTCGAGCAATGCGCTTATTGTAGATGATTTAACGGGAAATACACGTGAGATTGAAACCAATCCACTGGTGAACTATAATATTATTTCTTTGGATCAGAATTTAAAAAATAATAGTTCCATTTATTTTATTAATTTAAACACTACAAGGACTGGAGATTACATTGATGGGAACGTTTCAGCATTAGGAGTAGATCTCATTTCGAAGAATTCAACATATGGAATAGCTGGAGATTTGAAAATTTCACAACGCGATACAAATATGCTAAATAATTTTTTGAAAGTTGGCGATGATGATGGGCTTAGTTATTTTGTCAATGTGGCGAAAATAAAAGGGAATTTCAAATACTCCCTTTCAACTGAAAGTAAATCACCAGGGTTTAATCCTAATGATTTGGGTATAAATTTTACTACAAATATTAGAACACATTCCATTGAATTTGAATACAATAAGTACAATCCCTTTTGGGTGTTGAATAGGAGTTTTAATCGATTTTCTTTTGATCTGGATCAAGATTATTCTACCGGAAAAATTCTCAAGAAACAGTATTCGGGAAGATATATTTTTGATTTGAAAAGTTTCAATACCATTTTTATAAATATGAGCTCTCAAGTAGGGGATGGGATAGATTTGTTTGAGTCTAGAGTTGCAGGTCAGGAATTTATTATGCCCGAATATTATTATAATGGTATAGGTCTATCTTCAGATTATAGAAAAAAGTTTGCTTTAGATGCAAATATTGGATTTGGGAAAGGCTATTTTACAGATTATATCGTTAATCAATATTTTGAATTTAATGTTTCACCAATCATACGCTTTAGTGATAAATTTTCCTTAACACCTTCATCCAATTATTCGGTTTTGTATAACGGTGCTGGTTTTGCTGGGTATTTTGGAGGTTTGCCTAAATACGGAGTAAGGGATGTTCGAACTTTGGTGAACATCATGAGAGGAAAATATGTATTTAAAAATAACCTGTCATTAACACTGAGAATTCGGCATTATTGGTCTTATGGAGAATACGATTATTATGGTGATTTGGATGCTAACGGATACATTATAAGAGACGATGCATTTCAGGGAAATTCAGACTTTAACTTTAATGCATTTAATACCGATTTGATTTTTGCTTGGCAATTTGCCCCTGGAGGTTTTATTAATTTGGTTTACAAGAATGCTTTTCAAACGGACGATAACAATACGCAGTTTACCTATTTCAATAATCTAGGGACAGTTCTTGATGCAGGACAAAGAAATACAGTCACCATGAAACTTGTATACTTCTTTGATACGGTTTCTAGTTATAATAAGTTGTTTAAGTAGAAAAATAGTTAACAAGCATATCATAAGTTAAATAGAGGCTTAATGTGTCAGCTAACTAATTTGTAACTAGTCTAAATTATAGTGTGTCAGTACTGATGGCAATCAAAAATATGTAGGCATTTAAAAACAAGTAAAAAACAGCAGGTAAAGAAACCCAAACGCTGTCTTTTAATTTTATTCGGACAATGAGTCCAGCCAGCATCAATAAGGCAAGACCTAGTGAAGATATCAATAAAAAAAAAGGAAATTCAAGTCCTATCAATAATCCTATGGATCCTATAATTTCCAATAAAATTGTTAGTAAACCCACCTTCTCTAAACCAAAACGTTTAAACTCTTTTTTCATATGGGGCCATTGAAAATAAGAAAAAGAATAAGCCAAGAAAGACAAACTTGATAACCAAATACACCCCGTAACTAAATACATGGTTTAACAAATAGTTGAATAAACGATAAAACCGCACAGGATTAGAAGAACGAGCGAGGGCAAATGTTTCTGAAATGGATTGCTTATTTTAAGATGAAAAAACTGAGCACCTGTCATTAATATGCCCATTAAGATGGATGGAATAAGCACTAACGAAGAATGCCACAAGCCTGCAATAAGGAGCGTTGCTAGGGATATTTTTGTTGCTCCTACCAAATTTCTTGTTAAATCGCTTAATTCAAATTGTTTAAATTCTTTCAAGACATTATGAAATCTGAAAGTCCAAACAAAAGCAACTGAAATTGCAACAATAACTTGTGCTGTATGGGTTAAATTTTCCATTATTTTTTAATTTTTTTTGTTTGACAGTTTTTCGAATCTATTTCCGTTTATTGTGCTTAAGTTAACACGAAATTTGTTCTTCCAATGTGCTCAGACAAATAACTTCTTGTTAAAAGAAAAGTGAGAATAATATCTCACTTTTCTTAGATTCTTTGCACTACAATAACGTGCGATAATTAATCCTCGGAACGGCTTAAAGCATAAATAACTAAACCAAATCCGATTTTGTTGATGGCATCCGCTATGTTGTATACTATGTCCATAGCATGCGAGGCTGCATCTGGATCTGAAACTAGTTGAATTCCAAAAAAGCCACCAGGTGTACCTAAAATATATCCAAGCGGATAAATAGCCCAACCGACAAGAACGAACCACGCAAGTGCACGAGTAGCTTTAGCAACTTGTGCTCCGGCAGACTTGGCAAGTTTGGCCACCTCTCCAAACCAAATTAAGTAAACGATGTAAAAATAAGCAGCTCCTGAAATTACACCCCAGAGCACACTGCTATCCCTATCGACAGTTTCTCCCAAATATCCAGTGATTAACATAATTAAAGAAGCAACAATAAGCCTCCATAATAGGCCAATCTTGGCACCTGCTTTCTTCGTTATCAAGTAAAATTCAACACACATCAGAGGAACGGTTAAAATCCAATCCACATATCTGAAAAATGTAGGTGAATCTCCTGTTTCCAGGTTGTAACCTCGCATGTAATAATAATGCACGGCTGCAATAAAAGTGATGAGTCCTGAAACCAAAACTGATGTACGCCACTTTGACGATGTATTACTTAGTTCGAAGAAGAAGAATACAGATGCGGCCATCATAGCCATGGTTCCAATAAAAAACGTAAATGCGACATAGTTGTCGCTTGCAATTGGTAAATGTTCCATAAAATTTAATTATTAATTATTGTATTATCCTAGTCTTAAGGCTTTTCGGTTCTCCATGTTGTTTAAACTGATATCATCTTCAGTGAAACACTAAATAAAGTATTTCTGAACAAAGATATAAATAAATTTTATTTTTGTTTAGTTATTTATAATAAAAATTAAACAAAAACAGTTAAAACATTTAATTTCAGTGTATTAAAATTTTTGGAGGTAAGGGCTAATTTGTTTTTTTTGGAAAATTATGTAATCGGATTCTTAGCCAAAAGTTAAATTGATTATTTGGCAGCTTAAACTTGACAATTATTTACCCTTGGGGTTTTACTATTCGAGTTTCCAATTTTTTTTTAAGACAGCTCATCTAGAGGCTCGTACTCTATTTATATTGTGGTTCAGATGTGTGATTGAAATTACGAAATGACTCATTTCTAGAAAATTCGATAATTGATTTTGTTTGGCTAAATGCTACAATTTAATCTGCTTTTAGGAATGGAAGAGCTAATTTTTCGCCATCAATAAGGGTTACAATACATACGTACGGTCCAATACTTATTCCTTCCAAATTAATTGAAAAATCAGTTGAATTCAAAGATGTACTTTCTTTTATTTTCTTTCCAAGTATGGAAGCGATAGTAATCTTTTTAATTTTCCGTTTAGTTGAAACATTTAAAAAATGTTTTGCAGGATTAGGGTAGATTTTTAAGCTCTGAGTTGCAGATTTTTCGATCACAGAGAGCTGTTCGTTGCACCAGTCATTACTAGGGTTTAGTTCAATCGGATATCCAGCAGACAAATCCTTACCATTAAAGGCAGAATAATTGATTGAATATTTAACACATCTAAAAACTGAGTTGTTTAAGGATGTGGAAGCATCTTGCTCTAATGGTACTCCAGCATTTATAGGCGTAACGTATTCCCAAACTATTTCTTTATTTTGATTAATTTCAAAAAAATGGCCAGAATTTCCTTCACATATTAAGGTGTTGTTATTAGGTAACATTTGAGATCCGGAAATTCTACCGGAAAAAAAAGTAGTATCAGGCGTGCTTTTGTATTCCCAAAAGTAGTTGTCCGGAAGAAATGAATTACCACCAACAAGATTATAGTTAAATCCCGAAATGGGCGGATTAATAACTACAATCGATGAAAAATCTCCTGGGTTATTGTTGTTGAAAATTTGAATTTTTCCCTCCTCACTCAATCCTGTTTTAATCCAATGTGCGTCATGCTGACCAAAAAGTTTTTGATCTTGCAAAGTTCCTGAGTCATAATTTTCAGGATTTCCCCAGCGATATAGAATATCACCACCTTTATTGCTGTTACCTCCAATGCTTTCCTTCGCTTCTTCTGTTGTTGTGCTATGGTCAATGATTATAATTTCATTCAACGTTCTTAGGCTAATCATTATTTGATCTAGGCTTTCGTTATAATCAATGGAGTTTCCGTGCAGCCAATCTTTTCCTCCATTGCCTGCATGTGCATTAATATTCATTCGTTCGGGGTGCTCATTAATGACGCCATAATTACTTTTTGTATTGTCAAAATCTTGCACTAAATGATCCCATATATGCCATTCCCAAACAATAGTTCCGCCATTAGGATAGATAGGCTCAATTTCTACAATATGTTCCGGCCAAAGCTCATTATCAATTAGTATGTTTGGGTCACGGCCGCTGTTTACCGCATTTGCACTATCTTTTTTCTCCCATGCTAAAACCAGAACATTTCCATTTGGTAATGGGGCAATATCATGGTGCTGCCTTAAAGAGTCATTTGAGTATTGGTATTCCCATAAGTAATTTCCTTCCCAATCTAATTTTTCAATCAAACCTCCATACCCACCTTTAACAAAGTCAGTGTTTCCCTCATCTTTCCCACATCTAAGTAAAGATCCATCTTCTAGCAGATATTCTGAGTTTCCAGGTCTTGAATTTACTTCCCAATTGTGCACAATGTTTCCGCAGTTATCAATTAAAAATGTGCTAGTGTCTCCAAGTTGAGAAAATAGAGTGTAACCATTGGATGCACTAAAATGGTTCATAGTTACACCAAGCGTTTGTCCATGTATTTGAACATCATATAGAATTAATGTAAGGAAAAAAGTAAGTGTCTTGAAAAAATTCATTGAGATTTGTTGCAGTTTAGATTGAATTAAGTATATTTGCAGATTACAAATTTACACAAAAAAAATAATTTAAAAGTACTAAAAACTAATTCTATGAAAAAAATTTACTCATTTATTGGGGCTTTTTTGCTAGCTAGTATAGCATTTTCACAAATGCAAATGACTTTCAATAGTAAAAGAAAAATATTGGATTTAAACCCCAATCCAGTCATGGTTATTGACCATTCGGCACAGGACCTCTTGTTAAAGGCAACTACTGTTTTTTCAGAAGATTTTTCTACTGGACTTGCAGCTTGGACGCTTGTAGATAATGCCGCTGGAGGTGGAGATTGGTCTTATTTTGATGGAACTGGAGGTGAATTATCCTCAGCTACTGCTACAAATGGATATGCTGGGTTTGATTCTGACGCATTTGGTAATGATGGGTTCCCAGAAAATGCTGATTTAATATCACCTTCTTTTAGCTGTGTTGGATTGGCTTCAGTTGGATTAGAATTTACGCACTATTTCAGAGATGGATATGGTGGGGCAGGAGAAGTGTCAGTTTCCAGTGATGATGGCCTTACTTGGACGTCTGTTCAAACTTGGGGGCCTGCCAGTTCAGCAAATGGAGCTGTCGAATTTTTAGATGTTTCAGCATTATTGACTGGACAAGCTACTTGTAAAATTAAGTTTAATTGGCAAGGAGATTGGTCTTGGTGGTGGTTTGTTGACGATATTGTAGTGGCAGATTTACCTAGTGATGAAGTAGCTATGAATTATGGGGTGTCGGATATAGTTTATCCAGTTTTACCTCTTTCTCAAGTTCAGCCGGTTACAATTCAATCAGAAATACAAAATCTTGGATCCACTGATTTCACAAACTTATCTATCGACTTTGATTTAAACAACGGTGCATACACAGATGCCATTACAGTTGCATCCCTGCTTTCAGGAGCAACTGATATTTCAACCTTACCGAATCCATACACACCCGCTGCTGAGGGGTTTTATGAAGGAGGAATTTCATTGTCCAACGTTGGGTTGGATGTTGATTTAACGAATAATTATGATTCAATTGAATTTTTTGTAACAGATACAGCACAGCTTTCGAACTATGGATACGATAACATATATAATTTTGGGGATTCAATTGAATTCGCTCAGTCATTTGACGTTTATGTGCAAGACACGATTACTTCCATTTCATTTGGTCATTGGTTTGATAAGCAGATAGATGAAAATTTAAATGATGGTGTAGATTCACTGGCATTTGGACAAACAATCAATTATGCTATTTATTCAGATGTTGGTGGTTTGCCTGGAACTGAAATTGTAGCAACAAGTTCTTACACGCTCATGGCCTCTGATACTGGATTCGATAATCTTGGTTATATCACTTTAGGGATTGATAATGGAATTGTTTTATTGCCAGGAAAGTATTGGGCTTATTTTCATGCACCTATAGGTACAGGTTCATCTGTACTAGTGGATCAAAGTTTTGATAGAGGTGCGAACACTTTGATGAGAGATTTAGTAGGCGGTTTTGGCGGTGGTTTTACAGATTGGTATGAGCCAGCTGGATTCGGTCTGCCTGGATTCACACACGCTGTCCAAGTTAATTACGGACATTTACCACCACCTTGTAACCTTGCAGTTACTGCTTCAGGAACAAATGCTACTACAAATGGTGGTTCTGATGGAGTTGCTTCAGCTACTGTAACTGGTGGTCAAGGTACTATTTCATATGCTTGGACTCCTTCAGGAGGAACTGCTGCTACTGCGACAGGTTTATCTGCTGATACTTATACGGTAACAGTTACTGACGATGTCGTGGCAAATTGTACTGCTACTGCAGAGGTTACTATAGGTGAGCCAGCTGCTGCTACTTGTGATGTTTCAGTTACTGCTTCAGGAATAGATGCTACTACAAATGGTGGTTCTGATGGAGTTGCTTCAGCTACTGTAACTGGTGGTCAAGGTACTATTTCATATGCTTGGACTCCTTCCGGAGGAACTGCTGCTACTGCTACAGGTTTAGCTGCTGATACTTATACGGTAACAGTTACTGACGATGTCGTGGCAAATTGTACTGCTACTGCAGAGGTTACTATAGGTGAGCCAGGCGGAGCTACTTGTACTCTTGAAGTTACTGCTTCAGGAATAGATGCTAGCACAAATGGTGGTTCTGATGGAGTTGCTTCAGCTACTGTAACTGGTGGTCAAGGTACTATTTCATATGCTTGGACTCCTTCTGGAGGAACTGGTGCTACTGCTACAGGTTTATCTGCTGATACTTATACGGTAACAGTTACTGACGATGTCGTGGCAAATTGTACTGCTACTGCAATTGTTACTATAGGTGAGCCAGCTTTAACTTGCGACATTGCCGTTACTGCTACAGGAACAGATGCTACTACAAATGGTGGTTCTGATGGAGTTGCTTCAGCTACTGTAACTGGTGGTCAAGGTGCTATTTCATATGCTTGGACTCCTTCTGGAGGAACTGCTGCTACTGCTACAGGTTTAGCCGCTGATGTTTATACGGTTACAGTTACTGACGATGTCGTGGCAAATTGTACAGCAACAGTTTCAGTGGTGATTGGTGAACCACAGCCAGCTGGATGTACTGTTGCCGTTGATGCTACAGGAACAGATGCTACCACAAATGGTGGTTCTGATGGTTCTGCAGAAGCTACTGTAACTGGTGGTCAAGGTACTATTTCATATGCTTGGACTCCTTCTGGAGGAACTGCTTCTACTGCTACAGGTTTATCTGCTGATACTTATACAGTAATAGTTACTGACGATGTCGTGGCAAATTGTACTGCTACTGCAATTGTTACTATTGGTGAGCCAGCTGCTTGCAACATTGCCGTTACTGCTTCAGGAATAGATGCTACCACAAATGGTGGTTCTGATGGAGTTGCTTCAGCTACTGTAACTGGTGGTCAGGGTGCTATTTCATATGCTTGGTCTCCTTCTGGAGGAACTGCTGCTACTGCGACAGGTTTATCTGCTGATACTTATACGGTAACAGTTACTGACGATGTCGTGGCAAATTGCAGTGCTACTGCAACTGTAATTATAGGTCAACCAGTTGGATCTACTTGTAACCTTGCAGTTTCTGCTTCGGGAACAGATGCTACCACAAATGGTGGTTCTGATGGAGTTGCTTCAGCTACTGTAACTGGTGGTCAAGGTACTATTTCATATGCTTGGACTCCTTCAGGAGGAACTGCTGCTACTGCGACAGGTTTATCTGCTGATACTTATACGGTAACAGTTACTGACGATGTCGTGGCAAATTGTACTGCTACTGCAGAGGTTACTATAGGTGAGCCAGCTTCTGCTACTTGCGACGTTGCAGTTACTGCTTCAGGAATAGATGCTACTACAAATGGTGGTTCTGATGGAGTTGCTTCAGCTACTGTAACTGGTGGTCAAGGTACTATTTCATATGCTTGGACTCCTTCAGGAGGAACTGCTGCTACTGCGACAGGTTTATCTGCTGATACTTATACGGTAACAGTTACTGACGATGTCGTGGCAAATTGTACTGCTACTGCAGAGGTTACTATAGGTGAGCCAGCTGCTTGTAACATTGCAGTTTCTGCTACAGGAACAGATGCTACCACAAATGGTGGTTCTGATGGTTCTGCAGAAGCTACTGTAACTGGTGGTCAAGGTACTATTTCATATGCTTGGGCTCCAGCGGGAGGATCTGCTGCTACTGCTACAGGTTTAGCCGCTGGTACTTATACTGTAACAGTTACTGACGATATAGTTGATGGGTGTATTGCTACTGCAACTGTAATTATTGGTGAACCAGCCGGAGCTACTTGTACTCTTGAAGTTACTGTTGTAGGTACGAATGTTACTACTGCAGGTGGTTCTAATGGTACTGCTTCAGCTACTGTAACTGGTGGTCAAGGTGCTATTTCATATGCTTGGGCTCCAGCCGGAGGATCTGCTGCTACTGCTACAGGTTTAGCCGCTGGTACTTATACTGTAACAGTTACTGACGATATTGTAGCTAATTGTGTTGTAACAGCTTCGGTGCTAATTGAACAACCATCTGCAATTATTGATTATGTTGATAATAACTCTTTCGTTATTTCTCCTAACCCAAATAATGGAGCATTTAGAATTGAAATGTCCAATACGGTGGGTATTGAGTCAATAATCATCAGAAACTTGCTAGGTCAGGTTGTCTATTCTAAATCTGTCAATTCTTCTATAGAAATGGTGGAATTAGGAAATGTTACTAGCGGTGTATATTTTATCACTGCTGGAGACCTTACCAAGAGAGTAATAGTGAAAAAGTAAGCTATTTAATTAATAGGATTAAAATCCCCATTCGTGAAAACGGATGGGGATTTTTTTTGCATCAATTTAATCAATAGAACCATTGCTATTTTAAATTAATGAGGTTAAATTGATATGCTTTTTCAATTCCAGCGGTATCTAGCTGCATTATCTGAAAATAGTATAGCTGGTTTATCTTCTTCCAAAATCAGAGCGATGGTTTAGAGACAAATCCATAACCTCTTGGAATGTAAGCAATCATTTTTTATAACTACAAGGTTACTTTCCAATACAAAAGTTGGCAAAAATGTTCCCGAGCAACTCATCTGTAGAAATTTCTCCAGTGATAGTGCCTAAGTGATGCAGCGCTTGGCGAATATCCATAGCTACGAAATCGCCAGATAGGCCAGAGTCGATACCGTCAATTACTTTTTGAAGGTCTTCATTTGTGCGAATTAGCGATTCGTAATGCCGCGCATTGGTTACAATAGTGCTTTCAAGATTAAAACCTTCTTCAACAACAGTATTGTACAATGCTGATTTAACTTCTTCAATTCCTTCTTTTTTAAGAGCAGAAATAAGAATTGCATTTTCAATTACAGCCGTCTTGGGTAAATCTGCTTTGTTGGCAATAACTACAACAGAGGCGTTTTGATTCAACGTGGATAAATCTTTCTCTACTTCTTCTGCATTGGTTCTGTTTACATCGTATAAATAAACCACAATTGCAGATTGGTTTATCTTTTCAAAAGTTCGTTCAATTCCTAACTTTTCAATGGTGTCTTTTGCTTCTCGAATTCCAGCAGTATCAATTAAATTAAATTCAAGTCCGCTTATGGTTAGAGATTCCTCTAAAGTATCTCTTGTGGTTCCAGGGATATCAGAAACAATTGCTCTTTCTTCATTTAGTAAGCCGTTTAATAAAGTGGATTTACCTGCATTAGGTCTTCCCACAATTACCGTTTGAACTCCATTTTTAATAGCGTTACCTAATTTAAATGATTGTGCTAATTTGTTCACGTGCTCAATAACTTCACTTACTAATTTGTGTAATTCAGTTCTATCTGCAAACTCCACATCTTCTTCTGAGAAATCTAACTCTAGTTCAATCATGGAAGCAAAGTGAATTAGCTTTTCGCGCAACACTTTTAGGTCGTTCGAAAAACCACCACGCATCTGATTCATCGCTATTTGGTGAGCTGCTGAAGAGGTAGAGTGAATCAAATCTGCAATTGCTTCCGTTTGCGAAAGATCCATTTTACCATTAAAAAAGGCGCGTTTCGAAAATTCACCAGCTTTGGCCATGGTAGCACCGTTTTGTAAAAGCAATTCTATAATCGATTGTTGAATAAATGTTGAACCATGACAAGCAATTTCAACACTATTTTCTCCTGTAAAAGATTTCGGGCCTTTAAAGATGGTAACTATTACATCGTCAATCGCATTTTCTTCATTCTTGATAGAACCGTAATGCACGGAGTAACCATTAGCATTCAAAATATCTTTGTCAAAAACCTTATTGGTAATCGTTATCGCATCGTTACCCGATAATCGGATTAATGCAATTGCACTTACCCCGGGGGGAGTAGATAATGCTACTATAGTTGTTCTGTCTAAAAGGTTTTGTTGTTCCACGGTGCAAAGATAATTTTAATTTTCAGTCTAAATTTATTAATGAATCAGAATTCATTGTGCTTTTAGAGTTTTCCCTAATGCCGTCCCGATTGCTATCGTTGAGACTTTTACTTTTTGCTGGCGCCTAAAAAGTAAACAAAAAGTCGCTATGCTGCGGCTGCTTTTGATTTGCAATCACCCAGTTCGCAAAGCTTAAGTGCGGTCCTTCGACTCCGCTCAGGAACCACTAAATGATCTCTTCGAGCTTCAAGGTCTTACTAAACCTTTTACTCGATGCTTCACTTAATCAAAAAGGGCCGAAAGGAGAGTTTGTTGTCGTTATTTATTCCGAGCCTTATGCAGTGATAGAATATGAAGGAGTGAAATTGCGTCGCGAAGCGAAAGAGCATGCAGCGACGAGAATATTCAATGCGCAGCAATCACCTTTTAAGGGTCTAGTATTTTTTGCTTCGTTTTTTACAATGAAAAAAATGAAGAGCCCCCAAGGCTTGAATGATGCTTTTATGAAAAAGGATAATTTTCCACTTAAAATATCAAAGAATTTGCCTTATGGAATAATAATTGAGCCTTATACCTTCTCCAGCATAATTGAATTCTGATAAGTTTAGTTATTTTTGATAATATCGTATTTTTACAAAAACGTGTTTTATGAAATTAATTTTCACGCTAATACTATTTGTTTTTTCTTCACTTACTTTTTCTCAAATTACCCGAGGAGGAGAAGGAGAGGGGAAGGTTAAAGAAAATAACAATGGATTTAATGACGATGGTAGTCCACAGTATAGAGGGAAAGGTGAGATGGCTGTTAACTGTAATACAGATTTGGAATTAGAACAAGCAAATAATTTAATTTATCACAAGAAAACAGGAAAGCCTTATACCGGGTTATGTATTTCTTATTATGATAACAGACAGTTAGAAAGAAAAGTTCGTTTTCTTGGTGGTAAAGAACAAGATACCTCTTTTACATTTTACAAAGACGGGAAGCAGTGGACAGAATTAAGCTGGTACCACGGCATTGAAAATGGTACGTCAAAATTCTGGTATGAAAATGGGCAGTTAGCCTGGGAAAACACATATGTAATGGGAGAAAAAGAGGGTATTTGGAGTTTTTATGCCGAAGATGGTAAACCAACTAAAGTACTTTCCTACAAGGCAAACCAAATGGATGGTGTCTCTAAGTATTACCACAAAAATGGAATACTTAAAAAATCTGTGGAATATAAAAAGGGTATAATGAATGGAGAATTCTCAACTTACTATGACGATAGTACTTTAAAAATGAAAAAAACATATAAAACGGGCGAAATGCATGGTGCGGTTTTATTTCATTATGCGGATGGTCAATTGTCTGTTGAACAACATTATAAAAATGGAATAAAAACAGATAATTGGCAGTTCTTTTTCGATAATGGTCAATTAAAACAATCAGGTAGCTATAAAGAAAATCAGAAACAAGGATTATGGAATTATTTTCTTGCAGATGGTAAAAGTGCATTGAGTATTTTGTTTGAAAATGGAAAAGAATTGAAAGTAGTGGAATATGATAAGTTTGGCAATCCCAGAAATGAAGAAGATTTAATAGAACTGAATAGGATTATTTCTGGCCAAAGGGAAGAGGTAGAAGAAACAAAAGCGGAAAAGAAAGATAGAAAGAAAAAAGAGAAAGCTGCTAAGAAAAAGGCGAAGGCTGCAAATAAAAAGAAGCAAGCGGATAAAAAGGTTTTGGATGGTGAAGAGAATAAAGAATAAACAAGGTCAAAAGTGAAAGAAGATAATTTGAAGAATAGCTTGCCTTTAATGGAGCAATTCTATTCCATTCAGGGGGAAGGATATTATAGTGGTAGACCTGCTGTTTTTATTCGCTTAGCTGGATGTGATGTAGGGTGTATTTGGTGCGATGTAAAAGAAAGTTGGGATAGGAATGAACATGCTGTTGAATCGATAGAAAAAATTATTTCTGATGTTAAAGAAACCAATTGTAAATTTGTAGTTATAACAGGAGGGGAGCCTGCTATTTACGATTTAACTAATTTAACAACTGAACTAAAGTTATTAGCATGTGAAATTGCTCTTGAAACTTCTGGAGTTTATCCCATTATTGGAAATTTTGATTGGATTTGTTTTTCTCCTAAAAAGTTTAAAAAACCCAATGAAAAAGTATTTGGTATAGCCAATGAATTAAAAGTAATCGTATTTAACAAATCCGATTTTGCTTGGGCGCAAGAACACGCCGCTAGACTAGGAAAGGAATGTAAGTTGTATCTCCAGCCTGAATGGAGTAAAGAAAAAGTAATGATGCCTTTGATTATTGATTTTGTTAAAAAGAATCCAAATTGGAATATATCGTTACAGACACACAAATATTTAGATATTAGATAATGAAAGCGAATTTTTACAATAATACATTGGGTTTGGTAATTGTGATGTTGCTGATAACATCTTGTAAGCTAACTGCTCAGCCGGGGATGTCCTATTCAACGAAAAACAAGAAAGCAATTAAACTATATGAGGCATCAAGAACTTGTTATGGGGAAGTAAATGCTAAAACGGGTAGGAGAAGCCTTTCCTGTGCTGAAGAGAATGCAAGAAAGGCTTTAGAGAAAGATTCATCTTTTACGGAAGCTTATGCAATGCTTTCTCAAATTTCTATAGATAAAGGAGAGTTTAAAGTAGCAATTATGTACAAGCAAAAGATGATGCAATTATCTCAAAATTTTTCTTCATCTGAATATTTTTATTTAGCTAGTTTGCAAATGGCAATTGGTGATTATGAGGGAGCTAAGAAAAATGCTAATAGGTACTCGCAAAACAGAAATGCAAATCCAAATTTTCTAGAAAAGTGCAGAAAATATATCACAAATGCCAATTTTGGGATTCACGCAATACAAAATCCAGTCGAATTTACACCCGTTAACTTGGGGCCAAATGTAAATACGGAAAGACCTGAATATTTTCCATCTTTAACTGCTGATGATCAGACATTACTTTTTACAAGAGATATTATTGATGCTACTGCAGTTGGCGCTGGTCATCAAGAAGATATTTGGATCAGTCAGAAAAATGGAGACCAATGGGATTTAAGTAATCCGATTAGTAAGAGCGTAAATTCGATTTATAACGAAGGAGCACCAACATTTTCCGCAGACGGAAGATACGTAATATTTGTTGGGTGCGAATTTGGGGAGAGAGGCGACTTTGAATATGGGGAAGGCAGGACGGGAAAAGGCAGTTGCGATTTATTTGCAAGTGAAAAAGAAGGAAGTAATTGGTCAAAACCGTTCAATATGGGAGCTCCGATAAATACCGGGAATTGGGAGTCGCAGCCTAGTTTTTCTTCAGATGGGAAAACCTTATATTTTATTAGAGGTAAGGTTCGTTATAAACAAAGAAGAAATCCAGGAGAACAAGATATTTACATGACTCAAATACAAGATGATGGCACTTGGTCCATACCTGAAAGATTGAGTGATAAAATAAATACCCCGGGAAGAGAAGAATCAGTCCAAATTCATCCTGATGGCCAAACTTTATATTTTTCTTCTGATGGGCATCCAGGTATGGGGAGTTTAGATATTTACTTAAGTAGATTGGATGAATCTGGTGAATGGGGTAAGCCAGAAAACCTGGGTTATCCTATCAATACTTTTAAAGATGAGAATAGCACGTTGGTTTCTAGTAGCGGAGAGTTTGCATATTTCGCCTCAAATAGAGATGGAGGAATGGGCAGTCTTGATTTATATTCTTTTGTTTTACCGGAAAATAGGAGGCCGGTAAAAACTACTTTTATGAAAGGAAAAGTTTATGATAAAGAAACAAATAAACCACTAGCTGCCGATTTTCAACTAATCGATCTGAAAACTGGTACCATGTTTAAGCGGGCAGTGGCCAATCGAGGCAATGGAGAATTTATTGTTGCATTGCCGATAAATAAGGATTTTGCGTTAATCGCTGAGCATGATGGATATTTCTTTTATTCAGAGAATTATTCGATGGGATAAATTGGTGAAGAATGAGGATGGATTTTTAGTTGACGTTCCTATGCGGCCAATTAAACAAGGCGCACCATTTGTTTTAGAGAATATCTTCTTTGACTCTGACAAGTCCATATTAAAAAAAGAGTCGTTAACAGAATTAACTAAACTGTTAGAAATTTTAAACAATAACGAGGCTCTGAGGATAGAGTTAGGAGGTCATACGGATAGTGATGGTAATGATGAGCACAACCTCCAGTTGTCTGATAATAGAGCAAAAGCAGTTGTTGATTGGTTAATTGAAAAAGGAGTAGATAAAGCAAAATTGCAATATAAAGGATATGGAGAAAGCAAGCCAAGAGTTGAAAACGACACGCCTCAAAATAAAGCATTGAATAGAAGAACAGAAGTAATTATTCTTTAACATCAAAAAAGGTAACGAAGTTTTGATTTATTCGTAAGTATAAGTAGCGATTGATTAATTATGAAAAAGGCCCTTAAAAAGTTAGTGAAAAAACTTCCTATCGATTTTATTAAAGAACGGAAATCTGATGCGCTTATAAAAAAGGTTATGCGTATTGTATTGGAAAAGGATTCGTCATTTATTGATGTTGGCTGTCATAAGGGAGACTTCCTTATTGAAGCAAATAAATTTGCTTCCAGTGGTTCGCATGTTGGCTTTGAACCAATTCCCTATTTTTACAATAAAATGGTTACAACTTTCGGGGGGATTAATGATTTACGGCAATTGGGTATTAGTAATGAAAGAGGTGAAACTACATTCAATTATGTAACGTCCAATCCTATGTATAGTGGGATAAAAAAAAGGCATTATCCAGGAAAAGAGTCGATTGAAGAAATTAATATAAAAGTTGATACATTGGATAATCAGCTTTTTGAGTCATTAAGGGTTGATTTAATAAAAATAGATGTTGAAGGAGCCGAGTTAAATGTTTTGCGGGGTGGTCTTAATACAATTACTAAATTTAATCCGGTAATTATTTTTGAGTATGAATTAGGAGCATCAGATTTGTATGGTGCAACTCCAGAAGAGATGTGGAGCTTTTTTGATGAGGTAAAATATAGTATTTATACTTTGAAAAACTTTATTGAAAGACCTTTGCCACTTTCATTCACTAAATTTAAAGCGATTTTTAATTCTAAAAATGAACATTTTTTTGTTGCAAGGTTTAGATCTTTGTAACTTTTAATGGAGTATTATTTTTTGAGGGTATGTGGATAAAATATATTCCGGTGTTTAGGTTGTTAAGGTTAATAATATTACTTGATGTTTTGCCCGTTGCAACGCTTTCGCCAACTACATTGTAAATAATATAGGAGATGTTTTTAGCGTTTTTTAACCCGTTGATAGTGATCTTGTCTTTTGTAGGATTGGGATAGAACCTTGCCTCTTTTTCGCCTTCTATTTGGTAAATGTTAGTAAGGTCAAATACTTCACTAATATTTGGATCGGCATTTAAGGATGCATCTTTTTTCATGACAAAAACACTTTTAATTCCATTTATTGTTCCACTTGTTGTGCCAACTATGACAAGTCCCTTGTCAGCGGTTGTGTCGGCTTCTTCAGAGATATCATCATATGCAGTTCCTCCTGTGATAAATATCGATCCAACACCATCTTGTGAAATTTTAATACTTAAAATATCTCTTTCTCCGTTTCCATAAGAAGAAGTGCTTCCACCGAATATTATGTCAGTCTCATCGTGGTATTGCACAATAAATTGGCCTTCTTCTTTTTCAGGTCCATCGAATAAGTCTCCAAAAATGAAAATACCATTTTCTGAAATCTTTTGATACCCCATAGCAAGGTTGGTTCCTGTAATAGATTCTTTAGTTCCTGCAAAAAAGTAATTACTGTCTATAAGTTCAATTACATTATTAATTACTTCATCCAAAGAATCCCCTGCTGTGTATTGCCATAGTTCATTTCCCAAATTATCTGTTTTAACCAACCAATAATCCGTGTCACCATTAGGAGTTGTTTTAGCCCCTGCAAATAGTAAGTCGCCGCTTTTGGTTTCAACAACATCCTTAAATACATCTTTTCCCGCTCCTCCGAACATTTTTGTCCATAAAGTGTCTCCTAGTCTGTCCAGTTTAATAGCGTAGCCATCAGATATTCCTGAGCCATAGCTGTATGTTTCACCAGCAATAACATATCCTGAATCTGATGTCGTTTCGATGCTATAGCTGAAGTCCCAATCATTTCCACCATAGGTTCTCGTCCAAAGGCTATCGCCAAGAGCGTCTGTTTTAACCACATATATATTATAATCCCAGGATTCGCTATTGGAATAACCTGTTAATATATAACCAGTATCGATTGTTTGTTTCAAATCCATTCCCCAATCTACATTGGAACCTCCGTATGTTTTAGACCAAAGTAAGTTGCCTAAAGAGTCAATTTTAAATAGGTACATGTCTGTATTACCACTTCCAAAACTTTCTGTAGCACCAATAATAGCATAAGCTGTATCTATTGTTGTAATTATGCTTTTTCCATAGTCATTCCCACCCCCTCCATACGAATTGAAAAAGGTAGTTTGTCCAAAAGAAATAAATGGATTAAATAAAAGTAGTATGTAAATAATTAATTTCATTTAAAATTATACTTTAAAGATATTCCAGCTGCTTTTCCGTGTTGAGTTTTTGAAAATATTCCAAGTAAGTTGTTACTGTTTATTTCGACCAATAAGTTGTTCTTAAATCGTTTGTTTAAAGCAAGTCCAAATTGTAGATTATTATAACCTCCATATGCTAAATAAGAGGAGATATTCATCTTACTTGCTAAATGAAGATTTCCTCCCATATACAGAAACGCTCTATATGAACTTTGTATTTTATATCTAAAGCCATAAATGATTTCCCATTTTTTCAAATATGTAGGGGGTTTGTGAAAATAGATTTCAAAGGGAAGTAAGCCTACAAATTGAGTTGTGTCAGATATTAGTCTAATAGAGTCGGTTAGTTCCTGTTGATTAATTATGGAATTTCCAAAACTAGAAATGCTAGAGACATTAAAACCACTGTAGTTGTAGGTTGTGTCCACGGTTGTTAAAATCGAATTTTTCTGAGAAACGTATATTCCAATGTTTTTAATTCCGATAATTATAGTAGTCGATTTGGAGTGTGAACTGTCTTTGGCGATAAGTTCTTGTGATAAACGATATTCAAAATCTACAGCAAATCCACTTCCAATATGCTTTAATGCATTGTTACTTTGGACTTGACTCCCATTAATATCCAAAGAAATGTTACTGCCTAATGAATCTGTATAAGTGTAACCACTTTGAACTAATCCTTGGTTGTAGTTGCTAAAACTTAAAAATGAAAGGCCAATTTTGAGTTTGTTATTATCAATTCCTGCTGCAAATTTCTTAAAACTTCTTGAATGAAATCCGGTTTGACCCATAAAAGAAGTGTCTCCTGCATTGCTTTTATTCCCATAAAATGCTAATTCATATAAGTCATCTGTAAATTGAACTGCTCCTGATGCGTTAGCTGAAATGTCTACGTAATATCCCCAATTTCCAAATAGTTTGTGAATAGGATCGGAAAAAGAAACTCCAAATGACCCTTCACCGCCAACATAATTGATTCTCTTTGAATTGGATAGTGCTTCGTCTTTCATTTCATTATCAATAAAGCCTCCGAATCTAAAAACATCCATGAATTGGTTATTGAAAATAGAAGAGCCATAATTCCCATTTGCATAAATATTTAAAACCATGGAGTTCGTGTCAGCGTATTCAAATAGCTGATTACTGCCAGTATTTTGAGAGAAGATTGGACTCGTAATAATTAATGATATGTAAACTAACTTTTTCAATTTTATTCTATTACAACTCCGTATTCAAAATTTGCTACTACATTAAATTTAAGTTTATAGTAGTCGTAAATGTCGATATGATTGGAGGAGATAGGTGTATTAAAAATAATTTTTAAAACTATTTTTTTATTTTGAATAAGTGCGTTGAAGTCCGTTTGATTCAACATTAACTGATGCGTTGAAGTTGAAAAGGCTGAAACAATTCCACTTCCATCTACAGAAGCAGATGGAACTAATGTAGGTGATAAGACATGGCCAATGATGATATCGTTTTCATCCAGTAATAGCAAATCTATTTGAGCTTCTAAAGGAAATCCATTTTCCAGATTGATGTTAAGCATTACAGAATTAATACCAGTTGTGTCACTTATGTCAATGTTTAAAGTATCTGCAAGAGTTAGGTTGTTTGCAATTACACTTAATGGAAGTTGAATGTCCATATTTAGTTCCATCGGAGCATTCGTGGATATAAAGTCATTATGAGCAGAGACATTTCCTAATGGGTTTAATTCTAATGCTAATCCATATCCAATGGAATCAGGTAAAAGTTCTAGCATAAGATCAATATTTGAATTAGAATTGTTTAAAGCAGTTGTATAGTAATATGGATATATAGTGGGACCAATCTCATTCGCTCGATTAATATTGATGTTGTTTCCAATGATTGAATGATTCAAAGCTAATTCATTATTATTATTTGAAGCTGTGAAAGAATTGAATGATATACTAGCATCCGCCCCAATCCCATTGATCAATTCTAAATCGATATCGATTTGGTCTATGTTGAGGTTTCCTGAGATGAGCTTACTAAATGCTGATAGACCTGTTTTCTCTGACCCTATAATAAAGCTTTGGTTTCCAAAATACCCTTTTGCATAATCAATTTTAATATTACTGAGCTCATTGATAATATACACGGTGTCTTGGTTTGAGACGGAAACATCCGTTGCGTTTGTTGGGTCTACTCTAATGTTGACATTAGTTCGAATAATATTAAAGCTATTTCCCGAAGAACCTGATAAATTGATGGAGTAACCACTTAAATCAAAACTTCCACTAGCAGATGCAGTCATTCCAGATGCCGCTTCTGAGACATATACTATTTGACTAAAAGAATTTCCAAAGGCATCAATAGCAGCTGGAATTTGATATTCATAAATTATTTTTCCCTGAATACTACTTTTTAACTCATAGTCAATTGTTCCACTCTTAATTTCAACATACGTAAGCTCCACACTTCCCATATTCATGGTGTTATCTTCCGGTTGATTTACAAATACTTGGCCAGGTGATGCTGTAACTGGAAAAGGGAATGGTAAAGCAAACGTGTCTAGTAATGAGGTGTCTGGAATTGCAACTAAAGAATCTAAATCTAATCTAAATAGATTTAAGTCTAAATTCATACTTACTGAGCTATCCATTTCTGAACCGAGCACTGAATCTGGAAGAATATCATAAATTGATAGTTCGCCGTACACTACTGGAGCTACTCCATCTATATTCCAACGAATCGTGTCCTCTCTTTTTTTACACGAGAACAAAATAAGGATAGGTATTAGAAGCAAAAAAATCTTCTTCATATTGTTTCAAAAGTAGGAAATTGTTTCCCGTATATCATGAAAAAAGAAAGATTATCAAGTTTAATGACTGATTAAGACTATTTCTAACTATATTTGAGGTTAGTAAATTAGAAATGAGGTTACCCCGTTTATTAATATCTACAGTTTTTAGTGCAATCATAATGTTTGCAATATCCTATTACTGGCATGGTGTATTGTTAAATGATTTAGATTTCATATCCTATGACAAAACTTTATTCTTTGGGTTGCTTAGTATTCTTTATTTATTGGTAGGAGGAGCGTTGTCATTTGTATTAATGGCTTATAAGCCAGCAGAAAATAGAACTCTTAAGCACGTTACGATTGGGTTCGCAGCAGGGTTTATGATTTACCTTGTTGCTTTTGTGTTAGGAGTCTCATTCCAAGGAGAAGGTATAGAACATACTATTGTAAACTTTACATGGCAAATGTTGGAACAAGGTGTTGGAGGTTTTTCTATTAGTATTTACTATGTCATTGCGCATAGAAGAGAAAAGCTAATGGCTTTTTCAGATGTTCGAGATGATGATTAAATAAAGTATTAAGTAGGTTGTATTATGTGCAATGTGTTTTTGTCCTTAATATTTTATCATCAATAGTCATATTTTCCTTTCCAAACAAAATTCAAGTACTTTTTCAATTCCTGCTCACGTTGGTTGTTTTTCGGTTGGTAAATAACTTTTCCTTCCAACTCTTTTGGCAAGAATTCTTGCTTATGTAATTCATTTACTTCTGCTGTATGCGAATAAGCATAATCCTTCCCATAGCCAAGGTCTTTCATTAGTTTGGTTGGAGCATTTCGCAAATGCAATGGGACCTCTAAATCACCCGTGTTTTTAATAATAGATTGTGCTAACCCGATAGCCTCATAAGATGCATTACTTTTTGCAGAAGAAGCTAAATAAATTGCACACTGCGATAAGATAATTCTACTTTCTGGCCAGCCAATTTTACTAACAGCTTCAAAACATGAATTTGCCATAATTAATGCAGTAGGGTTAGCATTTCCAACATCTTCTGAAGCAGAGATCAGCAATCTTCTGGCAATAAATTTTGGGTCTTCGCCACCTTCGATCATTCTGGCTAGCCAATATACAGCACCGTTAGGGTCGCTACCGCGTATGGATTTTATAAGGGCAGATGCGATATCGTAATGTTGTTCTCCATTTTTATCATACATCGCAATTTTTTGCTGAACATTCGCTAAAACAAAATCATTTGTAATTTCTTTTTCCCCAATTGGTAGTGCATTAACTGCAATCTCTAGTATGTTAAGAAGTTTTCGAGCATCACCTCCAGAGATTCTAAGAAGAGCTTCCGTTTCTTTAATTTTTATTTTTAGCGGTTTTAAAGTAATATCTTCGGATAAAGCTTTATTTAATAACCCTTCAAGGTCCTCTTTGGTATGGTGCTCCAGAACATAAGTTTGACACCTTGAAAGTAAAGCAGAAATTACTTCAAATGAAGGGTTTTCTGTGGTTGCGCCAATTAATGTTATTGTTCCTTTTTCAACAGCTCCTAATAAAGAATCTTGCTGCGATTTACTGAATCGATGAATCTCATCAATAAATAATACTGCGCTACCGCCACTAAACATTCCGGTTCCTCGGGCTTTACTAATTATTTCTCTAATATCTTTTACGCCACTACTAATTGCAGATAAAGTATAAAAAGGTCTATCTAAAGTTTCAGCAATAATTTGCGCTAAAGTGGTTTTACCAACTCCTGGAGGTCCCCAGAATAACATGGAGGGCAAGCTACCACTTTTAATCGCTTTCCTTAAAGGTTTATCTATACCTACTAAATGCTCCTGTCCTATATAATCATCCAGTGATTTAGGCCGCATTCTTTCCGCTAATGGTATGTTTTGATTTAGATTGATAACAGGACTTTTTTCAAAGATAAATTTTAAAACTAATAGATAGATGTTTATAATTCCAATAATGGAAAATATTATGAACATGTATAATCCTTATTTTTAATGTAATTAAAGAAAAGATGAGAGTACATTTTATAGCAATAGGAGGGAGTGCAATGCATAACCTTGCAATAGCTTTACATTTAAAAGGATATCAGGTGACCGGTTCTGATGATGAAATTTTCGAGCCATCTAAAGGCAGGTTAGATAAATATGGTTTACTACCTGCCAAAATTGGCTGGGATGAAAATAATATTTCCTCAAATCAAGATGCTATTATATTAGGAATGCATGCTAGAGAGAATAATCCGGAGTTGGAAAAAGCACAAAAGCTGGGTTTAAAAATTTACTCGTATCCTGAATATATTTACGAGCAAACGAAAAAAAAAAGGCGAATTGTTATTGGAGGAAGCCATGGTAAAACATCTATAACTTCAATGATTTTGCATGTTCTTAACTTTCATGAGATAGATCATGATTATATGGTAGGTGCGCAATTGGAAGGTTTTGAATGTATGGTGAAGCTTACCGAAAATGCAAAAATAGCAGTCTTAGAAGGTGATGAATATTTAAGTTCACCGATTGATCGGAGACCAAAATTTCATTTGTATCATCCAAATATAGCGTTGCTTAGTGGTATCGCATGGGACCACATTAATGTATTTCCGACATTTGAGAATTACGTTGAGCAGTTTAAAATTTTCATAGATAAAATAGAGCCAAATGGAACTATTGTTTACTGCGAATTAGACGATAAAGTAAAGGAAGTTTCTGAAAAAGCTGCTGTAAATGTGAAACAGGTTCCTTATGCAACGCACAAGCATAGAATTGAAAATGGTGTTTCGATAGTAGAAGATGAATATGGAATTGAACATGCTCTTGAAATTTTTGGCGAGCACAATCTTCAAAACTTGAATGGTGCACTTTTAGTTTGTGAAGAAGTGGGTGTTTCTAAACCTGATTTTTATGCAGCAATCCAAAGCTTTTCAGGAGCTTCAAAGAGACTAGAGTTAGTTAAAAGGACAGAGAATTCAGTCATGTACAAAGATTTTGCGCATTCACCATCAAAATTAAAAGCAACTACACAAGCATTAAAAACACAATTTCCGGAAAGAGAACTAATAGCTTGTATGGAACTACACACGTTTAGTAGTCTAAATAAAGAGTTTTTAAGTCAGTACGATGGTGCTATGAAAAATGCAGATAAAGCATATGTTTATTATAGTCCTAAGACTTTAGCTCATAAGAAATTACAGAATCTTTCTCCTGAAGAGGTTAAACAAGCGTTTAATTCTGATAATATAACTGTATTTACAGATTCGAAAGAATTGGTAGGAAACTTAAAAACCAACAATTGGCGTAATAAAAACCTCCTAATGATGAGTAGTGGTAATTTTGATGGTGTAGATTTTGCTGAGCTGGGAGAAGAGTTGCTATCCTAACTTGGCAAGTATAAGCCTATTAAAAGCTGTTACTAGAAAGGAGTAAAACATTCCTAAGACTAGTAATGCTAATAACGTCATGAGGAATACGTTGTTTGGATTAAGCAACATGTTTATTCCTTCTTGTTCATTATCTCTGATGTCTTCAGAAGATTTTCCGTAGAACATATCAGGATTGTCAAGTATCTTTTTATCAACGTCTTCACTGAATTGTTTCGTTTCTGTAGCTGCAATCCATTGCTGCCTTCGAATCTCTGGGTATTCGGGGTCAATCCATTTGTAATAAATCAAAACAAAAGAAGCAATTGTTAAAGCGTATATAGCACTTGTTTTTATACCGGTTTTAAGGTCGATAACAATACTAACTCCTTCTTGCTTTTTCTTGTTGAAATTGGAAACAATACTGATCCCAACAGCAAGTAATAAACAAAGTGTGTTTACCCCAAAGGCAATAACATGGACATTAGGGTCGTGGTTATATCCGGCTAAAACAATTCCAATCTCGATAGCCATGTAAATTCCGGCCCAAATTAACGCTGTTTTGATTTCGTGACGCATAGGTATGAAAAGAAACGGTTGCTAAAAAAAAGCAACCGTTTTATTAATTTGTTATCCATTCATTGATACCAAGAACTCTTCGTTACTCTTCGTATTGTGAATTCTATCTTTCATAAACTCCATAGCTTCAAGAGGTTTCATATCCGCAAGGTATTTTCTCAATAGCCAAATACGTTGAAGGGTTTCTTTATCGTATAATAAATCTTCTCTTCTTGTGCCAGATGTTAAAATGTCAATTGCAGGGAATATTCTACGGTTAGCTATTTTTCTATCTAATTGTAATTCCATATTACCTGTACCTTTAAATTCTTCAAAGATAACTTCGTCCATTTTAGATCCAGTTTCTGTTAAAGCAGTGGCAAGGATAGTTAAAGAACCTCCATTTTCAATTTTTCTAGCTGCTCCGAAAAATCTTTTTGGTTTGTGTAATGCATTCGCATCAACACCACCCGTAAGAACTTTTCCAGACGCTGGCATTACAGTATTGTAAGCTCTTGCTAAACGCGTAATAGAATCCAATAAAATGCAAACATCGTGTCCACACTCAACCATTCTTTTCGCTTTTTCAAGAACAATATTAGCCACTTTTACATGTCTATCTGCAGGTTCATCAAATGTTGAAGCAATTACTTCTGCATTTACACTTCTCTGCATATCGGTTACCTCTTCTGGTCTTTCATCTATTAATAGAACCATCAAGTAGGTTTCAGGATGATTAGCTGCAATTGCATTTGCAACGTCCTTTAATAAAACAGTTTTACCCGTTTTTGGCTGTGCTACAATCATTCCCCTTTGACCTTTACCAATTGGAGCAAATAAATCCATTATTCGCGTAGATATTGATTCTTTTGCGTGTCCTGTCAACTTGAATTTCTCTGAAGGAAATAGAGGAGTTAAATATTGAAATGGAACTCTGTCTCTAATGAATTCAGGAGTTCTACCATTAATTTTCTCTACGTTTATCAAAGGAAAGTATCTTTCTCCTTCTTTTGGTGGTCTAACTCCACCTCTAATAGTATCGCCTGTTTTTAATCCAAATAATTTAATTTGAGATTGAGAAACATAAACATCATCAGGAGATGATAAATAGTGATAATCAGAAGATCTTAAAAAACCATATCCATCAGGCATGATTTCCAAAACACCTTCACTAATAACTATACCATCAAAATTGTATCCATGCTCAACAGCAGGGTCCTTTTTTGGTGGTCGGTTTTCATTTTTCTTTGGGTTATTTTTTTTGTTCGTTCCATTCTTGTCACCTGGCCTTGAAACTGGGTTAGGTCGAGAAGGATCGTCTCTTTTCGCCATTGACTCGCTAATTTCAAGAACAACTTCTTCTTTTGCAGATGAATTTTCCTCCTTTGTTGCTTTAGTTTTTTCCTCAGGCTTAGAGAAGTCTTCTTTGTTTTCAGGCTTTTTCTTAGCAAGTCTGTTATGTGCTGGTATTTTCTCAACTTTAACCGTTTTTTTCTTTTCTTCTTTCGGAGGGTTAATCGCTTGCTCGTCTAGAATTTTATAAACAAGTTCTTGCTTTTTTAATTTGTCAAATTTTGTAAGATTTAGCTTTTCAGCTATATCTTTTAGTTCACCAACTTTTTTGTTGTTTAAATCTAAAATGTCGTACATGTATTCGTGTTGATTATGTTATTATGAGAATGTATTCTTACTATTATTCTGATTTCTTTTGGGAAAATTGTATTTACTCGATCGAGTATTTTTTATTAGAACTATACAAACATAAGTAAAATTATGCATTTCTAGATGACTTTTTAATATTTTTCTATATTAGATAAGCACAAGGATAAAATAAATATCTTTGCAACTCAATGTTTTAAAAATGATACAACGTATTCAGACGATTTATTTAGTCCTTACCACGCTTCTTCTTGGGCTAACTTTTGCTTTTCCATTTGCTACTTATACCTTGGGTCAAGGCGATGTGATATTTAACGCGTATGGAGTTTCTGAAAATGCTGGAGAAGTCAGTACTTTTTTCCCCTATTATATTACCATAGCGCTTTCCATGGGGTTAGCATTGTTTTCGATTCTGCAATACAAAAAGAGAAAAGTACAAATCAAGGTTGGCCGTTTTATATATTTATTATTATCAGTAACAATTGCTTTTGTCTTTATTGACTTTTATTCGTTAAAAGGTCAGTTTAAGATTGATTCTACTGCAGTTTCTTATGGTGTTAGTATGTTTTTGCCCGTTGCTGCGCTGCCTATCCTGTTTATGGCAAATAGGAACATACGAAAAGATGAAGATTTAATTAAATCTTTAGATAGATTGCGTTAAACTCTTTCTCCTAGTTCAACAACTTCTAAGCCTTCTATTTTTCCTCGTTCTAAGGTAAACCTGAGAATAGTCCTAACTTTATGAATACCGTAAATTCCAGCAGCTCCAGGGTTCATGTAAAGCATTTTCAAACGTTTATCCATTTGCACTTTACAAATGTGCGTATGTCCGCAGATAAATAGCTGGGGGGGGGACTTGGTAATTTTATCTCTAATCTTCCAGTCATACACATAAGGTCTTCCGCCAATATGAGTCAGCCAAACTTCAACCCCTTCTAAAACAAATCTTCTATGTTCGGGAAATTCTGATCTAAGAACATGTCCATCAATATTTCCATAAACCGCTCGCAATGGAGCAATTTTTTTTAATTGGTCTGTAACACTAATATCACCAATATCGCCGGCATGCCATATTTCATCACATTCCGCAAAGTATTTTTCATACTTATCATCGAAATGACCATGTGTGTCAGATATTAACCCAATTCTTTTCAATTTTCAACGTTTATTTTTTACAGAAACATTCTATATGTTTATATTAGCGTGAAATTATAAAAATACTTAAAAGACCTATGAGAATAACAGCTTTTATTATACTCCTCTTTGTCAGTTTAACGTCTTTCGCTCATCGTGGAAATTTTTTAGCAATTAATAATGTTGAAATAACGGAAACGGAAAAATCATACATCTATTCCTTTGCAGTTGAAAATATTAATTCTGTTGAAGTACGCGATATTAAAATAGAGTTTGTAGTTAATAGTAAATCAGTTTTTCAAAAATATTATCCTTTATTAAAAGCTGAACACAATTTTTTCAATGAGCAGTTTGAAGTCCCGAAGAAATGGATTAACGCAAAAGTTGATCTAGTTCAAATTGAAATTACAGAAATTTTTGGTAAAAAAGATGATTGGGGAGGTTGGGATGGTCCAACTTTCAAACAGGTAAATACAGCATTTTCTGAATTTATAGCCGATGCACCTTGGAGAATGAGCAAAACAGATGAGTCTGGTAATACCCGAGGTATTCCTATTCATATGTTTCTGCACGATGCAGATGAAGTTATTGGTACAAGTCCACAAATAGATTACATAAACATTAAAGTGAAAAACGTATCAGATAATAGCTTTGCTTCACCATTAACATACAATTCAATGAATGCTGCTGACTTTGATGCATTATTTTCTTGTCAAGCTGTTGCCGATGCAGGAATGAATGTTAGAGGCTTTAACTATGGAGATTTTAGTACTTCCACGAGTTATACTCTAGATTTCGATATTGATACAGATTGGTCAGGAGGAAATTTTTTAGAAGTAGATGAAAACTTCTATTATTTCACATTTACAATACCACCATCGGATTTAGTTGGCCTGTCGGATGTTGTGGATATTGAAGTAACTTGTTCCTATGATAATCTTTTACCTCTTCCATGGGGGGATGATGTAATACGCCTAAGAGTTTTTAGATCAGATGAAGATATTCCTACCCAAAGTAACTTCTATAGAGGCGATACCCATCTTCATTCTATGTTTACACAAAATGAAGCTGAAGTTGGATTGCCATTATGCGGGACAAAAGAAGTGGGGCAATTAATTGGATTGGATTGGATTACAACAACTGATCATACATCGGATTTTGATAATTATGGTGGGGGAAATATTACTACCAACTGGGATAGAATAAAAGCAGAAGCAGCCGCATATAATGCTGCGGATCCATCTTTAATTTATATACCGGGTCAAGAGGTTGCCGTTGGCAATTCGAATAGTGAACTAGTTCACATGTTAGCTTACCCTAGTTATACTTCCGTGTCTACTTTTCCGTTTATGGGAGATGGAAATGGTGATTTGACAGCAACATCAAAAACGGTTGATATTGTAGCTGATCAATTAGCTTCCTTCGGAGGCTTTTCATATGCTGCTCATCCTTTTGCAACAGAATCAAAGTTGCCTACAGTGCCCGTTGTTGGCGGGATTTGGAATTTAGGTTACGCAGGATTTACGATAAACGGATTAACTTTTCCTGAAACGGGGGGAAACATTATTGCCAATGATGAAAACCTAGATTCTGATATTTTGTATGTACAAAATGGGGTATTAATGGGTAATGGGAAGTTGATAAAAGATGGGATAAAGGGATCTCAGATTTGGAATGTTAGAAATACCTTATCAACCGCAGGAGATGCGAATGATCCATGGGATGTATTGTATGTTTCAGATCCGTTTACGCAGTTTGATACTGCTTCATATAGTTTTCATATCAAGAAATTTAGACAAGGGCAGGAAATCACCAATTACATTAATCAGTTGGGGCTCCAGCTTAAAAATGGAGATAGCACTTATCAAAATTGGAAGATGTATATTTCTGCTGGTGCAGATGCGCACGGATCGTTTAATTACTCTAATACAAATGATTTTGCGAGTTTAGGTACAATTAACAATAACGCCGTGGGTAAATTGTCAACGTTAGCTTATTCTGAAAATGGAATGGGAACAAATGGGGAGAATGTATTAAAGGCTTTGTACTTCGGTAATACAACCTTATCTGATGGACCAATACTTACCATAGGAATAAGTGATGATGGTGAAAATACTTCAAACGAAGTACTGATGGGTGAGGATGCTGTTGTCAATGTATTATCATTAGATGATTACTATTTTAATTACAATTATACTACTTCTGCGGAGTTTGGAGAGGTAACAAAAATTACAATGATTGTAGGAACAGAGACTGGAGAAACACGAAAGAATATTCCTTTAACATCGGTTACTGGAGACAATTTAGAAAGCTATTCCTTGACTGATATTTTAGATTTGGTGCTCGGAACTGGAAATACACCTCAAGATGCGTATTTTTATGTTAGAGCGGAAATGCAAACATTTATTGATTATACGGGTCAGGAATTAATCAGAAGAACAGACTTTGATTTCTTTCACTCGTTCACGAATCCAATTTGGATAAAGTTAAGTGACGTTACTTCTGCAATTACTGATGCTGAACTGGTTGGAATAATTCCGGTGATTGGACCAAATCCATTTAATGATTCATTTACCCTTTATTTGTCTAACCCAGAACAGGAAGAAGTAAAAGTAGAAATGTATAATGACATAGGGCAATTAATATTTCAAGAAGTTAGCGTGATTACTGATGCTGGTATCGAATATTCAGCGAAAGAATTAGGACTTTCTATTGGAATGTATACTATGAAAGTATTTGTGGGTGAAGAAAGTAGAGCAATTAGGGTTGTTAAGGACTAATTAAAAATCCACAATAAAACAGGTTTTGAGGTTGCTTTTAATTTCTTGTCTAGTATTTTCATCATGTCATTTGAAACTGCTGGACATCCCCAACCTTCAGGAGTGCCATTTGGGTAAATAGGAATATTTGATATGCTTTCCCAAGAATGCAGAACAATAAGCCTTCGGTAAGCATTTACATTGGAAGTTTCTAATCCATGAAGTTTATAATTAATATGTATTCCCCAATTACTATAACCTCTTTTTCCAATTTTGTACTTACCGAGTGAAGACAAATGACTATCTGCTATATTGCTGAATATTGGCGCTGTTTTAGTCTCGTCTCCGCTATGTGGAGAGTCGCCGCAACCATGGCTGCAAAGACCTGATTGAGCCATAGAGCTACTGTTAAAATCCCAAATAAACAGGCGGTCTTTTCCGGAGTGAATTCCCATATCTACTAAAATGCAAAAGTCAGTATTAAAGCCTTTATTTTTGCAGTATTCTAAAGCTTCTTTCGCTTTTTCTGTTTGACTTAAAGATTTACTAATAGAGGGTTTTTCGCTCAAGGATGTGTTTTCAAATATCAAAATAACTATAGGAAAGAGTAAGATTAAAAATAGAAGTTTCATTGATTTATGTTTATTCGGTAATATTCATATATTTCGAAAAGATACAGCGGAATTATAGATGTTATTCCGAATAATTTTATTCGTTAGGATTTACTTATTAATTGATATGAAAGATCGAAATGTCTTGCATCTGCTATTAATTTCAATATTAATAATCTACTTTTGATGAAAAATAAAAGAGATATGAAATGGATGTCAATTATAACAATTATTTTCGCTTTCAGTTCTTGCTCAAATGCACAAATTGATGAGGATGAGAAAATCATATATGAATCTGATAATATGGATACAATAACATTAGGTGCAGGTTGCTTTTGGTGCGTCGAAGCCGTTTTTAGTGAGTTAAAAGGTATTGAGTCTGTTGTAGCCGGTTATGCTGGAGGATTCGTAAAAAATCCAAGTTATAAAGATGTTTGTAGTGGTACAACTGGGCACGCTGAGGTGGCGCAAATAACATATATCCCTTCTGAAATTTCATTAGGAGATATTCTAGAAGTATTCTGGAAAACGCATGATCCAACTACTTTAAATAGACAAGGCGCAGATATTGGAACTCAATACAGATCTGCTATTTTTTATCATAATGAAAAACAAGGTAATGAAGCTAAGTCTTTTAAGCAGCAACTTACAGACTCTGAAGCATGGGATAATCCAATTGTTACTGAAATAGCACCAATATCAAATTATTCAGTAGCAGATAACTACCATCAAAATTATTTTTCCCAAAATGGAGATCAATCAATATTGTAAGTTTGTAATCCAACCAAAATTGGATAAATTCAGAAAAGTATTTGCTTCAAAACTTAAGTAGTCTTTGTAATAGTAGCGGGATAAGTCTTTTTTTTATACATTCGAATTATTCTTTGGCAAGCATTTTGAGTTAGTGTAGGAAAAGAAAATTAATTATATGAAAAAAATATTATTATCCTATAGCAGTGTTAATAGCTGGATTGACTTTTGGTCAAAATGTTCAAGACCAGAAAGTTTCATTTAAGTATGTCCAATTGCCATCGAATCCTATACCAAAGGAGCATTTCAAATTATAATTTGGTTGTACGATATTATCTGGCTACGCTAAAAGTAATGAAGATTCTATGTCTGTATATCAAAATAAGCTATCTACTTTTGAAGCAGAATTTGCAACTTGGTTGGAAGATAAAAAGAGAGTTGATAAGCTGTATTTAATGGAGTTAGCTAAGTGGGAAAGAGCAGTAAATGCAACTGTTTCTCCAGCTGTGGCGCCAGTTATGCCTATAAAACCTCCTTATGCAAATCAACCTGTCAAAGAAGAGATAAGACTTCCTTTATTAACTGAGGATGTTACTGAAGTTCAAACAAGTGGTGCAATTAATCTTGAGGGATATACAAAAGGTGAAGGTGGAGCTATAGTTACATTGGCAATATTGGGCTTTCAAAATGCGAGTATTACCGTCAAAAAAACTGGAACTGGTGCAGCAACCAAATATAAATATACAAGTTCTTGTAAAATGCCTGTCAAGGTTACTGTAGAAGTTCCCGGAGAAGGGGTAATTCTTTCAGAAACGGTTAATGATAAACTACAGACATCGGTTATTAAGTCATATGACAATCAGTATGAACATCAAGTTTGGTTAATTGATAACTATGATACTTTTTGGGCTGAGAAGACAGAAAGGCGCTGTTAGGCTAGCGTCGTTAAAAGCCGCAAACGCATTAATCAATGATAAATGTGGTTATCCGAAAAGAACGCGATCTACGGAAATATATACCGTTAAAAAACATAAAGGGCATGATTATTCAGATTTGATTGATGCCTATACAAATGTTAAATCGGGTTACGATTTACTGTTTAAGGATGTTGACAGAAAAAGTGCAATTGCTAAAATTGAAAATGGAATAGAAATTTGGGAGGATGCTTTAGAGGAAACTAACCCTTTTGATAATAAAGATAGGGTTAACAAAAAAGTAACTGCATTATTATATGCTAATTTAGCGGAAGCTTATATGTGGATAAATGATTTTGACGCTGCGGACAACTATCTTCAAAAAGCAAAGATTGGAGGTGTTTCAAAGTACAAGACATTTGCTAAGAGATTGCAGAGGTGTATTGAATGGACTGAAAGCCAGATACGAAGCAAACAACTAAAAAAAGAAGATGTTCTATTATTAAAGCACTTATTTGGCAGTCAAATAAGTGCTTTTTTTGTGTTATATCCCTTATAAACATTGTAATTCAAACAATTTTCAGTAAACTCGCAGTTCGCTAGTATTAAATGTCAATATTTACAGATATGAGTCGTGTAGTTTTAATCGAAAATAATTCAGAAATTGGTGCTGGTACAAGAGGTGCAAGTCTTGGTGTAGATGCTTTAAGGATAGCTGCTTTTAATAGTAAAAGTGATTATTTTAACAAACATGCGCTTGAAAGAATTGAAAATGAAAATGATCGATTATTTGAGGAGATAGATTTCCCAAGTGCAAAGAGAATGGAAGACGTATTAAAAGTCTTTAATAGGATTTGCGATAAGGTGGATGAAACATTTCAAAAGAACAGATTTCCATTGATATTAGCAGGAGATCATTCAAGTGCTGGCGGAACTATTGCAGGTATAAAAAAATCCAATCCGAATAAACGTTTAGGCGTAATTTGGATTGACGCGCATGCAGATTTACATTCTCCATATACTTCTCCTTCCGGCAATGTCCACGGAATGCCTTTAGCCACTGCATTAAATTTCGACAATAAAGAGCACAAAATAAAAGAATTAGAGCCAGAAGTAATTGAAGCTTGGGAGAAGTTAAAAAATGTTGGAGGCATAGCTCCCAAAATTAACTCTGAAGATTTGGTTTTTATTGGAGTAAGGGATACTGAAGAATCAGAAGATTATGTTATTGCGAATAATTCTATTTATAATGTCAGTGTGGAGTATGTTAGAAGGAATGGGGTAGAAAAAGTATCTGCAGAAGTACTTGATTACTTAAAAGAATGTGACATGCTTTATCTTTCGTTTGATGTTGATAGTATGGACTGCGATTTAGTTTCTTATGGAACAGGGACACCTGTGGCGAATGGAATTACCGAACAAGAGGCGAGTGGATTAATCAATCATTTTCTTATTGACAAAAGATTAGGTTGTTTTGAAGTTGTTGAAATCAATCCTTGTTTGGATAACAAACAAAATAAAATGGCTGAGACAGCATTTCGCATTTTAGAAAATGCCACCTCAATTATTGAAAAGAGAGGATAGTACACCTTCTTTATTAATTGCAATTAAATTATTTATTAGAGAACAATATCTAAATGAGAGTATTAGATAATATCATTCAAAATGTGGTAAAGGCTATTGAAGCTTTGTACTCCCAAGAATTACCAATTCAACAAATTCAGATTCAAAAAACAAAAAAAGAATTCGAAGGAGATTTGACTTTGGTTGTTTTTCCTTTACTTAAAGTCACAAAAAAATCGCCTGAACAATCAGCTGAAGAAATGGGGAATTGGCTTTTGGGAAACTCCAATATTCTTAATTCTTACAATGTTGTAAAAGGGTTTTTAAACCTTTCAATAGAAGATAAAATTTGGTTAGATCAGTTCAATGTTTGGGCAAGAGATGAAAATTTTGGTAAATCCACTTCTTCTACAGGAAAAACTTTTATGGTGGAGTATTCCTCTCCAAATACTAACAAGCCGTTGCATTTAGGGCATTTAAGAAATAATTTTTTAGGTTATTCAGTTGCTGAAATATTAAAGGCAAATGGACATGAAGTTTATAAGACACAAATAATCAACGACCGAGGAATACATATTTGTAAAAGTATGTTGGCGTGGCAATTATTTGGTAATAATGAAACACCAGAATCTAGTGGTATGAAAGGTGACCATCTTATTGGGAAATACTATGTTGCCTTTGATAAGGAGTACAAAAAGCAAATAGCAGAGTTGGTACATGGCGGAATGGAGTCGAAGGATGCAGAGAGAGAAGCTGAAATATTTAAAGATGCACAAGCAATGCTTCGTAAATGGGAGGCAAGAGATCCCGAGGTCTATAGGCTTTGGGAAACTATGAACGCATGGGTTTATTCAGGATTTGAAAGAACTTACACGGAAATGGGAGTTGATTTTGATAAACTTTATTATGAATCTAATACTTACATTTTAGGGAAAGATGTCGTGGAGAAAGGCTTAGCGGATAACATTTTTTATAAAAAAGAGGATGGCTCAGTCTGGTGTGATTTAAGTGATCATAAAATGGATGATAAATTATTACTCCGTGCGGATGGAACATCTGTTTACATGACACAAGACCTAGGTACGGCGATAGAACGTTATAAAGATTATACAAACTTATCGGGTCTTATTTATACAGTAGGAAACGAGCAAAATCATCATTTTAAGGTTCTTTTCACAATACTGAAGAAAATAGGATATTCGTGGGCTGAAGGATGTTATCATCTTTCCTATGGTATGGTAGACTTACCTACTGGTAGAATGAAGTCTAGAGAAGGAACTGTTGTAGATGCCGATGAGTTAATGAAAAGTGTAATTCAGGATGCTAAAGAAATGACGCAAGAAAGAGGGCATTTAGATGGTCTTTCTGATTCAGTTAAAGATGAACTTTACAAAACAATTGGTCTTGGAGGGTTAAAATATTACTTGCTGAAAGTTGATCCAAAAAAAGGAATGCAATTTAATCCTGAAGATTCAGTTGATTTAAACGGAAATACCGGTCCTTTTATTCAATATACATACGCAAGGATTCAATCTATACTGAGAAAAGTTGAGACTTTTCATAAAGGGTCTGAGACAGACTTATTACTGGAGCCTGCGGAAAAAATATTATTGAAAGATCTTTCAGAATTCCCAAGCGTGATTGAAGAAGCTGGCAAAAGCTATAGCCCTGCATTACTCGCTAATTACACATATGAATTGGTGAAGAATTATAATTCATTTTATCAATCCCTATCAATTATAAAAGAGGAAGATCCTAACAAAAAAGCATTTAGAATAGCAATTAGCTATAAGGTAGGAGAGGTAATTAAATTATCAATGCAATTGTTAGGTGTAAACGTTCCTGAAAGAATGTAATTTAGAAACTTGTACTCGTTTTTCTTTCAGTTGGCTCCTCTTCAGGTATTTCTTCTTCAGGTATTTCAGGCGCTTTATTAAGGTTTAAAGAAAGCATAATTTCATGTGTTCCTGATGTATTTGAACCAACGCCTGAACTGCTAAATTCGAAGGCATAAGTAAGCGATAACTTGTCAATCACTTGCATGCCCATATTTAAGATAAATACTGAATTTGACCTATGTCCTATACCTCCCCAGAATTTATTATCATATTTAATATTTCCAAAAACTTCTACTTGTGAATTTTTCTTTTGTGCATTCCTTATCATAATTAAAGGAATAAATTCAAATTGCTCATCAACTTTTATTTTGTAAGAAAAATAAACATTACTATGGCGTACTAAGTTGTATTTACTGGCGTCAACAATATCTAGACTAGCTTTTGTTCCTAGTAATTGAGGAAGAGCTATTCCAATATTTAAATTTCTGTCAAAAGTGTAGGTCAGTCCAAATGTTGCATCAACCGTCATTTTCAAAGGAGCGCTTGTGAGAACAATATCACTCATGTCATCTGCTTGAATAGTGGTCAAATCCAAAGTTCCTTTCATAATTCCAGCAGAAAGCCCAAATCGAATTTTATTCTTGTTGTTAATGAGTAATTTGTAGGAGTAACTTGCATTAGCATTTATTCTTTGAATGAAAGCAATTTTATCTAAGGAGAGGTTACCACCAATTCCCATTTTAGAATTTAACTGACGTTGCGCTGATAAAAAGGTGGTATTTGGACTTCCTGCAAAACCCAACCACTGCTGTCTGTGAACTAATTGTACTCGGGTTCCTTTTTTTGTTCCAACCTCTGCAGGATTAATAAAAGAAGTATTGTATGGATACATAGCGCTAATTGGCACCTGTTGGGAAAATGCACTAAACGATATTAATATTATTATACCTAAAAATAGATTCTTCATAAAAATAAATTTATTATCTCATCAATAAAATACTGCCTTTGTATTCTTCTTGAGCACATTTAATTAAATAAAAGTAAGTCCCTTCTGGTAAAGGCTCTCCTGATTCGTTCGTTCCGTCAAAGTTATTTTCATAAGAAGTGGATTCCCAAACTATTTTTCCCCATCTGTTGTAGATGGCCAATGGACAACCTGAAATTAAAGAAGGTTTGTTTACAGTCCATTTGTCATTTGTAAAATCACCATTAGGAGAAAGAAAATTATTTATTTCTAAGGAGTCAATTGTATTTACTAAAATTAAAACAGAGTCAGTAGCAGAACAACCGTCTGCACTTGTTGTGTAAATAGTATAATAATTTACAGGTTCTGTTGGAGCTACGGTTGGATTTAATATGGTGTCATTATCCATATTGTAATCAGGAGTCCATAAAATATTTTCACCATTACTCAAAGTCGCATCAATAACTGTACTATCTCCTTCATCAATTAATACACTTGTTCCTGCAAATAATATAACAGGTGCAAATACTTTTAAATCAAATGCACAAGTTGTTGTGTTTCCTACTAGGTCTGTTACAGTATATTCAAGTGTTGTAGTTCCTATTGGAAAAGAGTCACCTGAAGTCAAACCAGTGCTATCAGTTTGCGCAGTAATTGAATTTCCGCAATCATCTGCTCCAATTGGAATAATAAATGTAAAGACATCATTGCATGTAGAGTCATTATTTGGGCAAATAATAGTAGGTGCAACAGTGTCGTTTGGTATAACGTTAAAAGTACAGGTTGCTATGTTTCCAGAGGAGTCTTGCGCTGTCATTGTTATTGTATTAATGCTATCTAAAGTTAGACCTATCCCTAGACTTTGGGATATTACAGGCGCGGGGTCACAAAAATCGCTTGCTACCACTAATCCAGAGAAATCTGGTAAAGTATACTGACAAAATATGTTAATATCAAGTGTTTGATCTCCTGGACATGTTATTATTGGAGCCAAAGTATCGATAATCGTTATTGTAAAGGTGCAGGAATTCGAATTTCCGGCAAGGTCTGCAACTAAAATGGCTATATCTTGTGTAGAAGATATTCCTGATAATATTGTTCCAGCAGCAATGGACTGAGAATAAGTGAAACTTGAACATTCATCTGTTATATTCAAAATAGTGTCGTAAGACGGAATTAAATATTCGCAATTGTTATCTGCAGCGACATTTGAATTATTCGGGCAATTTATTTCTGGAGCGCTGTTGTCAACTACAGTAATGTTAAATGAGCAAGTTGCTGTATTGTTAAAATCATCTGTAATTGATAATATAACTGGGTAAGGTCCTCCCGCTGCAAATGTGGTTCCAATAGCAATGTCTTGGGCTTCTCCACCTACAGTGGAGCAATTGTCAATTGCTGTAATAAATCCTGTGAAATCTCCCATAACATATTCACAATTAGCATCAGCTGATATTATAGTATCAGGAGCGCACTCGGTAACAATTGGAGCAATAGTATCTAAAATATTTACATCAAAGTTACATGTAGATGTATTTCCATAAATATCTTCTGCTGAGAAAGCAATAACAATAGGTGAGTTTGTCCCTGCAAAAAGGGTGTTAGCAGAAGGAGTTTGTGTAAAATATGAGTCTCCACAATTATCAACACCAGTTACTAAAGTAGCGTAATCCAAAGCCCTGAACTCGCAATTTGCATCTAAAAAGTCAGTTTGATCTGCAGGACAAGTTAATACTGGAGCAATAGTGTCAACCATGGCTAACTGGAACGAACATACAGCTATATTGTCAGATAAGTCGGTTACGGTAAAGCTAACTGTTACGGGGCCTACGCCAGTTTCGATTTCTCCTAGCGCTGGATTTTGCAAAATTGTAGGATTGTTGTCACAATTATCCACTATAACTAAAGACCCAGTATAATCAGGAAGAACATATTCACAATTTCCATCAACGAAAACAGTTTCATTAGAAGGACATGTTATTGTTGGTGGATCAGAATCATCAACTATTACCAGAAAACTACAAGTAGCTGTATTTCCACTTGCATCCGTGGCTGTTAATGTTACTTCTTGAGATGTTGTAATAGTTGTACCAGCAACCGGGCTTTGCGTGACAAGTGGACTGGAATCGCAGTTGTCTGTGATTGTTGCAGAACTTGTATAGTCTCCTAATGTTGCAGTACAACCTGCGGAAGCAGATACATTTTGAGGTGCTGGACAAGTAATTGTTGGCGAAATTGTATCTATTAAGGTTACGGTTATATCACAATCCATTTTATTTCCGGATGCATCTTCGGCTGTTAATGCAATTATTAGAGGTGAATTTACGAAAATCACAGAATTTGGCAAAGGAATCTGAGTGATTGTTGGATTCATATCGCAATTGTCTGATACGTTAGCAGATGTTGTGTAATCAGGTACTTCAATTTTACAATCATTATTAACATATAATGTTTGAGTTTCTAGGCACGTTATTGATGGATTTTCAGCATCTACAACTATTATATTAAATGAACAAATAGATGATCCGCCTGCACTAGTAATAGTATATTCTAGAATATTTGTGCCTAAAGGAAAAAAATCTCCTGAAGTTAATCCGGTGCCATCGGTTTGGGTTATTGTTTCGCCACCACAATTAGTAGCGCAAGTAGGAATAGTATAGGCAACGGTTTCTCCACAGAATCCAATTGCATTATTTACAGTAATATCTCCAGGGCAATTCATTGTAGGAGCTTGCCCATAAAATGATTGGCTTATTAAAAGCAAAGAAAAAATAAAAAAATAGAATGATTTCATAAATATTTAGAATAACAATATCCAAATATACTAAAATAGAATGCAAAAAGAGAGGTTTTACCTAAGGTGTTTTATACTAACAAAAAAAGCATCTAGTAAAGTTATTACCAAAAGCTTTAATTGTTGTTTACTACAACGCTAAATCAATGTTTTTTAATCATATAGGTTATGCCCTATATGCCTTTTATGGATTTTAATCTTTTTACATAACTAGGATCGGTAGCGTAACCTACTTTTTTTAGAAAAACATAATAATCTCCACCCGAATAATGTCTGTCTTGCCATCTTTTGTAGTAAGCAACACAATCTTTCCAGTTATCGAACTCAATGTATTTTTTCTTATACCAAAAACCGAAGATATTATTTCTGCTGAGTGAGCACTTTGTACATTTAAACCAGCCTGTTTCCAAAATGGCTTGCCTTAAAACAATATCAGCATGTTGTACACCCGCATTTTCTAAAGCAATTTTTAGATTCTCCACAGTCAATGTAAACGGAGGGTATTCAGTAGAAGGATCCGTGTGCTTATTCGAACCTGAAAATATACACATTGGATTAAGATGCAGAAAAACTATTAAAAGTAAAATTTTAAATGAAAACGTATTTCGAATGTCAGTTAATTTTTTCATAATTCTTAAGTTTAAAGATTTTTAGAAAAGCCGTGCAAAGATAAAGCTAAATATTATCTCGCTTAAAATAATTAAGACAAACTGTTGATAAGTGCAGACGAAAAGAGAGTAATCTGCTTTCATTCAACCATTTTTATTGATGAAACATTACTCTTTTTATAAAAAATGGCTCTGAAATTATTAGTTTTGATTCAGTTCTTGGTTAAATTTATCACATATATAATTTAGTATGAAGACAAAAGCTTTAATCCCATTAATCCATCCTTAATATTTAGCAAATAATTATGCCGAAGAAAAGATCATATAATGATTTTCCGCAATGGAAAGATTTTCAAATGTACTATCCAGAAGAGTTTAGGATAGCAGAAGGAGAAGAGCCTGCTGAAGAATATTGGGAATGGAGAGATTATACTGTTCACATAGATAGATACGTTCCAAAAGAAAATAATAAGCGATTAAAAGTTATTCTTGTCCATGGTGGTGGAGGGAATGGTAGGCTTTTAGGACCAATGGGAGCTTATTTAAGAGCAGAAGGATATGAGTGTGTTGCACCTGACATGCCAGGTTTTGGATTGACAGAAATTAGAAAGCCGAATAGTTATTCAACATGGGTAGAACTTTTAAATGATTTGATTAATAGGGAAAAGGAAATGTGTGGACGAAAAGTTTTGCTTTGTGGTATCAGCCTTGGAGGTATGTTGTCTTATCACGCTGCTTGTTTAAATGATAATGTTGTTGGCCTGATGGTTTCCAGCTTAGCAGACACTTCCCAAAAGGAAGTCCAACTTCAACTTGCTAAAAACAAAATAATAGGCAAATTAGGAGCGAAAAGTTTATCTATATTTAAAGGGATTACCGATAATATGAAGGTGCCAATAAAGTTAACTACAAAAATGTGGGCAATGGCGAATGATCCATCATTTGTAAAAAAATTGAAGAAAGATAAGGTAGGTTCCGGAAGTTGGGTTTACCTAAAGTTTTTAAGAACGCTATTTGAAGCGAAAGCTGCTATTGAGCCCGAAGATTTTACAAAGTGCCCTTTGTTGTTTTTTCAGCCCAAAGAAGATTATATAATTCCATGGAATATATCCGAGCCTTTCTATAATAGATTAGCGTTCAAGAAAGAGGTTGTTTTTTTAGATAATTGTGGTCATATCCCTATGGAAGAGCCTGGGATATTCCAGTTAAAAGAGCATGCATTAAAATTTATTGCCGATTTGGGAAAGACGTAGACTAACTATTTTTATTAATCTCATCTTGCAGTTTCCTCATTAATTCCTGCTCTTTAATTCTTGATTTGTTTCTAGTTTCATTAAGTTCCAATTCAAATTCTTTAAGTTTTTCTTTAGCGCCTTTTGTTATTTTGTTGCTAATTTGAAATTTAAAAAGAAAGAATAACAAGAAAGTCAATAGGCTAATAATAATAATCCAAACAACGGTCTTGTAAAAGCTTTTGGAGGTAAATGAGCCAAAAAGGCTAATGTTTTCTTTTTCAAATTCTTTTTCAACATTAACATTTATTAATTCTTTCTTTAACGCTGTAACAGATTCTAATGCATCTTTTGATATTTTTAATTCTTCTGAGTAAGCTTTCTCAAAATTAGAGCTCTCATATTTAGCTGATTCTAAAGAGTCTTTTACATTGGAGTAAAACTTTTCAATCCATTCAATTTTAATCACTTTATTGTTGACATAAGTTCTGGATTGCTCCATAATAAATTTATGTTGACTATTAAGAGTAGATTTCTCACTGTTTAGCGGGTTTTCAAGAATAATGTTTGGTGTTTGTCCTTGAAAAGGCAATGAGCAGCAAAGTAATAAGCTAATTGATAAAACTTTAAACATCATGAATTATTTACAAATAATATTACCTTTCTACGTTATTTGTCACTAAAAGTTATAGCATTTCATTAGCCAGATTTGCTAACTCAGATCTTTCACCTTTTTCTAATGTAATATGTGCAAATAAATTATTTCCTTTTAACCTGTCAATTATATAGGACATTCCATTACTTTGATCATCCAGGTAAGGAGTGTCTATTTGAAAAATATCTCCAGTAAAAATAATTTTAGTATTTTCTCCTGCTCGCGTAATAATTGTTTTAACTTCATGAGGAGTAAGATTCTGTGCTTCATCAACAATGAAAAGCATATTAGAAAAACTTCTACCTCTAATAAAAGCTAGTGCTGTAATTGAGAGCTTATCTGTTTCCTCCATTTCATCAATCTTTTTATGTTTCTTTTCATTTGGACCAAATTGGTTTTTGATGAATTTTAAATTGTCAAAAAGAGGTTGCATATAGGGGTTTATTTTGTCCTCAGCATTTCCAGGTAAATACCCGATGTCATTGTTGCTTAATGGAATAATAGGCCTAGCCAATACAATCTGATTGTAAGAATTGTGTTGCTCAATAGCACTTGCTAATGCAAGTAGCGTTTTACCTGTTCCTGCGACACCTTGCAATGTTACTAGTTTTATGTTCGGATCAAGTAAAGCTCTAATTGCTAATGTTTGCTCGGCATTCTTTGGCTTAATACCATATACATATTCTTTTTCCACTCTTTCTAGAACTTGCGAACCTCCATCAAAGAAAGAAAGAATAGAAGTTTTGCCATTTTTCAATATATAAAAACCATTATTAATAGGCGGCTCTGGCATGAAGCTAGTATCTTCCAAAATACCTTCTTTATACAGTTTATTAATTACTTCTGTATCTACATTTTCTAAAATAATTTTCCCAGTATATCCAGCACTTTCTTTATCAACCTTATCTGTGGTATAGTCTTCGGCATGCATGCCTAAAGCTTTGGCTTTTAATCGAAGATTAATATCCTTAGATACAAGGATGATTGATCTATCTGGTTCTTCCACTCTAAGTGTAAGAGCTGCATTCAATATCTTATTGTCATTTGTTTTACCAAATACTTTTACGGCATCAACTTCTAGTTCAGCATCAGTCATTACGAGTTTAAATCGCCCAGTTTTGTCTCCATTAATTGGATTCCAGTCCTGAATAGTTTTGTCTTTGCTTATAATGTCAAGGAGTCTTATAAACTCCCTTGCAGCAAAATTTTTGGTATCATTCCCTCTTTTAAAAGTATCAATTTCTTCCATAACCGTAATGGGAATGGCAATATCATGCTCATCAAAACAGTTTATTGCGTTATGATCATGAAGAATAACAGATGTGTCAAGGACAAATATTTTAGATTGTATTTTTTCGGTCATAGGATGTGATGTTTTCGTGAATAAAAGAACGACAAATGAAGGTGAGATTAACAAAATCAATTTTAACTTATCAACAATTGTAATGTTAGCTTATAGGTAAATGTAATTAGTCAATTCTTCTATTGTTTATTTTTCTTTTTATCGCGATTACTATATAGCCAAAAAAGGCAAATGGAATTAGCAGTCCAGTCCAGAAACTGAGGTATTTAATGTCCCACCAACTTTCTTCTATTTCACATTTCCCATTTGTAAAATTATCAATATGACAAGTAGTTCCGTTTTTAATAAATACAGTGTCTCCTATAATTTGGTAAGGTTCTATGTCAACGGTATCATCAGTAGTTGTGTTTCCTGTTGAACAGATGGTAAATAAGAATAACAATAAAATGACGCGCATAGTCTATGGTTATTAATTATGCAATAATAGGAATTGAAGTTGTGTCTTTCAATGAACTCATGACAAAAGAACTTTGAACATTAGCAATGTTATTGATTGATGACAATTTGTTTTTTATGAAGGATTGATATTCTTCCATGTTTGAAACAATTACTTTTAATTGGTAATCATAACTTCCAGTGACATGAAAACATTCGATAACTTCTACATACTCGATGATGGATTTTTCAAATTCAATTTGCATATCTCTTGAATGTAATATCAATGAAACAAAAGACATCACCATTAAATTTTTATCGATTAATTTTCTATCTAAAATCGCAACGTAATGTTTAATGTAACCTTGCTTTTCCAATCGTTTTATTCTTTCGTAGGTTGGAGTAACAGATAATCCAATTTTTTGAGCTAGCTCTTTTGTGTTAAGTTTTGTGTTGTTTTGCAATAAATTAAGAAGGAATCTGTCAATTTTGTCAATTACCATGTAGTTTATCTTTCTGTTTGATGCTTGATATTATGGATAAATATACTTAAATAATCTTTAATTGTGTATTTATATAGTGTAATTTTCTAAAATTATATTTTATTTAAGTTAAATAATCTTAAATGTGTAATTTTACTTCGTGAAACAACTAAACATGGAACTATGGATTACAAAAAAATGAGCCCAGAGAGTTTAATGATGAGTCATGGCTACAAACCAGAGTTATCAGAAGGAGCAATTAAGTGCCCTATTTTTCAAACGTCAACTTTCGTATTCAAAAATGCAGAAGAAGGTAAAGCTTTCTTCGAAGTTGCATATGGAATAAGAGAAAAAGAAAAAGAAGAGGAACTGGGGCTTATCTATAGCCGTTTAAATAATCCCGATTTAGAGATTTTAGAAAATCGATTGTGTTTATGGGATAAAGCAGAAGACTGCGCAGTGTTTGAAAGTGGAATGTCTGCAATTTCAACAGCGATGATGGAATTCTTAAAACCAGGAGATTTAATATTATGCGGAAGACCTTTATATGGTGGCACAGACCATTTTGTGAATCACTTTTTAGCAAAAATGGGGATTCATTCAATTGGGTTTAATTCAGACACTAGTAAAGAGGAAATCATTGATTTAGTAAAGGCATCAGATCATAAATTAGCAATGATTCATATTGAGACTCCTGCAAACCCAACCAATGCGCTCTTCGATATTGAAATGTGCAGTGATATTGCTAGAGAGCTTTCTTCGGAGGAAGAAAAAGTAATTGTTTCTGTTGATAATACGTATATGGGTCCTTTATGGCAACATCCTCTGGAGCACGGTGCAGACATTGTACTTTATTCTGCAACAAAATACATTGGTGGCCATAGTGATGTGATAGCAGGAGCATGCCTTGGTTCTAAAGAATTGATTGGGAGAATAAAAGGTTTGCGTACCTTTTTAGGTAATATGGCTGGACCATGGACAGGCTGGTTATTAATGAGGAGTTTAGAAACATTAAAAGTTCGAATGGATCAGCAAGCTGAAAATGCAAAACATGTTGCAGAGTTCTTAAGGAACCATCCGAAAGTTGAAAAAGTGTATTATTTAGGTTTTATTGAAGACGATAATAATCCAGCTAAGACTGCTTTGTATAAAAAACAATATAAAGAAGCAGGGGCGATGATCTCTTTTGATGTAAAAGGCGGAGAAAAAGAAGCTTTCATATTTTTAAATAGCTTAAAATTAATAAAGCTTGCTGTTAGTTTGGGGAGTACAGAAAGTCTTGCAGAACATCCTGCAACAATGACGCATGTTGATATAGAAGCGGATGTAAGGCAGAAGCTGTCAATAACGGATAAACTGGTGCGTTTGTCAGTTGGGGTTGAAAATTCTAAGGATATTATTTGGGATGTAGAACAAGCATTGGATGCTATCTAAGTATTCTTAAATTTGTTTTCATAGTTCTATTTCGTTTAGCGGGAATAAACCCTCTTCTATACGTGATAGAGATTTATCAATTTCGATCGAAATGACAAAAAGCAGGATGTGAAAACAACCAAATTTATATCTTCGCGCTCGTGAGTACAAAATATCAAGATATAATAGAAAAAACATATGACTTCCCACAAGATGAGTTCGAAGTCAAAAAAAATGAACTGTTTTTTCATGGTATTGATTTGATGCAAATGATCAAAGAACATGGTTCGCCATTGAAGATTTGGTATTTACCTAAAATTTCTGAGAATATAAACCGCGCAAAGGAGTTTTTTAGATTAGCGATGGAGAAGGTTGATTATAAAGGAGACTACACCTATTGCTATTGCACTAAAAGTTCTCATTTTAAGTTTGTACTTGACAAGGTAATTGAATCAGGAAGCCATTTAGAGACTTCTTCAGCATATGATTTAGATATTATTAAGAACCTGACTAATGCAGGGAAATATTCAAAAGACAAGTTTATTTTGTTTAACGGTTATAAAACAGATGCCTATATACAAAACATAGCAGATCTTTTTAATCAAGGGTTTTATAATGGAGTAATGGTTATTGATAGCACCTCGGAGTTGAATAAAATCGATAAGCTAGTAGATCAGCCATTTAAAATTGGAATGCGGATAGCGACAGAAGAAGAACCTAAATTTGGGTTTTATACTTCCCGCTTGGGAATTGGCTATGAAGAAGCAGTTAAGTATTATACGGAGCATCTTCAAGGAAATAAAAAGCATCAACTAAAGTTGTTACACTTTTTTGTTAACTCAGGGTTTACGGATACGACTTATTTCTGGAATGAATTGACCAAGGTAGTTAACCTCTATTGTGCATTGAAAAAAGTCTGTCCCGAGTTAGATACACTCGATTTAGGAGGGGGCTTGCCAATTAAAAATTCTTTATCGTTTGACTTCAATTATCAAAAAATGATTGATGATACAATTTTATATATAAAGACAATATGTGATGAAAAGGGAGTGGTCGAGCCGAACATAGTTACGGAATTTGGGTCATTTACAGTAGGAGAAAGTGCAATTAACACGTATCGAATAATTGATCAAAAAAAACAAAATGATCGTGAAAAATGGGACATGATTGATAGTTCGTTTATGACTACATTGCCGGATACATGGGCAATCAATAAAAAATTTATTATGCTGCCTATTAACCATTGGAACGAACCTTTTGAACGTGTTTTTCTAGGTGGAATATCTTGCGATAGTGAAGATTTTTATAATTCAGAACAACACGTAAGCGCTATTTATTTACCACAATACAATAACAAAACGTCATTTTATATTGGGTTTTTTAATACAGGAGCATATCAAGAAGCTTTAAGTGGTTACGGAGGAATTAAACATTGCTTAACACCATCTCCAAAGACCTTAGTGTTGAACAAAGTTCACGGTGAAAAATTGGAAATACAAGTGTTCTCTGATTCGCAAAGCGCTGATAGCATGCTCTCTGTGTTGGGTTATTAATTTGATAAAATTGGAATCTTAACAACTGCACTTATCGCATGAAACCCTATTCTAGAATACATTTATCCTAAATACTTTTATTACATTTGAAGTCATTATAATCAACTTATGAACGTATATTTAGATAACGCCGCTACAACACCTTTAGATCCTTTAGTGCTTGAAGTTATGATGCCTTATATGACAGATCATTTTGGGAATCCATCTTCAACGCATGCTTTCGGTAGAAAAACCAAAAATGCCATTGAAATATCTAGAAAAAAAGTGGCAGACTATTTAAATGCTGAACCTTCAGAAATTATTTTTACATCGGGCGGAACTGAAGCTGATAATATGGCGCTTCGTTGCGGTGTTATGGATTTAGGCGTTAAAAGAATAATAACTTCATCTATAGAACATCATGCAGTTGGTCATACAGCGGAACATCTTAGAGATCATTTTAATGTTCAGGTTGAGTTTGTTAATTTAAAAGAGGATGGTCACGTAGATGTTCAACATCTTGAAGAATTATTAGCTAAAGGTTCGTTAAAAACAATGGTGTCTCTGATGCATGGCAATAACGAAATAGGAAATCTACTTTCATTGGAAACAATAAGCAACTTGTGTAAAAAACACAAAGCTTATTTTCATTCAGATACGGTTCAAACAATGGGGCATTATCGTTTTGATATGAAAACGCTCGATATAGATTTTATTACAGGTGCTGCTCATAAGTTTCATGGACCAAAGGGTGTTGGGTTTTTATATATAAATAAAAACACACCAATAGAATACATGATGTCCGGTGGTTCTCAAGAACGCGGGCATAGAGGAGGGACAGAAAATCTTTACGGAATTGTTGGTCTAGCCAAAGCGATGGAAATTGCCCATGAAGATATGGAAGAACACCAGGAATCTATTCAAGAGATAAAAAACTATATGAAGGAACAGTTACAAGAAATTGTTCCTGGCATTATTGTAAATGGTGAAGAAAACCCCGAGAGGAGTTTATATACGGTTCTTAGTGTTTGCTTCCCATTCTCAGAACGCAGTAGTATGTTTCTATTCAATTTGGATATAAACGGTGTTTATGCTTCTGGCGGCAGTGCTTGTACGGCAGGAAGTAATATGGGGTCTCATGTATTAGCTGCGTTACCAAATTCTCAAAATTGCCAACCTGTTCGTTTTTCTTTTGGACGTTTTACGACCAAAGAAGAGATTGATTATGCTTTGGAGAAGGTTAGGGAGATGGTTGCTATTCCAGTTTGAGTTAACTAAACTGCGTTTTTTCAGTGTTATTATAGTGTCACTTCTTTTTCTTCTTTTTTTCAAAACGCTCATCCATTTCTAGAAGTGATTGCCAATCATCAGAACCATCACTGGATAAATCTTTCGTTTGCTCGTAGTCTAAATTAGAAACAGCCATTATTTCAATGTTATTTCCCAAAAATCCTTCAATATTATCGAGAATTATTTTTTCGTCTTTGCTACAAAAAGATATAGCTTGTCCTTTTTGAGTGCCTCGACCTGTACGTCCAACTCGGTGAACATAGTTTTCTGATTTGTCAGGTAAGTCATAATTAATTACAAAATCCACATTAGGTACGTCAATACCCCTTGCACTGATATCTGTAGCAATTAATACTTTTGTTTTTCCTGTTTTAAAATCACCTAGCAAGGTTGCTCTTTCATGTTGCTCCTTGTCACCGTGCAGCGTGGAAGAAGTTAACCCAACTCTTTCCATGGCTTTTAAAACGCGTTCAGCTCTTACTTTTGTCCTAACAAATACGAGCACTTTGCTATCAGGGTTGTCTTTTAGAAAGCGTTCAAGGAAGAAACGCTTATCGTCCATTTCCACAAAAACAACAGAGTGGCTCACATTCTCAGAAACGGGATCTTTTGGTGATACTTGTATTCGGATAGCGTTTGAGACTAAAGAATAAGCTAATCTTTTAATATCTTTATTAATTGTTGCTGAAAAGAATAATGTTTGATGCCTTTGTGAAAGTTTTGATTTAATGTCCGTTATGTCTTCAATAAAACCTAGGTCCAGCATGTGATCGGCTTCGTCCAATATCAAGGTGTTAATCCTGTGCAGTCTCAAGTATCCTTGACTAATCATGTCAAACATTCTTCCCGGTGTAGCCACTAATACATCAACGCCATATTCTAGCTTCTCAATTTGACTTTGTTGTTCAACACCACCGTAAATACAGAAAGTAGTAACATCTGTAAAACGTGCTATCTCAGTAAAAACCTCCGCTACCTGAATAGCCAATTCACGTGTTGGGACCATTACCAAACATTTTACCCCATCTCTTCTGTTCTTAATTTTAGAAGCTTGGATGTTGTTAATAATGGGAATAGCAAATGCAGCTGTTTTTCCCGTTCCTGTTTGTGCGATTGCTAAAACGTCCTCACCTTTTAGAATTGAAGGGATTGATTTAAATTGAATATCCGTAGGGTTTTTAAATCCTAGTAAGGCTAAATTCTTTTTAATCTGCGGTGCTATGTAATAGTCATCAAACTTCATTATGGTAAATTGTTTTGCAAAAGTAAGGAATCGAGATTAACAACAGTAAGTTTTGATTATATTTAGATTTTAAATAGTAATTGATCAAAAATTGTCATCTAATAATTCTATAAAACTCACATTTTTAGGAACAGGGACATCACAAGGTGTCCCCGTAATAACATGTAACTGTAACGTTTGCCTGTCAGACAATAATAAAGACAATCGTCTCCGTAGTTCGGTTTTAATCGAAACACAGGGTGTAACATTCGCCATAGACTCAGGTCCTGATTTCCGACAACAAATGTTAAGAGAAAATATACAGCATTTGGATGCCATTGTGTTTACACATGAACATAAAGACCATGTCGCTGGATTGGATGATGTTCGCGCTTTTAATTTCAAGTCAAAAGCTTCAATGAATATATATTGTACGGAGCAAGTTTTTCAAAATTTATCTAGAGAATTTCATTATGTATTTGATCCAAAGTTTTTATATCCTGGAATTCCAAAAATAGAACCGCATATTATTACAAATCAATTATTTAAAGTAAAAGGAGTAAAGGTATTACCAATCGAAGTTTTTCATTATAAATTACCCGTTTTTGGTTATCGAATAGGAGATGTAACTTATATAACGGATGCGAATAAAATCGCCCCAGAAGAGTTCGAGAAAATGAGAGGTTCTAAAATCCTTGTCCTTAACGCGCTTAGAAAGACGAAACATATTTCGCATTTCACATTGGAGGAAGCCCTAGCAATCATTAAAGAAATACAACCCGAAAAAGCTTATTTAACACATATCAGCCACTTGATGGGCAGGCATGATGATGTCAATAAGGAATTGCCTGATAATGTGGAGATTGCTTATGATGGTTTGCAGGTTGAATTGTATTTCCAATAATTGAATAGCGTCATTGCGAAAAATTTTAGGAAGAAATTTTTCGCAATCTCACCGAAAAAGTGATGAAGTACTAGACTGGTTTACTGCTTATAAACCAACTCACCGTTTATATAAGTCGCTTTAACCTGTGTTTTTAAAATTTCATCTTCAGGTACAGTTAGTATATTTCTGTCTAGAATTATAAAATCTGCTAATTTATTAACTTCCAAAGACCCTTTATCTTGTTCTTCAAAATTGGAAAGTGCTGCCCAAATTGTCATTCCTTTTAATGTCTCCCAACGAGATAACGCATTCTCTATTTGAAATCCATTTTTAGGCATTCCATTTTTGTTTTTTCTAGCTACAGCAGCATAAAAAGTTTCAATTGGGCTGATATTTTCAATTGGGAAATCTGTCCCCAAAGCAATAAATTCATTTTGATATAACAACTTTTGATAAGCATATCCAAACCTTGTTCTCGTTTTCCCTAATCGGAGCCTAGCCCATCGCATATCGCTTGTTGCGTGTGTTGGCTGGACAGAAGGAATAATAGTAAATTCTTTAAACAATTTGAAGTCAGTGGAATCGACAACCTGCGCATGTTCAATCCTCCATCTCTTGTCGTTCTCTCCCCCTAAAATATCTCCGTATATGTTTAAAATTAGTCGAGAGGTTGAATCACCAATAGAATGGGTACACATTTGGAACCCTTTATCATAAATTAGTTGCGCTTTTTCTCTGAAGTAATTGGGGTTGCTTAATAACATGCCGTAATGTGCGCTGTCTACATCGGAGTAAGGGCGCAATAAACAAGCTCCTCTTGAACCGAGAGCACCATCTCCATAGAATTTAAATGCCGCAACGTTTACCCGGTCAGTTTTGTAAGGCCCTCCAACAGTATCTAAATAGTAATCGAAATTCTCTTTGGTGTCACTTAACATTATATACATTCTCATTTTTAACTCTTCCGATTTTTCAAGGTTTTCAATTAATTGGACATCACTCTTGCTAAGTCCAGCGACATCTACTGTTGTTAAACCAACAGCAAAGCAATTACGTTGTGCATCTAGCAAAGCTTTTTTCTTTTGTTGTTCGTTGGGTTTGGGGATGAACTGACGAATGTGATCAACTGCTTTGTCAGAAATAACTCCGGTAAGTTCTCCGTTTAGAACTTCTATAAACCCTCCTAATATTTCTGTTTCAGTTGTAATGCCAGCAATATTTAAAGCGGACTGATTAGCAATTGCCATGTGACCATCTACACGTCTTAATAATACGGGAGTATTTGGGAATTTATGATCGAGTTCCATTTTATTTGGGTTACCTGGATTGGCCCAAATAGTTTGGTCCCAGCCCCTGCCTTCAATCCATGTTGCTATTTTGTTCTTATCGAAATTAACACATCTTTCAACTACTTCTTCAAATGATTTTGAATCCTTTAATTCTACTTGTTGCAAACTAAGACCATATCCTAAAAAATGACAATGTGCATCTATGAAGCCTGGGTAAACCCAATCCAATTGTAGGTCAATACTCTCGGGAGCACTGTATTTATTCAAAATTTGTTGTTCTTTTCCGATAGCTACAATTCTACCATCTTTTATCGCCATTGCTTCAAATACGAGACTGTCTTCGGTTACAGAAACAAGGTTTCCATTGTGGATAATTAAATCCACTTCCTTTGTGTTCATGCAAGAACTACACATCAGAATAAATGGCAGGATATAGAGTAGCTTCATTATTTTAAAAATTTTAAAAATGGAATTTTTTCACTGAGGTAATCAATATTAAGAAATGTAAGAATAGCCATTCCTAAAAAGGGTAGGGCAGGGATTTTATATCGAACCAAAGCCCCTGATACGGGAGTTGTTAGTCCAATTATAGTAAATAAGATGAGGGTAAAAAAAACACTAAACCAAAATATGTTTTTTGTTTCTACAGTGAGTTTTACCTTTCGTTTTAAACCTGAAAAAAAGGAAAGAATTATTAGAGCTAGAATCAATGTGTTCTCAATTATTGAAGGGAGAAAGACAAGTCGATTCCCTTTAGTAATCAAGGGTCTTATAAAACAATTTGCTATGGCTTCTGGCACTGCTTGTGCTATTCTAAAAAATGTAGGTTCTAATTTAGTAAGTTCAAACCTGCTACCTGGTTCTGTTATTAAAGCGAGACGAATAAAATCTTTTTGCTTTGTAATCAAGATTTCGACAAAATCAAAATGGGGAGGAATTCCCCTTGAATTAAAAGCAAAAACACTCAAAACGACAACTACAGAGGAATAGATTATAAAGGGGTATTTTATCTGGAATTTTATAGTAATAAAATAGCCCATTACACATGGGAGCAATGCAAGTAACACATAAAACTTTATCAAGAATAAAAGATTAAAAGAAAGAATGAACAGTGTCAAAAGTTTAATGTTGATTCTTTGTTCAGTTAATTGCTTTAATGCGTAGATAAGAATTCCCATACCAAAGATGAGAATGCTTTCTTTTAGGGCTCCCGAACTCCAAAATATTACCGATGGAATTAGGAAAACTGCAATAATTAGAGCTCCTTTTTTGTTGCTGAAAAAATCCTTGAAAGACCTGAATATGCCGGTGAATCCAATCATACTTAGAGCGGTGAAAAAAAGCGTATGAATATGAATGTTTCCTAAAGAAAATAATCGAATTATGGCATTCAATCTAATTATGGTACGTGCGTCATTGTAGGTGCTAGATTTATAAACGTGATCCCAATTATTCATTTCTACATAATAGGTGTTAAAGAAATATTCATTGTCGTTTTTATACCCAAAAAGCATTTTAAAAAAATCAGTAGGGTCAGAAAACAATGAATTATATAGTACTTCACTATCGTCAAAGTATTTAAATATGTCAGCCTCTAAGCGATTGGTGTAGTATGCAGTATAAATCCAAGTTAATCCAAATCCAATGATAAGTTTAACAGAAAATAGTAACCATAATTGCGTTGTTGTAATCCCAGAATCACTAAAAAATTTCCATCTTTTTAAAATCCAAAAAAATAGTACAATATAGAGTATAAGAAGTAAGGTGCTCAATTGGTTATGTTTGTGAGTAAAGACAAATGTAACACCAATGAAATGAAAGTTCTCTTTCTTTAAACAAATTTTCACTTCTTGTTAATAAATAAAGCTTTTTGGAATGGCATAAAAGCGTGATGTTATGTTTACTTTTGTAGCGTAAAATTAAAATTCATAACCATATAAGAATATGAGTGTTACCGCAACAAAAGAAGCTACCTTAGAACAAGCAAAAGAATTAGGCTTATTAGAATCTGAATTCGAACAGATAAAAGAGATAATGGGACGTACGCCTAACTTTACAGAGATGAGTGTTTACTCGGTAATGTGGAGTGAACATTGTTCGTATAAAAATTCCATCCTTTGGTTAAAAACATTACCAAAAGATGGTCCAAATATGTTGGTTAAGGCTGGTGAAGAAAATGCTGGTTTAGTTGATATAGGAGATGGTTTGGCTTGTTGCTTTAAAATTGAATCTCACAACCATCCGAGTGCATTAGAGCCTTATCAAGGAGCTGCAACTGGTGTTGGTGGAATTAATAGAGATATTTTTACAATGGGAGCTAGACCTGTTGCACAATTAAACTCTTTACGTTTTGGAGACATTGATAGAGATCATACTAAATGGTTGGTGAAAGGTGTTACAAAAGGAATTGGGGATTACGGAAATGCTTTTGGTATTCCAATCGTAGGTGGCGAAGTTTTCTTTGACGAGAGCTATAATCAAAACCCATTGGTAAACGCATTTTCCGCTGGAATTATGAAAACAGGAGAAATGATTTCAGCTACAGCATCTGGAGTTGGTAACCCGGTTTTTATTGTTGGTTCTGCTACTGGTAAAGATGGTATTCACGGAGCTGCATTTGCTTCAAAAGATATTACAGAAGATTCTATGGATGATCTTCCTGCCGTTCAAGTAGGAGATCCATTTCAAGAGAAATTATTACTAGAAGCTTCGTTAGAATTGGCAAAAACAGATGTTCTTAGAGGAATGCAAGATATGGGAGCAGCGGGAATTACTTGTTCTACTTGTGAAATGAGTGCTGCGGGAAAAGTAGGGATGAAAATTAATTTAGACCTAGTTCCAACACGTCAAGCTGATATGAAAGATTGGGAAATATTACTTTCTGAATCGCAAGAAAGAATGCTGGTTGTTGTTGAAAAAGGAAAAGAGGCTATAGTTAACGGTATTTTTGAAAAATGGGATTTAAATTGTGCTGAAATAGGTGTTGTAACGGATGATGGAATGGTGGAGTTCTCAATGGGTGGAGAAGTTGTTGCGCATGTAAATGCTGATTCTCTAGTTTTAGGTGGTGGAGCGCCTCAATATAAAAGAGATTACAAAGAACCTGCCTATTATGCAGAATACCAAAAATTTAAAATAGAGGATGTTAAGCAACCCGAAGATTTAAAAGAGGTAGCACATTTTTTATTAACACATCCAAATATTGCTTCTAAGCGATGGGTTTATGAGCAGTATGATAGTATGGTGGGGACAGCTAATATGAGTACTAATGCACCTTCTGATGCGGGTATTGTAAACATTAAGGGGACCAATAAGGCTTTAGCAATGACTGTAGACTGTAATTCAAGATATGTGAATGCTGATCCGGAAACTGGTTGCGCTATTGCCGTATCTGAAGCAGCCCGTAATATTGTTTGTTCAGGAGGTGAGCCTTCAGCAGTTACAAACTGTTTGAATTTTGGAAATCCATATAATCCCGAATCATACTGGCAATTTGTGGGTTCTGTTAAAGGAATGACAGCTGCATGTAAGAAGTTTCAAACACCGGTAACAGGAGGAAACGTTAGCTTCTATAATCAATCTATTATTGACGGAAAAGAGGTTCCTGTTTTTCCAACACCAACAATTGGAATGCTAGGAATCTTGAATGACAAGTCAAAGAAAATGTCTTTGGATTTTAAACAAAAAGGAGATTTAATTTTCTTAATAGGAAATGTGACCGAAGATATTGCTAGTTCAGAATATTTATATAGTTATCACGGTGTAAAAGCATCTCCAGCTCCTTATTTTAATTTGGAAGAGGAGTATGAAATGCAAGCAGCTGTTAAAGGATTGATTAGCGACCGGTTAATTTCCGCAGCGCATGATTGTGCTGATGGTGGCTTGTTTATTACATTAACAGAAATGGGAATGCCCAATGCATTAGGGTTTGACATTGTATCTGATTCTGAAATCAGAGAGGATGCTTATTTATTTGGCGAATCTCAAGGAAGGGTAGTTGTAACAGTTGATAATACAACTGAAGATGAGTTTTTGGATTATATGATCGAATGTGGTGTTCCTTTTACATTAGTAGGACACGTAACTAAAGGTAAAATGGTAGTTGATGATACACATTTTGGCTTTATTAACGAAGCTAAAGAACACTTTGACAATGCTTTGGAAGCAAGGTTGAGCTAGTGTTGTAATAAAATATATGTAAAAACAAGGCTGGTTCAATTTGAATCAGCCTTGTTATTTTTTCTGTTTTTGAGAATTAATCCCTCACGATGATTAAAATGATATTTTAGAATAGTTCACTTAAACGACAGGCTTAATTTACAATGTTAATTTTTGTATTATCTCTCCACTTCTTCATTAATTCGGGGTTACCTGTTATATTTCCTAAAACAAAAATATCTGAAGAATATAATGCCTCTGAATTTTTGGCTAGTTCCTTTTCAACTGCAACTGGGCCAAGGTAGTTGGAGTGAACAAAGTATCCACACGCAAATATTCCTTTTCTCGGAGTATTCGTATATCCATTTTAATCCCATTCTGTTCCATACCATGCTGGGAATACTTCTGATGTTAATTGGGTGTGAAGATAAATTCCGAGGCTGGCAATGTCCTCAATGTTCTTTTTCTTTGATTTAATTATTTTCAATTGTTTCTGGTATTCCTTTTGCAATTCTCTATTAATCAAAGAGTCGTATTTATTGTTGCTCAGTTTAAGACATGTTAAATCTAGATTAAAATTGGAGCAAAACAGCATTAATGAAGCTAGAATTGTAGTTAGCATAATTTTTAATCTAGCTAATGCAGTATTTGATATAAGAAACAATTTTTATAAAAAAATAGTCCGTAGCATCTTAAACCTAAATGAAAAGCTATTAACCGAGGAAGTGTTTTTATTATTCTTTAATCGAAATAACGCGGGTTTTTCCAAAGAATTCGAAACCCAATAAAACTTGTTAAAATGAAAAGAGTGGAAATAATCTGAGCCTGCGTAATTAGTAAACCAAATAAGTTATACGTTTCATTGACACGAATTAATTCTATAATAAAACGTTCTATTCCATTAAAGAAGAGGTAGCTAATGAAAATAAATCCCGTTAGTTTTATTTTTTTTCTGAAGTACATCAACAGTCCAAAAATAAATAGGCAAATCACGAACTCATAAATAGGGGTTGGGAAAACAGGAGTAGCTAATTTGTAGCAATAATCCGAATACATACAATCTTGTATTCTAATTCCCTTGTTTATTACATTATTCGGGTAATCATAGCACCAAATCCAATCCGGTAAAATGGATATTAAGTCAGGTTTTGCTGCAGTGTTTTTAATTCCCCAATCTCCATCACCGCTAAAATGACAACCTAATCTTCCAATTCCATATGCAAGCATTAATGCAGGTGAAACAGCATCTAACATATGAAATACATGTAGTTTTTGCTTACGGATGTAGCTTATACAAGCCACAGAGGCCGCTATTAATCCACCGTAAATTGTTAGGCCACTAAATGGATCATGCAGAAATTCAGAAAGTGGAACAGGATCTTCCAACCAAGCGAATATTTTAGCTCCTAAAAAACCAAAAACCAATGCTAATAATGTAATATTGCTTATATGCTCATGCGGTTTTACTTCTTTCTCAACTTTTATTGGCTCTGGTAACTTTGTTTTTTCCGATTGGTAATAATTCTGTCCAGCGACTCCCAACCCGATTGCAAATCCTCCAAAAAGACTTCCTTTACAGGATAGGATATAATGTTGGAAATCATTTAAAATAGATGAATCATAGAAGGGATAAAGGAACTTAAACCCAATGATAAACCCAATCAAAAACAGGATAATCAATTCTATTAGAGAAGCTTTTTTACCTTCAATAGCTATGCTTAATTTGCCATAAAGTAATCCTTCTTTTTCTTTACGGATAATCTCTTTTCTGAATAGGAATGCAGCGCTTAAAAAAGCAATTGCTACAAAAAAACCAAAGGAGTTGACAGGTTTTAAAAAATTCCAATCTACTCCGAATAAGTCTTTACATAAATGAAATAGAGTAGGGTACATTAGCCGTTTATTCTAGCAACGGTTTCTAATTTTTCTTCAACGAATTCAATTTTCATTGTTCCGTCTTTATCCAATTCTGTCATTTTAACCTTTGCAGATTGATTTACCATTAACGGATTGAAAGCTGTTTTAACTTTAACATAGTTAGTTGTAAAACCATGCATGAAACCATTGTCTTCTGAACCCTCAAATACAACTTTGTCTTCAAGGCTAACATTAGCTTCGTAAAATGCCCTTTTCTTTTTCTCACTCAAAATTCGAAGCATGTTACTTCTTGCTTTTCGAACATCTTTTGGTACCACTCCGTCCATTCTTAGAGCAGTGGTATTGTCTCTCTCGGAGTAAGTAAAGACATGCAAATAGGAAACTGGGAGTTCGTTTAAAAAGTTATATGTTTTCATAAACTCTTCGTCCGTTTCTCCAGGGAAGCCAACGATAACGTCTACACCAATGCAAGCATCAGGCATTAGTTCTTTTATTTTTTCTACGCGAGAAACATATAATGACGATGCATATCTTCTCCGCATGCTTTTAAGTAAAACATCCGAACCACTCTGCAGTGGAATATGAAAATGAGGAACAAATCGCTGTGATTTTGAAACGAACTCTATTATTTCATTACTCAATAAATTAGGTTCAATGGATGATATCCGGAATCGTTCCACATCTGCAATTTTATCCAATTCTTGAATTAAACCAAAAAAGTCCTCATCAGTTCCGTAGCCAAAGTCACCTATGTTGACCCCAGTTAAAACAACTTCTTTCACATCTGTTTTAGCTAATTCTTTTGCTTTTGTAATAGTATCTTTTATCGATGCATTGCGACCTCTGCCTCTTGCCAGCGGTATAGTGCAAAACGAACAAAAGTAATTGCAGCCATCTTGTATTTTTAACAAAGAGCGTGTTCTATCTGTTGTACTAAAACCAGGAACAAATTCTTTGGTTTCTTTAATTTCGTTGGATAGTATTTGAGTCTCTGGTCGCTTATGTAAATCGTTCAGATAGTCTCCAACATTAAATTTCTCATTGGCTCCTAATACCAAGTCAACACCTTTAATGTCTGCAATTTCTTGGGGTTTTAACTGAGCGTAACAACCTATTACAACTATAAATGCTTCCGGATTGTAATTCAGTGCTTTGCGGACAATGTTTCTGCATTTCTTGTTAGCACTTTCAGTAACGGAGCAAGTGTTGATTACGTATATATCAGCGCCCGATTCAAACCCTACTTTAGCATAACCACTATCTGTTAGTGACTGAGCTATTGTACTCGTTTCCGAAAAGTTGAGTTTACAACCTAGTGTATAATATGCAGCGGTACCGTATTGATTCACGATACAAAGGTAATTTACTTTTTAATAAGCTTGACGAAAATCTAGGGCAAAAAAAAGGCCGTTTATCAAAACAGCCTTTTTTTTTGAGAAAATACTATTGAAAGTAATATGCTACTGATAACCTAATTCCTCTGTACATTGAAGTTAAATTTCTTGATAAATTCAGTTTACTGTAGGCAACTCCTGGGTTTTGATCATACGTATAGTATTCATTTTCTTCAGTTATTCCTGCTATAGAAGTTTCTGATTTAACGTTAGTTTTTCCAACTCCTCTATTACTGTCAAATCCAAGAGCAATTACCTCTATACCAGCCGAAAAGTTGTCAAACTGAAAATTGATACCGCCATAAAGGTCTAAACCGTAACCGATTGAGTTACCTTTTGTTGTAATTCTTACATAATCACCATTCGAAAAATCTGTTTCATTAATAGATTTTGATGGCGCATACCCAAAAGAAATAGCAGATCCCACATAAAAATCTAAATCAAATAGTCTATAACTAGGTTGACTAAGGTGGTAATCATATCCAATACGCCCATAAATTCCTGTTCGTTTTATTTGTTCCTTTTCTGCTATCGTTAATGAAGGAGCTATTGTTGTGTCTATTTCTCCTTCATATTTTATGTTGGTTCGTTTAAAATAAATCCCAAAAGTAAGATTCGATTTATCAGACAAGTAATACCGGTAATTTGGAACGAGTCTTTCTGTAACTCTGTGTTTATTGTCAATTATTGTAGTCGAATCCGATACAATGTCACTGTTGAGCTCAGAGTAATCCATCGGAGCAAAAAAATACAAGCTTAAAGCTTTATCTCCTTTGTGCCTTAATCTATAATTTGGGATTTCTCCATCGGAAAGGTAATCTAGGTCATATTGCGTGTAGCGCTCAAAATTACCATAGTCTACTTGAGCTTGACTTTCAGCAATTCCTATAATGACTGATAATGTTAATAATATAAAATAATTTTTCATGATTCTAATATTTTTTAATTTAAAATTTCAAATTGACACGCTTTTTCTTCCTCGGCTGGTTGTTTTCCTTAAACTTGCCGTTGTATTTTAATTGATAAAATAATCGATCTAAATCAAGTCTTTTATCTTCGGCAGGACAACAATCCATATTTCCATTTGTTCCATCGGTATTTATATTAATATCATTTGAACCAAAATAATTTGCGTTATTTCTCAAATAAAAATTATCTATCTCTAAATCAGTTTTATTCAGTAGGCTTATTGTTCCATTTACTAATTGAATGTAGTGCGCGTCTTCTAGTCCCGCATCAGTTACGTAATTCGTTAACTTATTATCTTTGAAGTTTACATATACTTTTCTCCATTCTGTGTAAAAAGGCTTTCCAAAAGTTTGCGCTTTCTCGGAAGCTACAGTGGCCGAATCTTGCTTTATGTTTTTATTTCTGTTATCGATTTGAATTCTTCGATCCATTAGTCTATAATTATAGGAGAACATGTAATCCCCATCCTTTAAATAGAGCACATCATAAGGTGTTATGCCCAATATTTTATTAACATCGTCTTTTGTTTGCCCTTTTTCAATCTTTGAAATTTTTTCAGCATCAGTAAAAGGAGGCGCCACAATGAATTTAGACTGGGAACAGCTTGTGATTAAAAACCCAGAAATGATAAGGGTGTAAATCAAGTTAAATTTTTTCATATTTTTCGTTTTGTTTATTAATAGTGTAGCTAATTTAGCTTCTAAAATGAACATTAGTATACAGTATAGTTTTTCTTTTCCACCTGCAAATGTTTATATCTTCAAGTGTTTATTTACATGTCTACAGATGTGTTATACTTTTTATAATGATCTAAGTGGCTAATAATATTTTCTAAAATCCACAACCATTTTTATATATTTACGTTTATCCTATTTAAGGATTTCGATTATCTATGTAATATTTTGGTGGTTTATGTTTTTATTTAACTTAGTTATTGATCTAAAGTAGCTATCAGCTCATCCTCTAGGATTTAAGTAGGTTATAAAATTTATAGGTTATCTTTGATCAGAAAATGAAAAGGCATAGTATTTTTATTTTGGTTCTTTTATTGAGCTTCTTTTCTGGCTTCGTGTATTCTCAGACACTGATAATAAACGAAGTTTCTAATGGACCGAGTGGACTTCAAGAATATGTAGAGTTTGTAGTAGTTGATGCAAGTGCAACATATGATTGTACGGGTTCTGTTCCACCATGTGTGGATATTCGTGGTTGGATATACGATGATAATAGTGGTTATCATGGTGCATCGGGTATTGCATCTGGTTGTGCTCGTTTTACAAATGATCCATTGTGGTCTTGCGTTCCTGTTGGAACAATCATTTTACTTTACAACGGATTAGATCCAAACCCTGATATTCCAGCTGATGATGTTAGTTTATTAGATGGAAATTGTGTGCTTTCAGTTTCTTTAGAAAACCCACAGTTTTTTGAATTTACAGAAATAACTCCAGGGGACATCGTTTGTAGTTATCCTGCAACTGGTTGGGGAATAGATCCTTCTCCAGATTGGTCGAATGTGGCTATGGCAAATGGTGGAGATTGTGCAAGACTTGTTGATTTGAATGGGTGTGAAGTGTTTTCACTTTGTTTTGGTGCTGCGAATTTGAATACAATGATTTATTTTACAGGAGTTGGAAATGATGATGTATGGTTTTTTAACGACGGTGATCCCGCTCTACAGACTAATTGGGGTGAAGGATGTGCCGGAGATATTGCTGTTTGTGGATCGAATGATCAAACTCCGGGATTCGCTAATAATATTGCAAATGCTAATTTTATAGGGCAGTTTAATAATTATTGTGAGCCAATACCTCCGATAGTAGTTACTTCGGCATCAATTGATGCTGGTTGTGGTTGTTCTGGAACTGCGAGTATTACAGCGAGTGGTTCCATCCCAGGATATACATACGAATGGTATGATATTGTTTGGATGACCACTGGACAAACTACCGATGTAGCGACTAACTTATGTGCCGGAACTTATCATGGTATTGCTACTTCATCTATTGGTTGTGAAGATACAGTAACAGTTGTAATAAATTCTTCTGGAAGTATGACATCTAGTAATGTTAATACAGATCCTTTATGTTTTGGGTCATGTGATGGCACTGCTGCAATCACACCAGTTGGAGGTGCAATACCTTATGCTTACAGTTGGAGTGGAAGTGCTAGTACTTCTAATTTTGCCGATGATTTATGCACAGGACCTCATACGGTTACTATTACCGATAACTTAGGGTGTGTTATTACCGAAACCTTTTCACTAGTTGAGCCAACGGCACTTACTTTGTCAACTGCTTTTGAAAGTCCATTGTGTTTTGGTAGCTCAGATGGAAGTATTACGCTGACAGTTACTGGAGGTAACGCAAATTACTCGTATTTATGGGACGATATTGGAGCTTCAATAACCCAGAATATATCTGGAATTCCAAGTGGAACTTATACTGTAGATGTAACAGATGCTAATAATTGTATACAAACTATTCAAACGGTTGTAACAGCACCGTTACAATTGACGCTCACTGCATCAACAGATTCCGTCTCATGCAGTATTTTGTGTGATGGAGGAATCGCATTAGCGATAACAGGTGGAGGTTCTAGCCCTTTTCAATTCAGTTTAGATAATACAAATTTTAATAACTCTGGAAGTTTTGATTTTTTATGCGAAGGTGTTTACCCTGTTTATATATTAGATGGCAATGCATGTCTTGATTCGATTATTATTGAAGTTTTTACTCAGTCGGCTCCAGCTGATGCTACAATTGGTTCGGTTGATACTTTATGCGAGAATATATCTCCCGTGCAGTTATTTGCTGCTGATCCGGGTGGTGTTTGGACAGGAACAGGTATTTCGAATGCTACTTTAGGTATTTTCGATCCTGCGCTTGCTTCTTCAGGAATTCATGAAATTATTTACACTATTCTAGGTGTTTGCGGCAATGCTGATACTGTTTTAATTGAAGTTATACCAGCTGACAATGTTTTAATTACTGCAGTGGCTGATGTTTGTGAAGATGCCCCTAGTTTTAATCTCTCTGTGCAAAGTGGTGGAGGTTCATGGTTTGGAACTGGCATTACAAATAGTTTAACAGGTGAATTTTCTCCATCGGTTTCTGGAGTTGGTTCTTTTATGGTTTATTATTCTACGAATGGAGTTTGTCCGCAAACTGATTCTGTAGAACAAGTGGTATGGTCTAATGATATTCCTATTGTAGGTGTTGTTGAATCAATGTGTTTAAACGATACACCTATTAATTTATCAGCCAATTTACAGGGAGGAACTTGGTCTGGTGCGGGAATAACAGATCCAGTTTTAGGAACATTCGACCCTTCGGTTGCTGGTTCAGGAAGCCATATAGTTACATACAGTTTAAATTCAGTATGCGGTGGAAGTGATGTTATAATAATCATTGTAAATGGATCTCAGTTAGGAAGTATTGTTCTTAGTAATATAGTCGGATGTGTCCCTTTAACGGTGAGTTTTTCCAGTACCACGGGGGGGAATAATCAGAGTTGTTCGTGGGATTTAGGAGATGGAACTCAATTGAACAACTGTGATGCATTTAATTATACATATACAGAAGAAGAGTGTTATGATATTTCTTTGAATATAATAGATTCTGTTGGCTGTGTTTCTAATATTTTAGCAGATTCACAAGTTTGTGCGGACCAAAGTCCTACGGCAGATTTTTCTTACTCACCTTCAGAGGTTCTGGTTTATAATGCCTTGGTGCAATTTACAAATGAAAGTTCAAATGCAGTAAATTACGAATGGTTTTTTGACAACATTTTTTACTCCTCAGATGTAGAAATTTCCTATAATTTTGAAAGCAATGGAGTAGGCACATATCCAATATGTTTAGTAGCTGAAAACGATTTTGGTTGCCAGGACACAATTTGTGAAGAAGTTAACGTAGTTGTAGACTTTTCAATATATGTTCCAAATGCTTTTTCTCCGAATGGAAAGGGAGATAATGATTATTTTTATCCTGTGCTAAATGGTCCAGCACCTGAGGACTACATATTGAATATTTTTGATAGATGGGGAGCTCTTATATTTGTTACAACTGATTATCTTGCAAAATGGGATGGCACCTTCAATGGTTCCCCAGCGCAACAAGATATTTATGTTTGGAAAATTTCATATAGAGAAGCCGGTAATGATAAGGTGAATATTATAAGAGGGCATGTAAGTTTAATAAGGTAATTAGTTTACCAGAGTTTCAATATTTTTCAGTTTTCTTATTTTAAAAGACATTAATTAATAGCATATCTTTGTATTATGAGAATTGATATTATTAGTGCCGTTCCATCTTTGTTAATAAGCCCATTTGCTGATTCAATTTTACAGCGTGCTCAAAATAAAGGCCTAGTTGAGGTAGTTGTTCATGACTTGAGGGATTACACGACTAATAAACATAAAAAAATAGATGATTATGCTTTTGGTGGCGGTGCTGGTATGGTAATGACTATTCAGCCAATTGATGCATGTATTACTGAATTGAAAAGCCAAAGAGTTTATGATGAAGTAATTTATATGACACCTGATGGCGAACAATTAAACCAACAGATTTGTAATAAATTATCATCCTTAACAAACATAATTGTTTTGTGTGGTCATTACAAAGGGATCGATGAGAGGGTGCGGGAAATGTTTATTACAAGAGAGATTTCTATTGGGGACTATGTTCTTTCGGGAGGAGAGTTAGGTGCAGCAGTTCTTGCGGATAGCATTATTCGTTTGATTCCAGGGGTTTTAAATGATGAAACTTCAGCCTTAACAGATTCATTTCAAGATGATTTATTATCCCCTCCAATATATACTAGACCAGCAGATTATAATGGAGAGAAAGTGCCAGAAATACTTACTTCTGGAAATGAGAGAGCTATTGAAGAATGGAGAATGCAACAGGCTATTGAACGAACAAAAAAACGCAGGCCTGATTTATTAGATTAAATAATCTTGCATATGGTGTTATATATAAATTATTATTCGTAATATTGCAGCCCGAAATTGAGGAAGAACAAACACATAAGTAATGGATATTATTAAAGAAATAGAGAACGAAATTAACGAAATGAAAGATTGGCCAAAGTTTAGTGCTGGTGATACATTAGTTGTTACATATAAGATTAAAGAGGGAGACAAAGAAAGATTGCAGTCTTTTCAAGGTGTAGTTCTTCAAAGAAGAGGTGAAGGTGTTAACGAAACATTTACTATTCGTAAAATGTCAGGTAATACTGCCGTTGAAAGAATTTTCCCAATTGCTTCTCCATTTTTGGAAGAAATTAAAATTGTAAAGAAAGGTGCTGTTCGCAGATCACGTATCTTTTATCTCAGAAATAGAAGAGGTAAGTCTGCTAGAATTAAAGAAAAGAGAGTTTTTTCATCGTAAGAAATTTTTATTGGAATATTTGAAAAGCACCTATTTAGTGGTGCTTTTTTTGTTATGAATAATAAACAAATATTTTACCTAAAAAGTTTTTGGTTGTTTATTACTTCTACTTTTGTAGCGTGAGATATCCCTTTTTATAAGTATTTACTTTTTTATAACTGTGCTGTTTTCGGGTACATTTTGGCAAACTTTTATTGTCTTTGATTTTCTTTTCCATCAAGACACGATTATTAGCGAAAAGTGCATAAATAAAGACAACCTAGAAATTCATTGTCAAGGAGCATGCTATTTGAATAAACAATTAGCCAAAGTTCAAATTTCGGTACCTGCTGTTGAGAAAGCTTCAACTGTTTCGCTTGACTTTTGGTTACTTTCTTATCAAGATAAATATCGAATGAGATTTGTTGAGGATATTGAAGTGAGTTTGCAGGTCGCAAACAACGCAAAAAATGACTTGGCTTTGGGCCAGTTATCCGATGTTTTTCATCCGCCGCAATTTATTTAAGTACCTAAATATTAATTAAATAAATTTGATAAATGAGAAAGTTATTGTTATTGACTTTTCTCTTGATCAGTCTTGTCGGGTTGGCATGTGAACATTGTAATGTTTACTTAAATATTTCACCAGGAGATTATAAAAATTCATTTGGAATTTTTATGCGGTCTCGCACTATGCTGGGGGATTATAATTTAAGTGGACAGAATTATTTAAAACACACAAGCCATAATTCGCAATCTGGATTTTTAGGGAATCAAGTCAGAGAAGAATACAACATATATGAAGTAAGAGGGAATTTTTACTTTAAAGAAAGGTGGAACACTATTATTGTGTTGCCATTTGTTCAAAATGTCCAATACATTAATGATATTGCTAAATATAATGTTAGCGGTGTAGGTGATCCTATGCTTTTGCAACGTTTCCAGCTTTACAACACAAAACTTACAGAGGACACTTCTAAATTTGTGCATAGAGTAACTGTTGGAATTGGCATAAAAATACCATTAGGAAGTATTGAGAGAGAGTATCTTTATGGAAAACCAAATCTTGACCTTCAACCTGGGACGGGAAGTTGGGATGCATTGGGCTCATTTTCTTATGTTGTAAGAAAACAAAAAGTTGGATTAATTTTTAATTCAAATATTAAATTAAATTCTGCTAATGAAAATAAATACCAATATGGAAATACTACAAACGTAACGGCTAACGTTTTTTACATGTTCAATCTAAAAGAAGTTACTTTTGTTCCTTTTTATGGTACTTATTATGAAAAAGCAAATTATGATAGAAACTCAGATATTCATACTGATACAGGAGGGAGTTCCTGGTATAGCGATATAGGGTTTAAGTTAAATGTGAAAAAATTATTATTAACCTCTAATGTGCAATTTGCTTTTGAAAATAATTTAAATGGAATAAATCAACTTGTTCCAAAAGCAAGATTAATCATAGGATTAAATTACTTATTGAAATGAAAAAAATAATCTTTATTATTTTAATGTTAGCTGTTTTACCATTGGTAATTACTAGCTGTAAAAAGAAAGGATGTACGGATGCCATGGCTTCAAATTATGATGCCAATGCTAAAAGAGACGATGGCACTTGTACATATGACCCACATGTAGACCCACATATTACGCTGAGTTTTGAGCATAATTTTGATGGTTCAATTGTTTCTAGTTCGAGTTTTAATCAGTTAAATTATTCAAACCAAGCTGGAAATATACTCAGTATTGAGCATCTAGAATATTTAGTTTCCAATATAAAATTTTACAAGTCAAATGGAGATAGTCTCGTGTTTTCGGATTATAACTTATCCAACTTGTCTGATATGAACTCGCTTTCTTTTGAATTGTCTGATCATGTTGAAGAAGGGAGTTATACTGGAATCGGATTTGACTTGGGATTTAATTCTTCAAATAATATTTCGGGCAGCTATACTGATTTGAATGCTGTAAACTGGAGTTGGCCAGATATGTTAGGAGGTGGATACCATAACATGAAATTTGAAGGTAAATTTATAGATACTAATACAGATACAATATCTTATGCTTATCATATGGGAAAAGCTAGGGAAATAACGGCTACTGATACTACTTTTCACGATAACCATGCGTTTATCAAATTGAATACTTCTTTCAATATTGAAAATGATGCTTCAATTTCAATTGATATGAATATTGCTGAATGGTTTAAAAACCCAAATACATGGGACTTAAATGCATATAACAACATGTTGATGCCAAATTATACAGCACAAATCATGATGAAAGATAATTCAAGTAATGTGTTTTCTTGGGGTGGAATTGTACAATAAATATACTAAAGCGTCCAGAGATGGGCGCTTTATTTTATAATTTATCGAAGCCATATTATAACTAACTTTATCCTTGTTTAATAATTGAGTCATGAGGTTTAACTATTTCATAATAATATTTGCTCTGTTACTTACATCATGTAAAAAACATGAAGGATGCACAGATGCTTCGGCCTTAAATTATGATGCAGCAGCAAATAGGGATGATGGGTCTTGTAAATATGTTGGGGTAAATTACCCTTATGAATTAGATGTTCCAAGTCAATTTGAACAGCTTTTACCGGCACCAAGTATTCCTGCAAATAACCCTCTGACCGAGGCTGGAGTATTGTTGGGAAGAAAATTGTTTTATGATCCGATCTTGTCTGGTAATAATACCCAGAGCTGTGCAAGTTGTCACAAACAAGCCAACGGCTTTACGGATAATGGTTATCAGTTTAGTACCGGAATTGATTTGTTGCAAGGAGATCGAAATGCAATGCCTTTATTTAATATGGCATGGAATTACAATGATACATATTTTTGGGATGGAAAGGCTTCTGGGATTGAAAATCAGGTGTTTGAGCCAGTTGCTAACCCCATAGAAATGCATGAAACCTGGCCCAATGCTGTTGCTAAATTGCAGTCGGATGACGAATATCCTTCTATGTTTAATACTGCTTTTGGAACGGAGACAATAGATTCAAATTTGGTCACTATGGCAATTGCTCAATTTGAAAGAACGCTAATTTCTGGCGACTCTAGGTTTGATCAATACATACGAGGTGAGATTTCTTTAACTCCTTCTGAATTTGCTGGTTATAATGTTTTTATGGATGAAGCAGGAGGAGATTGCTTTCACTGTCATGGAGATATAAATAATCCTCTTTGGACCGATAATATATATCATAACAATGCACTAGATGCTACATTTTCAGATTTGGGGAGAGGTGCAGTAACCGGAAATGCTGCAGATAATGGGAAGTTTAAAACCCCCTCACTTCGAAATTTGTCTTATACTGCTCCATACATGCACGATGGAAGGTTTGCAACATTAGATGATGTCATTAATCACTATGCTGTTGGTTTGCAAAATTCTGCAACCGTAGACCCATTGATGAAAAATGTATTATCAGGAGGTAATCAGCTTAACCCGCAGGATAGAATTGATCTAAAAGCATTTTTATTATCACTTAATGACCCCAATTTCGTAACAAACCCCGATTACCAAGCTCCTTAGATTATTTTAATTTTTCAATCTCACTTTTTCTACCAATTGAAGCAGTAATATAATCTGTTTTTATTAAAGCTCCTCTAGCTGGAGAATATTCTCTACCATAAAAAATAATTTGTAAATGCAGCTTATTCCAAATTTCACGCGGGAACAATCTTTTGGCGTCTTTTTCCGTTTGGTCTACATTTTTCCCATTGGTTAAATTCCAACGATACATTAATCGATGAATATGCGTATCAACAGGAAAAGCCGGAACACCAAATGCTTGACTCATCACAACTGAAGCAGTTTTATGTCCAACACCAGGCAGTTCTTCCAAATGTTCGAAAGATTTAGGTACCATGCCATTGTGCTTATCTAAAAGGATATGCGATAAATCATATATAGCTTTCGATTTTCGAGGAGACAATCCACATGGTCTTATAATTTCCTTTATTTCTTCTGTTGTATGTTTAATCATTTCAGATGGAGTATTTGCCATCTTGAATAGGGCAGGAGTAACTTTGTTTACGCGGACATCAGTGCATTGAGCAGATAGTAAAACGGCTACCAATAATGTATATTCATCTGTATGGTCTAGCGGAATAGGAGTCTCTGGGTAGAGTTTCTCAAGTTCATCAATGATGTATTTTACTTTTTCCTGTTTAGTCATCTAGATTGTTTCTACAAACTCTTTCTGTAACCAACCAATTTTACCATCGCCGAATCGGATTTCATACCATAGTTCGGTTTCGTCTAATATTTTAACCTTTGTTCCTTCGTGCAGCACAAATGAAACACTTGAGTTTGCTGATGGTTGAGACATTAATTCAATGGATGGCTTGAAAATAATAGCATCTTCATTTGACATTAATCTGCTTTTATGGAGGCCAGAAAAAATAATGGAGAATATTCCAAATATCATAGAGAGAACAGCAGTATAGAAGGTTAGTTTTTGCAGTTTTCTTGATTTAGAAAATAGGTATAAAATCAACAACAGACTACCAATGATAAATAGGTAAACAGAATTATACGCCCAGTAATTGGGGGCATTACTAACCCAGGTAAAAAACCAGTCGCTCAAACGTACCGAGTCATTAATTTTATTTTTATCCGAAACTCTTTTGTTTGCTAATTTTAAATTATGCAGGATGTTTAAATTACCCGGAGATAGTTTTAACGCTTTTTCGTAATAAAGAATGGTGTTAGGAATGTCATCTATCTTATAGTAAGAATTCCCAAGGTTTAAGAAAAGCTCTGGGGAATAAAACTCTTCGCAAAGCCCATTATATGAATTAATTGCGGCCTCATAATTATGCTCCTCATATTGGTTGTTTCCCTGATTAAAAACATCTTTAGGGTCAGAGATTTCAGCCTTGATAGAAGCCGATATAAATAAAATAAAAATCAATATAATCCTACCTCCTAACATGTTTTTCAATTTTGTTAATCAGCGTTTTGCTCGTTGTTAAAGTCGTCTCAGCATCACTATGCGAAAGAGGGGCAAAACGAGCCATTTCGCAATCGTTTAATACTTTTAGTAAGGCAGTAATAGTAGTAACTTCAATGCTTATTTTAGTTAGTTCTTCTTCAATTCTTTTTTTATTCAATCCAGAAACTGGAATTTTAAACTTATGTGATAAATATCCATCGATGGCATTGTGGAGTTCTTCGAAATATTCTGAATCATTATTATTTTTCAGATGTTCTTCTGCCTTAGACAATCTGGTTAAAGCAGATTTTGATGCGTTTTTATGCGTTAGTTCGACTTGATTTTTTTCTTTTCCCGTTATTCTTTTGGCAAAAAAGACAAGAAAAAAGAGAAGAAAGGGACTTCCTAGTGCCAAAAAATAATTCGTCGTCCCAAAAAAGAAATCGTTTACGGGGTTTAATTCGGTCTCATGCTGGATGTGCCTTATCTCATTACTTAACAACTCTACATCTTTTTTATTTTCGGACGAGGTATTGTTTAAGTCTTTGCCTTCTCCTTTTAAAACATTAATTTTTACAGCTTCAGAAGTAAGTGTTTTATATTTTCCTGTGGCAGTATTAAAGTAACTGAATTCAATTGCGTCGATATCAAAAACACCATGGTGTCTTGGAATAATTAGGTAGGTAAATTCTTTACTTCCGCTTAATCCGGATGAACTGATTTTGACATTGTTCTTTGTTTCGGGATCAAAAACTTCAAAGTCTGATGGGAAGTTAAGTTCTGGTGCATTCAATTGTTTCAAACTTCCTTTTCCAGAAATTTTAATTTTTAAATCAATTGGCTCATTTGTTTTCAGTTCGGTAGTAGAATAAGTGACTTCACATTTATAGCCTTTTCCTACTTGCGATTCGAAGCTTAGTGGAGCATTGTTGGGAAGTGCTTTTACGGTTAATACTTGGGTGTTACTTTTTACATTTATAACCGAGCCTTGATTGAAAAAACTTCGGTTTACGCGCGCAGTAATATCGAATGCGGGGATTATAATTTCACCTGTTTTTTGAGGAAATACAATTTCCTTTTTTAACGTGTAGATATTATATCTTACGCCATTTATGGATTCTTGTTTAGTTGGCCAACCTTTTTTTTCTGCGGTAATTTCTTCTGTCCAAACACCATCAATCATGGCGTAATCATAATTATCTAATGCTATATTTCCATAGCGGGAATATATTTTATAAGTTACCAAAACAACTTCTCCTTTATAGGGCGCTTTCTTGCTTACTGAAATTCTCGTAAAAAGATTTGAATTTTTTGGTGGTGCTACATTTAACTTAGGGTCACTCGCTCCAACTTGAACAGTAAAATAAGAGCTTTTGGTTTCTACATCATCTGCGATAAAGGTAGCTGGAGTCAATTTAAAAGTGCCTTTTTTATTTGCTTTCAAATCAATTGAATATTCAAAAGAATGTGTTGCTTTTCCGTTTATATATTGATGAGATTCTCCGTTAGATTCACGAACAAATGAAAATCCTTCATAAGTAGGTCGCTGAATTCCCGTAATACTAAAATTATCTTTCGATGAAATAGAATAGGTTAATTTAAAAACATCTCCAACCTGAACTGATTTGTTCGATGTGTTAATACTGGTCGTAAATTTTTGCGCACTTCCTTTAGTAACAATAAAGATGTTCGCTATAAAAAATAATAACAGTATTTTGAAATTGATCTTCATGGTCAGTTAACTACCAGTCTTTGGTGTTATTGTCTCCTTTCTTTTTTCCTTTTTGTTTTGCGATTTTAAGCAAAATATTCTTTTCGTCCTCGTTTACTGCGTCTAAATCTTTTTTAATTTGACCCTTAGACATTTTTCCTTCTATTTCTTTTTCTTTTCCTTTGTCTTTATCTCCAGGTTTTGGTTTATCTCCTTCCTCGTCTTTGTCCTCATTTTTCTTATCCTCTTTGTCTCCTTCCCCTTCTTTTTTATCCTTATCTCCTTCTTTTTCCTCTTCCGATTTATCTCCGTCTTTATTGTCCTCTTTCTTGTCCTTGTTTTCTTCCTTTTTATCCTCGTCTTTCTTTTCGTCTTCGTCTTTACCTTCTTTTTGATCTTTGTTTTCCTGTTGCTGTTTTAATTTACTCAAAGCATATGATAAATTATAGCGTGTGTCTTCATCGTTTGGATTGTTTCGTAGCGAGTTTTTATAGGCTTCAATGCTATTTTTTAAATAGTCGGAACTTTTCTTTTGCTCTTCAGGATTTTGATTTTGTGAACTCCCAGAAAACCTTTTTAGGAATACATTTCCTAGGTTGTGATATGCTTTTGCTTTGTCATTTTTATTTTCTAGCGTTCCAGCATATTGCTTATAGTATTCGGTTGCTTTTTCAAAATCACCATTTCTATAGGCAGAGTTAGCTGCATTATATAAGGCTCCGTTGTATTGATTGTTAGCTTCATAAGCATTTTCAAAATTATCTTGAGCAGTGCCGTAGTCTCCATTATTGTAGGCGTCAATTCCTCGGTTTAGGTCTAGCTTTTCTTTGGTTTGTCCAATACTACTTGAAAAGGCCATAAAGAGACCAATGGATATGGTAATATGTTTAAGATTCGTTATCATATTTCTTCGAATAATTTAATTTTATCTACCATTTGAGTTCTCTTTTCATTCATGAAAAGCTCTATTAATAGAAGTAATAAACCTATTGCTAGAAAAGGTTGAAATTGATCTTCATATCCAGTGTATTTCTCGCTACTTAAAGTAGATTTTTCTATCGTATTTATTTGGTTGATTAACCCTTCTAAACCAATACTCATACCATTTGCTCGTGTGTAAGAACCTTCCCCAGCGTTGGCTATGTTGATTAAATTCTCTTCATTTAATTTTGTTAAAACAGTATTCTCGTTTTCATCTTTTTTGTTCCCAGTCTTTTTACCATTCTTATAAATTGGAATAGGGACACCTTTTGTTGTTCCCATTCCAATTGTATGGACTACAACTCCTAGTTCGCTTGCCTTTTCTGCAGAAATAATACCTTGCTCTTCATGATCTTCTCCATCTGAGAATACAACAATTGTTTTATTGGCCCCGTTTTCAAAATTGAAAGATGTCATGCACTCGTCTATAGCTAATCCTATGTCGGTTCCTTGTGCCGACATCATTCTTGTGGTGACATTCTGCGTAAATGTTTTAGCAACATTATAGTCAGGTGTTATGGGTAGATGTTTATACGCACTGCCAGCAAAAACAACAATTCCAATATGATCACCATGCAGTTTATCTATTAGTTTTTCAATCGAAAGTTTAGAGATTTTTAACCGACTATAACCAGGAGATAAATCTTCGGCTAGCATAGAGTTACTAACATCAATAGCAAGCATGATATCAATTCCTTTGCTTTCTACATCTTTTTCATTTTCACCATATTGCGGATTTGCCATGGCGATTATTAAAAAAGAAACACTTAAGCGTAGTAGTATAAATTTGATTAATGATTTGCCAGTTGAGTATCCTCCAAATATAGAGGGTAGGAGCTGCTTATCAGCAAATCTCTTTATAGCTTTGTTTTTCCAAGATATTGCCTGAAAAAATAGAAGGAGCATAAACGGAATTAACATAAAGAGATAGAGTGCCCATTCATTTTCAAATCGAAATTCGGACACTTCTTCTGTCACATAGTAATACGTGGCATATCCAATGCTCCAAAAGAGAATTTCGACTAGTATAATTATAATCAGTGCAGTAGTTGTATTGTAACGATATTTATGTGGTTGACTCAAGAAATGCCTTTTAAAATGGTTGATTTAGCAAAAAATTCGAATAATATAAGACCTACACCTATGAGAATAAAAAGGAGGTTTTTTTCAGGTAAATCTACTTCGTACTCTATCGATTTAATTTTTTCCGTTTCTAATAAATCTATTTCATCATAAATTGCTTTTAACTTATCGTTGTCTGTAGCACGAAAATACTTTCCTCCTGTCATAGAGGCGATTTCTGTAAGTGTTTCTTCATCGATTTCTACATCCACCATATCGTAAACATATTTATTGTTAATTGGATTAATTCCAACGGGCATTCTAGCTTTCCCGTTCGTTCCAACTCCAATGGTATAAACGCGGATTCCAAATTCTTTTGCCATTTCTGCAGCAGATAAAGGATGAATTTTGCCATTTCTATTTACTCCATCCGTTAACAGAATAATTACTCTACTCGGAGCGGTGCTTTCTCTTAGTCGATTTACAGCTGTTGCGAGTCCCATCCCAACCGCAGTTCCATCTGGAACAACATCTCTTTGCATTTCATCTAATAACTCTAGAACAATTCTATTATCACTAGTAAGAGGACATTGCGTGTAGCTTTCAGCTTGAAAAACTACTAGCCCAATTCTATCATTTTTTCTTTTAGCAATAAAATCTTTCGCTACACTTTTGGAAGCTTCAAACCTGTCTGGCTCAAAGTCAGTAGCCAACATACTTCCTGAAGCATCCATTGCTACAATTATGTCTATTCCTTCACTAAACTGTTCTATGTAAGAATCAGAATTTGTATTTATTTGTGGTCTCGCTAAAGCGATAATAAAAAGACCAATTGCAATTGTTTTTGTGCCAAAAAAGATATGATGTAGATTGGGTAAAAACCCACTACTAATATCACTTATTTGTTTGTAGCTAGAAGTAGCTAGAGTAGCTGCTTTATTTTTTTGCGTAAGAATATACCAAAATATAATAAAAGGAAGTGCCAATAATCCCCATAGAACTTCTGAATTTGCAAATTGATATGTATCGAAAAGTCCCAATTTAATTTTGCTCTTTTTTTGGAGTTTTTTTCAAGTCATTGCGCGTTTCTTGAATTGTTTTTCGGACAATAATTATTGCTTCTTCATTCTCTTGTGGAGACGGCAGTGTCTTTGCAAATTTCACCATATCTGCCAGACTGAATAGCTTGCTAATTAAGATGTGATGATCTTTTGAAATTGCTTTTAACTTTAATTTAGAAAGAATTTCTTTACTTGTTTTTTCGAAAGTTGCTACCCTGTAACGGTATTCAATATACTTCCAGATAATGTCAGTCAGTTTTGAATAATACAATTTGTTCTTATTGTTCTGCCAGAGTTCTTCTTGTTCAATCGATTCAAGTTGTTCGAGAAGTGTTATCGGCAACGGAATTTGCGGCACATAAACTACCTTTTCTGGTTTTCTTTTCCTTATTCGAATAATTATAATTGTTGCAAGAACGGCTACAATTATTGCAGTGACCCATGGCCAATTACTTCCAAACCACATTTTGAACCTTTCCCAACGGGTAAGAGGGTCTTCAACAAGTGCTTTTATGTCTTTAAAATCAAGAGTAGTATCTATAGCAACAGGAAGAAATAGAATGGAAACAACATTTGACTGAATTGAATCATCGCCAACCAATGCGCTTAATGGTCCAATTTCTACCATTCCGCTATCGAAACTCGTAATTGTAAAATCTTGTTCAAAGTACATTTGCACATCGCCTATGTTGTCTTCGGAAGACCGCTGTTGAGGTGGTCTAATATCCCATATTTCAACTGCTTCTCCCAAAACTGTCGAATCAGAAATTACTGGGAATCCAATTTTACTTTGATTAATATCTGCAGAATATTGAAATAACAAACTTACTTGTACAGGCTCACCAATTAGGAGCTTGTTTTTACTTGCTACCAAGCTAAAGTTGGTTTGATTTTGGGCGAATCCAAAACCAATAATAAACAAAAATAATATGTTTAGAAAGTGTTTCATCTTTGTTTAAACAAATTCATTAAGGGTATAATATAAGGACGATTTGTAGCTATCGTTGTGTAATCAACCCCTGCTTTCCTGAAAGTTTCTTTAAGTTCTCTGTTTCGTTTGATTGCGTTTGCTTTGTATTTTGTTCTTGTCTTTTTACTGGAAGTATTAATCCATTTGGTTTGCCCAGTTTCATTGTCTTTCAATTGTATTAAACCAACATTTGGGATTTCATTTTCAATAGCATCTTCAATTTTTAACGCAACGATATCATGCTTTTTGTTGGCTACTTTCAAAGCGTCTTCAAAATTGTCATCCATAAAATCAGAAACAATAAATGCAATACTTCTCTTTTTTACCATATTGGTAAAATAACGAAGTGCTTCTTTTATATCTGTCTTTTTTCCGTTTGGTTGAAATTCAATTAACTCTCTAATGATTCTTAAAATATGCTTCTTTCCTTTTTTCGGCGGTACATATAATTCTATTTGGTTAGTAAAAAGTGTTAACCCAATTTTATCATTGTTCTGAGTCGCAGAAAAAGCTAATACAGCGGATAGTTCAGCAATTATTTCACGCTTCAGCATTTCTTTTGTGCCAAAAGACTCCGAGGCAGAAATATCAACAATTAACATTACAGTTAATTCTCTTTCCTCTTCAAACACCTTAACGTATGGATGGTTAAAACGAGCAGTTACATTCCAATCTATCGTTCGAATTTCGTCACCGGGCATATATTCTCGAACTTCAGAAAAAGCCATGCCTCTTCCCTTAAATGCTGAGTGATACTCACCAGAGAATACTTGAGAAGAAAGCCCTTTTGTCTTAATCTCAATTTTACGTACTTTTTTTAAAAGTTCTTTTGTGTCCATTTTTAATTTTATGTACAAAGGATAAAGTGTTAAGTAAAAAGTGTTTTAAGGGATTTAATACTTTATACAATAATACTTTGTACAATTCTAAGGAACTTCAACCTTGTTTAAAATAGTATTAATAATTGTTTCAGTGTTAATGTTTTCCGCTTCTGCTTCATAACTTAATCCAATTCTGTGTCTTAGTACATCATGGCAAACTCTTCTAACATCTTCAGGAATTACATACCCTCTTTTATTAATAAAAGCATATGCTTTAGAAGCCATTGCCAAGGCAATACTTGCTCTTGGAGATCCTCCAAATTCAATAAGTGCTTCTAAGTCATCAAGCTTATAATCTTTAGGAGTACGGGTTGCGTAAACTATATCGACAATGTACTTTTCAATTTTCTCATCCATGTAAACCTGCTTTACAATTTCACGCGCCTTTATTATAGCTTTAGTGTCGATAACTACGTTTGGAGTTGGGAAACCTTCTTTAGAAACGGTGTTTCTAATAATCATTTGTTCTTCCTCTTTTTTTGGGTAATCCAATACAACTTTCAACATAAAACGATCGACCTGAGCTTCTGGAAGCGGATAAGTACCTTCTTGTTCAATCGGGTTTTGTGTCGCCATTACTAGGAATGGCTCATCTAGTTTAAAGGTGGTATCACCAATGGTAACTTGTCGCTCTTGCATGGCTTCCAATAATGCACTTTGAACTTTAGCAGGAGCTCTGTTAATTTCATCTGCTAATATAAAATTCGCGAAAATTGGCCCTTTTTTAGAAATGAATTCCTCTTTATTGTGGTTATACACCATTGTTCCTAATAAATCTGCAGGTAACAAATCTGGTGTAAATTGAATACGGCTAAAGTCAGCGTTGATTGTTTTGGCTAAAGTTGTAATCGCTAATGTTTTTGCTAATCCTGGAACACCTTCTAGCAGAATATGTCCATTCGCTAACAAAGCAATCAAAAGACTTTCAATCATATGGGGTTGTCCAACGATTACCTTTTTCATTTCTGAAGTTACGATATCAAGAAAAGCACTTTCCTTTTGTGTCAATTCGTTTAAGGCCTGTATGTCTGTTTTAACAGAAGTTACGTTTGACTCTATAGATGCTGGAACCGAAGGTGTGGTATCATTATTTTCCATTAATTATTGTTTTATTTTAAACGTCCGTAAAAGTAGGTTTTTTATCGAGCTGTAAAGTTCAGAAATAATCTTATTTTCAAGGCATTTTTGCTTGTTAAAGAGTGTTAAATTTTTCGTAAATAAAGTTTTGGGTGTCTATTTAATCCAAAAACACTTCCATTCCATCTTCTTTAAAGTCGACGGATATATGTTCTTGTAATGTGGTAGAAAGCGTAAGTCCTACAAAATTAGCCTTGATTGGGAATTTCCTATGTTTTCTGTCTACCAATGCAACTGTAGTAAGGTGTTTTAAGTCAGAATCTAAAATATAACGTGTAGCGTAAATTAGTGTTCTGCCAGAATTCAATACATCATCAATAAGAATAATTGATTTATTATTCAAATATTCCAAATCTGTGGAGAAATCTACATCGTTTTCAAGCGGTTTATCTTTGTGTAGTTTTAACTTGTGTAATGTTACTTTTATTTCGGTAATATTTTGAAGAGCAGCATTTATTTTTTCAGCGAGTAAGTAGCCACGGTTAGCTATTCCGATTAAAACAATTTCTTTTTCATCGTAATTTTTTTCTAAAATTTGATGTGCAATTCTTTGAATTTTTTGCTCTACCTGTTTAGCAGATAGAATTAATGTTTTTATATTATCCATGTTATTCTTGTATTATCAATTTAAGCACCAACTGCAATAACGTAATTTTTTTCAATCCCTTTAGATACATCAATTCTTTCAAATGTTTTCCTTTTTTCTAGGGGGATTTTAGAAATTGTATTTTCTTCCATAAATAATTTAATTATGGCTTAAAGATAAAAAGAAACTAGCTGTGAAGTTTTAAAATTGCGCAACTAATTTTAAGTTCAATCTTCTAGAAGTCAGAAAACTTGGAATAGCATATTGTCTTCCGGATACATCTTTTACCCAATTATAGTTTATTGTATTGGAAATGTCTAGAAGTTGAATACCTCAAATGAGAGCCACATTTTATCAATTTTTTTCCATAAAGAACCGTCTTTGTATTTTGTTTTGTCTGTCAAAAGTTCTTTACTAAACCCAATATCAACTCTTTTGTAAAGAGATGATCGCAAGGTGTCTTTGTATCTGTCTTGACCCGGAGGTCCGTAGGGCAGGGCTGTGCCGAATACAACAGTTAAATTAACTTTTAATGTGCTCCATTTTACTTTTTCAGTATTCCATTCTTCTGGCATTCTGTCTTGAAAAAATAGCGCAAAAGATACCCGCTGGTCTGAAGGTCTTGGGATATATCCAGGTTCTGTTCGAATACTATCGGTAGCAACATCGTTAGCAGTAAATCCAGCAACGATTTCTTCTCCATCAGAATTATAATAATCATAAAAATAATCATCCAAAATATCCTCCTGTGTTTTCATGTAGGATAAGGAAGCGTAGGATTCAATTCCTTTGACAAATTCACCGTTAATTTTTAAGTCAATGCCAGTAGCATATCCTTTAGCGTTGTTTTCGCCATAATAACGAATTCTAACGTTATCAATTTCATAAGGAATAATGTCGGTTAAATGTTTGTAATATGTTTCCGCGCCTAATTTAAAAGGTCTTTTCCACATAAAGAAGGTGTAGTCACTTCCCAAAACAAAGTGTATAGATTTCTGCGCTCTTATTTCAGGGTTGATTACTCCTTGAAGATTTCTAGTCTCTCTATAAAAAGGAGGCTGATAATAAAAACCAGTGGCAAAACGAAAGCTTACATTTCGTCTATAAATTTCATCGTCACGAACATAAAACCATGCAGGGCGAAAATTGAAACTAATTCTTGGCGAAACTACCAATTGGCTATTGTAGTCCCAGTAATTTGCTCTTACACCGCCTGTCATACTGAAATAACTATTTGTTTCAATGGTGTCTTTTATACTGTATGTGCTGTCTTTTGCTCTTACTGAATCTTCGAAATAAATGGTTTTTGGAATTGATATCCGATACATATCTTGAATGTATCCAGAAAGGCGATTGGATTGTAAATCATTTTTGGACTTAACAACATTACTTAATGTAAGGTATTGGTATGGCTGCGCTGTTGGATCAACGTAGCCAGCAGAATCTTGTGGATGAGGGATGTTAAAACGAGAAGAATCAATCTGATTCCATTCACTAATTTTATCATTTATTATTTCATGTTGGTACTTCGCCTCCCCATTGAATTTTATGTTTTCCTGATTTAAAAGTCCCTTTATGGTAAATATTAGCTACAGTTGCGTTCAATTCATTTCGTGCATGATTTAAAAATGCGCCAACTCCTCTATTAAAAGCAACTTCACCGAGGTCGTCATTACCTAAATCTCTTTCTAGTTCATCTAACTTATATTCACCCAATAGATCAAAACTTTCTGTTTCGTGCGTTTGGTAAATAGAGGAAATAAACTTTAAAGTGAGCAACTCATTTGGTTTATGCGTTAAAGAAGCTGCTGCCATATAGGTTTCAAACTGCGTAATTTCTTGCCCCTCGTAAAAAACGGTAAATCGCAGCGCTTCATTGATACTTCCAAAATTTGTTTCTCTACTTTCTGGAACAACTCTAAATTTGTTTTTAGAATAGGTTCCAAAGATGGAAAGCTTTGTCTTTTCTGTTAACAGGAAGTTGAACATACCTTGGTAATCCACAAATATAGGTTTGTATTCTCCTTTCGTGTCTAATGCTCCTAATAGGTAGGAGTTAGTTCTGTATCGAATCCCAGTAATATAGTTAAATCGAGAAGATACGTTTTGTTCAACATGGGCAGCAGCTCCTAGTAAACTAGAAGTAAAAGTACCTTTAAACTCATCTGGAGTAGTGGCTTCAGAATAAGTGATGTCCAAAACTGAAGAAAGTTTATCTCCATATTTGGCATCAAACCCACCTGCAGAAAAAAGGATATCACTTACCATGTAGGGGTTAATGAAACTCAACCCTTCTTGTTGTCCGGAACGAGCTAAAAAAGGACGGTAGACTTGAATGTCGTTGACGTATATTAGATTTTCATTGAAATTTCCTCCACGAACATTATATCCAGCAGAAAGTTCATTGTTTTGCGAAACTCCAAAATTTCCAAACTTTAAGGTTTGTTCTATATTTTCACCGATTCCAGTTATTTCTGAAGGAGGGATTGGCTTGAAATATCCAATGGCTCCAGTTCCGGGGTCTTTGAACGTTACTATATGTTCTGAGAAAGTTCTTGAATTCAGTGTAACTCTAACCTCTTTCGTCTCATTTGCAAACAATGTATAAGTTGATTTCTTGCTCCAGTATTGTGCACTGCTATATTTTATAGTAATTTTTTCATTCGCAGGAACTGTGATACTGAATTTTCCATTTTGGTCGGTTACTGTACCTCTTGATGTTCCTGTCAGAACAATATTCGCATCCACTACAGGTTCTTCGAATTGATTGTAAAGAGTTCCCTTTAGTGTAGCGGTGGTTTGTGCACTAATTTGAAAAGCAGAAATCAGCAGGAAAATAAAAATGGATAAGGAAATTTTCATGTATCTGATTGACTAGTCTTTTCGCTTAAAGTCGCCATTTTTCCAAGCTTTAATAAATTTAGACCAAGCAATTGGGTTTAGCAAATTGATAGGAGGAGCTTGTCCAGCATAGTATAACTTACTTTGGTATTGTTGCATTTGCCATTTATAATTCATAGCGCCATCCATAGGGGTAGCATCTGCTCTTTCCTTTAAAGATGCTCTTTCCAAGTTAGCTTTGGCTCTTTTATAATCGTCATTTGGTATATCTGCATTTACAAAAACTTCAGCAAATTGCTCCTTAGAAGGCCATGGATATATATGTGCAGTTTTCAGCAGTATAGTATCCTTATACATTACTTGAATTAAGGAATATTTACTGGTTTTGAGTGTGTCTGGAATAATAAAGTTGGCTTTTTTGTATCCTACAGAAGAGAAAATAATTGTATCTCCCTTATTTGCAACAAACGAAAAATATCCAAAATAATCAGACGTGGTACCTCTTCTAACCGATTTGTCAATAATGTGACAAAAAGGAACAGCCTCAAGGCTGTCACCAGAAACAACTACTCCGCTAAATTGAATTAACGTATTTTTAGTTGTGTCTTTTTGTCCAAAACTAAAAGCTGTTGAAAAGCAAATAATCAGGCTTACTAATAAATTTTTCATCATGATTAAAGCTATTAAAACTCCTTAAAATTTAATTTATTATTCAAAGCTACAAAATGAATTACGAATGAATCCTTATATTTGGAAGGATTTCTAATAATAAAGATCAAGTATGTATAGAATATTATCTCTAGTTTTTCTTTTTCCTTTGTTTTATACAGCACAAATAACTATTTCAGATACAGATATGCTGCAAAGTGGTGAAATGTATTTTTATAGTTCAAGTCCAGATTTTTTATTGGTAGATGTGTCTTTGACAGGAGCAAATTACTCTTGGGATAATTCTGCACTAACTGTTTTAAATCAAGATACATTGAATGCAGTTAACGTTACTTCAACTCCATTTGCGATATCAATTGTATTTTAATAATATTGCTCAATATCCTGATCATAAGGCAGATTATGCTTTAGTGGTAGGACAAGAAGTAGATGCCTTTGGGCAAATCACAATTTCGAGCGTGTATGATTATTTTAAGGTTGATTCAAATTCTCTACAAAAAGTAGGTTTTGGAGCTAATATAAATGGACTTCCAGCATCTGTTAAATATGATACAATAGATCGAGTTTATCCATTATCTATGACATTTGGTACAACTGACTCGACATCTGCATATTACATTTTAGCTATTCCAACTTTGGGGACATATGGGCAATGGATTAGGCGTAAAGTTGAGGTTGACGGCTGGGGTAATATTACAACTCCTTATGCTACTTATTCAAATACAATTAGGGCTAGAACTACTTTATATCAGAGGGATACCTTATATGTAGACCAGTTTGGGTTTGGAACCAATATCGATAGACCGATAGAAAACATTTACGAATGGTTTGAGCCAGGGAGTGGGGTTCCGGTATTTAAAGCTATAGAAAGTTCGGGTGCATTAACCGCAATCAAATATTTGGATACAATCAATACTACCTCGGTAGAAAGTCAATTTTACAGCGATTGGAAAGTTTATCCTAATCCTGTTGTAAACATTTTGAACGTTGAAATTGGAAGTGAGTTTACGTATGAAATTTACGACATTGAAGGTAGGTTAGTCGAAAAAGTAGATAATTATTTGTCAGAAACGATTGAACTCGGTCACTTAGCAAAGGCGGTGTTTATACTTTTTTAGTAAAGACCGGAGATAAACGCAAGAGTTATAAGCTCGTGAGAAAATAATTGCAAGCTAAAAATAGATTGATTATAAATGCCTTAAAATTCCATTTTCAAAAAGGGCTAAAAATGAGGTTCGAACACCCGCAATTGTTAAAGCATCGTTTGTCCAAGTATTGCAAGTCCTGAATAGGTAGTAGCTCCCTTTAGCCTCATAAAAATTGTCCTTAGAATTGTATCCAACATTGGGGATTAATTGTGGCGTCATGTCTGGTTTTATCACAAATGATTGCTTAATAAACCCAATTAATTCAGTGTATTTTTCTTTTGTAATAACACATCTTTTAAGGCTTTGGTTTTCAATAGGTTTTCTTGAGGAAATAAGTAACATGCATGGCGGTTGAGCTGGGTAGAAAAGCCGCATTGATAGCTGCTGAAGCTTTGAGGTCACTCCATGATGGAGTGTCTAGAAAGAAGCCTTTATCACCCCATCCAATGGATATAAATTTAGGACTTTGTTTGATACCTCTGAAGGTTTTAGTATCAATAAACTCCGTCCATTTAATTAAAGTAGTTTCCACCGGAAGACATACATCTGTATGAATACCATTAGAAGTGACGAATATTTCAATTTCCCCATTTTCAGGATTATAGTCCGTGTTTATAGGGAAGGATGCCCCGATTAGTGCAATCGTTAAATAGGTGCTTAGAAACAAGAGAATTACCTCTAAGAATAGAAGTATAAAAGAGAGCGTTTTGTTAAAAAAAGTCATTCTAACAATAATACGAAAAATAACTTTGAGGTTGGGATATGTGTTTTGGGCCCGAAAAGGATATTGTAAGTTTAGAAAGTAAGAAGTTGATTAGTTTTATTCCAGCAAGGTTCCTTTAAATATTTCAATAAGCTTAGTATTACATTTCCAGCAATAATTATATTTGCAATATCACCAATGTATATGCTTTGACTTTATTTTAATATTTCTAAATTCATTTAACGTATCAATTCTGAAAATGGATTTTAGCCAGCGCAACATTCATTTAATTATTTCGTTACTTTTGATGCCAAATCAGCTATGACACAGAAATTATCTATTTTAATTCCAGCCTATAATGAAGGAAAAACCATTCACTTAATTTTAGATAAAGTGAAAGCCGTTAATCTTTTAAATGACATTCAAAAAGAAATTATTATAATAAATGATTTTTCTACGGACGATACTGTCGCTGTAATAGAGAATTATCAAAAGCAGAATCCAGAAATGGGAATTCGTTTATTCAGTCAAGAAATGAACAAAGGCAAAGGAGCTGCAATTCACAAGGCAATAGAGTTGGCTACAGGCGATTATTTAATAATTCAAGATGCTGATTTAGAGTACGACCCTATAGATTATAATGATGTGCTAAAACCAGTTGTAAATGGCTTTGCAGATGTGGTTTATGGGTCGAGATTTATTGGAGGGAATCCTCATAGAATTCTATTTTACTGGCATTCTAGAGGAAACAAGTTTTTGACTAATTTATCTAACATGCTTACCAATTTGAATTTAACAGATATGGAAACTTGTTACAAATTGATACGAACAGATATTGTAAAAGGACTAAACCTGAAAGAAAGCCGATTTGGTTTTGAGCCTGAATTAACAGCAAAATTGTCTCGTGTAAAGGATATTCGTATTTTTGAAGTTGGAATTTCATATTATGGGAGAACTTATGAAGAAGGGAAAAAGATTGGCTGGAAAGATGGTTTTAGAGCCATCTACTGCATTATGAAATATAATATTTGGAGTAGGAAATAATCTCCATGCTCAAAAGTACTGACCGCATAGTATTTTAGAGTCCGTAAAAGATGGAATGAATGCAAGTTTGATTTCCTTTAACAGCGACAAAACAAAGATGAGTTATGTTGCTAAATATGTATTTTCAATTTGTCAATTACCAATGCAAGAACAACATCAAAAATTAAAAGAAACCTTTGCCAACTGGAAAAGGGAAGTGGAGAAGGTAGATGATGTGAGTGTGATAGGTTTTAGAATATAAGCCTGTCAAAGCTGGTGATTAGTTAAAATATAGATTCATCACTGCGTTTTGTATGATAAATGAATTTATCGCCAAACATAGTTCTGAATGACTAAAAACATTTTCTGAATGATAAAAAAAAGTATTGTTCTGAATTACACAAAATTCATCGCTTTAATGACAAAATAAACATTGCCAGCAGAATGTCATTCAGAACGGTATTTTACTGAAAATTTATTTTCAACGTAAAATGAAGCAATGAATCTTTTGTCGATAAAACTAATGTTGGAATGATTAATCAAAGTTGGTAGTCAAGTGCAATTAAATTATTCCAATTCCCGTAGTCAAAAGCAAAAATAAAATTATGCGAATATTTATAACCTTGTCCTTAGCTGCATATGCTCAGACGAGAGGTATTTATCACTACCATTTGGTTTCTGCGGCTTTAATTGAAATACTGGATAAGGCAGGTTGTAATACTTACCCCATTGAATGATAGACATTCTGAACGTCTTCGTCATCTTCAAATTTTTCTATAAGTATTTCAACTTCAGCTTCCTGCTCTTCTGATAGTTTGGTGGTGTTGCTTGGTATTCTATCAAATCCTGAGGATAGAATTTCATATTTTTTGTTTTCCAGCTCTTTTTGGAGTGATCCAAAATTTTCAAAAGAACCATAAATCATTATATTCTCATCATCTTCAAATACATCTTCAGCACCATAATCAATCAATTCAAATTCTAATTCTTCCAAATCGATTTCTCCTTTAGGGATGCTGAAGTGGCAATTTTTTTCAAACATGAATTCTACGGAGCCTGAAGTGCCCATGTTACCTCCATTATGTGTGAAATAATTCCGCATACTGGCCACTGTTCTGTTGTTGTTGTCTGTTGCTGTTTCTATTAGAATTGCAATACCGTATGGACCGTAACCTTCAAATAATATTTCTTTATACTCGGAAGTGTCCTTGTCGATAGCTTTTTTTATCGCTCTTTCAACATTTTCCTTTGGCATGTTAGCAGTCTTTGCATTTTGCATCACTGCTCTTAGTCTCGCGTTTGTTTCGGGGTCAGATCCACCTTCTTTAACAGCAATTACGATGTCTTTTCCGATTTTAGTAAAGGTTTTGGCCATTTTAGACCACCTTTTCATCTTTCTTGCTTTTCTAAACTCAAACGCTCTTCCCATTTCTAAATTCTTTAATAAATCTAAATTTGATTTGAGACAAATATAAAAAAATGCTAGCTAAAAATGATAAGACCTAAAAGAATTCCTCCAATAATTAGAAGTATATTTTTAACCTTATCTTTATTGTGGTGGTACTCCTCAAAAATAAGCAATGTGGTAATGTGTAGCAACATTCCTGAAGTAATTGCAAGTAGGTTAACGCTTAAAGAATCAAACCAGTTTTGATCTTGTAAAAAAGTTCCTACTAAACCTCCAAGAGGGGACATAAAAGCAAAAGTGAAGAATAAAATTATGGCGGTAGATTTTTTTATTTTTGCTGATATAAAGAAAAGCATCAAAACAATTGCAACGGGTATCTTATGTGAGACTATTGCCCAGAAAAAAATAGCTGAGAATCCCTGAGAAGCATTTACATGCGTATGACCGAGATGATGGGCCCCTTCAAGAATAAATAAAGGTATTCCTTCGATAAATGCATGTACACATAACCCAAAGAAAAGTGTATAAATAACCTTATTTGTAATCTCTAGCCCTCCTTCATGGTTGTGTTCATGTCCGTGCACATGACCATGTTCTATTCCTCTAGAGAATAACTCTAGAATAATTTGAATTAAAAAACCAATCAATAAATATACACCTAAGTTGGGATTGTCAATTGAAGATAACTTTGGATTTGAAAATAATTCGGGTAAAATATGAATGCAGATTAGACTTAAAACAAAGGAAACACCTATTGTTGTTACGTATTGTTTTATTTTAGAGAAAAAACTCTCAAATAGCAGTGTTAGTATTCCGACTATAGAAACACTTCCAAATAAAACGCCTATTACTAACCAAGTATTCATCCTTTTCTCCCTAGAATAATCAATCTATCAGAAACCTCATTGTCAAATGGATTTAAATTATAATCACCAAATATAGAATCTATTTTCAAATTTGTTTGAGAAATTAGAGATTGAAAATCTTCCAGAGATAACGCCTGTACTTTTTCGATAAAATGAAAATCATTTTCCTTATCTGTAAAATCAATGTTTTTTACAATATTTTCGTTTTCATAAGAACGTTTTAATCGGAAATTTATGCTGTCAATAGATTGTGTTTCTTCTCTAACAAGATTGCGAATAACTTTATTTGCATTCATAAAGTCGATAACAAATACTCCGTTATCTTTTAACATGGCCTCAATCGCTTTGAGAACCTTTAAGTTCTCGGTTTTAGATTCGAAATACCCAAAGCTGGTGAATAAGTTGAAAATCGCATCAAATTCACTTTCGCAAAACGATTCGCGCATATCTCTTACTTCAAAGCGAAGGTTGTCATTATTGAATTTATTTGCCCAAGAAATACTATTTGGAGATAGGTCAATCCCCATAGTCTTAAATCCTTTTTTATTTAAAAATATGGAGTGCCTTCCCTTTCCACAAGCTAAATCCAGAATGTTTGACTCCAAATTAAGTTGAAGATGATCAATTAAATTATTGAGAAATTGTTCTGCTTCCTTGTCATCTCTATTTTTATAAAGCTTATGATAATATTCTGAATCAAACCAGGTCTCAAACCATTCCATTGCACAACGTTTAACAGGCAAATATATCTCTTTATGAATAAAAAGTTGAAATTTTGATTTTCAATTTATTATCACATTCAATGAAAAATGTAGATAGAAGAATTGTTTAAGCATTATTCCTGTAAATGGATAGCAAGAGGTTTTGCAGAGTTGAATGTTAAAAGCAGTAATCTACAAGTATTTGATTATGAGGTCTATTGCTGTGTTAATGAAGAGATTATATCTATTGATTACAAAGGTTAAATAATTGAATTAGAGTGACTTATTTGTCTTTGATTATTAATTTTAAGAGATTCTTTAAAAGTATTGGCGAAACAGAACAAATTGTTATATTTGTTCTAACATTAGTATAACTAATAATCATGATCGACGTTTTTGGTCTTTATAATAACATGGAAAAGAATGATATATTACTGTCGTTCAAAGGGACTATCACTTCTGAACTTTTGACATCAGTTCTTCAAATTATGGAGAATAAGATGGAAGATTTGAATGAAGCTCCCAAAACCAGAAAAAAGGTTTTTAATGTCTTAGTAGAGTGCCTTCAAAACTTATATCATCATATTGATGATTTTGAAGTTAAAGGAACTAAAGAAGAAATTTCAAAAAAGAAGTCTGCAATTTTCATGATTAGTCGTCATGATGAGCATTACAATATTATTACGGGTAATTTTATAGCTAATGAAAATATTGAGAAGTTAAAAGGAAGAATAGATCATATAAATACTTTGGAAAGAGAAGAGTTGAAAGCCTATTATAAATCTACCCTTAACAATGGAGAGATGAGCTCTAAAGGGGGAGGAGGATTAGGTTTTATTGATATAGCAAAAAAATCAGGTCAGAAATTAGTATATGATTTTATGGAAATAGACGAAGAATATTCGTTTTTCACATTAATAGTAAAAATAGTACAAAAATAAATTAGAAATGGATAATTTAACAATTGAAGGATCAGCAAAAACACCAACTGTTGAGTTTGAAGGTGTAGGTAAACTTTTAATAAAAGGTCGTTCTATACCAGAAAATTCAATAGAATTTTATAAGCCAGTTATTGATTGGATTGGAAAATACGGAGGAGCACCAAAAGATATTACAGAAGTAAATGTCCAATTAGAGTATTTTAATACAAGTTCTTCTAAGTGTATCTTAGATGTTTTCAAAAAATTGGAAACTTTGTCTGGTACTGAGGTTAAAGTTAACTGGTATTATGAAGAAGATGATGAAGATATGTTAGAAGCTGGTGAGGATTACCAAGCAATTATAGATCTTCCATTTAAAATGATTGAAGTAGAAGAGCTTTAGTCTTTTGTAAAGATTTACTGAAAAGCCGTTTACTGCGAATAATATCGAAGTAAACGGCTTTTTTTTGATAAAAAACATGAAGAAGATAGTCATAGCCTTAGATGGTCATTCTGCCTGTGGTAAAAGTACCTTGGCAAAGTTTTTAGCAAAGGAATTATCATATGTTTATATTGATTCTGGAGCTATGTATCGAGCCGTTACGCTTTATTGTTTAAATAATGGAATAATAAATAACGATGCCGATATAAAGAAAGAAGATGTAGTTGAATCCTTGGGAAGAATTAATATATCATTCAATTATAACAGGACTAGTGGTAATTCAGATACTTTTTTGAACGGGTTAAGAGTAGAAGATGAAATCAGAGAAATGCGTGTATCTAATTTTGTAAGCGCTATAAGTAAAATTAAAGAAGTTCGAGAAAAACTGGTTGAGTTTCAACAAAATTTGGGAAAGAATAAGAGTGTTGTGATGGATGGAAGGGATATTGGAACAGTAGTTTTTCCGGATGCAGAGTTAAAATTGTGGATAACTGCCAAGGTCGATATCAGAGCTGCAAGAAGATATAAAGAATATTTAGAAGGCGGACATGAGGTTTCGCTGGAAGATGTTATTGAAAATGTAAAGTCAAGAGATTTTAACGATTCTAATCGAAAAGAAAGCCCTTTGGTTAAAGCTGAAGATGCTATTGAAATTGACAATTCATTTTTGTCTAAACAAGAAACATTTCAAAAAGCTATTAGCCTCGTTAATGAAAAACTCATTTCATAAGTTTACATGCGTCTATTTGCTGAAATAAGTTATAAAGGAAAACATTATCATGGTTGGCAAAAACAACCCAATGCGATAACTGTTCAGTCTGTTACAGAGAAAGCTTTTAATGTGATTCTTAGGGATGCTGAATTTAATTGTACTGGATGTGGTAGAACAGATACTGGAGTTCATGCAAAGCAATTTTACTTCCATTTCGAAACCAACGAGCAGATCGAATTGGATAAATTTGTATATAAGGTTAATACACTTCTGCCAGAAGATATCGTTGTGCATCGTTTGATTAAAGTGCCAGAAGGTTCCCATAGTAGGTTCGACGCAGATTCACGAACATATAAATATTATATCCATCAAAGTAAGAACCCTTTTCTAACAGATATCTCTTATTATAATTCTAGAAAATTGGACCTTGATGCTATGAATCAAGCCTGTCCATGGCTTTTTCATTATAATGATTTTACCTCGTTTAGTAAAGTAAATACCGAAACGAAAACAAATAATTGTGTCATTAAAAAGGCTCAATGGAAGATAGAGGGCGAGTCTATCGTTTTTGAAATAACTGCCAATAGGTTCCTACGGAACATGGTTAGGGCAATTGTTGGCACTATGATCGAAGTTGGACTTGGAAAGGTTACAATTGATCAGTTTAAAAAAGTTATAGAAAATAAAGATAGAGGGGAAGCAGGGACATCTGTGCCAGGTCACGGGCTATTTCTTACAAATGTTAGTTATCCATATATTAAGGATTAGTATATTTTATGTTTTTTACCTGATTTATTCCACTTTGCTTTATAATCACTATTTACAAAATAGATTTTAATATCATTCAGTTATAACATTGCCTAACCCAATATCTGCTAATATTTTTAAAGTAGGGTTTCCTACGTAGTAAATATTCCCAACATTGAGTAATTCTACTGCTAGGGTGTTTGTGGGCCCAACGTGTCCATCTCCTGTGCTTTTATTCGAAAAATGGAGATAGGAACTTGTTAAATTGGAAGCGTTAGCAATGCTGTGTTTTGATTGGTAAATGTAGGTTGAGTCACTAAAGCCAGTGATATTTGCATTAATACTACCCTCTATAAAAACACATTGTAGCTTGTTACAAGAAATGTTTAAGGTGAATTCACTTATGGAGTTATAGCTGTTTACTTCTAAATTGTCTTGAATAATTTCACCCATGAAAGTAATTTTGCCAGTTCCATGTAGGTTAAGTGTTTCAATGTTGCCGTAATGAATGGTTACTATATTTTCAATATTTTTATCTCTTATAAAATTACATCTATTTAAGTTTCTAATTTCGACAGCTGTGTCGATGGAATTTGTTTCGATGAATGAAACAAGGTTGGAATAGGATTCAACTTCAATATAGTTCAAGCTATCCTGCATTAGAATAACATCCGCATCATCAAATATGTTGATCACTGTTTTATTTGGTAATTCCCTTATTTCAGAAACCGTTTTTCCTGCTCCTTTCCAGCAGGATCTATTATTCGGCTTTTTACATCCAATCAAAAAGACTGCAGATATGAGAATAATCCGGATCATTTTATTCGGTATTTAATGCCAAATTCAAAAGCTTCTGCAGCTGCCCAATGTGATTTCAATTGCAGGAGAATATGTATTTTATTAATTAATTGATAATGTATCCCAAAGCGATGGTAAATTAAACTTTTCATATTCTGATTAAAGAGGTAAACTCCCATATCGACTGCAAATGTTAAACGGTCAAAATTTCTTTCATTCCCAATAAATATTCCACTTTGTAAAGGAGAAACGTCTAAAGGGATGTGGGTTCGATGTAAAATTCCAGGGTTGTAAGTGAAGTCAATTCCTCCTGTGAAATTATTCTTAGCACTTTGAACATAATTAACTCGGTTGCATAAATTGATGATAGGATACTTCTCTCTGAGTGGACTAGGGTTTTCTCTAATCCCTCCGGAGAATATAACAGCGTACAACCATTTTCTGTCAAGAGCATAATTCGTATTGAATGGTTTTTTTTCTTTCTTTAAAGATGTTGTTTTTATATAAGAATATCCCATGTTGAATAACAGAAAGTTTATGCCGAGGTTTGGAGTTTGATACGCTCCATTAGAGAAATGACAAACCCCCACACCTAAGTTGAAATGGTTATTTTCCGATAGTGTAAATTCTTTTTCGGCTCGAAATACAATTTTGGTGTTGATATGACTCCCAATTACTATATTTCTGTTATTTGTATTCGCATCAAATATTTTTTCGACATAACCTAGACCAATACCTATTTTGAGCCGCATTCCATTTTCTTTTTTGGTTAATGGAAAAGAAGTAAATCCATTTAAGCCATATACCAAACCAATAACTTCAGGGTTTCCGGAATTTAATATAGAAGCGGTTAAGCCATAACTGATAGAATCTTTTTTTCTTTTTTCAATCGAAAACGCTAATCCTATTGATTTTCCTTGGATAAGGTAGTTTAGAGCTGGTTTATGCGGTATAAATTGACCCTGTTCTGAATTGATTTGAAAAGCAATGGTTTTTTCATTTTGAGCAAATGAAAAGAAACTTGCGATAATAATAAAAAAACATAATGTTATATTTCTATACATTGACATTACGGTAAAAGTACAAATTTGGAATATCTTTGGGCATCTTAAAATCATACTTTGTTAAAGATCATTTCATATTATTTAGTCTTTCTTATTCTTCCAATGAATATGAAAGCTCAAAATGATACCTCTATTTGCATGAATCAATTCTCTTTTGAAGCTTGCTATTATTATGGGAAATTATTGAAAATCTATGATGTTTTTCCTGAGAGTAAGTCAGCTTCTGCTTTGGATTTTCGTATTGGACTTTCGACTCATGGGAAAAAATATTGGCACCAACAATACAATTACCCTGATGTGAAATTAACTTTTTCCTATTCAGGTTATGGAAATAGAAGTGTACTTGGAAACAGTTTATCTATATATCCTAGTATTGGCTCGAATAAAGCATTGGGTCATGCAACGTTTGTAAATTATAACTTAGGATTGGGTTTAGCTTTTTTCAATAAACCATTTAATGAATTCACTAATCCGACTAATAATGTGATTGGTTCAAGTATTGTAGCTGTTGCAGCTGCTAGAGTTGTAATTGAGAAAAGGTTGTCTAGAAAGGTGTTAGTAAATCTTGGCGGTTCATTTAGGCATTATTCTGATGGACATATACAAGTGCCTAATGTAGGTGCGAATTTAATTTACTTAACTTTAGGGTTGAAGTATAAGCCTGTTTATTCTACTAATTATTGTGAATTGGAGGAGTTGAAAATTAACAGAAAGCTGTCTTCTAAGTTAGAATTGGGGTTCGGTGCTCATGAGATTGAAGGGACGGTTTACCCGCATGGAGGTCCATTATATCCAGTTTATAGTGGTTTGTTTTCTGTTGTCAAACGGATTAATTATAAACATCAATATTCTGCTGGCCTAAACTATAGTTATTACACCGATTATTTCGATTTTATTAAAGCCCAGCAAGTTTTTTACGATAAACAAAAACAACGATCTTCTAAAGTGATTCTTTTTTTAGGTCACGAATGGATATTTAATCACTTATCTATTGAAACGAAATTAGGGGTGAATTTATACTACCCATTTAGGAAGAAATTAATAGAAATGGAAATACTAGAAAACCGTTTCATGGATAATTATCTATCTGGACAATTAGGTTTTAATTATTATTATTTTAATTCTTTTAGTTCAAAAAAGATAAATCCTTATGTTGGATTCTCACTGAGAACAATAGGAGGGAAAGCAGATTTTATTCAATGCAATTTAGGTGTTAAAATCTAAAAACTTTTCGTTCATAGGGTGAACTTTATTTATTTCCTTTTTTTTCAGAAAATGTCATTTATGCCAATGAATTACAGGGTTTTATAATTACAGACTTATCTTTAAAACAGTGCCGTTTTCCGTTGAAACATAGAAGAGGTTATTAAAATTATTTATGGAAGTTAGTTGATATTCACTATCGTAATCTACTTCTTTCCAAGTATCGCCATAATCTACTGAAATAAGCATTGTGTAGTCCGCGATTATTATACCTCTGTTTCCTGAAAATGAAATACCATTGTAGCTGATCCTTTTTGAAAAAGCTCCTTTCTTTTTTAATATTGTAGTCCAGTTTTTTCCTTGGTTATTGCTTTTGGATACCCCTCCAGTATTGCTTACTACTATTATCGATTGGTCGTCAAGTTCTTGAATACCAGTAAATACATCATCGGTTAAAGAAAGCTGTTCGAAGCTTCCTGAAAGTGATTTCCCAATGTATCCAAATCCAGCGACGAAAGCATTATCTCCTTTTAAGCACGCGCTGCCTATTTCCTGGTGTAAGGTGTCAAAACTCCAACTAATACCATTATCAATAGTTTGATATATAACACCTTTGTTATAATCTTCTCCACCAACAAAACATCCTCTACCATTCGAATTAAAAGCGAATTTCTTTATCGCAGGTCTGTTTTGCTCATGAAAAGGCAATTCATTAAACTTATACGGGAAATGTGTCCAATTATCTCCACTATCACTTGTAGTTAATAAATAAAGGAAATCACCACCAGCAAAACCTACAGAATCGTTTATAAAAAAGATGTCATACATGCACCTGGGTTTTGCAACAATGCTCTTGCTCCATGAGCTTCCACCATCAGTTGTTTTGTATATGCACCCTTCAAAATCTCTTTTTCCACCGCAAGCAAAGCCAATAGAGTCGTTTATGAAAAAGACGCTTCTGATGTAGCTGGCATCTTCAATCTGAAAAGTCTCGATAGAGAGTTTTTCTTTTGCGCTTTTTTTACAACTATTAAAAATTAGAATCAATAAAAACGTAACGGCTAGTATGTAATAATTGACTTTCTGCATTTTTGTAAAAATAATGAATTAACTATAACTTTCTGAACCCCGGTAAAATCAGGAGTCTTATTCGATTATTTTATAAGGTAAATGGGATAAGTTTCCTGCTCCATGATTGTTATATGGACTTAGGCTAGTAGGTTTTTATAATGCAGAGAGAAAAGTGGATAGAAATAACTAAAGGAATAGACTTTGAAGGGTAGTTCTAATAATTCATTCGTATCAAAATTCACAAAGCTTTTTAGAGACAATGAAAATTTCATTTTTCTATCTGGATAATAATATGAAATTTGAAGTAGTATATGAAAAACTATGCGAAACCCGTTGGGAACAAAGACAACAAACAATCTGACTTCGTTAAACTATTTTTAAATAGCGAATCCTATTCAAAAATAGTTACGCCGCGCATCTTATTAATTATCTTTGTTTTTTCAAAGAAATGAATTATTAGAACTCACCTTAAGATATGAATACAGTGGAACAAAAGTTGAAATCGTTTGAAAGGCTACTCACCATAATGGATAAGTTGCGAGCAGAATGTCCTTGGGATAAAAAGCAAACATTAGAATCTTTGCGTTACCTAACGATTGAAGAAACCTATGAGTTAGCGGATGCCATTTTGGAAAAGGATATGGAGGAAATCAAAGGGGAATTAGGAGATTTGATGCTGCATATGGTGTTTTATTCTAAAATAGCTTCTGAAACTAACGACTTTGATGTTGCGGATGTACTCAATACGGTATGTGATAAATTAGTGGAACGTCACCCGCATATATATGGAGATGTAGTTGCAGATACAGAAGAAGCGGTAAAATTAAATTGGGAGAAAATTAAATTGAAAGTTGGTAGAAATCTGTTTTGGAAGGTGTGCCTAAATCTTTACCTGCCATGGTCAAGGCTACTCGTATTCAAGAAAAAGCAAGGGGGGTAGGGTTTGATTGGGACAACAAAGAGCAAGTATTCGAAAAAGTAAAGGAAGAGTTTTCAGAATTGCATGCAGAAGTTGAATTAAATGATGCGACAGCCATTGAAGACGAATTTGGAGATGTATTGTTTTCTATGATAAACTATGCTCGTTTCGTTGGTGTTAATCCGGAGATGGCATTGGAAAGAACCAATAAGAAATTTATTAGACGATTTCAATACTTGGAGACCGAATCAAAAAAAGATGGAAAAGAAATGGGGGAAATGACACTGAATGAAATGGATGAATATTGGAATAAAGCTAAGAAATTATAGCTAGGTTGCCATGACCATAAGTCCCCACTTTCTTTTCATTCTATATCTCTTGGTTTTAAAGGGCCACATTACAATCCCTAGGCCGATTAGTCCGGCAGATGGAATAAGGTGTTCCCGATAAAAAATGGGTTTATCTCTATTGATTACAGAGTTGAACGTTGTGATAACAGCAAAGGTAATTCCAGCAATAGGAAATAGCACGCTTCCGTTTTTTAGAAATTGCCTTTTATAGGGGGCTATTACAGATGCAATGGAATTATATTTTATCCAGGTAGTGTCAATTAAAATGCTGTCAAATTCTATTTCGTTTATTATTCCCAGCTGAATGCTGTCACGGACTTTATAAACAATTGGGGATTTTTTGATATAATAAACGCGTTTGGCGCTTTTTCGTTTTCGCAGAATTAAAACATTCTCACTTCTCACAGAATCTTGGGCATGGCAAGAAGGTATAGTTAGAAATACTGCGAATAATGATATGATGGTTATTTTTAAAAGCATGTTTGATAATCAAGAACTACATAAAGTTAAGTATTATTTTAACTATTTATGTAATTATTTAGATTGTACATTATTCTACATTAAAATTTTTAATGTACTTTGTAATATGCTTAAATATTTAGTTTTTATCGTTTCACTTTCAATAACATATTGTGCAATATCGCAGAATATTGTTCCTGCTTCAATGTCAATTTTGTTGATAATACTGGAGCAAGTTCAATCGATCAAGTGTGGTTCACACCCGAAGGTACAGTTGGTACGGTTGGGAAATTTCACAAAGTTGAAATTGGTTTTAAATTGGGAGAAGACATTAATCAAGAGGTTGAAAATTTTATTACCAAAAGAGCGAAAGGAATTAATCCTTTTGACCCTGAACAAATTGATGTGTCAGTTAAATTAATTGCTCCAAATGGAGAAGAAATAGTTACTCATGGGTTTTATTATCTTCCCTATTTTAATAACCCAGTTAAAGATCTGTGGATTGCTGATACTACTTCTTTTAAATGGCGAATGCGATTTGCACCAGATCAAATTGGAAAGTGGGAAGCATTTGTTACAGCGAAAATTAAAGGGTTTCCAGATTCTGAGTCGATATTTAAATTTAATTGTATTGAGTCAAAACATAAAGGGTTGTTAAAGAATAGTCATACTGGAACCAAAGCAGATGGTTACTTATACTTTAGCGAAACGAACGAAACTTTTATTCCATTGGGTCATAATATTACTACTAGAGGAGAAGATGTAACTCCTTCAAAAAATGAAATGCACAAGAATTGGGTTAAACAATTAGGTACTAACGGAGGTAACTTTTTCCGAATGGAAATGCCGGCGGGAGGAGCTTTGCCGGATTGGCCGATTTACAATGATTATTCAGGAAAACTTGGTAAAATGTATGGATATGATGAGGTAGTAGAATTGGCGGAGGCTCTTGAAATGTATTTTATCATGTTTCGTCATCATGTGGAGGTTGGTAAACAAGCTTCTTGGGGAGTTAATTGGGATTGTTGGACAAATAACCCCTATAAAAAATCTTTTAATCTAGGAACTTCAAAAGATTACTTTTTAAATGAAGAAGTAATAAAATTCCAGAAACATGCCTTAAGGTATATTATGGCAAGATGGGGCTATAGCCCTAGTTTTGCATTTTATGGATATTCAGAAGTTGATTTATGGGTTGAAGAGACAGGATTAGAAGATTCAGAGTCATTTAAATTATTTGCTGACTGGTTTGTTGAAATGAAAAATTATATAAAAACAGATTTGCACTTTACAAGCGATAAATTTATTTGTTCGTTTAGGTCCGGGAGAGCTAATTTCGGATTTAAAACACCCAAAGCCAGCGTCTAAGATTTTTGATGAATGTGATGTGATTTCTTTACATACTTATAGCTACAAAAAAAACGATAATTACAGAAGATTTGACTATTTAAAAGGATTTAGTGATGCTTGGGATAATAAGAAGCCAGTATTATTGGAAGAGACAGGGATAGAGCTTAATCAGGGTATTTTTTGTTGTACTGATATTAACTTTCATAATACTATATGGGCATCTTCATTTTCCGGGGCAATGGGGTCAGGTTTACATTGGAATTGGGATAGAGGGATCCATGGTCAAGGGTATTATTCTGAATACAATAACTTGAATGCGTTTTTTAAAGGAGAAGATTTTCGAAAGACTAATTATGTTGCACAAAGGTGGAAGAATGATGGGACAAGTGCTATGAAAAATGCTACTATTGAAAATTTTGCATTAGTGTCTGAAAACAAAGAAAGAGCTTTAGGTTGGGTACACAATGCAACTTTTTACTGGAGAGACTTATTTACTTTGAACCCCTGCATAAAAGAGTTATTAGATAACAATGGCGTTTTAAAAAAACCTTGTGAGACCGAAGATGAATCAGCTGCATTAGGGTCAAATACTATGGGATATACCTACGATAATAAAGAGTTTATGGATAAGTTTTCTAGGGCTAAAGGAGCCCAGGAGGTACATGCTAATTTTGTGATTAAAGGGCTTAAAGGAAATGGAAATAGAATTTATAATCCTTGGGCAAATCAACATTGGTATAAAATAAGCTATTACTCCACTAGGGGTGAGTTTGATGAAAGTTCAATTATGCAAATCGAAAGTACAAATGCATTTGGTAAATTGAAACCTAAAGCTCCGAAAATGGGGTTAAATAATTCGGATTATTCGTATAAAATAGAGTATATGGGCTTTCTAAAAAAGAAGAATGTTACGTTTTAAAAATTGAACTTAGCCAACTAGAGTAATCCAAAAATAGCTGTTAAGCAGACGTATATTTAACCATGAGCGATAAAATAATACTCTTTATTTGCTTTGTACAGTTCTTCAAATTCTACTAACGAAAGTGAAGGTTTCATGTTTAAAAAAGATTTTAACAATGAAATTTTTAATCCAATTTCGTTCGATAAATAATTAAAGACCTCAGTAGGTTTGGTGTCGTAAAAGTTACTTGCCCCAAGCCCACATTCAAAAACGATTGTAGGTTTATTCTTGATTAGTAATTCTTTTCCTCCTTTCAGTACATCAAATTCTCCACCTTCCACATCAATTTTGATGAAGTCAATTTTTAAACCCTCCGGAATTACTTTGTCTAATGTGTTCAGAGAAACATTAATCTCCTGTATTTCAGGATTCACTAAATCATATTTTCTTTTTTTTATTCCACTATATGCAGGTGCGTTTTTGACAAATTGAAATGTAGAGCTACCTTCTTTATCCGACAAGGCATCTGCTAATATAGTAGCTTTATTGTTGTATTTTTTCTTCAATTGTTTAAATAGCATAGGGATTGGCTCAAATCCAAAGTGGGTTCCTTTTGGAGAATATTTTAAAATATTCTCCAAAATTTCTCCTTTATGACATCCAACATCAATACAGTTGGAATCAACTTTAATTTCTCTTTTCATAATAGATTTTGTCAACCTATCATACTCCAGATTTTTAGTTAAATCAAGATGGAGGAAATTAAGAGAAAGTCTGATTGCATTTTTTAGTCCCATTTATTGAAGTTGATCATTATACCAAGATACTATATTATTACAAAAACACTAAAACTATATAAATTTAAAAACAAATAAAGTTGAATTCAATTTTTCAGAAAGTTGATGACCTAAAATAGGTTTCTTTCAAAAAAAAACAGGACCCTTTCAGGGTTCCTGTTTTAAAATATATATGATCTATACATTTTCAATAACCATAGCAGAAGCACCACCTCCACCATTACAAATACCAGCAGCACCATATTTGCCACCGTTTTGTTTGAGTACGTTTATTAGTGTTACAATTATTCTCGAACCACTATTACCTAATGGGTGTCCTAAAGATACAGCACCACCGTTAACATCTACCTTGGCAGGGTCTAATCCTAAGGCTTTTGTATTGTAGATTCCAACAACAGAAAACGCTTGGTTTAATTCCCAATAGTCAATATCAGAAACTTCCAATCCAGCTTTCTTCAAAGCAACTGGTACAGCAATTGAAGGAGCAGTAGTAAACCATTCTGGTTCGTGAGCAGCATCACCATATCCAACTAATTTAGCAATCGGTGTTACTCCTAATTCTTCCGCTTTTTCTTTACTCATTAATACCAATGCAGAAGCACCGTCATTTAATGTAGAAGCATTTGCAGCAGTAACTGTTCCGTCTTTTTGGAATACAGTTCTTAATTGAGGAATTTTTTCCATTTTAACGGCAGTATACTCTTCGTCTTTATTAACGATAATTGCATCACCTCTTCTTTGCGGAACTTCAACAGGCACTATTTCATCGTCAAATTTCCCAGCATCCCAGGCAGCAGCAGATCTTTTGTAAGACTCTATTGCAAAATTATCTTGGTCTTCTCTTGTAATGTTATGTTCTGCAGCACATTTTTCAGCGCAAACACCCATATGAACAGAATTATAAACGTCAGTTAAGCCGTCTAACACCATTCCATCTTTCATTTTTACATCTCCTAATTTTGTTGCATTTCTTGCATTGTAGTAATGAGGAACCATGCTCATGTTTTCCATTCCTCCAGCAACAACAATAGCATTGTCACCACAAATAATAGACTGAGCAGCAAAGCTTAAAGATTTCATTCCAGAAGCACATACTTTGTTTACCGTGGTACAAGGAACATCATTTGTAATTCCTGCAAACATAGCAGCTTGGCGCGCAGGAGCTTGTCCTAGTCCAGCTTGTAATACATTACCCATAAAAACTTCTTCTACTGCATTTGGAGCAACTCCAGCTTTGTCTAAAGCTCCTTTAATTGCAGCTGCACCTAATTTAGTTGCAGGTACAGAGGATAATGCTCCACCAAAACTTCCCATTGGTGTTCTTACTGCTGATATGATATATACTTCTTTCATTCTATATAGTTTTATAAATTTTACGCTAAAAATTGGAGCGCAAATGTAAGAATAATTAGTGGGGTTTTCTTAAAATTTTTGCTGTATAAAGTATTAAGTGAAAAGTGATTCCCTGAAGGTATATTGTACTTAATACAATTGTCTTAATACGGATTTATTCCATAAATTTACACTTGTGAAAAGCGAAGAGTTGAAAGGTGAGTTATTGAAGTTATGTAAGAACTTTGTTCAAGACAGAATTCAGAATGCTGAAAACGCTATGCAAAATGCACAGCAATCAGCAAACAGTGAAGAAAGGTCTACAGCTGGCGATAAGCATGACACGGCTCGAGCAATGTCACATTTAGAACAAGAAAAAAGCGCAAAGTACCTTGACGAAGCTATTAAATTAAAAAGAGCTTTATCCGAATTACTAAAGGTTGAATCTTCGGGAAAGATCGATTTCGGAAGTTTAATAATTACCAATCAAGGAACATACTTCATAGCTTTAAGTATAGGAGTAATAAAATTGGATAACGAAGATTACTTTATTGTTTCTCCAACCTCCCCAATATCAATTGCTTTTAAGGGGCTAGTTGTAGGTGATAAAGCTACGTTTAATGGAAGAACCTTTCTTGTAGAGGAAGTTTGTTGAGAATCTAAATTACGCAATGTTAAAGATGACTTTAGGTAGTCGTGCAATTCCAGTTTTCGGCCTTTTTTGGTAGATTGAAGCATCGAGCAAAAAATTTAGTAAGACCGAAAAGCTTCGAGGAACGAGAAGATCATTCGGCCGCACTTGAGCTTTGCGCTGATGATGATTGAAAATCAAAAGTAGCCGCATAGTAAGCGTCCTTTTTTGCATACTTTTTTTGACGCAGGAAAAAAAGTATGAAAGAATATTAGACATTCCAAATGTTCAATAAATCACGGCTCCTAAATTGGAGTTACTCCCCCAAAAACACAGATGCCTAACCAGCTTTTTTCGCTAGCAAAGTCAAACCAACTCTAATTTTATAATAAGGTAATTTACTGTCTAAAAATTCAAAATAAGGTTTTAAAGAGGTGAAATCTTGAATTTTCTTGTGAGCTTCTGTTACTGCAGCTTGCTCAGTTTCGGTAATGAATTGCATTATATCAACATCTTTGCCTTCGAAAAATAATTTACATAAATGAGCGTATATGGTTTCTTGTTTTAGTTCTCTGGTAAAACAAATCTCATCTACTGTCAATCCTTTTTTGTAAAGTTCGTAGGTAGTGTCTATAGTATTTAGCTTACTGTTTTTGAATTCCTCAATAGCTTCAATAAATAGTTGACCGTACTTATCATATTTAATAACACTAATACCTTGAACTGCTAACATTTCAAGCTGTGTAGTTGGTTTTTCAGAAGCCATCTCTTTTAATGCTGCATCATGCAAAATGATATAAGCAGGTACTTTCTCTTTGACGGCAATTTCCCTTCTGATTTCTCTTAAGACCTCAAAAAGTTCTTCGTCTGGAGAAAGTTTTTTCTTGGCTGCCTTTTTTGTAGCTTTTCCTTTAACTGGTTTATCTACTGGAATAGTCAATTGAATTGTACCATCTTCAAACAAAACACTTCTTCCGTATTCTGTAATTTTTAACGTAAAGGATTCGTCATATGCTATTTCAAAAACCCCTTGATTGAGCAATTGAGTAGAGTAGTGTTGCCATTCCTTAAAACTTACATCCTTTCCAACACCATACGTTTTAATATTTTGAAAACCTCTTTGGTAAATATCTTGGTTAGCTGAGCCACGCAAAATATTGATCATCATGTTGGTCCCAATTTTTTGTTTGGTACGATGACATGCAGAAAGCGCTTTTTGAGCAATTATTTTTCCATCAAAAAAGGTTGGCGGGTTTTTACAGACATCGCAATTACCGCAATTCGCAGGCAAATGTTCGCTGAAATAGGAGAGAAGTATTTTTCTTCGACAAGATGTTGCTTCTGCATAATTGAGCATCCTGTACAATTTGTCAATATATACTTCTGATTTAGCTCCACCTTCTGCAAATCTTTTCAGTACCATTAAATCCCGCAGGTTGTAATATAAAATGGTTGTACTTGGAACGCCATCTCGGCCAGCTCTACCAATTTCTTGATAATAGCCTTCAATGTTTTTTGGGAGGTTATTGTGTATTACCCACCTTACATTCGACTTATCAATCCCCATTCCAAAGGCAATAGTTGCACAAATTATATTGGTTTTATCGTTGATGAAATTTTCTTGAACTTTAGCTCTTTTGTTTGCAGCTAAACCAGCGTGATAGGAAGCAGCATTAAATCCGTAGCTTTTCAAGTCTTTAGCCATCTCATCTGCTCCTTTTCGGCTTAAGCAATAAATGATGCCCGATTCGTTGATACGGTCATCAATAAAATGACGAATTTCTTTTAGTTTTTCTTTCTTAGGAACATTGGCTCTAACTTCTAAACTCAAATTCTCTCTATTAAAGGAAGAAATAAAAACTTTGGGTTCTTTTAAACCAATCTGCTTGATGATATCCTTTCTAGTCGTTTTGTCCGCGGTAGCTGTTAAAGCAATAAAAGGAATGTCGGAAAGACGTTCTCTAAATGCTTTCAATTGTGCATATTCAGGTCTGAAATCATGTCCCCACATAGAAACACAATGCGCTTCATCGACAGCGACAAGTGATATTTTAGCGCTAGACAACCAACTGTTGGTAGAGTTAATTAATTTTTCTGGCGATAAATATAGAAGTTTGATGCCTCCCGATAATACGTCAGATTCAATTTCTCTTTCTTCAATTTCTGATAACGAACTATTGTAAAAAGCGGCATTAATGCCATTGGCTTTTAAAGCTTCAACCTGATCCTTCATTAAAGAAATTAGTGGAGAAATAACAATAGTTAAACCTTCGCTAAGTAATGCTGGTATTTGGAAACAAATCGATTTTCCACCACCGGTTGGCATTAAAACAAGAGCATCTTTGCCAGACAATACGGTCTGAATAATTTCTTCTTGTTGGTCTCTGAAAGTATCGTAACCAAACGAATCTTTTAATATTTCTCTAGCTTTTTGGAGCATATAGCAAAAGTACTTAAAGTAGAATCTATGGTAAATAGATTCTTTAGATTTAGTTTTGAACATAAATAATAGCACGATTTTAATTTTACAATCGTGTTATTGTTAGACTTCTATTTTATATTTGCAATACTTTCGTTTCGCCAGTTGGTGATATTAAAATGTATTCTTTTTGTGTTACTATTTTCTCAACAATTTTTTCTTTAATTACTACATCCTTTTTCGTTGTTGGAAGAGTGTATATTACGTTTAACGAATAGGTGTGCTGAACAGTTGGTTCAATTATTCCGGGGTTCATAACAATGTCGAAGCTTTTTGTGCTTAGAGGATCGTAAAAAATAGAAGTGTTTTTTGAAACACGATTTACACTTTTTTTCTTCTTTTTTTTGTTTTCCAGTGCTTCATACGAAGAGCTACTATGTCCAGTATAACTTTGGTATCTGTCTTGTGGGTAATACTCGTTGGTTGTTTCATTAACTTGTATTATTTCAATCTCATCTTGAATTTCTAAATCATGATAAAAAGCAATTTTATCTCCTAAGTGCTTTAGCATTTTGTCGCGCATAGTAAGCATATTTTCTTCGTTTTCTAAGATTACGTATTCAACTTTAGCCATATCGTAAACTTCAAACGAAGCGCATATTGCTATAATTTTATCAATTAATTCATGGTCCTTAAATTTGATGTGAATATTCTTTTTTAGCTCAAACCCTTTTGGAATTTCAGTAAAGGTTTTACTAAATTTCTTTTTGACTACTGTGTCCTCATAACGAGGAATAAACGATATCATATCGACTACAATATTAGCGTTGCTAATCCCTATTTGGTTTAAACCCGCTCTAATTGGATTTAACTTAGAATCGATTAATTCTGTGGCTTCTTGCGCAGATCCTCCTAGTTGTACAATCGTAAATACAACAATTTGTGCATCGGGCACAATATTCATCAAGGCACTCGCCTCAATTGTGAGCGTTTTAGAATTTAGGGATCGAACATTTTTGCCTCCTGGTCCACCAAAGTTAGATGGCATGTTTTTCATTTTCTCATAAACATAGTTTCCTGCTGTTTGCGAGAAGGCAGAAGTTGAGATTCCGAAAATAAATAAGAGTGTGAGTAAATTTTTCATGATATGTGTTTTTAGTTTGGTCTATAGCTACACACTACAAATATTTTGGTTCAATTGTATTTTCATTGAAATTACTTTAAAGCTATAAATTATAAACCATTACTTATTACCTTTACTAGAAGAGATATTGGAATAGAACGCTGTAATCCCTATATTCGCGAACTTTAAAATTTGAATAGGAGATGGAGAAAATTGAAGCATATAAGCCTAAAAACAAAGTTAGAATCGTAACAGCTGCCTCATTATTTGATGGGCATGATGCTGCTATTAATATAATGAGACGTATCATACAGTCAACGGGCTGCGAAGTGATTCATTTAGGTCATGATAGAAGTGTGGAGGAGGTAGTGAATTGTGCGATTGAAGAAGATGCAAATGCAATTGCAATGACATCTTACCAAGGAGGGCATGTAGAGTATTTTAAGTATATGTACGATTTATTGAAAGAAAAAGGGTCGGAACACATCAAAATATTTGGTGGAGGTGGAGGAACAATACTTCCTTCTGAAATTGACGAATTACAAGCATACGGTATAACGAGGCTTTACCATCCAGACGATGGCCGATCAATGGGATTGCAGGGGATGATAAATGACATGGTTTCTCAGGCTGATTATCCCACTGGAGCAAACCTCGCTGGAGAAGTTGATCAGATTGCAAATAAAGACGTTAAATCAATTGCTAGGCTAATTTCTGCGGCAGAAAACTTTCCTGAAGAAAGTAAAGCAGTAATGGAGAAAGTTCATGCTATGGCGTCAGCAACTGAAACTCCAGTTCTAGGAATTACAGGGACTGGTGGAGCTGGTAAATCATCATTAGTAGATGAATTGGTGCGTAGGTTTCTAATTGATTTTCCAGAAAAAGAAATTGCAATTGTATCTGTTGATCCATCCAAAAGAAAGACGGGTGGAGCATTGTTGGGAGATAGAATTAGAATGAACTCTATCAGGAATGAAAGAGTTTATATGCGATCATTAGCAACACGTCAAAGTAATTTGGCTTTAAGCAAGCATGTGGATGAAGCGCTGCAAATATTAAAAGCGGCTAATTATGATTTAATCATATTAGAGACTTCGGGTATCGGACAATCGGATACAGAGATTATGGATCATTCTGATGTTTCGTTGTACGTAATGACTCCGGAATTTGGTGCAGCAACCCAGTTGGAGAAAATTGATATGTTAGATTTTGCAGATATTATTGCATTGAATAAATTTGACAAAAGGGGTGCTTTGGATGCAATAAGAGATGTAAAGAAACAATATATGCGCAACAATGATTTATGGGAAACACCTATGGATCAGATGCCTGTTTACGGAACCATTGCCTCTCAGTTTAACGATCCAGGGATGAATTCACTTTATAAAGTGATAATGGATAAGTTGGTAGAAAAAGCAGGAGCAGAGTTACCTTCTACTTTTGAGATTACGGAAGAAATGTCTGAAAAGATATTTGTTATCCCACCAAAGCGTAATCGATACTTATCCGAGATCTCTGAAAGCAATAGAGGGTATGATGAATGGGTAGATGCTCAAGTAGCATTAGCGGACAAACTATGTGCTATTGACAGAACGATTAAGACGTTGGTGGAGGAAGTAGATGTGATTAAGGTTTTGCAAGCACAGTTCGATAAATTGAAATTGGATTTCGATCCAAAGAACATCCTTATCATTGAAGGATGGGAAGATAAGGTTCAAAAATACAAAGATCCCGTTTACAAGTTTAAGGTAAGAGACAAAGAGTTATCGATAGAAACACATTCGGAAAGTTTGTCGCATTTGCAAATCCCTAAAGTGTCTTTACCAAAATACACAGGTTGGGGAGATTTATTACGATGGAGTTTGCAAGAAAATGTTCCAGGTGAATTTCCTTACACAGCGGGTCTATTTCCTTTTAAAAGAGAAGGTGAAGATCCAACAAGAATGTTTGCTGGTGAAGGTGGTCCAGAAAGAACGAATAGACGTTTTCATTACGTTTCTAAAGGAATGCCAGCAAAGCGCTTGTCAACCGCATTTGATTCAGTAACACTTTATGGGAACGACCCGGATTTAAGGCCAGATATTTACGGAAAAATTGGTAATGCAGGTGTTTCTATAGCCTGTTTAGATGACGCTAAGAAATTGTATTCTGGTTTTGACCTTTCGCATCCGATGACGTCTGTTAGTATGACTATTAATGGACCTGCACCAATGTTGTTAGGGTTCTTTATGAATGCTGCCATTGATCAGAATTGTGAGAAATACATTAAAGAAAACGCTTTAGAAAAAGAGGTAGAAGCAAAGATTGCTGCTATTTATAAAGAAAAAGGCGTTGTTCGACCATCTTACCAAGGGGATATTCCTGAAGGGAATGATGGTTTAGGTTTATATTTAATAGGAGTAACCGGAGATCAAGTTTTACCTGCCGCTATTTACGCTACTATTAAGGCAGAAACTTTAACCAAGGTCAGAGGAACTGTACAAGCAGATATACTAAAGGAAGATCAAGCGCAAAATACATGTATATTCTCTACTGAGTTTGCTTTGCGTTTAATGGGCGATGTTCAGGAATATTTTATTGAGAAAGGCGTGCGCAATTTTTATTCAGTTTCTATCTCAGGTTATCACATAGCGGAAGCGGGTGCTAATCCAATTACGCAGCTAGCATTAACATTAAGCAACGGGTTTACTTATGTAGAATACTACTTAAGTAGGGGGATGGATATTAATAAATTTGGACCAAATTTATCTTTCTTCTTTAGTAATGGTATCGATCCAGAATATTCTGTCATTGGACGTGTAGCACGTAGAATTTGGGCCAAGGCAATGGCTAAGAAATATGGTGCCTCTGCTGGCGCTCAAAAACTCAAATATCATATCCAAACATCCGGAAGAAGCTTGCATGCTCAGGAGATTGACTTCAACGATATTAGAACAACTTTACAAGCTTTGTATGCGATTAACGATAATTGTAACTCGCTGCATACCAACGCTTATGACGAGGCTATTACAACTCCTACTGAAGAGTCGGTAAGAAGGGCAATGGCAATACAATTAATCATTAATAAAGAGCTGGGATTGTCTAAAAACGAAAATCCAATTCAAGGGGCTTTTATCATTGAAGAATTAACCGATTTAGTGGAGGAAGCAGTATTAATGGAGTTTGACAGAATTACCGAGCGAGGTGGTGTTTTAGGTGCAATGGAAACGATGTATCAGCGTAGTAAAATACAAGAAGAAAGCTTGTATTATGAAACACTGAAACACAATGGTGATTTTCCAATTATTGGTGTAAACACTTTCTTGAGCTCTAAGGGCTCTCCTACCGTTTTGCCAAAAGAAGTAATCCGCGCAACAGAAGAAGAAAAGCAATATCAAATAGCAATGTTAACCGAATTACAAAAAGGGAATGCGTCCAAAACAGATGTTGCTCTTGCTGAAATTCAGAAAATAGCAATACAAAACGGTAATGTTTTTAATGCTTTAATGGAAGCGTCTAAATATTGTTCGTTAGGCCAGATAACCGATGCGTTGTTTGAAGTAGGTGGGCAGTATAGACGGAATATGTAGCAGAGAACCAATTGTCATTCAGAACGCTATTTTACTGAAAATTAATTTTCAATGTAAAATGAAGTGATGAATCTCATGATGCGATGCTTAGTTTTGGAATGATGAAAAGGGGTGATTGGAAGAGTGTAGATTCATCACTGCGTTTTGTAGGATAAATGAATTTATCACAAAACATTGTTCTTAATGACATCGAAACGTTGTTCTGAATGACATCGATTACACTGGTTGAAAGCCACAGGTAACGTTGTCCTGAGTGATTCAAAAAACAATGTTTTAAAGGAGGAAAAAGATTAAACATGCAACATAACTATTTTGTTTACATATTAACAAATGTCAATAAAACAGTCTTATATACAGGTGTTACCAACGATTTGAAAAGAAGAATCGATGAGCATGAAAACGCTTTAGATCCTAAATCATTCACCTCAAAATATAAATGTTACAACCTTATTTATTTTGAACGTTTTCAAAGTGTTGAGCAGGCTATAGAACAAGAGAAAAGAATTAAAGGATGGTCTAGAAAGAAAAAAGAAGCATTGGTAAGTGATTTTAATTCAAGTTGGACCTTTATGAATAAAGAAATTAATGATATTTAATCCCCTCAAATAATTGTCATTCAGAACGCTATTTTACTGAAAATTTATTTTCAATGTAAAATGAAGTGATGAATCTTATGTTGAGATTTCTAGGGTAAAAGGAATTGATAAATCTTTTGCAGAGAATAAGGATATGAAGCAGTTTGACTATGGAAGACAAAAGTCGCCGTCAAGAAATTAAAGATAGTTTAAACCAGCACTATGATTGGCCCTGTGTTTATGAGTTCAAATTTATTGTGCCAACTGTACCAAATCGAGAAAAAGAGTTGATTGCTTTGTTTTCTGTAGATGTTGAGGTCAAAACAAAAACCTCTAAAAATGCTAAATACAGAAGTTTTACAATTAATTCGGTAATGCTTAGTGCAGACGAAGTACTAGAGAGATATGCTAAGGCTAGTGAAATTGAAGGTTTGATTGCACTTTAAAATAAAATGATCTGATATATAAGCCCATCCACTATAGTTTGCTGTTTAACAGTTTTACTTTGTATGGTGAATGAGCTTTTTATCCCAAAAAGGTTGACTTATTTTATCATGGCACCACCTCTTTTTTTCACTTTTTTACCCATTTTTTGCAGCCGTTCTTCGATTTCTGAAATCGCTTCTTGACCATCACCATCCACATGGATAATTCTTTTTAAATCAAGAATAACCTTATCATTTTTTACCTTTGCCGCAAAATCTCGCATATTAGCTCTACTTAAAAATGAAATTCTTTCAGTTAAAGTAATAATTGTATCTGTAGTGCCGTCTTCATTATCTTTTTCAGCTATAGTTCCAGCAAATATCATTTGTCTAATATGCTTAAACGACTTCACTTCGTTTCTATACAAGCTAATCAATAAAGAAACTGCAAAGCCAACACCAATTCCAATTAATAAATCAGTAAAAATTATTACCAATAATGTTACCATAAATGGCACAAATTGACTCCAGCCTCTACGATAATAATCAATAAACATAGATGGTTTTGCTAATTTTAATCCTATGATTATCAATATAGCAGCAAGCGCAGATAAGGGAACATATTCCATAGCACCAGGTATAAGTAATACACTCAACAAAAGCCACCATCCGTGCAAAAATGCTGACAGTTTAGATTTAGCACCAGATTGTAAGTTTGCAGAGGATCGCACGATCACTTGTGTTACAGGAATACCTCCTATCAACCCAGCTACAAGATTACCAACCCCTTGAGCTATAAGCTCCTTGTTTGGAGGGCTGTGTCTCACTTCAGGGTCCATTTTGTCAGTTGCTTCCATGCAAAGAAGCGATTCTAGAGAAGCTACTATTGCCAAAGTTATTGCCACCACATATACCCGAGGGTCAGTCAATACACTAAAATCTGGCGTATATCGAAATACATCACCTATTCCTTCAATACCTCCCAGATCAACGAGGTGGTTTTGATCAATATTAAATTCTCCACCCTCCAGTCCTAACACCATTATTGCTCCAGAAATTACTATTACTAGTGGAGCTGAAATAATAGTAGCCCAAGAACTATTTTTAACAAACTTCAATCCCCAGATTAAAGTAATCAATATTCCAACAATAAATATAATTGTGGGTCCATAGGAAATTGCTTCTGAGCTAGTAAATAAGGAGTGAAACACATTGCCTATTTCAGTAAATGTGTTTCCTCCATCAGCCTGATCAAATGCTAAATCTCCTTCATAATCTTTATCATAACCAAAAGCATGAGGTATTTGTTTAAGAATAATAATAACACCAATGGCGGCAAGCATACCTCTTATTACTGCTCCTGGAAAGAAGGCAATTAATTTACCTAATTTAGCTAGTCCTAGAATGATTTGAAATACACCGGCTAAAACAACTGCTACAAGGAACATTTGAAATCCTTTTTCTTCATTTATTCCTTCAAAATATTGAATAGCTCCAAATACGATTGCAACTAGACCGGCAGCTGGACCGCTTACTCCCATAGCTGAACCACTAAACAAGGTGACCACAATACCACCCACTATACCGGCAATTAACCCGGATATTGGATCTGCGCCGGATGCAACGCTAATCCCTAAGCACAGAGGTAATGCAACTAAAAAAACAACAATGGAGGCGGGTATATCATTTTTTAAATGATTAAAATTGAAGATTTTATTTTTCGAATTTGACATATCGTTTAGTATGAGTTGGTCTCCCAACAAATGAAACATTTTTATAATTTATAATTGAACTTTGATTTTTTTAGTATTCCGTCACAAAAAAAATCGACAGCTGAAGCACTCAGCTTCGTAAATAAGTGAATTAACTCAATTCAGGCGGTGGCGTGTTAATCTCATCTATATACAAATGAGGTAGTTTACAAGGGGGGTAACTAATGCAGCTGATCAAAGAAGTATTACTATAAGCTTGAGGAGCCCTGTGAAAAAAATCATCATTGAATATTTCTTCATTTTCTTCAACTTCATTTTCGCCCTCTTCACCTAAGTCTATTTCAATCCATTCCGAGCAATACTCACTTTCAGTATATATAGATTGGACTAATCCGGGTAACACGAAATTTGACGCTAAAAATAAGAAAGTAAATTGAATACTTAACCTTTTCAAGGATAGGGTAAAATTTTTACAAATATTATTATTTCGAGTTATCAAAACAGATTGTTTTATGCACAAATATAACTATATCTGCTTTAATTATACAGTTAAGTATATGGTTAATGTGATTTTTTTGTTTTGTACAGATAAAAAGATTCTAGTTTTATTATTTGAAAATCATTGTTTTTATTGGGTAGACAATAACATATATCATTTGGTAGTCAGAAAATTATTCAATAAAGGTTATCATTAATCAATTAAAAACCTGTATAAAAAAAGCCCTGTGAAATTTCACAAGGCTTTTTTACATTAATTTAGAAAACTATTGTATGACTATCTTTTTAACAGTAGTACCTTCTTTAAAACGTACGTTTGCAAAATAGATTCCTTTCGGTAAATCTAAGTTAGAAACAACAATGTTAGTTGCGTTAATGTTAGACTCTGTTCTTACAACTTTCCCCTCTAAAGAGTAAAATATAATAGAAGAAATTGGGTTGCTATCTTCAGAAACAAAAGAAATCTGATCAGTAGCAGGATTAGGGTAAACACTTACTTCAGAAGTAGAAAATTCTTTAACTCCAACAAAGAAAGGTTGTTCGATTAATCCCCTGTATAATCTAGGAGATAAATACCCTTGAATGGTATCACAATAAGCAATTGCTCTTGCTCTAGCAGCTCCATATCCTGCAGTTACATATAGATATTCAAAAACGGGATTAGCAGCATAAAAGTTATCTAGTATAACATCACCATCTTGTCCCCAAGCTACCGCTTCTGCTTTAACTGCAGCAGTGTCTATCCATTCCCATGGACCATTGCCATTTGCAGCACCTTCAAATGCAAATAAACCTTCGTCACCTGCGTTTCCGTAAGTCGCATCATTTGCAGTGTTAAAATCGTTCGCACGCGTCGTATAAGCATCTGTTATTGCAGGAGTTTTAAATACATCATTATTTCCAAAGGCATTTGCCATTCTACTTATGTCACTGGATCCACTTACGTCTATAACGAAAACGGTTGTTCCTGGCACTGTTACAATTCCATATTGAAAAGGAGCAAAGTAATCTGCTTGACCTTGCATAGTAATGATTGGCATTTCACCATCCTCTATCCAAATAGAATCTCCAACAGCGCCACCGATGTTAAATACCATTGAAATATTATCAGAATAACCGTAGTGGTTGTTTGTATTTAAACCAGAGTTGCCTCCAAGACCATTCCAACTCCCCATTATATCTGGGTTCTACCATATATTCATTTGTTGTATTGTTGAAAAATTTCTGCAATTGAATTTCAGATAATTTGTCTAAACTTGCGTAAGCAAGAGAAATATACCCTCCTGAACCTTGACCACCTACAGCAATTTTGGTGTAATCAATGCCATAGGAATTTCCGTTTGTAGCAACATCTTTTCTGAAATAACGAACACAAGTTTTAGCATCTTGCAAACCTCTATAAACTGCTTGCAAAATACTTTGTGTTCTGTTGTCTGTGTCAGTTTCAGCTGGATTCCATCCTTTTCTATAGTCAACAGCAGCAACAACATATCCTTGTTTTGCTAATCGCGTACATATTTCCACCGTTGCACTATCTGTTTTTGAACCGGTTGCTGACTGATTGATGTATCTTGGTAAAAAACTTCCTGTTACCAAATACAATATTAATGGTCGATTCACTAAACTATCTCCAGCTGGTTCGTAAACATCCATCAATAAATTAGTATCGGCGGGAACCCCTGTTAATACCGCTTTATTATTTCCGTATACAACATTTGAAGAAACCGTAACGCTAGTAAACACTTCATCTAGGTAACGGGTTTGCGCACTCGTTTCATTCGCAAAAAGCGAAGCACAGAATGCTGCAGTTAAAAGTAGATTTTTTTTCATAATTTAAATTTTAGTTATTGTTTGATTATGCAAATTGATTGTTTTTTTCGTTTTAAATCGCATCTTTATCAATTTATTCGATTATATTTTATCCAAATCAATGGTTACGGATATATATGCCATCCTACCTACGCGCGGACCTCCATAGACTTGAAATTGCTTTCTGTTTAAAATATTTGATACTCCAAATTTAAAGATAGCATTAATTTTTGGAACTTTTCGATTAATCTGCGCATCTAATAAATAATAAGTTGGAACGATGCCTGTAAATTGAGGAGAACCTTCGTACAAGAAACCTTCAATCCATTTGAAATTTACATTAAATCCAAACTTTTTAATTTCACTTCCTGTAACCCCAATATTAAATTTGTGCTGAGGCGTATTAAAAGCAGGTATTATAGGGTCTAGCGAATCCTGTGTGTTTAATTTATTCCAAGAATAGTTACCATTTATTTTTACATATTTTTTAAAGTAGTAATTGATTCCAATCGAAAATCCTTGCGTTGTGACACCCGTTTTAGCATTAGCAGCAATCCGATAAGCAGTTGTTTTATTTGGATTTAATGAGTTAGTAACAGGCTCTATAACTGCATCTACACCAATATTATAGCCAATAAAATCTCTGTAGAAACTATAATAATATCCTGCGTCAACGTAAATACTTTTATTAATTAATGTTCTAAAACCTAATTCGAATGTTTTTACTTTTTCTGGAACAATTGGCGCTACATCAAAATAAACCAACGTGTCTGGGTTTTGCGTGTCAAGAAGCCAGCCAACAGATTCAGTAGTTGTAAGCGAGTCATAACCATTGATATTACCGAGCAAAATGGCTCTTCCAGTATTGTAATAAAGGTATTGATCTTGTAATGTAGGGTTTCTGGTAGCAGATGAAAAAGAAAACCGTAAAATACTATTTATATCAAATTTGTAAACCAAAGATGCTGCGGGAGAAAAAACCATTTTAAAATTTTGATTTTTATCGGCTCGAAATGTTCCATTTACTTTCAGTTTTTCATTCAAAAATTGTTTTTCTAAGCCTAAATAAACCCCACCTTCTTGATTGGTAATTGTCTCGGAGGTGTCACTAAAAATAGTTCCCCTAGAAATGGGAGTGTACATTCTGTAGTTTCCTCCAGTTGTAATTTCTAAATGGAAAAATTGATTTGTATCTAACGAAAATTTTCTTTCCCCATGAATGTGGTACAAGGCACTTTTGTCGTAAAATCTGGATCCTCCTTCAGTAAAAGAAGTTTTTGAAACAATACTATTTAACAGCGAATCATAGGATGCAGTTCCTGGTTCAAATCTATCTTTATTATCATCTTTTATCAATAAACCAGAAAATCTAGAATCAGCTGCAGCTCTGGCTTCCGCATGCCATACGTCAAGGCTATCTTGGATTCCTAGAAGAAATTCGCCAATTGCATCTGTATCTGTTACCCATCCATTAGGAGTCTGAACGGGCTGCGGATAACCTGGTAAATTTTTTATTATATTAGCAATATTAGCAACCCAATAATTGGCATAATCTTTTGACCAATCGCTGTCACTTTTTGTTGCGTCTTGCATTAAAAGAGCAGTAAAAACAGCGTCGTAAGATTTACCTGCATCTTCATGCGTTGCATAGGCTCTAATAAATCCTTTGCTGCTTTTGTACTCTATTTTATTTTGAAAAAACAATATATCCTTCAAGCTAAATCGATTATCTCCTTGATAAACAGTTGTTCCGGTTCCAAAGCTGGAGGACATTATAAATTGAGAGTTGTCCTTAAATTTATGATGTAAAGCGATATTGGCTTTTAAATTTTCTGTATCATAATTCACAATATATTTTTCTTCGTATCCAGTTCGATAAAAAATTCCTAACCCCGGCCGATTGATGGAATCTCCTCTGCTGTTGTATTTAGAAGCTACTTCATCGCCATATCGGTTAACTCCATCCAATCCACCAAAATTACCGATAGCAGCCTCACTTTCGTATATAGGGGCATAATTATCAGCTACCCAATCATCTGCTTTTAAATAGGAGAGGTTAAATTTCATTGCCCAGCGTTCTAGGCTATCTTTGTTTTTAAATGCATGTGCATATCTCAAAGAGATATCCGCCAAGTTTCTTTCTCCGCCTTTAGCCATTAAACTTAAGCCTTGAAAGAAAAACGGGTCTTTTGTTTCCATACTAATTACACCATTAAAAGCATTAGGTCCATAAAAAGCAGAACTGGCACCAACAATTAAATCCACTTTTTTCACATCTAGTTCAGACACGCCCAAGAAATTTCCCAGTGAAAAATTTAAACCAGGAGCTTGGTTGTCTACACCATCAATAATCTGCAATGATCGAACAGGAGATGTAGAGTTAAACCCGCGTGTATTAATCACTTTAAAACCAATACTAGCAGCTGTTAAATCTACCCCTTTTAAGTTTCCAAGTCCTTCATAAAAATCAGCAGAAGCATTTTGTTTAATCGCTTGAACTCCCATAGACTCAACCGTAAGTGCTGATTCTTTTTGTTTCTGGGAAATACTAATCTCTCTTATTTCTACCGCATCTAATTGTTGGCTATCCTCTGTTAGCGAAATTTTTATTTTATCGTTAGCAGATTTGACAATTAACTCCTCTGCATTAAATCCAATAAATCGAATAATTAAAGTAATAGGATAATTGTTTTTGGAAGTAAGGGTAAATTTTCCATTATAATCAGTAATGCAGCCATTAGAAGTTCCCTTCTCTAAAATGGCTGCACCAATAATAGTCTCACCGGAAGATTTTTCAATTATTGTTCCCTTAATTGTCGATTGGGTAAAGGCTGTAAGGTTAACTATAGTTAATAAAATAGTTACAAGTAATGGTAGCCTAAGTATTGTTTTCATCTGTTCAAAAAGTGTCTTAATCGATATCTAAATATGATTATATCCTTTAAGTTTCTGACAAAGTAAGCTTTTTTTTTAAATATATGAGGGTAGGTAGTTAAAATCGATGAAGAACAGCTTGAAGGTAGTTATTAAGGTATATTGGGAATGGTTTAATTATTTTTTTTTTCAAAGAATATAGTTCCTATATTTCGCACAACTTTACCTCTTATAGTGAAAGATATAAAAGATCAATATTTAGCAATTTACAGATTACTACTGTTTTTACTAGCCGTAATGATTCCCTTGTTTGGACTTGCCTTTGCTTACGGGAACCCAGAAGCAGTTAGTCCACCCTTGTTTAAAGAGATTTTAGCTCCAGTAGGGATATTGATATTGATTGCTAGTTATAAAATTTCATGGGTTAAGCGTAACATGCAAAGCATTATGCTTGTCTTGTATGTTGTGGTTGTAGTTTGGCAGCTTTTCGTGCTTAAAATGAATAAATTTAACCCAAACAATGATATGGGGTTTTTGGTCGTGATTTCTGCAATTACCGTAGGATTTGAAAGTCGAAAAATATTCATTTCATTCATTTCAATATTATTTGTATTAATGGCTTCATTTGTTATGATGAATGAGGTGGAAGAAGGAGTTAGTAAACTTATCTTTATAATTACTGTTTTCTCTGTATTATTCATTTCCTTTTTGGTAAATAACAGAAAATTTAAAGCTGAAAGTAGTGTCGGAGAATTTACAGCTCAATTAAAGGAAAAAAATAAAGAAATCACTGATAGTATATCGTATGGGAAGCGGATTCAAAATGCTATTCTTCCAAATAAGGGATTGGTAAATAAGTATTTTCCAGATAGTTTTGTGCTGTATAAGCCCAAGGATATTGTTGCAGGTGATTTTTATTGGATGGAACAAGTAGGAGACCACATTCTGTTTGCAGTTGCTGATTGTACTGGACATGGAGTTCCAGGAGCCATGGTTAGTGTTGTTTGCAATGGCTCATTGAATAGAGCAATTAGAGAATTCAAATTAACAGCTCCCGGGGCTATTTTAGATAAAACAACAGATTTGGTCATTGAAGCTTTTTCTCAAAGTGATGATATGGTAAGAGATGGTATGGATATATCACTGTGTTCGTGGAATCTACAAACCGGCGATTTTTGGTTTGCCGGAGCGAATAACCCAATATACTTGGTGAAAGGAAAAGAGAAAAAAATAGAAACATTTTCAGCTGATAAACAGCCAATAGGTCAGTTTGACAAGAGAAAACCTTTTACAAATGTAAAGGTTGATTTTGAGAAGAATGATACGCTTTATCTTTTTACAGATGGTATGGTTGATCAATTTGGTGGACCAAAAGGTAAAAAGTTTAAGCACAAAAAGTTTAAGGAATTACTACTATCTATCAACCATAGAACATCCAAAGAAAAAAAGAGTGATATAGATACAGTTTTTGAGAAATGGCGTGGTGAAATGGAGCAAGTGGATGATGTATGTATTGTAGGAATAAATATGGTCTAATTTTGAAGATTAGAAAATAAGTTTAGACCAGGTTTACGAAGTTTGCTCAATTGTTAAAAGAATTAATTCTTAACTTAGGAGAAATGAAAATGTTTTTTAAATATATCACCGTATTAGGTCTCTGCTTATTTTATTTAAAGGCAACAAATGCGCAGGATAGTTTGTTTTTTGATGAATCGGATTCCGTTTTTTTTGAGGATAGAAGAAATTATTTAGGTGTAAATTTATCGCCTCTGTTTACTTCGTCATTCGGAAGGGAGAATCAGAATGCAAAAATGAGCATCGTTTACAAGAGGAACAAAGGGTATAGGAATATAAGGTTTAGTGCCAACTATATGACACTTGCGAATAAGACCTCTTTTTATGCGTTCAGAACAATTGGATCTTCCGATTCAAGTATAACAAATAGATACTATGAATCAGATTATAAGACAGGTGATATAAGAATTGGATTTGAAGAAATAAAGGGCGGGGGAGCTGGTAGATTTCACATAGGGGCAGATATTATATTGGGGTATGCTCAATTTTACTCTGAATATCGACAAAATGAATTATTAGTTGATTCAATTGGCGTTTATCGATTAGACAATGATGTCGAACCAATTTATACCGGAAGTCATAGTAGTGATTATTTTATCACAGGAATCGATGTAAGTTTTGGATTTGATTGGTTTTTAGATGACGTATTTATGATTACACTTCAGCTAACCCCTCAATTCAATTATTATTTGGCTATCTCAGAAAAATTAGCAGATCAATATAAACAGTATAATCCTATTGAGAATTTTGTCGATTTTGATTTAGGTTATTTTGATGTAATGCTTGTTTATAAGTTTTAAAACAAGAAATAAATTTCTAAAAAAAAGAGCCGTTATAAACGGCTCTTTTTTTTATTTTAGAATATTTTAAAATTACTTAGTGATTACTTAAGTAGTCAGCAACACCTTCATGAGTAGCAGTCATAGCATCAGCACCTTTCACCCAGTTAGCAGGGCAAACTTCACCATGTTCTTCTAAATGTTGAAGTGCATCAACCATTCTCAGAGCTTCGTTAACATTTCTACCTAAGGGTAAATCGTTAACCAATTGATGACGAACTACTCCTTCTTTGTCTATTAAAAATAAACCTCTGTAAGCGATTAGCTCACCTATAGCGGTCATTTCACCTTCTTGGTTGTAATCCCAGTCTCCAACTAATACATCATAGTTCGTTGAAATGGTTTTATTCGTGTCTGCTACCAAAGGATATGTTATACCTTTAATACCGCCAGCATTCTTTTCCATATTTAACCAACCCCAGTGAGATTGCTCAGTATCTGTTGAAACACCAATCAATTCAACATTTCTAGATTTAAATTCTTCTAATTTTTCTTGAAATGCATATAATTCAGTCGGACATACGAATGTAAAATCTTTTGGGTAAAAGAATAAGATTACATATTTCCCTTTAAATTGCTCTAGTGTAAAATTTTCAACAATATCGTTACCATTAATTACAGCCGATGCTGAAAATCCTGGTGCTTTTCTTCCTACTAATACTCCCATTATAATATGTTTTAAGTAATTGTTTGTTATAAAATTGTGACTACAAAAATACTATTTAATATTAATTTAAATAATAGATTCGGAGTAAATTTTTTATTGTCTTTATAAGTCAGATAGTTTCAGTGTTTCCTTTAGTCTTACTCCTTTTTCGGTGTGTTGGACAGTGCAACATTCATTTATATTATCATGTTCTAGGAAAAGGATGAATTCTTCATCTGCTGCTAAGTTTAAAAATTGTAGCTTTTCGTCCATTGTGAGCAGTGGTCGCGTGTCATAACCCATTACGTAAGGCAGAGGCAGGTGGCCAACACTCGGAAGTAAATCCGCCATAAATACTACGGTTTTCCCTTTGTACTTTATCATGGGTATCATTTGACTTTCTGTATGACCATCAGCAAAAAAGACATCCATACCTTCAAATGCATTTTTTGTAATCCTATCAGTTCGTTGTATAAAATCCAGTTGCCCGCTTTCTTGAATAGGTAGAATGTTTTCACTTAAAAAAGACGCTTTTTCTCTAGGATTAGGTTCAGTAGCCCATTCCCAATGCTTGTTGTTACTCCAGTATTTAGCATTTTTAAAAACAGGTTGTAATTGCGTATGTTCGCTATCCTTCCATTCAACGCTACCTCCACAATGGTCAAAATGTAAGTGCGTTAAAAACACATCGGTAATATCATCTAAACTAAAATTAAGTTTGTTTAAGGACTTTTTTAAAGTATTGTCGCCGTGTAAGTAATAATGACTAAAAAATTTGTCACTCTGCTTATTACCAATTCCGGTGTCAATAAGCATCAATCTGTTTCCATCTTCCACTAACATGCTTCGCATGCTCCACGTACACATGTTGTTGCTATCAGCAGGGTTGGTTCTCTCCCATAAAGCTTTTGGTACCACCCCAAACATGGCTCCTCCGTCTAATTTAAAATTCCCTGTCTCTATTGGGTATAATTTCATTTTGGTTGCTTTTAGTTTGTAAATGAACGAATTATGTCCATTGTTATATTGCAATAGGAAGTACTATTGCTAATCCCGTATAAAATTATGAAAATGATAAGTATTTCTCTCTTTTTCATCTTAATTATCTGTAATTAATAATTTTGATGGTATAGAGTTTGCAAAAGCGTCTTCAAAATATTGAGTTAGGATAACATGTTTGGTTAAATTTATTAATTTAGAGTTATGAAAAATTTATTTTTAGTATTACTCGTTTCTTTATTCGTTTTTGCAGGAAATGCACAAGGATTGATTCAGGAGTATGCAGGAATGCTGCAAGAACTGGAATCAAAAGTTTCCAATAAAGAATTTGTCAAAGTTTGGAAAAAGCAAAAAAAGACATGGGAATCGAATTGTAAAAACGCGACTACTGTTAAACAAGTATCTGAATTGACCGTGGAATTTATTTCTAAGGTATATGAAGTGAAAATGCTAAAAGCTATGATAGTCACTGCAGAGAAACTCTCAGATCAAAGTATGGCATTGTCTAATGTCTATAATATTCTAAAAGATACTGATTTGGATAAATGGTCAGATAATGAAAAGCAGACATTTCGCACAAAACTTGATGGGCTAATAGCTAAAATCGGTGAGCAACAGAAAAAACAAGACGCCAGCGAGAGAGTGTTACTTATAAAGTCTGTTATGGAAGATTTTGATTCCGTCTTTCAAGCTATTTTAAACGACAGTAAAAAGGGAAGTTTTGCAAATACTATAGACGGTGCTAAGCAAGGAAGTGTTTTCGGTGTTAAGGTGAAATTTAAAGCCGGAAAAGGGCAACAAATTTTTGTAGATGGAGATAATATTTATGAATTTCAAGTTGAATTTAATACAAATAATGATGCTTTGTTAGCAAGTGCTTTACAAGAATCAATGCTTAAAGTTATTCAAGAAAGGGTGCCTGAAGGGTTTGCAAAATCAAACAAATACGATAAATCATTTGTCAAAAATGAAGGGTATAGATTTGAATTTAAAGCAGAAAAATTTGCTTATACAGCTAAACAACCATCTGTTTTAATTGGCGCAAAAAAAGATGGAAGTTCTGTAGTGCTGAAAATAACAGAGCCTGTATTTAAAAGATAGAAAGTTTTGTTTAGAAAAATCCACGTTGCTCCTAGAGTGGATACTTAGTTACAATGCATTGAAGCAACCGATATTGAAGATTTTTATGCTTATAAAAAGTACTGTAACAAATCGTTTGGTTAATTTGTGAAGTGTATTTGATAAAATAGTTTAGAAAAAGGCCTTACAAGTACTATCTTTGCAAGGTCTTTTTTTATTTAGAAAATAGTAATATGAGTTTAGAGGAAATTAAGAATTATATGAATCAGGTTCGAAGAGATTTTGCTGAGAGGCCTTTAACTGAGGGTTCAGTTGATAATAATCCTTTTAAACAATATGCGGTTTGGTTTGAAGAGGCCGTTAATTCTAAAATCCTAGATCCTTATGCAATGTGTCTTTCTACGGTTGGTGTAAATGGTCAACCTTCATCGCGTATTGTGTATATGCGCGATATTTTAGACGATGGTTTTGTGTTTTACACGAATTACTTAAGCCAAAAAGGAAAGGAATTACTTTCGACACCGAAAGCAGCTCTTAATTTACATTGGGCTGAACTTGAGAGGCAAATTAGGATAGAAGGTGATGTGGTTAAAGTTTCGGAAGACATATCTGACAAATACTTTGCTGGCCGTCCTAAAAAGAGTCAAATAGGAGCTTGGGCGTCTGCGCAAAGTGATGTTTTGACCACTAGAGAAGAATTGGAACAGCATGTATTGAAATATACAGAGCGTTTTAAAGATATTGAGGTTAACCGGCCTGAACATTGGGGCGGATATGTTTTAAAGCCAGCCAAAATAGAATTCTGGCAGGGTAGAGCAAGTCGTTTGCACGATAGAATTGTTTATACCAAAGAAGGTGCAAATTGGAAATTAGAACGATTATCTCCTTGATAGTATAGAATGGCTAAAGAGATGCGTTCTATTGCTGCTGTTTATTTTGATCGATTCAATCATCGAGAGTTAGAATTGAATAGTCCTGTTCCTTCTAATTTGGAATTGATTATTGTTATTCCTTCCTATAATGAGCCTAACTTGCTGGAAAGTTTGCAGTCGCTTAAGGATTCTTTTGTTCCGCTAGGTTTTTCTGTTGAGGTTATCACCGTTATTAATCATGGGTTAAATGCAGCTGAAAATGTTGTTCGTCAAAACGAAACAACAACAATTCAAGCAAACCGATTTTCTTTAAAGAACAATTCCGAGTCAATTACTTTTAAAACCCTAGAAGTATTTGATATGCCTCCTAAAAAAGCGGGAGTAGGTTTGGCTCGGAAAATTGGAATGGATGAAGCGTTAAATCGATTCTCGAAAATTAATAAGGACGGAGTTATCGTTTGTTTTGATGCAGATAGTTTTTGTGAGGTAAATTATTTTGAGTCAATAATATTTCATTTTAAAAAGCATCCAAAAACTCCGGGTTGTTCCATTCATTTTGAACATCCTTTGGAAGGAAATAACCATACAATTGAAGAATATAATGCAATTATTTCATATGAATTGCATTTACGGTATTACAAAAATGCGCAGCAATATACCGGGCTTCCATTTGTGTTTCATACGATAGGTTCGAGCATGGCAGTTCGCGCTTCGGCATATGCCAAACAAGGCGGAATGAATAAGCGAAAAGCTGGGGAGGATTTTTACTTTTTAAATAAGATTATACAGTTAGGCAGTTTTACGGAGCTAAATATTACCACAGTAGTCCCGTCACCAAGGATTTCGGATCGAGTTCCGTTTGGAACTGGTAAAGCGGTTGGTGAAATTGTAAGTGCCGAGCAGGGGGGGGTAGAGACATATAGTTTTAGAACATTTGTGGAGCTTAAAGAGTTTGTTAGTGAGGTTTACGAAAATAATAAAAATATAAATGCCAGTAAATTAAGTGGTTTAATTAATCAATTTATTGAAGAAAAAGAGCTTGATCTAAAAATAGATGAAATCGCAAAAAATGCAAATTCTGAGGAGGCATTTATTACTCGATTTTTCAAGGTGTTTGATGCTTTTTGGATTATGAAATATATCCATTTTGCACGCGATAATTTCCATAAACAAGTACCCGTTTTGGATGCTTCAAATGAGCTGCTTTTGGAATTAGGAGTAATCAATCAACCCTTGAAAACAGAGTTAGAAGCATTGATTAAATTTAGAATATTAGATAAAAATAGAGTTGTGAGTTAAGCGTATCACAAGCAAAATTCTGTGTCTCAATGAATTGTAACATCGAAGAAACATACAAATCAGACTAGGAGTTTTGTTAACCTTTATTTTTTGCTAGGTTCCTTTCATATTTTCCCGTACCAAGTTCATTAAGCAAAGTTAGGTGGCTTTTTATCGCTCCAAAAAATGTTTTATGCTGGTGATACGGTAAGTTAAATTCTTTGGTTGTTTCTTTGACTATTTTTGAAAGTTTCTTATAATGAATGTGACAAATATTCGGAAACAAATGGTGTTCAATTTGAAAATTTAATCCACCAATAAACCAGGAAAAAAAGTAACTGCCATTCGCAAAATTTGCAGTAGTTTTAACTTGATGTATAGCCCAGTTGTTATCAACAGATCCATTTTCATCTACATCGAAAAACTCAGTATCTTCAATAACATGAGCAGGTTGAAATACAAAAGAAAGAATCAATCCACAGATAAAATGCATAATTCCAAATCCAATAAGAGATTGCCACCAAGGTAAATCAACTAATAGGAACGGCACTAATAGTAACAAAGCAAAGTACCAAATTTTATTTAACAAAATTTGAATAAACCCTTTTGTTAAGGTAAGCCCTTGTCCTTCCAATAAATCTTTTTTATTGTACCGAAATAATTGAATAAAGTCCTTAGCACTGCACCAATAAACTGTCATCAATCCGTATAAAAATGGTGCATAAAATATTTGAAAACGATGCAGTATTCTTCTCTTTTGCGTAGGGCTGAAACGCATTATTCCGATTTCAATATCTTCATCAAATCCTTCTATATTCGTAAACGAATGGTGAAGAACGTTGTGCTGAATTTTCCAATTTTCTTTATACCCTCCAATAAAATGGATTAACCAGCCCATTGCGTTATTTACTTTTTGATTCTTTGAATAAGAGCCATGGTTCGCGTCATGCATAATTGATAAGCCAATGCCTGACATTCCAAACCCCATTAAAGCCCACATTAGTAAAACCAACCAAACGTTTGCAACAACACCGGTCAACATTAAGACCAATGGAGCAAAGTATAGACAGATCATAAATGCCGATTTAAATTTCATGCTGAAATTGGCATATCGAGAAATATTATTCTCTTTAAAATACTTATTCACTCTCTTTCGTAATTCTTTGAAGAACTCCGTTTGATCTTTTACATTAAACTTAACAACTGGCACACTCATAATCCTGTATGTTTTAATATCTGGTCCAAAGATAACCCTAATAAACTTCGGTTAACGTATAATTATCAGTTTTTAACAAAACTTATCAAAGATGATGGGGTATTGGGCATAAAAAAGGGATAGTATAGAAAGAAGATTACCGGATTATTTTTCTTCCTTACACATTTCATCTGGGCGAGCACCACAAATACTACAAGATTCTCCTTCTTGGCTTAAGAGAGGATTATTACTTGCGCAAGTTCCGGAAAATTCACCGTCTTTTTTTGCCCATATTTTAATGGCAATTCCTAAAACCCCTAATGCTAATAATCCAATAGAAAATAATGCTAACTTCATAAAGCAAAGGTAGTTTATATTTTCACAATAAGTGTTAATCGAATCAAATTGATTCAGTCTAAATAATGTACTTTTGCAGGGTAATCGGAATAAACCAATGAGTGAAGTAACCGGAAAAGCATGGGATGGTAAATTGTTCGCAAGAATAATGAGCTATGCACGTCCTTATAGAATGTTAATGGCCGGTGCGATAGCGCTAACCTTTATATTGACTGTCGTTACTGCTATTCGCCCAATTATTTTTGGGTATATGGTTGGTTCTTGTATCGAAAACCCCGATGCTGAAGGTTTGTTATATTGGACTTTTGTTCTTATTGGATTGCTAATTTCTGAAGCAATCGGGCAGTTTTTTCATACTTACGTTGGACATATAATTGGTCAAAATGTAATAAAAGATTTACGTGTTGAGTTATTTGAGCATATTACTCGATTGCGACTCAAGTATTTTGATACGCATCCGATTGGAATGCTTGTAACAAGAGCTGTAAGTGATATTGAAACTGTTGCAGATGTGTTTTCGCAAGGGTTACTAACCATTTTCGGAGATTTGTTAAAGCTTACTGGGGTGTTGATTTGCATGTTCGTAATAAATTGGGAATTAGCATTAACGGTTATTATTCCTATTCCTATATTGTTAGTTGCTGCTAATATTTTCAAAAAGGCAATTAAAAAAGCTTTTCAGGAAGCACGTAATCAGGTGTCTCGGTTAAATACATTTGTTCAAGAGCACCTTACAGGAATTAATATTGTAAAGATTTTTGGAAGAGAAGAAATAGAATCTGAAAGGTTTAAAAAGATTAATGAGAAGCATAAAAAAGCGCACGTTAAGTCGGTTTGGGCGTACTCTGTATTTATGCCAATTGTTGATGTGTTAAGCTCTTTGTCTCTAGCATTGCTAATTATTTACACAATTATGCAGTTAGATAATGAAAGCGTCAAGGGAAGTGATTTAGCTGCTCAACTTACCATGTTCATGCTTTTTATAAATATGATGTATAGGCCTATTCGATTGCTTGCAGATCGTTTTAATGTTTTGCAAATGGGAATGGTTGGTAGTTCCCGTGTTTTTAAAGTGTTGGATACAAAAGAGCAAATTAAGAATAATGCGAAGGTTTTAGAAAAGGAATTTAAAGGGGATATAGCGTTTAAAGATGTTTGGTTTGCTTATAACGAACCTACTTATGTTTTAAAAGGTATTAATTTTTCATTGTCTCCAGGAGAAACAATAGCATTTGTTGGCGCAACTGGAGCAGGTAAATCTTCTATTATTAACTTATTAAGTCGATTTTACGAATATCAAAAAGGAGAAATAATGGTTGACGGAGATGAACTAAGAGATATTGATATTGACTTAATTCGTGAAAATGTGGCGGTTGTTTTACAAGATGTCTTTTTATATTCAGATACTATTTTAAATAACATTACCCTTGGTGATCATTCCATTTCAAGAGAAAAGGTAATTGAAGCATCGAAGCAAGTTGGCGCGCATGAGTTTATTATGTCGTTACCTGAGAATTACAATTTTGCAGTAGGAGAGAGGGGAGGAATGTTATCAGTTGGTCAACGCCAATTGATCTCTTTTATTAGAGCCTACGTTTACAATCCGAGTATTTTAATTTTAGATGAAGCTACCTCTTCTATAGATACAGAATCAGAAGAATTGATTCAATTGGCTATAGAAAAATTGACTGAAGGTAGAACTTCTATTATTATTGCACACCGATTATCCACTATCAGTAAGGCGGATAAGATTATTGTAATGGAGCAAGGAGAGATTATAGAATCCGGTTCACATCAAGAATTATTGAGTCTGGATGGATCTTACAAGAAATTGTATGATATTCAGTATAAGTAGGCCTTTAGGTTTTCGATAAATGCACGAATTCTGGGAAAATTGATTTGAAATCTTCATTTCTAATTGTATCTAGTTTCTCAGTTTCTTTTACAAATGCTTTTAAATCAGACGCATTAGCAGGAGTCATCATATACTCAAATACGGCTTCAAATTCTTTAATTACAACTTTTGAAGCATTGTTTTCATTTAGCCAATCTATGTGAGCCATCAAATTCTCTTTCGATTTTTCCTTAACTGATTTTGGTAAGTTTTTGCAATTGTAATAATTCGGCCGATCCAGGATGTTGAGGTAGATATCATTCATTTTTATCAAATTATTCTCAACAAAAAACTGATGTAAATCACACAATGAAAGTATAGATAAGTTACTAACCGTTGGCGCAATTTGGATTTTAATGTGTGGACATTGTTCCTTGATTAATTTTATGTTCTCCAAAAACTTACCCCAGTTCAATCCACTTCTTATGTACGCTGCTTTTTCGCCAATTGCATCAATGCTTACAGCTAGGGTAATTTTCTTAAACTTTTTCCAATAGTCTAGGGCCCTTTTACCCTTTAATGTTAATTTACTTAGGTTTGTATTGTACCGTAAATGAAGATCCGTTTGATTTTTAGCAAGTAAAGAATCTAAGAAGGAATAATGTTCCTCCATCCTTAATGGCTCTCCACCAGCAAAGTATACTTCGGCTAATTCAGTGTCAAACGTAAACAAATCTTCAATTAATTGTTCATTTTCAGGTGTTGCTTTTATCAGGGCTTTATCTCCAAAATTAGTTTTCAATAATTTAGCATCATTAAACCAGCTAGAACTAGCTCCATGCCAACATGTTCTGCATTTCAAATTGCAAACGTTACTGTAGCGAATGTCTAAATAAACAGGTTTTGACTCCTTGCAAGTGCCGTCAGAGGAGGTCTTTGGAAGCCATTTAAGGTAAGTTTTGTAACTGTCTAAGGTTTCTGTACGAATACTACTTTTATTGACTGCTTCTCTTTTAAAACAAGATGCACACCTTTTATCTTTATGACCTTCTAGTAAGTTTTTTCGAAATTTTTTAATCGATTCCCCATTCCAAATAGATTCGATACTTTCATTGTTTACATTACCATAGGTAATACTCGTATTGCAACAGGCTTTGGCATTTCCATTTGTATCCACATATAAATGAACCCATGGCATTAAGCATATTGATTCAGGAATCACGGATTTATTTTGCTATTACTTTATAACCTTTCTTGCGAAGTAATGTAATGATACCTTCCTTACCAGGTAAATGAGCTGCTCCAACTGCAATGAATGTGCTTCCTTTTTTAATATACGGTTCAGCTCTGTCGGCCATGTTGTAATTTCTTTTTACAAGAAATATATCGTTGAAAATTTTAGCCATTTCTTCATCGTCTTCATCTTGTATTGTCATTTCTAAAAGTTTGTCTAGGTTTCCTTCAACATAATAGTCCATCATAGCATCCATATCTAATTCTCCTTCCTTTCCATAGTCCGCTACTGCATCAACTAATCCCTTAGCCTGCAATTCATAAGGGACGGCACTAAATGCATCGATTTGTTCCATGGTTTTCTCTAAGCCAATTGTTTGTTTCTTTTGCTTTTTAGCTTCTTTAAAAAAGTAAATATCCAATGCGTCGGTTTGTTGCGCTTCTAAATCTCTTAATGCAACCATTTGCGCTGTAAAAAGTGGCTGCATCCTTTCAAACATAAAAAGGGCCTGACCCAAGGAATCTCTAAAGAAATCGGATACTAATGTATATTCATCTGCCGTTAATAATGTTTTAAGTGAGTAAGTTGAGTCCATGATTAATTTACTCAATAGAGCAGTTTGGTCCACACTATCCATATTCAGTTCCATCGCATATATTTCTGCGTGGTTAAAAGCATCCATTACACCCTCTTTAAATTGGAAAGCACGCTCGTCTTGCGTGTGCATGGTTCCGTATAAGTAAGAGCTTTCTGTAAGCCCGTTACCTGATATTTCCCAAAACAAACTGTTGTATTTTTCTTGTCCACATCCAATTATTTGGGAAAGTAAAATGGTGAAATAAATAATGTGTTTTTTCATAGTAGATAATTGGTTGACAAATGTAATGATGAAATATGGATAAACATAAGACTCTAATTTCTTTACAGAGAGTATTAGCAGTAATATAAATAGTTGAGTTGTTAGCTTTTTTTCTTTTTGCTATAACGGAGCGTGCAAATTCCGTTTTATTGTAGTTTAATTTTTTGTCCCAAAACACTTTCCATAATAGGTAATACCTCCTTCACTTGTAAAATCAATAGTAAATTGTACTGAATCATTAGAAAAGTAGCCGGTACTTTCTTTAACTATTAGGTTGTACCATGAATCATTTTGCTCTATTACTTGGTCCGTAATTAGAATAGAATTGTTAGAGATTTGTGAATCAACATTACTTAGTACTCCAATAAGCCAATCATATTTATTGGCATAATTAGATATTTTCAGGTTATTAGGAGCGCAACTACTTCTTTTTATTTCTATCTCATAATTTCTATGAACCCATTGAGTATCCGAAGCAATTAATATAGAATCAGAAACAGAGTAGGTTCCTAATTTATCTTCATTTGAATATAGACATGAATTATCATTTTTTTTTGCATTATTGTTATAGTTTATGGCATTACAATCTGTACATCCTTTTTTTTGACAAGAGGAAATTGATGCCAAGGTTATTGTCAATAAGGTTATTCGAAATAAATATTTCATATTTTTTATTATTACAACTGGATAATGCAGTGTTATCCGTATAATGTCTTTCTCGTAAAAATAGCGAATTTATTGCACTTTAATCAAGTAAATAGTGGTCAGAAAGTTTGGAGGTCCTAATGCTTTTCGTTTATAACCATTACTTTGAAACGAATAATACTTGTAGGTTTTTCTGCATTACTTGAAATTACCAACGTTCTATTTTGCCATTCATATTTTTTGTTAGTATCAAAAGTAACATGAATAATACCTTGTTTGCCAGGTAAAATGGGTGATTTTGGATAAGTGAATTTCGTACATGTACAAGCAACTTTTATTCCTTCAATTATTAAGGGCTCATTACCTGTGTTTGTAAAAGAATAGTCGTGTTCTAGTAAAACGCCCTCATTTGTTTTTGGAAACCTGTGGTTTTTTTCTTCAAAGGTAATCTTTGCTTGACTAATTCCGCTTACGGAAAATGAAAATAGTAGGATGGCCAGAATTATCTTCATGCTTAAAATTTTAGGTAAAAAAAAACTCCGATTGTTTAATCGGAGTTTTTAAATAGTGTGTTAATTTAATTATCCTTTTTTAATTGCAGGACCATCAACAGGTTTTATAGGTGTTGCACCAGCAGCTGGAGCTTTAACTTCACCTTTAATTCTAATAATTTTAGTAGAAGTTTCTGCATTTGACGTAATCGTTACAGATTTGTTAATTAAACCGATTCTCTTTGTGTCATATTTTACCTTGATAGCAGAAGAAGCTCCCGGTGCGATAGGTTCACGTGGCCAATCTGGTACAGTACATCCGCAAGATCCTCTAGCGTTGGTAATTAATAATGGCTCTGTTCCTGTGTTTGTAAATACAAATTCACATTGTCCGTTACCATTTTGTTCCATAACACCGTAGTCATGAACTTCTTTTTCGAAGCTAATTTCGGCACCACCAACTTGGATAGCTTTCGCAGCAGGCGCAGCTGTAGCTTGAGCATTAACGTCGAATGCCATTACTGCTAGAAACATCATCCCAAATGTTAAGATTGCTTTTTTCATAATTTTAATTTTATTTATTGTTTTATTTTTAATTTCCTAATTACAAATATAATCAGGTTTCTCTCGCTTATTTATTCTTTAACACTTCGTTAACAAGTAAATTAACTAGTGCGTGTCCTCTTTTTTCTTTTCTTCCTCCTCTGGTTCTTCATAATCAAGATCGATACTCAATTTATGTTCTAAAATTTTGGCCAGATTTTTCGCATCCAATTTTTTTGCTCTTATTACTTTATCCTTATCCAAAAGGTAAATTTGAGGAGTACTAAAAATATCATATGTCTTTCTAAAGTTTAAACTTTGTAAATCTGTTACTCTTAGTTCGTTTAAATATTTGATTGCATTTTCGTTCGCATCTGGAAAATCTGAAATATTTAGCCAGGGAAGGTTATTCTCTTTGATAAATTTCTTCCACCCTTTATTTTCAAGGCTAGTTCCAACTGCTACGAATTCAATATTTATGTTTTTTTCTTTCAGTTCGGCATATAACTTCTTCAACTTTGGCATTTCTTTCTTGCAATGTCCACAGTCATCCGCCCAAAAGATAAGGGCAGTGTGCTCCGTTTTTACTTGTGTGTAAAAATCTATCCACTTTTCCTCAGTAGTATCGGCAAGAATAATTCTAGGAGCGGGCTGGCCTACTCTCAATGGTCCTATCGCATCTTTTCTTTCGCACAACTCTTTTAATTTATCCGGATCTAACCAATAAGCTCTGGATTTATCTGCGGGGCAATAGTAAGAATCTGCCATACAGTAGAATACTGCATCCATCCCCATAATTTTTGAAGTTTCGTATTTGTAAGTTATAAAATGAACAACATATTTAAACATTTCAGACCCGTTTTCAATTTGCTCAATTAACTGATACGCATTTGCACAGATTGTATCCGGTTGTTGCAATAGCATTTTTTCAAAGAAGAACTCTAATTTGTTCTTGAACGCAGGGTAATGAACCAACCTTTTATCGGATAAATCAATATTATCCCAATAATGTTCTTTGTAGTATTTGTATCGTAAAGTGTCATTCTTTATTATATGAGCAGGGATAATTGGATCAATTGACATATTAATTAGCTTACTCACAAGTAGTTCTTTATTTTCAGTAACCAATTTATTTTGATAAGCTTTTACTTCTTTGTCTAACCTACCCATGAGTTCTTTGTCATCTTTTTTATCTTTTGCTTCGTTTTTCTTTTCGTTTATAAATTTGATGTAATCGTAAAAGATTTTATTATTTACAGATTTTTTTACTTCCATGTTTGTAATGAAGTTACTGATTGAAGTCTCCATTTCAATCTCCTTATCAGCTAAAATAATTTCAAACCATTTCGGTCCTGGGCAGATTAGCGTATAAACACCTTCATCAAATTGATTGTTGAATTCTACTAAACCATTCTTAGATTCTGCTGTATCTGCATAATAGAGCTTATCGCCTAAGTACCTTGCAAGAAATATTGTGGTGTCTTTTAATCCATTAACCTTAAATTTAAGGTTGTATTGAGCACTTGCTCCAACAGTTAAAAAAAGAATAGATAGTAATAATAACTTCTTCATATTTTAAAAATTTTCTTTTCTAATTCGAAAGTATAACAAATGACGCACCAAATAAGTTTTGGATGCTTTATATATTAAACTTTAACAAAAAATTAAGAATTCGGTTTTGCTAGTTGTTTTACTTTATTAGAAATATTAAACCCCGTCAGGAACAAGAATAACAACAAGAACCCAATACCAAAAAGTAAAGTGTTTACTGAAGCTAGACTAGTTACTTCCATTCCAATCTCTTCCAATAACCAAGCGTTAAACCATATTTTGACAGCTCCAAAGCATAAGAATGAAACGAATCCGATAAGCATAAATACCAATATAAAGGATTTGTTTATTTGATTCGTGATAGTTTTCCACTTATAACCAAGAATTAACAATAACTGTATTTCATATTTAGATTTTTGAATTAAAATTTGAGAATACAGTACAAACAGAAAGGCAGATTGAAGAATGATTATTATTCCAATGAGTATGTGGAAATTTAAGAAACCTCGTAATATTTGCTCCACTTTACCACCTCTTAATTGCTCACTATTTGTTTCATAGCCATTATCTTCAATATAATTTTTTAAAGATGGGTCATTTGCATCTGTAACCTCTACAATTACTCTAAATATTTCCTGTTTTGAAGGGGTTCCATATTCCTTATTTGCAAAATCTAAGAAATTTTTAGGAACCAAAATTGAATTTATTCGATCAGAAAAATTGATAACATTTCCTTGGTATATAGCTTTTTTGCCATTTCCAGATACTTCCAGTTTAATGGAAAAAGCTCCAATTATTCCTTTACTTACTTGTGGTGTGCCAGCTGCTTGTGCTATTCCAAAATTATAAGCATCTAAATAGGTGTTTGGTAAAATAATAGGGACTTGTGTATTTCCTTTTTCCCATCCCCAGTTTTTCGTTTCTGCATCTATGAATTGATCTGGAACCGTTTCAAAAAACGCCAATGATTTCATCGTAGGAAATTTACCTCCTTCCATGCCCAATACTGCCATTACCTCAAAGGTTGCATTGTTAAATGGTGCAATATCTTTTATGAAATTTTGGTTTTTAATTTCTTCAATTTCCTTAGAATCAAAGGTTGTATTGCTTGAAAGCCCAATTGTGTTTAGGGTTGAAACATGCTTCTTTAAAACTAAGTATTCTGAGTCTATTGCATCTGATTCATTATTAAAAATAGTGTCAACATCTGTAAACAATTGAAGCGTTATTAATAAAAGCGTAAAACCCAAAATAGCACCCAAAGCGGAAAACGCTAACGTGAACATATTTTGTTTTTTATTGATTGCTTTTTTCATACGGTATTTTCCCTACAAAAAGATAGTGGTTACATTTTTAAATTCATAATCATGCCCTAGTGTGGCTAAAATAAACCCACCATTATTAGCCTTACACTCTTGATCAATTAGTCTTTTAGCTATTTGAATATTGGTGTCATCGATATTACTAAAAGGCTCATCTAATAATAAGAATTCGAATGGCTGAAGTAAACATCGAATAAGTGCTACTCGCTGTTGCTGCCCTAAAGAAAGTTTCCCTGCTAATTGACTTTTTTTTGAAAGCATTCCAAATTCTTCTAACATTTCTTCAATTTGAGAAGCTGTTTTATGACTTGTTAAGTCGTTTTTTAAAGTTAAGTTATCCCAAACAGAGAGGTGATTAAATAATCTTAAGTCCTGCAATAGATAGGATAATTTATGGGTTCTTAATTTTGACCAACTATCTATAGAAATATTTTTTTGGTTTTCTTCATCTATACTTATTGAACCGGAATAATCAGCTCTAAGTCCATATATATAAGAAAGTAAGGAGCTTTTCCCTTTTCCTGAATCGGATGATATTAAATAGGAAAGATTGGAGTCTAATACACATGCTTTCCCCCATATGCTTTCTGCAGAGAAAGCTTCATCTTTCATAGGGTTTGGGACAATATTTTGTAACGTTACTTTCAAAGAAGCAAATTAGAAATTATTCTACAATCAACTTTTTCGAAATAGTATTTCCAATTGTAAGAAAGTAGAATCCTTTAGTCAATTTCTCTAGATTGATACGATCAAAAGTAGTTCCGTATTGAATCAATTTCCCATTAATATCTGATATCGAATAAGAAGTAATTTCAGAAAGACCTTTAACCGTTAAAGACTCTTTAGCAGGGTTCGGATAAAATGAAATCTCGTTTAACTCTTTAGTTGCAATTCCCATAGGACTTTCTGTAAAGACTTTGATATTGTCAATTTCTAAAATAAATTGGTCATAGGCATTGTGTCTAAAAGCTAAATAAACCGTTTCACCTGTAATTCCTGCACTGTCTAATGAAACAGTATAGTTTGTCCAGTATGAAGGCCCAACGGAATCAAAAATAACAGGGTTACTCGTAAAATCATTTAGATTGGAATAGGAGAATAAGATTTCAAAATCATCATGATATGATTGATCTTTTGACTTGCAATCAAATGAGATGTAGTTTCCAAAAGCACCTAATGTAAGAGCGGGTAAAACGATGTAGTTGTCTGCTGATCCAGCAGTTTCAAACCATGAGGTACTGATTAATACGGAGTCATTTATTCCCAATGTATCATAATCTTCATGAATTACCCATGAGTCCATAATGAAATTAACTGCAGGGTCGTTGTAGGGTGCAAGACCATCTTCATCAATTGCTTGCCATCCTGCAGGAAAGCCACTATTAAAATCTTCAAAAAGAAGAGTGTTTTGTGCTAAAATACTTGTAGATATTATTAATAAAGTAAGCGTAATTACGTTTTTCATCGTTTTTTTTTCTGAGCGTAAATTTAGTGAAATAAGGCAATAACGATATAAAATAAAATTTATTTTCAAGGGAATTGAACTTTTTAAAAAGGGTGATGTACCGCTTGGCATAATTAATTGAAAAAAAAGAAATCATGAAAAAGATAACAAGTATTTTACTCGTCATAATACTTACAGGAACTTCAGCAATGGCAGAAGTTGAAAAAAAAGTAAGTTCAAAAATTAATAATGTAACTGTTTTCCTTCAGGGAGCACAAGTTCAAAGAAAAGGGAAGTTTAAGATCGATAAGGGTATTACAAAAATTATTTTTGAAGGAATGACCCAACAATTTGATAAAAACAGTATTCAAGTAAAAGGGAAAGGAAGTTTTATTATTCTAGATGTAAGTTCAACTGTTTTTTATCCTGTTCCTAAATCTTACGTCCCGAATACAATTCCAGTGAAAATTAAAAAAGAAATAACGCGATTAGAAGATTCCATAAGTGATTTAAATTGGCTAGCGCAAGAATTAAGAATTGAAGTTGACGGTTATAAATCGGAGAAAACTATGTTGTTGACAAGTGGAGTTATCAAAGGTCAAAACGTAAATGATTCGATAGCAGCTTTGATCGATGCTATGGATTACATGCGCGTAAAATTATTGGAGTTGAATAAGTTGATTTTTAAAATTGAGAAGAAGTTAAATACCGACAAAGTACTTCTCACTAAAATGAATGCACGGTTAAATGACTTAAAAAATTACAATTACAATGCAGGAAATGTTGTTAAGCGCCAATTACCTGTGCAGCAAATTATCGTTACGGTTTCCTCAGATATTGAGGCTTATGGTACACTTGAATTTAGTTATATGGTTCCGAGTGCTGGATGGTCTCCTTCTTACGATTTAAGAGCAGATGATGTTGATTCTCCTGTAAAGTTAACCTACAAGGCGAATGTTTATCAAAACACAGGTTTCGACTGGAAGGATGTTCATATGACTTTGTCAACAATAAACCCTAATCGAAGCAACGTTAAACCAACTTTAGCCACTTGGTATTTAAGATATTACCAACCCATTTTGCAATCACAAGGCTATTACAATAAAGATTCAAAGAATAAAATGGCGAAAGAGAGCGCATTGGCTCCAGCAACACTTTCAATTAGTGAGAACAATTTATCAACGGGTGCTGATTTTCAATGGGATGATTTAGAAGTGGCAGAACATATGTCTAATTACACAGAAATGAATAATAACATGGCTATGGTAGAATTCGAATTAAAAATTCCTCAATCAATTAAATCAGATGGGCAGACGCATTTAATGGCAGTTACTTCGGAGGAAATTGATGCTTCATTTCAATATCATATCGTACCTAAATTAGATAAAGACGCTTTTTTAATGGCAAAATTAAGTGGTTGGGAAGATTTAAATTTACTTCCGGCTGTAGCTAATATCTATTACGATGGAACGTATGTTGGTCAAACTCGATTAAACCCTTCGGTTATGAGTGATACTCTAGAATTGGCGTTAGGAAGAGACAGAGGTATCTATTTAACAAGAAAGAAAACAAGTTACGAAGAGAAAATAAAAAAGTTAACAGGTCAAAAAGAGAAAACATTTACGTATCAATTAGCACTTAAAAATTATAAATCTTCTAGCGTTTCTATAATCGTTGAAGATCAGACTCCAGTGTCTACTATTGAAGATATCAAAGTTGAGCTCCTCGAGAAAGGAATAGCTGATTATAATAAAAAAACAGGAAAGCTACTATGGAATATTAATCTTGATGCAAAAGAAACATTGAAGTATGAATTTACTTACCTATTGCGATATGACAAAGATAAGACGCTAGCTTTAAATTAGCATAAAAGTAAATCTGGAAAGTGCATGTGTAACTACATGCGCTTTTTTTGTGCGAAATATCGTACTATTGTTTTTGATGGATCAGTTTAAAAAATATTTAAGATGGACTTGGATAGCTCTGATATTAATAACGGTAACGTTGTTTTTAATTTATCCAAATTCTTTTACTGCAGAAAGTTTAAAAACGGTATTGCATCATAATAGTAGCTTAATACTGCTTACGTTTATCGTATTATCCTTTATAAGAGCTTTGTTTTTTCTGCCAAGTACTTTGTTTGTGCTAATGGGTGCGGTTCTATATCCAGATGAACCAGTATTTGTATTAATTGTTTCAATGATAGGTATTCTTATTGGAGCTTCCTTAGTTTACAAGGCCGCATCTCTATTAACTCCTGAACAATTATTTAGAGGAAAGAACTTAACGCGTATTGAAGGCGTTCGCAGTAAGATGGAGAAATATGGGTTTTCAATTGTGTTATTGTGGTCCTTTTTTCCTGCTGTTCCAACCGATTTGATTTGTTATGCAGCTGGCACCATTAAAATGGCATTTTGGAAATTCATTTTTGCGGTGTTCTTGGGCGAAATTGTATTGGTTAGTATTTATATATGTACAGGTAAGTCAATTATTGAATTACTATTTTAATGAACCTATTTTTTAGATGTGTGTATTTCTAATCAAATAATTTTATAAATTTGGAATATGTCAGATATGAATCAAACACAAGAAGAAGTATTAATTGAAGAAAAGATTGTAGAACTTAAAGATTTAATTCTTTATAACGACGATGTCAATACTTTCGAACACGTTATTAATCAATTGACTAAATACTGTGAGCATTCAATGATTCAGGCTGAGCAGTGCGCACATATAGTTCATAACAATGGTAAGTGTCAAATTAAGAGAGGGGAATTTGAGACATTAAAACCGATTTGCGAAACACTTTTGGAAAAGGGTTTGTCTGCTGTAATTGAATAATACAAAGCTTACTCTCAAAAACATTTCAAAAGAATCTTTTTCTAAACTATCTTTCCAAAAAATATACGTAAGGATGAAAACTATTTTATTACCATTAATTACTGTTGTGCTTTTTACCGCTTGTTCTAAAGTGCCGATTACGGACAGGAAACAGACGCATTTGATGCCTGAAAGTAATCTAATTGCAATGTCAAAAGTTCAATATGCTGAATTTTTAGCTGCTGCAAAAGTATTACCTGCAAGTGATGTACGCGCAATGCGAGTTGCAAAAATAGGAGAGAAGATAAAAATAGCTACAGAAGATTTTTTGAATGATAGAGGCTATGAAAAACGCTTAGTTGGATTTGAATGGGAGTTTAAAACAGTTGATGAAGAAATCATAAATGCTTGGTGCATGCCCGGAGGAAAAGTTTGTGTTTATACGGGGCTTTTAGATTTAGCAGATTCCGATGATGAGTTAGCCGTTGTTATGGGGCACGAAATTGCACATGCAATTGCACGCCATGGAAATGAAAGAATGAGTCAGCAGATGGTACTATCTGGAGTAGGAAGTGTGTTGGCACCAGCTGACACTACCCAAGTTTCTATCTATCAGCAAGTTTTTATGGGAGTTGGAACATTAGGTATGTTGAAGTATGGAAGGGGACATGAATCTGAGTCGGATAAACTAGGGTTGGTGTTTATGAAATTAGCTGGTTATGACCCAGAATCTGCAATAACATTTTGGGAAAAAATGGCTGCTTCGGGTGGTGAAAAACCACCAGCCATTTTTAGCACTCACCCCAGTGATGAGAAAAGAATAGCAGATATAAAAGAATTTTTACAAATTATTGAAGAATTTACTGATTAGTATTGCATATATTTGCAGCAATTAAAATGGCCTCGTAGTTCAACTGAATAGAATACCACATTACGGCTGTGGCGGTTGAAGGTTTGAATCCTTCCGAGGTCACGAAAAAAGCTCAACACATGGTGTTGGGCTTTTTTATTTTAGAGCAAATATGAGCTATGCTCATGTGAAGTGATAAAAGAAAAAAGCCAGTACATGCGGATGCATGTGAGCTTTATGCTCGAGCATAACAACCATTTCGAAAAGGATCATTAGCGCTAGCGAGATAATCCTTCCGAGGTCACTAAGCCTTAACCCATATGGGTTTGGGGCCTTTTTTGTTGCTTATTACCTACCTTTTTGTTACTTTCATTATCTAATCAAATGAAATGTCCTCACTTCCAAAAGGTTTACCGTTAGAAATCAAAAAAGCATTGCAAGCGATTGATTTTAAATTTGATACTGAAAAGCAATCAAAGCCTTTTTATTTTGCTTCTTATAGCGAGGTGAAAATGAGGGGGTGGAATACAGCAGCAAATGATTTGAAAGAGAACCTTACTAAGGTTTTAGATCTTGTGCAAAAAGATCAATATTTAAAAGACAAAGACAATACTTTGAGGATTTTAAGTCTAAACATAGAGCGATTAGATCTTTCGTTAGATTTTTATTCTGAAGATTTTTTAATGAAACACAAAACGAAGTACTTAAGAACTGTTCGAAATTTAACAAGACCAATTCGTCCAAAATCCTTGCGCGAATATAGATATGATGAAATCGGTAAACTTCGAAAATTAGAGCCTTCAAAAAAAGCAAGACGTAAAATCACCATTCCTGAGGAAAATTTTGAACAATCATATGCTACATATTTGATTGATTTTGAAAAGGAAAATTACAATCCAAATTGTAAAGCGTATATGCGTTTATTCAAAAAAATAGACCCAAAAAACTTGATGCGTTATCCGATTTCAGAGGTCTATGAGTTTTTTAATAACGAAGTCAAATGTGTGTATAAGAACAAAGCGATTCGTAAAAACAGTTTGGTAAATAATCACCGGTTTCTAAGAGACTTTTGTTCTAAGAGGTCAAAGGTTTTGACATCAGACTACTTTCCATCTTTTAGCTATATCGCGGTCCCAGATTTCCTAAATGGAAAGGAGCAACAAATAATGACATTCTATGGAGGTCAATTTGCCTTCGGAGGTGGTGGCGGTGGTAATGATTACTATGAATTAAGTGATGGATCATTTAAACATAAGAAACGTTTTCCCGGATGGTCTTCTTCATACAGAAGAGGTCGGCGAACAGAATAATCGGTTACTATGAATTAATTAATGGAAAGTTTGTGCATAGAGAGCATGTTCAAGTTTGGTTTATTCTGTATTTTCTTTATCTTTTTTTTTAGATTCTAGGAAAATAATTAATTCAGCAGCTCTAATGTTAGATATTTCAATATTGTTGAATTTGTTTTTTGTATAAAAATCCTGTAATTTTTTTTTCACTTTCAATACATTAGAATCATCAAGATGCTTGTTTAACTCATTTATGTAAAAACTGTAATATTTTATGTTTTTTATCGAACTTGTTCCTTTTTGACCTGTTAGTTTTTTGTATATTCTACTGTCCCATATGGGGAATTTTTGCGGAAATAGAAAGTGAAGTAATTTACTCGCACCCACAAGTGAACCGTTTGTATACTTCATAATCGTTTGTAGTTTTATAGCCTCTTCCTTGCTAATGTTATCTGAATCAGAATTCTCTGTTCTTAGTTTAAAGTCACTTAAAATTTTGCACGCCTCAATTCCTAGTTTATTTAGTTGAGGATTAGTGTTGTTATCTTTTAAATTATTTAAGTTTTTTGGTATTGTTGGCATCCATCCATATACAATCAATGTGCATATTGCCAGTTCTTGAATCAATTCTTCGGATGGGGGATCTTTTAAATCCTTCAATTTTTGGTTAAAAGTTTTAAAGTGATTCAATATCGCAGGATAAGTGTGTAAGTATACATCCATTTCTTCAATCTTAAAATCCGGTTTAAATCCCTCAATTGTAGAGCTAATGTTTTTCTCTATATCTCCTTTAATCTTTTCTTTCATGACCTCTAATTTAATAACACTCAATCCTTTCCTCATTGCCCTCAGCATCTGCAATATCAATGTAATAAGACGAGAACTGCCCTAAGGAAGCAATATGGTTTTCAATCATATCAACTAGGTCAAGAGGCTTGCCTGTTTTTATAGATTTGGCAATGAATTCGGAAGTATAATATTCAACACCCATTTCTTCTAATTTGGATTGAATTTCATCTTCACTTAACTCCGAGTTAATTGAGGGGCCAATGTATTCCAAAAGATAGGCTTCCGCATCAATAAACATGGTGGTCGATGAATCACCAGGTGATAGCTCTAAAAGACAGTCTGAACCCTTATAGCTTTGATAAATCGTATTCAAATATTTTAAACAGTCTAGATACTCAAAATTATATCTAAACTCAGAGGTAGTCAGACTACAATCTTCACTTCCTTGTAAGGCGTTTTTAAGCAGAATCATCTGAATATTAGCTTCATTAAGATTGAGACTGCTTGTACTGAATATATGCAACAAGAGCTTGTGCCCATTTATTTGTTTCCTCAGTAGATAAATTTTTATCTAACAGAGCAAAATCAAAATTTAGGCTTTCCCAAATTTCCTCAACCTCTTTCTCGTCAATTTCATAGATGCCACCTTTCTCTTTAATTTTTTGATCGATGAAATCTATTACATCCGAAGTTAATGGAGGGAAATCGGGTTTTTCTTCGGTACTATTTTCAGTACCAAACGAACCATTTTTACGCAAGAGATTTTCTACTTCTTTAACTCTTCTTGCTACCTCTTCTGGTGAAGGTTTATCTTCACTTTCATCAGAGGGTTGTTGGCTTGAGGATTCATTCATTGCAGTCGCTTCAATTAGCTACAGCAGATATTGAAAAAACAACTAAAACCAGACCTATTTTAAACATATCAAGTTATTCTTTGACTATCCAGAGGTTATTCTTTGTCAGGTATTGAATAAAGTTTACTACACTGATCTGAGATGTCCGATCTTCTTCTTTCATTATTTTAATATATTCTTGAGCAACTGCAGAATTTCGATTTTTTTTCTCGTATCCAGAAAATGCGTAGTAACAATCTTTAGTTTGTCTTAATTCATTTAATGTTCGCTTTTTTATTTTCATAACATACTTATTGTATTTTTTACAATATCAAATATAAAACTTTTTTATTTATGAATCAAAAAAAGGATATGGATCTTTACAAATATTTGTGCAATAAAATTGTATGAGAAAATACGAATTCATGATAATGGGAAAAATGGATGTATAAGTCTATTGCTTTACAAACATTGCTTTTGAGCAGCTTCCATCAATATTCTCTATTTTCAGACAGTAAAACCCAGAATCAAGATTAGAGACATTTATGGTTTTCTGCTGTTTAAATGATGGGGTAATTTCTTTACCTTCAATAGTGAAGATTTGGTAAGACTTAAAGTTTTCTTTTGATATGTTAAGAACATCTTTAACTGGATTCGGGTAAATTTTGAAGTTCTGATTTGGATTTTCACTTTCAATTAAAGTAAATTCATTTTGATATACGCGCACATAATCCACCATCATAATTCCAGGGAAATTTGTAGAACTATCAGGGTTTCCAGGCCATAAACCTCCTACTGCTAGATTGAGAAGTAGAAAAAAAGGAGAATGGAATTCTTCTTTCGAGACTGACGAAGGATCTATGGAATTTTGAAAATAGATTGAGCCATTCAGGTACCATTTTATGCTATATGGAGTCCATTCAATACTGTAGACTTGAAACTCTGAGGCATCGCATACTACTGAGTTGCCAATATAATTATGGCCATTGTTATCATAATGATGTGTGCCATGAATAACATTTTCGTTATTTACATGTTCCATTATATCTATTTCACCACAATACGGCCAGCTTACATCGTCAATATTTGCTCCAAGCATCCAAAAAGCCGGCCAAAACCCCTGCCCATATGGAATTTTCATCCTAGCTTCTACTTTTCCGTAAGTAAACTCGTAAAGGTCTTTTGTTTTTATTCTAGCAGACGTATAATTTGCTCCCGCAAATTGCTGGCTTTTTGCTATGATATGCAAATAACCGGTATCGACATTGATATTGGCGCTATTATTTGTGTAAAATTGAAGCTCGTTATTACCCCATCCCCAATCACCTTGACCCAAATCATAAGTCCATTTGTTTAGGTTCAGTTCGTTATTATCAAATTCATCTGACCAAACTAGAGCATACTGACTGTAGGAAAGTGATGAAAAGAAAATTGTAGAGAGCCATAATATAAGCTTCATAATTTCAGAATATGTTGGTTATAAAAAGAGGGAATTTAAGATTCCCTCTTTTTGGTTAATCAAAATAGTAAATTAGTTAGTTTTTAACAAATGACGCCTGCGTTTTAGAATTATCTGAATTTATCACCACAAAATAGATCCCATTTTCCAGTGAAGAAATATCTATCTGAGATCCATCATAACCTTTTATCATCAGGCTCCCTATTGAATTGTAAATTGAATATGCATAAGATTCAGGAGCATTTTTAATAGTAATACTATTTGTTGCTGGATTTGGATAAATTTTAAAATCTAATGACAACTCAAAAATATCGTTTGAACCACTACAGTCGGCACATGTATTATATGTGTTAACTATCGAAGAACCATCAGATAATTGCCATAGCCTATTTGCATAAGAAGAATAATCTGTTATTGGCGCACAATTGGCTCCATCAATCATTTCTTGAATCAAATTTTCTTCAACGCCATCTACCACTATTCTGTATTCCAATGAATCAGTTGGCGCAGGAGAATAAGTAAATGTCCATGTTCCATCACCATTGCTTATACCTTCTTTTGCATTATTCCAATCCCAGTTAGGAGGACGTAAAATTTTCACAGTTGATACTCCAACCGTATCACAAATTTCAGTCGTAATTGAAATATCAGGATAACTACATGGAACACATCGGTTGTAAATCGCATCAATAGATAAAGAGT
>CALSRM010000003.1 GCA_943788755.1 uncultured Flavobacteriales bacterium
TAGCTCCTACAATACTTAATGTTGCAGTCGGTAAATCGTTTGTCAAAACATTTACTGATCCTCCTAAAGAAGTTGCTGCGCATCCATTATCATCCGTTAAAGAAATTACACTATAATCACCATCTGCTCCAGATGAAATTATATACGGACTACTTGAAACTGTCTCTGTAACCGGCAGGTTAATCCCATCCCAATAAGTTAAACTCCAATTTGGAGTCCCTTCCAATTCTATTTCTACTTGAGGAAATATTTCTCCTGGGCAATACGAACCACCACCAGTTACTCCGAGAATTGTTGGCAATGGATTTGTAGTAATTGTAACTACTCCAAATACGTCCCCTACACAATTATTATCTGATACAGTTTGAAGCGTATAAACCCCATCTGCTGCACCCGTTATAACAAATGGACTTGAACTAGATGAAAATGGAGTTACAGTTCCATCAATGAAATAATTCCCTGCCCAAGGCCCTGTCCCAGTAAGATCAATTGTTACATCTGGAGCCGTTTCTCCTGCACAAATTACACCTCCACCGCTTATTTCGGCAGTAGGCTGGGCATTGGTTGTAATATTGACTGAATTAGGTGAACTCCCAACACATCCATTAGCATCAACAACATTTGTAACAGTATAAGTCCCATCGATACCATTAGATATAGTATAAGGACTTGTTGATTCATCAGTTACAGTGATAGTTTCTGTTCCATCTGAATATACAAAATCCCATGGTCCTGTTCCTGTAAATGTAATTGTAACATCTGGAATTGCTTCAATTGTTTCACAATAAGTACCTCCAGCACTTACAGCTGCTATCGGTAAAGAATTAACAGTAAAATTAACACCTATACTGACTGGTGGACAAGTCCCTTGTGTCACTTCTATATTAATAATATCTCCATCATTAATAGTAACACCTGTAGGACCAGTTGCCCATGTATAAGTAGTTGCTCCAGCAAAAACTGCGTCATTAAAATCATTTAAATCTATTCCTGTTACTTCACCACTACCAACTGCATCTTCGCAAAAATCTGGCATAGGATCATTAAGTGAAATATTATTTCCTACTGCATAAGTAATACTATTTTGAACTGTACATCCATTACTTGTTACTTCAAAATAAAAGGTTTCCCCATCACTTACAGTAACGTCTGTTGGTTGCGGAGCAGAAGGTGTTACATAACTATTATCTGTAAACCAAATGAATGTTCCAGAACCATGCAACCCTGCTTCCAATCCTGTTACATCAATATTTAAAGCTTGCCCGGATCCAGAAACGTTCTCACATTCAGATGGTGTTATAGAATTAACTACTGGCAGTGCATTTACCGTTACCGTAATTGAACCATTTGCTGCACAACCTGCGTTTGTTGCCTCAACATAATATGTTCCTGCACTAACTATTGTTGCATCTGGAACAAGTATCGTCATTGCAACATCTGAATAATAAAGCATCGTGCCAACATCTGTACTTGAAACAGCATTAGCCGTAATATCAACTGTTAATGGCGAACAAACTGGTGATGGGTTATTAAGAATTATTGTTGGTGTGGTATTTACAACCACATCCATTGTTGCTGTTGTAAAACAGCCAGAACCGGGTGTAAAGGTATATGTTATTGTCCCATTCGCTGCTGTAGATATAGCAGCATCCCATGTCCCTGTTGCTCCATTTGTAGATGTTGTAGGCAGTGTACCTGCTACATCTCCAACACAATAAGGCCCTAATTGAGCAAATGTTGGGGTTACGTTTGGATCAACTGTAACATCCATTGTTGCTGTTGTAAAACAGCCAGAACCGGGTGTAAAGGTATATGTTATTGTCCCATTCGCTGCTGTAGATATGGCAGCATCCCATGTCCCTGTTGCTCCATTTGTAGATGTTGTAGGTAGTGTACCTGCTACATCTCCAACACAATAAGGCCCTAATTGAGCAAATGTTGGGGTTACGTTTGGATCAACTGTAACATCCATTGTTGCTGTTGTAAAACAGCCAGAACCGGGTGTAAAGGTATATGTTATTGTCCCATTCGCTGCTGTAGATATGGCAGCATCCCATGTCCCTGTTGCTCCATTTGTAGATGTTGTAGGTAGTGTACCTGCTACATCTCCAACACAATAAGGCCCTAATTGAGCAAATGTTGGGGTTACGTTTGGATCAACTGTAACATCCATTGTTGCTGTTGTAAAACAGCCAGAACCGGGTGTAAAGGTATATGTTATTGTCCCATTCGCTGCTGTAGATATGGCAGCATCCCATGTCCCTGTTGCTCCATTTGTAGATGTTGTAGGTAGTGTACCTGCTACATCTCCAACACAATAAGGCCCTAATTGAGCAAATGTTGGGGTTACGTTTGGATCAACTGTAACATCCATTGTTGCTGTTGTAAAACAGCCAGAACCGGGTGTAAAGGTATATGTTATTGTCCCATTCGCTGCTGTAGATATGGCAGCATCCCATGTCCCTGTTGCTCCATTTGTAGATGTTGTAGGTAGTGTACCTGCTACATCTCCAACACAATAAGGCCCTAATTGAGCAAATGTTGGGGTTACGTTTGGATCAACTGTAACATCCATTGTTGCTGTTGTAAAACAGCCAGAACCGGGTGTAAAGGTATATGTTATTGTCCCATTCGCTGCTGTAGATATGGCAGCATCCCATGTCCCTGTTGCTCCATTTGTAGATGTTGTAGGTAGTGTACCTGCTACATCTCCAACACAATAAGGCCCTAATTGAGCAAATGTTGGGGTTACGTTTGGATCAACTGTAACATCCATTGTTGCTGTTGTAAAACAGCCAGAACCGGGTGTAAATGTATATGTTATTGTCCCATTTGCTGCTGTAGATATGGCAGCATCCCATGTCCCTGTTGCTCCATTTGTAGATGTTGTAGGTAGTGTACCTGCTACATCTCCAACACAATAAGGCCCTAATTGAGCAAATGTTGGGGTTACGTTTGGATCAACTGTAACATCCATTGTTGCTGTTGTAAAACAGCCAGAACCGGGTGTAAAGGTATATGTTATTGTCCCATTCGCTGCTGTAGATATGGCAGCATCCCATGTCCCTGTTGCTCCATTTGTAGATGTTGTAGGCAGTGTACCTGCTACATCTCCAACACAATAAGGCCCTAATTGAGCAAATGTTGGGGTTACGTTTGGATCAACTGTAACTGTTTCATCAACGTCACAACCATTAGCATCAGTATAAGTTATTACACTTGTTCCTGCTGATACTCCAGTTACTAATCCTGTATTATCAACAGAGGCCACTGCCACGTTTGAGGAAACCCAAGGAGAAACAGCAGCTGGAGTTCCTGACCCAGTTAACTGTGTCGTTAATCCTATACATGCATTTAATGTCCCAGTTATTGTTGGTAATGCATTTACTGTTATCACTGCAGATCCGCTAAAGGTTCCAAAACAACCTCCTCCTACATCTTCTATGGATACAATTTCGTAAGTTGTTGTGCTAGTAGGTGCAATAGTAACTGATTCACCATCAGTAGCACTATTTAAGGTGAAGTTAGATGTACCATCAGTATATGTTAGAATGTAGGGACCTATGCCTGTTGGAATGTTGAACGTCAGATCAGCCGAAGATGCACCATCACCGCAAATTGATGCATTTCCAGAAATTGATGCTGATGCTGAACAAGCACATGAAACACTAACGGTTGAAGTACCTGCATATTGACAATTATACTCATCCTCAACAGTAAAGTCATAAGAAAAATTACCGCTAACGCCTGCACCGTAGCATAATTCTCCTGTATTGGTAACGATAGTTCCTGCGCAATTATCTGGAGAATCTCCCGGGCAATCATCTCCGGGTGCCGGATCAACAGGCACAGATGCTTGAGAATTACTGGTAAAATCTCCCGGCGTATCCCAAGTTACAGAAGAAATAGTTGGTGATATCTCCTGTAAATCCTTAAAACATACATCTGGAAAAGTTAATGACCAGCCATGAAGAGTACCATCATCTTGATCCAAATTATCAGTAATATTAATTGACCAAGTACCGTTCAAATCAGCACCTAATAACGAATTAAAATTACCTCCATTGGGAGCATATGTGCCAGCAGAATAGTATCCTCCTAACTCTAAGGAAGCATCACATGCACCACAAGTATTATCAGTTCCAGCATCTGTACCATACGTTGTTCCCCCTCCATCAACAAAACAATATTCTCTTGGACAACCAGGATTACCATCATCTGCAGGATCTGTACAAGCACCAAAATTATTCCCAAAACCCTGCTCGTTCCATAAAATAACTTCTTCGCCTGTTGGAGCTACCAGAACTATATCTAAATCTCCCGAATACGAGTGATCTATGTCAATACATACTGATGGGTAACATCCTGCATCAATTATGGTCCCTCCATCAGGAAAATAACCGCTGTAATCAACACCGTTGGTAAAACTATCGCCTGATCCGTCCGGTAAATTAGTTGGTTGAGCTACTATGTCTGGAGGATTATCAGCAACTGTTACAGATGAACCTTCGGCTGTTAAATCAACACAACCTCCACATACCGCTGAAATAGCAGAGGTAGCAATTGCTGGATCTGGAACCACAATAACTTTTCTTGACACAGCATTAGTACTTGAACAACCTGTTGGGGAAACAATATCGGTATTATCATCATTTACAGAAAGTGTTATTGTGTAAATACCTGGTGTGCTGTAGGTGTGATCTTCCATGCCATTTGCACTGATTGTTGCTGTTCCATCACCCCAATCAAATATATATTCATCAATACTATGTGAAGTAGTTCCTGAGATATTATAAGAGCCAATAGATGAAACACTTGCATCAAAACTAACCACACCTGATCCTGCATTTATTGCAGAGTTAGGACAAATTGAAACATCACTATCATCTAACAAGATTGCAATTGGGTTTTCACATGGCGTTCTACATGATATGTCTGCTGTCCAACCACATTCCTCATTATTATTATTTGAAATAAACCTAAAAGTCAAACATCCCGAAGGACTAGTTGATGTGATAATCGGATTAATATCTCCACACACTGCATCATCAGGAAATAAAGGCTCGGCCAAAGCATCATCCCCTGTAGCTAGATAGTATGCACGGTCTCCTTGATATATGTATAAAATATCATTACATCCGTTTTTGTTACCTTGAATACATATTTCTGTAAATGATAATCTAATAATATCTCCAGCATTATCAGGACAAAAGGTAACCACATAATCCTCATTAGAACCGTAATCCCCAAGTGTTGTAGGTCCAGAACCATCTGCTACATCACTATCAGTAAAGGTACCACTGCACGCTGTAATCGTTGTTCCATCATTTGAGGCGATATCATATTGCGCAATTACTGCACCGGAAATTAGAATAATGAGTAATGTAAGAAAGGCTTGTTGGAATATATTTTTCATGCACAATTAATGTTTTAATAATTCATTCTTCAATGCTGGGTTAAACATATATATAGCCCAAAGTTCATCATAAGTAAAAGCTAATTTAACCCTTAGCGATAAACGCCTTACGTAATTTTTAACTTTTAGATAGTATTCATATTCATGTGGACTTGACAATTTCATTTTTTCAAAATCATTATCTGTAAACGATTTCAGTAAATCAGCTCTTGGCAAATTTTTATCTGACACATCTATCAAATGAATATTTTTGAGCTTGTACCAATAATTCGCTGAAAAATCTGCTTTCTTGCTCAATATAAAACCAGGAGGCAAATCATATTCATTTACATTTTTAGATTGGGAAAAACCAAATAATACCGGGAGGAAAAATAACAATGTTACAATTATGTTCTTCATAATATTGGAAAATATATCAAATATATCAATAAAATAGACCTTGACAAAAGAATTAAGGGATATTGCATGAGCATAAGACTTGTTCTGAAACCAAAAAGTTGCTTTACCCTTACAATTTCGAAATTGAAGAATAATACCTTAACAATTTCATTTTTTTAAACCAAATAGCAAAATAAATAGGCTAGGACAATCTCGACTAAATCGCACTATTATAGATTTTACACTGCACAAAACTTTCAAATTGAATTTTTTCAAATTGAACACAATCATTTTGTTATCTTTGTACTCATGGAGTACTTGAAAGAATTGAATGAAGCACAGAGAGTTGCCACCACGCATTTACAAGGACCATTAATGGTTATCGCTGGTGCAGGATCTGGAAAAACGAGGGTATTAACCTATCGCATAGCTCATTTAATAGATAATGGAGTTGATCCTTTTAATATTCTGGCGCTTACTTTTACGAATAAAGCTGCCAAGGAAATGAAAGAACGTATTTCCACAATTATTGGTGCTGATGGCGGTAGGAGCATCTGGATGGGAACATTCCACGCTGTTTTTGCAAGGATACTAAGAGTGGAAAGTGAAAAAATTGGATACCCTAGTAATTTCACCATATATGACACGCAAGATACAAAAAGCTTAATCAGAACAATCGTTAAAGAACTTTGTCTAGACGATAAACTTTATAAACCAGGCATTGTATATTCTAGAATCTCATCGGCAAAAAATAACCTTATTTCGGCTCGTGCTTATATGGATGATACTGGAATTATGGCTGATGACAGATCTACAGGAAGACCAAGATTACATGAAGTATACATAGAATATGAAAAAAGATGTTTCAAAGCACATGCAATGGATTTTGATGATCTTCTTTTTAAAACAAATGTTTTACTAAAAAACAATCCGGATGTATTATTAAAATATCAAGAGAAATTCAAATACATTTTGGTGGACGAGTACCAAGATACTAATTACTCGCAATATCTAATTGTAAAAAGATTAGCAGCAAGACATGAAAACCTTTGCGTAGTTGGAGATGATGCGCAAAGTATCTATGCTTTCAGGGGCGCTAATATTCAAAATATATTAAATTTTAAAAAGGATTACCCTGATTATAACTTATACAAATTGGAGCAAAACTATCGATCTACCAAAATAATTGTAGATGCTGCTAATAGTATTATCTCAAATAACAAGAATCAGATAAAGAAAAATGTCTGGACTGCTAATGGCGAAGGTGATAAAATTAAGGTATTAAAAACCTATTCGGATAACGAAGAAGGGAAATTAATCTCAAACGATATTTTTGATGTTAAAAACAATGAGCAAGCTCTCAACTCTGATTTCGCAATATTGTACAGAACAAACGCTCAGTCTCGTTCATTTGAAGAATCATTAAGAAAACTTAACATTCCCTATCGAATCTATGGAGGGTTATCTTTTTATCAACGAAAAGAAATAAAAGACACTTTAGCTTACTTCCGATTAACTGCCAACCACAATGATGAAGAAGCTTTAAAAAGGGTTATTAATTACCCAAAGAGAGGTATTGGCGGAACAACCCTTGACAAAGCTAGAATTTGTGCAAGTGAAAATGACAAAAGCCTGTGGGAAGTTTTGGAGAACCCTGTTCAAAATGGATTAAGGGTAAATGCAGGAACTCAAAATAAAATAGGAGAATTTGTCAATATGATAAAAAGTTTTGCTACTAAACTTTCCTCAGAATCTGCTTTTGATTTGTGTAACGATATAGCTGTAAACAGCGGAATACTTAAGGAACTTTATACTGACAAAACTCCTGAGGGAGTGGCTAAGTACGATAACATTCAGGAGTTGTTAAATGGAATAAAAGGATTTGTTGAAACACAGAAAACAAGTGAAGAACAGATTGTAACACTTCCGGATTTTCTAATAGACGTAGCCCTACTAACTGATGCCGACAATGACGATCCTGATGATAAAAACAAAATAAGTCTAATGACTGTTCACGCTGCAAAAGGGCTTGAATTCCAATATGTTTACGTTGTGGGGATGGAAGAAAATTTATTCCCATCTCAAATGGCACTAAACACCCGTTCGGAACTGGAAGAAGAAAGAAGGTTATTTTATGTCGCAATAACGCGAGCTGAAAAAAAAGCGACTTTATCATTTGCTACAAGCCGATACCGATGGGGACAATTGGTTCAATGTGAAATGAGCAGATTCATTGAAGAAGTTGACAGTAGGTTTCTAAATATGGAGCGTGTATTTTCAAGAAATGAAGAAAAGAATGACTTACCATTTGGGATGCCGGCAAACAACAGTTCTGGCTTTAGTTCAAAAAAAGGAACTAACACCTATAAAACCAAGAAAGCTATGCCCACAATAACTACTTCCAGCACTTATAATAAGAAAAACTTAAAGCGTATTGAAAGTGTTGAAAATAAAGAAGGATCGGAAGTTGATGTAAAAAGAATTGTAGTTGGAGCAAAAGTATCTCATGAAAGATTTGGAAAAGGAAAAGTAATAAACATTGAAGGTACTCCTCCAAATGTCAAAGCAACTGTTTTCTTTCCTGAGAAAGGTCAGAAACAACTTTTACTCAAATATGCTAAACTCAATGTAATCGGATAATAGTGAAAGGTATTTCTACAACTCAATTAAAAATAATTATAAGCCAATAATTTCATTAACCGCCATTAAAATGAACTCACTATAATAGAATCATTCACCTCTTTTGGAGATTTAATAATTATTATTACTACTTTTGAAATCATCAAGTATAAGAAAAGCTATAATTGTTCCATTTTATTGCCTATAGGAAACAATTTAAAAAAAAGAACATTAATACAAATCATGTTAGAAACATTAGAATTAGATTACAATACCAGTCGTCAAAAAATGATTATTCCAGAATACGGAAGAAACGTTCAGAACATGATTCATCACTGCGTTTCAATTGCAGACAAAGAAGAAAGAAATAAGTGTGCGCGAGCAATCATCAAAGTTATGGGACAATTAAAACCACAGCTCAGAGACGTTGAAGATTTTACACATAAATTATGGGCCCATCTATTTATCATGGCAGATTTTAAATTAGATGTTGATTCTCCATACCCAATACCAAGTAAAGAGTCTTTTAACTCTAAACCTGAAAGGGTAGAGTATCCCCATAAAAAAATTAAGTACGGGCATTACGGAAAAGTTCTCGAAGAAATGATTACTGCTGCAGTGACATATCCTGAAGGAGACGAGAAAACATATTTAACGCTTCGTGTTGCAAATCTTTTAAAAACATCCTATTTGCTTTGGAATAGAGACACGGTTAACGACAACACAATTGTAAAACAATTAGAAGAATTGTCTGGAGGGAAGCTTACGGTTAATGCGAGCGAACTTCAAGATACAGCTGATATATTGAAATTAATGAGAAGTAACTCTGTTCCAAAAGACATCACTGTTTTAACCCGTAAGCGATCCAACAACAGCAGCAACAATAGGTCAAATAATAACAGCAAAGGCAAACAGAAGAATCATAAAAGAAACAAAAGATAAAACGAAGTTGAAGAATGGGAGCTTTTGAAATTCATGGTGGTAAGAAGTTAAAAGGAGAGTTAATTCCTCAGGGAGCTAAAAACGAAGCATTACAAGTAATAAACGCTGTACTATTGACACCTGAAAAGGTTATCATCGAGAACATTCCCGACATTATAGATGTTAATAAATTAATCAATTTATTACAAGCGTTAGGCGTAAAGGTTGAAAAATTAGATAAAGGAAAGTACAGTTTTCAGTCAAATGAAGTAGATGTTGACTTCATGATGACGGAAGAGTTCAAAGAGAAAGGTGGCGGCCTGAGAGGATCTATAATGGTTGTTGGGCCTTTATTGGCTAGATTTGGAAAAGGGTACATCCCCAAGCCAGGTGGTGACAAAATTGGAAGAAGAAGAATTGATACGCATTTCATCGGATTTGAAAGACTTGGCGCCAATTTCAATTACGACGCTAAAACAAACTTCTATAAAGCCGAAGCTAAAAGGTTAAAAGGTTGTTATATGCTTCTTGACGAGGCTTCTGTAACAGGAACAGCAAATATTATTATGGCTGCTGTTTTAGCTGAAGGAAAAACCACAATATATAACGCAGCTTGCGAACCCTATATTCAGCAACTCTGTAAAATGCTAAATAGCATGGGAGCAAATATTAGCGGCCTGGGCTCTAATATGTTAATCATTGAAGGAGTTGAAAAACTAAGTGGATGTAAACATCGAATTCTTCCTGACATGATTGAAATAGGTAGTTTTATAGGTTTAGCAGCAATGACGCAATCAGAAGTTACGATTAAAGATGTTTCCTATGAGAACTTAGGACAAATACCTGGGATTTTTAAAAAACTAGGGATTAAACTAGAAAGAAAAGGAGATGATATTTACATTCCTTCTCAAGAGAATTATGAGATTGAGTCATATATTGACGGTTCAATTTTAACAATTTCAGACGCACCTTGGCCAGGTTTTACACCTGATCTTTTAAGTATCATTTTAGTTGTCGCAACGCAGGCAAAAGGAAGTGTTTTGATACATCAAAAAATGTTTGAGAGTCGCTTGTTTTTTACGGATAAATTAATCGATATGGGGGCTCAAATTATTCTTTGTGATCCGCATAGAGCAAATGTAATTGGACTGAATAGGAAATCACCACTTCGAGGAATCACAATGACATCTCCAGACATTAGAGCCGGGGTATCCTTATTAATCGCTGCTTTATCGGCTGATGGTAAAAGTGTCATAAAAAATATTGAACAAATTGACAGAGGGTATCAAGATATTGAATTAAGGTTAAACAATTTAGGAGCAGATATTAAAAGAATTGAGAGTCAATAACTTTCGTCTAAATATTCCAACATAGTTTGGAATAATAATTGCGACAATCTGTGCGAAATTCAACTAATTAAATAGTATAAATACACATGAAACAATTTAAATTAATCATAGTCCTTGCCCTTTTAGCGTTAACTGCATCTAATTTTGCTTGGCCTCCTAAAAAGAAAAAAAGTAAAAAGAAAAATCCGCATCTTGTAGAAGCTCAGACCGGCACAAATATTGGAGACATTGCACCTAATATTAAATTAAAAAGCCCTGACGGAAAGGAAATGAGTTTATCTGATTTACGTGGCCAAGTAGTTTTGATTGACTTTTGGGCTTCTTGGTGCGGGCCTTGTAGAAGAGAGAACCCAAATGTTGTAAAGGCATACAATAAGTACAGTAAAGCAAAATTTAAAAACGCAAAAGGTTTTGAAATCTTCAGTGTTTCTCTCGATAAAAGTGTGGGACCTTGGAAAAGTGCAATTGCAAAAGATGGATTAACATGGAAGTATCATGTGAGTGATTTATTATACTGGAATAGTAAAGCAGCAGCGCTATATCATGTAAATTCTATACCTATGAGTTTTTTAATTGATGAAAATGGAAAAATAATCGCAAAAAACTTAAGAGGGATTCAACTGCATCAAGCACTAGACAAATTGGTTGAAAAACTGTAGTGAATTAATTATTGATCATGCTTAAAACCCAGTTAAATTAGCTGGGTTTTTTTACATCCGAAAACTGACAAAAACTTCACGAAAACTGTCATCTGACATAATATTCAACTGAAGCAGGGCAATATTCTGCCACTTTGACTTAACATTTTAATTGGCACGTTTTTGATAAATACGACTTCCACTTAAAGACTAAGGAATGGGTAACAAAGAAAACACTGAACAAAACGTTGAAAACCAAGAGGAAATCAACAATGAAGTAGAGGCTAATGAGGAGATTAATCCCGAGAAAGAAGAAGTGGAGGATGTTCCAGAACTTTCTGAGTTAGAACAGAAGGAAGAAGAAATTTCAGCCGCTAATGAAAAATTTCTTCGTCTATATTCCGAATTTGATAATTTTAGAAGAAGAACGGCAAAAGAAAAAATTGAGCTTACTAAGACTGCTGGACAAGATATTATCAAAGATCTTCTTACTATTTTAGACGATTTTCAAAGAGCTATTGACAACAATGAAAAAAGTGAAGATATCGAAGCAGTAAAGGAAGGTTTTAAATTGATACAGCATAAATTTTCGCACACTCTAGAATCAAAAGGATTAAAATCTATGGATTCTTTGGGAGAAGTATTTGATGTTGACAAACATGAAGCTTTAACGCAAATTCCAGCTCCTTCTAAGAAGAAAAAAGGAACCGTTTTAGATGTAATTGAGCCAGGATATTTATTAGGCGACAAAGTAATTCGATTTGCTAAAGTTGTTGTTGGAAACTAAAACCCATGAGTAAAAGAGATTATTACGATATACTAGGCCTTTCAAAAGGTGCATCTGAAGGTGAGGTTAAAAAAGCTTATCGAAAGATGGCAATCAAATTCCATCCAGATAAAAACCCTAATGACACAAGTGCAGAAGCTAAATTTAAAGAGGCTGCAGAGGCTTATGAAGTTTTAGGAGATGGTCAAAAAAGACAACAATATGACCAATTTGGTCATGCTGGAATGGGGCAACAAGGTTTTGGCGGTGGCGGCGGCGGAATGAACATGGATGACATATTCTCACAATTCGGAGATATCTTCGGAGGTGGGGGCGGTTTCGGTGGAGGAAGAAGCAGAGGCCCAAGAAGGAGAAAAGGCTCCAATCTACGTGTTAAGTTAACTTTAACGCTTGAAGAAATAGTTAACGGTGTAGAGAAAAAGATTAAAGTCAACAAAATGGTGAATGCCGAGGGCGTTGAATTTAATTCTTGTTCTACATGTGGCGGCACAGGCCAAGTAACAAGAGTTACCAATACAATTCTAGGCGCCATGCAAACGGCATCAACTTGCCCAAGTTGTGGAGGAGTCGGTCAAACTGTTGGAAAAAGACCTGCTGGAGTTGATGCAAGTGGATTGGAAAGAAAACCAGTTGTTGTTCCAATAAATATTCCTGCCGGTGTAGAAGATGGTATGCAATTAAATATGCAAGGGAGTGGAAACGATGCTCCTGGAGGTGGCGTTCCTGGTGATTTAATAATTGTTATCACCGAAGAAGAGCATGAAACATTATACAGAGACGGTAGCGACCTTCATTACGATTTACACATCAGCTTTATCGATGCTGCAATAGGTTCTCAAGTTGAAGTTCCCTTAGTCGATGGGAAGGCAAAAATTAAAATTGCGCCCGGAACACAAAGCGGTAAAGTTCTCCGATTAAGAAATAAAGGAATTCCAGAATTAAATGGCTATGGTAGAGGCGACATCTTAATTAATGTACTGGTTTGGACTCCTCAAAAATTAACAAAAGAAGAAAGACAAACTTTGGAAGAATTAAAGGAAAGCGAAAACTTTAACCCGATCCCAGGAAAGACCAAAAGCTTTTTTGACCGAATGAAAAACCCATTTGGTTAAAATTTATAACATATCTTAACTTTTGAAGGGGAATCTTGTATTCCCCTTTTTACATTTTTTTAGTAGATTTACTACATGACCAAAGAAACACCAATTTTCGAAGCGAAAAACATTGTAAAAGAATACTCAGGGCATCGAGCATTAGATAATGTCAGCATCAAGGTTCCAAAACAAAGTATATTTGGTTTACTGGGGCCTAACGGAGCAGGAAAAACATCCTTAATTCGAATAATCAATCAAATCACTGCACCTGATTCAGGTGAAATACTAATTGACGGAAAGCCTTTGCAAAGAGAGCATGTTAGCCAGATAGGTTATCTTCCAGAAGAAAGAGGCTTATACAAAAAAATGAAAATTGGTGAGCAAGCTGTTTACTTAGCCCAATTAAAAGGTATGCCAAAGAAACAGGCAAAACAAGAATTGATGCTTTGGTTTAAAAAATTTGAAATTGACACTTGGTGGAATAAAACAGTAGATGAACTATCGAAAGGAATGGCACAGAAAATACAGTTCATTACAACCGTTGTTCATAGACCTCAACTTTTAATTTTAGATGAACCTTTTAGTGGATTTGATCCGATAAATACGAACTTGGTCAAAAGTGAGATACTAAAATTAAGAGATGAAGGCGCAACTATTCTCTTGTCTACCCATAACATGGGCTCTGTTGAAGAAATATGCGATAATATTGCATTGATAAACAACTCTAAAAAAATATTAGGAGGAAAGGTTTCTGAAGTTAAAGAACAGTTTTCTGAAGAAAAGTACATTATTGAGTTTAAAGGCACAGGCGTAGCTTTTGCCAACGCTGTATGGGGAGGATGGGAGATGCTAAACAACAAACAACTAGACGAACATCATGCTATTGCTACTATCAAACTAACAGGGGGAACTCAATTAAATGATTTTCTTAAGGGAATTATTAATGCTGTGGAAATTCAAAGCGTTAATAAAGTTATTCCAAGTATGAATGAAATATTTATTAGAGCTGTTGAAAACGAATCTACCACTGAAGAAGAAGTTGTAAACGAAAACACAAATCAAGATGGGTAAAATTGGTTTAATAATAAAGCGAGAATACACAACCAGAGTTAAGAAAAAATCTTTTCTCTTAATGACCATTTTAGGACCAATATTATTGGTTGGGTTCTTGGTTGGAGCAATTTGGCTTGGGCAACAAGAGGAAAAAGATTTAGAAATTTTAGTTCTTGATGACACGTATGTTTTAAGTAATACATTGTTACAATCGGAAAAATATCATCTAACCTCCAGTCAAGATGAGGGCATAGAAAATATTGATGCCGGAAAAACTTTCCTTAAAGAAAGTGAGCAATACGACATCTTTCTTTATTTACCTGCAAACATCGTTTCTGGAAATACGAGTGTTGGAAAATTATTTTATAAAGACGCTCCTAGTTCTAATGTTCAAAGACACTTAGAGAATATTGTTGATGGTTCCATTGAACGCTTGAGGCTAAAAGAACTAAAAATTAGCAACGAAGACTATGCTCGATTAAAAAACAAAGTTCAATTACATACAATTGATGTTGTTTCGAATGAAGAAAAAAACGTTGGTATGCGTGCGGGAGTTGGCTTTATATTTGGGTTAATGATTTACCTATTTATTTTCATGTATGGCATACAAGTCATGAAAGGAGTGATTGAGGAAAAATCAAATCGAATAGTAGAGGTTATTGTTTCTTCCGTAAAACCATTCGAATTAATGATGGGCAAAATTATTGGAATTATGTTTGTTGGACTAACACAATTTATAATTTGGGTAATGCTCTCGCTTGCTTTAACGACTACATTAAGCCTTACCATATTTCCCGACCTGATGAACCCTGAGAATGTTGCTCAAACTGCCCAGATAGAGCAAGTTGCAGTGGGAGTTACAGTAGAACCTGTTAATACTGATATAACAGAAACTGGAAAAGAATTCCAAGATTTAATATTTAATCAAATTCCTTGGGGCTTGATGATCGGCCTGTTTATTTTCTATTTCATTGGTGGCTACCTACTGTATGGATCGTTACTTGCCGCCATTGGAGCAGCTGTTGATAGCGAAACGGATACGCAGCAATTTATGCTTCCCGTTACTGCACCCTTAATATTTGCATATATCGTTGCGGCTATGGCAATTGAAAACCCGAATAGTGCAGCTGTAGAATGGTGCAGTCAAATTCCATTCACCTCCCCTATTGTTATGTTAGTTAGAGTCTCCATGGGAGCTGAAGGACTAGGCTGGGCAATTGTATTATCTATGAGCTTACTTATTGCTACCTTTATTGGAACAACCTGGGTTGCTGGTCGTGTTTATAGAACAGGAATACTTATGTACGGAAAAAAAGCGTCCTATAAAGAAATGTTTAAATGGCTGAGACATAAGTAACGTTTATAAACGGCACAATTATTTCTATCAAGGCATCTTAAAAAAAACACACCATGACAAAAATATTAGTAATAGATGATGAAAGGCCTATTCGAAGTACACTTAAAGAGATCTTAGAATTCGAAAAGTTTACTGTAGAGACTGCTGAAGATGGTAAAGCTGGATTGGATTTAATCTTGAAAAACAAGTACGACCTTATTTTATGTGATATTAAAATGCCTAAAATGGACGGCATGGAAGTCTTAGATAAAATTGTAGAAAATAATATCGAAACTCCTGTTGTAATGATTTCTGGGCATGGAAATGTGGAAACCGCAGTTGAAGCAATAAAAAAAGGAGCTTATGACTTTATTCAAAAGCCGCTAGACCTCAACAGAACACTCGTTACATTAAGAAATGCACTCGATAATAAAGAGGTGATTCAAGAAGTAAAAAAACTAAAACGAAAAGTTAGCAAGGGAAAAGTAACTGATATAATTGGAGAATCTGAAGCTATTACGGCAATTAAAGAAATGATTGGAAAAGTTGCACCTTCAGACGCCCGAGTCTTAATAACAGGCGGGAACGGTTCTGGAAAAGAACTAGTAGCACGTCAATTACATGAAAAAAGTACGAGAGAAAAAGCTCCTTTTGTGGAAGTGAATTGTGCTGCCATACCTTCAGAATTAATTGAAAGTGAGTTATTCGGACACGAAAAAGGGGCTTTTACATCTGCGCATAAACAACGTCCTGGTAAATTCGAAACTGCAAATGGCGGAACAATATTTTTAGATGAAATTGGAGATATGAGCGCTTCGGCTCAAGCAAAAGTTTTAAGAGCTTTACAAGAAAATAAGATTACCCGCGTTGGGGGGGATAAAGAAATTAAGGTTGATGTAAGAGTGCTAGCCGCTACTAATAAAAACTTGCGCAAAGAAATTGAAGAAGGAAACTTTAGAGAGGATTTATATCATAGACTAAATGTAATTCCAATTCATGTACCTTCATTAAATGACAGAAAGGATGATATTCCAATATTGGCGGAACACTTTCTAGCAATTATTTGTGAAGATCAAGGATTACCTTTAAAAGTAATTGACAAAAGTGGTATCACTGCATTAAAGGATGTCAATTGGACTGGTAATATTCGTGAGCTAAGAAACATTATAGAAAGATTAGTAATCCTATGTAGCGACACGATAACTGGCAAGGATGTAAATCTATACGCTAATCCAAAAGGATAATAAAATACCGTTAAAATTTCAATCAAAAGTAACTTTTTGCCTAAGCTAAATAATCCTTTGCCTTAGCCAATGCAATTGAAATTCCGCTAGCATTTTTTCCTCCAGCAGTTGCAAAGGTTGGCTGTCCACCTCCACCACCTGCTATTTCCTTAGCTAGCTCACGAATCATATTTCCTGCATGCAAATCCTTTCCTTTAACTAAGCTATCGGAAAGAGCAATTGAGATAACAACCTTTCCATCTATTTCTGCTCCCAATATCATAAACAAATCATCGACCTCCCCCTTTAATTGAAATGCCAAATCTTTAATTGCTCCACTATCTAAATCTACTTTTTTCGCTAAAAAGTTAACTCCATTAATGGGCTCTATTGCATCCAATAATTCCTTTTTAACATCCCCTGCTTTGTCTTTTTTAAAAGATTCTATCTCCTTACCTAATCTAGAGTTTTGAGATAGTAGGTCAATGATAGCTTTTTTTATGTCTTTTGGACCTTTTAATAAATCCCTCACTTCATCAATTAAGTCCAATTGAGACTGCAGGTGTTTATCTGCTGCTATTGATGTTATAGCTTCAATTCGTCTTATTCCCGCAGCAATTGAGCTTTCCGTTGTTATTTTAAAAGAGCTAATTTGAGAAGTATTCTCAACATGTATTCCTCCGCAGAGTTCTATACTCGTACCAAACTTAATAACGCGAACCACATCTCCATATTTTTCTCCAAACAACATCATCGCTCCCATCTCTTTTGCTTTGTTTACAGGAACCATTCTTTGCTCTTCCAAATTAATATTTTGACGAATACGTTGATTTACTAAAGCCTCAACTTTAGCTATCTCTTCGTCAGTTACTTTGCTAAAATGAGAAAAATCGAAGCGCAAATATTTTTCGTTTACCAAAGAGCCTTTTTGCTCTACATGCGTTCCTAAAACATCTCTCAAAGCTTCATGCATTAAATGCGTGGCAGTATGATTATTAGCAGTAAGGGTTCTTTTATTCGTATCAACTACTGCCTTAAAGTTGGAGGATGTATCTGCTGGTAATTCATTCGTAAAGTGAATTATTAAGTTATTCTCTTTCTTGGTGTCGAAAATTGATGTTTTATCACCATTCGCCTCAATGTACCCTCTATCTCCAACTTGCCCGCCACCTTCAGCATAAAATGGTGTGAAATTAAAAACAAGCTGGTACACTTCTTTTTCCTTCACAATTACCTTTCTATATCTTGTGATATATACCTCAGATTCGGTATAGTCGTATCCAACAAACTCTTCCTTATCATCTTGTTTTAGGACAACCCAGTCGCCTGTTTCTGTTTCAGCATCTTTACGAGAACGGCTTTTTTGTTTTTCCAATTCCTCATTAAAACTTACTTCATCAATAGTCATCTTATAACCTTCAGCAATTAGGTTGGTTAAATCTACTGGAAACCCAAATGTGTCATACAATTCAAAAACTTCCTTACCTGGCACAACATTCTTCTTTTCAGCATTTAATTTTATACAAATCTGATCGATTCTTTTTAAACCAAGTTCAAGCGTTCTAAAAAAAGAAGTTTCTTCTTCTTTTATTACCTTTTCAATTAACACTTTTTGATTTGCTAATTCCGGAAAAGCATCTCCCATTTGATTTGCCAGAACCGGCACTAGTCGATACATAAATGGTTCTTTCAATTCAAGAGATTGATAACCATAACGTACTGCTCTTCTTAAAATCCTTCGAATTACATAACCAGCACCAGTATTTGAGGGTAGCTGACCGTCTGCTATTGAAAAAGCAATTGCTCTAACGTGATCTGAAATAACCCGCATTGCAATGTTTACCATCAATGCTTGTTTATGTTTTTCCTCATTTTCGGGACGGTATTTTAACCCCGATAAATCTTCTATTTTATTTAATAGTGGGGAAAAAATATCTGTATCATAATTACTCGTTTTTCCTTGTAATGCAACTGCCAAACGTTCAAATCCCATTCCAGTGTCAATGTGTTTGTTCTTCAGCGGAACCAAGCTTCTATCTGACATTCGGTTATATTGCATAAAAACCAAATTCCAGATCTCAATCACTTGTGGGTGATCCATATTTACTAATTCAGTTCCGGGAGTTTTTTTACGTTCATCATCGCTTCTTAAATCTATATGAATCTCGGAGCAAGGTCCACATGGGCCAGTTTCTCCCATTTCCCAAAAGTTGTCTTTTTTATCACATGCTAAAATATACTCCGCTGGAATTATTGAATTCCAAATATCGTAAGCTTCCTGATCCTTCTCCGTGCCATCTTCTTTATCGCCTTCAAAAACGGTAATATATAATCTGTCTTTATCCAAACCATATACCACTGTCAATAATTCCCATGCCCATTCGATTGCCTCCTTTTTAAAATAATCTCCAAAAGACCAATTTCCTAACATTTCGAACATTGTATGGTGATACGTATCAACACCTACTTCTTCTAAATCATTGTGCTTACCAGATACACGTAAACATTTTTGAGAATTTGCAACACGAACATCTTTGGGAGTAGAATTACCAAGGAATATATCTTTAAATTGATTCATCCCTGCGTTATTAAACATAAGTGTAGGGTCATCTTTTACCACCATAGGTGCCGACTCAACGGTTTTGTGATTTTTTGAAGCAAAAAAGTCGAGAAATTTTTGACGTATTTCCTTAGATGTCATTCCGTTAATTTTTATTATATCAATGCCTTAAACCTTAAGCTAGTCTAGAAGGTTGCAAATTTAGCGATTTTACCCTAATTTCACCCTCACAAATAAACCTATTTTGTCAAAAACCAAATTCAGATACAATCCTGAGAGTTTAAATTACGAAGAAGTAGAACTTGGTTGGCAAGGTTATATTAGAAAGTTTTCTTATTTCATCATTTCTGCCATTGTTTTTACAACAATAGTTGTTGCATTACTATACCCCTACATTAAAAACCAAGGAATTAAAGAAGCTAAAATGGATGTTGATTCGACCAAAGAAGAGCTAATTAGTTTTATGAGAGAATTAGAAGAAATTGAATTAATCTTGGGAGAGTCGCAAAGCCGAGATGACAATATATACAGAGCTATTTTTGAGGCGGACCCATATCCACAACACAAAAGAGGTCTAGGTACCGGGGGAAACCCCATGAAATATGACAAGTATAAAAACATTGCCCACAGTGAACTAGTTATCGATATAGCGAAAAAAATAGAGAAAATAGAAAAAAAGCTAGTTGCTCAATCACGATCCTATGATGAAGTGATTGAATTGATTAAAACCAAAGGAGAAATCCTACACTCAATTCCTTCTATCCAACCTATTAACAATGCTGATTTAACACGTTTAGCATCTGGTTTTGGAATGCGAATGCACCCTATTTACAAAATCATGAAACTACATGCTGGAATGGACTTTACAGCCAAAAGTGGGACAGAAATATATGCTTCTGGTGATGGTATCGTAGAAAAAGCTAATTGGATGAGCGGTTACGGTCAGATCGTGATTATCGATCACGGTTTTGGTTATAAAACAAGATATGCGCATTGTAGTAAATACAATGTAAAAAAAGGACAAAGAGTAAAAAGAGGTGATGTAATTGCATTTGTAGGAAACACAGGAGCTTCTGTTGGTGCACACCTACATTATGAAGTAAGGAAAAATGGAAAAGCAATCAATCCGGTTAACTATTTCTTCAATGATCTATCTCCTGAAGAATACGAAAAAGTGATTGAGTTATCTTCTAAACCAACCCAATCAATGGAGTAGGTTAATCATTTAAGATCTCGTCCAAATAATCTATTTCATCATCTGAATTATCATCTTTCACTTTACCATTGTTTATTGGCTTGGTAACTGGTGGACTATTCTGAATTATTTTGTTTTTATTATTGGCCCTTACAACAATTAGTAGTATCGAAAGAGTCAAGGATCCATATTGAATAAAGGCTATAAAGGCAATCCAATCTTTTGCCCCTTTACGCCAAAATTCTCCAAATAATGGTATAGAAATTACAGAACATAGGGCAAAAACAGAAACAAATACGATAGCAATAACCCGTATTGATGATTTGGGAGACTTAGTGCTTATTGCACTAAAAACAATGGAAGGTATACCTCCAATAATCATAACAATAAGAAAGAATAATGTTGCAAAAAACGTATTAATATCTCGTTCAAATTTTGCATTGTTGTCGCACTCTGTAAATAACAGAACAATACAAACGAATACTACAAACTGTAAGATATAACTACTTAATTTCATTTTAGAAATATAGGAATATTATCACATAAAAATAATGACATTATATAAAAAATGCAATGGAGATAGAGAACCTTAGTTCATCAATAAATAAGATTCTTGCTTTCGCAGGAATGGAGTCTAACATCCATGACCTACAAAGAAATCGAATTCAATGGTGAGATTGCTTTACCCATTAAATCGGGATTGGCAATGACGTGTTACTTAGCTATCTAAACAGGTTAATAATTCAATACAAAATGTTGTTTCTCAACTCCTTTTCGAAAAAAAACAATCCCAAATTGGAAAATATCGATGGTAAGAGTTACTTCCGGATGCTTTTTAATCTCTTCCCAAGCTTCTGTCATTTCATCTGACCAATGGATATCGTCAAAAACAAATATACTCTGCTCATTTGCTTTCTCTAAACACTGATTAAAATATTCAAGTGTTGGTTTCTTTTGGTGGTTACCATCAAAAAAAGCAAAATCTAAAACAGCAATTTTAGGAAGAGTTTCTGGCAAGGTTTCACTAAAATTCCCTTGGACCAATTCTGCGTTTTTAATGAGTAAAGATTTAAAAGTATTTTTAGCCACTTCACCAATTTCTGGACTTCCTTCGAAGGTATAAACTTTAGCTTTTTTTCTGGCTTTAGCCAAATAGGCTGTTGTCAAACCTAAAGATGTACCGAGCTCCAAAATAGTATTAGGCTGGTAATAATTCACCAATTTAAATAATAGCTGTGCATATTTAGGTTTCTGAGCAGAATACTTTACTATATCCTTTATTTTTCTTTGATTCGACTTAAAAACTCGGGAGCCAGCACCCATATCTTCAACCGTAAGAGTGCGTTTGGTTAGTAATAGTTTTTTACGAATCAACTCCACTGCAGGAAAGGAGTAATAACTATTCTCGTTTTCAAAAACATCGACTATTAAATCAAATACAAATGGTGAATGAACCTTGTGTTTTGAAACAGCCTTTTTCTTATATGAAATGTATTTTGAAACCCGAGAACTCAACCTATCTTTTCTAATTATTTGAACCACAAAAATAAGGAGAAGAAAAGAATATTTGGCTTATTAAATGATGAAATCAGTCATTTTGAAGAAGCCTAAGAATGGACGTGCACAGTTCGTACTTTGCTCCGTATTACTATATACTTCTTTTATATAGCTCTCCATGCATGATTAATTTAACGATATTCCGTATTTTCGCTGCCCTTAACATTGGATATACTAATTTAAAAATGGCTGAAGAAGAAAAAGACGATAAAAAAATGCCTTTCTTAAAACACCTTGAGGAATTGAGATGGCGTTTGGTAAAGTCTTCCATTGCCATTTTAATTATAGCAACGGTTTTATTTATTTACACAGATCCTATTATTAATCATGTGTATTTAGCCATGTCAGAAATGGATTTTCCTACCTACCAGTTCTTTTGTTGGATGTCCCAATCACTTGGATTAGAAGACACATTATGCGGAACAGAAATCCCTATTGATATTCAATCGATTGAAATGACACAGCAATTTGCTACCAACATGTACTTTGCTATAGTAGGAGGATTTTTAATGTGCTTTCCATTTATTTTTCATCAAATATGGAGCTTTGTAAAGCCTGGACTTAAAAACAAGGAAGTCTATGTAACAAAAGGGATTGTATTTTATGGATCGCTACTGTTCTTTTTTGGAGTAGCATTCGGCTACTTTTTAGTCAGTCCATTATGCGTTCAGTTTTTTGGTTCTTATAAACTTACCGCAGAGATTCAAAACAACTTCACCATCAATAGTTATATGACAATGATAACAACCACAACGCTTTTTAGTGGACTATTTTTTGAACTACCCATAATTATTTACCTTCTTACTAAACTCAGCATTATTTCTCCAGCACTCCTAATAAAGTATAGGAAACATGCCTTAGTTGCCATATTGGTGCTCTCGGCAATAATAACCCCTCCAGATGTTATAAGTCAAGTACTGGTCTCTTTTCCTATATTAATCCTTTATGAAATAGGGATCATTGCCTCAAAAAGAGTGGCAAAAAAAAGAAAATAACTTAGTGTAAATAAATTGATTAAAACATATCACATATTAATTTGCATGATTTTGCTAATACGTATAAACAGCTTTGGGCAAAAAACAAAAGTTTATGGCATTGTAACGGATGCCGAAACTGAAGAAACGCTCCCTTTTGTTAACGTTATGTTTCAGGGCTCGAAAATTGGAATAACAACAGATTTAGATGGATATTATGAATTAGAATCTTATTATGGCACCGATTCTCTTTCAGCTTCCTTTGTTGGATACACAAGGTTGACCATTGCTATTAAAAAAGATATTGCCCAGGAAGTCAATTTTAAGCTTTCAGAAGCGTCGACAGATTTACCTGAATTAATCGTAATTCCTAGTGATATAAACCCAGCACATCCCATTCTTAAAAAAGTAATTGCAAACAAGCACATTAACAATAGGGAAAAGTTAGAATCGTATGAGTATGAAGTTTACAATAAAATGGAATTTGATATCAATAACCTCTCAAATAAATTTCAAAAAAGTAAAGTGTTTAAAAAATTCGATTTTATATTCGATAATATTGATACAACAGATGGGAAACCCTATTTACCTATCTTAATCTCAGAATCCATTTCGAAATACCACTATCGAAAAAATCCAAAATCTCACAAAGAAACAATAAAAGCTACTAGAGTCTCTGGAGTTGACAATGAAAGTGTTTCACAATTTACAGGAGATATGTATCAGCAAATTAATGTCTATGAAAATCAACTAAAATTATTAGGACGGGATTTCATTAGCCCAATAGCAAATTATGGATTAAATTATTATAAATACTACTTAATGGATAGCATGAATATTGATGGGTATTGGTGTTATGAATTAAAATACATGCCGAAGAGGAAAGGAGAACTAACCCTTAATGGAACTATATGGGTTCACGATACTACTTACGCAGTTAAAAAGATTGAAGGCAAAATGGCAAAAGATGCCAACCTTAATTTAGTGGAAGAATTATCCATTACCCAAACTTTCCAACAAGTGGAAGATGAGGTTTGGATGCTAACAAAAGATGAGCTATTCATCTCTTTTTCTGTAGTAAAAAATAAAACTGGATTTTATGGACGAAAAGCAACTTACTATTCTGACTTTATTATAAATAAACCTAAGACAAATCAATTCTATAAAGGGTTGGAGAATATTGTTGTCGAAGATAGCGTGCAACTAAAAAGCAAAGAATACTGGACTGAACACCGGCAGGATACCTTAACAGAAAAAGAGCAAGGTGTTTACGACATGATCGATACATTAAATAACTTACCAATAATTAAGAGTTACACCGACGTTATTAAAACTATTGCTACGGGATACAAAATAATTGGGAAATTTGAACTTGGCCCAATATATTCTCTATACAGCTGGAACCCGATTGAAGGACATCGATTTAGTATTGGTGGAAGAACCAGTAACGACTTTAGTAAATCTATAGAAATATCTGGATACGCAGCTTATGGCTTATTAGACGAAAAATTCAAATATGGAGGCGGGACGCGATTCTTTCTTACTAAAGAGCCAAGAAGGCTAATGAAATTGGTTTACAAACATGATGTTGAACAAGTTGGACTGAGTTCAAATTCCTTTAACTCTGCAAATGCTGTATCTTCAGTTGCACGAAGAAACCCATTAAATAAATTAGTCTTTAATACTAAATATAGAGCTTCTTTCGAGAGAGAATGGACTGCTGGATTACAGAGTACTATAATGCTTCGAAATGCTTCGATTTCACCTTTAGGAATTACACCTTTTATAAAAACCAACCCAGAAACATCAATTCAAGATTCAATAACAAATATTACAACTTCTGAAGCTTCATTATTGATCCGATATGCTCACAATGAAAAACATGTTTCTGGAGAGTTCGACAGAGTATCTTTAGGAACCAAACATCCTATTATTACTGTTTTTTACACATATGGAATTCCAAATTTATTTAACAGTGAATATGAATATCACAAACTTGTTTTTGGTTACAAACATAAGTTTTCGTTAGGCATTATTGGAACTACAAAATATCAATTTTCAGTTGGTAAAGTTTGGGGTGATCTCCCATACCCTTTGCTAGAAGTACACCCTGGAAATGAAACTTGGGGATACAACGAAAACTCTTACAACCTAATGAACATTAATGAATTTGTAAGTGACGAATATGTCAGTTTCAATATACATCAGCATCTTGGAGGAATATTTTTAAATAAAATTCCGTTACTCAAAAAATTAAAATGGCGAGAGGTCATTACTTTTAAAGGCATATACGGTACACTTGACAAAAAAAACATTATTTTAATGGACTTAGCAGACTACACAACAAGCTTAAGGGCAAAGCCTTATATGGAGTTAGCAGCAGGAATCGAAAACATCTTTTCATTTTTTAGAGTAGATGCCGTTTGGAGACTCACCTATCTAAGTCATAAAGTAGATGGAATGAAGGTTAGTCCATTTGGAATTAGAGGGAAATTACAGTTTGAATTTTAAGAGCAAATTTATGATATTACGAACGGAAGAAATAAGGAAAGCTTATAAAAGTAAAGAAGTTGTAAAAGGTGTAACGATAGAGGTGAAACAAGGGGAAATCGTTGGTTTATTAGGACCAAATGGGGCAGGAAAAACAACATCCTTTTATATGATTGTTGGCCTAGTAAAACCAGACTCTGGCAAAGTATTTTTAGACAATAAAGATATCACAAAAGTTCCTATGTACAAACGTTCAAAAATGGGACTTGGATATTTACCGCAAGAAGTGTCCGTATTTAGAAAATTAAGCGTAGAGGATAATATACTTGCTATTCTACAAATGACTAAACTCTCGAAGACCAAACAACAGGAAAGACTAGAGGAACTTTTAAATGAATTTGGGCTCCAACATGTTCGGAAAAATCTGGGAAATAAACTTTCAGGAGGAGAAAAAAGAAGGACTGAAATCGCAAGAGGATTAGCCATCAATCCAAAATTCATTCTTCTTGATGAACCATTTGCAGGAGTAGATCCAATTGCTGTAGAAGATATTCAGAGAATCGTTTTAGATCTTCAGAAAAAAAACATAGGAATATTAATAACAGACCATAATGTTCAAGAAACCTTGAGCATTGTAGATAGAGCTTACCTATTATTTGAGGGCTCAATTCTTAAATCTGGAGCTGCGGAAGCATTGGCAGATGATGAACAAGTTAGAAGTGTGTATTTGGGACAAAATTTCGTTCTTCGTAAAAAAGTATTTTAACAGGGTGGTATTACATCCATATCCTATTTTTAATTCTAGTGTTCTTTTATTGCTTAAGCCTTCCTGATAGCTATCGCCAGAAACGTTTTTTCAATTTTACATTTTATAAAGGCGAAAACAATATTTTGTTTAAAAGAAATCTTTTATACCTTAAATTCTTTCATTAAACTTGCATTTAGCAACCAATGAAGCACATTTTATTAATCATATTATTTGCTCTAGTCAATATTGGATTTGGGCAAAAGTTTGGCAAGGAACAATCTGACTGTGCTGGATCTGTTGTATTTTACGACTCTATTACCGGAGCTATAAATATTCCTAAAGGACATGGTTACAAATTGGAAATCAAAGGGCATGATATTCGAAACCCTTATTTTTTCACGAAAGAACATAACACACTTTGGATTAAGTTGATTTTCACTAAAGACGCAAAGTTCGAGTTTTTTATCCGCCCTGATTTACCGGATGAAGACTATGATTTTTCAATCTTTAAAATAAATGGCGATAATTATTGCGATTCTATAGCTACTAATAAAATACTACCCGTTCGCTCCAATATATGCAGAAAAAAGCCTGAAGAAAAAAGTGTAACTGGATTAAAAGATGGTTATGACAATTATTTTGCGGCGGCGGGGGGATCTCCTTCTTTCTCTGCACCTTTACTGGTGTTTGCTGGCGAAGAGTATTATTTAATAATTGATGGTCCTTATGGCAGTATTGGAAGCTTTCAATTTAAAACTGTGTATTCAGAAACAATCGCGGAAAAAAGATTAGATATTATCGAAATTCCGAAAGTAAAAGAACCTCCACCAAAAATACATATTAGTGCAGTTGATCAAACTGGAGCAAAAATTGAAAACCTAAATATAGAAGTTAAAGAAACAAGAAGCACTGATTCCGTTTATAGGGACAGTATTGGTGATTGGATTATAGAAAATGTTAAAAGGCTTACACGTTATAGATTCACCCTTACGAGCAAAGGATTCGAGCAAGAAACTTTTAATTATTTTCATAAAATAATAGGTGATTCTTCACTCGTTTTTACACTTAAAAAATTAACAATAGGATCGAAATTACAATTTGAACACATAAGTTTTCTGGGGGACAAAGCCACCATCCTACCTTCTAGTCAAGGCGACTTAATAAAGCTAACTTCATTTTTAATGGAAAACCCACATATTATGGTCGAAATTGGAGGGCATGTAAATGGTAAAGGGAGAAATAAAAGAAGGTATAAAGAACTTTCAAAGGAGCGAGCAAAAGCTATTGTGGACTATTTAGTTAACAAAAACATAAACCCAAATCAACTAACTTATGTTGGCTATGGCAACTCTAAAATTATTTACAAAAAAGCGCTTACAGAAACTCAAAGTAAAGCCAATAGAAGAGTTGAAGCAATTGTTACGAGTATTGAATAATCTGCAGAACTAAAATTACCGAACCATATAAAATCAATTTTAACAATCTCTATTCAATGACCCTAATATTAAACATCGAAACTTCTACCAAAGTTTGTTCTGTCTCACTTGGTCTTGATGGAGAGCTTCTAGCCGTTAAAGAAGAATCTTCTGATAAATACATTCATTCTGAAAAACTAAACGTATTTATTAAGGATTTATTTACACAAGTAGATTACCAACTTAAAGATTTAGCCGCTGTTTGCGTCTCTACAGGACCAGGATCTTATACTGGTTTGCGAATTGGGATTTCTAGTGCTAAAGGGTTTTGTTACGCCTTAGATATCCCATTAATCAGCATAGATTCAGTATCGGTATTAGCTTGCGGCTACTTAAACAATAACGTGATAGATGCAAATACTATTTTGATGCCAATGATAGATGCCAGAAGAATGGAAGTCTATACAGCAGCTTTTAATAATAAAGCTGAGATGAAAACTCCTATTTCAGCAGAAGTGATTGACGTAGCGTTTTTCGACGCAAACAAAGAAATTATCTTAATTGGCGATGGCGCTGAAAAGTGTAATGCCGTTATTCCTGCTAATGTCAGGATTGAAAATCATTTATCCTCTTCAAAAGGAATGATCAATCTATCTTATTTAAAGTTTTCCAAAAAGGAATTTGAAGATGTAGCTTATGTTGAACCTTTTTACTTGAAGTCTTTTAAATTTTGAGTTGAGCTAATGCGGATAGGATTAGCTAAAAAACTAAAGGTGATTAGAATTATGAAGCTAGGTTCTCAGACATCACTACATCATTAATATCTAATTTGAACCCCAATTCTTGAATCATTTCCAATCGGTTTTCAGATGTTTCTATTTTTACTTTTTGGGATGCTGAAGTAAAGAAATAAGCAGGGGAATCTTCAACACTTACTTGCCATATTATCCCATAAACCTCCTTTCCCGATTTTAATTTAAATCGGCAATGCTCATTGAATATATGTCCTTTTAAAGTAATCATTATATTTCTAATTTATTAATGTAACGGTGTGTCTTCATTTTAGTTTCTCAGAGTTCTTAACAATTTAGCCCCTGAGAATTACGCCAACAATAAAAAAGAGCACTTCATCCTTTTGCAAGAATATTTTATCTCGATTTATATGGGCTTAGTCATTGTTTATAACAGTCCTTTTTTATTTACAGGAAAATTCTGCTAACTAAGTTGGATTAATTTCTCTTGTGGAAACTCATTGATTAAATAGCTAACAAACAAAATAATTTAGCTAGCGGCAATAAATAAAGAAATCACCTAAAGTTTTTTAATCTCGTCACGCTGTTCTTTAGCTTTTCTTTCTTCCTCTTTCAATTTCTCCTGTTCAATTTTTGAAGTTTGCGCACTTGGGATGTTATCTGACATATTTTGCGCCAAGATTGAAAAATAATTATTTATTATCTTATTCATATCATTTGTAGTAGATGGCATATAAACAATGGCGGCACCTCCATGAAGCTGCTTACCATCCTTATTAAAAATGGTGTAATGGACTTTTACTTTTCTTTTATAAGACAATGTCGATAAGCCCGACCTAGAAGCAGATGCAGCTGCTTCAATGTTTAACTCATTAATGAAAAGAAACACATCCGCATTGTATTTAACACTCAACACTTTTAGTAAATTAGGATTATGAATAGACGTATTCATAAACTTCTCACCATAACTAACCGTTGAGTGAATCTGCCCATTTTTTATCCGTGTTCCTCCATCCGTTTCTTTGGGACCAAGGTTATCATGTTTTATCAACTTATTAAATGACCCCTTCAATTTATTTATTGGTTTTACGTCCACTTCGTTTTGTTTATTCTTAGCAACATCCTCTGTGGGTAAGGGCTTGTATTTATACCCAATAGAATTATAAATGTATCCCAAATCTCTTCCAACATCTCCAGTATCAATGTGCAGTAAAGAAACCGATTTCATCCCTTTTCCTAGCGCATTCCTCATTTGGTTAGATATGCCATATCGCATATTTTCTCGAATCTCTTGATGGGTAAGATTTGTCCGATTAGCAATCTCTTTATCTGCACTAGAAATGTACATTTTCGGTTCAAAAGGAATAATCAGTACCCTGGAATATTCTGGCTGCCCTTCAGCATATACTTCCTGATCAGATTTAACATTTCCATTTTTCTGGAAAGCATTTTCCTGAGCATTAAAACCCAAAAATAAAAAAACACAAACAATAGTAATTACTTTATACATAACGTCAGGTATTAACCTACCAAAGGTAAGGTAATCAACATGGCTGTTTTAAAGATGTGTGGTTAACTTGTTAAATGGCAAAGGTTGAAAACCTCTTTTATTTTTCTAATAAAAACGTAGAATGAAGTTATGACCTACCTTTTATTAAACAGAACAAAAACTCAGAATAAACAAGATTTATTCAGAATGGATATATTTAAACATTGTATGACATTTGTATGACATAAAAAGAGGCATTCTTTAACACATTTGTCATAATCTATAGATATTCTGAATACATTAAAAGTCATAGCATTTACCCACAAAACTACTGAAATAGATAAAGTAGGTAAATTTCACGTCGAAGACACGGAAAAACAAGACCGACTTGATTTTTTGTGCCAAAACGCTAACATTAATGAGCTCATGTATCTTTCTACTTGCAACAGAGTAGAATTTGTATTTACTACAAAAGAAAATTTAACGAATGCCTACTTAGTTAAATTCTTTCAAGCATTTAATCCTAATTGGGATTCTAAACAAATAAGTTTTGCAACTGAAAACTGCTCCATATTACAAGGTGAAGAAGTTATTTTGCATTTATTCAATGTAGCTTCATCATTAGACTCCTTGGTAATTGGCGAAAGAGAAATCATTACACAACTTCGAAAAGCATTTGAAGATTCGAAACAAATGAACCTTACAGGAGATGTTATTCGAATAGCTATTGAAAGAACAATAAACGCAGCTAAAGCAGTTTACACGCAAAGTGACATAGCCACTAAACCCGTTTCAGTTGTCTCGTTAGCCTACCACAAGTTAAAAAGCCTCAATATAAATAGTAATTCGAAATTTTTAGTCGTAGGAGCGGGTAAAACCAGCGCTAACATGCTTCGTTTTCTAGATAAACATGGTTTTAATAATTTCACTCTTTTTAATAGAACCTTGGAAAAAGCTGAATGGCTAGCTGGAAATGTAAATGGAGTAGCTTTACCATTATCCGATTTAAATAATTACAAAGGAGATTTTGATGTTATTGTAACCTGCACAGGATCTGCCAATAAAATATTTACAGAAGAGGTATATAGTAAATTATTAGATAATGATACTTCTCGAAAAATTGTTATTGACCTTGCTGTTCCGAATGACTTTGACAGAAAGTTAACAAAGCAACATAATGTTCAATTAATCGCTGTAGAAGATTTAAAAATTATTGCTGAACAAAACCTAAAGGAGAGAGAAAAAGAAATTACTAAGTGTAATAAAATATTAAAAGAACACTTTGAAGATTTCAAAAAAGCATTTCATCTTAGAAGAGTTGAAATAGCAATGAAAGCTGTTCCAAAAACAGTAAAAGATATCAAAGAAAAAGCCTTTACTGAAGTTTTTGCCCAAGAGTTAAATCAACTAGATGGAGAATCTAAAGAAGTATTAGACAAAGTGGTTTCTTATTTAGAGAAAAAATATATTAGTGTTCCCATGAAAATGGCTAGAGAAATACTAATTAAAAATCAACAATAATCCCAACATGAGTAAGAAAGTAATTATTGGTTCGCGCGGAAGTGACCTCGCTTTGTGGCAAGCATATAGCGTGAAATCTCAACTAGAAGATTTAGGATGCACTGTTGAGCTAGAGATTATTCAAACGCAAGGGGATAAAATTCAAGACCTAAGTTTTGATAAAATGGAGGGTAAAGGTTTTTTTACTAAAGAAATTGAAGAAGCGCTCCTAAATAAAAAGATTGATTTAGCGGTTCATTCACATAAAGATTTAGAGACTAACCCTCCAAGAGGATTGCTTGTTGCAGCTGTGTCAGATAGAGAAGACCCTTCTGAACTGCTGTTAATTAGAAAGGAAGCGGTGAACACAAGTAAAAGGTTTTCAATGAAAGAAAAAGCAATTGTTGGAACTTCTTCTGCTAGGAGAAAATCGCAATTATTAGCTTTTCGGCCTGATATAGAAATTAAGGAACTCCGCGGTAACGTTCCAACTCGAATCAATAAATTGCGAGAAGGAGATTACGATGCTATTATGCTGGCAAAAGCCGGAGTCACAAGGCTTAAAATAGATCTTTCTGAATTTCATGTTGTAACACTAGATCCTAAAGAATTTATACCGGCTCCGGCACAAGGAGTGCTTGGATTGCAAATAAGAGAAAACGATACGGAATTGTTCAAAATACTTCAAAAAATGAACGAAAGAGGCGTTCAAAAGCGCATTTACATTGAACGAAAAGTATTGAACCTATTGGATGGAGGATGTCAACTGCCTTTGGGAGTTTATTGCGAAGAAGAATATGGAATTATGAAAACTTGGGTTTCTCAAGCAGAAAATTCGGAAGGAATTCCAAAAAGACTTTATGTAGAAAACACATCTGCTGAGGAAATAGTAGAATTACTCAAGGCAAAAGAAAGTAAGCGTGTATTTATTTCTAGAGAGCTAAAATCGGATAGTGATTTTAAACGTTTCTTGCCTAATGGGTACAAACTTCATGATGAATCATTAATTGAAATCGTTCCTGTTCCATTTGAAGAAACACCTGAATCTGATTGGATCTTTTTTAGCTCTAGCAATGCCGTTTCTGCGTTTTTTGAAAATAAACCCTCTTATAAAGACGGGACTAAATTTGGTGTTATTGGAAAAGCTACCGGAAAAGCGCTAGCAAAATATGCACAAGCAGATTACATAGGCAAAGGTAATACACAAAAAGTTGCAAAACGATTTGTAAAAGCACTAGGTAAAGGCTCAGTACTTTTTCCTGTTTCTGATAAGAGTTTGCGGACAATTCAGAAAAAATTACCTAAAACACAAGTAATAGAATTAATCGTTTATAAAACAATTCAAAAACTTGATTTTAAATTACCTGAATCTGACATTCTCGTTTTTACAAGCCCTTCTAATGTTGAAGCATTTTTTAATACGGAAAATTCAATACGTGGTCAACGTGTAATTTCTATTGGTGAAACAACTCGAAAAGAATTACTGAAACACAATGTAAATTCTGTTGTGCCATGGCAAAGTTATGAATTAGCAATGCTAGATTTGGTTTTGGCTAATTAAACTCGTCCAATATTTTCTTAACTAAATAATCAGCCATTTTAAACTTGGCTTCATGCGTCCAACCCGCAATATGCGGTGTCAACACTGCTCTATCTGAACCGTATAAATACGCCATTTCTTCTGGAAAAGATTCAGTTTCTAATTTTGTAAAAGTAGAGCTCTCGTATTCAGAAACATCCAAGCAAACACCTAAAATACTTTGTGCTTTAATTCCATCAATAATTGCCTTTGTAACAACTGACTGACCTCGAGCTGTATTGATAAAATAAATAGGCTTTTTGAATTCTTTTAAAAACGCACTATTTACCAAACCAATTGTTTCTGTGGTTAGCGGTGTGTGCAAACTTACCACCTCTGCCTCTTCGAAAATAGTTTGGAGACTCACTTCTGTAACATTGTCATCTCCAAAATTCTGAAGGTATTTGTCATAAGCAATAACCTGAACTCCAAAACCCAGTAGTCTTTGCGCAAATGCTTTTCCCATATACCCATATCCAATAATACCAATAGTTTTACCCCTCAATTCTACACCCCTATTTTCCTCTCGTAACCAAACACCTTTTCTTACTTCAGTATCTGCTTTTTTAAGCTTATTAAACAAACTCAGCAACATTCCTATTGTATGCTCCGCTACTGCAGCTCTATTTCCTTCCGGAGATCGAAATACTTTTATCCCATTCGCTTCACAATAGTCTAAATCAACATTTTCGAGCCCAGCCCCAGGCCGACCAATAAACTGTAATGATTTCGCTTCCTGTAAAAAGTCTTCATCCATTTTGATTCTACTTCTTAAAATGATGCCTTGGTAAGAATGAATTGTTTCCTTTAACTCACTTCTAGATGCTTCAAACAAATTGACACATTGCCAACCCTTCTCACAGAGCTCCTCTTGAATTAAAGGGTGTACTTTATCCAGTATGGCTATTTTCATTCGGTAAAAATAACGTTTAAAAAACTACATATCAAAATCAAATATCTTTGACTTGATTAGCACTTTTTCATTAAAAATTAAACGAATACTGTATGAGAAATGTTCTTGGGGGTAAAACATTTCCGGGTCGATTAGAATATTCTCTGTTAAGGGCATTATTCATTAAAAAGGAAACTTTGGCGTTTTTAGATGCGCTCAATGCAACTCTGAGATCTAGTATATAATCTCCCATTCTCCGGGCATTTCTATAATCACCATAACCGGGTAAAATAAGATCTCCTAAAAATGATGATGTAAAGGTTTCATCTACTTGCTCCATAAAGCTATTGTATCGATTGCTGATTCCTATCGCCAATTTTCTATATGTAAATTCAATATCCAATTTAAAGTTGTGTCTATTTCTATATTTCAAGATGACGTCAGGGTCAGCTACTGTAGTTTCAATACCATTAGCATCCGTTGTAGTAGAATAATAATCGCTAAAAGTTGCTAAATAGGCTGAATCGGCTCTAATGCTTTTTGGAAGAATATACGTGTAACCAGTAAGAACTCCAATATCAACTTTTCCAATTTTTCCTTTTCCCACAATAGAAATTTCACCTCCAATAATTCGAGCATCTTCAACATTTTGAGATTGAAAACCTAAATTACTAAATGATGGATATCCCATTAGATCTGTATCCCATTCAGCGCCTGTTGAATCATAAACCCCAAAAGTAAATTCCATCATATCTTCGTACTCTGTAATAAAACCAGCTAAATCTAAGTACCCCATAAAGTTGCCAATTTTAAAGCCTTGCTTGATGCCCAATTCAGCACTCCAACCTGTTTCTGCTTTCACATTTGCATTTGGGAAGAGAGTTAAACCTCCAACACTTGTGGCAATAAATTTTTCTGCAATAGTTGGAAAACGATACCCCTCGCCATAAGAAGCGCGTAAATAGGTTTCTTCTGCAAGTTGATAGGTAGCTCCCAATCTAAAAACAGGTTTGATAGGAATTGAAAATGTAGCTGTTTTCGTTGAATATGTTGTTAAGGTACTTGTAGTATCAATTCTATAATGCTCACCTCGTAAGCCTGCAGTAAAATTAAATCGTTTCCATTTTAAATCTCCTTGGGTAAAAAAAGCAATATTATGTGAAGTGTGATCACCATACAATTCTGCAACAACATTGGTATATGTGTTTGTCAGACCTGTTGTAAATGTCACGCCATTATCATATTGCTGCTGAAATTGATATTCTGCATAATATGACGTTGCTATGGATGATTGATTTGTATTGTTTTTATTTGTCGTATTGTAAAACCTTCCTTTCAACGAATGCTTTCTACCAGCGGTATCTATAAAAGTAATAAATGGGTCAACATTTAACCGGTAAGAATGATATCCACTTAATGTTGTAGTAGCAGTATCGGTTAATCCCTGAGGCATCAATACACTATCCGCATTATGCCAAAGGAAAAACAGATTTCCCGTTTCCTCATTATAGTTTGAATTCAAGCCATAACTTAATCCTGCATGTTTTTTAGATCGCCATCTGGTATTCGTATTAAACCTAAATCTATTTTCATCTGCTCCCTTTTTGATTCCATCATTTACATAAAAATTACCCCCAACCACAAAGTCAAAGTTTTCTTTGATTCTTCTAGAATGTAAAAAATTACCCGAAACGTAATATGGTCCACCACCATCCCACCATTTCTGGGCAGATCTGTTAAATAAGGTATCGGTACCGTCTTGTTTTCGCCCCTTTTGATTACCAAACCCTGCCATATAAAACCCATTAGAAAAGTTTATTTTGGTCATTGGCACTGCTTTGGGATAAGCTGTTCGAATATTCACAACCCCATTTAACGCAGACGAACCGTATAAAACGGATGACGCTCCTTTTATTACTTCAATCTGCTCCACATTCTCTATTGGAAGTGAAGACCATTTAATATCTCCAGCATCACCTGCTAACATAGGGATATCATCTACCATTAACAATACACGACTTCCAGAACCATAACTAAATCCACTTCCTCCGCGAATACTAATTTGATTCTCTAAAACTTGAACTCCAGGAACCTGATCTAAAATAGCCTCACAAGTAATCGTAGCTTTAGATTCTAGTAAACTGGGTTTTATAATAGCAATAGATACAGGTACATCTCCAATTGATTGTTCAAACTTACCAGCAGATATTACCACATCATTTAACTGACTTGCGTTAATCTGTAGTTTGACATCCAGCATTTTTTCTTCACCAGCAGCAAGTGCGATATTTATCTTTTGGTTATCATACCCAACGTATCTATAGATAACCTCATAAGGTCCTGGAGAAACTTTTAACGAATATTCCCCGTCAAGATTAGTAACAGTACCTAATCCATCTGCCATCACAACTGTAACACCGATTAAAGTTTCATTTGTATTTCCATCCGTAACAATACCTTTCAAGGTTGCTGTTTGAGCAAAAGAACATATGGATAGAAAAAGAGGAAAAAGTAATAGTAGCGCTCTAATCATAGACTTACATAAATAATTATCTAAGCTAAATATAGCAATTATTTTTAAAGTGTAATTCGAACCTACCTTAATATGGAAGAGCCTTTGGTTTTCTTTGATTTGTTTTTCTTGGGCTTGTCTCCCGACCCGTATTTATACATAATCTTTGCTTCTTGCCCTCTCATCACAAGACTTTTTGTACGTACCCCATTTTTATATACGACATGCAGCATCAGTTTCCCTTTTCGGTTATAAACCTTCATAGCACCATGCTTCTTGTTGTTTTTAAAACCTATTTCATTTTGAACCTCTCCTCTTCTTGTATATGTTTTTGAAACACCGTTTAGCATACCGTCTCCATATGAATTTTCTGTGGCTACAATTACTCCACCTGGATAATAATATTCCCATTTTCCATCTTGCTTCCCGTAAGCGTAATCTCCCTCACTGGTTAACTCTCCATCTAGATCACTATAAGATTTCCAATGCCCGTGCCTAAAGCTTTGCTCGTATCCATCACCCTCTGAAAAGGTGATATCTCCTTTTCTTTTTAAGATTTTAAAACTCCCCACATCTTTTAAAACTTCTTTATCTGTCCAAAAAGTCCACTTACCGTCTCTCATATCATTGGTATAAGGACCTTCGTATCTTTTCTTCCCATTTGGATACCACCCAGTCCAATTCCCTTTCATTTTAGCCATATCGTAAGCTCCTTGATCTTTTAACTGTCCATTTTCGAACCATGCAGACCAGTCGCCATTTTCTTTATCCTGCAAGTAACTTCCTTTCATGGCTTCTTGGCCATTTTCAAACCAGGTTGTCCACTCCCCTTCTCTTAAATTTTTTTTATAGCTTCCTTCTTTCCAAGTTTCTCCGGTTTTGTAAAAGAACTGCCAGAACCCATCTTTTCCTCCTTTGATAAAATTACCTTCGTAATACAATTGCCCATTTGGATACCAAAAGCGCCATTTCCCATCTTGCAAATCGTCGACAAAATTTCCTGTCATATCTTTTGCGCCTGTTTCAAAGAAATATTCCCATTTACCATTTTTTAAACCATTGTCGTACATCCCGTTTAAAACCAATGTGCTATCCGGCAAATACTCTTTAAAAACACCTTTTTTCAATCCATTTTCGTAGTTTATTTCTTGATATACCTGATCGGTAACAAAATAACGAAACTCCCAAGGTCCGGTTCTTTTACCTTCTTTATATTCACCCGTTGTTTTAAGCATCCCGTTTGCATTCCATTCTTTAAAAACACCCTCTCTTAATCCATTCTTATAATGGGCTTCTTCTTTTGGCTTTCCGGTAGAATACTTATTTATAATAGAACCCATTCCTCCTGTAACAGTAGCCGTTCCAGAAGTATCATAATATTCCATCATGTATTCGGTTGAATCATTTTCTTTATGGTTGGTCACCATCATAGGCTTACCATTTTCAAAGAAATATTCCCATTTACCAATTTTAACTGCTCCGAATTGATCCAGTTTCATTGCCCAATCGGCATTGGCTGTATCTTCTAAAAAGGCATCTGGAATACCCCCATAATTGCCTGTTTCTGCAAGGTTTCCATTATCATAATAAGCTTTGAAGATGGAATCTTCGATCCCTAAATAATAATATCCTTCAACAAATAATTTTCCATTTGGATAAAACTGCTGCGTTTTTCCGTGCTTAAATCCCATCCAATAAAATACCGTTTCTTCAATTATCCCTTTGTTATTCCAAAAGCGCCAAAGACCTGTTCTCTCGCCTACCGAACCATAACCGCTTTTGTTATAAAACCCCAAACTTCTGACAAGTGTGCTGTCAATATCCCAATAGGTTGTTACTTTTTCAATTTTTAAGAGACCTTCCGGATGATTACCTTGACTAACGACTGTTGTAAGAGCAAAAAGTAAAATTATACTAGATATTATTTTCATGGGATTAACGGTTCAATTATTCTACTCAAATGTAGAGTATATTACCAATCAAGAGTTGGGGTACTCCGATTAAAGTTCACAGTGAATTGTTTTAAAACAGTATAATCATTAATCACAGTTGGGTTAAGAGCTGCAAAAAAGCTCTTTTAAAACTAGATTTGGGTCTAGTTTTAAACGGAGGTGTGTTTATGCACCATATCCTTACTTCATTCCTAACGATCAAAGCGGTGATCAGGAATCTTATTACAATAATCTAAGGCATCATTAACAAGATTCCTGCTTTCGCAGGAATGAAGAACTGGTTAATATCACATTGTTCCCATATTTGTTTTAACGCCCTTACTACCATCGCACTTTTTTGTTGTGGAACAAGAACTTAAAAACAATAAGGAACAAAAGACGAATGCTAAAATAAATTTTACTTTCATACTGCTACTATTTTAATTCAGAACGGGAAATATAGGTTTTTGGTATAATTAACTACAATTACCTAAAAAAAGCCTTCTTTATAGAGGGTAAACCTTTTCTTTTCAGTACTAAAATAGTATTTTTTCTGAAGGAATCATTCTTTAAAAACCGACCCGCTGCGCGGGTTATTTAGTAAACTCTCTGCCCTGCGGGACAAAGAGTTTAAGTGTCACCCATCGACTCCGCTAAAGCTCTGCTCAGGGTAAAAATAAATCAAATCGCTTCGCTAATCAACCCTTCGACTTCGCTCAAGGTAAAAGTGTCAATCCTTAATACAACGGATGGTTGCTCCGCGTGCTCGGTGGCTAAAGTAAAGGTTAGCAAGATTATCAATATTAAGTATGCGTGCATTGGTACCACTAAACGTACTGCTCCAATATAAGCCATAGGCCCCTACAAGTGTTTTTACACCAGTGCCCCAGTGGCGGTAGCCAGCGATGGAGAACTTAAGGGGAGAGGCTAAAGCACCCGCTATTGTAGTGCTGCTCCAGCTTGCACGCTCTGCATTTAACTCGGCTTCTGTTGGTAAACGGTAGCCACTTGGACATGGGTTATTTATACCATTTAACCCTTGCCATAAATTGTCGTTTTGAGGGCTGCGCCAATCATCATAGGTAAGACCAATGTCGTTCAATATAAAATCACTTGTTCCAGGTTGGTCATATGGACTTAGCGTACTTGTAAGAGATACTCCAGTACGACACTGATGTCCATCACTTCTTCTTCCCCATTGATACAAATCACCATAAGCATCCACATCGGTGCTGCTTGTAGCTGCTTGCGTAGCTCCCAAATTACGGTCCATCCATATAGCTCCCGTTGTAGGATTGGTTACATCTACTATGGTAGTTGGAGAACCGTTACAAAATACTGAGCCTGTTGGATAGGTTCCGCCGCCACCGCCTGATGCATTTGCTGCACTGATTCCTGGAATGATTACATAACCACCATTTTGTAGGTGTAATGTGTCGCCTGTAGTGGATACGGTAAGTTGTTGCAGTTCATTGGTAGCATCTGTATCGTCTATATTTACTGAGCCACCGCCGTCACTCAATGTAATGGTACCACCAACCTTAGATAACGTCTGTGCAATTCCAACTCCATCATTTCCGGCTGGGCCTTGAATACCTTGTGCTCCCTGTGAACCAACTGCTCCATCATTTCCTATTGGTCCTTGTGGGCCTGTTGCACCAATTGGTCCATCGTTTCCTATCGGTCCTTGTGGGCCTGTTGCACCATCTGCTCCGGCTAAACCATCAGTTCCGTTTGTTCCGTCTGCTCCGGCTGGTCCGGCTGGTCCTTGTGGGCCTGTTGCACCATCTGCTCCGGCTAAACCATCAGTTCCGTTTGTTCCGTCTGCTCCGGCTGGTCCGGCTGGTCCTTGCGGTCCTGCTCCATTTCCAGAAGTTTTTGCATACAGCGCGTAAGGAACACTCATTAATTGGCTTGTTCCCATCACAACCCATGTCATGCCTCCTAAGAAATCTACCGCAGTCTCCATAAAGTAAGGACCGTTTGACCAATCTATATTGGTAAAGTCATCTGTAGTTGTTCCTGTTCCTATCTCTAGGTTTACTAACCCATAAGCGTTGGTGGTCGTTGACTGAACGTTTCGGCATACACCAGCTGTTCCGCCGATACGTGCCTTGCTGAACTGTTAGACGCATTCCAACTGCTTGGTTGTTTAATATTAACCCACCAGCATCTCTTACCACTGCTTGGTATTTAAAACCTTCTGGTGCTTGACCGAATGAGCTTAGTGAGAGTGTTGCTATCGCAACCAGTGAGAGTAGTATTTTTTTCATCTTATTGTTGTTTAATTAGTCTAAATGTTTTCAGCTTTTGTGCGTCGTTATTCAAGGTCAAAGAATAAGCGCCTGGTGCTAGTTGATTTACTTGAATAGGTGTTTGTACCGAAGAAAGCTTATCCTGTATTACCAATTTTCCCACGTGCATCATACAGTGTATAGGTTACATTCTCGAACGTGCTTGTTCTAATGTTTAATATCATCTGAAGTTGGATTGGGAAAAATTGTTGCTTCATAACTAGGAACATGATCTTCTATGCTTACAAAGTTCCAGTTCGTTTGATGAAAACCTTGCGTTAGATCGTTGCTTCCATCGCTGCCTGTATTGATTACAACTTCACCTATTGTAAAGTCTATACTTCCACTTGGAATTGGTATAGGAATCTCCTTGAGTGACTACTACTTCTTGTGCCGAAACACACACGCTAGTAAGTAGTGAAAAGAATAATAATGTGTTTTTAAGCATAGGTTAACCTGTTTATATTGGCCAAGTTAACAAATAATATTAAAAATTGTGTGTGTGTGTAGAAAGAAAGAAAATACATACACCTAGTGTAATATTTTAAAAACCAATTGAGCTGAACAAAAGGTCATTTATAAAGTAGTGGAGAAACCTTCTTTTCGAAGTTCACACATGAAAATTTCTCCACTCTTTGTCTTCGGCAATCCTGGCGAAATGCTGTTTATAAATTTACAACACGTCCATGTCTTTATTGTACTCTACCTTATAAGTAAACGAAATTATTTTTGTTTCATCTGGCTTGAGTTGTAAATTCCAAGTTAACATTCCCGTATTATCATCTAATTCAGCATGGTCCAAATCAATTGATTTAACGGTAACTCCTTTTTGCTTAGAAATTGGAATTTGATCTTTTAACTGCATATTTACAGTCTCGTTTTTATTGTTTTTTACCACTAACTCTATTGTAATTTCGCGCGACACTTTTTTGCCAGTTGCGCTTTTCTTGTCATCATCGCTTACCTTTTTTCGAGAAGTTGCAATCCCTTTTTCTCGAGCTAAAGAGATCTGTAGGGTATCTGTCAAAACATTGGGGTTTAAATAGGTTTCTCCTACATACGTATTATTGAAGTATATATTTGCCTTGGCATGCAGCAAGTTCATATCTTCCCAATCTGTAATTTTAGCTAACAAAAAGGCGTCTGTATTGACTTTCGGAATTCCGAAATATTCGAAATTTGATTTTAACTTTTCGTTTTTCACTACCATCAGGACTTCCTGACCGTCTGGTTGGATAGAGTAACGTTGTTCAATGTTAAATTCTATATTATTTAATGATGATTGCATTTGGTTATTGGAAAGTGCCGCTAAGAAATCATCGACAGGTGTTGCTTGTTCCAACTGTAATTTGCCATTATCAAAACGCGCTTCTTGCGGGATATTTGCGTTAGACATAATCATCACCGTATCCAAAGACATGTAGCCAGAACTAAATGATTGATGCTTTGGAATTCGTGTTTTCTTATCAAATAAATCCCAGGTCGGCAATGTAGGAATTGTGAAACTGCAATTTTGATTATAAGTAGATAAAGTCAATTTGACATCATCCCAATTTTCTCCTGTTTTTTGAAATACCGTAGCTTTGTAAGTTAGGCTTATTTCCTCTTTTCCACTTGCTCTCAAATCATAAGAAGGATGCCATCCAGCATTATCAACGAGGTAATTAACCTTTATCGTTGAAGAAGCTGCAACTTCACTATTTACAGTAATCACTACTCGATGAATCTTTCTGCTCGAGACAACCGGTTGTGCTATATTGTGATTGTAGCGCTTCAACTCTGCCAATCGCTCTTTCATTTTATTAAAGTTATTGGAAAGCTTATGCTCCTTAACTTTAACCTTAAATAATTTAGCCTCAATTTCTCCTAATCTCTCTCTGTAAAAGTTAACCGCTTTTATTAATACTTCAAGTGAATCATTTCTCCCTTCTCCCCGCATTACCTTATTATTAATAATGAGTTTCTTTTCGTTGAGAAAGTTGTTTTTAAGAGTCGTAACCATGTTCAATTCATACTGCTTAATTAGAATTGAATCATTTAAACCATTAATCTCTTTTTGAATTCTTTCGGGAATAATTTGCGGTTTTTGCGCTTTCGGTTCTTTATAAAAAATGGTATGCTTTACGTCCAAAATCAATGCTCCATTGGATGCCGAAGCCTGAATACTCTTTGGGTTTAAAAAAGGAGAGACATCATCGAATATTATTTTATTCGTTCCAGGTTTTAGGGAAGTCCTTCCTTGTCTGAATACTTGCGCCCCTTTCAAAAAAACAGTCGCGCTTTTAACTTTAGACGTTATTATTTTTTCATTTTCAACTCCAAAAAGAGATGGGCTGATAAATAGGGCAATAATTATTATTGAGTTTTTCATAATACATTTTTTAGTGAAACAAAGTTTATTGGTTCAAATGTATTGTTAGTGTATCTTTTATTAAAGCACGACTTAGTGAAGGCCATCTATAACTTAGTGAAGGCCAATATACCTCGCTATTAAAAAGAAAATATTGCCACAAATTTCTTATTGAAAATTTTCGCAATGACGGAAGAATTGGAAATGAAATAAAAAATGGGGATGATAACTTATTGTGCTACATATGTAAATTTAATCCAGCCATTTTTACGCATGGAATCATCAAAGTCTTGTGTGAAACGCCACTTTTTAGAATAATTTAAAGCTTCTGTGCGCAGACAATCATTTTGGGTATTGGTTTTACTTTCATTAATGGTTCGTGCAATCACATCTCCCTTTTGATTGACCTTAATATCAATTACAACGACTCCTTCAACCCTACATTTATAGGAAGGAACACTTTCGCTCCTGGTAGATCTCCCTTCTAAAAAATAAGAAGCGATGGCTTTCACATCTGCACCATAGGAAGCATCATCGTTTTTCTCTGCGTCAGCATCCACTAAATTCGGATCAATCGTTTTATCCTTATTATCTTTGGGATTATCTGTTGGCGTATCTTTATTTTCGTTGATGCGCTTATATTCCTCTGCTTCCATTCGCTTTAACTCCTCCCAAACGTCTTTATCTGCTTGATTTTTACTAAAATTCTCATCTGTATAGGTAGTCTTTTCTTGATTCGCATTAGCGGCAACATTTAGTAGGTTACTCTCAATTGGGTTTCCATTTTCATCTAAAACTTCCGTTGGTTCATCTTGAGGCTGTTCTTCCTCATTCGTATAATCTAATACAGCTACAATTTTATTTTTTGGCTCATAAACGCCGTACTCTACAATCTGAATGTTGAGCCAAACAAATACAACTATATGCAAAGCAATTGTTCCTAGTATGCCAAATTTATGTCTCTCTATGAAGTCTATTACATTCAAGCCTAACTAAATTTTAGTATTATTTCCGCTAAATAAGGCAATGCATATAAAATTGGTAAAATAAGACTAGCCGCCCAAAGCAATAATAAAAATAATTTACCTGTGGCAGATATATCTTTTTCTATGGGTGTAATCAAAACATTTCGAACTGAAATAGCGATCCTATCTTCAAATTGAGACTCCACATATTCATTTGGATCTATCATTTTGTTTAGCTTAGAACTCAGTATATATTCTTTTCGAATCGTCCAATATTCCTTATCTGTCAATTCATCATACGTTCTAATCAACGGAATTTTATATACACTTATTTTCTTCCTTAGTTCAGAAAGGCTTTTTACCATTTTAATTCTTAACGACATGTATAAACCAAAAAACGCTAATAGATACATTTGAAAAAATACGCCAGCTACAACCATAATTACAACTGAGGCAATTAAAAACACTTGTTTAATATTTTCATTTGAAGAAAAGAAAAGTGTTTCAATTAGTTTCCCTCCATCAAGAGGATCTAGCGGAAGTAGGTTCAGGACATTAATTAATAAAAACATAAAACCTGCAATAGCTGCTCCAGTATGCCCAATGGTTTGAGCATATGCAATTATTCCACAACCAATCAACACTCCCGGCACAGGCCCAGCAAGGATAATTATAGCTCTTTGCAATTGAGATATTCTGTCTTTTTCGCCCGTCACCATTGCTCCCATTAATGGGATAAAAAACATATTTACACCATTATATCCAAAAACTTTCATAGCAATAAAGTGTCCCATCTCGTGAATAAACAAAATAAGTACAATGAGAAATAAAACTTGAAGATCGTCGATCAAAAAATAAAACACCAAAATAAATAATCCCAAACTCAACAATGACTTATTAATATTGGTTTTAGCTTGTTCTTCTATGTCGGGTTTCGGGGGGTAATATGTATCGTCAACTTCTTGCATCTAAGACAAAGATACAAGAGAAAACTAGAAACATTACAAAAATAAAATATGAAAAAGGGAGAATCTTTAAACTAATTTTCCTTCTTTCATTAGCTTATATTTTACGGATAGGTAACCTAAAACCTGAGCAAATGCATTGAAAGCTTCTTCCGTTTCGGGTGTGATAGGCTTATTTTGCAAGCGTAACATTAGTTTCGCATATAGCCCATTAAAACAAATCTCTATTTCTGTAATATTATTTGTGTTTGCTCTTTTTTTAAAATCATCCATTAAAGGCATTGCGGTTTGATAAATACCTTTGTATTTTTCATCACCTAAAAGGCCAATTAAAGTGCCGTGTAAATAGTTTATCTCTATAAACAAATCATCAAGATCTCTTAAATGACCCTTTTTTTCTTTGCCTTCCAATTTCATTTTAGAAATTAAATCTGCGTACCAAACTCTAATCTCTTTTCGAATAGCATCGTCATCTACCATTGGGTTGACAATTCTTTCCTGAATTACATCTATATCCAAGTTACAAGCGCGAATCATATCTTCGACTTGCCACATATACAGAATGTACTCTGCTATGTTTTCTTTTAGTTTTTGTTGAGCTATTAACATCTAGTCAGCCATTTTATCGGCACGGTATTCATTGTTTAATAATTCAATAACTTGCTTTGTAATGTCAAAATCAGGATTCGCATACATTACTAAATCACCTGTTCTGTATCCGAAAATATAATCGTAACCCAGGTCTTTTCCAATTTTCTGGAGGTACTTATCGGTAGCCATAATATAATCGTAATTTGCTTTATAACCTTTGTCCTGTAATTTTTGACTTAACTCATACTCCATCATTTGCAACTCTTCCTGTCTTTGCATCAGCTCTGATTGGGTTCTCTCCAGCTCCTCTCTACCCATAATTGGCGCCGCTTGCTGAAACTTCTCAGCATCCGCCTGAAGTTTTTCAGCTTCTTTTCTTAGCTTGTTTTCAGCTGAAGATTGCTTTGCCATTAAATCGGCATTTAATTGCTTACTAAATAAATAATTTGCAGTAACAGTATCACTATTTACATAGCCAATTCTTAATCCAACCCTATTTGAATCTGCAGAGTTTGTGCTGACAATAGGTGCATCATCAACCTGTTCTGCTACTGCTGAAGTATCCGCAACATTTGATTTAGTATCGATAGAAAAATGCAATACAAATAATACTATTATTGCTATTCCTAAGATAATATTTATGACTAATGGTCCTTTATTTTTCATGATAATGTATTGATATTATTAAACGCATTTTTTAAATCCTTACTCATTTCTACAAAACGCATATAGACAGTAGATAAAAAATCGCCACTTACCATAGCTTTCATATCATCCATTCCAGTTACATCAGTTGCGTTAATCCTATATACTTGTTCAAACTGATCCATAACGATTTTAACAATGTATTTATTTTCTCGTAAATAAATACTTATATCCATTTTAGGATGTTCAACTTTAGCTACTGTTCGCATTCAATGAAAATTTGTGCAAATGTAATATACCCAAGCCAAATAGCTTCCCAAATTTTTGACTTTTTATTTAAACCCTCGTTGTTCTATAATATGTATCAACATATTCCTGCACTTTAAATTCTATTCATATTATTTTTGAGTTATTCATAAGAGTAAAAACATCAAGATGAACAGCACGGTTGTTTCACTCCTCCAAAAAGGATGGAACTTGAATAAAAAAGAGAGAGAAATAAACTTCGATTATCCCGCTAAAGATTCGTAGTGAGAATATTCAATAAATTCAAACGGGATATTTACCATAAATGCAAAATCTTGTCCTACCTCATGCATATCGTCTTCACCTTCGTGGAAATACCACTTAACATCAACCTGATGACCAGCATCTATAAGCTCATTTAACTTATAAAAAATGAAAAGAATTCTCTTTGATGAGGAAATATTAAAGTAGTCTAGTTTTAAAACGAGTGTGGTTTTCAAATTTGGTTTATCCACATATTCATTTAGCCAATTCAAAACGGGACCATAGAACCCTTCAGCATCACTAGGGATAGATTTCCCCTCAATGACAAACTCACCTAACCCAGCATCAAGCATTAACAAGGGTGTAGTATCTGTTGCAGGTTTCGTAAAATTTTCCATTAATATAGCTAAGTTTAAATAGAATGCTAATATCGCTATTAAAGTTAAGCACTCAAGACAATTTTCTACAAAACGGAAATAGCAAACGACGAACTATCTAAACATCTCGACTAACGCGCTATAGACTCATTAATGCTTTAAATTTTACCGCTTGTCTTCTCGAAATTTCTACTTTTTCACCATCTTTCAAAACTACCTGAAGACCACCATTAAACCAATTTTCAATATGAGAAACCCATTTTAAATTAATAATATATTTTCTATTCGCCCTGAAAAATAATTTCTGATCCAATCTTTCTTCAAGACCATTTAGCGATTTTAAAACCAGTGGCTTAAATGTTTCAAAATAGATTCGAACATAATTACCTTCGGATTCAAACATTCTTACATCTTTTAAATGTATGAACCAACATTTCTCACCATCTTTAATGAAAATTTGGTCGTTTGAAGACAAAGTCCCCCTGTCGGGCAAATCATATAATTCTTCATCTTCAATATCTTCAGACAACACCTTAACCATGGTTTCTTTTAACCTTTCGGGATCGACTGGTTTCATTAGATAGTCTAGCGCATTTACTTCGAATGCTTTTACCGCATACTCATCAAAGGCTGTTACAAAAACTACTTTAGGAGATTTATTTAGCTCTTGTAAAAGATCAAACCCGGTTTTTTCTGGCATTTGAATATCTAAAAATAATAGATCTGGATTATGCTTTTCAATACTTTTTAAAGCTTCTTCAGGACTGGCACATTCATCAACAATTTCAATCTCATGATAATCCTTTAACAAAGATTTTAATTCCTTTCTTGCTAATCTTTCGTCATCTATAATAATTGCTCTCATAGCCTGTATTATTTAAAGTCTATTAATTTTTTCCTTGGGTATAATCACTCTTGTTTCAACTCGGTTACCTACATTACTTATCTGAATACTTCCTCTATCACCGTATAAAATTTCCAATCTTTTTATTGAATTCTTCAGCCCAATACCTTCTACCTCAGAAGGTTTAGGATTGTATTTTCCGTCATTAAAAATTGTAATGTGTAATTCATCCCCCTTCAGCATTCCAACAATTCTTAAGGTCCCTCCTTTTCTTATCGTACTGACGCCATGCTTAATAGCGTTTTCCACCAATGTTTGCAAGAGTAAAGGAGGAACAAGACATTTTTCAATTCCGTCTTCTAATTGTATCTCAATATTTAAGCGCTCTTCGTACCTAATTTTTTCAAGTGCTAAGTAATCTTGCACAATTTTCATTTCTTCCTCGATAAGAACCACTTTCCTTTTTCCTGTTTGTAAAGTATTTCTCAATAGATTCGATAATTGCGTAATGGCCTTTTTGCACAATACCGGATCTTCTTCTACTAATGCTCGGATGCTATTCATTGCATTGAACATGAAATGGGGATTTAACTGAGCTTTTAAATTATTCAATTCTGTTTCATTTATAGATGCTGCCCATTGAAGGCGTTCAATTTCTTGTTGCCTTGATCTCTCGAAAAAGTGGTAGCCAAAGTAAATTACAGACCAAATAAAAAACAACAAGGCATTATTGATAATAGCTAAAGTGAGCCGCAAGGCAACAAAGCTAGTAGACATATTCTCATCTCTTCCTCCAAAGAATCTTGACAAGGTATCTTTTTCCCCACCTATGTCTGCAGTTTCTTTAACATACACCATTATAATTTCTATCCCATAAAATATAGTGCCTATGGCAATAGAAGCAAAAATGATTCGGGGTATCGCTTTTACAACATTACTGCTCAACCAATCTCGGTGTATAATAAAGTATCTATATAAGTGACTTATACCTATTCCTAAGCAAAAAATAATTAACGACTGAACCAATGACCTGATAGCTATAGAGTTCTCGGCTTGAAACTCTTGAAGCAGTCCTAAAAAAATTAGGAACCCCCAACCAGAAATTTGAAACAACCAGTAAAACCCTTTTTTTGTCATATTTCAAAGATAATATTTAAGGGTAAATGAATAATTACAGATACATGAATGGAAACAAATGGAAATATTAACACCTAATTTAAGGATAAGTGATTCCTAAAAATAAATCATCCAACCAATAGTAAAATAGAGAAGCAGTCCAACAACATCATTAATAGTAGTAATAAATGGCCCTGTTGCTAATGCTGGATCAATATTATACTGATCCAAAACCAATGGAATTAAAGTTCCGAAAATTCCGGCAAAAATAATAACAACAAACAATGATAAACTTACGGTGAAACACAATTCCCAAGCCTCTCCAAAAGCTATATTGTAAATAAAAATTAAGCTCGAAAGTACCGCGCCATTTATTAAGGCAACTCCAACCTCTTTCACAACTTTAGAAAATGTAGAACCATAAGAAAGCGAATTATTCGCTAATCCTTGAACTATAATTGCAGAAGACTGAACCCCTACATTACCTGCCATTGCTGCGATTAGCGGGATAAAAAAAGCTAAAACAGGAAATTCTACTAATTCATATTCAAATGATTTTATCACAACCGCACCAAATATCCCTCCAACTAAACCGATTAACAACCATGGTAATCTTGCTCTGGTCAAAAGCCAAACAGAATCTTTCGACTCAACATTTTCAGAAATACCACTTGCCAATTGAAAATCTTTTTCTGCTTCTTCTTTTATTACATCAACAATATCATCAATTGTTATACGTCCAACCAAAATATTGGCTTGATTTAGAACTGGAAGGGCAACCAAATCATATTTTTCCATTATGTTAGCCACATCCTCATCTGGTGTATCCGTTTTTACATAGATAGGTTCTTCTTTATACAAGTCAGAAATTTTAGTATTATTCCCGGCGAACAAAAACGTTTTTAACGACAATGTTCCTTGCAGTTTATTTTGATTATCAACAACATAAATAGTGTGAACATAATCGACATCTTCAGCTTGAGAGCGCAATTCTTCCAGACATTCTTCAACCGTCCAGTTGATATTTGCCTTAATATATTCTTTCGCCATCAAGCCACCTGCAGTGTCTTCTGGATAGCTTAAAAGTGATACAATATCACTTGCTTGTTCAGCATCTTCGAGCTTAGAGAGTACTTTCTCCTTCCTTTCCTCAGATAAATCTTGGATTAAATCCGTGGCGTCATCTGAGTCCATATTGTCGACCTGACTCGCAATCTCCTGAGCAGTAAATGATTTTAGAAACTTATCTCGGACATCCTCTTCTAATTCAACAAGAACATCAGACGCTACTTCTTCATCTAAAAGTTCGTAGATAAATTGTGCTTCAAACAAATCTATTCTATCAAATATTTCAGCAATATCAGCAGGATGGAGATCTTGAATTTTTTCGGAAACATAATTCCCATTTCGTTTAGCAACAGCTAATGAAAGTTCTTGTAAAAACTCTTTTGTTAGTTCGAAGTTCATGCCTTTCAGAGTCCGTTAGGTAGTTATCAATTTTATAATTGACCTATTGCGAAAATACAGTTTTTAACCAATATAACACCTCAAAAACACTATGTAATCTCAAACGGCACAAAAAACAAACAATACAGCTGGACTAGATTTAACAAAATAAGCTTTTAACCAAAAATTCGTTTTGTTAACTCAATAAATTGCTCAACGCCCAATTGTTCTGGACGCTCTTTAAAAATTGGAGCAGATGTGTCCACATCGCCTAAAAGTTGTTTTAAAGAATTTCTTAAAGTTTTTCGACGCTGGTTAAAAGCCATTTTGACTACTCTTTTAAAGTCCTTCTCATCACACGACAATTTTTTGACATCATTTCGAATTAAACGAATAACACCCGATTTAACTTTTGGTGGTGGATCAAAAACATCTTCATTTACTGTAAATAGGTATTCGATATCGTAAAACGCTTGGAGTAGCACACTTAAAATACCATAACGTTTAGTCCCTGGTGGTTCGGCAATTCTTTCAGCTACTTCTTTTTGCAACATCCCTACAACTTCTGTTACACGGTCTTTTTCTTCCAATACTTTAAACAATATTTGTGAGGAAATATTGTAAGGAAAATTACCTATCACACCTAACTTTTCAGACTTAAATTTGGAAAAATCCATGTTTAAAAAATCTTCCTCAAGCACCTTCAATCCCTGAAAATTTATGTTTAGATAAACAACAGATTCTTGGTCCAATTCAACAACTGTAGTTTTAAAATTTTTATTTTTAACTAAAAACTTCGTTAAAGCTCCAGTGCCCGGCCCAACCTCTAAAACTTCCTTATAATCACCATGATTAGTTAATGCATTGGTAATATTCAAACAAATACTTTCATCTTTTAAAAAATGTTGCCCTAAATGTTTCTTTGGTTTTACTGTCATTAAGCTATGGATATAGAATTACCAAATGTAACATTTGTTATATTCGGAAACAAAATAGTTGCCTATATTTGATTAATCATTCGGTTCAATGCTCAAAAAAACAAGACTCTATAGTATTTTAAATTTCAAGTGCCCGAGGTGCCATAAAGGGGAATTTTTAGAATCTAGGAGAGTTTACAATCTTAAAAAAGCCGGAAACCTTAGAGAAAAATGTGCCTGTTGTGATTTAAAATACTCTCGTGAACCTGGGTTTTATTTCGGGGCGATGTTTGTCTCTTACGCATTAGGTGTAGCGTTATTTGTTACAATATGGGTGGCAACAGCTGTATTATATCCAGAATATTCTTCAGAATTATTATTGGGAATAATTATAGGGTCAATTCTTATTTTAGGCCCCTATTTATACGCTCTTTCAAAAATAATTTGGGCTAATTTATTCTTTCACTATGAAGATACTGCACTAAAGAAAAATTAGATGATAGAAGAATTGAAAGAAAACTACGGTTTTTTATTTGAAGAAGATTTGATTACTGAAATTGGTCAGGTAGGCCTCATTAAGTCATTAAAACGAGGAGAGACACTTATGGAAATAGGAAGTGCTATTAGGTACATGCCTCTTCTATTTAAAGGCTCCATAAAAGTTGTACGAGAAGATAGCGATGGAAATGAATTACTCCTCTATTTTTTAGAAATAGGAGATACTTGCGCTTTTTCTTTATCATGTTGTATTGGTAATAAAAAAAGCGAAATTAAAGCTATCATTGTCGAAGATGCCGAAATGGTGTTAATACCAGTCCAAAAAATGGAGGAATGGATTGGTAAATACAAAACATGGAAAAATTTTGTATTTGAAAGCTACAATATTCGCTTAGAAGAAATGTTAGAAACCATCGACACCTTAGCCTTCATGAAAATGGATCAAAGGCTCTACAAATTTTTAACCGATAAAGTAAAACTAATTGGATCCAGAAATATTGAAAACACGCATCAACAAATTGCACATAACTTGAATACTTCTAGGGTCGTAATTTCTCGACTTTTAAAGCAACTTGAGAATGAAAAAAAGATTAGGTTGCATCGCAGTAGAATTGAAGTACTTGATTTCTAGGCTACAATAGTGGATTATGACTTCAATAAAGCATGTTACTTTTGTTTTTAATTTGCCAATATTACCATTAACTTCGTTCTTACAATAAGTGAATCTTTTAAAAAAATACATACCTATCCTATCGTGGCTGCCAGACTACAACAAAGCAGCTTTTTCTGGGGATATATCTGCTGGACTTACCGTTGGCGTGATGCTTATCCCGCAAGGTATTGCCTATGCCATGATTGCCGGTCTTCCGCCCATTTATGGTTTATATACGGCTATGACGCCGCAAGTTATCTATGCTATTTTTGGAACTTCTCGTCAATTATCGGTGGGACCTACCGCAATGGACTCGTTAATTGTTGCTGCCGGAATTACATCTATAGCAACTGTTGGCCCTGACAATTATATAGCTGCTGCAATTCTGTTAGCGTTTCTTATGGGGCTTATGCAATTGGCTTTTGGGATTTTTAAACTTGGTTTTTTGGTCAACTTTTTATCGAAGCCCGTAATAAGTGGATTCACATCTGCTGCGGCAATAATTATTGGTTTAAACCAATTAAAGCATATTTTCGGCATAGAAATTCCCAGAAGTAACCAAGCACATTCTTTATTGTATGACACAGGAATAACAATCAATTCAACTAACCTAATTACTCTTTGCCTTGGAATAGGAACCATTCTTACAATTATTATCTTAAAAAAGTATTTTAAAAAAATACCTGCAGCCTTAACTTCAGTTGTATTAGGTATCCTAATCGTTCAATTTTTTCATTTGGATTTATATGGTGTACACATTATTAGAGATATCCCTACCGGACTTCCAAGTCCCTCAATCCCTGATTTTACCCAAAATTATTTTAATGACCTATTACCCTTGGCACTCACCTTATCTTTAATTGCATTTATGGAAGCTATATCGCAGGCAAAAGCCATAGAAGATAAGCACAATGATTATAAAGTAGATGCGAATCAAGAACTAATTGCACTTGGGCTAAGTAATATTGTAGGTTCTATTTTTAAGAGCTATCCTTCTACAGGAGGCTTTTCTCGAACCGCAGTAAATGATCAAGCCGGAGCAAAAACGGGAATGTCGTTTATTATAGCAGCTGGGGTTGTAGCATTAACATTACTATTCCTAACCCCATTATTTTATTATTTACCAAAAGCAGTGTTGGGTGGGATTATCATCGTTGCTGTGATGGGGCTCATTAACATTAAATACCCCGTCAAACTTTGGAAATACAAGAAGGACGATTTAATTATGCTCTTGGGAACATTTGCCGTAACGTTAACCATCGGAATTAAAGAGGGAATTATTGTTGGAGTAATTCTATCCTTGGGGTTCTTGATTTTTAGAAGTACGCGACCTCACATTGCTGAATGTGCGAGAATTGAAGGAACGAATTATTTCAAAAATGTAAAAAGATTCGATAATACAAAAGGACGAAAAGATGTTCTCATATTACGTTTTGATGGACAACTTTATTTTGCTAACACCAATTATTTTAAGGACCAATTAAATGATATGATTGCAAAAAAAGGCCCTACTCTAAAACTGGTAATATTAAACGCCGAAGCTATTAACCACCTGGACTCAAGTGCTGTTCATATGATGGATACGACGATAAAAGAGCTTTGCAAAAAAGAAATCTACTTTGCGGTTGCTGGAGCAATAGGACCAGTAAGGGATATTATTTTTAACAGTGGGTTATCTGAAACAATTGGAAAAGAGCTAATGTTTGCCGAAGTCAATGAAGCTTTAGAATGTTTAGAAGAAGATGAAGCAATGGACTTTGAAAGAATTTGCAAACGAATTGCTTTACAAAATAACAGTAATTTGTAACTTTAGTTACAGTATAATTTAACGCAATGATTTATCTTTGCTTAAGATTTAAGAAAATATGAAAATAGAACAAATATATACTGGATGTTTAGCGGAAGCTGCTTACTACATCCAATCGCAAGGAGAGGCTATAATTATTGATCCATTGCGCGAAACTTCACCATACATTGAAAGAGCGGAAAAAGATGGCGCTACAATTAAGTACGTTTTCTTGACGCACTTTCACGCTGACTTTGTTTCTGGGCATGTTGATTTAGCTAAAAAAACGGGTGCTACTATTGTTTTTGGGCCCAATGCAAAAGCTGATTTTGATTTTCACACCGGCACAGATGGTGAAGAATTCAAAATTGGTGAATTAACGCTAAAACTATTGCACACTCCTGGTCATACAATGGAATCTTCAAGTTACTTACTATTGGATAAAGAGGGCAAAGAAAACTGCGTATTTACAGGAGATACTCTTTTTATTGGAGATGTTGGAAGACCAGATTTAGCTGTAAAATCCGACATTACTCAAGAAGGTTTAGCGGCACATTTATTCGATTCATTGCGCAGTAAGTTAATGACGTTACCTGACAGCGTTATTGTTTACCCTAGTCACGGTGCAGGTTCTGCTTGTGGTAAAAACATGAGTAAGGAAACATTCGATACTTTAGGGCATCAAAAAGAAGTCAACTATGCTTTAAGGACTGACATGACTAAAGATGAATTTGTAAAAGAAGTTCTTACTGGATTAATTGCTCCTCCAGCCTACTTCCCTAAAAATGTTGCTATGAATAAATCAGTAAACACGGAGATAGATAACATTTTAAAAACGGGAACAATTGCCCTTACTATTGACACATTTAAAGCAATGGCCGATAGCGAAGGAGCAATGATCATTGATACGAGACATCAAACTTCTTTTACTAAAGAGCATATACCTGGGTCAATATTTTTTGGAATTGATGGTGGTTTTGCGCCATGGGTTGGAGCACTTGTGTCCGACATTAATCAGCCTATTATAATAGTTGCTGATGAAGGTCGGGAAGAAGAAGTTGTAACACGATTATCTCGAATTGGATATGATAACTCGTTAGGATATTTAAAAGGAGGAATAGCAGCATGGAAAGAAGCTGGGTTAGATACAACCTCTATCATTTCATTGCAGCCTTCAGAAATAGTTGAATTAGTAAATGCGGAGAAAAGTAACTTAGTTGATATAAGAAAACCATCTGAGTTCCTATCAGAACACGTTGAAGAAGCTGTAAATGCACCATTAGATGTTATTAATGATCAAATGGATGATTTATCTAAAGATATTACTTACCACATTCACTGCGCAGGTGGATATCGTTCGGTAATTTATATCTCAATTATGAAATCAAGAGGGTATCACAATCTAATTGACATTGCTGGAGGGTATGGTTTAATTAGGGAAACAAAAGGGTTTCATCTCTCTGAGTATGTTTGTCCCACAACATTATAAATAATATGAAAATCACGTTTGAAATAGAAAACTTAAAATGTGGCGGCTGTGTTAAAACAGCAACCGAAGGAGCAGCAGCTATGGATGGAATCTCCAATGTTATTGTTTCACTTGAAAACAATTCTATTACATTTGAAAGTTCTGATGCAGACTCTATTAATATAGTAGAAGAAAAACTAAAAGAAATTGGTTATCCAAAAAAAGAAGAAACCTCTTTATTAGACAAAGCAAAAGCATTCTTAAATAATTAAAGTTCCAGCCCAAAACAATAGATAATGAGTATAGAAAACATAGACATTAAAGAAGCAACGATTATCGACGTGAGAACGCCTGTAGAGTTTATGATGGGAAATGTAGAAGGGTCAATAAACATTCCTTTAGATGAAGTTTCTTCAAGAGTTGAAGAATTTAAAAATATCGAAGGAAACCTTGTTTTATGTTGTGCTAGCGGAGGTAGAAGTGGTCAAGCGACACTATTTCTGCAGCAAAATGGACTTTCCAATGTGCACAACGGTGGCGGTTGGCAAACAGTAGACTTGCTAATGAAATAGCCTTTCCGAAGAAATTTAAATTCTATGTCCAAATTCAGTGACTTAATAAATGGAGATACGATTGTCTTAGTCGACATGTTTGCGGAATGGTGTGGCCCTTGTAAAACGATGGCTCCTATTTTAAAAGATGTTAAAAGTAAGGTGGGTGATAATGTGAAAATTATAAAAATTGACGTTGACAAAAACCCGCAGGCTGCAGAGAAATTTCAAGTTCGAGGCGTTCCTACTTTCATTCTTTTTAAAAAAGGAAAACTGCTTTGGAGGCAATCAGGAATAATCCCAGGAGATCAATTAGTTGAATTAATCAATTCACATTAAAATGAAGGGGTCGAGCCAACCTTTTTATAAAAACATAACCTTGTGGCTCATAGCTTCATTAACCCTTGGGTTAGCTCCTTTTGCCCCGCCTCACATTTGGGGTAAATTAAAATGGATATATGGTGGAGGTGCTTTTGCTGGAGAACAACCGATGCAACCGATGGACTGGTTTGATTTAGTACTTCATGGCACACCATGGCTAATGCTCTTTATTTCATCAGGCATAGCAATAAAAACTAAATTGAAAACTAAAAGTTAATCGAAGGAGTCTATTTATTTAATAGGTGACCTAAATAGAACTTATCTTTTGTCGCGTTTTCAGCTACGATGATTAACTCCTCTCCCGAGAAATAATAGGTCTTAGCGAATAGAATAACACTTTCTTTAGTTCCTTTAAATAAATCTAAATAAGGATTATTCGTTACAACTCCATCTGCATCAACGCTACAAAGCCTTGTCCCTATTAAAGCATTGACACCATACACATCTTCCGGTTTTCTAACCCCCTCTCCTACAGGATTGTAAAGAACGTATAAGGTCGTATCATTTCCAATCAAAACCGATGAGCTCCAATACCCATTGTATAGGTTGTCAATTTGATTGCTGGCAATTGGTGCCGCCCATAAAAAATCTCCTTTACTGGAAAACTTTATAACTGCAATTCCTGTGCGTTCTTCAACGCTTTCTTTTTCTGTTTTATTTACACTTAGGTGTTCTGCTATCAAGTAACTACTCCCTTTTGGAGTCACAATTAATTTCTTCACATGAAACTTATTCAATCCATTACCAAATTTTGAGATTTCCTTTTTGCTTTTTAAGCCTGTAATCAAATTTACAGGGAGCATTAATTCTTTTCGGTACATAGATATGGAAGACTCATTATACTTCATAACAAACGCTCCCTGAAAATCGAGTCCATTAAAGCCCGCATAAAAACCTGCAACGATTAATTCACCATCTTTATTAAACGCTCCAGTAACATCAACAATTCTCATACTTCTCAATTGTAAATCATGATGTTCTTCAAATCCACTTTCTTTAACTAAGGTAAGGAAGTACCTGTTTTTTGTTTTACTTCTTGCTCTTTTTAGAATATATAAAGAACCCTTATTATTTATCAAAGGAACGTTAAATCGCCTTTTCATAGAGGCTATGTTATAACCATAATCTTTTGTTAATATTGGCTGAAGGTCTTTATCTAATATTTTTATCACTAACCCCTCAGTTTTCTCCTTCATAAAAGGTTTCTCACAAAGGACTCCTACTTTTTGACCGTCACTACTTACAGCCACTTTAAATGTTGCCAAATAACCTCCGTTAGATTTTAATGATGCAATCAAGGTTGTTCTAGACAATTCTCCTTTACTATTTAATGTATAAGCTCTTAATTGGTCCTCTTTCTTCTCATTGTTATGTATAGTAGAAAACAACGTCACCCTGCCATTCACCATATCAATATGCATAATTTCATCTTCAGGAACCTCAACATTATTAGTGTATAAAAGCACATTATTAGAATCCAAAATATCAATGGAAATAGAATTTTTAACATCGGAAATCCTTTTGACAACTGAATATCCTGAATCTCTATTTATAAAAATTTTATACGGTGTTTCTGTCGCAGTTTTCGAAATTGCAGGACTCCATTCGCAAACGAAATCTTGCGAAAACGCTGCAAAAGTAAGTAGAGAAAATACTATGCAAACAAACAATTTCATGACTTCTAGGAATCGTTTAATTAGCTCAAATCTAAGAGATAATGTTCACGCTTACAAATATTTCGCCAAACCAAGTAGATTTTAGAAAAACCTACTGCAGAAATAAGCGCTGTAGAGAAATGAATTAGAAAATTTAATAGCATTTTATTTTTTGACAAAGTTTTCTATTAAATTGTCATAGCTTAACCAATAGCTATCTTTTACTAACTCCGAAACATCAACAGTTGATCCGAAACCACGAATTATTATTGCTCCGAATTGATCGTAAAGTTCGTATTTCGTTTTACCACTAAAAATGACTTGCTGATCATTTTTATTATAAACATAAGTCAACTTAGGCATTAATGAGGTTATTTCTACAGATGGAGACTTTTTCATCTTCCCATTTCCATCTCGTTGTATAACTCTGAATTTATTTACTCCTGAAATAAATTCAACATAAAATGCATAGTTATTAGTTAAAGGAGTGCCTTTTCCTTGTACCTCTCCAACATCAACCCATTTACTCCATTTGTATTGTTGTATTATATAAGGAAGAGATCCAAACTCATCTGTAGTTATCCACTCCAAGAATCCATCTTCCTCAATTGTAATATCTTCCGCTACAAATGTTGGCTGAGGAGTTAGACCTCCGGGATTAATCACTTTAGGTGTACATCCGTTTTTGTGACGTATTTCAATGATTACGGCATCTCCAAACTGTAATTTAAAATTATTTAAATCAATCTCAAAAGCACTAGAATTAATTCCATCGGTAATGAGGGTGCCATTTACGCGAATCTCATAAGTGCAATATCCATACCCTTCGCTGCCAAATGCATTAGATACGTAAATGTTTTTATTTTGGTATTTACCTTCCAAAATTATTATTCCTTCTCTGTCCGCATCAATGTTAGAAGCAACAAAAGGCACCATTGTAATAAATGGCAAACTTGAAAAATATATAAGAAGCGATAATAAATTCATTTTCCTATTTCCTAACAACCTCCAACCAAGGTTATTTAAAATATTAGTTACAACCAACAAAGTTAAGTAACCTATCCCTATTGTACCTCCTCTAAAATAACAAAGAAGCTATTTTATGATTAAACTGTACATTTTTCCTTTAAAGTGTTTATTTATCTATACGTTTTATAGGCATAAAGTTTTGTTTTATTAGAATACGCTACCTAACTAGAAGACCAATTAAATCAATAGTTGGCTAAAAACTCTTTTGAAAAGGCTTTCATTTCATAAAAAAAGGTATTGAACTCCTCGATGAACATTGCCTCGTTTTGCTTAAATTCTATAACTGAATCCCCAACAGAAGAACCAAAGCCTATTCTTTTTCCGATTTGCATTAAAGACAATGCTGTTCCCTCTATGGTTTGATACCTAGAAAACCAATCGTGTGATCTCATATGCGCGTAAACTGGAGTAATTCTAGAAGGCATTTGATGTATACGCGTATCCAAATAATCGTATGATCTATTAATAAATAATGGTAATTTTTCAATCGAATGTTTATCCCACTCGAGGCATAATAAATGATCGTATAATATATCAGTTATTACTCCTGATATTTTAGGATAGTTTTTGTAAAACCTTCTCTTACTTTGCAAATAAATCGGATGAGAATCTGTAAATGTATCAATCTGCCTATGGAGAAGAATTCCTTTCTGAATGCTACCTGAATATTCCTGATACTGCTTTCCCTTTATTGCATCTCCAATAAAATTACCAAAGATTACATCTTCATCATTGCCTGACAGCAATAAATGAGCTAAATAATTCATGCTAAATTAGGCTTGCACTCCATCTATTTTTGCTAATACTGATGGAAGGTTAACGTCTAAGTGGTCTGTAGAAAAGCAACCAATAACCCCTGCATATTTTACTTCTTTTCTTGCATTATCATTCACCTTATCCGTAAAAAATAAAACTGGAATATCATATCCAAAACTGTCCATTAGTTTTTTCAAATCAAAGCCAGTAAGCACAGGGAGATAAACTTCAGATAAAACTAAATTATACTGGCTAACAGCAAGTAATTGAATAGCATCTGATGAATTTGTACAAGAATCTACATTTACTATTTCTTCTTCTCCTAAAATATTGGTTATCCAACGAACATCATCCTCGCTTGAACTTACTATTAACACTTTCATCATAAAACTTCAAAATTTAAGGGACTAAAATACAGAACATCAATTTAATAAAAAAACACTTTTATTAATATATTTCTGGATACCTAAAAATTATCTCTCTTACCCTTCTCCTTATCACGTGTAAATACTAAGGTAGCGTCGACAATTTCCTCAACAATTTTATCGGTATAAGCATGATTCCACGCAATTTTTTTTTCTGTATAATTATAAGAAGCGATTCCAATCGGTTTGTTACTTAAAAATTTCATCGCCAGTTCCTTTCTATTCTTAAATAACCCTACATTAACTTTTATTCTGCTTTTTCTTTTATATTCTTTGGGCAACTCTGTTGTTTCCACAACAAGATATTTGCTGACATAATCGTGTTTTGAAAATTCAATCTTATAAACATAACCCGTATCAAGATTAAACAAGCATCTACCTGTTTGGGTGACAGTTGAGTCTATTAACTTACCATTTTGATACAAATATACGGAACCAATATTCAATTTTTTTCCCATTTCCTCTACAGCCGAAAGCTTTACATCGAAAACTATTTGCACCCTCTTCCCCTGCCCAAATATATTTGAAAAAACACTGATGAATATAAATGCATATAATAGCCTCATAATCTTATCTTGTAAAGATACACATTCTTTGGTTTCTCATTAAATTTAGGAGGCACTAAAGTCCCTAATTTAGAGCAGACATGAAAGGGTAATTGGTTTTGCTCAGTACAAAATTATTACTTTTTATTTTTTATCGCCTGACTAATTCCTTCTAGCACAACATTGAAAGATGTTTTACGAATACTTCGAATTGTTCCCAAAGCAGACGCGTTTTTTAGCAAAGGGTCTAATTTCGCTCCTTCATCGATAATTTTCATCCACAGTTCAGCAAAACTAACATTATCTTCCCTTGCTTTTTCATGCAAATAAGAAGCAATTTCGCCCATTGAAGCACCCTCCAAACTAGGATTTGATTTACTTTCTGTTTTTATTTTTGGAACCTCCACTAGTGAATTTGGCTTCCTTTTTATAAAACCCTCCTTCGTTATGGTTTTACCCAAATCAATTTCATTTGGATTTTGATCGAGGTAATCAGAAAGGTCCGTTAGTGTGTTTTTTTTCGCCATAACTACTCGTTCAAGTGTTTAATAATTTGCGTCGCTACACCCCGATACCTTTTCTCTGGTTTTATTGTACTCGGGCTAGTATATAGCTTTCTTTGCGGCACATATGTATCAATCAGATCAGCATTTAAATGTTTTAGAACCTCCCTAACTGTGCGCATTCTAGTATGACTGTGAATTCTGTTTGGTAGGATATATAATTTAAGATCTGGTTTAATATCTTTTGCAGGCAGTAAATCTTTAACCGTTTGATAGGCAACTAATAAATCATTTTGTGTCAAACTGGTAGTAATAATAACCATATCACTTTCCAAACACAACTCTCTAATCCCTTGATCTGTAGTTTTTCCAGCGCTATCGACTATTATATAATCCAACTCGTTTCTCTTTCTAAGAATTTGAATTTCTGAAGCAACACGGTTATCTTCAGACCCTACAATTGGAAAATTATTATCGCTGGTAATTTTCCTTTTAAAGAGTTCCAATTTACGAAGGGAATTAAGCGTATAGTTTGTATCCGTTTCTACCAGCATCACTTTTTTTCGACGATTCTGCAACGTTGTAGCTAAGTTGATAGCATTGGTCGTTTTACCAGAACCACCTTTTCTACTAATAAATGATAATACTTGTGTCATCTAGAAAGGCAAAGTTACACGGAATCAGCATATTAAAAAACTGCAGAGGCAATTTCTTTAACTGCAGTACTTTTATTCATTGTATAAAAATGCAACACGGGAGCACCTTTAGCTTTTAATTCTTTCGCTTGTTCAATCCCCCACTCAACACCAACTGTTCTAACAGCATCATTGGTTTTACATTTTTCCAATTCGTTAGCAAGAGTTTCTGGCAAATCAATATTGAAGAACTTAGGTAAAAAAGTGGTATGCTTTAAAGTCGTTATAGGTTTTAAACCTGGAATAATTGGAACATTTATACCTGACGCTCGACATTTGTCTACAAATTCAAAATATTTAGCATTATCATAAAACATCTGCGTCACAATAAATTCTGCCCCAGCATCTACTTTTTCTTTTAGATGCTTCATATCTGAATGTAAATTCATCGCTTCAAAATGCTTTTCTGGATAACCAGCAGCTCCAATGCAAAAGTCGGTAGGTGAATTTTGACGTTCATCATCTAAATATTTACCGTCATTCATCGTAGCAATTTGTTCTATTAATTGAGAAGCATAATGATGACCTCCAGTACTGGGTTTAAAAACAGATTCAGATTTGATTGGATCTCCTCTTAAGGCAAGAATGTTATCCACACCTAAAAATTGTAAGTCAATTAATGCATTTTCTGTATCTTCTACATTAAACCCTCCGCATATTAAATGAGGAATAGCATCAACTTTATATTTATGCATAATTGCAGCACAAATACCTACAGTTCCTGGACGCTTTTTTATGGATATTTTTTTCAATAATCCATCGCCCATATTTTTATAGATAAATTCTTCTCTATGATAAGTGACATTGATAAATGGAGGGTTAAATTCCATTAAAGGATCAATTCCTTCGTATAAATTCTCAATTCCTTTACCTTTTAACGGAGGGATAATTTCGAAGGAAAATAATGTTTCGTTCGCATTTTTGATGTAATCGGTTACTTTCATTATTTATAATAAGGGATGCAAATATATACTCCAAACACGAGAAAAGATAATTATTTCGCAATTCCCTTTGTTCCACTCTTCTAATCTCCGAACATTACCGAAGTTTTTCACTACTTTTGCGCAGCTTATTTAGAGAAAGAAATGAAGAATATTCGAAATTTTTGCATCATTGCGCATATTGACCACGGTAAAAGTACCCTAGCTGATAGATTATTACAGACTACAGGAACCATTGAAGATAGAGATATGCAGGCCCAGGCACTTGACGATATGGATATTGAACGAGAGCGAGGCATCACCATAAAAAGCCATGCCATTCAAATGGATTACGAGCAAGATGGTCAAAAATATGTTTTGAATTTAATTGATACTCCTGGGCACGTAGATTTTTCATACGAAGTTTCACGATCTATTGCTGCTTGCGAAGGTGCTTTATTAATTGTTGATGCATCTCAAGGAATTGAAGCACAAACAATATCGAATTTATACCTAGCCATTGAAAATGATTTGGAAATTATTCCAATCCTAAACAAAATGGACCTAGATAGCGCTAACCCGGAAGTTGTATCGGATCAGATAATTGAATTAATTGGTTGCGACCAGTCTGACATTATCCCTGCAAGTGGTAAAACTGGCTTAGGTATTGATGATATTTTAAGAACCATTGTAAAAAAAGTTCCTGCTCCTAAAGGGGATATAAATGCGCCGCTTAGGGCAATGATTTTTGATTCTGTATATAACTCATTTCGAGGCATAATTGCCTATTATAGAGTTTTGGATGGACAAATTTCAAAAGGAGATCGAATACGATTTGTAAATACAGAAAGAGATTACAATGCGGATGAAGTTGGCATTCTAAGAATGGATATGGAACCTCGAGATGTTGTAAAAGCAGGAGATGTTGGATACTTAATTTCCGGCATTAAAAAAGCTGCTGAAGTTAAAGTAGGTGATACCATTACACTAACAAACAACCAGTGTCAAGATGTGGTTCAAGGGTTTGAAGATGTAAAACCAATGGTTTTTGCTGGAATTTACCCCGTAGACACGGATGATTTTGAGGAGCTTAGATCCTCCATGGAAAAATTACAGCTAAATGATGCCTCATTGGTGTTTGAACCAGAAAGTTCTGCGGCACTAGGATTTGGTTTTCGCTGCGGATTCTTGGGAATGCTTCACATGGAAATCATTCAAGAAAGGCTGGAAAGAGAGTTTAACATGACAGTTATTACAACTGTTCCTAACGTTTCTTATAAAGCTTATTTAAACAAAAATGAAGATCTGCTTGTAATTAATAATCCATCTGATCTACCTGAGCAAACAAAGTTAAACTATATTGAAGAACCCTATATTAAGGCCCAGGTTATTACAAAATCTGATTACGTTGGACAAATCATGAGTCTTTGTATTGAGAAAAGAGGAGAACTGACTAACCAGGTTTACCTGACCCAAAATAGAGTTGAAATTAGTTTTGACATGCCATTAGCAGAAGTTGTATTTGATTTTTATGATAAGTTAAAAACGGTTTCTAAAGGTTACGCATCTTTTGATTATCATCCGATTGGATATAGAAGGTCTGATTTGATTAAACTCGATATACTTCTTAATTCGGATCAAGTGGATGCATTATCAGCATTAGTGCACAGGAGTAATGCGTATTCTTTGGGTAAAAAAATATGTACTAAATTGAAAGAGCTTATACCCCGTCAGCAATTTGAAATCCCTATTCAAGCAGCAATTGGAGCTAAAATAGTTTCGAGAGAGACAATTAAAGCGTTGCGGAAAGATGTAACGGCAAAATGTTATGGTGGAGATATTTCGCGTAAAAGGAAGCTTTTAGAAAAACAGAAAAAAGGTAAAAAGCGAATGCGTCAGGTGGGAAGTGTGGAGGTTCCACAAGAAGCATTTTTAGCAGTTTTAAAGTTAGATTAGACTGAACACAATTGCTTTCCGTTCGAAAAAAAAGAAGTGTCACCCTGAATAGATTGCATTCCCATTTAATCTACACGCAACTTAATTAATTGTTGCCGAAGAATGTCAAAATACTACACAGAGAAATACTTCAATAAAATAACGATTGAATTTATGTAAAGGCTATGTTCTCAAGCATATATTTGTATGGTTTGTAATAAAAATATATATTTGCGGCTAAATTTATAATTAATTATCATGAGTAACGGAACAGTAAAATTTTTCAATAATTCCAAAGGATTTGGATTCATCATTCCAGAAGAAGGAGACAAAGATGTATTTGTACATGCAAATGGTCTAGTTGATGAAATCAACGAAGGAGACAAAGTAAACTTTGATATTGAAGAAGGTCCTAAAGGATTAAGTGCAGTAAATGTGAAAGTAGTTTAATAATTTACTTTTAACATATTTGTATCAAAAAAGCCTATCATAGATAGGCTTTTTTTGTGAGTAGTATTCTCAAAACAATAAGTTTTATAGGAATGAAAAACGTTAATTAGAATAGAATAAAATGGCTTGGATTCCTTTTAAAAGGCTCGTTGATTTTATAAAAAAAATCAAACTAAGATAACAGTTATATAAATTTATCTAACCAATTCAATAAATCTCAATCGTTTTATACAGATGCTTTTTTATTTCTGACAAATGTTTGATTGAATTTTAATTAAAAAAAAATTGTATCATGGTGAAGAAAAATTAAAGTTGTAGCTAACACAGAATCGGCTAACGCAATAAAAAGGGGCCGCAAGGACCAAACCTACCAAACTCTTTTGCTTATCTTAGCATAAACGCTGACTATTATGCTAGACTTAACGCAAGCAGAGAATCAAATTCAATATGTCACGAGTTTTCAAGATCTTGTTACCTGCCCATTTAATGGAGAAAATAATGCGATGTGCTGGGTGCGTAACCTAAAAGGTGATTTTTCTGAGATTGTTAGAAAGGTAAAACTAAAAGAGAATATAACGGTACTTGAGCTGAAAGAACTTAGTAAACTTCAATTGAGTGAGCAGGGAAATCTTGCTCGTGAAATTATTATAAATGATTTTAAATTGTTAGAAGCTCATGGCGCATCTCCAACACTTAATTTGATAAAGTGTTATCAAAGAGATGATGCCTACCCGCTGTTTCCAACAGATGTGTATTCTTTCCATATAGATCGCTCTCCTGTCCCGGTCGATACCTTTTTGTGCACTTACCACGGCGACTCGAGTGAAATAGTGCCCAATTCACAAGCCATACAAAAAATAATTATTCCCGAAATACGAGACGGACTTAAAAAACTGTACCAGGGACCTGATGAAGGTTTTGAAGCTTTTTTAAGCGAACATTTTTTTGATCTTCACTACCAAGCAAAAAACGAAGCAAACCTCATTAGCTGTGGCATAGGAAAATTATGGAGATTGGCGGTTGACCATCCTGAAAGTAAAGTTCTTCCTTGTCTTCACCGTGCACCAAATGAAGATAAAGGACAGGTTAGATTATTGATGATTTGCTAAATGAAAATCAATGTATTTTGTAACCATAATAAAACTGATTACTTAATAAACAAAACGCTACAGAACGCTTTCTAAAAAAATCTAATAATTGTATATTGCCGCCCAATCTAAATGGATTCGCAATGAAAGATAATAAAATGCTCAATTATATTAAAGAGGTATTAGAAAATATGCCAACTGGCTGGCTAAACTTAACAACGCATCGATTGGATATTTATGATGAAACTTTGGCTAAAATTCAATTTTTAGACCAGTTTGAAGTTCTTTATAATGACAACAACTCTGCGCCAGCTGCACTCAATGAATTGCGCACTGCATATGACTATATACGATTAGGGCATCCATTATCCTGTGTCTTGGAATGGGCAATTGCGAACTTAAATAATACCAAGGCAGAAAATGTAATCAGTTTTTCGTCCAAGACGACGCCTATTTTAGCCATTCTAAGAAAAAACTTATTAGCAAATAGAAATACGCAAATCATTTACACAGGCACACTACCTCATTTTTTCAATTCGAAAGTAATCAAGAATATTTACGGCTATAATTTTGAATTAAAACAGGTTGATAAAGCAGCAGATATTTTAGCGTTTGATGGCAGTAATATTTTCATTTCACAACAAGGAGAAATTTGCAATTTTGACACCAATGAAAATGTTGATTTCTTTCTCAATTTACATGCAGATTTTGGAAGTGTTTTATTGGTAAACGGCGAAGCAAACGAAAGTTATGTCTCAGAAATACAACATGTAAGAAGAAGAGAGACCATTGCAATGACGCCAGTTAATTCATTTTTAGTATTAAAAGAGTTAGTAGACCCATCTTCTGGCGCAACATATACAGCTACTGTGGAGCTTGACAAAGCAGCCACTATAGATTCTATTAAAGAAATTACCGGCGCACCTACCAAAGCATTGGTTGGTTCTAGTGGACTGTCTGTCCAATATGCTATAATGATGGGGCTGATAGATTATGCAGGAGAAAATCATAACGGGAAGCCGATAAAATTTGTTGTTCCTCCCAATTGTTATGGTGGAACCAACGATCAAGCAAGACGTGTTGCTGCTTGTATTGATAATGTAGAAGTGGTCGATTTACCCGTAGATGGTGATCATGACATGGTTCAAAGTATTGAAATCGTTTTAGCAAAAATCGCTGACCAAGATGCCATACCCTATATTATCGCTGAGATTCCAACCAATCCTAGAGTCGAAGTTCCAGACCTTAACCAATTAAGAGATGTATTAATTAAAGAACGAACTACAGCAAGTGGTGAAATAGCGATAGATCCAGTTTTTATTTTAGATCAGACCTTTTGTCCTAATGTGCTCTTTTTAGGTGAAGATAAAATACTCTCTACAGTGAGAACCATTTCTTACGCTAGTGGATCTAAATTTCCAAGTGGAGGGCAATGCACTGCTGGTTATTGTGTAGGAAACAAAAAGACCACTGCTTTGATGGATAAAATTGAATTGCATTTAGAACTGTGTGACAATGAAGCTACCGAGCTTCAGTATAAAATACTAGCAAAACAATTGCCTTCAATGTTGCAAAGAATTAGTGATGCGTATAAAAACACGCGCGCATTTGTAAACTTCATCAAAGAAACTTTACCAACTGCTAAAATTAATTTTGTTTCTGAAGAATTGGCTGCACAAAGTTTTACCCCCTCTGTATTTTCATTAGATCTCCCTACTAAAGGGAATAATCATGAAGAAAGAGAAAATTATAAAAGGGAATTAAATTTGAAATTAATCAATCTAATGATTACCAAAATTCCTAATGAAAGTAAATACTGTGTTAGTTATGGTCAACTAAAAGGGTGTTATTGGACCATACCAGCCACATCTACTCAAGGGACGACCAAAGAAGGTGACAAAGATTACATTGCACGTGTAGCTCTTTCTGCTAATATGGACCTAGAGTCGCATAAACAAGTTTTTCGATATTTTGTTGAGAACATTTAACAATTTAAATAGTAGAAACCTTTTATGCTCGGCAAAATCATTATCATAAATATTGTGAAGAATTTCCTTATATTTACATATATTACTTTTAAAAAAACTCAAACAAATGAATAGTATAAACCCAATCTGGATAATCATTGGAGTAGGCGTAATTATTGCATTATGGTTCGTTTCAATTTATAATAAATTAGTCCAATTTAAAAACAATAGAGAAAATGCCTTTGCAGATATTGATGTGCAATTAAAGCAAAGACATGATTTGATTCCTCAACTAGTTGCTACCGTAAAAGGTTATGCTTCTCATGAAGATGGTGTTTTAACTGCTGTAACCAAAGCGCGGCAAAAAGCCATAATGGCAAATACCGTTAATGACAAAATTGCTGCTGAAGTTGCTTTAACATCTGCTGTCTCTGGATTTAACATGCAAATGGAAGCTTACCCAGATTTAAAAGCAAGTCAAAACTTTATGCAACTCCAAGAAGAAATGTCTGATATCGAAAATAAATTGGCATCTGTAAGAAGATATTTTAACTCTGCAACAAGAGAAATGAATAATGGTGTTCAAAAATTTCCAAATAACATTCTTGCTGGAATGTTTGGTTTCAAAGAACAACCTTATTTCGACTTAGGTGTTGAGCAAAGAGAAGTTTTGGATAAAGCTCCCGAAATAAACTTTTAAGACTTACGTGCATTGAAATACATAGGCTTACAAACGCAAATTTCTCGAAATAACTTTCGATCAATTTTATTATTAATAGCTTTTCCTGCTGTTATACTAGGAAGTATCTGGCTAGTAATATTCATCTTGATGAAGCTGGACAGCTATAACACTGACCCTATCGTGTCAGCGAATTACATATTTATAGAATTCGCTCCGTTTGTTCTTATTGCCATTTCTATTTGGTTCGTAATCGCATTTTTATTTCAGAAGTACATGATAAAAATGGCTACCAAAGCCCATACGTTGGACCGCAAAGACAATATGCGTGTTTATAATTTGGTAGAAAACCTTTGTATGTCTAAAGGTATGAAAATGCCAAAAGTAAATGTAATCGAAACCGAGGCTCTAAATGCTTTTGCAAGCGGAATTACTGATAACAGCTATACAGTAACACTAACTCAAGGGATAATTGACAAACTAGAGGATGATGAGTTAGAAGGTGTTATTGCGCACGAATTAATGCATATAAGAAATAAGGATGTTCGGTTGCTTATTATTTCAATCATATTTGTCGGGATTATTTCCTTTATTATCCAAGTAGCATTTAGGAGTGTTTTATATGGCGGAAGAGGCAATAACAAGAAAACGGATGGAAGATTAATTTTGGTTGTACTAGCTGTATCTTTATTGGCGTACTTATTTACGGTTATGTTCAAATTTGCACTTTCCCGAAAAAGAGAATACATGGCTGATGCAGGTGCTGCAGAAATGACAAAAAAACCACTTGCTTTAGCTTCTGCCTTGCGAAAAATATCTGGGAACTCTAAAATCGAGGGTACCCCTTGCAAAGATGTTGAACAAATGTATATCGATAATACGCAAAAGAACTTTTTGGGAGGGCTAGGAGGTTTGTTTGCAACACACCCTCCTATTGAGAAAAGAATTGAGACATTGGAGCAATTTTGATTTCCTTTTAGAAAAACGCTCTTACCTGTACTCCTCCGGTATGAATTGCATTATTCTCTTCTGTTTTTCTCCCCATGTAATTAATAGTCAGTTGAAGATTATTTGCTAACGTTCTTTGGTAAGATAAATTCCAAGTAATGTTGTTTCCTGGCTGAAGTGCTTCCAACATCTCAAATGCAACTGAAGTGTTCGATTCTCCAACATAATTGATCATGATGTAATTTACAGTCGCATTAATAACTCCCTTTTTTAATTGATTAAATTTCAAATCCCAGCCAATATCGGTAATGTAAGCCTCTTCTCCCCCGGATTCTATCCTATTCGATTTCTCTCTGTAACTACCCGAAAAAGATGTCCGAAAAACAGTAGAAGGTTGCACAGTAAATTTCACTTCGGAAGAAGTATTAATCAATCTATAATTTTTGTTAGGAGCATATTCAGAATTATTTATTTTTATCTCCTGCTCAGTTGCTGTCTGCAAAGTAACTTTGCGCGTAATATTCCATCGTATCTTTTCTTGCTGTGTAGTTCTTTCTCTAGAATCAAATCCACTTACCAAAAGTAACTTATTCTTCACTTCTTGATATGTATATTCCAATCCAAATTTAGGATTAGAGCGGTTAAAAAAAACTGAATTTCGAAATGAAGAGCTTAATGATTGCAAAGCTGTATCTGAAACATTGGTTATAAATGGATTTGTTAATTCCAATATGTCTTGAAGTGATGTTTTTCTTTCTATGCGCAGAGCTGTTTGTGTATTAAATCGTTTAATAAATTTTCCCATTCCTTTTTTTGACTTTATTACAAATCGAGGATTTAAACTCACAACTTGATTGAACTGATTAGAATATATTTTCACGTACTCATTAGAAGGCGTAAAAGCTCTTATAAAAGTTGCTTGATCGGAAAATGCTGCTATTTCAAATTCACTTAAATCTTTAACATTATCATCGTTATAATCTATCCAAGTATATACCCCTTGACCCGCTGGCACTTCTATATATGCAAATACTTTCTTCAATTCCAAACCGCTACCAATTTCATAAAACGTAGAAGTTCGAATCGCTCCTTTAAGCAATTTCATATTGTATTCAACTCTATTTAATAGCGTATTATCAGGTTTAATAGAAGTCAGAGCTGAGTCTTTAATTTCTAATACACGATACATGGACCTAACTCCAAAACGATGATTTGGGTTTTCACTAAGCTCAATAGAAACTCCTGGGTTCATTGCCAAAGCAGCATTGTTTATCTTGTTCTCACTTGTGTACTTATCCAAACGTTCTTTATAAAAGAATCTAAACTTATTTTTGCTTGAGTCTTGGTTTTGAACATAAACTTCCCAATCATAATATTGGTAGCTATTATTCCAAAGTGAATCTCCTGTTTTGAATAAATTCATCTCATGATCATCTTTGAATCCAACTCTAAGAACTCCAAATTGTTTCGAAATATCAGACTTATGTCTTAAAAAAGAAGTTTGATTGACTCCCTGCGTGGTTAAATAACTCGCATTGATTTTTGCATTTACAAATTTTTTCCAGTCGACTTTCAGCATGTTTCTATATCCTGAATATGTATCCATAATTTGATACGTTGTAAAATCATATTGAACCAGGCCTGCCTCTCTATTTAGTAAGCCCAAGGAAACTACTCCATTATACTGATCGTTTATATTTTCAATCGATTGCACATTCCAATTTCGTTGAAATTCAACCGTCCTAAAGCGCTCTATTCTTTTAAAGTTTGAAGACTGTGTTTCAAAATCTATGGCAGATTTAAACTTCCATTTTTTCGAAGAAAATATAGGTTTAAGAGTATTAAATGAAGCTTTTATTGCGTATCCAGTATTATCATTTGCATTTAGCTGTGAAAAAGTGTTCAAGTCTTCATTTGAAATGGCAGCATCAAAAAACATTCTACTATACTTCGAAAACTTTTTCTCAAAACCAGCGGTTACCATTTGACGTTTTTTGGGAGTCGCTAACACTCTGACCGGTTCATACGTTCCTTTCAAAATTAAAATACCAGCTATAGTGTCTGGGGCAACCCATTTATAAAGGCGACCAAAAGCACTGAAGCCCTCTTCTATATAGTTTCCGTTTCCTATACCAACATTCGAAAATATCAATCTGTAGTATGCGCTATCAGGGTTGTTAGAGTTTACATAAACGGGCGTATAGCCTAATGAATCGACTTTTTTGTAAAGAACTTGGTCGGCAGAAAAATCAACACTATCTGCACTTGGAGCAATTGCTGCTAGTAAATCATCACCAACCTGGGCCAGTAAATCTTTCTCTGATTGCATCAAATCCTGCTGTAAAGGTTGATTCTTACTATCCTGTTCCGAATAAACATTTAAATGAACCTTCCAATCATTTACGCTAAAGAGGTTAATAGACTCAACAATAGAACGCGCATAGTTTTTATCTGAATATTGAAACTCAATGGTAATCCTTTTATCTTTGGTAATTAATTGTTTTGGCGTAAACTCTATTTCTGAAGTATTATAATCAATTATATAGTCATTCTCCTGCCCTCTAGTCAATAATTTTCCATCAATGTAAACGCTCTCTGTGCCGCTAAGCACAATAATAAATTGTTCGTTTTCTGCGCCAGACAATCTATAAGGGCCTTGGTTTCCTTCAACTCCTTGAATTACGTTTCGAGCAAATTTTCCTTTCGAAATTGCTGCACTGAACCTATTCTCAATAAAAGACATTATAGTGTCAGCGTTTTTATGCTTTTCAAGAAGATTATTTGTCACTTTTGTAAAAGCCCCTCCTTGCGCTCTTTTGTTATAATTTAAAAAATATCCAGCAGGTTTCTTCATCCAAAAATCACCAGCAGTAAGCCGCCATGTGTCAGAATATAATTGAATGAAAACTTGATCAAAATCCTGTAATTGTTGTGTATTTCCTTCTGGCTGAATCGGTAAATTATCGTCCGTAATAGATGCCAAAATCGAAATATTATTGGATATCTTTCCGGATAACTGTAAGTTCAAGTTAGAATTAATTGATAAATCTTGATTATTCCCAAACATTACTCCGCGAGATATACTTCCTGATTTATTTAGTCCTCCCATGTTAAATATATCCGATTGTTTATTTACATTAGAAAAACGAAAAGGAAGAGGGGAATTATCTCCGTGCTGAAATATGGCATTGGTATCCTTGTGAAAATAAGTCTTATTAAAATTTACTGGAAAAACCCGGTAAGTGATTACCACCTCACCTTTGACTGGATAAAGCCATACCAAAATTGATTTTATCGGCAACAATAAGTAGGATGTATCGCTTACAAGTTGATTCTTTACCTCAACAACTACAGATCCTGGCACTATACTTAAACTATCTAAACGCGTGCTGTCGGAGATTATTTCAAATTTTTTGACTCTTAAAGAACTGGGCAAAGTTTGACCAATAACCCCCAGATTAACAAACAATAACATGAACGATATTATCCAAAGTTGAATATGTTTTTTATCCTTTTTCAATGAAAACAAAAAACAAAAATAGTTTACTTATTACAATTAACTATTTCCAAAACGAATGATTAAGCCATATCGTATTAGCCAGCACACAAAAAATATTTAATTTGTATACTATTTTACTTATATTTGCGGCTTATGTTAACTTGCAAAATTTAAGAATGAAAAATATATTTCTATTTACCTTGGTCTCATTAATGATTGTAGGAGGCATGAGTAGTTGTGGATCAACTGAAGAAACTAAGGAAGATACCTCCATAGGTTTGACTGAAGCCAAAGGACATTATCTTGAGGGAGATAAAAAATATAAAATCTGGTATGGTGGGATTTTTAGAATAAATGAAGTTGAAAATTTTAAAAATCTTTATCCACATAGCTTAACAGATGCTATTTCCAGTCGCATCGGATCTCAAATTTATCAAGGGCTTTTTAGATTAAATCAAAAAACGTTGAAAGTTGAAAAGTGTCTCGCTGAAGATTACACAGTGAACGAAGATGCAACGGTTTGGACTATGACATTAAGAGATGGTGTTTACTTTCATGATGATGCTTGTTTTGATGGTGGTAAAGGAAGAAAAGTTACGGTTGATGATTTTAAATACTGTTTCGACAAGTTATGTGAGTCATACCCTGATAATAAACTTTATGAACTATTCCAAGATAGAGTTGTAGGCGCTAAAGAATATTTCGCTTCTACACAATCCGGGTCTCCATTAGAAGGTGGCGTTTCTGGTGTAAAAGTTATTGGAAATTCAATTGAAATAACATTGAGCAGCCCTTTCTCTGCATTTAACAAAGTTTTAAGCCACAGCGCTTGTTGGGTATTCCCTAAAGAAGCTTGGAACAAATACGGAAGTGATATGAGAAAGAATTGCGTTGGAACTGGACCATTTAAAGTTGATGTTATCAAAGAAAGTGTTCAAGTAAGACTGGTTCGTAATGACAACTATTGGGAATCTGATGAACATGGAAACCAATTACCTTACATCAACATAATTAAAACAACTTTCACGCAAGACAAAAGAACCGAATTATCTAGTTTCCAAAGCGGAAAATTAGATATGATTTGGAAACTACCTGTTGAGGAGATGTCTTCTGTTTTAGGAACATTGAAAGAAGCTCAGAATGGAGAAAATACAGAATTCCAATACCAACAAAAAAGAGGTATGGCAACACAATTTTATTGTTTCTTGCATACGAGTGAATTATTTAGTGATGTGAGAGTTCGTAAAGCTTTCAACTTAGCAATTAACAGGGAAGAACTTGTTAAATACACTTTACAAGGTGAAGGAGAACCTGGAATACACGGCTTTGTTCCTGGCTTTGGTGCGTATGACAATAAAACGATTAAAGGATTTAATTTTGACCCTGAACAAGCTAGAAAGTTAATGGCGGAATCAGGCCATACAAATGGTAAAGGTTTAGAAAATATTACACTTTACATCAATGAAGGTGGTTCAACAAACATATTACTTGCTGAGGCAATTCAAAGTCAATTGAGCGAGACTATTGGGGTTAAAATAAATATTGAGCCTTTACAAATGCCCATACACATCCAAAAATTCCAAACAGGTCAAGAGGATTTCTGGAGAATTGCTTGGGTGGCAGATTATCCAGACCCTGAAAACTTTTTGAAATTATTCTATGGCAAAAATGTTCCTACTGATCCAACTGCAGAATCATTTCCAAACTTCTCAAGATATACAAATCCAGAATTTGATGCAATGTTCGAAAGAGCTCTTGCCGAGGTTGATGATAAAACTAGAAATGAATTATTCCACTCATGTGATAGTCTGTTAATTGCTGATGCAGCATTTATGCCTATCTATTATGATGAGTACATTCGTCTATTAAAATTGAATGTTAGAGCATTTCCACAGAACGCAATGGAGTACAGAGATTTATCTAGAGTATTCTTTTCACGAGACGAAGAATAACTTTTTCAACAAAAAATTATTGAAAAGGGGTGCTAATGCACTCCTTTTTCATTTAAAAAAATACCTACTTTAGCTTTGGTGTATATTTTGTTAGCGCCATACAAATAAATTGAATTATGAAAAAAACCCTATACGTATCAATCATATCATCATTTATTCTTGCCTCATGTGTTCCAGCAAGAAAATACCAGGATTTGGAAAGCAAACAAAAAGAATGCGCAGAAGAATTAGATAAACTAAAATCAAGAAATGCTGATTTAGAAACCTTAGCAACTGAACAACATGAAAAGGTAGTAGACCTATCAGATAGAATTTCTCGTTTAAAAGGAGACACTACTCTTCTTGGGAAATCACTTCGAATGAAAGAAAGACAGTACGATAAAATAGACGCTTTAAATCAACGTATTCAATCACAATTGGAAGCTTTGCAAAAAGGAAGTGCTATTGAAAATCAACGATTGATGACAGATCTAAATGCTACAAGGCTTGAACTTCAGAAAAAAGAAGATGAACTTCGATTGTTAGAAACGGAATTGAGCCAAAAGAAATTAGACCTGGACAGGCTATCTTTAGACCTAGCTGCAAGAGAAAAAAGAGTAAATGAATTAGAAGCTTTAATTGCCCAAAAAGATGCCGCTGTAAAAGCATTAAAAGATAAAGTAATGAATGCCTTAATGGGATTCCAGGACAAAGGGTTAACTGTGGTTCAAAAAAACGGAAGAGTTTATGTGAGTATGGAAGCTAAACTCCTTTTCCCATCTGGAAGCACAACAGTAAACTCTGAAGGAAAGAAAGCCTTAGTTGAATTGGCAAAAGTATTACAGGAGCAATCTGACTTAGATGTATTGGTTGAAGGACACACAGATTCAGATAAAATGAAGTCTTCATCTCACCCTAAAGACAATTGGGAGCTAAGTGTTTTAAGAGCTACATCAGTTGTTAAAATAATGCTGACAAGCAGCTCTATGGACCCTAAAACGATTACAGCTGCAGGTAGAAGTATGTATTTACCTATTGATGAAAACGACAAAGCAAAAAACAGAAGAATTGAAGTAATTCTTATCCCGAAATTGGATGAGTTATTTGAGATGATATCGAATGAGTAGGAACTTGGATGTTCTTTAAAACTAGTTTAATCGAATGAGAGCACCGTCAAACCTTTTAACCCAGCTGCCATCTTCTTAAAATAAAAGGCTAGAGATGTTTCCTCAAGTGGGATATCTACTGGAATGGTTAATGCTATGGGGATATCAGCAACTATAGGCATAGCTTCTCCAAAAGTAACTGTTGCCTTAGTATGTAAAGGAATACGTACAGGAACCATTAAATCTACCGGAATTTTCATTGACAAACCAACTGGCAGTGTATCTATTATCAGTAAATCTATTGGCACAACACTATTAACTTTTAAATCTTCATCAAAACCAACGTGCAAACTTTGTTTTACTGGTATTTTACCCTGTATTGGTAGCCAAGGTCCACGTTTCCCAAAAATAGGAAGTTTTACTTTCTGATTTAATGGAATAGTGTCATCTACTAAAATGTTAACATAGTCGGTTACTGTAATTGTAGTGTCCAACTTAATATAATCCTTCACTCCTATTTTAAAAGGTATCAACATCTCCTCATTCACCGGAATATTGGCGCGAAAAGGTATTTCACTTTCCACCAACATATCTATACCAACTACGACAGCACCTTCAATAGCTATAGACGTCTGAACCGGAATAGCTTCATCGACCGTTACTTCAGTAATAATGTGCTGTTGTGCCATTTCTTCCATAGTATCACCAATAACCTGCAACCTACCTTCAGAAACATTAAGAGCTGTAATTAATACGCCTATAATTCCAAAATTTATAAGCAAGGTCAGTACCACTGAGACAAACATTCTTTTTTGGAACTTTGTTAAGTTTTTAAACATGTGTAAATGTAATTAAATAGAACTAAATATTATGCTAATATAAATTGATTCAAAAACAGGGAATTATCTATTTCTCGTAGAAATGCATTTCAGTTAAGTACTTAAAAACTGGCTGAGTAAGCAAATAATTCACATCCTTTTTTTCCTTTATTGCTCCCCTAATAAAACTTGCAGATATTTTCATGACAGGAACATCATCACACATAATTACATTTTGATGTTTACGCAAACCATTGTCCGCTTCTGCATTGATTTCATTTGCTTCTTTTTCCTGTTCCGTTAAAATCCTTGGATAAACATAAATCTGATTATTTTTAAGAATATCCTCATAATTTTTCCACTTATGAAATGTTCTCAAATTATCCTCCCCCATAATTAAGGCAAAACTATAACCTGGATATTTTTCATTAATATGTGCAAGTGTATTACTTGTATAAGATGGCTTGGGTAAGCTAAACTCAATGTCAGAGGCTTTTAATTTGGGGTTATCATCAATCGCGACTCTTACCAACGCTAATCGATGATAATCTTGAAGTAAGGAATCTTTTTTCTTCAATGGATTTTGAGGAGAAACAACTAACCAAACCTCATCCAATTCAGTATAATTTGCCAAGTGATTTGCAATAACTAAATGTCCAACGTGAATTGGATTGAACGTTCCGAAAAATAACCCAATCTTCTTCATCTCTTACAATTTTAGAAATTCGGTTACCACTTTTTCTACCTCCGCAAAAGCTTTATTTAATTCATCATTCAATAATATATAATCAAACTTTTCAGCATAACTCAATTCCATTTCAGCTTTAGCTATTCTTCTTGCAATAGATTCAGGAGTTTCTGTTTTTCTTGATTTCAGTCTTTCCTTTAGATGCGAAATAGAAGGTGGCTTTACAAAAATGGCCATTGCATTATCACCAAAATGATGCTTGAGGTTTATTCCACCTTCAACATCTACATCAAAAATAACATGCTTACCAATCTTCCAAATTCTTTGGATTTCAGCATCTAAAGTTCCATAAAAATTGTTCTCATAAACCTCTTCCCATTCAATAAATTCTTTGTTTTGAACGCGACTTTTAAACTCATTAACTGATAAAAAATGATAATCCACACCATCCTTCTCTTCTGCTCGTTTCTCTCTGCTGCAAGCACTAACAGAAAACATTAAGTCATCCTGTTTAGACAAAAGATAATGCACTATTGTTGTTTTACCAGCACCTGAAGGCGCACAAAATATTATAGCTTTCCCTGAACTCATTGATCACATAATATTTAGTGCCTGCTCTTTAATTTTTTCTAATTCGTCTTTCATCTGAACGACTATTTTTTGCATTTCTGCATGATTCGCTTTGGAACCTAATGTGTTTATTTCTCTCCCGATTTCTTGAGAAATAAACCCTAGTTTTTTTCCTTGTGCTTCTTCATCGTTCATTGTCTTAATAAAGTGTTCGCAATGTGCCTTCAGCCTTACTTTTTCTTCCGTAATATCGAAGCGCTCCATATAAAATATCAATTCTTGCTCAAACCTATTTTTATCAAAACCATCTTTAGAAACTATTTCGTCAATGTTCTTTCTAATTCTTGTCTTAATCGTTTCTATTCTTTCCGATTCAAATGGTTCCACTTGAACCAATAATGAAGTAATTTCATTAACCCTCTCTTCAACTTCCTTTTGCAAAACATCACCCTCTGCAAGTCGAAATGAATTAAACGAAACCAAAGCTTCATCTATTAATTTCTCAATACCTACCCATTCTCCTTCTGAGAGCTTTTGCTTTTCAGATCGCATAACCTCAGGCATTTTCATCAATGTTCCTAAAACATTTTCTTCCGAAATATTCAATTCCTTTGACACCTCCGACAACCCGTTATAGTAGTTTTTAAGTAACCCCGTATTAATGAAAAAGCTTTGTTCCCCTTCTAATGATTCATAACTGATACTAATATCAACCTTTCCTCTTACTACCTCTTTAGCTGCTTTACTCCGAACAAGCATTTCCTTCTGACGATACAGACCAGGAACTCTTAAACTGCAATCCAAAAACTTTCCATTCAACGAGCGTACCTCAACAGAAATTTTTTTATTTTCAACAACACCTTCGGCTTTTCCATAGCCAGTCATAGATTTTATCATAAATCAAGTTTTGTACAAAAGTAAGGAATATACGCAAGCTCAACTCTTTTGCGGAATAGAAACAATAAACACACCCGTAAATATTATCATTCCAAACACAACCTTTTGCCAATCCAATGTTTCGCCTACCAAACAAACAGCTATTAGTGAAGTCAGAATAGGCTGTAAATAAATAAATGAACTAGCAACTGTAGGGCTTACTTTCTTCAATCCATAAATATTTAGTAGATAGGCAAAGAAGGTTGTAAATACAATTACATAAACAATCTCCAAAACAATTTTATTCGGCATAATCCAATTAATTGAATCAACTTGACTAAACCCAAATGGGAATACGAATAGTAAGCCAAAAGTGAAAACCCATTTAATAGTAGTTATGGGAGAGTATTTAGTCATTAGCGGTTTAGCTAGGATTAAATAAATTCCGTAACAAGTTGCATTGAAAAGAATTAACAAATCTCCCCAAAGACTTGATTGTTGTTCTGCACCTTTCCCTCTAAACAATATTAAAAGTACTGCTCCTGTCAAACCTATTCCTACGCCAAAAACCTTCCTTAAGGAAAGCTTCTCCTTTAAAATAACTGTAGCCAAAATCAATACCAATATTGGGTTAGTAACCATAATAATTGACGCATTAATTGTTGAAGTATGATCCAAGCCTTCAAAAAACATCAATTGGTTAGCAGCAACTCCAAACAGACCACATATTGCGAACTTTAAATAATCTTTTTTTTCAATCTTTTCCTTTTTGGTAAAAAAGGAAACAATCCAAAAAAGAAAAACAGCTCCAACGACCCTAAATAAAATAAACGAAAACGCCTGAAGATAACCCTCTTCCATAACATCTTTTGCCAAACCATAATTAACTGCATAAATTAGGTTCGCAAAAAACAGTGCAATTAATGGAAGAAATGCTTTAGGCATGAAGTTCTTCAATAACAGATTTTACAACTTGTTTTGAATTACCTATAAAAATTTTATCGTCAAGAATAATTGCAGGACGTTTCAGGAAGGTGTATTCCTCTAAAATTAACTCTTTATAATCCGATTCAGACAATTCTTTCTCTTTTAGTCCCATAGACTTATACTTCATTGCTCTTCGACTAAAAAGAGAATCGTAAGACCCGGAAAGATGATACATTTCTTCAATTTGCAATGTCGTTATTTTTTCCGTTTTAATATCCTGTTGTTCCCAAGAATCACCCACCCCTATCTCTTTCATTATGCGGACACATGTAGAACAAGTTCCTAAAAAGTATATTTTTTTCATTGAACTAATTTTATGAAATGGTATAAATCAAGTTGCAAACTTACTCTATCAAGTCATAAATTTAAAGAATAAACTTAAATTCGTGTTTCAATAATTTTTAAAACGCACAATATGAAATTCGGAACTACAGCTATACATAATGGAATTTCTCCAGATACCGCAACAGGAGCCATTATGACCCCTATATATCAAACATCCACTTATGTGCAAGAAAGTGTCGGCAACCATAAAGGTTTTCAATACTCAAGAACAGGTAATCCAACAAGGTCTATTTTAGAAGCAAATATAGCTGCAATTGAAAACGGTAAATATGGAGCAGCTTTCGGTTCAGGAATAGCTGCAGTTGATTGCGTAATAAAAATGCTGCATCCTGGCGATGAAGTGATTTCTACAAATGATTTATATGGGGGAACCTTTAGATTATTCAAAACAATTTTCGAAAAATATGGTATCAAATTTCACTTTGTTCCAATGGGAGATTTAATTGCTGTAGAAGAAAAATTAAATAAAAACACAAAATTGATTTGGGTAGAAACACCAACTAACCCAACTATGAAAATTATTGATATTGTTGCTATGGGAAAACTAGCTAAAGTCAATAATATTCTTTTAGCTGTTGACAATACTTTTGCTACCCCGTACTTACAAAACCCCCTGGACCTGGGAGCGCACATTGTTATGCATTCAGCAACAAAATATTTGGGTGGACATTCAGATGTTGTAATGGGAGTTTTAGTAGTAAAAGACGATAACATTGCAAAAGAGATGTATCGTATTCAAAATAGTAGTGGTGCCATTTGCGGTCCTATGGACTCTTTTTTAGTCCTAAGAGGAATAAAAACATTACACTTAAGAATGAGGGAGCATTGTAAAAATGGAAAAGCAATTGCCGAGTTTTTAGTAAAACACCCAAAAATTGACAAAGTATATTGGCCAGGACTACCTTCACATCCAAATCATGAAATCGCTAAGAGTCAGATGAAAGATTTTGGAGGAATGGTTTCATTTACTACTGTTGGTGATAAACTGGAAGATGCTTTAGGAATTGTAAAGAAATCAAAATTATTTGCTCTAGCAGAATCCTTAGGAGGTGTAGAATCTTTAATTGGACATCCATCCACTATGACCCATGCTGCTATTCCAAAAAAAGAAAGAGAAGCAGCAGGCGTAACAGAATCTTTAATTAGGTTAAGTGTTGGAATTGAAGATGAAGAAGATTTGATCGCTGATTTAAAACAAGCTTTAAGTTAATATAACAAGCAGACATCTATTCAATTTTCATTGAATCATTAATCCGGACCTAAAAATATACTTATAATGTCTCTTTTTATTTATAATTACGCTTAACCACTTGTTTTAACCGTTCGTCAATCTAGTTAGCCATTTTATACATAAACATTGTACATTAGTTATCGGAAAACCTAACAAACCTTAAAATGAAGCAAACTTTACTACTAATTACGGCCATTATCTTTTGCCAAATAGGACTTACTCAACAGCGTGAATTGGATTATACGAATGTTAGAGAAGGTCAAGATTTTGAAGTGTGTCGAACGCATAAAATAATGAATGAAAAACTTCTGAACCCCGTTTTTTTGAAAATGTATGCTGCAGACCAAGCACTTATTCAGAAAAGAAAAGAAGAAATGCTTCATGAAAAAAAACAAGGAACAGTTTACACATTTCCGGTTGTATTTCATGTTTTACACAATGGAGGCAATGAAAATGTTACCCGAGAAGAACTAGTTAATGCAGTCGATATTTTAAATACAAATTATAGAAGATTAAATGCTAGTGCTAATACTGTCGAAGCCTCATTCCAAGGATTACCTGCAGATATAGAAATAGAATTTGTTTTAGCAACTAAAGCTCCAAATGGCGCATGTTTTAGTGGGATTACAAGAACGCAGTCTCCAACATCTTTTCTAGGAGATGACGGCGGCAACCAGCTAGATGCAATAAGAAATGGGAATGATGTGTACCAAGGTGAGTGGCCCGGGAATGAATATTTAAATTTTTACATCGTTGGAGATGCTGGTGGTGCTGGTGGTTATACTACTAAACCAGCTTTTTGGTCTCAGTATTCTATGGGAAATGGTATCTGGGTACTTTACACGCAAATTGGAAATACAGTAACGCACGAGGTTGGACATTGGTTGAACCTAAGTCATACTTGGGGGAATTCGAACTCTCCTGCACTTGCTTCTAATTGCAGTATAGATGATGGGATTTCAGACACTCCAAACACCCTAGGTGTTACATCCTGTATATTAACAGAAAATTCATGTGGACCAACGGCTAATGTTGAAAACTATATGGACTATGCATTTTGCTACAAAATGTTTACTCCAGGCCAAGCAGTTGAAATGAGAGCTGCCGCTACATCCTCAATTAGAAGTAATCATTGGTCAACCTCTAATTTAAATGCAGTTGGAGGGGTAGTTAATCCTCCTTTTTGCAAAGCTGATTTTTATACCAACCGAGTTATTATTTGTCAGGGAGAAACAATTGATTTTACTGATAATTCTTATAACGGTACTGTAAATAGCTGGAATTGGACATTTACAGGAGGATCACCTTCTTCAGAAACAATTCAAAACCCAACAATCACTTACAATACACCGGGAACCTATGCAGTAACTTTGCAAGCTTCTGATGGAAGCACTACATTAACCGAAACTAAAAATGCATATATTACGGTTGTTCCAAGTACCGGTATTAATTTACCAATATTCGAAGGTTTTGAAAATGCGGCTAGCATCCCTAATTCAGATTGGCAAGTTGAAAACCCTGACGGAGGCACAACATGGCAAGTTACAAGTACAGCATCAGATCTTGGAACGAAATCTCTAAAAATCAATAACTACTCTAACAATGAGGAGGGGGACATGGACGAACTGATTAGTATGCCTTATGACTTATCCAACATGGCCTCGGCAACAATGACTTTTAGTTATGCTTTTGCTCAAAAAAGCCCTTCAAATACAGATAAACTGCAAATTTTAGCTTCGAATGACTGCGGGGTTACCTGGGCAGTTCGAAAATCAATTGCCGCTTCCCAAATGAGTACTACCGGTGGATCGACTGTTTCTTCTAATTTTGTTCCAACTGAAGAGCAATGGAAGGATATTACCGTAACAAGTATCGTTGGAAGCTTTTTAACCGATGGATTCAAGTACAAATTCTTATTTACTTCCGGAAATGGAAATAATTTATATGTTGACAACATTAACATATATGGTACAGATATAAGCGGGAACCAAGTTGGAAGTCCAACAGCTATTGCAGAATTTATTAATGAAAATAATGTAACCGTTTACCCAAACCCAGCAAATGATAATGTTTCGATAGCAGTCGACTTAACCAATAGACAAGAATCACTTTCAGTGGGAATTTATGACCTATTAGGTAAAAAAGTACTCTCGGTATTTGAAGGAAGCGAAATTGAAGGTCAGCATATATATAATGCCTCAACAAAATCTTTAAGCGCTGGAATGTACTTAGTATTGATTGATAACCAAAATAGCGTTGTAACTCAAAAACTTATCATCAAGTAAAAATTACCGAATCCTATTTAAAACATCCCGTATATTCATTTATGGTAAACTGGGTGTTTTATTTATTTAAATTTGCGCTACTAAAAAATTTAAATGAAACGAATAATCAACATATTTATTTTTTCTGTGCTAAGTGCAGCAGCATTATTTACTTTCTCGTGTACCACGGATTTTGAATTAAATGCTGAATACGACGAAATTCCTATCATTTTTGGAGTTCTAGATCAATCCGTTGATACGCAATTCATTAAGATCAATAAATCTTTTATTGGTAATGGGGATAACAATACTTATGCTGCGATAAATGACAGCTCTTTATACACAAATGTTGTTGCAAGAGTTGAGGAATACATTGGAGGTGCAATTGATAGAACTTTCCCGCTAGAAGAAATGTGGGTTACTAATTTAGATGAAGGTATTTTTTATACAGATTCTCAAAAAGTCTACTTTTTTGTTCCTACTACTCCATTAAACGAAGATGCTACCTATAAACTTATTGTAGATGTTTCTGAAGAAGCGCAGCCTATTGAAGCTGAGACTAACCTTATTTTAGGAAGTGAACTAAACTGGGACATAATTACGGCAAATGGCGCTATAATTAATGGGATTATTTTTGCTGATGCTTCAACTGCTGCAGAAAATGACTACTTAACATCTTCCCCTAAATGCACCCCAGGAGGAAACGCTGATAGATATGAATTTAAATTGCGACTGCATTTTACAGAAGTAACTTATGCTGGAGCTTCCACAGCAAAATATGTTGAATGGAACTTAGGTGAAGTGGCGGTGGTTAGTGGTAATTTGAAAAAAGAAATTTCTGGGGAAGCATTTTATAGCGCCATAAACAACAAATTAAATAACTACATTTATGAAGCTGATGTGGAAAAAAGAGTAATTGGGAAAGACAATATTGAAATAATTGTTACTGCGGCAAATGAAAACCTTAGCTTATTTATGGATATTAACGAACCTTCTACAGGAGTAGTGACTGAACAGCCCGTATTTACAAATATTGAAGGCGGAGTAGGAATGTTTGCTAGCCGTTTTTCTCGTAATTTATTTTCTTACCTAAGTTTACATTCATCATACATTCTTAGATACGGGGCTGAAACAAGTGCTTATAAATTTTGCATTGATCCATCATGGGATGGAAATATAACGGAGGGCGGACAGAATATGGAGACCACCTATCCAGGAATTCGATGCGATTAAGACCCACAGTTACAAGATGATGAAAAATGAATTTTGGTATCGGGAAGCAGCGTTGTAATTCTTTCTTTTTCGTCTTTCGTAAATTGTATTACTCTTAGGTCAAATTCTTTGCAGTTTTTTTAACTCATTTAAACTTTCTGGAAAAGAATTGAGGTTGTTACTCCACATATCTAGATATTCCAATTTTTGCAAGTTCTTTATCATGTAAGGAATGCCTTCAATATAATTTTGATTCAACACAAGCTGTTTAAGGTTTACCAATTCAACGATGCCGCCAGGAAATGCGTCCAATTTATTTTTCCCTAAATCTAATTCTTGTAAAAAAATTAATTTGGAAATACCTTCTGGGACAGACGCAATTTTGTTTTTTCCCAATTTTAAAATATTTAAATTTTTAAATGTTAATATCTCAAGCGGAAAGATCTTTAACTTAGACTTAGTAAGGTCTAAAACATAAACGGCATCAGGTGTTTTAGACGCTTTCTCAATTGTTTTATAGATATAGCAAGTATCCAATTCTTGATCAGAAAGAATCTGAGCATAACCATTTGTAAAAAGCCCAAGAAAAATTATGAATAATAAAAGCTGATTCCGCACTTAGTAAAGTTATAAAATAATTCTATACTTTGAACACCTATTGCAAAACTAACAATGCAGATTCTTTATCCTTTTGTAACTGCTCTTTTAGTTCCTCTAAATTGACAAACTTTTTTTCATCCCTTAATTTGGCAGAAAATTCCACTTGAATGGTTTCATTATAAAACTCTTCATGCATGTCAAATAAATGGACTTCAATTGATGAACGATCAGCATCATTATTAATAGTAGGGCGGCTTCCGATATTAAGCATGCCTTTGTACTGATAGTTTTGAACCTTAACAGTAACAGCATACACCCCTTTTCCAGGAAGTAATTTATGCTTTTCTAATACTTTAATATTTGCGGTAGGAAAACCTATTTGCCTCCCAATTTGCTCTCCTTTTACGACAATTCCTGAAAGAGAAAACTTATACCTTAAATAATCATTAGCCGTAGAAATATCTCCTGATTCAATTGCTCTACGAATTTTTGTGGAACTTACTTTAATCTCATTGATCTCTTGTGCCGTAATCTCAACTACATCAAACCCATAAACTGGAGCTAATTCTTCAAGCAATTCGAAATTACCTTTTCTATTTCTCCCAAATTGATGATTGTATCCAATAACCAAAGTTTTAACCCCAATATCGCGAATTAATAAGTCGCGAATATACTCGGTAGGCGTTATTCTAGAAAATTCTACACTAAATGGCAAAATAAGAAGATGATCTAACCCAAAAGATGCTAACAATTCTGTTTTTTCCTTTAGTGTATTTATTAATTTCAAGGAATCATCATCCGGAAACAACACCATTCTTGGGTGAGGAAAAAAGGTTAGCAATAATGTTTCGCCGTCAGTTTGTTTAGCAACCTCTTTAAGCTTCCCAATAATTTCTTGATGCCCAACGTGCACACCGTCAAAGGTTCCAACCGTTGCAACTAGGTTTTTAACTTGCTTAAAATCTTCTATTTTGTTGTAAACTTTCAATCTAAATTTCTCTTTCGAAGCGCCCAAAATTAGTGCTTTTACTTTTAAAAAATTAAGGTTATTTCAATTACTTAATGGTATGTTAAAAACCGGATGAAAATCAGGGTAAAATTTATTTATTTATGGTAGTATAAACTAATAAAAATGTATTATTTTTGTGCCGAATTTTAGAATTAGGATTTTTACAAAACATATAATATGTCTCAAATTAAAGGAAAAGTATCACAGGTAATTGGTCCTGTAGTGGATGTAAGTTTCGAGGATGCAGATAGCCTTCCAAACATTATGGATGCTATTGAAATTAAAAAAGAAAATGGTTCAGTGCTCGTTTTAGAATGCCAAAAGCACATTGGAGAAGATAGTGTTAGAGCTATCTCAATGGACTCTACAGATGGTATTAAAAGAGGTGCTGAAGCAATTGCAACTGGAGCTCCAATTACAATGCCCACTGGCGAACAAGTGAAGGGAAGATTATTTAATGTAATCGGTGAAGCTATTGATGGAATTGAACAATGTGATAAAGAAGGGGGATACCCTATTCACAGAGATGCTCCTAAATTTGAAGATTTATCTACTTCGACTGAAGTATTGTTTACTGGAATTAAAGTGATCGATTTAATTGAGCCATATTCAAAAGGTGGTAAAATTGGTTTATTTGGTGGTGCAGGTGTTGGTAAAACCGTATTGATTATGGAATTAATCAACAACATTGCTAAAGGATACGAAGGAATGTCTGTATTTGCAGGGGTTGGTGAAAGAACGCGTGAAGGGAACGATTTATTACGTGAGATGATTGAGTCTGGTGTAATTAAATACGGTGAAGCATTCGAAAAAGATATGGAAGAAGGTGGATGGGACCTTACTAAAGTGGATAAAAATGAATTGAAGGACTCTCAAGCTACATTGGTTTTCGGACAAATGAATGAACCTCCAGGAGCACGTGCTCGTGTTGCATTATCTGGTCTTACCATGGCTGAATATTTCCGTGATGGAGATGGCGACGGACAAGGAAATGACATCCTGTTTTTTATTGACAATATCTTTAGATTTACACAAGCTGGTTCAGAGGTTTCAGCGCTATTAGGTCGTATGCCTTCTGCAGTTGGTTATCAACCAACATTAGCTTCTGAGATGGGAGCGATGCAAGAACGTATTACGTCAACAAAAAGAGGCTCTATTACATCTGTGCAAGCTGTTTATGTGCCTGCAGATGATTTAACGGATCCTGCACCTGCAACTACATTTGCTCACTTAGATGCAACAACTGTACTTTCTCGTAAAATTGCTGAGCTAGGAATTTATCCAGCGGTAGATCCTTTGGATTCTACTTCTAGAATCTTAACTCCTGCTATTTTAGGAGATGAACATTACGATACTGCTCAAAAAGTAAAAGAAATACTACAGCGCTATAAAGAACTACAAGACATTATTGCAATTCTCGGTATGGATGAACTTTCTGAAGAAGATAAGTTAGCTGTGCACAGAGCAAGACGTATTCAGCGTTTCTTATCTCAACCTTTCCATGTTGCTGAGCAATTTACTGGTTTGAAAGGGGTGTTAGTTCCTATTGAAGACACAATTAAAGGATTTAACATGATTCTTAACGGTGAGGTAGATCAGTATCCAGAAGCTGCTTTTAACTTGAAAGGAACAATCGAAGAAGCGATCGAAGCTGGAAAGAAGATGACAGCTGAAGCTTAATTAACGCAAAATTCATTCTATTATGAACGTTGACATTATAACACCTGACGAAAATTTATTTACTGGAGAAGCTTCTTCTATAGTCGCTCCTGGAAGTGATGGTTCATTAGGAATATTGGACAATCATGCACCGCTTATTTCTTCTTTGAAAGAAGGGGAAGTAAAATTAACAACTACAGAGGGTGAGAAATCTTTTACCGTTAAAGGAGGAGTTATTGAAGTACTGAACAATAAAGTAATTATTCTAGCAGGATAATATTAGTAATATACTTGAACTTAAAAAGGCTTGATTCAAATGAATCGGGCCTTTTTTTATTACCCCAATATTTCAATTAGAGTATAGATAATTTATTGTGATTTTCATCCCTTAATCAAATAATGAATTATTTCTTTTGTCCAAACAGAAAGTTAATTCCAAAATCAAAATCAATTGAAGTGTTTCTGAGTCCATCTTCCGTGATATCTTTTAATCCATGCTCATATAAGAGGTCAAACCCAAAAGAAAATCTTTTACCCAATGCTAAATCAATTCCAGCACCATACGTTAACCCATAATCCGTTGCACTATATCCTGAAAAATCTGGAATGTCAACTGGAATTTCAGTGCCACTACCATCAGTAATAAAAGTTCTATTATCCATTAAAAAAGCTATGTAAGGCCCAAAATTTAGGTCAAACTTAAACTTATTTCCAAACCCGATATGCAAGAATGCAGGAATATCAAAATAATTTAAATTTTGTGTAACATCCTCCACGCTGCTTATCCCTGTCAATGGGTTTTCAACCAAACCAAAATTGGAAACTGTCCAACCTTTTTCTTCAATATCAAAATCTGTTTTAAAAGCAAAAACCTTATTCAGATGGTAAACTACAGTTACTCCATACAATCGTCCAAAGTTATTATTTACAGTAGCACCAGTTGAGTCAGGTATTAACCCTGAAACATTAGTTATGTTAACTCCTCCATTGATTCCTATTTCCCAACGGTATATTTCTAAACCAAGTTCACTAGGAATATCATTATTTAGGGTGACTCCTTGACCGAACATTAAACAAGGAAAGAATAGGACAATAAATAAACTAAGTTTTTTCATTTATTTTAGATTTATTCAGCAAGGATAAGATATCTAAGCATCAAAACAAAAAAGGCCAAAATAAAAATTCGACCTTTTATGATAAGATTGTTGTTTGAACTTATTGAAGAACAACTTTCTCCTGTTTAACCATTCCATTAATAGTCTCATTCCACCAAATAAAAGCATATTTTTAAGGAACCTGTTTTCATTGAACCTAGATAAAATCTGAAAGTGACAAAAAAAAACAATAATCTTTTTATCCAAAAAGACTCTTCAAAACTTCCCCAATTTTCCCAACTTGAATGACTTGAATATCATAGTTAGATACCGAAATTCCTTTATTATACTTGGAAATATAAATTCTTTCAAACCCCATTTTTTCAGCCTCTGAAATTCGTTGATCAACTCTAGGAACTGGTCTTATTTCTCCTGACAGACCAACCTCAGCAGCAAAACATGTATTTGGTGCTATTGCAATATCTACATTCGATGATAAGATTGAACAAACCACTGCCATGTCAATTGATGGGTCATCTACTTTAATTCCACCAGCAATATTTATAAAGACATCTTTTTGAGCTATTCGGAACCCACAGCGTTTCTCTAGAACAGCTAACAACATGTTTAATCTTCTTAAGTCAAAACCAGTTGCTGTACGCTGCGGTGTGCCGTAAGCTGCTGTACTTGCTAATGCTTGTACCTCAATTAACATAGGTCGTGCTCCATCCATTGTAGATGCAATTGCCACACCGCTTAAGCTTTCATCCGTATCACTTATTAAAACTTTACTTGGATTTTCAACTTCCTGCAATCCAGCAGCATCCATTTCATAAATTCCTAGTTCGTTGGTACTACCAAACCTATTTTTTACACTTCTTAATATTCTATAAACATGATTGCGATCCCCTTCAAATTGCAAAACGGTGTCAACCATATGCTCCAAAATCTTTGGTCCTGCAATAGCACCATCTTTTGTTATATGACCTATTAAAACAATGGGCACCCCAATTGTTTTGGCATACTTTAATAATTCTGAAGTACATTCTCTAATTTGAGAAATACTCCCAGGAGAAGACTCTATTACCGAGGTATGCAAGGTTTGTATGGAGTCGATTATTACAAAATTTGGTTGTAGTTCTTTGCAATGGTGTAAGATATTTTGTGTATTCGTTTCAGTTAGCAAATAACAATTCGTCATTTCACCTCCTATTCGTTCAGCACGTAATTTTATTTGCTCTTCACTTTCTTCTCCAGAAACGTATAGGGTTTTTATACCACTTTTTAATGCAGTCTTTAATAATAATGTTGACTTTCCTATTCCTGGCTCACCACCTATCAATGTTACAGAACCTGCGACCAAACCTCCTCCTAAAACACGGTTAAATTCATTTCCTGCAAGCTTGTGACGCTGGTTATCCAAAGGTTTTATTTCATCGATCCGATGTGGCCTAACTTTTTTCTGGTTCCCAACAGAAAATATTTTTTCAGCTCCTTGCTGTTTTTGAACAACTTCCTCCACATAGGTATTCCATTCATTACAGGAAGAACATTTTCCAACCCACTTGGGAGATTGAGCTCCGCAGGTTTGACAGAAATAGGTTGTTTTAACTTTTACTTTAGCCATGAATCAAATGTAAGAAGAAGAAACGTAAACTTTTTACGTTTTAAAGAAAACCATTACCTTCACCATTCTTATTTTTTAAATGCAAAAAACCCACAAAACAGATTTCGGAAACGTTTCTTATTCATCTATTGGAAAAGGAGATACAATCGTGTTTTTGCACGGTTTCCTTGGCAATAAAAAGGTTTGGACACCCTTCGTAAATTATTTTAAGCGAAACTATCAGGTGATAACCATAGACCTACCTGGACATGGAAACACTTCAATTATTGAAGAAGAAATGACTATGGAATTTTCTGCAAAACTCATTAAACAAATTCTTAAAACAGAAGATGTTTTAAACGTACATGTCGTTGGACACTCTATGGGTGGGTATATAGGATTAGCCTTTGCTAAACTTTACCCAAAAACAATCAAAAGCCTTACTTTATTTAACTGTTCGGCTTACGGAGATACCAAACAAAAACAAGCTGATCGATTAAAAGCTGTACGCGTATTTGACATGAATCCCTCCATATATATTGATGAAGCAATAAAAAATCTTTTTTACAAACCTAATCTAACTGTATTCTCAAAAGAAGTTAAGGAACTAACAGAGATGGCTAAAAACACACCGATCAGAGGAGCTCAAGGAAGCCTTAGAGGGATGAGAATTAGAGATAATCATGTTAGCTGGTTGTCCGAACAAAAGTTTCCACTGCATTATATTGCGGGAGAATATGACAACACAATTCCTTTTTCCACTATTAAAGAACAAGTTGAAATTACGCATGCAAACCTTACTACTTTGACCCTTTCTGGCCACATGGGATTTATTGAAAAGCAAGAAACTAGTATAAAAGCAATAGAAGATTTTATTTCTATTTAATCGATTTTAATAACTCTTTTTGCTGGGTAACTATTCCCATTACTTTCGACTTTGACAAAATAGAAGTTATCATCTAAATTCTGAAATTTCAATTGAACAGCACTACTCCTTAACTATACTTTTTAAGGTCTTCTCGGCACTTTTAAATTGAAATTCAATTAAATAAACACCTTTAGATAATCCAGAAACATCGATTTGTGGCATCCCTTTACCTTCTTTAAATAGCATAACTTCCCCTAATAAATTGTAAACTTTAATCATTTCAATTTGCGAATCTGACTTGAAGTTTAATTTATTGCTGGTTGGATTTGGGTATAGCAAAACATCATTAATTTCTCCAGAATTAGGATTATTGACCGATACTATTTGACCATCACACATCCCATACATCCCCATTGTATCGCAAGCATAAAAGTCATGAATATCATCAGTATAAGATTTGAGCAAATCCAAGCTAGCGGTAATCGAACTATCAACATAATCTAATGCCGAAATATGTGCTATTGTAAATTGTTTGACTTCAAAAGGGGCAAATGTAAATGTTCCCATTGATGCCAGCAATCTTCTATCTCCTTTAACATTTACTTCTCCTAACTCGGACCAAGGACTTACTGATGTTCCATTAGTTCCGAAATAATAATTAGCATCAGAAGCATCCGGATACATGTAATTTGCATCAATCACACCACCGTGGCCGTCTCCTCCATAAGTAAAATGAGTGCCATCCATCCATATTCCTTGCATATAGTTATAAAAATCAGATGGCAAAATTGGAGCTCCAAAAATAGTTCCTGCTAGTAGTCTATCAAAATAGGCAAACACGCCCATTCCTAATCTTTCATTATCAGAGATATTATCTCCATACCCACATCCATTTATTACCTCGCTTTGCCCAATTCCTATTTGATTTGCAACACCATCATTGTCTTGCGACGGACCTCTCAAAATAACCAGGCCTTGTGCAGGGGGATTATTAAGATAAGCAGCCGCTCCGTTACAACCATCATTATCAACTGAATCAGCATTAAACGTGTATGCCAAATTCCTTTCAACATCGCATCCCACATAATCATCTTCTGAACAACCAATATCCATGTCCTCCCAAATACCTATATAAAAGTCAGAGTAGATTGTAGTAGTATAATTAATAATAGTGTACTCCGAAAAAATAGTATTGGCCAAAGCTGAATCACTGCTATTGTACCCATAATGTAGTGCTCTAATTTCCATTCCCAATCTATCCCCACCTGTTTCAGCATGGACCCCATCATCATTAAACACGGTAAACAAAGCCATATCTCCCTTAATACAAGGATAATCACCATCTAAAGGATTGTAAATACCATTTTGATTAACATCAATAAATGGAGCAATATATTGACTCTGCCCATTCCAGTTTTCACCGGTTCCAGGCCAATTAATGATTACATCTGGAATAACATAAGAACTGTTCTGGGTGCATCCAGGAGTTTGCCCACAATCATACCATAAAATAAATTCATCAATTTCTGCTTTTGTCACTTTCCATACATAATTATATTCTACATGTGATGTACTATAAAAAGAGGGGGTGCTAACTGGTCCAGGGTAATAGTCCTTCCCTACGCCAAACATTTGCCCAGCTAAATGTAATTGGCCGTTAATATCCATCCCACCCAACCATAATCCAGCTGAATATATTGTAGAATGACCCGTTCCTTTAGGGTACTCATACTTCGCCCCATATGATGTAGTATCGGTAAATAGCATCCCAGCAGAGTAAAATCTTGCATTTATATTATTAATATCTAGGCTATCGTAGATTGGTGATTGTGCTAAAGTTAAAATAGGAAGTATCAGAAGTAACGTAAAAATTCTTTTCATAATTATTGTATTGAGTGTAACCTTAAAATCAACTCTTGCAATCTTATAGATGCTAATATACTAATAAAGAGAGGCCTGCTAAGGCTTTTTTTGTTTATTAGGCTGAATTAATTATCAGGTGGTCAGTAATTTCAATTTTACGGTGAGATTAATTACCTTCACGACTTAATGACTAAATCCTTACACAAAATAAAAGCGTTAGTAATTGACGATGAGTCACATGCAAGAGAGAATTTGAAATTGCTCATTACTGAATTTTGTAAAGATTTAGAAGTGGTTGGAGAAGCTTGCGGAAAGATAGAAGCTATTGAAGTCATAAAAAAAACAAATCCAGATGTTATTTTCTTGGACATTAGAATGCCCTCTGGAGCTGAAGGTTTTGAATTACTAGATGCAATACCCAACAAAACATTTCAAGTAATATTTGTAACGGCGTTTAAAGATTATGCAATTAAGGCATTTAATGCAAATGCTATTCACTATTTACTCAAACCCTTGGACATTGAAGAATTGATTAGTGCGGTAGAAAAAATTAAGACAAACAAAACTGCCATTGAAGATAGTTCCGAAAAATATGCTGATTATTATAAAAGATTGGAACAATTAACCGCCAATCTTTCTGATTCAAAATCTTCAAAGATTACCATCAACCATTCTAAAGGAATTAAAATAATTGAAGACAGTACAATAGTCCGGTTGCATGCAGAAGGAAATTGTTCGAAGCTTTTTTTCACTGACGAAAGCACATACCTCGATACAAGAACTTTAAAAATTTATGAAACCCTTTTAGATACCTCCAAATTCTTTAGAGTTCATAAATCCGATATCATTAACCTGGATTTTCTTTCTGAATATTCTAATCAAGATGGAAATTTTGCTATCATGAATAATGGTGATGCGATTTCAATTAGCCGCTCAAAAGTCAATGGTTTTATTGAAAGAATTAAGAATATTTAATTCCTAGTATTACTGTTTAATCAACGAATACAGCAGGTTAATCAGTAAGATATACAGTTCACTAAATGGCGGAACATATTGTTAAACCTTTCGTTAAGTTTGGTATCGTGGTCGGAAATAACCCACACACCTAATACCAATCCTTATGACTTTAAAAGCGCTAATTGTTGATGATGAATTCAACGCAAGAAACAACCTAAAAATTTTAATTAATGAATTTTGCCCAGAATTAAAAATTGTCGGACTGGTTGATTCAGCTGCAGAAGCACGAATAATAATTGAAAAAGAAAAGCCAGACGTGGTGTTTTTAGATATTGCAATGCCAAAAGAAGATGGGTTCTCCTTATTGAAATCATATGAGAATAGAGAATTTTCGGTAGTGTTTACAACCGCATACAATGAATATGCTTTGAAAGCATTTAAAGAAAATGCGATTGACTATCTAGAGAAACCAATTAGCATCGACGACTTGCAAAAAGCCGTGCAGAAGGTTATGAAAGTGCACGGAAGCAATGAGCAGAGGACACCTGCTGAATTATCTGAATTGGTAGATGAAGCAATGGAAGGGAAAAATGACCGAATAAGTATCCCTACCAGAAATGGTTATGTAATAATCAGAAATACTGACATAATACATTTGGAGGCTAGCGACAACTATACAATGATCTATTTAATTGATGGTAGTCGCCACTTAAGCAGTAAAAACATTAAGGTATACGAAGAAAACTTAAATCAAGAAGTCTTTTTCAGAACACACAAGTCTCATATAATAAATGTAGAACATCATCTAAAGGAGTTCTCGCGATCTGAAGGAAACATGGCAATACTTACAAACGGAATTAACGTACCCATAGCAAGACGTAAGATGGCTAATTTCTTGTCTCGTATAAATACTTTTTAGTATTATATCGTCTTAATCTTGGTGATAATATTACCTTAGTTTTGTATTAGCAATAAGATAATTACTATTCTAGTTATTAATTATATTTCCCTTGCGGAGCAACAAATTTCCATATTTAGCTTTTATTGTCATCATCTTATTGGTGATCAAACCTGGAATTGGGCAACAATATAGTTTCATTCCTTTTTCTGTTGAAGATGGGCTTTCACAAACGCAAGTATTTGATATTTGCTCTGATGACCGAGGAAACGTATGGTTTGGAACAGCAGGCGGTGCAAGTCGTTTTGATGGGAAACATTTTACAAACTATTCTACCGAAAATGGCCTTAATGACAACCTTGTTTCCAAAATAATATCAACAAACGGTTTTATTTGGATTGCAACTCAACATGGGATTACAAGAATTAAAGAGAAGCAAGTTCAAACCTACCATCTAGGTGAATTAACAGAAAACAATAACATTACAACCATTGTAATCGACTCACAGTTTTTATGGCTCGGGGTGAAGGATAAAGGGGTTCTTCAAATAAAACTGACAGACAATGTCCCGGACTTAAAAGACTATACTTTGCATATTCCCTCAGAACATCTTAACATTAGGAGTTTGTTTATTGACTCTAAGCGCAAATTATGGATGGCGTCTAAAGGTTATTTAGGTTATTATTTAAACAATAAATGGACAACTGTAAAGATTCCAAATTCAACAAACAACATTAGTGACATTGGAGAAGATTCTAAAAGTCATTTATGGATAACAACCTATAATGATGGTGTATATGAATATAACCTGGAATCCTTTAAAAATTACAATCATTTATTTGGTATCGACAACGATTTGGTTCGCTCACTCTTCATTGACAAAAATGACAATATCTGGCTAAGTAGTAAAACCGGATTAACGGTTTTAGAAGACGGAATACCGACAATTTTCAACAATGAAAATGGACTCGAGAATGAAAACATAAAAGTTGTATCCCAAGACAATGAGGGAAACATTTGGCTGGGGACGGATGGTTCTGGGGCATTTCGATTTTCAGGTAATGAATTTGTAAACTTTGGTGAAAAAAATGGGTTAGCAAGTGTTATGTCTATTGTTCAAGACAATGATAAAACATACTGGTTTTCTACTTATGGAGATGGGATTACAAAGTACAAGGACCATGTATTCACCAATTTTCACGCTTTGAATTCAAACTTAACCAACAACACCATTTGGTCTAGCATGTTAGATTCTAAAAACCAACTATGGTTTGGATCATCCGGTGGATTAATCAAACAAAATCAAGGTAAATTCAAAGTATTCTATAATACAGAATGGTTACCTTCGAATAAAATTACTTCTTTATTTGAAGATTCTAAAAACCATATTTGGATTGGAACCGCAAAAGGGGTAACTAAAATAGTTAATAGCGACACAACAACTTATACAAATTCTTCTGGTTTAGAAACTAAAAACATTCGAGCAATTGCAGAATATAAAAACACGATTTGGCTGGGCACTTCCAATGGGGTTTTTACTTCAAATGAAAAAGGATTCTCCCAGTGGAAAAATAATGAGGCTTTAGATGGAAACATTGTTTATTGCTTAAAAAAATGGAAAAATGGAATTTTCATCGGAACTGGAAATGGATTGTTTTATTTTGACGGTAAGTCTGTTCAAAACATAAAACTGCATAGTTCTTTTAGTGCTAATTACATTAACTTCATTACCCTAGAAGACAATCAGTACTTATGGATAGGGACCAATTTCGGAGTTTTTGAAATCGATCTTTCTATCTATCGTTTTAAAGGAATTAAAGGAATATTTCATTACACTACATCTGACGGTTTAAAAAGCCCTGAAACAAATTTAAATGCCGGGTTTCAGGATTCAGATGGTTATGTATGGATGGGCACAGGGAAAGGTCTTTTAAGATATGTTCGAAAAGAAATCCATTCGCAAGAAATTAGCCCTATTCCTAAAATTAGAATAGAAGATGTTCAATTGTTTTTAAAACCTACCGATTGGAGTGCAATTACTAATGACATTGATACTTTTAGTTTACTCCCTAATAATTTAGAATTAGGTCACAAAAAAAATTACTTCACCTTTTTTTATAAAGCGATAAGCATTTCCAGACCTGAGGAACTGCGATATAAGTTTAAGCTAAATGGATTCGACAAAGACTGGTCGCCCGATATTACCCAACAATCTTTCACCTACGCAAACTTACCTTATGGTGATTATACTTTTGAAGTTATCGCATCAATTGATGGTAAAAATTGGAGCGAACCTGCTCAATTTTCATTTATAATTAACAAGCCATATTATTTATCATGGTGGTTCTTTTTAATCGCTGGAATCGCCCTTGTCAGCATCTTTTATGGCGTATGGAAATGGAGAGCAAATATTAGTAAGCAAAAAAGAATAACGGAGAAATTGGTATATAAATCAAAGTTATTAGCTCTCGAACAACAAAGTTTAAATGCTAGTATGAATAGACATTTTATCTTTAACGCTTTAAATTCCATTCAATATTATATTAATACACAGGATAAATTATCTGCAAATAAATATTTAACAAGCTTCGCTAAACTTATTCGGAAAAACTTAGACAGTTCCAGCTCCGGTAAAAGCCTAGTTCCCTTAACAGACGAATTAGAAAGGCTTGAATTGTATATCACTTTGGAGCATATGCGATTCCAAAATAAATTTGAATACAAAATCAACATTGGACAAGACATTGATATAGAATCTGTTTTAATTCCTCCCATGTTTTTGCAACCATTTGTTGAAAATAGTATTTGGCATGGGATTCTTCCGATGGAGAAACCCGGTAAAATTAACATTGACATTAAACGCAGCCAACCTAATAAAATCACATTCATAATTGAGGATAATGGAATTGGAATTGATAATAGTTTAGCGCAAAAAAATGAGCATTCTCACATTCCTAAGGGTATGGAAATCACTGCCGGAAGACTGGAAATACTTAAGGAAATTACGAGCAAAACCATCAAAATAGTCGGTCCATTCCAAATAAATGACAAGCGTAATAAATCTTATAGAACACGCGTTGTTATTACAATAGATAATAATAAATAGCTATTACTGCAACATTTTCAAGCATTTAGCGTATTTATTCTTGTATTATTAAACTATATTTTGTATTTTTGATTAGATAGAAGTATTATGAAGAGCCGTTTCAACATATTATTAATTGCTTTTTTACTTGTTTTCGCAAGTAGTTGTAATAAACTTGCGCCTTTAGAGCGCGCGAATGATGCGGACAAAGAAAGTATTAATGAGAATAGCTTACCATTAAAAAATGGGGTAGGTAATATTGACATAATAGACGCTGAGGGTGGCATCACTGACACAGATAATGACGAAGATCATGATTCTGATGGCAACATTACTGACACAGACAACGATGAAGATCACGATAAAGAGAATTCTGACAAAGGTTAAGGCCCATTTACCTTTATTCGAGCGACTTTACAGGTCGCTTTTTTTATGCCCAACCACATCTCTAAATGGGAAATAGAAAAATAATAGTCTTAGGTTTATTTACAATTATTGGATTTCCACTAGTAGCATTTGTAATAAATTACTTTTTTTCATCAGAATCATTTTGGGACATTTTCATTTCTAAGCAAGGAATTCTATATGAACTAATAATAGGTATGTTTCTAGGGATTCTTTCAGGTCTAATAGCCTGGCAAATTATTAAGCTCAGAATTCTTCAACCTGTTCGGTACAAATACCAAGATGTTATCGGATCGTTGAGGATGAATATTGGAACTATTATCATGGTTAGTGTTTGCGCAGGTGTTGGTGAAGAAATATTATTCAGAGGTATATTACAATCGTATTTTGGCATTTGGTTTACTGCAGTAGGGTTTGTAGCTATTCACGGCTACCTAAACCCACTCGACTGGAGAATTAGTCTCTATGGTGTTTATATGACCTTAGCTATAGCAGTTATTGGGTATTTGCATCAACTTTATGGACTAAGCTCTTCTATAATTGCGCACACAATGATAGATATTGTCCTGTTTATAAAATTAACCCGTGAATATCCAAATAATAAAATATCAGTTGAAAATAAACAGCTATCTGAGCATAGACAAAGCCCTTTCCAAACCACTGATTAACTTATCAACCTCTTCTTTTGTATTGTAAAATGCAAATGATGCCCTAATCGTTCCTGGAATTTCAAAAAAGCTCATAAGTGGCTGAGTACAATGATGTCCTGTTCTTACAGCAATCCCCAATTGATCTAATAAAGTTCCTATATCAAATGGATGCAACCCGTCTATCACAAATGATAAGACACTCGCTTTGCGTTCCGCTTCTCCTATTATCCTAACACCCTCTACCTTTACTATTTTTTCAGTTGCATAAGCCAACAACTCTTCTTCTCTCTTGTGAATTAAATCAATCCCCACCTCTTGCATATAATCTACAGCAACACCTAACCCAATTCCTCCCACAATATTCGGTGTTCCTGCTTCAAACTTATGGGGCAAACAATTATATGTAGTTTTCTCGAATGTAACTTCTTTAATCATATCTCCACCTCCTTGATAAGGTGGCATATCATTTAAATATTCTGATTTTCCATATAAAACCCCAACACCTGTTGGGCCAAATATTTTGTGACCAGAAAAAGCATAAAAATCACAACCTAAATCTTGCACATCAACTTTAATGTGCGGAACAGCTTGCGCTCCATCTAATAAAACTAAAGCACCCTTTTGATGTGCTAAATCAATTATCTCTTTAACCGGGTTAATTGTTCCTAATGTGTTTGAGATATGTATTACAGCAACTAATTTCGTTTTATCAGAAAGCAGTTTTTTATACTCATCCATCAATAACTCTCCGTTATTATTTATTGGAATCACCTTTAAAACAGCTTCACGTTCATCACAAATCATTTGCCAAGGGACAATATTACTGTGGTGTTCCATGGCAGATATAATAACTTCATCTCCTTTATTTAAAGACTTTCGACCAAAACACGATGCCACTATATTGATGCTTTCTGTTGTTCCTTTTGTGAAAATGACTTCTTCTAGTTTAGGGGAATTTATAAAGCCTCGTAACTTCTCCCTTGCATTTTCATAAGCTGTTGTCGCAACTTGACTTAAATGATGGACTCCACGGTGAATATTACTGTTATAGTCTTTGTAATACGTATTAATGGCATCAATAACCACAGCTGGTTTTTGGGCTGTAGCTCCATTGTCAAGATACACAAGCTCCTTGCCTCTAACTTTAGCGTTAAGGATTGGAAAATCATTTCGTATTTCTGCTAAGGTCTTCATTGAAGTTTATTAATGTACTACAAAGGTATATGCAAACTGAATAGGATTTACGGATTGACTTTAATTTATTACAGTAATTACAAAACGATTACAATACCTCCAAACCTTCAATGGAATAAACCTTCAATTCGTTAGAAGAAGAAATCGTTACTAAATTAGTCCGACCGTCTTTGTTAATATCACCAATAGCTGTATGCATGCTCCCTAAAACAGGAAAGTCTGGAATTGGAGTGAAGTTACTGGAATACAAATAAATCTCATTCTGATTTTCTACGAGTAAAAACTTTAGGTTATCACCAACAACCTTTAATTGATGATTAATATTAAAATCAAAAGTTTCAAAAAAAGACAACTTTTTATCGGGGCCATAAATTTCAACTCGATTTAAATAATTCACAACATAATCAGATAAATTATTCCCATCTAAATCGACTATGGACAGATCAAACTCCGTATGCGCACTATCTAACATAAAACACGTTTTAGTATCGTTGAATTCAATTTTACATATTGTATTACTGTCTTTGTAAGTCAATTTAGAAGTAGTAAAAGTAAAACCTTTTTCAAATTGAATTAATGCATGCAAGTTCGTATTTACTTTTTGACTTAGCTCTGCCCTCTTGCCGCCACGTCTATCTAACATATAAATAGCACCTGAAACATCTGTAAATAGAATATAATCTTTATTCTCTGAAATAAAGTGTTGCAGTTCATTAACAACCGAGTCCTCAGTCAATTCGCAGTTCCACCCCTCTATTATTTTTCCTTCTTGATTGTAATTGTACACTTTCCTATCCGAGCATGCCATAAGTAATCTATATTGCTTGTTTCTTTCATAATCCATTACCGCAACTGGATTAGTTGCCGGTGCGTTGAGTTCAATTGGGAAACCCGTAACTTCATTCCCATTAATATCAACTAAATGAATTTTAGAAGATGTATTGAAGAGCATTTGCCATTTATTGTTGCTATAAACATCTATCTGTTTCACTTTACCCATTATGGGTCCTTCTAGTTTTTTCGACCATTTTATTTTTCCAGTTGCGCTAATTAAGTGAATTGAATTTTCCTCGTCCTGGATTAAAACTTCTAACGTATTTGTTCTATGATTCTTCATTAACTCAGGAGTACGGTCTACCGAAGATTTTAATTTTAAACTCCATAAGGAATTTGAACCTCCGTCTTCCCCATAGTTTGCGTTTAGAGCAATTGAATGGTATTGATAATCTTTACCTGAAGGAGCAGTTTGCCAAGAAATACTCCCCATCTTTTTGAAAATATCTGAATATGAGTTTAGTTTAAGAAAATACTCCTGTTTTAGTATATTTTCAAGTGACTCAACTAACTTATTGCATTTCCAGTAATAGTCATTTGACGAGAAATTTGCCATAAATCTTTCTGAAAAAGAAGAAAATATTGTTTGCTGAATAACCGCTTGTTCTTTTCTCCATTGTCGCAGAATTTTATTCATTCCTACGCGAGAAGAAAAAATGACATAGTTATCCTTTTGACAGAAAAAAACATCTTCGTCCAAAACAAATTCATCTCCAAATATGCGTAATAATTCATTATCAATAACTGGATAAATATTTACGCCATGATTGTTATCAACTATTGAATCTCCAACTCCAAGAAGGGTTAATCTGCTCAATACATTTTCTACTCCATTCGTTTCTATTAACAAAGATTTTATTGCTTTAGAGCTATAGTGCGAATGATCCAAATACACAATTTCACCTCCAAGCCAAGAACTTACCGTTTCAATTGGGTCGCACTGACAATTTTCTTCCATTTCTTCCAGATATGCAGAATTATTCTCAGTAATAAATTCCCTCGAATCAGATATAGAGATCCTTTTCAATACTTTAATGTCTTTTGGAAGGTTTGATTTTATTAAAAACTGCTGCGGAGCTTGACCTAAAACCGTAGCTAATAACTTATTCTTTGAATCCGTGGTACTTATTCCCGAAAACAAAAGTGCATCCGATTTCAATGACAAATCAAACGTGACCCAATTTGGAAAAACTTCTCCCTTTTGCCATTTATCTGCAATCTCCTTTTCAAGATATGGAAATGCTATTCTTCCAAACTCCTCAAAATTAACATAACAGTGCAATGCAGAAGAATTACTAGATGTCGAACGCAAAGCATTGAAGGTTTTCAATTCCATTATAGAGTTCTTGTTTTTTATCTGCGTTAAACTTGCTCCTAACAGCTCTTTTGAAGAACTGAATAGAATAAATGGGGTTTTGTACACATACGCATATAATCCATCTTCCGAAGCAAAAGACTTCATTTTCTCGCCTTGTAATTCTCCCGTTTCAACCGTCTCAATTTCTTTGTTAACCAATTTATCGAATAGCATAAACTGTGATTCATTGCAAACAGTTGCGATAAAAAATTCTGAGCCATTCCCATTGGAATGAAATGATAATACCGTTTTCTTATCATCAAGAATCTCCATTAACCCTTGCGTAGTGGAAAAAAGCGAATCAACAAACCTGATCTTCCGGTCTAATTTTTGAATTTCAGGAATAGCAAGTACCTCACTCCAAACTAAATTGGTTTCCGAAATTCGTGACCAGATTTCACGGATGTTTTGACACTCTACTATTATAGCTGCACTTTTGGGAATTGTAACAATTGGGTCTTGATGTAGCTTTACCTCTTCCTTCAAAAAAGAATAAGATAAAAACAAAGACGCAGTGCAACCAGCTATAATTAGTCCTATGATGATTTTTCTAAGCATAATATTCCAACCAAATTTAGCTTAAAAGAGCTGGGGGGAATAAAATTACTATTGAATATATGCACAGTGTTTTGTGAAAATGATTTAATCCCTCTGATGAGTGATTTAAGGATATCTCTAATAAAAATACAAGCTATTCAAAAATTCCCTATTTTCACAATTACCAATTATGAAGCAGACACTTCTCTTTTCTTTATTTATAGCTATTCTACAGGGTTTTGGTCAAGTGGATGCTGGAATAAGTTCCATTAACTATCCTTCAGGAAACATTTGCCCTGGAAACATAGCTCCATCGGTCACTTTAGAAAATTTTGGAGCAACAACCTTAACTGCGGTAGACATTCTATATAATATTGATGGAGCAACTAATTCGAGTTATAGTTGGTCTGGAAGTTTAACACCTGGAGGTACAATTAATGTAACATTACCAAACCTTTCTTCAACAGTTGGGGCGCATACTTTCAATGCTGTAACCAACTCGCCAAATGACACCACAGATGGCAATACACTAAATGATGATGGATCTGAAAATTTTATGATAACGCCTGCTATCAATTATACAGCAAACGTTTCAAATTCGAACTGTGGGGCAACAGATGGAAGTATACTAATAAATGCCTCTGGAGGAACAGGAATACTTCAGTATAGTATTGATGCGGGTGTTACATTTCAAGGTTCAAACTCTTTTTTAGACCTTGGACTTGGAGCATATAATGTTGTTATTGAAGATGCTAATGGGTGTCAAACATTAGGCATTGAAAATGTCCTTTCAAATGGAGGCCCGTCTATTGTAACTATAAACATTAATCAGCCAACATGCTTTGGAACTAACGACGGTTCAATTGTAATTGCGGCTAACGGAGGTGGTTTAACCTACAGTATTGATGGCGGTGCAAATTACGCAACGACCTCTCCAGAAACATTAGGATTCTTTCAAAATATAGTACCAGGTTCATACAGCGTATACATTAAAGACTCCAACAGTTGTGAGACATTTCAGGTAGTTACACTTTCTCAACCCGACCAAATCAACACCCTAATTTTTGGCAATAATGCTGGCTGCGGAACTTCTAACGGAAGTGCTTCTGTCTTGGCGACTGGAGGAGATGGGAATTTTTCGTACTTATGGGATGATGCAAGTAATCAAGCATCTTCTTCAGCATCAAATATCCCAGCAGGGCTATACCATATTACTGTCACTGATGGAAACTTTTGCTCTGTAGTGGATTCTGTTTTTATTGGAAATAATGGTGGACCAAGTATTTCGCTAGTAAGCAGCAATACGCTTTGTTATAATGATCCTTCTGGTCAAATTTCTACAAATGTTAGTGGAGGAACTGCTCCTTACACCTACTTATGGGATGACGGAACCAACCAAGCTACAGCTACAGCTGTAGGACTAAATGTAGGGACTTATCTTTGTCAAGTATCCGATAACAATGGTTGTATGGCATTTGGAAATGCAAGCGTTAATGAACCAGAATTATTAACCGGAAATTTATCCGTTGTCCAAGCTTCTTGTGGAAACAATAATGGTTTAATTATTAGCACAATATCTGGAGGAACTTCGCCATATGCATATCTATGGGACGATGAAAACAATCAAATTACCTCAGTTGCCGTGAGTTTGCCGGCAGGACAATACACGGTGGGTGTAACAGATGCGAACGGGTGTGTTTTTTCGAACATGGAAGAAATATTTCCTTCGGACTCAATATTTATAACTTCAATCGTTACCAACTCTAGTTGTATTACAACTGCTGATGGTGGAGCTGAAATTACTGTAACTGGAGGTTTACCGCCTTATTCCATTGATTGGAGCACAGGAGATACCTCTCTCATTATTGAAAGTTTGCTTGAGGGAAATTATTCCGTACAAATAACAGATGCAGCAGGCTGCATTCAGAAAGAGTCAATAGCTATAGCATCAGAAAGTAGCAATTGCTTAATTATACCTACAGCTTTTTCGCCAAACAGTGATGGCAAAAATGATGTTTGGTTGATTGAAGGCTTAGATGTTACTTTGGAAAATAATGTAGAAATTTATAATCGATGGGGGGCTATGTTATATCAAAACGCTGCTTATCAAAATGACTGGGATGGCAAGATCAGTGGAAAAGATTTGCCAACTGGTGGGTACTTTTACATCGTAACTATTTCTGAACAAACCTATACTGGACCTGTAGCAATTATTAGATAAATGAAAATTGTATTATTCATATCCATTTTAATTGTTGGCTGCAATTTTTCTGCACAGCAACTAACGTTTAACAGCCAGTATATGTTAAACCAATATATGGTAAACGCTGCTGCTGCAGGCCAACATTCGGAGGCTCCAATTTCTTTATCTGTTAGACAACAATGGGCAGGAATGCGAGGAGCTCCTGTCAATCAGTCTATTAGCTTTAATGGCAGGCTAGGTAAGAAACAAAAAACGGCTTTTGGGACCCAACTTTTCAATGATGTAAATGGAGCTTTTAAAAATATGAGACTGAAAGGCTCCTACGCATACCATCTTAAAACGAATGAAGACGGAAAATTATCATTTGGAGTTTCGGCGATTTTATCCCAGACTACTGTTGATGCAACTATTTTTATTGTAAATGACTATTCGGACGAAACCTTACTTGGAGTGAAGCAAAAATCATTCACTCCAGATGCTTCTGCAGGTATCTTTTACTTTACTAAAAATCTATTTATTGGAGCTTCTGCGAATCAATTACTACAAGCTAAATATAGTTTTGGAGAAAACCTTATTCAAAACAGACAAGTAAATCATATTTACGGTTCGGGAGGCATAATAATAAAAATGGCTCCTGGCTATAAAATTGAACCCTCTTTCTTAATAAAAACTGTTGGACCGGCACCTACAGAAATTGACTTAAATGCGCGTTTCTTTTACCGTGAAAATGTATGGCTAGGGTTTTCATATAGAAACAGTGGCGCTGCCGTTTTAATGGTTGGTCTAGAAAGAGATCGTTTTGTTATAGGTTATGCGCATGACTTTACAAGCAGCAACATTAAAAACTATTCTGCCGGAACAAACGAATTATATCTACAATATTCGTTTAAAAACAAACACCAAGGAGCTACGAAATTTTAAGAGTTCTTTGAATTCCCAGTTTGATTAACCACAAAAACATTAAACCACATAAGCTAAAGGTTAATGGTGTTAGCCAAATTGAATATGGAGTTGAATTAAACGCTGTAAAAATTAAAGCACCAACTGTAATCAGCCGAAATGCATCAATATATACCGAAGACTTCGTTTGTTCTAACATACGAGCATGAGCAAAAATTGAAATTAAAATTACACCAACCAAAGCTAATACTTGCGGAGTAAAAAACAAATTTGCCAATGTTTCTTGTGCTTCACCCATATTAGATAGGCCAGTAAGATTATCTAGCTTTACCTTGTATAATAACATTAGCGCTACAAAAGCACCAAAAGTAATTGCAACGTTCAATAGAACATACGCTCCCAGCTCAAAACCGACAGGCATCTTGTGGTGGAGCCTTTTACCCTCCTCGTCTGTTTTATATTCATTAGGTAAATGTGGAACATCATTCGGTGTCCATGCCGGGCCTTTGATAAATACTTTAATTTTATCTTTAAGTTTTTTTGTCCTACTCGCCCTTGTAAATAAATTACGCCAATATGAAAAAGCAGCATTATATGCATTTGCACTTTCAAAACCAGTAGTTATTCCATAATCAGGCTCTTCGTCCTCCACAATAAAGGTTCCAAATAGTCTATCCCAAACAATAAATATATGGCTATAGTTATGATCCATATACTTATCATTTCTAGCATGATGCACTCGGTGGTGCGATGGCGTTGTAAGAAATTTTTCAAAAACTCCCAATTTCCCAATAACTCTAGAATGCGTAAACAATTGAAATAAGCCAAGAGTTAATGAGCAAGTAGCAATTGTAAATGCATCAAAACCAGCTAGTGCCATCCAAACAAAAAAGAAAGCTCTAAATATGACGGCAAAAAATGACGCTCTAAAAACCGTAGTTAAATTGAGCTCTTCACTTTGATGATGCACAATATGAGCTGCCCATAAAAAATTAATCTCATGACTAAGTCGATGAAACCAGTAAGCTATACAATCAAAAACTAGAAGCGCAATTAACCAGGTTCCGATATTGGTTGGAATTTGGTATGGAGCATAGTTTGCCCAAATAAAATGGAAACCAAAAAGAATTAATACGGACAAGAAAAAATCAAAAACTCTTTCCATCATGCCACAAGATAAATTTACAACACTATCAGAAAGTCGATAAATTTTTAACTTTTTCCTTTTAGCAACAGTCGATTCTAAAACAAGAGCTCCAATAACGATTACTACTCCAAGAACAATTATATACGGAAGATATCCCATAACAAATAATTTTGCACAAAATTAATGATTTACTAATGATTCGAAGATAATCGAGGGCATAAAATTTAATTATGCTGTTTTAAAAAAGAAAACTTACGCGCAGCTAAAAATAGAACAAAGAAAATAGTTGCCATCACAACATGGCTAATATCATGGTAATTAAACCAACGATTAATGCTTAATTGCGCATTAAATATAATCCCTGGTAACACTCCCATTCCAATAGCGATTATAAAAAGTTTGCTGCCTGAAGACTTCGTTTTAGAAAAATTAAAGATATGCATCGGCAACATCATACCTATCAATGATACTACAGAACAAAGTTGAGCTAACCCAAAAAAACTAGTGCTTGGAATAAGCATAAAGAGAATGAAAATGGAAACTTGTGATATGAAAATAATTTTTATCAATCGGCTTATATGTGGCTTTATTAAAGGTGTTATTTCCTTAAGAGTTGCCAATCCTAAAAAGAGGTTTGCTGTTGAATTAATTACCCAACCAATAGCTTTCCACCTCGGGGTAACATAAGCTGCTAAGCCGTGCCCAAACCACGCTGCACAAAGCATTCCTATAGCAAAACATAGAAAAAAAGCTTTGAAATATATAAAGCTCTCCGACTTTTTCCCTTTGTAACGAGCGAACACAATAAAAGCAAAAATAAAAACGCATGCGGTTAGCGAATCCGTTAAGGTTGTGATAGGTTCTCTCCATTCGAACTCACCTATGATTAGAGTTGGATTAAGTATGGGATCAGCTAATGAATCTACTATTTGCATCGAATGCAAAGGTACTGATTCAACTAAAATAATTCAATAAATTCTGTTTTTTTGATGCAGAAACGTCGACATGAGAATCATCAGACATAATGACTACTCCCCCTTTCCCTTTTTTATAGCTCTTAACGTATTGTACATTTATCAAATGTGATCGGTGCACGCGTATAAAACCAGAATCATTCAAGACATCGTCGTAAAACTTTAACGTCCTGCATATTACCTTTTTAGAACCATCCAACAAGTGAAAATCTGTGAAATTATCATTGGCTACACACCTAATAATATCATTTACTTGCACCACTTCAAAACCGTCAAGAACTGGCAAAACTACTTTCTTATCTTTATTTTGGGAATGCTTAAAGTTTTCAAGTAAGACTTTAGTCTGTAGTGTAAAATCATCTTCATTCTTCATTTCAATATTTTCCCTTACCTTTTTTATTGAAGATTCAAGCTCATCAATGTCAATTGGTTTCAAAATATAATAAGAAGCACTATAATTCAATGCTTTTAAAGCATACTGACTATAAGCAGTAACAAAAACTGTTTCAAAATTTATAACCTCCAATTGCTCTAGTAAATCAAAAGCGTTTCCAAAAGGCATTTCAACATCCAAAAAAACTAAATCAGGCGCCATTTCTTCAATCGCTTTTTTCCCTTCTTTTATATTGGAGCACTCGTCGATTATTTCAACATTTTCACAATATTTATTTATGTAATTCCGGAGGGTTTCCCTGCTTGTTTCTTCGTCTTCTACCAATATTGTTTTAAGGACTTTCAGTATATTCAGATATTTGTTTGGTTTTCCTGATGTTAAAATAATAAATTTGTAGCAGATAAATTCTTTTTCATTGAAAATAGCCGTAAATACTCGCCTTTTATTAAAAAATAAACTCGATGGAATTGGTTGGTTCACGCGGGAAACACTCAAAATAATTGTTTTAGAACATCCTGAACACGAGTTTTATTTTTTATTCGATAGGAAATTTGACCCTTCATTTATTTTTGCAAAAAATGCTACTCCAATCATAATAGGTCCGCCAGCTAGGCATCCTATTCTATTTAAAATTTGGTTTAACCATTCAATAACTCGGGCTTTAAAAAAAATAGGTGCTGATATCTTTTTATCGCCAGATGGATTCTTAAGTCTAAAAACTTCTATCCCACAAATTGCGGTTATACACGATTTGAACTTTGAGCATTATCCAGAAGACTTACCGAAACCAAATATGAAGTACTATAAAAAGTATTTCCCTTTATTTGCTCGAAAAGCGACTCGAATTATTACGGTGTCTGAATTCTCAAAAAAAGATATTAGCTCTAAATATGCTATTTCCTTGAATAAAATTGAGGTGGCCTATAATGGCGTGAGTAATAGCTTTAGTCCATCAGATATTCCTACCATTAAATCTACGCAATTGAAGTTTTCAGAGGGGAGACCTTATTTTGTATATGTCGGAGCACTTCATGCTAGGAAAAATATAGAAAGAATGCTTCTGGCATTTAATCAATTTAAAAAAAATACAAATTCCGATTTTAAAATGCTGATTGTTGGTGAAAAAATTTGGAAAAAAACTAAGTTTGAATCAACCCTTAAAAATTTAAGCGCTAAAAAAGACATTCTGTTTACGGGGCGATTAATTTCAACTGACTTAAACCAGGTTATTGGTAGTTCTAGCGGCTTAGTATACGTATCCTATTTTGAAGGTTTTGGAATTCCAATTATTGAAGCAATGAAATGTGAAGTTCCCGTTATTACAAGTAATGTTACCTGCATGCCTGAAATAGCTGGAAATGCTGCCATTTTAGTAGACCCCTTTTCAGTAAATTCTATTTCTAATGGCATGGAAGAATTACTAGATAAAGAGAAATATGAGAAGTTTGTTCAGCTTGGGAAAAAAAGGGCGCTTCATTTTTCTTGGAACAATACTGCAAAGATAGTTTGGGATTGTATTGAAGATGTGTTAAACGAGTCTAGTTGAGGTAGAAGTTTTGATCAACTTTTCTTTCTTGTTCTAGTAAAATGGTCATATAACGAGTCTTTCTCAATAAAAAATCATTTTGCCTTTGCTCATCAGTTATCTTCATAAAACGTAATTTTTCATCGTCTTTTAGATTAAGCATTTTGACAATGTTTTTTATACCTAACATCTCATGCAGGTCATCGTTAAAACTGTCTCCATGCAATAGCTGCAAATACTTACCTATATTATCAATCAATTCGTTATTCAGTGGATGCTCAATAGACCGTAATAGTGTTATTGTACCGGCTGGGTATAATTTCCCTTCGGTTTGTCCTTCGTAATGATTTAGTTTGAAATTTTGTTTACATTCTACTAAAATATCTAACTCCCCATTATCATAATTCTTTAGTACTTGCTTAACAGACACCAAAGATCCAAATTCAGTTAAGGTTGTTTTTCCTTGATAGGGAATTCCGAATTCAACTTCATTTGAGATGCACTCCGTAATTAATTGCAAATACCTGGGCTCGTAGATATGAAGGGTCGTTTGCTCTCCTGGCAGCAAAAATATCCTTAAAGAGAAAAGACCAATATTATTGTTTTCTTGTTTCATTATCTGTATGTGAGCTCGATTACACTGTAAAAATTCAATAAAAACGGGTAAATGTCAATAGCATGAAACAATACATATTCACAATCATTTTTGAATTACTTATACTTGGGAGCCAGATAAAAACCAGACAAACCTATTGATACGTAAGCCTATGGAGCGAAATAACCATTCATACAAAGAGCCCTAATCTGACCTACAAAAACATGCCTTGTAGCGGTTTAATTCGAATTAATGGTGAAAAAGTGAAGATAAACTACAAAATTGGAGGTATAGAAATCAATCCTGAAATTTTGAATTCAAGAAAGGGCAAGCGTTTTTAATTAAGGTTGTTCCTAAAAAAAATATGAACCAAATTTTAATAGCAAAGGGTTTTCTATTCAAAAACAAAGTTCAATTACCATTAGTCTCTTCAAACTTTTCAATACTAATGAGCTGGCCTAATTTATAAACGGCTGTTTCTTTTATTATTCCCGTTTCAAAGTACCAAGTCCAATCTCCTTCTCTATTATCCTCAATGTATGCTCCAGCGCATTTTACCTTACCATTAGGATAAGACTCTGCATAGTTCCCATTTAGCCTATTGAATTTATAAATACCTTGATGCTTTATCTTAAAACCATTGTGGGTTGTGTCATTTAACATTTCATGAGAATAGTAACTCCAAACAGTAAAAGGTCCTTTCCTGTCTCCTAAACTATAATTAATTATATGTAGCGTATCTCCTGTTGAATTAAGTTTTGTCCATTCCCCATCTTTTCTTCCTTTATTATAGCCTCCAGACTCCTTTAATCTACCGGAACTATAACTTACTTTAAAGCCTCCATTAAAATTACCATCTAAGTAATAACCTTCTTTAATAATAATTTCTCCATAATCTTTTGCGTAGTCCGCAGTAGATTCTGAGTTACCTTCGTAGCTCTTTTCCAATTCCCAAACTTTAAAAGATCCTGATAATTCCCCTCGGTCGTAATTTACAATAGATATTGTGTCGCCATTTCCGTTCCAATCTGTCCACGTACCATGTCTGTATCCATTATAATATTCTCCTTTAAATCTTAATTGACCATTGGAATAATGTCCAACTGCAGGTTGAATTGGACTAACGGGAGCAGGGCTACCCAAGGATAGAGTAAGACAACTGGATAGAGAAACAACAATTAATATTAAGGACATCCATTTTATCATTCCGCTTACTAATTAACTTAAAAAAAGAAATGATTTATTGCTTTATCAGTTTTTCGGTAAACAGCACTTTATCGTTGTTCAATATTCTTAAAATATACATTCCTTGATTGAGGTAAAAACCATTAAATGTTAATCTATTCTCTCCTTGAAGTGCAACATCCTCGTATAGTACTTTGATTAATCCTCCTTTAGTATCAAATAATTCTACTTTGATAAAAAGTGATTCATCCAATTCAAAATCAAAAGTTACCCAATCCACTGAAGGGTTAGGAAATATAGCTCCACCACTAAACGCAGGATTTAACGTATCTTCAATTGGCATGGGTATTCTGCAAAACTCTTCTACTGCAACTCTTCCTATCCAGGTACCATTCCCTCCTTGTTTACCATACATGCCAGCTGTCCAAACATTGCATGGGCTATTATATTGTCTTTGAATTGCAAAATAATCTCCCCACCTATCCAACGAATCAACAAATGTGTTGATTGGAGCTTCACCTAATTTAATTAAGTTAAAACCTGAATAAACTTCATTTGTATCCATATAATAACATCCAACTCCCGCAGAGTCGATTGGAGAAGTGTAATTGAATGCTATTACACATTCTTTGTCATCCGGATCAATACCTGTAGCAGCAATGTTTGGATAGCCATAATCTTTAATAGAATCAGATAAAATAACTCCCGAAACAAGAGGTGTAGATTCAAAATTATCGATTGTTCCGTGATAAACTGCCGCGTTACCTGTAGCAGTATCCATTGAATTGTGCACATATTGAATCCAACTATCATCTCTAATCGCTCCTAGCATTCGAGAATCATTAGTCGCCAATAATTTAGCAATAGATTGCCTTCCGCTTGGACTCATAAAATAATGATCCGGTGTACTTAAAAGTGTTTGGTTCAATTGTTCAGAAGAAGAGATTTTGTTTGTTATTTCAAGCAAGTAGACTGTGTCACTTTCTGCCGAGAAGTTCTTGTTAGAGAGAAAATATTGATTTGGCCCATATAGTTTTCGCGCTCCACGAACTGGATGAATATTTCTAACCTTTATAGAATCATCATATATATCTGTCCACAATTGCGAAGTTAATGCCGAATTTCCAGCATAACCCGAATGCTTATCTATTTGCCAAATAATCGATTGGAAGAACCCCGTTTGCCAACTTTGATTATCCGCTAATAAATTTCCTGTAACAAAAAACTCATCTTCTGACAATGCTATTGCAGGATAGTCTGTCCAATGATCTGATAGTAATGGATCTCCTGGAAGCAAGTATACATTCCATTCATCCATAGGATTATTAGAGGTTGAAAAACAAACGGCAATTTTACTATTTACATGATTCGTTCCGACCAAAAAAGTTAAAATAAATTTATCTTCATTTGGATCATAAATCATTTTTGGATCATATCTGCTCGCAGTAACATTAAATTGCATAACAAAATCTTGCAGAAACCCAGTATCCATCAATGTATCGGCTTCCGTATTGTATATAAATACTCTGTTATTTGTACAAGACATTAATATTCCAGCATCCGAAATAGCCATTGAATTGTCATTCGGAACACGGTTATTATAAGCATTACCTTCAAATCCTGAAATATCAAATACTTCGGGAGTAGACGCTTTAGTTTCTAATTTACTTGTTCTTTTTCGAGGGTATTTTTGTTCAAGATCTCTCTTTAAACGTAATAACTTAGCTTTGTCAGAGTCCCCCTCTGGTGATGGCATTTCCATGTTTTGAACAGAAGCATACCACGAGTTATTTATCGCTTTAAAATCAACAACACCAGACTTGATTACCTGAAATTGGTGACTGGTTTGTGTAAATCCTATTGCACTAATTAATAATAAAACAAATGGGAAGATGTATTTCATATTTGCAATTTTCTCTGCAAAGATAAAAAGAAATGTATAAAAGTTATATTTGCCCTTTAACACAATTGTCTTATTCTAGAAAACTAGTTGCATGCTGAAGTTAAACAATAGCAAATTTTTAAACTATAAACTACTAAACTCATCTTTCACAGGTCTTTCCATTGGGATGCTATTCACTATTTATGGACCATTAGATCCCTTAGTATATTCAATTGGAGGACTTTTCCTGGCAGTTGGCATGTTAATTATCGCTAAGTTTTACGAAAAATTACTCAATATAAAGAGCTTTTATTATATCTCACTAATGGTAGAAATAATGATGTTAATCACTTTATTGATATTCATCTTTTGGGAACTATCTCTCGTTTCTGCACTTCTTATTTACATCGGATATCAGTTTACTTTTACATTTGGTGGATATTTGGTTCGCGCCGAAACATTAGTTGCCAGCGAAAAAGAACTTTTAGGCAAAATTGATTTCAACAAACAATTGGGTTATTTAGTTGGTTTAGGTGCCTCATTTGTATTTTATTATACGCTAAATGATGGATTTGAAATTGTTGACACTATGTCACAGATTATGATTTTGCATTACCTACTGATTATTTTGCAGGTTTTGATTGTCTTATTTTTGAAGGCGAGTTTTAGTAGAAAAGAAGTGACAGAAGTTCTGGAAATAAAGGATTAAATAACGTTTGGATGATTGACAAGCAAGGTCGATTTGTATCAGAAGCTACTTCTCGTTTAAATCAAGATTGAGTGCTGAAAAGGTTGTTTTCTTAGTTCGCTACTGTCGTCACTGCGAACCCCGATAGGGTGAAGCAGCCTCATCAAGAATAGAATGATATTGTTTCCGTCATTTCACTCCTTCGCAAGGGCGGAAGCAACTGGGGCATTTCAAAAAAAAATCTAAATCATATTTCATTTAAAATATTCCTCGTAAGTTTGCATCGCTTTATTGGTTTCTCCTTTTGGAGAATTAAAAGGGAATCGAGTGTAAATCTTGAACTATTCCCGTAGCTGTAAGCTCAATTAAGCTTTTTCTAAATACACCACTGTTCCGGTACCTATCGGAATGGGAAGGTCAGAAAAAGTTGAGTAAGTCAGAAGACCTGCCATTAAACACAAATTTTTGCTTTCGGGATAAAAGCTAAGATATAAGCCACACTTAAGGTGTGCTTTATTCTTTTGTTTTTATTCTTTTTATAAACTAACAAACTTAAAAAGGATGAAAAAAATTTACTTAATGGCTGCAATGTTTGCAGTAAGTCACGCTCAAGCACAATTAATGACCAAAGAGGTAATTGTCGCAAATGGAGGTATATTCGAGTTCTCTCCACCAAGTTCTGATTACGCAACAATTGGTGCGTATAATTTAACAACTCAAGTTTACACAACATTCGACACCATTAAAGTTGAGAGTATAAGCGATGTTGAAATTCCTCTCGGCTCGGGAGTTGCTTTTGTTGGCGCATCAGATTCTATTATTCGGTATGATCTATTTTCACACCAACGAACACATGCAGTTCAGTTTAATTCCGTTAAATCAGTATCAACATCAGGTGATTATATCATCGCTGGAAAAAACTTTGGGACAGGAGATTATCTGACTGTTTACAATGAAGCCGATTTAACTGTTGAATTCTCAATAACAGACGCTGATATAGTTCAAACCGTTTATGGAGGAGAAGTAATAGGAGATTCTCTATACGTTGTTTATAACCAAAAAGGAGTTGTAGATCAGTTCCCTCCTTACTTTGTATTTAATGATACTCTAGGAAAAATTGGCGTAATCGATATGGTAAATCAATCTTTTGTAAGAGAAATAAATTTAGATACAGCTGCAACGGATATTAGAGCAATACGACAAATAAACAATAAATTATATATCGCTTGTAACAATGGGAATTTAATTGAATACGATCCGTCTACAGCACAAACATCAAAAACAGTCATTGACAATATGGGAATTACTGTTTTAACCTTTGAAAACACTGAAACAGGTGCTGAAATAACTTACAAGAATGGCTTAGGAGTTGACCTATTTAATTACAAAGTTGAATCTTCAATAATTTCTAGTCCATTTTCAATTGTTGCAAATAGTACAATTGCTGCAGGAACCCATGACTTTGTAAATGATGTATATTTTACAACCACCACAGATTATTCAAGTTACGGAGAGTTATTCATTTATGATGGATCTTCGATTGACTCTTTACCTGTTCAAATATCCCCAGAGGCAATTGCAATTAGCTATATTAATCCAAGTTCAATTAGCGAACTAATTACTGATGAAGTTCGAATTTACCCTAACCCAGCTTCAAACTTAGTAACAGTTCGCACCAACTCGAGAAACGGATCGATTCAAGTATTCGATATTTCAGGAAAACAATTGAGCAATGAGAATTATACTTCTGATAATTTTCAATTAAACATTTCGAATTATTCTGCAGGAACATATTACATTGTAATAACCTCTAGTAGTTTGAGACAAACAACTAAATTAATTAAACTATAGTGCGATTTCTAGCAACTATATTTATTACTATATCACTCAATGTTTTTGCACAGGGACCCTATGCTCCTGTTGCAGGTTCAATAGGAACTACCGCTATGCATAAGGATTCTTCTGCTTTTACTGATTGGGCTTCAGCATGTACTGTTGAAAGAGGTTGGCAGAACATTGCAGATACAACTTTAGGAAAAACCAGTACGGGCGATATTTACAGCGCTACGGAAAAATCAGGGGTTAATGGTGTTGTTAGTCTTGGTGATGGTGGATCAGCAATTTTAACATTTTCTTCACCAATAATAAATGGAAATGGGCCTGATTTTGCTGTTTTTGAAAATGCGTTTAACAATACTTTTTTAGAACTTGCACATGTAGAAGTAAGTTCTGATGGAATTAATTATTTCCGTTTTGAAAGTTTTAGCTTATCTCAAATCAACACACAGATTATCAGCAATGTAAATGCCACTGGAATTCAAAATCTTGCTGGTAAGTACCGTGCTCAATTTGGAACACCTTTTGATCTTGAGCAAATGATTGGAATTACCAACCTAGACGTAAACAACATAACGCATGTTAAAATAATAGACGTTGTTGGGAGCATTAATGAACAATATGGATCTTTCGATTCTCAAGGAAATATAATTAATGACCCTTTCCCGACTCCATTCGAAACAGGAGGATTTGACCTAGACGCCATAGGTGTTATTCATTCCTTTGTGGGAATCAAAGAATCGCCCAACACATTCAAAATTTTCCCTAACCCAGCAAAAGAAAAAGCAACAATAATCTTTGACAATTTATCAGAGAAAACGATTCAGTTAATCGATTTGAATGGAGTTATTGTTTTTCAGTTGAAATCTAAATCAAATCAAATTGATTTGGATCTATTCCGCTATTCAAAAGGGGTTTATATTTTAAAATTAATTGAGGGAAAGAATATTAATATTCAAAAATTACTAATCAATTGAGAGTTCTGAAAAATTATTTTTTAGTCCTTTTTAGCTCAGTAGCATCTGTAAATGCAACGTCTCAAACTGACACATTGAAACAGGTAGAAGTTGCGACAACAATTACTCCAGCTCCTTCTTACAAGTTAATTAAAGTAACAAATATAGAATCACATGTTACAGATAATCTAGCTGACTTACTTTCAAAAGAAACGCCAATCTATATAAAGTCTAGCGGGCCAGGTGGACTTTCCACCATTTCAATTCGAGGTGCTGGTGCAAGTCATACCCAATTGTATTGGAATGGCATTTCAATCAACTCCCCTACTTTAGGTCAATTAGACTTAGCTACATTACCTGTTGCATTTATTGACGAAGCGGAAATTCATTTAGGAGCCAGCAGTGTAGTTGATGGCAGTGGAGGTCTAGGAGGCGCTGTTCAATTAAACACATCTGCCAATTACAAAAACAAATTAAACGCTACTTTCAGGAAGGAACTAGGAAGTTTTGGAATAGATAAATCCCTTTTCTCCATTAACGCGGGAAATAAAAAGTTTCAATCAAAGACAAGCCTTTTTAGAAACTCATCTTTCAATGATTTTAAATACATTGATATCTCCAAGGAAAACAGCCCTATTTCAGAAAGAGAAAACGCAGAAACTATCCAATATGGGATAAAACAAGAATTTTACTTTGCCCCAAACAAAGAAAATCATTTTGCTATTAAATCAAATTATCTAGACAGCTATAGACAAATATCCTCTGCACTTGGGATAGAAACAAAAGGGGAACATCAAACCGACAAAGTGCTTCGACTGATGGGAGAATGGAGGAACGGTAAAAACAAAACTTTCCAACATTTACGTCTCGCTTTTGTAAAGGATGAACTAAATTATATTGACACCTCTCTTTCCATTAATTCGCGGATTAGGGTAGATTCCTATAAAGCTACCTACAATTTTAATCATTATTTTAACTATTTACTAAAGTTATCTGCTCAAGTAAATGCAGGTGCCGACATTGCGAATTCAACTGGTTTCGGAGCTCAATATCAACAAAATAGGCAATCGATATTTTTACAGTTTGAACAAAAAAGCAATTGGGGTTATCAATACAATATAGCTGCCCGACAAGAGGTAATTGATGGTAAATTAACTCCTCTAATTCCAACTATCGGAGTAAAGTATTTCCTTACAAAAAATCATCATTTCGCTATCAATGCAAATGCTGCAAGAAACTACAAAGCACCTTCATTAAATGAGTTGTATTGGAATCCAGGAGGAAATACAGACCTGCTTCCTGAAATCGGATTTACGTCCGAAATGGGCCTGACGTATACATATAGAAAGTTATCTTTTGGCATTTCTCCCTATTATTCTTTAGTAGACAATTGGATTCAGTGGCTTCCCCAAGAAAGCGGAATTTGGACTCCTATAAATGTAAAACAAGTTGAAAACAAAGGGATTGAGCTCGAGATAAAAAAAATGGTCAAAATTTCAAATAAGTCGAAACTCCACCTTCATTCAGGTTACAACTATGTCAACTCTATTAATAAATCTTCAGCATTAGCAACTGATAATTCTATTGGGAGACAACTAGTCTACGTCCCTAAGCATACTTTTAATATTGTTGCTAAACTAGAGATTAAAAAATGGTCGTTTACTTATAATCAAACAGTATCTGGGAAAGTATTTATTGATGCTTCCAATATTACTTACATGCCCTATTATGCGCCAGCCGACATTAACATAAGTTATTCGTTAAAAAAAGACATGAAATCCGCTGACATTGGGTTAAAAGTTTCTAACCTATATAATGAAGATTATCAAATAATGGCAAATCGACCCTTGCCTGGAAGGTGGTTTTTATTGTTTTTGAAAGTTAATCTAAATGCAACAAATGAGTAAGTTTAGTTCTTATATATTCATTGTTTTCGTGCTAGGGTTTGCTTCCTGTAAAAAACAAGAAATTGGACCACAATGTCCAACATGTGTGGACGAGAATATTACTGTTAAATATGACGATGTTTTAATTGGGTGCGAAGGTAATTTTGGATGGGGAAATGCTTCTATATCATTATTTAACCCTACCAATAATAGTATTACAAATACAGTTTTTCAAAATATTAATGGCTATGCCCTGGGCGATGTATTGCAGTCTATGACAGAATACAACGGTCATTTATTTGTAGTGGTAAATAACTCTGGCAAAATCGAAGTTTTGGATACTACTACATATCAAAAAACAGCTACTATCAGCGGATTGACAAGCCCTCGCTATTTTTGTGGTATCAATAACTCTAAAGCCTATGTTTCTGATTTATTTTCGAACCAAATTGCAATTTTAGACTTAGGTTCTAATGCTGTAATTGGCAGCATAAATACAGGTGGCTGGACCGAAGAAATGCTTTTGGTTAATGACAAGGTGTATGTCTGTCGCCCCGACACCAATTTCATTTTGCAAATAAATGCTACTACAAACACGATTGAGGACACGATTATTCTGGCAAAAGGACCTTCTTCTCTTGTTTTGGACAGTGACAATAAGCTTTGGGCATTGAGTTCTGGAGGCATAAATGATGAACTGGGAGAGTTGAATCAAATTGATCCTTCAACCAATAATATCATCCAAAAAATGGTATTCAGTGACATAAGTAATTCTCCAAATAATCTGAAAATTTCTCCAGATGGTGAAACAATATACTACCTAAACAATGGGGTTAATCAACTTTCTATTTATGCTTCTTCTTTGCCAACCACTTCCATCATCAGTCAAAATGGAGCGCTATTTTACGGATTAGGAATAAGCCCTACAAATGATGTTTATGTTTCTGATGCGGTTGATTATGTACAAGCAGGAATTGTATATCGATATGACAGCACTGCCTCATTAGTGCATCAATTTTCGGTTGGAATTATACCACAAGGATTTTGGTTTAAGTAATTGGATTCTTTAACCGCCCAAGATATTGCGAAAATAGTTAAATAATAAATAAACCGTGCTATGACAAAACGGTATCTGTGAGGCAAAAAACCCATGAACAAAGAATTGATTGATATTATTCAATTACTTTTATTACATATTTTGACACACAACGAATAACATGAAAAAAAACAGAGAAAAACCAACACCAGAAGCGAAAGCGCTTTCCCTCTTTTTAATGGCTCACAAAACGATAAACCACACATACAAAGAGAAAGCTAGACGTATCAATAGCCAGTGGAAGCTCGTATTAGCATATGAACTAAGTAGGTCTGAATATATGGAAGAAGTACAAAATATGTTGACTTCTTATGGTGGATATTCGGAAGTGGTAGAGAAAACTGTCAAGTTTTACATTGAAAAAACGGGCGAATGGAAATTACAGGGCAATGATAAATATTGTCTGGACGCTCAGAAAATTGCTGATACAATTTTGAAGAAGTAAACACTACCTTAACAAAAAATGAAAAATATTTTAACTTTCATAATCATCGCCTTTTCACTCTTTGCCCAGAAACAAGGAAATGCGCAAATAGATGAAGATAAATTAGGCGCATGGTATATGTATTTCTTTAATACAACGTTTAAAGAAAGTTCATGGGGAGTTCAAGGAGACATTCAGCACCGTAATTGGAATATCGCAGGTGACCTTGAGCAGTTATTGCTGCGAGGAGGGATAACCTATAAACCAAAAAATGTAGCTGTTAAACTAACGCTTGGTTATTGAAATATAACTACTGGAAGTTATGGCGCCGATAATTCGACTTCTGCAAGTAGCAGAATTTATCAGGAAGTGCTTTTCCCTGTTCAGTTTGGCAATCGTATTTATACGAATCATCGGTTTCGATTCGAGCAAAGGTTTGTTGAAAATCAAAGTTTCAGAACGCGTTATAGGTATAATCTATTTTTGAATATCCCTCTTAACAAAGCAGCTATGGAAGACAAAACATTATACCTTGCTCTTTACAATGAGCTTTTTATTAATGGGCAACGAAATATTGGAAATGGAAATTCTGTAGAAATTTTTGACCGAAACAGATCATATACTGCACTTGGATATATGATAAAAAAAGGACTAAAAATTCAATTAGGTGTGATGCGACAAACTACTAATAACTGGGGTAAAAACCAGCTACAATTTAGCTTTCATCAAAAAATATAGCAGCAAACTTACTTTTTATTTAAACTTAAACATCTCATTTTAAAGGAGTATTAAATATAATATCGATATTTGACATCATAAACTATGTTTTATGAAAAGTAAATTAATCTCATTATCCTTAATGACCATCGCCTTGATTTACTTTGGTTGCCGAAAGTACGATCCAAATAAAATCGTTTCTACCGCTTGGAACCCCAATATTGCTATTCCTCTTGCCTATGCTGAATTTGATGCGTATGATATTCTGGCGCGAACAGACTCCAACGATTTAGTTGTAATTGATCCTATTTCTGGAGCTATAGCCTTGATATACAAAGGGGAAGTAGTCTCTTACGAAGCACAAGACATTGTTCAGCTTTCAGATTTTTCTAATACAGTATCTCTCAGCAGTGCCGATATGGGACTGACTGCATTAGGTAGTTTTAGTGGAAATGTTTCAGGAAGCACTGCAAGTACGGTAACTACTCCTGCTAATGGGGGAGTAGAAATGTATACGGTACTTTTTAAAAATGGAAATCTTAGTATCAACGTACAAACAAATATTCAGCACGATGTAGATATTACAATTACTATTCCTTCACTTTTGGAATCGGGGAGTGCTTTTACTCGAACAATCCCCTTGACATACGCTGGAGTTATTCCGCAAGTTGCAGCTATTTCTGTAAACTTAAGCGGAATGCCTCTTGACTTAACTCAGGGAAATATTACTTTCAATGAATTCGATATTCAAACGACAGTTGCGGTAGCGGGAAATGGAAATCCTTTAACAGGAAATGAATCTTGCGCAGCTGAGTTAATTTTTTCTAGCCTAAAATTTCAAAATGCTACAGGTTATTTTGGGCAACAATCTATTGGGATAGGTAATGATTCCATTTTAATTAAACTCTTTCAAAATAGCACAGAGGGATTTTTCCAGTTGATTGATCCAAAGGTGAGGTTTACAGTTGAAAATTCGTTTGGTTTCCCTTTGGAAATTAATCTTGCCAATCTTCAATCCATTAATGTCAACACAGGCGCAAACCTACCGCTTACTGGATACCCTAATCCGTTGGCAATTCCTTCGCCAAGTTCTATGGGGCTATCCACCACAACGGTGTTAGAATTGAACTCAAGTAATACCACTAATATTACTGACATTGTTACTCCCACACCAAAGTACTTGTATTTTGAAGCTTCTGGAACATCCAACCCTCTTGGGAATGTTACTACAAACTTCATTACAGATACCAGTAGATTTACTGTGGATGCAGAATTAGAATTACCGCTTGAAGGTTATGCTTATGGCTTCACTTTTTCTGACACCATTCCTTTTACCTTTTCAGAAACCATTGAGAACATTGAAAACATTGAGAGCTTAATGATCCGAATTAATGTAGATAATGGTTTTCCAGTCGAGTTATTGTCTCAAGTGATCTTTTTGGATTCAAACAATGTTACTCTTTTTGACTTAATGGATGCACCGGAGAACGTTATTGAATCTGCTTTAATAGATGCCAATGGCAGGGTCAATCAGAACACGTTGAAGATTACTGACATAAACATAAATGAAACAAAAATTGAGCAAATATCAGAAGCTAGATATATTGTTGTCAATGCCGTTTCCCAATCTCTAGATGGCAATAATGGTACAGTTGTTGAATTTTATGACGACTACAAATTAAATGTTAAAATAGGGATGCAAGTACAAGGAAAACTAAATTTTTAAAATAAAGCTAGATGAATATTTTAAAAACTACAATAAGTCAAACTCTAGTAGTTAAATCTATTACTTGTTTACTCATTGGATTTGCACTGAATTCAATTTCTGCTCAAAAAGACTTCCTCCTATATGGATTAGATAATTTAGCACAGTCTCAATATGTAAACCCTGCATTTAGAAATAACTCTAAGGCATATTTTACTTTTCCAGCATTGAATCAAAGTATTGGTTTGTCTCATTCTGGGTTTCAGTTTAATCATTTGGTACACCAACGCGCAGATGATAGCTTAGTCTTGAAGCCAGACATTGCCATTTCAAAAATGAAAGGCATTAATTATATTACCTCAGATATTCAGAATGAACTATTCTCAATGGGGTTCTCTATCAAAAAGTCTTTTTTCACCTTATCGGTAGTCAATAAATTACAAACTAGATTTATGTACCCCAAAGATCTGTTTACCCTTGCCTTTGAAGGAAATGGAAAATCATTATTAGGTGAAAGAGCCTCGTTTGATGGGATTGGAGTAGATGCCCTTTCATACCTTGAAATTGGAATTGGATTCAACCGAGAATTTGGAGATAAATTAAAGCTGGGAGGAAAACTTAAATACCTAAACGGGATAGCAAATATTCATACGCGTAAAAGTAACCTAGGTATTTTTACTGATGAGCTAACCTTTGATATTGCCGTTGATGGATCTTTTGAGATTAACTCTTCTAATATTATGTCATTAGCGGACGGCAATAACTCCCAGCTAGTTTCGGATTTTATCGGAAAGAACAAAGGATTTGGAATTGATTTAGGTGCTGTCTATAAATTGAGTGATAAAATTGAATTGAGCGCAAGTATTATTGATTTAGGAGTTATTTCCTGGAAATCCAATACGCAAAGCTATGTTTCTAACAATTTTGACTTTCAGTTTGAAGGTGTCGATATGGAACAGTTTCTTTCGGATTCTTCTGATGTGTTGCAAACTTTCTTAGATAGCTTAGGGAATAGTTTTACCATTAGTGATAACCAACAAAATTACCTTACTGGGTTATATACAAGAATCTATATAGGTGGTAAATATAAGGTTACAGATAAAGTTACAGTAGGTGGTGTTTGGTACAGTGAATTTATTAATTCAAAATATAGAGCTGCAATTACCGCTTCTGGAGATATTAAATTAACCAATTGGTTTAGTGCTGCTCTAAATTACACTTACTACGGTAGAGGTTACAAAAATGTTGGTCTAGGATTTGCTGTTAATGCAGGGCCTGTTCAGTTGTTTTTAATGACAGACAATATTATTGGACTCCTTGCACCGCATGCTACTAAAAACTGGCATTTTAGAGTAGGGTTCAACTTCCTAATTGGTAGAAAAAAGAACGTCAGTAAAGATGCTAGTCTAGAATAAATAATTTCAGTCTATCAAATTGTTAAGTGTTGGTATTTGTTGGCTTTACTATTTATTACCTTAAAAAAAGGTATAATTTATTACTTTTGCGACAACAAAATGTTTCGTAAATGCCATTTTCTACTTTCGGTTTATCTCCGTCAATTGTAATTCAATTAATCAACAATAATTATGAACATCCCTACCCTATTCAAAAGGAAGCAATTCCCGCGATTTTAGAAGGTAAAGACGTATTGGGAATTGCTAAAACAGGTTCTGGTAAAACAGCTAGTTATGTATTACCCATTTTAACCAACCTACAAGGTCAAACGAGAACCAAAAACAGACATGTAAATGTGTTGGTTCTGGTTCCTACCAGAGAATTAGCTGGGCAAGTAAAAGATGTATTTCAGCAATTTGGTTCAACCTTACCAGACCGAGTTAAGACAATAGCAGTGTTTGGAGGTGTATCTATTAATACCCAAATGCAGGCAATGCAAAACGTAAATGTATTGGTCGCTACTCCTGGTAGATTATTGGAGTTAGTTGAATCGAATGCTGTGCATTTATCAAGTATTTCTGCATTAGTTTTGGACGAAGCAGATAAAATGCTAAATCTCGGTTTTAAGTCCGAAATGGACAAAATATTCAATTTATTACCCAAAAAACGGCAAAATTTGCTGTTTTCTGCCACTTTAAGCGAAGATGTCAATACTATCAATCAGGTACTGTTAGACAATCCTGCTGTTATTAAAATAGCTTCTGAAGAAAATAATATTGACCTTATTAATCAATCGGCATATTATATTGATGAAGACAAAAAGGGGCCACTACTTCGCTATTTGATTAAGCACAATAACATGCAGCAAGTTTTAGTATTTACTTCTTCTACTTATAAAGCAGATAACGTAGCCGATAAATTGCGGAAAAATGGAATCGATGCTTCTGCAATTCACAGTAAAAAAAGCCAGAGCGCAAGAACGGATGCTTTGCGAAATTTTAAAAACGGAAGCATAAGAGTCCTTGTCGCAACAGATTTATTAGCGCGTGGAATTGATATTGAGTTCCTGCCTGTAGTGATAAATTATGAGTTACCGCGCTCACCAAAAGATTACATTCACCGGATTGGGAGAACCGGAAGAGCTGATACCCCGGGGGATGCTATTACCATAGTTACACCTGAAGATGAACATCATTTTAAAATTATTCAAAAGAAAATGAAGAAATGGGTGGATAGAGTTGCTTGTGATAATTTGGATTTGAAACATTATTAAGTTCCAATGCAATATAGAACCTTACTTTCTATCAATCTATTTTTGATTCAAAATTAGGTAGTTTGGAAAAACCTTCCAACCTACTTTAAAAATTGATTCTGTCTAATTCTCAATCAACTGCCAAGAACCTGAAACAATTAGTGACTCAGCTTGTTTGAATTTTAGTTCTTTTGTCTCTCCGCTCGTAAGGTTCAATATTTTCACCTTATCGTTTCTACCAAACTTTTTTCCAACTGAAACAGGAACGGGTTTTGGAGCTTTGCGCTGTCCACCGCCTTGCTGTTGTTGTGCTTGTTGCTGGTTTTGTTGCGTTGCTTCTCCTAAATCTGGCTTACTTTCTTTTAACCGACTTAAATCTGGTTTTGGCGCTGCTTGCAAACGTGAACTTGCTTGTTGCTGTTGTTCATCACCAATAGGTAATTGGGCTTTCATTAAGAATGAGATAACATCTCTATTTAACTCATCCATCATGGTTTTAAACAAATTATAACCCTCTAATTTATAAATTAAAAGCGGATCTTTTTGCTCATATTGCGCATGATAAACAGAAGATTTTAAATCGTCCATTTCCCGTAAATGTTCCTTCCATTCGTTGTCTATCAAACCAAGAGCAACACTTTTTTCCATTGCTTTTAGCGCACTTGCTCCTTTCGACTCTACAGCCTCTTTCAGGTTAGCAACAATTTTTAATGACTTTCTCCCATCCGTAAATGGTATCACAATGTTTTCGAAAGAGTCACCTTGCTTTTCGTACACATCTGTTACAACTGGAATAATTTTGCCTTTAATGATCTGTTCTTTCCTTAGGTAAGAAGCTTTCGCCTGCTCGTAAACTTGGTTAATTATATCATCTGGATCGCCTTCATTAAAGGTTTCTAAATCAACCGGAGCTTCGATCCCTAAAACACGTATTAACTCTAACTCGAAACCTTCGTAATCTCTACTTTCTTGAAAGTCTGCAACAATTACTTCAGCTATTTCAAAGAACATGTTATCGATATCTAAGTCTAGCTTATCTCCGAACAGAGCGTTTTTTCTTCGTGTATAAATTGCTGTACGCTGTGCATTCATTACATCATCAAACTCCAATAATCGTTTACGAATACCAAAATTGTTCTCCTCCACTTTCTTTTGCGCTCTTTCAATAGACTTAGAAATCATTCCATGCTGGATAACCTCACCCTCTTTATGACCTAACCTATCCATCATTTTTGCGATTCTTTCAGAACCGAAAAGACGCATTAAATTATCTTCCAAAGAAACAAAGAACTGAGAAGATCCTGGATCACCTTGACGACCAGCACGACCCCTTAACTGTCTATCTACCCTTCTTGAATCGTGACGCTCAGTTGCAACAATCGCTAAACCTCCTGAATCTATTACACCAGGCCCTAATTTAATATCTGTACCACGACCTGCCATATTTGTGGCAATCGTAACGGTACCGGCTTCACCGGCAGCGCGAACCACATCAGCTTCCTTTTGATGCAATTTTGCATTTAAAACTTGGTGAGGTATTTTCTTCATATTTAGCATTCTACTAACCAATTCCGAAATCTCAACGTTGGTTGTACCAACTAAAACAGGTCTTCCTGCATTACGAAGCGCTTCAACTTCGTCGATAATTGCGCTGTATTTTTCACGCGCTGTTTTGTATACTAAATCTTGTTTGTCAATTCTTTGAATTGGACGGTTTGTAGGAACTACAACAACATCCAATTCGTAAATATCCCAAAGTTCTTTTGCTTCCGTCTCTGCAGTACCGGTCATTCCCGCTAACTTATGATACATACGGAAATAGTTTTGCAAAGTAATCGTAGCATATGTTTGAGAAGCAGCTTCAACTTTGACATTCTCCTTTGCTTCAATGGCTTGGTGAAGTCCATCTGAATAACGCCGCCCATCCATGATACGACCTGTCTGCTCATCAACAATTTTCACTTTGTTGTCGATTACGACATACTCTACATCCATTTCGAAAAGAGAATATGCTTTCAACAATTGATTGATTGAATGAATTCGTTCCGCTTTAACTGTATAATCAGTTATCATGGCATCCTTCAACTTCAACTGTTCATCTTTAGCAGGTGTACTCTCTTCAATTTCAGTCATCTTCAGCCCAATATCTGGAAGGATATAGAATTCTGGATCTTCAGCACCTGAAATTAAATCAATCCCTTTTTCTGTAAGATCAATCGTATTATTTTTTTCATCAATCACAAAATACAACAACTCATCTGCCTTCGGCATCTCTTTAGCGTTGTCCTGTAAATAATGATTTTCCGTTTTCTGCAATTGAGCTCTCATTCCTGGTTCACTCAAATATTTAATAATTGCTTTATTTTTTGGCAACCCCCTAAATGAACGCAATAAGGCTAAACCTCCTTCTTCAAGGTTCTTTTTCGTTTCTTTTTTATCTCCACCTTCCGCATTTCCCTTAGCTAATTTACTTTTTGCTTCAGTTATTAAAGTAGTAACTAATTTACGCTGAGCAGCAACCAACTTTTCAATTTTTGGCTTCAACTCATTGAACTCATGTTCATCTCCTTTTGGAGTTGGTCCAGAAATAATCAATGGAGTTCTTGCATCATCTACTAATACAGAATCTACCTCATCAATAATAGCATAATGATGTTTTCGTTGAACTAACCCATCTGGTTCACTTACCATATTATCTCTTAGGTAATCAAATCCAAATTCGTTATTCGTTCCAAATACAATATCAGCGTTGTATGCTTTAATTCTTCCTGGTGAATGTGGCTCGTGGTTATCAATACAATCGACTGTCAAACCATGAAACTGATAAATTGGACCCATCCATAAAGCATCACGTCTTGCTAGGTAATCATTTACTGTAATTAAGTGAACTCCTTTGCCAGAAAGTGCATTTAAATAAACAGGAAGTGTTGCAACAAGTGTTTTTCCTTCTCCAGTTTGCATCTCTGCAATTTTTCCTTTGTGAAGAGCAGCGCCACCCAGCAATTGGACATCGTAATGAATCATGTTCCAAATTACTTCTGTACCAGAGGCGTCCCATGTTTTATTCCAAAAAGCTTTCTCCCCAATTATTTCTACATTTTCTCTTGATTCAGCAACTTCTTTATCAAAATCATTTGCAGTTACTTCAACTTTCTCATTCTCTGTAAAACGTTTTGCTGTTTCTTTAACAACAGCGAATGCTTGCGGTAATATATCTAATAAAACTTCTTCTAGAACCACGTCAGATTCCTTCTCCAATGTTTCAATCTCTTGAAACATCTGTTCCTTCTCGTCTATAGGTGTATTAGCGTCCGCTGCTTTTTTCTTTAACTCAGAAATTTTATCATCTATCTCTTTAAGTCCAGCTGTAATTTTTGCTTTAAGACCAGGTGTAATAGCTCTTAGCTCATCATTGGAAAGCTCTCCTAATTTAGCATGTTCTACATTTGCAGCCTCTACAAAAGGTTGTAACTCTTTAAGATCTTTTTGACCTTTATCTCCAAATAATTTTTTCAGGATTCCACCAATCATCGCTTTCAATTTTTTGAACCAACAAAAATAACCTAATTGTTGATTTAGATTGCATATTTTATAAGGTTTTTGGGGAGTCAGTAATTATGCCAATCAGATATTTATGACATGTTGTCTTGAATGCTGCTTCGAAAATTATATATGTAACGCTGAGAGTAGTAAAGCACTTTTTTTGAGGAGTGGGTTTAAAAAACTTACTAAATCAAAAAAAATAGACCAAAAAAAAGCCACATTTATTTTATAAATGTGGCTTTTTCAATGCTGTAAAATCCTAACTAATATTCATCCTCATTAAAAAAGAAATCCTCTTTTGTGGGATAATCCGGCCAAATATCTTCGATTGTTTCATATGATTCCCCCTCGTCCTCCAAAGCAGATAGGTTTTCTACCACTTCTAAAGGCGCTCCTGTTCTCATAGCAAAATCTATTAGCTCTTCCTTAACCGCTGGCCAAGGTGCATCTTCCAAGTACGAAGCAAGTTCTAGTGTCCAATACATAATGTTAACTTTATTTAATTAATTCTTTTAACGAAACGCAAAAGTATATTTTTTAGCAACATATCAAAATAAAAATAAAATTATTTTTATCAATACATAATAATTTGACTAACAAGCATTTAACTGCCTCCTCTACATCTTAGGCTTCCAAAGGGCTTCTTTTACACCTAAATCCTGGGTGACTTTTCGACTTAAAACAAATAAATAATCCGATAATCGGTTCAAATACTGAAAAATTAGTGCATCAATTACTTCATCGCGAGCCAATTCTACAACTAATCGCTCGCATCTTCTGCAAACAGTTCTGGCAACGTGACAATAAGACACTGTTGTGTGACCACCTGGAAGTGTAAAGTTGGTCATCTCAGGTAAATCAACACTCATTCTATCCATCTCATCTTCTAAAAGCTGAATGTCTTTCAATTCTATTTTAGGCATTTTTAATTTTGGCTTACCTGGGTCTGCTGCTAATTGAGCTCCAAGCGTAAAAATTCTGTCTTGTATCTCGATCAGTACTGAAATATAAGAAGCATCTATTTCCTGGTCCCGCAAGATTCCAATCCAAGAATTTAGCTCATCACTTGTACCGTAAGCATTTATTCGCAAATCATATTTTGGCACTCTCTTTCCTCCAAATAAAGAAGTATCCCCTTTATCTCCTGTTTTAGTATATACTTTCATATCAAACAATATTATTTAAAATTGAAACCAACTCATCGTAACTGTCAATGGTAACCAATTGCATACGAATAGGTTTAAAATTCTCTATTCCTTTGAAATAATTAGCATAATGGCGCCTCATTTCTACAACTCCCAGGCGATGGCCTTTCCATTCTATTGAAAATTTTAAATGCTCCTTAACGATTTTAACCTTATCCTTTAGACTCGGTTTTTGCAAATGCTCTCCTGTTTTCATAAAGTGCTTAACCTCATTAAAAAACCAAGGATTCCCGATACTTGCTCTTCCTACCATTATACCATCAACACCGTATCTATTTTTATATTCCACCACTTTTTCTGGTGAATTTATATCACCGTTTCCAAATACAGGTATGTGCATTCTTGCGTTGCTTTTTACATCTGCAATCAAACTCCAATCTGCATCACCTTTATACATTTGAGAGCGCGTTCTTCCATGAATAGAAATAGCTGCAATTCCTACATCTTGCAATCGTTCAGCAACGTCCACAATATATTTTGTGTTGTCATCCCAACCTAGTCGTGTTTTTACAGTTACTGGCAAACTAGTGGAATTAACAATCTCTTTGGTCATTTCAACCATTTTTGGAATATCTTTTAGTATTCCTGCACCAGCTCCTTTTCCAGCGACTTTCTTTACAGGACAGCCGTAATTAATATCAATAAAATCTGGCCCTGCTTGTTCGCAAATAGCCGCAGATTGCCGCATAGATTCTATTTCGTTTCCAAAAATCTGAATTGCGATTGGGCGCTCGTATTCAAAAACATCTAGCTTTTGAACACTCTTAGCAGCATCACGAATTAAGCCTTCTGAAGATATAAATTCGGTGTACATTACATCAGCACCGTGTTTTTTGCAGACTGCTCGAAAAGGCGGATCACTCACATCTTCCATGGGCGCAAGCAACAGTGGGAACTCTCCAACTTCAATATTTCCAATTTTCACCATTTGGTGCAAAAATAAACGAAAAACTAGCACTACTTAATTGCAAAGGCAGGAAACTTCTGCTTTTTTAACAGACAAACCATATTCGGCAGTCTTAAAGCGGACTAAAACTCACTCATTAGAGCAGCTAGAAAAGTTTCTTCTTTTAATTTGACTAGCATCTAGTCAGAGAAAAGAAAGAATCTCTCACCGGAATTAAACCATCACTTTTTTGATCAATCCGCTCGGTTTTTCTTTTACATTGTCCTAAATAAACAAAAGCATTGTGCGGAATTTTTAATTCCAATTAATTCTTTCAATATTCGCAAGAGTGAAAAATGGAGCCTTACAGTATTTAACTCCTTGGGAGAAAATTGTGCTATTTATAGCACTATGCTTTTTGTCGTCTTTGCTATTTGGCTTGCTTGGAGCTAGTATAGCGAGCCCCCTTTTTGGAGTTGATGTTTACAATTCTAATGAGCTTTCAAACTTAACTGACAAAGATGTTATCCGTACTGGCAAGATGCTCAATTTCTTGTTCCATTTAGGAACATTTATTCTCCCTAGTGTTTTGTTTGCAAAGCTAGGCGCATTTGAACCCAACGACTATTTGCTAACGAAAAAACGACCCCAATTAAAGCCATTGCTAATTGTAACTTTACTCTTTTTCACCATAATCGTCTTTAACGATTGGTTTGCTTCAATAAATGCTCAATTGGATTTAAGTTTTATATCAAAAGACTTACAAGAAGACATTTATTACAATCAAGCTATTCGAGATAAATCCATCTATGCATATATTGGAACTACTTGGAGAAGTTTTGGGTTAAACATTTTTCTCTTAGCCATTATACCCGCAATTGGAGAAGAACTTGTTTTTAGAGGTGTGTTACAAAACCTTATTGCCAAAGCTTCACAAAAAATACATTTAAGCGTTTGGTTTACTGCTTTTCTATTTGCCTTTATTCATTTCCAGTTTATGGATTTTCTCCCTAGATTTTTTCTAGGCGCAGCATTTGGGTATGTTGTGATTTTGACTGGAAAAATATGGTATTCTATGCTTTTGCACTTTCTTAATAATGCTTTAGCCATCTTTATTCTATTTGGAATTCGAAAAGGATTTATAGATGAATCCAGCTGGTGGATTAACTTTGGTGCAGTGCACCTAATTATAGCTATCGTGATTGGGGGATTTGCAATCTATACACTTTCTAAAAATTCTAAATTAAACGAAATGAAAGGAATTTACTTTAGATAAAAAAGCTACTATTCCAAAGTCATTGTCCCAAACTTTTGCCCCTTTTTAGAATAAGAATAAATCAGCATTTCATTTTTTGCTATTTGCTCGCATAGTTTTGGAACGGTGTAAACTTTATCAACGGAATTGTTGAGTAATATCTCTTTCTCGTACTCTCCTTTATTATCTATGGAGACTAACAATGTAAGATAAGATCGTTTGTCTTTTCCTTTCATTTCACTGCGTTCATCTTTGTCAAAATACTGTTTTGCTGATTCATTATAAACCAAGTACATCATATCGTCTTTTACCTGCAAAGCAAAAGAAGACAACCTTCCTCCATCATTTACTGAATGTTGATATTTATCAATCTTTGTAGCCCATTCAATGTCTCCGTCAGGATCTATATTAATCACAATTACATCATTGTAATAATAATGGTATGTTGTTCTTGTACTTGTATTCCCGTTTGCTTCAGTCGTGGTTGTGGTTACAACCCTTACAAAATACTGTTCCGCCAGTAATACCACTCCTCCATCTTTTCTCAAAATAAAATCGCGAAGATCATAATTGTACATTTCAATAGCTTTATCTTTTTTTACCTGTTTCTTCTTCGCTTTATTAATTTCCCTATCCGACCATCCTTCTGTTATAAAAGCTTCGTCAAACTCCTTATAACTTTCCTTATTAATTTTACGAGAAACACCATCTATTGACAAAAAGAAAGCTCCTTTTATTCCTGACCCATACCCTTCAGAATAAAACCCAGAACAAATAATGTTTCCATTTGCGTTAATATCAAATGTTACGCTTTTAATAAACTTATCATGCAAGCTTACTTCATAATCAACTATTTTTTTACCCTTATTATAATATCCTAAAATGTGGTATTTATAATTCGGTAAATCTCTCATCGCCTTTGAATTTTTATCTTCATTGTATTCTTTACCCAACACAAAAACATCTCCTTTACTAGAAACTTCAGAATCTTTAACTGTAAAGAATTGTTCTTTATACGGCAGTTCAACTTCTTGACTCCAAACTTCATCCAACTTAGAATCCATTACTTTAAAACTGTATCTCTCTGCTGCATCCTTTTCGTAAGGCATTTCAAAAAACAATAACATACTAGAGGAATCTGCTGCAATATCGAAACCGAAAGCCCCTTGAAACTTTCTTTTTTCGTAGGGGATTTCTCCAATATTTTTCATGCTTCCATCCAGGGATAAATTGGAAGGGTTTATGACTTGATAAAACAAATAATTTTTTTTCAGTTTCCTATCATTGAGGGAGGAAAGCATAATAATTTTTTCATTATAATAAACCAAACCTTCCAAATCCATTTCTTTCTTTTGATAGGCTAATGGTAAAATCATCGAATTTTCAACCATCATGTTATTGTTCAATTTCTCGATGCTTTTTCCTTTTCTTCCGGTTTTTAATATGTAACTCCCTGTTTTATCATGCGCCAACACATCTTGAAAACGCATTTTTTTATCAATCTTCATAACAGAGCCCCATTTAAGATCCGCTTTATCTGTCATTTCAATCTGCGTACGTGCCTGACTATACATTTGTATGGTCGCAGCTAAAAAGAATAATGCCGTGATAATTTTATTCATACCATTTTATTCTAAACCAATGATAACGAATATTGAGGAGATTACGTATTTTTGCAAACCAATTTTTGAGTTATGAGTGAAAGAAGAGTACGTGTCCGTTTTGCCCCAAGCCCAACAGGCCCATTACACATGGGTGGTGTTAGAACAGCTTTATACAATTATCTTTTTGCAAAAAAGCATGGAGGAGATTTTCTTTTAAGAGTGGAAGATACAGATCAAACGCGCTATGTTAAAGGAGCTGAAGATTATATTTTAGAAGCCTTAAAATGGTGCGGCATAAACCCCGACGAAGGAGTTGGTGCAGGTGGAGATTGCGGACCGTACCGGCAATCTGAAAGAAAAGAAGCAGGAATTTATAAAGAATATGCTTTTAAGTTGGTTGAAGATGGATTTGCTTATTACGCTTTCGACACTTCGGAAGATTTGACAAATATGCGTGAAATGGCCGAGAAGGCAAAAATGCCAAACTGGCAATACAACAACATTACCCGTACTTCAATGAAAAACTCGGTTTCTTTATCCGAGGATGAAGTAACAAAGCGTTTAGATGCTGGAGACCCATTTGTTATTCGTTTAAAAATGCCCCGTAACGAAGAGGTGCGTTTTCATGATGAAATTAGAGGTTGGGTGATTGTGAATACAAACAACATGGATGACAAGGTTATTTATAAAGCGGACGGAATGCCGACTTATCACTTAGCCAACATTATTGATGATCATTTAATGAATATTTCGCACGTTATTCGTGGAGAAGAATGGTTGCCATCTGCTCCTTTACACGTGTTACTTTATAGATATTTAGGGTGGGAAGATACCATGCCAAAATTTGCGCATTTGTCTTTGATTTTAAAGCCCAATGGAAATGGGAAACTGAGCAAAAGGGATGGTGACAAAGGAGGTTTTCCTGTTTTTCCTTTAGAATGGAATGCTCCTGATGGCGCGGTTTCTTCAGGCTATAAAGAGAACGGATATTTTCCAGAAGCTTTTATTAATATGATTGCCTTTTTGGGGTGGAACCCGGGTACAGCGCAAGAAATATTTTCTTTGGAAGAATTAACGGAAGCTTTCACATTGGAAAGAGTTGGGAAAAGTGGTGCGAAATTCGATCCAGACAAAGCAAAATGGTTTAACCAGCAATATTTAAGAAATAAATCCAATACTGAATTGGCGCAATTGTTAATGCCAATTATTGCAGAAGAAAAATTGGACGTCTGTATAGAATATGTTGCCGAAGTTTGTGAGCTGATAAAAGAAAGAGCCACTTTTATTACAGATATTTTAGAGGAAGGAAGGTACTTTTTTGAAGATGTAAGTGCATACGACGAAAAGACGTTGAAAAAGAAATGGAAGGAAGATACGCCTACTATTATGCAAGAACTTTTAGTTGAGCTTAAATCGATAGAGGAATTTACTACCGAGAACATTGAAACAAAATTTCAAGCGTATTTAGAAAAGAACGAATATGGATTTGGTAAAGTAGGACCAGGATTTAGGTTACTCGTTACTGGAAAAGGAATGGGACCATCGATGTTTCATATATGTTCTGTGCTAGGGAAAGAATATGTGCTTGACAGAATGGAAAAAGGTTTAGTTAAAATTGAAGCATTGAAGGCTGAAGCATAATGAATTGCATTAAAGTATACGGAATACGAACCTTTAGTTACCACGGTTGTTTGCCGGAAGAAACAAAAATTGGAGGCAACTATATTGTAGATGTAGATTTATGGTGTGATTTCAGCGAGTCTGCTCTTACGGATGATCTATCAAAAACGATTGATTATTGTGATGTAAATAGCGTTGTAGAAGACCAAATGGCGACACCCTGTAAACTGATAGAAACGGTTGCTTATCGTATTGTGAATCAGTTAAAAAAAGAATTAGACCAACTTGAAAAAGTTCGAGTTGAAATAAAAAAGGTAAACCCTCCTATTGACGGGGATGTAAATTTTGTTTCGGTTGTAGTTGAGGAATAGATTCTATTTATTACCTTCGCCAACCAATCGCAACAAAGGTACCCGATAGTTATCGGGAGGCCTTATTTAAAAAAAGACTCTTGGCCGTCCCGATAGCTATCGGGAGGCCTCGTGTAAAAGTAAAAGGTCTCTTGGCCGAGTGGCTAGGCAGTGGTCTGCAAAACCATCTACGCCGGTTCGAATCCGGCAGAGACCTCAATAAAATCCTTCCTGAGAAATCAGGAGGGATTTTTTGTTTAGGATTGAACCAAATTCATTTGCGTGAAGGACTAAATAAAAAAGACCAAGCTTTGAAAAAGCAAGATTTTATTGAAGCACCATTTATCGTTATCCGGATCATGCAATAATCCTTATCTTATATTTTAAATGAATTCAGCTCTTTAATGAGAAACAATCTACTTACCCCACTTCCTTCTCCATTTAGATTTCTCATACTTCCAAGATGTAGGGCGAGAGAATAGGCAAATGAATAGTAGTTCAATGTATTTCACTTGGTAAATATAAACATTGGATTGAAAAATTATTATCTTTCACTCGCTTAAGCTATTAACTTATGAAAAAACTACTACTACTTTTATTTATTGGAATTGTTGGAATTGGCAATGCACAAAACGTAAACATACCCGATGCTAATTTTAAAGCGTATTTAGTTGGGAATACATCTATTAACACCAATGGCGATGCTGAAATACAAGTTAGTGAAGCAAATGTATTTAATGGAGAGATAGACTGCCAATCGATGAATATCTCCGACTTAACGGGAATAGAAGCGTTTACTAATTTGGAAACATTGAAGTGTAGTAATAATCTACTCACCAATTTAGATGTTTCTCAGAATACTGCTTTAACTCAGTTGGGTTGTATTGATAACCAATTAACAAGTCTTGATGTAACATGGGGCTAATGCTTTGGAGTCTTTATATTGTATAGTTAACCAATTAACTAATTTAGATATAACACAGAATACTGCTTTGTCTTGGCTTTGCTTGTGCTAATAACCAACTAACAAGTTTAGATGTTTCTCAGAATACCGCTATGTGGACTGTTGGGTTGTTATGGTAACCAATTAACAAGTTTAGATGTTACACAGAATACGGCTTTGGAGAGTTTGAGTTGTGAATAATAACCAATTAACCAGTTTAGATGTTACACAGAATACTGCTTTGCGGAGTTTGAGTTGTGATAATAACCAACTCACTTGCTTAAATGTAAAAAATGGAAATAATTCCAATTTCACAAGTTTTTATGCTCTTAATAATCCAAATTTAACCTGTATAGAAGTAGATGATGTTGCTTATTCTACTGCAAATTGGACAAGTATAGATGCTGGTGCATCATTCAGCACCAACTGCAACAACGACTGCTCTGTTGGCATTAATGAAGCAAATACACCAAGTCTATCCATTTACCCCAACCCTTCAAACACTGGTCTTATACAGCTTAATACAAGCATTGTTAATTCCGATATTAAACGTATATTCTATTGAAGGAAAGCAAATCAACTTTACTACAATCCAATAATGTAATAGACATTTCTGATAATGAAAAAGGTGTTTATCTTGTTTCTATTGATGGAGTAGTAATAAGGTATGTTTATCAAGATTAAATAGTATCTTTCACTCGCTTAGGCTATTAAAATTGAATTATGAAAAAATTACTCTACTTAGGAATTGTATTAATGCTTGCTTCTTGTGGTTCAGATGCAATAGATAGCGCCGCATCAAATGAATCAGATAGCACCGCATCAAATGAATCAGAAAGTGCAGTGTCAAATGAGTCAGAAAGTGCAGAAGATAATACACCTGATATTAAAGTTTGTTATGCTGATGCTTACGCATTTGCAGAAAAACAGATTGCTGGAGCAGGTCAGAGATTAATTTCGGCAAATGTCACTAAGAATGATGACTCATATTTATATTATTTTATGTCAGCACCTTTAGATATGAGCAATTACTGTATTATGGTAATTAGCGAACATAAACTTGAAATAATTTCAACTGATTGCGGCGACCCGTATGATAAGCAAGAACAATGGAAATACATACAGTGGTATGATGATCCTTGCAATACGAAGGATGCAACAATAAAAATTGGTGAATTAGAGATAATGACTGAAGATTTAGGACAAATGGAATGGGACGATGCAAAAAAGGCTTGTGCTGCTTTGGGAGAAGGTTGGAGGTTACCTACAAAAAATGAATTGAATATTTTATTTGAAAACAAGGATGAGATTGGCGGTTTAGATCAAATGTTTTACGTAAGTTCTTCCGAATTCGACAACGAAAATGTGTGGTGTATGTTATCCCAAAATGGGGTTGTGAATAAATGGGATAACACAGATTTCTTCGGTGTGCGTGCTGTTCGGTCAATAGAATAACACTACCGTATTGCATTTAGTATTTCGTGTATTGATATATTGTCAGCTTGATTAATTAATTTATTGAGTTTCAGATATCTTTTAGTTGGTTTACCTGCGTAGTATTTTTTAAAGTGTTTTTTGTTTATTTCTTCAAAAACACAATCTATTTTGAAATACATTCCTAATGTTTTATCAAGTTGTCTGTTTTTCTTGCTCTGCGTTTGACAGTCATACATACAGCCTTTAAACGCTTCACGGTGTAGAAAGTAACCGCCTATTGAATACAGTTTGCGACAACGCTTGTTTGTTGTAGGACAAAGGAAATACCAAATAACTCCCTTGCCTAAGTTGGAAGGAATAGAAACCAATTTTACTTTATAGCAACGGGGTTTATCTCTGAAATTGTATTCCAGTTCAATGTATGGCTGTTCACTTTTCGTGTTTACTTTAATTGAAATACTGCCTATTTGGTTTCCGTTTCTACTCCAAGTAATTATGCCACTTTTAACTTGTTCAAGGTCAAAGTACTCCCATTGTTTTAACTTTGTTATTGAAATGAATTTTACATCATTGTATAAAGTGGGGTATGTCGGTATTTTTGCCATATCAAATAATTTTCAGAAACCTAAATAGTTAAGGAACTTGTATTAATTAAATATTGACCTTCACTTTCAAACCCCATAATGTACTGCAAGTATGTTATTGGCTCTATTCGTGAACATATCATATTGACCTACTGCTTGTAAATATTTCTTTCTTTCCTTCTTGATACGTTAGATTTACGTTACTTCTATCTATTGTAAGAATTATTGAAAGTTGTATATTACGGACGATTATAAGGTTTTAATGACCTTGAAATGTGTTAAAAGTAAACTATGAAATTAAAATTAATTATTATCTTATTATCTGGGGCTATTTTTTCAAGCTGTAATTCTACCACCTTAATTAGTAACGGAGGATTTTCTGATGTATCACTAAATGTTGATTCTGATAAATTTGAAATCAAAAGACTAGATGAATTAAACTATAGTGGAACGGCTTTTTGGGGGATTCCACAAAAAACACAAAACACTAAAGGCATTGTAGTTAGATTTAATGGAATAGAACTTGGTAGAAATGGTCGGTTAGCTCCAATTCTATCTTTAATTGGATACAATGCTATTTTTACAACGACTATCTACAGTTCTCTTTACTCACAAGGGGTGGATGTGCCTCTATTTTGGTCATTACTAATATCAGTGCCGATAAGTGGAGCTCTCAATAATTTTGCATGGAGTAATTCAGCAATGCAGTCAGCTTCTTGGAATGTCAACCAAAACCTTCTTTTATACAATCCTGATGTAGATGTTTTTTTAAACCCTAAATATGAAGTTAAATCTAGCTTTACTCTATGGAAACAAGAATCTTGGATAAAAGCTAACGTAATGGGCGCTACTTTGAAGGCAGATTAACAAAGTGCCTAATGGAGTAAAGTTATTTTATAGTCTTTATCAAATGCCATACGTTAGATTTACGTTACTTCTATCTATTGTAAGAAAATTTGAAAGTTGTATATTAGGACACTTATTAAACTTCAAACTATGAAACTACTACTACTACCGCTCTTATTTATTTCTGTTATTTCTTTTGGGCAAGGTTGGGAGAAAACATCTGGAGGATGTTATAGAGATTATGGCAGTCAAGTCCAACAAACTGCCGACGGAGAATATATTATTACTGGTGCTTTTGGATTACTTCCCTATTTAGATAGTGATGCATATTTAATAAAACCAACAAGTAAACCAATCACTAAATTCGATCTATGAAAATTGTATTAACCATATTCTTTATAATCATATCTTATGTATCCCAATCCCAAGTAGATGTTTTAGTTTCAGGCGATGACTTTACAACATCTGGTGAGGGTTTATGTGCTTGCGGAACAGACTTTGCCTCTGTTGATCTCTTAAACTTTCACGATACAGGTGGAGATGCCGCTGATTATGAACCTAACGAGGATGAGTCAATTACCTTTTGTCCGGATGCAAATGGAAATAAAGTATCTGCAACTTTTGGTATTGGTGGAACCGGTTTTGCATTTGATGTAGATGCTTCGGATACTATATTTATTTATGATGGGTTGTCGGTATCTGATCCTATTTTAGATACTTTTAATAATAACATGTTGCCAGCTGGGTCTCTTTCAGCATCGTTGTCAAATTTTTCTGGGTGCTTAACAATACGTTTTATTAGTGATGGTGCAAATGAAGGTGCAGGATGGGATGCAAATGTTTCTTGTGGGAATTCTGTCCAACCATTTAGTATAGGTATTGAAGGATTTATCAATGGACAAGCCAATGGAGCAAATGATAACGTAAATGATGTTATGCCTATAGATACAGGTTATATAGATGTTTGTTTAGGAGATTCTGTTTTATTATCAGTTGATGCTTATTTTCCTTATGAGCCTGGAGGCGACTCTGCGGCAACATTTGGAGGAGGATATGATCAAACAGGAAATCATACTATTGAGTGGACTATTAGTAATGGCATTCTGTCTGATCAGAATACTCTTTGGGTTCTTCCACCGGCCCAGCAAGGGTACTTTGTTTCTTTAAAAGTAACGGATGCTTTTGGAATGAATATGTATGCTACTTGTAAAATAAGAGTTTCTACCATTCCTAGTTTTATTACTTGCCAAGCTATAGACACCGTACTTTGCGTAGATCAGCAAACACTCCTAGTTGGAGGTGTTACTGCTTCAGATACCGCAGGTGTTGAGGCGACAAGTGCAACTTTTCCAATTGGGGGCGAATTTGGAACGGCGACTGAATTGCCAGATGGAAATAATCTTCCGCCATACGAAACAGAAATTGATATTGCAGGATATACTCCTGGAGGTACAATTCTTAATGGGACTGATATACAGCAAATCTGTGTTTCAATGGAGCATACGTGGCTCGGGGATCTAGAAATGTGGTTAACTTGTCCAAATGGGACGGAAGTGGCAATTTTTAATAGCTACACTAGTGGGTATCTTCCCGGTGGTTTTGGAGGAGGGGGAACCTATGTTGGAGGAGGTAATGATAATAATACAAGCGTTGGTAACTGTGAGGAATATTGTTTCTCTGAGGCAAATGGAGCATTGCCTTCATGGAATCTTGGGTATAACACTATAGCAGCATCTGGACCTACTTCTGGACAAATGGTTGTTCCTGGAGAATATAACCCGGAAGGAACCTTTGCAGATTTTGTTGGATGTCCAATAAATGGAACATGGACTTTAAGCGTTCAGGATAATATTTTAGCAGATGATGGTTGGATTTGTCAATGGGGAATTTATTTCTTAGATTCTTTGAATCCAAACAATGAAACTTATGCTCCAGAGATATTTGATGAATTTTGGTATTCTGATCCAACAATTATTGTAGATGGAAATAATGATACAACTATTGTAATTCGACCGGATACCATAGGGCCATTTGGTTATACTTTTGAGGCACTTGATAGTTATGGGTGTAGTTATGATACTACTGTTTTTGTAAACGTTATCGCACCAGCTTCAATAATTCCGAATGCAACAGCTTGTTTGGGTGATGAGTTTGATTTTACAAATACATATGCTCCTGCGGGAGGTGAATGGTGGGTAGATGGTCCTGGAGCGGTTACTTTTACTCCAAATCAAAATGTTTTAAATCCTACTATATCTGTAATTCAAGGAGGGTTGTATACGTTTTACTTTACAGATGTACAATGTAGTGACACAAATTCGGTGGAAATATTCTATGGTTTAGGAAATCAAATCACTATAGATGAAGTTATATGTGACACATCCTACACTTGGGATAATCAAACTTACAATCAAAGCGGAGCCTACGTTAACTCCTATTACAATGTTAATGGTTGTGATTCTGTTGTAACCCTGAACTTGTCCTTAAATGGAGTACTTCCAGTTGACTTTACGGTTAATCAAAATTTATTTACCGCACCTCCCATTCGCTGCGCAATTTACTAACACAACTCCCAATCCAAGTAATTATAATTTCACATGGGGTTTTAGTGATGGAACAATGCTGCAAAGTAACAACTCAAGTGTTTTTCATGAATACTTGTACAATGGATTATACGGTGTAACACTTATCGCAGAAGATATAAATACAGGATGTATCGATACAATGTATAAATCTGATTTTATTTATTGTACGGGTGGACTTGACAACCCTGCTATTGATATTACTGAACACAAAAGCAACAGTAACTTAACAATTTACCCCAACCCAACACCCGACCAAATGACCATCGATATAAAGGGTTATAATGGAGTTGTTAACATTGAGGTATATGACTTACAAGGAAGGTTATTAGAAACCACCACAAACACCACAGTATCTCTTAAAAAACACGCCAAAGGAATCTATGTTCTTAAGGTAAGTTATGGAGAGATAACAGAAGAGGTTAGGGTAATTAGGGAATAGGTCTTTTCAAACCCCATAATAAACTGCAAGAATGTTATTTTGGATAGGTCAAAAAAAAGCCATTAGCTACACCTTAATTCCAATCAGTAAAACATCATCAACTTGTTCTTCTTCACCTTTCCATTGGTTAAAAAAGAAATCTATCTTTTCTTTTTGCTCGTTAAAGCTTAATGTTTGAATTGAAAGTAAAAATTCTTTTAACCTTCTAAAAAGCAGCTTTTTACCTTTTTCTCCACCAAACTGGTCCACTATTCCATCTGTAAAGACGTAAACAGTATCATTTTTTTCCAATTGGATTTTTTCACCGGTAAAATCTTTCTCAATTCCGATGTCTTGGCCAATAGGAAATTTATTGCCCTTATAAACAATAACTTCATTGTTTCTTATTAAAACTAAAGGTCTATTAGCTCCGCTAAATTGTATGATATTATCATCTTTATTATAAGCACACAAGGCTATATCCATTCCATCTGCCATTCTTTGCTGATCGCTTCCTCCATTGGTACTCCTATTCACCTCTTTATCAATAAAATGAAGTACTGTTTCTGGATCAGTAACGTCTGTTTTCTTTGTAAAATGATTTAATGCTCCAACGCAAATTACACTCATCATTGCTCCAGGAACTCCATGTCCTGTGCAATCGGCGGCAGCAAAAACTATTGAATTGTTAAAATGTTCAAACCAATAAAAGTCACCACTAACAATATCTTTTGGTTTATAGTATATTAGTGAATCTTGGAATAAATTACCAAATTCATTAATATCTGGCATAATTGAGTTTTGAATTTTTTTTGCATAATTGATGCTGTCTGTTATGTCTTTGTTTTTCTGCTCAATCAACAAATTTTGATCTTCTAAAGACAAACTCAAGGCTTTTTTCTTTTCGAAGTTTTTGTATACAATGATTAAAAATATAATTAAAATGACAACTCCTATAACACCAGCGATTATTATAAACCCTAATCTCTTTGCTTTTTCTTCTTTAACAATTAATGATTGAGTTAATTGATTTGCTTTTGCTTTTTCTAATGCTAATAGTTGTTCTTTATTTGCAACATCAAATTTAATTTGATTAGCCTCAATATTATTAAGTATTTCTTCTCCATTTAACGCTGTATTTAGTGAGTCATATAATTCAAATAATTCGTATGCACGTTCAGACTTTATTTGCAAGAGCGCTGTTAAAGCAGTTTCACTACCATTAAGTGTAAAATTTTTAGACTTAACAGAATCTGTGTAAATCATTCCCAATGAAGCATATTCATAAGCTTTATTATAATCTTCTAGTAATAAATAGATCGACCCTATATTTATGTATGACCCTCCTATGCCTTTTGTGGCATTAATTTTTTTTTTAAATTCTAAAGATTTGTTGAGATATTCTAAAGCTGTTACATAATCACCGCTATGTTTATATACAAGTGCGATATTGTTATAGCTATGAGCAATTCCAAGTGTATCATTTTTTATTTCCCTTAATTCTAAAGTTTTATTATGGAAGTATAAAGAGCTATCAAACATTCTCAGCTCTTTGTAAAGTGTTCCTAGGTGATGATATATCTCAACTGACTTTGCTATGCTATTATTAGCATATTTCAACCCAACAAAAAAGTCTCTTTTTGCTTGCTCATAATTTTCAATGTCGAGGTTTATAGCCCCTATATTCATATAGCAATATCTAAGATATGCGGAATCTTGAAGCTCCTCTGCACTTTTTGTAGCGTTTTGAAAGTAGAATATCGCATCATCATAAGACTCTATCTCATTGTAAGTTGCAGCCTTTAAATACTGCATTTGCATCAACCCTTTTGAGTAATGAAGTTGTTTTGATTTTTCAATCCCAAAATTAATATAATCTAGCCGTTTACTGAGACTATCAAGGCCATATAACGACATGTACAAAGCATCAATCTGTTCAATGTTTTCACATGCCTTATTTGCTTTTATTATGCTATCTGTTTTGGATTGAGTGTAATGTTTTGAAGTACTTAACAATAGAATAACGACAACAAGGAGTGATTTGATATAGTTGGATTTTAACACATAGCTAAGTTAGTATAAATTCTTTTCCAATAACAACCAATATATTTTCACCCCTTATTAGGGTTATAAAGAATAAGCAAGGTAATTATGAAAAGGTTTATTCAACATTATAAAATATCCACCTTTCCATTACTTAAGTTATAATAGGCGGGTACTATTTCCAGGCCATTCTTAACTGCATCCCCAATAATTGAAGATCTATTCACTAAGTCATTACATGTTAACTTTGCATTCATACGAACTACATCATTCACTTCACTGCTTTCTGATGCAGCAATAGCTGGCACAATATGCGAACACAAATGGTTTAAGTTATACCCGTTATCTCCTCCCGCTAATGCAGCCGTTACAGCGCCACAACTTTCGTGGCCAAGTACAATAATTAGTTTTGTCCCTAAATGCGCAACAGCATATTCAATACTAGCTATAGTAGATGTATTTGCTATATTCCCTGCTACTCGCAACACAAATATTTCTCCTGCATTCGCATCAAAAATAGATTCTGGAACCACCCGGGAATCTGCACAACTTAATACAATTGCATAAGGATCTTGCCCTGTGATTAGGCTTTCTCTAATTTTTTTATCCGTTCCCACATGTTCCTTGTCCTGAACATACTGTTCGTTTCCAATTTTAATTTTGTCTAACGCTTCTTTTGCTGAAATACTCATATCGATGTATTTATTGTTTAATATTTTCAAAATTAATAAAAAAGTTAAAACCAAACAACCAATATTATAGATGGCATAGAAATTGTTTAATATCAAAAAAAAAATTACAAGACAAATGCTTTTATTCAGTTTAAATCGAGTCAATAATCAAAATATTGTATAATTTTGAAACTATTGAATCATTAATCTGTATAAAGCACAAATAAAAACTAAATCATAATCCATGAAACTATTTACTATTACCGCTATTTTATCTTTTGTTACTTGCTTTAATTCTTATTCTCAATGCATTAAAGGGAACTGCTACAAAGGGCATGGAACTTTTCAATGGGAAAATAAGGACAGGTACATTGGTGGATGGATTAATGGTCTTCCAAATGGTCAAGGTAAATTTCTCTGGGGTAATGGAGATAAGTATATGGGAAACTTTGAAGAAGGTAAAATGTCTGGACAAGGAACCTACAAGTGGGATAATGGAAATACTTATACCGGCCAATGGAAGGAAGACAAGATGAGTGGACGAGGAACCTTTTATTGGGATAAAGAAGGTGCTACTTATGAAGGCTTCTTTAGCGAAGATAAAATCGCCAACTCTGAAACAGAAGATTCTCAAGGTGTTCCAGAAATCAACCCTTGATTTTCTAATATTTCTGTTGCTTCCCCTTTTTTTTTGTGCTTCTGTAATAGGGCAAAATCAGTCGTATCAAAAACAAAATTTCGGGATTTCAGCTGGTGCTATCATTAATTTAGGATCACATGTTTCTCAAATAGGAATCTATCTTTCTGGTTATTATTACCAAAGTAGAAACGAATTGGAGTGTCTACAAATTAATTCAAATGCTAGGTGGACTTTCAATTATAAGAATTGGGGAGCTACCGGGAAATTTAGAGAAACAAAATTAGGAATTGGAATTGTAGCTGCATGGGGTCAAAACGAAGTCAGACAAAAATATTTTCATTCGCTGGTAAGTAACCAAACTGGAAGAAATTATAGCATAGGGTATGGCTATAATTTTTACTTTGACAATCGAAACACCTCTCAACGAACTGGAACAGTTAGTTTTCAATTCCATGATTTTGAACTGATACATGAAAATGACATTCTTGCAACAAGTGGTTCTGATAGATTCAGAACAGCAGCATTAATGGTTGCTTTCAGTAAGGATAGCATTAGAATCGGACTGAACAGTTTATTATGGACCGGGAATTCCAATTCACCTTTAGTAAAAAGTTATTACGACACCAGCTTTACGCGATATGGCTATAAAGACTTATCCCATACTCCTTATGGAAAATTTGCGAATGGTGTTATGGGCGTTCAAGCTGAATATGCTTTAGGTTTTGGTCAAAACCTAAAATTAAGTTCTGGAATCGATAGCGAAAAAATAAGAAATGTTATTCAAAATAAAATTATCCATGATATGTATTTTATTCCTGCAAAATGGATAAAGGCGAAAAACCTTCACCTGCCCATGATAGACGAAAAAGGACTACCCTATCTGTACCAAAAAGATCAACAAGTGAAAAAGAGTAGGTTCTACTATCAGTTTAGTTTGAATGATAATGACTTTTACTAAATTATTCTATCTCAAATAACGGATTGTCATTTGGTATCAACTAACAAATTTGGATTAGCTGTTTCAAAAGTGTAAAATGATATCCATTTTTTAGTACTTCCTTTCTTTTTTTAAAAATGCGATTTTATCGTTGAAATAGCTATCATATTTAGAAAACTTTTTATACTATTAATGGTTATTTAGTTTAAATAATATACAGCTGACACAATTTTGGATTATATTTGTTAGAAGTAAAAACAAACAAACAAGTTAATACTTACATTTACCGATATGGGTAAAAATATATTAGTTATAGGTGCTGCTGGACAAATAGGCACAGAGCTTGTCCTAGCGCTTCGGCAATCCAAAGGTGCTGATAATGTTATAGCTGCGGATTTAAAAGAACCGAACGCAAAGGTTTTAGCCGGAGGTAAGTTTGTTCAACTAGATATTTTAGACGAATCGGCAGTAAGAAGTGTAATTAATGACAACCGTATAACTGAGGTTTATCTATTGGCAGCACTCCTGTCTGCTACAGCAGAGAAAAATCCAATGTTCGCATGGAAATTGAATATGGATGGATTATTTAACATCCTAAACATAGCCAAAGAAGGCATTATAAAAAAAGTTTTCTGGCCTAGTTCAATAGCTGTATTTGGACCTTCTTCTCCAAAGGAAAATACGCCGCAAACTGCGATAATGGAACCAATTACTGTTTATGGAATTAGCAAACAGGCGGGTGAAAGATGGTGTGAGTACTATTTTAGGCAATATGGTGTAGATGTAAGAAGCATTCGATATCCAGGTTTGATCAGTTACAAATCGCTTCCAGGTGGTGGAACAACAGATTATGCTGTAGACATCTATTATAAAGCATTAAAAAACGCTTCATTTACTTGCTTTTTGGATGAAAACATGAAACTGCCAATGATGTATATGGAAGATGCAATTCGTGCAACAATTGAATTAATGGACGCACCAATTGAAAATATAAAAACTAGGTCCAGTTATAATATTGCAGGAATGAGCTTTACGCCCAAAGAAATTGCTCGAAGTATTCAAAATCACATCTCAGGTTTCAAGATTAATTATTCGGTAGATTACAGGAACAATATTGCCGAAACATGGCCAGACAGTATTTCAGACAGCAATGCAAGGGAAGATTGGAATTGGAAAGCACGATTCGATTTGGATGAAATGACCAAAAACATGCTAGAAAACCTATCTCAGTAAATTATATTAAATTTATATTTGTTTACGAATACTATCCTTTCGTAATAAGTTAAATTATTTTTATCCTAAGCAAAGCAACCTTTAGCACATTTCCACGTATTTCTTACGTCGAAAGAATTTTTTGTTTTGTCGAAAAATAATAAACTGAACCCTGAAATTGAATAGATTAGCACTTCTATGATTATAAAAAGAATTTTAATACTATTATTTGTTTTTATAGTTAGTCTGAATACTAGTGCATTTGCTTTTGTAATAACAGATCCTCCAGGGGATCAAGAAGGTGATAGTATCAATCAAAAAATAAACGGTAAAAAAGAAGGATATTGGATCATCTGGGCACACATGAGGAATCTACCTGATTTTAAACCAAATGATAAAATTGAGGAAGGTAATTACAAAACCAATCGTAAAATTGGGCTGTGGAAGAAATATTGGCCAAATGGAAACTTAAAAAGCGAAATTGAGTTTATAAATGGCAGAGCAGCTGGAGCTTTCAAAACTTTTTATGAGAATGGCAAACCTGAGGAAGCAGGAAATTGGGTAGGTCGTTATTATACAAAATCATTTACAAGATGGCACCCTAATGGAAATATTGCACAAGAAAAAACTTTTAATGGTTCTGGAAAAACAGATAGTATTGTAAAATACTACCATACAAACGCCCAGTTAGAATTAGAATACAACACAACTAACGGCGTTGAAAATGGCACTGCCACTAGATACTATCCTAATGGAGACATTAAAGAGATTGTTGAATATAGTGACGACGGGAATGTAATTGAAGGTAGCAGACAGGAAAAAGAAAGAGTTAATCCACCCGTTATATTAGAGGAAGATGTAATTACAGTTAAGGAAGAAGGTATTGAAGCGGATGGTGTAACATTTGACCCTAAAGATATCGGTGAAATTAAAGATGGATATCATAAAACTTACAATGAAAACAAGGATATCTATATGGATGGAGAATTTAAGGATGCCAAACTTTGGTCAGGTAAGCATTATATCTATGACGAAAATGGACTTCTTGAAAGAATTGAAGTTTATAAAGACGGTAAGTACGTTGGTAATGGAGTCTTATAAATAGACTCAACTAAAAGTATTAAAGCCTGAGTTTCGGTATGTATCGATGTTCGGGCTTTTTTGTGTTGTCTTGTCAGAATTAGCCAAAAAAAAGCCTTCCTGAAAATATCAAGAAGGCTTTAAAGTAAATTAATTATGTCTCTTATAATTCAAACTTAATTCCTTGGGCTAACGGTAAATCGGTTCCCCAGTTAATTGTATTTGTTTGTCTTCTCATGTATATCTTCCAAGCATCAGAACCAGATTCACGACCTCCTCCTGTTTCTTTTTCTCCACCAAATGCACCACCAATCTCAGCACCTGACGTACCAATATTTACGTTTGCAATTCCACAATCAGAACCTATGTGTGATAAGAACTCTTCTTGCTCTCGCATGTCATTTGTCATAATTGCTGATGATAATCCTTGGGGAACATCATTTTGAATTTCAACGGCATTTGAAACATCTCCAGAATATTTAATCAGGTATAAAATTGGAGCAAATGTTTCGTGTTGTACAATTTGGAAATGGTTTTCTACTTCAGCAATAACTGGCTTCACGTAACATCCGCTTTCATACCCTTCCCCTTCCAAAACTCCGCCTTCAACTAAAACTTTTGAACCTTCCGCTTTTCCTCTTTCGATTGCATCTAAATACATACTAACCGCATCTGTATCGATAAGTGGCCCAACATGATTTGATTCGTCCAATGGATCTCCAATACTCAATTGAGCATATGCTTTTACTAAAACTTCTTTAACATTTTCGTATATACTATCATGGATAATTAATCTTCTTGTAGAAGTACATCTTTGGCCGGTTGTCCCGACAGCACCAAAAACTAAGGCAGGAAGCACCATTTTCAAATCAGCACTAGGCGTAAGAATAACAGCGTTGTTACCTCCTAATTCTAATAAAGAAGTGCCCAATCTAGCTCCAACAACTTCTCCAACAGATTTACCCATTCGAGTAGAACCAGTAGCAGAAACTAAAGGAACTCTTTTATCAGCTGCCATTGCTTTGCCAATTTCAGCATCTCCAATAACCAATGAACAAATTCCATCAGGAGCATCGTCGTTAGCAGCAATTACTTTATTCATAATGTTCTGACAAGCCACTCCACAAATAGGCGCTTTTTCAGAAGGCTTCCAAATACAAACATCCCCTGAAATCCAAGCTAATGCCGTATTCCATGCCCAAACAGCAACCGGAAAATTAAATGCTGAAATAATCCCTACTATTCCTAATGGGTGGTACTGATCATACATTCTGTGCTTTGGACGTTCAGAATGCAAAGTAATTCCATTTAATTGACGAGAAAGACCAACTGCAAAATCACAGATATCAATCATTTCTTGAACTTCACCTAACCCTTCTTGATATGATTTACCCATTTCATAAGAAACCAATTTTCCTAGAGGTTCTTTCATAGCTCTTAACTCTTCCCCAAACTGACGAACAATTTCGCCTCTTCTTGGAGCGGGAACCATTTTCCAAGTTTTAAATGCTTCTTGTGCTTTTACAATACAAGCTTCATATTCTGTTGAAGTTGCACTATTTACGGTTGCAATCAATTTACCATCTACTGGCGAATATGATTCAATTACTTCACCCCTAGTAGCGAACCAATGCTCTCCTACAGCTGCTCCACTATTTACCTCCTTAATTCCAAGTTGGCTTAGTACCTCTTGTATGTTTGTAGCTTCCATTACGTCAGACATGATTTTATGTTATTTATTTGTTTAATGCGTTTTTGCGAGTGCAAAGATAGGGCTAATTGTATGGAATCATAAAATAAATCCATTTTATTTAGCACCAGAATCGCCTGTTTTTTCTTCGTTTATATGGTCTTCAGACTGCTGAATCCCTTCTAATTCGGACAAAGATTCTTCCATATATGTGTCTTCAATTCGGTCAACAATATTATCGTCGCTTTGCTTCATTTTTATTGATTCTAATAGCACATCTTTCACCTTATCTCCCCTATCCATAATCAATGATATCGTCATTATTATACTTGAGATAAGAATTGTAAACAACAAAATTCCTTGGTCAAACTGAGGAATTCGATAATCATAACCAGGATTATAAACCTCCATCACTTCGCCATGAGCATCAACCATTCCATTGGGAATAGCAAAAAAGAGCAGAACAGTAATCAACCCTCTAGGTGCAATCCATAAGAGAGGGTTTAAATCTTTTGAAGCAAATATTTTTAAAAAGAGAAAACGCGCGCCAAACAAAATTCCTACGATACCAAGGCTTATTAAAGCCAATTTCCAGTCAACCAATGAAACCAATGAAATTGTTATTCCAAATATTACAAAGAAAAAAGTGCGCAACACGAAAGCTGTTTCCAAGGTAATAACATGCAATTCGTGTAAGGAGTCTTTTATTTTTTCGCGACTTCCGAAACGGGCCAAAGGACCCCTAAAAAATATTTGTGTATTATTCAATACAAGGCCAAAAAATAGAATAATTAATAAGGAAGATAAATGCGCTCTTTTACCCAGTGCATAAAGCAACAATAAAACTGAAAACATTAAAAAATACTTCGCATGCATTTTCAACTGCTGAAATAACCCTACCAATAAATAGCTAGCGATAGTGGCAATTATCACTGTTATTCCAATATTAAATAGCACACTCCCGACAACCTCTGATGCCCCTGCTGCATGACCGTTATCCTTTAAAAAGTAGAAAAACATTATCCCTAAAATATCTGAGAATGTGCTTTCGTATATCATAAACTCCTTCTTATGAGCAACAAGAGATCCCACGCTTGGAATTATAATAGCACTGCTCATAATAGATAGGGGCACAGCATAAATCAATGCATTAAACAAACTGACCTCCCATAACAAAATAAATAACCACGCTATTGCAAAAGCAGAAGCAAATAAGGTAATTAAAGCCATAAAGAAACTTCTGACGATTAAACCTATTTTTTCTCTTTTAAGCTGTAGATCCAACGCAGCTTCTAGTACAATAAAAATAAGTCCCACATTCCCTAGAATCTCAAGAACAACCATAACCCCATTACCGGGAGCATCTAAATCAGGTTTCCATAAAGTTAACTGGATAATTACACCCAATAAAATGAGCATTAAAACACTTGGAATATTCGTTCGCTTAGCTATTATATTAAATAAAAAGCTCAGAATAATTACTGATGAAGCAGCTATGATGAATAAATACGGATTCATGGTGTAAAATTACTATTTATCTTCTATTGTAGAACTATTCTAAAAGTAGTTCCTTTATCTATTTGAGAATGTTTCACAGTAATTTTACCGTTATGATGTTCTTCAATGATTCTTTTCACTAAAGATAGACCTAAGCCCCATCCTCGTTTCTTGGTGGTATATCCTGGTTCAAAAACTGTTTTTAGTTTAGAAGAAGGAATCCCCTTTCCTGTATCCGATACATCAATAATGACCGATTGGCTTTCTTTAGAAATTGAATAAATAATTCCTCCTTCCCCAGCCATTGCATCTACCGCGTTTTTAGTGAGATTCTCAATAACCCATTCAAACAATGAGATATTTAGTAATGAGTAAATCGTTTTATCATCGCACTGAATAGATATCTTTACTTTTTTAGAAACTCTGCTCTTTAAATAATCCAAACTATGGTTTATAACATCATAAACATTAGCCTCCTCCTTTTTTGATACAGAGCCAATTTTAGAAAATCGATCTGATACTGTTTCCAAACGAACTATATCTTTATTCATCTCAACAAGAGAGCTTTCTTCAACCCCTTGAGTTTTTAGTATTTCGAGCCAAGCCATTAGTGATGAAAGTGGCGTTCCTAATTGATGAGCTGTTTCTTTTGCCATGCCTACCCAAACTTGATTTTGCTCTGCCCTCCGAAAAGTGCTAAATAATAAATACCCAACAAACAAAAACAACGTTATTATAGACAGCATAACAAATGGAAAGTACCTTAATTGTTTTAATGTTAATGATTCCTGAAAGTAAATTTCACCTGTGTTCTCTTCATCTAGCTTAATTTGAATCGGAATATTTTCGCTTTCCATTAAAATTATTTGCTTTTCAATTTGTGCTGTAGAAGTTAATTCAACATTCTCGATGTTGGTTGCAATTAATTCTTTCGAATTTGCATCAATAAAAATGACTGGAACCAAAGCGGCGTTATCAACCAAATCATGATTGAACGATGTAATTAAAGAGTCCCTTTTCATTTGCAAATCATAAAAGCTATCAGAATTTCTGTAGTAAATTTTTTGCTTTTTCACTTCAATGTAATTACTCGCTAAAGCCCAACCTCGTATATACTTTTGCAATGTATCTGGGTGGTTATTATCAATATTTAGAGAAGAGGAAATGTTCCCTTTGTCATCAACTAAAATTAACGGAATTGTTGTGTTACTCTGAATTATATTAAGGGCAAAAGTATAATCTGAAAGGTCTTTTTCCAATTCTTTTGTAGCCATTACCCAAAGCTCAACTTTTTTACGTTCTTCATTTGCCAATGCAGAAAAAGATTGGTTTGTTAACTTAACCAAGTCTGCCTTTTTGCGAATAGTTTTGCTCCACAATTTTACTTTTTGTCTCTCTTCTTTTTGAACTTTACTAGCAATGTAACTCGTATACCAAATCGTGCCGGATGCAATTAGTAATGCCGCTAACAGAAGTACAATTTTCCAGTATTGTTTTTTAGAGTATAAGTTCATTCCTTAACACAAACTTACATATCTTATTTTTATTATAACTTTTTGAAAAAAAGAAAAGATAATAACAATAATTATTGTGCTGCTTAACCTAAAGAAGATTCGAAAAAACACTAGTAAAATCGGGCATCCGAAGGCTATATTCAGAAACACTAACTGCATCTGATTCATTGGAACTTCCAACCGTTCCAGGTCCAGCTTCTTGAATAAAAACACTCTCTTCTAACAATGAAGCCTTATATATTCCACCAGCGATTTCATCAACGACCCCTATTAATTCTTGTGAAGTGACAACGTTATTGTCAAAGTTAATAGTAACCGTTTTTTCTTCATACTCAACGATGCAAGAAATAACTCCATTTGTACTTGTTAGTTTTTGCTGAATGGTTGTTTTACACCCTTTTTCACACATCATACCCTCAATAGTCAAAGAACAAGATGTATTTGCAATAACCTCAGAATCATCCTTACTTGAATCTACACCACAAGAACTCAACAACACTAATATTAAAGCTAACAAAATTATTTTCATATGAAAAATGTTAAAAACCGTATCAAATACAATGATACAAATTTACGCAAAAAAAAGAAACCGGTTAATTTAATATTCTTTATCAATCCACATTGCTGACAAACTCAATTACTCTGATTACTTTCGCGGCATGTATGGAGAAAGGTTAAAAGCATGGGGATATTTAATCATTCTCTCCACTATTTGGGGAAGCTCTTATTTTTTAATCAAAATAGGGTTAGAAGATTCCTATGGCAACGAAAGGATGCCTCCGCACCTTTTGGGAGCATTACGAATTAGTTTTGCCTTTTTAGCATTGACTCCATTATTGTATAAATCTTTTAAAAAATTAAAGAAAAAACATGTCCTATTTGTAATTATTTCTGGTGTTGTTGGAAATGGTCTTCCTGCCTTTCTATTTGCCTATGCCGAAACAAAACTAGATAGTTCAATTACAGGGATGCTAAATTCATTAGTCCCCATATTTACCGTTTTAATTGCAACAATTGTTTTTCAATTTAAATTAAAATGGAATCATATCGGAGGTCTTACTATCGGAATTGTGGGAGCGGTTATGATCGTTTATCAAAAACTCTTTTCAACTAATATCTCAATAGATGATACAATTCCCATATTGATAATTGTTTTGGCAACATTCTGTTATGCCTTAAGTTTAAACGTAATAAAATATAAATTGCAAGATTTAAATTCAATGGCAATTACTTCAATTTCGTTTGCTGCAATTGGACCGTTTTGTATTGTTTATTTGTGTACAACAGACTTCTTTGACAGAGTCGTAAGTCAGCCGAATTTTATTGAGGGTATTGGAATTGTTGCAATACTTGCATTTGTAGGAACCGCAATGGCTGTTTTACTTTTTAACAATATGATTAAAATAAGTACAGCTGTATTCGCATCATCCGTGACTTACTTCATCCCAATTGTTGCCATATTACTAGGGTTTACGCTAGGCGAAAATGTTTCCATTCTTCAATTATCAGGAATCGGCGTGTTAATTTTAGGAGTATTTCTCATTAACAGAAAATAATTCATTGTTTTTTTTGAACGTTTCTTAACTTTGGCTTTACTTCAAATAAATCCATTTTTCGAACTTTATGTCTCTATTTAAAAATTTCCTTGTTTCTATTATAGTTGTTTTATTAATTGGCTGTCAAGAAACAGAAAGGACCGAAGAGATTGTTAATGTGCCTGTTATTAAACCCGTTGATGAAACTCCAAAAGTTCCCTCTCCTAACTTTAATGCTGACTCTGCTTATATTTTTATTCAAAACCAACTCGATTTTGGATTTCGAATACCCAACACTCCCGAACATGACAGCTGTGCTGTTTGGATAAAACGAAAGTTGACGGAATATGGTTTTACACTTACAATACAGACGGGAAAAGTAAAAGCTTGGACCGGGAACACACTGAACATAGAAAACATAATAGCTCAGTATAACCCTGAGGCAACTAATCGAATTATGCTTTGTACCCATTGGGATACTCGACCATATGCAGATCGTGGATCAGGAAATAAAACCAAACCTATTCCTGGGGCAAATGATGGAGGTAGTGGTGTTGGTGTTTTACTAGAAATAGCCCGACAAATAAGTCTTTCGGATCCAAAAACGGGAGTTGACTTAATCTTTTTTGATGCCGAAGATTATGGTGCTATGAGTACAAATGATGTAATTAGTGATTTAAACACTATGGGTGATTCCTGGTGTTTAGGGTCCCAATATTGGAGTAAAAACCCTCCTATTAAGAACTACAAACCACGATATGGGATATTATTAGATATGGTAGGTGCAAAGGATGCTACATTTCCTAAAGAAGGGCTCTCACAAAAATACGCAGGTGCACATGTTCAAAGAATTTGGAAGGAAGCTGAAGTTCTTGGTTATGGAAAATATTTTGTAAAAAAAATAGCTCCTGCAATAACAGATGATCATACTTATATCAATCAAATAGCCGGAATACCCACATTGGATATCGTTCATTATGCGCCAAAAGGAAGCTATGGAAATTTTGATTTTGGACATTTCCATCATACCCAAAAAGATAATATGGATATAATCCATAAAGAAACACTAAAGGCGGTTGGGCAAACTGTAATACATATAGTTTATCAAAAAATATAAGTATGGCTGATAAGAAAAAACTATTCCTACTAGATGCATTTGCATTAATATACCGATCACATTTTGCTTTTATTCGCACGCCAAGAATCAATTCAAAAGGCATGAATACCTCTGCCGTTTTTGGTGTAACCATGACTATCCTAGACGTCATCAAAAAAGAAAACCCAACGCACATTGCAATGGTTTTTGATGCGCCTGGAGGTAGCATAAGAAATGAACAATATGCAGAATACAAAGCGCATCGAGAAGAAATGCCAGAAGATATACGCACCTCTATTCCCTACATAAAACAACTGTGTGAAGCTCTAAATATCCCTACACTGCAAGCTACTGGATTTGAAGCAGATGACGTAATTGGAACCTTAGCAAAAAAAGCCGAAAAAGAAAACTTCGTTACCTACATGATGACTCCTGACAAAGATTTTGCTCAGTTAGTCTCTGAAAATATTTTTATGTATCGCCCAGGAAGATCCGGAAAACCAAGGGAAATTTGGGGAGTTGAGGAGGTTTGTGAAAAGTTTGAAATATCAGATCCACTTCAAGTAATCGATATTTTAGGACTATGGGGAGATGCCGCGGATAACATTCCAGGCATACCAGGGATTGGTGAAAAAACATCGAAAAAATTGGTCGCTCAATATGGCAGTATCGAAGGGTTAATTGAACATGTAGATGAGCTGAAAGGAAAGCAGAAGGAAAATGTAATTAATTTTGCTGAGCAAGGTTTACTTTCTAAAAAATTGGCAACCATTTTACTTGATGCTCCTGTTGAATTTGATGAAAAAGCATTTATTAGAGAAGAAGCGGACAAAGGTAAAATTCAAGCATTATTCACAGAGCTGGAATTCAGACAATTGGCTAAAAGAGTAACTGGAGAAGAAATTGTTGTTAAAAAAATAGCTCCACCTCCACTACCAGACACAACCATAAACAAAAATGGACAAATGGATTTGTTTGGACAGCCGATTGAATCATCAAGTACAAATGAAACTGAACATGTCACTGAACAAACACATACAGAAGAAATAGAAGTTTTAAATACAATTGAGAACACCAAGCACAACTATAAATTTATTGACAGCGATAAAGAAGTTGAACAACTCATTCAAGAATTATTAAACCAAAAATCTGTTTGTTTCGACACTGAAACAAGTGGACTAGACAAGCAAAATACAGAGCTTCTTGGGATTGCTTTTTCTTACAAAGAGGGATCGGGTTGCTACGTCTCTATTCCTGAAAAACATGAGGACGCCTTGAAAAGAGTAGCCCTTTTTAAACCCGTTTTTCAAAATGATAAAATCGAGAAAATTGCGCATAATTTCAAATTTGACGAAACGATTTTGCTTCGCTATGGTATGGAAATTTCTGGCCCTACATTTGACACAATGATTGCTCATTACCTGCTACAACCGGACTTCAAGCACGGAATGGATTATCTTTCTGAGTCATACTTGGGCTATAAACCCGTTTCAATAGAATCATTAATTGGGCCTAAAGGCAAAAACCAAAAAAGCATGAAAGACCTTGTGCCATCTGAAATCGCTGAATACGCTAGTGAAGATGCGGATGTTACTTTTCAATTAAAAACACTTTTTGAAAAACAATTTCAGGAAGAAAATATAAAAAACTTATTGTACGGTATTGAAATGCCTGTCAGTTCCGTTTTAATGAGCATGGAGTGCGAAGGAATAACTTTAGACACTGTAGCGTTATCCAAATTTTCTATTGAATTGTCAAGTAGTTTAGAGAAACTTCATGAAGGAATAATTGAAGACGCTGGAACGGAATTTAATGTCGATTCACCAAAGCAATTGGGTGATATTTTATTCAATGTATTACAAATTGATGAAAAGGCAAAAACGACTAAAACAGGCCAATTCAAAACGGATGAAGCTACTTTATCAAAGCTGAAAAACAAGCATGAAATAATAGGTAAAATTCTTAACTATAGACAACAGAAAAAATTAAAATCAACCTATGTTGATGCATTGCCAAAATTAGCAAATCCAACTACTAATAAAATCCACACTACCTACCTGCAAACAGTAGCTTCAACTGGAAGGTTAAGTTCTAACAACCCAAACTTACAGAACATCCCTATTCGCTCAGAAATGGGCAGAGAGATTAGAAAAGCTTTTATCCCAAGGGGTCAAGAGTATAAAATATTTGCTGCGGATTACTCTCAAATTGAATTGCGAATTATAGCTGTACTGAGTGACGATGAAAATATGAAAAACGCTTTTATCAGTGGCGAAGACATTCATGCAGCAACTGCAGCTAAGGTCTTCAATGTCGAATTAGAAGATGTGGATAGAGAAATGCGTAGCAAAGCTAAAGCTGTCAACTTTGGAATTATTTACGGAGTCTCTGCATTTGGATTAGCTCAAAATTTAAATATTCCTAGGAGAGAAGCAAAAGCAATAATAGACAGCTATTTTGAACAATATCCAAAAATTAAAACATTTATGGATCAAAGTATTGAATTGGCCAAAGAAAAAGGATTCGTCGAAACTATCATGCATCGTAAAAGATACTTGAGAGATATTAACTCGTCTAATGGAATAGTTCGTGGTCATGCAGAGAGAAATGCCATTAACGCCCCAATCCAAGGAAGTGCTGCTGACATTATTAAAATTGCCATGATCAACATTCATGATGAAATGAAAAAAAGGAAGCTAAAATCTAAAATGTTGCTCCAAGTTCACGATGAATTGGTTTTTGATTTATTCATTCCTGAACAGGATGAAATGATTAAATTGGTTACGGATAATATGGAAAATGCCATTGAATTTGCTGTTCCTTTAAAAGTAGAGTATGGAATTGCAGACAATTGGCTTGACGCACATTAAAAAGGCAATATATAATCATTTGTCATATTTTCCCTTGAATTAAACCTATGAAGGTTAAAAGTGTTTTGGATTTATAGTATATTTGATACAATCAGTATAAGAAGGTATGAATATCAAGCAATACATAGTAATAGCGTCCGTTGGATTTTTAGTATTCAGCTGTGAAGAAGAGGTAGCAAAAAATGAGGCGAACTTCGACACTCCTTCATACCCAGCTGATCTTGTGGAAAGGTCTGATAAAATTAAGAATATATTTTTCAACATCCCTTCTCCAATGGAGACGTCACAAATACTTCAAAATGCTGGAGCGACGTATGAATTTACATTACCCAGTAACCCCTCAGCAGTTGAGGACTATCAATCAATTGTGGATCAGTCGCTAAATATGGGTATTTATGGTGCTGATTTAAATTACGCTACCGTTTTTGATCAAACAACCGAAACAATGCTTTACCTTCAATGTGCTAGGACTTTAGGAAATGAACTCGGAATGGAGCAAGTTTTTGATGAAGAAACAATAGATAGGATAGAATGGAACTTAGAAATTAAAGATTCAATGCAAGTTATTATTACCGAGATATTTTGGGAAATGAACAGCTATTTAGAAGAGGAAGATAGGGAAAGCATTTCTACTTTAATCATTGTAGGTGGGTGGGTTGAAGGAGTATATCTTTCAACTCAGTTGGCTAGAATCACTCCTAATAATGATGCGCTAAAATTACGAATTGCTGAGCAAAAATATTCATTAACAAATCTCATCGGGCTTCTTAATTCATATGAAGATCGTGATGTTTCGCAAGACATGTTGGAAGAGTTAAACGAGTTAGATGCAATTTTCAGTAAAATCACTGAAGTTAAAACTGCTGGAGAAAACTACAAAGATGAAAGCGGTGTAACGACAATTGGAGGAAGTATTCAACTTGGGATGAATGATGCCATATTAGAAGAAATTACAGCAAAGGTTGTAGAAATTAGAACAGACATTATTAACTGAAATTATGAAAAATTTAAGCCTAATAATTTTATTATCAGTATTGATCCCGACTGGAATCAATGGACAATGCAGAGGGTTTACAAAAAAAAAGGGGCGCCCGCTAGTAGAACCATATATTCACAATGGACAGATGAACAGTGCTGTATTGTTCCCTGGTGACAGTGCTGATGTTATGCTTACTTTTTATAGCGAGCAACAATACAGACTTGTAATTTGTGCAGAAGAACAATTAGGAGATGTTAGTTATACGGTTAGTGATATAGAAAGAAATGTGATTTTTGACAGTAAAAATTCGGACTTTAAAGCCTTTGACTTTAAAGTCGAATCGAGCCAGCAACTTGTTATCTCTGTTTCTGTGCCTGAATCTAAAAATACGCACGACATCAAAGACCAAGGATGTGTTGCAGTATTGGTGGGTTTTAAAAACTAAATCAAGTCATTCAAGGTTGTTTTTGCTCTTTTCTGATAGCTCTAGAGATCGAATGACTACTGTATTCGGCACGCTTATTGCCTTTATTTGGAAAACCTTTTAAAATACAGGTATGAAAAATTTAATCCTTATTGCAATATCCCTATTTACTATTGGCAATGTAAATGCTTCTGAAGGCATATATACCTTTCAGAATAATACATCAGCCTTCGAATTCAGAAAAATAGCAAACAACTCTTTTGCTGTTGGGGAAAAACTTACTTATATTCTGCATTATGGCTTTATAGATGCAGGAAGAGCTACGCTTGAAGTAGAAGAATGCGACAAGAAGATAAACGGGAGAAAATTAGTTCATGTTATTGGTAAAGGAGAAAGTTTAGGTGCATTTAACTGGTTTTTTAAAGTTCAAGATAGGTACGAGACATATTTAGATGCTGAAGGAATGTTCCCTTGGATGTTTATTCGTAGAGTTCACGAGGGAGGTTATGAAATAAGTCAGGACTACACTTTCTACCAGCACAAAAAAGAAGTGAGTGATGGGAAAAAAAAATTTAATGTTCCACATAACATCCAAGATATGATTTCTTCCTACTACTATGCAAGAACGCTAGATTTTTCCAACGCTAAAATTGGAGACCTGTTTGAATTTAACACCTTTATGGATGGAGAGATTTTTCCTTTGAAAATAAAATACTTAGGTAAAGAAACTATTAAAATTAGAAAAGGAAAATACCAGTGTATTAAGTTTTGCCCAGTAGTACAAACAGGAAGAATTTTTAAAACGGAAGAAGATTTACAAGTATGGATTTCTGACGATGAAAACAAAATTCCACTATTAGCAAAGGCCAACATACTATTTGGTTCTATTAAAATGGAGCTAACTAAACATGAAGGGGTGAAAAACCCTATTTCAAAAATAAAATAAGTTTGGCACGCAACTTGGATTGGTGTATAGTATACACTATAAAAACTACTAAAATGAATGAATTAAAAACGAAATACGAAGCAATAAAATCATTAGCAAAAGAAATGATGAAACTAGGAAATATAGCTGAATACTTCAGATTAATAAATGAAGCGGCTGCGATAAATAAACTAATGCTCTCAGCTAGGTAAGTAAAAGTTTATATAATTTCTTTTAAAGAAAGGGAGAGCCAATTAGAAGTCTCTTTCTCTATGCCATAATGTATATTTATTTGTTCGGATCGACACAAATAAAATAAACTCTATCTACCACCTAAAAATCACACTTTCCAATAGTTGAATAACAAAAATTATTGAGTAAAAAAAAAGGGCTACTTCTTAAGAAATAGCCCTTTTTAAAATTATGTTTATCTTATTCTTGAGTCAAAACTATAGCAGCATCCGCTGTTGAAGAGGATGTAGTTGTTCCATTTGAATCAGTAGAAGTAGAAGTAGAAGCACCCACTTGAGACAAGCTCAACTCTTTACTCTTGCTTTCAACGATTAAGAATGTTTCAGCGTATTCACCTTCTGAATAAGTTTGAGTATCTGTAGAAGTATCTGTAGAAGAAACTCCTCCTACCGTATACGTACTATTAACAGTAGAACTCGATGATAACGTACTCATTACAACTCTTTCATTTTTCTTTAAATCAGCGGTTTTGTTCTTTCCTACAAAAGACCAAGTTCCTGATTCAGTTGTTACATTTTGATTAGAAAAAGAATATGTAGGTTCAGTTACGGTAAAAGTCATATCAATTATTCTTGTCCATGTACCATCTTTTTCAATATTCCAGGTAGCTGCAGCTACAGTTCCATTTTCAGTAGAAGTTACTGCTCCAGCAGATGATGATGATGAAACACTAGTAATAGTAGAACCATTTAAAGTCATTACTTCCGTATTCGTTACTGAAGGATTCCCGCTAGTTTGAGCATAGGTTGTACTATATGAATTAATAGTCCACTCTCCTGAAAGCTTACCTTTATTTGACTTACTGCATGACGACATTGTTCCAGCTCCCAAAGCAGTAACAAATAATAAAATTAATGTTTTTTTCATTTTTTTGTTTTTTTTGTTAGGGCGCAAATATAATTAATTTATTTAAATCGTTGATAACCGGCCCAATAAAACTGTAACCGCCCAATATAAATCGAATAACAAGCTTTAATTAAAATCTATCCATGTATTGTATCAGTTATATGTTTACTTTTGCAACTGTTAAATTTTTTAATCTTTTAATATAACATATATGTATCCACCAGAACTGGTAGCTCCAATGAAAGAAGACTTAACTACAGTTGGCTTTCAAGAGCTTATAACATCAGAAGATGTTAATCAAGCAATAGAGCAAGAAGGAACAACGTTTGTCGTGATTAACTCCGTATGTGGATGCGCAGCAGGAAATGCAAGACCAGCTGCGATAATGTCGACGCAACATTCAAAAACACCAAATAATTTTGTTACTGTATTTGCAGGAGTAGATAGAGAAGCTGTAGATCAAATGAGACGGTTTTGTTTGCCTTACCCTCCTTCATCACCATGTATGGGGCTATTTAAAGACGGTAAATTAGTGCACTTTATTGAAAGACATCATATAGAAGGTAGTACAGCTGAAATTATATCTGAAAGTATAAAAGCTGCATTTGACGAATACTGCTAGTGTTACTTATTAAGTACTTTTGGAATTTTAAAATAAGTAGAATCTTTTTTAGGGGCGTTTTTTAACGCCTCTTTTTGCGTTATGGCCGAAACAGCATCATCTGCTCTTAATACATTTACGTCATCTGTCATATGTATTAAAGGGGCAATTCCTTCAGTATCTACCTCTTCCAGCTTGCCGATAAAATCCAACATCTTGTTCATGTCATTTTTGATTGCCTCTTTTTGCTCTCCACTGAAAGATAACTTCGAAAGTGAAGCAATTTTATCTACTGTTTTATCATCTATTTTCATATCCCTCTAATGCCGTTGCGATTATGCTATATGTTTTCTCACGCAAAGATACCACATCTTTAGAAGAGTCCGGACCAATAGCTTTATGTATTTTTATTTTTGCAATTCCCGGTGATCCCGAACCTAATAGATCCATGTGATCCGAAAAAAGCCTCCAATTATTTAAAAATGCAATCGGAACAAGTGGTACTTGATTGTCAATTGCTAATTTAAATGCTCCATTTTTAAACCTGCGTAATTTATGATTATTGATATCCATTCCACCTTCGGGGAATATGGCAATAGACCTTCCCTCCTTTAGTGCCAAGTCCGCTAAATCCAAACATTCTTTCGCTCGTTTAACACTTCCTCTATATACAGGAATGTCTATCCCCTTTAAAAAAAAAACATTAATGATAGGCCATTTTAATACCTCCGCTTTTCCTAAAAAAGCAAAATCATCAGGCATTATTAAAAACATCAGCAATATATCTAAATAGGATGCATGATTTGCACAAACAACATATGGGCCCTCGTTGGGAAAACCATCAGCATTATCCACTTGTACCTTTATTAAGACGAAAACACATATAACTTTAGACCAAATTTGTTTGAGTTTTAATGCGTTTCTATATTTATTTTTTCCGCGAATTAATAACAGCATGAAGGGATAAAGCAATATTCCAGAAATTAGGAAAATCACAATAAAATAAACCTTATACAACAGCCTTAATGGACTTAAAAGATACTTCATGGGGCGGCAAAAGTAGACTAAACCAAGAAAATATTATCATTATTTAAAAGAAAATCAGAAACTTGTAATTGAAAAACTAAATGCGCACACTACATTTGTTGAAAATGCAGTAAAAAATGGCAAGAATTCTAACTGGAATACAAAGTACCGGAACACCTCATTTAGGAAATCTATTAGGGGCAATTCTCCCGGCTATTGAAATGGCAAATAACAGTGAGAATGATGCTTTTCTATTCATAGCTGATTTACATTCATTAACGCAGATTAAAAATGGGGAAGAAATGCGTAACAACACATATTCTGTTGCTGCAAGTTGGCTTGCTTGTGGACTGAACCCCGAAAAAATGGTATTTTACAGGCAATCAGATGTTCCTGAATGTGCTGAGCTGTCCTGGTACTTGAGCTGTTACTTCCCTTATCAAAGGCTTCAGCTAGCCCACTCTTTTAAAGACAAAGCAGATAGACTGAAAGATGTAAACGGAGGCCTTTTTATTTACCCTATGTTGATGGCAGCTGATATCCTATTATACGATGCAGAATTTGTTCCCGTTGGAAAAGATCAACTTCAGCATCTGGAAATGACACGTGATGTAGCTTCTCGATTCAATCATAGCATGGGAGATACATTTGTTGTTCCCGAACCAAAGATTCAAGAACATACTATGCTGGTGCCTGGTACCGACGGCAAAAAAATGAGTAAATCAAGGAATAATTATATTAACATATTTCTGCCCAAAAACGAGCTAAAAAAAGTTATAAATAAAAACTTTGTTACAGACGATACCCCTTTAGAAGATTCGAAAGATCCTGAAACCTCTGCTGTTTATCAGTTATACAAATTAATCGCAAATGAGCAACAAGTCACTCAAATGGCTGCCAACTTAAGAGCTGGGGGTTACGGATGGGGACACGCTAAAAAAGAATTGCTCGCTTGTATTTTAGAACGATTCAGTAAGGAGAGAGAAAAGTATGATTACTACATGAAAAATACGTCCGAATTAGATGAAGTATTATTAAATGGTGCAAATAAAGCAAGAGTCGTTGCTAAAGAAACACTTAAACGTGTACGAAAGAAGTGTGGCTACTAAATTATGACAAAACCATTTGATCATATCGAGCAAATTTCTATGGCCAAATCCCATAAGAAATCCCATAAGAATCTTTTAAAAGAGCTTAAAAAAGAAAAAAATGGAACTGTGGACCTCCTTTTTAGCCAAGCCCATGACGAAGTATTTGAGTGCACTGACTGCATGGATTGCGGAAACTGCTGCCGAACAACTGGTCCAATGTACACGCAAAAAGACATCGAGAGAGTAGCTAATCATCTGAAAATGAAACCAGGTGCTTTTATTGAAAAATACCTACGGTTGGACGAAGATAATTTTTTCGTTTTGCAAGTTGTCCCCTGTCCATTTTTAGCTGAAGACAATGGTTGCTCCATCTATGAAGCAAGACCTAAAGCCTGTAAAGATTATCCCCATACAGATATGAGACATCAAAAAGGAATTTTCGATTTAACCTTAAAAAATGCTGAAGTTTGTCCGGCTGTGTTTAATATCTTGGAAAAGATAAAAGCCACTTCTCACAAAAAATAAAATTATTTTGTTTGAATTAGACTATATGCATAAAATATAGTTTAGTCTGTTTCGTTTTTTGAAAATAACAATGTAATTTTACTTGCATAATAAAAGTAATAATTAATCTTTAATTGAAGAACTTGAAATTATGGCAAGAACTTTATTTTTCATAATTCTATTATTATTTATTGTATTCATTGAAATTTATACCTACAACGGTTTAAAATCGGCTTTTCCACAAGGAAGAAAAAAAGTAATTGTTTTCATTATCTACGCTATTAGTATTTTAGTAATAGTTATTGGAATCATTTCCATGGGCTTTTATTTGAGTGCTAGAAATACCAATATGGGGTATTGGAACAACTTGCTAATTGGAATAACGTTTACTTTGATAATTACCAAAATTGTTTTTGTAGGAACACTATTTCTTGGTGATTCCTTTAGAATCATTAAATTTTGTTTCCAAAAACTAAGTAGTTGGTTTTCTAACAATTCTGACACTGTAGAAATTGAAGGAAGGAGAAAATTCATATCACAAATCGGAATGGGAATAGCAATAATTCCATTTACTGGACTTTTATATGGAATTATCAAGGGAAAATATGACTTTAAAATTCATAGACAATCTTTAACTTTTCCTGACTTACCAAGTGCATTTGACAAACTCAAAATTGTTCAAATATCAGATTTTCATTCTGGCAGCTTCGATAATATTGAGTCGGTCGCAAGAGGTCTCAAAATGGTGCAAGACCAAAATCCAGATTTAATCTTTTTCACGGGAGATTTGGTGAATAATTTTGCACAAGAAATAGAACCCTACATGCATTTATTGAAAGATTTAAATGCCCCAATGGGTAAGTTTGCGGTTTTAGGAAATCATGACTATGGAGAATATGTAAATTGGGAATCAGAAGAAAAAAAACTAGAAAATACTGAATCCATAAAACTACATCTCGCCCAAATGGGTTTTTCTGTTCTAAATAACCAAAGAACCTCTCTAATTAAAAATAATGAGCAAATTCAAATAGTTGGCGTAGAGAATTGGGGTAAACCTCCATTCCCATCCTATGGAGATTTAAATAAGGCTCTGGAAGGCATAAATAAAGAAGATTTTACAATCCTTCTTTCTCATGATCCAGATCATTGGGAAGAAAAAACTTTACCGCATCCTAAAAATATAAACCTTACTCTAAGCGGACATACGCATGGCATGCAAATGGGAATAGAAATCCCAGGATTTAAATGGAGTCCAGTAAAGTATAGGTATAAAAAATGGGCTGGTCTCTATCAAAAAAATGGCCAATATTTATATGTTAATAGAGGTTTTGGATACCTCGGATATCCTGGAAGAATTGGTATTTGGCCAGAAATAACGGTAATTGAATTAAAAAGTAATCATTCATAAAACATTCATTCAATTAATCGCATCAGATAATATATCTAAAATACTGTCGTTCAATTAATACTTACTCGTTAATAAGTATACCCACGCTGAAGAAATAAGCCATTTTATCCAAGTAATTTTATCGTTCATTACGGTTTAACTAAAAGCTTCTGCTAAATAGATAAAAATGTGGTATAAATGGGCAAAAAGATTAGTAGCTGGAATAGGAATATTCATTGCGTTAATGTTTGGTATAGCAGCCCTCATTATAAATCTCTACGAGGATGAAATAAAGCAATACGCAGTAGAAGAGCTAAATAAAACCTTAGCAGTTCCTGTAGCAGTAGAAGAACTCGAGCTGACACTGTTTTCACAGTTCCCTTCTGCTTCATTGCGGTTTAACAAATTGTTTGTAGCGGATACCAACGATAATGACACGTTAATTTACGCCGATTACCTGTACATGAATTTTAATTTCTGGAATATGGTCGACGGAAACTATACCGTGAACGAGGTTAAAGCTGAAAATTCGGTGATTAAATTACGCATTGATTCTTTAGGTAATGAAAATTATCTAATCCTAAAACAAGATTCTACAGGTAAACAAAACAATAAATTCTCATTTGCTTTAGAAGAAGTAGAATTTAATCAAATTCGATTAAGTTATTCTAATAAAACCACTCAACAACATTACAGTATCAACAGTGAAAATATAAACTTCGCCGGAAACTTCTCGCAAAGTAATTATGAACTTTCCGCAACATCCAATTTTTACATCAACCAGTTAAAAAGCAACTCCATCAAATATGTGGAAAACAAAAATGCTGCTGCAAATATTGTTTTGAATATTCATAAGGATAGTAGCTTGTATCAACTGAAAAAAGCAGAGCTATCTATTGAAGATTTGTTGTTTGACATGAGCGGAAAGTATACCAACAACAAAGACTCTTCATTTATGGACTTAAGCATTAAAGGAAGAAATATTGATCTCCAAAGAACCTTTTCTATTTTTCCAAAAGAGTATTTTGACGCACTTTCTGCATACAAAGCTCAAGGAATGGTTGTTTTTGAAACGAGAATAAAGGGGGTTATTGCCAAAAATTCTTCCCCCCATGTAATTGCTGACTTTACACTAAATAACGGCGACCTAATCGAAAAAGAAACGGGAGCACATCTAAAACATTTATCGCTAGCGGGCCATTTCGAAAGTCGAAATAAAAAAAACCACGAAGTAATTGAATTTAAGAACATCAGTGGAGTTCTTGAAAACGGAAAAATAGAAGGCAATATTCTGATTTCAAATTTTAAAACTCCGTCTATTGAAGCGGAGTTAACCGGAAACCTTTCAATGAAAAAAATGAAGCAATTTGTCAACTCTGAAAAGATGGAAACCCTTGATGGAAATGCTTTATTCGAAGTTGAATTTGCCGGAATGTTAAATACCGCTAATGGTGCGAAAGCCTAAGATAAAAACTTCTAATGGTTTCATTAAGATTCAAGATGTTTCTCTCAAAACAAAAAGCAGTCATCTAGCCTTCACTAATTTAAATGGAAGTCTTTCCTTAAAAAAGAACGACGCAGCTTTCAGTAATTTAACAGGCTCCATATTAAGTTCTCAATTTAAAGCTGATGGGATAATAAAAAACATTATTCCGTTTTTACTATTCGAAAAAGAACAATTAGTAATCGAAACTGATTTTCGATCAAAATCTGTCAGTTTAAATGAAATAATGGGAAGCGAAACAACAGCGAATTCTGAAGAAGCAATTCCTTTGAATTTCCCTGATAACATAAACTTCAATCTCAAGTCTCACATTGGAGAATTGAATTATGAGAAATTTACAGCATCTAATCTAAAGGGAATTATTACCTACCAAAATAAAAAACTTTCAGCAAAAAAAATAACCTTCAAAGCCAACAAAGGAAGTTATATTTTGAATTCAGAGATGGAACAAACGAATATTAATTCATTCTTTTGGACGCTTGATGGCACCGCAACCAACATCGACATTAATAATTTCTTTAGCGAATTTAATGACTTTGGACAAAAATTTTTGACTCATGAAAATATTAAAGGAAAAACCACGGTTCAACTGGGTTTAGCTACTGTTATTGATGGGTATATGAACATAGACATGAATCGCTTATACTCTGAAGCAAATTTTTCTATTAAGAAAGGTGAATTAATAGACCAAGCGGCATTACTTGATATTGCTGACTATTTTGAATCTAATAAAATTGTGAAAACAGTTGTAGACACCAAACTATTAAAGAAAAAGATAAAACATAGTCAAGTTTGCAAACCTTGACAACAAAGTTATTATTGACAAAGGGAAAATTCACATACCGCAGATGACTTTATCTACCAATGTTATGGACCTGAACATTTCTGGGATTCACGGCTTTGATGACAACGTAGATTACCACCTTAACTTCAGGTTAAATGACGTTCTTGTAAGGAAGAAAAATCAAGATGAATTTGGACCTATTAAAGATGATGGATTAGGAGTAAAATTATTTCTTCATATGTATGGAAACCTATCTGATCTTAAATTCAAGCTCGACAAGGAAGAAAAGAAAATAGCTCGAAAAGAAGCTATTCAAGAAGAGAAAAAAGAATTAAAATCCATCTTAAAGCAAGAATTTGGGCTCTTTAAAAAAGACAGCACAATACAAACTCCGGTTGAAGAAGAAACAAAAACAACTTTCGAGGTCGAATGGGATGAGTTTGATAACGAACCAGATGTATCAACTGAGAAGGGACCTGACAAAAAAGAAAAGAAGAAGAAAAAGGGGGGAAACAAAGGATTAAACAAATTCTTAAAGAAATTAGGGGTTGAGGAAGAAGAAAAAAAGAAAGTGGAAATTGAAATTGAAGGGTAGTTTAAAAAACTACCGTGTACTCGAGCAACGCATCAATAACTTTCCTCCAGTTTTTTAACTCAACATGTCAAAATGGAACAATAGAGCAAATCACAAAAGAGCATTACTCTGCATCCACTTGTTGCGCTGCTGTTTTTCTAGCTTCAATTTCATCTAATTCAAGTCGTATAGGAGCAATATACTCCAAATACACTACCAAAGCACTGTCCACTAATGGGTCAGATGAAGGAATGTCAATTTTTAAAGGATCAACAGCTTTTCCATGAATAAAGATTCTATAATCTAAATGCGGTCCTGTTGAAGCTCCTGTACTTCCAACTTCTCCTATTTTTTGCCCTTGCACTACCGAAGCGCCTTTTTTTATCCCTGGACCAAACTTACTTAGGTGCATATACTTAGTTACCATGTCTCCGGTTGTATGCTGGATTTTAACTAACCGCCCTGCATCACCAGCCCATCCAGCATAAATAACTTTACCCGTGCCTGTTGCAACCACTTCGGTTCCTGTTGGTGCTGCATAATCTACACCATGGTGTGGACGATAGTATTTATGAACCGGATGAAAACGATTATGTGAAAATTTAGACGAGATACGACTATACTCTAATGGGGCAGACAACAAGGCCCTCTTCATACTTTCTCCTTTCTCAGTATAATAACCTAATTCAGCTGTGTCCTCTTCATAGTAAAATACGTAATGGTCATTCCCCATATGATTAAACAAAACTGCATTTACGTTTCCAACGCCTATATTTTCTCCTTCAACATATTTCGTTTCATACATTACTTTGAAATAATCACCTTTTTGAATCCCAAAGAAATCGATAGACCATGCAAACAATTTGGAAAACTCCATCACTAATGCCGGACTCAAATCATTATCAATAAATGCATTCCATAAACTTGATGTGATAACCCCACCAGCTGATTCAGCTATTATTTCTAAATCTTTTTTTCCAACAAATACATTTAAGGTATCTTCAAAATCAAAAACAACATATTCTATTGCATTTTTTTCATAAATAAATCGTTTTGTTCTTTTGTTTGAATCCTTGGAACAAAAAACATAGTAAGGATGGTTAGGTTTTATTTTACGCACATCAAAAACGGAATCAAAGTCATCAGCTATTTTAAATATTGTTGATTGATCTATCCCATATTTTGGAAGAATGTGCGTCAAACCTTGGTTTAGTTCCACGACACCACTGTCCAAGAAAAATTCATCTACATCCAAACCGTACATAAAAATAGTGTCCTTAACTACTTCCTCCACAATGTCAACTACTTCCTCTTTTAGCTTTTCCGTCTCTGATTCAGAACAACCTATTAAAATGAATAAGCTAAGTAGGAATAAAGTATTTTTCATTTTGTAATTAACCATGGTTTATAAATTCGAAAATAAGTAAACCAATCGCTCATTAACAATTGAATAAAATTGGTTTTACACAGTTGCTTGTGACAACACAGCAGTAAACAAAACTAATGTCTTCCAATATACATATAATAACCATTTATTATTCGCTAAATTTGCGCTCGTATTTTAATCTAAAATTCTAATGAAAACTTTAACCGTATTCTTTACTATATTATTTTCAGCGCAATATTATACGCAGAAAAAATTCCAAATAATTTTTAATTCAATAGTTCAATAAAACATGAATTTAAGACCTTTTCACCTTGCTATACCTGTTTCCAACATAGAAAAAGCAAGAGATTTTTACGGTAATACATTAGGCTTCGAAGAAGGTAGGTCATCTGAAAAGTGGATTGACTGGAATTTTTATGGACATCAATTGGTTACCCATGAAGATAAAACGATGCAGATTAACAACGTGCATAACCCCGTAGATGGACAACAAGTTCCCATACCTCATTTCGGCGTAGTTCTATCAATGAATGATTGGGATGCAATCGCTGAAAAGTTAAAAAGTATAGACACTAAATTCTTAATCGAACCCTATATTAGATTTAAAGGAGAAACAGGAGAACAAGCAACATTATTCTTTTTAGACCCCTTTGGAAACGCGCTCGAATTCAAGGCTTTTAAAAACCTGGAAAGTCTTTTTGCAAAATAAGCCCCTATTTACTTCTACCCTCTAAATTCTGCTGAAAAGACTGTTATTTTTACAGCCCTAATTTGGAGAAACTTACCCGTGGTGGATATCCTCTCGGGTAAAGGCAACATCATAATAAATATTTTTACTTCTCGCTATTGCTTTTAATTGGGCAATAAACGCTTCATTTTGATCTTGCTTGATGGAGTCAATGTCCAATAAATAGGTCTTATTATTCTTATCTAAGAATCGAATATCTCGATGACTACTTTCAATCTTAACAATCTCTTTCATTGGAATTATGGTAATGTAATTAGATACAACAGTAATCGCATTTTCTTGAATAAGTGTTCTATAACCTGAACTAAAAAGGTTTTGAACTAAGTTAATAAAGCCTTCTAAAAAGTAGAATCCAATCAGTATCCCGATAATAAACGCTTCATTTACATATAACAAAAGCATGATAGATAAATACGCATAAAAACCAATGTTTATGGCTTCATAAACAATCGCTTTTTTCATTCCTTGCCTGCTAATTATAAAAGAATTTGGTGCTTTTTTAGCAAGGTAAGATGCTTGCCACCTGTAGTTCGCTTTTAAAAATAATAAAATGAACATAAAAATAGCAATAGCTAAAAACACCTGTTTCAAGTAAGGGACTACAATATCCATTTCTTCGTGATAAGTAATCCATGCTGTAATTGCAACTCCGATAAAAACAAATAAAGCAATCCGATTGACGAGTTTTGTCATACCGCGAAATTAGGCATTTAAGGCGGATTCTTAAAACGCTTTGCATTCAAAAATGTAATCGCATTTTTCGTAAATCAATTCTTGTAATTGAAGCAGCGACGCAAGTGCAACCTGAGAATAATTTTGAGAGGCATTTTTAAACCCACCCCATTCACTTTGCCACATAAGCGTTATGAGTTCCTGACCGCCTTTTTCCGGCTGGAGACTATCCATTAAGCCTCCTACATTTCCAGCCCCAGCATGGTAAATATGCAGCACAAATAAGCGAAACCATAAATCTGATTCGTTATATAATAAGCTGTGTTTGTCTAATATTCGCCTAGCTGCTGGAACACAAGTAGTGCGCAAAAGATGCGCTGCCCCCATTGCCGATTTATCAAAATCTTTTCGTTCATCAACATATTTATTGACTTTCAAGCCATGCGAGCGTGCTACAGATTTCATTAACTGAAAAGGACCATAAGCACCAACACTGGAATACTGTATTTTACCTGGACTTTCTATTAGTAATATTGCCTGGGCGTACCATGGATCAGTTCTATATTTTTCAAAAGCATCCACAGCTTTGCTAATACTAGGCATTACTGTTTCGATTTGGTAAAAATGACTTTTTCCTGAAGTCACATAAATTTTCACATCAGTAGCCAACCCATACTGTTTGCGGACACTGTCTTTATAAAGTCCTTTTTGTGTTTCTGTTTGTGCTTTCCATGCAACAAAAGACTCTTTTCCTAAAATGGTTCTAGTAGCAGCAATATTTATAATACAAGAATCTGGAGGTGTAACCATTACTTGCTTCCAAAAATTCGGTTGTGCTAATGTGTCCCATCTTCCAATAAATAAATCATCAGATTTAACAAATTGATGATTTGTAGTATCGCGCTTGGTGTAGACATCAATAATATCAGCCTGCTGCCCAAAAGACAGCAAGGAAAATAGAATAAAATTAGCTACGAAAATTTGTTTATGCATTACAATAAAGATTAGGTAACTAAATAACGATAAATTGCCCTGATTGTTACCCCGCTTTTCAGAAAAATATTAAGTATGTATTGTGCAGAACCTAAACCTTTGCTAAAATCTCTCCTGCTCGTTTTAACGTATCTTCTCCTTTTGCAAAACAAAACCGCAGTACTTTTTCATCCAAAAGAACATGGTAAAAAACAGAAACCGGAATGGATGCTACGCCAAACTCTTTGGTCAAACGAATCGCAAAATCTACATCCTTTTCGTCTGTTATTTGATCATATTTCAGTAATTGGAAATATGTCCCTTCGCAAGGAATTGGTTCAAACCTTGATGTAGAGACAGCATCTAAAAATATATCTCTTTTCTTTTGATAAAATGAACCCAGGTTGATATAATTATTCTCATCTTCCAAATATTCAGCAATAGCAATTTGAACAGGGTGATTGCAAGAAAAAACATTGAATTGATGCACCTTTCGAAACTCATGCATGAGATTTTCAGGACCTATACAATAACCCATTTTCCATCCCGTAACATGAAATGTTTTTCCAAAAGAATAAGTTGCTATTGATCGATCAATCAATCCTGGATATTTACATATACTTTCATGCTCTTTTCCATCGAAAACAATATGCTCATATACTTCATCGCTTAAGATAATGATTTCGGATCCTGAAGTTATTTTATCCAACTCCATTAAATCTTCTTTGGACAGCATTGTTCCACTTGGATTATGTGGTGTATTAATGATAATCATTTTGGTCTTACGAGAAATAACCTTTTTAACCGCTTGCCAATCAATTTTATAGGTTGGTGCATGAAGCTGAACAAATATTGGCCGGCCTCCATTCAACTCAATTGCAGGTTGATAGCAGTCATATGCAGGAGTGAAAATAATTACCTCATCGTTTTCTTTTACGAAAGCTGAAATTGCTGTAAAAATAGCCTGCGTGGCACCTGCAGTAATCGTTATCTCTGATTCAGGACTGTATTTAACTCCATAAGCTTTTTCAATTTTATGGCTCAAAGCTTCACGTAACCTTAAAGCACCTTGCATTGGAGCATATTGATTATGCCCTTCCTGCATATTTTTTGAAACTAATTCAATCAATTTTGGATCAACCTGAAAATCTGGAAAACCCTGCGACATATTAAGTGCTCCTTCTTCGTTTGCTAACGAAGACATTACCGTAAAAATAGACGTTCCTATTTTTGGTAATTTTGACGATAAACTATTATTGAAATTTGGCATGCGGGCGCAAATATAGTTGAATCTTTACTAATGAAGATTAATTATTTTCTTTAAGTTTTTTAATGAACAACTGTTTATTCAAAAGATAAAAATTCTTGTCGTACTTTTACCCTAGCCTCTTTTTGGAGCCTATTAATTTCAGTTACAAAATTATTCTAACTTCACCCGTCCATGAATACACGAAAAATAATAAGAATTATGGCTGTTATTTTACTATTGGGGATTCTGTTTGGTTTCTACTACCTTTATATTAGGCTACCTATTATCAATGGATATGCAGCTAAAAACATGTGCTCTTGTGTTTTTGTTGCAGGCAGAGAACAAAAAGAGATTGAAGCCAAAGACTTAAATTTTTCTTTCATTAAATACGTTTCAAACACTATTGATTATCAAAACAAAACTGTTACAAGTTCTTTTTTAGGCATGCGTTCTCAAAAGGCCTTTTACAATGAAAAAACGGGTTGCTCTTTGGTTAACCATGGACAACCTTTTAATACAGAAAGTATTGACATCCCACTTTCAAAAAAGTTAACTGGTTCTTCAGCATTTGTAGATTTTGATTCTAAAAAAGATATTCCCGCCAACATTAATAAAGAAAAAATACAAAATGGCATTGAGAATCACTTCATAGAAGTTGAAGGGGAAAACCCCAAAAACACAAGGGCTATTGTAGTACTTTATGGCAATCAGCTAATAGCGGAAAAATATGCCGAAGGGTTTGACAAAAACACAAAACAGCTAGGTTGGTCCATGGCAAAAAGTATAATGAGCACATTAACCGGAATATTAGTGCAAAAGGGTAAAATTGATATTAATCAAACTACCGGAATTGAAACATGGCAAAATGATGAACGAAAAAACATTACTTGGAAGCATTTGTTACAAATGAATAGTGGATTAGCATGGGAGGAAAATTACGGCGCTATTTCAGATGTCACCAAAATGCTTTACACTGAAGATGATGTTTATTCCTTTGCTATAAATCATAACTTAGATGGCACAATAGGAAAGACATGGAAGTATTCATCAGGAACTTCCAATATTTTATCTGGATTAATTCGAAAACAACTTGATAATGATGAAACTTATTTAAGTTTTGCTAATAAAGAATTATTCAATTGGATTGGAGCTGAAAGCATGGTTTTAGAATCAGATCCTGCCGGTACTATTGTGGGATCTTCGTATGCTTGGGCAACACCGAGAGATTGGGCAAAATATGGTTTACTATACCTACAAAATGGTAAAGTCGCAGATCAACAAATTTTTCCAGATTGGTGGGCTGAATTCACCGCTTCACCCGCGGAAGGATCAGAAAATAAATACGGAGCTCAATTTTGGAAACAAAACGACGAGGAATTTCCCAACGTACCCAAAGACATGTATTTCGCAGACGGTTTTCAAGGTCAAAGAATATTCATTATCCCCTCTAAAAATTTAGTAGTTGTTCGTTTTGGATTATCTAATAAAGGTGACATCTCTTACGACAAGTTATTGAAAGAGATAATTGAGGCTGTTGAATAATAAACCCGTTTAAGTCCTCAAAAACAATATAAACGTACGAAACACTTTTAAAAAAATAACACAAATAGTATTAATCCTAAGTTTGTTTTATGAAAAAACGAATTGCAATTATAGGTAGTGGGCCATCCGCTTTTTTATTAGCAGCATTCTTAGATACTGAAAAATTTTCGGTTACAATCTATGAAAAAAACAAAACGGCTGGCCGTAAGTTTTTAGTTGCCGGGAAAGGTGGTTTTAACCTAACGCATTCCGAACCCATTGATCAACTTATTAAGCGATACACCCCAAATGACTTTTTAAACAAAGTGCTTCTTGACTTTACCAATATTGATTTTAGAGATTGGCTAGACAAAATTAAGGTTCCGACATATATAGGCAGTAGCAAAAGAGTTTATCCTAAAGAAGGGATTAAACCAATCGAATTACTGAATTCAATCCTAAACCACCTCAAAGAAAAAGGAATTAATATTAAATATGAACATACTTTTTCTAACTGGGACAATAACGATAATCCCATTATTAATAACAAAACGATACAAACAGATTACACCGTCTTTGCTTTAGGAGGAGGAAGTTGGAAAGTTACCGGTTCGGATGGGAATTGGCTCGATAATTTTTCTAAAAACGGAATCAAAACAAAACCATTTCAAGCATCAAACTGCGGTTATCAAATTGCTTGGAATCCAATTTTTATTGAGAAAAACGAAGGAAGTCCTTTGAAAAATATTACCATCTCTTGCAATAATAGAATTCAAAAAGGAGAAGCAGTAATTACTAAATTTGGGTTAGAAGGAAATTCCATTTATGGACTTGGACCACAAATTAGAGATCAGTTGCTTACGGATTCCAAAGCAACCGTTTTTATCGATTTTAAACCTTCGCTAACAGCAGAAAAAATCCATTCTAAAATAACATTGTCTAACCATAAAAACACTACTGAAATCTTAAAAAAAGAACTGAAACTAAGTCCGCCTATAATCGAGCTATTAAAAACAAGCACATCTAAAGCGGCGTATTTAAATGCAGAATCATTATCAAAAAAAATCAAGAAATTTCCTTTACAAATAGTGAATACAGCATCCGTTGATGAGGCAATTTCTACAGTTGGAGGAATTGATTTAAAAGCAGTTTCTGTAAACTTTGAACTTAAAAAAATGTCCAATCAATTTTGCATTGGAGAGATGTTGGATTGGGACGCTCCAACTGGCGGATACCTTTTACAAGCTTGTGCAAGCATTGGGGTGCATTTAGCAAAACATTTAAATGAAATTGATTAAACTTGTGCTCTAAACATGATTACTATGAGCGTCCAAAGAGAATTATTAGCAAGAAGTGTTACCTGTGAATTATGTGGAGGAGAAAATAATTTAAGAGCTTATCCTGTGCCTCCAAATTCGAATGGAAGTGCAGCACAAAGTGTGCATGCTTGCGAAACTTGCATAGACCAATTAGATAATCCTGAAAAGGTTGATGCTACTCACTGGAGATGCTTAAATGACAGTATGTGGTGTCAGGAACCGGCAGTTCAAGTTGTGGCCTGGAGAATGTTAAACCGCTTGAAAGACGAGGGTTGGCCAGTTGATTTATTGGACATGATGTATATGGAAGAAAATACATTAAAATGGGCAAAAGCAACTGGAGAAGGCGAAACCGATGAGGATGCAATAATCCATAAAGATGTGAACGGAGTTGTTTTATCTGCAGGTGACACCGTTGTCTTAATCAAAGATTTGCACGTTAAAGGAAGTAGTATGATTGCTAAACGCGGAACAGCTGTAAGAAACATCTCATTAGACAGAGATAACGCGGAGTACATTGAAGGAAAAGTTGATAAACAAACAATTGTTATTATTACAGCGTACGTAAAGAAATCGTAGTTTTATATTCTGCTCTGGTAAGTAAACAAATCGTAATACCTTCCTTTCTTTTGAAGTAATTCATGGTGTTTGCCACTTTCGATGATTTTACCTTCTTCAATAACTAAAATTTGATCCGCTTTTTGGATAGTACTTAATCGATGAGCAATGACAAAAGTTGTTCTGCCCTTCATCAAAATACCTAAACTTTTTTGAATAAAGGATTCACTTTCTGTATCTAAATTAGATGTTGCCTCATCCAAGATAATAATTCGAGGATCTGCCAATAAAGCTCTTGCTATAGAAATTCGTTGACGCTGACCACCCGATAATTTAACTCCGCGTTCACCAATAACAGTATCCAAGCCTTTCTCAAAACGGTTCGTAAATTCATCAACATAAGCTCCTTTTACAGCTTCTAATAATTGTTCTTCGGAAGCATCAGGTCTTGGAAACAATATATTTTCCCGAATAGTTCCTTCATATAAAAAATCATCTTGTAATACGACTCCCAATTTACTTCTATAGCTACTTAGGTTAACGGTTGCTAAATCAATATTATCTAAGGTAACTTTTCCTTCTATTGGATTCAAAAAAGTTGCAGCTAAACCAGCTATAGTCGACTTCCCGGAACCAGATGAACCAACTAATGCAGTAACACTTCCAGATGGAGCGTTAAATGAAATATTGTGCAATACATCTTTGCTTTCTTCATAACGAAAAGAAACATTGTCAAAAATAATATCTCCTTTAACCTCAGAAAGGTTTACTGTCCTAACCGCTGGATTATCCTCTTCTTCCATTTCCATCAGTTCTTGCGTTCTATCCAAGCCAGCAAGAGCATCTGTTAATTGACTCCCAATATTTCCCATTTGAACCAATGGAGCCAACATAAATCCTAACAACACAGTAAATTGTATAAATTGACCCGCTGTCATACCGTTTCCATCCATCATATAATAGCCTCCTATACCCATTATTCCAGCGGATGCTAAACCAATTAGTAAAGTAGAAGAACTGGTCATTAGTGCAGTAGCTGTTAAACTTTTCTTCACGTTTTGATACAGGCGATCAACACCCTTTTCAAATTCAGCGTTCTCTTGTTTTTCAGCATTAAAGCCTTTAATAACGCGTATTCCATTCAATGTTTCTGTCAACCGACCTTTAACTTCTGCATTTATTTTACCTCTATTTCTAAATATTGGACGGATATAGCCAAAAGCTTTCAATGCTACAAATGCAAATACCCCTACGGGAACCAATACAAACAGCGTCATCATAGCATTAATGTTAATCAATAATACTAGTGTTATTACTGAAGTTATCAATCCGCCGATTAATTGCACAAACCCTGTTCCAACCAAATTTCTTACCCCGTCAACGTCCGTCATTACTCTAGAAACTAATGCTCCAGATTTATTATTATCAAAAAAACTTATAGGTAAAGTCAATAATTTCTTTTGAACCTTTGCTCGTAAGATAGAAATCAAATGCTGCGCTTCTACGCTTAAGAGTCTGGTAAGAGAAAAAGAAGATAAGGCCTGAACCAAAATAGCTAAACTTACAATAATTAATATCTTATACAATGCCCCTATATCTCCGGCTGGGACAACAACATCTAGTAATTCCTTAATTTCCATTGGAGCTACTAAACCTGACAAACTCCTAATTACAATAAGCAATAAACCCAGAAAAAGAATTTTTTTTCTAGGCCAAATAAATTCTTTAAATGCCCACCTGAAAGATACTTTCTTATTGTCTTTTGACTTGATATTGGTTTCTGCCATATTTCTCATACTCTTGTATGACGAATAGCAATCCAAAATATTTTAAATGGCTGTTCGGCAAAAATTCAATCTCCCCAACCAGAATCGTTAAAGGCGCCTGTTGCTTCACATTCAATAGACCTAGGATAGCCTTCATAAGGAGGTTTGAAATCTCCATGAGAAATCTTGATTTTCTTGTCTTTATAAACCTTACTCATGTAATAACCCCAAATGGGTAAAGCTGTATTAGCCCCCTGACCTAAAGCAGTAGTCGAAAAATGCACCCCTCGATCTTCTGCTCCTACCCAAACTCCAGTAACTAAATCTGGTGTATGCCCCATAAACCAACCATCTGAATTATTCTGGGTAGTTCCCGTTTTTCCTGCCATAATTCCCGAAAACGCATACGGTTTTCCTGTTCTTAATCGCGCAGCGGTTCCTCCTCTTTTCCCATCAGATGGCCGTTTAGCTCCAGTTACTCCTTTCATCATTTTGATTACTTCATAGGCCGCTTCATCTTGTATAATTTGCCGCACTTTTGGTTGCGCCTCGTACAATACTTTTCCATTTTTATCCTCTATTCGTATAATAGCAGTTGGCTCATTATAATAGCCTAAATTAGACAAAACGCAATGTGCAGTGGTCATATCTAAAACGGACATGTCGCAAACTCCCAGACCGAGTGATGCAACAGCTTCAATTGTCTTGTTTTTTAACCCCATGTTTTCAAAATAACCTACTACCCTAGAATTATCACCTCCACTCATAGCTATTATTTTAGCAGTAATATTATTCATTGAATTAGCCAAAGCAAAGTAAACTGGTGTCAACTCTTGCCCATAATTTTTTTGTCCTCCAGGGCACCATTGTTGAGTTGCACTCCCGTAAGGAATATCTACACAATATTTAATATCTGGAAATTCAGTACAAGGACTAACTACTTTATCTTGAATAGCAGCAGCATAAATAAAAGGTTTCATAGTCGAACCAACTTGTCTTTTTGCTTTATAAACATGATCATATTTGAAATCTTTGTAATAAGGTCCTCCTACCCAAGCTTTAATATAGCCTGAGCTTGGATCAATAGAAACAAGACCAACCTGAAGCATTGATTTATAATGGTAGATAGAATCTATTGGAGAGAACTTAACTTCTTTTCGGTAGTTTTTAGCATTCCAATCAAAAACTTCCATCGTAATCTTTTTCTTGAAATTTTTCATAATTTCATCTTCAGAAAAGCCTTGCTTTTTTAGGTTCCGGTACCTCTCCGAGCTTTTAATTGACCTATTCAAACTATTATCTCTTGCTCTTTTCGAAACCTCATTTGAATAAGGATTGTGTTTATATTTTTTAATGTTTTTATCAAAAGCTGTTTGTAATTCGCCTCCTAAATGTTCTTCAACTGCCCATTCTGCATACTTTTGCATTCTCGAATCCAAAGAGGTGTATATTTTAACGCCATCTCTATAAATATCTATTGGCTTTCCATATTCATTCAGAATTCCATTTTGCTTGAAAACTTTCTTTACTTTCAACCTGACGTACTCTCTAAAATAAGGAGCTAAACCGCTTGTATGTGTCTCTGGATTATAATCTAGTCCCAATGGAAGGATTCTCAATGAATCATATTCTGATTGTGACAGTTTCTCATTTCGCAGCATTTGAGATAAAACCACCTCCCTTCTTTTCAATGTATTTTCAGGTTTTCGAACTGGGTTGTAAATAGTTGGGTTTTTAGCCATACCAACTAACATTGCGGCTTCCTGAATATTTAACTCCTGCGCTTCTTTATTAAAATATACCCGAGCAGCAGCGTGAATACCTACAGCTGTATTCAAAAAATCAAACTCATTAAAATACATGGCAATAATCTCCTCCTTGGTATATCTCTTTTCTAATCGAACAGCAATTACCCATTCATTGAGTTTCTGATCTATTCTTTCCCATTTAGTTTTTGGGCGTTTATGAAACATCATTTTAGCCAATTGCTGAGTGATCGTACTTCCTCCACCTGCTTTCATTCCTAATAAGCCTTTTCCTATGGCTCTCGCTAAAGCTTCTCCATCAATTCCGGAATGCTCAAAATAACGTTCATCCTCTGTTGAAACTAAGGCATCAACCAAATGAAGAGAAAGTTCGTCAAAATCAACTTTGGTACGATTAGCAATATAAAAACTACCCAAAATTTCTCCATCGGAAGAATACACCAATGAAGCTTCATCACTTCTAGGATTTTCTAGTTGCTCAATAGAAGGTAAACTATCTTCACTCGTTATAAAAATCATTCCGTAAACAAATATGAGCGGTAGCATTCCCCCAGCCCATAAAAGAATGATTGTCCATTTTTTTGCTTTTTTAGGTAACTCTAGGAACTCAGAAGGTTTTCCTGCTCTTTTTTTTGCGGGCGATGTTTTTGCTTTTGGCTTTATATTTTTTAAGGGGTTTTTCTTCACGAGATTCAAATGTAAAAATAGTAGCTCATTTTTTTATTCAAAAAAAACATTCTTTTGCACGGACAAAGGTTAGAACAAACTAGCTATTATTCTATACACAAAAAATATTGGGGTTCTACAATTTATTATTCGTCTATCGTTATTACTTTTAAGATGTAAGAAGATAACCTAAAAACTATTCTCTTTGCAGTAATCTTCAACACGAGCAATCACGTCTTTCTTTTGATTCCCATTTAAGAAACTCGCTTCAAATGCATTCTTAGCCAATTGACATATTTCCTCTTTCGTCAGGCTTAACGCTTCAGCTACTTCAATATAGTTTGCATTCATATATCCACCGAAATAAGCAGGGTCATCTGAATTAATGGTAGCTAATAATCCTTTTTGCAACATCTCTCTTAAAGGATGTTTTTTCAAATCCTTCACCACTTGTAGTTTTAAGTTCGATAATGGACAAACTGTTAATGGCATTTTTCGGTCTACTAATTCCTGTACGAGGATTTCATCATCCAAAGAATTGTTCCCATGATCAACTCTAGATACGTTTAATAAATCAAGTGCTTCCCAAACATATTCTGCTGGTCCTTCTTCTCCAGCATGAGCAACAGTTAAAAAACCTTCCGCTTCTGCTTTTGCAAAAACTTGTTGAAATTTTGAAGGCGGATTTCCTACTTCTGAAGAATCCAATCCAACTGCAGTGATTAATTTTTTATAAGGAAGTGCATCTTCTAAGGTTTTGAAAGCCTCCTCTTCACTTAAATGGCGAAGAAAACTCATAATTAATTTGGTTGTCATTCCAAATTTAGCCTCTGCTTCTCTTAATGCATTGCTAATTCCAATAATTACTGTTCCAAAAGGAATACCTCTATCCGTGTGTGTCTGGGGGTCAAACATAATCTCAGCATGGAGAACATTTTCAGAATGAACTTTTTCTAAATACGCCCATGTTAAATCGAAAAAATCTTGTTCTACCATTAAAGCGCCAGCACCGGAATAATAGATGTCTAAAAAATCTTGAAGATTATCAAAAGCATATGCTGCTTTTACTTCTTCTACAGATTTATACGGTATTTCAACGTTATTACGTTTCGCTATTTTGAACATTAATTCTGGTTCAAAAGAACCTTCTATATGTAAATGCAACTCTGCTTTGGGCAGCCCTTTGATAAATTCAATCATAGAGTTATTATATCATTGTTAATTTATTGATTGCCTCTTCAACAGAAGAAACGTTATCAAACCGTAAACGCAATTTACCCTTTTTCTCCGCCATACTTGCCGCTTGAGGCTTGCTTTTTATAAAATTCAGAACCTTTGTAAACTTATTAGATTGATAATACACCGAGTTCTGGTCAGTAATAAAAGTGCCTATTAGAATGTTTTTCTTTAGAACTAATTTTTCAAAACCAATGTCTTTAGCCAACCAACGCAAACGAATAGCATTCATTAATTCGTGTGTTTCCGATGGAACTTCTCCAAAGCGGTCTATCAAACGTTTTTCATAACCCTTTAAGTCTTCTTCATGTTCAATATTATCCAATTCACGGTACAGGCTTAACCTTTCGGTAATTTCGTTGACATATTCACTCGGAATAATGATTTCAAAATCAGTCTCCAAATGACACTCTTTTACAAATTCTCCTTTAGCAATTTCTTCTTTAAAAAGTTCTTTAAATTCTGTCTCTTTTAATTCCTGAATGGCCTCATCTAGAATTTTTTGAAAAGCATCGATTCCAATTTCACTAATAAAACCACTTTGATCAGCTCCTAATAAATCTCCTGCTCCCCTTATATCTAAATCACGCATAGCAATACTCATTCCGCTACCTAAATCCGAAAACTGCTGAATAGCATTTAATCTTTTTCTTGCATCATCTGTTAAATGATGCGCTGGAGGAGTAAACATATAAGCAAATGCCTTTTTATTGGAACGACCTACCCTACCTCTTAATTGATGCAAATCACTCAACCCAAAATGATTGGCATTATTAATAATAATTGTATTTGCATTGGGAATATCAATCCCAGATTCTACAATTGTAGTTGCTATTAAAACATCATACATTCCGGCCATAAAATCCAATACAATCGCTTCCAGTTGTTTTCCTTCCATTTGCCCATGGCCGATGGCCACTCTTACATCTGGACATAAACGTTGAACCATTCCTGCAACCTCCTGAATGTTTTGTACCCGATTGTTAATGTAAAAAATTTGACCTCCTCTCTGCACCTCATAGTTGATAGCATCCCGAACTGTTTCCTCACTAAATGATTGAACGATTGTATCTACTGGATAGCGATTTGCCGGGGGAGTTCTCATAACAGACAAGTCACGTGCATTCATCATACTAAATTGGAGCGTTCTAGGAATAGGTGTTGCCGTCAGTGTTAGCGTATCTACATTTTCCTTTAACGTTTTCAATTTGTCTTTTACCGAAACACCAAACTTTTGTTCTTCATCAATAATCAACAAGCCTAAGTCTCCGAACTTCACATCCTTACCAGCTAATCGATGCGTTCCTATTATTATATCAACTTTTCCCTCTGCAAGTCTTTTTAACGTTTCTTTATTTTTGCTTACTGATTTAAATCGGTTAACATAGTCAACAGTGCATGGAAAGGTCTTGAGTCGTTCGCTAAAAGTTTTATAATGCTGAAATGCCAAAACGGTTGTAGGGACCAATATTGCAACTTGCTTACTGTCGCAAACCGCTTTAAAAGCAGCACGAATCGCGATTTCGGTTTTTCCAAAACCAACATCACCACAAACCAAACGATCCATAGGAGCATCTGACTCCATATCTTGTTTTACAGAAAGAGTTGTAGAAGCCTGATCCGGAGTGTCTTCGTACATAAAAGATGCCTCTAGTTCATGTTGAAGATACGTGTCGGGGGCAAAGGCAAAACCTTTACTAGCCTTTCTTTTGGCATACAACTTTATCAAGTCAAACGCCATTTCTTTAATACGGACTTTCGTTTTCGCTTTTGCGGCAGCCCAAGCTGGAGCTCCTAGTTTATGCAATTTTGGTTGACTTCCTTCTTTACTTGTAAATTTCGAAATTCGATGCAAAGAATGGATGCTGACATACAAAATATCTCCACCTTTATAAATTAAGCGAATTGCTTCTTGCTCTTTTCCATTGGTGTCTATTCTCTCTAAACCCGAAAATTGACCAACACCATGATCTATATGTACTACAAAATCTCCTTTTTGAAGATTATAAACTTCTTTTAATGTAAACGCTTGTTGTGATTTTTTGTATCCTTCTTTTAGTTTAAACTTATGGTAGCGTTCAAAAATTTGATGATCTGTATAACAAGCAATTTTTAAATCTTTATCCACAAAACCCTCTTGTAAAGCTATGTTCACTGGATGATAATTAACATCGCCTTCAATGTCTTTAAAAATATTGAACAACCGTTCCAATTGAACTCCGTTATCTGAAGCAATTATATTGGTAATTCCTTGCGCGGAATTTGAATTTAGGTTCTCAATTAATAAATCAAAGTTCTTATTAAACGGAGGCTGCGGAAGCGTATGAAACTCAATTATTGCGGTCGGCTTAAAATTAAAACGCATGCCAAATTCCACTATTGGATGTTTACCAAGGTATAACTCAAAGTCAGAAGGTGCGAGGTATAATTCTGACGGAGTAAGCTGCCTAACCGTTCCTTCCATTTTATCAAAAGTATATTTTGCTTTTTCATAACCTTTAATAATTCTATTTTTGGCAAGGTCAAAATCTTTAATCCAAACACGCGTATCCGCAGGAATGTAATTTAAAAATGATTCCCTACCCTCTTGCAATAATGAAGCGTTAACATTGGGAACAATGTTAATTTTCTTCATCGTAGTTATAGACAATTGATCTTCTGGATTAAATATGCGAATGGATTCAATTTCATCACCAAAAAACTCAATCCGGTAAGGCATATCATTCGAAAAGGAATATACATCTACAATTCCTCCACGCACAGCAAACTGCCCAGGCTCATAAACATGATCAACCTTATCAAAATCATGCTCAATCAACAGTTCGTTGATAAAATCGACTGAATATTCAACACCTACTTCTAATTCTAGCGTACTTTTATTCAATACTTTTCTAGATACTACATTCTCCACAATTGCTTCAGGATAAGTAACAACTATTGTATTCTTCCTGCGTTTTTTAATGATGGATAATACTTCTGTTCGTTGAATAACATTCGAATTATCGGTTTCTTCTATTTGGTAGGGTCGTCGATAAGATCCTGGATAAAACAAGAGACTTGTTCCTCTTTCTTTTCCTGTTATGTTTTCTAGATTATTATAAAAGTAGGCCGCTTCTTCTTTATCGTATAATATAAAAAGGTAGTTTCCGGGAAGATTATTATAGCAAGCAGAGGCTACGAGTGCGTCAGAAGAACCTGATAGTCCAGCAAGGTGTATTCTGCAATTTTCGGCGAAGGACTCTGTTAACTCCTTAATTTTTGAGGAGGAGCTATAGAGATCTTTAACATTTTCAAGACTGAATGTTTTAACTTCCTCCACTTTATCTTATTGTGCCGATTCTTTATGCGTTTCCAAAAACGTTTCAGCCATTTCTACCATCTCTTTTGACCCTATAAAGTAAGGTACACGTTGATGTAATTCTGTAGGTTCAACTTCCATCACTCTTCCATTTCCTGTTGAAGCAGAGCCGCCGGCTTGCTCAGCTAGAAAGGCCAGAGGGCTGCATTCATACAGTAATCTTAATTTGCCATTTGGAGCAGCCGTAGTTGCAGGATACATGTAGATTCCTCCTTTGATGAGATTCCTATGAAAATCTGCTACTAATGACCCGATATACCTTCCTGTATAAGGACGATTGGTAGAAGCATCTATTTCTTGACAGTATTTTATATAACGTCTAACTCCTTGGTTGAAGTTATTATAATTGCCTTCATTTACAGAATAAATTTTACCGTTATCTGGAAATTTCATATCTGGATGCGACAAGATAAAAGTGCCGATACCAGGATCATAAGTAAATCCATGAACACCATTCCCAGTAGTAAATACAAGCATTGTAGATGACCCGTAAATTACATAACCAGCAGCAACTTGTTTATCTCCTATTTGTAAGAAGTCCTTCAGTTCTGCTTTGGCTCCTATTTCAGATTTTCTTTCGAAAACACTAAAGATTGTTCCTATAGAAACATTGACGTCTATATTAGATGAACCATCTAGTGGATCCATTAATAAAACATATTTACCATTCTGGCATTTTTCCGATTCATATGCTATATAATCGTCATTCTCTTCAGATCCAATTCCACAAACAACACCGCGAGCTTCTATTGCTTTTATAAATTTCTCATCTGCATAGACGTCTAGTTTTTGTTGTTGTTCACCTTGTATATTTTCACTGCCGGCTGCACCTAAAATATCCGTAGCTACTCCCGCTTTGTTAATTTCCTGATTAACAATCTTGGAGGCCAAGCGAATTGCACTAAGTATTCTAGATAGCTCTCCACTTGAACCTGGAAAATCTTTCTGACGGTCTATAATAAATTCTCCTAATGTTGTAAAATGGCTCATTTTATGATCTTACGTTAAATTTCCTCAAATATCGGAGATTTTATCAAATTTATAGCGAATTTTGACTCATCAATTCAGAAAAAAATGAAAATTACAATCCGACAAAGTGAAAAAGAAGATATGCCAAAGGTACTGGAATACATTCAAGAGCTAGCAACATATGAAAAAGCACCGGATGAGATGGTAAACACAGTTGAAAATCTTGAAAAAGATGGTTTTGGCGATAATAAAGTATTTGATTGTCTAGTAGCTGAAGTTGACAACGTGGTTATTGGTTTTGCACTCTACTATACAGGCTATTCAACTTGGAAAGGAAGAACACTATATTTGGAAGACTTTTTAGTTAGTGAGAATTATCGAGGAAAAGGAATAGGGAAATTATTGTTTAACCAGGTCATCTTAGAAGCAAAAAAAAGAGGAGTTAAAAGAATGGACTGGCAGGTAATTGACTGGAATGATCCTGCGATAAATTTTTACAAAAAATACAATGCTAAGTTAGACAGAGAATGGTTTAACGGAAGGTTTTTTGAAGAAGACATTCGAAACTTTACTATAAATTAGAAAAATGAAGGTTTTTAAATTTGGAGGAGCATCGGTTAAAGATGCAGAAGCAGTTAGAAATGTAGCAGACATCATAAACCTATATACAGAAAACTTGGTTATTGTGGTTTCGGCGATGGGAAAAACAACCAATGCTATGGAAAAAATAGCGGAAGCTTATTTTTCTAATGATAAAATTAATACAGAAAAACTAATATCGAACGTTATAAATTTTCACAACAGTATTATTCGAGACCTTAAATTACCCAAATTAGAATCGATTGAAAAAATATTCCATGAATTAAAGCAAAAAATTGCTCAAACACCAACAGTAAACTATGATTATGAATACGATCAAATTGTTTCTTTTGGGGAGGTAATATCAACCGCTATTATTGCTGAATACCTCAAATCAATTAATAAAAAATGTATGTGGTTTGATGCACGAAAAATTATTCAAACCGGCAACAAACACCGTGAAGCAAAAGTAAACTGGGAGCGCACAAAGGAAAATGTGTTTGCCAATATTGATGCATACTTCAATGTTAGAGGGAATCAAAAAATTGCAATTACGCAAGGATTCATAGGCCACAATGAAAAAGGTAAAACAACAACGTTAGGCAGGGAAGGTTCTGATTTTTCAGCCTCTATTTTAGCTTGGTGCCTGAATGCTGAAGAAGTTATTATTTGGAAAGATGTTCCAGGCGTTTTGAATGCAGATCCTAAATATTTTGATGCTTGTAAAAAACTAAATAAAATTTCATTTAGAGAGGCCATTGAGTTAAGTTACTTTGGCGCTTCGGTTATACATCCGAAGACAATTAAACCTCTGCAAAACTTGGGTATACCGCTGTTTGTAAAGTCCTTCCTAAATCCAAAAGATGCAGGAACAGAAATTCAAAGTTCATTAGAAAATGACACATTAATTCCTTCGTTTATCTTTAAACAAAATCAAATTTTGCTTTCAATTTCTCCTAAAGATTTCTCTTTTATTGCTGAGGATAATTTGAGTGAAATTTTTGAACACTTTTCAAAAAATGGGGTCAAAATAAATTTAATGCAAAACTCTGCCATTAGTTTTTCGGTTTGTGCAGACAATCATACAGGTAGAATAAATAAAATTCTTAAAGCGCTTTCTGACAGCTATTCTATAAAGTATAATGAAGGACTTGAACTACTCACAATAAGGCATTATGATGACAAAACTATTCAACAATTAAGAGCAGATAAGGAGGTTTTAGTGGAACAAAAAAGTAGACACACTGCAAGGTTTGTTATGAAAATCCATTAGATTATATACCTTTGTCGCGATGATAAACTAGAAACACCCGTAACCCATGAAGAATTTATTATACCTATTAACAATTCCAACACTATTTTTTATCAGTTCGTGTGGAGATGAAACAGAACCGGTAGAAACAGAAAAAATAGACCAACCTATAGTAGAACATTCTATTGCTACTGAAGGAGAGACTCAATTTGATCCAAAAAAGTATAGAGAGTTTGACATGGCCGCATTTGAATTAAACGCAGTCATTATGATTCCTAAAACATATCACAAAGAAAATGACGAAGATGGAACTCCTGTTGATAGGTTTGACAAACCTGATATCATTCACAATGACGGTGAAGCAAAATGGGAAATTAGAATGCCAGGTCATAAAGACAGGTATTGGCATATGGAGATAGATGATTGGGGAGAAAAAGTTCAAACAATCGAAATGCTTAAAAAGGAACATAAAGACCAAACAAACATCTTTGATTTTATCTATTTTGAAGAGGGCGACGGATATGTTCGTTATTCAAAAGTACTGAAAAGCGACAATACTACGATAAGTGAAGCTGATGCTAAGAGTATGCCTAATCATCATTTCTACTGCATTAAAAATATTGGCGGAAGTTATATCGTTTTTCAAAGCTATAGGATGGATGACTTTAGAGAGTTAAGTGTAAAGGAAATGCTTGTTGCTGCTAGAGAAACAAAATAAATGCGCATTATTTATTAGGAAAAAAGGGAGCTCTAGCTCCCTTTTTTTGTTTATATGCCGCGTTCTGACATAGGGTGCATTACCAATCGTAAGTTACTCATACTTTTAACCGTAAATATAATAATACAAACCTGATAATAATCCGAGAGGGAGGAACTAAGCTCATTGATGAATCAATTCATTAATCTTTATAACCATAATAAACCTCATTTTAGTCTAAAGATAAAAACCTCTAATTTTTGCATAAAAAACCCGATGAAGAAATCCTCATCGGGTTAAATTAATATTAAAACTGTCAAGCTTATTAGGAAGAGGTACAATTATAGTTCTTTTAGAAACCTGAAGCAGCATCACCACTTTGCAATTTATTTTTCGCAGATTTTATCTCTTCTTCAGTAGCTTCCTTCATATATACTCCAGAAAAATCAAAATATTCCATAGCGTTATAATAGAAATTTCGAACTTCAGAATGGTACAGAGTATAATTTTCCTGGTACCATAGGATAATAACTGGAGACTCTTCCATCATAATTCCTTCTGCTTTTGAAAAATACTCCTCCCTATCTGCCTTATTTACTGTTTGAGTGCCTTTAACATACAATGAATCAAACACCTCATTTTTGTAGCGCATTGTATTTAGGTTTGAAGGTTCATTCATTGTAGCAGGTACATTTTCCCCATAAAAAACAGATAAAAATGATTCTGGCGATGGATAGTCAGCAACCCATGCCGATCTAAACATTTCCGACTTTCCATATTTAGAGTGCTCCACTTTATCAGCAAATGACACTTGCTCAACCTCAACATGAATACCAAGAATATCAAAAAACTGATATTGTAATTCTGTTGCAACCAACTTATGTATATTACCTCCTAAGTTAATCTCTAACCTTACAGGAGGGAAACCTTCTCCGTTGGGATAACCTGCTTCTTTTAACAATTGACGAGCTAACTCTGGTTTGTAACTGTATCCATTAATTGCATTAAAATTATAATCCCCAAATGACTTAATCATTGGAGTAATTCCTTTATCACCAATTGTTCCTTGTCCATTTAATATATTATTAATTAGCCTTTCTCTATTAACTGCATAATTCAGTGCTTGTCTAACTTTAAGGTTATCAAATGGCGGAATTTGTGCGTTAAACTCGTAATATTGAGTAATCATTTCTGGCTCTCGTATCAAAATTGTTTGCGGAGGCTTATTTTTAAAGTTAGCGATGTTATCAGCTACTACTTCTGCAATTTTTGAAGTTGGAAGACCATATAAGAATGAAATATCCTTGGTTCTAAACATTTCCAGCTCACTCATTTTAGTTGGGACATACCTAAATATAATGCTATCCAAATAGGGTAATTGATTACCATCTTCATCTTTTGCATAATAGTTTTCATTATATGACAAATACAAATCACTATCAGAAGCTGGTTTAACATATTTAAAAGCTCCTGCACCAACTGTCATTTTATTGCCATACTTATCAAACGCTTCATGAGCAATTACTGCTGAATTTGGTAATGCTAGAAGATAAATAAAAGACGATTGAGGTTTGACAATAGTAATTTTTAATGTCTTATCATCAATGGCCTGTATTCCACTAATCTCACTTGCTTTACCTTCCAGGTAGTCCGAGGCACCTACAATCCTATCCTTAAAGAGATGCGTATTTTGACTTGTTTCATTAGTCGTCAATAATTCAAAAGAGTATTTAAAATCTAAAGCTGTAACCTTTCTTCCTTTGCCGCCAGGGAAACACGCGTCATTATGAAAATAAACATTGTCTTTTAATGTAAATGTATATACCGTTTGACTTTCATCCACTGACCAATTATCAGCAATCGAATTTAAAACAGATAAATCTTTTGTACTTAATTTCACCAAACCATCATGAATTTGCGAAACCATTTTTGAAGAAATTGCATCTTCAACATCTGCAGGGAATAATGTAACAAACCGCTCGTTCTGAGCAATTTTCAACACACCTCCATAAATATATTTTGAGTCTTTTTTACTTGCTCTTTGGCCACTTGAATCACTTCCATCAGTCACTTCAATTTCAGAGGAGCCACAGGAAACTAATAACGCTAATGCAATAATTGATACGAATATTTTACTCATAATGATTCTTTAAACTAATACGATTATCTATGATTACAAGAATACGCACTTATATCGATAATACAAACTAGAAAGACATCTAAACGTCATTTTTTAGTATTAAAACACTTTTTTTAACTCCTTGTAGTATTTTTGTATGGATAAAAAGCTGTAAAAAAGAGTCAAATTACTTTGAAATTAGCAAAATAGCTTTTATTATTGCGTTCTCAACACGGGAACTATTTATAGTAATTTGTAATTATGGTAATAAATAAAATATTAACAGCTGGTCTTGTTTTGTTAACGATGGTGTTAACTGCTCAAAATAATGCAAGTATAATTCATGAGGGACATTACCAAGGTAAAAACCTGTATGTTCAAAATCCATTCGCTGATGCAGGGATTGGTTTCTGTGTAATTAAAGTTACTGTTAATGGTGATGTTACTACTGATCAAATTAACTCTAGTGCATTTGAAATAGATTTTACTAACCTAAATTTACAAATTGGAGATCCTGTAACTATAAAGATTGCACATAAATTAAATTGCTCTCCAAAAGTTCTTAACCCAGAGGTTTTGAGACCTAGAAGTACATTTGAAACAGTGAGTATTAATGCTGGTGATGATAAAATACTTAAATGGAAGACAACTGGAGAACAAGGTAAACTTACTTATCTAATTGAACAATACAGATGGAATAAGTGGATTAAAATAGGTGAATTTGATGGTGAGGGTACTCCTTCAGAAAATTCTTATGAATTTAAAGTAAGTCCTCATTCAGGAGAAAACAAATTTAGAGTTAAACAAATTGATTACACAGGAAGACCTAGGATATCTCAAAGCACGAAGTACAGTGACCCAAGCATCCCAGAAGCTGCCATAATTTGTCCTAAGTGTAAAGATTTAGAGTTTTCTCATGAAACTTTATTTGAAATTTTTGACACATATGGAAATCTTGTTAAAAAAGGATTTGGCAAAGTAATTAAAGTTGACAACTTAAAGAAAGGGCTTTACTACGTAAACTATGATAGTAAAACTGGAGAAGTTTGGAACAAGAAAAAATAATTAAAAGCACTTTACAAAAAAACCCTTTCCAACGGAAGGGTTTTTTTTTGCTTATATTTCACTATGAAAAAGATTGAACACATTGGTATTGCCGTAAAAGATTTAAAGGCAGCTAACAACCTCTATTCTAAACTTCTAAATACTTCTCCTTATAAGATGGAAGAAGTCGTGTCTGAAAATGTTAACACCTCTTTTTTTCAAGTTGGAGAATCCAAAATTGAATTAGTGGAAGGAACTAGTCCAGACAGCCCAATCTCAAAATTCATCGAAAAAAGAGGAGAAGGAGTCCACCACATCGCTTTTGAAGTAAGTGATATTGAGAAGGAAATTGCTCGACTAACAAAAGAAGGTTTTCAAATGATTCACGAAAAACCCAAAGATGGGGCAGATAACAAATTAATTGCTTTTTTGCACCCTAAGTCAAGTAACGGAGTACTTATCGAGCTTTGCCAAGAAAAAGTGCAGTGATGTCCTCCCCAGGTATTAAATAGTAGGCGTTTATCTTTAATTTCCTAGCGCCTTCGACATGTTGTATGGAATCATCTATAAACAAAGTTTCAGAAGCTTCTAATCCGTTTTTTTCTAAAACGTATTGGAAGCAATCTGCATTCGGTTTTCTCAGTCCTATGTCCGAGGAGTAATACTGATGCTCGAAAATCGAATCAAATATATTCTCTCCATAAGAAGCTTCGATAATTTTTCGAAAACATTTTATATGTATTTCATTAGTATTGCTCAATAAAAACAGCCTATATTTCTTTTTTAGTTCTTTCAAAAGATTAATTCTTTGGGCGGGCAGGTCCAATAGCATTGCATTCCAGGCTTTATCAATAGCACTCAATTGTAAAGAAGGGACAATTTCTTTCATGTATTCTCTAAACTCATCAGGCGTAAGTTCTCCTGTTTCTAATTTATCAAACACCTGACCTTGTTTAGCTTGTGAATAGATATCGTCAAAATTGTTTATGCCAATTTTCTTAAAAGCATTAGCAGTTTGATCGTAGTCAATATTTAATATTACACCTCCTAAGTCAAAAATGATATTTTTTACACCGTTTAATTCGAGCATTTTATTAAAATTAATAGGTTATTCCGATGCAAATATGTAAAATTGCAGCCGCAAAACAATGAAATATTTGTTTTCGTCTTTTAAATTTTCTTCGGATTATTTAAAAGGGCCCATAGCTCAGCTGGTTAGAGCACCTGACTCATAATCAGGGGGTCCTAGGTTCGAGCCCTAGTGGGCCCACAAGTAATAGAAAGGCTTTCAGACTTATATGGTTTGGAAGCCTTTTTTCGCTTGCACGTATCTCACTCATTATTGAGGACAAAGCTTCATAATACAAATCCCAATAACCTGCTCAACCAGTGTTGAATATCTTCAAATAGATTTTTAATGAAGTAACGTATATTTTCTTCAAATTTAAATATCATTGAAGAAGGCAACTATAAACTCTCTTTTGGACATAAAAAAAGGTCCAGTTTTCACTGAGCCTTTTAAAAAAAAATTATGGTTAATTGTTAATTATCCTATACGGAAATTAACTGGAAGCGTAAACCAAACACTTACTTTTTTTCCTCGTTGCTCTCCAGCAGTCCACTTAGGCATACTCTTAACGGCTCTAATAGCTTCTCTGTCCAAAGTTTTATGAACACCACGTACAACTTTCACTTCTCCAATTGTTCCATCTTTTTTCACTACAAACTTTACATAAACTTTTCCTTGAATACCAGCTTCTCTGGCCATTTCCGGATACTTCACTTCTTTTCCCAAGTAGTTGTACATCTCTGCAGCTCCTCCTGGAAATTCTGGTTGTTGTTCAACAAACTCAAAAATTTCTTCAACCTCGATAACTTCCTCTTCCTCAACAACATCAATTATTTCAACAACCTCAGATTCTTGATCTTGCATTGTTACTATCGTTTCTTCACGCTCATCATCTTCTTCCAATATTTCAACTTCTTCCGGTGGTGCCGGTGGTGGCGGTGGCGGTGGCGGTGGTGGCGGTGGTGGTGGCGCATCGTTCATATCAATCACCTCTTCATCCTCTAATTCAGCTAACCCTGAATCCAAGGAGCTATTAGGCGGAACAATGTTCGTATATTCCATCATAGACAACATTACTCCCATTACAATAACTCCTCCTATTAAAACCAGTCCAGTTCTGATAATAGTGCTATCAATATTTGCGTAACTTGTTTTCTTTGCTTCCATTTTTTTGAGTTTTATACATTAACTCTTATTAAAAATATATCCAAAATTAAATTGAATATATAACGCTAAAATAAGAAGAATTATTCTAAAATTGACATCTAATACAAACCATTAACTAAATAGTTCAATCCTTTGCATCATTAATTTAATTATGATGAACCTACTTAGTTTTTTCTATCCTTTTATTTAATTGGGTAATTAGTATTATAGCACCAACAGAAGCTCCAATTCCATTAGCCAAAACATCAAAAATATCACCAACCCTCCCTGCAACAAAAACTGACTGAATAAATTCAATCCCAACACCTAAAAAAAGACAATAAAGAAAGGCAATTACAAAAATTCTATTTCTTGAATATGAAGAGTGAAAATAGTTCACTAAGCCGCTACCAACCAATATAATAAGCACTAAATACAAAGTGGAGTGTATTACCTTATCTGCTCCTTTAAAGCTTAAAAAAGAGGAGCTAGGTAAATTATCTCCAGGCATTAAACATACCAAGAGTATTAATAGAGTCCAGGCAATACCAAACTTATTCTTATTTAAAAACATTAAAAGATTTACCCAATCAATTCCTGGTACTGATCAGCATTCAGCAAACCTTCAACTTGTGTTGCGTCACTCATTTCTACTTTAACCAACCACCCATCTCCATAAGGATCACTATTTACTGTTTCAGGATCTTGTTCTAAAGCCTCATTAAATGAAGTAATCTCACCAGATACAGGCATAAACAAATCCGAAACTGTTTTAACTGCTTCGATTGATCCAAAAACTTCTTCTTGTTCTAGTTCCTCGCCTTCCGTTTCTACTTCAACGTATACAATGTCACCTAATTCTCCCTGAGCAAAAGCGGTAATACCTACTGTTGCAACGTTACCTTCAACCTTCAACCATTCATGGTCTTTTGTATATTTTAAATCTGATGGAATGTTCATGTCTATTATTTGTTAATTATTTAATACGAACTTATGAAATACTTTTGAGCTTCACACTTTATTCTTTCGTTTTTTACTCTTATAATAGTGATCTCAGTCTCTATTGAAGCATAAATCGAAGCGCTACACCAGCATTTGTATTTGCTGTCGGAAATGATGTAGAAATAAAGGGAGTGTTCATTACTCTATCATAGTACAATCTGACTGTAAGACTTTTACCTAATTTGTAATTTCCAGAGAATTTAATTGATGTCATTTTTTGCCCGGCTGTAGCCTGATTTTGGTTTTCTATAATTTTTCTAGTTATGGTTTTATTATCTCTAATAGAAACATCTAACCGTAAAACCAAATCACTAGGCTTTACCTTTTTCCCATTAAATTTAATCGGCAACTGAAGTTTTTTCCATGTATAGCCAGACCCAATAACCAATTCAGTCCCCTTGATTTCAGTTATTTGATTATTTGCTAAACTTAATGAAATATTTCTATCTTTCTTGATCTCTAACTTTGCCATTACACTATTTTTAAGCCTCATATCCACTCCCAATAATGGCGCAAATTGTTCCATTATAGACATCGTTAATATTTGCTTTTCTGCGATAAAATTACCAGCAATATCAACCTGCGTTGCGTTTCCATCAGCATCAAATGTACCATCCAAGTTTGTTGTATATCCAGATAAGTTAAAGCTTGACCTATATGCATGGCTAAATGATAATGTTTTAACATATTTCTTCACCCATTTAATTTTAGATAGTCCATCATATGTTATTCTCCAATTTGGCAATGGAATTTGCTTAAATGGGTTTATGGTTTTTTTGTTGATATTTTTACCGGTATATGCCGCTAAAAACGACCCAATTATTACTTCTTGTTGAGATGAACCATACCCTCCAGCATATCCATTTTCGTTCAGCTCATTTGCCGAGTTAGGATTGTTTTCACCTAAAACAGCAGACACTTCTTGTCTGAAATTCCTTAAGTTATCAAACGTAGCATTCTGCAATGCGTCTCCAGTATCAGATTGAAGATCTCTATTAAATGCTGTTCTCCAAGTTATTATTGAAGTACTGAAAGATCCTGTAAATTGTTCATTTCTCAGATCAAATTCATCCGTGAAATCATCCCAACCTAAATTAGAATTCGTGTTTTCAGCTAAATTTCTATCTGCGGTTAAATCAATTCTTAATCCTAAAATCGGCTTCAGAGTTGCTTTAATATTTAACTTCTCAGTATGGTTTGAAGCAAACTGCGTATTAATAATATCAAAATTTGCAGTATCTACAAGCCAATTATTTAAATAAGCGTCTCTAGCAAAATTATTGGTAGTGGTATCACCAAAAATATCTCTCATTTGATACCCTCCGGCAATAAAATCCAAGGAAGGTCCAAAGAAATTATTATCCATTCCCATTACATTGGTAGAATTATTATACCCGGGAAGTAATATTCCATCATTTGTACTATAATTCACACTAACATTCTTTAAAGACATTATCAGCAGAGCGGTATGACCAAAGACATTCAGTTTGTCTTTTTCCTTCTTTTTCTCCTTGATAAACTTTTTAAGCTCGGCAATTTTTTCTTCATCTTTTACGGCTCTTCTTTTTAGTCGTTTCAATTCACTTTCTAATTCTAACAAAGACATATCTTTTGGTGTTTTTGTCTTTCTTATTTTGTCTTTTTCCTCTTTTCCCTTCCCTGCGGTTTTATTTGTCTTGCCAGCTCTATTAATCCGATTGTTATTTCCTTTACTTATTTTACTAAACTTCTTGTTTACCTCTTTGAAATAAGGCACTTTATTATAAAGTGTAGTCATATTTAACTTTCCGTTCCAAGTGACAACTCTCGAATTCTGAATAATATTACCAACTTTTCGAGTTTGAGTATCGCCATTTTCATCAATTATTTCAAAGTTGTCTAATGCAAGAGGAGATCTGGTCCAATCGTAATTTCCGCTATAGCGAGTTGTTAATGTTATCCAATCCGTTAGCGGAAATTTATTGAAAGGCCACTTAAATGTGACATTAGCTATGTGTCCATAGCTCATTGTTTCCCCAAAACTTTTTATACTGTTCAACATTTGTGTTTTGGAGGAATCAGCGTCATAACCAAATGCACCTTCATCTACCTTTCCAAATGGTTCATTAATAAAAGCTCTATTTTTTGCAGTAAAATCAAATTTTAAACTTTTTGTTATGTCATATTTCAAATTATAATCTCGATCCCAATTAAACATTTTATTGTATTGAGGAATAGTTAATCCCCCAAAGTTATTCCGCACCTCATATTCACTGTATGTTCTATTCATTCTTGTTCTAAATCCAAGTTGTTTTGGAGCCAAGTAAAGGTTAAAGTCTTTTATTGGTCTTAACCACTTTGATTTACGAAATGCTTTTATTTTTTTAAATGGCTCCCATGGTTTAGGGTTATTATTGAATCCATAATTCAATGAGCCTAGATGATTTAACGTTCGATCATATTGCGTATTTATATCCCTATGCGAAATTTGGCTATAAGAATAAGTAAGTGATATATTTGATATATCGTAAAAGTGGGCTTTTTTGGTCTTACCATTTTTTCCTTGCCCTCTTTCTTTTCTAACGTTAGTGAAGTTAATCGATTTTCTTTCTGTAATATCTCTTCCAGCATCCAATCTTTCTTTCCATTCCTCTTTTGATTCTACCTCATTTTGAACCAGTAATAAATCCCCCAAAAGTGGATCGTATTGAGGTTTAATAATACTATTCGAATAGCCTAAATACATGGGGACCTTAATCCCAGATTTATCTCCAAAAAACTTACCTAATTGAACAGTAGTAGAAGCATCTACTCCGTAAACATATTCCTGCGCTCTTTCACTTACTCTCTTTTCAATAGATCCAAAACCAGGCGTAGCATAATTTCCAGACAGTGACATATCTGCAAAATCAGCCATATTTGCACTTATCCTGCCTATCGTGGCCCACCCTCCACGCTCATTAAAGTCTGTAAGCCTTAGTTCATTTACCCAAATTTCTGCACACTTTTCTTCACCATCATCTGGTTGCCATTGGTTGTATTTATCGTCTTTTTTCGGGTTCCGTACACCGATCATTATTGTTTTTAAATTTTGCAAATTCGGATTTCCTATTACTGAGATATTCCTTGTGTTATCTACATTATCAGTTTCTGTGTATTTCTCTAGTAAAGAAAATCCGGGAATATTATTTCTTCTTGTTTTAACCTGTTTTAAACTATCCAGTTCAATAATAATATTATTAGCTACTGGCCAAACGTCAGCTGCCGCATTTTGATACCATTCACTCATTTTTACAGGCATTTCATATTCGTAGTAATTACTAACAAAGTCAGTCCCTAATCGAACAAAAACGGTTACCTCATCGTCTCCAACAAATGCATCGTTATTTGATTCTCCATGCACATACATTTCAATTTTCTTATAATTCCGAACATCAAAGCTTACATTTCGATACGCCGCTCTGGCATCGCCATCCTGAAGTCCACATACATCCAACACTAATGATTGTTCATTTTGCTGTGCTAGGTTCGCTGTTTGATAGTTTGTTTCTCTAATTATGTCTTCTGGAAGCACATAATTAATTGGATCTCTATTTCCGTTATCTTCAATATTTACTGCTCCAATATTAAACGTAGTATTTGACTCTTCCCCCTGCAAATACTCTCCTTCATTTAACAATGAGTTCAAATAAGTTCTCCATTCTCCACGAATTAACTCTAGGCGGGCAAATCTCAAGACAACCTCCTGATTCCAGCCTTTCATAAACATTCTAATGAAACGTATGGATCTAAAATCTTGTATCCCATTTACCTTAGAAGTAAACTCTCTTATTGGAATTCTAAATTGATACCAATATACTTGCTTTTGACTTTTTTCATCTTTTGCTAAAATCCTATCAGTAATATAATTTGTGCCAATATTCATGTTTTGAGGCCGCATATTTACCCTATATTGAAAATAACTTTCCGTTTCATTTAAATTATTGTCTTGATTAATATCCTCAACATTTGGTAAAGTAGAAGCAGATGTTGGATAACCATCACCATTTAATGCGGCAGACATTTCAGATGTTGGTGAATTCCCATCTGCCCCATTATATTCTTTGTACCGCTCTAATATGTCGATCTGATTAGCATTATAACTATCATCTCTAAAATAATTATAATCATCAGATGAAGGGTCGGCACTTAACTTGGCATAAGCTGTTGGATTTAGTATTGCGGAGGAAGAAGATAAAAAAGCACTGAAAAATTCTCTTTCGTCTTCATTTTTTAATCCATCAAATCCAACATCTTGATTTGGTCTTGTTTCTACATCATTGTCAAATGCATTTACAATGACCTGTGAAGTTGGAATCCAACCCCAAGCAGTTTGGGTTAAAATTTCCGGGTCATAAACGCCATCTGTGGGTAAGCCATTTTCATAAGACTTTCTGCCATCTCTAAGTATATCTTCAGAAATATTACCTAAATTAAAATACAGTTCACCACCTGTTGAATTTTGTGAATCTTCATTCGTTGCTGGTTCTCCAAAACTATTGCTTGCTGCTGTGCTAAACGGATCCATTACCCAAAACTGGATATATTCAATATTAGCAGCCTCAAAGTCGTTGGTTGTAAGCGTCCTCATTACCCCTGCCCATCTACTGCCTGGATCTTTTAGTTCACCATTAGTTTCCACCCCTGCAGATAAAGCACTTCCACTAGGAGCATCATAATTATATGGCCCTCTATCTTGCGGATAATACGCTAAATCTAATACCGGAATGTTATTTAACTGCCCTGTGCTTAACTGTTTATTAGGGAAAACCTCACTCACCAAAACTTGCCGCATTAGATTGTTTTTCTGCATTGGATCTCCTTTAATATGGTCAGGTGTCAAATTATTGTCGTTATGGAACAATGGGTCAATGACATACCAAGACAATTTTGCTCTATTTTTTCCGTAAATCAAATCATCATAAGAACTAGCTTCAGGAAATAATGTCGGTTGACCTTGTGGAACCGATGCTAGCACCCAAGTATTAAACGAACGTATATCAATTGCAGACTGACTACCTTCAAAATCATCAATATATGAAGTCCCTTCTTTTCCAATAGCTCTATTATGGCCTGGAATAATTGTAGCAATTTCTCCTGTAAAATTTACGATAGACTTTTCCTTCGTATTAATAAAAGGAATGTTATCAACTAATTTTGTCAAATACGGAACTTCTTTTCTAAAGCCTCCGTCTAATCCTAACATAGTATTCGAAATGGGCTCGTCTCCAATATTTACTTTTTGAGTCAAAGGCTTTTCAGTTAAACGCATCATTGTTGCTCCTATGTTCGCATTTTTACTAATACGGTAATCCAAGTGAGTTCCAATTAAAGATTTTGTTTGGATACTGAAAAGGGAGTTACTTTCAAGCGATATTTTAATGGGTGTTCCTGAACTTAAAATACCATCATTCAATATTTTCACACGTCCCAAGTTATAGTCCACAGTATAATCCACGCCTTCAGACAATTGAGCTCCGCCAGCAACTACTTTAACGGATCCTTGCGGTATATTAAGAGCATTGAGAGAAATTTCAGAACTTACTGACGATTGATAAGTCCCTTTTATTTTAAACCTATTTAACTCCGGAATCTGTTGCGCAGCTGTTTTTGTACTATCGTATAATTGGCTGAAAACGATTGTTTTTCTTACAGACTGAGACACCCCTTTGTCTATAAGCGCGTCATCTAGTGTCTTTCCAAAAGGTTCCTTAGTGGTAAAATAGAGCCTTCCGTTTCGCGGGTTAATTGTTCCCCCATTTATTATTTTCCCATTGGCGACAGTTATTGGAATAAAATCAAATACACCATCAGCATATTTTGCTTGTTGTTGATTTATCCTATCCATTTCTAATAGCTGAAGCAGTAATTTATCATCTACACCAGGTTTTGGAATATAGTTTACATCAACACTTGTACTTGGATTATTATACCAAACATCTAGCCTAAAATTAATAGGGTCAATTTGATATGCACCAAGTGAATAAACATTCTTCATCATCAAATCCCACAATTTCTTGGTTGGGTTCCTAACAGTTGATTTCAATAATTTTAAAAATAACGCATCTTGTCCTGTTACTCCATCTGTTGAAAATTCACCAACTTGATAAGTCTCCCCTTTATAAGTATATTGATAAGACACAGCTAATACCTCATCATTGTTCAAGGATTGATTTAACGAAACGTATCCTAATAAAGCATTGTAAGAATATTCATTTGACGATAACAATCTGGCATTTTCTAACTTTTCATAATCAACACTTTGCTGCAAAGTTCCAGCAGGCGTGGAAGCTAATAAATTTGAAGCATTTACATAGTTTCGGATTCCTTGACTAGAAGTCAAATATGAATACATCGCATTATTATCATTATCAGGGTTGGAAGCCCCATTTATATTCCAACCTGCATTTTGCATATTATCTCCTTCACTCTCACCTAAATCAGCGAACGCTATAATGTTTCTAGTTTCAGAAAAATCATTTGTACGATTTGTTATCCAAACTTCCATTCTTTGAATTTGAACACCCAAAGTTATATTTGGCAAATTTGCCATTGCATTGTCATAATTATCTCTAAAAAAGTAATTTAAAAAGTAGTGACGATTTTCCTCATAGTTGTCTGCGAAAATTTCAAAATCACTTACTTGGGCACCTCCGGCAACTTCAATTTCCTTTTTCTGCCCTCTTTGTTGCGACAATACAGTGGTTGCTGTTAACCTTCCGAACTTCAGTTCAGATTTGATTCCAAATAAACTTTGACTTCCTGAAATTAATGAGCTATTAAGCGGCATACTTACGTTACCCGCCTCTAACTTTTGGATAATTTCATCTTCCTCTCCCGAGTAATTAAGTTTCAGTTCATTTTCAAAATCAAAAGTTGCTTCTGTGTTATAATTGAATCCAATTTTCATTAAATCTCCAATTTTAGCAGTCAAATTCATCTGAATTTTTTGATCGAAATCAAACGTCGTTATCTTTCTTTGCTTTTCTGGTAATACAGGATTATCGGTACGTGATGAGTTAATCCCAAAACTCAATTCCGCCGATCCTTGTGGTCTAATTTCAACAAAATCACTTCCGAATATACTTTTCTTTTTTCTGTCTCCAAATTCACTTAATTCACCATCTTCATCCTTTGTCTCTCTTCCCATGTCCGATTGTTCATTAAATTTATCTTGCCAGTATTGTTCCATCGATTGCTCATTTTGGTATTGCAAATACTCCTCAAGCGTCATGGAAGAAGGATTTCTGTAGCTCAAAGAATCTCCCAAAGTTGAATAAAAAACATACATCCCAGAAACCGGATCATACTCTACGTGCTGTTCAATATTAAGAGGAGCACTAAAGTCAATCAATCCAGATTGTTGCTCGCTTGAGCTAATCCCATCTTGAATGGGGTAAATTAAGTTTACTTCGGGGGAATCTAATAACGCAACGTACTCTTTAATTGGGTTCATAGCAAAGACACTCTGATTAAACAGAATTAATGCTATTGCAGAAATAACAAAATATTTTATTTGCTTTTTCAGGATGGTTTTCTAAATAATTTCGGGAATCTACAAACTCTTTAGCGTAATCTTAATCAACTGCTCAACAGATATTTCTGATCCAGATTTATCTATGGTTTTGTCAATAACAGTCTCTGCTTTTCTTTTGTCTATTCCTAAAACAATCAGTGCAGATAACGCTTCGTTTCTAAGAGTATTGCCTAACGTAGAAGAAAAATCAGAGACTTCCTCAGAAGGAGCTACCTTGTCTTTTAAATCAATAATAACTCTTTGCGCTGTTTTCGCTCCAATACCCTTTACTTTTTTTAGCAAATTGACATCGCCTGAAACAATTGCATGTGCAGCTTCATCCGGTGATAGCGAGGACAATATCATTCTAGCAGTACTTGGTCCCACCCCAGAAACACTAATAAGTTGACGATATATTGTTCTTTCACTTTGCGTACTAAACCCAAATAGGGTATGCGCATCTTCTTTTATTGAAAGGTGGGTAAACAATCTTAGCTTTCCTTTTTCAGGTATATCAGAAAAAGTTGTTAATGAAATGTGTAAAAAATAACCTATTCCATTTACATCTAAAATAACGTAAGCAGGGTTTTTCTCTTCTAATATTCCTTCAATGTGTGTAATCATTATTTTCTTGTTTGAACATCTACAACTGCAACAGTAATCATATTCAATATTTCACGGACAGAAGAGCCAATTTGCAAGACATGAACAGGCTTTTTCATGCCCAGCAATATAGGACCAATAACCTCTGCCTCCGTTAATTCCTGAACTAATTTATAGGCTATGTTTCCAGCTGCTAAATTAGGGAAAATTAAGGTGTTTGTTTTTTTATTTGCCAAAGAAGAAAAAGGGAAAAATTCTTTCATCAAATCATTGTTTAATGCAAAGTTCGCTTGAACTTCTCCATCTACCGACAAATTAGGATGCTCTTCATGCAGCGTGTTTACCGCTTCTCGTATTTTAATCGCATCATCACCCTCGCTAGAACCAAAATTTGAATAGCCCAGCATTGCTATTCGAGGCTGTATTTTGAACCTTTTAACAATCTTTGCAACTAACAATGTGATATCGATTAATTCTTCTGCCGTTGGATTTAAATTAACGGTTGTATCTGCAAAGAAAAGTGGGCCTTCTTTTGTAATCAAAACATACATTCCGGCAATCTTATTGACACCTTCATCAATACCTATTACTTGTAAAGAAGGCCGAATTGTATCACGATAGTTTCGAGTCAGTCCAGAAATCATTGCATCTGCCTCTCCCGCTTCTACCATGGCAGCGCCAAAATAATTTCTTTCACGCATCATCTTTTTACACTCGTAAAGTGTAAGGCCTCTGCGGTTTCTCTTTTCAAATAGGTCTGCAGCAAATTTATCCCTGCGATCAGATTCACTTTCATCCCTAGGGTCAATAATCGAACATTCTCCAAATTCCAACCCATTCTCTTCAATTAATGTTTCGATCTTCTTTCTCTTCCCTAATAATATCGGGAAAGCAATTCCTTCTTCACAAGCTATTTGAGCTGCTTTTAGTATTTTATAATGGTCTGCTTCAGCAAAGACCACTCGTTTCGGATTTTTTTGTGCTTTTTCTGTAATGTCTTTAATTAACTTATTATCATTCCCTAATCGCTTAATCAATTCTTGTTCGTAAGCATCCCAATCTTCTATTGGCTCCAGAGCAACTCCAGATTCCATGGCAGCTTTTGCCACAGCTGGTGCCACCCAATAAATTAATCGAGGATCCAACGGTTTCGGGATAATTTGATCTGGTCCAAAAGAAATATTCCTTTCTTCATAAGCTTCATTCACTTCTTCTGGCACAGTTTCTTTTGCCAATTTTGCAATTGCTTTGACAGCAGCAAGTTTCATTTCTTCGTTGATGCAGGTTGCACGCACATCCATCGCTCCTCTAAAAATATAGGGAAATCCAAGGACATTATTGACTTGATTAGGATGATCAGATCTACCTGTTGCCATAATAATATCCTTTCTAATGCTCATTGCATCATCATAAGATATCTCGGGGATTGGATTAGCTAGAGCAAATACAATTGGGTTATTTGCCATGGACTTCACCATGTTTTTAGAAACAATATCTCCTTTGGAAAGTCCAACAAAAACATCTGCGCCCTTCATTCCTTCTGCTAAAGTCTTGACCTTTGTTTTTACAGCAAAAAACTGCTTTTGCTCATCTAAATTCTTTCTGTCACTCGTAATCGGGCCTTTAGAGTCAAACATGATTAAGTTCTCCTTCTTTAAACCTAAAGACACATACAATTTGCAACAGGAAATAGCTGCAGCTCCTGCTCCATTAACAATAAGCTTGACTTTCTTAATGTCCTTATTTGCAATCTCCAATGCGTTAATTAATGCCGCTGCAGAAATAATTGCGGTACCATGCTGGTCATCATGCATTACAGGGATGTCAAGCTCTTCCTTTAACCTTCTTTCAATTTCGAATGCCTCAGGGGCTTTAATATCTTCTAAATTTATCCCTCCAAAAGTTGGCGCAATAGCTTTAACGGTATTTACAAATGCATCCACATTAGTGGCATCAACCTCGATATCAAACACATCTAAATCCGCAAATATTTTAAATAGCAGCCCTTTTCCCTCCATAACTGGCTTGGAAGCGTCTGGGCCAATATCCCCCAACCCTAAAACAGCTGTTCCGTTTGAAATAACAGCTACCAAGTTTCCCTTTGCAGTATATTTGTAAGCATTATTTTTGTCATTTGCAATCTCCAAGCAAGGTTCCGCTACACCCGGAGAATATGCCAATGCCAAATCCCTTTGGGTACTGTACGGTTTAGTAGGGACCACCTCAATTTTCCCTTTTCGTCCATTACTATGGTAATCTAGAGCTTCTTTTCTTTTTATCTTCATCCTACCTCCTGATTTTAGAGCAGATAAAGATAGCAATATCCATGAAATTCACACTGAAAATAGGGAGATTATCCAATTATTAAACTTATATCATTTCTTCTAATAAATTTCCCTAACTTTAGTTTACAGTTTTATCTATGAAAAAGTTAGTTGTATTTACTGGAGCTGGAATAAGTCAAGAAAGCGGTATCAAAACCTTTAGGGATTCTGGAGGGCTATGGGAAGAATACAAAATCTCTGATGTTTGTTCGCCTGAAGCTTGGGAAAAAGACCCTGAGTTGGTTTTAGAATTTTACAACAAAAGGCGAAAACAAGCTCTTGAAGCAGAGCCAAATAGAGCACATGAAATAATTGCTGAACTTGAAAAATATTTTGATGTACAAATAATAACGCAGAATATTGATGACCTACATGAAAGGGCAGGCTCTACAAACGTGCTTCATCTCCATGGAGAAATCACCAAAGCCCGAAGCGTGGGAACAGAGAAAATACATACAATTGGAAATAACCCTATTTTCTTAAATGATCTTTGTAACAGTGGCCATCAATTGCGGCCACATATTGTTTGGTTTGGAGAAGATGTCCCCAACATGTTAATTGCTGAGGAAATAGTCAAAACAGCAGATATTTTCTTAATAATAGGTTCCTCCCTAAATGTATATCCCGCAGCGGGCCTAGTATACCAAACGTCTGAAGATTGCCCGAAATATTTAGTTGACCCTTCACTAGATGTTGATACTAAATCAATAAATAACTTAACTGTAATAAATGAAAAAGCCACAATAGGTCTAGCTATTGTGGCTTCAATTCTTAAAGAAAAATATTTATAGCTATTCCTTAATAAATTTGGATGTTTTTATCAGTGATTCATTTTTCATGATGGAAACGAAATACATACCATTTTCGAATTCTGAAACATTTAAATTATTGTTCGGGCCAACTTGAGAAATTGAACTTACTTTTTTTCCGAGCATATCAAAAACATGAATTGACATTCCATTAAAATTTTCAACACCACTTAAAGATAATGCAATATTATCATTTGCTGGGTTTGGAGAAATTGAAACCTCTGCATTAAATTCTTGCTCTTTGACACTAACGGCGCAAGTAGTACCTACATTCGTATGATCATATCTTACCATTAAATCTGCAACAACAGCATTGCCATTATCAATATCTATCCATTCATATTTAAACATTGAACAACAGTCTCAGGTTTTGAGGCTTGTAATGAAGAGAACAAACGGAAGCTGTGTCTCCAGGCGCTATCGTCTGCGAAAATGCACTAATTTGAGTTGGGTTCGCTCCAGCGGTTGAGTATGGCGGACAAACGGACCAACATGTTGCACTGGTAGTATTAGAGACAAACATCCATCTCTGTGGTTCTCATTTTTAACTCCATTGAAACAGTTGACGTATTAATCACATGAAGATCTAACGCAAATTCAAAAATCGAAGCTAAATCAGTTAATGTCACAATACTGCTTCGCTATGTCTGGTCCAACATTAGCTGCATCTTCAATTTTAAGTGAATTTTGAGCAATAGACGAAATCGCTAAAATTGAAAGCAAGCTTGTAATTATCTTTTTCATAATATTCTCGATGTTTCTGTTTGATACAAATATATCTAATAATTGCTTATGAATAACACAAATATAAACAATTCTACTTTTTTAGGACTCCAATAGTGAGCAATCACAAGATTTGGAGAGAATGCTCAATTTTTCTTACTTTTACACTTCACAAATCAAAGAAACTAATTTAAACAAATAAATTATCACGATGAAAAAAACTCTACTTACTTTATTAGTGTTAGCAGGAATCAGTTCGGCAAATACGGCAAATGCTCAATTGGCCGATGGGAGCATTGCTCCTAGACTGGACCGCTCACTGATATTGATGGAAACACCCATACTTTATATGATTATCTAGATGATGGCTACACTGTTGGTACTTGACTGTATCTGCTACCTGGTGTGGCCCTTGTTGGTCTTACCATCAGGCAGGGGAATTAGAAGATTTGTGCGTAAATCACGGACCAGCTGGCAATGCCAGGTGTTAGTGCATGCAACTACTGATGATGTTGATGGTATTTGTGGTTTGAAGCTGATGCTTCAACAACTGCTAGCCGACTTAGCAGGAACTGGCACCAATACACAAGGTGATTGGACAGTAGGAACAATGTTTCCTATTATTGATGACGCCTCAATCAGCTGTCCAATTATGCAATTGGCTACTTATCCAACTATTTATACGATTTGCCCGAACCGACATATTAACAGAATCAGGTCCAACTAAGTGCAGATGCACATCATGCTGGTGCTAGGTGATTGTCCATCATTAAACCGTGGAACTGACATCACCGCTCTATTACGTCACAATGGAGATGAATGCCCTCTTGCGGTGCTGCAATTGATGTTCCGGTTATTGTTGAAATTCAAAACTTCAGGTGCTACAGCTCATTAACTGCATGCTTCCGTTGAAGTATACGACGGTAGCAACTATCGTTGGATCCGGATCTTACTACTGGAAACCTAGATGCTTGGGGATTTGCAACAAGTTAATGTTGGTAATGTTTCTGTTTCAGGAGCTACTACTTTAGATATTATAGTTACCACGGATGGTGACGCTGATGCTGCAAACAATGCAATTCAAAAAACGATTAACTTGGCAGAATTAAGCAGTTTAGATCTGCATATTGATATATTTACAGATGTTTATCCAGGTGAAACATCTTGGAAAATAGTTAATGAATCTGGAACTACAGTGGCCTCGGGAGGACCTTACCAAGAAGGAACAGATGACCAATGGGGTGGAGGTGGACCAGATGCACTAACTACAAAGAGTCATACGGTTAATTTACCATCTGCTACCGAATGTTACTCATTTGTTTTAGAAGATAGCTTTGGTGATGGATTGCAATATGGAACTCCTCCCTCAGGTTCGTTTGGCTATACTATCTCTGACATCCAAGGATCTATGCTTGTAGACATGACAGTAGCTGGTGCTTGGGATTTTGGTAATAGCACTACTCGAGATGCCGCATTAAGAACGGATGGTTCAAGCACAACTACGGCTATTAAAGAAAATGCAATAGATAATCTGGGTGTTTATCCAAACCCATTCACTACAATTGCTACTGTTAATTTCAATAATAATACGGGAATTGATGCAATTATAGAAGTAGTTAATATGGTTGGTCAAGTTGTATACACTGAAAACGTAGGTAGATGCATCAGGACTGCAAAATGTAACTATCGACGGTACTTCTTTTACTGCTGGTATTTACATGATAAATGTTAAAGCTGGTCGCAGTATTAACTTCAGAAAGAGTTGTTCTAACCAAATAAGAATCAATCTTAATTCACATCAAAAGGCGCTTCTGTTTACGAAGCGCCTTTTTACTTTCCAATATTATCATCTACAAAACAATAGTTAACAGCACGTTAAGCTATTTAGAGGTGATTTAACTTCCCAACAATGAAGAAAACATATACTTTATATATTTCTCTTGTATAACAAATTGGATTCTTACCTTTACAAAAAGCAGGAATTTGGTTTGATTTTTGGTTTCGACCAATAAACAATTAAAATATTTACTATGAAAAAATTATTTATACTTTCATTTGCATTAATTGCAACAGGAATAATTACGGCTCAAAATGGCAAAAGCATACCTTCCATGAAGCTTAAAACATTAGAAGGTAAAACGGTTGATATATCGCAAATAAAAAATAATGGAAAACCGATTGTAATTAGTTTTTGGGCCACCTGGTGCAAACCATGTAAAGCTGAGCTGAATACAATCGCAGAAGATTATGAAGATTGGGTTGATGAAACTGGAGTCGAATTAATAGCAGTATCGATAGATGACGCCAGAAGCTCAGGAAGAGTAGAGCCTTATGTTAATAGTCAAGGCTGGGAATATACAGTTCTTTTAGATCCAAACGGAGATTTGAAAAGAGCGATGAATGTAAACAACGTCCCACACACTTTTTTGGTTGATGGAAGCACTGGAAAAGTCGTATGGAATCACAACAATTACTCTCCAGGAGATGAAGAAGAACTTTTGGAACAAATAGAGCGTATCTCAAAATAACCACAGACAACAAAATATACGCCATAAAATAAATATCTTGAAAAAGAATCTTATCACCATAGCAGCTATTGTCCTAGGCATGGGACAATTTGTTTATTCACAAGAAGACGCGGAGATTGACCTAGGTAGTATTAGCGGGAACACTCAAGTAATCGCACAATATTACAATGAAGACACATTAATAAATGCTGCTTTACCCGATCATATAATGGGATTAAACTCATTTACTAATGTTAATTATTCTAGAGGAAAATTCAATGCCGGTATTCGATATGAAACTTATCTTAACCCATTAGAAGGGTATCCATCCGGTTTTTCCGGAACTGGAATTGGATACAGATATGCTAATTGGAAAAATGAAAGTCTTAATATTACTATCGGAAACTTCTTTGAGCAATTTGGAAGTGGGACTATTCTTAGAGCTTATGAAGAACCCAATTTAGGATTAAACAATGCGCTTGATGGTATAAAGATAAAATATGAACCCTATCAAGGAATCAATTTAACTGGCCTAATTGGAAAACAAAGGGAAGCCTTTAACGACGGATTAATAAATGGAAATGGAATTGTTCGTGGTTTCGATGGAGAAATTGATTTAAACACATTATTTGACAGCACGTTTGCCGACTCAAAGTTCAGAATATCCATAGGGGGTAGTTTTGTAAGTAAATACAATAACGACAATACAACACCTGATTTCATCCTTCCCTAAAAATGTGGGAGCATATGGAGGTAGAATTGCTATGCGATATGGTAAAATCCGATTTTCGGGAGAATACATATTGAAAGAAAATGATCCGTACCCAAACCCAACAGATGAAAGATTCAACTACATATACAATAATGGAGAGGGTATTCTTTTAAACTTGGGCTACTCTACTAAAGGTCTAGGTATTGATTTGAGCGCCAAACACAACGACAACATGCTTTGGAGAAGCACAAATGTAAGTGTAGCACCAACTTCGCTCTTGATTGGTTTTTTACCAACTATGTCCAAACAACACACCTATAACCTAGCCTCTACAATGTATCCCTATGCTGTAAATTTTCTAGGAGAAGTAGCATTCCAAGCAGATATTATTTACAAAATCCCAAAGAAAACAGCAATTGGTGGTAAATATGGAACTTCTATTAATATAAACTTTGCTACCGCTTATGCTCCAAATAGAACTTACTTAAATGATATGGACAGTTCACGAAAGTCATATACTTCAAGCACCTTTTGATGCTAGTGATAGTGCTTTTGTAAAAGACTTCAATATTGAGATAAAAAGAAAATTTAACAAGAAATTTAAAGCGGCTTTAACCTACTTTAACTTTGTATTTGACGATCGTGCAATTTTGGTGGCCCAAAAGCATGAGCTTATTTATGCAGATATTTTTGTGGCAGAAGCCACCTACAAAATAAACAAACACCATAGTATAAGAATTGAAGCCCAGCATTTGCGCACGGGTCAGGATAGAGGGAATTGGGCCTATGGATTGATAGAGTACTCTATAAGCCCAAGTTGGTTTTTTGCCATAATGGATCAATATAATTACGGAAATTCGATTGAAGTCGAAAGATTGCATTATCCTCTTGCAACAGCAGGGTACCTCAATGGTCCCACATAGGTTTTCTATTCAATATGGTAAACAACGAGCTGGAGTATTTTGTGTAGGTGGAGTATGCCGGTCTGTGCCTGCGTCAAATGGTGTTACTTTTACCTTAACAACAAGTTTTTAAATTATGAAACAAATAAATTTAATAGTAGGGCTTAATTCTAGTTGTCTCATCAAGCTTTTATTCTTGTGATAAAATTGAAAATCCAATACCTGAAACGGTTGGAGGATCTAGACTGGAGTCTATCACCTTTTGAAGATTCTGCAAGCTACACTTGGCCTACTTGGACTGCCAATTTAAATCAGCAAAAAATGTTTTAATTGAAGACTTCACTGGCCATACTTGCGTGGGATGTCCTGCCGCGGCAGCGGAGGCAACTAATATTGAATCTGCCAATCCAGGAAGGGTAATCGTTGCCTCGATTCATGCCAGCACTACCAATGGATATCAATTCCTGAACCTGCACCATCTGTATTTTCTGCAGACTATAGGACTGATGCTGGAAACGAATATGCAACTACTTTTGGATGCGACTTAAATCCATTAGGTATGACAAATAGAAAACTTGGAGTCTACCCATCCAACAAATCCAACCTTTCTACCAACCACATACCTCTTGGGGAACTAGCACAACGACTTTATTAGGTGAAGATTTGGATGTAAATATTCAAGTCCAGTATAATTATTTTGAAAACGAAAATGGGCTTTTTGTGCATACAGAATCTGACTTCATCAATACAAAGACAGGAAATTATAACCTTGTAGTTTATCTGGTTCGAGATACAGTAATTTCGCCTCAAAAGTTTCCTGCAGGCCAAGAAGAGGATGAGTATCATCACCACAACGTTCTTTCTGCTAATATAAACGGAACTTGGGGAGAGGAGATTGTTAGCGGATCAGTTGCGAGTGGAGAGAAGTTCTACAATGACTATGCTTTCGAGGTTCCGCAAAATGATGCAACCTATGATATTGATAATTTATCATTGATTACTTATGTTTTTAACAGAGAAACTTATGAGGTTCTTCAATCTGTAATTACTCATCTGCAATGAGAAAGTTAATAACATTAGTTCTGCTGTTTCAGAGCTCATTAAGCTCTTTTTCGACATGTATATATTGACACCCTTTTCATCAATAGAGACACCGTTAATCAAGCTCAAACCTAATACATTATTGTTCTTTTAACGATACAGAAGCTTTTGAACTGACGAACAGTCCTCTTGAAGTAAATGAAAATGACACGCTTCAAGTTACAATAATAAACACCGATAGCTTAACACATACTTTTACTGTCAGCGCAATATTAGAAACAGGAAATAACATAGCTCCCTTTGACACAGCAACTTTTCAGCTTGAATTTAACTAGCAAAGGAACTTATCGCTATTACTCCGATGTATGCTTATGGAAAATATCTAGGAGCTTCCTGGAAATATTTTAGTTGGATATAGCTAATTATATTCACTTTTTCTGGAATTTATTTGAAGCAAAAGAAACATTGATGGATTCCATTGCAAATGGATTAATCGCTACTTTACCCAACTATTTTCAAACCAGAAGTTTTCACCATTAATAATCTTTATTTTCCAAACACAGTTACTGACCCAATAGGTGCTAGTCAACTGGAAACGTAAATGATTCAATCATTATTTCTGTTGTTAATTCTGGCCAAATGGTTAGCCCTTTCCATTTTCATGGTTACCATGTTAAAATCATTGATGTTAAAATTCACCAAACCATGTTGGGTTGGGAAAAAGATACATTTCCAGTATTTCCTGGAGAGGCTATGACCTTGTTGCTCGTTCCCGATCAACCAGGAATGTTTCCTGTTCACAATCATAACCTTGTTACTGTTGATCACAGGTGGTTATCCTGGAGGTATGATAACACGTCTAAATATTATGCCATGAAACAATTAATATTAGCGTTACTATATGTTGCACCATTACTTGGCTTATTCTCAAATCAAACATACCAAGTTAATTTCCAAAATGGATGGCACATTTCTGAGTGAGGACGGAATTTATACTCCTTATTGGGGTTTTGGAGAATTTAACCCAACTCTGCCTAGTCAAAGAATCACACTACCTGCACCCTTGCTTATTTACGATTTAAATGACAGTGTTCATTTAAAGTTGCACAATCTATCTCCGGAAATGCACACGATTCATTTACACGGACTTGATGTAAGCCAAGATAAATGATGGCGTTCCATCGAACATCGTTTGGCGTATGTGGGTTAATGATAGCGCCACATACAAGTTTAGGGCTAAGCATCCTGGGACTTATTTATACCATTGTCATGTGCAAACTTCTCTTCATGCGGCTATGGGAATGTACTGGAATGTTCGTAGTCCGAAATTCACCCGGATACTAATTTACTTATATAGCAATGGTCCTTCTTTTAATAAAGAATACTTCTATCTTTCCTCTGACATGTATTTATACTGGAATTTCAATGTAACTTCTCCAGGAGCCATTTCACATGTACGAAGCCGATTATTTTATGGTAAACGGAAAAGCAGGATCACAATTATTCGATGACACAGCGCAAATCATTAATATGAGTCGCTGGTGACACAGCTCTTATTGCATATAGGGAATGTTGGCTATAATTCTGTTGAGTACATTTTTCCACCGGAAGCAAATGCAGTAATGCACATGTCGGACGGTAGAGTTCTTCCTAATCCTATTCGACAGTGACACTCTTGTCCTGTATCCCGGGGAACGCTACTCTGTCCTTTTATCTCCAACCCAGTTTATTCAGGGACATATTACTGTGAACTCTGCAAACCTCTACAATACAGAAACAATCGTTGGAACTAATTACATTGGGATTAATATAGATTCTTTGGGACAAGGAATGGAAGGATAATAAATTAGCATACTTAAATTTATACCCAAATCCTACCTCTACTCATCTTCAAATCCAATCAAAGGAAACTTTAGATATTATCTCTATAACTTAGAAGGGAAATTATTTGAGACCTTTAACATTCAACCGGGCATTAATAACCTTGATGTCAGTCACGTTCCTAAGGGGATTTATATTGTTGGTGCAAACGGGTTTTTACCAACGAAATTTATTATTGAATAATCATTAAGATAACCCCCTCATAATACCCTTAGTAGATCCCCTTATAAAGTCTAATATAGCGTCTTTTTCTTCTGAAGAAGGTAATTCGATATCTGCAACTTTTAAAGCCGTTGTAATGTTACTATTTTGAACATACTACCACTCGATAAATATCTTCTACGTTCATGATTTGCTGATCACTAAACCCTCTTCTTCTTAAGCCAACAGAGTTAACTCCTACATAAGAAAGTGGCTCTCTAGCTGCCTTAACATAAGGTGGAACATTTTTGCGAACCAAAGAACCTCCCGCAATAAATGCATGCTCACCAATATGCACGAATTGCTGAGTTCCAACCATACCTTCAATTATCACCCAATCATCAATAGTAATGTGACCTGCTAATTGCGTGCTATTTGCTATAATTACGTTATTGCCAATTAAACAATCATGGGCAACATGTACATACGCCATCAACAAACAATTATTTCCTATTACTGTTTTATTTCTATCTGTGGTGCCTTTATGAATAGTAACGCATTCTCTGATGGTAGTATTATCGCCAATATGCGTCGTTGTATACTCTCCTTTATATTTAAGGTCTTGAGAATCAGCAGATATAACTGCTCCAGGAAAAATTTTGCAATTCTTACCTATTCTAGCTCCATTCATGATAACAACATTAGGACCTATCCAAGTACCTTCTCCTATCTCTACATCACCATAAATCGATGCAAATGGCTCTACAACAACACCGTTCCCAATTTTAGCATCAGGATGTATATATGCTAACTCACTCATTCCTCTCTATCTTTAACAACCGAAGCAAGCATTTCTGCTTCCATACAGGCCTGACCATTTACATAGGCTACCCCTGCCATATTAACAAGACCTCTTCTGATTGGAGAAACTAATTTTAATTCAAAAACCACAGTATCTCCTGGCACTACTTTTCTTTTAAACTTTACTTTATCAATCTTCATAAAATAAGTAGAATATAAATGAGGATCTTCTACCTTACTTAATGAAAATATTCCTCCAACTTGAGCCATTGCCTCAATTTGCAATACTCCTGGCATAATTGGATTACCCGGGAAATGACCTGTAAACTGAGGCTCATTCATTGTAATGTTTTTGACTCCAACTATTGAATCTTCGGTAATCTCCATTATTTTATCTACCATCAAAAAGGGATATCGGTGCGGAAGCATTCTTTCAATATCATTGATATCGTACAAGGGCTCTTTTGTTAAGTCAAATCTCTTGCCCTCTTTTGCTTGCTCCTTCATTATTTGCTTGATTATCTTAGCATATGAAGTATTTCCCGAATGACCAGGTCTAGCAGCTAAAATATGTCCTTTGATTGGTTTTCCAACTAAAGCTAAATCACCAATTACGTCTAATAATTTATGCCGAGCAGGTTCATTAATGAATTTTAAATCAATGTTATTAAGGGTATTCCCTTGAATCTTAATGTCAAGATGTTCCTTATCTAACAATTTTGCTAAAGCATCAATCTCGTCTTGTGGAACATTATCTCTTTCAACTAGAATAATTGCATTATCAATATCACCCCCTTTAATTAAACCTGCTTTTGCAAGCATTTCAAGCTCTCTTAAGAAGACAAAAGTTCTACATGTAGCAATATTTTCTTTAAATTCAGAAATATTATACATCGAAGCATGCTGAGTACCGAGCACCGGCGAATTATAATCTACCATCACTGTCAGTCGAAAATCCTCGTAAGGTATCCCAAGCATCTCAATACCTTTCTCCAGATCCTCGAAAGGCCTATTTTCTTGAAATTCAAAATAATCTCTATCGGCTTGCTGTTCTTTTAGGCCTACTTTTTCAATCGCTTCTACAAAAGGCAAAGCACTTCCATCCATAATCGGAATTTCAGAACCATCTAGTTTAATCAATGCATTATCAACCTGCATACCATAAAGAGCAGCCAATAGGTGCTCTGTAGTATTAACTTTAACACCTTTTTTTTCTAACGTCGTCCCTCTTTCTGTAGAAACAACTAAATCTGCGTCAGCCGGAATAATTGGTTCACCTTCAATATCCGTTCTTTGAAACTTATATCCATGGTTCTCAGCTGCTGGCTCTATGATTACTTTTACCTTTTCTCCAGTATGCAGCCCTACTCCCTGTAACTCTATCGTAGCGTTTAACGTGTGTTGTTTTTTATTCATAAGCTTCAGGAATCTCTATTTATTAGGGGATTTAAATTCTTCTAATATGGTTTGCATCTCTATTATTTGTCCTCTCAATTTGGGTAAGCCCTCTAAACAAAACATAGCTTCGTTGATAATCTCCTATTGAAAAAGCAGGAGATCCTTGAACGATTTCGTTTTCTTTTGAAATATCTCTTCCTACACCTGATTGTGCAGCAATTTTAACACCATCTGCCAATTTTAAGTGACCAACAATACCAACTTGGCCACCTACCATCATATTCTTGCCCCAATTTTGTCGAGCCAGCAATTCCTGTTTGAGCAGCAATTACCGTATTCTCTCCAATATCTACATTATGTGCAATCTGGATTAAATTGTCCAATTTTACTCCTTTTCGAATAAAAGTAGAGCCCATTGTCGCTCTATCAATAGTGGTATTTGCTCCTACTTCGACATAATCTTCTAGTATTACATTTCCAATTTGTGGCACTTTCTGATAATTATTAGCTGCATTGGGAGCAAACCCGAATCCATCAGAACCAATTATCGCACCTGAATGAATAGTGCAAGACTTACCTAATTTACAGTTAACATAAACTTTAACCCCTGAAAAAATTGTTGAATCATCTCCAATAGTAACGTTATCTCCGATATATACATGCGGATAAATTTTTACATTTTTACCAATAGTAACATTGGTTCCAATGTATGCAAAAGCTCCTACATAACAGTTCTCTCCAAGCGAAGAGGAATCTGAAATAAAAGAAGGTTGCTCAATTCCTTGTTTGTTTTGCGTTGCCTGATCATAAACAGCAAGTAACTTTGTTAAGCACTTATACGCATCATCTACTTTGACTAAAGTTAATGTCGCGGGAAGATCTTTCTCAGGAACAAAAGTCTTATTTACAAGTGCTATAGTCGATTTTGTTGTATATATAAACTGTTCGTATTTGGAATTGGCTAGAAAAGTTATCGTTCCAGGCTTACCTTCTTCAATTTTTGCCATATCACTAACTGTGGCTTCCGGGTTTCCTTCAATTTCCCCATCTAATAGTCCGGCAATTTGTTGTGCAGTAAATTCCATTGGTTCAAATTTAATAAGATTTTAAAACAGAAACCTCAATAGCCAAAATATTTTTGAGAACTTATCCACTAATAGATGGATAGCATAAAAAATACTTTTTTATAGTCATTGACAATGCTTGAATATTTAAGTTGTCTGACGCCTCAGTTATATCCTTTACGGAACCATCTTTGAATAAAATATTTATGCTATCCTTTTCCGGATTGTAAGCATTGTTCTCTATATTGTTATTGAACACAAAATACTTGGCTTCTTCTTCACTGATAGCATAATGTTTTGAAGCAAGATGAATATGTTTCTCTATTTGTTCTTTACTAAATTCTTCTTTTTGAATTTCCACCTTTAACAACTGTCGATTCACCAACATATTACACAACTCTGCCAACACTTTATCGGCATGATTGCTCCAAACTTTTATAGCTCCCAACACATCGTAATCATCCAGTTCTGTAAAAGATTCTAGAATTTTTTTGGATTGAAAATCTTCTTTACTTATGTCATTATACAGGAATAATTTAAAGGCAGGACTGCAAAATAAGTCCGAGCCATTTTTAGCTAAATACTTCGCTCGTTTCAAAATCTTCACCAATAAAAATTCAGCACTAATTACCGTTTTATGCAAGTAGACTTGCCAATACATTAATCGACGCGCGACAATAAACTTTTCAATGGAGTAAATTCCTTTTTCATGAATTACGAGCTCGTCATCAACGACGTCCAACATTTTAATAATCCGCTGATTACTTACCACCCCCTCAGAAACACCTGAATAAAAACTATCTCTTTTAAGATAATCCAATCGATCCATGTCTAATTGACTAGACACCAATTGATGTAAAAACCTCTTTGGATACTTATTCTTAAATATTTGAATAGCCACATCTAATTTACCATTAAACTGTTTGTTTAATTCTGCCATGAACAACACCGAGACATCTTCATGTGTTAAACCCTGAACAATAGAATGTTCCAGTGCATGAGAAAATGGACCGTGCCCAATATCATGTAAAAGTATTGCTAGAGTTACTCCAATAGCTTCATCTTCTGTAATTTCATTGCCATTTGCACGGAGCGTGTCAATTGCCTGGCTCATCAGGTGAGTGCAGCCCACAGCATGATGAAATCGAGTATGCAGAGCACCGGGATACACAACATCTGTCAGTCCCAATTGTTTAACCCTTCTTAAGCGCTGAAAATGTGGATGATTTATTACATCTAAGATAATATCATATGGTATTGAAATAAAACCATACACTGGATCGTTAAATATTTTCTTCTTATTGGTTGATTTCACTAATCTTATTTTTACATTGTAAAACAAATTTAAACAAAATATACCATGGCTAAAATACTTTGGGCAGACGACGAGATAGATTTATTAAAACCCCATGTTATGTTTCTAGAAGGAAAAGGACATGAAGTCAAAACAGCTAATAGCGGAAATGAGGCAATCGACGAAATTACAGCTTCCAATTTTGATATTGTGTTTTTAGATGAAAACATGCCAGGACTCACTGGATTAGAAACTCTAGAAAACATAAAAAAAGACCATCCCAACTTACCTATTGTTATGATTACCAAAAGTGAAGAGGAGTCTATCATGGACGAAGCTATAGGAGGTCGAATAGCTGATTACTTAATTAAGCCTGTTAACCCCAACCAAATACTATTATCCTTAAAAAAGAACTTAGAAGGGAAACGACTCGTTAGTGAAAAAACCACTTCTGGATACCAACAAGAATTCAGACAAATTGCAATGGATTTGCAAGACCGAATGGATTTTAAAGAGTGGAACAATATGTATAAACGCATTACACGGTGGGAGCTAAAACTTGAAAAAAGTAACGATGAAGGAATGAAAGAAATTCTTTCCATGCAAAAGAAAGAGGCGAATGATTTATTCTCTCGTTTTATTGAGGACAATTATTTGGAATGGTTGAATGGAACAGAAGAAGCTCCTGCAATGAGTCATACCTTATTACAAAAGAAAGTTTTTCCACACTTAAATAAAAAAACATTTTTAATGGTCATTGATAATTTGCGCTATGACCAATGGAAGGTTTTACAGCCAGTGCTTTCTGAATACTTTACCATTGAGGAAGAAGATAATTACTATGGTATTCTGCCAACCGCTACTCAATATGCAAGAAATGCACTTTTTGCTGGATTAATGCCATCAGAAATTGCGAGAAAATATCCGAAAAAATGGAAAAACGACGATGACGAAGGAGGAAAGAATTTATTTGAAAAAGATTTTCTAGAAGGAAATTTAATTAGAAATGGAATTACTGGAAAATTCTCCTACAACAAGATAACAAACCTTAACGCTGGAAAAAAATTAGTAGATAGTTTTTCAAATTTATTACAGAACGATTTTAATGCCATCGTTTATAATTTTGTAGATATGCTGTCTCACGCAAGAACAGATATGGAGGTAATTAGAGAGTTAGCTAGCGATGAAGCAGCATACAGATCATTAACGCTAAGTTGGTTTGAACACTCTTCTTTACTGGATATCTTTAAACTTATCGCAGACAATGGCTGTGATGTTATTATTACTACAGACCACGGAACAGTAAGAGTAGATGAGCCTAGCAAGGTTGTTGGCGACAGAAACACAAACACCAACTTAAGGTACAAACAAGGCAAAAACTTAAGCTATGTAAAAAGAGATGTCTTTGAAATTAAAAGACCTGAAGAGGCTTTTTTACCAAAGTTAAATGTGAGTAGCACTTACATCTTCGCTAAAGACACTAAGTTTTTTGTTTATCCGAATAATTATAATCATTACATGAATTATTACAAAGACACATTCCAACATGGAGGGATTAGCTTGGAAGAGGTCATTATTCCAATAATAAAAATGAGCTCAAAAACAACTAAGAAAAAGGAGGAACCTAAGAATAATAAGTACGATCGATACAAAAGGTAATTAATCTTCGTACACTGATAATGCCTCTATAAATTCAATAATCGATTCTTTTTCTTCGTCAGGGCAATGGCTGCAATATTTATGCGCTAAATTAATAACACTATTAATTGTAATATCTTCCGGCAAAACACGGGAATTAAATTCTATAGACAGTATTCTCAACCAAAGTTCAGAATTATCAAAGGCAGTAGTATTTAATTGGTCAAGTAATTCATTTGGATTATGCAGAAAATAAGAAAACCCATTAACCCCTAAATAGCCAAGTTCTGCACTATCCAATTCTAGCAATAAAGTATTCAACGCTTCAAAATATTTTATCCGCCATGTAGAATCTTGCGTTTGTAAACTGTCAGAAATGGCTCTTATATAGGTGTAATTTATACTATCTCCTTTTCCCTGTAAGATTAAATGAGTTGCTTTTCGAGCATTCATTTCACCTTCCATATCGGCAACATATTCTGCTCCATCTAATGCAGAAATAAGCATCTCAGGTTCATCTACAGATGATTTACAAGAAGAAAAAAAGAAAAAAAGAATTAATCCAGAATATTTTATCATGGAGCAAAGGTAAACATTACCCTTAATCATTTAAAATTATTAAGCAGACACACATAGAGATGAATATAACAAAAGGAACAAAAAAACCGTATTAACAGATGCTAATTACTTCTTAGAGATTATCTTTGGGTAATGAAATTTTCAAAGACTTACATTCGCTTTAATTGGTTAACACTTGTTTTTATTTATCTAGTTGTTATTGCTGGTAGTTTTGTAAGAATAACCGGCTCCGGAATGGGATGTCCAGATTGGCCAAAGTGCTTTGGTCAATGGATTCCGCCTTCTTCTGAATCGGAATTACCAGAGAATTACAAAGATCTTTATTCAGAAAAAAGAGCAACTAAAATTGAAAGGTTTGCACAATTCCTCAGAAATATGGGCCTTGAGGAAACTTCTGAACAACTTAAAAGCGACCCCAATTTGAGAGTTGAACAAGATTTTAACAGCAAAAAAACATGGATAGAATACGTTAATAGGCTGTTTGGTTTTTTTGCAGGAAATGCTATGCTGGTCAGCTTTATTTGGTTGATTTGGAAGTATCGAAAAAGAAAATTGATTTTCCTCGCAGGCATCAACCTAATTCTAATGAGTGCTCAAGCTTGGTTTGGCTCTATCGTTGTAGCTTCTAATCTAGTACCTTGGACGATTACAATTCATATGTTATTGGCTTTAATAATTATAGCATTACAAATATATTTTATTCGAGAGATTAGTCCATCTCAAATCAAGATGTTGCCCCAATCTAAATTGGATTTTTATCTTATTTGGATTTGTTTTGGAGTGACTTTTTTTCAAATGTTTTTGGGCACACAAGTGAGAGAGGCTATTGACTTATTAACAACTGCTGGTATAAGCCGAGAAAGCTGGACAGAAGAACTTGGATTAATATTTTATATCCATCGAAGTTTTTCATGGTTAGTACTCGTTTTTTTGTTTGTTATTGCATGGAAGAATGAAAATAGGAATAAGTATCTATCTATTCGTTATGTATTCTGTTTCTTGATATTAGAGCTAGTCTCAGGGGTTTTATTGGCGCACTTCGACACGCCTGGATTAGTGCAAACAAGTCACTTAATCTTCGCTGCTATTATTTTCGGAATACTTACAATGCTTGTTTTTAGAAGTAAAATATTAAGTGTCAAACCCATTTAATTTAAATGTCAATAAAGCTAAACCTATCTAAAACATCCTAGTTAGTTAATCCTTTGTTTTAGGTCAAGCAATCAAACAATAGTTACTTAATGTAAAAGTTTATTTTGTGAAAATTTGTTAAACATTTAATAGACTGCAATATTGTTTCTCTTTTAACCGTATTTATATTAAACAAATTTTTAGTCTATAATGTTAACAACTTTATTGGTGAATTAGGTTATTTTGTCTATATTTATAGCTCACTCATCGAAAAACCTCATTGAATATGCTAGAACTAAGTAAGAAGGTATTGGAAAAAGTAAGTTTTGATAGATCCTTATTTCACAAGGAATTGGTTAAAGCTATAAGTTGGTTGAAGAAAGATGAAGTTCCTTCATTAAAAGCATGGTGCCTCGCTTCCTTTGCCATTTACAATGATGTAATTCTAGAGGTGTTTGATGCAATATAACAATTAGTTGCGAAGTAACTTTTCCGTCAACCCATACAAATTAGGATTTCCTTTTCGAATTTTAACGGAAAAGTCATCAATTTTAAAATTAATTTTATCTTTATTCCAGAAATATACTTTCAGTAAATTTGGTATAGATAGGTCTACCTTTCTTATGTCGATTGATAAATGCATTGTTTGCCATTCTCTTTCTTGCAAATTAAATTTAGCTGGGACAGCTCCTTTCCAGCTATGAGTTGAATCATTTTGCTCAATGGTTCCAACCAGGACCGTTTCCTTTACTTCTTGTGGAAAATATACCTTTACAGATAAATCTATAATATCATTTGGGGTTAAATCGAACTTGTTCAGTAATATTTTATGCTCTGTAACATATTCCGATAAAGAGTCAATTAACAAAAAGTGACTATCTGAAAAAGCGTCTTCCATAACTTTGTCTTGGTTATAATTCCAATTGGAATTGATAGTTTCAAAGTCCAGAATATTACTATAGCAATATTCATCTTCTGTTAATTTTTCTTTAGAAAAAACTTCTAGTTTGCTCGCGTAATAATTTTTTTGGTGCACTAGTGCAGGGTAAAACTCTTTAATCATGGAATGAATTTCTTCAGGAGCATAAGCCACACCTCCATAGATAAAATAATCTGTTTTAGCACCTTTAAGGTATTCAACAACCTTCGATAAATCTTTATAATTAACTTCTTTTCCTCTTTCTAAAAAGTTGAAATAATTAAAATTAAAATCCAACTTATCAACGTAATACTCATTTATTCGAGCATGATTAACTAACAGCACTGTGCAATTTTCTTTACCCAATTCATCCACCTTTTGTTGCGTATCAACCAAAAACTGCATGAACCTGTTTTGATAGAAAAGTTTGTAATGTGCTCGTTCAAAAATCAATGAATAAGAGTTTAGGACACTTATCAATATAATAACTGGGAATAGGATTTTGATCGGTAATTTAGGAACGAAGGAAAATAGGATAAAAAAGAAAAATGGGAAAGAAAAAATTAACACTGAATATTGCAAGACAGCATCATGATAGAGCGAGTAATAGTATCCTATCAAAAAGGGGAGCACAAACCAAATTACAGAAAGCACAAAATATTTACTTATTTTTCTCTCCTTATTTAGGTAAATACCTCCGGTAATCATGACTATCACAAGTAAATAGATAATGGGAGAAAAATGAAACAAATGTTTAATGAATTCAATCAAAAAATCAGGCTCTGGTTTTCCCAGCCAAGATCCTACTCCTCCAATATGTAATTGATAAAAGAAAATAGAAAGATGGGGTAAATACAATATAAAAATTGCTACACCGCTTAATACATATTTTATTAAATACTTTTTGGGAATAAAGAACACCCCTGACACCCCAACAACAGCAGCAAACAACAGACTAAAATGATGGTTATACGCACACAGTGCTGCTGAAGCAATAAAGCCAATATAATTCTTCCAAAAATTATTTTCTGGAGCTTTAATGATCTTACTCCAATATACTACCATCAATAGGCACAAAAACATTCCACTGATATATGGCCTAGCAATTTGACTGTACATTATCGGGAATTGCATAGTTGCCATAAATGCTGCAGAAATTAACCCGACCGAGGAATTGAACCAAGATTTACCAATGTTGTAGATTAAGTAAATGGAGCCAATTCCCATTAAAATAAAGGGGAATTTTACGGCTATTTCAGAGAAGCCGAACAACTGAACCCAATAGTACATAAAAACATGAACTCCAGCTGGGTGAGCATCTATTTTAACCCCTTTAGCAATTAATTCGCTGAATGAATCAAAATGTAATCGGTCGAGTGCGCTGAATTCATCGTGTGTAAAAGGTAATTCGGAAAAATTCCAAAAACGTAGTATTATGCCTAAAACTAATATTCCAAAAAGAATATATTGGTGTAGAGTTATTGATTTTAGTTTAGTCATTTAAAAAATTAATATTCCTTTTTAATCCTTCAAATTTAGTTCTTTTAACAGCTGATTTTCGAAAAAATTCTTTAAAAGTATCTTCCTGCAAATCTTCCCAGTCACCTTTGGTCATTGACAGTAAATCAGGATGTGGGTTAAATGCAGGCTCATTGTGTTGTATCGAGAAGCTGTTCCAAGGACAAACTTGTTGGCAAATGTCACATCCAAACATCCAGTTATCCATTTTACCTTTAACTTCTTGCGGTATTGCTTCTTTAAGCTCTATAGTGAAATAAGAGATACACTTACTTCCGTCAACAATATAGGGCTGGATTATTGCCCCTGTTGGACAAGCATCAATACATTTTGTGCACGTCCCACAGTAATCCTGAATTGGGGAATCATATTTTAAATCTAAATCAAGAATAATTTCAGCAATGAAAAAATAAGAGCCTTGGTTTTTATTGATAAGATTAGCGTTTTTTCCAATCCAACCTAAACCGGCTTTTTGTGCCCAAGCTTTTTCTAACACGGGGGCAGAGTCAGTAAATACTCTTGCATTCACTTTTCCAATCTTCTCTTCAATGAAATAAAGAAGCGACTTGAGTTTGTGCTTTACCACGAAATGATAATCCTCTCCATAAGCGTAAGTAGAAATTTTAGGAGCTGTTGGATCGCTTTGTGTTTGATCTGAATGGTAGTTGTATAATAAAGAAATGACCGATTTTGAATCTTCCACTAACAATCTAGGATCTAATCGTTTATCAAAATTATTCTCCATGTAAGACATCTCTCCATGTTGTTTGGCTTTTAGCCATTTCTCTAACCGAGGCGCCTCCTCTTCTAAAAAATCAGCTTTGGAAAATCCAACAAACGAAAAGCCCAATCGATGCGCTTCTTCTTTAATTAATTGTGTATTCTTTGATTTAGGCATGGAACTCAAAATTAGTTACTTCTTAAAGATAACTAATTTTAAAAACAAGATTACAACGAAAAGGCCGACCCAAAACCACCATTGACCAAATACAACAGGGATTTCTTCCGCTTGTTCTTCAAGGGATTTATCTGAGTTCTGATTTCGTTCTTTACCTATTTGCTTTTTATTCGAGCGTTCTTCAGGAGTAATATCAATTTTCGAAGCTGCCCTTTCCTCTTGTAAAACAACAGTAACATCTTCGTTTATGGTATCAATATTTGACGCAAAATTTAGATTTACAACACTTACAAACATTACAAATACAAATAGCTTCTTCATCGTAAATTACTTAAAACAAACCACCTTGTGTTGCACCTCTTTCTTTTCCCAAATGCTTATATGCCAGCTCAGTAACCATTCTTCCACGTGGTGTTCTTGCAATATATCCTTCTTGAATTAAAAAGGGTTCATAAACTTCCTCTATCGTACCTGCTTGTTCTCCAACTGCAGTTGCAATCGTTGTTAACCCAACGGGACCGCCCCCAAATTTATCAATCATTACCGATAATATTCGGTTATCCATTTCATCCAAACCATGTTTATCGACATGAAGTGCTTCTAAAGCAGTAGCAGTAATAGTAGTATTTATTGTTCCATCACCTTTAATTTGCGCAAAATCCCTAACTCTTCTTAAAAGGGCGTTTGCTATTCTCGGGGTTCCTCTACTTCTTCCAGAAATTTCAAAAGCGGCTTCATAATCAATTGGAATATCTAGAATTCCAGAAGAACGTTCTACGATGTCCGTTAGGATTTTAGTCTCGTAATATTGCAAACGACTACTAATACCAAAACGTGCTCTTAAAGGTGCTGTAAGCATTCCTGAACGTGTTGTTGCTCCAATTAAAGTAAACGGACTTAATTCTATCTGTACCGTTCTTGCATTCGGCCCAGAATCGATAAGAATATCAATTTTATAATCTTCCATTGCTGAGTATAAATACTCCTCAATTACTGGGCTAAGTCGATGAATTTCATCAATAAACAAAACATCACCTTCCTCTAAATTCGTCAATAAACCCGCTAAATCACCTGGTTTATCCAAAACTGGACCAGAAGTCACTTTAAAACCAACATTCATTTCGTTGGCTATAATATTTGCCAATGTTGTTTTACCAAGACCAGGAGGCCCATGTAACAAGACGTGGTCTAAAGGTTCGTTTCTTAAAATAGCGGCTTTTACAAACACTTGTAAATTATCTGTTACATGCCTTTGTCCCGCAAAATCATCAAATAATTTAGGGCGCAACACCTGTTCGACTTCCTTATCAGAATCATCTGCACCATCTTCGTGTATATCGTATTCTTCTATCACTCGGAAACAAAGATAACAAAGCAAATTATTTTTTTAAGATCTGATCTTTATAAATATCCCCAAAGTAAATTTTAAATCTTAAAATATACTCTGGGGCTGTAAATGACTCTTTTATTTGTTGGTTCGATTTTATTGCTAACCTAAATCCAACACCACCCCCTATACCGAAGTATTTTAAAAATTTGTATTCAATAGTCATGGCGGGTTCATAAATGATTATCCATGAGCTAGCTGTTGTGATAGAGAGGTCTACATCATCATATTGCGCTTTACCTAAACCAATTTGCACCGGAATTTCTGCACTCCAATATTTAGATTTATAGAAGTTATACTCAAAGAATGCAACGACATAGCCAAACTTTAAATCTATTTTATTTGAATTAGGAAAATTGCGTTCAATAAGTCTCTTTGGCATCCAATTATAACCAATGCCAATATTAGTTGTCTTGTTAAATGAGAGCCCAAATTTAATACCGTGTATTTTTGCATACTGGTTTGAAATAAAAGAGTTTCGGGTATCAAACTTTAATAAAACCTTTGGCTTATAATCAAAGCTAGTTCGAATAGAGTCAAAAAGCTGTGCACGCGCTTGACTTGAAAAAATAAAAAGTAATGCTATAAAAAAAGTCCGCACCTAACAAAGGTACGGACTTCAATATATTAATTCAATATAAAACACTAATGTTCTTCTTCACCTGGTTCTAGCGGCACATTTTGCATAACAAAATCTTCTGCTTGTCCTGGTTTATTATAATCATAAGGCCATCTGTGCACGACAGGTAAATCTCCAGGCCAATTACCGTGCATATGCTCAACTGGCGATGTCCACTCCAGAGTATTTGCTCTCCATGGATTTTGAGAAGCTTTTGGACCTCTTAAAGCACTATAAAGAAAGTTCCAGAAGAAAAATAACTGAGAAAGTACTCCTACAGTTGCAAAAATACTAATTACAACATTTAGGTCTATCATGTGATCAAACATTGGGAATTCTGAATTTGTATAATAGCGCCTTGGCATTCCGCCTTCCCCTAAAAAGTGCATAGGAATAAATACTCCATATCCACAAGTAATGGTAATCCAGAAGTGAATAAAACCTAATTTTTTATTCATCATCCTTCCATACATTTTAGGGAACCAATGATAAACTCCAGCGAACATTGCCAAAATAGCAGACATCCCCATTACAATATGGAAGTGACCAACTACAAAGTAAGTATCATGTTGACTAATATCCAATGCTGCATCGGCTAATATTATCCCCGTAACACCACCACTAATAAAAGTAGATACCATTCCAATTGAGAATAACATCGCCGGTGTAAACACAAGATTACCTTTCCATAAAGTAGTTAAGTAATTAAATACTTTTACAGCTGATGGAATGGCAATAAGTAAAGTAGTAAAAACAAATACTCCACCTAAGAATGGATTCATTCCTGTAAGGAACATATGGTGACCCCAAACAATAAACGAAAGAAATCCAATCGCCAAAATCGAACCAATCATTGCTCTATATCCAAATATTGGTTTTCTAGAGTTTGTAGCAATTACTTCTGATGATATCCCTAATGCAGGCAGTAATATTATATATACCTCAGGATGTCCTAAAAACCAGAATAAGTGTTCAAATAATACTGGAGAACCTCCTGTTTGATCAAGTGCTCCATTAGATGTTGTAATGTCACTCAAAAAGAAACTTGTCCCCATGTGTCTATCCATAATAAGTAATACAGCTGAAGACAAAAGAACAGGGAAAGACAATAACCCTAGAATAGCTGTTACGAAGAATGTCCAAATCGATAACGGTAATCTGGTCATTCTCATTCCTTTCGTACGCAGATTAATAATAGTAACGATATAATTAATACCTCCTAATAATGCAGACGCAATAAATATTGATATCGACAACAACCACAACGTCATACCCAATCCTGATCCTGGTTGCGTTTCTTCAAGCACACTTAATGGTGGATATATTGTCCATCCTGCCATTGCTGGTCCAGATTCAATAAAAAGAGAAGCTAACATTATCGAACTCGATAAAAAAAACAGCCAATACGATATCATGTTTAATAGTCCTGATGCCATGTCTCTTGCTCCAATTTGAAGTGGAATAAGTAAATTTGAAAAAGTACCTGATAAACCACCAGTAAGAACCATAAATACCATGATAGTTCCGTGCAATGTAACAAGACCTAGGTACATATTACTATCCAAAACACCGTCAGGGGCCCAGCCTGAACCTAATAAAGTTTCCATAATGCCAAACTTTTCGTCTGGCCATCCCAATTGCAATCTAAATAATGCCGAAAGTGCAATACCAACAATTCCCATAACTATGGCCGTTAATAGGTATTGTTTAGCAATCATTTTATGATCTTGACTAAACACGTACTTAGTAAAGAAACTTTCTTTATGATGATGTGCTGCGTGACCGTGATCTGACATACTCTTCTCTTTTTTTTCTAATTTCTAATTTCTTACTCTTCAATTTCTTGAGCTAACTCTTCAGTAGCTGCTGCTCCAATTGTATACGAAACCGCTCCACCATCAAACCTTTTTTGAGATTCAATCCAATTTTTATATTCTGCTTCGGTTTCAACAACAACCTTCATTTGCATATTCGAGTGACTTGCACCACAAATTTTGTTACACATCAATATATAATCAAAATCAACAACCTCTTCTTCCTCTCCAATTCTTCTTTTACGCTCATTATGAATGGTATTGATATTCTTATAATGGTCAATAACAAACTCATCTAAACGCATATCTTTAGTTGTAATCGTAGGTTTTAAGGTAAATGAAGTAGTCATTCCAGGCACACAATTCATTTGTGCCCTAAAATGCGGAAACCAAGCACAATGAAGTACATCTTGGGATCTAAAATAAAAAGTGTAGGTTTTATCCACTATCAAATGCATTTCCCCTTTAACAACAACATCATTAGCTGCCATTGCATCGTCAGCATCAGCATTTCTTTCTATTTCTAAACCAGATTTAATTCTGTACTTCTGACGCTTCAACCTTTCTATTTTTTCAGACATTTCCGCAACTTTACCATCTGGCAATAAGTATTCCGTAGTCTTTTGGTTGTCGATATATTTTTCAATACTATTAGCCAACAAAACAGAATCCAATCTATCAATTTCTGTATCTATCGTTTCGAAAGATTCAGCGATTCCTTCAGTTGTAATAACTCCTAATGGATTAGTTCCTGTCACTAATTTAAAGTTTGCTTTTCCTAGTTTGTTATCCTCTCCTGAATATCGAGCAGTCCAATCAAACTGTTTTGCATATAACTCAATAACAGTCCCTTCATCTTCTGGGTTCATAATGAAATTCCAAGTTCTTAACCCATAAATGATAACTCCCGCAAGAACAATGGCAGGAACTGTAGTCCAAATCATTTCTAATTTATTGTTGTGTACCAAATAAACGGGCTTTCTTTTAGGGTCTCTTCTGTAGAGAAATGGAAAAATAAACAACATCCCATTCATTATAAAAAACACAGGAAGTATAATCCACCAATTAAAAACTAACAAATCATCAATCATAACCCCGTGTTCTGTTGCAGCCTCACCAAGACCTCCGTTACCATATTCCAGCATTAAATAAATCGTTCCGCCAAAAAGCGCGAACATAAACACAAGAAACAGAACAGCTTGTGAAAGGTTTTCTCCAGGGGTAATATTTTCCTGACTTTTATCTCCTGTAACTTTAGATGTCATTTCATACACCTTCACAAGCTGTATAAGAGCTAAAACTCCTAAAACAACTACTATAAATATTAAAAACTTATTTTCCATTTTATAAATTTATCTTATCCTATAATTTTATCCGTGATGATGTTTACTCTCCTCCAAAAATGGGTGATTATTTTGAACCAGGGATGATTTTCCAAGAGATCTTAGCACCAAAAAGATAAACGTTCCCAAGAATGTCATAAACATACCTATTTCTAATAATCCAAAGTTCCATTCTTCGTATAATGTGCCTGGCATAACCATACAAAACACATCAAACCAGTGCCCAATAAATATTACTAATCCAATAAATATTAAGTACGGCCAAGATTTTTTCGTGTCTGCTGACATTAAGAAAATCATTGGAAGAACAAAGTTGACAACAAACATTGCAAAGAATATAAATTTGTAACTTTCAATACGGGTAACAAAATAGATTACTTCCTCTGGAATATTGGAATACCAAATAAGCATAAATTGAGAGAACCATAAGTAACTCCATAAAAAGCTTAATGCAAACATCCATTTTCCTACATCGTGTATATGAGCGCTATTTACAAACTCTAAGTTTCCTTTGTGCTTCAGATACAATGTTACCATCATAATCATAATCATTGCACTTAACCAAATTCCTGAGAATGAGTACCATCCAAATAATGTGCTAAACCAATGCGTATCAATTGACATTATAATATCCCAAGACATTGTAGATGAAAATACTGCAAAGAATACTAAGAACAACGCTCCTCTTCTATACATTAAAAAATGTGAGGCTGTAGCTTTTTCAACATCTTCGCTATCTTGTTTTCTTGAAGTTTTTCTAAACCAATTCATGAAATATGCAAATACTCCGAAATAGCATATAATTCTGATCCAAAAGAACGGCTTATTCAAATATGCAACTTTGCCCCAAATCAAATCATCGTGGGCAACTACATCACTATCCATCCATGGATAGATATGATTTAACCCTAATGTGGCGCCAATAAAAACAATTGCTAAAACAATCATGCCTAATGGTAATGCAGACATAATTGCCTCCATGATTCTTAATAAAACAACTCCCCAACCAGACTCAGTAGCATAATGCAATGAAAGGTAGAAAAGTGCTCCTAAAGCAATTCCAAAAAAGAAGAATCCATTTACCAATAAATTAGACCAAAATCTTCTAAAATGAGAATCAGACATTGCAATATCTCCATTACTAAACATATGTGCTAAGGTTTCTGATGGGGCTGCATCATGACCGTGACCTACGGAATGAGCTACATGCTCTCCTTCAACTTCCAGATGTTTAATATGAATATGCCATTCGAAAGTTGGCGCTTGATGAGCATGTGCTTCTTCACTATGGGCATCACCGTGTTCTTCAGCAGCATTGTGTCCATGAACTTCATGTTCTTCCCCTTCATCTCCAAAATCAAGTTCGTAACCTAAAGCAGCCATTGCTTCTTCAGCCTCTTTTTTTACGTCAGCTTCTTTTTCAACTTGGTCACCCCAGTATTCAACGTATACTTCGTGATCACTTAATACCGTGGGAAACATGTATTCTTTTTGAAAGAAGAATCCCACGATTAACAGCAGTAATCCTACCCCCATTAGTCCAATTGTTACTTTTTTTGCTTTATTAGAAATTTGAAATTCCATTTTTACTATTTATTTCTATTAATAGTTAATTCTTAATGTGCTTATCCTGCGTTACCTAAGACTGCAGCTGCAACAACAGGTGCACCCGTTGTATCTGCCTTAACATTTCCAGTTAATCCGTTTAAATTAAAATCCCCATGCTGTAACGTTCTAACATACATAGCGACTTTCCATCTTTCTTCTTTATTCAATTGAGATGCATGTGCTCCCATTGCGCCTTTACCAAAAGTAATAACATGGAAAATCCCACCAAGACTTCTTTCTTTGTAAGCTCCATCATACGGGCTAGGTGGGTTATAATCCCCTACTACTACTACTCCGCCATCTCCTTGGCCAGTTTTACCATGGCAATGCATACACATTATTTCAAATAACCGTTTCCCTTCCTTGACATTTCCTTCGATATCAGCTAAAAATGGACTTGGTAATTTCCAGTTAGCAGAAGCTGAATCTAAGTCTGCTTTTCCGTATATGAAAGGCATCATTAACGCTGCCTTATTTTTCTTTTTGTAATAAGGGATTGATCCTTCTGCAGGAATTCTAGCAGATTGCGTATTTTTCAACCTTTCAGCTGTTGTGTCTTTTTCTTCATCAGTCACCATTCCGTAATCCACATAAGCTTCAATTGCTTGTGATCGATACATGTCTGGCATATACTCATATCCTGGACTATCTGGATGCTTACTGCAAGATGACAATGTGATTCCACCTATTAGTATTACTGCTATATATTTTAATGTAAGCTTCATTCTAACGTTTTAATTCGTTAATTACTTAATCGTTTTTTCATCAATTTCAACAATTCCTGTTTCCTTAATCATATCGTTTAACTGGTCCAAAGAAAAATTACTGTTTTCTGCTAACCTTACCTCTACCACAAATCTATCGTCGGTAGTTCTAGGATCAGGATTTCTGGCGGGCATTCCAGGTAATGTTTTATTTCTTAAAAAATATGTCAATGCCATTCCATGAGCAGCACATAAAACTGTAAATTCAAACAAAATAGGGACAAAAGAAGGAATATTTTCTAAATAGCTAAAATTAGGTTTACCCCCTATGTTTATTCCATGCCAATCAGAAACCATGAAATATCGAGTAGCAATTATTGCTAATAGAAGTCCCGTTATTCCATACATAAAAGCAGCAATTCCTAAACGTGTATGTTTAATACCAATTATTGGGTCAATTCCATGAATAGGGAATGGCGAAAATACGTCAGCAACATGAACTCCATTGTCCACTAATGATTGACATGCCTCTTTCGTAACATCATCATCATCGTACATTGCATATATAACTTTATCTGTCATACTGTAATTTTTAATTTCTTTCGTTAATGCTTTTCTATATGAGAATCATAATAACCCTCACCATGTCCAAACCCTTTCTTATAATTCTCTCCTGAAGATTTCAAAATTGTTTTCAACTCTGCTATTGGCAATACTGGAAAGTATCTTGCAAAAAGCAAATACAAAACAAAGAAAATCCCTAGAGTTCCAACATAAACACCTATATCTACCCAAGTTGGGTGAAAATATGACCATGCAGATGGAACATAATCTCTATGTATTGAAGTAACAATAATTACAAACCTTTCGAACCACATCCCAACATTTACAACAGCTGCTAAAATGAATGTAAAAGTTAAATTTGTTCTTAACTTTTTAGACCACATTAATTGTGGAGAAACCACATTACATGTCATCATCGCTGCGTAAGACCACCAATACGGTCCAGTTGCTCTGTTCAAGAATGCATACGCTTCATATTCAACACCAGAATACCAAGATATAAATAACTCTGTGATGTATGCTACTCCGACGATAGAACCTGTTGTAAGAATTACAATATTCATGTACTCTATATGCTTAGTATGCAAGTAAGCTTCTAATTTGAAAGCCTTTCGTAATACAAGCATTAATGTTTGCACCATGGCAAAACCAGAGAATACTGCCCCGGAAACAAAATACGGAGGAAAAATTGTGGTATGCCAACCTGGTATGACTGATGTAGCAAAATCAAAAGATACGATCGAGTGGACTGAGAATACAAGAGGTGTAGCCAGTCCAGCTAAAACCAAGGATACTATTTCAAAACGATTCCATGCTTTCGCATTTCCAGTCCAACCAAAACTTAATATTCCATAAGCTCTTTTGGCGAGCGGTTTTGTAACTCTATCTCTAATTGTAGCAAAATCAGGAATTAATCCAATATACCAAAATACCATTCCTACTGAGAAATAGGTGGAAATCGCAAATACATCCCAGAACAACGGTGAGTTGACATTTACCCACATTGATCCAAATTGATTTGGTAAAGGGAACACCCAATATCCAACCCATAAACGACCCATGTGAATTAATGGGAATAATCCTGCCATCATAACGGCAAATATTGTCATTGCTTCAGATGCACGGTTAATTGCCATTCTCCATTTTTGACGAAAGAGTAAAAGCACAGCAGAAATAAGTGTTCCTGCGTGACCAATTCCTACCCACCATACAAAGTTGGTAATATCCCAAGCCCATTCTACTGTTTTATTCAACCCCCAAACACCGATACCTGTACCCAACAAGTAAACGATACAACCTACCCCCCAAAGGGCGAAGATTCCGAAAATTGAAATTAGAATGTACCATCCTCTAGGAGCTTTACTTTCAATAGGACGAATAACATCATCCGTAATATCTTTGTAATTTTTATCTCCTAAAATTAAGGGAATTCTGATGTCTGACTCTTTATGCATCTATTTACGTTTTTATTCCAATTAATTTATTAATGTTCTAACTATGTTCTTCAGTTGCTGCTTCAGCATGAGCTGCTTCCGCTGCTTCTTCTGTATTTCTAACTTTCACTTGGTACCAAACATTTGGTTTAACACCAATCTCTTCTAATGCTTGGTAAGCCCTATCTCCCGAAGTTTTAGATCTTACCAATGACTCTTCGTCATTCCAATCTCCAAAAACAATTGCTCCATTTGGACAAGCATCAGCACACGCTGTTACAACATCCCCATCAACTACAGCTCTAGATTCCTTTTTTGCATTTAATTTACCTTCTTGTATTCGTTGCACACAGAAGCTACATTTTTCCATAACACCTCTTGAACGAACGGTAACATCTGGATTTAACACCATTCTTGCCATCTCATCTTGAGAATTATTGACATGCTTAAACTTTCTATAATCTCTGTAGTTAAACCAGTTGAATCGTCTTACTTTATATGGACAATTATTTCCACAGTATCTTGTCCCAATACAACGGTTATAAGCCATCATATTTAGCCCTTCATTACTGTGAGTTGTTGCAGCAACAGGACAAACTGTTTCACAAGGAGCATGATTACAATGCTGACACATCATTGGCATAAATACTACTGACGGATTATCTTCAGGAACTTCTAGATTAGCATAAGACCAATCGTTTCCTTCTTCTCTTTTATTCTTTTCCCATCTTGACCTTGCATCATCGTCAATAGAAGAAAAGTACCTATCCATCCTTAACCAATGCAGATCTCTCGCTCTTCTAATTTCATCTTTACCAACTACGGGAACATTATTTTCTGAGTGACACGCAACAATACAAACCCCGCAGCCATTACAAGCTGTTAAATCTACAGACATCCCCCATCTGTGACCAACAAACTCAACTGGATGCTCTTCCCATAAAGAAATATCAGTAGCTTTTACATGATCTCCGTGACCTTTAGTGTGAACATGAAGCTCATGAGGAGGATTGTAATCCTCTTTATGTCCATTAATAATGGATTCTAGATTCGTTTCTCTTAAAATTGAAGTTCTCCCCATAATTGTATGGTGAGTTTGTGTGCACGCTAAGAAATACTTTTCGTTCGCATCTGCTACCTCAGCATCTGCAAAATATTTAATCGAATCGTTTTCAAAAGAAGTGAACTTATATGCGTTTCCTCCGATTGGCTTTTTATTACCATCAGCATCTAAATCGTAATCTCCTGTTTGGTCTAATTTTATTTGAAATGCAGCTGAACCAATCGCTTCTTGATTTTCTGCCCTTCCATATCCTAGTGCGACACCAACTGTTCCTCTAGCTTGACCAGGTAACGGATAAACGGGTAATTTAAGAACTTGTTCTCCAACTGCAACATTTACCATGTTTACAGGAGTTTCTTGTTCTATATATAAACCATCCCACTTCCCTTTTTCAGAACCGGTGATATTAAATAAATCATAACAATCTGCTGGAGCCATTGTTACGTAGTTATCCCAACATACTTTAGTAATAGCATCTGGCAATTCTTGCAACCATGGGTTTGCACTATATTGACCCTCTCCAATTTCAACTTTTTGGTAAGCAACTACTTCCCAAGCTGCATCCGAACTCTTTAATGAAGAAGTTACTTCAGATGCAGTATCTGTAAATGAAACAGGAGTAGATGGCATTGGGGCAGCAGCTGTCGAACTTCCATTGTGAACTGACCAATTCCAATATTCAGTAAATGTTAAATATTCTGATTGCATCGGGAAACCATATGCTCTCCAAGTATCTTGAATATAATTGTAATACGTTTTGCTTTCTTTATCCCCTCTTTCAGCATTCCCTGACCACACTAATAATGATTCTTGCGTTTGACGAGAATCAAACAAAGGTCTAATTACAGGCTGTTGAATAGCATATTGACCAACTTGAGGCTTATAATCATTCCAAGACTCTAAGTAATTATGATCCGGGCATATATACGTACATTTTGAAGCCGTTTCATCAGCAAATTCTGAGAATGAAACCGAAAGCATATTCTCATTTGCTAAAGCTTCTCCAAATTCAGTACCGTTTGGCAATGTATAAACTGGATTCGCTCCATATATTAATAATGCACCAACATCACCTGCGATTACATCATTTACTAATTCTTCAACTAGTGCGTCGTCAGCTTGTTTAAGATATATTTCGTTATCTAAATCAATTGTCTTTCCGTAATTATTTAAAGTATTGTTAATTGCATTTACAATTACTTGAATTCCTTTATCATTTGCTCCTGCAACCACAAGAGACTCTCCTTTATGCTCTTTTAATTTGTCCGCAGCGTTTGCTGCATAAGCATCAATTTCATCAGAAACTGCAATTCCTAAGTCTTTACCACCTATGTGCTTCAAAATTGCTGCTGCAACCGCACTTTGTTCAGATGGCTTAATTGGACAACGCGAATCTGCATTTGCGCCTGTCAAACTCATTACTGATTCAAAATGGAAATGTTTAGACATCCATTGATCTCCATCAGCTCTTTTTTCTGGATTTCTAGTTTCTGCGTAATCAACATTGTATTTTGTATGCATTAACCAGTTTGCCATAAAATCAGCATCGATACTTACAACAGCTTTTGCTCTTGAAAAATCGTATGCTGGAATAACTGCTTTTCCGAAAGATTCTTGATTTGCTTTGCGCATAGCAGAATAAGAAACTGCATCGTACTGAATATGTTTTACATCTGCATAATTCGCAGACACAGACTCAACATCCTGCCCTGTAACGTCAGAAATAATAGGCGTTACAATAGAATCTACAGAATCAGAAACTACAGGAGCTCCCATTTCGGAAACTGCACCACCCAACGAACCAATAAAGTCGTTTATTACGAGGTTAGTAGAAGGACTTATAATTGTATTTGAAAGAATTCTTACCTTGCCTCCTCTATCAGCTACCGCTTTCAACTTAGCTTTTATATCAGCATCAGCATCCGTCCAAGACACAGAAGAACCAGCACTTACTGGACCTCTTAATCTATCGTTGTTGTATAAGTTTAAAACAGATGATCCAATTCTAGGAGTAATACCACCTCTTGTTAAACCAAAATCTTTATTTCCTTTTACCCAAATTGGTCGACCTTCACGTGCTTTAACCAATACATTTCCATAATCATTACCATCATAAAAAGTACTTGCATACCAATTAGCAACGCCAGGAGTGATCTCCTCTGGCTTATTCACATAAGGAATAGATTTGATAACAGGCGTTTCACATGAAGCTAGGGTAGCTGCGGCTACTCCAAATCCTAAAAACTTTAAAAAGTCTCTTCTTCCGGTTTGAAAATCTCCAATTGCTTCACTACCAATAAATTCATCAACAGATAAATCTTCACGAAATTCTTTATTGCTATTTTGCACAAACTCCGGTGATTGATCTTTCTCATCAAGCCCTTTCCAGTATGTTTTCTTCATGCTCATGTTTTTGTGATTCAATTCAAATTATTCTTAGTAGTGACATTTAGCACATTCCCATCCACCTAACTCTCGAACTGTAACCTTGTCATCTTCTGATATTTTCCTTAAGAAATCAGGACGAGACCCAAGTCTATTGTGTAACTCCTTATAATATTCTGATTTAGTTAGGTCGACCGATTTTTCATTATGACACTCTAAGCACCAACCCATTGTAAGCAAAGGTTTTGTTAAAGGAATAATACCGTCGGTACCTGCCAATTGATTAATCTCTTCTGTCGTAGAAACCCTTCCTAAACCATAGGTAGGAACATTACCATGACACTGCTTACAATCAATATTGCCTGTATTCGTACTAACATGTTGCGCGTGGCTAAAGAAAACATGATCAGGTAAGTTGTGTGCCTTATTCCATACAATCGGAGCAGTTTGCCCAGTATATTTTTTTGTTTCGGAATCATACCCTGCTGCTTCATGAATTTTAGCTATTTCGGCAGTGCTACCCGCTCTGTAGTCGCTTTCAACAATATTTTCGTGACAATTCATGCATACATTTACAGAAGGAATCCCTGCATGTTTAGATTTCTCAGCTGAGCTATGACAATACTTACAGTCAATTCCCATTTCTCCTGCATGCAGCTTGTGAGAATAATTAATTGGCTGAGACGGCTTATAATCTGCGTAAACACCAACTTCAAAACCTCTCTTCATTAAATCAGCGCCACCGGTAACGGCAGCAACTAAGAACATGATTGTAGTTAATTTCCAGTTTCTAAGTATCCATTCTCCCAGTTTTGTTTTTACTGATTTATTTACATCAATTTCAACTCCTTCTTTTTCCGCAACCACATATGACAATTGTTTTCTAACACCTCTTGCCGCAAAAACAACTACACCCAGTACAACTATAAGAACAATAATCCATATCAGAGAAGTATCTTCCACTACTTCATCCTGCTCTGCAGCAGAAACACCTGCTTTTTTCACAACAGGCGTAACACTGTCAGTATAATCTAAAATTGCATCAATCTCTTCATTGGTCAAATGACCTTGAGCGGTCATAGCTGTCGGACTGTATTCAGATATCTGAACAGCATAAGGGGAAGTACCGCTATTGGCTAGGCCTACCGGATCTTTAACCCATTTATAAATATTATCCGCTTCGCCTGCTTCAGCCCATCTAGCCTTTGCTCCCTGAAGCATCGGTCCAGTTGAATTTTTCAGTGCTTTATGGCAAGAAGCGCAGTTTGCTTTAAATAATGCTTTACCATCTTGACCCTTTGCCGGCATTGAAACCAACAAGATTAAAACAGTAAAAAAAGTGACTAATCCTAGCCTGTTTGTCCAATGAAATTTCATTTTGTTTTCCATTTAAATTAGCTTTTTTAAGCTTTTTTAACACATACAAAAGTAACACATGGAGTTTTTTTACCTAAGCTTTTGTCACGAAAGTGTCAAGCAGGTTCTTAATTTATAACCATTCTAAATAAGGAAGGATGTTCGATAAAGAAAGTTACAGAGATACAATAAACTTCTATCTAATTTAGGAACATGCAGTTATTGGAGCTAAAATGGTTAACTATGGCATAATTTTTACATCATTACATAAGGAATGTCTACTTAATTGGTTTAATTTTGTAGCAAACAAATTCATCATTATGAACATTTTCAAAGCCAAAATAGTTTGTTTACTTATCGGTTTAAGCTCTTCAGTTATTTTTGCGCAAGACACTGACTGGAGAACCTATAAAAAATCCTCAAAAAGTTTGGATACGCAACAACTCGATACGATAAAAAGAGAACTCAACTACAATGGAAAACTGGGTAGTGTTGTCATATCTCAAGATCCAAATATTGATTCCTTAACCAACAAAATAGGCAAGAAACCCTTTATAAATGGATATACAGTTCAAATTGAAGTAAGTCAACAAAAATCTATTATCCGCGATTCAAGATACTTGTTTATTCGAAACAATCCAGGTATCTCACTAGATGAAGAATATGACCAACCCAATACATATTTGTTTGCAGGAAGGTTCTATGATAAAAACAGTGCGTATAAGTTTAAAAATAAAATTAGAGGTAGTTTTCCAGATGCACTCGTCATCAAAAAGAAGCTAGGTTTGCCGTCTTTAAAGCCAATAGAGAAAACCAAAGATAACAAGTAATACTATTTTTTCTTTAATGATCTAGCAACCTCAACTTCCTCGTAAGATTCAATCTGATCACCTACTGCAATATCATTAAACTTATCTACGTTCAATCCACATTCGTACCCTTTAGCAACTTCTTTTGCGTCATCCTTAAATCGTTTTAGCTGACCTAATTCTCCGGAATAAATCACAACACCGTCTCTTATAACTCTAATCTTATTATTTCTAACAATCTTCCCTTCAGTTACATAACAACCAGCAATCGTACCAACTTTAGTAATTTTAAATGTCTCTCTAATTTCAGCATATCCAAGAATTTCTTCTTTCACCTCAGGAGAAAGCATCCCTTCCATCGCTTCTCTAACTTCATCAATTGCCTTATAAATTACAGAGTATAAGCGAATATCAATTTCTTCTTGCTCCGCAAGCTTACGAGCACTCATCGAAGGTCTCACTTGGAACCCAACAATAATCGCATCCGAAGCAGATGCTAATAAAACGTCTGATTCAGAAATCTGACCAACCGCTTTATGAATAATATTTACTTGTATCGATTCCTCAGAAAGTTTTTGCAACGAATCCGATAACGCTTCAATTGATCCATCAACATCACCTTTAACAATAATGTTTAATTCTTGGAAATCTCCCAAAGCAAGTCTTCTTCCTATCTCATCAAGGGTAATATGCTTGGTTGTTCTTAACCCTTGCTCTCTTTGTAATTGTTGACGTTTAGTAGATATCTGCTTTGCTTCTTTTTCATCCGCAAAAATGTTAAATCTATCCCCTGCCGCTGAAGCACCGTTCATTCCCAGCATAGACACGGGCTTTGAAGGGCCTGCTTCTGCTACTTCCACACCGTGCTCATCATGCATTATCTTAATTCTTCCATACTGCGTACCAGCTAATATAACATCTCCTACTTTTAATGTTCCAGACTCGACAATTAAAGTTGTTACGTAGCCCCTTCCTTTATCTAACGTTGCTTCAATCACAGTACCAACTGCATTTTTATTTGGATTGGCTTTTAACTCAAGCATTTCTGCTTCGAGCAACACTTTTTCTAATAACTCCTCGATTCCTGTTCCTTTCTTTGCAGAAATTTCCTGGCACTGGAACTTCCCTCCCCAATCTTCAACAAGGATATTCATCGCAGAAAGTTGCTCTTTTACTCTATCAGGGTTAGCTCCATCTTTATCCACCTTATTAATAGCAAATACCATAGGAACCCCAGCAGCTTGAGCGTGATTTATCGCCTCTTTAGTCTGAGGCATTACGTCATCATCCGCAGCAATTATGATTATTGCAACATCTGTCACTTGAGCACCACGTGCTCGCATTGCAGTAAAGGCCTCGTGACCGGGTGTATCTAAAAATGAAATAAGTTTGTCATTATGATGAACACTGTATGCGCCAATATGTTGCGTAATTCCACCAGCCTCACCCTCAGTTACTTCAGAGTTTCTGATATAATCTAACAATGAAGTTTTACCATGATCAACGTGCCCCATTACGGTAACAATTGGTGGTCTTGTTTCAAGCGATTCTGGAGAATCTTCTTCTTCAACAATAGATTCTGAAACCTCAGCACTAACAAATGTTACTTCAAAGCCATATTCTTCGGCTACCATAGTAAGAGTTTCCGCATCCAACCTTTGGTTTATTGATGCAAAAATTCCAACTGACATCAATGTTCCAATAATTTCAGTTGGAGACTTATCAACCATCACAGCTAATTCAGAAACAGTTACAAATTCTGTAAGTTGCAACACGCGTGAATCCATTTCTGCTATAAATTCCTCCTCCTCTCGCTTTGCACTTTGCGCATCTCTTTTCTCCTTACGGAATTTAGACCCCTTACTTTTACCTTTATTACTTAAACGACTAAGAGTCTCTTGAATTTGTTTTTTAATCTCATCTGGAGAAGGCTCCGCTTTTTTGACAGTTTTACCCCTTGACTTAGTATGTTCTTGCGTTGCTTTTTTACCCGCTTTCTCAACATTTACAACCTTCTTTATACGTTTTCTCTTGCGCTTATCGTGATTAGGTTCAGGCGGAGCCTTCTTTTTCTCTGCAGGCAAATCAATTTTACCCAATACAACTGGGCCAGACAGCTTTTTTACCCCTGCTTTAATTGTTTCCACTGATTTTGGCTCCTCTGTTTCTGGAGTGTCTTTTTCCTTAGAGGTTTCTATAACCTCTTTATCTTGTTTCTCCGCCTTCTCCAAAACCTCAACTTTCGCTTCTTTTGGTTTCGGTGTTTCTTCAATTTTCTTGGCGGTTTTTTTTGGCTCCTCTAATGTAACTTTCCCAACAACCGAAGGACCCGACAATTTAGCAGGCTTAGCTTTTATAAGTACTTCGGGTTTCTTTTCTTCTGTCTTAGGAGAGGTTCCAGTATCTGGAGCTTTATTTTCCTCTTCACTATTAGCTGCAGCTATTTTCTCTTCATTCACTTTTCGGGTTTTATCCACCTTCAGCTTTTCCGATCGTGCACTGTCAAATTCCGCCAACAATATTTCAAATACACTTTCGTCTATTTTTGTATTTGGACTTCCATCAATTTCATTGCCTTGTACAGCAAGAAAATCAACTATTGTTGAAATTCCTACATTTAGCTCTCTTGCTACTTTACTTAGTCGTTTTACTCCTGCCATTTTAAGTAATCTATTACTTTTACAAGTTTAATCATTATCTTTTACTTGTATTCAACCTCTTCAATTAGATATTTACACCTCGTTTTTAATTACTCTCAACGAAGTGCTTATCTCTAGTCAAATTCTGAACTTAGAATCTTCATAATTTCATCTACTGTTTCTTCTTCTAAATCCGTTCTTTTTACCAAATCTTCTTTTGAAATATCTAGTACAGATTTTGCCGAATCGCATCCTATGCTCTTCAGTTCATTCAAAATCCAATCATCAATTTCATCTGTAAACTCATCTAAATCAACATCATCAATATCTTCTGCTCCTTCACGGTAAACATCAATTTCGTATCCTGCTAATTTCGATGCTAACTTAATATTATGTCCTCCTTTGCCAATTGCTAAAGAAACTTGGTCAGGTCTTAGATAGACGTTCGCTTGTTTTCTTTCATCCTCTTCAATCAGTTCCATTGACACTACTTTCGCTGGGCTTAAAGCTCTTTGTATAAGTAGTTGCATATTTTCTGTCCAATTGATGACGTCAATATTTTCATTTTTCAACTCACGAACAATTCCATGAATACGAGATCCTTTCATCCCCACACAGGCTCCAACTGGGTCAATTCTATCATCATAAGATTCAACAGCTACTTTTGCTCTTTCTCCCGGTTCACGAACTATTCTTTTAATGGTAATTAGTCCATCAAACACTTCAGGAACTTCTAATTCAAACAACCTTTCTAAGAAAGCTGTATCGGTTCTGGATAAAATAATTATAGGCGAATTGTTCTTCAATTCTACCCTAGAAACAACGGCTCTAATTGAATCACCTTTTTTGAAATAATCCGACGGAATTTGCTCTAATTTTGGTAAAATTAATTCGTTACCATCATCATCCAAAACAAGAATTTCTCTTTTCCATATTTGATAAACCTCTCCTGTAATAATGTCTCCTATTCTATCTTTGTAGATTTTGTAAACATTATCTTTTTCCATCTCCATTATTCGCGCGACAAGGTTTTGACGAAGCGCTAAAATATTTCTTCTTCCAAAATCTACCATTTTAATCTCTTCGGAAACTTCTTCGCCAACTTCAAAATCTGGCTCAATCTTAACGGCGCTTGCATGCGAGATTTGTGTATTTGGATCTTCTACCTCGCCATCTAAAACGATTTCTCGGTTTAACCAAATTTCTAAATCTCCCTTATCAGGATTTATAATAACATCGACATGGTCATCTGTCCCGTATTTCTTTTTCAGTGTTGCTCTAAAAACATCTTCCACAATACGCATCATTGTTACACGATCGATATTCTTCATGTCTTTAAACTCTGAAAAAGACTCTATTAAATTTAATGCATCCATTTTGTTTTTATTTGAATGAAATTACTACTCTTGTTTCTTTTATATCACTAAAAGGTATTTCGTTTTGTTTAACTACTACCACCTTTTTCTTTTTTCCTTCTAACCTTTCTTTCGAAGATGTTTCAACTACAATTTTGTTGTCATCAACTTCTTTTAACGTACCCGTTATAGAACCATGCTCTTTAAAAATAACCGTTACGTCCTTTTCAATATTCTTAATATATTGTTGCTGAACTTTAAACGGTTTATCTAAGCCTGGAGACGAAACCAAAAGCTCAAACTGTGCGTCTTCGTCTTGGTTATGCTCAATGTTTCGACTAACAGACATGCAATCAATAATTGCAACCCCACCTTCCATACAATCAATTTCTACATTTATTGCATTTGAAGATGACACGGTTGCTTCAACGATATACAGACCTTTGTCTAATTCGTCTATTCGTTCTTGTGCTAACTCTATTATTCTTTTTCGTTCAATCATGGTATAAAAAGAGGGGACTGTCGTCCCCTCTTAATCTTTTAGTGTTATTGAGGTGCAAATATAGCGCTTTTTTACTAGTATCCAAAACCTATTAACTGTTTTCATTTTTTACAACGTGAATAAATTACGTTCTGCTATTATTCATTTGTGAAATCTTATGGATTACGAAGAAATACAATATCAAATCGCCTTGTTAGAATTAGAAGGTATAGGAGTTACTATTGCCAGACAATTATTAGATCATTTTGGATCAGCTAAAGAAATCTTTAGCCAACCGAATAAGATACTACATAGTTTAAAAACAGTTGGTCCGCAGCTGATTTCTGCAAAAAGCGATAAAGCGCTATTTATGGATGCCGAGAAAGAAATTGCATATTGTGAAAGAAATAACATTCAAGTTCTGAGTGTATCTAATGACAACTACCCTAGACGATTAAAGCAATGTTCTGATGCTCCAATAATATTGTATTATAAAGGAAATGGAGTGTTAAACAACTCGAAAGTACTATCAATCGTTGGAACAAGAGCAGCGACTTCGTACGGAAAAGAAATTTGTAATTCTATAGTCAAAGAACTTTCTACTCACAATGCGTTAACAATAAGTGGCCTTGCATACGGCATCGATGTTCAAGCACACAACGCCTCCCTTAACAATAGCCTTCCAACTATTGGAGTCTTGGCACATGGACTTGACAGAATTTACCCAAGAGAACATGCTTCGATTGCAAATAAAATGATGGAGGAGGGCGGTATTCTTACGGAAAACAGAAAAGGAACTCCACCTGACAGGGAAAATTTTCCGAAGAGAAATAGAATTGTTGCTGGATTGAGTGACGCTACGATTGTTATAGAATCTGCAATCCGAGGTGGCTCGATGATAACAGCTAATATTGCCAACAATTATAACCGTGATGTATTTGCTATACCTGGAAGGATTGGAAACAAGCAGTCAGAAGGGTGTAATCATTTAATAAAAATTAATAAAGCTCACCTCTTACAGTCTGTTAACGACATTACTTATCTCCTTGGTTGGGATATAAAAGTTAAAACCCCAAAAGCTGTCCAAAAACAAATTTTTATCGACTTAGATCCACTGGGGGAAAAGATACTGGCAACGATTCTTAATGAGACAAATATCAGCATTGATGAAATAGCTGTTAAAGCAAATCTTCCTATGAGTATTGTATCAACTCAATTGCTTCTTTTAGAGTTTAAAGGGGTTATAAAACAGTTCCCCGGCAAAAAGTATGAAGTTGTATAAAAGTGCTTCGATTAATATCATATTTTTGCTGCAGCAATCTACTACTATTTGAAAGTCCCTTTTTACATAGCCAAGCGGTATTTGTTTTCGAAAAAATCGAAAAACATTATCAATATAATATCTGGAATATCTGTTTTTGGTATTTTCATTAGTACTTGCGCTATGGTAATAGTGTTAAGTGGTTTCAATGGTATCGAGGAACTAGTTGAAAAACTATACAGTTCATTTGATGCAGATATTCGAATTACTAAAGCTGAAGGAAAAACGTTTGATTTTCATGAAATTTCGAAAGAAGACATTTTGAAAATAGACGGCGTAAATGCCATAACCGAGGTAATTGAAGAAATTACCATGATAAAACATGAGGATAGGTGGATAACAGCGACAATGAAAGGAGTCGAGGACAGCTATTTATCTATTTGCCTTTTAGACAGTGTCCTAACAGAAGGTGAAGCTAAGTTACAAGATGATGGATTTAACAAAGCAATAATTGGCATCGGTCTCCAAAATAAAATACAGGTGACAAGTGACCCCCGTTATCATGATTACCTCACTGTATATGGGCTGTTGAGGGATGAAAAATTTTCGAAAAACAATACCGACGCATTTAAACCCGAAATGATTAGCGTTGGAGGAGTATTCGCCATTAACCCGGAATTTGACAACACCTATTTTTTAGTGCCAATACAATTTGCCAAAAACCTATTGGAGTACGAAAATGATATTACAGCATATGAAATTAGTGTAAAAAGTGGATTTATGAATAAACACGTAAAAGAAGAAATACAAAAGCTTGTTGGAAATAAGTTTCAAGTAAAAACAAGGTATGAGCAAAATGAACTCGTATTTAAGACGAATGAAACTGAAAAATGGATGGTCTTTTTAATCCTAGGCTTCATCCTTTTGCTCTCTACGTTTAACATTATAGCTTCTTTAACAATGCTAATTTTAGACAAGAAAAAAGACATTGAGACACTAATTAGCATGGGAGCAACAAGGCAATTTATTCTTAAAGTGTTTTTCTTAGAAGGTGTATTTATTAACCTGCTAGGTGGGATAATTGGAATTGCTTTTGGTTTATTAATTGCATGGTTGCAATTAACATTTCACTTTGTTACTCTAGACAACTCTGTAATCACATATTGGCCCGTTTCAATCCATTTTTTCGATGTTTTAATGATTTTTGGAACTGTTGCCTTAATTGGAATAGGTTCATCTTATATTCCGGTTAGATACCTGATAGAAAGACACTTTAAAAAACAATTTAACTAGACTAACTGCGCTCTTCTATCAACAAAACTCGAACCATTTCAATTTTAGTGTTCGACACTTCTTTAATTGTTATTACAAAGTTACCTATTCGAATCACTTCTCCTTGTTTCGGGATATTTTGAGTTTCACTTATAATAAACCCTCCCAGTGTTTCATATTCTTCACTTAGAGGTAAGTTTAGGCGAAATTCCTCATTCAAAAAATCAATTTCTGCACGACCATTTAATTCGAATTCTGTTTCGTTAATTTTCTTATTAGAAACATCGCTTAAATCATGCTCGTCCTGAATCTCTCCAAATATTTCTTCAATCACATCCTCCATTGTTACCATTCCAGCTGTACCTCCATATTCATCCACAACAAGGGCAATGCTTCTGTTCTTACTAATTAATTCTTCTAATATTTTGTTTGCATTTATTGTTTCAGGTATAATACTTACCGGAAGTAGCATAGACTTAATGGTTTCTGGGTTTTTAAAAAGCTCATAGGAATGAATATATCCGATAATGTTATCCACGGTTTCGCGATAAATTAATATTTTGGACAACCCTGTTTGAATAAACTTTTCTCTTAATTCCATTAAGTTTTCCTCTATTTCAAAAGCAATAATTTCATTTCTTGGCACCATACAGTCTCGCGCAATTACATCCGCAAAATTTAACGCATTGTGAAATATTTTAACTTCATGATCTAACACCTCGCTATTTTCAACATCGGCCGTATACTCTTCTAGGTAATTATCCAAATCTACCTTTTCAAATACTATTGGTAAATTATCTCCTTTATCTCGAATAAATATTTTTAATATTAATTCGGCCAAACCAATAATCAAAAATGTTGGCAACCAAAGCATTCCATAAATAATTGCCAATGGAAAGGCAAGCATTGATAAGGCTCTATTCGGATTAATCCGAAAAATAGCTTTGGGTAAAAATTCGGCAAAAATTAAAACGAGTATCGTAGTGAAGATTGTTTGAACTAACAACACCAACCATAACTTCCCAATTATATCATTCAACGGTTGCTCTATTGCCATTGCCATAAATATACTATAGGATACTATAGCAACATTATTACCTAGCAACATGGCGCCAATAAAAGATGCAGGCTTTTTTGCAAAATAAGCTAAAATTTTTGCTTTAACTCCACCTTGCTTATCGTCTAAAGCTATTTTTAAACGGTTTGCTGAAATAAAAGCAATCTCCATTCCAGAAAAGAATGCAGAAAATACAAGAGTAATAATTATGGAAATTAAAATAATGACAGAATCCATGATTCATTAATTGTAGTATTGAATAATAAAATAATAATTATTTCTTCTTTGTTGACGATGCGTTGTCCATTTTTTCTAAACGCTTTCTTAATCCTCTTCTTATAAAATACAGCCCCCATGCCAGCCCGCAGACCATTAAAAAAACATTAATACCTTTGAAATTATCTATAATTCCAATAACAATTGTAAATACAGTAGCAATTGTAGCAACTACCAGCCAAAACTTTTCCAGAATATTATTCATTTTGTTCATCGTCCTTCTTTTCGTTTACATTATAATGACTATCCCGTATGTTTAACAATTCATATTTGGTAAAGTTACTATTTGAAACTAAACCAGTTCCTGAAATCACTCCACTTTCTGTGGAAACCTTTACAAATTTGTCTGTGTAAATACTGTCTTTTTCGAAATAGATATTTAACAATTCGGTATTCAAACGATCCTTTTTATTGTTTTGAAAAACAACGCTGTCTCTTACTTTTAGATATTGATCTTCAGACAAGAGCAAACCATAATTAGCGGTAAGAATAGACTCGATATTTTCTAGCGTATCATAAAATGTAACCTTCATCCCATTTGGGCATTCGATTTTCATTTTTTCCAATTCCAAAAAACGATATACAAGCGGGCTTTCCAGTTTTAATTTAGATTTCCCCATATCTGTAAACAACATAATAACCCCCTCCGTTATTTCATCAGGAGCATCAGTCTTGGAGGTTACCTCTTTAATTTCTTCTAAATTGTTGCTACATGAAAAAAGCATTCCGGTGAAAAGGGCCGGAACGATAATTTTAATAAATACTTTATATCCATTTCTAGTTCTGTACACGAACTTTTGTTTTCTCTCCATTCCAGCATGGTACAGTAACTTCTTGCCCAACTTCAAAACCATCAAAGAATAATTCCTGAGATGTTGGCAGACTTTTTTTCCATGCATTAACTTGAGCTGAAGATACTTTTCCCCCCGATTTTTCAGCATAATCTAAAGCTAAGCAATATCCGAAACTCCTTAAAACTTTAGTATTTCCGCACGAAGAAGCTTTACTTGCAATACAGCTAGCAATTGCCGCATTTCTCTCATTACTGCCAATCATTCCGGCGTATTTAATACGTTTCGTACAATTATTTGTACTTGCATAAATATTCACCAAAGGAGAATATAACTTTGACTTTTCAGTTTCATCCTCAGTAAGAGTTAAAGCTTCTTCAAAAAATTTAGCCGCCTTATTATATTCCTTTTTATTATAGTAATAAAGAGCCAGTCCTCTTGCAGATTTATAACTTGGTGTAAGACCATACATTTTCTCTACAACCAAAATATAGAATTCACTTTCAGTACATTTTCTACCACCCATCATTCCGACAATTTTCTCCATTAATTGAACATCATCAGGAGATGCTTCGAATTTAGGCTTAAACAATTCTTCCAATTTGTCACAACTAGCGCAAGGAGCTATATATTTATCCAACGTTTTTTGCGCTGTAGCAAAGTTTTTGTCCGTTGCAGATTTTTTATCGCAAATCCCTGTCAAAAAATCATATAACTCCAAAATATCATCACATTCCATTTTCTCATTTCTTACCATCATATAAGCTGTGGTAAAATATTTCTGTACCCAAGAAGAACGGATTTTATCTGTAGGATAAAACGCAAATGCTTTTTTATATTTTGCAAAAGAAAGTTCGAAGTCTTTTGGAAAATATTTTAATCTATCGTTAGCATATTTCATTTGGATTTTATAACAATCTCCATAAGTGTCTATCCATAAATCATACACTCTAAAAAGCGTATCTGCATAACCAATGGTTTGCGCAGTATCCTTAGCTTTTTTAGCAGCACCTGCTAATTTTTGATACATAGAAACACCATTACTATATAAATTTGGTTTATATCTTGGAGCTGCCTCTTTAGCCTGCCACCAAAAGTTGGCTGCTTCCTGATAATCTTTTTGACCTAAGTAACTGGAGTACAAAGAAATATACTTCCTGCTTGTTGCTACATCATCTCCAAAATCATCCTCTGCCTGTGTTGCACATTCTTGTGCATTAATTACACTAGCAATTAACACTGCTACTATTGTAAATATTTTTTTCATTGTTTAGCGTTTGTTTTAATCGTATTTTCTTTTTCTAAACCACTTATCGTAATTCGAGGGTCCCATTGAGAAACCAAAGATTATTTTAAAATAGTTTTCTTGAATAAGATCGTTTTCCGTTGTTCCCATTTTTCCAATTCCAATTCCAATGTTCATCATTGATAGAGAACGAGAGCTTATCAACGGCACAGAGATACCAAGATTCATGCCGAAATTGGTTAGCTGAGTACTGTCAATTTCGATTGGAGTATTACCATAATGAAATCCAATTCTATAAATTGATTTCTTAAAAATACTTTTATTTTTATCTCCATAAGCTGCAGATGGTTTATACTCAAATCCCAACGTAAACTTATTGCTTTGTTTTAGTCGTTGTTCGGATAATTCATTAGTGTTTACTACCTCTTTAAACTGTTGCCAGTTTTTATATTCATATTGACCTCCAAACATCCATTTTTTATAACTCACAGCAACACCTGCAGAAAAACCTGTTGGCAGCGTAGTTAGCCCTTCGATATTTTCATAATAATCGATGGTGTCTTTTTCATCTTCAATTACCCCTAGTTGATATTTATAAGTATAAGCATAAAAATCTTGAGATGTTTTTAAATCCGATCCAAATGAATAGGTTGCGCCAAATTGCCATGATAAATCTGTAGAAATTTTTTGATAAAAGTGCATTCCAGCATCAAATGACATGCCTCTAAGCACACTTTTTTCCTGTACTTTCGTATTATAAAAAGAGCTGTTAGAAAACATAACATTTCTTTCTCTTTCTAGTGTTCCAAATAAATAGGATGCATTTACTCCAAAAGAAAGCTTCAAGGTGTCGCCTTTGTTAATCATATTGCATCCCGTGCCAAAAAACACGCGGTTAATACTTCCATCTCCAATATAATTATTGGCAATTGAATCACTATCCAAAACTTGATAATCCGTAATATTATACCCCCTTGTAGAATAAGGCATTATACCAAATGCAGCTCCCCATTTTTTAGCAATAGGAAGGGCTAGCGTAAAATTACGCAAAACGAACGTTGAGTTTTCTACACTTTCATTTTCCGTATTTAAAGTCGATGATTTACCATATACTGCTACGTCAAAAACTGGATTATAACGAGCTAAAGATGAATAGGTAGCAGGGTTAGATACATTAACAAATCTGAAATTCGCAATTGGAGTCGATAATCCGCCAAAACCTGAAAATGGAGCAGTAGATGTGCCCATTATTTCACCTAAACCATAGCGTGTATAAGGAGAATTATTCAGCATTTGGCCAAATGAGGCTTGAGCAAAAGTAATTGCAAGTATAAATGCTAGTAATTTATTTCCGTACATTATAATTTAAAATTGTATTCAACCCTTTTAAAGTGTGAAATTCGTCTGCAAATATGCTATTTTTTTGTGACAATTCAATATCCAAGAACGAACACAAATCTCCACCCGTTAAAATAAGGTTTAAATTGTCGTATTTTCTTTCGTATTGACTAATCATATTGCTTATTTCTGCAATGATTCCTTGATATACACCAACCTGAATTGAACTTGTTGTATCAGTTCCGATAAGTTGATTTATTTCGACATCATCAATCAACGGTAAATTATCTGTAAAAGTATGTAATGCCTTAAATCGCATCTTTAACCCTGGAGAAATACTTCCTCCTATGTAATTATTATACGCATCTATAAAATCAAACTTTAGGCAAGTACCCGCATCTATGATCAAGGTATTTTGATTTGGAAGCGCATTGAAAGCACCAACCGCATTAGCTATTCTATCATTTCCGAGCGTTTCAGGTGTTTTATAGGAATTTATTATTGGTAAATCGGTGTTTACTGTTAAAAGCAGAGGCTCCAGAAAAAGGTTTACCACCTCATCTGTAAAACTATCGCTCCTTACAGAACTAATAATAGCATTATTAGCAGAGATAGAGGATACATATTGCAAAAACAATCTTTGATCTTTGAATCTTTTAATGTCTCTACAATTGCCTTTTTCAAATTGTGCAACTTTAATAGATGTGTTTCCTATGTCAACTATTAAGTTCATTCCTTTTCGACCAACTCCGCGTAAAAAGAAACTTCAACATTATTGCCAATTCCGGTCGTTTCGACCATTCCATGCTCCGTTCTGTTCAAAGTAAACTCCCCTTGAAATATAATAATGTCCTTTCCTTCTTCATTTTCTCCTTTTCCTTCGTATGTGAAATTCACCTGAATTTCTTTTTCCACACCTAACATAATTAATTTTCCGGTTGCTGTATAAGATGTGTCTCCAATCGAAATTTGGCTTGAATTGAATAGTATTTCAGGAAAATCTTTAGACTCAAAAAACCCTTCGCCTTTTATTGACTCATCCCTCATTCTGTTGGCAGTATGAACAGAAAGCGGATCAATTACAACTGAAATTGAGGCCTTTGTATAGTCTGAGTCTGAGTTAAAGTTAATTGTAAATTTTTTAAAAGAACCCGTTGCGTCTTGTGGACCCGTAATGTGAAACATGATTTCTGAAGTAACTTTATCTAAATTCTCCTGAGAAACCCAGTTTCCTGTAATTTCTGACATATCGTTTAGAACAATGTCGTTAGCAGTTTCAACTGTTTCCGTAGGCTCTTCAACTTCTGATTTTTCTACTATACTTTCCGCGTTACCCCATGGGATGATGAACAAAACTCCAATCGCAATTAACCCAACAGCGGCTAAAGCCAATCCTATTTTTAATAATTTACTCATTCAACAAAGTTAATTAACTTGTCTTATCTAAAAACAAAAAATTCCGAACAAGTCGGAATTTTTTATTCTTATATTAAGAGAGGTTTACTCTACTTCTATAGCATTTTCAATTGGAGCTTCTTCATTCGCTTCAACCTCCATTGTGTTTTCTTCCACTGGTGCAATCTCTGCTGCCCCATGATCTCCTAATATTGGAGCGATAACTAGACCGATTAAACACGTTAACTTAATTAAAATATTCATTGATGGCCCGGAAGTATCTTTAAATGGATCTCCAACTGTATCTCCAGTAACCGCAGCTTTATGCGCATCAGAACCTTTATACGTCATTTTTCCATCAATTTTTACACCTGCTTCGAATGATTTCTTTGCATTATCCCAAGCACCACCGGCGTTGTTCTGGAAAATTGCCCACATAACACCGGAAACTGTTACACCTGCCATATAAGCTCCCAACATCTCCGCTGCATCCAATTTATCATACCCGAATAACAAAGGAATACCTACTACTATTAGAGGTGTAATGATTGTTAATATTCCCGGCAACATCATTTCTTTCAATGCTGCATTCGTAGATATCTCAACGCATTTATCGTATTCTGGTTCGTTCTCTCCTTTCATTATTCCAGGAATCGTTTTGAACTGACGACGAACTTCTAATACCATTGCCATTGCTGCCTTGCCAACAGAACTCATCGCCATTGCAGAGAATACAACTGGAATCATTGCGCCAACAAATAACATTGCTAATACGGGTGCTTTAAAGATATTAATACCATCAATTCCCGTAAATGTAACATAGGCAGCAAATAATGCTAGAGATGTAAGTGCAGCAGATGCTATTGCAAATCCTTTACCTACAGCAGCAGTTGTATTCCCTACTGAATCTAAAATATCTGTTCTCTCACGAACCTCTTTCGGTAATTCCGCCATTTCAGCAATACCACCTGCGTTATCAGCGATAGGTCCGAAAGCATCAATTGCTAACTGCATAGCAGTTGTTGCCATCATTGCTGAAGAGGCAATTGCTATTCCGTAAAATCCAGCAGCAGCATAAGCTCCCCAAATTGCTCCTGCAAACAAAATAATTGGAGCGAATGTAGACATCATACCTAATGATAAACCTGCAATAATGTTTGTTGCAGCACCCGTAGATGAATTTTGAATAATGCTATTCACTGGTTTTTTCCCTGTACCTGTATAGTATTCTGTTAAAAATGAAATAATACCTCCAACAGCTAACCCAATAATTACGGCAACAAACACATTCATCGAAGTAAAATATCTATCATCACCTGTTAAGTGACCCAAACCTTCTTCAATTTGCGTAAAACGCATTTTTGAAGGCAGCATCCAATCAATTACAAAGAAAGAAGCTATCCCTGTTAAAATAATAGACCCCCAGTTTCCAATGTTAAAAGCACGTTGAACATGTTTTTCTTTTAGACTGTTGTCATCTTTAATTTTAATAAAGAATGTTCCAACTATTGAAAAAACAACTCCTAGTCCAGCTATTAAAATAGGAAGTAATATTGGGCCCATTCCCATAAACGCATCATCTAAAGCTGCTTCACCAGCCATTGCTCCAATAGCATAGTTTCCCAAAACCATAGCTGCAAGCATAGTAGCAACATAAGAACCAAATAAATCTGCTCCCATTCCTGCAACATCTCCAACATTATCTCCAACATTATCAGCAATTGTAGCTGGGTTACGTGGATCATCTTCTGGAATACCCGCTTCAACTTTACCTACTAAATCTGCTCCAACATCGGCAGCTTTCGTATAGATACCTCCTCCAACTCTAGCAAATAATGCAATACACTCAGCTCCTAAAGAGAACCCTGCGAGGGTTTCAAGCACCATTGTCATATTATAATGAAATGTATGGTCATCGTTCCCAAGAAACATTGAGCATAAAACTATAAACAATACACTTAAACCAAAAACAGCTAAACCAGCAACACCAAGCCCCATTACCGTACCACCTTTAAAAGCAACTTGTAATGCTTTAGACAAACTAGTTCTTGCAGCTTGTGTAGTTCTAACGTTGGCATCCGTTGCTACTCTCATTCCAATATTACCAGCTACTGCAGAAAACACTGCGCCAATAACAAATGCTACTACTATAAAAATATGTGTTGATTCAACCAGCGTTGAAACATAAGCCAATGCACCCCCTGCAATAACGACAAACCACAACAACATTCTATACTCAGCTTTTAAAAACGCTAAGGCTCCCGTGCTAATGTAATTTGCAAGTTGTTTCATTCTATCATTTCCTGCGTCTTGTTTCTTTACCCAACCATATAGGTAGCCCATGTAAGCTAAACCGATTAAGCCAAATACTGGTAAGATGTATATTAAATTTTCCATAATGTTCTTCTTTGTTTCTAATTTTAGGTCGGCAAATGTATCTTTTTCAAACTAATTGTGCAAATTTGAATCAACTGATTTAAATCCAATCGCTTTTACTCTTGTTTAAATTAAACTTCTTTTAAATATTTCACACTCCCTTTCGCGATTAAATACTGTGCTAAAACATACGTAATCATAATAAATACTTGAGCATTTAATAGATTGCCTTTATATAGGAATTGATTCACTGCTATTATAGTATCAGAAAGAACGAACAACATTGCTCCAACAAAAACGAGTGTAAATGATTGCTTTGAAACCTTATTTAATCTCCATCCCGCTGAAACACCCATGGCACAGACAGCAACACCATAAACTAAAACCGGTACTAAAAAGTCTTCCAAATAAGGAAATAATGAATACATTAATAGTGCGTAGTAACTTAAAAATATAATTAACAACATCGCTCCCATTGGCTTATTAAATAATCTTTTTGAGGTCATTATAGAGTTTACAAATGCAAAAACATAAAACAATTGCCCTATCAAAAATGACCCTAACCCAAGTAAAAAGAAAATTTCATTAAAGGGTAAAAACATTAAAAAGGTATCTCCGCCAAAAGCAAAAACAATGGATAACAGCAAATACTTTCTAAACTTATTATTAGCGCTTTCCTTTGTTTGTAAGTAAAACCAAACAAACAATGTAACCATCAACAGCGGTTTAGAGGCAAATATTAATGGTAGGTATTCGATATGAGTCCCAATAATTTCAGCGATTGCTAGTAAAAAGTAAACTATAATTAGGGCCGTAAGTCTTAACATTTTGCTTATTAAAGCACAAATTTGAATTATTTCTTGAGATAATAACTACTAACTCACTTTAATTCTTTTTCGAACAATTTACCTTGATAAGATTAAAGCCCCTATAACTTGAATTGAAAATACTAACAATTAAACTTACATTTATAGCTTGGAAGACTGCGTTTGTTTCAATACCGATAAATGATTGACGAAAAAATACAATTGGAATTGACATTTAAGACCTCCCGAAGCGGTGGAGCGGGTGGTCAGCACGTCAATAAAACAGAAACAAGAGTTGAGTTATTTTTCAATGTCCGATATTCGACAGCTCTTTCCATGCAACAAAAAATATTGTTACAAAAAAACTTGCGTTCCAAGCTAACAGAAGATGGAGAATTAAGAATTGTAGTATCTGATACAAGAAGCCAAATAAAAAATAAAGAAATTGCCATTCAACGATTTTTAGCATTAATTAAAAAGGAGCTAATTATCCCAAAAAAAAGAAAACCGACAAAACCGACGAGAGCTTCTGTTCAAAGAAGATTAGAAGGTAAATCAAAAAAAGCCGACATTAAAAAAAATCGAAAGAGGGTTAAAAAAAATGATTTGGACTAGAACATACATACTGCCCTATCTTCTAATGCTTGCCTGTAATAATTTTGCTCAACAGCAAGCCCCAAGACTTTTTAGTAAATTAATTATGTCTAATCAAATTGACACGTTGAGGTCTCAATTCAGTAATAATAAGTTTTTTTATGAAAAATATGAACTCCAAACCCTTGTTGCACTATCTTTTTATCCTGAATTAAAAGACACCGAAATCAGTTTTAGAAGAAGAAAACTAAAAACCACTATGGTTGCAAGACCAAAAGGAATGAATGTTTTTAGAGGTAAAGGGAAAAGACATTACATTATATACATAAATGATTTTCCTTCGGCCAAAATATCCCCAGACAGTGTTTCTTTCAATGCGCAAATAGGAGTTATTGGTCACGAATTAGCTCATTTAGTTGAGTATGCACAATACCTCATCGTTGAAAATGTTGTATTGTTGGGCTTTCCTATTTGAACAAAAAGTTCAGGGCTAAATTTGAACGAGCTACAGATTTAAGAACAATTAATCATGGTTTACTCTGGCAATGTTATGATTTTGCCTTGCATGTTCACAATAGCAGTATCGCTCCCACCGAATACATTAACTACAAGAAAAATTTCTATATGAGTCCAAAAGAAATAAAAGAGCAAGGTAATTAGTCGATTAACCTTATTCTGATCTTCTCTATTTTGCAATACAGGGCATATAGACAAAATAATTACGCACAATGACATAGACTAAATGAAAGGAAATGATTGTTTATCGATACCAACCCGATTAATTTACTTTCCGGTAAAATTTAGGATAAAAGCAGTGTAGGAACCTCTAAGTTTCTCCCAAGAATTTTCAGTCTTTATATTTTTTAAACCATGGCTATACCTAATCTCGGGAGACAAGTAAAACCACTTTAAGTCTATATCTAGCCCCAATGAAATATCTCCAGACAATGCGCGTCTGGTGTCAAAATTATCTTCAGAATTACCACTGAAAGGTACCCTTAGTCCTGGTCCTAAATAACAGTATGGGTTTACTTTTGAATCTCTTTTACTGAAATTCCATTTAGCATGAAGCATGAAATCAAGGTTGAAGGGGTCAAGCTTTAAGATCTTTCCATTTTGCTCAACGGTTGTATAGTTAATTGATAGTTCAGCCCTCGAAATAAGTGTAAATTTTTCTTGGATTTTAAGCTCTCCAAAAACCCCTATTCTAAAACCAGGAGCATTATATACCGTTGTTGGATATTTTGCAAAGGAATCAATACAGGAGTAATTCTTTACGAGTGAATAATCACCTCCCATATTAAAACCTAAATTAGGTGTAATCGTTATGATTAATGATTCCTTTTCATTAGAATCGTTTGTCTGTGAATAGCAATATACTGAGACTATAGAAGCGACAATAAACGAGCATAACTTTATCATTTTTACAGTTTTTGATGAATAGTAGATATTCCTATACGCTATTTGAATTTAGTTTTCTTTTCAACGGTTTAGGAAAGGAATTATTGTTATCCAATATAAAAAAAACCCTTACAAAGCTCTGTAACAGAACTTTTGTAGTTGGAATGAATCCATTAAAAAACCTAGCTTCATTAATAGTAAAAGCAATATTTTTTATCTTTTATCGTTACTGTATTAATGAAAAATAACCCTATGAAATTATTTACGCTTTGCTTATTATTGCTAGGTTTTTCATGTTTGGGCCATACTCAGCACGGAAATTCCGAAAGCTATGCCACCATTAAAGATGCTTCCTAAAAAAGGCGAAGCTCCAAAAAAGATATTCGAACTACCATCTTCAACTAACTATTCTGTTTATGATTCAACAGGAAAATTTATTTCGAAAGGAAATGGACAGTTCATTGACTGCTCTAAACTTAATAAAGGAACCTATTTTATTCAATTCAATGGCACGTCTAAGAAATTTGTAATAGAGTAGACTGTAAAAAATAAAACACCTCTGAAAAAAACTACTTTCAAGAACCTTTGTACTTCCACCGGGACTCGAACCCAGATCTGTTGCTTAGGAGGCGACTATTCTATCCTGTTGAACTATGGAAGCAAAATACAAAGTTAAGTTTCTTATCAACCCAAATAAAATAAAAGAACTGATAAATTAATCTACTATTTCTTTTTCCATTCCTCTTTTCCTTCGAATATTAATATTGACTACCTCAACAATTAATGCGAACACTACGGCAAAATATATATATCCTTTATCTATTCCTTTATCTAAGCCTTCCAGCATAAGCATAAAACCAATTAAGATTAAAAAAGCCAAAGCTAAAACTTGCATTGTAGGGTATTTATGAATAAACCGACTAATTGACCCTGCAAAAATCATCATCACAACAATCGAAATAATAACCGCGATTATCATCAAAATAACCTCTTGCTCGTAAGCAATTCCAACTGCGGTTAATATTGAATCAAAAGAAAATATTAAATCAAGCAATATTATTTGCACTAGAATAGAACCAACCGAAGCCTTTTTCTTTTTATTTTTCGAACCTTTGTGTCCTCTTATTTTTTCATGAATTTCGAGAACACTTTTCCCCATTAAAAACAACCCTCCACCCAGAAGGATTAAGTCTTTACCACTAATTTCAAGTTCCATTATGGTAAATAAAGTAGCGGTTAATCCTAGTATTACATTAATAATTAATAATAACCCTACACGAAAACCCATGGCCAACAACAACCCAATATTCCTTACTCTGGGTTGTTGTTTTTCGGGTAACTCATCCGTTACAATTGAAATAAAAATAATATTATCAATACCTAATACTATTTCTAATAAGGTAAGAGTCAGAATAGATAGCCAGGCTTGTGGGTCGAGAAATATGTCCATTTAATGTAACTTTGGATGGCTAAATTAATACTTTGCTTGTAATTTAAATCTATTTGTGCCTTATTGCTTTTTTCTTACCTCACCTTTTCTTTGTAATTAATCTCCGTTAAACGAATGGAATCATCCATTGGTCGGTTTCTTCATAATATAAACAACCATGGTAAAATATAAAACGTCTTTATAATGTTAATACAATATTACAAGCGTGATATTTGGCATGTGAGTCTGACTGCAGGATGTACAGGAGCATTGCCTGCGTATTACAAATCAAACAAAAGTTAAAACCCTCAAATAGAATTCTATTTGAGGGTTTATTTATTAGCACTTTTAAAAAATCTACTCTTTAACTTTTCAAGCGATTTTTTTAACCCAATTAAATTATTAGGCATGGAATAACTTCTTTTTTTTGAAACAAAAAAGGCTTACCAATTGGTAAGCCCTCATAATATATTAAAGCGGATGTTTTAAACTTCCTCGTCAAATCCTCTTTTCGCGAATTTTGCTTTTGCCATTTCCATTGCACCCCAATGCGCCCAAACTCCGACAAAACCCATTACAAAAAGTAATGGCCAAAATGCCAAACCGAAAAAACAGATAAATATTGCACTACCTATGAACATAACTTGTAATTTTGAAATCTTTAGGCGAAGTTAAAATAAATTTTACAAATATGGATTATAGAATCGAAAAAGATACGATTGGAGAGGTAAAAGTTCCAAGCGATAAATATTGGGGAGCACAGACCGAGAGGTCTCGAAATAACTTTAAAATAGGTCCATCTGCTTCAATGCCAATTGAAATAGTGCATGCTTTTGCCTATTTAAAGAAAGCAGCAGCCCATGCAAATTGTGACTTAGGTGTTTTACCAGAAGAGAAAAGAGATTTAATTTCTGCGGCTTGCGAGGAAATAATTGCGGGTAAATTAAATGATCAATTTCCCCTGGTAATATGGCAAACAGGTTCAGGAACTCAAAGTAACATGAATGTTAATGAGGTTGTTGCGCACAGAGGTCATGAGTTGGCAGGAAAAAAAATTGGAGAGGGGGAAAAAACACTTTCTCCTAATGATGATGTAAACAAATCACAATCCAGTAATGATACATTCCCTACAGGAATGCATATAGCTTGTTATAAAATGATTTCTGAAAAAACAATTCCAGGAATTGAACAATTAAGGGATACCTTAAAGGCTAAATCAGAAGCATTTGAGGATGTTGTGAAAATTGGAAGAACGCATTTAATGGATGCAACGCCTTTAACATTAGGTCAAGAATTCTCTGGATATGTATCCCAATTAAACCATGGTTTAAAAGCTTTGAAAAATACATTAGCTCACTTATCAGAATTAGCGCTAGGAGGTACGGCAGTTGGTACCGGACTTAATACTCCTGTGGGATATGATGTTTTAGTCGCGAAGAAAATAGCAGAATTTACAGGCTTACCATTTATCACCGCAGAAAACAAATTTGAAGCATTAGCAGCGCATGATGCAATTGTGGAAACACATGGGGCATTGAAACAAATAGCAGTTTCGTTAAATAAAATTGCCAATGATATTCGAATGATGGCTTCTGGTCCTCGATCAGGAATTGGAGAAATTACAATCCCAGCAAACGAGCCTGGATCTTCAATTATGCCTGGTAAAGTAAACCCAACGCAAGCGGAAGCAATAACAATGGTTTGTGCTCAAGTAATGGGGAATGATGTTGCTGTTACAGTAGGAGGGACACAAGGACATTATGAGTTGAATGTATTTAAACCTATGTTGGCATACAACCTATTGCAAAGTGCGGAATTAATTGGTGATGCATGTATTTCTTTTGACGTTAATTGTGCTACTGGAATTGAACCAAACCAAACTAGAATAGATGAATTATTGAACAACTCACTAATGTTGGTAACTGCTTTAAACACTAAAATTGGCTATTACAAAGCTGCGGAAATTGCTAACACTGCTCATGCAAATGGGACTACCTTAAGAGAAGAAGCGATTCGTTTAGGGTATGTACCAGAAGAAGAATATGACAACTGGGTTGACCCAAAGAAAATGATTGGATCGTTGTAAAATGAAAAAAAGTAACTATTTATTCTACTTACTTTCGGTTTTGTTTATTTCTTGTGCGGAAAACGAAAGCTCTATTTCCAATGAGGATCACAAAATCCCAAAATCGGATTTTGAAGTAAAACATGATAGCCTTTCATTGTTCGTTAAATCATTAAACACAAACGACACACTAAACCACTACAGAGGGTTGTTTCAACTTGGGGATGCTTTTTTTATTAGTGGAACTGAGGGTAAAATCCTAATCAAAACATTCCAACTGGAGCAAATTGAATTGTTTCAAGCAAAATATACAGACCTTAGAGATATTCATGTTTTGAGTGACAGTTCTATTTTAGTAATGGGCATAGCCTCTCCTGGTCATATCTGGAAAATAAAAAAGGGAGAAACAGAATGGAGTAAAGTCTATTCCAATATGGATTCTTTGGTTTTTATGGATGGCATGGATTTTTGGAACGACTCGGTTGGTCTCGTTTATGGTGACCCATTAAGTGGCTATCATTTTATTCTAAAAACAACAAACGGAGGGGAAACGTGGAGGCGTATTCCGCAACAAAAAATTCCAGGAAATTTAGAAATAGAGGCTGGTTTTGCCGCTAGCGGAACAGGCATCGTTTGTAAGGAAAATGGCACAGCGTATATCGGGCTTGGTGGAGATAAAGCTAGGGTTCTTATCAGCAAAGACTATGGTGACAATTGGAGCATTGTTGAAACCCCGTTACTGCATGGTGCTGGTGCAAAAGGAATTTACTCTATAGCGTTTAAAGACGAGTTAAATGGTGTTGCAGTTGGTGGAAACTGGGAAAACCCGGATTGTGATAGCTCTAAAATCTATACGAATAACGGAGGTCAAACATGGTATCTATCAGAAGGAATTCAAGATTTTAGAAGCTGCGTCACCTATGTCAAAGAGGACACCTATATATCGACCGGAACCTCTGGAACAGACATCTCATATGATGGGGGAAAATCATGGAAATTACTAGACTCTATTGGTTTTAACGCCATAAAGATTAATCCTGATTTGAATGGAGTTGCTGTTGGTAGTTATGGAACAATTACCGAGGTTGAATTAAAGTAACTTCAAATCGTCATAGTAAGAATGAGATTGCCACGAAAATTTCATTTTCTTGTAATGACGGTTTATTAATGTTATATTCCTTCAGCGGACAAGGAGTCTTAGCCCTTTTCAAACTAAGGTTTCATTTCGCATGGAATGTAACAAAAGATTGTCTTTCAACACCTAGTATTGGAATGAATAAAGTAAAAACACTACCTTCGGTAGCGAATGGGAAAAAGAAAAATACTCGTTTTTATGGATTGGTTTCTACCTGGCTACAAAGCAGGAGGACCAATTCGTTCAGTAGCTAACATGGTTCGTGCACTTTCGGAAGATTTTGACTTTTATGTTGTTACAAGAAATACGGATTTATCAGATGATAAGCCATATAGGGAAATTGAACCTAACAAGTGGCATGCAAAATACAGTGCTCATGTATATTATTTGAGCACTGATAATTATTCGAAAGATAAAATCAAAAAATTAATTGGAGAGCGGAATTATGATGTGATGTACCTCAACAGTTTATATTCTTCTCAATACACGCTAACACCTTTGCGCATTCGCAACAAACATTTTCCTGATTTAAAAACGGTACTTGCACCAAGAGGAATGTTAGGTGAAGGAGCTCTGCAAACTAAATCGTTGAAGAAATCAGTCTTTATTAAAACAACGAAACTCTTTCGATTTTTCAAAAGTATCACTTGGCACGCAACAACGGAAGATGAAAAAATTACAATTTCCAAAATATTTGGCCCTAATGCCAAAATAATTGTTGGCGCCCCTATTTCAAAACCCTCAAAATTCGACGCAACAAATAAAATAAATAAATACGCAGGAGCAGCTCGGTTCTTTTTTATTGGCAGAGTCTCTGAACATAAGAACATTTCATACGCATTGGATTGTTTTATTAAACATAAACCAAAAGGAGAAATACTCTTTGACATTTTCGGAGCAGCTGAGGACCCTAAATATTTACAGAAAATTGAATCCCAGATAAAGCAATTACCTTGCAATATTAAAGTTAGTTATAAAGGCCCTATGCCTAATGAAGAGCTAAAAACAAAACTACAAGCTGAATACCATTTTATGTTGTTTCCAACAAAAGGAGAAAGCTTTTCGCATTCGATAGTTGATTCTTGGAACAGCGGTTGCCCCGTTTTAATAAGCGATCAAACTCCTTGGTTAGATTTAAAATATAAAAGTATTGGATGGAATTTTGATTTGCGGGACCCGATTTCACTTATAGGCTCCATCAACCAGGCAGTTAATTTGAATCAAGAGACTTACAATAATTGGTCAAATAGCTGTGTCCGTTTTTACAATAAAAATGTATGTAATGAAGAAATCATAAATAATAATAAGCTTATATTTGAATAAGCTACCTGAACTTCACTTTGTTTCTTTAGGAATTATACAGGAAACTCAAATTTTACCGGTTATTTAATTATTTTCGCAGAAGTGAAGCTACAAGAAACATTATCAGACAATACAAAAAAGCAAGAACGCTTTGATAAAGCGTATTTGCGTATGGCATCAGAATGGGCAAAATTATCGCATTGTGAACGTAAGCAGGTAGGAGCTATAATAGTTAAGGGGCGAATGATTATCTCGGATGGTTTTAACGGTACACCAACCGGTTTTGAAAATTGTTGTGAAGATGAAGCAGGAGAAACACAATGGTACGTTTTACACGCAGAAGCTAATGCCATTTTAAAAGTTGCGAATAGTACAAATAGCTGTGAGGGAGCTACACTATATTTAACCTTGTCTCCTTGCAAAGAATGTTCAAAACTAGTTCACCAAGCGGGAATAAAACGCTTAGTATACAATCAGGGCTACAAAGATAACTCAGGGCTACAATTTTTAGAAAAAGCAGGCGTTGAAGTTGTTCAAATTGAAACACTTTAATGGAAGAGGAATACAAAGAAATAAAAGTAAGTAGCTATATCTCGTCTACAAAAGGTCCGCTTGACAAGAATAATAAATCTAATAATTGGCTTCTTATTTTAACTCCTTTATTAATCGGAATTTGCTCTGCAGCAACCTACTTTATTGGAACTGGACAATTTCGTTCTCAAGAAAAAATAATACAAGAAGAGCAGGTTTTAAAATTAAATCATGTACTAGATGTAATCGAGTCTCATTATGTAGACTCCGTAGATAGAAAAGAGTTAATTGAAACGTCTATTTCCGGCATGCTAGCAAAACTAGACCCACATTCCGCATATATATCATCAAAAGATGTAGAAAGGCAGAATGAAGAATTGCAAGGGCATTTTGGAGGCGTTGGAATTCGGTTTATTATTTTACGTGACACATTGATGATAACCAACATCATTCCCAATGGCCCTTCGGAGATAGCAGGTTTAAAAGCGGGTGATAGGATACTTGAAGTTGATGGAGTCAAAATAGCTGGAATCGGATTGAAAATTGAAGATGTTCAGGGTCTTTTGAAAGGAGAATTTGGAACAAAAGTTGAGTTAAAAATCTTAAACAAATCTACCTTGAACCCAAAGGATATAGAAGTTACTAGAGGGTCAATTCCTTTGCCATCTATTGATGCTTCTTTTATGATAAACAGCACGATAGGATACATTAGACTTAAAAATTTCTCCAATAACACTGACAGAGAGTTTGCTTATGCGGTTGCTGATTTAAAAGCAGAAGGCATGACTAAATTGGTTTTTGACTTAAGAAACAACGGAGGTGGTTACTTGCACGGAGCGACAAGCGTTGCTGATGAATTTTTAGCTGCAGGAAAATCCATCGTTTATACAAAAGGTGCACATCAGCAGAAGAAAGAATATTTCTCTTCTAGGTACGGAAACTTTGAAAGCAATGAACTGGTTATCCTTGTAAATAGCGGAACAGCTTCTGCAAGTGAAATTGTTAGTGGTGCTGTTCAAGACAATGATAGGGGTTTGATAATGGGGCGTAGGACTTTCGGAAAAGGATTGGTGCAACAACCAATAAATTTAGAAGATGGATCGGAAATGAGACTTACTGTTTCTCGTTATTATACTCCCACCGGAAGGTGTATTCAAAAACCTTACGGCAGCGGGATAGACTATTACAATGACATTATGAATCGCTATGAAAACGGCGAACTGCAAGAATTGGATAGTGTGATATTTGAAAATGCAGAAAAATTTATCACTCCAGAAGGCAGAACCGTATATGGCGGCGGTGGAATTATGCCTGATTTATTTATCCCAATTGACACTTCTGGATCTTCACTCTATCTTATCCTCATTAGCATACTCTGCAGCTTACCGAGATTATTGCTTTGATTATATTGACAAGAATAGAGAAAAATTAAACTATAAAGATGTAAAATCATTTAATGCTCAGTATTCTATTACTGAACAAATGTTTAATGAATTTTGTTGAGAATGCATCCAAAAACCACGGGGTTAGCAAAGGATTTATTCGGAATAAATGCATCCAAAGAACCGAATTAAAAACCAACTCAAATCAGAATTAGCAACCTATTTATGGGATGAGGAAGCACGTTTTTTCATTTCGATTCCATTTGATAATGACATTCAGATTGCTATTAAGGCGTTAAATAATAAAATAAATTAAGGGTTATTTTATTTTATTATTCCCTCAACAACTATATATTCGCCTCTGGTTAACTAATTTAATTTAAAAAAATATGAAAAATTTATTTGTATCTGCAGGAGTAGTTTCTGCAATGTTCCTTTCATCTTGTGGTGGTGGTTCTAGTGCTATATGTGATTGTGCTGATATGTCTGTTGCAATGATGAATGAAATGACAGCTTTAGACGGGGACATGGAAAGAATGACGGAAATTACTGAAAAGTATGCTGACGACATGAAGAAATGTGAAGCAATGGAAGAGGGAAAATCTGAGGCAGAACTAGAAGCCATGATGGAAGAAATGAAAGGATGTGCTTCTTACCAGGAATTAGAGCAAATGATGGATGCGCACTAAAAGCACATTCCCACACTTAATGTATACAAAAGGCGTCTTTATAAGGCGCCTTTTTTGTTTTAAAGCACAATTCATAAAAAAGCCCCCCTCTTTCTCATTGTTATAAGTATATATATTATATTTAACTCTTGCATCCATTTGAAAAACAAATCTAAATGAAAAAAGATAGACGTCAATTTCTAAAAAACACCTCCTTAGCAGCAATTGCTGCAGTAACTTTGCCGAGCGCAGTGAAAGCTGCATTCAATGATGAAAATTCCAGTCAACCCGCAGCAGATTGCAATCCAACGACACAAGACTATTATGGTCAAGGTCCTTTTTATTCGGCTAATGCACCCTCAATTGTAAATAATCAACTTGCTGCAGCAAGTGAGCCTGGAACACGGTTTATAATAAGTGGTAGGGTACATAACCTGGATTGCACAGAATATATCGCTGGAGCTATTATTGATATTTGGCAGGCAAACGATGCAGGCGCATACGATAACACAGGATTCAATCTGAGAGGCATAGCAACCAGTAATAGTCAAGGTTTTTATCTTTTTGAAACAATATATCCTGGAAAATATTTAAACGGAAGTGCGTATCGTCCGTCCCATATTCATCTTAAAATCACTCCTCCTGGTTTCCCGATTTTAACTACACAACTTTATTTCCAAGGTGATTCAGATATCCCGGCTGACGCCGCAGCCTCTATTTCAAGTGGCACATATGATGCAACCCACCGAATTTTACCGGTAACGACCAATAGCTTAGGACAAAAAGAAGCAACTTGGGACATCGTTATAGATGGTTCAGGTGATCCAGTTGGAATTGAAGAGATGCGTGCATCTATGGGGATGATTTACAAAATATATCCAAACCCATTTTCAGATTTTATTCAAATAAATTATGGTGTTTTTCAGGACGCCAAAGTAAGCCTCCAAGTATTTGACATTCAGGGGTAGCTTAGTTGCGAATTTGCAAGAAATAACTCTTAAACCCGAGAAATACACAGCCGAATGGAGACCTGGATTCCAATATTCGTCCTGGCCATTATTTTATAGCCCTAAAAATAAATGATGTCCAAGTTCATTACCTGAAAGTTATAAAAGAGCCATGATTGGATAAAACAAAATTGGGTTATTAATGTCCTAATTAATCAAAAAAGGCGCTAATAATTTAATTTATCGGGTTTTTGTATTTAAAATCTTGTTATATGCTGTCAACTGTAATAGAGTCTTACTGCATCAATGCAGAATCTTGTTCGGTTTCAATGTTGTCGAATTCCTCTTTTTCAAATACTTCAAAGATACTGTCTGTCGATTTTTCAGCACTTTCTTCGTGCTTTTCTTCTATCACATCAGTATCTATCTTATCCTCAAAGTAATAGAACAAAAACACAATCAGTCCTCCAATAAAAATAAGCGCATTAATCCATTTCTTTTTCTTTGTCATAACTAAAATTTAAAGCATTGATTCTGGATCAAAATCTTCGTCATCAAGACCTAGGTCTAGTTCTGTCGTATCTTCTTCAGAGCTAGGCATTTTTATGTTTTCGGCATCTTCCAAAACTTTTTCTATCTCTATATTGGCTTTTTCTCCTTCTGCTTTATCATCATCTGTTGCCTCACCGGAGCTAAAAACTCCCATAAAATACATAATCCCAAACATGGCAATAAGAAATACCAATACACCTATTAACTTCTTTTTCATCGTTTTCTTTTTAAGTATCACTACAATAATAAGCAATTTATTGTACACACTTCCATTTCTAGAATGAATAGAAGATGCATAATGCATTGAAATTTGTACATTTGCTGTCCTTAAAAAAATAGAATGTACAGAACACATACGAACGGAGCGTTGAGAATTGAAAATGTAAACCAAGAAGTTACCCTTTGCGGTTGGGTGCAACGATCAAAAGACTTAGGAGGAATGGCATTTGTCGATTTGAGAGATCGATATGGAATAACGCAATTAGCATTCAACAACGATGTTAGCGCTGAGCTTTGTGAACAAGCAAAAAAGCTTGGACGTGAATTTGTGATTCAAGCAAAGGGAATAGTTACTGAAAGAAGTAGCAAGAATAAAAACATGCCAACTGGAGAAATCGAAATTAACGTTACTGAACTAACTGTTTTAAAGGAAGCTAAACTGCCTCCTTTTACTATTGAGGATGAAACCGACGGAGGAGAAGAATTGAGAATGCAATATCGTTTTTTAGATTTAAGAAGAAACCCATTGAAAAACAATATGATTTTGCGTCATAAAATGGGGTTAGCTGCCAGAACCTATTTAGACTCATTGGATTTCATTGAAGTTGAAACCCCATACTTGATTAAATCTACACCAGAAGGAGCAAGAGATTTTGTTGTTCCGAGTAGAATGAATCCAGGTGAATTTTATGCTTTACCGCAATCTCCACAAACCTTTAAGCAACTTTTAATGGTTAGCGGATATGACAGATATTATCAGATTGTAAAATGCTTTAGAGACGAGGATTTAAGAGCGGATAGGCAACCTGAGTTTACGCAAATAGATTGTGAAATGGCTTTTGTTGACCAAGAAGATATTCTGAATACTTTCGAAGGGTTAATCAAAAACTTATTTAAGGAATTAAAAGGAGTTTCTTTTTCTGAAGATTTCCCAAGAATGACATATGCCGATGCTATGGAACGTTATGGCTCTGACAAACCGGATATTCGCTTTGGAATGGAGTTAAATAACTTAAACGCTTTAACGCAGAATAAGGGATTTGCAATATTCGATTCAGCAGAATTGGTTGTTGGAATTTGTGCAGAAGGATGTGCTGCATATTCTAGAAAGCAATTGGACAAATTAACGGATTGGGTCCGGCGGCCACAAATTGGGGCAAAAGGATTGGTTTATGTTAAATTTAATGAAGACGGTTCATTCAAATCATCTGTAGATAAATTCTACTCACAAGAAGATTTAAAAGCTTGGGCTGATCAATGCGGTGCAATAGCTGGAGATTTACTACTTATATTAAGTGGTGATAAAAGTAAGGTTCAAACTCAAATGAGTGAACTTCGTTTGCATATGGGTACTGAACTTGATTTAAGAGATCCTAATGTAATTAAGCCTCTTTGGGTAATGGATTTTCCATTGCTAGAATGGGATGAGAATTCAGAAAGGTTTCACGCAATGCACCACCCATTTACATCTCCAAAGAAAGAAGATTTCGATAAATTAGATTCTGCACCTGGAGAGGTTAGAGCAAATGCATATGATTTAGCTATCAATGGGGTTGAAGTAGGTGGAGGTTCTATCCGTATCCATGATAAAGACATTCAATCAAGAATGTTTGACCTTCTTGGGTTTACAAAAGAAGAAGCAGAGGCTCAATTCGGCTTTTTAATGAATGCCTTTGAATACGGAGCTCCCCCCCATGGTGGTTTAGCATTTGGTTTCGATAGATTATGCTCATTATTTGGCGGTCAGGAGAGTATCCGTGATTTTATTGCCTTCCCTAAAAACAATAGCGGAAGAGATATGATGATAGATGCTCCTTCTCCAATAGATTCTGTTCAATTGAAAGAATTGAGTTTAGATGTAAATATTATGGAGAAAATTTAACCTCCGTAACCTGCTGTTAATCAAGACCTAAATTCATATATCGTATTCTTAAGAAAAAAATATTTCATTTTATTTTTTTAGTCGAAAAGAAAGTTAGAATTTCGCGCCCCGAAAATGAATAGTACATGAAGAAATTACATCTTAAAAGAAAGGTTTTGAGACACTTACTTAAAACAAGTGACAAAATTACCAAGCAAACTAAAGTGGCGAAAAAAGTAGCTTAAGCTATGTTCGCTTTTTTCTTCTTACTTACTTGCACCATCCCTAATGACAGCAAACCCAAGAACACTATTAGCAGTGTTTGCGTAGCCCATACCAAGGCTCCAAAACCAATATGACTAGACACTCTTTCCGGCGTTGCCTCGAAACCTTGTTGAGCTAAAAAGAATGTTAGCACTGCTCCAACCATTATAGGATAAGTACCTATTCCGCCTTGAACAATAATAAACCCAATTGTTCCTGCTATAAAAGCAGACAATATCCCATCCGCTGACATAAGACTAGTTTCGTCCCAAGCATAAAATGTAATCCAAAACATTGAGATATAACATGTCCAAATTATTATGGTATGTAATAAATAACCCCACCTATCTTTCATCGTGAATATGGTTTTTACCCCATCAACAAATCCGTTCAAAAATCCCAAAAACTTCTTTTTAAACTTAGGTTTCTTAATGTACAAATACAAGAATCCTAAAAACCCCGCGCCAATCAAACCAAATATTATGTATTTAATCCATGGTGTTGATGGTGTTGCAGTTTCTGATGTAGAATCAATTCCTTCTGCCAACTTCAATAAATCATCCATGTTGTCGAAATTGATTAATACTGCAATACCTGCCACAATCCCTAAACATAAGACATCAATAACTCTTTCCGCTACTATTGTACCAAACCCTTTATCAAATGGGACCCCGTCCGTACCTTTTAAAACTGCTGCTCTCGAAGCTTCGCCCATTCTGGGAACTACCATATTAGCAATATAGCCTATCATAATTGCGTTATAAGAGTTTTTAAGAGACGGCTCGAAACCCAATGGCCTGAGCATGTACTTCCAACGGTATGCTCTACTTACATGACTAATTAATCCAATTAATAAAGAAATAAAAAGAATGAAATAATTAGCTTCCTTAAAAACATCAATAAAAGCAACTTTTGCTTTCTCATCGAAACTTGTCCAAAAGTACCAGCAGATATACAACCCAATTAACACGGGTAATAAAATTTTAAGAATATTAAAGATCTTCTTTTTCAAGCTTATACGTTTGAATTTATAAAACTCTTACCTTTCAATTTTATTGTTTTCAGGGTTTGGAAAAACAATAGTAGGCTTAAAAGATTTCGCTTCTTCAAAATCCATTGTTGCATATGAGATTATAATAACGACATCTCCTACAGCCACCCTTCTAGCAGCTGGGCCATTCAAACAAACATTTCCTGAACCACGAATTCCTTTAATTATGTAGGTTTCAATTCGCTCCCCATTATTAATATTAACAATCTGAACTTTCTCTCCTTCAATCATGTTTGCAGCATCCAACAAATCCTCATCAATTGTAATACTCCCAATATAATTAAGGTCTGCTTCGGTTACCGTTACACGGTGAATTTTAGATTTGAATACTTCTATATGCATTTCGAGTGCGAAATTAGTTATTTATTTCAATAACTCTGTAATCCTTGTGTTCCATTATTATACTATTTCCATATTATCAATTAACCGAATTTCTCCGATAGAAGTGGCTGTAAAAGCTCTAATTTTTTGGGGCTCGGATACTTCTGTAATAGGAGATAAAGATTCCGCATCACAAATTTCAAAATATTCTGGTTCACTTTCCTTTTGTAAAATCCCAAAACACTCAGCTTGCAAATCTTGCAAACCCATTTTTCCAAAGTTATTCTTGCAGTGGTTCAGGGCTTTTTGCAAAACCAAAGCATTTTTTAATTCAGTATTGGAAAGTCTCTTGTTTCTTGAACTCATAGCCAACCCATTCTCTTCTCTCACAATATCACATCCAAGAACTTCAATTTCCATATTCAATACCTTCGCCATTTTCTGGATAACCAAAAATTGCTGAAAATCCTTTAATCCAAAAAAAGCTTTATCAGGCTGAACAATATCAAACAAAAGTTTTACCACACGCATTACTCCGTCAAAGTGACCTGGTCTATGCTCTCCTTCCAAAACATTGATAATGTTCCCCAGATCTAAGGAAACTTTTTTTTCATTTTTATAAACCTCATCCACATCATTTGGTAGAAATAAAACATCACAACCAGCCGATTTTAATAATTCAATATCTTCAAAATAATCTTTAGGGTAGTTTTCAAAATCTGAAACCACGTTAAATTGTGTGGGATTCACAAAAATACTACACACAACGATGTCACAGCGTTTTTTTGACTCTCTAATTAAGGATAAGTGTCCTTCATGCAAGGAGCCCATTGTTGGAGCGAAACCAACTACAAGTTCTTCCTCAATTGAACTAAGGTGTTCTTTTAGTGCTCTTTGCGTCTTAAATATCTTCATCATAGGACAAAAATGGTAAACAAAACTAGTGTAAATGTTGGAAATAATGGATTTTTTTATATATTTTTGTACCCGCAAGAAAATTTAGACCAAAGTTTATGCAAAAGACCAGAGTACTTTATATAACCCAAGAAATCACTCCTTTTCTTCCTGAAAGCGAAGTTTCTTCAACAGTAAGAACTTTAGCACAGGGTGTACACGAACGAGACAAAGAAATCAGAATATTCATGCCTCGTTTTGGTGTAATTAATGAAAGAAGACATCAGTTGCATGAAGTTATTAGATTATCAGGAATGAATCTTATCGTTAATGATGTAGATCACCCTCTTATTATAAAGGTTGCTTCTGTTCCGCAGGCAAGAATGCAAGTCTATTTTATAGACAATGAAGAGTTCTTTAAGCGAAAAAGAACTTATACGGATGAAGATGAAAAATTCTTTAAAGACAACGATGAAAGAGCAATCTTCTTTTGCAGAGGTGTTGTTGAAACAGTAAAGAAATTAGGGTGGACTCCTGACATTGTTCATTGCCACGGTTGGATGACAGGGTTTTTACCATTATATCTTAAAAAAATGTATGCAGATGACCCACATTTTTCAAATGCAAAAATTATTTACACGCCTTACGCAAATGAGTTTAGTGGAAATTTAGATTCAAAGTTAATTGATAAACTAAACTTTGATAAAATCGCGTACGAAGACGTAGATTTTTTGAAAACTCCAAATGCATTAAACCTAAATAAAACCGGAGCACAATGGGCGGACGCAATTAGTATTGGAAGTGAAGCAATAAATTCGGAGCTAAGTAGTTATATAAATGATTCAGGAAAGCCTGTTTTGGATTATCAAACCGAAGAAACTTTGGTTGATGCACATCAAGATTTTTATGAAAAAGTACTTAGTGAGAATGAAGTGTTGGCAGATTAATAAATTCAGTAAAATAATTAGCTTAATAAGTAAGCGGAAAGCAATTAATCTTTCCGCTATCTTTTTTTTAGGACTAATCGTATTGACGGGATGTAAAAAGAAGGAAGATGGAATAGGGCTAAATGTCCAACCTCAAGGCGATCAATTAAATGTTAAATTAATTGATACTACATCTATCATTACTTATTCTATAAAAGAAGATTCTTTAAAATCAGATGAATTAGATGGGCCTAGCATGTTAGGGACATATATTGATCCCTATTTTGGAAAGATGGACGCGTCCATTGTTTCTCAAATTAGGCTAGAAGCTTCAGTCGATTTTGCTTTGTCAAGTGGTTCATTAGACAGTTTAGTTATAGACTCTGTGGTTATGTATTTAGCCCTGCAAGGGTCATTTGGGAACCTTGATGCGCAGACTTTTGAAGTGTATCAGATTGATGAAGATATCGACATTGACTCTACCTACTATACAAATAAATCAATGACTACAACGGGGGGAAACTTAGCTGTTAGTGGGGCTATTACTCCTAATCCTGTGTCTGTAGGTTATGTTGGAGGATCATTGACTGAATACGCCATTCTAAATATACCATTAAGCATTAATGAGTTTGGATGGAAAATGTTTAATGAATCAGGAAATACATCTCTTTCTGGAAATGATGGGACAGGAGAGTTTTTAGATTGGTACAAGGGATTGGTGATTAAAGCAAATAATCCTATGCAAGGAGTTAACGATGGGGGAATAATTTATGCTGACATGGTAAATGACTTTTCAAAAGTAACCATATATTATAGGGATACTTCTGGAACATCTTCGGAACATGATACATTGAGCTTTGATTTTAATTTCAATGCTAATTGTGCTCATTACAATTCGGTAGACATCGATTATTCTAATACGTTTGTTGACGCACAAATTAATGACTCAACTTTCGGAATGGATGTATTTTATCTCCAGGCATTAGGAGGGGCAAAAGCAAAAATTCATTTTCCACATCTTACCGATTTTATTGACAGTGGAAAAGTGGTTGTGAATAAAGCTGAACTAGTACTCCCGGTTCAATACAATTCGTTAGACAATTTTACCCCATCGGAATATTTGTTCTTAACCCGTGCAGATGAAAATGGAAATATCTCCTTTTTACCTGATGCAAATGAATCAAGTCACGGTGGACAGTTAGATCTAACTACAAATAATTATACATTTAACATTACCAGATACATAAATAACATTTTTGCTGGAGAGTTTCAGAATGACGGTCTAACCTTAGTTATTGGTGGCTCTGGAATAACTGCAAATAGAGTTATTCTAAATGGGGCAAATTCTCTTAATAAGGACAAACTTAGGTTAGTTTTAACCTACACAAAATATTAAAACATGTGTGGAATAGTAGCATATATTGGTGAAAAAGAAGCTTTCCCAATAGTCTTAAAAGGACTTAAAAGACTAGAGTATAGAGGATATGATAGTTCAGGGATAGCTATCAATAATAACCACAACTTAAACCTTTTAAAAAAACAAGGTAAAGTTGCAGAATTAGAAAAGCACGCTGAGGGATTCGACACAAGTGGGAATATTGGAATTGGCCATACGCGATGGGCAACTCACGGAGAGCCCAATGATGTAAATGCACACCCACACCTTTCTGGTAACGGAAAATTTGCTTTGGTTCACAATGGAATTATTGAAAACTACGCTATCCTTAAAAAAGAATTAATTTCTCGAGGACATGAATTTAAAAGTGCAACAGATACTGAAGTGCTTATGCACTTGATTGAAGAGATTATAGAAAAGGAGAAAGTTGATTTATTTGAAGGGGTTCGGCAAGCTCTAAACGAAGTTTATGGAGCATATGCAATTGTTATTATTTCTAAAGAAAATAAGCGAGAGTTAATTGCCGCTAGAAAGAGTAGCCCATTAGTTGTTGGTATTGGGAACAGTGAATTTTACGTGGCATCTGATGCAACACCTATTGTGGAGTACACAAAAAACGTAGTGTACTTAGAAGATGGAGAAATTGCCCGTTTGAGTCTAGATTCAGGGCTTAAAATAAAAACAATAGCTAATGTTGAGAAAACTCCCTATATCCAAGAACTAGAGCTGCAATTAGAAGCTCTTGAAAAAGGCGGTTACGAACATTTTATGCTCAAAGAAATATTTGAACAACCCCGTTCAATTATGGATTGTATGAGAGGTCGACTTAATATTAAAAATGGCACTGTTACTCTTGGAGGTATAAAAGACTATGAAAATAAAATAGTTAACGCCAAGCGTTTAATCATTGTAGCTTGTGGAACTTCCTGGCATGCAGGGATTGTAGGAGAATACTTAATAGAAGAATTAGCGAGAATACCTGTTGAAGTAGAGTATGCATCTGAATTTAGATATAGAAATCCAATTATTAACGAGGATGATATAGTAATATGTATATCACAATCGGGTGAAACTGCAGATACTTTAGCTGCAATAAACCTAGCCAAAGAAAGAGGAGCTACAATACTAGGTATTTGTAATGTTGTTGGAAGTTCTATCTCTCGATTAACAGACTGTGGTTCTTATACACATGCGGGACCAGAAATCGGAGTGGCGTCAACCAAAGCGTTTACAGCTCAAGTAACCGTTCTTACCTTATTAGCACTAATGATAGGGAAGAAAAAAGGAACTATTCCTTCTAATAGATTTAACAGAATATTGTTTGAATTGAACTCTATTCCGGAAAAAGTAGAGGAAGCTTTAAAATCAGATGAGCAAATCAAATTTATCGCTGAGATGTACAAAGATGCTTCAAACGCATTATATTTAGGTAGAGGAATAAACTTCCCCGTGGCCCTGGAAGGAGCCCTTAAACTAAAAGAAATATCTTATATCCACGCCGAGGGTTATCCAGCTGCAGAAATGAAGCATGGGCCTATCGCTTTGATTGATGAAGAGATGCCGATTTTTGTAATTGCTACCAAAGATGCGAGTTACGAAAAAGTTGTCAGTAATATTCAAGAAGTTAAAGCCAGAAAAGGGAAAGTTATTGCAGTTGTTACTAAAGGAGATACAGAGGTAAAAGCTATAGCAGACCACGTTATTGAAATTCCTGAAACCGATGATGTTTTGGTTCCGTTAATTGCTACAATTCCCATGCAATTATTAAGTTATCATATTGCAGTAGTGAGAGGATGTAATGTGGATCAGCCTAGAAATTTAGCTAAATCTGTTACTGTAGAGTAACCTTCTGACGTTCCTTTCAGAAACTATAAAGCTATTGTAACAAAGTATCATTTAATCCTATAACCGTACTTTCGTTTGATTTGGGATTCAGTAATTTTTTTGCTAATTACACAAAAGCATGGTAATCAATATTTTTAAAGTCATTTTAGTCGCATGCTAAGCAAGTACAAATATCATCTATGGCTACATTTTATTATCTTAATTTGGGGTTTCACTGGCGTGATTGGAAAGGAACTTGGGTTGCTAGACACAACAGCAGTTACAATCGTTTTTTACAGGATGCTAATTGGTTTGATTAGTTTATTTATAGTTCTTCGTTTCCTAAAACATAAAATACGCATCACAAAAAAAGGTCTATTTGCGACACTTGGAACCGGACTTATAATTGCTGCACACTGGATCACTTTTTTCAAAGCAATTCAGCTATCTAACATTTCGCTGGCTTTAGTCTTTTTATCTACCACAGCATTATTTACTTCTTTTATCGAACCACTAATACTTAAACGTAAATATGACTTTAAAGAATCATTAATGGGCATAACAATTATCGTCGGGATAGCAGTTATAGCGAATACATCTTCCGATTATTATATAGCGATGATTTTAGCATTAATCTCAGCAATGTGTGCTGCCTTTTTTTCTGTTATTAATGGTAAACTAGTAAAAGAACATGATCCTAAGTCAATCACAATTTTCGAAATGCTTGGGGGGTTTATTGGGGTGGCTATCTTTTTCGCCTTGTCAGGAGAATTAAATACCGCTGCCCTTGCCATTGACTTGGAACAATTTGGACATCTATTTATTTTGGGTTCGGTTTGTACAGCTTTTGCTTTTTTAGTCGGTGTTGAATTGTCAAAACATTTACCCATATTCACAATGAATATAACTATAAATCTAGAACCAATCTACGCTGTAATATTGGGCCTACTATTTTATCCCAACACAGAGGTTATGCCACCCGGTTTTTATTTAGGTGCAACTATAATTTTGGGGACTATTTTCGTTAATGCTCTTTTAAAAAGAAGAAAAACCTAACCTTCTTTTCTCCACATAAAGATATGTGAACTGTTTGAGTAGGTTTCAATATCCTTTGACAATAATATTAATCCCAAATCAGCTAGAATTAGAATTCCGCCACCCCCCAGTGTAAGTGTGTACATAACAGGAACGTGAGCCTCTGTGCCTAAATATAGCCGGTGCACTCCAAATATACCCAACGATAAATCTAAGCTAGCAGCGATCCATTTATTGTGTTTGACCTCCAACCTTCTTTTTTTAAAAAATGGAAGTCGTCTTTGCTTATGTGATTTAACTTTTGGAATATCCAACCCTGCCTTTGTTATGGTGGGGGATAAAAAAAATCCAATCAATAATAATATGCTAAGTTTTGTTCTCATAAAAAAAGCCACCCTAATAGGATGGCTTAAATTTACAAAGTATTTCTTTGGTACTATTTTACTGCTGCAAAGTTTTCAGAAACTTTATCCCAATTAATTACACTAAAAAATGCATTAATATAATCTGGGCGTCTGTTTTGGTAGTTTAAATAGTAAGCATGCTCCCAAACATCTAAACCTAAAATTGGCGCACCTCCACAACCAATACCTGGCATTAATGGATTATCTTGATTTGCAGAAGAACAAACTTCTACTTTCCCACCTTCGTGTGCACAAAGCCAAGCCCAACCTGAACCAAAGCGAGTAGCAGCAGCCTTAGAAAAAGCATCTTTAAAAGCTTCAAAAGAACCGTAAGCAGCGTTAATTGCCTCTGCTAATTCACCTGTCGGCTCTCCACCACCATTTGGCGACATAACTTCCCAGAATAAACTGTGATTAAAATATCCCCCACCATTATTTCGTAGAGCTCCATTATTCATATCCATATCAGCTAATAAATTTAAAATTGGCTGACCCTCTAATTCAGTTCCTGCTATCGCATTGTTTAAATTAGTTGTGTATCCATTGTGGTGTTTACTGTGATGGATTTCCATTGTTCTTGCATCAATATGTGGTTCTAATGCTTCGTATGCGTATGGTAACGCTGGTAATTCAAATGCCATGTTGGTCTGTTTTAGTTTGTTAAAGTTTTCTTAATTAAAATATTCTAACAAATATAAAGAAAATGTAGTCGAGTTCTTGAAATAAATGAATCTTTGCAAAAACTAGATTTTAAGATATGTTACAGCCAACATCACATGAATACTATATGAAACAAGCTCTTGTCGAAGCGCAAAAAGCCTTTGAAGCTGATGAAGTTCCCGTTGGTGCAGTTATCGTTTGTAACAATAAGGTTATAGCTAGAACACATAATTTTACGGAAAGATTAACTGATTTTACTGCTCATGCAGAAATGCAGGCGTTTACATCTGCAAGTGAATATTTAGGGAATAAATACCTCCACAAATGCACCTTATATGTAACACTTGAGCCTTGTATTATGTGCGCAGGTGCATCGTTTTGGACAAGAATAGGTAAAGTTGTTTATGGTGCCTCTGATGACAGAAGGGGTTACAAAAGAATTACAGAAAGTGTTTTGCATCCTTCTACTGAAGTTATGGGAGGTGTTCTTGAAGATGAAGCAAGTGATTTGATTAAAACATTTTTTCAAAATAAGAGACAGTAATAGCTCTAATTCATCTTCTCTTTGAAGAGTTTCAAAAACTTAGAAGAATAAACAAAATCGTTTACTTCTTTGTTAGATGTAGTAATTATTGAATCCTTGTCTCCTACCCAATGATTATTTCCATTGTAAATAAACATAATATTCTCTCCTATTTCTAGTACGGAGTTCATATCATGTGTAATTACTACGGTAGTCATATTGTATTCTTCCGTCAATTCTTTGATTAAATTATCAATCAAAATGGCCGTTAATGGGTCCAATCCAGAATTGGGCTCATCACAAAACAAATACTTTGGTTTCATAACAATAGCCCTCGCTATTGCAACCCTTTTTTGCATTCCTCCACTAATCTCAGATGGAAAGAGATTATTTTTGTTGATGATGTCAACTCTTTCTAAGCAGAAATTAGCTCTATCCAGCATTTCTTTTCTGCTCATTTTGGTAAACATTTTTAAAGGAAAAATGACATTTTCTATAACGCTTAAGGAATCGAATAGCGCTCCCGCCTGAAAAAGCATTCCTATCTGCGTCCTGATTTTCTTTTTCTCCTTTTTTTTCATAGCTGAAAAATCCACGCCATCATAAAGTATTTGACCATTTTCCGGCGCATGCAATCCAATAATACATTTGGTTAATACAGACTTCCCAGAACCACTTTGTCCAATAACTAAATTCGTTTTACCGCGTTCGAACTTAAAAGAAACATCATGCAATACTTGAGTGTCACCAAATGACATGTCTATGTGTTTAACTTCTATCAAATCAATAACAATTGCGTTAGTAAAAGGTTTGCTAAAAGAATTAATACACTACTATAAACAACGGCATTGGTGCTCGACTTACCAACTTCTAATGCTCCTCCACTTGTATAATAACCGTGGTAACTTGAAACAGAAGTTATAATGAAGGCAAATACCGTAGTCTTTATTAAAGCATAAGTGATCATCCATAAATTATCATCATAAAACGACTGTATCCCAACTATATACTGCTCTTCCGGAATTAATCCCGTTCCAAAAGCCGCCATCCAACCTCCACCAAACCCAAAAGCCATACTAAAGATTATTACTACAGGAAAAATTAATACCGCAGCTATAATTTTTGGGCGAATTAGATAAGCTTTCGTATTAATTCCCATTATCTCCAAAGCATCAATTTGTTCGGTAACGCGCATTGACCCTAATTCAGACGCAATGTTTGAACCGACTTTTCCTGCTAAGATTAAGCTCATTATGGTAGGGGAAAACTCTAGAATAATTGATTGTTTTGCAGTGAATCCCACCGTATAATCGGGAATCCAGGCAGCATCAATTGCCGTAGCTGATTGAATTACAATAACAGCACCCATAAAAGCAGACATCAAGATTACAATGCCCAGGGACTTAACTCCAAGCTGCAACATTTCCTCCATTAGGCGTGTCCAATACACCGAAAGTTTTTCGGGCTTGGTAAACATTGACAGCAACATCATTGTATATCGTCCTATGTGGTAAAAAATGCCCAATGTAACTTTGTTAAAAAAGAAGCGTTTCTAGTAATGCAATAATACTTAATTATTACATGTACAAATGTATAAGAATTTGTACTTTTAAACATTCAATTATTCATGACATGCTACAAATAAAGAAATATGCTGTTGCATTTCTATTACTTTTATTAATTATGGGAGCCATTTCTTGTGGCTTGTTTAAAAGTAAAAACAAATGTGATGAGTGTCCAACATGGGGACAAAAGGAACTTCCATCAGATGATAAAAAGGTAGTAAATGTCTAACAAAGGTAAACTTCAAGCACTTCTTTCTACATTTTTCCATGACAGTGTAATAGTTTACATTGAAGACCTTATTAAACTGCATAAAATTCAATTTATTCTTTCTAAACCTCGTAAAACTAAATTAGGAGACTACCGTGCGATTCCGAATAAAAACCTTTTTATTATTACTGTAAATAACGACTTAAACCCTATACAGTTTCTCGTTACTGTGCTTCATGAGATAGCACATCACATTACTTGGATAAAGTATAAACGCTTTGTAAAACCGCATGGAAAGGAATGGAAACAAGAGTATCAAAGAGTCTTTATACCGATATTAACAAGTGAACATATTGACGAACCGCTGAAAATAATGCTAGCAAGCCATTTAAAGAATCCTAAAGCTAGTAGCTTTAGCGATGTTCATTTAAATAAGTTTTTAAACTCAAATTTTAACGAATCTATAACGCGCGTTGCAGACACTCCAATGGATACACCTTTTGTTCTAGGAAAAAGAACTTTTGTAAAGGATAAAAAATTAAGAACGCGGTTTTTATGTACCGATTTGGGTAATAATAAAAAATACTTGATTCATGGCCATACTGAACTACCCTAGCCTAAATCAAGTTCTTTTTAAAGAATATGCGTACTTTCGCGCAACTAACTGACCCAAGAAAAGTGATGAAGAATAATTACGTAGTTATAATGGCAGGGGGTATTGGAAGTCGTTTTTGGCCAATGAGTAGAACTTCATTACCCAAACAATTTCATGATATTTTAGGAATTGGAAGTACTTTGCTACAACTAACAGTAGCAAGATATTTACCTATTTGCCCAAAAGAAAACATTATTATTGTTACAAATGCAAAATATAAAGATTTGGTAAAAGAACAATTACCTGATTTAAGGGATGAGCAGATATTATTAGAGCCTAGCCGTAACAATACAGCTCCTTGTATTGCCTATGCAGTATATAAAATTAATGAAGAGAACAAAGAAGCAAACATTATAGTTGCACCTTCAGATCATTTGATTATTAAAGAAGTTGATTTTCAAAACACAATCAAGACAGCAATAAATAAAGCTGAATCAGAAAATTGTTTATTGACCATCGGCATCAAGCCAAGTCGTCCTGATACAGGGTATGGCTATATTCAATTTGAAGACGACAATAACCCAGATCAAACCATAAAAAAGGTCCACACATTTACCGAAAAACCACTTTTGGATGTTGCAAAAAGTTTTATTGAAAGTGGTGAATTTTATTGGAATTCAGGAATGTTTATTTGGAATGTGAAAAGCATTATAGCGGCCCTTAAAACTCATTTGCCAGATCTAAATAAATTATTTGCAGAAGGTGTCGGTAAATACGGAACTGCGGAGGAAGAAAAATTTATCAATCTAATTTATCCACTTTGTGAAAACATCTCTATTGACCACGGTTTAATGGAGAAAGCAAAAAACGCATATGTAATATTAGCTGACCTGGGCTGGAGTGACCTTGGAACGTGGGGATCACTCTACACGCATGTAGAAAAAGATGAGACAAACAATGCTATTATCGGCGACAATGTTTTGACTTATGATAGTAGCGACAATATCGTTATGATGCCAAAAAACAAACTTGCAGTAATTCAGGGTTTAGAAGACTATATAATCGTTGACAGTAATGACACTTTATTAATTTGCAAAAAGCAGGATGAACAAAAAATCAAGCAATTTGTACATGATATAACGGTGAAAAAAGGAGAAGATTTTGTTTAATCCAACCCTATCGTAAAACATCTTTCCGTTCCGAATCCATCCTTAAAAGGATAAAAATCATTATTGAAAACCCAAGTATTGCCGACCCTCCTTTACTAAAGAACGGTAAAGGAATTCCAATTACAGGAGCTAAACCAATTACCATTGCAATGTTTATCATATAATGGAAAAATAGTATACTAGCAGTACAATAGCCAAATATTCTGGTAAATTTACTTTTCTGCCGTTCGGCGATCATAATTATCCTAATCAGAAAGGCTGTATATAATATAATTAGCAAAAAACTTCCTAAAAACCCCCACTCTTCTGCCCATGAACAAAATATAAAGTCAGTACTTTGCTCTGGCACATGCTTATATTTATCATTACTTAAGGTTCCCTTAAAATAACCTTTACCTGCTGGCCCACCTGAACCAATTGCCGAAAGGGCCTGATAGCTATTATACCCAACTCCTTTTCTGTCTAGCTTCAAACCAAACATAACTTCAAAACGATCTCGATGGCGATCCTTAAACACAGTGTCATAAGCATAATTACATGAGAAAACCAGCAATAATGCCATAGTTCCACCTGCGATATTTATAATGTATTTCTTTCCGCGGTAACGCGGCATAACCAAGTAGGTAATGCCAAAATGAATAAGAACTGTAGCAATCAGTATGATAAATAAATACAGATAATTTGCCGCGAAGACCCAGCCAAAAACATTTACGTTCGCCTCAGAAGCTTTAAAAAAAATTGCCATTACCCCTATAATAATTGCAAAAAGCATTCCCAGTAGGATGTTTCCTGATAGTCCCTCTCTGTACATCACAAAAATAAAAGAGAAAAACACGAGTAAAGTTCCTGGATCTGGTTGCTGCAAAATGAGAAAACCTGGAATGGCAATAAGAAAAAAGACAATCATTTTGGTTTTAGTTTCTTGTATCTTAACCCCAGTAGTGCTTAGAAAATGAGCAATCGCTAATGAGGTCGCAAATTTCGCAAACTCTGATGGCTGAATAGTAAAACCTCCTATTTTAAACCAAGAATGAGCTCCTTTAATAGCCGGCATAAACAAAACTATCAAAAGCATTAGCGTTACTAATCCATATACTATGTAGGCCGAATTCCTAATGAAACTACCTTCTAATGTGAGAATCAAAACTCCAATTATTAAAGATATTGTTATCCATACTAATTGCTTACCATAAGCTTTGTCTAATGAATAGATCTGCGGAGACTCTTCACTAAAAGATCCAGAATATACAGTAAGTAATCCAGCAAGAACGAGCACTAAAAACAACCCCAATAACGGAACGTCAACTTTACCTATGATATTTTTCGCTCTGTTTTCCACTATTTAAAATCCGAATGTTTATCCAATATGAGGGCATCTAAAACCTCTTGTTCTTTCTTTTTCCCCTTCTCCGAAAGTTCTTTTAACAAATACTTCTCAATCATAAGGCTTGCTATTTTTGCTGCCCATACCCCCCCCCAAGTTCCATATTCAACATATACCGCAATCGCAATTTGAGGATTTTCCTTAGGAGCAAAAGCAATAAAGACTGAATGGTCATTAAATGTCTCGTTTTGAACAGTTCCAGTTTTTCCACACACTATAATACTATCAATTTTAGCAGCTCTGGCAGTTCCATTTTCAACAACCATCTCCATTGCGTTTGCAACCGGATCAAAATATTTAGCTGCTGCCATGGTATAGTTTTTTTGCAAATATTCTGGCCTTTTGCTGCCGTCTTTGCCTATTTTCTTCACTAAATGAGGTGTATAATAATATCCTTTATTGGCAATTATAGCAGCCAAGTTTGCCATTTGTAACGGAGAAACGCCAATCTCACCTTCTCCGATACTATTTGAATAAATTGTACTAAACGCCCACCTATGTTTTCCATAAGGATTCGATTTAGAAGGAAACTCATTGTCATAATAATTTGCATCTGGGATTCTTCCTGGTTTTACCCCTGGTATGTCAGTATTTAATTTGGTTCCTAAACCAAAGCTTTTCACCGAAGCGTTCCATTTTTCAATTCCTAAACGACTATCTTTAAAAATACTACTTTCCTCGCCTCTTTGTATTAATCGCTTATAGACTTGATAAAAATAAGGATTACAGGAGTGTTTAATCGCAATTTGTACATTACTTGGATGTTCATGATTATGGCAATTTACGAGTGTTTTATTACAAGCAAACCCCGTATTTTCAGTTATTACACCCTCTTGCATTGCAATTAAAGCTTGAACCAGTTTAAATATAGATCCAGGGCGATAATTGTCATTGTAAATAGGTCTGTTTATTATTGGTTTTAGCGTATCGTTATTTAAAAGTTCTTTATAATTCTTACTAAACTCTCTTCCTGAGAGTTTATTTGGGTCAAAAGAAGGTGCAGAAATCAACGTCAATATCTCGCCTGTAGCAGGCTCTATTGCCACAATACTCCCTAATTTATTTGTCATTAACAATTCTCCATAAGCCTGCAGTTTTACATCGAGAGAAGTATACAGGTTATTTCCTGCTATTGCATAATTCTCTTCCAAATTGGTTCTGTCATTTCCCGCATAGTCTCTTAAGAAAAATGCACTTCCCCGTTCTCCTCTAAGTTCTTTTTCATACACTTTTTCAAGTCCAGTAACTCCAACATAATCGTTTTGATTATAATATTTTTCTCCTACATTTTGATCTTCACTGTACTGCTCTGCACTTATTTTTCGAACGTACCCTAGCACATGAGCTGCGACACCATAAGGATACCCTCGATTTGTCCTTCGTCTGGAATCAAAGCCATTAAAATTTTTCAGATTCGGGGCAATCCTACTATACTCCTCTTTTGACATGGATTCGATGAAAGTGGAAGCTTTGTAACTTACATTATATCCGGTACACGCATATTCTATTTTTTGTAAAAACTCTTTTCTAGAAATATCAAACAATGAACAAAATTGAGCTGTATCAATATCTTTTACATCTTTAGGAGTAACAAGAATATCATACACTTGATTAACAGCAACTAGCAGCTCCCCGTTTCTGTCATATAGGAACCCCCTTGCTGGATGAATTGTTACTTTGTGCTGCGTAATTTGTTCAGCCCTAATTTTCCAATCATCATTTAAAACTTGGATATACAAGAGCCTTACCCCAAACACAAGTGTTACAACAAGCATAGTTAGAATAATTATCCATCTTCTATGTTGAAAAGAATCCAGACTATTTTCTTTTTACAGTTAAATACTGCATTAAAATGATCAGTAAAACAGAAATAATACTTGAACAAAGAGTCTTTAGCAATATCACATGAAAATCAGAAAATCGCATGACTTCCACCGTAAAGTACCAAAGATGAAACATCACAGATGCTAGACCTACATAGGCGAAGTAAATATCTTTCCTCATAGAATATATAGAGGGAGATTTTAAAATATCAAACCCTTCGCGAGGTTCTATCAATTTCAATAAATAGGGGCGAGAATATCCTAAAACGACCATCGCGGAAGCGTGCATCCCAGGAGTGCTTTTAAAGACATCAACCATCATTCCTATAAAAAATGCCAAAAACATTAGCACCCCATTTGATACAGTAAGCGGCAACATTAAAACAAAAAGAAAATAAACAGCTGGTATAATAAAATGACTAGCATATCCCAAGCTAATTTGGTCTACGACCAAGACTTGAAGTAAAATAAGTACAATAAATTGCAGCACATATTTAATAATCGGGTTCATATTAATTTTGATTACTTTTTAATTCCTCCAGTTCCTTTTTCAAAATATTGTCAATTACTTGCACATTATAAATGCTAGAGAAATCTTCAGCTAAATTTATTTTAACTTTTAAATACACTTCTCCAGGAATGTCTTCCACAGACAAAACAAATCCAACCATTTCTCCCATAGGAAAGAGGCCGTTTGAACCACGGGTAAGAATTTTATCCCCTAATTTTACATCCACATAGTTAGGAATATCAACCACTGTTGCCGTTCTCCAATCATCCGACAGCATCCATTTTACAAACCCAAAACTTTTTGAGTTTTCATGGATTACTTCCAAAATAAAATCTTCATGTATGAGAGGTTTTACATAGGTATAGTGTCGCGAACTACTGGTTGTTATGCCAATAATCCCTTTTGTTCCAACTACACCCATCTCCGGTTTAACATTGTTCTTGGTTCCTTTATTTATAGTAATACTATTTTTTCTTCCGGCTTTATAACTACTTATGATTTTCGCATTTAAAAAATCAAACTGTTGTAAATAATTTGTATCGTTAATGGAGGCAAAATCATCTCCTATAAAAACCTTATGATCTGCTAGCTTTTTCTTCAAATCAGCATTCTGAATACGAAGTTGTTCTACTTCGGAGGTCAGATTGAAATATCCCGATACATTGGAACTTGCTTCATAAATTCCCCCTGTAATAATATTAGATGAGTTGGCAAATGAAACATGGTGATATGAATTTACACTTGAAAACAAAAAGACAAAACATATGAGTTGAAATCCAAGAAAAAGGAAGAATGAACTATACTTTTGTATAAACTTCAATAAGTTATTCATTCCCTATTACGATTAAATTATTCCTTAAGCTTTGATTAAGAATTGAAATTTATCCAAGTTTTTTAATGCAATTCCCGTTCCACGGGCAACCGCTCTTAAAGGATCCTCAGCAATATGGACAGGAAGTTTTGTTTTTAGAGAAATACGTTTATCCAATCCTCTCAACATTGAACCGCCTCCAGCTAAATAAATACCGGTTTTGTATATGTCGGCAGATAATTCAGGAGGTGTCATTTCAAGAGCGCTTAAAATTGCATCTTCAATTTTGGTAATTGACTTGTCCAAAGCGTGAGAAATTTCTTGATAAGAAACATAAATTTCTTTCGGTATCCCAGTCATCAAATCTCTCCCTCTAACCGCATAATCATCTGGAGGAGTCTCTAAATCTGGAATTGCTGACCCAACTTCAATTTTGATTTGCTCTGCTGTTCTCTCTCCAATTAATATATTATGCTGCCTTCTCATGTATTCTTCAATATCGGAAGTAAAATCATCTCCGGCAACACGAATCGACTTATCACAAACAATTCCCCCTAAAGCAATCACGGCTATTTCAGAAGTACCACCTCCTATATCAATAACCATATTTCCCATTGGCTCTTCTACATCAACACCTATTCCAATGGCTGCCGCCATTGGTTCGTGAATTAAATAAACTTCCTTACCTCCTGCGTGTTCTGCAGAATCAATCACAGCTCTCTTTTCTACCTCAGTTATTCCAGAAGGTATACAGATAACCATTCGCAAAGAAGGTTGAAAAAACCTTCCGGTTTTTATCATTTTAATCATCCCTCTAATCATATGTTCTGCAGCTTGAAAATCTGCAATCACTCCATCTTTAAGAGGTCTTATTGTTTTAATATTATCATGCACCTTTCCGTGCATTAACTGCGCTTTTTTTCCGATTGCAATAATCTTTCCTGTTGTTCTATCCATTGCAACGATAGAAGGCTCATCTACAATGACCTTATCATTATGAATAATCAGTGTATTGGCCGTTCCTAAATCAATTGCAACTTCCTGCGTGAAAACACTAAATAACCCCATTCTTCTTTTTATATTTTAGCATAAACAAACAACCTTTTATTTGAAGGTGTTAATATACTTAATTAATCGCTAACTGCAATCTATTATTAGTGTTTAAAATGTCTATTTCCGGTAAACACCATTGAAATATTATTGTCATTACAATAGTTTATTGACAATTCATCCTTAATTGATCCCCCGGGCTGAACCACAGACGTTATGCCAGCATTTCCCGCTATCTCAACACAATCAGGAAAAGGAAAAAATGCATCCGACGCCATAACAGCTCCGCTTAAATCAAAATTAAACGACGCTGCCTTATGAATTGCTTGACGCAAAGCATCAACTCGTGATGTTTGCCCTGTTCCACTCGCCAGTAATTGACCATTTTTAGCCAACACGATTGTATTTGACTTTGTATGTTTCACCAATTTATTGGCAAACTCTAAATCCAATAACTCCTGCTCTGTTGGACGCATTTTTGTTCTTGATTCAAAATTTTCTTTCTTATCTGTAATTAAATCTTTTTCTTGATACAAAACTCCATTTAGCAGTGTTCTCACTTGCGATGTAGGCAACTTTACTTGTTTTTGAATCAATATAATTCGATTCTTTTTCTGCTTCAGCACCTCTAAAGCCTCATCCGAATATGAAGGCGCAATTACTACTTCACAAAACAGTTGGTTCACCTCATTCGCTGTAGCAATGTCAATCTCTCTATTTGCTATTAATATACCCCCAAAAGAAGAAACAGGATCACCTGCCAATGCGCCTTTATAAGCTTCAACCAAAGATGCTCTTGTTGCCAAGCCACAAGCGTTATTGTGTTTTAAAATTGCAAATGTAGGGCCTTCGTTTTGAAAATCGTTCATTAACTGAACAGCTGCGTCAACATCTAACAAGTTGTTGTATGAAAGTTCCTTTCCATGAAGTTTCGTAAACAACTCATCCAAATCTCCATAAAAAACTCCCTTTTGATGGGGGTTTTCGCCATATCTCAAAACTGAAGACTTCTGGATACTTTGCTTCAATACAGAATCGTCTTCTCCTCTGAAATAGTTAAATATATGGGTGTCGTAATGAGAAGAAACATTGAAAGCATCTTTTGCGAAAGCTTTTCTATCGTTTATGCTTGTAACGCCCTCATTTTTATTCAAAACGTTTAATAATGGCAAATACTGATCTCTTGATGGAACAATAACAACATCTTTATAGTTTTTTGCTGCCGCTCGAATAAGCGAAATGCCTCCTATATCTATTTTCTCAATTATATCAGCGTGTTCTGCTCCGGATGCAACGGTATCTTCAAAAGGGTATAAATCAACAATTACTAAGTCTATTTCAGGAATGTCGTATTCTTCTAATTGCGCAACATCGCTATCCAACTCTCTTCTGCTCAATATCCCCCCAAATACTTTTGGGTGAAGTGTTTTTACTCTTCCTCCTAAAATCGATGGATAACTCGTTAAGCTCTCCACTGGTATGACATCAACCCCTAAACCCTCAATAAAGCTCTGCGTACCTCCCGTTGAATAAATTGTGACATTTAACGTATCCAATTTATTAATAATCGGCTCCAAATTTGATTTATCAAAAACGGAGATTAATGCACTTTTTATTTTCTTCTCTGCACCCATTGTAAATAGCTATTTTAACCTAATTATTTAATAGGTGCAATTTTACTAAGAATCTACCGATATTCAAGAGGGTAAAAGCCCTTTGTTCATAACTAAAAACGAATGTTTAAAACACCTCAGCTGTAAGTTGACCTTCTTTTATTTTGACCGATACTTTTTGTACATTTTTATCCCCAACATTAAGAGAATTGCAACACTAAAAAACCCAACAACTCCATATATCCAATTGATAGTGTCTTTTAGTTCGATGATAAAAACAATAGCCACTAAAAACAGTGTAGCAACTTCGTTCCAAATTCGTAATTTACCTGAAGTATAATTCCCTATTCCTTTTTGCAAATTAGAAAATACTTTATGACAAATAAGATGGTAAATTAACAATAACCCAGCAAATGAAAGTTTAATATGCATATAACCAAAGGCTAACAATTCAGGCTTCAAAACCAGCATCCATGTTCCAAAAACAACCGTAAGGACCATAGCGGGACAAGCAATAATATACCATAGCCGTTTTTGCATTATTTTATACTGATTTTGCAAAATAAGCTGTTCTTCACTTTCCTTTTTATCTGCTTCAACATAATAAATAAACAGCCGTACTATATAGAACAACCCGGCAAACCAACTGACCATAAAAATTATGTGCAGAGACTTTATAATGTTATAGCTATCACTCATTAAAGACAAATGTAATATTCCCAAGCCAATTAGCTTTCAGTAAGTCTTCATTTTTATGTAAAAAAATTTGCAAGCTCTGTATTTTAAGCATCTTAACATTACTAATCATCTTATTTTTATATGTCAACTAACAATTGTATATTCGCGCACTTAAATTTTTAAAGAAATGGCGTTAATTGGAAAAATTAGATCAAATCAAAAAATACTAATCGTATTCATCGGACTAGCAATGGTACTTTTTGTTGTTGACCCACAAACTCTTTTTGGAGGTGGTTCTCGAGAAGAACAACCAATCGGTGAGATTTTTGGTGAGCAAATCATGGATAGTGATTGGAAATATGACAACCGAGTTGAAGTTGCCTCTTACAATTATAGAGGACAGAAACAACAATACGGACAAGACCCTATTTTGACAGAGCAGGAATCCGAGCAAATAAAAAATCAAGTATGGAGTCAAATGATTTTGGACACTTTGTATGGTGTTGAATTAGAAAAACTAGGTCTCGCTGTTTCTCCGGGAGAGCTAAATGAAAGCTTATTGTACGGAATGAAACCGGCTACTTTTCTTCAAAGTCAGTTTTCTTATGGAACAATGAACCCACAAACAGGACAGGAAGAAAACAAAGTGTTTGTTCGTGATTCTTTGATTAAAAGATTAAACCTGCTTATTAATGGCAGTAACCTGGAGAACAAACAACAATTAAAAAGTTTAGAAGATCAACTGACCAAAGAAAGAATTCGTGAAAAATACATCGGAATGGTTAAGTATGGTATCACAGGAACAACTGAAGATGCAAATAGAAACTATGCTGAAACAGGAACTTCTGCTTCAGTAAGCTACATCCATAAAGGTTTTGCAAGCATTCCCGATTCTATTATTATCATAACAGAAGAAGATTTAAAAGTCTATTACGACGAGCACCGATTTGAGAAAAAATGGAAACAAGAAGTTGAAATGAGATCTTTTAACTACGTAACATTCGACGTGCTACCCTCTAACAAGGACATGAACACTGCTATCACAAGACTAAGCAAAGACAAGGGCAGCTTTAAAGCTTCTCAAAATGATTCTATGTTTGTTACAAACAATTCTTATTCTTATAACAATGGAACATCTAACATATCGCAAATTTTACCGAACGAACCTTACGAAGGAGGAGACTTCCCTATTGAAATGGACAATCAAATTCTCTCTGCATCTCAAGGAGATGTAGTGGGGCCTTTTACTAGCGGCCAAGAAGTATTGATGGTGAAAATTAGAGAAACGGGAACGAGAGAAGAAGCTAATGCCAGAAACATTTTCTTTTCAACAAACGGCATGGAGAATGATGTGAAGTTAAAAAAGAGAAAAACCCTTGATAGTTTATTTAGAATAATCAAAGTAGATACAAGCAAATTTTCAGAATTGGCAAGTATTTATTCTGATGATGTTGTTTCCAAATACAATAACGCAAAACATGACTGGTTTCCAATTGGAAAAATACATGCCAACACGAAATTTGAATCTTTTTGTTTTGAAAAACCAATTGGCTCTTTCGAAATCGTTGAAACTGAAAATGGACTGCACATCGTTCAATTATTAGGGAGAGAAATTAGAGAGTTTCAATTAATCGCTATTTGCGATACGAAAGTAACAGCAAGTAAAGCTACAAGTGATTCTATTTATGATGCGATAGGATCTCCTTTATACTATAGTATAAAAGAAAACGGTTATGAATCCGCAATAGAAGAAGCAGGACTACTATCAATGGAAGCTAAAAACGTAAGAATTGACTATCCTCAAATGGGAAACCTTCCTAAATCAATGTCTATTTTAAAGTGGGCATTTAATAGTGAAATCGGCTCTACAATGGAAGCAGAATTAATTGAAGGTAACACAAAATATGTGGTAGCTTATTTAACTGAAGCTATACATGAAGGAGACCCTGAATTTGAATCTGTTAAATCAATGATGCAACCAGAGGTTATTAAAGAGAAAAAAGCAGAATACATCTCTAATCAACTAGCTGGATCTCTCTCATTAGAAGATGCGGCTACTAAAATAGGCGAAACTCCAGCAAAAGCAGAATTGACATTGACTATGAATGCATTTCCTGCTGTTCCTGGTAACAACCCAGGTGTTATTGGTGAAGTCTTTGCTCTAAATAAAGGTGAATTATCGGGCGTAATAGTCGGAGAAAATGGCGTTTATCTTGCAGTAGTAGAAAGTAAAGTTGTAGCGGTAAAATCTGAAGACATTAGCATAAACAAAGGAATTGTAACCGAAGATTTAAGAAGTAAAATTGACAATCGATTAATTCAAGCATTGTACAATGTTGCTGAAGCGAAAGACTGGAGAATGAAACGAACTATTATGAATCCATAATCACAATATTACGCTTGAATTAGCTTTAAATACATTAATTCAAGCTATTTTGTCAAATGCATACTATTTTTTAGTAGGTTTGATTTATTATTAACAGCATTTATTGCACTACATATACCCATGGGAAAAGGAAGGCCATCTACAGCACCAAAAAAATTAAAAGACGGTTTCTACGTTGATATTGCCAACAAAGGAGCTAATTCAGGAATCAAAATCCGTAGAGACACCTACGAAGAGATGATGGCCGCTGCAAAAGAATACGAAAAAACCAAACGCGTTATTATTTTAGGCGAATCTAAAAATGGTAAATGGGTTAACAAAAAAAAATAAGCATTTATCAACTGTAAATAACGTATTTGATAAGAAAAAATGGGAGTTCCCATTTTTTTTTGCTCCTACTTTTTTTATCCGCGTAAATCTTTAGGCTTTTAGTAAGCATGCTGATTAGTTTCAACAAATAGTGTGTGAAATATTATACTCCTTTATTTTACTGAGGTTTCAGACAATCACCAAGAGCTCCAACAACCCTCCAATAGTGAAGATAATTTCACTTTCCCAAATCTACTTTACATCTTCGTTTGTTATTTGTAACTACTTGACTAAATATTTAGTCCCTTATTTGAAACATTTACTGTCTATATTATGTTATATTGCATGTTAAGTAAAAATATTTTCTATGAAAAAAGTGCTCTTAATCTCTCCGTTTTTAATTTTTGTTTCTCTTTTTAGTAACGCTCAAATTGATTATCAAGTTCGAATAGATGAACTATATTCTGCTGCAGATGATAATGATGGAGGTGGGTTTGCCGGAAGCGAAGATCCAACCTGGAAGATTGAGCTAACCGACGATGATGCAAATAATTTCTCTGCTGGTTGCATTAATGTTACTAAATTATTTGACAGCTGGTGGACTGGAACCCCTACAACAGGAATTTCCATACCTTTTACTTTCCCTCAGGTTATAAACTCTAGTGCAACAATGTTAACATCAACAATGGAGTGTTGGGAAAGTGATTGTTGTGAGATCGGATCATGCAGTACCGACCCATGCACCTTCGTCAACACTGGATTCTGTGTTAATGGAGATAATTATCATGCTCCTGCGGGCGGAGTTAACGGTACTACAGGAAATGCCGGAGATGTTAATTTCATAAATGATGCTCCATGTACATGGAATCAATACACATTGGAAATAAGTGGGGACAATATGGCTGTCTTCCGTGCTCGTATTTCCATTAAGTGGGAACCAACTGGAGGAACAATAGATCCCGGTTCAATTGACGGCGATCAAACTGTATGTGAAGGAGATAATCCAACTGAACTAGGCAGTATTACTGATGGAACACCAGCTGATTATCCTTCATGGTATACTTACCAATGGCAGCAACAAGTGGGATGTGGCGTTGGAATTTGGAATGAGATTCCTGGAGCCACTGCCTCTACTTATACTGCTGACCCTGGTATTTTACAAACTACTTGTTTTCGAAGACAAGTTAAATCTGCTTTTTGTGCAACTGTAGAATCTAATGTAGTAACCGTTACTGTTAATACTGTTTCAGATAATCCAAGTTCATTAGATGCAGAACCTGCGATATTATGTGGTACAGGCACTGTTGATTTAACAATCAATGGTGGTGTTTTGGGAACAAATGCAACTTGGGAGTGGTATGATGGAGATCCAAATGGTGGAGGGATGGTTCTATTTACTACAGGGACTGATCCTTTCGTAATCGGCTTAGCTATATCTTCAACCACCAACTACTTTGTTAGAGCGGAAGGCACGTGTGGCAATTCAGATCCGGTAAACGTGAATGTTGTTGTAAACACTCCTAATACAGCGCCAACTGGTGTTACTGTCACAAGCTCAGCTGTCTGTGATGGGGGTGCAACTGACTTAACAGTTAATGGAGGAAGTTTAGGTACCGGAGCAACATGGGTTTGGTATGATACTGATCCAGCAACAGGAACGCCAGCCTCAATCTATTCAAACACTAGTGCAACATATCCAAATGTAATTCCTGCCGCTACTACGACCTATTACGTAAGAGCAGAAGGATGTGATACTACGGCTACTGTTCAAACAACAATTACTTTTAACACTCCATCAACAGATCCCAGCACAATAACGGCGGATCCCATACTATTATGTGGTACAGGTACTGTTGATTTAACAATTAATGGTGGCTCATTAGGAAGTGGGGCAACATGGGAATGGTATGATGGAGATCCAAATGGTGGAGGTAACTTTCTATTTTCTACGGGTTCTTCTCCTTCAATAAACGGACAAGCTATATCTTCAACCACCAACTACTTTGTTAGAGCAGAGGGAGTAGCGTGTGGGAACTCAAACACCGCAAATGTGAACGTTGTTGTAAGCACTCCTAATACCCAGCCAACCAGTATCATAGTTGGAAATGCATCTATCTGTTTAGGTGCTGTGCCAGACTTAACAGTTGATGGAGGAAGTTTAGGTACCGGAGCAACATGGGCTTGGTATGATACTGATCCAACAACAGGAACACCAGCATGGATTTCTTCTTCTGCTAGTAATTCCTATTCAGGAGCCGCACCATTAACTACTACAACCTATTATGTAAGAGCAGAAGGATGCGATACTACGGCTTATGTACAAACAACAATTGCCGTTAATACTCCATCAACGGATCCAACAGCAATAACTGCTACTCCTACAATATTATGTGGTGCAGGTGATGTTGACTTAAACGTTATTGGAGGCAGTTTGGGTACAGATGCTAATTGGGAATGGTATGATGATCCTAGTCTTGCTGTAATAGTTGGAACTGGAAATTCAATTACTGTGCCATCCGTCAGCGCAAATACAACCTTTTATGTTAGAGCTGAGGGAGGAGTATGCGGAAACTCAAACACCGCAGAGGAGGAGGTTATTATTAGCTCACCAAATACAGCGCCAACTGGTGTTTCTTTCACAAGTCCAGATGTCTGTGCTGGAGATGCAACTGACTTAACAGTTGAGGGAGGTAGTTTGGGAGCTGGAGCGAATTGGACATGGTATGATACGGATCCAACAATAAGTTCTCCACCTGCGGTTTTCAATAGTACTACTACTGTTTTATATTCAGGAGTGTCACCGGCAACAACTACAACCTACTATGTAAGAGCCGAAGGATGCGACACAACAACTGCGGTGCAAACTACAATCACAGTTATAGCTCCTTCAGTTGCGGCATCAGGGATTAGCGCTACACAGACTTCTTTATGTACAGGTGATGGATCTACTCTGGAAATACAAGGCGGAACACTCGGAGCAGGAGCTGCTTGGGTGTGGTACGAAGGTGGATGTGGTGCCGGAAGCTCAATATCCTCCGGCACAGCATTAACACTAGATGTTAATCCAACTGCAACAACTTCATATTACGTAAGAGCAGAGGGAGGTTGTAATGGAAATACTGAGTGCGTAAATATTACTATATCTATCGATATTCCTTCAACAGATCCTGTTGCTATTGCTTCTGCTAACACTGTCTTATGTCCTGGAGAATCCACTGTGCTAAATGTTTCTGGAGGAACTTTGGGAACAGGTGCCGTTTGGGAATGGTATCAAGGTTCTTGCGGAGGAATATATGTAGGGCAAGGTAGTTCAGTAAGTATTACGCCTTCTAGTAGCGCAACATATTTTGTTAGGGCCGAAGGAGCATGTGGCCCAACAAATTGTGTGAGTATTGAAGTATCTGTTGGTGTTGGAGCTTCTGACCCAGACTCTGCATCCGTATCTATTAATAATATTTGCCCTGGCGACACCACCCAGCTTTCTGTTGCAGGTGCTGTTTTGAATCCTGAGTACGTTTGGGTTTGGTATACTGGAGCATGTGGTGCTGTTACGGCTGGAATTGGGTCAACTCTAGATGTAATGCCTACGTTAACAACAACCTACTATGTTAGAGCAGTGGGTACATGTGGCCAAACAAATTGTGTTTCGGTTACGGTAGATGTTTTAACCGCCGCTGTAATGGCAGATGGAATAACATCTGATAACAATTACTTTTGCGCAGGCGATAGTGCTCTTTTAGAAGTGTATGGAGGAACAATAGTAGCTGGTTCAGATTGGGTGTGGTATAAAAATTCCTGTGGAGGATCTCCTATTGGTACAGGAACGACACTTACGGTTTATCCATCAACAAACACAGCATACTTTGTTAGGGCAGAAGGAGGAACTTGTGGAAATACAAGTTGTGTCAGTATTTCAATCAACGTTTTAGATGCATATGCATATATGACTCCGTTTGATACTTTATGCGGAATGGGGTATCCCTTTGACTTAGTCAATGGAGTTCCTGAGGGTGGAGTTTATTCTGGAACCGGTATTACTGATGGACAATTTGACCCTACTCTGGCGGGCGAAGGGACACATTCAGTTACATATACCTATACCGAAGCCAATGGATGTGTTGCAATTGCAACTGAAGAAATTGTCATTGATTCTAATGATATTGTTGCCTCTGTATCGATTGTTCCAGAAACATGTGCTGAAGGTGGAATCACACTAGTGGGGTCAACATATGGAGGAAGTGGATATTATATCTATGAGTGGTCTAACGGATATATTGGAAATCCTCTTAAATATGTTGATGCTGGAACTTACTCCCTAATTGTTGTCGATGGAAGTAATTGCGTTTCTATAATACCAGACATTGTAGTTTCTGAAGATGTTTCTTGTATTGAAATGCCAAATAGCTTCACTCCAAACAATGATGGAACGAACGATATGTGGAACTTGGACTTTTCAAGTTACTCGAATGGTTCTATCCAGGTATATTCAAAATGGGGAACTCTAGTATGGGAATCATCAGGAACCTCTTTGTCTTGGGATGGAACATCTAACGGACAGGTTTTACCCGCTGGAACATACTATTATATATTAGATATTGATAACGGAACTTTAACACAGAATGGACCTGTTACCATTGTAAAATAAACTGATTAGATATGAAAAAGATACTACTACTAATAGCAATTTTTACATTAGGGGAATCTCAAGCGCAACAAGTTAGTTTGAATAGCCAATACATGTTTAACTATTTTGCAATTAACCCTGCTGTTGCTGGAACAAAAAACTATACGCCCATAACCTTTTCTTTTAGAAGACAATGGATGGGAATGGATGACGCTCCGGTGACTCAGAACGTAATGGCACACACATTTTTTGGTGAGAAATCCGGAGTAGGAGCACATATATTTAATGATGTTGCTGGACCATCTCGAAGAACTGGATTCAGCGCTACTTTTGCCCACCAGATACAAATAAGCAGCGCATCCAGGTTATCTTTTGGAGTCTCAGCTGCTTTAACTCAATTTATTTTAGATAAGAATAAATTAGTAACAGAAATTCCAAATGATATTGCCATTCAAAACAGTGCTAACAATCAAATGATTCCAGATTTTAACTTTGGATTATATTGGTACGGCGAAAGATTTTATGCAGGATTATCGACTTTTAACATATTGGAAAGTAAAAATGATTTATTCGATATAAACGCCACTGTTTCAAGCACATTGGATAGAACATTTTATCTTCATGGGGGCTATACATTTCCAATAAGCGATAATTTTGCAATTGATCCCTCTGTTATGTTTCGTTACATGACAAATGCTCCATTCCAAATGGACGGAAATGCAAGGTTTATTTACAAAGAGGCATACTGGTTAGGAGTGTCTTACAGGCTGCAAGATGCAATAGCAATTATGGCTGGAACGGAGTTAGGAAAAATTTCATTTGGTTATTCTTTTGACGTAACTATGTCTGATTTAGCAACATATAATACAGGTTCACATGAGGTTTTCTTAAGAGTGAAACTTTCGGACAATTCAAAAGAGAAAACACCTTGGCATAAAAGAAATCGAATTTATTCATCTTTTCCAGAGTAAAGATTTTATGATAGTGAGGGCAAAAAAATTATTTCTACTATTTGGCATATTTTTTATATGGGCACACTCAAACGCTCAAGTTGAAATAGCAGATGCCCTTTTTGATAATTTTGAATTCCATCAAGCAATTAAATTTTATGAAAAAGAAGCTGATTTGGATGATGAACGTTTGACGAAATATGCTTTTTGTGAACTTCAAACTCACAACTATCTAAAAGCAGAAGCACTATATCAAAAAATAGTTAAAATAGAAAATACAGATGCAATTAACTTCTATTACTACGGAGTCTGTTTAAAAAACAATAAAAAATATGACCAAGCAGACGATTATTTCACTATCTCAAAAGCGCATGACTCATTAAATCCATATAACAACCTAATGCTGGAGCACCTTGCTGAAATCCCATCAATTCATGAAAAAACATCAGGGTTAGAGGTAATAAATGAAAGTTATATTAATTCCCCAATTGCAGAATTTTCTCCAAAATGGTACAAAAATGGAATCCTATATATTAAAGAGATTAAACAAGATGATAAAAAAAGACTAAATTTAGATTATTCGTCGGAATACATCCAAATGGATAGTTTGGCATACGGTTCCGCAGAAAGGCCATTAAGCGTTATGTATTACGCAACCTTTAAGAACGGGGTGTTTGGGGAGCCAACATTAATTGCGAAAAGTGAAAAATTTCACATAGGTGCATTCGATATAAACCAAGAAACAGGAGAAATCTACTTCACCAAAGTTGATATCATTACTGATTGGTCTGTGGGGGGAGCAAAAAGCCACCCTAGAATATATAAAGCTACGCTGGATACGGCATCTACAAGGTTTATTGATGTAAAAAAGGTTGACATTAAAAGATTATCTAATGCGATCGGAGCAGGACATCCAGCACTTTCAAAAGATGGAAAAACACTTTATTTCTCCTCAAATCTAAAAGATGGATTTGGTGGAAGTGATCTGTATTCCAGTATCTTAGGAGAAGATGGAAGTTGGCAAGAACCCATTAATTTAGGAGAGAAGATAAATACAGCAGGAGATGAAGTCTTTCCTGTGGTAAATGAAAATTTTTTATACTACTCTACAAATGGTAAAGCAGGTTTTGGGGGCTTAGACATTTTTAGAGCGAATGTAACACCTAACGGAGTAGAAGATCCTATAATTTTAGCAGCGCCCCAAAATTCTCCTGCTGATGATTTTGGCATTTTATTAAATCCAAATGATGAAAAATATGGTTTTGTTACCTCAAATAGGTATCCAGGACATGGTGATGATGATTTGCTTCAGTTCCGACCAAAACCAAGCAAAACATATGTTAAAGGATTGGTAGCTGATAATAATGGAAATCCTGCTGGAAATGTTTTGGTTAAATTATATGAAAATGGGATTGAGGTAAGTCAAATATATACTGATGAAAATGGCCAGTATCGGCTAGACCTTGAAGAAGATAAAAAATATGAACTGATTGCAAGCACAAAAGGCTTTTCTGCGCAAGAAGAGATTTACACTGATGAAAACTGGACAAGTGAACAAGATGTTGATTTGATATTAGAACCGCATGAAACAGTTCAAGGAATAGTTTTAACAGAAGAAGGACTATTTGCAAGTAACACTAAAGTTGAGCTGTTTGACAAAAAAGGTAACGTAATTTTTTCTGCATTAACAGATGAAAATGGTCATTACCAATTTTTATTAGACAAAAACAAAGAATATGAGATAGTCGCTTCCAATGATGGATTTAGGGGTTCTGAAAAGATCATCACAAATCAAGATTGGGACAATAACAAGAACACAGATATAACATTAAAGGCAACTGAAGTGGTTCAAGGTACTGTTCGATTAGAAGATGGAAGTTCTGCATCAGAAATATTTGTAAAACTATTGGATAACACTGGAATGGAACTGGAAAGAATCTATTCCGATGAAAATGGAAAATACAAATTCCTTTTAAAATCAAATGAAGCATATACCCTAATCGCTAGTGCTGTTGGATTAGGAGCAGTTGATACAATCTTAACAGATTCAACGTGGAATGGGCAAAAAGATTTTGACCTTATTCTAAAACCTACAAACACAGCGCAAGGAAAAGTAACCAATTCGGATGGTTCCATTGCTTCAAACATCAGAATGGAGCTGCTCGATGAGAAAGGCAATGTCCTTATTGTCTCTAAAACAGACGAAAACGGCTTTTACCAATTTGTATTAGATAAAGGTAAAAAATATGAAATTACTGGAATCGATGGAAAGCAAAGAGGTTCTGAAAATATTGAAACAAATGACAGTTACGACACCGCTGGTTCAACAGATATTGAGCTTAAAGCTCCAGTAACATTTGTAGAAGGAACCATTAGAAACGAAGATGGAACATCTGCTTCTGGTGTAATTGTCAAAATATTTGATGAAAATGGAAGCTTGGTGGCAGAGCTAACCTCGGATGAAAATGGAAACTACAAGTTTGAAATAGAAAAAAATGCAAATTATCAAATCATCGCTGAAAAAGATGGCTTTTCTGGATTAGAAAATATTTTCACAGGGGACAATTGGGATAGCTCCACCCGCTTGGATATTAACCTAAAACCAAAAGGTGGTTCAAATTATGCCTATGTTACTGAAAGTAAAAACAGCAAACCGTTAGATGGGGTTAAAATAACATTAATTGACTTAAAAACTGAAAAGAAAATTGTTGTATACTCTGATGTAAACGGAAGATTTGACTTTAATTTAAAACCCAACTCAGACTACACATTAAAGTTTGAAAAAGATAATTATTTTCCAAAATCCATGGATATCCCAACAGGTAAAACCATCCCTAGCAACACTAATTTAGACCTCAAAATAGACCTAATAATGGATTATGCGGGGTTCAAGGTAAAGGCTATTTACTTCGAATATGCAAAATCTAAAATTACAGATAGCTCAAAAACACATTTGGAGAACGTTTTGACAACCTTAAAAGACAATCCCAAGGCAACAATTTTAATCAAATCATATGCGGATTGTAGAGGAGGAAGTAGTTATAACATAGCCCTCTCTGAGGAAAGGTCTAGTTCTGTTCAACAATACCTTATTTTGAAAGGAATTGAAAGAGCTAGGATAACTACGAAATCATTAGGTGCTACTAGTTTTGTAAACAATTGTTACAAACCAGAATTATGTTCTGAAAAAGAACATGCGGTAAATAGACGGTCTGAATTTGAGGTGGACTTTCATAGGAAATAATCACATTACCCCAACCACCCATCTCGGTCCAAACTTCGGTATTGTATCGCTTCAGCAATATGGCTAACACAAATATTCTGGGAATTGTCCAAATCTGCAATCGTTCGCGCTACCTTAAATATTCTTCCATAAGAACGAGCTGAAAGCCCTAGTACTTCCATGGCATTTTTCATTAGCTTATCCCCTTCTTTATCTATTTTACAGTGCTCTTTTTGCAATTTAGGCGTGAGTTGGGCATTACTATATATACCGTTTACTTCTCCGAATCGTTTATCTTGAATAGCTCTTGCTATAGTAACTCTTTCTCTGATTTCATTGCTCGTTTCTCCTTCCCTTTTATCAGACAACTTTTCGTAGGGTACTGGCTGAACTTCTATATGTAAATCTATTCTATCCATAAGAGGCCCCGAAATCTTTGCCAAGTACCTCTTAACTATATGTTCCGGATCTCCCTCGTTCCCTTTCGCGTCATAAAAATCGCCGCTTGGAGATGGGTTCATAGCTGCAATCAACATAAATCCTGCTAGATAATTCACGCTCATCCTCGCTCTTGAAATAGTTACTTCCCTATCTTCTAGAGGTTGTCGAAGAACCTCCAAAGCCGATCGTTTAAATTCAGGCAATTCATCCAAAAATAAAATCCCATTATGTGCTAAAGAAATTTCACCGGGCTTGGGATTTGTACCTCCACCGACCAAAGCAACATCTGAAACGGTATGATGTGGGCTTCGAAAAGGTCGATTGGTTAATAACCCTTCCTTACTATTTAATGTTCCTGCAACCGAATGAATTTTTGTAGTTTCCAAAGCCTCCTCTAACGATAACGGTGGCAATATGGTGGAGATTCTTTTAGCCAACATAGATTTTCCGGAACCAGGAGGGCCAATCATAATGACGTTATGTCCTCCTGCTGCTGCAATTTCTAATGCTCTCTTGACGTTCTCTTGTCCTTTAACATCAACAAAATCGATATCTCCGGTAATTGGTCGCTTCGAAAACTCTTTTTTGGCATCTACCTTTACTCTTTGTAAATTATTTGCACCGTTAAAAAACTCAATGACCTGGATAATATTCTCTGCCCCATAAACATGAAGCCCATCTACAAAAGCTGCCTCTCTAGCATTTTGCTGCGGAAGAATGATTCCTACAAAGCCTTCTTTCTTGGCTTTTACGGCAATTGGTAAAGCTCCTTTTATTGGACGTAGCGCTCCATCAAGCGCCAATTCGCCCATAATTACATACTTACTTACTTCAGTATGATTTTTTATTTGCCCCGAAGCTGCGAGAATACCAATTGCAATTGTGATATCATATGCAGAGCCCTCTTTTTTGATATCGGCAGGGGCCATGTTTATAGTTATTTCCTTTCCTGGAATTCTATATCCATTATTTTTTAATGCTGCAGATATCCGTTGATGACTTTCTTTGACTGCGTTATCAGGAAGTCCTACTAAAAAAAACTTTATTCCATTTCCTATGTTGACTTCTACTGTAATCGTGATAGCTTCGACGCCATAAACAGCACTGCCAAATGTTTTAATTAACATATTATTGATTTTGGGGTTGGTGGCAAAAGTCAAATGTTAGAACGTAATTTTAATACGTTGCTAACTTCCCTTTTAGGATTGCTTCACCGCTATCAACATTATATACTTAACAATCCCATTATATTAGCAGGAGGTCGTGTCAAATTTTATATACATTTGATTAATCGAAAAACAATCACATGAAAAAACTATACATTTTATCTGCTTTGCTGTTTATTAGCTCATCCTTCAGCGCTCAAGAACTTTTTAGCTGTTACGATGAATGGAAAAAAGTGTTTGAAAACAGGGGAGCTGATCCCATTAATGATGGTGATCATGACAAAGTGGTAGTAATTATTAGAACCGAAACGACCACGGACTGCTATACTGCAAAAGTTAACGTAAAAGGAGGAGTTATTATCGGTACAGCTTTATATTTTGATGATGAATCTTATGAAGCTGTTGAATATCAATTTAAAAAAGCCATGCCTTGGAGCATTAATAATGGTATGAGCAGAACACGAATTACTGTTGATGACGAAATGATTACGATAATGTTTACAGATAAAATTAAACCGAAAAAGAAAAAATTAAAATCGGCACCTAAACCGAATTTTGACTTGAATTAATTATTGCTCCTATTTTCCTGAAAGTTTTTATTACATCGGGGAAATGTTTTACATCTAGGAACAGTCATTTTTTGTATTAAGTATTAGAAAATGTTAAACTCTTTATAAATTACTCAAAAGCTATATCTAAACTTTCTTTAAAGGCTTGAATCGCTATATCCAAATACTCTTTGGTGTGTGCTTCAGATATAAATCCTACTTCAAAACCTGAAGGACCAAGATAAACACTCCTTTCCAACAATGCCTTATGCAGTCTTTTAAAATACTGCATACTATCAGCATCAATTTCCGAAGCCTTTCTTATGTCAATATTTTCACTAAATGCCAACCAAAAAATTGAGCCTACGGTATAAATACTGAAATTATAACCTTTTGATTTCGCATAATCTACTACCGCATTTACAAAGTATTCTGTTCTTTCTTTTTGACTTTCAAAGAATCCTTCTTTTAATGTTTCTTTTAATGCAGCATAGCCTGCCATCATGGCGACTGGATTTCCCGACAATGTACCTGCTTGGTAAACGGGTCCATCAGGTGATATTTGACTCATTATTTCTTTACTTCCTGCATAAGCTCCCACCGGTAAACCTCCTCCTATTATTTTTCCGAAGGTGATAATATCTGGTTGAATATCATACAACCCGGCAGCTCCTTCAAAGCCAACTCTGAATCCAGAAATAACCTCATCAAAAAACAACAGCACATTCTGTTCCGTACAAACTTTTCGTAAGAAATATAAAAATTGAGGATCTTGGATTAGCAGGCCGTTATTGGCAGGAATTGGCTCAATAATAATACAGGCTATTTCATCTTTGTAATTCTGCAAACATGTTTTAACAGCATCCTCGTCGTTCAATGGAAGCACAATAGTTTCTTGGGCAAATGCTTCAGGAACTCCAGCTGAAGTTGTAACGCCCAATGTTGCTAAACCAGAACCTGCTTTTACCAAAAGTGAATCTGCATGTCCGTGGTAACACCCGTCAAATTTGATTATTTTACTTCTTCCGGTAAACCCCCTAGCCATTCTTATTGCAGACATAGTTGCTTCCGTTCCTGAACTAACAAAACGAATTTTTTCAATGTATTTATGATTGGAAAGAATCAATCCTCCCAGCAAGTTCTCTGCTAAAGTAGGAGTCCCAAAAGATGTTCCGTTATCAACTGCTTCCATAATAGCATTTCTAACAGAAACATTATTATGTCCTAGAATTAAAGGACCCCATGAACAACAAAAGTCAATGTACTTATTTCCATCTTGATCCCATATTTGGCAGCCAGCTCCTTTTTTCATAAATAAAGGTACTCCTTCCACAGCCTTAAATGCTCTTACCGGAGAGTTAACTCCTCCTGGAAATAATTCTTTGGCTTCTTTAAATAATTGTTCTGAAATAACTGTGCTCATCTACTAGAATTTAAATTCCTCTTATTCAATTTTACTTTATATTTGTACAAAATTAAATCATTTTAAAGGGAATTATATGAATTATACGAATTCTTTAGAATTTGCACAGAAAATGGATCAAGAAGATCCTTTGAAGTCCTTTAGAGAAAAGTTTTACTTCCCTACTTTTACAAAAAAGCCTGTAGTTTATTTTACAGGAAATTCCCTTGGACTGCAACCTAAGTCTGTAAAAGATTACATTAATGTGGAGCTGGAAGATTGGTCAAAATGGGGAGTTGAAGGTCATTTTTACGCAAATAACCCTTGGAAAGATTATCATGAAATTTTTACAAATAAGGTAGCACGTTTAGTTGGTGCATTACCAAAGGAAGTAGCGGTTACACATAGTTTGACAACGAACTTGCACCTATTAATGGCTTCGTTTTATCAACCCAATGAAAAACGTTACAAAATTATCTGCGAAGCTAAAGCTTTTCCGAGTGATCAATATGCTTTAGAATCTCAAGCAAAACTGCACGGCTTAAACCCTGATGACGTAATTATCGAGATTGAAGCTAGAAAAGGAGAACATACCCTTCGTTTGGAAGATGTATTAAATGTAATTGACGAACACAAAGACAGCCTAGCACTCATTATGATTGGTGGGGTAAATTACTATACAGGCCAGGTTTTCGATATGAAAACAATCACTGAAGCAGGACATAAAGCTGGTGCAATTGTAGGTTGGGATTTAGCACATGCTGCTGGAAATTTAAAACTGGAATTGCACGATTGGGATGTAGATTTTGCCACATGGTGTAGTTATAAATACTTAAACTCAAGTCCTGGCGGAGTAAGTGGTTTATTCGTTAATGAACGTCACGTTGAGAATACAGATTTAATTAGGCTTGCTGGCTGGTGGGGTCACGATAAAGAAAATCGCTTTTTAATGGAGAAAGGATTTCGTCCAATGAAAACAGCGGAGTCTTGGCAACTTAGCAACGCGCCTATTATAGGAATGGCTGCTCATAATGCTTCTTTGGATTTATTTGATGAAGTGGGAATGGTTGCTCTTTGCGAAAAAAGAGACAAACTAACTGGCTACTTGGAGTATGTTATTGATGAAATATCAAATAATAATGAAAATGTGACATTTGAAATAATCACTCCGAGAGATAAAAATCAACGCGGTGCGCAATTATCAATTTTAGCACATGGTCAGGGAAAATCACTTTTTGATAAACTATCAGAGGAAGGTGTAGTGGCAGATTGGCGAGAGCCAAATGTAATTAGAATTGCTCCTGCACCTATGTACAATAATTTTGAAGATGTATTTCGATTTGGCGAAATTTTAGAAGCTGCTATTCAAAAAGCATGAACAAATTACCACAACTTGCTATATCAAAAAACGAAATGCTGCAGCTCAGTTTTCAAGCTATACTTATTTTGGTGGTAGGCATTGTCTTATGGAGAGTTATGGCAGTTATCTCAAAGCTTAAATCAAAGCCCAAAAGGAATGGTTATTTTGATACAAAATATACAAAAAAATGGAAAAAAAAGTAATTATTATTGGTGCAGGACTCGTAGGTTCATTATGGGCAGTTTATCTTTCTAGAGCTGGTTATTCGGTAACCATCTACGAGAGAAGGTCAGATATTCGAAAAGCAGATATCTCTGCAGGTAAATCTATCAACTTAGCTCTTTCTACCAGAGGTTGGAAAGCGCTAGACGCAGTTGGCGTTGGTGATGAAATTCGAAAAATTGCCATTCCGATGTATGGAAGAATTATGCACGATACAAAGGGGAATTTGACGCATCAGCCATATGGAAAAGAAGGCCAAGCTATCTTCTCGGTATCACGTGGAGGAGTTAACGCAAAAATGATGGATATTGCAGAAAAATATGGTAAAGCAGAAATTCATTACCATGAAGAATGCATAGATGTTGACCTTAAAAAAGGTATCGTTTATTTAAAAAATTCAGAAACAGGTAAATTATCTGAAGATAAAGCGGATGTAGTTTTTGCTGCTGACGGGGCATTCTCTGCAGTACGATACAATGCGATGCAAAAAAGTACGCGCTTTAATTACAGTCAGCATTTTATTGCAGATGGATACAGAGAAATCCTTTTACCTGCTGATTCGAATGGAGATTATCAATTAGATAAAAGCTCCCTCCACATATGGCCAAGAGGAAGATTTATGCTTATCGGTTTACCAAATGAAGACGGTTCTTTCACTTGCACTTTATTTATGCCTTTTGAAGGAGAAAAAAATGCATTTGACAATCTCGACTCAAAAGAAAAGATTAATGATTTCTTCAAATCTACTTTTCGTGATTTTTATGACATGATGCCTAACATAGCTGATGCTTGGGGAGATCACCCTCTATCATCTTTAGCAATTATGCGATGTAAACCATGGGCAATAGGAAAAACAGCTTTAATGGGCGATTCTGCCCATGCAACAGTACCATTTTATGGGCAAGGTATGAATTCAGGTTTTGAGGATTGTACCGTTTTATCCGATCTCATGAAAAAACACAATGAAAACTGGGACTTAGTTTTTGAAGAATACAACGAAACACGAAAAGCTGATGGGGATGCGCTTCAAGACTTATCCGTTCATAACTATCATGTGATGCGCGACTATGTAGCAGATCCAGAATTTTTATTGCAAAAGAAAATCGAGGGACACTTCTCTGAAAATCACCCTGAAAAATGGATGCCTCTTTACAGCCAAGTTTCTTTCAGTAATATTCCATATTCAGAAGCCTGGCAAGTAGGACAAAAACAAGATGCCATCATGAAAAAGGTAATGGGGAGTTTTTCTAATATAGAAGATGTATGGGACTCAAAAGAAGTTGCAGATAAAATATTAGATCTTATGTAAGCGAGTTCTAAACACAACAGAATGGATAAAATGTTCGGCTTTATTATTGATTGATTCGCTAATATTGCGAAATTGCTTTACCAATACTAAAAAATGAACCTTCGGAGAATTATACCTTTTTTATTTGCATTACTATTTACCCTTCCGGTGTTTGGTCAATATATATCAAACAGGAAAAACCGAGATTTAGTTGATTTTAAGCAATATAAATATGGAGGATGGATGATTAGCCCTGGACTAACCTACATGTATCCTTCTCGGGTTAAGTACCTCAATGACAGCACTAAAAAAGATGATAATGTAAACCCAAACGGAAGAATTGCGCTTTATCTCGAAGCCGGTCGTTACCAAATATTTTATAATGGAGGAAGAATCCTAAACTACATGGATTATAGCCTTGCCTATAAAAGATTAAGTGGAACGGAAAAATACAGAGGTAATGAGCGTGAAACCAAAGCTATATTCAAGCAAAACTTTTTACTTGCTAACTTTAACGTAAATAATATTATTCAATTAACAGATTATACATTTATACAAAACAGTATTGGAGTCAATATTGATTGGAAATTTGCAGAAAAGTATGAGACCAATGGATCGCAATATGCCGTTAACAATACCGGCGCTTTTATTTTATCGCTGCATTACAAGTTAGGTTATGGAATTAAAGTAACCGATCAGCTATTTATTATCCCTACTTTAGAGACGCCTATTTTTAATGGGCTAAAATGGGAAAATGGAAAGTCAACATATGGAATTTTTAGTAGTAGATACAGGCCTATTATTTTTAGTGTCCGTTTTGCTTGGTTAAGAATCCCAAGTAGAGGAGATTGCCCGCCAGTCTATGGTCCTGATGGAGATGCTGACAAGCAGCAGCAGCATATGATGGGTCAATAATATTATATATGAAAAGTAAAACTCCTAAAGATTCTTTAACGATTCAAACCAATTTGGTTATGCCAAATGACACCAATCAAATGCATACACTTTTTGGAGGTAAATTATTGGCTTGGATGGATGAAGTTGCTAGTATATGTGCATTTAGGCATTGTAATAACGTTGCCGTAACTGCTTCGATAAATAATGTGTCGTTTGATTTACCTATATTAAATGGAGCTTATGTTACGCTAGAAGCAAAAGTATCGCGCGCTTTTAAATCGTCTATGGAAATATTTGTAGATGTCTTTGTTGAGTCGAGGGATGGTAAAAAAGAAAAATGTAACGAAGCAATTTTAACTTTTGTTGCTATTGACGAGCATAAAAGACCTATGGTGGTTCCAGAATTATCCCCTGAAACAAAACAGGAAAAACAGCGATATACTTCCGCTCTTAGAAGAAGACAGTTAAGCCTTGTATTAGCTGGTAAAATGGACGCAAAAGAGGCTACTGAATTAAAATCGCTATTTTTAGGAGAATAAAATACTACTATGAAAGCAGAAAACTGCATCGATATTTTTGAAAAAGCAATTAATAATTATCACATAGCTGATGATGTTTATCAATCTTTTAACAATCCTTTTGAAAGTGGAACTATAGAAAATACAATGTACCAAAAAAGCTGGATTGATACGGTTCAATGGCATTACGAGGACATTATTCGGGACCCTAATATTCAGGCAGATGAAGGAATGGTTATGAAGCGTAAGATTGACAAATCTAACCAGCACAGAACGGATGTTGTTGAACAACTCGATGATTATTATATCTCTCTTTTTAAAGATGTTGTGACAAATTCTGCTGCAAAACTAAATACAGAAAGTCCTGGCTGGGTAGTAGATAGAATTTCTATTCTTTGCTTGAAAATTTACCACATGCAGGAGCAAGTTGATAGAACCGATGCAGACAACAAGCACAAACAGCAATGTTTAAATAAACTAAACGTTTTGTTAGAACAGAAAGAAGATATTTCTAAATCTTTTAATGACTTATTGGATGAAATCCAAAAGGGAGAGAAACAGATTAAAGTTTACCGTCAAATGAAAATGTATAACGACGATACATTAAACCCTGTCCTCTATAAGAAGTAAAGTTAACGTCCAACATCCAAATGAGCAAAAAAATACTCGTTATACGATTTTCTGCCATGGGCGATGTTGCATTATCCGCGCCTGTAATTTCAAGTGTGCTCGAACAGCATCCTACTCTTGAAATAGTTTTTCTTTCTCGCCAACTTTTTAGACCTTTCTTTCAGGAAAATGATCGGTTAACATTTGTTGGAGCGGATTTAAAAGGCAAACATAAAGGTGTTTTTGGGTTAAAAAAATTACAAAAAGAATTAGTCAAAAAACATAATTTTGACGCAGTAGTCGATTTACACGATGTTTTAAGAACAAAAATTTTGCGTTTTTATTTTAAAACTCTTGGAATACGCTGCCACTCAATCAACAAAGGAAGAGGAGAAAAAAAGGGTTTAATTAATGGAAGTGTCCCATTTAAAAAACTAAAACACACAACACAAAGATATCTAGACGTTTTTGAAAAGGCGAACGTTACATCAACTCTAAATAGCGGTCCTTGGGTAGCTCCTGTTATTTCTGATACTACCCATGATTTTTTAAAATTTAATAATTGTGAAATTAAAAATAATTCCTGGATTGGTATAGCGCCATTTGCAGCACACAGAAGCAAAGAGTGGCCAATTGAAAAAATGAAAAATGTTATCTATCAGCTTATTAGCACTGGCAAAACCGTGTTCTTATTTGGAGGTGGTCAAAACGAAATTAAAAAATTAGAATCCATTAAAAACGAATTTCCAAAAAGCATTTTAGTTGCTGGACAATTAAAATTAGATGAGGAATTAGCACTAATTTCAAAATTAGACCTCATGGTTGCAATGGATAGTTCGAATATGCACTTATCCGCAATTGCAGGAACCCGTGTTTTATCAATTTGGGGGGCAACTCACCATTATCTTGGTTTTGGGCCATTAAACAATGAGCATAACATCATAGAAGTTTCAAAAGAAAAGCTTCCTTGCAGACCTTGTTCAATCTTCGGCAAACTAAAGTCAAAAAAGGATGAAGAATGTGCTCAAAAAGCAATGGAATTGATTTCGGAAGAAATGGTTTTAACTAAAATAGCAACAGTATCGGATACAACATAGCTTGTTAAATTTATCCCTCTTTTTGCGGGGTGATAGCAGTTGTATTTCATTTTGCCAATTCTACAAAACCATATAACAAAGAAAACCCTCATTAACGATGTTAATGAGGGTTAAATACCTAATTCCTGAAAATTAATCTTCAGTTAAATCGAAAGTATAACTTTCCATAATTTGGTTGCAAAGTAATTTCTTGCAGGCTTCATCTACTTTCGTTTCGGCTGTTGCTTTATCAGCAGCATCGACTTTCAGTGTAATGTGTTTTCCAATACGGACGTTTGTAATTTCACTTAAATCAAGGTTTCCCATGTTTTGTGAAACTGCTTTTCCTTGAGGATCCAACAACCCTGCTAATGGCATAATATCTATTTCAGCTTTGAAGTTCATTCTGTTTCTTTTTGAAGAGATTATTTATTATCGATAAAATAATGTACAAAAGTATAATAATTGGAATAGAAACAAACACTGAACTTATTAACAAACTCAGTGAAATTACAACCAAGCAGAGTGCCATGAAAACAAAGCGTATTTCATTCCCTTTCCACCCAAATGATTTAAATTTTAATGCAACCATTTCTATTGGGGCGTTCAGGAGATAACTAAACAGAAAAATTGTTATTATAATGCTGTACTTAAAGGTTTCAGAGATACTCAATGAATCAGTTATGAATGGGTTTGAAACATAATTTCTGTTCATATGAGTTAAAACTGCTGGGTAATCCCAACCAAAACTCTCAAAGATAAAGACCAGTGGTATAAATACAAAAAACAATGCATTCGCTGGAGTAGGTAATCCAATAAATTTATTCGATTGATTTGAATCCAGATTAAATTTAGCTAGACGAACGGCCGAAAGCAACGGAATGACAAATGAGATATAAGGAATATATGAATCTTCAATAAATGAAGATAAAAACGAATACATTACAACTCCCGGGGCAACTCCAAAAGTTACCATATCAGCAAAAGAATCTAACTGCTTACCGAGGTCGCCTTGTACTTTTAACAACCGAGCTACAAAACCATCAAAAAAATCGAAAAAAGCCCCTATTATAACAAAGAGCCCAGCTAGATAGTAATGTTCGGAGAAACCTACTTTAATAGCTAGCATGCCGCAAAACAAGTTAGCCAATGTTAGTATATTTGGTATATGTTTTTTGATAGCCATTACTATACAAAAGTAACATTTACCTTTTAACTAATAATAGGAATATTGATTTCAGCCCACGTATCAGACAATTTATACGTCATTAACGAGTTATTAGTCAAGAAAATTAGTCTGTATTATTGCTATTTGTATCTTTATAACCTTAACACTTTCAGAAAAAATGAACAAATCGATTAACATAATACTATTGTTATTAGTTCAATTGCCGTTTCTTGCTCAAGATGACGACATAACACCAAAATATAGTAATGAATTTTTAAATATAGGGGTAGGTGCTCGGGCTCTAGGAATGTCAAACTCTGTCATAGCTTCTACGGATGATGTTACTTCAGGCTATTGGAATCCGACTGGATTATTAAATATAGATAGTGATTTACAAATTGGATTAATGCATTCGGAATATTTTGCTGGTATCGCAAAATACGATTATGCTGCTGTCGCAAAGAAAATTAATGATACGAGTGCAATGTCATTTTCATTTATTCGATTTGGAGTCGACAACATCCCCAATACTACAGAGTTAATTGATGCTCAAGGAAATATTAACTATGATAGAATAAGCTACTTTTCTGCAGCAGACATGGCCTTCATATTTTCTTATGCCAGAAAAATTAATGATAAACTGGATATAGGAGGAAGTGGAAAAATCATTCATCGAAAAGTGGGAGATTTTGCTAAGTCATGGGGCTTTGGAATTGATTTTGCAGCAACTTATCAATTAGGAAATTGGAAAATAGCTGCTCTTACCAGAGACGTAACCACAACATTTAATGCTTGGAGTTTTTCTTTGACAGACCAAATGATAGAAACTTTCGATAGAACGGATAATGAAATTCCAGAAAATGGATTAGAAATAACAATGCCTCGCATAATTCTTGCCGGTATGCGCCAATGGAAAATAGGAAAGAGTTTTACATATTTAGCTGAGCTAGATGCAGATTTCACTACAGATGGAAAAAGAAATGTATTAATTGCACGAGACCCAATATCTATCGATCCACATTTTGGAATGGAATTAGGGTTTAAAAACATTGTTTTTGTCAGAGCCGGCCTGGGAAACCTTCAAAAAGTTACTGAAATAACAGGTAAAGAAGTAATGACAATACAGCCAAATATTGGTATAGGTGTTAAATTAAAGGGGATTTCATTGGATTATGCCCTAACTGACATTGGAGATGCTTCTGTTGCATTATACAGCAATGTATTTTCATTAAGATTTAACTTAAATAAAAACAACTAATTTGAAAATATTCTGCCTATTCATACTGTTACTTCTTGTAAACGTTACCAAAGCACAGACCTATGGAAATGAATGGATCGAATATTCGCAACAATATTTTCACTTTCCAATTTATAATACAGGCATTCATAGAATAAACTATGCCGATTTAAACACCTCGTTAAGCAATAACGGAGTTCTAATCTCCAACATTAATACCGATAATTTTCAAATTTTCGGTAGAGAAAGTCAAGTCTTCATAGATGTTGTTGATGGTGGAGACAACACCATGGATCCAGGTGATTATATTGAGTTTTATGCAGAGAAAAATGATGGCTGGTTAGATGGCAAACTTTATGATTCTGCGCAAGCGCAACCAGACCAATATTACAGTCTTTTCAATGACACACTACAATATTATTTTACCTGGAACAATACAGGAGGTAACAAACGGATTTATCAAGAAACGGTCGTGAACTATGCCGCATATACATCCATTGATTACTGCTGGAAAAAGAATTATGTGAACTATTCTGATCAATATAACGAAGGGCCAAAATATCAGGATGTTTCGAGCCCTGTTTATTCCCTAGGAGAGGGCTATGCAAGTTATCCATATACTAAAGGAGGATCAAATAACACGGCAATACCAACACAAAATGCATATACGGGTTTTGGGGCACCCAATTCAGTTATTACGGCAATTTCCATGGGAGCTTCTGCTTCGGCATCTTCTCATATAAATAATCACAACCATGCTTTACAAATTAAGTATGGTAGTGATAATACTATAATTTTTGACACTACCTATATTGGCTATCAACTGATAAATAAAAGGATAGAAATTCCAACTACAACAATCGAGAGTCCAACTACTTCTGTAATACACAGTAGCTATGGTATTGCTCAAACCAGTGACAAACAACATGTTTCTTCAGTGGCAATCAATTACCCGCATACCATGGACTTTGAAAATACTAATTATTTTAGGTTTGCTGTTCCATTTAATAACCTAGCACTTAAGTCTCGCTTGTCTATCTCCAATTTTAACGGCGCTAACCCTAAGTTATATGTGCTAAATGCGGAGCCGGTAAGATCTATTCCCGTTAGTAATGATGCAGGGATTTGGGAGGCCTTGCTTCCTAACTTAATTAACAATGATAGTGCACAATGTTTATTAGTCGATTCAATTAATTATAATACCGTTTCTAACTTATCCATAGTCGCGGGCAATGGTTATTTCAGAGATTTTAGTCAGATAATGCCGAATGATGCATATATCATTGTTACAAACAAAAAACTCTATAACGGAGCTTTTAACTATGCCAGCTATAGAGGCGGAATAGGTGGGGCACATGACACAGTACTCGTTAATGTAGAAGAACTGTATCATCAATTTGGAGGAGGTATCTTTAAAAACCCTCTGGGAATTAGGCGTTTTTGCAATTTTGCAATAAATACATGGCCAACCTATCCAAGTCATTTGTTTTTAATTGGCAAATCCATCAGGGACGTTACCGAAGTTAATTCTTTGGGATCAAGAAAGTCGAATAGTGCATACCAGGCTAACTTAGTACCGTCCTTTGGATATCCATCATCTGACAATCATTTTACTTTTTCTCTTGGGACCAGTGGCAATTCATATGCCATACCAACAGGCAGATATAGTGCAATGGAAAACTCCTCGGTAAATGACTACCTGAATAAAGTAATCGAATACGAAGATCAGCAAGACCCATTTAGCGTATATGATATCCCAAATAAAGAATGGCAGAAAGAAGTCCTTCATTTTGGCGGAGGTGGATATCCGTCAGAAGTAAATTTAATGAACTACCATTTGTCTCAGTTTGAACAAACCATAGAAGACACTTTGTTTGGTGGAAATGTTTCTTTCTATTCCCAAGGAACTGGAGCTTCTTTAAATACTGATGATTTTTTTGAAGTTCAGCAAAAACTTCAAGAAGGGGTTTCCTTAATTACCTTTTTTTCACATGCTACCAGTAGTGGTGGTTTTGGACAAAATATCGACGCACCAAACAATTGGGGTAATAATGGCAAATACCCTATGGTTATTGGCCTGGGTTGTTACACAGGAGATGTTCACCAACCAGGAGGAAACAGCTATTCAGAGAATCTTGTAAATCCAGTTGGTCAAGGAGCTATTTCTTTTTTATCAACCGTTAAACTTGGAAATGTAACAGAGATAGCTAGGTACACCAATATCTGTTACTACCAAATGGGTAAAAAAAATTACGGGCGTGATATTGGGTATTGTATGAAGTCGACTGCAGATTCTTTAACACTTGTTCTAAGCCCTAATATCTTATTTCATAGTAACACTATAGGAATGGCTCTGCAAGGTGATCCTGGATTAAAATTAAATACACATTTAGCGCCAGAAATAGTTCTTTCAACAGACCGCATATGGACCTCTCCATCAACAATTGATTTATCTGTTGACACTTTCGAATTGAACATTGTTCTGACCAATATAGGGAGTGCCTTTGTTGATACTTTTGATTTATCAGTACAGCGTTTTTTCCCTAATGGAAATGACTCCACATTTTTTATTCGAGTTCCCGGACTTTTATTTAGGGATACTATTCGTTATAAAATGGCAAGTGATCATTCTATTGCAGTTGGACTAAACAATTTTACAATTAAAGCTGATTTACCTTTCTCTATTATAGGTGAGCATTTTGATGAAACAACAAACAATGAAATTTCCTTTTCTACGTATATTTCTTCAAATGATTTGATGCCAATTTGGCCTTATGAATATGCAATAATCCCATCGGACACTATCACATGTAAAGCTTCAACAATTAATCCATTTGCCCCAAACAATCAATATGTTTTTGAAATTGATACCACCGACTTATTTAATTCTCCATTTAAAAAACACCAATATATTATTAGCGCAGGGGGAATAGTTGAAGCAAGTCCCAATGATTGGATAAACAGCACTTCTTTAATCAATGATCCAATTATCCTTGCAGACAGTACGGTGTATTTTTGGAGGTGTTCTCCTGATAGTTCCACCAAGTCATGGCATGAAAGTTCGTTTCAATATATTTCCGACAAATGGGGCTGGGGGCAATCTCATTTCTTTCAATTTAAAAATAATAACTATACAAACCTTTTGTATAATAGACCAACAAGAACTTTTGATTTCCAACCATCAATTTCTCAAGTGTCTTGCAACAACTTTGTTAACAATAACTATCCCAGCAGTGGCTATTCAGGAACAGCCTGGTATTTAGCTGGAGCACTAGCAGAGTATGGAGGTTATTGGATACTTCCCGCTATTCATATTGCTGTAATTGATCCTATTACATTAAAACAATGGGGAACACCAAATTATGCTAACGGAAACCCAATAAACACTCAGCATTGCTATGGTCAATTTAACGGGCATCCTGCGCTTTGCCCCGGAACAAATGACTGGAAGGGAAGATCAGAAAATATGTTTATTTTCCAAATGTATAATAGTGTTCAAATGGACTCATTGGTTAGCATGTTGAATAATAAAATTCCCGACGGATATTATATTTTAGCATACACCTATATTCCCGACACTTATTCAAACCCAGCAAACCTATATGCCTCTTGGCCTTCATCCTTATTCACGGCATTTCAAAATTTAGGAGCAACTTCATTTACTCCGGGTATGCCAGATGATGGATTTATCTTTTTCGTGCAAAAAGGAAATATTGGATCAGTTCAAGAGATTCATTCTGAAAATACTTTATCTGGTTTGGCTGGAGATGCAGAGGAATTATTGACTTTTGAAACTTTTATAGAAGGGTCAAGCACTTCTGGATTAGCACAATCAGAACTTGCAGGACCTTCATTGCGTTGGAATACTCTTTATTGGGCACAAAACCCGCAAGAATCGTCTACAACTGACACTACTCGCCTACTAGTTTACGGAGTCGACAATTTCGGCAACGAAACATTGCAGGTTGATACGTTAATGACTACTTATGATTCTATTAACAACCTGAACACAATTATTGATGCTGTAAATTTTCCATATCTTAGATTAAGCGCTTTAACTGCAGACTATCTAGCAACTACACCTGCACAATTTAATAGATGGCAAGTAACCTATGAACCCGCTCCAGAATGTGCTATTAACCCTAAAAAAGGGACTTATTTTTCGTTCTCCGAAAACGACATACAAGAAGGGGATTCTATTAAGTATGCTGTTGCAATAGAAAACATTAGTGCATTTGACATGGACAGCCTTTTGGTACATTATTGGGTAGAAGACGTAAATCATGTGAAAAACTATATATCATATGCTAGGCAGGATTCATTAAAAAGTGGAGACATTATAATTGATACAATAAGTGTTTCTACCAAGGGTTATTTGGGAGATAATTCTATTTGGGTAGCAGCTAATCCGAAAATTGATGGAACACAGCAAGACCAATTCGAGCAGTTTTATTTTAATAACTTTGCTGAAAAAACGTTTTCCGTGGCAAAGGATAATACAAACCCCATTTTGGATGTAACATTTGATGGTATACACATTTTGGACGAAGACATTGTAAGCCCAATGCCATTAATTTCTATAACCCTGGATGATGAAAATGAATTTTTACTTTTAAATGAAGATATTGACACGAGTCTTTTTAACATTCAACTTCTTCATCCAAATTCAAATACTCCTGAACAATTATTTTTCTCCAACACTGGAGAAAGTGGTTACTTAATGTGGGAACCAGCTATTGATGATAAAAATTTATTTAAAATAGAATACAACCCAACATTTATAGAAGATGGAATATATACTTTGATCGTTCAAGCAAGAGATAAGTCGAATAACTATTCTGGTGATTTCTCTTACGAAATTAGTTTTGAAGTAATTACTGCATCGACAATTACGCACTTATTTAATTACCCTAACCCATTCAGTACAAAAACACATTTTGTATTTACATTAACTGGAAGCGAGATGCCCGATCAAATGTTGATTCAAATAATGACAGTAACAGGAAAGGTGGTGAGAGAAATATCCATGGACGAAATTGGACCGCTTCATATTGGTAAAAACAAAACTGATTTCTTTTGGGATGGCCGCGACCAGTTCGGAGACCAACTTGCCAATGGAGTTTACCTGTATCGTTCAATCGTCAAAATAAATGGGAAAAATATTGATCACCGCGAAACCTCAGCAGATTCGAAAAGCTTTAAAAAAGATTTTGGGAAAATGTATTTAATGCGTTAGGCTCCAAATCTATTCTTAAGGCTTAAGAAAAAGCTCTCATAATATATTTTAAATGTTTTCGCTTCGTTCATTTATAAAAACGAATGTACTGATTTTAAAAAACTTTCCGTTCTTTGTGTAAATGCTAATTGATACACATACCCATTTATATAGTTCCAAATTTGATGAGGACAGAGATGCCGTGATTCAAGATTGCTTGAATAATAATATTTTAAAATTACTCCTACCCAACATTGACTCTGAATACACTGAAAGTATGCTATCTCTTGCTAAAAAGCACCCAACTGTTTGCTATCCTATGATGGGGATACATCCATGTTCAATACAATCCGACACTTATGAAAGCGAATTGAGCCATGCTAAAGAGTGGTTAGATAAAGAGAAATTCATTGCTGTTGGAGAAATTGGCATCGACTTATATTGGGATAAGTCCACTTTAGAAATACAACAATTTGCTTTTCGCGAACAAATTAGCTGGGCCAAGGAAAAAAAATTGCCTATTGTAATTCACGCAAGAGATTCCTTTGATGAGATTTTTGAAATTGTAGATGACATGAATGACGAAACCCTAACAGGTATCTTTCATTGTTTTACAGGAAATCAAAAACAAGCTCAACACATTGTTGATTATGGTGGTTTTAAAATGGGTGTTGGAGGAGTTGTTACATTTAAAAATTCTGGATTAAACCAAGTAGTTAATCAATTTGATTTAAATCATTTTGTTTTGGAAACAGACTCTCCCTATTTAGCACCAGCCCCATATCGCGGAAAGAGAAACGAAAGTCCTTATTTGACGTTAATTGGTGAAAAAATGGCCGACATTTACGGTTGTTCCCTTCAGGAAATTGCTGAAGCAACAACCAAAAATGCTTTAGATATATTTAATTTAGATTAATGACTCATTTCATAAAATGCCTATTTCTTGCATTATCGATATTCTTTTTGAATAACAAATCAAGCGCTCAATTATCGGATAAGGCGCAAATTAGTCTTTTGACGTGTGCAGAAGGGGAGGATATTTATTCCTTATTTGGTCACAGTGCTATCCGTGTTAATGATCCATTAAATAATATTGACAATTGCTACAACTGGGGGATGTTTGAATTTGATGAAGACCAAGTAGAATTTGCCACTAAATTCACTAAAGGAAGGCTCAAATACTATATGGACGAGCAAGATTTTGAATACTTTATGATGGAGTATGACTATTTTCAAAGAACTGTGAAAGAACAGGTATTAAACTTAACACACGAGCAAAAGACTGACCTATGGAAGGCGCTACAAGAAAATTACTTACCTGAAAATAGGGTATACAAATATGACTTTTTCTTTGATAATTGCGCCACTCGAATTAGGGATCTACTACAAAATATAATTGGTGATAAGCTAGTTTTAAAAGCGCATCCAAATGAAAATGCATACTCGTTAAGGGAATTATTAAACAAAACTGTTAGCCACATGCCTTGGTTAGGATTTGGGATGGATTTAGCATTAGGAAGCAAGGTGGACATTAAAGCAGGTAACAACAAAATGATGTTTCTACCCAAGTATATGTTTGAAATTTATCATGAAGCTGAAATTCTAATTAATGGAAAAGCGCAGCCTTTAGTCTTAAGTGAAAGAACATTAATTAATGGAATAAATCATGAAGCTGAATCTTCTTTTTGGAGTTCGCCAAACTTTATTTTTTGGAGTCTGTTCTTCATTTCGATTCCACTTACAATTACCAAAATTCGATTTCTAACAAAATTTTGGGATGGGCTACTTCTACTTCTTTTTGGCTTTTTAGGATTTATTATTCTCTTCCTTTGTTTCGGAACCGATCACCTTACTATGCGGCCAAACTTTAATGTGCTTTGGGCAAACCCTCTCTACCTATTTTTTATCATCCCATTAATGAGTGAAAAATTACACAACAAACTAAACAAAGCTTATCTGGTAATGTCTATACTGTTAATTCTTGTGATTTTTGGAGCAATGATAATCCCTCAAGAATTTAATTCTGCAACAAGTCCCATCATTCTAGTTTTTACTTTCAAGTTTTTTTATTGGTACAAGGAGACAAAAAGAGTTGTTTAACTTATTCAATCTCATTCTTAAAATTTTTACCTTAGCACTCTATTTTAATTTAAACCATCATGAGCAAATACGACGTTACAATAATCGGATCAGGACCAGGAGGTTATGTTGCAGCAATAAGATGTGCGCAACTAGGAATGAAGACAGCTATAATCGAAAAATACTCCACATTAGGAGGAACGTGCTTAAATGTTGGTTGTATTCCATCCAAAGCATTACTAGATTCTTCTCATCATTATCACGATGCTGCTCACACTTTTGAAAAGCATGGAATTTCAACAGGTAAATTATCTGTTGATTTTGCCAAAATGATAGAACGAAAAGCCAATGTTGTCAACCAAACTTGCGATGGAATTCAATTTTTAATGGATAAAAATAAAATTGATGTATATCAAGGATTAGGTTCTTTTCGCGATAGAAATACTATTAATGTAGTTGGAAAAGATAAAAAAGTTACGATTACTACGAAAAAAGTAATAATTGCAACTGGTTCAAAACCAAATTTCTTTCCAGGAATGGAACCAGATAAAAAAAGAATTATTACCTCTACTGAAGCATTAAGTTTAAAGGAAATTCCAAAAAACTTAATTGTGATTGGTGGTGGAGTTATTGGGCTTGAACTAGGTTCTGTATATGCACGGTTAGGATCTGCTGTAACCGTAATCGAATTTGCTGATTCTATTATCCCTACGATGGACAAAACTATGGGAAAAGAATTGCAAAAAGTGTTAAAGAAAGAAGGATTTAAATTCAACTTTAAGCATGCCGTTCAAAAAGTAGAAAACAAAGGAAAAAAGGTTGTGGTAACTGCTAAAAACAAAAAAGACGAAGAAGTCACATTCGAAGGAGACTATTGTTTAGTTGCAGTTGGGAGAAAACCTTATACAACTGGGTTAGGACTGGAAAATATTGGTTTAAAAGTTAACGGTAAAGGTCAGATTGAAACGAACAATCATAAAGAGACGAATGTTTCTGGAATTTATGCCATTGGAGATGTTACTGCAGGAGCTATGTTAGCCCATAAGGCCGAAGAAGAAGGAGTTTTTGTTGCAGAAACAATGGCGGGTCAAGCTCCGCATATTAATTATGACTTAATTCCAGGCGTAGTATATACTTGGCCAGAAGTTGCTGCAGTGGGAAAAACAGAAGAAGAAGTAAAAGATGCTGGAAGAGAATATAAAGTAGGGCAATTTCCGATAAGAGCTTTGGGTAGAGCTAGAGCTAGCATGGATATCATGGGAGTTATTAAAATAATCTCCGATAAACAAACTGACGAAGTTTTGGGTGTGCACATGGTTGCTCCGCGTGCAGCAGATTTAATCATGGAGGCAGTTGTTGCAATGGAGTATCGTGCATCTTCAGAAGATATAGCGCGTATTTGTCATCCGCACCCCACCTATAGCGAAGGGGTAAAAGAAGCTGCTCTGGCCGCATGGAATGACAATGCACTGCATATATAGTAATTCAACTCTATTAACCTATCAGAACTAGCAAGTGAATAAAAAAACTGGAATATTATTAGTCAATCTTGGCACCCCAGATAGTCCTTCCGTGAAGGATGTAAGAAAGTACCTAAATGAGTTTTTGAATGATGACAGGGTAATTGATTTGGCTTGGTTAAAGAGAAAATTACTTGTAAACCTTATCATTGTTCCGCTAAGAGCACCCAAATCAGCGAAAGAATATGTTAAATTATTCAAAATGTTTGATGGTGAATCTCCTTTACTAAAATACGGTTTGATTCTCAAAGAAAAACTACAAGCCAAAATAGCTGAAAACTATACAGTAGAATTGGCAATGCGTTATGGTAACCCTTCTATGGATAGTGTTTTAGAGAAAATGAGAAAGGAGAATTACGATAAAATTATTGTTTTTCCAATGTATCCTCATTATGCTGCTTCCAGCATGGGAACGGTTATAGAAAAAACGAACAAGATAATTAATAAGTGGTGGAACATTCCTGAGGTAGTCACAATGGGTCAATTTTATAACAACCCGAAGTTCATCAAAGCATTTGCTAATCGTGCAAAGAAGCATGTAATAGCCGATTATGACCATGTATTATTTTCTTACCATGGATTACCAGAGCGCCACATAAATAAGTCGCATTTAATGGGTGAATCTTGCGTAAACTGTAATTGTCCAAAGGAATATTTACCCGAGGAGCCTTTGTGCTATAAAAATACTTGTTATGAAACTACAAGACTTCTTGTAAAAGAAATTGGCTTAGATGAAGGTAAATACTCATTATCCTTTCAATCTCGTTTAGGAAAAGATCCTTGGATTCAGCCCTACACAGATGATGTAATTGCCGCCTTAGGTAAAAACGGGAATAAAAAAATTCTTGTACTCTCTCCAGCTTTTGTTTCTGATTGCCTAGAAACTTGCGTTGAAATAAGTGAAGAATACCTAGAGGTATTTGAACAAAACGGAGGAGAGAAATTACAATTGGTGGAAAGCTTAAATGACGGTGAAGACTGGGTTGATATTGTTCACGATCTTGTATCAAAACAATAACCCTGTTGAGAAAAAGTGAAAAAGATAACAAGTTCAAAAATGAAACTTTTCTTTTTTTGAACGGGAACAAGTCACATAGTGGATACATTGCTATTGGCTGTAAAAAAGAGATTGTTTACACAGCCAACAACATCCATTTAGAGAAGTTAAATAACTTTATATCCATTCCCGATAGTTGGAAGTTTGGCTATATTAGCTATGATGTTAAAAACGAATTTGAAAACCTTCCTTCCGCTAATGCAGATGGATTAGAGTTTCCGGAAATCCATTTTTTTATACCTCAAACACTTTTTAAAATTGAAAAAGATAACATCAGTATTATTTATGGCGACAACTCTCTTTTACCCGATTTAAAAGAGGTTTTTCTAGAAAATAAAGTTAAAAAAACAAATCCAATTGCATTAACTCCCCGAACAACTGAAGAAGAATATCTAGCAAAAGTTCAGTGTGTAAAGGAAAATATTCAACAAGGGGATATCTATGAAATGAATTTCTGCTATGAACTCTTTAACGAGAATGTTGAAATGGACCCATTTGAAACTTACAAGAAATTAAATAAGCTTACCAACGCTCCTTTCTCTTGTTTTGGAAACTTTAATAATAAATACATCCTAAGTGCTAGTCCCGAACGTTATATTCGAAAAACTAGACAACAAATAACATCTCAACCGATTAAAGGAACGATAGCAAGAGGTGCTGACAAAATGGAAGATTTAACCCAAATCGAAAAGCTAAAAAACAACCAAAAAGAACGAAGTGAAAACATCATGATTGTTGATTTAGTGAGAAATGATTTATCCAAAATAGCTACTAAAAACTCCGTCAAAGTAGAAGAGTTATGTGGAATTTACACATTTGAAACAGTGCATCAAATGATCTCTACGGTAAGCGCTACCATAAAACCTCAGATAACATTTCTAGACATCTTAAAAGCTACTTTCCCAATGGGATCAATGACAGGTGCACCCAAAATTCGAGCAATGGAATTAATAGAGAAATATGAATCTACTAAAAGAGGGGTTTATTCCGGTTGTGTTGGGTACGTAAAACCTAATGGTGACTTTGATTTCAATGTAATAATTCGAACTTTATTGTATAACAGCAAAAAGAAATATTTATCTTGCATGGTAGGTGGAGCGATAACCAGTAAAAGCAACGAAAAGGAGGAGTACCAAGAAACACTTTTAAAGGCTGAAGCTCTTTTGCAAGCATTAAAATGACTCTTATCAACACCATATCAACTGAATTAGATAAATTGAATTCGGAATATTCTACAAAGAATTTTATTCTAGCCGTAAGTGGAGGAGTCGACTCAATGGTGCTTTTAGATGGTTTTGATAAATTAAACCTCAATATTGAAGTTGCGCATTTTAACTTTCAATTGCGCGGAAAAGAATCAGACGCTGATGAGAAGCTTGTAAAAGAAATTTGTTCCAAAAATAACATCCCTTTTAATAAGAATTCGGCTAATACAATTGCGTATGCTGCAGAAAAAGGCTTGTCCATTCAAGAAGCCGCTCGTGAATTGCGCTACAATTGGTTTTTTAATTTATTAAAAGAAAAAAATGCGCATTACTTAGTTACTGGACACCATGCAGATGATTCTATCGAAACTTTCTTTATTAATTTATTAAGAGGCAGCGGAATTAAAGGGCTTTGCGGAATTAAAAATACACAACAAATTATTCGACCATTATTACCTGTTTCTAGATTAGATATTGAGCAATATGCTAAAAATAACAATGTTCGCTATAGAAATGATAGCAGCAACGAATCACTTAAATACAAACGAAATTTTATTCGAAAAAAGATTATCCCTGAGTTAAATAAAGAACTTGAAGCATCAAGTTCTTCCATATTAAAAAGCATCGCTCATCTGTCTCAGGCCAATGAATATTTAGAAAAGAAATTATTGGAAGATGCTGAAAAAATAACCAGCACCATTAGAGACACCGTCTTTATTGAAACAAAGCATTGTATTGAAAACATTGTTCTATATTCAGCATTAAGTACATATGGGTTCAATCAGTCTCAAGTAAAAAGTATCCAATCAGATACGCTAGCAATAGGGAAAAAACATTACTCATCTACACATGAATTGTTAGTTGACCGAGGTCAATTAGTGATTCAACCGCTGACTACCCAATTACCCGCCGTATTTGAAATACCCGCTTTAGGTGACTACAATATTCCGTTTCCAATTAGTTTAAGTATAATTAATAAACCACATTCTCTTCGAACAGAAAAAAATACTGTATTAATTGATGCTGATACTATTAAATTCCCTTTAAGGATTCGAAAATGGGAAAAGGGAGATTCTTTCGTTCCATTTGGCATGAAGGGTAAAAAGAAATTAAGTGACTTTTTTATTGATGAAAAATTTTCTCAATTCGAAAAAAAAGATTCTTGGTTGCTTACCTCTAATAATGAGGTAGTTTGGATAATAAACCATCGATTAGATGATAGGTACAAAGTGTCTAGTAATACAATTAATGTGTTACAAATTGAAACCTAATAGAAAAAGGTACGTATACTATTAGCTAACGCGATTGATTTGCGTTAATACATCCACCCTTAATACATCCACATATGATAACTGAAGCCATTATTGCAGTAGAGAAAGAAGACATTCCTTCCTTAAATTTTCCGTCAGAAGCTGTTCAAAGAACGGAAAAACAAATAAAATTACTAAAGCACAAGCTTTCAAGGTCTATGATATTAGGGAATATTCATCGTGTTAAAATGAGAATTACATTTGAAGATGATGAATGTGTCAAACAAGTGCGAACTACTATTTGGGCTGTTGGAGATAAAAACATTGTTTTAAAGAAAGGCGTAATCATTCCCATATGTCGCGTTATTGATATAATGTAAAAAATGGAAAATCTAATTTCACAAAAAGCACTTCGAAAACGAGGTGCTTTTTATATTTATAAATCACTCAAAACCTTTGACTTATTTATTTTACAGACTTTTTTAGGATTCCAAAGATAAAAATCTCTTAACCGTAGTTTATTCTTTACTATTATTTACTTTTGAATTCAATAAAATCACAAGCAAAGATGAAGAAAATATTTAGTGTTTTACTGTTACTTATAAGTATTGTTAGTTTTGGACAAAACCCAGTTTCATGGCAAGTAAGCTCAACTATTCTAGGTGATAGTGCTTATGAAATAAAAATCGAAGCAGATTTAGAAAAAGGTTGGCACTTGTATTCTCAATTTTTAGAAAGTGATGAGGGTCCTTTGTCTACCTACATCACTTATGAAAATTCGAACTTTGAATTAATTGGTAAAACCGAAGAAGTAGGAGTTGAAACGCATATGGACCCCGTTTGGGAAATGGATATCTCCTTCTTTTCAAACCATGCTACTTTTATTCAAAAAGTAAAATCATTGAATCCTGATTCACTATTATTTAAAGGGAACGTAAACTTTATGGTTTGCGATGATTCACAATGTTTACCCCCTGAAGACTACACGTTTCAAGTAAACCTATCAGCTGGAAGTGAGGTTATAGAAGATGTGGTATATAAAACAGATGAGGCTACCTTGGCAATAATACCGAAATTGGATTGTTTAGATTTAGATAACCCGATAAATGATTGTGGGGAAAAAAATACCGAGGAAGAAAGAAAGAGTAACTGGATGCTATTTATATTTGGCTTAATAGGGGGGCTTGTTTCTCTGTTCACTCCTTGCGTATTTCCTATGATTCCATTAACGGTAAGCTTTTTCACAAAAGGTGGTTCCGATAAAGGTTCTGGTGTTGCAAAAGCTCTTTTGTACGGTTTTTCTATAGTTGCCGTATATGTTTCCTTAAGCTTGCCTTTCTACTTTTCTGGAACAGACCCTGAAATACTAAATCAAATTTCAACAAGTTTTACACTCAACATTGTATTCTTTTTAATTTTCGTAGCCTTTGCTATTTCTTTCTTTGGTTATTACGAATTGACTTTACCAAGTAGTTGGGCAAATAAAGCCGACAAAGCTGCTGATCTAGGCGGAATAGTAGGAGTCGTTTTCATGGCTTTAGTGCTTGCAATTGTTTCTTTCTCTTGCACAGGTCCTTTATTAGGTTCTGTGCTTGCGGGCTCTTTAAAAGACGGGGCGGTACCGATAACATTTGCAATGCTGGGGTTTGGTGTTGGACTAGGTTTACCATTTACTATTTTTGCAGCATTTCCATCACTTTTAAAAAAATTACCTCAGTCAGGAGGATGGCTAAACTCAGTGAAAGTAGTTCTTGGTTTTGTAGAGCTTGGACTTGCCGTTAAATTCTTGAGTAATGCTGATTTTGTATATCGATTTGGAATTGTTCATAGAGAGACTTTTTATCTGGTTTGGATTATCCTAGGAGTGGCTACAGCAGCTTACTTATTTGGGTTATTTCGATTTCCACACGATTCGAAAGGCCTTAAGCTCTCAATCTATAGGAAAGGGCTGGGAATTGCATTTTTATCATTTGCAATTTATCTTGTACCTGGCGTTTTGCCGCAGAAATCTCAAATGTGGGACACTAAATTGATAGCTGGATTTCCTCCTTCTATTTGGTATAGCTGGTATAATACTGAGGTAAAACCGAAGTAAGGCATCACCTGAAGTAAGCGATCCTGTTTAGCAGAGGAGGCTGCAAATATTGACAATACGAAGACCTTATGCTTTTATAAGTAAAATAATAAAAATGAGTAGTATACTTATCAATACTGACTATACCGTGGATTAAATCTCTCAAAATACATTAACAAACCTGTTACTGTTGACTTTACGGGCTATGCTTGCGTCAACTGTAGAAAAATGGAGGAGAATGTTTGGACAGATGAAAAAGTTGCGAAATTCTTGAAAAGAACTATGTAATAGTTTCTCTGTATGTTGATGATAAAGTCACTCTTTCAGAGGAACTGCAAGGTGAAATTACAGTTCCTTTGTCTGATGGTTCGAAGAAACAAAAAAAGATAAAAACAGTTGGAGATAAATGGGCTACTTTCGAATCAATACGATTTGGTCAAGTATCACAACCGTACTATGTTTTGCTAAGTCCTGAGGAGTATCTTCTAGCAAATCCCGTGGCATATACACCCGACTCAAAAGTTTATGCTGACTGGTTAACTTGTGGTATCGATGCTTTTGAAAAACTAATTGATGGTAAAGTTGATTTATCTGAAATAGAATGCGGCAAAGAAGTAGTTGCTGAAAACATTCAACCTGTTGCATGGAGCTTCTCAGCGAATTCGTTAGGTAACAATGAATATGAAATTATCCTAAATGGCAATATTGAAGACGGATGGCATACCTACAGCACCACATTACCAATGAGTGATGAGGGTCCGTTAGGAAGTTGGATTACTTTTGAAGAGTCTGATAATTATGAGTTAATTGATGGAATAATAGAAGAGAATGCACATTCCTATTTTGATGAAACCTGGCAAATGGATATTGTGGATTTTGCGGGAGAAGCTATTTTTAAACAAAAAGTTAAGGTTCTTACTGCAGATGAATTTACCTTAAAAGGAAATATTAATTTTATGGTTTGTAAAGACGGAGCTTGCTTGCCGCCTGAGGATGCTCCATTTGAAATAACGATAACTCCTTAATACCGGTATATTCTTTGTTATAACTTTCAATAAAAACAAATGCTACAAAAACTAGTATTAATACTATCCTTTGTTATTTTGGGGTTTCATTCCACTGCTCAAAATGCTGTTACTTGGTCAACTACAAAAGAAAAGGTTGAAAAAGAAGACAATACCTACTTAATCATTTTTCATGCGAATATTGCCGACAGATTGGCATTTATATTCTCAAGATTTATCCAGCCCAGATGCTGGCCCACTTCCTACCGAATTTGCATTTGATGTCAACGAAAACATTGCGCTCATCGGAAAAGTTACGGAAGACAAAAGCAAAATGCATTCGGTTATGGATGAAGCGTTTGGAGTTCAAGTAAACTACTATGATGGTCAAGTTACATTTACCCAAAAAGTAAAGATTAAATCAGACAAAGCTTCACTTTCTGGTTTTGTATATTATATGATTTGTAACGAAGAGATGTGCGTTCCCAAAGACATGGAGTTTGATATAGTAATCGGAGGATAACTATTATTCATTAAGATTAGGAGACAGCCACCTTTCCATGACTTCATATTTCTTTGTCTTTTCTATTCGCTAAACTTTCCACTTGATCCTTTTCTATTTTACCTACTCCAAAATACTTGGCATGCTCATTTCCAAAAAACCAACCACTTACCGAAGCTGTTGGAGTCATCGCTAAAGATTCTGTTAACGCTACTCCAGTATTTTTTGTAGCGTCTAGCAATTCAAATATAGTCTCTTTTTCCGTATGATCCGGACAGGCTGGATAGCCAGGAGCAGGACGAATTCCTTTGTACTTTTCTTTTATTAACTCTTCATTTGTGAACTCCTCCTTTAATGAGTATCCCCAGGCTTCTTGGCGAACATGCTGATGCAAGTATTCTGTAAATGCTTCGGCCAATCGATCGGCTAATGCCTTTAATAAAATTGAATTATAATCATCATGGTCCAATTCGAACGCTGTTATTTTTTTCTCAATATTTAACCCCGTAGTAACAACGAAAGCTCCTATGTAGTCTTCAATTTTTGTCTCTTTTGGAGCTATGAAATCTGCTAAACAATTATTAGGTGCTCCTGCAACCTTTTTTAATTGTTGTCGCATTTGATTAGAAACCGCTAAGATTTCTTGCCTAGATTCATCGGAGTAAATTTCTATGTCATCATCATTTACCGCTATTTGCTGGAAACAACCCAAATACAGCATTTGCTGTCAACCATTTTTCTGTGACAATCAAATTTAACATAGATAAAGCATCTGCATACAATCGGCTTGCCTCTGCTCCCACAACTTTATCTTCTAATATTTTTGGAAAACGACCATGCAGTTCCCAAGTTTGGAAAAAAGGAGTCCAATCAATAAAATCCTTCAATTTACTTAAATCAAAATCCTTCTAAGAGTTGAACACCTAATTGATTAGGCTTTATTATCGTTGAATCGTTCCAGTCAATCTGAATTTTATTTTTACGCGCTTCTTCTATTTTTAAGAACGCTTTTTGGCCTCTTTTTTTAGCGTGGTTGACACGAATCTTTTCGTATTCTGCTTGTAAGTTTTTTATGTACGGTCCTCTTTTATTTTCATTCAACAAACTATCTACCACAGTAACAGAACGAGAGGCGTCTAAAACATGAACTGTTTGTGCTTTCTTTAAATGTTCTTCAATTTTAACAGCTGTGTGGACCCTTGAGGTAGTTGCTCCGCCAATCATCAGCGGGGTTTTTAACCCAGCTCTTTCCATCTCCTTAGCAACGTGAACCATTTCATCTAAAGAAGGTGTTATCAACCCACTTAAACCTATTACATCAACTCCTTCTTCTATAGCAACCTTTATAATCTTTTCGGCAGGAACCATAACACCCATGTCTATAATTTCATAATTATTACAGGCCAATACCACCCCTACTATGTTCTTTCCAATGTCATGAACATCTCCTTTAACAGTTGCCATTAATATTTTACCTGAAGATTTGGCATCACCCGATTTACTTGCCTCAATAAAAGGCAGCAAATAAGCTACAGCCTTTTTCATCACTCTTGCTGATTTTACCACTTGTGGAAGAAACATTTTTCCAGAACCAAATAAATCTCCAACAACATTCATTCCGTCCATTAAAGGCCCTTCTATTACTTCTACCGGCTCCGCATATAGTTTCCTGCACTCTTCAGTATCTGCTTCTATAAAATCTGTTATCCCTTTTACCAAGGCATATGAAAGTCGGTCTTTTACAGAGTTACTTCTCCACTCAAGTACTTTTTCCTCTTTTTGAACATTTCCAACTATCGTTTCAGCAAAATCAAGTAACCTTTCCGTAGCATCTGCCCTTCTATTTAATAAAACATCCTCAACTTTTTCTAAAAGTTCATTTGGAATTTCATCATAAACCTCGAGCATAGCAGGATTAACAATACCCATGTCCATCCCTTCTCGAATAGCATGATACAAAAAAGCTGAATGCATTGCTTCACGAACAACATTATTACCCCTAAAGGAAAAAGAAACATTACTGACACCTCCACTTACATGCGCTCCTGGCAAATTTTCTCGTATCCAGCGCGTAGCTCTAAAAAAGTCAAGTGCATTATCGTTATGTTCCTCCATTCCTGTTGCTACAGGGAATATGTTTGGATCAAAAATTATATCCTGCGGCGGAAAACCTACCTCATCAACCAATATCCGATAAGATCGCTCACACATTTGAACACGTTTCTCATAATTATCCGCTTGACCTTCTTCGTCGAAAGCCATAACTATGGTAGCTGCGCCATATCTCTTTATTAAGGTAGCTTGCCTTTTAAATTCCTCCTCGCCCTCTTTTAAACTTATTGAATTGACAATACTTTTCCCTTGAACGCATTTTAATCCTTCTTCAATAATTTCCCACTTAGACGAATCTATCATAATAGGAACTTTCGAAATATCCGGTTCAGATGCAATCAGATTTAGGAATTTTTTCATGGAATCAACTCCATCTAGCATTCCTTCATCCATATTGATATCAATAATTTGAGCGCCACCTTCAACTTGATCCCGAGCAACACTCAGCGCCTCCTCAAATAATTCTTCTTTAATTAAACGCAAGAATTTTCGGGAACCTGTAACATTCGTTCGCTCCCCAATATTAATGAAGTTCATTTCAGGAGTGACAACTAAAGGCTCTAAACCGCTTAGTTGCATAAAAGACAAGTCCTTCCACTTGTATTTATATGTCCCTTGATAATCTGGATGTAAACTCATTATAAAACTATTTTTAATTCTCTTGGAGAATGTTTAAAGGCTAATTCAGCCATTACCTTTATATGGTCAGGTGTAGTTCCGCAGCATCCACCTATAATATTTATCAAGCCTTCTTCAAGAAACTCTTCTATTTGTTCTCCCATTATTTCAGGGGTTTCGTCATATTCTCCAAATTCATTGGGCAACCCGGCATTTGGATGAGCACTGACTAAAAATTTACTTTTATCCGACAGAACATGTAAATACTGCTTCATCTCCCTCGCTCCTAGCGCACAATTTAGTCCGATACTTAACAAGGGCATATGCGACATCGAGATCATAAACGATTCTGTAGTTTGTCCCGTTAGCGTTCGACCACTTGCATCTGTAATTGTTCCTGAAACCATGATGGGTAATTCTTTTCCGAGTTCATCAAAAGCTTTCATAATTGCGAATAATGCAGCTTTAGCATTCAAAGTGTCAAAAACTGTTTCTACCAATAACATGTCTACTCCGCCTTCCATGAGTGCTTTTGTTTGCTGCACATAAGCAACAACGAGCTCATCAAAAGATGTATTCCTGTAGCCTGGATCATTTACATCCGGAGAAATTGAAGCTGTTCTGTTGGTTGGACCTATTGAACCAGCAACAAATCGCGGTTTATTTGGCTCATTTAAAGTAAACTCTACCGCAACTTCTCTTGCTATTTTGGCGCTTTCAAAATTAATCTCGTAAACATATTTTTCAAGATTATAATCTGCTTGTGCAATGGTAGTTCCGCTAAATGTATTTGTTTCCACTATATCAGCCCCTGCAGAATAGTATTGTGCATGTATTTCTTTGATAATCTCTGGACGAGTTAAGGACAACAAATCATTGTTCCCTTTTAATGGCGATGCGTGATCATCAAACCACCCTTTTCGGAAATCTTCTTCTTCTAATTTGTGCCGTTGAATCATGGTGCCCATTGCCCCATCCAAAACCAGTATTCTTTCTTTTAATATCTCTCTAATGTTTGCCATAGTCTAAAAACAAAAAATCTCTATCAACATTTTAGTCGAAAGAGATTTAATAGAGACTTCTACAAATTTTCCTCGACTCATCTAATTCTAAGTATACTTAGAATGGAATTGGCACCTTTTCCGATAGTATCAGAAGGTTGCCAAGGTATCAAAGGGCCTTTCCCTCCACCTTTCTTGATAAGTTAATAAAGAACTGCTGCAAAGATAAATGATAGGTTTATGAATTACAACCCGGACAGAGAGAAAATTATTGTAATGCTATAAAGTCTTTTAAGAAGGACTTTATTTTTTTCCTGAACAACAGAAATAAAATTATATAAGGAACAATCATTAAAAAAATGATTCCCATGTTTAAACCCTGTCCAACACTCAGATCTGCTTTCTGACTGGATTCTATTTGAGCTCGACATGTAGAACAACCTTGAGAAAACGATACTACCTGAAAACTCAGAAAAACAATTAATATGAAGAACTTCCGAAGCATGTACAAAGATAAATGAAAAGATCTAATAATAGGGAGAGATCATTAAATAAACAATAACACCTGTAACAGCAACATACAGCCAAACAGGAAAAACGTATTTTGCCATTTTTTTATGAGCGGCGAATTCAGAAATAGATGCTCTATATGCAGTAAATAAAATAAATGGTAAAGAAAGTCCAGCTAATAATATGTGAGAAATTAAAATTATATAATAAACATACATAATAGCACCATCTTTACCAAATGAAGTACTATCTGCTAAAATATGATGTGCTATATAAGACAAGAGAAATAGTAATGAGAGTAGAATGGCCAGATTCATTGTCTTTTTGTGAAGAACATACCTTTTAGATTTGACAAAATAAATTCCGAGAACCAAAAGAACAGCTACTGTGCCATTAATAATTGCATTAATTTTAGCAAAAATATGCACGTCGAATCCAAGATCTATCTTAATCTTGAGTTCATGCAACAGCACAACAACAGCGAATACAACAATGGAGACCGTCCAAATTAATCGTTTGGCCAATTTATCATTTTTGGTGAGTGAAGGTTCGGGTAAATTCATATCTTTCATTTGCTTATTATAAGTGGTTTAGGTTTAAAATAAATATAGTTACTCTTGGGTCAACTTTCTAACATCTACTATTAATCGCTCTACCTCTGTACTATCTGTTCCGCTGTACATTCCTCTTATTCTTGATTTAGTATCAATTAAAATGAATTTATCTGAATGCAAGAATCCTCCTGGAGCTAAAGCATCTTCAGAATTTGGTACAAGATAGCTTAATACCCCCATTTCATAAATCGACTTTTGATCTCCCGTTACAAAATTCCAATTAGAATTATCAATTTTTTTGTTTTCACAATACCACTTCAGCCTTCCTACGGTATCAGTTTTTCGGATCTACGGTATGTGTTAGAAATGAAATATTCAGTTCTTTGGTTGCTGCCTGAACTTTCGTGATGTTTTTGGTCAATACCGGACAAATACCCGGACATCTGGTAAAAAAGAAATTTGCTACATATACTTTCCCTTCATAATCTTCTTTGGAAATTAATTTACCGTCTTGATTGGTAAAGTTCCAATAAGAAACAGTATGATAAATAGTGTCTGTATCTATTCCTTCGATAAATTCCTTTTGACCCCAGATCGGCAACTTATCATCTTCTTTGCAAGAAGTGAAAAACAGTGAAACTAATAGAGTATATAACAATCCTTTAATCATTCTTTTTAAAATATTCTTCTCTTAACAAAAGTACAATTTCCTTCGATATTCTCGTAATATCTGGGCTAAGAGCAGTTACGTACTTCCCTCTAACGTGTCGTTCTTTATCTAATAATAGCGTAATTATATACGCTTCTTTGTCATTGCCATAAAAAGAGTCTTTCTTTAGCCAAGGATTGCCTTTACCCAGCTCCATGTCGAAAAAAGCATTTTCCATACCTTTTACAAAAACCCATTTATCTCCCTTTATTTCATGATGTTTATACATTAAGTGCATGTCTGCAACCGTATCATTACTATTTACCATGTGTGATAGTATTCTGACGTCATCAAAATCAATATCATTTACAAAATCATCATAAACATATCTCTTGAACTCCATAAAATTAATAGGACAAACAATTAAACTATCGTTTGGACATTTACCTGAAATAAAATTTACGATGAGTATTTTATCTTCGAAATCTTTTTCAGTAATAATATTGTTATCAACATCTGTAAACGAAAATGTATCGACTTTGTAATGAATCGTATCATTCACCATTTTGCCTCCTATTTCTTTTTGTAAAATTTCATGTTCTCCAAAATATGGGAGCTCGAAAAAAGAGGGTGTTCCTTGCTTCAGAATAACAATAAAAAAAGCCGGAAGTAAGAATATTCCGGCTAATATTAAAAATTTAAAAATTTTCTTTTTGTTCATTGAAAAATCATTTATTGATGAATAATTTCACCCCAATAAGTAGCCTCCGTGAACAAGTGAAAAATTAAGTAAACAATAAATAGAATATAAGGCCCTAAAACCATGTACCTAAAGTTTTTACGTTCGTCACCTAAGTGCATAAATGAAAGGACAATGTATCCCGCTTTTACCAATGTAAGAAAAATAAACCCCCATTTAATAATCCACCAAGAGTCATTTGGCACACCTTCATAAAATTGCTTGATAGACCCACCGGTAATCACTTCCACAATTGTAATAGCTGTAAGGATTATGGTTACTTTCCAAATCTTTTTCCTAAGTACCTTACCATGCTCTTCATCATGATTGGCGCTTAATGCGTATTCCTTGTCTAAATCTAAGTCGTCTCTTAACATATCTTTAAAAGATTAAATAATTATACCAAATAGAAGAATGTAAATACAAACACCCATACTAAATCTACAAAGTGCCAATACAGTCCCACTTTTTCTACCATTTCAAAATGACCTCTCTCGTCGTAAACTCCTTTTTTAACGTTAATTAAAATTATTAGGTTGATAACAACTCCTGACAGAACGTGGAATCCGTGGAATCCAGTAATAAAGAAAAATAAATTTCCAAATTGCGGAATCATTGGCGCATATTCATTCTCAATCATATTAGCACCTTGAATAGCTCCTAAAGGCTCTGCCATGTATTGAGAGACCAATGCTGGATCAGTAATCATTTGTCCATGGCCATAATCTAACGAAAACCCACCGCCTACAACTTCTCGAATAGTAGCCCATCCATCATTCATTAATTCTGGTGTTAATATAACTCCGTAATGTGAACCGTGAATAAAGTGATACCATTCCCAAGCTTGAGAACCAACAAAAAAGGCTCCTCCAATTACGGTAAGCGTGAGCCATTTGATAACTGCCTTCTTGTCTAGTCTATGTCCTGCCTCCACGGCAAGCACCATAGTAACAGAACTAACAATTAAGATAAATGTCATCAACGCCACATATAATAATGGAAACCCATTTCCTAAAAATGGCATTGCATTAAACACCTCTTCTCCAATTGGCCAATCACCATATTGGTGACGAAAATATCCATAAGTACATAGTAACCCTCCAAAAGTTAATGCATCTGAGACAAGGAAAAACCACATCCACTGTTTACCGTAACTAAGTCTAAATGGTGATCCCCCACCTCCCCAAAGAGTTGCTGAATCTACTTTTTCTGAATGTCCTGCCATTTCTAATTGTTTTTTAATACCGCAAGTTTAATGAAAATATTGTAATAATAGGAATAATGAAAGCCATAATACACCTAAAAAATGCCAAATTATACTCGTTACTTGAATCCCCAATTGGTTTTTTTCTGTATAATACCCTTTAAAGGACCTCTTAATTATTACAAATAATAGGATTAAAGCAACGAGCACATGTAAAACATGCATCCCTGTAAACACGTAAATATATGAGCTTGCAATATTTCCTGCTTGTCGCATTTCATTATTTTGAGCATTGTTTAACTCTTCTCTTAGCCTGGTCCATTTACCATTTTTATAATGAATTTCAATTCCATCATTTAACATAACATTGGTTTCGAAACTAACTTGATCAAGAAGCTCACCATTCACATAAATTTCACCTTTTTTAATTTCATACTCCTGCCCTCCTTCAAACACCTTCTTGTTAATGTTTGCGACCTCACCTGGAGTTAAGTCGTGTGCAGGAAAATACAACTTGTTGTTCTCGTATTCTAAAGTTTCATTATTCAATCGAACCGTAAAATCGAGACCATACTCTCCTTTTAATGCAAAAAGAGGTGTTTGGTTATATACGCCAAATGCAAACCTAAATAAATCTTTTTGAGCAGACGCAAGAAAAACTTCTCCATTAACAACTGCTTTTTTCTCCTTAAAATCGACTATACCTTCTTTTAATGAGTCCTTGTGTAAACGCAGAATAGAATAAGGGTTGTTATAATTGTCAACCGTATAATTATCTAACTTCTCCTTACGACGATCTCCACAAATTTGATAAGCAAACGCCCTTATCTCTTGTACCTCCATTTCAGATAAAACTTCTCCGCCAACTAGATAGTCTTTTCCGTTAAAGTCAATCTTTTCCTCATCCTTAAGAAGTATAAAATCAGTTCCATAAGCACCATAAGTATAAAATATATTACCCGTTACGACATTTCCCTGACTATATAGTTTTTCCCACCCCTTGTATTGAACATATGCGAATGACACACCAAAAAGCATCGTTAAAATCAAGAATCCTTTTAGCATTCCTTGTTTATTCTGTTTTGCAAAACGCAAAGCCAAATAAAGCGTTATACTGCTGAGAATTATTAAAAGGGTGCTAATATAAAATGGCTTTGGTAATTCAATAACTACCCACGCTTTATCCATTTTACTTACAATAAACGCACTCACCCATCCAGCAAACAACAAGACACTTGCAATAACCATGTACCAAGCAATCCCTTTAACAACTTTTTTATGTTTATGATTTTCTAACTCTTTTCCCGAGTGTTCATCTTCAGGGTTCCCCATCTATTGTATTTTATCAATTAAATAAACAATTAGCATTATGGGCAAATATAGAAATGAGCCAAACATTAATTGTATTGCAAATTTAGTATCTAATGTTTTGTAAAGTTTATAAGCAGGGATACACATTAATATTCCAAAAACAATGGCAATAATAGCAGACACAATACCCGTCATGTCAATTACCCAAGGCAACATTCCTACTGGGATTAATGCGGCTGTATAAAGCAATATTTGATATGCACTTTTTTTATCCCTTCCTCCTAATGAAGGCAGCATCCAAAACCCTCCTTTCTGGTAATCATCGTGCAATTTCCAAGCGATGGCCCAAAAATGAGGAAATTGCCAAAAAAACTGGGTTAAGAACAAGATTCCTGCTTCTAGACAAAACCCTCCAGACGCTGCAACATAACCTAACATCGGGGGCACACTACCAGGGAAAGCACCAACAAAAACAGAAAGTGGCGTAATCGTTTTTAACGGTGTATAAATTAAGACATATGACGCCAATGCAAGCATCCCAAGGATAGCACTTAATGGATTTAATTGCCACAATGATAGAATTCCTATTATTCCTATAAGGGAGGAGAAAACCAAAGCTTCAACAACACTTACCTTACCTGTCGGCATCGGACGGTTTTTAGTGCGGTCCATTTTCTTGTCCAAATCTTTTTCCCAAATTTGATTAAACGAATTAGAAGAACCTGTTACGAGAAATCCTCCTGCACCTAAGAACAGAAGGTCCATCCAAACGATTGCTCCAGGAGCTAACATATAGCCTAGTACTGCAGAAAAAACGACCAACCACGCTAGTCGCAATTTCATCAATCCCGTGTAAGCAGAAACCTTACTTGAAAAATTCATTGTTTCAACCGTTATATTTCCTTCCTCCTGATACATAAATCGAGTGCAAAAATAGTGAATTTTACCTTACATTACCTATGAATACCGAAAATCAGTAGTCTTTATACTCATTCCAAATAAGTGAGGACACCCCTAATTGAAACAGGGTTGTTAATTCGCTAATACCATTATATTTATCAACCCGATAAACAAACTGAGCGAATGCTCTCAGGTTCGTTTCCTTCATAAGCGAATAAGAAACCTTTAAACTATTATACAATACTATATGGTTCTCTCCTTGCCCAATAGTGTGGCCATAATCCCTATTTGGGTGGTTGGCGTCAACTTCTCTAGCTAAATAAGAATTAAACATATCTCCTCCATAGTTATTCAAAGAAGAATCTTTACCATATTCCAAGTAATTAAACTGCTCTTCGAAATACCATTTCCCTTTTTTATATCTTATAAAATTTGACAACTCGTAATAATTGGCCCCTGCTGGGTGAACAAGTGATTGATTATTATGACCGTAATTTATCAAAGAAGATTGATGAGAATAAGTGAAAGGACGAACAAGGTTAAATTCAGATTGAACACCAAAGTTTTTTATGCCTAAAGCATCATACGATTTAGCTCCAACTTGGACACCATATTTATTCGCCCACCATTTGTTACCCGCTTTCATCTCAATTAAATAGAATTCATCAAAGATTACTTGGCTATATAAAATGTTCTTCTTCTTAATTCTACACTTAGCGCTTGCCCCAATTAGCGAGTTGTCTGAGGAACCCATGGCAAATTCTGGAGCTCTGAAAAATATTGCAGGATTCATGTAGCTAACGTCAAAGCCTCTATTGTGCAAGGTGTCGGAACCTTGCCAAACAACTGTTTCAAATAATCCTAAATTAATCTCCTTCGTAACATTCCAACTTAAAAAGTGAGAGCTCGTAAATTTATTTCGATTACTCCCCGTTCTAAAATCATTGTGCCATGAATATAAATTTACATATTTCACATTCCAAAAAGTACTTTCAATTCTTAAATATGGGTAAGCAGCAGCATTATCCGACAAAAGCAACGAACGATACCCATCTCCCCAAAAATGCTTCCCTTTTCCCAATAAAAATGAAAAATATTTATTCGCATCGTACAACAACGAACCTTCCCAATGATTTACATTCAAAATTTCAGCTCCTGGATTTGTGGCTCGACCAACAGACGGGATTACTTCTTGGCTGAAGAGAGACGAATCCATATAGCTAGGTTGATTACTTCCTACATATCTATAAAATCCATTAAACGTAAATTTTTCACCGATAAAACCTTTCAAATAAGCCCCTGCTCCATAATCCGTTAAGATTTCTGCTTTATCCTCAAGCTGAGCGGTTCCAAATGCCGATATTAAGGGAACAATAAACAACCCATTCTTTTTCGAGTAGCTGTTGTCAATTATTTTATTTAAAAAAAAAGTAGAGGTTTGCTTTTCATTGCTAATATTTGTCCTGCTTAAACTTGAGATTGTATAAGGCTTTATTGCTGTGTGAAAATTACTATCACTTTGATTAATCTTTGATTCGAGTTCAAAATCAAACGCTCGATTCATGTTAACCAATCCTCTTTGGGAAAATAGCACGATAGGAATACAGGTAAATAACGCTACTAAACTTATATTGAAACGGTATTTCCTCATTTCTACGTTAAGTTTTCAGCTTTCTTCGCTTTTATTAAAAACGGAATAGCCATTAATATGAATGCTATTAGCACCTGCTACAACAAGAGCCATTGTAGGGTTTTTTGGATTAATAAACACTACCGATACAACCACAATAATATTGTATAGGTACAAAATCAAAACAGCTTTAGCATGATTTAAGTCCCAAAGCAATCAACCGATGGTGAATATGGTTTCTATCTGCCAAAAAGGGTGAAGACACCCTTTATTGCTCTAATCGTAAAAACGCGGATTGTATCAATCAGCGGATACACTAGAATGGACATCACTAAAACAGGCTTATTTACAGAGGCCAACCAATTTGGAACAACAATGTTGGTTAATGTTTTTCCATTAATCAGTTCTGGAAGATTTATCACGCTTATTGCTAAAACACATATAATTGCTCCAACCACCAAAGACCCTGAATCACCCATAAATATTCGAGCTGGGGAAAAGTTAAACACTAAAAACCCCAGCAGAGCTCCGCACAAGACAAATGCCAATAGTGCCAATGGCACATCTCCCCAGAACAAAAATATTAAACCAAAAAATCCAGAAATAATGAAGCCAATCCCTCCTGCAAGCCCATCAATTCCATCAATTAAATTGAACGCATTTACAATAACAATATAAACAAAAAGAGAAAGTAAATAGCTTTGCCATATTTCTAAACTTCTCAACCCAAAAATACCATGCATACTTTCAATTCGAATATCTGCCATTATCACCATAATAAAGCCAACAATTATATGTGCTCCTAGTTTTTTCATTGGAGCTGTTCCAATAATATCATCTTTAACACCAACAAAAAAGAGAAGAATTAATATTGCGATCAAATGCTTAAAGTTTGAAAGCATATTATCGATGTGCTTGTACTCTTCTGGAAACCATAGAGAATATGAAAACACGATAGCTCCAAAAATAATAATCCCCCCAATGGTAGGAACGCTGCGACTGTGAAGTTTTCTGTCGTCTCCAGGTTCATCTACTAAGTGCTTTAGTTTAGCCACCTTGATTAGAGATGGCGTAGCCAAAAGTACCACCAAAAATGATGTTATGAAACCTAAAAAAAGTATCTTATCTCCAATCATATTAAACAGCCCTATTAATCAAAGGTAAAACGAATTGCGAAACAGCCCAATTTCTTTATGCCAAATAGCTATATTATTGCTCATAGTAGAAGTTATTGAGTGCTGTCCGTATTCCAATTTGCCAAAACCATTCATTACTACTCCAATTATCTCCACTTTCTGAACGGCTATAAGCATTTCCAAAAATTTGCATTCGCGTTTTGATATTTAAGTTTAAACCCAATTCGCCGCCAAAATAATTCCAGCTAATTTTTTCCGAGGCAACTGCAATTAAAATAGCATCATTTGGCAAGAATATGTTTTCACCATAAATAGATCCTCCAAACCTTTCCTTTTGCGCATAAAAATATTTTGCAGTTGCAAAAAATCTATTCTTTTCAAAATGTGCCATTACCACCAACTCATTAAAAGACGCTCCCAGTGGATGCGCCAACTCTTGATTAGCGTGAGAATAACTTTGTATTATATTCTCGCTAGACTTGGTAAATAAGTAGGGAACAGCGCTGTTGTATTCTAGCATTAGCCAGCTATTTTTAGCCTTGAATAAATCGAACCATTTTCCCCCTACTTGAAAGCCGGTTTTAGAAAAATCATCCATTACAAACTGCCCATATATTTTGACATTTTCAATTGGAACAACATTCATATTAACTCCAAATACTACTTTGTTTTCCTCGTTATTCGCATTTAAGCCTGAACCGACTCCAATAACAGGAATGTAAAATGATGGATCAACAGCAATTTCTCCTATTGAATCTTCATACCTTCGGTAAATTACTCCTTCAAAAAAGCCTATTTCCAATTGCTTTTTTGGTTTGAATGAAAGGTAATGAAATGACCCACTCTTTCTTTTAAACAATGCCTCAGGAGATGCAGATAATGGCATTCTTTCTAATGTTTGCATCCAAGCATTAACCGTTTTATAAAATAGCTTGCCCTCTAACAAATTTAGAGAAAATGATAAATAAGGGTAATTAAATGAATTATCTGACAGTAGCATTGACCTATATCCATCGCCAATAAAATGTTTGCCTTGTCCAAACTGAATGTTAAGTTCTTCGATTGGCGAATAACTAATATAACCGCTTGACATTCCTACATCCTGTCCTTTATCTTTGAAAATTTTTGACTCTTCCTAAACCAAAAGCTACTCCCCTTGCATCAGCAACGCTATCTAAATATTCAGGATAATAGAACTGGTTTTCATAATATCTTGTCTCAAAGGAGAATTTTGAAGTAATGTTCCCAGAAACTCGAACACCTCTTGTATTCGTATAAATTGAGGTAGTTGTATCAGTATAATTTGTTCGGCCAGTGCCTAAATTAAACAATGGATCTGCTGTTAAAAAGACATCGTCCTCCTTAATGTTTAATAAGTTTTCTTTGAATAATTTTACTGTAAATTCATAATAATAAACCCCAGTGTCATTAAAAACTGCTGCATAAGAAGACGGAGAAATAAATGTTTGCTGATACGGCTTAATCGCTGTGTGCACATTTTGATTTGCTATCAAAATACTCTTTTCAATCTTTTGAGAAATCGAATAATTAATCGGAATATTTTGTCTTTGAGAAAAACTAGTTGCCTAAAAAGATCAAGAAGCCCAGAACAAAAGTCTCTTTCTTTAAAAAAGCTTTTATGTCTCTAAATTCTTCATGAAAACAACTGGTTATCAAGTACGTTCTTTATACACCCTTTTTATTCCGGCCTCTAATTCGATTTGATGTTTCCACCCTAAACCATGCAATTTATCCATACTGAGAAGTTTTCTTGGAGTGCCATCGGGCTTAGAAGTGTCAAACGTTAATTCCCCTTCAAAACCAACTACTTTTTTAATAGTTAAGGCCAGGTCTTTAATCGATATATCTTCTCCACACCCTATATTAACTAACTCTTTCTCGTTATAATTCTGTAATAAGAAAAAACAAGCTGAAGCCAAATCTTCTACGTGTAAAAACTCTCTTTTTGGAGCGCCTGTTCCCCAAATTTCAACCGTCGCTATTGCCTTCCTGTTTTGCTGTATGGAACTTTCTCAGTAAAGCGGGTAACACGTGTGAATTATTTAGATCATAATTATCATTTGGGCCATACAAATTTGTCGGCATTGCAGCTATAAAATTACATCCATACTGATCTCGATAGGATTCACACAGCTTAATCCCTGCAATTTTTGCTATTGCATACGGTTCGTTTGTTGGCTCTAACTCCCCTGTCAACAAATACTCCTCTTTCAGCGGCTGGTCGGCCATTTTTGGGTATATACAAGAGGAGCCTAAAAACAATAACTTTTCTACCTTGCTTTTATATGCAGCGTGGATAATGTTTGCCTCTATCATGAGGTTGTCGTACAAAAACTCTGCTCGATAAACATTATTAGCATGAATGCCTCCAACTTTGGCCGCTGCTAAAACAACAATATCAGGTTTTTCTGCTTCGAAAAAAATGTTTACAGCTTGTTGGTTTCTTAAATCAAGTTCGCTAGATGTACGAACAACAATATTGTTAAATCCTTCAGCGTTTAACTTCCTTATAATCGCAGAACCTACCATCCCTCGATGTCCAGCTACGTATATTTTAGACTCAGTATTCATCCGTTCTCTACTCAAAATAATTCATTGTCTGATAACCACCTTCTTTCAGATATTTGTCTTTTTGAAACAACTTTAAATCCGATTGCATCATATCTTTTACCAAAGCCGCTAAGTCATACTTGTGTTTCCAGCCTAATTCAGTATTTGCTTTTGTAGGGTCTCCGATTAATAATTCAACCTCAGTTGGTCTAAAATATTTCGGGTCCACCTCAACTACAACTTCGTTCGTTGTCTATATTAATTCCTTTTTCCTTAACTCCCTCGCCTTCCCATTTTAATGTTACTCCAATTTCTGCAAATGATAGCTCCACGAAGTGTCGAACGGTATTTGTCACTCCTGTTGCTAGAACAAAATCATCTGCTTTGTCTTGTTGCAGCATTAACCACATTCCTTCTATGTAATCTTTTGCATGCCCCCAATCTCTGTTAGCGTCTAGGTTCCCTAAGTAGATCTTTTTCTGTAATCCATGTGAAATCTTTGCAACAGCTCGTGTTATTTTTCGTGTTACAAAAGTTTCTCCTCGAATGGGACTTTCATGATTAAATAAAATTCCATTACAAGCATACATTCCATAGGCTTCACGGTAGTTTTTCACGATCCAAAAAGCATATAATTTTGCAATAGCATAGGGACTTCTAGGATAAAATGGTGTAGTCTCAGATTGAGGAACTTCCTGCACTTTTCCATACAGCTCAGAAGTAGAAGCTTGATAAAACTTAGTCTTTTCAATCAAGCCTAATATTCTAATCGCTTCCAATATTCTAAGTGTTCCCAATGAATCACAATTTGCTGTATATTCTGGCATTTCAAAGGAAACTTGCACGTGTGATTGGGCCGCCAAGTTGTATATTTCATCTGGCTGAACTTCTTGTATTATACGAATCAAATTAGTTGAATCCGTTAAATCACCATAATGAAGTTTTAACCGCACATCATTCTCGTGTAAATCTTGATATAGGTGATCAATTCTATCGGTATTAAACATAGATGCCCTACGTTTAATTCCGTGAACTTCGTATCCTTTCTTTAACAAAAACTCAGCTAAATAGGCTCCGTCTTGTCCTGTAATTCCTGTAATTAATGCTACTTTCATTCAAGTAATTAATCTTGTTTGCTCAAAGTTAACATTACAAACCTACTATACAATAGATTTATTGACGATTGTATAATTCGTTACTTAACTAAAAACCAATTATTCAATAACTCTTCTCGATTATAAACCATTTCGTTTTTAGTTTTGTAATCGATAAATTGTTTTCCTGCATATTTTGCAATCGCATGACCCGCGGCGGTATCCCATTCCATAGTAGGCGCAAACCTTGGGTACTCATCTGCTACACCTTCTGCCACTAAACATATTTTTAATGAGCTTCCCATAGAAACGACATCTATTTCCCCGTGCTCTTCTGACAGTTCATTAAAGTATGCTTCCGTTTCTGGACTTTTGTGAGAACGACTTCCTACGGCAACATATTTCTCTTTTGTAATTTGACGAGGTAGTTTTTCTAATTCACCATTCTCAATTTTAAAAGAACCTATTTCTTTATGACCATAATAAAGCCATTCTTTAACAGGCACATATATAACGCCCAAAATAGGAACCCCTTTCTTAATCAATGCTATATTAACTGTAAACTCTCCATTTCGTTTGACAAATTCTTTGGTGCCATCTAAAGGATCTACAATCCATAAGTACTCCCAATCCTTTCTTTCTAAGTAATCAATACTCCTTCCTTCTTCGCTTAGAATGGGAATGTTTGTTTCTTTAAGGGTTTCTTCGATAACCGCATTGGCGTTTTTATCCGCTTGCGTCAAAGGACTATTATCGTCTTTTTCTTCAACAGAAAAATCCGTGTCGTAAATTTTTAAAATCTCCTCTCCGCCCTTTAAAGCAGCTTCTTTAACTACCTCCAATAACTTATTTAGGTTCATCTGTATCTATTTTATCATGATGCGGAATTTTTATCCCAAAATTAGAATTATACCAGTCGCGTTCGTGAAAATAATAAAACACCATTTTTATTGCCGATTCTGCAATAGCTATTCCTGTCCCTTTTTTCAACTGCCTTTGCATCATCATGAAAAAATAGCCAAGCCAACAAAAATGTTGTTGCTGATGCAATAATACGCCAAGTTATGGTTTTAACAATATGTCTTTTTCTAGAAACTTGAGCTTTCATTATTCTTAATTAAGAAACAAACATACTTTGCATTGATTAATAATTACTCTCTAAATCAATTTTAATTTTATCCGCTACTCGAAATGAGTTCGCGTAAATGGAAAAAGTATAGGTAACACTTCCTCCTGTAGGCATAAAACTACCATCAGAGATGTATAGATTTTCCACCTCATGGGCCTTACAGTTTTTATCCAAAACGGATATTTTTGCATCATCTCCAAAACGACAACCACCAGCTTGTAGGTTTGCTGGGGGCGAATTTCCAATTCCAGTGCTAACGTTTTTCATTCCAATTTCTTTGAAAAGAAGTTCCGTTTTATCAGCCAAATACCTAGCAACTTTATTGTCATGGTCATGATGTCCTGCCCAAATTTTAGCAACGGGATCACCCCATTTATCTTTTACCTCATCGTCAAGAGTTACGTAGCATTTGTCATTCGGCAACCAGTCAACAAATATTTCAAACTTCAACTTACGCTGTTTTGTAAAATAATCAAAAAGTCTTTTTTTCAATGCTGCCCCATATAAAAGCCTTCCGCCGGATGTCTTTTTTAGTTTGATAGCTTTTGTGATTCCGTTTGCATGCTCAGAAACAAAATCAATTGTACCACCTTTTACTCTTCCTAATTCAGGGTGATCTATTTCATACCATTGTTGAATTGCCCTATTGATAAACAATCCTGGAGTGTCTAATGCTTCAGCATCTTCTTTATTCAAATCCGAAAAATATAGCTGCCCAGAACCAACTCCTCCACTAGAATAAACCATATTCTTTCCTACCTGACCAGAATTATTAGCTAGCCCATTTGGAAATTCAATGTTCTCACTCATCAATAATAAACGTGAAGTCTCTACAGCTTGAGCAGCAACCACAAAAATAGTTGCTTCGATAGATTGTTTTTCATCATTAATATCATAGAAATTTGCTTTTATAATTCTGCCATCCCCGTTCGTTTCTAAATGAAATACTTTTGAGTTTGGTAAAATTGTACAATTCCCGGTTTTAACAGCAGACTCAATAAGAGCTACTCGCGAACTGCTCTTAGCATCAGAAGAGCATCCGTAACTGCCACAGAAATTCGAATAATAACACGAGTTTCGATCTTCTTTTGACTCTGATATTATTCCCCTTGGGGTAGGGAATATCTCATAGTTAAGTTGCTTTGCACCCTTATCTAACCAAGAAGCAAAGATATTTTCTTGCAATGGAGGAAAAGGAAAATCAGGCGTGGAACGTGGCTCTAAAAATGAATGATTCACCACCTTTCCTGAGACTCCAACTATTCTTTCTGTTTTTTCGTAATACGATTCTAAATCCTCATAATTAATTGGCCAATCAACAACATTTGCCCCTTCAATTGGGCCATATTTAGAAAGTAAATTAAAATCTACTGGCTTTAGGCGATGAAAATATGCACTCATAAAATTGGACGAACCTCCAACACAGTTCCCATTCCAAAAACTTCTGCCAGAATCGTAAGTAGACCGTTTCATCCATTTACCTTCCTTGTTCTTTCTAACAATAGTATGGCACTCGTCTTTCAGTGCGGGCCTGAATGAATCACGACGCGTCGCGGTCATTTCATCTTTGTTAAAGTCTTCCGTTTTTGCCCAGGGGCCCTTTTCGAGCACTACAACTTTATAGCCAGCTTTCGATAACTCATATATAACAGGCCCAGCTCCTGCTCCGCTTCCTATAACACAAACATCATACTTCATTCATCGTGGTATATATAGTTGGGTACATGTTCTTTTCATTGGGGCGCGGCATTCCTGGATTATGATTTAACCATGTCCAACCGATATTATTAGGGTTAACGCCATATAAAGGATCTAACAGTAATGCTTCAAAAATTAATGTTAGCATTCTACTACCCCACCTTTTGGGAGCTTTCTCTTCAAAAAATAGTTCTACAAGATCTTCTTTTCGATCTATGCTTAATGCATCGTAGGAAACTTTATGCGTTTCTATAGAGAGCTGGTTTAATCCATCAAGATGCTCAACAATAAAATCTTTTTCTCTTTGTGGCTCTCTTGCGTCATTCAACACATAAACAATCCATTTATCTGCATTTACTTGCAGAGCTGAAGGTCCGTTTCCTTCTTTTGGAAATAATACTAATTGTACTGCTTGCAATACTTTTAATTGTTCTGGAGATAAGGGAGTGCAATCAAAAAATTCTAGATCTTCTTTGGTTTCGCAACATGTAAGAAAAGGAATGTTTGCAGCTACTCCAATAATCAGTAACGAGCGAATGAACTCTTTACGAGAAAGTTCCCACTTGTAGTCTGCCTCTATATCTTCTTCCTCCTTTATCACTTAACAAAAATACAAACAAAATAATAGAGCATAAAAAAAGCTTCCCGAAAATTCGGAAAGCTTTTTTTTAAAAATTTACTAGTATTCTCTAGTGAGCAGCTTCTTCTTCAGTAGCCTCTCCACCTTCACAAGTAGCTTCTTCCATTTCTTCTCCACCTTCACAAGTAGCAGTAGAATCAGCAACTTCCTCAGCATGAGCTTCTTCAGCATGAGCTTCTTCAGCATGAGCTTCTTCAGCATGAGCTTCTTCAGTGTGAGCTTCTTCAGTGTGAGCAGCAGCGTCAGTATGAGCATCAGCTTCAGCAGCGTCTCCACAGCTAGTCATTGCAAACGTAGTTCCTAAAGCTAACATAAGAGCAACGCTTAATTTGTTTAAATTTTTCATGATTTGATTTTTTACGGTTTTATTTTCTTTTCTTTTAACTCCGAGCAAAACCTATTAATTTCGCTTGGAGCCGGCTAAAGTAGTTTAATATTTTTAAATAAAATACTTTTCCTGAAAAAAACATTTCTAAAGTGCTTTCTAATAACCACTTCCCGCTGCTCCAATTTTTTCAATTGGGTGCCAAGTTGTCTTGGTTTCTTGTAAGCTAGATATGAGATATGGATTCTCGTGTTTATCACTTACATAATTCCCCCCGTCTCTTATTATCACTCGCTTTAGGTTATCAACAGCAGCTTCATGAATCGATTTTATTTCAGCTGCATTATCTCCGCTATAAACAAGTGCATTGACATCCATATGAGCTGCAAAATGCGGAATTAATTCTTTTCTGTTTCCAGTCAATATATTTATTACTCCCCCTGGAACATCCGATGTTGAGAGCACTTCTGCAAGTGTAACTGAGCAAAGCGGTTTGTTTTCTGACGCTAAAACTATGCAAGTGTTTCCACCAGCAATTGTTGGAGCAATTTGAGAAATCAACCCCAACAATCCACTTTCTTCGGGAGCCAGTATTGCCACTAATCCTGTAGGTTCAGGTACAGAAAAATTGAAATGACTTGAAGCAACCGGGTTTACAGAACTAAAAATCTGCGTGTATTTATCGCACCAACCTGCAAAATAAATAAGTCGATCGATAGAAAGGTCAACTTCTTTTTCTGCTTGTGCCTTTTTACTTCCTTGCTGAATAAGTTCTTCAATAAACTGATTTTTTCTTCCTTCTAATATTTCGGCTATGCGATACAAAATTTGACTTCTATTATAGGCTGATTTTGCACTCCATCCACCTTGAGCTGACCGGGCAGCCACAACCGCGTTTCTAAAATCCTTTCGAGAAGATAAACAAATGTTTCCTAAAACCTTTCCATTCGCTTCTGGTTGATAATACCTTCCAGATTCTGTTCGTGGAAATTTACCACCGATATATATTTTGTACGTTTTCACTATTTCTATTCTTGACATGTTAATGTGATAATTGGTTAATTCTAGAATTCTATTAACTTTCTAATTAGATCTTAATCAAATTTTAAATATGGTTCCAACCCATGCAAACCACCTTCTCTTCCGTGTCCGCTTTCTTTGTACCCACCAAACGGAGAAGTTGGATCGAACTTGTTATACGTATTAGCCCAAACCACTCCTGCTTTTAATTGAGATGTAAGGTTAAATATTTTTGACCCTTTATCTGTCCATACTCCTGCAGATAAACCATAAGGGGTGTTATTCGCCTTTGTTATTACCTCATCTACCGTTCTAAAGGTTTGAATCGCTAATACTGGACCAAAAATTTCTTCTTGGGCAATTCTATTTGATTGCGCTACATTAGTGAATAAAGTTGGTTTGCACCAAAATCCTTTTTTCGGGATTTTACATTTAGGTTGATAAATCTCTGCTCCTTCCGCTTTACCTATCTTAATATAATCATTAATTACATCCAATTGTTTTTTGGAGTTAATCGCGCCTATATCCGTATTCTTATCCATTGGGTCTCCAACATACAATGATTCCATTCTATCTTTCAATTTACGAAGAACAACATCATAAACGGATTCCTGAACAAACAATCGAGAACCGGCACAACAAACATGCCCTTGGTTAAAATAAATGCCATTAATAATGCCTTCAACCGCTTGGTCTAATGGAGCATCTTCAAAAATAATGTTAGCGGCTTTGCCGCCTAACTCCATTGTAGACTTTTTGTTGGTTCCGGCAATAGATTTCATGATAATTTTCCCAACCCCTGTTGATCCCGTAAATGCAACTTTGGCAATATCCTTATGCTCTACCATCATCGCTCCTGTCTTACCATAACCTGTCACAATGTTTACCACACCCTCTGGTAGTCCAGCTTCTTGAATTACTTCAGCTAATTTTAACGCAGTTAACGAAGTAGTTTCGGCAGGTTTTAATACCACTGTATTTCCAGCCGCTAGAGCAGGAGCAATTTTCCAAGCTATCATCAACATTGGAAAATTCCAAGGTGTTATTTGCGCTGCTACGCCTAATGACTTTGGTTGTCTATTTGGAAAAGCATATGCTAACTTATCTGCCCAACCAGCATAATAGAAAAAATGGGCAGCTGCCAATGGAATATCAATATCGCGTGATTCACGAATAACTTTGCCGCTATCTAAAGATTCTATTACTGAAAATTCACGTGCCTTCTCCTGAATTAATCTTGCAATTCGATAAATGTACTTCCCTCTTTCTTTCCCAGATAATTTTGACCAGACTGTATCATATGCCTTTTTTGCTGCTTTTACCGCTGCATCCACATCCGCTTGCCCTGCTTCTGCTACATCCGCAATCTTCTGCTCCGTTGCAGGATTTATTGTTGCAAAGTATTTTCCTGATTTTGGTTTTACCCATTTCCCTCCAATAAACAAGTCGTACTTTTTTTTCAATTTTATATGACCGGTACTTTCTGGCGCTGGATCCAAATTCCAATCAGAGCTATAATCTATTTTATTCTTCATCCTAGTTTTTAATCTTTAGAGAAATAATCTTTCGATTGGTAATTTCCTGATTCTTGTTTCATTATTTGCATTAAAACATCATTTGCTAAGCTACTTGCTCCAAAACGGAACCATTCATTACTTAACCATTTTCCACCTAACGTTTCTTTTACCATTAATAAATAATGTAAAGCCAGTTTCGAATTGGATATTCCCCCCGCCGGCTTCATTCCAATCATTTTACCGGTTTTGTAGTAATAGTCTTTTATCGCTTCCAACATAACCAAGGTTACGGGCAAAGTTGCCGCTGGACTTATTTTGCCGGTAGACGTTTTAATAAAATCAGCTCCGGCATCCATTGCAATATCACTTGCTCTTCTCACTTTGTCAAAAGTACCTAGCTCTCCCGTTTCTAAAATGACTTTCAACCTTACTTTTCCACACGCTTCTTTAATTGCGGCAATTTCATCGTGCACAAAATTGTATTCCCCACTATGAAATTTTCCACGACTAATTACCATGTCAACTTCGTGTGCGCCATTATCTACAGCAATTTTAGTGTCCAACAATTTTATTTCTAAACTAGATTGACCACTTGGGAAAGCTGTCGCCACAGATGCAACTTTAACTCCTGACCCTTTTACTTCCTGTACTGCTGTTTTTACAAAATTTGGATATACACAAACCGCAGCAGTAGTTGGCAAGCCAGGGAAAGAATCATGCAGGTGTTGCGCCTTATAGCACATTTGTTTAACTTTAGAATCTGTATCCGCTCCTTCTAAAGTTGTTAAATCAATCATATTAAGCGCCATATACAAGCCTTTTCTTTTGGCTGCGTTTTTAACACTTCTTTTGGTAATTCTATCAACTCGATCTTGGATGCCGACTTGGTCGACTCTTGGCGATAATCTGTAATCTTTTTCTGCCATTATTTACATTCGATTTAAAGACCAAACTTACGAATTTCATTTTAGAATACGGTTAATTGACCCATTATAGGTCAATTACATTAAAAAGTAAGGGGAGTTTCGCTTATTGCATTTGATTTTTAAGTTACTTTGCGCTTCCATTTAACCGTCTATGAAAGAGGAAGGTAATAATATCCACGCAGACTTTGAGAAACTTCTTAAGAGAGCAGACAAAGAAGCTTTGCTAAACCAGCATAGCAAAGTAATCTGGCTCACGGGTCTTTCGGGTTCTGGAAAAACATCTATAGCTGCTTGGTTGGAGAAAAAGCTGAATGATGAAGGGTATTTAACTCAGGTATTAGATGGAGACAATGTAAGAGCAGGAATAAATAATAATTTAGCCTTTACAGAAGAAGATCGCTTAGAGAATATTAGAAGAATTTCGGAGGTTTCTAGGTTGTTTTTAAATTGTGGAGTCATTACAATAAACAGTTTTGTTAGTCCAACCGAAGGCATTAGAGCCTTGGCAAAAGAAATAATAGGTGAAGATGACTTTTTGGAAGTTTATATAAACACTTCCTTTGAAGAATGTGAAAAAAGAGACGTGAAAGGCCTCTATAAAAAAGCGCGAAAGGGAGAAATTCCAAACTTCACTGGAATCAGCGCACCTTTTGAAGCGCCAAAAAATCCAGCTTTAATAATTGAGACAGAAAAAAATACAATTGAACAAAGCGGCGAAATATTATATCGCTTTGTAATAAATAAAATAAGCTATTAAATGGGTTCATATAACTTAACACACTTAAAAGAATTAGAGTCTGAGGCAATTTTTGTAATTAGAGAAGTTGTCGCGCAGTTTGAAAATCCTGTATTACTCTTTTCAGGAGGAAAGGATTCGATCGTTTGTTACCACTTAGCGAGAAAAGCGTTTTACCCTGCTAAAGTTCCCTTTCCATTAATGCATGTTGACACAGGGCATAACTTTCCGGAAACAATACAATTTAGGGATAAATTGATTGAAGAAACTGGAGCTCGGTTAATTGTTGGATCCGTTCAGCAATCAATTGACGAGGGAAAATCTACCGAAGAAAAGGGAGTTAATGCTAGCCGAAACAAACTGCAAACAGTTACACTTTTAGACGCAATAGAAGCGAATAAATTTGACTGCGCCATGGGTGGAGCAAGAAGGGATGAAGAAAAAGCGAGAGCAAAAGAACGTTTCTTCTCGCATCGAGATGACTTTGGTCAATGGGACCCAAAAAATCAACGTCCGGAATTATGGAACACGTTTAACGGAAAGAAAAATATGGGAGAACACTTTCGAGTTTTTCCAATTAGTAACTGGACCGAAATGGACATTTGGCAATATATTCTTGCTGAAAAAATTGACATTCCTTCTATTTATTTTTCGCATACAAGAGATTGCTTTGTTAGAGATGGTGTGATAATGGGAAAAACAGATTTCGTTGAAACAAAAGACACGGAAGAAGTTCAACCCATGGTTGTTCGATTTAGAACAATTGGAGATGCTACCTGTACAGGAGCAGTTGCTTCTACTGCAGCTACATTAGAAGAAATAATTGAAGAAGTGGCTTCTACTAGAGTAACAGAAAGAGGAGGAAGGTCTGACGACAAAAGGTCTGAGGCTGCTATGGAAGACAGAAAAAAAGAAGGATATTTTTAATGAAATCAGACAAAAGACCGCTTACGCTCTAAGACAAAAGATCTTAAGACTGACGAATTCTTTGAATAAGGGAGAGATTTAAAAAAATAAAAGACAAAAGATTTTAAGATAAAAGGCTAAATAATTAAGGTCTTTCAATCTTAAAGTCTTAAAATCTAGAGAATAATGGAAAAATCATATTTAAATATGGACCTCTTGAGGTTCACGACTGCGGGAAGTGTTGATGACGGAAAGAGCACTTTGATTGGAAGGCTATTATACGATAGTAAATCTATTTTTGAAGATCAAATGGAAGCTATCCAACAAGTTAGTGACAGGAAGGGTGAAGAGCATGTTAACTTAGCTTTACTTACTGACGGACTTCGAGATGAAAGAGAGCAAGGAATTACGATAGATGTTGCTTATAGATACTTTGCAACACCACAAAGAAAATTCATTATTGCGGATACCCCCGGACACATTCAGTACACAAGAAATATGGTTACTGGAGCTTCTACAGCTAATTTGGCTATCATTCTAATTGATGCCCGACATGGAATTGTTGAGCAAACAAAAAGACACTCTTTTATTGCTTCATTATTAGGCATACCCCACATTGTTTATTGCATTAACAAAATGGATTTAGTTGATTACAGTCAAGAGGTTTACAATACGTTGGTTGATGATTTAGAGGATTTTAGTGCTAAATTAGAAACGAAAGACGTTCGGTTTATTCCAATTAGTGCTTTAAAAGGAGATAATGTAGTTCACCGATCAGAAAAGATGGGATGGTTTGAAGGTGCAACGTTAATGCACACTTTGGAAACTGTACATATTGCTTCTGACCATAACCATATTGATTGCAGATTCCCAATTCAAAATGTAATTCGCCCGCAAACTACCGAACACCATGACTACAGAGGATACGCTGGAAGAATTGCGGGTGGTGTATTTAAAAAAGGAGACGCTGTAATGGTTCTTCCTTCTGGTTTTACCTCTAAAATAAAATCTATTGATACGTTTGATGGCGAAATTGATGAAGCATTTGCTCCGATGTCAGTTACAATGACGCTTGAAGATGACATTGATATTAGTAGAGGAGACATGATTGTTAGAGAAAATAACAAACCTGAAGTTTCTCAAGATATTGAAGCAATGATCTGCTGGATGGGTGACAGCCCTCTGAAAGAAAAAGGGAAATATGCCCTTAAGCACACTTCTAAAGATGCACGTTGCATGGTAAAAGAAATAAAGTATAAAGTTGATATAAATACCCTTCATAGAAATGAAGCGGATAAGGTTATTTCTAGCAATGATGTTGCTAGAGTTACTTTACGCACCACTTCTCCATTATTTATTGACCAATACGGTAGAAACAGAAACACGGGTAGTTTAATTTTAATTGACGAAGCAACCAACAATACTGTTGGCGCAGGAATGATAATATAATGCTATCGAAGAAAACTAAATATGGACTGAAAGCTCTTGCTTATATAGCAAAACAAGAAAATAATGACCCCATCCAGATTGCCGAAATAGCTAAAAGTGAAAATATTTCTCACAAGTATTTAGAGAGTATTTTGTTAACACTTCGTAAGGCAGGAGTTTTAAGTTCGAAGAAAGGAAAAGGTGGAGGGTATTATCTTTTAAAAGCGCCTAAAAAAATTCCAATGACAGACATAATTAGGATATTGGAAGGACCTATAGCTATGGTGCCCTGTGTGAGCTTAAATTATTACGAAAAATGCGATGATTGTGAGGATGAAGATACTTGTAGTGTTCATAAATTGATGCTTCAGGTACGTGACAATACATTGGAAGTATTTAGAAACAATACGCTAGCAGACATTACTTAATTGCCATAATTACAGGCTTTTACAAAGTTTTCTTGATTTTTTACTAAAAACATTTGTAGATCTAATATTCTCTCTTAATTTTGCAAACCCTAGTTTCCCGATAGGGTTTTAGGTTAATGGATAAAGACTAAAGATGTTATTAAATCATGCCATACAAAGTAAGGGCGTTTATTCTGAGGACAAAACCTCTGAAAAGCCACTTCGTAGCATTGTAAAATCACTTAGCTGGAGAACAGTGGGAACAATTGACACAATATTGATTTCATGGATTATTACGGGACAATTGACACTTGCTGTTTCAATAGGATCTGTTGAACTATTTACAAAGGTAGTGTTGTATTTTCTACACGAAAGAGCTTGGAATCAAATTAAATGGGGAAAATGATAGAGTCCTTAAATGAAATAAAACTAAAAGAGATAAATGACTATTTACGAAATAAGTCACCAAAAGCAATTATAGAATGGGCTTTGTTTATTGCAGAAAGACCAATTGTTACTACGAATTTCAAGCCTTTTTCTGCCTCGTTATTGCATGCTATTTCGAATATAAAAAAAGATATAAAAACTATATGGTGCGATACCGGCTACAATACCAGAAACACTTATTTGCATGCTGAAGTGCTCATTAGTAAGCTGTCTTTAAACATATTCGTTTATGTGCCAAAGCAAACAACAGGCTACAGGGATTCGGTTTTGGGTGTGCCAGAAGTCGATACTCCCGAGCATGATATATTTACTGACCAGGTAAAATTAGAGCCTTTTAAAAGAGCGCTTAAAGAACATAATCCGGATGTATGGTTTACGAATCTAAGAAAAGGTCAAACTGCGCACAGAGACAATCTTGATATTGTAACAAAAGATAAAAATGGAATAATAAAGGTTTGTCCATTTTATTATTGGAGTGATGCTGAACTAGAAAACTACTTAATTGAATATAAATTACCCAACGAGTACAAATATTTTGACCCCACAAAAGTATTAGCCAACAGAGAATGTGGATTGCACGTATAACCATGAAAGCTCAATACTTCCCAAGAAAAAATTTCTGATTCTGTTAAATTAATCAGTTAAAGAAATAAAGCATAAATTTGAAATCGAAAGCTAATCCGTAAATAACTGTATAAATCAAAATATTGAATTTACTCTCTAGTAATATCGGTCGATTAAGACTAATTGGGTTTCTGGAAGGCGTCTCATTCTTGTTGCTGATGGGAATTGCAATGCCCCTAAAATACATATGGGAAATGCCGGAAGCAACTATTGCAATTGGGTATGCACATGGTTTTTTATTTATCGCATACTGCATCTTAGTAATCCCCGCAAAAATTGATTTGAAGTGGAATTTAAAAATTACCTTTTTAGTTTTAATAGCTTCCCTTTTACCTTTTGGAACTTTTGTAGCGGATTTTAAATTGTTTAAAAAGGCGCATAATTCTTAAGGTAAAAGAAAAATTCCTTCCACAATCTTTTCAGTTTTCAACACTCCCATTTAATAACTGCCTGAAGCACTTATAAAATAAACCTTCACGATATAAAGTGAAAATTGTTTTAATTCTGCTTTTCTCTATTTTTTCTGCTATGGTCATCTTATTATAGTCAGCTAAAAAACCGACCCGCTGCGCGGGTTATTTAGTAAACTCTATGCCCTACGGGACAAAGAGTTAAAGTGTCAAATCATCGCTGCTATCAGGGAACTAACTCGCTAACGCTGCGTTTAGGGTTAATCCTTGAGGCAACGCACAGAGTTTCCGCCCGCTCGGGTGCTGTCGCCCATGTAGGCATCGATGCCGTCGAAGTAGAGGACGCGCGAGAGAGCGCCACTAACCGTACTGCTCCAATAGTAGCCGTAGGTACCGACATAGTTGAGCGAACCATTGCTGCCGCTGCGGTAGCCCGCCATGGGCAATTTAAGCGGGTGAGGCTATAGCCCCCACCGCTGTATTGTGCACTGCTCCAGCTTAAACGCTCTGCCTCTAACTCTGCTTCTGTAGGGAAACGGTAGCCACTTGGACATGGATTGTTTATACCATTTACGCCTTGCCATAAATTGTCGTTTTGTGGGCTGCGCCAATCGTAATTACCTGAATTTACGGTTATAAAATCACCATGAGCAGGTTGGTCTGTGCTGCTTAGCGCTGGGTTAGTTGCTGAGGTGCGACACTGGTGTCCATCACTAAACCTACCCCATTGGTACAAATCGCCATAAGCATCCACATCGGTGCTGCTTGTAGCTGCTTGCGTAGCTCCCAAATTACGGTCCATCCATATTGCTCCAGTTGTAGGGTTGGTTACATCTACTATCGCGGTAGGTGTGCCGTTACAAAATACTGAGCCTGTTGGATAGGTTCCGCCTCCGCCCCTCCAGCTGTAGTTGTAAAACTAACTTCATTGCCATAAGCTGTACCTGCACTGTTGGTTGCGTAAGCGCGTGCGTAATATGTTGTACTTGCTGCTAAACCCGTAAGGTTGCTAACAAAACTCCCCGTACCGCTGCCATCATTAGTGGTGCTATTGGCAGTAGTTGGGTTAGTTGATGTGCCATAGCAGACTCCTCTTTGCGTTACTGTGCTGCCTCCATCAGCGGTTATATTTCCACCTAAGGTTGCTGATGCAGTAGTTACATTGCTTGCGTTTGTTGTTGTTAGCGTAGCCAAATTACCTGGATTGGGTATGGTATAGGTTATGCTATCAATCGTATTTAGTGGTATTTGAAGCACTGTACCATTACTTTGGTGTATGTTCATTATAGTTTGTGCGCTCAGTAGTGTTGAACTCATAAATAGCACTGCTAAGAGTATAATTCTTGGTTTCATACGCTAATTTTTTATTGTTTAATTACTTGTTTTGTTATCGAATTGTATTTACCCGAAATACGGCAAACGTAAGTTCCATTTGGCATATCTATTAGGTCAAGCATTTCCTGATGGCTACCAAATGATTTATTTCCTAAAGCCTTTAATAAAATCTGTTTCCCTTGCATGTCATACAATCCAATAGAAACTTCGTCTTCTTTTGGCATATTAAAACGAATATTTAAAGTGGTACTTGTTGGGTTCGGATAAACTGCAACCTCCCAAGAATTAGCATCATTCAACCATTCTTGAACGTTTATAGAAGATTCATCGTATTGGTAATGACCAATAGTACTGACATTCCATGCGTATAAACTTCCATCAAGCATATGTAAATTCATTACATCTGCATCAAACGTTATTTTGCGCAGGTCTTCCAAGTTATAAGCTGATTCGTGCCATCTATTAATTAAAATGGATGCTCTGCGCATTACCAATTCCAACAATTCCAATAAATAAGAGTAGTAGTAGTTTTTTCATAAGTTAATAGCTTAATCTAAGGCAAGTTAATAATATTTCAATCCAATACGTATATTTACAATTAAAATATCTTGAACTACTATTCATTTGCCTATTCTCTCGACCTACATCTTGGAAGTATGAGAAATCTAAATGGAGAAGGAAGTGGGGTAAGTAGATGCTGGAAAAGTAAGGAGATTGCCACTTGAGTATGGGTTATATGGGATGAAATAGTCCCTGTTTAGTCCCCTGTAAAAAACAAAACCCTTGCTATCATTGAAGATAACAAGGGTTATTTGTACCGAAGGTGGGAATCGAACCCACACGTCCGAAGACACACGAGTTTGAGTCGTGCGCGTCTACCAGTTCCGCCACTTCGGCGAGTACAAATTGAAATTTAACCGCTGTAGTTAACTCTCAAAGTGAGCGCGAATTTACAGATTGTTTTTGGTTGAGCAAATAATAACTTCAAAATACTTTCGCTTGGGTTTTTTATACATATAAATTTGGCTTATTTTCGCAGTCCGTTTTTAACGAGGTATGGAAAACAGAGTAAAAATATTCGCTTGTTCAGCATCTACCGAGATTGCTGAAAACATCGCAGCAGCATATGACCAAGAGCTTGGCGACGTTGAGCTACAGAAGTTTAGCGATGGTGAGTTTACTTCCGTTTATAACGAAACTGTAAGAGGCTGTGATGTTTTTATTATACAATCTACCTGCCCTCCTTCGGATAATTTGATGGAGCTATTGCTAATGGTAGATGCCGCTAAAAGAGCATCAGCCAAAAAAATTAATGTCGTTATTCCTTATTTTGGATGGGCTCGTCAAGACAGAAAAGACCAGCCACGAGTTGCAATTGGCGCTAAATTAATTGCAAATCTATTGGAAGCTGCTGGAGTTGATCGTATAATGACAATGGACTTACACGCCGATCAAATTCAAGGGTTTTTTGAGGTTCCAGTAGACCACTTGTATGCATCAAGTGTTTTTGCTCCGCACCTGAAAGCTTTGAACTTACCGGATTTAATAATCGCAGCACCAGATGCTGGAGGATCTAAAAGAGCTAATGCTTATGCTAAATATCTAAAGGTAGATCTAGCCCTTTGTTACAAGCAAAGAAAAAAAGCAAACGAAATAGCGTCCATGACGATTATAGGTGATGTTAAAGGAAAAGATGTAGTCATTATAGATGATATGGTAGATACAGCAGGAACGTTGTGTAAATCTGCTGAGCAGTTTATGGAATATGGTGCAAAAAGTGTAAGAGCTATTTGTACGCATGCTATATTATCTGGACCAGCTTACGAAAGAATTGAAGGTTCAGTATTAGAAGAGTTAATAGTTACCAATACGATTCCTGCAAAAAGGAAAAGTGATAAAATAAAAGTATTAAACGTCGCGAATATGTTTGCTGACGTAATGAAAAAAACGATTTCTTTTGAGTCCATAAGCGATCATTTTGTATTTGCAAATCAATAAATAAATATATAATTATGAAAACAGTATCATTGAGCGGTTCTGCTAGAGAGAACGTAGGGAAAAAAGATGCTACTCTTCTAAGAAGAGAAGGTAAAATTCCATCTGTATTGTACGGAGGAAAAGAACAAATTCATTTTCACATTTCTGAAAATGACGCTAAAAAATTAGTTTTTACCCCAAACGTTTATGTCGTTGAGTTAGAACTTAATGGAAATAAAGTAAACGCTATCGTTAAAGATGTGCAAATTCATCCTGTTACAGATAGAGTTGTTCATATTGACTTTTTAGAAGTTTTAGATGGAGCACCTGTTAAAATTAAAATACCAGTAAAAACTAACGGATTTTCTATTGGGGTTAGAAATGGAGGAAAACTGAGCCAAAACTTTCGGTCTTTATTGGTTGAAGGAAAAGTTTCAGACTTACCAGATGCAATTGAAGTTGACATTACCAATATTAGAATTGGCCACAAAATAAGAGTTTCGGAGATGAATATTACTGGACTTCGATTTTTAGATCCTGCTGATGCAGTTGTTCTTGGCGTAGCAATGTCAAGAGGTGCATCAGAAGAAGAAGAAGAAGAAGAAGAAGAAGAAGGTGAAGAAGGTGCTGAAGGAGAAGAGGGTGCTGAAGGAGAAAAAGCAGAAGCAGCAGAATAAAATAATAAATTATGAAATATCTAATCGTTGGATTGGGTAATCCGGGTGATCAATATAAAAACACCCGACATAATATAGGATTTACAATATTGGACGCATTAGCTAATGCGTCCAATATTTGTTTTGAGCCAGATCGTTTAGCGGATAAAGCTGTTCTAAAATTTAAAGGCAGAACGCTTATTTTGATTAAACCGACCACCTTTATGAACTTAAGTGGCAAGGCAGTTAACTACTGGATTCAAAAAGAAAAAATTGACCCTAATAACTTATTAGTTATCACCGACGACATTGCATTACCGTTTGGTAAAATAAGAATTAAAGCGAAAGGTAGTGATGGCGGGCACAACGGGTTAAAAGATATTCAGCTAGTATTAAACTCGAGTAAATACGGTCGCCTTCGGTTTGGCGTAGGAAGTGAATTCAACCCAGGAAACCAAGTCAACTACGTCCTTGGTAAATGGTCAGAAGAAGAGCAACAGGATCTTAAAGAAAGGGGTGAAACAATTGGAAATGCAATCAAGTCATTTGCAACAATTGGCCTGGACAGAACTATGAACGAATTCAACAATAAGTAAGGATTACTTCTGAGAAACTAAAAATAAGGTAACGATGAAGTCATCTTGAACTTAGTGCGACTTATTACAAAAGGTATTCCAACGGATTAACCTTCTTTTTATTCTCAATTATTTCAAAATGAAGGTGTGGTCCTGTGGCATTTCCTGTGGTTCCAATTTTACCAATAACTTTCCCTTTGCAAATAACGTCGCCTCTTTTTACTGAGAAAGTAGATAAATGAGCGTAAAGAGTTACCAAACCATTTTCGTGCACTATTTTAATTGTATTTCCATAGCCCTTACTACTCTTTTTTACTTCTACTACGTTTCCGTCAAAAGCTGCATATACGGAATTGCCATGTTTAGCGCGAATATCTATCCCTGCATGAAACTTTTTCATATTCGTATTCGGATGAATTCGGTAACCATATAAACTTCCAATTGTTCCCTTTTCAACAGGCATTTTAGCACAATCATCTTGGGCAAACGCTAGATTAGCTAATAGTAAAATTGTAAGGACAGACAAAATTTTAATTGTACGCATAGCAAGTAGTTTATCGCTTATTTTAAAATTGAAAACATGCACAACTTAAGTGAAATCTAGCAGTGTGTTTAAATGTTCTTTGCATCCAACATTTTATGGGTTTTAAAACCTTCTTTCGAAATGATTTATACGCTATTTTATACTTGTGAGAAATACTTCCTGAAGAAGAATTACCCGTTTTAATTCTAAAGTCTTCCAATCTTTTAGGGCTAACTTTTTTTACCTTTTCTTGCTTTGCGTGATTTATATTCAAATTAATGGAAGGCACATTTATGTTTCTCATGTTAATTTGTATCGATGGATTATTAATATAATTTCCAATATTATTAGGCAGGCTTACATGCTGTTGTATAGCAATATTATTCTCTTCGTTCTGAGAAGAAAATGCAACTGTATATCCAATAAGTAGTATCGAAAGAATTGATTTCATAATTTTTAGTTTAGTAATTGATAGGACAAATCTATTTTGAAAAAAACTGTAATAAAATGACGAATGAGTAAACGAACCATCTCAGTTAGTAAGCAAACCGAGTGGCTTTGTGGGTTAGCCTTATTGGCGTACTTCCCCTATGCTAATTGATGTAAGCCATTTTTATGTTCGCTTTTTTGATTGTATGTTTGTTCTAATCACAAAGCCTATTTATTGAAAAAATCAATTTACATAGCAGCTAGTTTTATTCTATGCGCCTTACAAATGTTTTCACAGCAGTCAGATACTGTTGCTATTTCTATTAGTAAAAGAGCAAATACTGACGCAAAAATATTTGCTTGGATAAATGCCGCAAATACGATTTCTCAAGAGGCGCCAAAGCGTGCCTTTAATTATGTGCAGAACGCTATTGAGTTAGCGCTTATCCTAGAGAATAAAAGAGGAGAGGCTTATTGCTACAATACTTTAGGAGCACTTAACTATAGCATCAGCAGATATGACGCCTCTATTAAGAGCTACGAAAAAGCACTTCTATTATTCAATGGGCTTGAGAATGAAAAAGGCTATTACAATTCAATGAAATATATTGGAGCTGCTTATGAGGCTAACTCTAAATTGAAAAAAGCGGAGACCTTTTATGAGCAGTTTCAGGCGCTAGCTATTGAGAAAAAAAATAAAGACGACGAAATATATGCTATCAACGCATTGGGAAGGCTTTACTATCGACAGGAAGATTATGCGCAAAGCAAAGTGGCTTACGACACCATACTAGCGCTTGAGCAAACAAGAAATAATCCACAAGGTATAATTGACGCATCGAACAACCTTGGAAATGTTTATGAAGCCATTGACGATTCTTCTGGAGCTTTTGAAATGTATAACCAATCGTTACAACTGGCCAACGATATTGGAGATGAAGATGGTGTGAATTCTTATTATTCTAATTCGAATAAATTTTATAGTAAACGAGGTAATACTAAGCAACAAATACAAGTGCAACAAGAGGCTATCGAGTTTAATACCTCTAACGGAAATAAAAAAGCTTTAACCGACAACTATAATAGTATAGCTGCTTTAAGCTTAAAAGACGAAAAACCACAAGAGGCGATTGAATATCTTAAGCAAAATATTGTTTTAATGGATGAACTTGGGACATTAGAAGCTAAGGAGGAAGCCCTAGGTTTAATAACAACAGCCTATGAGCAAATTGGAGATTATGAAAGTGCCCTTAAAAGTTATCAGAAATTAGTAAAAATTCAAGAAGCCAATACAAAGGAAAAGAATAAACACATTCAATTGGCAAGCACTTTGTCGAATGAATTGGATGAAAAAGATAAAAGAATTGAATTGCTTCAAACTAATATTGAACTAAGTAAGGATAATATGTTTTTACTTGAGAACAAAAAAGGGGAAGAATTAAAAAAACAAAGAATTGTAATTTATGCCCTTGCTGGCGGATTTTTAGTTCTACTATTAGCGGCACTTTTAATTATCCGCAGTAACCGTGAAAAAAGAAAAGCCAATGCAATGCTGGAGCTTAAGTCTTTGCGAGCACAAATGAACCCACACTTTATCTTTAATTCTTTAAATTCTGTAAACAGCTTTATTTCTAAAAATGACGATAGAAGTGCAAACAAATATTTGTCTCAGTTTAGCCGTTTGATGCGAATGGTTCTTGAAAACTCTAAGCATGATTTTGTTTCATTAGACAGTGAAATTGAAATTTTAAAATTATATCTAGAACTAGAACACTTGCGTTTTCAAGATAAATTTGATTATGACTTTACGATTGGAGAAGGCATTAAAAAGGATGAGATTGAAATACCTCCCATGCTAATTCAGCCCTTTATAGAAAACTCTGTTTGGCATGGTCTCCGATACTTAGAGGAAAAAGGGAAGTTATTGGTAAGCGTTCAAAAACAAGAAGGAAAACTGCTTTGGACTATAGAAGATAATGGTATTGGACGCGAGAAAAGCGCAGAACTAAAGACTAAAAACCAGCAAATAGGAAAGTCTACTGGAATGAAAAACATTGACGACCGTTTACGGATTCTTAATAAAATGAATAACACGAACATGCAGGTTCAGGTAATGGATTCGAACAATGGGGTAACAGGAACCAAAGTTGAGGTTAGCATCCCTTACCAGCCTATATCTTGAAATACATTAAAATAACCCGTGTAATTCAGCGTCAATTTGGCTAATAATCTTTCCTAAGTCTTCTGGATTATTATGAAACGAGTTTTCATCAATATCAATGATTAGTAACTTTCCCACTATCATAGGTCGAAATCCACGCTTCGTAGCGCTCGTTTAACCTTTTTAAATAATCTAAACGGATACTCTCTTCGTATTCTCTACCTCTTTTCTGGATGTTGTTAACCAACTTTGGAACACTCGCTCGTAAATAGATTAAAAGATCTGGTGCGGAAATAAATGATTCCATAAGATTGAATAATGAAAAATAATTTTCAAAATCTCTGGTAGACATTAACCCCATTGAGTGCAAGTTAGGAGCAAATATATAAGCGTCCTCGTGTATCGTCCTGTCTTGAATTATCGTGTTTTTGCTCTCTTTAATATCTTGAATTTGCGTAAATCGACTATTCAAATAATATACTTGCAAATTAAATGACCAACGCTGCATATCATCATAGAAGTCTAATAAATACGGATTTTCGTCCACATCTTCATAATGTGTGTCCCATTTGTAGTGCTTCGATAGTAACTCTGTTAAGGTAGTTTTACCCGCACCAATATTTCCTGCTATTGCTATATGCATTCCACTAATTTTTAAGAGCACCTAAAATACAATTATTTCTATACGTTGCTTGTTGATAAGTCTAAAAATTTAGATTATTTTCAATTATTTGGACGAAACACACGTTTCCTTATTTGTTCCCAATAGAATAAATTGCGATTTTGTTTTTTGAGAGAACAATTAAACGGTCTTTTTCTAGCCTTATTTTTTCAAAAGAACTAAAAGGAAGTTGGATTTTTACTTCTTCAAAATCTATTAAACCATAGCCATAATAATTTCCCTCTTTTTGATAGTATATAATTTTATTCGCAACCTGAATTTCATCTACATTTAATACTGGAACCGTTTTAATATACGACCCATATATATCAAAAACTAAAATACCTTGCTTAGGGCAAACCATATAAACATGATCTTTATGCTCAAGGATTTGTGATGGATTCAGACTATCCTTTCGAAGAATTTGTTCTAAGTTGCCAGATTCATATATCCGCTCGAACTCTTTATTTATCTTTATTAATTGAAAAAGTTCCTGGTCGTAAATCCAAATTCCATTATCAACCAAACTCGTCGCAATTAATTGTGCCTGATATAAGTCAAGGTCTTCCAAGGAATATGAATGTTGTTGCGCAGATAATGTATTGTCTGTAACTACAATTCGCGCATTTTCTTTAAAAAACAATATTGGACGAAGTGTATTGTTTACATCTAAATAATTTATATTCCCTAGTGTTTTGTCGCTGTAGGTGTATAAGGTGTCTCCAGCATAATTTAACTTAAAGACTTGGTTATTCTCAATTAAATAAATTTTATTTAGATGATCCGTTGTAAAGTCTTTAGTCGATGTTGAGAACTCATTAAGCAATTCAAATTTTATTTGCCCGTTACCGGAAATAACAATTCCAAAAACAAATACGAGTATGGACAACTTCAACTTCATTTAATCAGCTCCAATATTTCATCAACAATTTTACGGTCATTTGAAAGCCTTGGTATTTTATTCTGTCCTCCAGATTTTCCTTTGCTTTTTAACCATTCATAAAACGTTCCTTTTTCTACTTTTTGTATAACCGGAGGACGTAAAGTTAAGCTATTAGATCTTTTAGCTTCGTAATCACTATTTATAGATTTCAACGCCGTATCTAAACTCTTTGCGAAGTAATCTAAGTTTTCGGGTTCATCTTCAAACTCAATTAACCATTGATGTCCTCCTGCTGTTGAATTATCCATGTAAATAGGACAGGCAGTGTATTCCTTCACTTGTGCATTAGCTTTTTCACATGCTGTTCTTATTGCTTTTTCAGCATTGTCGATTATCATTTCTTCGCCAAAGGCATTGATGTAATTTTTGGTTCTCCCCGAAACCTTAATCCGATAAGGGGTAAGTGATGTGAAGATTATTGTATCCCCAATAACATAGCGCCATAAACCCGCATTTGTGGAGATGACTAAAGCGTAGTTGACATCAAGCTCAACATCTTCAATGTTAATGACTGTTGGCGAATTTTTTTCAAATTGATCCATGGGTATGAATTCATAAAAAATACCATAGTCCAACATCAGAAGCATATCATCGGCAATAACTCGATCTTGAATTCCAAAACACCCTTCACTGGCATTATAAGTTTGGACATAATTCATGTCCCTTTTTTGGATTATCGCTTTAAATTGTTCTTCATAGGGCTCAAAACTAACGCCTCCATGCATATACAACTCAAGATTTGGCCAAATATCTAAAATGTTATCTGTATTGTTTTTTTCAAGTATCTTTTTCAAGAGAACCAGGGTCCAGGAAGGAATTCCTGCAAGAATATGAACATCTTCTTTAACGGTAGATTCAGCCATTTTTTCCAATTTTTCCTCCCATTCTTCCATTAGTGTAATCTCCTTTTTAGGGGTCCTTCTGAGTTCACACCACCAAGGCAAATTTTTAACAATTATTGCCGATAAGTCACCAAAATAGGACTTATTGTTGATGTAGTTTATTTGAGCACTTCCCCCAAGAATAAGGTGCTTTCCGTTAAATAATTTTGTTTTGGGGTGGTTTGAATAATACAAAGCCAAAAGGTCTTTTCCGCCTTGATAGTGGCTCGCTGTAAGCGCCTCTTTTGAAACAGGAATAAACTTACTTTTATCCCCGGAAGTTCCAGAGGATTTTGCAAACCATTTTATTTCTGTTGGCCACAATAAGTTTTGCTCACCTTGTTTTAATCTATTAACGTAGGGTTTAATATCCTCGTATGATTGAAGAGGGATATTATTCTTAAATTCTTTATAAGAATGAATGGACTTGAATTTGTGTTGTTTACCAAATTCCGTATCCTTAGCTGTGGTAATTAATTGTTCAAAGACGTCAAACTGCACGTCAATGGGGTATTGCTTAAATAATTCAATTTGATGAATACGTTTTTTTATCAGCCACGAAAAAATTGAATTGAACGGGACTCCAATTTTCCTTGCCATAAAAAAGAATTATATCCGAAAGGATAATACGATCTATCCGAAGAATACGAATCCGAAAATTGCTAAAATTACAACCCCAGCATATATGTATCCAACTCCTGCAGTGTCTCCGTGAAAATTACTATCTCCCATTTTTACTTAATTTTAAGCTAAATTAACACTTTCGTATAAAACAATGCATATGTATTTTAAATATTTAATCTTGTTTCTCTTCTTTCCCTCCATTACGTATTCACAAACAGGTTGGACTTGGGCCGAGCTTAAAAGCATGCCGGAAAGAATTTCCAACAATGCAGTTACTCAAGGAGTCGATGATTCTGGAAACGTAAATGTTTATTCCTTCTCGGGAATAGATAGCACCAAACTTTATTCTGGAATTAATCTCAAATCCTATCGGTATAATGTAACAACAGCTTTATGGGAAATAATCACGTCACTTCCAGATGGCCAAGGGAAAATAGCAGCCGGTGCCAGCACCGTTAAGAATAAAATATACATCATAGGAGGTTATCACGTTAACGCAAATGGAAGCGAAGTTTCTTCTACCAAGGTTCATGTTTACGACCCTATAACTAATACTTATTTACTCGACGGAGCAGACATCCCGATTGCTATTGATGATCATGTGCAAGCGGTTTGGAGAGATAGTTTGATTTATGTTGTTACAGGATGGAGCAACAACAACAATGTGCCAGACGTACAAATTTACGACCCCGCAAATGACAATTGGCTAGTTGGAACCGCAACTCCTAATACAACTCAATACAAAATGTTCGGAGCTTCAGGAGTAATAATAGGAGATACCATTTACTACAATGGGGGAGTTACTTCAGGGTTTAGCTTTAATGCAACATCTTATTTAAGAATGGGGGTAATTGACCCAATTGACCCTACAATTATCACTTGGAGTCAGCTACAAGATAACCCTGGAGGAAATGGATATAGAATGGCTGCGGCCAAGTACAATAATCGTTGTTTCTGGATTGGAGGTTCAGGAACTGCCTATAATTATGATGGGATAGCGTATAATGGTTCGGGAGGAGTTGAGCCGCATTCTCGAATTCTTACCTATCAAAAGGATTGGAACATGTGGTTTGAAGGTTTAGGGTCACCATATGGAATAATGGATTTAAGAGGAATCGCACAAATTACCCCAACGTCATGGATTATTTGTGGCGGCATGGAAACAGACCAATTTGTTACAAATAGGACGTTTTTACTGGAATTTGATCCACAAGTAGGAGGTGTTGGTGAGAACTTAAAAGGAGGCATTTCCATTTATCCAAATCCTGCATCAGATTACATTTCGCTAGACGGGGAATACAAAAACACTACTTACAAAATATTTTCCACCGCTGGAGGAATGGTGCTAAAAGGAGTTTTAACGAATAATACAATTGAAATTTCAGCGTTATCAACTGGGTTTTATCAGCTAGAGTTGTCAGATAGCAAAAAAGTAACCAAGGGAGGGTTTGTAGTTTCCCCTTAATTTACTACTCAATGACAATATCAAAGGGCATTCTAGCTTGAACCCCTTGTGTAGATATTATTTTATCCAATGATTGAATGAATGTTTCTAATTTTAATTTTAAAGATGTTTCAATACTAGCTTCTTCATCTCCCAAAGACTCCATTAATTCAAGTAATTTATTCTCTTTTTGTTCGGGGTAAACCCCTAATTTAATATCGTCAGCGCTGATATTAGCCTGTTGAGCCGCATAAGCAACTGCAGCATCTATCCCTCCTAATTCGTCAACCAATCCAATTCTTAAGGCGTCTGTTCCTGACCAAACTCTCCCTTGCCCAATGCTATCAACATCAGCTTGTTCTAGCCCCTCTCTTCCATCTGCAACTTTTTGCGTAAAATCATTGTAAATATCATCTACTCCTAATTGAATTAAGTGCTTTTCTTCATCTGTTAATGCCTTGTTTAAAGACAATACCGAATGGTGGTTTGTTTGCGCTCTGTCAAACGTAATTCCAAAGTTCTTTTTTAATGCCGGCCCAATATTTGGGATTATACCAAAAACGCCAATAGAACCGGTAATTGTATTGGGTTGCGCATAAATTTTATCTGCTGCACAGGCTATATAATAACCTCCTGAAGCAGCTACATCCCCCATGGAAACTATAATTGGTTTTACTTTTTGCGTTAATACTACCTCTCTCCAAATAACATCAGAAGCGAGTGCGCTTCCTCCCGGAGAATTAATTCTTAAAACAACCGCTTTTATTTCAGCATCTTCTCTCGCTTCGCGTATCGCTCCTGCAATCGTTTCTGAACCAATAGTTGCAGCGTTTCCTTTACCACTTTCAATTCCTCCTACAGCATAAACTACTGCAATATTGCTGTTTTTATTTTTCCGGTCGTAACTCTTTGCTTTTTTCGAAGCATACTTTTTAAATGAGACCATGTTTAAATCCTGCCCTTTTTTTGTTCCTGATTCTTCTTTTAAGACTGCTAAAAGCTCATCCTCATAAATTAATTCATCTACAAGTTTATAAGTTAAGGCGGTTTTAGAAGAGCGCACATACATCGAATCTGCAATTTCGTTTAACATATTTGTACTTACTCCTGTTTTTTCGTTAACCCCAATTAGCATTTGATTCCAAAGAGCATTTATATATGTCATCGTTTGCTCTCTATTTGCGACACTCATGCTGTCGTACATTAATGGTTCAACCGCACTCTTAAATTTATTGTTGCTTCCTCTTATTATTTGGACATCAACACCTAATTTATCAATTGCTCCTTTTAAAAACATGATTTCTGCTCCCAATCCTTTAAACTCTGCCATTCCTGCAGGAAATAAATAAACCATATCTGCAGCAGTAGAAAGGTAATATGCTTTTTGTGAGTAAAGCTCACTATAAGCGTAAACAAACTTCCCAGAAGATTTAAAATCAATTATTGCATCTCTAATTTCCTCTGTTGTCGCCATTCCGGCGGAAAGATTTGTAATGTTTAAGAAAACCCCTTTTATTTTGTCGTCTGATTTTGCCGCGTTTAATCCAATTTTAATTTCTCTCAATCCAAATCCTTGCTCTAAAGAGAAAGAAGTCTGGTCAAATTCTGCATAAGAAACTTCGCTAATTTTAGTATCCAATTTCATATGCAACACAGCATTCTCTTTTACAACAAAAGGGGTTGTCTCTGTCAATCCTGAAATAGCTCCTCCGATGCCTACTAAAAGCAAAGCAGTTAAAGTCCCTCCTATTAAAAATATTGCTAAAGATGCTGACCAAAACGACCGCCAAAATGGTTTCATAATTATTTATTTTTATTAAATATTCCCATTTTTTTGGGATGTAGATGTAAAGTTAAAAGTACAAAGGTATTCTAAATTTTTATCTACACCAATGGCAAATTAATATTACCAACGGATAGATCTTGCTTTCAATCTATCTTAGATCTTCCTTTAGTGTGAATAACTATCTAAGATAGTAGATAAGGAAATTGAAACTTTGAGTATTATAAATTTACTTTTGTAGTATGAAACAAACTGTTTTGCTTTTAGGTAGTAATATTGATAATCGATTAGAATTATTAGCAAGTGCTAGTTCCTTAATCCTCGAGCAAATTGGCCCTATCGTAGCGGCTTCATCTATTTACGAATCTGATCCTTGGGGGTATCATTCTAACAACCCTTTTTTAAATCAAGCAGTACTTATTAGGACAAGTTTTAGCCCTGAAAAAGTATTGAAAAAATGTCTTGCCATAGAGACTCAGTTGGGAAGAACAAGAAGCAAGAATGGAACTTACGCGGACAGAAATATTGATATTGATATTTTACTTTTTGAGGAGTTGATTATCTCAAATGAAAATTTAGAAATCCCTCATCCAAGAATGCATCAAAGAAGATTTTGTATGGAACCTTTAGTCCAAATCGCTCCCAACTGGATTGTGCCAACATTCCAAAAAACAACACGTCAGATTTTGGCAATATGTCCAGATCTTTCGAAAATTTCTATCTCAAATGCTTAAATACAATCACATAGCCATCGAAGGAAATATTGGCGCTGGAAAAACTACATTGACTAATTTTCTGGCAGATAAATTTAATGGTGACATCTTGTTGGAAGAGTTTGAAGAAAATGAATTTCTTAAGGATTTTTACGATGATAATAGTTATGCCCTGCATGCTGAAGTGCAATTTGTACTGGACAGAAGCAAACAATTATTTCAATTTCATTCGCAACCGCATAATTTAATTTTTGCAGATTATTACCCCTTAAAAAGTTTGATATTTTCAAAAATGAACTTGAGCTCCAAAGAGTTTGACCTTATTAATGATTTAATAGACTCCCTTTATAAAAAAGTGCCAAAACCAGATCTCCTTTTGTTTTTAAACAGGCCTCTCGACGAATTACAAAAAAACATTATTTCACGAGGAAGGCTCTACGAGAAAGAAATCTCTCCGGACTATTTATTTACTTTAAATAAGGCCTATGAAAATTTCCTACAAAGAATAGATGACATCCCAATATTATATATCAATGCAAACGAAATAAACCTTGAAAAACCTGACTGGTTAGAACTATCATTTAGGGAATTACTCTCATGTCAACACTCTAAAGGAATTAAGCGAATAAATTTAATAAAATAAAGCAAGTAGAATTACGCATAAACTAAAAGGCTTATTCTTTTGAATATCAATTATTTATACGCTATAATTCACTTTAAAATCAGCTGTTTTTAGTTATTGATGTCATTCATCCTTTTATAACTAAAAAAACTTACTTATACTTGCACGATATATAGAAAATGAAAACAAAAGTTTTAAATACAATTATAATGAAAAAAAGCACACTTAAAAACATCGCTCTTACCTCTATAGTGTCAACAGGGTTACTATTGGGAAGTTGTGATTTAATAAAAGATATTAATTATAAGGTAAAAGAAAATCCGTTGGAAATGCACGGAGATGAGGTTGATTTACAAATCAACGCTACTTTTGTAGAAAAAGGATTAAATGCAAAGGCAATTGTAGAAGTAACGCCAACTTTCGTTTGTAAAGATGGGACTGAGATTCCTTTTGAAATGGCTGTATATCAAGGGGCAAAAGCTGCTGGAAACGGAACAGTTATACCCAAAGAGGGAAAAACGGTTATCTATAACTCTACCCTACCTTATAACCCTTGTATGCAAGAAGGTGAGTTGGTTGTTAAGCTTGTAGTTAAGAAAGGAAAGAAAGAAACAGTTAAAGAAGAAATGACTACGGAAAAAATTGCAGACGGTACAATTATCACTCCATATCTATTGGGGTTTGATGATAAAGTAATTTTGGCAAATGACAAATTTGTAAGAACGACTGAAGAAAGTATTAATGCGGTAATCAATTACAAAAAAGGGAAATTCAATGTAAATGGTGCTGAATTAAAAGACCAAGACATTAAAGATTTTGGAACATTCACTACTGATGCTGCAATCAATATTCGGAGAGAAATGAAAAACGTTAATGTTATGTCTTACGCTTCTCCTGAAGGAGAGATTGACAAGAACGCGAATTTAGCCGGTGATCGTGCTGCTTCTGCTTCTGAATATGTTTCTAAATTAATGAAGAAGCTAAACTTTGCTCCAGGAATGGAAGAAGGTTTTATTTCTAAAACACCTAAAGGTGAAGATTGGGATGGCTTCAATGCTGAAGTTCAAAAAACAACCCATGAAGACAAAGATCTTATTTTAAGAGTTCTTGAAATGACGCAAGATCCTAACAAAAGAGAGCAGGACATTCGTAACATGGCTAAGACTTATAAATTCTTAGAAAAAGATGTTTTACCACAACTTAGAAGATCTGTTATTACTTTAACTTACGATCAAATTGGTTGGAGCGACGAAGAGTTAACTGCTCTTACTACAACCAATCCTGATACATTAAATGTTGAAGAAGTTCTTTTTGCTGCTACACTAACCGAAGACTTAAATGAAAAACTAAGAATCTATAAGATAGCTGAGAAAAACTTTGTAGACGATTATAGAGGTGCTAATAATGTAGGTTATGTATTATACTTACAAAGTGATCTGGATGGTGCTGGCGCTCAATTTGAAAAAGCAAACGGAATCGAAGCTAACTCAATTTCAACAAATAACATCGGTGCAGTTACTCATGTAAAAGGAGGAAACGATAAAGCAGGACGTGAGAAAGCATTAGAATTGTTTACTGAAGCAGGAACGGCAAACGAGACTAAATACAACATGGGCTTATTAAAAATACAAGCAGATGAGTATACAGAAGCATTAGCGGATATGAATGGATACAAAACATTAAATGTTGCTATTGCAATGATCGTTTCTGGAGAGGCTGCTGGAGCATTAGAAGTAATTGATGCTGCTGACGACAATGATTCAGCATTAGCTTATTACTTAAAAGCAGTTGTTGGTGCTAGAACGAATAACTCTGACTTAGTATTTAGTAACTTAAAAACAGCTCTCGAAAAGGATGCTGCTTTTAAAACAAAAGCTTCTAAAGATAGAGAGTTTGTGAAATACTTCTTAAATGCGGATTTCAAAGCAATGGTTGATTAATTATAGAAAATCACTAACTAAAAATTGAAAGCCCACTATAATCAGTGGGCTTTTTTATTAAGACCAATCCCTAAAAACAAAAATTATGAAAAAAATCTTAACAACTTTTATTGCAGCTTCAATGCTGATGGTATCATGCGGTGGCGGTGATAGCTTAACCGCTGAATTAAATAATTTAGCAAACGAATTAGAAAAAAACAACGAAGCTTTAGTGGATAACTTAGAGGCTGTCACGGACGAAGCTACAATTCCCTCTGAAATATATGAATCTGAAGATGGAAGGTTTAAAGTTAACTTTCTAGGGGCTGCTCCCGAGATAAGCCAGGAAGTAATTCCTACTGAACTAGGAGACATCGAAATTACCATGTTTTTATATGAAAAAAGTATGACGGAAGCTTATATTATAGGATACAACGATTACCCATCAGCTATTGTTGAGGCTGGATCTGCTGAAGACATGTTAGCAGGAGGAAAAGACGGAGTTGTAAACAGTATGGGGGTTACTCAATTCGACTTAGAAGAAGAAGTAAGTTTAGATGGTCACTCTGGTTTACACTTTAAAGGAATCGCAGGTACGTTGCACATCGAATACCAAATGTATTTAGTAGAAAACAGATTGTACCAAATTGGCGTTGTTAGAGACGGAAGTTACGTTACGCCAGATAGAGCAGACACATTCTTTGGTACTTTTGAACTCACTGATTAACACAACTAATTCACATAAAACAAAAAAGAGGCCACATAAGCCTCTTTTTTTGTTTCTATAAGTATCTACAAATTATAAACGCCTAAACCAAGTGACCATGGGGATTGGTAGTGGAATAACATCACCATCAAAGTAAGCTCCAGCAAATCCAATTTGAAACGCTTTATTGTCGTCCGTTTGTAACCTGACACCTGGAATAATTAATGCAAAAATCGCTTTATAATTTGAACTTGCATAATTCCCTGTATTGGGATTATAAGTCGATTGGCTTCGATTAATCGGAAAGATAAAGCTGTCAAAGACAAAACTAACCTTACCTCCGTTTCCAATAGCTCCTGCAACTGAAAAAAGTGATGTACCATCAGTGCCATTTCCCACTGAAACTGCTCCATAACCTGCTGAAAAATTAATGTTTGATTTTCGCGTTCCGAAAGTCAATGTTCCAAATGGAAGTGCTGCAAAAAACTCTGGAGAAGCCCAAGAGCCAGTTCCAACTAAAGCTCCAATTCCCAGGTTTGCATTTTCGCCCAAGCTAATGCTGTATTTTGCCGTGCCAATAATGGGAATTCCAAACCATGAAGTCATTACACCAATTCCAAGCTTTTCCCCTACTCCAAAATGAAACTCAGGTCCAAATAAATTTAAAGAAGTATAATTATCTCCTTTCTTCATTGGAAATGAGTTTGTTGTAATGAAGTAGCGAGTAGCAAATAAAGGGTCACTAACGTACTCTCCATCCTTGTTAAGCTGCCCCTCTTCAAGCTCTTTAATGCTTTTCACTTGGTATTTTGGAATGGACACTTCTCCTCTATCTTTTGTTTTAATAACAACTTCCTTTGAATTATCTGAAATTATAGTTCCAATAAATTCTCCCCCGCCCATCGTAGTTATCAAAAACAACTTTGGTTTTACAAATTCAGTAGCTTCTGTTTGCGCATTAATTTGATTTTCACAAAGATTAAGAAATCCTGTTGTCAATACAGTGATGAATAATATTTTACGCATATTAAATTAATTAATTCAGGAACAAATTTAAATGAATATCTATCTAAAAGAGAAAAGTTTTACCACAAAAAAAGCTTCCGGTTTAGGGAGCATTTTTTACAAATTCATGCATGCAATCTAGTCAATAAATAGTTTTTGACTTTTTCTTTGCCCTTCAATAGTAATGTTGACAAAATAAACTCCGTTAGAAATCTTATCCGTATTTATAAGAGCTATTCTTCCGCTGGAAATAGTATACTCATTAGAAAGGATTCTCTTACCAGTAACATCTACTAGTATAATCTCGACATTAGTATGGTTTTCTAAAGCAAAATCAACTACCACTTTCCCGTTGTTTACAAAAGCATTGGTATTTTCTTCCAATTGCATAGCGTCAATTGACAAAGGTCCGTTCATTACAACGATATTTTTACTTGTTACTTCTGTACACTGACCAATATTATCATTGTCTGCTGATAGCATTACTTGATAAATTCCTGGAGCAGTGTAAACATGTGTAGGATTTTCATCTATACTCGTATTTCCGTCACCAAAGTCCCAAGCATAATTTGTAGCAGACGACATGTTGTTCACTTCTAATATTCCTCCTTGAACAAGGTATACTGTATCTTCTGCCAAATCAAAATTGGCAATTACTTGCGTAGGTTCTATAACCGATATGAACAAGTTTTCTGAAGAACAACTTCCCGCATGGTTTGTAGCTACCTGGTATTCTCCAGCAGGAACATTTGAGAATTCAACAGTATCATTGGTAGCTGTACCACTAAAAACAGCATTTCCTGCTCCGTCTAACAGCTCAAATGTTGATCCTGTAATGCCAGCACCATCAATAGTAACTGCGCCCTCTGTTGAACCAAAACAGGCTAAATCAACAACAGATGTATTGAAACCCTTAACCAGGTGTAAGATAAACCTAGGAAGTGTGGTAGTGTCGCTAGAAACATAAGCATAAGTTGTATCAGATCTTAAATCAGTAATAATTCCGGTATGTAAATCTTCTAAAGTGATACAAGCTCCTAACATAAAATCTAAAGGAATATCAAAATCTAATGTATAATCTCCTTGCGCCAGAGCGCCAGCTTTAGCAACTAAAGGAATTGAAATACTTTCATCCGCGATTTTGTTAAAACATAAATCATATCCATCTGGAGTGATCGTATAAAGTGATGGTGCATTGTTAGGGTTTAATGTTAAAAGTTTCTGAATGTCAACATCAACATCATAATTTTCAGTATAGTCATCTCTTTCAATTATGACTGCTGCATCACCAAAAGTATTTACATTGCCCGATAGAGCAATTCGCATATAACTTCCATTAGAAGACTTGTAAAAAGCTTGATCCGTTGTGCTTTTATCGCTTTCTGAAATCTCGAGGCTCGTCAATCCAGTAGATCTTACCCAAAAGCCTTGTGTATGCGGTATAAATTGAGTCGCAGCAACTAAACCAGTGTTAGCATCCCCATCATAGTAGTCATAATTAGATAGACCATCATTATATACAAAAAACCCATCAATAAGAGTTCCAAGTGTTCCACCATGAATTGATTCCCAATCGATTGTACATGGATAAGGGTTAGCAATTAAATTCCACCCAGCTTGAGTTCCAGCAAAAGCACCATCATACTGCAAGGGAATATTTACAGTCCCCGTATTTGGAACTCCTGTAACATCTAAATTATAAGTAACTGCATCGGTATAGATATGAAACGCTCTGAAATCATTGGATGCTCCAACCGCTTGTGCGGTAGTAGCGGCTTTAGTAAAACCATTATTCATGGTCCCATCAGCAGCAGCTTCGTTATACCAATAAGTATTATGCCATCCAAAATTTTCGTAATTCGCTCCCGTAAATGTTCCGGGACCAGTTCCGGTATAAAGAATATTATCGTCTTGCCATGAAGCTAAGGTAGTTCCAGAAACAGGAGACCCAATCGAAAGAAATGATTGCTGCGTTTTTGCAATGCGTCTTTGAACTGTCATATCACCAGAATAAGAGCCAGTTCCTATATCATCCATTTGAGCTGTTCGAACAGCATCACTTATTAAAACAACCAATGCACCTGTATTACTTACAGCACCAGAGTTAATATTCAAAATGTTGTGAATATTTTGAGTCCCTGAAGTCAAAGAAAGAGTAGATGCAAACGCGCCTTTATCGATGGTTAAGTTAAACCAGCTGGTGGTACCTGAAATTTCTTGATTTAAAAAAAGGCCGCCATCAAAGGTTACGATGTCTCCATCAAAATAAGTATATGTCCCTCCTGTATTGTCCCAATCACCTGCTAAATTAATATTACATCCAGAAGAGGTAAATGTGCCACTATTCGTAAAACCTGCTGTTAAATCAATTGTTCCTGATGCGTTAAATGTGCCGGCATTGATTAAACTCCCTGTTAAACTAATCGTTCCTGAATTTATAAATGTGCCTGGATTAGAAATATCTCCGACATATTCAATGTTAAACCCTCCATCATTAAAAACCCCCGAGGCAAGGGTTAAGGTGCCGCTTAAATTTGCCGCCGTAAGAGATCCGTCTAACGTAACTCCACTCGGATGAGAATTCGCCATCGTTAAATTATCAAATACAATGGCAGCATTTGAAGTACCCGTGGTTTGTGCGGCAGAGCCGTTATAAGTAAAGGTACTACCTGCAGTTCCTCCCGTAATTGTTAAATCGTTGGCTCCAGCAAAATTACCTCCAAAGTTAAAACTCGCACTGCCGCCACTCATATCGATTATTGTATTAGCTGCTGCAGTATTTGTAACTGTAATATCTCCTGCTACCGCGACCGACCCAAGAGGAAGATTAACGCTACAAAGACCGGCACTAGATTGATTAAATATTAAGCTGTTTGTATTGACGGTAATTGTTCCACCTGAGATCTCATCTATTTTAGATTCACCTCCTGAACTAATTAACTCAATCGATGAAGCAGTAAGGGAACCTGCAAAAAAAGCAAGCGCTGCAGTGCCTCCTGTGCTGCTAATTGTAAGTGCAGAGCAGTTTTCAGCTCCGTTTAAATAAACCGTATGTCCGTTAGCGATTGTAGCATTATCTCCCGTCGAGGGATAATCTACTCCGGGAGTTGAGCCTAAATTACCCCAAGTAGCCCCTGCATTCCATATGTTGCCGCTAATAGCAGTAGTAAAGTCTGCCGCTTGCTTCGCTGATACACAAAACAGTGAGCAAATAAGTAATATATGTTTCATAACGAATGAATTAAAAATAACACGTAAATATATTTAGAATAACGTAATTAAACAAACAAGGGTTGCTTCTTTACGCTAATTTCGCTTTCGGTTCTTTCCAAACGCTGCAAGTTGATTTCCAATCGTCTCTGAAATATTATAAAATATCACTAATCTTTCTCCGCAGGGAAAAAATATCGCAGATCTATGGTAATATAATTGCCGTTTAGAAATGCGGTAAATTCAGAGAAAGTGGCGGGTTGATATTCATATTTTATTTTGGTTTCTGTAATTGGTGAAAGTGGAGTTACTAGAGACGCCCCTAAATAAAAATTTCCTTTTTCTTCCGTCTTGTACTCAAACCCTATGTTTGCCAAATAACTCAAGCCAATTATTCTTCCTCTTAACGATAGCTGTTCTAACAATAAGTTCTCTCCGGAACTAATAACATGTGACGGATAAGCGTTTAAGCCAATACCACTTGAAACATTCATGTATAGACTTTTTGATAATTGTACATAAACCAAAGCTTGGAGTGGAATTTCATAATTTACAAAGCCAAACTCCAATTGGTCATTAAGTATACCTATTTTAGAGGTTGCTGCTATAGCATAATTTCTTCTTACATAGTTAATTCCAGTCTCAAATGAAATTAAGTCTGTAATATTATGGCGAATAATCATCCCCATACTGTAGCCAAGCTTTTGTTTGATTTCAATATTTACTATTGTATCGCTTAAATTAATAGGTCCTGCATTGAAATAGCTAACCGGAACAATCGGCTTAAATTGAAGCCCAAAACTTGTTGTTCCTTTTTGGGCTAGGCTGACAGTGCCAATTAGAAATATGGTTAGAACCGTAATGCCTCTCATAACTTTATTCGTGTGCTTCAATTAACAGCAAACATAAGAAAGATTCAACTTAAAAATTAATAATTTACTGGATGCACACAATTTATGTGGCTAAGGATTAAATGTATTGTTTAAGGGTTATCTCAACTGTCCTTAATCCTTAGTTTTTGACCAGCGGAAAGTCTCGTTTTTCTAGTTATTTCATTCATTTTAAATAATTTCTCGGTAGTAATACCATACCTTTTGGCAACTTTAGAAGGATATTCACCTCTTTTTACGGTATGAAACTCTTTGCCAAGAGGAAAAGCAATATACGTGCGTTTCATTTTTTTAAGAATTAGCGTGTCTGCATAAACCGCTTTATTTTGAAATGACACAATATGGGCTGGGTTTATTGGCAGTCCTTTAAATCGCATTTCTAAATGTAAATGTGTTCCTGTGGCATTCCCGGTTTGCCCACCATGACCTAATAGCGCACCTGCTTTTACTACTTGGCCTTCCTTTACTGCTGTTTTAGACATATGAGCATAAAGCGTTTCTAGCCCATTATTGTGTCTAACGACAACCACTTTCCCAAAATCGGAATACGTTCTTGCCATTCTTACTTTCCCAGGAAACATACAGTAAATAGAATCCCAGTAATGTAGTTCTAGATCTACACCATTATGTGACTTGCCCTCTCTCCAGCCGAAAGGAGAGGTTACCCAGCCAAAATAGCGGCGAAGTGTTTTAACTCCAATTGGATGGTGATATTCGTCCTTATTTTCTTTTAGCAACAGCACTTCAATAGAATCATTCTCAGAAATAGACGTTGGATAATCCCAAGCCACCCTGTTGTTCCATCGATTATAATAGCTCTGTGCAGGGTAAAAAGAGTTGTCGTTATTAACAAAAGAATATGTCGAGGGCATCTCTATTTTTTTAGGATGCAAAGCTGTGTATAGATTTAATGGGTTTAATAAATTATAAGGAATTGAATCCAATTGAAATAAAGAATCAATCATCGCGTAAATCGACACTTCCGACTTGTTTTTTATGGTTTTATAAAAGTTTATTTCCTGTATTAGTTCTTTCGGAGCAAAATCGTCTTTAAGAATCGAGTCTAAAAGTTTATCAAATTCTACTATAGAAAGTTCTTGTGCAGATTCAAACAAAAAATCCTGACCATAAGCTACAACTGCTGATGCTGTGTCCTTTTCGTGCGTTTTATCCTTGTCTACCGATAGGTCAACTCTATCTCTGGTTGTAGAAAAAGAATAGCTCGCTAGAATTAAAAAGGCTATTAAAACTGTCTTTGCGCTCACCTTAATTATTAATTTGAAGTTCGTATTACGACAACGCTAAAAAAAGGTTTTATTTTTTTAAGAAAAAGCCTAAAAGAGCCAAGCATAATGCAGATATGCCCAATAAAACAACGAACCATCTAAATGGTGAGTTGGCAATAAACGGTTTTCTGAATCTGCCGATTGCCAAATAGTTTAACGCTGTCACCTCGTCAACATCATTTTTTCGAATGGCAAACAAATACACAGTCTTACCATGGACTAGTTCTTCGTCAAACTCAAACTGAATGTTTTTTTCTAACAACAACTCTTCAAAATATAAAGCCTGCTCTTTTGTTTTAAAATCATACACCTTGTACATGTCATTTGTAGGATGGTCATGAGAATTGGTGATGTTCATTCTCCTCTCAATTTCTTCAAAGTCTTTCATAATTTAACTTTCTATCCATTCAGTTACGTATTCGATTGGTTTTCGCTGCCCTTTTGGCCAAGGCACTTCAGGATATCCAACATAGAAGAATCCAAGACATTTGTCTTGATCATCGATTTGTAAAAACGCATTGGTTTTTTGCGAGTAAATTAACTTTGAAGTAGACCAAAAACCTCCTATACCATAAGCAGTGCAGGTTAAGTGCATATTCTGAATTGCACATGCTACCGCTTCAATTTCTTCAATCTCTAAAATTTTTAACTTCTCGTCACGTTTCATACAAACCGCAATTACAGCCGAAGCTTTTAAAGGTCTTTCTTTGAGCTTCTTAAATTTCAGTTCCTTGAAATCGGCTCCTGTATTTAACTCTTGGTACAAGTTACTTTGAAATGCACTCAATTTATTTAAACCAAGATCCATAAACACCTTAAACCTCCATGGCTGCGTGTTTCCATGAGTAGGTGCCCAAATAGCGTTATTTAATAGATCCTCTATAATTTCCTTATGTACTTTTCTAGAACTATACATTTCTGGGTAAATAGTCCTTCTATTTTTAATCACTTCAGTGATTTCGCTTAGATTGTATTTCATGGTAATAAAAATCTTTATCTTACAAAATTAATATCTTTACCGAAGAATGAAAGTAAATATTTCTGCAGTGATTATTACATTTAATGAAGAGAAGAACATTGAAAGATGTATTCTGTCATTAAAAAGTGTAGTTGATGAAATTGTTGTTGTTGATTCTTTTTCTAAAGACAAAACCAAAGAAATCTGTTTAGCCCATGAGGTTGTGTTTATTGAACATGCGTTTAAAGGTCATATTGAACAAAAAAACTGGGCTTACACGCAAGCCAAAAACAACCATGTTCTGTCTCTAGACGCGGATGAAGCATTATCTGAGGAATTGAAAAAAAGTGTCCTCGCTGTTAAAAATAATTGGAGAAATGACGGGTATGCGTTCAATCGTTTAACCAATTATTGTGGAAAATGGATCAAACATTGTGGTTGGTATCCAGATGTAAAATTAAGGCTTTGGGATAGACGAAAAGGAACCTGGAAGGGAGTAAACCCACACGATTGTTTTGAAATGGAAAAGGGAATAAAGCCCATTCATTTAAACGGTGATTTATTACACTATAGTTATTATACAATTGAAGAACACATAAAACAGATTAACTATTTTACAGATATTGCTGCAAATGAATATGCGCAAAAAGGGGCAAAAGCAAGTTTATTCAAGGTGTTTGCGAGCACGAAATTTATGTTTTTCAAAACGTACTTTTTAAAACTTGGAATCTTAGATGGCTATTATGGATGGATTATCAGTAAAAATTCTGCTCACGCAACGTTCCTAAAATATTCTAAAATACGAGAACTCCAAAAGAGGAAATAAATGTCACGAATATTTTTGGATACAGAAAAACTGAAAAGTCCCAATAGTGGATTAGGTCAGTTTTGTGCCTATCTTGGAACGGCAATTGAAAAAACTTCAAAAGAAGAAATCGGGTTTTATGTGGACGACGCTCATCTCAATTTTTTTGAAACCAAAAATACTGTTATTTGGAAAAGAAGTCATCAATATTTGGGAGTTCCAGCTAAAGTCGACTTGTGGCACAGCATGCACCAGGAGGCTAAATATTTTCCGAAAGATAAAGCAACAAAAATTTTATTAACCATCCATGATTTGAATTTTTTGGATAAATATACAGGTGCTAAAAGAGAAAGAAAGTTAAAGAATCTTCAAAAACTAGTATATAAAGCGAGCGGTATTGCATACATATCAGAGTTTACCAGAAAAATTGCCGAACAAAACCTAGAACTGCCAGATGTCTTGCAAAAAGTTATTTACAATGGTGCTTCTGTTTCAGATGCAAATCCAATAAAACCTGAATTTGTTGACGACAGTAAAGCTTTTATTTTTTCAATCGGAATTATTGGGGAAAAGAAAAATTTTCATGTGCTCATTGAAGCGATGAAAAATCTTCCAGATTTAAACCTCTATTTATGTGGAAACGCAACCTCAAAGTATGCAGATAAAATAAGAACTTTAATTACTCAACATAATCTGGAAAAAAGAGTCTTTCTACCCGGAGAAATTTCTGAGGCTGAGAAGAATTGGATGTTTGAAAACTGTAAGGCTTTTGTTTTCCCTTCATTAAGTGAAGGTTTTGGATTACCTGTTATTGAGGCCATGCATTTTGGAAAACCTGTTGTTCTTTCAAAACTAACTTCTTTACCTGAAATTGGAGGAAAAGAGGCTACTTATTTGGATAATTTTTTACCCGAAGAAATAGCCAATAAAATCGAATTTGCAATAAAGAATAATACACTAGAGCAGCAAAAAGCCCTTAAGAACAGAGCATCTTTTTTCAGTTGGCAAAAAGCCGCTGAACAATACTTAGAAATGTATTCCGATTTGCTAAGAAAAACAAGTGATTAAATATTAAGAAAGCCTATTGCCTACCAGATTGCATCTGGATAGCGATTGGTTAAATATTGTAAGTCCGTTAAGATGTACCCCATAAAATCTGTGTGCCCGCCATTTTTCCCATAAACCAAGGAATGTTTTACGTGCTCTGGTTTGGTCACTGTAGCTTCACCTAACGCTTCCAAAACATCTTTTATCCAGCTTTTTTCAACTTCCTTTAAGTCAACTGCAACTCCTTCTTCGATAAGGCTTTTGTGAATAGCATCCATGTCAAAAAGTTCGTCTGTATATTTCCATAATTCATTTACGGCATACTGTATTTTATTGTGGCTTTCTTCCGTTCCATCGCCGAGGCGTAACATCCATTTTCGACTTCTTTGTAAATGATAATTCACCTCCTTTATTGATTTAGCTGCAACAGCTGCAATTGTGGGATCAGAACTGTTTTTTAACGCCGTAAATAAATGATAGTTATATACGTCCATAAAAAATTGTCGAACCGTTATAAATGCAAAGTCCTCATTAGGATACTCGACCAAATGAAAATTTAAGTATTCACTTTCATCGCGTTTATAAGCAATGTCATCATCGGTGATACCTCCTCCTTTGATTTCAGCTGCATACTTAAAGAGACTTTCTGCTTGCCCAATTAGATCTAAACCTACATTCGTTATAGAAAGGTCTTCCTCTAGAAAAGGGCCGTGACTTACATATTCGCCTAAACGATAACTTAATATAAAACTCGTGTCTGCTAATCTTAAGCAGAATTTATACAAATTACTCTCCATAATTAAATATGCTTAGAGCCTTCTGGCATGTTATAAAAAGTAGGGTGACGATAAATTTTATCATCTGCAGGCTCGAAGTACGACTCCTCATCTCCAGACTTAACAGAAACAATCTCTTCTGCTTTTACAAGCCAAATTCCAGTACCTTCATTTCTCCTTGTGTATAAATCTCTAGCATTCTCGATAGCCATTTCTTTATCGTAAGCATGCAGGCTACCAACATGTTTGTAAGGTTTACCAGGTTTTGACTGAACAAACACCTCCCAAATAGGACCTTGATTATCTGTACTCATTGTGTCTAATTTTAAGCGGATTTTAACTGCTGTTCTTTCTTCTCGTTGTACGCTATGGCAGCTTCTCTGACCCACTGTCCATTATCATGAGCAGCAGCATGTTGTTTTATTCTTTGTGTATTACATGGGCCATTTCCTTTTATAACATTCCAAAATTCATCCCAATCAATATCAGAGGTTTCATACGATCCATTTTCTAGCAACTTATAGTTAGCATCCGGAATTTTTAATCCTATTAATTCAGCTTGCGGAATTGTTTTGTCAATAAACTGCTGGCGTAAATCATCGTTAGTTTCCCTTTTAATTTTCCACTTCATTGCATTCGAACTACGAGGAGAATCACCATCATGAGGACCAAACATCATTAATGAAGGCCACCACCATCTTTCAAATGCTTCTTGTGCCATTTTTTTCTGCTCGGCAGTACCTTCCATTAAGGTAGCCATAATCTCATATCCTTGTCGTTGATGAAAACTCTCTTCTTTACATATTCTGACCATTGCTCTAGAATAAGGTCCATAAGAAGTTCTTTGTAGCGAAACCTGATTAACTATCGCTGCACCGTCAACAAGCCAGCCAATTGCCCCCATATCCGCCCATGTTGGCGAAGGATAGTTAAAGACACTTGCATATTTTGCTTTCCCTTCATGCAACCATTGGATTAGTTGCTCTCTAGTTACTCCTAAAGTTTCTGTGGCGCAATATAAATAGAGTCCATGCCCTCCTTCATCTTGAACCTTTGCCATAAGGATTTTTCTCGCTCTCAAACTAGGAGAACGTGTTATCCAATTACCTTCAGGCTGCATTCCAATAACCTCTGAATGAGCATGCTGAGACATTTGTCGAATTAAATGTTGCCGATATTCGTCCGGCATCCAATCTTTCGGTTCAATTTTAATTTCAGCATCAATTTTAGCCTGAAACACTTCTAGGTTTTTCGAATTTTCCATATTACTTCCGTTTAAACTTCTGTTAATATTTTATATGATTCGAGGTTTGTAATTCCCCAATTTTCTTTTTCTTCTTCGCTCCAAAGGTCGGGATAAAAAATTCTTTTTTGGTACTTTGGCAACATATACTTTGTCCAGTCACTTCCGCCAGTTGCAGCTCCACCACCAATATACTTTGCTGCAGCTTTGTAATGGGACATCACCCACTTAACATTTACAGTATAATCATAATGTCTCATTGTATTGACTAAATCTACGTTGTTTCTTACAGAATCTGGAAGCGACTTAAACTTCATCGAAATATTTGTTGTATTATAGTCTTTCATGAAATCTATAAAATCCCCCATATACTTCTTCTCAAATTTATCAAGTAAAATTGACTTTTGTCCCGTATTATAGTTTTTTCCTGCGGCCTGCCAATATAAATGTTCATAAGCATGCTCAAAAGGAGTATCTCTATCAATAGTAGATCTAAACCTTACGTCAATTAGGTTTATAAGTTCTGTGGATGCAAATTCAATCATTCGATACTGGGCGCTTTGAAAGCCACTAGCAGGTGCAAGTGTATTCCGGAATTTCATGTATTGCTCTTTATCCATTCCATCTCCCATAATATCAAATGAGGAGGACAGCATGTCAAAATACCTGCTAATTCGCATTAAGTGTTTTGTAAATACTTCAACGTCTAGCGAATCAGATTTTGCTATTTGCTTAATTTCTAATAGAATCATTTTAAACAACAGTTCATTCACCTGGTGGTACATAATAAAAATCATTTCATCAGGAAGTGTTGTTCTTTGTGTTTGGAGACCCAACAACGCATCTGTCTGAATATAATCCCAATAAACCATTGGCTTACTATACAACAGTCCTTCAAGCATGGTATCGACAGGGATTCCTAAATCCTGATATTTTGATTCTATTTTTTGTAATATCTCTTCCCTTTCCATAGCGATTGGTTTTAAAGAGTCCCTCTTTTTGCCTGCTCTCTTTCGATCGATTCAAAAAGTGCTTTAAAGTTCCCTGCTCCAAATCCTTTAGCCCCCATTCTTTGAATTATTTCAAAGAATAAAGTCGGCCTATCTTCAACCGGTTTGGTGAAAATTTGCAATAAATAACCTTCTTCATCCGCATCTATCATAATTCCTAAACTCATTAAAACTTTTAGATCCTCTTGAAGCTCGTGATTATGCTCTTCTAATCTTCCAGGAGCGGCATTATAGTATTCCTCGGGAGGAGTAGATAGGAATTCTATCCCTCTTTCTCTCAATTGAGCTACTGTTTTAATTATATCATCGGTAGCTACAGCAATATGCTGCACCCCAGGGCCTTCATAATAATCTAAATACTCTTCGATTTGCGAGCGTTTTTTCCCTTCTGCAGGTTCATTAATAGGAAATTTGATTCGACCATTCCCATTACTCATTACCTTACTCATTAGGGCTGAATATTCCGTGTGAATTTGTTTATCATCGAAGGATAGGAAATTTACAAATCCCATAACATCCTCATACCATTTTACCCAAGTATTCATCTCATTCCAGCCTACATTTCCTACCATATGATCTACATACTTAAGACCTACTGAGCTTGGATTATAATCCGATTCCCATTTTTCATAGCCCGGCAAAAAGACCCCATTGTAGTTTTTTCGTTCAACAAACATATGAACCGTTTCTCCATATGTATAAATTCCAGCCCTAACGACTTCCCCATGCTCATCCTTTTCGACCGTTGGCTCCATAAAAGATTTTGCTCCACGCTTGGTTGTTTCTTCCCAAGATTTCTTAGCATCCTCTACCCATAATGCTACAACTTTTACTCCATCTCCATGCTTAGCAAGATGCTGATTAATAGGTGAGCTTGAATTTAATGGCGTAGTCAATACAATTCTGATTTTATCCTGTTTTAAAACATATGAAGCATATTCCTTACATCCTGTTTCTAAGCCTTTATAGGCTGCAGACTGATAGCCGAAAGCTGTTTTATAATAATGAGCGGCTTGCTTAGCGTTTCCAACATAGAACTCGATATAGTCCGTTCCTAACAAAGGAAGAAAATCCTTCGCATCTTTAAAAATCTTTTCTAATCCGTAATTTACATTCTTTATATCTGACATATTTTTTATTTTTTAATCAATCATCCATGATTTGTAATAATCATCAACTTGCAAATTCATTGCCTCTTCTGTTATCATTAATGGAGAAAATGGGTCTATCATTACAGCCAGTTCTCCTGTTTCTTTTTTTCCAACACTTCTTTCAATTGCTCCAGGGTGAGGACCGTGTGGTATTCCACCTGGGTGCAAGGTCAATTGTCCTTTTTCAATATTATTTCGACTCATAAAATCTCCATCTACATAATACAACAATTCCTCCGAATCAATATTGCTATGATGATAGGGAGACGGTACCGATTTAGGATGGTAATCATACATTCGTGGCACAAAAGAACAAACTACAAAACCTGCAGCTTCCCATGTCTGATGGATCGGAGGAGGCATATGAATACGGCCTGTAATTGGTTCAAAATCATGTATCGAAAATGCGTAAGGATAATTAAACCCATCCCACCCAACAACATCAAATGGATGGTTTTCATGGGTATACTCCCAAAGAACATCTTGTTTTTTAGAAAGTACCTTAAACTGCCCCTTTTCGTCGTGTGTTTTCAAGTCTTTTGGGAGCCTAATATCTCTTTCACAAAACGGAGAATGCTCTAATAATTGACCGTAGTTATTTCTGTAACGCTTAGGTGTTGTAATAGCACTTGCTGACTCAATAAACAGAATTCTGTTATCCTTCGTGTCGAAATCAATTTGATAAGTAGTTCCTTTTGGGATAATCAAATAGTCTCCGTATGTAAAATCAATACTACCATACATCGTCCTCAGTTTGCCGGATCCAATATGGATAAATAACATTTCATCTGAATCACTATTTCTGTAGAAATAATCCTTTGAAAATGATTTTGGTGCTGCTAGTCCAATTTTCAAGTCATTATTAACAAAAAGTATCTTCCTACTTTCAATATAGTCATCAATTTGCGGTAGTGAAAACCCCTTAAAGCTAAGTGCTTTCATGTTTTTTTTAACCCCAATTTTTGGTGTAAGGTCTTTAACCTGCTTTACTTCACTTACCACTGTTGGCGGATGAACATGGTAAATTAAAGAGGACATCCCAACAAAACCTGCAGTCCCAAAAAGTTCTTCTTGATAAAGACCTCCTTCAGGTTTTTCAAATGTAGTGTGTCTTTTAGGAGGTATTGCCCCCAAAGAATGATATCTTGACATATATTATTTTAAATAAAAGTGAACAATAATCTACTAAAGTAGATTTAGAATAATGGAAGGGTAAAGAAAAACTAAATCACTCAGGATTCCTTTTGAGCTGTAGTTTTTTCTTGAAAATGTATTTCGTTGCCAAGTACATATTGCTTACTCTTTTTCTTTTGGTTGTATAAAGATACGAAATACTTATTACAATGTCGTAACCAAAATTGAATAATAATTATTCTCTAGCAGAGTGTTTTCAATTACTAAGGTTGATGACGCATCTTTCTTCATTCAGTAATTTACTCCATTCTTTATTATACCCATGCACCTTTTTGGTTTGCTTGTTGTTTTTATCAACTACCTCATAACCAGAGTTCACGCAATTAAAAATGCCTCCATAGAGGTTAAAAACATTATTAAATCCCATTTTTTGAATCCTTTCTCTAATTTTTTCACTTCTGTATCCGATAGAACAGTAGATATATATCGTATCTGTTTTTTTTGATTAAACTTACCGATTTAGTATCAAAATTATAGAAACCAATGTATTGAGATTTTGGAAGGTGGCTAATTTCATATTCTTTTTCCTCGCGCGCGTTTAATATAATTACATTCGGATTATTGATGGCTCTGTACAATTCTTTTGAATAAGCTAATGGAACTGTTTTGGAAATATACTTTTCACATTCCGTATCAAAGCCACTTGGTTTTTAGGCAATAATCGAAGTTGCTCCAATTAACAAAACTTTAAATAATAAAAGAATCTTCATTCCCTAAGAGAATTAATAAGATAAGAAAGGAAAGGATGTTTTAACTTGGATTAGCTAGAATGAAGCCTTAACTCTTCTTATGGTCTTACGCCTTCTATACCTTTTTGCAGTATAAATTTTTCTATAAACAGAAACCATTGCAATCATATATCCATCTTTGTTGGATGCATTTCCTCTTTGCTGGCCGGCAAATGTTTGCGCTAAAAAAGAGTCTCCTGTTCCGGGTGATCCATCTTCGGGGCCATGAGTATCGTGCCCCACTATTGCGGGATCAGCAAAATAAGCAGCTGTAGTTCCGTAATTCTCTTCTATAACATGGTTCTCAAAATAAACACCACTTACATCATCGATATAATCAGTAAAAGTAAATCTGTGACTAAGTTCAATTTTCATACCCCAGTCCCTGTTCATAGGTATTTTAAGTCCAAGACCTACTGGTATAGCAACACTTATTCCAGAATATTGTTTGGGCCCTTCCATTACCCCCCAAAAAGGATGGTTATAAGTTATTCCTTGACCTTCCGTGTGTAAAGGTTTTAAAGCAGTCATTTTTCCGTTTTTATCTCTTGATTTAGGATTGTAATAAAAAACTCCGATTCCAAAAATTCCATAAACCCCTAATCCCGATGACTTTAAGCCTAGCCTTCTTCCGGAAGAACTTCTTAGGCGATAAACATTGCCCCTTCTTTCTTTTTTTAATTGAAGCTCCAAAATCAAAGATGCCTCCCAAATGTGAGATTGAACATTTAAGTTTCTATTGTTTCTATAACGCTCTTTCGTTAATTTATCATCTGCAGAAACTTTAGCATAAGTAATGTTTGACCTTAACCCTACTTTTCTACCTATATAATATAGGTGGTTGAACGTCGCTGCAAGATTAGTTTTAGTTGGCTCTAGATCATAAATGAAATCTGAACCCACCCTGTCTCTTCCCCCTAAATCTCCAAGAAAATTAGATGCTCCAAGACCTCCGCTCCATTCAACACGATGCTTTTTCCACACTCCACGATTGTAAAATCCCTGGCTGTATGCATCACTAATAAAAATTAGACTGATAAAAACTACTATGTATTTTGACGTTTTCATGTTATAAGTACCTACAAATATAGATTTAATCATTCTAAAAACGAAACTTTTTCAAAAAAGTTGCTTTTTTTATTTCCAGAGGAAACAAGGGCGCTTAGATAAAAAAAGCTATAAACATTCTGTTTTATAGCTTTTTAAGTGTTTGGTTTACTAAATGCCAAAGAACGACTCCATAGCTAATTGAAACATTAAAAGAGTGTTTAGTCCCAAATTGGGGTATTTCGATACTGTTTTTTGATAGATTGATAATATTTTGCCCTACTCCATCAACCTCATTGCCGAACACAAGCGCTATTTTTTCGAAATTATACGTAAATTCTTGTAAATAGATTGAGTTTTCAGTTTGTTCGATGGCATAAATTAAGAACTCCTTTTTTTTCAATTTATCCAATGCTTGCTCAGCAGTTTCGAAATACTTCCATTCCACGGATTCTGTGGCGCCTAATGCCGTTTTTTGAATCTCTCGATGAGGAGGTTGAGCTGTAATTCCACATAAGTAAACTTCCTCAATATTAAAAGCATCTGATGTTCGAAAGAAAGAACCAACATTATTTAAGCTCCTGATATTATCTAAAACAACAATAATTGGGAGCTTTTTTTGACTTTTAAACTCTTCAACCGAGACTCGGTTCAGTTCATCTAATTTTAACTTTCTGTTCATAACTATTAATAAGAACACTAAGGATTCATTGGCAAATTTACGCTTCAATTTTTATTTTGCACTAACAACCACTTAAAATAAATAAAATTGGCAAAAGCAGTTGAAAAAGAAACAAAGATAACTCCTTTGATGAAGCAATATAATCAGATTAAGGGAAAGTATCCCGATGCTTTGCTGTTGTTTCGTGTTGGAGATTTTTATGAAACTTTTGGGAAAGACGCAATTTTAGCTTCAAAAATATTAGGCATTGTTTTGACCGCTAGAAATAATGGGGGGTCAAAATTAGAATTGGCCGGTTTCCCACACCATTCTTTAGATACCTATTTGCCAAAATTGGTAAGAGCGGGAAAGCGTGTCGCTATCTGTGATCAATTAGAAGATCCAAAAAAAACGAAAAAGATAGTCAAAAGAGGCGTGACGGAATTGGTAACTCCCGGTGTTGCTTTTAATGACCAAGTTTTAGAGCATAAAAAAAACAACTTTTTAGCTACGGTTCATTTCGACAAAAAAGAAGCAGGAGTTTCTTTTTTAGATGTAAGCACTGGCGAATTTATGGTTGCTCAAGGCTCCTTTGAATACATCGATAAATTGCTCCAAGGATTTGCTCCTAGCGAAGTTCTTTTTCAAAAAAACAAAGACAAAACTTTTCAAAATAATTTTGGCGGCAGCTTTCATACATTCAAATTGGAAGACTGGGTGTTTACTCGAGATTTTGGGGAAGGGAAGTTATTAAAACACTTTGACACAAACTCCTTAAAGGGCTTTGGTATTGAAAACTTAAATCTTGGCATAGTTTCGGCAGGCGCAGCATTACACTACCTATCTGATACGCAACACAATAGAGTTTCTCACATAACTAAAATCTCTCGCATAGAAGAGAAAAGTCATGTTTGGTTAGATAGGTTCACTATTCGAAACTTGGAACTAATTTATTCTAATAATGAAAATGCAGTAACTCTTTCAGACGTTTTAGATCATACTGTTTCTCCAATGGGTGGCCGCTTATTAAAAAGGTGGATTGTATTGCCGCTAAAAGATGAAGCGCCAATACAGGAGCGTCTCGACATAGTTGAAAGCTTTGTTAATAATACCCTTACCGCAGACAGTCTTCATGATCAATTGAGTAAAATTGGAGATTTAGAAAGGCTGATTTCAAAAGTTGCTGCTGCTAGAATATCGCCACGAGAAGTTGTTTACTTAAAACAAGCATTGTATGCTTTAGAGCCAATCAAGCAATTTTGCGAAAAATCAGAAAATGATGCTTTGCAAAAAATTGGCGACCAGATAAACTTATGCCAAATAATTAGAGATAAAATAGAAAAAGAGATTGACGATGAAGCTCCTGTTTTAGTAAGCAAAGGAAATATAATTAAAACAGGCATCAATAAAGAACTCGACGACTTACGCAGTATTTCTCATTCAGGTAAAGATTATTTACTTCAAATGCAGGAACGACTGATGCGGGAAACAGGTATTGCAAAATTAAAAATTGCATTCAATAATGTTTTTGGCTATTATATTGAAGTTCGGCACATGCATAAAGATAAAGTGCCTGAAGAATGGGTGCGTAAACAAACACTCACGCAAGCAGAACGGTATATTACAGAAGAATTAAAAGAATACGAGACAAAAATTCTGGGGGCTGAAGAGAAAATTCATGAACTTGAATCCACTCTTTTTGAAGCAATGATATTCGCTTTATCAGACTATATTCAGCCAATTCAGCACAATTCAGGTTTGTTAGCTCGCCTAGATTGTTTATTGTCTTTTTCGAAAATTGCTGTAAAGTATAACTATACTAGGCCCGCAATTAACGATTCGTATGAATTAGACATAAAAGAAGGTCGGCATCCGGTTATTGAACAAAACCTGCCGTTGGGAGAGGCATATATTTCTAATGATGTTTATTTAGACAACGAAACCCAACAAATTATAATGATTACTGGGCCTAACATGAGTGGTAAGTCTGCTATATTAAGGCAAACAGCTTTAATTGTTTTAATGGCGCAAATGGGGTGCTATGTTCCTGCCAAAAGTGCTTCAATCGGACTAGTTGATAAAATCTTTACTCGAGTTGGGGCAAGCGACAATATCTCTAGTGGTGAATCTACTTTTATGGTAGAAATGAATGAGACAGCAAGTATCTTAAATAACCTATCTGATAGAAGTCTAATTCTTTTGGATGAAATTGGAAGGGGAACTAGCACCTATGATGGGATTTCTATTGCTTGGGCAATTGCAGAATATATTCATCAAAATAAAGAAGGAAAGGCAAAAACTTTATTTGCAACTCATTACCATGAGCTAAATGAAATGGCAAGTGCGTTTAAGCGAATAAAAAACTTTAACGTTTCTGTAAAGGAGCTGCAAAAGAAAATTCTCTTTTTGCGGAAATTAGTTCCGGGTGGAAGTGAACACAGTTTCGGAATACATGTTGCGAAAATTGCGGGAATGCCTGCCAAAGTAATTACCCGAGCGAATTTAATTTTAAAAAAGTTGGAGAAGTCACATTCCGCAGAAGAATTACAAGGAAAGGCAAAAGAGCTATCAGATGAAGCGGGAATGCAGCTTAGCTTTTTTCAATTGGACGATCCTGTTTTGAATAGCATTAAAGAAGAGTTGTTGAGCATTGACATTAACACATTAACTCCGGTAGAAGCATTGATGAAGTTGAATGAAGTAAAAAAATTGGTCGGTGGTAGAGAAAAGAATAGAAAGTGATGTGAAACTCGCTATTATGTTAAAATTATTTCTTTGCAAAAAAGCAAAGTAACTCGGTCAGGACTCTGTTGCTTGTGATTGGCTTCGACTCAAAATTAATACAGAAAGGTGCAAATAACAAAGAAGCCCATCAAAAGACGGGCTAAAGTCGGGGTGAGAGGATTCGAACCTCCGATCTCGCGCCCCCCAGACGCGCACTTTAACCGGACTAAGCTACACCCCGAAAATGTTTGCAATCATCAACGCAAGTTATTCCTTTTTATAAAATAAATTACATAACTATTGATTACTAATCGAGTATCAGGATTCCCAGTAAATCGATTGCAACCAAAAAAAGCATCAATAATTTGATGCTTTTTTTGGTTGAGCGGGTGAAGGGATTCAAACCCTCGACCCCCACCTTGGCAAGGTGGTGCTCTAATCACTGAGCTACACCCGCTTTTAAAGTGCGTGCAAATATAAGAACGCTTTTAGAATTACAAAGCTAATTATTGTGTTTTTAATAAATCTACCTAACATAACCCAAATTGAATCGTTAGGTTTAAAACCTTTCTTTTCATTTTGCAGAAAGAATTAAGTTTCTATATTTGCAGCCGCTAAAGGAAAAACGATTCCAATTTTAGTTTGAAATAATTGCAATACTTTGGTGAGACGTCCTTATGATGTTTGAGTTCGATTCTCTTTATTAGCACGCCAAACCACAAGTCTTAACATCCGTTAAGACATTATTGTGAGAATCCCATTCTGATGCCGATTTATCGGAATCATCAGAATGTGGATGATGCTCGAGTGGTGGAATTGGTAGACACGCAAGACTTAAAATCTTGTGTCCTTTGGGACGTGCGGGTTCAAGTCCCGCCTCGAGTACTAACCCTCATCAGAAATGGTGGGGGTTTTTTGCTTTTTTAAGAAAAGTAAAAAACTAACGTTCTAACGTAAAGCCTCCTGTCAATTTGACAACCTCATCATCAAAACGACAATTTAGAGTATAGGTGTAAGTTCCATTTTTAGCAATTGTTCCTTTGTTAGTCTTCTCATCCCACATGAAATCCGGATTATCCGTTTGATAAATTTCATTCCCTAATTGGTCGTGGATTGTAAATGTGAAGTTTTCAGGCTGACAACTAAATTGTGCTTGCAGTGGATATTTATCGGATAGTTCCGTGATTCTTGCATTACATGATTCTTGAGAAAAGGTCATTCCAGAAAAAAGGAGAACGAATAGAAAAAAAGTAGTTTTCATAATAATAGTTTTCTAAGTAAACGAAATTTGAGGCTTGTTATTATAATCGAATCAACGAACCCGTTAACGAAAAATTACCTAATCATTTGGTTCGACAATAAAATCATCTCCTGTACAACAAAAGAAAAGCCCTGTATCTCTTATTATATGAGGATTTTTGGCTCGACCATCATTGAAAACAGTTCGGTAATCTGTTATTTTCCTACTATTACTTTTTTTGTTTGTAGCGAAATGTATTAAAACCATTATCCAATCTTAAATCTTAATCCAAGATAAATCTCCCTACCTCTTGTTGGACCCCAAACTGAGGATGTATCAAAGTATGGTCCAAATGGGTTTTGCCAACTAAGAATTGGTTGTTTTTGTCGGAAATCAAAAATATTTTCACAACCTACATATAAATCAAGTTTTTTCCAGCTCTTTGTAAATTGAGCATTGATGACAGTATAAGGTTTAGATGTTTCAGGCATTTGGTACTCTATCGGATTGCTTGTTGTTTCTGCCAATCGCTGTTCTCCATACCAATGAACGTTCATATCAAAATGCCATTTCTTATTCAACGGTTTAAATGAAAGTGTGCCTGTAACTCTATGGGTAGGGTTAAATGGTAATAAAGTTTTGGTATTGTTGATGATTCGATACACATCAAGATAATTATACGTGATTTTAGCTCCTATTATCTCAAAAAACTCGAACCCTACTTCACCTTGAAAACCATTACTAATACTTTGTCCTGTAAAATTACTGATATAAGCTTTAGTTGGGTCGGTATTATAGTCTGGGAATATTTGGTTGAGAAATTGAGTACGATAGAAGTCAAAAGTAAGTTGAGCTTCAACATTTTTACCATAAATCTTATACGTAAGGTTAGCTCCATAATTAACTGCTTGCTCAGGCTCAAGTATTTCCGTAATAACTACATCTCTTGAGCTTGCTAAGAGGTTTGTATTCTCACTAAATAGGTTTATAGTTCTCCATCCTGTTCCAGCCGAAACTCTTGCTGTTGTGTTTTCAGAAAAGTTGTATTTTAACAGAGCACGAGGAGTTACAAATGTTCCAAAAGTATTGTGATTATCAACTCGAACACCTGTAATCAGCGATATTAAGCGGTCTTTCCAGTTGAAGGTGTTCTCCATAAAGAAACCCGGTATTTGTTCATTCTTAACGTATTTTCCACCGTAAGTTCTACCAATTGTGTCTTCTCCAAACGAGATGTTTTCATCAAGATTTAGGTAACGATAGCTTAATCCTGTTTTAAGCGTATGATTCTTTTTCCAAGTAAGTTCATGTTGAAAATTAGCATAAGCATTTAATTGCTCAGCCTTAAAATGGGTTGAACCATAATAGGAGGATTGGTCTTGCTGGAAGGCTGATCCAATGAATACAAGGTGGTTCTTGTCATTCATTCTATATCCTGTTTTTGTATAGACTTCAGGTTGAGAAAATTTTACTGTTTGTCCATAACTATTTGTAGTTCCCCTATCCGTATCAGTATTAAATTCCATTTGACCGCCAATCCGTTGCTCGTCCACATACCTCAACCCAATTCGAGAATGCCATCCCCATTCATTCTGATTCCCGCACTTCCATTTATTGTAAAGTGAGTAACGAGTTAGTAATGGTAAGTCAAGAAAGGAATCTTCATCACGGTCAAATTTATTAGATGGTTGAGTAGTATGACCAACAATAATGGTGCTCCACTTCTTGAACTTGTGAGAATAGTTGACATTCAATTGCTTTTCTAAAAAATTGTTTGTGTAAGCATTGAACAGAAACTTTTCAGAGTTATCTGGATCCATAAGTTCAACATTTATCTGTCCAGATATACTCTCATATCCCTGTAGTACAGAATTGGCTCCTTTAGAAATGTAGATGTTGTCCACAAGTGTGCCTGGTATGGTGCTTACTCCATATGTATACGTTAACCCTTGAACAAGAGGCATGCCATCAATAAGAACTTGGTTGTAAACTCCAGACAATCCCAGAATACGAAGTTCTTTTGCATTAGTAACTATGTTAGTAGTGGTAGGTTGAACACTTCCCTGAGTATCGAAACACCCTGCTAAATCGCAACAAGCTGCCTTAGTTAGTTCACCTTTTGTTATGACCTCGGTTTTAATAGGTTCAATGGAGGAGATAAACATATCAAGCCCCTCAACTTTAACCACAAATTCATCAAGGTTTGTTTTTTCTTGTAACTGAACTTTAATGCTTGTCTGATTTGTTATAATTATTGTATCAGATTCATAGCCCACATAACTCACAATTATTCTTTTGTCCATTATTCCCTCTAGAGAGATTTCAAAATTTCCGTCAACATCTACAATCCCACCAATGGTAGTATTTACCCAATGTATATTTGCACCAATTAGCGGTTCTTCTTTGTTGTCTGTCACCCTTCCTTTTATCGCTTGAGAAAAAACTGAAAGGGGAAAGAAGACTATTAATAGGGTTATATATTTGGTCATGATTTTATATTAACAAAGTGGGAAGTCATACCATACTGCATGAACCAATGCCATCCTGTAATGCTTTTTATAGCTTGACTTTGTATGGTCGTTCATCTGGCTTTTCACAACCTCCCGTCCCCTCAATAACTTTATAGATGTCTTTCTCTGTTGTAAGTTGAGGGTTGTACTTGATTGTAAATTTACTCGTGGCTCCTTGTTTACCTATCTTACACTCACTGATTCCTTCCAGTTTCTCTACGCTAGTTTTTATCATTTTTAAGTCCGAAGAGCAGGTTATCCCTTTTACCTTTAAAGTAATCGAGGTGTCAATAGTTTGACCTTTAGCACTTATTGCAAATATTGTGCATACTAAAAACATTATGGGATAAAGTAATTTAATTCGCATACAATTGAATTTTTGGTTATTATTTTAAAGCAAAGATAGGGTTAAAGGCGTGCAAGTAGTTTGCAATTAATCATTACAGTTAGAACACAACCCTTTGACAACCATATTCGCCTCAGACATAGAGAATTTTTCAGGTAACTGAACCCTTGGAATGCTCTGTTCAGAAAGACAAATAGTCCTTTTGCATTTAAGACAGTGGAAATGATAGTGTAAATCTTGAGGTTCGCAGATGCAACCTTCAACACATTTTGCATACTTCATCACACCAGTCCCATCATCAATTGTGTGCAAAATCTTATGTTCAACAAAAGTTTTTAAAGTTCTGTACAAGGTAGTCATATCAGAATAATCAAAATGATTTTCAAGCTCTTTCAATGAAGTGGCATCAGTTTTATTGTCAAAATACTTTATGACCAGTAATCTTACCGCTGTTGGTTTAACATCCTTTGCTAATAAATGATCTTCTAACTCTTGGTTTGACATTCTGCTTTTTTCAAAGCAAAGTTAGACTTTCTATTTAATATGGTTCGACAATGCAATCATTAGGGGTGTTAAAAGCCTCAACTTGGTAGGGACTTTTTTGTTGCAAAACGTTTTTAGGTGGGCCTCCAGCCCTAATTACAAAAGAAAACCCAGGTATTTATGTTTGGGGTTTTTATTTATTTTTGACCCTAATTTTATTATCCCACCTCCCTTTCAATTACCCTAATTTAAAAGGACCGGATACTTATATGAGCAAACTATAAACTTTATATGTTGCAACATATAAAGTTTATGCGTAAGTTTGACTGAAATAACTAAAATATCAAATTATGAGCAACCCAAAAATAGCACAGAAAGCACCTTTTGTAATGGAAATCAAGCCCGGAAAATATGCTTGGTGTTCTTGCGGAGAAAGCAAAAACCAACCGTATTGTGATGGATCACATAAGGGGACAGGATTTACCCCAAACATAGAAGAAGTAACTGAATCAAAAACGGTTGCGTGGTGTGGTTGTAAGAATTCAGCTAATGGCTCTTTTTGTGATGGTTCGCACGCTAAGTTATAAAAATTCGTATTGAAATTTAATCTAGATGAAAATCGAAGATGAAATACAAAGCAGCTTCAGAAACGAGAAGCATAAGGCTATAGTTAATTTGCAATTTACCCAATTAGCCGTCACAAACAAGCTAGGGGAGATGTTTAAAAAACATGACATCTCCTTGCAACAATATAACGTTTTGAGAATTTTACGTGGCCAACATCCAAATTCAGCTTCTATAGGGTTGATCAAGGAACGAATGTTAGACAAAAATTCGGATGTGAGCAGAATAATTGATCGGCTAAAAAGAAAAAAACTAGTGGTAAGAAAAGAATGTAAATTTGACCGCAGGCAGAAAGATGTTACCATTAGCAACTTCGGATTAAGCTTATTAGAAATATCAGATAATGACCTTGCTGTTTTGGAAAAGGTGATTGATAGTATTTCGGATGCAGACGCCATTAAGCTGAACAGTATTCTTGATGAAATTAGAAAAAACTTGTAATCCAACAATATTTAGTAAATTTGTACGTCTATTAACTTGTGATCATGATATTATTAGCAGTGCTTTCCGCAGAAGGCAGAAATAAAGAAATAAAGGAAAAGTTCGAAAAAGAACGCGGAAAACTATTTGGATTTATTCGCAAGAGAGTAAATACTGAAATCGATGCAGAAGATATTTTACAAGATGTGTTTTTTCAATTTATCTCTTTTTACCGTGATTTAGAAAAAATAGAAAAAACATCATCATGGTTGTTTACCGTTGCCAAAAACAAAATTACGGATCTTTACAGAAAGAAAAAGAACGTCAACTTTTCTGAATTAAATAAAGAGGATAAAAGTGGAAATACTTTTGAAGATAATTATGCGGATTATGGTGATGCGCCCGACACTATATTTTCAAAAGGGCAGTTTTGGGAAAGGCTAAATGAAGTTCTAAATGAACTTCCTAAAGATCAAAAAGATGTCTTTCATGTCCCATGAAATGGACGGAAACTCTTTTAAGGACATCTCCAAACGAACAGGACTTCCAATAAACACACTTATTTCCAAAAAGCGCTATGCTGTTGTTGCGTTGCGCAAAAAATTAGGTGGAGTTCATAACGACATTATATCATTCTAATCAAACAATTTTCTTAATTCATACGTGGTTTTTTCCCTTTTGACGAATTCACAGGAAACTTTTTTCTCGTACAAAACGTTTCCTGTGTGTAATTTGTGTTTACTTTTGCACGATGACGCAAGATAAAAGAAAAGAGCTTGAGCTTATTGCCTCCGTTGCTCAGCTTTTTATGAGGCTTGGAATTAAAAGCCTAACCATGGACGAAATTGCTCGTCAATTGGGAGTTTCAAAAAAAACACTCTACAAATACGCTTCTGACAAGAAAGAATTGGTGTCAAAAGCCGTCCAATTAGCAATCGATGAAGAAGAATCCTTGCCTTATCCGAAATGCACGAAGCAGAATGGCACGGCAATCGATAAGATTTTTGCAATCAACACAATGGTTAGTGAGAAATTACAGAGCATTCAACCCGCTGTAATTTTCGATATGCAGAAATACTATCCTGAAGCTTGGGCAATAATGGAAGAGCATAAATCCGTATTCATTCACAACCAAATTAAAGAAAACCTGGCAGAAGGAATAAAACAAGGTTTATATAGAAGACAACATGAACCCCGAGCTAGTTACAAGAATTTATGTAACGCTAATCAATTCAATCTTCGATTCCTCCTCTATACTCATTAAGCTTCTCATTCTTTCAAAGAGATGCATACAGAAGTTGTTCGGTATCATCTAAGGGGAATTACGAATGAAAAAGGAGCTGAGTATATGCAGCAATTGTTTAACACTACGAATTCAGATATAATATGAAAAAGCTAATAATAGCGCTAGCCTTGCTAAATGTCTATAGTACAATTGGGCAAGAATCTTATAGCTCTAAAACAAGCTAAACAGTATGCAATTCAGAACAGCTCCCAGGTGAAAAACTCCTTGTTGGATGTTGAAATCGCTCAACAGAAAATTAAAGAAACAACAGCAACAGGATTGCCGCAAATATCGGGTACGGTGGCTTTTCAAAATTTTCTAGACGTTCCTACTTCTCTTATTCCAGCTAGCTCGTTTGATCCTGCAGCTCCAGTCTGATTTGTTAATCCCTGTAAAGTTTGGAACCGATTTCAATTTGAACGGAACACTGCAAGTTTCTCAGTTAATATTTAGCGGAAACTACTTGGTTGGCGTTGCAAGCATCTAAAACATACAAAGCCATATTTCAATTCAAATGGTAGAAAAATCTGAACTAGAGATTAAAGCGGCGGTGTCTGAAGCATATTTCACCGTTGTGGTTTTGCAAGCTAACATTAGAGCAATGGATTCAAGCTTAATTATGATTAAACGCATATATGATGACACTAAAATTTTAATTAATGAGAAAGTGTTGGAATCAAATGCTTCACTCCAATTAGAGCTATCTATAATGGAGCTTGAAAATGGCTTAAAGCAGGTAAACGATCAAATTATCGTTGCAAAAAAGATGCTGAAATTCCAAATGGGGATTGAAATCAATACAGAAATTAATCTAGCCGATGACTTAAACACGCTATCTAGTGGACTAGAAGGAGAAATTGCATCTACTATCAATGTAGCTGAAAACATTGACTATAAGATGTTACAAACTCAGCTTAAGATTAATGAGCTTTTAGTTAAAAATAAAAAGGCTGATTATCTGCCAACCTTAGCCGGATTCTTTTCACATCAGCAGGTGGCAATGGGGAATGAATTTAATTTCTTCGGATCAGATGGAAGTTGGTACCCAACAACTATCTGGGGCTTAAATCTGTCCATTCCCATTTTCAGCTGCGGCGAAGGGGGAGCTAAACTTAAGCAAGCCAAAATTGAGGCATTAAAAACGCAAAATAGCATCAAACAGTTGGACGAAGGTCTTCAGTTACAAACGGCTCAAGCTACAACTGCTTATAACAATTCTTTAGAGTCGCAAAAAACAAGAGAGAGAGCTGTTGAAATCGCGAACGAAGTCTTGCGAACGACTGAAGTAAAATTCAAAGAAAAAGTAGTTTCTGGAATGGAATTAACCCAGGCACAAAGTCAGGTTATACAGTCCAAAACAAACTTAATCAATGCCAAATATGAAGTGCTAAAAGCAAAATTGGCAATCGACAAATTAGTTAACAAATTATAGAACTCTAAACCTTAGTTATAATGAAAAAGTATATAGTAATCCTTACAATTTTATCAGTGTCTTTGTTCCAAAGTTGCGGCGAAGCTGCAGAAGGTATGGAAAAGTTAAAAGGAGAAAGAAAAACAATTGTAACCGAATTATCAACTTTCCAAACACGCTTAGATGATTTAGATGAACAAATTGCAGCGCTAGACACAACTGAAATTGAGGAGGTAAAAAAAGTATCTGCAATAACAATTAATGAAGAAGTTTTTGAACATTATTTCGAAATTCAAGGTTCCGTAAAAGCCGATAAAAATGTAATTTTAGTTCCAGAAGTTGGAGGCTTAATCAGCGAAATAAGCGTTCATGAAGGGGAGCAAATTTTAAAGGGAAGTATTGTTGCTAAAATTAATTCCGATGTAGTTTCCTCTAACATGAAGGAGCTAGAAGAGCAACGAGACCTGGCTAAATATATGTATGACAAACAACAGTCTTTGTATGATAAAGGCGTAGGAACAGAATTGGCATTAAAACAAACTGAAGGTCAATTTAGAACATTAGAACAAACAATTAAATCACTTCAAACACAACAAGGTAAATTTGTTGTTAGAGCCCCATTTGACGGCTACGTGGAACAAGTATTCCCTGTTCAAGGAGAAATGGCTGGCCCTGCATCCCCAATTATTCGTTTAATTGCATTAGATAAAATGAGTGTAAAAGCAGACATCTCTGAATCTTATTTGAGAGGAATTAATATGAATAGCGCTGCGCAGTTGAGGTTTCCTTCTTTAGACCTAGATCCAATTGTTGGCTTAAAATTAAAGCGAATTGGAAAGTTTGTAAACCCTGTTAATAGAACAATTACTGTAGAAATAGATGTCCCTAACAAAGCAGAAGGTATAGTGCCGAACCTAATGTCCGTGCTTAGAATTAGAGATTATGTTGACTCATCGGCTTTAGCGGTTCCGACTAGCGTAATTCGTAAAGATGTAGAAGTCCCTAGCGTATATATAATTAAGAATGGAAAAGCGATTAGAACAGAGGTTGTACTTGGAAGAAGCTCTGGAGACTACACAGTAATCGAATCCGGTATTTCTAATGGGGATCAACTGGTTGACAAGGGGTTAAGAGGGCTGAAAAAGGATATTGAAGAAATAAAAGTAGATTAATTAACGCTACAAATTGAATAGCATGGAAAAGAATAAACCCATTGGGACCAAATTCAAGGAATTCGCGCTTTCAACATTAGCCGTTAATAATAGAAAAACTGTATACCTAGTTTTGGCAATATTACTAATCGGTGGTATTAGCTCATATCAAAATATGTCGAGAGAGGCATTCCCTGAAATTCAAATTCCTGAAATTTATGTAAACGTTCCTTACCCAGGGAATTCTCCAGAAATTGTGAGAGATAAAATTATCAAGCCACTCGAAAAAGAATTAAATACAATCGCGGGAATTGATGAGATTAAATCTACAGCAATGCAAGATTTTGGAATAATCAACATCAAATTTGATTTTAGTGTTTCGCCAGATGATGCAAAAGATCTAGTAGAAGAAGCTTATAATGATGCTAAAACAGATAAGCGATTTGCCAAAGATCTTCCGTTTCCTCCCACCATTGCGCAAATGGACATAACTAATATGCCTATTATTAACTTGAATTTATCGGGGGATTTTCCAGTGCAATACCTCAACAATAAAGCAGAATACTTAGAGGATTTAATTGAGGCTATTCCTGAAATTAGTGGAATTGAAATTCGAGGTGTACAAGACAGAAAACTAAAAATAGAGGTAAATAAATTTAAAGCAGAAGCAGCAAAAGTAAGTTTTCAAGACATTGAAACAGCTATCCAAAATGATAATTTAATGATGGGTGCAGGAAATATGAGCATTGACGGAATCGACCATTTTGTTGTAATCGATGGTAAACTAAACTCTATAGACAAGTTAAAGCAACTAGTTGTAAAGCATGAAGATAATGATGATGTTTTTCTCCATGAGGTTGCCGATATAAGTTTCGGAGATACAGATACCACAAGTTTTGCCCGTCAAAGCGACAACCCAGTTGTAATGATAGACATAAAAAAACGGTCAGGGTCCAACGTAATTAATGCGATTGATAAAGTGAAGATGGTTATTGAAGAGGCTTCAGAAGACGGCGTTTTAGATGGCATCAATTACACCTATACCAATGATCAATCTAATCAGATAAGATCGCAAGTAAGTAATCTAGAAAACTCCATCATTTTCGGAGTCATTTTAGTCGTTGCTGTTTTATTATTCTTCTTAGGGTTAAGAAACGCTCTATTTGTTGGGGTTGCCATTCCTTTATCCATGTTTATGTCTTTCATGTTATTACATTATTTTGGAGTAACCTTAAACATTATGGTTCTCTTTTCTCTGGTACTTGCGCTAGGAATGCTAGTAGATAATGGAATAGTGGTAGTTGAAAACATCTATCGTTTAATGGATGAAGAGGGGATGGACAGCTTCGAAGCTGCAAAAAAAGGTGTAGGGGAAGTTGCTTGGCCAATTATCGCATCAACAGCAACTACCTTGGCGGTATTCATACCCTTGGCCTTGTGGCCGGGAATAATGGGAGAATTCATGCAATACTTGCCCATAACACTTATGATAGTTTTGGGATCGTCATTGTTCGTTGCATTGGTTGTTAACCCTGTTTTAACAGCGGTTTTAATGAAAACAAAAGAGACCCCAGGTAACCATAAGAGAACATGGACAGTATTTGGAATATTTCTTTTACTAGGTCTAATTTCCTATGGCAATTCCATAGGAATGGGTAATTTATTTAGTGTGTTTGCTTTATTGGTAATTATAAATAGATACATCCTACTTCCAGCGACACTGCTATTTCAAAATAGAGCATTACCAAAGCTTGAAAACTTCTACATGAAATTTTTGACCTCAACCATGAAAGGAAAAAGAGCGCTTTACATCTTTATTGGAACTTTTGCCTTACTAATAATGTCCTTTGTTCTGATGGGGTTATTTCCACCGAAAGTTTTGTTTTTTCCCGACAACGAACCTAACTATTTAAACATTTACATTGAACATCCTGCCGGAACAGGCATCTCTGTTACCAACCAGACAACAAAAGAGGTTAAAGATGTAATTGATGCGGTTTTAGACAAAGAGAGATTAGTAGGAAACAAAACTATCTCCTACAGCAATAGCTTTGATACAGAAAGAAAAAAGTTAACAGCAGGAACCCAAGACATTGATACTATTCGTTTTGTAGAATCCATAATTGAGCAAGTAGGAAAAGGAACCAGCGACCCAATGGAGGGTCCTTCTTTTGGAGAAACACCCCATAAAGGAAGAATAACCGTCTCTTTTGCAGAATTTTCTCACCGCAATGGTTTGAGCACAGGTGATGTAATGGTGGCGATTGAAGATTCACTCAGGTCATGGCCTTATGCGGATGTTAAAATTATCGTTGGCAAAGAGCCAAATGGGCCTCCTCAAGCTCCTCCAATTAACATCGAGATTGCCGGAAGCGATAATTATCGTGATCTTGTAATCGCAGCAGAAAAAGTACAAGCATATTTAAACGATCAACGTGTCGAGGGGGCTCCTCTTTTATCCGTAGACGTAAAGCTAAACAAAGCTGAAATCAATATTGAATTAGATCGTGAATATCTGCGAACTAACGGCATGAGCACAGGCCAAATAGCGAACACCATCAGGACTGCACTTTTCGGAAAAGATGTCTCCACATATGAATACGAAGATGATTCTTATGACTTAAATGTACGTTTAGGAAGAGAGTTTAGAGGCGGTATAGACGACCTTTTAGATCAAAAGATAATGTTTATGAATAATAAAGGTCAAAAATTAAATATCCCGATAAGATCAGTCGTGAAAGATGTAAAAGTCAACTACACAAACAGTTCTATCAAACGACTAGACTTAGTAAATGTGGTAACTGTTTTTTCAGGAGTAGAACAAGGAGCGAACGCAAACGAAGTGGTGGATGCTTTTAAATCTAAAATGAAAGAGTTTGAAAAAACAGAAGAATGGAAAGAATTGGCTGAAAATGGAATAGAATACACTTTCACAGGTCAAATGGAAGAACAAGCAAAGGAGATGGCTTTTTTGAGCAAGGCGCTATTAATTGCTGTTTTTTTAATCCTCTTAATTATTGTAACGCAGTTTAATTCATTTTCCACACCGACAATCATTCTTTTATCAGTGGTTTTAAGTTTGGTGGGGGTATTTATGGGAATTGTAATTGCTCAAGACGATTTCATTGTAATTATGACGATGATTGGAATTATTTCATTGGCGGGAATCGTTGTAAATAATGCAATTGTATTAGTTGACTACACAAATTTACTTCGCAAACGAAAAAGGGATGAATTAGGCCTAACAGAAACTGTTCAGCTACCAGTGGAGGAAATAAAAAATGCAATTATTCTAGGAGGAAAAACAAGGTTAAGACCGGTATTGTTGACAGCCATTACAACGATTTTAGGTCTTCTTCCAATGGCTACTGGGATGAACATCGATTTTTTCTCCTTGTTTTCAGAGTTTGATCCTAAAATATTCTTTGGTGGTGATAATGCAATGTTCTTCGGCCCGATGAGCTGGACAATTATCTATGGATTAACGTTCGCAACTTTTTTAACATTGGTTGTAGTGCCTTCTATGTACTACCTACTTTATCGATTAAAAGTTTGGATGTATCGCGTTTTTAGATGGGAGTTAAAAAGTAATATCTAGGTGTTCTTTGCAGAACTTACATATTAAATACATTTAAAATAATCGAATGGCTCCATACATTCGTTGCATTGATATAAGGATTTGCAGGCAGTTGAACCAAATTGACTAATCATTTTAGAATTTGTGGATTTACACTGCGGGCAAGTAACAGATTTTCTGTCATCGACTAACAAAGCTGATTTATCTGTAGTTTTTTGCTCAGGCGGAGCAATACCATAGTCTTGTAACTTCTTTTTTGCCTCTTCACTCAACCAGTCGGTTGTCCAAGGTGGATCGTAAGTTGTTACAATAGAAACTTTATCATAGCCATATTTATTTAAAGTTGTTACGATGTCGGCTTCAAACTGATTCATAGCAGGGCAACCGGAATAAGTTGGTGTAATAGTAACAATTATTTCATTGTTGATTTCATCAATTTTTCGAACAATCCCTAAATCGTGTATGGTCAATACCGGGATCTCTGGATCAGGAATTTCTTCAAGTAAGTTCCATATTTTGTCTGTCGTGCTCATTAAATCAATAATAATCTTTTTCAAAGGTATTAATTAGAAAACGAACTTGAAGTGGCTTTTGTCAAGAATTAACTAACTCGGTTAATTTGTCTAAAGCTGATATTCAATGTTTTTTCCAGAAATCGAAGTTGTTTCATGTCATAAGAAGTGACTAAACTTAATGACACCCCTTCCTTGCCTGCTCGAGCAGTTCTTCCACTTCGGTGTGTGTAATACTCGTCTTTATCAGGAAGTTGATAATGGACAACATAAGCCAATCCTTCTATGTCTATTCCTCTTGCAGCTAAATCTGTAGCAACCAGTAGCTGTAAGGTTTCTTTTTTAAAGGCGCGCATTACTTTGTCCCGTTCTATTTGCCTCAAATCACCGTGAATAGCATCCGTAGCTATGTTTTTTGCGATTAATTGTTTCGCTAATTTTTGAGTAACGGCCTTTGTTCTACAAAACACTAACCCCCTGTTTTCTCCTTCTGATTTTAAAAACTGTAATAAAACATGTAGTTTTTCTGCCTCATCACAAATAACGTATTGGTGGTGAATTTTGCTATTTACTACGTTTTTTGCATTTACCTCAATTCGATGAGCATCTGAAGACATGTGCTCGTTTACAATTTGTCTAATTCCCTGCGGAATGGTGGCTGAAAAAAGCCACTTACTATCAACATTATCTAAAAACCCTAGAATTTCGTCAAGTTCAGACTTAAATCCCATGCTAAGCATTTCATCAGCTTCATCCAAAATAACTGTTTTTACATTTTGTAAATCAATAGCCTTTCTTTTTACTAAATCTATCAATCTTCCCGGGGTGGCAACAACAATATGTGTGGGTCTTCTAAGTGCCACTATTTGCTTTTCAATGTAAGCACCCCCATAAACAGCTTCGGTAAATATTTTGTCTGTATACTTTGTAAATCGAAACAACTGTTTGGCAACTTGCTGTCCTAGTTCTCTGGTTGGGCAAAGAATAAGCCCTTGGATTACATCTTTTTTTGGGTCAATTATATGAAGTAAGGGTAGTCCATAAGCTGCCGTTTTTCCTGTTCCGGTTTGGGCTTGTGCAACGATGTCCGTTTTACCTTTTAACAACAATGGTATAGCTTCTTGTTGAACTTGTGTGGGCTTAACAATGTTTAATTCATTTAACCCTTTAATAAAACCTTCCTTTATGCCAAGTTTTTTAAATTCTTCCAAAACAGTAATTTTTAATGATCGATTGCAAAAATACTTATTAATCGCACGGAAATACTATGAAATATAGCGATTTTGTTTTATATCCCTTTTTATAATATTACATTTGCAAAAAAAATAAAATGAGCGATACAAATCATAAAGTAATTTCACTAGAGTATAATCTATTTAGAGACTCTGCTGAAGGTGAACAAATTGAGACTACAGTAGGAAAAGATCCTTTAGTTTTTTTATCTGGAAAAGGAATGATGCTTCCTGATTTTGAAGTTAACGTTGTTCCCTTAAATACAGGAGACACTTTCTCTTTTGGAATTGAATCTGACAAAGCCTACGGACCAAGATCAGAAGAGGCTATTATCGAATTACCACAAGACATGTTTATGCAAGAAGGTAAATTGGTAGAAGAGGTAAAAGTGGACAATGTACTTCCATTGGAAGACCAAAATGGGCAAGTTCACCCAGCTAAAGTAAAGTCTATTAACGAGACAACAGTAACTGTTGATGTAAATCACCCACTAGCTGGGCAAAACCTACATTTTACTGGAAGTATTGTTGATGTTAGAGAAGCAACTGCTGAAGAATTAGAACATGGTCATGTTCATGGTCCTGGAGGTCACGAGCACTAAAAATTACATTAAAAAACACGAAAGCCTCTTCGATCAATTATTGATTTAGAAGAGGCTTTTTTTATGCCTTAAGGCCGATTTACAGCTGTATCTTCTTAGCGCATCAAAAAACTGAATACATTTGTCAGATATGTCAGGATTAATCTCTATAAGCCCAAGCTTACCAACTACTGAAAGATATCTTTTACTTGAAGAACAGGTTAAAGCCCTTGTGTATGGTGAAGAGGATCTAATTGCAAACTTGAGTAATATTATGTCAGCCTTGAAATATGGGATGAATTATTTTTGGGTTGGAATTTACACCGTTGCTGGCGATCAACTTATTTTGGGTCCATTTCAAGGCCCTGTTGCTTGCACTAGAATTCTAAAAGGAAGAGGGGTTTGCGGTGCTTGTTGGGAGCGAAATCAAACAATTATTGTAGGCGATGTCGACAAATTTCCTGGCCACATTGCTTGCAGTTCATCTACTAAATCTGAAATTGTTCTACCCGTTAGAAATAAGGAAGGGGAAGTTGCGTTTGTTTTGGATGTTGATAGTACCAACTTACATGACTTTGATGCTGAAGATCAAAAAGGATTGGAAAAAATTGTAACTATTATTGAATCGATTCTTTGAAGTTTCTCTTATACATAGCAGTAGTAGTCTCATTATTTGTTTTTAGCCAATGTGCTCAACAAATGGCCCCATCTGGGGGCGTCAGAGATTTGTACCCGCCAACATTAGATACTAATAAGGTGGATCCAGCTATTCCTGCCAACTTTTCAACGAATTTTAAAGCTGCCGAGATTATACTGCGGTTTAATGAGTATTTCGTTTTGGATAAACCTCTAAAGAATATAGTCATTACACCCATTCCTAGTCAGAACCCTAATTATCGAATTAAAGGGAAAAAGCTTATAGTTGGGTTGGAAGGAGCGCTAAAAGACAGCACAACATATACAATTAATTTTGGAGACGCAATTAAAGATGTTACAGAAGGAAATGTGACAAAGAACTTCAATTATGTTTTTTCAACCGGAAGTTATATAGACTCGCTCTCCTTCAAAGGAAAAGTACACGAAGCCTTTTCAAAGTTGGGAGTAGAAAATGCTACCGTAATGCTTTATGAAGAAAATACAGACTCTATTCCGTTTAAAGAAAAACCCATGTACTTTGTTAAAACGAGTAAAACCGGAAGCTTTACTATGGATTACTTGAAGGCGGGAAAATATAAAGCCGTTGCCCTATTAGACGAAGACAACAATTATCTGTTTAACCCGAAAATTGAAGCTATTGCGTTTTCAGACAATCAAATTGAAATTCCAAAATTAGCATCTGATACTTTGGAAGACACGTTCGTGCTTTTTAAAGAAGATTTAAAAAAGCAATTTGTTTTGGAGAAAAAATATACGCCCCAAGGTAGGATAAATTTAACCATGAATAGGCCATCTGACGACTTAGCAGTTTCAGGCGTTAATGGACTTGAATTAAACCCAAATTGGATTAATTATTCATCAAAAAGGGATTCTATTGAATTTTGGATTGACACGAACTACACAAAGGAAAAGTTTATTTCTATTTTAATTGATGACAAATCAAATGGACATACAGACACGATTAAAATTACAACTCCTACTCCCAAAAAAGCACAACCTTCTCCTTTTGTCATTAACCACAATGCTAAAAAAGGGCTAGGCTATCACTCGGACCTTAGTCTTCTTTTTAACAAGCCTTTATCGAAAATTGATGACTCAAAACTGAAACTAGAGCTAAGAGAACAAGAAGTTCCTTTGCGTGTTACTCAAAACAGCGTCAGAGAAGTGATAATTTCCTCAGGATGGGTCCCAGGGAAAAAATATGTGCTTACTATTTATCCTGATGCCTTTACAAGCATACTTGGTGAAAGCACCGATACTGTTAGGGTTTCCTTTAAATATAAAGAAGAGAAAGACTATGGCAAGTTATTCCTTAACATGGAAGTTGAGGAAGGGGGTTATATTTTACAACTGCTGAAAGAAGGAAAGATGGTTAGTCAGAAAACCTTTAAGGGAGATTATTTTAAGCACGATTATAATCAACTAGCCCCAGGTAAATACCAGCTAAAATTAATCTACGATGAAAGTGGAAATGGTAAATGGGACACGGGAATTTACTTAAAACATTTACAGCCTGAAACAGTCGTTTTCTACAGTGGCGAAATTAGTATTCGCCAAGGATGGGATATTGATATTACCTGGAAGTTGTAGAATATTATGAAATTATTAGAAACAAATGTACTTGTATAAATTCCATGTGCTGTAAGACATAAAGTATTGAAATGCATTTATATTTACCTTAGATACATTTAAAAGTAGGGTAGCTCATGTTTCAAACGATATAGATTCATACAAACACCTAAAAAAGATTATTATGACAGCAAAAAGACTTCTTACACTATTAATATTTATCACTTGTCTTAGTGCAAGCAGTGCTCAAGGATACATTAGCTCAACCATCCAGAATGATGGCTTAACAAGAGAATATAATATTTACGTTCCGGCAAGTTATGATGGAACTACAAATTTTCCTTTGGTGTTTAATTTACATGGTGGTGGTGGCACAAATTCCGTTTGGCAAGCAGCTTCCGACATGAGACCTATTGCCGACACTGCTGATTTTATTCTAGTTTATCCCCAAGCACGTCCTGACCCAAGTGACGGGAACTCTTTTAACTGGATTCCTAAAGTCCCAGGTACTTTTGATGATGTGCCCTTTTTTAGTTCATTGATTGATACGATTGCTAGTAATTATCAAATAGACCAGAATAGAATATATGCTTGTGGGTATTCCTTAGGAGGAGATATGACCTTTGAACTTGGATGTAAGCTCAATAACAGAATTGCAGCTATAGCTCCAGTAGCCAGAACTATGCAAGCGAATCCAAATAGTTTTTGCTCTCCGGTGCATCCCACTGGAATTCTTACAATACTTGGTACGGATGACCTCACTTCACCATACAATGGAATCGTATTTGGAGGTATAGAATATTATATTTCCGCAGCAGCAACACATAGTTATTGGGCAACCTATAACCTTTGCAATCCAACTGCAAGCATGATTGCTGTAAGCTCATCCGTAGAGCGATATACTTGGTCAACTGCATCAGGTTGTGCATACGTGGAGGAATTAAAGGTGATAGGTGGAGGACATGATTGGCCTGGTAGTTTTGGGAATATGACCATTGATGCCAATTCGGAAATTTGGCAATTTGTTTCTCGCTATGATATAGATGGAATTATTGGAGAGTGTACACAAACAACAGCAATAAGTGATGTGAATAGCTCCTCCAATTATTTCAATGTGTTTCCAAATCCTTTTGATAATCAAATTACCATTGAAGCAGATTTCTCGAGCGTCAAAGAATTTACGATCTATAATATGTTGGGTGAAACCGTGATGACAGGGCAATTGAATTCTGATGTAAATTCAATCAACCTATCTTCATTAGCTCCCAATGTTTATATTTTAAATATTGAAAATCAATCCATAAGGCTGATAAAAACAAAATAAAAGTGCATAACATCGTATAAACCCAACCCTGCGGGTGTATTGTTTATACAGGGCGTTATTAGAGAAAAGGACAGTAATAATATATAGCTTTAAGGAATAAATAAACAGAATGCTTTTTAACTCAATTGACTTTGCTTTATTCTTACCAATAGTTTTTATACTTTATTGGTTTGTTGCCAATAAAAATTTAAAACTGCAAAATGCATTAATAGTTGGTGCAAGTTATTTATTCTACGGTTGGTGGGATTGGAGGTTTCTATTTTTAATTCTATTTAGCACTTTTGTTGACTATGCAGTCGGCAGAAAACTAAAGACGGAAACCAAGGATACAAAACGAAAGATCCTTTTATGGACAAGTATTATTGCAAACCTTGGGTTTCTCGGTTTTTTTAAATACTACAACTTTTTCTTAGACAACTTTATATCTGCCTTTTCATTCTTTGGAATGGAAATAAAAGTAAATTCATTGAACATTATTCTGCCTGTTGGTATCAGCTTTTATACGTTTCAAACATTGAGTTACACTATAGATGTATATAGACGAAAACTAGAGCCAACTAAAGACTTCATTGCTTTTTCAGCATTTGTTAGTTTCTTCCCTCAATTAGTTGCAGGCCCAATTGAAAGAGCAAGTAATTTATTGCCCCAATTTTATAAAAAACGAACTTTTGATTACTCTAAAGCAGTCGACGGAGTACGACAAATACTTTGGGGTTTATTTAAAAAAATTGTGATTGCTGATCAGTGCGCAGAATATGCAAATTCGATTTTCAACAATTCTGCCGATTATTCGGGTAGCACATTAGTACTTGGCGCAGTTTTATTTGGTTTTCAAATTTATGGTGACTTTTCAGGTTATTCTGACATTGCAATTGGAACATCGCGGCTTTTCGGTTTCGACTTAAAGCAAAATTTTGCTTTCCCATACTTCTCAAGAGATATAGCTGAATTTTGGAGGCGCTGGCATATTTCACTTTCAACTTGGTTTAGAGATTACCTCTATATTCCTCTAGGTGGAAGTCGTGGTGGTACTTGGATGAAAGTCAGAAATACTTTTATGATATTTATTGTCAGCGGATTTTGGCACGGTGCAAATTGGACTTTTATTGTGTGGGGAGCATTAAATGCAATTTACTTTCTGCCGCTGCTATTAACAAAAAACAATCGTAATAATTTAGAAACAGTAGCCAAAGGGAAGATTTTCCCCAGCATAAAAGAATTTTCCTCTATCATTCTAACGTTTGGGTTGACAGTATTTGCTTGGATATTCTTCAGAGCAAACAACCTTGAGCATGCAATAGTTTATATCTCAGGGATCTTTTCTAAATCAATTATTTCCAGCCCAGAGATATTACCTATACAAAATTTATTAATCCTAACCATTTTCATTATTACAGAATGGATAGGAAGAGAAAATGAATATGCATTGCAAAAAATATGGGCAATCAAATGGAATGGGGTTAGGTGGTCAATCTATATCGCCATTGCTCTAATTATTGCTATAAACATAGGCAATGAACAGGACTTTATTTACTTCCAATTTTAGTTTTTCATGAAACAATTTATAACAAGAATCATCTTCTTATTCCTCTGCTTACTTACAATTTCTTTTATTTTGAGTGAGATTGAATTCTCTGATGAATTTATCATTTCAAAAACAAAAAATACGAATTTTGAAAAAGTAGCTTGGAGTCTAAATTTGATAAAAAACAATCCTGAACAGATTAAAGGAGCTGTAGTATTCTTAGGACCATCACTGTTTTTAACTGGAATCAACGATTCTCTATTAAATTTGAAGGGAATAAAAACTGTTAATTTAGCTATAAATCATGTAGGTAACGAAACTATGCTTTTTATTGTAAGTAGAATAAAAGACCTCGCTCCTCAGGAAATAGTATTATACAAAAGTAGTAATCCGATATTACACTCTCATAAACTTAGTCCACTCTTATTTAAACCATCTGAACTCTATCATAGTGGACAAGGATTAAATTTCTATCTAGTACAACATCTCTTCAAAAGATTAAAACTTGTCGGTGAATATTTATCTTTCTCTTACTTTAAAACAAACGAAGTAATTTATCAATCAAAAAGCAATTATGGAGTGCGAATAAATAAGAAATTATGCAATGATTATGAAAAAATTAAAGAAAATTCACATCAAAAAGATGAGACAATGAACCTCTATCAAAATAAATTTAAATACTCTTATGAAAAAGAGTCCACATCATTCATAACAAAAATTAATTCCATTAAAAGAAGAATTCTTGACTGTTTATGGTTTGAAACGAATTTATATAATGCCAAATCACAAACAATGTTTGTATCAAAAATAAAAGAATACTGCCTACGATTAAACATCGAATGTCGAATGCTTTATGTGCCAAGTATAAAAGACGTTGAATCTAATTATGCATACAAAAGAAACTATTTCAGAAACACTTCTTATGATCTTGAAATTTTTAAGTTTAGTACTTACAAATCTTTTGATAAAGCCACCTTGTGGTCCGACTTTCAACACATGAGCAAGTATGGGGCGAGTGTGTTTACGAATAAGTTAATTGATAATAATTTCTTCAAGAAAGAAAAATACCACACAACAATTAAGCATCAATGAACGATCAAGTAAGGGCTGACTTCATTGTGCTTCATGTTGCGCTCTGCCTTCGGTCAACCGATCTATGGGGTTCAATAACTATTTTTGAGTCATTAGGCTATGGCTCACTCCTCTTTTCTGGATCAGTCGCAAAGGCTTACTGCTGTTTCGAAGTTCATTTTAGCCATCGAAGGTTGAGTTCAACACTGTATATAGCAAATAGGGGTTTTTCAGTTATAGAAAGTTCTTCATTTTTGAGAGCTCGCCGAATATAAAATTTGGCTTTTAAACAATGATTAAGTTAAAAACAAAATATTTACATTTGGCTATATGCAAGCGGACAGATAATTGCATCTAACTGCCCTACTTTTCAAATACTAAACGTTGGCTTTAATAATTAATGAACAGAAATCATGAAACTTATAACACTTACTTGTCTAAGTTGTCTGATAATTTACATATCAAATGCACAATCCGACTCGCCTAATATTCAGTCAACAACTTCTTTCGACCAAGAAAGCGTTAGGGAAATAGCCCAAAAACGGCTAAAATCTTTTTTAAAAGTGGAGAAAGGTACGGGCGGTTGGTTTAATTCTTTTGTCACAACACTTTACAATAAAGGAGAAACCGTTGCTAGAAGAGGGCAAGTGGATAACTATTTATGGTCAAATCAAAAATTTGTTGCTTTTCACTTTTTTACCAACGGTGGCGGCTCAAATACACACTACATTACTTGTGTGGATTCCAGCGGAAACGTAACTGCGATAGAACATGTATTAACTGAAAGCTTAAAGCTTGATAACTATTTCAATGTTGGAAGACATGGAGAATACCAAATTTTAGCCACTGAGGAGACCCAAAAAACTTTATTCGCAAGGCATAAGCCATGTTTACTAGCGCGTTTTTACAACAGTCAATTTTCCATTGCGCATAATACTATTCCCTTTTACATGATATAAATAGGTTCCCATACTCAACTGAAGCTTACCTATATTTATTAGGTCATTTCCATTTATAAGTTGATGAGCAATAAGTTTTCCATTCAAATTAAAAAGGGAGAATTCTAAAGGTGTATCGGTAGATGATGAAATTTTCAACTCACCATTTGCAGCAACTGGATTCGGGTAACAAGAAATCCATTCTTTCAAAGGAGAAGCCTCCATTGCGACAGCTTGATCTCCAAGATTAATGTTATCGACATAAAGCATTTGCGACCAATTACCGTGATTTCTAAATGCGATACTTAAAAAGTCTTCCCCTAGATAGCCCGTCATGTCTATGGAGTCTGTTCTCCATTCTGAGGCCATTGGCACAAAGGGTGCACTTGAGAAATCTGGAGCTGTTGCCAAATCAGCGTCTCCCTTAAAATAAACGGTATTCCAGGTGGTTCCGCAATCGGTAGAAACCAATACTTCAAGGCTATCCAAATATGCCCCACTATAACGTGCATATGCCACATCAAAAGTTAGCCAGCCACTATTCACTGCAGAAAGGTCAATCGCAGCAATCATATCACAAGTTGTGCCTCCACCATCTACATTATAATTATCGGCCACCATAGAATTGGCAGAGGTGCCATAGCCGCCTACCGCAGTTGCATGTCCCCAACTTAAGTTACCTGTAGTAGCGGTTTGCCAACCTGCTGGAGGAAAAGCATTTTCAAAACCTTCTTGAATATCATTTGCAGAAGCTCCGGTGAGTGACACATATATGCTGTCTACATCACTTACAGAATTGATATCCGTAACTTCTAAAATTGCTAAATGCTGTCCTAAACCATTAAAAACAACCGATGGGTTTCGAGCGCTTGAGGTGCTTGGAGTGCCGGTTGGAAAAGTCCAGTTCCAACTTGCTCCATTATGATCGAGCATGGAATAATCATCAAAATAAAACATATCGCTTTCACACCATTTTTCAAAATGATCTACCATTGCAGTAGCAACTGGACCTGATGGAGCTTCATAAAATGGACTTTCCCAAATCCCTTTGCCATAAGACGCTGATCTAATTTTACTGTCGCGGTAAAAAGGCTTGGCTTTATTCGTGTAAAAAACCGCAGGCAGGCCAGCATTATCTATTACCCAGTCGGTCATTACATTGTTGCGATAATAAACGGTGTTTTGCGAACAGAGATAGACTCCGCCATCTGTATTTCCTAAATGGAAAATACTGCAAGGATATTCTCCATTTAACGTGGCTGTAGTTCTATTGGTCCAAGTCACTCCTCCATCATTGGTGTGCCATATCTTAAATCCATTGCTTCCGTTGTGGTAAGCCATCCAAAGTTCATTTGCATCATTGGGGTTCATGGTTAATAACATCTGCTTACTCGATCCGGATGGAATGGTTAATTGATTCCACGTAAGTCCTGAATCGTTACTTCTGTGGAGTTTCCCGACGGACCCTGTCGAAGGGTTAATTTGCACATACATCACAGAAGGATTGTTTCTAGAGATTTCAATTGCTTGAACCTTGTCATCAATACTGCCAAAGGAAGCCCATTCAGAATAAGAGGATCCTGCATCCTCACTTTTATACAACTTGTTTTCATTTCCAAGAAACACAATATTATAACAATTGGGATGAAAAACCATTTCGCTAGAATTAGCCGCCCAATAGCTTTCATTTGGAGCCATTCCCATAGAGGCGCTAGCAATAGGGTCTCCAATATTTAAGGGTAAATACTTGCTTCCTACATCAGAAGTATAAACCCGTCTTCCTGACTCAGGGCTTACATATCCCGTTGGTGCTTCTCCTCCGCCAATGTTAAGGAATTCACCTGCAGGATAATTTTCATAATAAGTCGGGTTTCCATTGTGATACAACCCACCGATGAGCACGTCTTCATTCCACCCTTGTCCGAATCCCCAATAATCTGCCCCATGTACACCATACATTTTAACTTCAGGTTGAGTGTTAAAAAAATCTAGTGATTTATAAATCCCTCCATCTGTTGAAACCCAGTATTCATTTCCAAAAACTCTGAAATCTTGCATATCTACGTGCATTGAATAATTGGAGCATTCATAGCCGTTCACGCATTCGAAGGTTGCTCCTCCATCATTTGAACGCCATAAATTAAGGCCTCCGATTAGAATTTCATCTGCATTTGTGTTAGACGCCATAAAAGCACAGTTATAAAAGCCCTGATGATACACCCAAGTACTAGTACCTATCGCCAAATTAGGATGCGTTGCAGTATAAGGCCCTCCATCTGGTCCGTTTGGCAATGTCCAAGTTGATCCACCATCATTGCTTCGATAAACTCCGATGTAACCTGCATCATCGGTTTTAGATTCTCCAATAAGATAAGCATACACCCTATTGGTATCTGCTAGAGATACAGCAATTCGAGCCCCTCCACAATTTCGATCTGGATCGCTTGAAGTATACCAGCCAGAAGTCTGTATTTGAAAACTTTGTCCAGCATCATAAGACCTCCAAAATTCCGCTAGCTTAGCAGGACCATTTTCTTTTATTAAATAGAGTGTGTTGGGGTTTTGTGGGTTTGCTTTGATGTCGTAAGAAGCATCTGTAAACATTTCTACCCAAGTGACTCCTGCATCCGCACTTCGATGGAATCCAGTTGCTCCAGCAACCATTACAATGTTCGAGTTCGATTCGTTAATAATAATTTCGTTGGCATCCAATACTGGCGTTGAATATGTAATTGTCCAATTGGAACCACCATTGATGGTTTTGAATAAAACATCTCCAGATCCGGCATAAACGATATCAGCATCACTTGGATCTATAGCCAAAGCAGTCACCCCGGCGGAGAATAGTCCTGTTGGAACAAATATTTCATAAGAAACATTACTCCAAATTTCTCCTCCATCCATACTCTTGTATATCTCTCCATTTTCCGTTCCACAAAACATGACCAGAGGGTTGGAAATTCCTTGTGCTAAGCTGTACACATTTGTCTGCTGAGCTATGACATCACCATTTGAATTTTGCATTTGCATTGGCCCAATCAGCGACCATGACCCGGATTTCTCCACACTATTGTTTTGACTCGAAAGGCCTTCGATATAATAAGATGGTTCATCATTAGATATGGATCCATCCGGTTTTATGCGCAGATCTATATTTCTTCTCCAATATTTATAATACTGTGTATGGTACGATTTCTCGAAGGGGTGGTTTTTGTAATATGCCGTATAGGCCCTATCAACATTATAAACATTAGGAGATTCTGCGTACATAAGTTGAGCCCAATTAGGAGCTTCACGCAGCAACTGTCCTTGAGCGGACTTTCTTTTCTGAGAAAAACTGAAACTGGTAATTAAAAGTATAAGCAGCGTTAAAAAATATTTCATGTGGATAGAGCTTTACAGTGTTATAAATGTACTGAAAAAAATAGTACATATAAACCGTATAAAACAACCAGCAAAAAACACCTCTAAATTTTATAATAAATTCAACTGAGCAGTTATACCTCGTTATCCATTAAATCAGTAACGACATGATATCTTGGGTCGTCAATTGACGATTCAATAATGTTTCCAAAATTAGGATCTGATTTTAACAATAGCACTTTGCATTCAGGGCTTAAGTGTGTTAGCCTTATTTGTTTACCAAATTGCATGTATTTATCCGTAATTGATTTTATTGCTTCAATACCTGAGTGATCAGATACTCTTGATTCGATAAAGTCAATTTCTATTTTGTCAGGATCATTTTTAGGATTAAATTTTGAACCAAACATTTGAACAGAACCAAAAAAGAGAGGTCCCCAAATTTCATAAACCAATGTTCCGTCTTCTTTCGTCTTTTTTCTCGCACGTATCATTGCAGCATTTTTCCACGCAAAAACCAATGCAGACATAATTACTCCCGCAATCACGGCAATTGCTAAATCTTGCCAAACAGTAATAGCAGAAACCGCAATTAAAACGATTGCATCAGGTAAAGGAATTTTTCTTATGATTCTAAAACTACTCCAGGCAAACGTCCCGATAACTACCATAAACATAACGCCTACCAACGCTGCTAGAGGAATTTGCTCTATTAGTGGAGCACCGAATAATATAAAGCATAACAAAGCAATAGCAGCTGTAACTCCAGATAATCGGCCTCGGCCGCCTGAATTGACATTAATTAGTGATTGTCCAATCATTGCGCATCCACCCATTCCGCCAAACAGACCGTTTAGCAAGTTTGCGCCGCCTTGAGCGACACATTCTCGATTACCACTACCTCTAGTTTCAGTAATATCATCAACTAAATTTAATGTCATCAACGATTCAATTAAACCAACTGCCGCCATTAAAAATGCGGTTGAAACAATTAAACTCCAATGACCATTTAGGCTACCAAAAAAACTAAATATTTGGGGTTGAAAGGAAGGTAAGGAGCCTTCAAGCCCTTCTCCTCCTCCGTCACTAATAAAAGTCCCAACCGTACTAACTTCTATATGCCCAAAAATAGTAATTGCAGCAACAACTATTATTGCAACTAAAGCAGCGGGAATTTTTTTTGTCAACTTGGGCAACCCAAACATTATACCCATAGTTAATACTACCAACCCAATCATCATCCACAACTCGGAACCTTCCATGATTTGCGGAATTCCGTCCACGTTTTTCATAAAAAGGCCCAACTGAGAAATAAAAATCACAATGGCTAAGCCATTAACAAACCCCATCATAACCGGGTGCGGAATAAGTCTAACAAATTTCCCAAGTTTTAAAAACCCTGCTGAAATTTGAATAACTCCAACAAATAAAAGCGTAATAAAAAGCCATTGTAAACCCAGGTTTTCAACAGGAACTTGCATTGCATCTCCAACTTCATTTCCTTTTTGAATCATGTGGACCATTACAACCGCCATTGCTCCCGTAGCTCCTGAAATCATACCTGGTCTGCCACCAAACAATGCCGTTACAAGCCCCATCATAAAAGCTCCGTATAAACCAACTAAGGGGTCAATTCCTGCAACAAAAGCAAAAGCCACAGCCTCAGGAACCAACGCTAATGCAACAGTAAGCCCCGAAAGAATATCGTTTTTTGGATTATGGCTAAAGTTATTAAATAGTTTTCTCATTTTCGTTTAGGCTTTTCAATTCAGAAAGGCGCAAAAGTAGGCTTTTAGTTAGAGGTAGAAAAAGTTTTTTTTTAGGATAAATACCGCTAGCATGTTTTGTCTAAAATAGTGTAAACAAATCAGCATCGTCACTTACGGGAAATTTTTCACGAAATTCTTTGAGCGTTTTGAGGTTCAATGTAACTATACTTATCATTTCTTTATTAGCAATAACTTTGTCTATTCTTTCTCCCTTGGGAGAAAAAAAACGAGAATCTCCGGAATAATCAATGCCATTGCCATCTACCCCAACTCTATTTACTCCAACAACAAAAGCTTGGTTTTCTATTGCTCTTGCCTTTAATAAAGATGTCCAAGCATCATTTCGTACTTTTGGCCAATTCGCAACGTAAATTAGGCAATCGTATATGGGTAATTTAGATCGACCATCTGAATTCCGGCTCCAAATAGGAAATCGCAAATCATAACAAATTTGTGGACAAAACCGTATCCCTTTGTATTCTATTATTACACGTTCGTTTCCAGGAATAAAATGATTATGTTCGTTTGCCATCCTAAACAAGTGCTTCTTGTTATATGTTTTGGTCTCTCCATTTGGGGTTGCCCAAACTAGCCTATTATAACGCTTCTTGTTTTCTAGAATAATTAGACTCGCAACAAACACGGCGTCTTTTTCGTTGGCCATTTTTTGTAACCAGCAAGCTGCTTTTCCTTGCATTGTTTGACCAATGTTATCGGAATTCATTGTAAAACCAGAGTTAAACATTTCTGGAAGTACAAAAAGGTCAACGCCTGTAACATTTTCTAATAAACTAGAAAAATGAGCTAGGTTCTTATCGTTGTCTTCCCAACATAACTCAGCTTGAACTAAAGCAATTTCCATATAATTATTCATTTATAATTATTGAGCACCACTTCTTTCAAAGTTATCGATGTAAAAAAAATCTTTTGATAGGTGCTCAAGCCCACAACATTATGCGATAAAGATATAGCACTTTCATCTAACTAGAGTAACTCAGCCTATATATTCCAGCATCAATTGTAGTTTTTGCCAATAAATCAAGAGAAGGAATAATTATATTCATATTAATTATCGTTTTTAACAAATTCAACTACTTAACATATTAGCCTGTATAACAACAATTTAACTGGCATGTGTTTAAACACCTTCGAATGGTGAATGCCGTTTTTCGTCAAAAAAATTTATAACTTCATCACTCGGAAGAAATTTTGGTACAATTTTTATGTATTTTGGCGGGCAATATAAAAAATGTTTTTTATGGTGAAAAAAATCATATTTCTGGTGGCCCTGTTTATCGGCTTCATCTTTTTTTTGGAAGGGAAAGTCTCAGCACAAAACGCTTTTGATGCTGAAGAAAAAAAAACTGGCCCATGGATTATTACAGGAGACATCAGCAGGCAGGAAGGATTTGATGACACTGCCAAGGTTGAAGAAGGAGAATATAAAAAAAGTAGAAAGGTTGGTGTTTGGGTTAAATACTGGCCAAATGGGGAAAAGAAATCCGAAATTTTCTATGATAATGGAAGGCCAACAGGAGACTATAAGACATTTTACGAAAATGGGCAAATGGAAGAAAGTGGGTCAATGAAAGCTGGTAATTTGGTAGGAGAATTTGCTATGTACTACCCAGATGGTACTCCACAACAAAAGAAAACTTTTAATGAATTTGGAGAAACTGAGGGTGCGGTTACTTTTTGGTATGAAAATGGTCAGAAAGAACTAGAATTTGAAACGATAGCTGGCAAAGAAACCGGCAAGGCGGAATGGTTTTATGAAAATGGCGATATAAAAAAGGAGAAAACATTTACAGATGGAGTTGCAAATGAACCTACATTATTTGAACGGGAAAACCCACCTTACAAAGACCCTAATCCTCCAGTTGTAGAAAAAGGCCCGAAAGCTAAAGGAGACGAAAATTCAGCGCAAGGAGGTAAAAACGGAAGTCAAATTGTTGATGGGTATCACAAGACTTATGACAATGCTGGAAACATTCTAATGGATGGAGAATTTTCAGGTGGCCGATTGTATGATGGGCGACATTACATTTATGATGAATTTGGCTTACTAGATCACATTGAAGTATTTAAAGAAGGTGCTTTTGCAGGGAATGGTGTTATTGGATCTAAAGACAAATACTAATTCTTTTTCTGCTAAAGACATGTTAACCTCTAACCCAAGAATCACTCTTCTTGCTAGTTGAATGCAGGGCAAAGATAATCAGAAGCTCCGCGCGGGCATGAATATATTCCAAGTATTATTTCGTGGGTATTTGAGCTGCCAAGGCGCACTTTAGAAGTAGTTAAATCAAAAGAATACCCTAAAGAAAGGTACTCTAAAAAGTTAAATTTTACAATTCCAGCTAACGCATCACCGCTTCTCCAAGAAGCCCCAATCTCGAAATAGTGGTTCAATTCAAATAATAAGTTTAAGTCTAGTGATGGGTTTGTATACCCTGTCCATTTAACCATTGCAGAAGGAACAACATTAATTGCGTTTCCCGTTTCAAATCTTTTCCCACCGACTAATAAATAATGCAAAGTGTTTTTCGTTTTATCAGAGCCAATTAATCCCCATTTTTTGGGAAAAGCTTGACGAATACTGAATCCAGTAAACCAATCTTTATGACTTATAAAAAATCCTGGTGAAATATCTGGTATAATAAAACGAGACCCCGAACCTCTTATTAATGGGTCATCCGGATCAAAAACTAATATGTTTGATGCGTCTAAACGCAATTCTTGCAATCCAGCAAACACTCCTGCCGAAGCAGTAATCCCTCTAGACAAAGGAAAATGATAAGCATACGCTAGATACATAGTTGTTTTTTTAACAGGGCCAATTATATCGCTTTCTAGATAAACTCCCCCTCCATGCTTCGTCCTAATGCTCCTGACTTTTTTAAATTTTAATTCGCCAGTCACAGAAGCAAATGTGGTTTTTGGCGCTCCCTCAAAGCCAACCCATTGCAATCGATAACCTAATTTAACATCTAAACATGGTTTGATCCCAGCAAGCGCAGGGTTTATAGCAAATCCATTAAAAATATATTGCGTAAATTGAACGGTTTGCTGACCTTTTAATTGGACGCAAATAAAAAAAAATAGTATGCCTATAAACAATCTCATTATAGAATAATAGTAATAGATCCGGTGACTATCCCTTTATCATTTCCTGTTTGTAAATCAACTACATAAAAGTAAGTGGCAGCCGGCAATTTAAGGCCCTTGTGGGTCCCGTCCCATCGTTTATCATCTGTATAACCAACAGCGTTAAAAACCTTCTGACCCCATCTATCATATATACTGACTTTTGCTCTAGGATATTGACTAATATTAAGTATTTCCCAATAATCGTTAATCCCATCCTGATTTGGAGTGATTGTATTAGCAGAATAAATAGGGCTCGTTAAAAATACGGTAACTTCGTCGTAAGATTCGCAACCGCCAACAGAAGTAACGGTAAGCTGATATGTAGTAGTTGCGTCCGGACTGGCTAAAGGCTGGGCAGAAGTGGTAGACGACAAGCCTTCTAAAGGCCCCCAAGAATATGACCCTTCACCGCTTCCTTGAAGAATGATGGTTTCGCCAAAAAGAATTACAGCGTCCATTCCCGCATCAGCCATTGGATCATCCACTGTTAGTATTATTCCATCCGAAACACTGCTTATTGGACAGTCTGCGGTACATGTAAACGTGGCTGTTATTTCATCCCCATCAGTAAAACCGGTGCTAGTAAAAACGTTTGATATTCCAGTTGCAACTGTCAACCCATTTACAAACCATTCAATCGTACTTGTCGAATTACAACCCGCGGTATCAGCCGTAAAAGTAACATCATCATTTACGCAGACGTCAGTTGCGCTAGATGTAATTACAACCGTTGGAGGATTTTGATCAACTGCCGTGCCGTTAACCACAAGGTCGAACGTGGCTGATGCAGGCTCCACATCAGCGCCGGTCATAGAGCCATCAACTTGGACGTAATAGGTCGTGTTCGGCTGCAATCCGAAGGCGTTAAGAGTTGATTGACCGGCTGTTCCGTCAATTGTTGTTTCACAATTCGAAACAGCAATATAGGTAGATTCATCGCAGGCCGTACTCGCTTCAACTATAACAGCTTCAAGGCTGGAGCCAAACCCAACTGTTAAGTCAAATACCACATTAGAAAAATCAATTTGTACGTCACCTCCTATTGAGTTTGTAGTGAAGGAAAACCAAACCGTATTCTCTAGTGAAAAACAAAAGTTTCCAGCAGCAGTAGACCCATCAGAGCAGCCAACACAAACGCTAGTTGTTGCGTCTTGTGTGCTACCGGAGATTGGCTGATTAGCACATAAAGCTATTGAACTTGTACAATCGTCGTTTCCAGGTTGCGTATAGAACTTAGTTGTATTTGCTCCTACAAGCAACAGTATGAACAGCAATAGTTTCATCAAGCAACAAATTTAAACAAATACCTGTAAAAATCCATACTTTGTTTTTGTCCTTTAAATTGAATTGTATCATTTTCTTACATTTGCATCTCATTGGTACGAATTATGCATTGTTCGCAGGAAATCACTTAATTATGAAAAAGCATTTACTTCTCACACTCGCAATATTGTTTCTTTCACTTACTTCTGCACAAGCGCAGTTTGTTAATTATGAAAATGATTATGGTTGGAATTTAGGGATTAATATTGGGGGGGTTTGGCAACAAAATGATTTCGATTATACTCCAAAAGGAGGAATTAGTGGAGGTTTGACTTTTGGAAAATCAATTTACGAAAAAGAAGGGGCGTTTTTTGCTTTCGATTTAAGATACAGATATTTAGGAGGCTGGAACAGAGGTTATGCAACCGACACTAGTGAAATCGCCTTGGATACAGTTTCGTTTTTAGGCTATCAAAATTACCGACTAGCCATACATGAGCACACTCTTGAAGGGGTGATAACACTAAATCGATTGCGCGAGTCAACCGGCATTTTACTTTATGGTTTTGGAGGTCTAGGTCTTACTAATTACTCGGTAAAAGCAAACTATGAAGATGGGATTTTTGGAGATTATAACTATTTATCAATTGACAATGCACAAAGTCCAAATGAAATCGTAAATGACTTGGATCGGATGTTGGATAATTCTTACGAAACAACAATAAAAGAAAAAGGAACAGATTTCATGCCTTCTCTTGGTTTTGGAATTGGTTATCAGTTTCCTTATCACTTTTCAATGGGACTAGAACATAAAATCACCTATGCTTTGGCAGATAATAAATTAAACGGGATGCCTAATGGGCTTAATGACAAATACCATTATTCGGCGATGTATTTTAGATGGAACTTATTTGGTTCAGGAAATGAAAATTATACTGTAAATAGTAGCGGAAATGTAAATAGCTATACTCCTGCACCAGCGAATGAAGCGGTAAACACTCCGACAGGGAATAAACCGTTAGTTAATATCACTAACCCATCTGCAAATAACACAACCTTTCAAAATAGTGCCCAAACCATAAGCGCCAACATTTATTATGTTGAAACTAAAGAAAAGGTTCTTTTTAAACAGAATGGAATTCAACTAAGTAACTTTAATTATAACAGCAATACGAATCATTTTGATGCTTCTGTAATATTGCAGCCAGGAAACAATGTCTTCGAGATTGTTGGGTCTAATGCATATGGTTCTGATCAAGATTCAAAAATTCTTCTTCTTCAAAACCCTGTTGAAGTTGTCCAGCCTCCAATTGTTACTATTACAAACCCGCCATATTGTCCGTTTATAGTTACGTCATCACAATTTATACTAACGTCTACGGTTTTAAACATTGATAACGCAAATCAAATTACATTTACGTTTAATGGCATAAATTCTGCTAATTTTAGCTATAACATTAGCACTAAGGTTTTTAGTTCAGGATTAACATTAAAAGAAGGAAATAACACGATTCAAATTACAGCGACCAACTCACAAGGAAGTGTTACAAAAACGTGTACAATTAATTATACTGCCGTTAATGCGTTACCTCCAATAGTTGATATTACCTTTCCTGTACTTAATCCTTTTAATACTACAAAATCATTGGTTAATATTAACGCAACAGTGAAAAACGTGACCTTAAAAAACCAAATAAAGGTATATGTTAACGGCGCTATTCAGCAAGCCTTTGTCTACAACTCAGGGACAAAACAAGTTTCTTTTCCGGCTAATTTAATAGTAGGAACAAATGTGATTCAAATTTCTGCATCCAACGCTGATGGGTATGACTCTGAGTCAACAACAATAATTTATACGAAACCGCAAAAACTTCCGCCTCCAGTCGTAACATTTGTGAATCCTTCTGTTTCGCTGTACACAATTGCTGTGAGCAACATGAATATTAAAGCAACCGTGTTAAATGTAAATAGCAAGCCAGGAATTTCGGTAAAGCATAATGGTTCGACACTAACAAACTTTAGTTTTAGCCCAGTCACAAAGCTAGTTTCTTTTAACGCTAATCTAGTAATTGGAAGTAACGTGTTTGAGATTAAAGGAACAAACACGGTTGGCAGTGATGCTGCAACAGCAACAATTATTTACAAAATACCTTTAGAAATTAATCCGCCAGTTGTAACAATTACAAAGCCTAGTGTAACACCTTACATGGTAAATTTCCCTACTCAGTCAATAAACGCTACCATTTTAAATGTAAATAACGCAAACAACGTAACTGCTGTATACAATGGTGTTACGGTTTCAAATTTTATTTATGACCCCGCAACAACAGAATTTAGTTATTCAGCAAGTTTGTTAGAAGGAGCAAACACACTATTGATTACAGGAACAAATGTGGCTGGAACTGCCTCTAAAACACAAACCGTGATTTACGATGTTCCTCCTTGTGAAAAACCAACCTTAACACAAGTTTCGCCAGCCGCAAATCCATATGCAACATCTAATTCCAAAGGATATTTGGAGTACAGTATCACAAATGCAACATCGGTAGAGTTTAATATTAATGGACAATCTTCACCTGGGTTTAACTTTAATCAAGCTACTGGAAAATTTACTTCAATGCTTCACCTAACAGAAGGAGCTACTTCTTACGAGGTTATTGCAACAAATAGCTGTGGAAGCACCTCTCAAATGACAGCTATTATTTATGAAGAAGAATTGCCTTGTTACGAACCCACGATTAGTTTTATCAACCCATCTGTAAGCCCTTTTGAGCATATTGGAAAAACAGGAAACACATCATTTAATGTGAGTGTTGAAAATATCACTAATGAAAATATGATTTTAGTAACACTGAATGGGTCGCCTGTTTCATTTACATACAACTCACTTACAGGTCACGTTGCTGGAGCAGTTTCACTTATCGAAGGAAGTAACACAGTTTCTATCTCTGCTACCAACGAATGCGGGAACACAACTTCTGAAACTATTATCACTTACGCAGGGGTTCAAGATCAACTTCCCCCTCCCTTAGTCACGATAACAGCTCCTAATACAAATCCATATCCTACTTCCAATTCAACTGAGACGATTACAGCAACGGTATTAAATGTTGCTGGGGTAAATGGTATTTCTGCAATTTTTAATGGAGTTCCAACAACAAACTTTAGCTATAATAGTACAAGTAAGGTGTTTAGTTACAGCGCGCCTCTGATCAGCGGTTTAAATTCTTTAATAATTTCAGGAACAAATACCGTTGGAACAGATTCTAAGACACAAACTATTACAAAAGCCGAGCCTTGCTTAAATCCTAAAGTACGTTTTGCGGAGCCAACAGCAAACGCTAATGGTTATACCTCCTTTTTTGCTACAGTAGGTAATATTATAAATTCCAACCTAATTTTTGTGAGTCATAATGGCTCAACTGTTCCATTTACATATGATGCTGCAACTGGTAAAGTGTCCGTAACACTAACTCTGCTAGAAGGAAACAACTTAATAGGCATATCAGCAAGCAATGCGTGTGGAAGTGCTCTGTCGGAGCATAATATTATGTACACAGCGCCGATCGAAGTGCCTTGTCTTAATCCATTAATTACGATTTTATCACTGCCCATGAGTAATGGCTCACAATATAATTTTACAGCTGCCGTTTCAAACGTATTATCATCTAGTAATGTAAGTGTTAATTTAAATGGGACTGTTGTATCATCTAATTATAACGCAAATACTGGAAGTTTGTTAGCATCATTAACCCTAGTTGAAGGAAACAATACAGTTGTTGTAAATGCAAATGAGTGTGATGGCGCAACAGAGACATTAACTGTTGTTTATACAGTGCCTTGCGATCCCGTAACGTACAATTTAATCTTGCCGAATGGCAACAGCGCAACAACTGCAGTTGCTACTTATATGATTAAAATTAACACCGAAAATGTTCCAAGTAATACAAACATCTCCGTTACGCTAAACGGTAATTCAATCCCGTTTACATTCAATCCAAATAGCGGAATGATTGATTGTTCTAATATTCCATTGCAAGTTGGAGTAAATCCAGTAGTAGTAACTATCGGAAACGACTGTAGTAATGAAACAATATCATATAACATTACTTATGAAGAGCCAATCGTAGTTCCACCACCGTGTGAGAACCCTACAATTAGTTTATCTTCCACAGGAACAAGCTCTACAGCAGCTTATAACTTAGCTGGAACAATTGCAAACATTACAGATGTTACTAATGTTGCAGTAACCTTGAATGGAAGCGCAATTACTTCTAATTTCAATATAAACAGCGGCAATCTAACATCTTCATTAACCCTAGTTGAAGGAAACAATACAGTTGTTGTAAATGCAAATGAGTGTGATGGCGCAACAGAGACATTAACTGTTGTTTATACAGTGCCTTGCGATCCCGTAACGTACAATTTAATCTTGCCGAATGGCAACAGCGCAACAACTGCAGTTGCTACTTATATGATTAAAATTAACACCGAAAATGTTTCTGATAGTTCGAATATAACAACAACACTTAACGGAGGATCAATTCCATTTATATTCGATCCAAACAGCGGAATGATTAGTTGTTCAAACATTGCACTTGAAGAAGGAGATAACCCATTAGTAGTAACTATGGGAAATAGCTGTAGTGACGAAACTATATACTACACTATAACCTATGAAGCTCCGGTTATTGAAGAGCTTACATCTTGTGGTCCTCGATTTAATCCGGGAAACGCGGATTGGCAATTTTGTTTGGTAACTCCTTCTGGAACATATAATCGAGAGGATTTAGCAAGTAATTCTAACTTTAATTATTCTGGCCCCGCAACGTCAGTTTATTTTAAACCAATTGCCGGGGGCGGAGATGCAATTGTTAATGGACAACCTTATTCTGTTCAGAACGGGCAATACTATTTGTTTCAAGGGGGATTAACTGTGGATGTAAGTTCATCTCACCCCGGTTCAATGGGGCATTGGGAAATTTGCGTCAACTCTAACTCTATTCCTACTTTTGGAAATGGAAACAATCGACCGGCTAGTCCATGTGAAAATAAAAGTGCAACAGGTGGTGGAAATCAAACAGAAATGGATGCAGGTGGAAAAGCCAAAGAAGCAGCAGAGAAAAAGGCTAAAGAAGACCTAGATGTTGCTTACAATTCTGCTATTCAAAAAGCAGATATGTATTATAATTCAAAGAAGTGGTCATCTGCAAAACAATACTATAATCAGGCATCAGTCCTTAAACCGAACGAAGGCTATCCAAAAAACAAGATTGAAAAATTAGAAGCTTTACTTAAAACAGAGGCACAGAAAAAAGCTGATGCAGCGGCAGCTGCAAAAGCAAAATCAGATGCTGCTGCAAAAGCAAAATCAGATGCTGCTGCAAAAGCAAAATCAGATGCTGCTGCAAAAGCAAAATCAGATGCTGCTGCAAAAGCAAAAGCCGCTGCTGCTGCAAAAGCAAAATCAGATGCTGCTGCAAAAGCAAAAGCCGCTGCTGCTGCAAAAGCAAAATCAGATGCTGCTGCAAAAGCAAAAGCCGCTGCTGCTGCAAAAGCAAAAGCCGCTGCTGCTGCAAAAGCAAAATCAGATGCTGCTGCAAAAGCAAAAGCCGCTGCTGCTGCAAAAGCAAAAGCCGCTGCTGCTGCAAAAGCAAAAGCCGCTGCTGCTGCAAAAGCAAAAGCCGCTGCTGCTGCAAAAGCAAAAGCCGCTGCTGCTGCAAAAGCAAAATCAGATGCTGCTGCAAAAGCAAAATCGGAAAAGCCAGAAATTAAGCCAGGGCCAAAAGTGGGGGGAAAGTAATTATGTTCTCTTCTGGGATTTTAGTGGATTTGAATTGATTTCTTGATAAACCTTTCGGTTGTTATAGATATCCACAGCTGTAAAAACTGTATTTCGAAAAGATTCTTCAGAAGCAATTCCTTTTCCCGCAATATTATAGGCTGTACCGTGGTCTGGGGAAGTTCTAACAATTGGCAGGCCGGCAGTAAAATTTACCCCAGCACCAGCAACTAGCGTCTTAAAAGGAGTTAATCCTTGATCATGGTAAATTGCAAGAATTCCATCGAAGTTCTTAAAGTTGGAAGACCCGAAAAACCCGTCAGAAGGGTAAGGCCCATATACAAGAACTCCCTTTTCTTGCATTGCTTCTATTGCTGGAAATATAACTTCCTTTTCTTCGTTCCCTAGCATTCCATCTTCACCAGCATGTGGATTTAAGCCTAGGACGGCAATTTTTGGTTTTTTAATCCCAAAGTCTTTTTCAAGAGAGGACTGTAGTATTTCAATTTTTCTAAAAATCAGATCTTTCGTTAACATCTCTGACACATCCTTCAATGGAATATGATTGGTAATGGTTCCAACCCTTAATCTATCTAATACCATTAGCATTAAGGAGTCGTCAGCGTTTGAATACGTTGTTAAATATTCCGTATGGCCAGGAAAATTAAATTTATCACTTTGAATGTTTTTTTTATTGATAGGAGCCGTAACAAGAACATCTATCTTTCCAGCAGCCAAGTCTTCTGTTGCGGCTTCAAGAGATTTAAAAGCATACCTTCCTGCAGCATCAGTGGATTTTCCCATTTCTACCGCAATCTCTTCTTCCCACAAATGAATTAAGTTTACTTTATTTTCTTGAGCTTCTGAAGTATTGGAGATTTTATTAAAACTAAAATCATTGATCTCCAGTTCCTTTCTATAAAAAGAAGCGATTTGGGCTGAACCATAAACAATTGGTGTAATATTTTCGAGAATTCTTACATCCAGAAAGGTTTTTATAATCACCTCCATTCCAACACCATTGAAATCTCCAATAGTAACCCCCACTCTTATGTTTCCTTTTGACATAATAATACGTTGATTCGTTTAATAATTTTTTACAAAATCGAAAAATAACCTAACACCTGTTCCCGTGCCGCCTTTAGACAGGTAGCCCGAATCATTATCTGCCCAAGCTGGACCAGCGATATCAACATGAATCCATGGATAGTCCGTAAAGTGTTCTAAAAATTTTCCAGCAGTGATTGCTCCCGCACTAGCGCCACCTAAGTTTTTTATATCAGCAATTGGCGATTTTATTTCTTCTGCATATTCATCCCAAAATGGGAACCGAACCGTTCTTTCATAAGTCTTTTCTCCTGACTCTTGCAGTTTGTTAAATGTTTTATCTGATGCTGTCCCCATAACTACAGATCCATAAGACCCAATTGCTCGCATTGCAGATCCAGTAAGTGTTGCGGCATCGATAACCAATTCTGGTTTATATTTTTTAGCATAGGCCAGTGCATCTGCTAAAATCATCCTTCCTTCAGCGTCAGTATTTAAAACCTCAACAGTAGTGCCGTCAAACATGGTTACAACGTCCCCTGGCGCATAAGCGTTTCCTCCTGGCCGATTGTCCGTTGCAGGAACCAAACCCACAACATGAAAAGGGAGTTTTGCCTTTGCAATTGCGTAAATAGCACAAGAAACTGCCGCTGCGCCACCCATGTCGCACTTCATAATATCCATGCTGTTGGCTGTAGGTTTCAAGCTCAATCCTCCCGTATCGTAAACTACACCTTTACCAACTAAAACAATTGGCTTTTTGTTTGTAGCATTTTTGGGTTTCCATTCCATTTTTGTAAATGTCGCTGGGTCAAGACTACCCTTATTGACGGCCAACAGACCTCCCATTTTTAATGTTTCGAGCTTTACTTGATCCAAAACTTCGACTTTAAAGTTTGCTTTCCCCCCCATTTCTTCTATCTGCTTTGATAGCTCTTCAGCGTTTAGAAATGAAACGGGCTCGTTTACTAGATCTCGCGCCCAAAAAGTTGCTTCAACTATTGCGTTTAACTCCAATAATTGCTCTTTGGAAATAGCTTCCGATTGTGTATAAATAGATGCTAAAGTGTTTGTTTTTTTCTTAGCGTCTTTAAAATATTTTAAAAATTGATAATTAGCTAAAGCCATTCCTTCAGTGGTTGAGGCAAGAAACACTTCCCCTTTCGTCTTGTCATATACAGCAACTTCCTTTTGCTTAAATTGGTTTAAGGATTGAGTAATGTTGGCGCCAGCTTTTCTAATTTTTTCCTGCGTTTGGCTTGTAGACTTATCGTTAACTTTTACAACATAGGCTTGCTCTTTGAAGCGGTTAATTAATTTCCACTCAAAATCATCTTTTAGCGTCTCCTTTAAATAATTAAGTTCGTCTTCATTGAATTCTGTTAAACTTAATTGATTGAGGTTTGAAACGATATATACCGTACTAATATTTTCTTTTTTGGAAATAGGGAGGACTGAAATCATAATACAATTTATTTTGATTGCCGAAATTAGTCAATATTCTCGACTCTTAAATAGTGGGAGGTCAAAATCCTTTTACCGTTCCCGCAACAAATAGCCTAGATTATTCGTCAATTTAGAACAATGCCTTAATTATTGGCCTATACAAGCAACAAATTCAGTAATTTCGTGTTTTAAATATGCCTTCTTTTCTAGAGAGATAAAAAATGCAAACGTTGAGTAAATATCTATTGCTTCTAATAGTTGGATTACTTCCAGTTTTGACTTTTGCTACGCATAATCGTGGTGGTGAAATTACGTATAGGCATATTTCAGGTCTTACTTATGAGTTTACTATAACCACCTGCACGGATATTGGAGATGATGCGCAAGCAAATAGAGACGAATTATTTATTAATTATGGCGATGGAGAAGGAGATACAATACCAAGAATTAGCGAAACTCTATTACCATTGGACCATAAGAAAAGCGTATATGTAGGCCAGCACACTTATTCCTCTCCAGGGTCGTATATAATTTGTATGGAAGACCCCAATAGAAATGGAGGGATAATTAATATTTATACCGGTGGAGCCGGGAATTCAGATGACGTTGTTTTTTCTATTCAATCCAAATTAATTATTGATCCATTTGCTGGAAATAATGGGGCAAATAATTCTGTTGTATTTAATGATTGTCCTTGCCCCGCACAAGCCTGTGTAGGACAGCAGTATTGTTACAATAATTTAGCTGTTGATATTGATGATGATAGTCTCTCGTATATGCTAGTAGCGCCTTTTGGTGAAAATTGTAGTCAACTACCAGTTCCTACGATGTATCAATTCCCGCATTTAGTTAATGGAGGAACAAATACATTTACTATAGACCCTATAACAGGTACAATGTGTTGGGATAGTCCTAATATGGCAGGAGAGTTTAATTATACAGTTAAAGTTACAGAATGGAGAAACGGAGCAATAGTGGGGTATGTGATAAGAGATGTTCAGCTCACAATTATTTCAGGCTGTTCTAATGATAGTCCTGTATTAAGCCCTATCCCGGATGTTTGTGTTGTTGCTGGAGACCCTATTGAGTTTAATGTTTCTGCAACGGATGTAAATACTAACGTACTTACCCTAACGGCTTCTGGGCTCGCATTATCACTGAATAGTACTCCCGCAGTATTTGATGATGCAACAGGTGCTGGAACGGTGTCAAGTGTTTTTTCATGGAACACTTCCTGTGATAATATTAAAGCTAGCTCCTATCAAATATTGTTTTCTGTAGAGGATAATGGGACTCCCCAGTTTGCTGATAATTCGGCTACGCAAATAACAATTATTCCTCCACAAGTTACAGGCGTTTCTGCAAACCCTATTGGAAATAATGTTTCCGTGACATGGGATCCTGCGAGCTGCAATAATGCTGAGGGCTATAGAATATACCGGTCTACTAATCAGTCTTTTAATTTACCTACGGACTGTTGTTCTGACCCAAATTTAAACGCAAATGGGTTTGTGCAAATCGGACAGCTATTTGGTATAAATAATACTTCTTTTACAGACAATGAAGGACTTACATTAGGGCTTAGCTATTGTTATGTAGTTCGTGCTTTTTATGATATTGGTCAAGTGGAAAGCTGCCCTTCGGACACCTCATGTGCGCGGTTAAAAAAGGAAGTTCCGGTAATTACTCATGTTTCCGTTTTACAAACAGATGCGTCTGCTGGTATAGATTCTATAATGTGGTCTAAGCCAACAGAAATGGACACATCGCAATATCCCGGCCCTTATCTATATAAAGTATACCATGGACTGAGCGCAAACAATGTCAATACTTTGATTGGACAAACCGCCTCCACCACCAGCCTATATAACTCAGACACAACGTTTACGCATTTTAACATCAATACAAGTGATCAGGGAAATTATTATCGAGTAGAGTTATTTTACGACAGTCTAGGAACAGCCTTATTGGTTGGAACCTCAAATAATGCCGGCTCCATTTTTATAAGCACCGTTCCGAGCGACAATCAAATTACTGTTTTCTGGAATGAAGATGTCCCTTGGATAAATACAATCTACTATATATACAGGGCGAATAGTTTTAGTGGGCCATTTTCTTTGGTGGGAACAACCTCCGTGCAAAGCTTTGCAGATACGGGAATAGTGAACGGCTCACAGTACTGTTATTATTTACAAAGTCAGGGGTATTATAGCTCTTCAAGTATTGTTAGCCCAATATTAAACCTTTCTCAAGTTACATGTGACTCCCCTATAGACTTGACCCCTCCGTGTCCGCCTGTTTTATCAATATATGGAAATTGTGAAATTGGAGAGAACACCCTGACCTGGACCAACCCGAATAATTTATGTGCAGATGATGTAATGAGCTACAACCTTTATTATACTCCGATAGAAGGAAATCAAATGGTGCTGATTGAAACTTTTGATAACAATGGAAACACAACATTTACACACAATGACAATGGTTCTATTGCCGGGTGCTATGCAGTTACGGCTGTGGACTCCGCGCAATACGGAAATGAAAGCGACTCAAGCAATATGGTTTGCTTTGATAATTGTCCATCTTATTGGCTGCCCAACGTTTTCACCCCAAACGGAGATGGAATTAATGATTTATTTTCAGCATTGGCTCCTTATAGTTACCTAGAAAGCATCAATATTCAAATTTACAATAGATGGGGCCAGATTATCTTCGAAACAGCTAACCCTGATGTTGATTGGGACGGCACTCACATGAAATCAGGAAAGATTGTTCCAGATGGTGTTTATTATTATTTGTGTACGGTTAATACGATACGATTGACTGGAATTGAACCAATTTTTTTAAAGGGGTTCTTTCATGTATTCTCTCAAGGAAGCGGAATAGGGGGCTAACTGTTTCCTAAACTATCACCACAGTACTTGCAAAATTCGGCATTATTATCGTGTCCTTCTTTTGAGCAGGATGGGCAAGACTGTGTATTTAGCGCGGTCTCTCGTGAAGATAGCATGCCGGTGGTGACAACGAATACCGTAGGAATAACAATAATAGAATAGCCCATTACCATAATTAAAGATGCAAAGACTTGCCCCAAAACAGTTTGAGGAGCTATATCTCCATATCCTACGGTTGTGAGTGTAACAACAGCCCAATAAACGCATCTTGGAATACTTGTAAACCCATCTTTAGGGTCTTCAATCATATAAATAATAGTTCCCATTATGGTAACAATTGAGAAAACTGCAACTAAAAAAACAATTATTTTTGGGCGCATTGCTATTAAAATACTTTTGAATGCTTTAGCTTCTTTAAGATATCTAGCTAGTTTTAATATTCTGAACACCCTCAATAAACGTATCGATCTTATTGCCGCCATCGATGATGCTCCAGTAATAAATAACCCAAGATACGTTGGTAAAATTGATAGTAAATCAATTAATCCATAAAAGCTAAAAATATACTTAAGAGGTTTTTTTATTGAAATGATTCGAGTAATGTATTCAATTGAGAAAAGGATCGTCAATCCCCATTCGATTATATTTAAAGTCTGTCCGTGTTCTATTCGTATAGAATTAACGCTTTCTAGCATGACGGTAGCAACACTTCCAAGAATCAGAATTAATAAAACAATGTCAAATAATTTTCCAGCCCGCGTATCTGCTTCGAAAATCACTTCGTGTAGTGTGTTTTTCCAGGACATCGACTTAGATGGAGCCATCTTTTTTAGGTTAAAAAATCAAATTTAGCAACCTCAACAACTTTAACAGCGCTACTAAGAGACTCTTTATAATAAAGCCCTAGGTCTTTCATATCTTCATCCCCATTTTCATAAACCCATGTTATTTCAACTTCTGTCTTCATGCTAATCATGTTATCCAATAATTTCATCATACCCGTTATTATTGAAACAGAACTACTATTTAGATAGAGTAGTCCTAAACTCACTTTAGTCTTTGGAGCAGGGTTTAATGAGTATTCGGCGAGCCACCTAGTAAACTGATAATAGAATTCAGGAGCATTTTCTGGAAATGACCGTCCTTCAATAATAATTTCACCTGTATCCTTGTTTAAAATAACATGAGGGGTTTTTGCCGAAGAAGCAATTTCTATGTTTTTATATTCAAAATGCATTGTTAAATTAGTGCAATATAGGTATAATATATATTATACTTACTAAGGTTCAATTACAATAAAGCCATTTGTTATTGCATATGCCCCAAAAAAGCCTATCGCGTCCCCCTCTCAAGTTACTTACAGGGTTTCCTGGCGCAGCAGATGTTGCGTTCTCACCACTTGCAATTTCTCCTAAAACTTTTAAATAATTGTATGTTTCTTTGTCAATTTCAATAAACTCTATGGATAGGCTATCGTAATCATTTACTGTAACATCAAACAATGGATATTGCGTTTCCACACCATTTATAAGTAAGTCGTCTAATAAACTTATCTGATTGTCTTTGTCGCCATTTATAGTCGCTTTAAATCTGTAAAAGTTTTCTTCAGACTCTTTATCCGACCAATGCATCAAAACAAACCATTCTGGGTCTCCAAAACCTCCTGAGTTCAAAAAATAAGATAGCGAATCTAAATGAGTAGTGTCTGGCAAGTAAGTGCTTGCAGTTATGGTTTGATTACCTGTAACTACTTCAAGATTATAGGTGGTTTTTAGCTGTCCTATAAGAGTTGGATTTGAATAATAACCTGGTTCAGATTCAGCTAAAATATGCACTACGCCTCCATCGTCAGTGATTGTAACCATCGCATCTGATATTGCCTGGAAATCATTGTTTTGATAAAACCCTCCTGACTTTGAGAGGATGACATAATTTTGCGCGGAATCATTCGATACAATAGCGTCGACTACTATCTTCTGGTCTGCTTCATTCAACTCAATTAAAATAACTTTTTCGCAAGATGTATTGAAAGCCAAGATTGCTAATGCAATGATATATATGTGTAGAACTTTCATAATTAAAATTTAAAATTGTAAGCAATTGATGGAATTATTTTAAAAAGTGCTAGTTGAACAGCTTCCGTTTGTCCCGGGTTTGCCTCACTTTCTTGAAATGAGATTTGATACGCATTTTCTCTTGCATATGCGTTATAAACTGAAAAATTCCAGTTGGATTCCCATTTCTTTTTAACCTTTATTTCTTTTTGTGTTTCTGGATCGATACGCGTTTTAAACTTATCGTTATACAAGGTAACTCCTACATCCAGCCTATGGTAATCTGGCATTCTATAACCATTTCTTTCTGTATAATAATTGGCTACAATACCATCCAATTGATATTTTCCGCTTGGGAAAGTTACAGCATTTCCAGTGTAGTAAACCCAACTCACAGATGCTTTTATTTTTTCCGAAAACCCATACATTGCAACAATCGAAATATCATGGGTCCTATCTTGACGAGCAGGAAACCAGCTCGCAGAATTAATTTCATCAAATTTCTTTTCTGTACGCGCCAAAGTATATCCGAGCCAACCCGTAAGCTTTCCTTTATTTTTCCGAATTAATATTTCTGCACCATATGCCCTACCAACTCCATAAACAAGCTCGCCTTCTACGAATTCGTTTAGCAGTACTTCTGCACCTGTTTTATAGTCGATTATATTATTCATAGGCTTGTAATATGACTCCACTGAAAACTCGTAAGTATTATCTTGGAGGTTTCTAAAATATCCTATGGTAAATTGATCCGAAAGTTGTGGCTTAATATTATTACTACTCGGCATCCAAATATCCGTAGGGCTAGAAGCTGTTGAGTTAGATAGTAAATGAAGGTATTGATATCCTCTTGAATAAGATGCTTTCATAGAACTATATTCGTCTAACATAAAAGTAGCAGCTATGCGCGGTTCTAATCCATGATATTGCTGAAAAACTTCATTTTTACCGTAGTATGTTGTATCTGATACATCGCCATTTTCATCGTAGCTATAAACATCTTGCTCTCCAATAGCATAAAAAGATGAATACCTTAATCCATAATTAGCAGATAATCGATTAGAAATTTTCCATTCATCTAATAAATATGCCGACCCTTCAACTGACCTTTTGTCTTGGACATTCAGATTAGCAATGATTCCATCAGGCTCAATGCTGTTTATTCCTCCCGGTGAAATTTTGTGCGTAAGAACATTAAACCCAAATTTCACATTGTGCATATCATTCGCAAACCATTGATAATCCTGTTTAAATGTCCAGTCTTTTATTACAGAGGCAATATTGAAGCCGGCACCGCCTATTGTAATTTTGTAATCATAATTACTGTAAATAATAGAGGTGTTGGAAAAGAGCTTGTTAGAGTAAATATGGTTCCATCGCAAAGTTGCAGTTGTATTACCCCATTCGAATCCAAAAGATTCTCCAAAACCAAATTTATCTTGCCCAAAATAACCCGAAAGAAAAACTCTGTCTTTTTCTCCAAAAGAATAGTTGGCTTTTGCATTTATATCATAAAAATAAAGCGTTGACTCTCTCCTAGAGCTGTCTTTGGAAAGCTTCAAGAAAGTGTCTGCGTAAGTTCTTCTTCCCGAAACAAAAAAAGAACCTTTGTCCTTCACTATAGGCGCTTCTATTAATAATCTCGACGAGATTAAACCTATTCCACCAGAGGCACTAAACTTCTTATTATTTCCCTCTTTCATTTTTATGTCCATAACAGAAGACAATCTACCCCCATATTCTGCAGGAATTCCGCCTTTCATAAGATTTATGTCTTTTAAAGCATCTGAATTAAACACAGAAAAAAAGCCCAATAAATGCGAGGCATTGTAAACGGGAGCTTCATCTAATAAAATTAAGTTCTGATCTGAAGCACCGCCTCTAACATTAAATCCTGAACTACCCTCACCAGCGCTTTGAACGCCGGGTAATAGAGTAACTGTTTTTAAAACATCCTTTTCTCCAAAAAGCACCGGGATCGTTTCAATGTCCTTGGGCTTAAGCCTAACCGCACTGCCGTCTGTATTAGTTAAGTTTTGGTTTTCTTTTTCCGCTGTAATTTCAAGTGCAGCCATAACTTCTGAGCTATTAGAAAGCTCTAAACCTATCACTAAGTTTTTTTCGAGGACAATTTTTTTGTTTACCGTGTTATACCCCACATAACTATATGATATGGTGTGATCTCCTTGTGGAAGGGTAAGCGAATAAAACCCATAACTGTTTGTTACCGTTCCTACACCACTTAAATTTGTTACAGAGACGTAAACCCCGATTAAATCTTCACCGTCAGTTGAGTCTTTAACGGTGCCAGAAATCGTAAATTTTTCTTGCCCATTGTATCAACTGGGTTGAAAAAATCATTAGCAGAAATAAAATCTCGATTAATCATAGCGAGTCACCTTAGGTTTGTTTAATGAACGACCGTACAAAGTTAAACAAAATTATATATATTGAGTTTATATTTATTGTAAAATTTGTTAAAACAACTCTTTTCCGTTCGATGCAAACAACTTTATAGCAATGGCCAAAAGTATTATTCCGAATACTTTTTCTAGTACAGCCATTCCGCCCTTACCCAAAAGCTTTTCAATCCCAGCAGTAAGCTTTAAAACCACAAAAACGCAAATGAGGTTTAATATAATAGCAGCCAAAATATTCACCTGCGCAAACTCTGCTCTCAGAGATATAATAGAAGTCATTGTTCCGGCTCCAGCAATTACCGGAAATGCTAACGGCACGATTGAAGCTGTTCGTGACGAAGAACTGTCTTGTTTGTGTTTAAATATCTCTATCCCTAAAACCATTTCTAAAGCCATAAAAAACAGGACAAATGACCCTGCTACAGCAAACTCATTTATTCCAACCCCAATCACACTCAAAATTGATTCTCCTAAAAAAAGGAAGCCAATCATTATTAAAGTTGCAACTGCTGTTGCTCCAAGCGGATGAATAGACCCCGCCGATTGTTTTATTTTGATAATAATTGGCATAGAACCTATTATATCAATAACTGCAAATAATATCATTGATGCTACTCCGACCTCTTTCAAGTCGAAACCAAAAAAAACTGATGCGAACATAATTATTTAATTTTTAAGATGTATTCTTCTATTGTTTTTGGAAAATGGGATTTTTCCAAAACGCTGACTTTCTGTGCTAAGGTTTTAGGGGTATCGCTTTGATTCAAAGAACATTCAAATTGATCGATAGTTGCTCCCTCGTCATACCTTTCATTTACCAAGTGAATTGTAATCCCTGACTTTTTTTCTTTAGCTGCAATTACTGCATTATGGACATTCATTCCATACATGCCTTTTCCTCCATAATCTGGTAACAAAGCAGGATGTACGTTGATAATTTTATTAGGGTATAAATCAATTAAACTTTGAGGAACTTTTAATAAAAACCCTGCAAGAATAACTAAATCCACTTTTCTCTCTGCTAAAAATTCTTCTACTTTAATTGAATTGTCAAATTCTTCTTTGCTAAAAATAAGCGTGGGAATACCAGCTTTTTTGGCATGATTCAGTGCACCAGCACCAGCCTTATTACACAGCACAGCAACAACGTTTATCAAGTCGTTTGACTTAAAATGTTGTATAATGTTGTAAACATTACTCCCTGTCCCTGAAGCGAATAAAGCTATGTTCATTTCTTTCGTTTAATAGTTCTGTGCAAAGGTAAATCCAAAACGTATAGAATGGGGTAAAAAAGCAAATATTTATTATATTCTTCAAGAAGTTGAATTTCTCTTTTCAATGGTTTAGCTTTTACGAATTACTTTATCTGAGGATTCCGGCTATTAAACTATTTTTCTATATATTTCTAAATTTGGACAAACTACTTTTAAAATCATAAACACAAAACCTATCTATTAGCACATGAGCGAAAGCAGCTGCCCTTTTATAAAATACACTCCGATTAGTCTAACAGAACAAGAGCCATTGGAAAAAAGCTTGTCTTTTTATTACTTCATTAATAAAAGAAGAAGCGTACGTTAGTTTTCGAATAAACTCGCAAGTAGTAAGGTAATAGAAAATTTTATCTTAACGGCATCTTCTGCGTCTTCAGGCGCACAAACAACCGAGGACTTTTTGTGTTGTTCCCAATGCAGAGTTAAAAAGTAGAATTAGAGGGTTAGCTGAAAATGAGGGGAAAATTAGTTACGAAGGAAGGATGAGTGATTCTTGGATTAGGGAATTGGGGCCATTAGGGACAAATTGGATGAAAGAATTTATAGATATCGCTCCTTGGTTAATAATTGTCATGAAAAAAGCCTATGGTTTTGACGAAAATGGTGAAAAATTAAACTACTACTGTGTAAATGAAAGCGTAAGGATCGCGTATGAATTTTAATTACTGCAATACATAACACCGGTTTAGTCACTTTAACACACACTCCAAGTCCTATTAATTTTCTAACAGAAGCCTTAAATAGATCCGCAAATAAACGCCCTTACTTGTTGATGCCAATGGGTTATACAGATAAAAATGATTTGGGGCCAGATTTAAAAAGAAAAGATTTATCAGAGGTGGTTGCGTACTATGAATAAGTTCTTAATAACGTATTTATAATAACTTTAATGAAAAGAATTTTGTTGGATTAACGAAATGTATTTTATTTGCAATTAGATTTAAATAATTAAAAAAAAAATCATGTCAGATATTCAATCAAGAGTTATCTCAATTATCGTAGATAAATTGGGCGTAGATGAAGGAGAAGTAACTTCAGAAGCAAGTTTTACAAACGATCTAGGAGCAGATTCTTTAGACACTGTAGAATTAATTATGGAATTTGAAAAAGAATTCAACATTGCTATTCCAGATGATCAAGCAGAAAAAATTGCTACTGTAGGTGATGCTATCTCTTACATTGGAGATAACAAATAAATTTATCTTTCTTTTTTAACTTCTATAAGCTATTATGGAAAAGAAGCGCGTTGTTGTAACAGGAATGGGAGCATTGACTCCGATTGGCAATACTCTAGATGAGTATTGGAACAATCTTATTAATGGGGTAAGTGGTGCTGCGCCTATTCAGCAATTTGATGCTTCGCAATTTAAAACACAATTTGCTTGTGAAGTTAAAGGGTTTGGTGTTGAAAGCATTATGCATAGAAAAGAGGCTAGAAAACTAGACCCCTTTTCTCAATATGCTGTTGCTACTGCAACTGAAGCCATGGAAGATTCTCGGCTAGACCTTGAAAAGGTAAATTTAGACAGAGTAGGAGTTATTTGGGGTTCAGGGATTGGAGGTTTACAAACTTTTCAAGAAGAGTGCTTCAACTTTAAAGATGGAGATGGAACCCCACGGTTCAATCCCTTCTTTATTCCTAAAATGATTGTAGATATTGCTGCAGGCCACATATCTATTAAGTATGGTCTGAGGGGGCCAAACTATGTTACTGTTTCAGCTTGTGCGTCTGCTACAAATGCCATGATTGATTCCTTAATGCAAATACAATTAGGTAAAGTTGATGTTATGGTAACTGGAGGTTCTGAAGCTGCAGTTAATATCGCGGGTATTGGAGGCTTTAATGCTCTACAGGCCCTTTCTAAAAGAAACGACTCCCCAAAGACGGCTTCTAGGCCATTTGATGCAACCCGTGATGGGTTTGTTTTGGGAGAAGGTTCTGGAGCTTTAATTTTTGAAGAATTAGAGCATGCGAAAGCAAGAGGCGCAAAAATATATGCTGAAGTAGTTGGTGGAGGAATGACTGCCGACGCACATCATATCACAGCTCCACATCCGGATGGGACAGGAGCTTCAAGCGTTATGAAGTTGGCCCTAGAAGACGCTGGTCTGGACCCAACTGCAGTTGATTACGTTAATGTACATGGAACATCAACTCCACTTGGAGATATTGCTGAAACAAAAGCAATTAAAGAAGTATTTGGAGAACATGCTTACAACCTTAATATTAGCTCAACTAAGTCTATGACAGGTCACTTATTAGGAGCAGCAGGAGCTATTGAGGCAATAGCTTGTGTAAAAGCAGTTCAAGAAGATATTGTTCCTCCAACAATTAACTTTGAGCACGAAGACGAAAACATTGATTACAAATTGAACTTTACATTTCACAAAGCAGAAAAGAGAACAGTTGATGTTGCGTTAAGTAATACATTTGGTTTTGGAGGTCACAACACATCGGTGATTGTGAAAAAATACGTTGACTAAATAGTATATTAAGCTTGCTGTTCAATCGAAAATCAAACGTTAAAAATTCTCATTTACAGTTATTTATTCGTCAAAGTTTTGGGTTTAAACCCAAAAATCTGGGGTTGTATGCTCAGGCATTTAGCCATAAGTCGGTAGCAAAAAAAAATACCAAGGGATTAAAACTAAGTAATGAAAGGCTTGAGTTTTTAGGGGACTCTGTTATTTCAACCATTGTTTCTGAATATCTGTTTGAAAAATTTCCTAATGAGGACGAAGGCTATCTCACTCAAATGCGATCAAAAATCGTAAGCCGAAAAAGTCTGAATTCATTAGGAGAAAAAATTGGACTAGAACCTTTTGTAAAATATTTAAAGGGCAACTTTCCCTACAAATCATTGTTAGGCAATGTATTTGAGGCTTTTTTTGGGGCAGTCTACCTAGATAGGGGATATAAAAAAGCAAAGGAAGTATTTATTATATATATACTTGAGCGCTATATTGATTTAGAAAATTTGGAGGCAATTAATATTGACCACAAAAGTCAGTTATTGATTTATTGCCAGAAAAATAAATTAGAACTCGAATTTAAAACCCTAAAGGAAGAAACGGAAAAAGGATCAGTTACGTTTACTATGGGCGCTTTCATTAATGGCGAGTTAAAAGGGCAGTCAACCGCTCTATCAAAAAGAAGTGCCGAACAAGCTGCGGCAGAAATTGCTTCTCAAGAAATTATTTAGACGTTTTTAGAAACCCGACTTCTTTTTTGTCTAGTATTCTCCATTTCCCTCGCGTAACTTTTCCTTTCTTAAGCCCTGCAAACTCAATTCTATCTAGTTTTACAACATCGTAGCTTAAATGCTCAAACATTCTTCTTACAACTCTGTTTTTTCCGGAATGAATTGCTACCAAAACAATAGTTTTTTGACCTCGAGCACCATTATACTCTGCACTATCAAAAACACTTATCCCGTCTTCTAGTTCAACGCCTTCCGTTAACTTTTCCAAATCGGCCTCTTCAACAGGTTTATCCAACACGGCTTCGTATATTTTTTTCACTTCATAGCTAGGGTGAGTAAGTCTTTTGGTTAATTCTCCGTCGTTTGTAAATAACAACAACCCTGTAGTGTTTCTGTCTAATCGACCAACCGGATAAACTCTTTCTGCGCAGGCTCCTTCTATTAGCTCCATAACCGTTTGTCGATCGTGCGTGTCTGAAACCGTGGTGATATAGTTTTTTGGTTTATTTAGTAGAATGTATTTAAAGCGCTCTTTTTTTAATCTTTTCCCCAAATACCGTACATCATCTGAATCACTAACTTTATGTCCCATTTCAGTAACAGCATCTCCATTTACCGTTACATCTCCTTTCGCTATCAGCTTATCTGCTTCACGCCTAGAACACACACCTGCATTTGCAATGTATTTATTTAAACGGATGTTTTCGACAACCTCCTTACTCGTTTCCGATTTATTTGAAATCGTTTTTGATTTGTTCGAGTAGTTTTTTCCTTTCTTATTTCCCATTATCTATTCCATTCTAGGGCACGAATATCGGAAAGATTAACCTAAAAAATTATAATGTTGGATAAAAAGCACCTTCTATATGCTTAATATCTTCCGTCTTGTTGCTAATAATAATTGAAATGATGTCAAATCGAGCCTCATGCTCAATATCATTTTTCATGATATATTCGTTGGCGGCATTAATAATCATTTTTTGTTGTCTATCAGAAACAAAACTTTCGGGGTCTCCATAATTGTTAGAGCTTCTTGTTTTAACCTCCACAAAAACAATAACATCCTCTTTTTTTGCTATTAGATCAATTTCAGCTTTTACATATCTCCAATTTTTTTCTACTATTGAGTAGCTCTTTTCAAGTAAGTACTCTTTTGCTATTGTTTCTCCCTTTTTTCCTAAAATATGTTTTTCTTCCATTGTTTTCTTTTGGTATGATACTTGGTTAGGGCATATTATTATTAAATATGATATAAATTTTTATATCTTAGTCGAACTTAAAAAGAAAATTACAATCATGAAAAATAATTTACGAAAAATTAGCCTTTCTATATATGCTACTGTTATGTTAGCATCTGTATCTTTAGCGCAATTTGAAGGGGAAATAATCTTTGAAAAAAACGTTGGGAAAATTCACGTTATCTACAAGTACTTTGTTAAAGGAAACGATGTTAGGATTGAAGAAGTTGGTGAAGATGGAACAATTGATGGAATCCAACTGATGAATTTAGATGACAAAAAAACATATGCTCTCAGCCCGGAAAGGAAGCTCTGGTTTGAGACGCCCAACAGAAGGCCAGCAAAATCGTTGGACGTTGACATAAAAAAAACTGGGGAAACAAAAGATGTTTTGGGGAAAAAATGTTTTGAGCTGGTTGTTACCAATAAAGAGAAAGATAGAAAAATTGTTTATTGGATTACAAAAGGAGATTATGCTTTCTTTATTCCTATGCTGAAAACATTAAATAGAAAAGAAAATCAAGCTCTGTATTATTTAGAGATTGAAGGAATTGAAAATCATTTTCCTATGTTAAGTACAGAGTACACTATTTCAACAGGAGCTGTTGTTTCAAAATTAATAGCACAAAAAATTGAGTCAAAAACAATCAACGCTGAAACCTTTATAATCCCAAAAGATTACGGCAAATTTGAAAGATAAATAGCGGATTCTAACTTTTTAAGGGTCGTTTTTTCAAACGGCCTTTTTTATTGCTCAAAAATCACGTTTGAACGAGCTACTATTAATTTCGCTTCCTTATTAAGCATTAAAGTCCGGTTGTCGTCTATGTGTCCACAAGGAAAGTTGAAACAAATGGGGTAATCATATTCTTGTACAGCTTCTTTTATTATCTCTAAGGCTTGCTTTCCAAATGAAATATCGTTGTCATTCATATCCGTCATTCCACCAATAATTAATCCTTCAAGGTTATTCAATTTTCCAGACAATTTTAAATTCCACATCATTCTATCAATATGGTAGAGGTACTCATCTAGATCTTCGATGAACAATATTTTTCCTTTTGTGTCAATATCGTACTTTGTTCCAGAGAGACTATAAAGCATGGATAAATTTCCACCAATAATTTTTCCAGAAGCATCCCCTTCTCTGTTTAAAGAGTGTGTCTCAGCAATAATGGTGTATTTCTCGCCAAATAAAGCTTTTCGAAATGTCTCTAAAGATTCTTTTGTATTCGTCTCAAAATTTACGGGCATTGTACAGTGCATTGACGAAATATTGCATTGACTATTTAGATAATTATGAAGCGCCGTAACATCGCTATAACCACAAATCCATTTTGGGTTTTTGATTAAACTTGAAAAATCAACGCTGTCTAAAATCCTTACAGTTCCGTATCCTCCCCTAAAACAAATTATTGCTTTAATTGAATTGTCGTTTACTGCATCTTGTAAATCGCTTGCTCTTTGCATGTCGGTTCCGCAAAACTGGTTACTCTCGGCTCTTAAATTTTTCCCTTCAACCACCTTAAGCCCCCAATTATTCAAAACTTCTTTTGTGTTCGCTAATTTTTCTACATCAATCTTTCGAGCAGTTGATATTAGCGATATTTTGTCTCCTTTTTTGAGATTGTTTGGAAGGATTGAATTTTTCATGTATCGAATATATTATATCAAGAGTCAAAAAACTATCTTTGCGTTCGCATTTTTATAAATCAACCTTTGTGCAAGTAAGCTATTGAATGAAGAATCCAAAAAGATATACTGTTACCGCAGCCCTTCCTTATGCAAATGGGCCGTTGCACTTAGGTCATTTGGCAGGTGTTTATATCCCCTCAGACATATACGCGCGTTTTTTACGGTCTAACGGAAAAGATGTAGCGTTTGTTTGTGGTTCGGATGAACATGGTGCAGCAATTACATTGCGTGCAAAAAAAGAAGGAAAAACACCTAAGTCTATTGTGGACCAATATCATGCAATCAATAAAAATGTCTTTGGTCAACTAGGCGTAAGCTTTGATGTTTTTCATAGAACATCTTTAGATTTGCACAAGCAAACAGCTTCGGATTATTTTAAATTATTAGAAGGTAGAGGAGAATTTACCAAAAAGACAACGCAACAATATTACGACGAAGAGTATAGCCAATTTTTGGCAGATAGATATATTACGGGGGATTGCCCAAAATGTAAAACTCCTGGTGCTTACGGCGACCAGTGTGAAAAATGCGGATCGGACCTTAGCCCTTTAGATTTAGTAAATCCTGTTTCAATTTTAAGTGGGAATTCACCAACTTTGAAAGAAACATCCCATTGGTATTTGCCAATGGACAAGCATGAAAACTGGGTTAAAGATTGGATAAAAAATGGGACGTTGGACGGTATTCAAGTCCATCAGCCCAAAGAATGGAGAAATCAAGTTATTGGTCAGTGCATGAGCTGGATAGACTCTGGATTAAGGCCAAGGGCGATGACGCGTGACTTAGATTGGGGCGTTGAGGTTCCTGTTGAGGGTGGAGCTGGGAAAGTCTTATATGTATGGTTTGATGCGCCTATCGGCTATATTTCAGCAACAAAACAATGGGCCGAAGACACAGGAAGAAATTGGGAAGATTATTGGAAGTCAGCTGACACTAAGTTGGTTCACTTTTTAGCAAAAGATAATATCGTATTTCACTGTATAATATTTCCAATCATTCTAAAATTGTTAGGAGGTCATATCCTGCCAGATAATGTTCCTGCTAATGAGTTTTTAAATTTAGAAGGAAAGAAATTAAGCACTTCGAGAAATTGGGCTGTTTGGGGGCATGAGTATCTAGAAGACTTTCCGGGACAGGAAGACGTGCTTAGATATGTACTTACTTCAATCTCACCAGAAAACAAAGACAGTGACTTTTCATGGAAAGATTTTCAAGCAAGAAACAATAATGAGCTAGTTGCGATTTATGGGAACTTTGTGAACCGTTGCTTAGTTTTAACACACAAATATTATGAGGGTGCTGTTCCAGAAAGAGGAGAGTTAACAGAATATGATAAAGAGGTTTTAGAAGAATTGGCATTAATACCCTCTAAAGTGTCAAATGCTATTGAGTCTTATCGTTTTAGAGAAGCGCAAGCAGAAGCGATGAGCTTAGCGCGTTTAGGAAATAAGTACTTGGCGGATACAGAGCCATGGAAGTTGATTAAAACGGATCCGAACCGTGTTAAAACAATAATGAACATAGCTCTTCAAATAACAGCAAACCTTACGGTTGTGTTTGAACCTTTTTTACCTTTTACTAGCAATAAGTTAGCCGACATCCTGGGAATTAAACTATTAAAGTGGGATGCTGCAGGTCAGAATGATTTAATGAATGTAGGTCATGTCATAAATAAAGCCGAATTGCTTTTTAGTAAGATTGAAAATGATAAAATAGAAGAACAAATAGCAAAATTAGAAAGAGCTACACAAACAAATAATAAATTCCCACCTATGAAAGATGAAGTAACATTTGACGATTTCACAAAAATGGATATCCGTGTCGGAGAGATAATGACGGCAGAAAAAGTCGAGAAAGCAGATAAGTTATTGAAGTTAACCGTTAATACAGGCTTAGATACTCGTACTGTTGTTTCGGGAATTGCGGAGCATTATTCTCCTGAAGAGGTTGTTGGACAAAAGGTGTCAATCCTAATGAATTTAGCTCCCAGAAAGATTAGGGGTGTTGAATCTCAAGGAATGATTTTGATGGCTGAAGATGATGAAGGAAAACTTTCATTTGTTGCTCCAATTAAGGAGATGGAAGCTGGAGGAGGAGTTAGGTAATAACTAATCCTAAAAACCGGTAAAAATCATTACATTTTAGGGGCAGAATAAATACATCTAGTTATCGTATTATAACAACTTTTTTAGACTGCAGCAATTGATTATTTTGAATTACCTGGACAAAATAAGTCCCCGTAGCAAATTGACTACAGTCAATACTTTCCTTGTCGTTATAAACCTTTTTAGAAAGTAATACCTCTCCTAACTGGTTAAGAAGCTGTATTCTCGAATTAGACACCCCATCTAAAGTTATTTCATTGACAGCAGGGTTAGGGAATATCGAAATCGTTTTATTTACTTCATTGATTCCAACACTGCCAACAATAGCTGTACGGTACGTAACACCTCCCGTATAACCGTTTTGGTATACAAAGTGGAACACACCATCAGCAAAAACAACATCCGGATTAGTCTGGCTTGCAAGTGGTTGTTCGTTTAACAGAGCTATTGAATCAAGTTTTGAATCCCCATCAAATGTATATGCAAAATAACATTCATAGCCTGGGGATCCAGAAATATATTCCTGATAAACAACTCCAATTGTATTTCCTTCTCCCGCTATTCTTGGGTAATTTTGTGATCCTTGTTGAACCCCTGGCATTCCCCAATTGGTTGTGCTAATTGCATTCGATTTATCCACTGTAGTAATCATTGCTTTTGAGGCTCCTGACGCACCAGTCATCCATACCATATAAAAACTATTATTAATAAAAGCCCCATGAGCTCCACTTGATGGACATGCATTTAGAACCCACTCGGCATCGTCGACGTCACCTCCTATTGGAAAAGTTGCTCCTCCGTCAGCAGAAAAGGAGGCCCACATATCTCTTAAGTTAGCGTTATTATCTCGAAATAAAAGTGCTTGGTTTGATCCGTTTAAAATAATTTCAGAAGGGCAGCAGTCACATACTTCTGCTCCTGATAGCGCTTCACTCGCATTAATTGGTGTTTGCCAAGTTGTTCCTGCGTCAGCGGAGTTAGAAACGACATAGCGGGGATTAGTCCAGTTCGCATCGTGTGCCATATAACTTGCCGCAATATCTCCATTTACGTTACTTCCAATTGAAGCGAATCTGTTTAAGCCGCTATACCCACTAATGTTTACCGTATCCGAAAAAGAAACGCCAGCATCTGTTGACGTTACATTATAAACGTCAAATCCAGAATTTAATTCCGCATCATAAATAACCCACACTGAATCACCTTTAGCTGCAATATCTGGGCCTGTCCAATTAGCTGTATAAGGGTTTATGCCTGAGGGGCTTACCGCAATAGGCGTGGAAAATGCTCCGCCATTTAATCGAGAAACATATACGGGTTGAGCGCCCGTTCCTCCTCCCCACACAATAATAGGAACATTATTTGAGGTCAATGCAATTCGAGGTCGAAGGTTTCCATAACCACTTGCAACTTCTGTTTCGGCAGACCAAAACAATTCTTGTGAAAATGCGAAACTCGTGAGAAATAATACAACAAAAGTCAAAGATGATTTCATGGCGAATAGCTTATTTTTTTTCCAAATATAACAATAAAGAAGAAGAAATTTTCAAACAAGCTACAACCCAAGATAAAACGCATATAGCGCTTTAATATAATTAGCTTTATAAAGGAGGGCGTTGTTAGGCTTACAAAACTAAATACGGATAAAATAGGATACTTTTCCTTTAAAATTAATAAATTTGATACATGGACATTTCTAAGAAAAAACCGGCCTATGCTATTAGTACACAATTAAGGTTATATCTTGAGAAATTCGATAGAGACATGAAACTTCCTGTGAGCTATGAGGGTTTGATGCATTGGAAAGAAGGGTTTCCAATTATGGATAAAAACGGAGAAGACACGCTTTGGGAAAGTGTGATGTACGAGCCTTCTCGAATGGAGGAATTAAATCAAGGCTTAACCCAGGTATATGCATTGCTAAAAACAGATGGTGATCTCTCTGTCATCGGTCACCTTCGGGTGGACCGAATTGACTTTTGTCATTTTGGAAACTCCAAACCTTTTCGTATCCGAATTATTAACCAGTTTAATGATAACTACGATTATTTCTATGTTAAAATAGCTGATGCTTCTCGCGTTTATGGATTAGAGTTTGAGCATATTCTTAGTCCAAATCGAATTAATTATTTAGTTGATGGTAATTCACTAATTGAAGAACATATTGCTGGTATTCCAGGAGATCAATTTATAGATCAGTTTTTGTCCATGCCGAACTTTGGAAAGATTCGATTAGCAAAAGAATTTGTTAAGTTTAACGAGCGTTGTTTTGTGAGGCTCCTCGGGGATATGAGATCATACAATTATGTAATTGATGTCACTCCTGACTTTGAAGAGGCGCAATACCGAGTTCGCGCAATCGATTTTGACCAACAATGTTACGAAGGAAGGAAAAACGTTTACTTGCCTCAATTTTTTAAAGAAAACAATGCGATAGTAGATTTCTGTCGAGACATTATGACGCCTGAAACGATTACGCAATATAAATACGAAGAAAGAATTTTGATTAAAAAGAGATACGCATCAGCCTCGTACCGAACGAATGACCTGCTAGTGGCAATAAAACAAGACACCATCTCTACGCCTAAAAAAACAGATCAATTAAAAACAGAACTTAACAAATACCATGAAAACCAAGAGTTTAATAGTTGTAAAACTATGGGAGAAATTATGGGTGTTCACTTAGAGCTAATGCTTACCAAGCCCATTCCTGAAAAAATTTCCTCTGCTTTTAGGCTTTAGCTCTAGAAAAATAAAAACAGGGTTCGTTTATAGGTCTGTATTAGGAATGGCCAAGATAAGAATTGGAATAGACAGATGTTATTTATATGGAATATTTGGTAGAAGCTAATAAAAAATTGAAAAAAACAGTAGGCACAATTTTGTCTATGGCATGATGCTTGGTTATTCCACGTGGAATAACTGAACAGACATCAACTTTAATGATGAACCATTAAAACAAACACATGAATGTATTCTTTACATACCTTATTGCTGGACTATTAGTGAGTAGTCCAATTGAAGAAAAAAAGTTAACACAAACAATTTCTGGAACAATAACCACTTCTGGAAGTTACTGCGGTGGAGTTGCTCCTTCGGAAGAAATGCTTCAAAATGCTCAAGCTAAAAGGCCTATGAGTGGTTTTATGGTCTATGTAAAAAAGGGAGCAGAGAACAAATTAATGTCCAGCATTGTTGATAGCACCCGCACAGACTCCAATGGAAACTATTCATTCGACTTGAAACCAGGAGAATATGTTCTTTTGCAAAAGGAGCAATTAAATGAAGACGTTTATAAAACATATGAAGCGTCTAAATGGCTTCAAGCAGATGTTGACTGCATGAAATTATGGTGGGAAAAAGGACTATCAAATATAACTATTGAAAATGAAAACATTGACAGTTTAAATTTTCATTTTCAAAAACGATGTTTTGTTCCCTTAAGCATTCCTTGTTTGAGGTACTCTGGTCCTTATCCTCCTTGATTTACCTCTCTCACTTACCTTTCTTAATCATTTTTATCCAAACCTCTCTACCGGATCGAGGCTCAATAGAATTGTAGCATGGGTCCATTATTTCAATGTTAAAATAGGGCTCAAAATAACCTATATACTCCTTTATTGTTCCCCCGTAAGGTGGGTGATCTTCATTTAAAGGAGTGCTGAATAGAAGCCCCACTAATTTTCCTTCCGAATTGAGTAGCTCTGCCATTTTTTTTGCATAAGAAGACCTTAGGTTTTTATCAATGGCACAAAAAAATGTTTGTTCGATGATTAAATCAAACGTACCGTTTAGTTTAAAAAAATCTTTATTGTGTAACTGATTGGATGGAAAATGCGGAACACGCGACTTAATATTAGCAATTGCAAATGGAGAAATATCAACTACAAAAACATCTTTAAACCCTTTACTTAAGAGGTGTTCGGCTTCATGACTATTACCTCCTCCGGGAATTAGTATGGATAATTCTCTGTCCTGTAACTGACTAATATACGCCTCAATTGGCGGAGAAATTTTTCCTAAATCCCATCTCGTGTCATTGCTTTGATAACAATTGTTCCAATACTCTTCTGTCAATTTCATGTCTTATTTATTATTCTTAAATTACAATTCTAGTGATAAAAACCGTTTGAGCCTAAAACAAAATCTTATACTGCATAATTGGAAGAATTCCAATTTGGTATCTGGTTAAAACCGATTGTTTTGAAACGTCATATACTTGGCTAAATACATTTTTTCGATTGGTTGCGTTTTGTATTGTAAATGCCCATTCTTGTGTGATCTTTTTGCCATTTACTTTATATCCTATTTTTATGTCTGTTCTAAAATATTCAGGATGCTGAGGAGCAAATGCATTGTCATAATCATAAACTGCAGCATTCTGCTTTTTACTTTGTTCCAAGTCTATAGGAATGAATCGTTGACCCCCATTTAAGGTAAACTTAATATCTAGCAAGAGCGAACTCTGCTTTTTAGATGGTTTTTTTGATGTAAAATAAAACTCTTTTCCGACTAAGATATTTGTTGTATAATTTCCATTAAAAGCAGTGTTTCTCTCAAGTCTGTCAATCCCTTTGTAGGTTGAGTTATAAATTGAACCAGTAAATAAATAATAGAACCCATTGTTTAAGAACCTTTCGACCGTAAGTTCCAAACCATAGTTTGTTCCCGTGCCCTCGTTTACTAATGTGTCGGGAAATGCTAAATCGAAATTGGCCCCAAAATTTAGTGTGCTATATTGAGGATATCTATAGCTTACGGGAACGTTATCCAGTATCTGATAATATGATTCCATTTTTAACCTTGAGTGCTTACCTAAACTTCTATCGTATGCAATAACAAAATGCTGACTTCGAACCATTTTCAACTCTTTGTTTGGAATTACAGCTTCTCCTTTATCGTCAAAAACAGTATTTCCAAGAATATCTGTTTGCTCTTTAAAAAACAGCCGGGTTGGGGGGAGTTGATTGTGTAATCCATAACCTGCACTAACGGTATTTTTATCATTGTATTTGTATTTAATTCCTAGCCGAGGTTCAATAGCAAAAGTGCTGTTGTATATGAAATATTGGCTGTGAATACCCGTATTTAAGGTTAAGTCTTCGTTTACTCTAAATTGCCACTGCACAAAGGGCTGAATAAAATAGGTAGCACCATCATAGTTCGTAAGTTTTTTCCATTGAGGCTGCAAAGCCACATATGAATTTGTAAAAGGGTTAAGAACACTATCTGACCTTTGATGAATACTATCCTTTAGGTGAAAAAACTTTCGCTGGTTATATACCCCTATCTTCAATAGGTTTCTAGCATTAATCTTTTGATTAAAAACTACATTTATAGATTGTTTCCCCTCATAACTATTATTACGGTAATAGGGGTTGTAGCTGCCATTAGCAGCGTTTAATGTATCGTTTATAATATCGTTTGCCGCAACGTCAACAGCAAAGCTCGTTTTAAGAAAAGCTTTATCATTAAAACGATATGTATTAGATAACGAAATTACTCCTATTCTTGATTTAAAAACAATGTCTTCTCCGCTATCGGTAAATAAATTTTCTTCTCCTTCTTGTTCGCTATCTAAAAATGAAGCTTCGCTAACACCCCCGACACCCCATAAAACAGTTCTTCCTTTTTTATTTGGAAAATTTAACTTGAACATTGCGTCTTGATAGCCAGGAACAGCTGTACCTGCGCCAAAATTAAGTCCCATTTTTTTGAATAGACCAAGTGTAGAATAGCGGTAACTAGCAATATAAGATGAATATCGCTCTTTATTAATAGGTCCTTCAGCTGTAAACTCGAGTCCATTAAACCCAATTTGAGACAAGAACTCGTGTTTCTCGTTGTTACCATTTTTTAGCTTCAAATCAAAAACCCCAGCCAGGGCATTTCCATATTCTGCTGGAAATGCGCCAGTCATAAAATCAGAGTTATCCAAAACGTTGTTGTTTAAAATACTAATGGGACCCCCCGTTGTGCCGTTTAAAGCAAAATGATTAGGGTTTGGTATATCTACGTCTTCCAGTCGATACAACACGCCTGTCGGAGAGTTTCCGCGAATTACAATGTCATTTCTACTATCGTCTGCTCCTTGAACGCCTGCAAAATTTTGAGCCATTCTAGCCACATCATTTAAACTTCCCGCATACCGTTGGGTCTCTTCAATCGAAAAAGTTCGGGCGCTAACAGTTGCCATTTTGTTTACGGTTTTGTCTTTGTCTGGACCAGATTTAACCATAACCTCGTTCATAATAATTGATTCTTGAATCTCAATATTAAGAATGAGTTCTTTTCCGGAGGTAAGTTCAATATTCGTTAGTGTTTTTGGCGCATATCCAACATAACTTATTTTGATGTTGTGACGACCTATTGGAACGCCAACAACTTTGAACCTTCCGTCAAAATCTGTAGCTGCGCCTTGCAGCGGTGTAACTGAAGTAATAACTATATTAGTTCCTGGCAAGGGGGATTTAGAGTCTTTGTCAATGACGACACCTCTAATGTTCTGTGTTATCTGCGCTTGTCCAAAAAGCGACAGTGCAACAATTAGTGTTGTAACAATATTTTTCATTTCTTATTTTTGATATCACAAAGAAACAACCGATCTTCTTCAAAAAAAACTAAAAGGTACGAATAGCTATATTTTGGGATGAAATGAAGTGCCTGGCACGAATGGTAGTATTATCTCAACAACGAAACAAGCGATTTAAAATGGGCTGATTGCTTCTTAGGAACAGGTACAAAAATAAAAAAGTCTCTAACATAGATTTGCTAGAGACTTAAAAATAGAATTAGTAACTTTTTTATTTTTTGAAAGACATTGACATACTCGTTCCTTTTGCCATTGCGTCAATATCAAATTCACCTGGAACCATATTCATTGCTTCAGGCATCTGCTCTTTAACTTGAGCTATTAAATCTTCTGCCGTAAGCGCAAGTGTTAACTTATCTGCTGACACACTTTGAACATTTAAAGTCATCTTTCCTTTTTGACCTTCTACTTCTCCTTCAATAATTAATTTGTCTCCTTCCAGTGACCAATCAAAAGAAAAAGTTTCATCTTCACCTTCTTTCGATAATACCAATTTTCCATCTTCCTTCAGGTCAAAAGTAATTGTTTCCGACTCTTCAGAAGCTTCTGAAAGCATATTATTCTTTTCTTCTTCAATTACCCCCCTAAATGCAGCAAGGCCATCTCCTAAAGTTAAATCCAAAGAACTAGGGTCTGCTTTCCATTTTCCTGCCATGCCTGCTGAAGTGACTTCAGTTCCTCCGCAAGAAACTAAGGATAATGCAGTTAATGCAACTGCTAATGTTTTAAATACGTTTTTCATTATAATTAAATTTTGAGTTTAGTTTGCAAATGAAAACCAATCTGTGCAATTAAACAATTTAATCACATAAAAACTTGATAAACAATATCGTTTAGCCGTTAAATAGTATTTATTAGCTTTACACCATGAAAAGTAATGGTGTAATTGGAGGAGGAAGCTGGGCGACGGCAATTGTAAAAATACTATCGAACAATATTGACGGGTTTACTTGGTGGATGCGAGATGATAATCAAAGGGAATATATTGTCGGGCACAACCACAATCCGAAATACCTACAGTCTGTGGTTATTGACAATAATATTGTAACACCAACAACGGATCTAAAATTGACAATAGAGGAAAATGATATTCTTATAATAGCCACTCCTTCTGCTTTTATAGATGAAACATTTTCAAAGTTTTCAAAAGAAGACTTTGAGGGAAAATATATTATTTCAGCTGTAAAAGGGATTATCCCGCAAACGAATGAAATTCCGGCAGATTATTTCTATAACAAATTTGGTGTTCCTTTTGAAAATATTGGAATAATTAGTGGGCCTTGCCACGCAGAAGAAGTTGCTCTAGAAAGACTCTCCTACTTAACGATTGCAAGTCCAAACAAAGCGTTAGCGGATCAAATCGCCAACAATTTATCTTGCCGATATATTAAATGTTCTGTATCAGATGATTTAATAGGAACAGAAATATCTGCGGTTCTAAAAAACGTATATGCGTTAGCAGGTGGAATCTGCCACGGACTGGGTTATGGTGATAATTTTCAAGCTGTATTGATGAGTAATGCTATTCAGGAAATTTCCCGTTTTGTGGATGCTGTTCATCCTATTCATCGAGATGTGAAATCTTCGGCATATTTGGGGGATTTATTAGTCACCGGCTATTCTTTATACAGCCGAAATAGAACTTTCGGAAACATGATAGGAAAAGGGTATTCCGTAAAGGCAGCTCAACTAGAAATGAATATGGTTGCTGAAGGTTATTATGCTACTAAATGCATTATGGAAATAAATGAAAAACACAAAGTAGACCTTCCTATTACCAAAGCGGTTTATCATATCTTATATGACAAGATTTCTCCTTCAATTGAAATGAAAATTCTTTCGGATAGTTTGAGCTAATGGTTACTAATTGAAAAAAGCACTTTCCAAAAACTACAAATACTTGCATTTCATAGTCACTTTTTTGTCTTCTTTTCCTAAGACAAAGCTAAAGTCTTTAAAATTAGGCTTGGAATAACCTACGTGAAAATAATTTGAAAAAGCAAATCCCTCTTTAGGAAATAAATATTTATATCTCATTTTTCTGTCAAAATCTTCATCGTCTAAAAGAGCAATTCCATAAACCCCTGGACTTAATCCTTCGATAGCTGCAATTACTTTCCCGTTTTTTAGCTTCGTTTTTAAAACTGTTTTTTTCAAAACCGCGTTTCTGTTTTTATAATCAATATCGTTAGTATAAACACCAAGCAATAAATGACCTTCAGTATTGCGAACATGCGTAATTTCAATTGACAAAGTTTGTGCTGCAACAACCTCAAAGAAAAAAAAAGGTATAATAAGAAAAATGACTATTTTCATTGTGTCTAAAATAATTTAATTATACATCCTTTAATTCTGAACAATCTAAACAAATAGTAGAAATAACATCTCTTTTTTAAAAACTAACCACAAACACCTGATTTACATACACTTACGCACTGGCAAATAGAGCCGCCTGAACAAACTATCTTTACTTTTTGATATATATGAGTCTTAAAACTAATAAACACCCCTTAAATTAGCTCTAAACACCTTTTTTATGCCGAATCACGTAAATCTGACTTGAATACCTATTGTTTTTTGAATTAGCAGCAACATTCGATCTAAGTCCGTTTATAAAACCTGAAAATATATTTCCTCCTTTATACTTTTCAGAAATCATACTTATGTAATAAGAATCAAATTTCATTGGCAATATTTCAACAACCTCCATTCCGTGTTTAGAAAAAAGTTGTTTCATATTATCGGGCCTAAAATGATATAAGTGAATTGGCAAATCATAGGCAGCCCAGCTTGATTTATAGTGTTCAGCATCTTTACTGGAACAATTTGGTACCGCCACTATTAAAACGCCTTCTTTCTTTAATATCTTTTTGTATTGTTCTATGTCTTTGTTCAAATTATATACATGCTCTAGAACATGCCACATAGATATTACATCAAAGGTATTCGATTCAACCTCATACAAATGACCCAAGTCCTTCGCCTCAATTGCATTTTTCTCGATTGCCATTTTTCGAGCAGATTGATCCGGCTCCAGTCCAAGCGTTTTCCAGTTCTGCGATTTACAGTAACCTAAAAAATCTCCGGTACCACAGCCAATATCCAAAATAACTTTCTCTTTTGAATACTTTGCTGCCAAATTTTCTTTTTGCTTAATTGCTCGTGAACGCACAATGTGGTAAACCCTGTTTACGAACCCTTTTTTTGTTCCAGAATGAGAAACATAGTTTTCCGATTTATAATAATCTCCTATTGTATCTTCCGTAGGAATTGGATTCGTAAACCGAAAAGAACAAGCAACACATTCTACTATTTTAAAAAGGTCATTACTTACGTTATGATCTTCTGCCTCTATAAATTCCTTTTGAGATTCCCCTCCACAAACGGGGCACTTTTCGATGTTTTTTAATTGATGTTCCACGTGAAACAATTTATTAATTTATAATTTCTCCTTACTTTGCTTCGTTAAAAGACACAAAAATCTTCAGTCCAGAATAATTCAATTTTATCTACCGAGATAGATCATTAACACCGAGATATCAGACGGCTTAACCCCGCTAATTCTAGAAGCCTGTCCAAGTGTGCCAGGACGGATTCCCTTCAATTTTTCTTTAGCTTCATTAGAAAGAGAAGAAAATTTACTGTAGTCAATCTCATCCGGAATAGTAACATATTCCAGCCTTGAAAGCTTCTCTGCAACGTCCTGTTCACGGTCTAAATAACCTTTATATTTTATCATTATTTCGGCTTGCTCCAAAACATCTCGTTTTTCATTTCCAATAGTATCAATAAATTCATTTAGGCTGTCGTTTGCAATTTGTAAGTCATGGATAGTCAAAAATGGTCGCGCCAAAACCCCATCCATTTTTATCTTCTGTTTAATCGGCGAAGTATTCTTATTCTCTAAAATTGGATTAATCCTTATCGGATCAATTGATGTTTTGCGAATAAATTTTATTAGTTCCTCCGTTTTAAACTTCTTTTCTGCAACCTTCCTCATGCGCTTTTCTGAAGCTAGCCCAATATTAAACCCTTTTTCGGTAAGTCGTAAATCAGCATTGTCCTGACGCAACAATATCCGATATTCAGCACGTGAAGTAAACATTCGGTATGGCTCTTCGGTGCCTTTCGTAATCAAATCATCAATCAAAACACCAATATATGCTTCGCTACGCGAAAGTGTAAACTCCTCCTTTTCCTGAACCTTAAGCGCCGCGTTAACTCCGGCAATAAGACCCTGGCTTGCAGCCTCTTCATAGCCCGTCGTTCCGTTAATTTGACCCGAGAAATACAACCCTTCTACCAACTTAGTTTCAAGCGTGTGCTTTAATTGAGTAGGTGGAAAATAATCATACTCAATAGCGTAACCAGGACGAAACATTTTTGCACTTTCAAAGCCCGGAACCAACTGAAGCGCCCTTATCTGAACATCTTCTGGCAAACTCGTGCTAAAGCCGTTTACATAGTACTCTATAGTATCCCAACCTTCCGGCTCGGCAAATATCTGATGACGATTACGCTCTGCAAAACGATTAATTTTATCTTCAATAGAGGGGCAATATCGCGGACCTATACTTTTAATAGCGCCATTAAACATGGGAGATCTGTCAAAACCAGTCTTTAACATTTCATGAACCTCAGGATTTGTGTAGGTTATCCAACAACTTTTTTGCTGTGTAAGGAATTCTGTTTCGTCAGAATAGGAAAACTTCTTTGGGTTAATATCACCAGGCTGTTCGTCCATTTTTGAAAAATCCAAAGACCGACCATCAACTCGTGGAGGAGTTCCTGTTTTCATCCTTCCAGATTCGAAACCAATTTCAACTAATTGCTCTGTTATCCCATGCGCAGCTTTCTCCCCCATTCTGCCACCACCATATTGTTTTTCTCCGAGATGAATGGTTCCGTTTAAAAAAGTTCCGCTGTTAAGGATTACAGACTTCCCTTTTATCTTAATTCCCATGGCTGTCTTTACGCCCGTAACCTTATTATTAAGCGTTGTTATACCAACAGCCATATCTTGCCAAAAATCGACATTTGGGTTTTGTTCGAGAACTAACCTCCATGTTCTAGAAAATAACATACGGTCGCATTGAGCTCTAGGGCTCCACATCGCTGGGCCTTTACTTAAGTTTAAAAGTTTAAACTGAATTGCGCTTTTATCGGTAACAATTCCGGTATAACCACCTAAAGCATCTATTTCCCGAACAATTTGCCCCTTTGCAATTCCGCCAATAGCAGGATTACAACTCATCTGTCCAATGGTCTCCATGTTCATTGTAATCATCAACACCTTTGACCCCAGGTTAGCTGCTGCTGCTGCAGCTTCATTGCCCGCGTGTCCACCTCCAACAACTATAACATCATACTCTTGCAGCATTTTATTCTTCTATTAATGTTCCACGTGAAACACGTGTTGCCCTATTCTTTTGTTTATCAGCCACTTAATAGCTAGCTAACATGCTTAATGCCCTCTCTTCCATACTTCGCATTTCTGCAATATCTTCGGCTGTCTTATCCTTAAACCCGAGCAAATGTAATAAACCATGCGCAATTACTCTGTTAAGTTCATTAATTTGCGTTTTCCCAAACGTTTTTGCATTTTCATTAGTTCTGTCAATAGAAATAAATAAGTCCCCGGAAATCCAGTCATCTTCACAATAATCAAATGTAATAATGTCTGTAAAGTAATCATGCTTCAAATGCTCCTGATTCATCTTCAATAAGTAATCATCTGAGCAAAATATGTAGTTTAATTCACCAACTTTTTTATTATGGCTTTCCACCAGCTTTAACAACCAGTTTGAAGTGGTGCTTTCACTCTCCAACGCAAAAGAGATATCTTCGGTATGGAAAAAAATATTGTTTGGCGGCATAGTTTAGGTGTAAAAAAATCCCGTAAAAAACGGGACAACTTAATATATGTGATTGGATTTAAGGGTTTCAAGTTAGCATTCGAAAGTCAGTTCAACAATCCTTCCGTTTTCTTCAAATATAACCTCATCTGCTAGGTTTTTCATTAAAAAAATTCCTCTTCCATTTGGCTTTTCAATATTCTCTGGATCTGTTGGGTCCGGCAAGTTGTCAAAATCAAAGCCTACTCCTTCGTCTTGGATTCTGAATTTTAATTTATTTTCATCTTGGCCACAAGCAACCGATGTTTTTTTATTTGCATCTAGTTTATTCCCATGATGAATCGCGTTGTTTACCGCTTCAGTTAAAGCAATTAAAATGTTGCCGTAATTATCTTCAGGTATTTTTAATTCTTCACAAACGTTATCCACTAGTTTTTCTACCAAATAAATATTCTCTGCTTCTGAAGGAAAATCTATATTCTGCATTATTAAAAATGTTTGTGTCGTCATGGTATCACTCATCAATTTGATTAAAATACTCGTTCACTTTGTTTTTATAGTATGGCTTAAGAGAAGGGGGAATTGTTTTTAGCATTTCGATTTCCTTCTCTTTATCCTCCTTATACTCAAGATATTCATTTGGGTTACTAAAAAGTTGATCTTTTGCCTCATTCGCTTCTCTTTTCTCGTCAAACTCTCTTTCCCTTTGGGCCTTCTCATGTTCCAAAAGCCGAGTCATAATGTCTTTATGGCGTGTTAGAGTCTCGTTCGAAATTCTTTTGTTGACAATATCTTCCTCCAACTTCTCCATGTCTTTGGCTATCTTTTTTAACCCGTTTCCGCTTCCAGAGCCGTCTTTATTCAATTCCTGGCCCATTTGTTCCATTTGTTTTCTCAAGGCACTTTGCTCCGCAGCCATTTGAGCAATCTCTTTACTAGACATCCCTCCCATTCCTCCACCACCTTCTTTTCCTCCTGGATTTTTGCCTCCGTCTCCTTTTTCTCCGTCTTTCTTACCTCCCGGGTTATCTCCTTTTTCTAAGGATTTCTTCATCTTATCGAGCTGTTTTTTTAATGCATCTTGCATTTCCTTCATGCTTTTAGCGGAAGGTTTTCCCTTCCCTTTCCCTCCTGGCTTATTGCATTCCCCTTCTCCTGGCGGTCCTTTTTGTTGCTCTTGCATTTGTTTAATAACCTCGTCAAACAAAAGCGCTAAATTGTTGACAGCTGTCATTACATACTGTTGCTCACTTGAAGCCTTGGGGGTTTGTCTGTCAGCAATATGCTTGACGACGTTTTCAATATTCTTATTCATAGCCGCAACTTCCTTGTTAATATGAGGGCCTAGCTGCATAATTCTTTTACTCAAAGCGAAAAGAGAATCTTCCAGCAGTTGCGCATCATCTTCCAATTTACGTTGTCTTTGTCCTAATTTAACATATTGCGGATCTTTTGGATTCAAGCCCTTCAGTTCATCCATAACTTCCTCTTGCTCAAAAGAAAACTGGATCAAATTCTCCAGTAATTGACGCAAAGAGTCCATGTTCTCGCCCTCTTTTTGCTCCTTATCTTTTGATTTCATGTTCTTTAGCATCTGCGAAAGCTCTTCCAAGTCCTCTGCAGCTTGATCTTGTTTCTCCGAAGCTTTTTTATTTTTTTTCTCTTCTATATTTTCCTTGCTTTCGTTCATCTCATCAGAGATTTTCTTCTCTTCCTCTTTAGTGTCGAGCATGTTCTTTTTCTTCTCCAGGCCCTCATTCAAATCCTCCAATTCTTTCATTTCTTCTTGAATATTTTTAAACTCTTCATTCAATTTTTCTTGTTCCTTATTCAGTTGAAAATTAGATTCCTCTTTATTCTTGGTTTCCTTTGATAAACCCTTTTGCTTATCCGCTAAATCATCTAATCGGTTAGTAATTTTTTCTAATTTGCTGTCAAATTCCATTTGTTTGAATTGCTCTAACGATCGATCAAGTTCCTTTTCCATTTGTTCTTGAGACAATTCAATTTCCTCTATCTTATTTAATAACTGATCCTTATTCAACTCCTCTAACATCTTTTGAAGCTCATTGTACATCTCCTTCATTTCATCCGTCATCAATTGTTCAAACAGTTCATTTAGTTGTTTTTGCTTTTCTAAGATGTCTTCACTCATCTTTTCATATTCATTCTGCTCGTTGTTTTTCTTGCTGTTCTCCTGTTTCATCTGGTTAATTTTATTCTCCAGACTTTGTTGCTTCTTTAAAAAATCTTCCAACCTATTTTTATCTTGCCAATCAGGTTTTGATTTTTCTAAAAGGTTCTTTTGAATTGCCTTTAACTCCTCTTGTAGTTTTTGCGCCTCCTCTAAGTTTTCTGAAAGCTTATCTTTAATGTCCTGATTTGACTTATCAGCTTTATTTGCAAGCTCATTTAATGTAGGGGCTTTATAAATTCTAGTTTGAGAACGAGAAGACTTTGGTCCATTTAGTCCGTCATTATCCCAAACCACAAAGTGATGTTCTATAGCTTCGCCCGGGCTTAAATTAAGTTCAGACATGTTTAAATAGTGAAAAAACTGTTCCTTCTTATAGTTTTTAGAAATAGGGACTTTAAAGGACTCAAACTTTCCTGCTTTTCCATCATTGACTCTTCTATACTTAAACACAAGGTTGGTGAAGCCATAATCATCCGCAATTTCTCCATTGAAATAATGAATAAATGTGTTCCCAGAATCCAATTTCTCTCCTACACTTATAGAAGGGGAGAGGTCTTTAACTACATTTAGAAAATAGGCTATAGAATCATTGTTCGTAATGAATTCATTCTGGGTAGAAATTGAATAGCCACAGCTATTGAAGAGCTGTTGGCTATGGCTAAACGAGTTCTGCCCAAAAGGGTTAAGTACAACCAATGAATCAGGGAAACGAAGGTTTATATGATTCGTGTTTTTTGTCATAAAAACCCATTCTGCTTTGGTGCCTGATGGAAATGTCAAGTCGCCTACGTTGTTTATTTCCTCGTCTTTTAGTCCTGTATATTCCGGATAATCTAGTTTAATTAGAAAGCCCATTAATGACGGTTTCGGTATTACACTAAGCAAGTAGCTCTCAGAAGAAATATCGTCTGCTGTTAAGAAAAAATCGTGATCTTCGTTCACGTTTCTAAATGTGTGTTCAAATGAAACTTTGCTTGTCTTTTTTAGTTTATGCTTTCTATCGCCCACATTAACATAAACTGAGCTAGGAATATGGCTTCCGCTAACCTTCACAGATAACACAAAGTTTTCTTGTTGAATTACTTCAAGATTTTCGTTTTGAACCTCAAAACGAAACGCCGCACTAGTAGCGATATATGTATTATGATGCAATATATTATCTGTGCTTTTTAAAATAATACTGCTATCCGCAAAAGAAATAATGAGCAAAACAACTATTGGAAATAATAGAACTTTTAAATACTTTTTGTTATCTGATAAATCAATCGCGGCAGTAAACGATACTTCTGTAAACTGACTTATTCTTTGGTCTATACTTGCAGAAACCAATGTAAGCTGCCCTTGTTGGATGCGCTCTTTACTTTCACTTAATTGGATCGTATTTAGAATCTTATCTTTTACATCCTCAAAGTGATTTCCAACAATTTTTGCAGCTTGTTCGTAAGAAATTACTTTTCCTAATTTCGCTAACTTAACAAGAGGGATGGCCACATAAAAAACTAAAATAAATAATGCTAACCCAAAATAACCGTAAAACAACAGTGACCTGCCGATCACATCAAATTCTCCAAAATATTCTAGAAGAATTGCAAATAAAAAGAAAGAGCACAACAAGGTAGAGCTATAAATAAGGCCTTTTAAAAGCCTGTTTTTATAATACTTACGAATAAATCCGTCAAGTTTTTCTATAAGAATGTCTATTCCGTTCATTGAGCGCAAAGGTATAACCTTAATCCAGCGTTTGGTTCAAGAAATACGGGAATTCTACTGTTTTGTTGCCAAAAAGACTGTGATTTTTTCTTGAATTCATTAATCTGTTCGAATACACCAAAAAGGACTGGGGTTTCGGGACAGAAAGAATACAACTGGAGCTTCCTCAACCCTCCACTTCAAGCGAGATCGTCATAAATCTGACAGAAACAAGACAAAAATCATGTGTTTGCAGCATAGGTTTTCCATACCTTTGTGCAAAATCACTACGTAAATGAACATTCGAATAACCAAAGAATTTGATTTTGAAGCAGCCCATGCTTTAGATGGCTATGAGGGCAAGTGTAGGGATATTCACGGACATTCATACCATTTAAAGATTACCTTAATTGGCGAGCCCAATAATGACGTCTCCCTATCTGATTGCGGCATGGTTGTTGACTTCGGGGATGTAAAAGCCATTGTTCGTGAGCATATTTATGAGGAGTTTGATCATCGATTATTATTACGTAATGATTCCCGGTTTAAGGGTATCGAAAAGGACAATGAACGTGTTCGCTATGTAGATTATCAACCTACTTGCGAAAACATGTTGATTGAGATTATAGAGATGATTCAAAAACATTTACAAGGAAAGGTTAAGTTGCATTCGGCGTTTTTACGAGAGACCGCAAACAGCTATGCTGAGTGGTTTGCAAACGATAACTAATAACGCGAAGATTTGCCGGAAACAAACTACCATATAATATATTAAACCTACGTTTTTAAGCGCTTTTGTGGATGAATTAAACGCCAGAAGAACAATAAAAAATTAAAATGGATATCTCCTTAATTAGAAAATACAATGTTCCCGGCCCAAGGTATACATCATACCCAACGGTTCCTTTTTGGAACAAAGAAGGTATTAAAAAACAAGACTGGGTTAAAACTTTCCAAAAAGCTTTTGATGAAAGTAACGGTCCCGAAGGAATTAGCATTTATATTCATCTGCCTTTTTGCGAAAATCTTTGTACGTTTTGTGGTTGTCACAAAAGGATTACAAAACGTCACGATGTTGAAGAGCCATACATTGAGACAGTATTAAAAGAATGGCAATTATATTTAAAACATTTTTCTGAAAAACCAAAAATCAAGGAAGTCCATTTAGGAGGTGGAACACCAACTTTTTTCAGTGCTGAAAATCTTAAAAAGTTAATTAATGGGATCGTAGAAACTTCTGACCTAATGGAAGGTTACGAATTCAGTTTTGAAGGACATCCTAATAACACAACCGAAGAGCAATTAAACGTACTGTACGGGTTAGGTTTTAGACGCTGTAGCTTCGGTGTACAGGATTACGACCCAATTGTTCAGAAAACAATCAACCGGATACAGCCATTTGAAAATGTAGAAAGGGTTACTAAATTAGCACGTAAAATTGGATACACTTCTATAAGCCATGATTTGGTCTTTGGCTTGCCAAAGCAAAATTTACAAAACATAATCGACACCATTAATAAAACAAAAGAATTAAAACCCGACAGAATTGCTTTTTATAGCTACGCTCATGTCCCATGGATAAAAGGGCTAGGGCAGAGAGGTTATGATGAAAATGATTTACCCAAAGACGAAGTAAAAAGAGAGTTATACGAAGTCGGCAAACAGCTGTTTGATAAAATTGGGTACGTAGAGGTGGGGATGGATCATTTCGCGCTTAAAACAGATTCTATGTACAAAGCGATGGAAGAGAAAACACTTCATCGCAATTTTATGGGGTATACTTCTGGGAAAACAGCGTTAATGGTTGGCTTAGGCATGTCTGCCATTAGCGATAGTTGGTACAGTTTTGCGCAAAATGTGAAAACAGTAGAAGAGTATCAAGAAATCGTTAATCTAGGAGAGTTTCCATTATTAAGAGGGCATTTACTTTCTGAAGAAGATCTAATTATCCGTAAACATATACTCAACATAATGTGCCATTTTGAAACTTCATGGAAAAACCCCGATCAACAAACACCTGCGTTTTTAGAGGGTTTAAAACTTCTTGATGAAATGAGAGAAGATGATTTGGTTGTGGTTGAAGACAATAAATTGTCCGTTCCTGAAAAAGGTAGGTTATTCGTAAGAAATATTTGTATGTGTTTTGACGCTAAAATGATTCGCAATAAACCAGAAACTCAACTATTTAGTCAAACGGTATAAGCCTATCTAATCCAGCGAGAGGATTGAAGCTTAATACTGAAGTTAACATCTCTTGCTTTCCTCAATAACGTTTTTGAGTAGCGCCAATTCGTGTCTTTGGATTCAACAAAAATAAAAAGCCTGTAAGAAGAGAAAACTTTTTAGGTGTTTTCACGTACAAGTCTCGGTATTTTCGACACGAATGAAAAAAAAACTGTTAATAGTTCTACTACTTTTTATCTCAGTTCATGGGTCCACTCAACGGTTTCAAAAAATAAACAAACTCGAATCTTCATTAAACTCAGAAACTGATCGTAAAAAATTGGCAATTGAGTTGTGCGAATTGTCCAAGCTTTATGAGCCTTCTAATCCAGAAAAGGCCATGGAAAATGCCCGTCGCAGTTTAACCATCAGTAAGAGCCTCCAATATAACTCGGGAATAGTTAACGCATATAACCAAATTGGTGTCTTAGAGCGAAATTTTGCGCAATATCAAGCCGCTTTAGACGCTCATTACAGTGCGCTAAGAAACAATGAGCAAAACAATAATCAAAGCGGGGTCGCTTTTAGTAATTTATTCATTGGTAATGTTTACCAGGAAATGGGGAGATTTCAAATAGCAGAAGACTTTTATTTAGCCTCACTTGAAATAGCTAAAGAAATTAATTGTTCGTTATGCTTGTCAAAAGGTAATTCTCGATTAGGGGGTTTAAGCCATGATCAAGGAAAAGATAACTTATCGATTCAGTATTACTTAATTGCATTAGAAAAGATTTCTTTAACCAATAATATAGAAGAGATGGCTGAAGTAAATAGAAGCGTAGGGTTTTTATACAAGAACACAAAAAGAAATGGTCGGGCGTTGGAACACTATTTAAAATCGCTCGACGGTTTTGAAAGGGTCAATAACAAAGAAAAACAGTCCATTCTTTGTTTTGAAATAGGGTCAATCTATCAAATTGAAAATGAGCTTGACTTAGCTTTGCTATATATGAAAACAAGCCTTGGTTTAGCTGAAAAAACCGGACTAAAAGCATATATAAAAAAGGGATATGAGAATTTAGCAAATGTCTACGAAAAAAACGAAAATCATAAGTTGGCTTACGAGTATCTTAAATACTACCTAGCAATTAAAGATACTCGGGAGATCTCTGAGTTAGAAGCACAGCTAGACATTGAAAATAAAAATCAGGAAATACAGCTTCTCAACAATGAAAAGGAATTAAAAGCGCAGGAGTTAAAAAGTAAGAATATTGTAACATACATTATGTTAATGGTTTTCCTTATCGTGACGGTTCTTGCTTTATTTCTGATTTTTGCTTTGAAACAGAAAAATAAAATCAACCGCCAGTTGAAAATTGCCAACGACGACGCAAACCGCTCCCGAATGGATAAAGAAGAATTTTTTGCATATACCAGTCATGAGATTAGAACTCCTTTAAATGCTGTGGTCGGAATGTCAAGGTTATTGGGCGAAACAGACTTAAACACCGGTCAGCAAAAGTACTTAAAAACAATAAATTCAAGCGCACAAAACATATTGTTTCTTGTAAATGATGTTTTGGATTTATCAAAAATAGAATCTGGAACAATTGAACTCGAAAATGTAGACTTTTGCATTCAGGACGTTATTACTGAGCTAATAAATAGCCTTGATTTTAAGCTTAGAGAGAAAAATGTATCTTTAATCTCAAAGTTAGACAAGAGCATCCCAAAAGTTTTAATGGGGGACCCACACAGGATAAACCAAGTCGTTTTAAACCTAGTAGATAATGCAATTAAGTTTACTGCAGACGGAGAGGTTTGTATTGCGGTCAACGTAACCCTTGAAACAGAAGAGTCAATCTCCCTTTTATTTCAAATATCAGACACAGGAATCGGTATTAGAAGAAGCCGGCTAGATACCGTTTTCGACTCCTTTAAGCAAGAGACCACGCACACAACAAGACAATATGGAGGTACTGGTTTAGGGCTCTCAATTACTAAAAATTTAATCCAAATAATGGGTAGTAAAATTCATTTAAAAAGCACCTATGGGGAGGGTAGTAAGTTTTCATTTGAACTGGAATTAAAGAAAAGTAAAAAGAAAACACTCAGTGATAGGGTATTAAATAGTAGCGCAAGTCCTTTAAGAGACATAAAAGTTTTGGTCGTTGATGATAATACGCTAAACCGAGAAATCTTCTTTGACCTATTAAATAATTATAAAAATAACGTAGAAGTTGAAATGGCAGATGATGGAAAAATGGCACTGCTGAAAATAAAACAATCTAATTATGACATTATATTAATGGACATTCAAATGCCAATAATGGATGGTTACGAAGCAACCCGACAAATTAGAAGGCTAAAAGGCAGTAAGGCAAGCACTCCTGTTATAGCTATGACTGCACATGTGCTAGACGGTGTTGCGGAAAAGTGCAATCAAGCGGGAATGAACGACTACATTTCCAAGCCAATTAACCTTGCTATTTTGCATCAAATTATAAAAAAGCACATAAATAAAAAGCAGTCGAGTGATTCATCCGCTCTTGAAGATCTGACGAAAGAGGATATAATTTTTGATACAACACATGTTCATTTAGATAAATTACTACAGATTGTTAATAATGACTATTCAAAGCTCGAAAAATACATCTCTATTTTCTTTAACAACGTTCCTAGTGATTTGGAGAGCCTAAAAGAGGCAGTTAATTCCCAAAAATGGGAAGAGTTAGGAAAAATAGCTCATAAAATAAAAGGGAGTGTTGGGTACATGGGAATCTCCTCAATTAAAAAAGACCTCCAAACTCTAGAGAAAGTAAGCAAAGAAGTTGGTGATTTAGAGGGAATTGTAGATATTGTGAACGGAGTTGCAGATGTGCTTGAATTAGCAATGAAAGAGCTCAAAGAAATTAAGGGTGAACTAAAGGAAAAAGTATGAGATGTTTAGTTGTAGATGATGACGAACTTTCTAGAAATGTATTAGTAGATTTAATTAGTGAAACTGACTCTTTGGAGATTATAAAGTCTTGTGAAAACGCTATTGATGCATTTAATATAATTAAGGAAGAACATATTGATTTGGTTTTTCTAGATATTGAAATGCCTAAAATGGACGGCATGGAAATGCTTAGGACATTAAGCCCGCTGCCGCAAATTATTTTAGTCACTTCTCATTCGGAATATGCCGTAGAATCTTATGAACACGATGTTACTGATTTTATTCAAAAGCCCGTCTCACAAGCTCGTTTCTTAAAGTCGGTAGACAAAGCACTTCGTCGTTTTGAAGAAAGTAGGGCAAACATCACTTCTAAAGACAAAACTATTTTTATTAAGACTGAATCCAAATTAGTTCAGATTAACACGGAAGATGTTTTATGGGTAGAGGCATTGGGCAACTACATGCGAATTTTTACTCCAAATGGGAAATATACAGTGCTAAGCACAATGAAAGACATTGCGTCTAAATTATCTTCGGGTGACTTTGCTAGAGTGCATAGGTCTTTTATTGTAAGGGTTGATAAAATTGAAACCATTGAGGACAACTACATTTTAATCAATCAAAAACAAATAAGTATAGGAAAAGCTTATAAAGATGGGCTTTCTAAACGACTCAATATGCTGTAGTTTTTTCTTGGAAAGCTAACCTAACCAACCACAATGTAGATAGCCCTAAACCCTCCAATACCCTGTTTTTTTTCTCCACTTGGGTACTTTGGTTCATCTGTTATAGCAACCTCTGCAAATTTCAACTCTTTATACTTTGCAAGTCTAGCAGTAATTTCTGAATTAAAAGCAAATCGCTTTTCTTGTCATTCTTAAGTTTGCAAAGACAGCAACATTTCTAAGCCATTTTTTTAATCGCTTAAAAAGGGTCGAAATTGTATTCGTCTTCGCCTACTATAGCTTTTTCCTGATCTGGCTTTTGTAGACGTCTTTCTTGACAAACCCAGTCATCCGCACTCATCTCCATTTTTAAAAATACGCCCCAATATGCCTTTTCTGTCATTGCGTCCCAGTGAATGATGCATCTTCTATACTGAAATGTTTGTATTTGATTTAGTGCAATAAGCAAGGCTACAATCAATAATATAGGGATTGAAGTGAACCTCTTTTTAAGAGCCACAGAATAAAAACTAGCTATAGGTATTGCAAGCAAGCCATAAGAGTCGATCATCGGCCTACTTCCAAAGCCTCCGCCATACCACCAGGACCACCAACTGTATAGCACGATTATATTTATTAATAAAAACACTGCCGTGGATAAAAAATATTTCCGATGAATTTTAAATAAAGACAACAAGCCAATAAATGCAAATATCATGATTGGTGTATAGACCAACCATCCTTTTCTGTAGCTGAATAAGCCCTCAAGAATATGCTGATTGTTAAAATAAAACCGCTCATTAACGTATGAATTAAAAAGCCAACTTCCCGTAATATATTTCCAATATACTAATTGAGGAGACAGTACAATAAAGAAAAGAAAAACTATAGCCATTATGTGTAAATACTTTGCAATGAAAAATTGCATTCGTTCTATAAATAGCTTTTTTGTATAAACCCCATATAGCAAAGGGAAAAGAAATATTAAAATATTGACAGGCCGAATTAAAACGATAAGACCCAACAGCAGCCCTAGGTAAACCGCTCTTTTGAAATTTTGTTCTGTCAACCATAATATACTTTGGAAAATAAAGCAGGTTATTAACGAAAAAGAAAATGCATGAGACATTGCTGGTTCTGCGCTTGCATAATAATACAAATTAGTACCTGCTAAGACCGTAACCATTGTTAGGCTAGTAACCCATTCTGAAAAAGTGAAAAGCAATAATTTTCGAAGAAAAAATAAGCCAATAAATAGATAAAAAAGGCAGGACAGAACAAGGAAAAATTCGTAAGGCTGAGAAAATCCGTTTGACTCATATTTAGAAAGATACGCAAAACCATGGGCCATAAAAAAGAAAGGAGCATACATAAAAGACATACCCATGGTTGTTTTAATAACCTTTATCTCTCCTGCAGGGTCTCTTTCTAAGTCTCTATTTAGTCGCTCTGGCCAAAACTGATGTTTTGCTGAATAATTTACTCCGTCTGTATCAATAAAATCGAGTGAAAGATCGTGATGAATAAAGATTGCTGGCAGATAGCCATAATAAGACGTAACATCCCAGGTAATTATTTTAGCGTTAGTTTCGGCATGTTTCCATTTTTTTAAATTAAGTGTTGTCCAAATCATAATAACCAATAGTAGCCAAAACGTTATTTTAGAAGCACTATTAAAATATGTATTAACTCTTTGAAACACAATAAATTTTATCTTGGACTCATATGGCTTTCCTACAACTAGTTTCTTGCGAAAATATTGTATTTTAAAATACAAGAAACTGCAATTATACCCTTTTAAATAGTTTATGCCAATTATTATATATACTCCTTTTAAGCTTTAAGTGGGCTCAAGTTTCTTTTATGAGTTTTTCGAATTCGCTAGCATCAAGGCTACATAAAATAGTTTTTGTAAGTTTGCCATAAATTTAGCTTGAAGCTTCTACAATCACATAAGTTTTTATACTGGGCAAGCCTTTTATTGGTAATTTTATTTTGTGCCTTAATGATTTTCCAATTGTCATTAGATGATATGGAGTGCTTAATAAATAGTGACTCCTTGTACTTACCATCGATTTATAATGATTTATATGTTTCAGGAAACACAATATCAGGATGGAATCTAAGTCCTGCGCCATCATTTTTCCCAGATATGCCAATCTTTTTTTTTTATATGTTTATCACAGGAAATTTTATTATTTCTATTTTACTTTATGGCTTAACTCAGATAGGGTTAATTAGCTTAGGGTTCTTATTGGTTATTAAGCAGTTTAGTAAAAGCGCCTATCCCTATTTATGTTTTTCTCATTTATTTTTAATACTTTTTATTTTGGTAGAATTAATAGATGAGGATTTTGGTTTTTCTTATTATATTGTTTCTAACTCATATCACATGAGTGCTTTTATAAGTGCTTTATTTTGTCTGAATTACTCCCTTTTATTTTATAAAACCTCGAACACTATTTGGATGGCAATATTATTGGGTCATGGAACGATAGCTTTAATGTCGGATAAGCTATTCATTATTACATTTATTATTCCTGTAATAGTTGTGTTTTTCTTTACGGGGCTTTTTAAAAACAGAATACGTTCAGTGGTTCTTCTAGGATCGTTCTGTTTAACATATTATTTTGGCACGTATTTTTATGAGTTGATAAGAAGCAGTAATTCAATTACCATTCCCGAACCTCACAAGTATTTGGCTTATGAGAACATTGCTAATTCATTTGAGGTAATGTTTGAGCAGCTCGGGAGCTATTTGTTTAGCTTTTCTATTCGATCCAGTATATTAATTATAGCGATCGTTTCCTTCCTGTGTCTTGGGGGTTTTTTAGTTAAGAGGCTAATAGTGTTTCGTAAAAAAGGAAAAGAGTTATTTGATTCTCAATTTATAGTTTACCTTTTCTTTTTTCTTTTTTCAATATTCGTGTTTCTTGCACCGGCTCTTAATGGAAGCTATACTGGATGGGACACCCTTCGGTATAACTATTCAGTCTATGTTGCTTTAGTTTTATTGTTTCCTGTTCTGCTTTTCTCAAGGCGGAAACTTGAATGGTTGATTTCAAGAGGACAACACTCCTTTTTTGCACTACTAGTAGTGTTTTTCGCTTTTCTAGTTGTTGGGCTCATTCAAGGGAAAAGAACAAACCTAATTACATATTACCCTAAAATTGCACGTTTTATGGATGACTTTGTGGAAAAAGAAGGTTTAGGTATGGGAGTGGCGGTTTATTGGGACGCTAAAGTTATAACAATGTGTACTAAGAAAAACATAAAAGTCTTTGCAGCTTTTGAAGAAATGGCGCCTTACTATCATGCTACGAATCAAAACTGGTTTTATCAAAACAATGATGGCTCTCCTGCTATATTTGATTTTATATTAGCGCCAAATCAAAATATGATAGATAATGCTGAAAAGTATTTGGGACCAATTTCAAAAACAATTAATACACCTTACTTTATTATTGCAAAAACAAAGCCATTTAGGTTTAATCCCGAAACGTATTTACCTTATTTGGTAGCTGACTAAGATAATTTCCCTATATACACCCAATCTCCATTCATCCTTTTACAACTAAATTTTTCTAATTTAAACAAAGAAGATAGTCTTTCTTCAAAAAGGTAAAAATTCACATGCTCGTCTAAGGTATAGTAGTAATACCTTTGTCTAGGCACAACGACAACCAATTGCTTTTTTGCTACTCTTAGTAACTCTTTTACTGCTAATCTTTCTTCGATAATATGCTCAAGTGTATGGGAACAAGTTACAACATCAAAAGAATTATTTTCGAAAGGAAGTTTTTCAACAAACCCCTGCACTAAATTTGCACTTGAAAATTGCAGTTTGTCAACAATGTCACAACCGGTTAATTCAAGGTTCAGCACTTCTGCTCGTTCTAAAAAGTATCCTTTCCCACATCCCACGTCCAAAAGCGATACGGCCTCTTTATCTATGTTAGACAATATCCATTTTATGCTTGATTCATTTAGGTCTGTTTTTCTGTTTCTTGAGATAGTGTTTAATCCATTGTAAAAGGAGCTATATTCTTTCTCAGACCATTTATAAACAAGGGTTTTAAAGCTCATGGCTGTTTTTAAATCTTTCCCTCTGTATGCGTACCAAAAAAAAGGATACATAAACCATTTACTATCTCTTATGGCGGACGGAACTAACTCATCCATTAGATACCGAATTATATTTGTAACTCCTCTATTCACTTTTCTTTTTTGATATATCGTTTTATTATATGATTCCGTTTAATCATAGCCAATTCTTTTATCATAATAAGGCCGTGTTTCAAAAGACGGACACTACTCCCTTCGGTGTTTCTTAATACTACGGGCAACCTTTTAATATTATAATTTCGTTTAAGTGATATATATAGCAGCTCTACATCAAATGCAAAGCCATTAATTCGAGAAACACTAAACAGGTCTTGCGCTACAGCTTTAGAAAACCCTTTTAAGCCGCATTGCGTATCAAACATTCCTGTAGTAACTAACCTCCCAATTATAAAAGAAAAAACCATACTCCCTAATTTTCTAAACCAAGAGATCTCTTCAAAATATTCTGATTGAGGAAGGGTTCGGTCTCCGATGACTACATCAAACTCCTTTTCTTTTAAGTACTTATAAAATTCCTTAATGGATTCGAAACTAAAAGGGATGTCTACGTCTGTATAAATGATATAATCCCCCTTCGCGTTCAGCACTCCATTTTTTACGGCTCCTCCTTTCCCTAAGTTTTTTTCATTCTCTAGGTATCTACACGAGTATTGTTTGGCAACTTTTTTTGTTTCTCCATTGTCTTTCGACCCATCATCAACAATAATAATTTCGTAACTGGCTATTGATTTGTCTAACCACAAAATAAACTCATCAAGCTGTTTTGCTATGATTTTAGAGCCTTTAAATGACGGGATAATAATCGTAAGCATTAACTATTATTAAATTACCATCTCTGGAATCTCTCCTTCAATAATTAAAACTCCTTCTGTGGCTGTTTGAATTTCTTCAACAGATACCCCAGGAGCTCTTTCTAAAAGCCTAAAACCAACACCCTCAACTATGTCTAATACAGCAAGATTAGTAACCACTTTTTTTACGCAGCCAACACCTGTAAGTGGCAGGGAACATCTCTTTAAAAGCTTACTTTCGCCTTTTTTATTCGCATGCATCATGGCAACAATGATGTTGTCAGCACTAGCCACTAGATCCATTGCACCACCCATGCCTTTGACCATTTTACCTGGTATTTTCCAATTAGCTATGTCTCCATTTTCAGAAACCTCCATTGCTCCTAAAACAGTTAGTTGCACGTGTTGTCCTCTAATCATTGCAAAACTTGTAGCAGAATCAAAATAAACCGCCCCATCCAACGCGGTAATGGTTTGTTTTCCCGCATTTATTAAGTCAGCGTCTTCTTCTCCGTCAAATGGAAATGGGCCCATCCCTAATATTCCGTTTTCTGACTGGAACTCGACTTCTGTTCCTTCCGGTATATAATTAGCAACTAGCGTTGGAATACCAATACCTAAATTAACATACCATCCATCTCTTAGCTCCTGCGCAATTCGCTTTGCAATTCCTGTTTTATCTAGACTCATTTTCGGGTAATTTTAACTCGAAGACATTCGAGATGATATTTGACAACACATAATCATGTAGTCCTCTGTTCCAAAGATATACTTTTATTTCTTTTTCTTCTGAAGATATATTATCTAAAACAAAATGGTGTAAAAAATCATCGTCAATCAATTGACTTTGATAAGCGGTTTCAAATGAATAATAAAAATATCTGCCATTAGAGCCATCTTTATTAATAGAGGACACAATCAAGTAGATTTTGTTTTTGCTTTCCAATGTTTGGAGGCTGCCCGAGACAGACACTTGAATATCACTAGCCTCTAGGCTATCACAATCGAAAACAGCTAGTTTGTAGTGTTCTTGATTAGTTGCAATATCATTCGCAATAACCACTTCTATTTCATTCCGAATCATTGGCTTTTTACGCTTAAAAGCTATGTAAGTTGATGGCGGGTGAATCGCAATCGTATCGTATAGTTTTGAAATATCCGGATTGGTTATTACAGTGGTTTTTGTAACAATAATGTCTGTGAGGGTGCTATTCGGATCACTAAACAGCCCAACACTCGACTTATTTTTATAGTGAGATTCAAAATAAGGCCAATTCCAGTTCATGATATGATATATCATAATGCTATTCTCAGGTTTTATCTGTTCCTTCACTTTTGCAAAAAACTCATGGTTTATTCTTTCGTCAGGAGAAAAAACCGAAGTATCCAGGCTAAGGTGGCCGAGAAATGATATTGGGAAAAACAGAAAAAGCCAATGCAGCCATTTTCCAATTTTTATGTTGTCGAAAACATAAAACAACATTAATAGAAATAATAATACAAAATAAATTCCTGTCCTATCTTCAGGATAATTAACTTCAAATAACCAAGCTAAAAGAAGTATTCCAATGAGGTTTCCAAAAAACAAACAGGCATAAATTACAAAAGGGGCTTTAAACCATTCCTTTAGCTTGGAGCTTTTCAACCTTAATATCAAATAAACTATAAAAGAAGGCAAAAAGACAGTAAATAAACATACCTTAACCAATCACCATCAAAAAACAAAATATATCGACTCAAGGTCTCTTCCTGTAACCTCCCACAACCCATCTAAACTCCCATAATACAATGCTCCTTTTTCTCTCAAAAGAAAACCGTAGTAAATAAACGGAGATAAGAATACTATAAAACCAATATGAACAAGCCATTCTTTAACCTTATCAGATAAGCTTTGTACGTCGTTTCTAAAGAAAAAAGTAAATATGTTGATTCCCACCAAAATAAAACATGTGTTTGCAAATGTTAAATTGGCCGAAACTGTTAAAATCAAAAAGAGGTATGTATATAATAATGATCTTAAATCGTTTGTTTTTTGAAAGTTGATAAAATGTACTAAAACCCAAACAAAAAAACCAAAAGAAAGGCCATAGCCTCTGGCATTGGCAAAATACTCCATAATAAAAGGAATAGTGTTTAAGGCAATTACACTCGTTAGTTTTAAGTAAGGTGTTTTAAATGATTTTGTGAGTTTTATTGTTCCAAAAAAGTAAACAACAAAAGCCAACAAGTTTGGTAAGCGTAAAATTGCAAAATTGTCTCCAAATACTTTATAAAGCTGGTGACCAATGAATGAATTAAGTAAGTGGTTGTTGGCGTCCCAATGCATGGATTCTCCAACATAATCTCCATGATAGAAATATAATATAAAAGTTGCCACCTCATCATGCAATGTTTCGTTGTAAATTATTCGAAGTAATAAATAAACAAAGACAAATAGAAAAAGAAGAGCTAAGAACCCTTTATATATTTTATCGTTCATCGTTATTCTCATCTCGAACCGTTCTTTGCTCAATTCTCTTTTCGTAGCTCGCTCCTTCAAATATTCTTTGAATAAATATTCCTGGTGTATGAATTTGATTTGGATCTAATTCTCCTGCAGGAACTAAATGCTCAACTTCCGCAATTGTTATCTTTCCAGCCATTGCCATCATGGGATTAAAGTTTCTCGCGGTTCCCTTAAAAATAAGGTTTCCAGCCGTATCGCCTTTCCATGCTTTTACAATTGCATAATCTGCTGTTAAAGCCGATTCTAATATGTGGGGTTTTCCATTAAACACCCTTACTTCTTTACCTTCTGCAACCTCAGTACCATAGCCAGCGGGGGTGAAAAATGCTGGAATTCCTGCTCCTCCGGCTCTGCATCGCTCCGCAAGACTTCCTTGTGGAATTAAATCAACCTCTAATTCACCGCTAAGCATCTGCCTTTCAAACTCGTCATTTTCTCCTACATATGAAGAAATCATTTTTTTAATTTGTCGGTTTTGAAGCAAGAGTCCCAAACCAAAATCATCAACACCTGCATTGTTGGAGATACATGTCAGCTCCTTAGTGCCGAGCTTAACTAATTGGGATATGCTGTTTTCCGGAATACCGCATAAACCAAAACCTCCAAGCATAATTGTCATGCCATTTTCTATCCCGGCACAAGCTTTTTCAACGTTATCAAATACTTTATTCATATGTAATGTGTTTTACTTAATCTACCATTCTTGATTCTTTTCGTCCCAGACGTCCATTTTTGGTTCAAACTCTTTATATTGATTACAATCAAGAGGGTCTCCTATAATGGAAGAGGGAGGGGTAAAATCAGATTGCGATATATTTAATGTAGAGTCTGCATAAACTTTTTTCATATAATAGCACCACATCGGAAGGGCCATGTTTGTTCCCATTCCAAGCTGCAAACTCCTAAACCGAACTGCTCTATCTTCAGCTCCTACCCAAACTCCTGTCACCAAGTCAGGCGTGAGCCCCATAAACCATCCATCAGATTGGTTTTGAGTAGTCCCTGTTTTTCCAGCTACAGGGATTTCTCTGTCTATTCCGGCATAAGGTCTTTTTTCCGTTTCTTTACCTCTCATGCGAATAGCGGTTCCCCCAACTAAGGCTCTTCCGGTTGCTTTGTTCTTAAGGGTTGGATGACGAATTCCGGTAGTTACAAGCTTCATCATTTGAAGAATGGTGTATGCTGTTTCCTCCTTCCATATTTCCTTAGAATAAATCTCTGGCTCATAAATAACATTGCCGTTCTTGTCTTCTATTTTAACAATATAAGTTGGTTTTATGTAAACTCCATTATTTACAAAAGATGTTAAAGCGCCAACCATATCGTACACAGACAAGTCAAAAACCCCGAGCGCCATCGATGGAACAGGAATAAACCTTGAGGTGTCCATTCCCATTTGTGAAACACGGTCAAACGTTTCATCCAACAACCCTTGTTTTCCTTTTTTAACTATTCCTGCTGTAATGTTGTTCATTGAATTTGCCAAAGCATAAGGTATGGGCATCATTTCATTTGTAAACCCGGTGCCAGAATTACTTGGGCACCATTGTTTTTCTCTATACTTATTATAAGGAATATCAACACAGTACTTTATATCAAAAAAAGACTCATCACAAGGCTCTATTAAGCCAAGCTCTAATGCGGTTCCATAAATAAACGGCTTGAATGTTGATCCAACCTGGCGTTTCCCTTTTTTAACCATATCATATTTAAAGTGATTAAAATTAGGCCCGCCCACCCATGCTTTAATTTGCCCTGTTTGTGGCTCAATAGAAACCATACTCGCACGCAACAGGGTTTTATAGTAACGTATGGAGTCCATTACGGTCATTATAGTGTCTTTTTCATAATTTTCGGACTGCCAATCAAAAACTTTCATTTTACGCTTTGTTAAAAACATTTCCGCTAAATCCTTTTTGCTTTTCACCTCAGTTTGGTGATGACAGTAGCTACAAACATATTTATCGCCTTCCTTCGACACATATTTTTCCGGCCGTTCACAATATCCACATATTTTTCCAACATATACTTTATATAGTTGCGAACGACGCTTTGCTCGTTCCATCAAAGTGTCAATTTGAGCGTCAGTTAAATCATTTGAAAAAGGAGGGCGCTTCCATTTTGAGCTGTTCGTAAAAAAATCTTCTTGTAAATCGTATTTTAAATGCTCTTGAACTGCCCACTCTGCATAAGCTTGCATTCGGGAGTCTAATGTAGAGTATATCTTTAACCCATCTGAATATATGTCATAAGACCTTCCATCTTGATCAACAATAACATGGTCACCATTTTCATCTTTTTCTCTTAAAATATTAGAGACTTCCCTTCGCAATGTCTCTCTAAAATATGGAGCTAGCCCGCTTTGGTGGTCTACTCTTGTATATTCCAAGCCAAGAGGAAGTTTCCTAACTGAATCATACATGGGTTGTGAAATATATTTAGCTTTTAACATTTGGCTTAAAACAACCTCCCTTCGCTTAACAACCTCTTCTGGCCTACGCAATGGATTAAACAATGATGGGTTTTTTGCCATTCCAACAAGCATAGCGGCTTCGTGGAGCTTTAGTTCCTCTGGTCTTTTTCCAAAATAAACCTGTGAAGCTGAATTAATGCCAACGGCGTTGTTTAAGAAATCAAACTTATTAAAGTACATCGTTATAATCTCTTCTTTTGTGTAGTTTTTCTCAAGCCTACTTGCTATCAGCCATTCTTTAAACTTTCTCTTTACAAGGTCCCATTTGTTCACCATCTTTTTCCTTGGAAACAGAAGCTTAGATAGTTGTTGAGAAATGGTGCTTCCTCCTCCTTGGCTTTTTTGCCCAGTAACAACCCCTTTTACAACTCTTCCGAGCGCACGTAAATCAACCCCAGAATGTTTATAGTACCTAACATCCTCTGTTGCCACCAATGCTTCAACCAACCAATGAGAAAGGTCATTGTATTTTGTGTTGGTTCTGTTCTCTTTATAGTATTTGCCTAATTCAACCCCGTCTACAGAAAACACTCTTGAAGCTAGGTTGCTTTGAGGATTCTCCAACTCTTCAAACCCGGGAAGGGTTAAATCATCTGAAATATTTAACATGATATAAATTCCTATGAAAGGGACCAACATTGTTAGCCATAACAAACTAATAATTGTCCATCTAGACCACTTCTTGAGTTGTCTTTTGACAACTTTTGCACCTTCATCCTTTGGTTTGTCTGGTTCCGCTATATTCTCTTGCATGTTTTTTAATAGACCTCAAAAGTAATAAATTTTTAGAGGCAAGAATTGGATGTCTATTAATACGTTTTTAAAAAGCTGGCGCACCCTCATATGCTTAAGCGCCATAATGAAACTATTTGAGGAATTAGCCTCATATTTATCGATTCACACTATAAAAAAGGAATAATCGTTGTATAGTTAAAAACAAACATTATCTTTGCACCGATTTTTGTAACCTTAGACGGATTTTAGATTGAAAATGCAGCAAAAAACAACTAATAAACTGATAGTATTATTGGGAATTATTTTCTTATTTAATACGAACCTGAAAGCCCAAGATCATGAGAATGATCATACAACAACTGAAGAAAATGAGCAATCAGGGTTCGATCCAGTTGCATTCGCTTTCGACCATGTATTAGACGCCCATGAAGTTCATATTGCTGGTGAAGGAGCTTCTTCTATTACCTTGCCTCTTCCTATTATTCTTTGGACCGAGAAAGGTCTTGTTTCTTTCTTGTCATCTTCTTTTCACCATGACAATGAAGGGCATCATATTGTAGAAAAAAAAGGATTAAACTTTGTTAAGTACCATGAAAAAATATATCAACTAAGCGATGGAGAGTCTCATATAAGGTTCGAGGGAAAAGAAATTGTTAATGCGACACAGCCATTAGATTTTTCAATAACCAAAGCGGTGTTTACTATGTTTTTGGTGGCTTTCTTACTGTTTTTTATCTTTTTGAAAGTGGCAAGGTTTTACAAAAAAAATGGTGTCGTTGCCCCTAAGGGAATTGTCTCATGGATGGAGCCGCTAGTGTTATTTGTAAGAGATGACATTGCTGAACCAAACATTGGAAGCAAGAAAGATAAGTTTATGCCTTATCTACTTACGGTGTTTTTCTTTATTCTTATAGGAAATTTATTAGGCCTTATTCCTTGGATTGGCAGCCCCAACTTAACTGGAAACATTTCTGTCACAATCACATTAGCAATGTTTACCTTAATTATACAGTTAATATTTTCTAAGAAGCCATTCTGGAAACACATATTTATGCCTCCGGGGGTACCTTTGGCTTTGTACCCAATTTTGGTTCCCATTGAAATCGCAGGAATCTTTATTAAGCCTGCCGCATTATTGATTCGTTTGTTTGCGAACATGACTGCAGGGCATATCATTGTTATCTCTTTAATCTCGATTATTTTTGTAAAACAAAGCGTTGCATGGTCTGGACTATCGGTTCCCATGGCTTTATTTATCTCGACTTTAGAATTACTAGTAGCCTTTTTACAGGCATATATTTTTACCATGCTTTCTGCGTTGTTCATCGGAACAGCGGTAGAAGAAGCGCATTAATTAGCAAATAAATAAACAATAAATAATAACAGTTATGAATGAAATGATTTTACACGGAGGAATTGCAGCAATTGGTGCAGGTTTAGCAGCAGTTGGAGCAGGTATCGGTATCGGTAGAATTGGAGGAAGTGCAGTAGAAGCTATTGCTCGTCAACCAGAAGCTTACAACAAAATTCAGACAACGATGATTATCGCTGCTGCATTAGTTGAGGGTGTTGCGTTATTTGGTGTGGTGGTTGCCATGCTACAAGCGTAAAAACAACTTTAGGAGAAATTCAGGGATTGCCTGTTTTTCTCCTATTATTATTTTAGTTTATACAGTATAAAAAAATAAAACATGGATTTAGTCATACCTAGCATTGGTTTAATTTTTTGGACATCTTTAGTCTTTATCATATTATTATTTCTTCTTGGAAAATTTGCGTGGAAGCCAATTTTAAGTTCCGTTAAAGAGCGTGAAACGAAAATTGAGTCTGCTTTAGAAGCGTCTAAAAAAGCTAGAGAAGAAATGGCTGCGTTAAAATCTCAAAACGAAGACTTAAGAAAAGAGGCTTTAGTTGAAAGGGACGCCTTACTTAAAGAAGCTCGTGAGATGAAAGATAAAATTGTTGCCGAGGCTAAGAACACGGCCAAAGAAGAGGGTGAAAGAGTTATTGAGTCTGCAAGAGAAGTGATAACAAATGAGAAAATGGCTGCAGTTACTGAAATTAAAAACCAAGTTGCAACATTGTCAATTGAAATTGCAGAAAAAATCGTTAAAGAAAAACTTTCAACTGACGAGAAACAAAAGACTTTGGTAGATGGGTTAGTTAAAGAAATAAACCTTAACTAAAATGAGAGAGTCGCTAGCAGGAAGTAGATACGCTAAGTCTTTAATTGCATTGTCAATTGAGAAAAACGAACTTGACGCTATATATAGCGATATGGTTTTGATTTCTGAAACAATTGAACAGAGTAAAGGCTTAGATACTTTGCTGAAAAGCCCAGTTGTCAAAACAGATAAAAAGCAAGGGGTTTTGACCGCTATTTTTGGTAAAAACACAACTGAACTAACAAAACAGTTCTTAGTGCTTATTTCTTCTAGAAATAGAGAGGCATTAATTGGAGATATCGCTAGCGCTTTTGTCCGTCAATATAAAGTAATTAATAAAATAATAGTTGCTGAACTTACTTCAGCTGTTAAATTAGACGCGGCTCAAAAGGAAAAAATACTTCAACTACTTAATACTCAAGATGGCTCTAGTATAGAGGTTATTGAAAAAATAAATCCCGACATTATAGGAGGTTTTATTGTTAGGGTTGATGACAAACAAATTGACGCCAGCATCAGCAGAAAGTTAAACGACTTAAGGCAAGATTTTAGCAAAAACCAATATATAGCAGATTTTTAATTTAGATAAATTATAATAAAATGGCAGGAATTAAACCAGCTGAGGTTTCAGCAATATTGAGAGAGCAGCTTTCAAGCTTTAAAACTGAAGCGGAATTGGAAGAAGTAGGTACTATTCTTCAAGTAGGTGATGGTATTGCGCGTATTTATGGGCTTTCGGCCGTACAATATGGCGAGTTAATTGAGTTTGAAGGAGGTTTGCAAGGGATTGCTTTAAACCTTGAAGAAGATAACGTAGGTGCGGTACTATTGGGTTCTGCAAATAGCTTAAACGAAGGAGATACAGTTAAACGTACAGGCAAGATTGCTTCTGTTCAGGTTGGAAAGGGAATGCTTGGTCGTGTTGTTGATACATTGGGAAGCCCTATTGATGGTAAAGGGCCAATTGAAGGTGACTTATACGAAATGCCTATCGAGCGTAAAGCTCCCGGTGTTATTTATCGTCAACCAGTTACTGAACCCTTACAAACAGGGATCAAAGCAATCGATTCGATGATTCCGGTAGGAAGAGGACAAAGAGAACTTGTAATTGGCGACAGACAAACGGGAAAAACTACTGTTTGTATTGATACAATTATCAATCAAAAAGAATTTTACGATAGGGGAGAGCCTGTTTTTTGTATCTATGTTGCAATAGGCCAAAAAGGATCCACTGTTGCGGGAATAGTAAACAAATTAGAAGCTGCTGGGGCAATGGACTATACGGTTGTTGTTGCTGCAAATGCATCTGACCCTGCTCCGATGCAATTTTACGCTCCTTTCACGGGTGCGGCAATTGGTGAGTTTTTTAGGGATACTGGTGAGCCCGCACTGATTGTTTATGATGATTTATCAAAACAGGCCGTGGCTTATCGTGAGGTTTCGTTGTTGCTCAGAAGACCTCCGGGACGTGAAGCATACCCTGGAGATGTGTTTTACCTTCATTCAAGGTTATTAGAAAGAGCTGCAAAAGTAAACGCTTCGGATACCATTGCCGCACAAATGAATGATTTGCCGGAATCAATTAAACACCTGGTTAAAGGTGGCGGTTCCCTAACAGCACTTCCAATTATCGAAACACAAGCAGGAGATGTTTCTGCATACATTCCTACTAATGTAATTTCTATTACAGATGGACAAATTTTCTTAGAGGCTAATTTGTTTAATTCTGGAGTTCGTCCGGCGATTAACGTAGGTATTTCTGTGTCGCGCGTGGGTGGAAACGCGCAGATTAAGTCAATGAAGAAAATTGCGGGTACATTAAAATTAGATCAAGCTCAATATAGAGAACTTGAAGCGTTTGCTAAGTTTGGTTCTGATTTGGATGCCGCAACTATGGCGGTTCTTTCAAAAGGTGAACGGAATGTTGAGATCCTTAAACAAGGTGAAGGTGCTCCAGTTCCTGTCGAGCAACAAGTTGCAATTATATACTGTGGATCCAAAGGCTTAATGAATGATGTTCCAGTTAAAAAGATTAGAGCGTTTGAAGAAGAATTTTTAAGCTTTATGAGAAACAGTCATGCTGATGTGTTGGCTGATTTAAAATCAGGGAAGATAAAAGATAATGCTGCGTCAATAATTGAAAAAGTTGCAGCTGATTTATCTGCAAAATATAAGGTAGAAGCATAATATTGAACTTTAGTTTCAGATGGCCAACTTAAAAGAAATACGAAATAGAATAACTTCTGTAAATTCAACAATGCAGATTACCTCTGCCATGAAAATGGTATCGGCTGCAAAATTGAAACGTGCGCAAGACGCAATTACACAAATGCGCCCATATGCTCAAAAACTGCAGGAAATTTTAGGAAATTTAACATCTTCCTTGGACACAAGTGATAATGTTTACGCGCAAGAACGTGAATTAAAAAATGTTCTAATTGTTGGAATTAACTCTAACCGTGGGCTTTGTGGTGGCTTTAATAATAATGTTGCAAAAAAGGTGAAACTTATTGCCGCAGAACACAAAAACAGTAATGTTAACATTCTTCCTGTTGGAAAGAAAATGGCTGACGCCATCAAGAATACTGATTTTGTAATAAAAGGAACCTCATTACCTAGCCATACTGAAGAGCTTTGGAATAATTTATCCTTTGAAGCTGTTTCTGAAGTTGCGCAAAACTTAATGGACCGATTTGCAGAAGGGAATTTAGATAAAATTATTATTGTTTACAATGCATTCAAAAACGCAGGTGTTCAGCTTGTTACAACAGAACAGTTTTTGCCAATCGTTCCTGCAAAACAGGACGAAAAAACTAGCTCAGATGATTACATCTTTGAACCATCAAAAGAGGAAATTGTAAATAGTTTAATTCCAAATTCGCTAAAAACCCAACTATATAAAGCAATGCTTGATTCATTTGCCTCTGAGCACGGAGCAAGAATGACCGCTATGCACAAGGCAACTGATAACGCAACTGATCTCAAAAAAGAACTACAGTTGTTCTACAATAAAGCTAGGCAAACTGCTATAACCAATGAGATTTTAGAAATTGTTGGTGGAGCAGAGGCGCTAAACGATTAATTTATTTTTGTCTTCGGATATACATTCACTTACCTACTTAGTGTAATTGGACCGGTATGCTCATAAACCTTTCCGTCAATTCCACGGGCGCTTATTAAGTAAAAATATGTGCCTATGGGAATATTCTCTCCGAATTTATCCTTCCCGTCCCAGGAATTATCAATTGATTGGGATTCAAATATTACGTTGCCCGAACGATCAAACACTTTCATTTGGAACATTGCAAGGTTTTTCCCTTTAACCGTGCAGAAGTCGTTTATGCCGTCTCCGTTAGGTGTAAACACATTTGGCAAAACTGTAATAGCACTATTGGCCTCAACCTCTATAACGCGATAATCCGCTTTCTCCTCACCGTTTTCATCAGTTACAATCAATTCGATAGTATACGTGCCATATTTATCAAATGTGTGTGAAGGACTTGCATCCTCACTAGATGTTCCGTCTCCAAAATTCCAAAGAACACTTCCACGTGTTGCCGAGTTCGAAAAATAAACGTCTAATGGTGCATATCCACCCACAGGAGAAGCAATGATTGTTGCGATTAGTTCATCTTCTTGTGTTTGAACTATAATAATTTCCTTTTCCTCAATAACCTTGTTGTCCACCTTAGGCCCTTGTGCTGTCTGTTGGTGTTTAATTCTACTTTTAGGTGTTAAAAAAGAGTTGATTATCGAGCTAGGAGCTGTAATAGAGCTTCTGGCCGTGCTTTTGACTGAGGGTGTAACTATAAATGTTTTCTTTTCTTCTTCTTTTACTGATGGATCATTAGAATCAATTGGTGAATTATTTAAAATATTGCTTACCGCTAATTCATCGTCATTCGCCACTTGATGAATCATTTTATCCTCAGTTTCAATAAGGGGTGTAGGGTTGACTTTCGGCAATGGCTTTGACTCTTTAGCCACAGGGGACATTACTAAAACAGTGGCAATTGTACAAATCAAACCTGTGCTAATGGCAACACCTGTGGTAGAAAACAGCTTACTAATAAGCGACGTAGCGCCGCTTGATGGCGCCCCTGATGTTACAATAGAGCTAGAAATATTTGACCACATAGCATCATTAACTGGGGACTCAAAGCTCTCCAGCTTCGATTTAAATAGCTTTTCTATGTTATTTTCAAAACTCATTATTTCTCTAGTTCTGTTATTTTCTCACGCAACATTGCTTTTGCTCTTGAAAATTGGGACTTTGAAGTACTAACTGTAACATTCATTTTTTTTGCTATTTCCTTATGTGAATAACCCTCAATCGCATATAAATTAAACACCGTTTTATAACCTAGTGGCAGTTCCTGTAGCACCTTCAATAAGTCTTCTGCGACAAGAGTTTCAAAAATGAAATCATTAAACCCAAAAGCAAAGGCCACATCGTCAATTTGTCCCTGGTGTTTTAGCTTTTTATTCTTGCGAATAGCATCTAAAGCTGTATTAACAAATATTCTCCGCACCCACCCTTCAAAAGAGCCCGCTCCTGAATACGCTCCCAATTTATCAAAGACCTTAACAAACCCATCTTGCAGCACGTCTTGTGCCTCTTCCATGTTCGCCATATATCGCAGACAAACACCCATCATCTTTGGACCAAGCTTATTATATAAGGTTCTTTGAGCTAGAGGATTGCTTTCTAAACATCCCTTAATCATTTGTTCCTCAGACATATTTCGCTTATCTAGTACCATAGACTTCTTTCTATAAAAAAAGGTTGCATTCTTTATTTTTTATAGTTATTCTTGCGTAAATATCCTTAATAAAGCTAAAAAAACCCAACGTTATGAGGTTTATATAATAATCCCTACTTTTAGCGTTTACTAAAACTAGGATAGTTATTATGAATAAGCTTGGCGCCTTGTTTTTCTCTTTAATATTAGCGCTTTCTTGTTCTGAGGAAAAACAACAAAAACACCTTGTGGCTCAGGGACAGTGGATTGGACAACTAGCTATTAAGAAAAATAAAAAAATTCCGTTTAATTTTGAGGTAGTCAAAGACTCGGTTTTCATTATTAATTCCGAAGAAAGAATTGGGGCTAAAATAACTCAATATCAAGACTCTATACGCATTAAAATGCCTGTTTTTGATTCAGAATTTCGATTTGCAAAAACAAAGACAGGATTAATTGGGTATTGGTACAATAACACTAAAATAAATTACAAGTTATTGTTTTCGGCTCGTTTAAATAAAGAGGGGGTGCAAAATAGGTTTAACATTTCTCACAACAACTATGGACAGTACGAAGGAGAGTGGAAAACAACGTTTAGTGAAGGAGGTGAAGATGAATATGCAGCTATTGCTATATTTAATCAAGAGAAGCAATATGTAGCAGGAACTTTTATAACTCAAACCGGAGATTATAGGTTTTTACAGGGAAATGTAAGTGGTGATTCTATTTTGTTGTCTTGTTTTGACGGATCACATGCATTTTTATTTGAAGGAGGGTTATTTGACGGCATTATAAATGGGAGGTTTTATTCTGGATCACACTGGAGTGAACCATGGGTTTCATCTAAAAATGAATTGTTCACGCTAGCTAACCCTTATTCTTTAACGAATCAAGTGAGAGAAGAAAAGCTTGAGTTTACGTTTCCTAGTATTGATGGAAAAAATGTTTCTTTCCCTAATAAGCGCTTCGATGACAAAGTTGTAATAATTCAAATATTAGGGTCGTGGTGTCCCAACTGCTTAGATGAAACAAGATTTTTTACAGCTCTACACAAGAAGTATCAGGGCAAGGGTCTAGAAATAATAGGTCTTGCTTTTGAAGTGCCAGAAAAACTAAGTGATAAAATTGCAAGAATAAAAGATCTAAAATCACACTTCCACTCTAAATATGAGTTTTTAATCGCAGGTGGCGCAAGTAAAAAAGAAGCACAAAAGGCATTGCCGATCCTGAGTGATGTCTCCTCATTTCCAACGGCAATATTTATTGATAAAAAAGGCATGATTAGAAAAATTCATACTGGTTTTTACGGCCCGGGTACTGGGATTTATTATGCTAAATATGTTTCTGATGTGACCGCATTAGTTGAAGGCTTGTTAGTTGAGTAGTCCTCTGTTTTTGTATATTTGGTTTTCAAATCAATTTTATGCCCGTAATTAAAAACGCCTTAGCCCGCTATCGAGTAATCGACAGGAGTCTAAGAAACAAATACAACCCTTTCCCTTCAAAAGCAACTTTACGATCCGCTTGTGAAGAAGAGTTATTTGGAACAACTTTGGGGGTGAATATTTGTGATTCAACCATTGAGAAAGACTTGTTTGCTATGCGATTAGAGCATGATGCTCCAATTAAATACAATAAACAAGAAAGAGGTTATTACTACGAAGATAAGGAATATTCAATCGATGAAGTTCCTTTAACAGAAAAGGATATTAAAGCAATTAAACTTGCAACAAACCTCCTTTCTCAATTTAAAAACACTGAAATATTTAGTCAGTTCGAATTTGCTATAGATAAAATTATTGACCGGGTAAACATCTCTTCTAACGTTCAAGATACGGCCATCGAAGAATACGTTCAGTTCGAAACTGTTGATCGAGTAGGAGGAAGTGAGTTTCTAGAGCCGCTTTTAACCGCAATTAAAAATAAGAATAAAGTTCAGTTTGAACACAAAGGGTTTTCAAGTGAAGTCGCCAAAACAAGGAGAATACACCCCTACCTATTAAAAGAATATAGAAACAGGTGGTATTTGGTAGGTAAAAGCGAGCTTAAAGATAAAGTGATCACCTTTGGCTTGGACAGGGTAAGCAAGCTCACCGTATTATCAGACACTTATAAAAAGAATCACTCTTTTAGCCCTGATAGGTTTTTTAAATACTCTATTGGAATTACCTCGGACGACGGAAGCCCCTCTAAAATAATTATCGAAGCGGAAGTGCTGCTGTCGAAATATCTACTTTCTCAACCCTTGCATATCTCGCAAGAGTATTTAGGAGAAAAAAACAATGTGCACTTATTTTCATTTTTTCTTCTTCCTACATATGAATTAAAAATGCAACTTTTGGGTTTTGGCAAAGACATTAAGGTAATTGAGCCAAGAGAATTAAGGGATGAAATACGAGAGGTTGCAAAATCTGTTGTGGCCTTATATAAATAGGTCAATTAATAAATTCAATTACTTTTGCTTTCTATAAAAACATTAACCACGCATGATGAGACTTTTCTTTTTAACACTATTAGTTCCTGCTTACTTTTCGGCACAAATGCTAGACAACAGGAATTGCGCGGTGTTTTCTGGAGAACCTTTTTTTTATCCCGAGTTTATCCGCAACAATAAAATAAAAAGCATAACAGGTTCGGTTTCCACAAAAGCAGATTTACGGGTTATACAAAGCAAGGGGCTCATAACTAAGTTTTTTTTTGATGGTTCCGGTAATCTAATAAAACAATTCGATTCGTTTTATCGGGGAAAGAAAAAAGACAGTTCAATAATAACCTATCATTATGATGAGAAAAACAATATCACCACAAAAAGAATGAGTGATAGTTATGGTTTCTTTTCCTATAACTACAGTTATAACCAGATTGGTGACGTGATGCGTAAAACATACTGCAGAGATGAAAACGCAACAAACAATAAAAACGATTTCAAGTTAAAGAAACAATACACCATAGTAAACGAAACCTATTCTTATATAAGAAATGACTCGTCTAAACAGAAAAATGTGCACAACAACCACGGAGGGATTTATCAAAAAGAAAACTACATCTATGATGAAAACAAGCTCTTGGTTAAGACGGAAAAAAAACTAATTGTAAATCATAAAAAAGGGCAAACCACCTACAAATACAATGACTTAATGAAGGTTTCTGAAATGACAATACAAAAAGATATGTCAAAAGACATCTATTCTAGGTTTATATATGAATATGACCAACTTGGGAACCTAGAAACAATTGACGAGTACAGAAACGAGGAGTTAAAAACACATAAAGAGGTAATTTATGATAAATCAACACTTTTAATGAAGGCTCTTCTTACTCAAAATGTTCCTTCAAACTTTATTACAATAACAAAGTTTTCTTACGCGTTTTTTGATTAAAACGCTAAAAAAGAATGATTTTACGGCAAAAACTTGCGAATTACGGAATTGTTTTTAATTTTGTTTATCAAGTATAAATCAAATTTAAAAAAATCAGTATGAAAAAGTTTTTTATGTTATTAGCTGTTGCTGGATTCTTTTCTATGACAACAATTTCTTGTGGTGGTGCTGCTGCTGAAGGAGAAGCAACCGAAGAGGGTGGTGAAGGTGGAGAAGCTGAAGAAAGTCATGATGGTCATGGCCACTAGAACGCTCTTTACTTAAGACAATTGAAAGGCTTACACAAAATGTGTAGGCTTTTTTTTTGCTTTTCTTTGCACTCAACAAAGGCTTTAGATTTACTCGTTCATAACGATAACATTTTTTTATTATAATAAGAGAGGATTGATTGTGTTTTTTAAAAATAATTGGATAATAATACTTTTTATTGGGTTAGCCTCAGGTTGTTCAAACGATGAAAACAAGGTTAAGTCTATACCTGAAGTCAATCCAACTGCAATTGAACAAGTGCTTAAAGAAATAGAAGAGCTTCTGTTACATGTTAATAAGAGCCTCTTGGTAATAGGTAGCACAGACATAGAGTCGTATGCTACTCCTCAAAGCTTAGAGTGTACTGCAAACACATGTCGAAGTGAGGTGACGCTTGGAAGTATTGTTCTTAAAAAGGTTTTTAAATATAATAGTGGGGTTATTAGCGCCGTCCACTACGACTTTTATTACGACTCATTAAGTCCGGACTTAGAAAAAGATACACAAACCGCCATAAGCCTGGTTCACGCTAAGCTCGGAGACTATAATTCAACGTATAGTAGCAGTTCGATGAAAACGTATTCGTGGGCCAACGACAACAATATTATCGATTATGAATTATTTGATAATGGGTTTACTTTTACAATTAGAAAAAATCAAATAGCCGAAAAAACAATAGAAGCTGGGCTTGTGGCGCCAAAACACATTGAATTAGCTCAAAAATTAATTCAATGTGTACATAGTGATTCTCTGAAATTAGGCCTCTCGGTAATGGCTGACATCCAAAACCTTTTTAGGGTTGGTTTTAAAAGTAAGCCTAACGTCCTTGCTTTTACTGAAACTTATAATGAAAATATATTGCTAAGTGGTTCGTTTTTGTTTGAACAAGAAAATTTATCTGGGGTTTACTTCGATTATGTCTATTCTGATACAACATCGAATGAATTTTTAACTGACGTAAAAACCACAAAACTTATAATTAATAAGTTGTATGGGATGCCATCAGAAGTTGTCACCGTTTCTTTATCCACATCATATAGGTGGAACAACACGCTAATTGCACTAGAGGTGTATGGTGATGGTTTTTCGGTTTTTCTTGAAGAAAATGGTTTATAAAACCCTTTTAACCACTTCGTTAAGACATATTTTAAACCATTCAGTATATTTTTCTGGGAATTGCTTAACGTCATCTAAAACTTCTTGAACAGGCTTAAATATATAAGCACAAACTTCTTCGGTATTAAAGTTAATTTCTCCTTCATATTCGCCTATAAAAACATGATCCAGTTCATGTTCTGTTAGTCCTTTATCTAGTTCTTTTTTGTAAATAAAATCAAACTCTTTACTTATTTCACAGTCAAACCCCATTTCCTCCTGCAGCCTTCTGTGAGCGGCATCTATTGTTGTTTCGTTTTCTCTTGGGTGGCTACAACAAGTGTTCGTCCAGAGCCCTCCTGAATGATATTTTGAAAATGCGCGCTGCTGCAGCAACATCTTTCCGTTACTATTAAAAATAAATACTGAAAACGCTCTATGCAAAACACCTTTCTCATGCGCTTCCATTTTTTCCATCGTTCCTAATGGAGTATCATTTTCATCTACTAATACAACTCTTTCCATTTTTATTTAATTCCGTTTATTCTTAATCGCTGATCTCTATTGGCGATTTCCCAGGCGGTATAAAAAACCATTCGCGTAGTTTTTTGAACCTTATCAAAATTAATTTTATCCACATCATCTGTTGGCTTATGATAATCTTTGTGAACCCCGCTAAAATAAAAAATAACAGGTATTCCGTTTTTAGCAAAATTATAATGATCGGATCGATAATAAAACTGGTTAGGATCCGATTGATCATTATACGTATAATCAAGTTCAAATTTTATATACCTTTCGTTTACCTTCTCATTAATGAGGTGTAGGTCCATACTTATTCGGTCCGCCCCAATAATATAGATGTAATTGTCGTGTTCATGCTTATCATCTCTTCTACCTATCATGTCTATATTAAGATTTACCACGGACTTTTCCAACGCATATACGGGATTTTCAGAATAATATTTAGACCCCCATAATCCTTTTTCCTCTCCTGATACCGTCATGAAAAGAATGCTTCGCCTAGGTCCGTTTCCATCGTTTTTTGCTTTTTGAAAAGCCTCAGCCAACTCAATAACAGCAACTGTTCCAGAACCATCATCATCTGCACCATTACATACTTCTCCATTGTCATACCCCAAATGGTCATAATGCGCTGTAATAATAACAAGCTCCTCTTTAAGGTCGGTTCCCTCAATGTAACCGAGCACATTATCAGAGGTTAACTCCTCTTCAATATCAACTTTAACTGAAATTTTTGACTCATTTATTTTTAATAAAAAGGTTTTAGCGGTACTATCGGAAATATAAATATTTGGTATTAAGTCTGCTTTTCGTCTACCAGGGTTGTGCATTTGCATATTTGGGTTTTCCATAAAGCCCTGGATTCTTTCAGCCCCTTCCAAATAATTTTGCTTAATTGTAACAACCCCTATAGCCCCTTTACTTTCAGCTAACTCCACTTTCTTTCTCCAACTGCTCCAATCACTATGTTTTATCTTTGATTTTTCAGGTACCCCATCATTTATCACTACAATTTTTCCATTAGCATCTTTTCCTTTATAGTCAGAATAACCATCTTCCTCTATCCCGTGTCCAACATATACTAATTCAATGTTTTTATGTTCAACATCTTTAAGGTTTCCTATGTAATAGAAATCTTTAATAATATGCCATTTCTCTCTATTACATTCAATAAACACGTTGGAAGCGTTCTTTGCGTCCACGGTAAATGTTTGGAGAAAAGACCCGTTTTCTGCTCCAGGCGAAACGCCTATTTCTTTAAATCTTTCCAATATATATTTAGCGGCTTTTTTCTGTCCTGGACGAGCTGTTTCTCTCCCTTCGTATTCATCAGAAGCAAGTATGGAAAGGTCTTTGTTTAAATCCTTTTTTATAATCGAAGACGCGTATATATCAGCAATACTATCTGTTAATACTTCTAGTTTTAAGTCGATTACCTTGCTGGTTCTTTTTGTTAATGTACAACTTATAAAAGCACACAACAATAAGATTATCAAATATCTCATTTTATCTACAGGCTATTTTATCTACTCTTGTTTGGTGTCTCCCGCCTTCAAATTCCGTAGTGAAAAAAGCTTCTACTATTTTCAAAGCACTTTCCTCACTAACAAAACGAGCAGGAATTGAAACAATGTTCGCATTGTTGTGCAACCTGCCAAGTTCGGCAATTTCTGCATTCCAACTTAAGGCAGCTCTAATACCAGAGTGTTTGTTTGCTGCCATACTTATTCCATTACCACTTCCACAAATTAATACACCATATTTATTTGTACCTTCTTCAATACTTTCACATACTGGGTGCGCATAATCTGGATAGTCTATACTCTCTGTTGAATAACATCCAAAATCCTCTACTTTATTCCCTTTTTCCTTTAAAAAAGCTATTATTGCTTTTTTTAATTCGTAACCTGCATGATCAGCACCAATTGCTATATTCATAATACTATGTTTAGTTTATCTTTACCTTGGATTCAAACCGTTAATAACTTGTTAATAACCTGTTAGTTACTATATATAAACTTTATTAGTATTAAAAAAATTAATTATTCATTGATATTAGTTTTATATAAACCTAATAAGTTAACATTAATTTTATAGTTATTAATTAACAAGTTTTGCGCAGTTATCAATACAAAAATGGTATAAAAGTTTTAACTAATTACTTATATAATAACTATTTTTCATTTTGTTTATAACATATTAATTACCTTTATAACAAAGATATTTATATAATAAACCGTGTTAATTAAGTGTTATTAACTATTGATAAAATATAAAACCTAATTTTTTGAATACAAATTACACACAATATAAACAGTCTAATAATAATAGTAAAATATTTAAGTTTAAACTCTTTTATTTATTTATAATATATATTGTTCGTTTCTTTTTTTTTAGCGGCTCTATAATTCTTGCTCAAGAAACATATGTTGATCCAAACGGATATAACACTTTTTATTTTCAAAATGGAAATGTTAGCAGTGAAGGAATTTTAAAAGATGGAAAGCCTATAGGTTATTGGAAAACCTATTATGATAATGGGCAAATAAAATCTGAAGGTAATCGTAAGAATTTTTTATTAGATAGTATTTGGAAGTTTTATAGTAATAAAGGCGCTCTTTTGGATGAAATAAATTATAAGGAAAATAAAAAAGAAGGAGTGTCAAAATTATTTGATAAGTATGGATGTATAAAAAGTGCATCAAATTATAGTAAAAATGTAAAATCAGGGAAAGAAAATATTTTTTATTCTTCTGGAAGAATAAAAAATATTAATACTTATAACCAGGATAAAAAACATGGTTATTGTTATGAATTAGACAGTATAGGTAGAGTTATAACGATAAGTGAATATAACAGTGGGTTTTTAAGAAGTGAGGAACAAATAAATAGATTTGATGAAGAAGAAAAAAAACAGGGTATATGGAAAGAATTTTATGAAAACGGAAAGGTAAAATGGGAAGGCGATTTTAAACATGGTGTATTAGATGGAATAGTAAGAGAATATAATAAGAAAGGAGGCTTAAAAACAATGAATATGTTTGTTGATGGTGCATTAAATGAAGATGCTAAAGAAGTTGAATTTTTTGAATTAAGTAAGGAAATTAGACCAAACGGTTCTTACTTAATTGGAGGTTATGCCGATGAAATGAAGCAAGGTATATTTAGAGAATATGATTCTATAGATGTATTGATTAATTCTTATCAATATAGGAATAATATTAAAATAGCTGAGGGTATACTGGATTCTACAGGTTTAGAGCATGGAGAATGGAAATATTTATATACCGACGGTTCGATTAAAGCAATTGGTAAATTTAATCATGGAAAACGAGAGGATTTATGGGTATATTATTTTAAAGGTGGAGAGATTGAGCAAAAAGGATTGTATATTAATGGATTACCGCATGGAGAATGGAAATGGTGGTATACGAATAAACAATTACGTAGAAAGGAATTATTTCGACACGGAAAAGAGGATGGAGAATCTATTGAATACGACACTATTGGAAATTTAATAACAAAAGGAGAATTTATAGATGGTATTCGTGAAGGTGTTTGGTTTTACAATATTAATGATCACAAGGAAGAAGGAAATTTTAGAGATGGTTTAAAGCATGGAATTTGGATATATACCTATAATGATGGACAGATTAATTTTAAAGGAGAATATATTAATGGACTTCCAATAGATAAACATAGATTCTATTATCCTAATGGTCAGTTAAAGTGGGAGGGTAAATATGATAATGGAGAAAAAGAAGGTGAATGGACAAAATTTAATAAAGAAGGAGTTATTATTCTTGCAATACACTATAAAAGGGGTATAGAATATAAAGTGGACGGCTACAAAATAAAACCAGCATTTGAAACTCAATAATAAATGAATATTAGAAAATATTTTTTGGTTCGTATAGAGATTCGGCTGTATTATTAAAAAAGGATTATTTATTAATAGTAACAGAAAAGGATTCAGTAGATATAAGAGTAAAACTAACTAAAAAGGCTATTATGTTAATTGATAAAGAGTTTATAAACTGTATAATAAATAGTTCGTTAGATATTATTATAGCATCTGATATCAATAATAAAATAACCCATGTAAGTCATTCAGCATCTTCTCAATTTGGATACTCAAAAGAAGAATTTAAACAAATCAGTCCGATAGATTTATTTAAGGATAAAACAGAATACGAATATATAGAAAAGCATATAAAAGAAAAAGGATACTTTATTGGTAAAATCACAAATAAAAAGAAAAATGGTAAGTTATTTAACACCCACTTGTCTGCATCTCCTATAACTGATAATAAAGGAAATTATATGGGATTAATGGGTGTTTCTAGGGATATTAAAGAAGTAAAAAAAATAGAATATGAAATAATTAATAGTGAAAAAAAATATAGAGAATTATTCGAAAACTTTTCGGATGCAGTAATAATTGTTGATGAAAATAATATAACGATTGATATTAATGAGGCGGGTAAAAATTTATTTGAAGTGGAAGATAATGCAGCGTATAATTTTTATTCTTTTGTTTCAGATAAAGATAAAAGTATTGTTTCAGAGAAAGCCAAAGAACTCAGAAAAGAAGGAATGGTAAGAAACTTTGAAATTGAAATTATTGCGGCAAAAGGGACAAGAAAAAATATAGAAATATCCAGCAGTGCTTTTTATGAGGATGGTATATTTAAAGGATCTAGAGACGTAATTAGAGACATTTCGGAAAAGAAAAAAAGAGAAGCATTATTAATTAAGCAGTCGTCTACTATACAATCCATTTTTGAAAATACGAGTAATGTTCTTATTTGGACATTAGACAGTAAATTTAATGTTTCATCCTTGAATAGCGAATTTAGTAGAATGTTTAAGGATAGAATAGGTGATTTAATACAAGTTGGAGATAATTTTTTTAGTAAGATATCGAACAACCTAAAGCCTTATAAACCGCATTTAATAAACGAGATGGAAGTTTTATATACTAAGGCTCAAGCAGGAATTTCTCAAAATTTTGAATCTATTATTTATAGTTCAGAAGGTAAGCAAATGATTTATGCAACATTTCTTAGTCCGATTAAAATAAAAGGAAAAAAGAAATTTGACCTAGCTTGTTTGGCGGTGGATTTAACACATAAAAAAGAAACAGAACTAAAACTAAGAAAACTTTTAAACGAAAAAGAAGTTCTATTAAAAGAAGTACACCACCGTGTTAAAAACAATCTTCAGGTAATATCTAGCATTCTTAATCTTCAATCATCTTATGTTAAAGATCAAATGACATTAGATATATTAAGAGAAAGTCAAAACAGGATAAAAACTATGTCTTTTGTTCATGAAAGCTTATATAGATCGGATGATTTTTCTTATGTTAATTTTTCTAACTACATAAATAGTTTATCTTCAAACCTGGTTCAAACCTATATTATCAAACATGCTAATATTAATTTAGAATTAGACTTAGGAGATGTTAATCTAAGTTTAGACCAGGCAATTCCTTGTGGTTTAATAATTAACGAACTAGTATCTAATTCGATTAAGTACGCATTCCCTTTGAATAGAAAAGGAAAAATACGGATTGAACTAACAAAGAAAATGAATAAAATGTATTTAAAGGTGGAGGATAATGGAATAGGATTACCGGATAATTTAGATGTAGAAAATACAGATACCTTAGGCCTTCAGTTAGTATATATACTTATTAGTCAGTTAGATGGAGATATTAAGGTGATTAACAAGAAAGGAACAAGATTTTTATTTAACTTTACAGTTCAATAATAATTTAATAGATATTCAAGATTCTTTTATGGGTAAAATAAGTGTATTAGTCGTTGAAGATGAAAGTATAGTTTCAAAAGACATTCAGTACAGTTTAAAAAAACTAGGTTACAATGTTTTAGGTGTTGCATCTACCGGACAAAAAGCCATTGAACTTTGTAGTGAAAAACTACCAGACGTTATACTAATGGATATTATGCTCAAGGGAGATATAAATGGTATTGAAGCTTCTACTAGGATTAAAGAGGCTTATAATATTCCTGTTATCTTTTTAACAGCTTATGCAGATGAAAACACACTATCCAAAGCAAAAGTTACTGAACCATATGCTTATATAATTAAACCATTTAAAGAAATTGACCTGCACACTTCTATTGAAATGGCTTTTTATAAACACAGTAAAGAATTAGAAGTACTTAAAGAGCGAGATATGCTCTATAATATTATAGAAAATAAAGAAAACAAAAAATTTATCTTTGTTAAGAGTAAATCTAGATTAATTAAACTTAACACCAATGATATCTTTTTTATTGAAGCGCTTAAAGACTATGTAGTAATTAATACATTAAACAAAAGGTATACGGTTCATTCAACAATGAAAGATATTGAGCGTAAAATGCCACAAGACTTCTTTTTAAGGGTGCATAGGTCTTATATTGTGAGGTTGGATAAAATAGCGCAAATAGAACAACCAAACATTATTTTAGAGGATAGCAATAAAATTATTCCAATAGGAGGTTCTTATAAGGAAGAGCTGATAAAAAGAATTAATTTAATATAAACTTATACGGAAAAATGTATAATTCTAAAAAACGACTAAAGGCTAAAAACGCTCTTTTAAAAAGTGTTTTTAGCCTTTTTTTGTTTCTCTATTGGGTATCTTCATATACCCAAACTTGGGAGTATACTATTTCTAAAGACTTTGAGTTCTCAATTCAAGACATGTGGGGAGAAAGTGGATTATATGAAGCTAAGTTTGTTATATCTAACCAAAAAACAGCCTTTGTTAAAACAATTGAGATAGATGATAACAATATTGGAAAGTTGGTTTTCCCAGATGAGTTTAGTCACACTAGAGGAAATTTTAATAAAGATACCATCACGCTGTTTAACTGGTATATTGAAGTAAAAAATCAAAAAGTAGCTTCTGGAAAAGTAATTTACAATCCTAGTCCGAATGAACTACTTCAATTATTTAAATATGATTTTTTTGATTTTAAAAAGAAGGAAGTAGTTTGGGGAGATGTTATTGATGGTTTTCGATGGAGTGATAAAAAAGGAGATAACATACTTTTTAGGTCGGTTGTATGCGACATAAAAACGAATAGCAACCACTTATATATATACCATTTTTTAAAAGAGGATAAGGAGTTTAAACAAGTTAGAAAACTTACGGATTATGTGAAAAACTGTGATTTAGACATGTTTTCAAGTCATAATATAGAGTCTATAGAGCTTACAGACATTGACAAAGATACCATAGGGGAAGTATCTTTTAGTTACACCAATGATTGCAGTTGTTTGGAAGATAGTTTAGCAATATCGACCAAGCTGATGTTGATTACAAAAGGAGAAAAATATGCTATTAGAGGGATAATATATTCAAAAAAAAAGGATACGTTTTCAGAGTATGAGTTAGGGGGAAACCTCAAAAAAAATGATTTGTACAGAAGGTTTTTAATTAAAAAATGGAAAAAACTAACAAGTGAAGAAGAAAACAGATATAATTAAAAAATAAGCTAACAGTTCCGTGAAAGAGAACAGACATTCTAGATGAAGAAATTATTAACTTGTTGTCAATAAAAAGTAATGCCGTAGAGGAAAAAAGGGGTAACAAAAACGACCAGCTCCTTCCCGAAAAAACCTCCTTTAAGAAAATTAAAGCATTCCTCTTGATTTCAATTCTAGGTATTTGTTGATTGTATCTACGGATAGATTTTCCGGTTTTGTTAACACGCTTTGTATCCCATATTTTCTAAGCTCAAAGGCTATTAACTCCTTTTCTAAAGCAAATTTACCAGCCAAAGTTTTCACGTAAATATCCTTAACACGATTGCCTTCCATTTTTGACACCTTCTTTAACTCAGAATTTTCAAAAAACACAACCACTAATAAATGTTGTTGATTAATTCTTCTTAATAAAGGAAGGTTTCTTTTTAAAGCATACATGCTTTCAAAGTTGGTAAACAACAAGATCATGCTGCGTCCTTTAACGGTGTTTCTAAGCCCAAAATATAACCGCTCATAGTCTGACTCCATGAAGTATGTTTTTTGCTTATACAGAACATCTATTATTCTTCTTAGCTGCGTTGTGGTGTTTTCTGCAGGCAATCGAGAACCAAGCTTATCAGAAAAAGTTACCACACCCACCTTATCGTTTGTACGTAATATTATATTTGAAAGAGACAAGGCACAATTAATTGAGTGATCTAACAAGGTTAAATTATCAAATGGCATTCGCATTGACCGGCTTTTGTCAATTACACAATATACTTGCTGAGAGCGTTCGTCTTGATATTGGTTTACCATTAATTCCCCCTTCCTGCTTGTAGCCTTCCAGTTAACTGCTCTAATATCATCACCTCGAACATACGTTTTTATTTGTTCAAATTCGTTGTTGTTTCCAATTCTTCTAATCTTTTTAATCCCTTGGAAAATTGCCGTTTTAGAAAACACTTGTAGCTCATATTTCTTCATTTGCAATATAGAAGGGTAAACGGCAACCTCTTGTTTTGCTTTTATTGTAATTCTTCTTTCAACAACCCTCAAAATAGTGGATACATAGATGTTTATGTCCTGAAACAAATAAACACCCCTTTTATTGGGTCGAATTAAGTAAACAATCTCTTTGGATTCTCCGGGGCCTAAAAACAGCCATTCCTCAAAATCCCTAACTTGCAATTGGTAAGGCAACTCGTCTATTATCCTCAAACTAACAGGTATTTTATAAGTGCTACTTACTTTTATTCGAACAGTATTTTTATCCCCTAAAGAAAGCTGTTTGTTCACAACCCTGATCGCCTTAACCCTTGACTTACTAAAAAATAGAATAAACAAATCTAGCATTGTAATAGCCATTAACACAATAAAAGCAACTTGTGCAATTGGATACATAAAAGGCACGCCAAAACCCACACAAAATAATAGAACCAAAACCACCCAATAAAGGAAGAAGCTGTTACGTAAATATAGCTGTTTAAAAAAAGTGGTCATGTTTGTGCTATCTAGGGACCTCTACCTTTTGAATTATTTCTTGAATAATTATTGAAGCGTCCATTCCCTCCATTTCAGCTTCAGGGGTTAAAATAATTCTATGGTTTAATACATGAAAAGCAACATACTGTACGTCATCTGGAATAACAAAGTCCCTTCCCCTCATAGCGGCTACAGCTTTTGAAGTTTTCATCATAGAGAGGGAGGCGCGCGGAGAACCACCTAAGTAGAGTTTACCATGATACCTTGTTTCATGGGTAATGTTTGCAATATATGTTACTATAGAGTCGTCCAATGTAACCTGCTCTATGGAGTTTTGTATCGCCTTCAGCTCGCTTTTTGAAAACAAGCTTTGAACGTTTTCTAAATCTATGTCGTGTTTGTTTCTGAATCGAATTAATATTTCTTTTTCCTCTTGAAGGGTTGGATAATGTAAGTTAACTTTAAAAATAAAACGATCTAACTGAGCCTCAGGAAGCCTGTACGTCCCTTCTTGTTCAATTGGGTTTTGTGTTGCGATTACTAAAAAGGGAAAATCAAGATCATATTGTACACCATCATAAGTAATTTGCCTTTCTTCCATTACCTCGAATAATGCTGCTTGAGTTTTTGCAGGAGCTCTATTAATTTCGTCTATAAGAACGATATTCGTAAAGACAGGCCCCTTTTTAAATATAAACTCACCGGACTTTAAATTGTATACCGACGTTCCGATGATGTCAGAAGGCATTAAATCTGGAGTAAACTGGATTCTAGAAAACTCAACCGATAGTGTTTTAGACAATACCTTCGCGGTTAACGTTTTTGCAACACCAGGAACACCCTCTAGTAAGACATGTCCTCCGCAAAACAAGCCAATCAACAACAAATCAACCATCTCATGTTGCCCAATAAGATACTTTCCAATTTCTATTCTAGCTGCTCCAACCTTGGAGTTTAATAAGGATAGATCTACTCTTGGTGCGCCAAACTTACTTGAACCAACAGGAGGACTAGAGCTTAAGGGAGCTTCAGACTCACTTAAAGCCTTTTTTATCGGATCTTCGAATGCGTTTTCGTCTTTTTCAGGTTTGTTATTATTATCTTCCATAATTATTTATTTAGTGGCAATTTTTATAAAAATATTCAAGTTTATTATATACGTTTATCAGTTCACTTTCCGAAACACTTCTGTTCTCTTTTCCTTTAACAAGAGCAGTGAAAATATCTTTTATATGTTTTTCCCCTACGCCAGATTTTTGAGCAACCTTAGTTATAAAATCAGGTGTAATTTTAGGAGAAGAAACATGGTAATGTTGTCGCAAAAAAGATAAGAAAATTAATTCCTTATGCTTAATTAATTTGTCGTGTCTTTTTTGCTGAAAGTATAAAGTGCTTACGGTTTGAATAAACTCTACGCTCGAGTTTTCATTAGATTCTATAACGGGGATGATTCGCTGTCTTCTTTTGCTTTGAAAGATCATATACAATAAAGCCCCAAGAATTAATAAGACCAGAGCGCCAAACAAAGAGGGGACCTTCATTATATACTGCAAAGGGCTTGACTTCGGATAATTTACTTCCTTCGAACTACCTTGCTCAGAATATGTCGGCTGCGGAACTCCCCTATAAGGAGAATATTTTCCAAAGTCATGATGCCAATAGATGTTTCCTTTTGGTAAATGAGACAAAACTACTTCAGCATGGTATTTCCCTCCTTTGTTAAACATATTGTAATTCGAAAAAGCAGCAGGCGTTGAGTGAATAATAAAAGACCCTTTGCCATATTGTAAACGTATGCATATTGGGTAATCCCTAGCCTTATTATACGCTATTCGCACAAATCCACCTCCCAAATCAGCGTCTAGAAAATACCTCCAGTTTTTATACCTTGGGTAGCGATGACTATTTAATTCCGCATTTTTAATTTCAATGGGGTTTTCTTGTAAGAGTTTGGGGTGGTAAAAATTTAATACAAAAGAAGTGTCATAATAGGAGTTAAACCTAAAATAGGAGTTATCCGAAACAGCTGTTCTTATCTTGTTTGATAAGTTTTCACACGCTATAAACGCATAATTTCCTGCCTCAACAAACTCCAACAACCAATCACCATCCTCATCGTTTAGGTTCGCGTCAGCTGCAATAATAAAGTATATATTTTTATAGTCATTTTTTTGTTCTTTTGGCAGCAACTCCGAAAGAGTCAGGTCTTGAGACGTTTGTATTTTTTGAAGAGAAGAAGTGTTTTTGTAGTTTTTTAAAAGTTGATACAGTAAAAAAGTTCCCGTTGGATTTATAGGTTTTTTTATTATCAAGCTATCATTTCGAGAAGCTTCAGAATTATTTTTTTTACCTGAGTTCGATTGACGCCCCCCCCCAAAGAAATAAACCAACACTAGAGCCATTATTAACGCACCTCCTAAAATCAAATATTTTTTAGACAGAGCCATAATTACTTCCCTTCAGAATTTAAACTGTTTAACAAACGTTTAAACGTCGGCTCTAAATAACTAAAGTCCTCTTTTTTCACATTGTAATTTCCATACCACACCAATTCATAAATTGAGACAGCATCATTAAATGAGTCGTATTGAGGCTTTTCTCTCATTTCGATTAAGTATGAAAAGTTGGTTTTTTTCTTTTCCCAACTTATCCATTTTTTCTCGCACAAATCTTTAATAATAAAAATAAAATAGAGCCTAATGGCCCCTCTAAAATCATCTTTAGCTAATGCTTTTTCTAACAGAAGCTCCAATTCCGATTTTGGTATTTGAGTTGGAGCCAGTTCTTCAAAATCAACAACAATTTTTGCCCCCTTTTCATTAAAAGAGGTTTTAACGAACAGCTGATAAATTAAGAAAGCAAGTAAGACAGTTAATAGCCCAAATAAGACGTATTGAAGAAATCCCATATCGCTTCTTTGAGAATCACTATTATTGTTTCGGCTGGTCTGTTGAGGCTGTTTTTCTTTAGGATGGTAATCCTGTTGCCCTTGTTCCGTGTTGTTTTCATTCGGATGGTAACCTACCCCCCCAGCATTTTCACCTTCAGGTCCACCTCCCTCCGAATAAGCTTGACCCCCCTCATAAAGGTATTGGTCATCGTCATTTTTGTATTCACTATACTTGCCATCGTAGCCTTCGTTGTCGTAGTTATAATAACTACCCTCAACACCTCCATTTTCCGAGCTATAAGATCCTCCAGACTCTTTAATTACACGGTCTTTTAGGCTGCCCCACGTCTTTTTATTAAAGCTATATTTTTCTTGTGCAGAATGTACATAATCGTCTTGTGCAGAAGGTTCTTGTGCAGATATTTGCGCAAGACAACCCAATACCGAAAGGAGAATGATATGTGTAATCAACTGCTTCATCGTTTATAAAGCTTCTTCATCTTCGTAAATTTTACTTGCCTTGCCAAACTTTTTTAATTTTTCAAACAATCCATACGCCTCTTCTTTCTCAACCGTGCTTAAGTATAGAACATTAAATGCAATAAAAAAGACAGGGACTAGGAAATGTGCTATCACCATATAAAGGCAAGCTTCTACAATATTTATGATGAGAAAGTAGTCATCTGTTGTTGAAATTAAGAACCAGTCCAAAACCATTTTTATTAAGTCCTGAACAGGTCCAATGGCAAAAAAGAAAATTAATCCAAGAATAAAAAGAAAGATAAAAAAGACACCAATTCCTGAAGCCCATCCTCTTTTTCCAATTGACAAACCACGTCTAATTCCCGTAAATAGTTTTCTGTTTTCAAAAGCCCCGGGAAAACTTAACGACAGCACTAAAGGCATTAGAAAACCAGTCAAAATAACTAACCAAATATTGCCCCGTACCAACAATAGCAGTCCGCCAATTATTGGCATAACCCTCCAAATATTTTTCAATGTATATGTAAAAAAGGCTTTTGTAAATTTTTTTGGTTTTTCCTGCTTCTTTGCTAATGTAAAAGCAAAAAAGGTACTTGTGACATTTAAAGAAAAAAGAAAAGTAAGCACGCTAAAAATCTCCCAACGAAAAGAACCATTACCTATACCAAAAGCGATAGACATGTTTTCATACCAGTCATTAATTGTGCCGCCATAAGGATGCGTATAAAAAAACCAAGCGACACATGTTGTAGTTGTAGGAAAAACAAACCAATAAATTTTGGAAAAATAGTGAAAGAACTTGCGATAAAAAACAAACGTATCTGTAAAAACCCCCCCTACATCACGGACCTTATATAGATCAAAAGTTTTCTTTTCAACGAAAGTTGGTTTTTCAACGACTTTCCCGTCGAAATTATATTTGTTGGCTACAACACGAGGGTATACAACAAAGTAGAAAACCATAATTGCAAAACTCAAAAAGATGATACCACCCTTTATGAGGTGTGGCCATTCAGTATGACGAGAAGCGAACCCCTCAATAAAAGCAGCAAAAAGAATAACAGGGAATAACCCAATAATCACTTTCGCCCCTCTTTTTGCAGCAATCGATAAAGACTGCATTCGGGTTAATGTTCCTGGAAACATAAAACCATTTCCAAGTGTAATACCAGCAGCACCAGCAATTATTATCCCGGATATTTCGAAAGCGCCATGAATCCAAATCGTTAAAAAAGAAGCCAACAAAAGACCCCTTACTTTAAAAAACCATTGAAAGGCCCCCACCATTATTCCGTTGAAAAACATATATACGGCAGAGCCTACAGAGAAAAAGATTCCCAAAACAAAAGCCATCAGCGCGACCCTTAAATTGTTTTGGGCAATAGAAACAAAAGAATATATCTCCCCTCCGTTGTTGCCGTATACGCTCATTGGCTCTCCATTAGCAATGTTTTGCTCTGTCATATGAACATATTCGTAACCAATTACCGCTCCTAAGAAATCGGGATCATCCATTGTAGAAACCACACCTATCAGCATTCCAACAACAAATACGGTAAATGACGCAAGCAATGCTTTCCGGATTCTATACATTTCTAGCGGAAGGCTGGTCGTCCAAAACTGAAAAAACACACTAAAAGGCGTGCGTTTTTTTTTATAAATACCGTGAAATGATTTTTGCGCCAGCGAGTTTAAATAAACCTTTACCGATCTTTTGGAATAATGAGTTCTAGCATAAGCTAAATCATCTGTTATTTCAATAAACAAGTCACTCAGCTCATCAGGGTCGCTCTGATTTTGGTTGGACATTCGTTCGAATTTCGCCCACTTTTTTTTATTCTGATTAATAAAAGCCGTTTCCTTCATGGAGCTTTACTCACGTGTTTAGGGTTAAATAACTCTTAAATGTAAGGGTTAAAACTGACTTCTCAAACTGAGAAATGAAGAGTTAAATAAAATAGATAAACCCCACTTTTTTTATTTGAAGTATTCCTTCCTATATTTAGCTTCAGAAATGAAAACCACAGAGATAGTAACTGCGCATAACGTTATCATTCAGTATGAGCTAGCATCCATATTGGGCAGAGCCTTGGCTTTACTATTGGACATAGTAATACTGTTTTTTTACATAACAGTATGTACAATTCTGTTCACCACACTGTCTTCTGGTTTTGCCGCTAGCGAAATGTTTGATTCAAGGGAGGTGGTTTACACCATCTTTACCTTATTTACACTTCCTGTCTTTTTTTATTCTTTTATTATGGAGGCTTTTTTTGGAGGGCAGTCTATCGGGAAAATGGCGCTTGGAATTAGGGTGGTAAAAGTTTCAGGCGGCAACCCCTCAATGGGAGAGTTGTTTTTAAGGTGGTCTTTTAGGTTAATAGACATTTTATTTTCTGTTGGATCAATTGCGGCTTTATCTGCTTCCTCATCAGACAAAATGCAACGGCTTGGAGATGTTATTGCAAATACATGTGTCATAAAACTAAAGTCCTCGAAACAATACAGTATAAAAGATATTTTAACAATAAAGAGTAAAGAGAATTATGAACCAAAATATCCACAAGTAGTTCAGTTGTCGGATGACGACATGTTGTTAGTTAAAAACTCAATAGAGAGGATCAGAAGCTACCCAAATAAACAACACAGCGAGTTGGTTACAGAACTAACTAATTTGGTTAGTGAAAGGCTTAATATTACGCCTATTCCAAAAAACAATGTCACATTTTTAAAAACTGTATTACAGGATTATATTGTGCTAACGAGATCTTAAAATGGGAAAACTAATTGTTGTGCCAACCCCTATTGGGAATTTAGAAGATATAACGCTTCGGGCTATTCGCGTATTAAAAGAAGCTAATTTAATATTAGCAGAAGACACCAGAACAAGCGGAAAGCTACTTAAACACCTTGAGATTGGGACGCCTCAGCGCTCCTTTCATTTGCATAACGAGCATAAAATTGTGGAGCAATTAGTGGATGAGCTTTCTTCTACAGAAAATGTTTTTGCATTGGTAAGCGATGCCGGAACTCCTGCAATTTCAGACCCAGGGTTCTTATTGGTAAGAGCCTGCATTGAAAAAGGGGTTGAGGTAGAAACCTTACCTGGCGCAACGGCGTTTGTTCCTGCTTTAGTTAATTCAGGACTTCCATGTGACCGGTTTTTATTCGAAGGATTTTTGCCCCATAAAAAAGGAAGAAAAAAACGACTAGAGGCATTGAAAGAAGAGTCGCGGACTATAATTTTTTATGAATCTCCCTACAGAGTTGTTAAAGCCCTTGAACAATTTATTGATGTTTTTGGAGCAGATCGAAAATGTTCAGCAACAAGAGAGTTGACGAAAATCTATGAGGAAATTGTTAGAGGAACGCTTTCTGAAGTTTTACTTCATTTTCAAGAAAAGGCACCGAAAGGAGAGTTTGTGCTTGTGGTGGAGGGTATAAAATCATAAAACAACTAAAACCGCTTATTAGCACTTAGTTAGGAATTCAAACTTTTAAGATAATCAACTATTTTTTTAGGATAGTTACCGCTACATTCGTAGAAATAAACCGAATTAAGCAGATATGAAAAAGACAGTTTTAATTACCCTACTTTTAATAGTTGTCGGATTTCCTTCGATTAAAGCGCAAAACATTGGAGACACGACGGTTGTGCAAACCCTTGAATTTTCTGACATTACTAAAAGAAGAGGATGGTACGTTTTTCCGAGCGATACAAACACCTATTCTAAAATATTAATGTATTACACACTTAAATGTGACGCTGCAACTACTCAAGATGGATATGCTTGTGGAGAATGGGATTATACAACCTATACGAATTTATACCAGCACGAAAATGTTGGATCATCCTATTATTATTTAGGTAGCACAAACCCCGATACAATCTTTTATGTTATCAATCCAATTTATGACTACAATCATTCGTATCAGTACTTTCCTGTATATGATGCAACAACATCTGAAACAAGCGGAACGGTTGGAGTAGGGGCAACACCTTTAACAGAGGTGTTTAATACTTCCAGCAGAACAGGTAAAGCGCAATATATATTTACCGCTAGCGAACTAACTACCGCAGGAGTTGTTGCGGGCTCAGTTGATAAGCTTGCGCTTGAAGTAACGGACTTAGGGCCAGAGATTAATAACCTAAAGATTAGCGTAAAACACACTACATTAAACGAGCTAACGCCAGCATCTTACGAAACAGGCTTACAAGAAGTGTATAATATTAATACAAATATCGCTTTAGTTGGAACTGTGAATTTTAACTTTCACACTCCGTTTACATGGGACGGGACCTCCAATTTAGTTGTAGAGCTTTGTTTTGACAACACATCAACAGGAAGTGACTTTTCAATTTTAGGAGACGCGGCTGGTTTTAACGCAGGAATAACAGGCTCCGATAATGGTTATTTAGATTTTGGAAGTGGAGACTATGTTGAGGTTCCTTCGGCGGCTTTTTCAAATATTTCTGATCAAATTACGGTTTCATTTTGGTGTTATGGTGACCCAAATGTAATGCCGATGAACTCGTATATTTTTGAGGGAAGAGACGCTAATGGATATCGAGTTGTTAATTCCCATCTTCCTTGGAGCAACAGCAGGGTTTATTGGGATGCAGGAAACAGCTCAGCTAATTCATATGATAGAATTGATGAAGCGGCAAACGCAATAGATTTTGCTGGTCAATGGAACCACTGGGCATTTACAAAGAACGCAACAACAGGAGATATGGTTGCTTACTTAAATGGTGCTGTTTTTATGTCTGGAACAGGAAAAACGAAAACAATGGCGGGAATAGAAACGTTTAAAATCGGCGGGCCGGGACAAAATGACTACTCAGGAAGATACGATGGTTATATCGATGAATTTAGGGTTTGGAATGCTGCTCTAGATCAAACAACTATTCAAAACTGGATGGATAAATCGGTTGACGGAACACACCCCAATATATCAAGCCTTCAAGCAGCTTATAATTTCAATGATTTGACCGGAATGGCAGCGATAGATTATAGTGCTAACGAACATAACGCTCAATTAATGGGACTTCCTATCTGGAATATGGAAAGCTCCTGCGACGTAAATTCAAATATTTTCCAATCTACAAACCGCCCAAACATGACTTTTATACAAGGAAACTACACGTCCCATCTTGATTCGGCTTTGGTTATTGATTCTGTAGAACATCACCAAGTTTCTATTGTCGAAACTACGACTTCAGTTGATATGAATGTTACTGGAATTTCATCTTCTGCAGTTGATACAACTTATGGATGGCTTCCGGGCTATTCTTATACGTATGACGCTAACGAAGTAGTAATTGACTCTACTTATATAACGCATGATGGCCTGTTTGCAAACACATACAATCAAACAACACATCAAATTCAAAATTATGTTACTCCTTACGGGATAGGATTAAACCTAGGAGTAAATGGATTCAGGTGGGTTTATGACGTAACAGACTATAAGCCTTTGTTTCACGATACGGTTGAGTTTTCTGCAGGAAACCAACAAGAACTAATTGATGTAAAATTCATTATGATACACGGAACACCACCAAGAGATGTTGTCGATTTTGAAACAATTTGGCTAGGCGATTATCAGCATTCAAATATTGCAAACGATATTTCTATGCCGGCTGTTGATGTTGACCTAAATCCAAATGCCACACAGTACTCTGTTAAGACTAGGACTACTGGCCACTGGTTTGGAGGGTTTGAAAATTGTGCTGAATTTTGCCCAAAATTACATGATTTAAGCATCAACGGAGCGCAGCAGTTTCAATGGTTAAACTGGAAAACATGTGCAGATAACCCGGTTATATCGCAAGGAGGAACATGGATTTATGACCGAGCAGGATGGTGCCCAGGCACATTTGGAGACACCTACAACCATGATATTACCCCATATGTTACGCCTGGAGCAACCGCCTCGATTAATTACGGAATGGAATACGACGCTGGAGGCATGGAAGGAAATTATCGAACGACTGTTCAGTTGGTTTCTTATGGAGACCATAATTTTCTAAATAACGCAGCCATTGAAGATGTATTAGCTCCCAATAGCTGGGAATTCCATAATAGATATAACCCAATTTGTGACAACCCAAAGATTAAAATTAAGAACAATGGTAGTGCGAATTTGACAAGCGCAGAAATTCATTACTGGGTGTGTGGTGGAGATCATGAGGTATATAACTGGACAGGAAACTTGGTTTTTGGAGAGGAGGAAGAAGTTGAACTCCCAATATCGAGTCAATCTTTTTGGGACCATGCAACATTCTGTCAATTGTTTAGTGCGTCAATCGAACTTGTTAATGGAACAATAGATGATTATATTTATGACAATGGATACCGAGTAGAGTTTGAAGCTCCAAAAACATATCCATCGGATTTTTACATATGGACAATTACTAATAATGCAGCAAGTGAAAACGAGCTTTACGTCTATGATGAAAACGGGAACGTGGTTTTTTCAAGGACTAATTTTGCTAATTCCACGCAATATAAGGATACTTTAAGCCTATCTCCCGGGTGTTATAAAATGGAGCTTTTAGATTCCGATGGCGATGGATTAGGCTTTTTTGCAAATAGTGATGGTAATGGATCGATAAAAACTAAAATGCTTGGAGGCCCCCTTTTAGACCAATTTGATTCAGACTTCGGAACGCACATTACGCATTACTTTACGGTTGGATATACTTTAAGTGATGAAGAGATAGAGCAATATGTTTCGGTTGAAATTTTCCCGAACCCTAGTGATAATATTTTTAATATAGAAATTGAAGGCTTTGGTAAAAAGGTGAATATTGTTGTTTTAGATGCAACTGGGCGACAAATTTCTAATGAATTACATACAAGTAATGATTATTTAGTAAAAACCCAAATTGATTTAAGCGCAATGGAAAGAGGAATATATTTCGTAAAAATTAGCAATGGAGAAAAGCAAGAAATTAAAAGATTGATGAAAAACTAATTGCCTATCGACCGTACAATAATTAAAAAAGACCTTCGTTAATTTAAGCTGAACACACAAAGTAGTTTTCCATATGAAAAAAGTATTAACCCTAGTAATTTGCGCTTTATTAGCCGTAACAACCAATGCTCAAAACAATGTTTGTTTCACGGTTGAAGATAACCCCAATTCGTCTAATCTAGCCCTAAGTTCGTTTACCAAATATGTAGACGTATTTGGTTGTTCTATTTATGCAGAAAGCACGGTTCTTGACGAAAAAGTATTACACGCAGCAGCAATATGGGCAGAGCTAATTGACAATGATGAAGACGGGGTTGTTGATGACCCTGCTTTACTTGCGGAGCTTATTGCAAATGATGCTATGATGCCTGTGTTTGCTGCCGATGGTAATGCTGCAATGACAACTTTTGAAAACAATTATAATGGTAATGGAGTTGCTGCTGTACTTTGGCAAACAGAAATGAACCCAGCAGTCGCTGGATACTGGGGTTCAGACGCTACGGTAGAAGAAATAATGCACACCATTAATGCAGTAGGTCACGTAAACATATATCCATCTGCATTTGCTTTTGCGCCTAATTCATCCCTGTTATCCGTCGCAATGGATTCTGCACGAGGAGGTCAGTACCTGAGCATTCCAAATCCTTATCCAAGTTCTGCCTGGTATCACTATGACGACGCAACATGCGACTATGGGTGTATGGCAATTGAATACTTATATTGGATGATAGTCACAAATATGGGCATATTAAACGATACGCCTACCTGTAACGGAATTGCTAACGAGTGGGAGCCATGCTCGCCTGCATTACTGCAATCCATGGATGTTTTAGGTTATGCTTTGATTACCAACCCTGCATATAAATTGCCTCAAAATGCTCCAGATGGTAATTATTGCCCCCCAAGTTTAAGTATAGAGAAGAGAGCTATTAATAAGGTTAAATTTTATCCGAACCCTTCAAATGAAATACTATTTATTGATGGTAAAGGATTGATTACAATTAAGGATTCTGTTGGAAAGCAAATTTTGTCAAAACAGATAAACACTGACTCCAACTCAATTGACGTGTCTAATTTCGCAAAAGGAACCTACATTATTTCCCTCAATGCAAACAGCGGTGTTTTTATTAAAGACTAAAAACGAAGCTAATTTCGGAAATATTGTCAGTAACCGAAAGTCTAAAAGGACTAAAAACAGACAAAAAGACAGTTTTTTTAAGGAAAAATGCAACGGCATATAGTTTGAACTAGTGATTTCGAAATTTAATTAGAAATCAAAAACAAAAAATTATGTCAATAGTAAAATTTAACCATAGACCAAGTATCAATTCGTTATTCGATGATTTTTTCACCAATACAGATAAGCTGGATACAAATTATAATAAGCACACTATACCTGACGTAAATGTCAAAGAACATGAAACAGGCTTTGTTATTGAACTGGCTGTTCCTGGAATGAAAAAGGAGGATTTAAATATAGAATTGGAAAACAATAAGCTATCTATTTCTAACGAAAAAGAACTAGTGGAAAACGAAGATGCAGGTAAATATGTAAGAAGAGAATTTATTTACGGTAAATTCCAGAGAACATTTAACCTACCAAAAAACGTGGAAGAGAAAAAAATAGTAGGTGATTATAAAGATGGTATACTTTCCATTTCAATTCCAATAAATAAGGAGAGCAAGATTGCTAAAAAAATTGCTATCAAATAATTTATATCTTATGTTGAGCAAAAAAGCCCGATTTACACAATGCAAATCGGGCTTTTTGATTTTAAGTTATTAGTTTTTACTCAATAACAATGGATTGAGTATACCTTCCTTTGTCTGAAGAAACAGATATGAGGTAAACACCTCTCTCCACGTTGTCAAGAGAAATGACGTTCTCTTTTCCAGCTTTAAGCCCTTCAATTTTAGAATAAATTAATCTTCCTTGCATATCAACAACTTGCACAGAAATCTGTTCGCTAATATTGCTTAAAGAGACAATAAAGTTCCCGTTGCTAGGATTCGGGTAAACACTAACATTAGATCCAGTCAGCTCAGAAATAGAAGAACAGTCATCGAATGTAACATTAACCGTATCTATTGCTTGACACATTGAAACCGTATCAGTGATAAGAACACTGTACTCCACAGTATCAAACGTTGAACTGCTAACCACAATTGTTTGCGTTGTCTCCAAGGTAGACCATTCGTAAGTGTATGGTCCAGCACCAGCATCCAGCATTACTGAATCTTGACCTGAACACAATGTAACGTCTGCGCCTAAATCCAAGGTAAGCCCCGAGCAAGGGGGCGCACAAGACAAGTCGTACTCAAAAGTCACACCTACAACACTACCATCTGAAACTACATAGAACGAGATCTCTCCAGTCGTTGATTCGTAACTTCCAAGAATACTTCCAGCACCAGTTGCAATTATATTGCCAGTTCCGTCCGCAGCATCCATAATAAACCAGTCATCACAGCAGGCTTCAGTTGATCCGGCAGAAAATGTCAATGTAATGTAATCTCCAGGGGTATTGGCAACAAAACCAATTGCATTAGTAGAATCTTCGTTACTACTATAATCATAGGCCCCACTAGATGCACAATCACCATAAGTACTGAAACTATAAGGTCCAGCCCATGCACTTGTGTCACCTACTCCACAAATTGCTCTTACGTAAAAATCGTAAGAAGAATTAGCAGTTAACCCAGTTAAAGCATGCGGATTGGTTCCGGTAACAACGGTAGTTCCTGTCCCTTGCACAAAACCAGTTGAATCATATTCTACTTCCCAAGAAGTTGCCGTTCCATTTTCTGTCCAATCCAAATCAGCAGACGTAGTAGTAATATTAGACACTGTTAGAGTAGTTGGAGATGGACAAGTAGGAATTGCCTCAACATTTACATCATCAATATAAAGTCTCCAACCATCTAAACCTCCAGCAGGTATGTGAAATGCAATATATACATTACCTGTATAAGCACTTAAATCAATAATTCTTTCTACGTAGGTTATATTAGAAGAAGTATCAACTAATAAAACATTAGTAAAACTAGCCGGTGAATTTGTGGTAGTAGATAGTAATATTTCAAAGTCATTTGGCTCACTCGCACTTTGAACACGGTAAGAATAACGTAATCTTTCATTACCGGTTAAATTAATTTGTGGTGTTATCATGTAGTCATCATTAGCTCCGGCATTAAAGTCCGTATACATCACTGCGGCTTCATCTCCTTCAAAAGGATTAGTAGTATAGTCTAGGTTCCATGTGTTAACATCCCCGTCATTATCAAGCACAGTCCAACAAGACTGGGTAGTTGAAGCTGAGTTGAACCCTTCAACGAAAGGAACAGAAAAAGTATTACAAGGAGTATTAAAGCTGTAAGGTCCAGCCCATGCACTAGAATCACCTACACCACAAATAGCTCTTACGTAAAAGTCATACGAATAATTAGCTGTTAACCCAGTTAAAGCATGTGGATTGGTTCCGGTAACAACGGTACTTCCAGTTCCTTGCACAAAACCAGTTGAGTCATATTCTACTTCCCAAGAAATTGCCGTACCGTTTTCTGTCCAAGCCAAATCAGCAGACGTAGTAGTAATATTCGTTGCATTTAATGCAGAGGATGCTGGGCAAGAAGGTGGTGGACTGCAAGACAAGTCGTACTCAAAAGTCACACCTACAACACTACCATCTGAAACTACATAGAATGAGATCTCTCCAGTCGTTGATTCGTAACTTCCAAAAATACTTCCAGCACCAGTTGCAATTATATTGCCAGTTCCGTCCGCAGCATCCATAATAAACCAGACATCACAGCAGGCTTCAGTTGATCCGGCAGAAAATGTCAATGTAATATAATCCCCTGGAGTATTCGCAATAAAGCTTTGCAAGCTAGATGCCATTGTACTATTGTCAAGGTAGTCATATGATCCACTGGAAGCACAGTCACCATAAGTTGTGAAGCTGTAAGGACCAGCCCATGCACTTGTTCCGTTAGTTCCACCACAATCAGCTCTCACGTAAAACTCGTAAGTAGTGTTTGCAGCTAAGCCTGAATAATTATATGGATTAGTTACACCAGATACTGTTGGTGTTCCTGTAGGCGTAAAAGGAGCAGCTCCGTACTCTAAGTCCCACATTGTTTCTGTTCCGCCAGCTGTCCAATCTAAATCAGCAGAAGAGCTAGTAATATTAGATACAGTTAATGCAGAGGGTTCGGCACATAAAGGAGGTGTTCTAATTTCGAAACTTCCAATGTGAAAATCAAAATCTTCAGCATCGTCAACTGTTCCTTCCGATGCCCAAATGCCAAACAAATTAGTCGTACTAGTGTAGGCGGACAAATCGATTACATATGGAGACCCTCCGTTACTCGGAGAATTATTGACGTCCCAAGTATAAATAGCACCCCAAGTTAAGCCGCCATCAGTAGAAATTACTACCTGAACGCTGTCATCAGACCCCATTGCAATAGACCCCGTTCCATTATAAGTAGTAACACCTGCATTGATAACCAATTCCCAAGGCCCGCCAGCCGACATATCAAAGTTAGGGCTCAATAACCAATCGCTCGTGCCTGTATTCCATAAGTTAATTTTAGCAGCATCATTTGCTCCACCATTGTTTAAATAATCACTATGGTTCCACTCTCCAGCACCAGCACCTGTGGGTCCAGTTGAAGGCGCTCCGTTGTCTGCTTCATCCCAACAACCAGGAATCCATGTGGTAAAATCTTCTAAGTATCCTGGGGTAAAGGAGGAGGGGCATAAAGTTGTAAAGCTGTAAGGCCCAACCCAGTTACTTTGGTCACCACCACAATCAGCTCTTACATAAAACTCGTAAGCAGTGTTGGCGGTTAAGCCTGAATAATTAAATGGATTAGTTACGCCGGTCATTGTTGGTGTTCCTGTAGGCGTAAAAGGAGCAGCTCCGTACTCTAAGTCCCACATTGTTTCCGCTCCACCAGCTGTCCAAACTAAATCAGCAGATGTAGTAGTAATATTAGATGCTGTTCCTGCAGAAGGATCAGGACAAGAAGGTGGTGGGCTACAAGATAAACTATAAACAAAAGTATCCCAAGTTGAACCTGCAGTTCCGCCACCACTAACTGGAGACCAAGACCCATCAGAATCAACGAAAAAAGAAATTTCTCCCGTAGTTGATTCGTAAGCACCGGTAATTGCACCATCTCCTGATGCAATTGTTGTTCCTGAACCATCCGCGGCATCGTTAATGAACCAATAGTCATATCCAGCTTCAGTTATTCCACCAGTAAACGTTAAAGTGATGTAATCTCCAGGCGTATTAGCAATAAAGCCAACGGCATTAGTAAAATCCTCATTATCATTATAATCATAAGTTCCGCTTGAAAAGCAATCTCCTTGCGCATTCGCCTGCCAGCCAAACGCAGTTAGTAGTAAGGCAGAAAATAAAAGTATAATTTTTTTCATGTATCTAAGGTATTAAATTTCTATTGTATTTTTGTGAAGTTAGAAAATATTAATTCTTTTTCTTAGGAAAATGACAATAACTTAACGAAGCTATCTATAAAAAGACGCATTCATCTAAAAAAAATCAACGACACATGCTTTGGCTTTTTGATTTTGAAATTATATAGAAATAGTTTTTTCAGGACAAGACATGAGCATAAAAAAGCCCCGATGTTTTCATCGAGGCTTTTAAACTTATCTAAAGTTAATTATTGAACGATAAACCTTTTTGTAACATTTCCAGAAGTGATAAAATATACACCACTATTAACATCATTTAATTGTATTGTTTCAATTGTTGAATTGACAGTTTTTGAAAATACAACTTGACCAATTACATTTCTTATAACGATTCTTGAATTATCATTCCGTAATTTAACGCTGAAAGTACCTGAATTTGGATTCGGGTAAATTTCAAATGCACTGTTGTCTGCATTATCAACAATAGAATTAGGAGCAGCATTAACAGTAGCAGTTGCATTAGCAACACATCCATTTGCATCTGTTACAGTAGCAGTATACGTTCCTGGTTCTAAACCAGTAGCAGTAGCAGTTGTTTGTGTCAATGCATCATCCCAAAGATATGTATAAGGAGCTGTTCCTAAGTCAGCAGCAACAGTAGCAGTACCATCATTTGCACCAGTAGTCGTTTCATCAGTTGCAACGGCAGTTGCTGTTAAATCACAAGCAGTAGCAGCATTAACAGTAGCAGTTGCATTAGCAACACATCCATTTGCATCTGTTACAGTAGCAGTATACGTTCCTGGTTCTAAACCAGTAGCAGTAGCAGTTGTTTGTGTCAATGCATCATCCCAAAGATATGTATAAGGAGCTGTTCCTAAGTCAGCAGCAACAGTAGCAGTACCATCATTTGCACCAGTAGTCGTTTCATCAGTTGCAACGGCAGTTGCTGTTAAATCACAAGCAGTAGCAGCATTAACAGTAGCAGTTGCATTAGCAACACATCCATTTGCATCTGTTACAGTAGCAGTATACGTTCCTGGTTCTAAACCAGTAGCAGTAGCAGTTGTTTGTGTCAATGCATCATCCCAAAGATATGTATAAGGAGCTGTTCCTAAGTCAGCAGCAACAGTAGCAGTACCATCATTTGCACCAGCAGTCGTTTCATCAGTTGCAACGGCAGTTGCTGTTAAATCACAAGCAGTAGCAGCATTAACAGTAGCAGTTGCATTAGCAACACATCCATTTGCATCTGTTACAGTAGCAGTATACGTTCCTGGTTCTAAACCAGTAGCAGTAGCAGTTGTTTGTGTCAATGCATCATCCCAAAGATATGTATAAGGAGCTGTTCCTAAGTCAGCAGCAACAGTAGCAGTACCATCATTTGCACCAGTAGTCGTTTCATCAGTTGCAACGGCAGTTGCTGTTAAATCACAAGCAGTAGCAGCATTAACAGTAGCAGTTGCATTAGCAACACATCCATTTGCATCTGTTACAGTAGCAGTATACGTTCCTGGTTCTAAACCAGTAGCAGTAGCAGTTGTTTGTGTCAATGCATCATCCCAAAGATATGTATAAGGAGCTGTTCCTAAGTCAGCAGCAACAGTAGCAGTACCATCATTTGCACCAGCAGTCGTTTCATCAGTTGCAACGGCAGTTGCTGTTAAATCACAAGCAGTAGCAGCATTAACAGTAGCAGTTGCATTAGCAACACATCCATTTGCATCTGTTACAGTAGCAGTATACGTTCCTGGTTCTAAACCAGTAGCAGTAGCAGTTGTTTGTGTCAATGCATCATCCCAAAGATATGTATAAGGAGCTGTTCCTAAGTCAGCAGCAACAGTAGCAGTACCATCATTTGCACCAGTAGTCGTTTCATCAGTTGCAACGGCAGTTGCTGTTAAATCACAAGCAGTAGCAGCATTAACGGTAGCAGTTGCATTAGCAACACATCCATTTGCATCTGTTACAGTAGCAGTATACGTTCCTGGTTCTAAACCAGTAGCAGTAGCAGTTGTTTGTGTCAATGCATCATCCCAAAGATATGTATAAGGAGCTGTTCCTAAGTCAGCAGCAACAGTAGCAGTACCATCATTTGCACCAGTAGTCGTTTCATCAGTTGCAACGGCAGTTGCTGTTAAATCACAAGCAGTAGCAGCATTAACGGTAGCAGTTGCATTAGCAACACATCCATTTGCATCTGTTACAGTAGCAGTATACGTTCCTGGTTCTAAACCAGTAGCAGTAGCAGTTGTTTGTGTCAATGCATCATCCCAAAGATATGTATAAGGAGCTGTTCCTAAGTCAGCAGCAACAGTAGCAGTACCATCATTTGCACCAGTAGTCGTTTCATCAGTTGCAACGGCAGTTGCTGTTAAATCACACGGAGGAAGAGCTTCAATTATTAGGTTATCAACAAATAAATCCGGACCATATCCTGAAGTTGCGACAAATCTAACTTGAACATCTTGTCCTGTATAGAGTCCAGCATCGAGTAGAATCGTTTCAGTAACCATAGAACCAGGCGTCGTGTTACCTGCTCCGTCATTTGATTCTAAGTCTGAACCACCTTTCCCCCAGATACTAGTCCAAGTACCACCGGGTAAAACCTTCACATCAACACTTAATGAGTCCAAAGGATATGTTGCACTGTAAAGGTGAGACCAATCAAAACGCACACGTGCATCAACACTAATGTTAATTGGCTCTGTAGACATAATAGCATCAGTCGGGTTTGGCCAGTACCAGAAGTTTGCCAAGGCAATTCCCGAACCATTATCACTCCATGATTGACTACCACCAGTTAGATCCCAACACTGCATAGGCCAAGTAGTGAAGTCTTGCGTGTAAGTAATTGCCGCAGTATTACAAGTAGTGTTAAAGCTGTAAGGACCCACCCATGCACTTTGGCTTCCACCACAATCAGCTCTTACATAAAACTCGTAAGCAGTGTTGGCGGTTAAGCCTGAATAATTAAATGGATTAGTTACGCCGGTCATTGTTGGTGTTCCTGTAGGCGTAAAAGGAGCAGCTCCGTACTCTAAGTCCCACATTGTTTCTGTTCCACCAGCAGTCCAACCTAAATCAGCAGAAGTAGCAGTGATGTTAGTTGCTGCTCCTGCTGTAGGGGGATAACATGTTGGAGCTAAACTGTGGTATACAACAATAGTCCATCGTTCCAGCATCTACTTTGTTATAAGTATTGTCACAACCTGCGCCACCATAAGTTCTTCCAGCATGTAATTCAAAATCTACAGTTCCTGTAGCTGTATTAGCAAACGAAATACCCGTTCTATTATAAGATATAGTACCACCATACCAGCACCTGGAGATAAAGCCGCTTCTCCAGCTCCTACTGATGGAGAATATAGCCAAGAACGTTGTTCAGACATCCATGCACCTCCGCCAGCAGTCATGTCGTAAAAGGTTGTAACACTATCTACTATATCTCCCTGCAGGAATAGTAACGGATAAACGTCCCTGGACATGTAGATGCTCCTGGTAAAGCTGTAAAGTCAAAATCAGTAGATATTTCTGTACCCAATGTTGCACATTGTGCACCAGCAGGACAAACAAAAGGAGTAGTAAAGCTAGATGGTCCAGCATAAGCACTCGAGTCAGCTCCGCAATCTGCTTGTATCCAGAAATCGTAAGAAGTATTAGATGTTAAACCTGTTAATGTGTAAGGATTAGTTCCTACAGCTACTATTGTTCCTGTTCCCGCGCATAAAGCCTGCTGGACCATATTGTATGTTCCACGCGGTTTCTGTTCCGGTAGCAGTCCAGCCTAAGTCTACTGAAGTTCCAGTAACGTTAGTTCCAGTTAACGATGCAGGTTGGGAGCATGTTGGAGCTAAGCTGTGATATACAACAATAGTCCATGTACCAGCATCTACTTTGTTGTAGATATTGTCACAACCTGCGCCACCCCAAGTTCTTCCAGCGTGTAATTCAAAATCTACGGTTCCTGTAGCTGTATTCGCAAAGGAAATACCTGTTCTATTATAGGACATAGTACCAGCACTGAAACCAACTCCTTCAGATAAAGCGGCTTCTCCAGCACCAACTGTCGGAGAATATAGCCAAGAAGTTTGTTCAGACATATATGCGCCTCCGCCAGCAGTCATATCGTAAAAGGTTGTAACACTATCTACTATATTCCCTGCAGGAATAGTAACAGAGAGCGTTCCAGGACAGGTAGATGCTCCGGGTAAAGCTGTAAAGTCAAAATCAGTAGAGACTTCACCGGCTAAAGAAGCACATTCTGCTCCAGCAGGACAAACGAATGGTGGTGGCGGTGCCGTGAATGTAAAATTCCAGTCAAAGCCCGCTGTGGTCCACCTATCATCAAATTCGAAATAGTAAGTTGTTCCACCTACAACCGGAATTCCTATAATTTCAGAACCCAAACCACAAGCATCGTCACTTGTTGCAATTTGAACTAAAGCAGCACAAGTACCATCATAAACGTATAACCTGGTATCAGGTCCACCACAAGCTGAAATGTCAATTGTCCCGGTAGCTACAGGGGCATAAGCGTACCAATCAGCGTTAGTTGAGTTTACAGAGCCTGCACCAGTTGCAGGTCCGTCAGCTGTATATGCTCCGGGAGTAACAGCAAGAGCCGCTAGGCAGTTGTCACCTTGCGCATTTGCCTGCCAGCTAAAAGCGGTTAGTAGTAAAGCAGAAAATAAAAGTGTAAAATTTTTCATATATATAAATATTTAGATATCCAATGTAATTCGGAAAGTTACGCAATAAAATTTATTTTCAAAGGGAATAGTTGCGATTATCGACTAAGGTCTCAAATCGGCCGACCAAGCAGCGCCTTTTTCTTTGAGTATGAAATAACGATTTTGGGGCAAAGAGACCCTAAATTAACGATGATTGCAACCAAAATAGCAGCAAAACAAGCGTTAAGTCGGATCAGAAAAAATACACCAAACCGTTGTGGTAGCTAAGACCGGCGAGATAAATATTTAATCGCTATATTCGCACAATTAAGAACCTAAAATGTTTTATATGCAAAGGAATTACTTATTACCATTATTATTAATTGCAACAAGCCCATTGGTAGGGATCTCACAATACTGCACTTCGGCAGGACCTTCCTCTACAGCTGATTCAAACATTGGCTCCGTTTCATTGATAGGGGAAACAACCAGTATATCTTACACGGGCTGTCCAGGAGTGATTGGTGTAGAGGATCAAACCACACAAGTAGCAGATGTAATAGGAGGAAGCACCTATTCTGTTGATTTGGTTTACGGAACTTGTGGCGGCCCCTATGGAAACGCGGCTGAAGTTTGGATTGATTTTAATGGAAATCAAAATTTTGATGCAAACGAGTCTATTGGAACATGGTCTGGAACACCCGTCTCTCCTGCAGTAGCCTATAGCTTTACTGTTCCAGCGAATGCATTAAATGGAACACACAGAATAAGGGTAATGCAGCAAGAAGGTGGAGCAATACCGCTAGACCCGTGTGGAACATTTACTTGGGGTTCAGTGACAGACTTTTCAATCACAGTTTCTGGTGGATCTTCATGCATTCCAATTACTGGCTTAACTACTGATAGTTTTTCTGCAGATTCTGTATTCTTTTCTTGGGCCGCAGGAGGAACTGAAGTGGAGTGGTTTGTTGAATGGGGCGCACAAGGATTTACTCCTGGAACGGGAACCTCTTTTGCAACTACAGGCCTAAATGATACAATAACAGGAACAACATCAGGAACGTTTTACGAAATTTATGTTCAGTCAATATGTGGTGTTGGTGATACAAGCGGAGCGAGTGTTATTTCCTTTAATACATCAATTTCTAACGACGATGCTTGCAACGCAATTATGGTGCCTGTTGACGGCTCAGTTAATATGTTTACTAGCGTTGGAGCAACGGTTCAACCAGGTGAACCCGGTCTTTCGCCATATAAAACAGTTTGGTTTAGTTTTATTGCTCCTGCTTCTGGAAATGTAGCTATTTCTACTTGTGATATAGCCTTTGATAATGAGCTTGAAGTTTTTAAAACGAATGATTGCTCGGATTTTGGAACGTATACTTCATTAGGCTACGCTGATTATAATCCATGGGGTTGTTCAGGCTCGCATCCAGCAGGAATTGAGCTATGTAGTTTAACTCCTGGAGACACTATAATCTTTTGGGTTGGCCCTTATTCTTCAAGTAATGCTGGAGGAGTGATCCCATTACAAGTTTATGAATTATCATTAAACGCTGGTTCAGATAGTTCGGCGAGTGCTTGTGCTGGAGACACTTTAAACCTTTGGGACAACCTGTCAAACAATGGTAACCAATTTGGAACATGGAGTTATCCTTCAAACCCTGGAGTTGTTTTTAATGACAGCTTCGCAAACACCGGTGACATGACGTTTACTTCAAACGATTTTTACTACATCGTGTCAAACGCTTGTGGCGCTGATACTGCTTCAATCGAAGTAAGCACCTTCCAACCAGCCAATACTGGAACTCCAGTCACTCCTTTTGAAGTCTGTAATTGGGGAAATATTTACTTGTATGACGGATTATCGGGAACAATTGATTTTGGCGGTAACTGGAACGATGACACAGGAACAGGGGTGTTAACAGGGGCGAGCCTTCAAGTAAGTGCTTTAAACGCCGGATCGTATCAATTTACTTATACAGCTTCAAATGGTGTTTGTGCTGATGCAACAACAACAATTACCGTTGACCTAAATGACTGCACAGGAATCGATGAACCTGCTGCGAGCAATTTCTCTGTTTATCCAAATCCTTCAACTGGATTATTTACAATTGAGTTTGAAGGAGTTGTTTCAAATGTTAAATTATCTATTCTTGATTTAAATGGAAGAATTGTTTATTCTCAAACTCTCGTTAAGAATAAAACAAATGTTGATTTGAATACAATTGCAAATGGTGTATATACGGTTGTTCTTATTTCAGATGATACTGTTTCTTCCACTAAAATGATTGTAGCTAAATAGTAAAATTTGCATATTATTACATAGTGAGTTCAAAGCGAGCTCACTTTTTTTTACTTTTTAAATAATTATATCGTTACATTGCAGGCAAATTATAACAATATGAGCCTTAAATCAAATCAACTAGACGCACTTTTAGAAAAAGCAAAAGGACTCTTAGGCAGCACACTGGTAATTCGTAATAAGGCGTTTAAGTTTAAAAGCATCGGAGTTGTAGATCAAATAAATTCAAAAGGAGGTCCTGAACGATTTTCGGTAAACGGAAATTTAGTTTCAGAAGACGGCGATATGCTCCAAAAACCGTTGACAAAGATTGTTGAACAGTTGGAAAAGAACGCTGCTAAATAAAGCGGATCTTTAAAATTTTCTCCTTACAACCAAACTGCGTACTTTCGCTACTTCAAACAAATCATGCATGAGCGAGTACAACCACATAGCTATTGAAGATAAATGGCAAAAAGATTGGAGAAAAAACAAAACCTATAAAGCAACAGAAAACTCTTCAAAAGAGAAGTTCTATGTTTTGGACATGTTTCCCTATCCCTCTGGAGCAGGCCTTCACGTTGGACACCCTTTAGGTTATATCGCTTCAGACATATGTGCTCGTTATAAAAGGAGCGAAGGCTTTAATGTTTTGCATCCAATGGGATATGATTCCTTTGGGCTGCCTGCAGAACAATATGCCATTCAAACAGGTCAGCACCCAGCTGTTACAACTAAAGTAAATATTGACGGCGGAGTTGACAAGCAAGGAAATGTAATTGACGGTTATAGAAAGCAACTTGATATAATGGGGTTTGCTTTCGATTGGGACAGAGAAGTTCGTACTTCAAGTCCAGAATATTACAAGTGGACACAGTGGATTTTTAAGCAAATCTTTAACTCTTGGTACAACAAAAACACAGACAAAGCTGAAAATATTACAACGCTTACTGCTGTTTTTGAAAAAGAAGGAAATGCAAACGTAAATGCTGTTTGTGATGAGGCAGCTACTTTTTCTGCCGAAGACTGGAATGCATGGAGTGAAGCAGTTCAGCGTAAGATTTTGATGAACTATCGGCTAGCCTTTTTAGCAGACTCTTGGGTAAACTGGTGTCCTGTATTAGGAACAGTATTAGCAAATGATGAAATTAAAGACGGCGTTTCTGAACGTGGCGGACATCCGGTTGAGCAAAAATTAATGCGCCAATGGAGCATGCGAATTTCTGCCTATGCCGAAAGATTATTGAAGGGGTTGAATGAAGTAGACTTTTCCGACTCGTTAAAAGAACAACAGCGTAATTGGATTGGAAAATCTCAAGGGGCTTCTGTTCGGTTTACTTTAGAAGGACGAGACGATAAAATAGAGGTATTTACAACCCGACCTGATACAATATTTCGGTGTTACATTTATGGTTTTAGCACCAGAACACGAGTTGGTTGATCAAATTACTACAGAGGATAATAAAGCGGCAATAGCTGAATACAAAACCAAAGCTGCAGCCAAAACAGAAAGAGATAGGCAAGCAAACGTAAAAGACATAACAGGTCAGTTTACTGGAGCGTATGCTTTGCATCCTTTTACGGGAGAAAAAGTGCAAATTTGGATTGGAGAGTATGTATTGGCCTCTTATGGAACAGGAGCGGTTATGGCCGTGCCTGCAGGAGATCAACGCGATTACGATTTTGCAAAGCACTTTGGAATAGACATACCAAATATATTTGAAGGGAAAGATATTTCGGAAGAAGCTTATACCGATAAAGACGCTGTACTAGCAAACTCTGACTTTTTAAACAACTTACCCGTCAAACAAAGTATTGTAAAAGCTATTGAGGCTATCGAATCAAAAGGCTTTGGAAAAGGCAAAACGCTTTATAGATTGAGAGACGCTATTTTCTCTCGTCAACGTTATTGGGGAGAGCCATTTCCGGTTTATTACAAAGGAGATACGCCGTACCTTATTGAAGACGAAAAACTACCCGTTACCTTGCCAGAAGTAGATAAATATTTACCTACGGAAGAAGGTGAGCCACCATTGGCTAGAGCAGAAAAAGTCGCTTGGGATGTTTTTGAAGGAGACAGAATGGAGTACAATACCATGCCAGGGTGGGCGGGTTCTTCATGGTACTTTTTGCGCTACATGGATCCGAACAATTTAGAGGAGTTTGTAAGCAAAGAAAAAGCGGAATACTGGAATCAAGTTGATTTATATATAGGCGGAGCGGAACATGCAACCGGACACCTATTGTATTCTCGTTTTTGGACAAAGTTTTTATGCGACATGGGGTATATTTCTTTTGACGAACCTTTCAAAAAGTTGATTAATCAAGGAATGATTTTGGGTAGGTCAAGTTTTGTATATAAAGTGAAAGATGAAAATAAATTTGTTTCCTTTGGTTTAAGGAAAGAATATAAAACCCAACGACTACATGCAGACATTTCAAATGTGGTAAATGATGAATTAAATGTTGAGGGGTTTAAAAAAGGGCGCTCTGAATTTGCTGATGCGGAATTTATATTAGAAGGCGGAAAGTACATTTGTGGATCGGAAATAGAAAAAATGTCCAAGTCTAAATACAATGTGCAAACCCCAGATGAATTGGTTGAAAAATATGGAGCAGACACGCTTCGCTGTTATGAAATGTTTTTAGGCCCTCTGGAGCAGGCAAAACCATGGGATGTACAAGGAATTAGCGGAGTAAACAACTTTCTAAAAAAACTATGGCGCCTTTTCCATCAAGGAGAGAGCTTTTCTATTTCGGAGCAGAGCCAACAAAAGAGAACTTAAAATCATTACATCAAGCAATCAAAAAAGTTACCGAAGACATAACGCGTTATTCTTTTAATACGGTGGTCAGCACCCTGATGATTGCGGTTAACGAATTGGGTTCTCAAAAATGCAACAACAAAGCAATTCTTTCAGACTTGGTAGTGTTGGTTTCGCCATTTGCACCGCACATTGCAGAAGAGTTATGGGGTTTATTAGGAAACACCTCTAGCGTAACCGTTGCGTCTTGGCCAAAATTTGAAGCAGTTCACTTAGTAGAAAGCGATTTCGAATACCCCGTTTCTTTTAACGGTAAAATGCGTTTCAAAATATCATTACCCGTAACAATGGGAAATAGAAGAGTTGAAAAAGCATGTTTGAACATGAAAAAACAGCACATTATTTAGATGGTAAAGACCCTAAAAAAGTGATAGTAGTTCCGAAGCGGATTATTAATGTGGTGGTTTAAATTTAACAAAAATTTAATTCTTAAAATATAGATTATCAAGAAGTTGACATGAAAAAAGTAATGGCATTTTGTGGTGTTTTAGTTTTTAGCGCAACGGGTTTTTCTCAAACTATAGTTGACATAACCATTAAAGGTATTAAAAACGATTCGATATCTTTAGGGTATTATTATGGCAATAACCAATATGAAACCGGAAAATGCTTTCTTGATTCAAAGGGACATGGTACTTTTATAAGTAAAGAAACATTGGAGATAGGACTATACCTTTTAGTGACCCCAAAAAACAACGGTTACTTGGAGTTTATAATTGATCAGCCTAAAATAACTTTATCAAGTAATATTAAAAATTTAAATAGGTATGCAACATCAATTGATAGCAAGGCTAATCAGTTGTTTTTTGAATATATGAATTATCTCTCTGAGGTTCAAGAAAATATAAAGGGTGTTAATGAAGTTTTGGAAGATGACCCAGAAAATGAAAAAGCGAATCAACGAAAAGCTGAAATTGCAAATGGAGCTAATAAATACCTTCAAAACATATTAAGTAAACACCCTGAAGACATATTTTCTCAAATGCTGATAGCACAGCAAGAAGTTTCTATTCCAAATGAAGTAACAAACCAAAGTGAACAGCTCTATTATTATAAAAAGCATTTTTTTGACAATATTGATTTTACCAAAAATTGGTTGATACGAACCAACATCATCCCCCAAAAAATCAGTTTATACTTAGGTCAGTTGACACACCCAACAATTGACTCTTTAACGGCTTCGATTGACTACATACTAGACCAAGCAAAAGTTAATGAAGAGGTGTATAAATTTATATTAGTCAATTTTTTAAACAAATATGCAACCAGCAACATAATGATTGCAAACAATTTGTATGCTCACCTTTTAGAACGTTACTACTTTACTGGCAAAGCAGCTTGGATGGAAGCTGAACTACTTAATAAAATGAAGGCAAGATACGACGTAATCAAGCCGTCGCTTATAGGAGCATACGCAAGGGACTTTAAAGTTAAAAGAACTAATAATAAAGTTTATTCGGCACTCAATTATAGCAAAGACTATTTGATCTTAATTTTTAGCAATATAGAACGGTTAAATAGCAATGAATTTTCTGAAGGTTCTACAAAATTGTTGCAAGCACTTCCTGAAAATGTTGCAATACTAACCGTTGCAATAGGTGTTGACGATAAATCCATCCATAAGCTGTTAAACACCCTTCCCTACAATTCTAATTTATGTACTCTAGAAGGAAACATGGAGGAGGTAATCAGGAACTATTCTTTGGTAAATAATCTTTCTATGAAGACATATGTAATTGATAAATCAGGAAAAATAGTAGCCAAAGGCCTGTCTTTAAGAGCTCTTGAAACATTTATTAACAAAAAGTAATCTTTGTTGAAATTAATATAACGGTTGAGTTCTGGATCAAGTTTTTCAGTAATTTAAGAATGAAATCATGTCAAGCCTCTATTTATCATAAAATAGTACATTTGTCCGAAATTATTATTATCAATAACTTCTTATGAAAAATACCTTCGTCCTGTTATTGCTGTTATTCATTTCTTCATTTTCTAATTCGAGTCTAGCACAATGTACTAACCCTACGGTTCCAACGGTATCTGCAAGTTCGTCCGCGGTTTGTCAAGGTAGCTCTGTAACTTTAACAATTACTGGCACATTGAATGATGCAACAAATTGGCATGTTTACAGTGGATCATGTGGAGGTACTGCAGAAAGCACAACAAGTACGGGTTCTATTATTGTTACTCCATTAGGGTCTAGCACTACCTATTTCGTTAGAGGAGAAGATGGCGCAGGTTGCGTAGATGAGTCTACAGGCACATGTGGACAAGTTATTGTGACTGTGATTAATGATCCTACCTTACCAACTTTAACATATAGTCCAGCCAGTGTTTGTGATGGTGATCCTGTTACGTTAACGATAACTGGAACTTTAAATGGAGCAACTGCCTGGCAAGTGTATTCAGATTCCTGTGGAAGTCCTACTGTAGCAAATGAAAATTTTATAGGCCAAACCACTTCCTCGACATATGTAATACCGAGTGTAAGTAGTCCGGGAAATGCTTTTTACGTTCGTGGTGAGGATGGAGCTGGATGCATTAACGAATCTGTATTAGTGTGTGGTAGTGTTTCTATAGAGATTGATGAAATTGACGCAGATGGAGACGGTTATTCAGCAACAGGCGCTTGTTCGAATGGAACATTTGGCACAGGTGACTGTAATGATTTAGACCCTAACATTTATCCAGGTGTACCTGAGGCTTGTGATGGGCTTGATAATGATTGTAATGGCGATATTGATGATGGCCTTCCAGGAACTTTATATTACCCAGATACTGATGGAGATGGTTATGGTGATGATGCTTCAACTGGTGTTCCAGCGTGCAGTGGAGCACCCTTAAATCATGTTACCAACAATACTGATTGTGATGATACAAACGAAAATGTTTACCTAGGCGCTCCAGAATTATGTGATGGACTTGATAATGATTGTGATGGTGATATCGATAACGGATGGACTATTTTAAGTTATTATCCAGATGTTGATGGAGATGGTTATGGTGATGCAACAGCTACAGCTGTTGATAGTTGCTCTGCACCAACAAACCACGTTTCTAATAACATGGATTGCGACGATAATGAACCAGCCTCTTTTCCAGGAAACCTTGAAATATGTGATGGTATTGATAATGACTGTAATGGTCAAATAGATGATAATGTTGATGTTGATGGCGATGGCTTTTTAGCCTTTTGCAGTGGTGGTTTGGATTGTGATGACAGCAACCCTGATAAATTCCCTGGAAATCCTGAAGTATGTGATGGAGATGATAATGATTGTAATGGTCAAATAGATGATGGCTTAACATTTGATATTGATGGAGATGGAGCTACTTCTATAGGGTCTTGTTCGGGTACAGCAAATGATTGCGATGATAATGAACCAGCCTCTTTTCCAGGAAACCCTGAAATATGTGATGGAATAGATAATGATTGTAATGGTCAGATAGATGATGGCTTAACATTTGTGAATTATTACCCTGACTTAGATAATGATACATATGGTGATGCGTTTGCTGTTGCTGTAAATTCTTGTGTGGCACCAGCAAATCATGTTACTAATAATTCAGACTGTGATGATGATAATATTAATATTAATCCAGGAGAAACGGAAATATGTGATGGAATAGACAACGATTGTAACGGTCAAATAGATGATGGACTAACATTTGTGAATTATTACCCCGATGCAGATAACGACACCTACGGGGATGCAAATGTTCTGCCTCTTTCAATTTGCGGCGTAGCTCCTTTAGGGTATGTTTTAGACAACTCTGATTGTGATGATGGGGAACCAACGGTATTCCCAGGGGCTTTGGAAATATGTGATGGATTAGATAATGATTGCAATACTATTATCGATGATAACATTGTATACATTACTTATTACGTTGACAATGATGGAGATGGGTTTGGAGACCCAAATAATGTAAGCGTGAGCACTTGTACAGGCCAACCGACCGGCTATGTTTTGGATAACACTGATTGTGATGATAGTTATGAAGACGTATATCCTGGGGCACCAGAGCTTTGTGACGGGTTAGTCAATGATTGTAATGGCTCGATAGTAGATGAGGGGTTGACATTTATAACTTATTATGCAGATGTTGATGGTGATGGCTATGGCGATCCTGCAAGTATAACTATTTCAACTTGTGATGGCCCGCCTATAGGTTATTCCTCAAATAATACGGATTGCGACGATAATGAAGTTGCTTCGTACCCGGGAAATGTGGAACTATGTGACGGAATAGATAATGACTGCGATGGAACAGTTGATAACGATGTGCAATTTACTTATTGGTATCCTGATGGCGATGGCGATGGCTATGGAGATTACACAGGAACCCCTCTTATAAGGTGCGATGTAGATTCTATTACGGGTATTGTAGGCTATGTTGCAGATAACACAGATTGTAATGACGGAGATTACACAATTAATATTTTAGCAATTGAGGTTTGTGATGGGATCGATAATAATTGCAATGGACAAGTTGACGAAGGATTGATTACAGACAATGATAACGATGGGTATAGTGCAATAAGTTCATGTACCGGCTCTCAAGATGACTGTGATGATAACAATGCAAATATATATCCTGGGGCACCAGAGCTTTGTGATGGAATAGATAATAATTGTGACGGGCAAATTGATGAAGGGCTTGTTTTTGTAGATTACTACCAAGATATTGATGCAGATGGGTTTGGCGATGCAACGTCAATAGCTGTGCCGGCTTGTGATGGTTCCCCTGCAAATCACGTAGCAAATAATTCAGATTGCGATGATGGAGACCCAATGATAAACCCTAACACTAATGAAATTTGTGATGGAATAGACAATGATTGTAATGGTTTAGTTGACGATGGGCTAGGCCTTATAGAGTATTATGAGGATATTGATGGTGATGGTTTTGGTTTTGGAGCTCCTGTATCTACTTGTGGCATGGCACCTCCGGGCTATGTTCTGGATAACACTGATTGTAACGAAAACAACCCTGATGTTTATCCAGGAGCACCAGAGCTTTGCGACAATATTGACAATGATTGTGATGGCCTTATTGATAATAACGTAGTATTTACCGACTATTATTTGGACAACGATAATGATGGTTTCGGAGAAATTGGTGGGACAATTGTATCAACCTGTAATGGAGTACCTACAGGATATAGTTTAGATAACACCGACTGTAACGATAACCTTGCTTCAGTTTACCCAGGAGCTCCTGAAATTATGTGTAATGGGATTGACGAGAACTGTAATGGACCGGCAGATGATATAGATACTATGCCACCAACGTTAATTGCCCCAAGTAATGTATCTGCCACGGTCAACGGTGTAAGTTGTTCAGCAAGTGGAGTGAGTTTGGGAACAGAAACAGCACTTGACAACTGCGGAATACCCTCTGTATCCAATGATGCTCCTGTCATTTTTCCATTTGGTGAAACAACGGTAACATGGACAGCAACTGATGGAGAAGGCAATTTCACAACGGCAACACAATTGGTAACCGTAACTACTACATTAAACATTCAAGTCGATAGCGTGCGTCATGAATCGTGCCCAGGATTTGAAGATGGTAAGATCTTTATAAAAGTTACAGGGGGTATTGCTGAATATTCGTTTGATTGGGATTACGACGGGGTTGGTGATAATGATGACATGGAAGATTTAGCAGGAGTTGGAGCTGCGGAACATGCTTTAATTGTGGAAGATTTTTATGGTTGTACGCTAATTGACACCATTGTTGTATCCGCTCCACCAGGTATCATTCTTTCTGCATTAGTAACCGATGAGATGCAAGGTGGTGATGGAACTATAAACCTTTCTGCTACAGGAGGGACCCCGCCATTAGAGTTTTTATGGGATAATAATGAAACAACAGAAGATGTGTTAGGATTATATGCCGGAAGTTATGAAGTGATAATAACCGATGATATCGGATGTTCCGACTCACTAACTGCTATAGTCGAATCTCAAGTGTCGCTTATTGAAGCCGAGATGTTCTCGATGCAGGTTTATCCCAATCCAACAAGTGGCGTAATTTATATAGAATTCTCACAAACAATCGAAGGGAGCATTACAGTTTTGGATGCTGTCGGTAGAGTTTTGAATTCAGAAAAAATCACTAATAAAAAACAACCCATTACTCTCGCAAAAAACGAAAAAGGAATTTACTTGTTGCATGTTTCCCACGGAGAGTCTATTACAATTGTTAAAGTTGTTTTACAATAATGAAAATAATATCCTTCTTAAGGAATGGAATCTCTTATGGCTCAGTATATAGTTTCGTATAAGCAGATAGGATGATGTATATTCAAGTTGTTTTTAGTTTGTTCTAGGGTTTAAAACGAAGTGAGCTCCAATACTATTTCTATAGAAGTAGGATTTTCTATGATTTGCAACATATTAAAATATGATATTGGTTATATTTGTAAACTTTCGAAGAGAAAATTCCCAATAAAATGAAATTTTTTTCAACATTCTTTTTCTTTCTAGTTGTTTTAAATTCGATGCTTTCGCAAACGAAGGATACAGTTGGTGTATTGGATAAAGCTAAAGAACATGTTAAAATTTCTGGAGGCATTGGGGCATTAGGGACTTTCTATCAATCTACTACTATGGATTCGACAAGAAATCCTATTTTCTATCAGCTAAATGCTAATCTAAATATTAAAGTTGGAAGTGTTTCAATTCCTTTTTCTGCTGTTCTAAACCAACAAGAGAGCAAGGTTTCACAACCATTTAATCAATATGGCCTAAGCCCAAGGTATAAGGGGATTACCGCTCACTTAGGATATCGGACACTTAAATTTTCCGATTATTCCCTAAGTGGCAACCAATTTCTTGGAGTAGGAGCTGATATTAACCCTAAAAACAGTATGGTTAGGGGTAAAGCTTTGTATGGAAGGTTTGCTAAAGAAATTGTACCAACGATTAACCCAATGGGAGATATTATTGGGGTCCCTAATTTGTCTAGGTTTGGTTATGGAGCAATGATAGAAGTTGGTAAGAGAAGTAATGCAATTGGCGTTCTAGTTTTTAAGGCTAGAGACAATCTTTCTTCAGACAGCCTGCTGAACCAAGATGCAACTTTAAAGCCAGGTGAAAACTTGATATTTGGTGTGACCACAAAACAAAAAATTTCAAAAAAATTATCTTTGAAAGGTGAAATAGACTGGAGTGCATATACAAAGGACTTGAGAAATGAAGAAACTGTTATGGAGGGCTTTTCTTATTTAAATAATATCTCGCCGTTATTTCATGCTAACTCCTCGAGTACTCTCACTAAAGCAATAAAAGCTGATTTAGATTACAGCTTAAGAAAGGTAAAATTAGGATTAGCTTATCGTAGAATTGACCCTGGTTATAGAACAATGGGCTCTGTCTATTTAAATAATGACTTTGAAGATATACAGGCCAAATCGACTTTTCGATTGTTCAAGAATAAATTAACATTAGGGGGAAGTTTTGGGATTCAACGAAATAACTTAGACGATTCAAAGTACACTGAAATGTTAAGGGTAATCTCCTCCCTTAACGCAAACTATACGATTAATGAACACTGGGTTGTCAACGGGATGTATTCAAACTTTAATTCATCAAGTCATAGTGTTTTAACCAAAGACATTGATACTGATTCTTTGCGATATATTCAAGTTACTAGGAATTCGGCATTACAGATAATGTATGCTAAAGCAAATAAGGTTCGAAGAATTGCTGTTTCTTTAAGAGGAAATTACCAGGCAGCACAAACAGAAAACATTGACGCAACTTCAATAAATTATGTATACAATTCCGCTTTAGGTGTCCAATACGGGTTTATCAAAACGGGGCTAAATATTAACCTAAGTTTAAATGGCGCAAAAAACATCAATGCTACTAGTGAAATTACAACAATAGGCCCTTCCCTTGCACTTTCAAAGAGGTTTTTGTCTGGAAAACTAAACACTTCTCTGGGGTTCTCTGTTCTTAAGACAATTTATGATATGTCAAGCGGTGCTATCATAAGCACTAAGATATTAGGAACGTACAAAGTAAATCGACATCATAACTTTAATTTAAGTTTGTCTGACTTAGACAAGACCACAATCATTTCTACAACTGATAAAACACATGCAAATGAACTCGTTATCTCGCTCGGTTATAACTATTCTTTTTAGTCACAATACATGAAAAGCTTTTTAAAAATATTCACTTTTATATTACTTTTACCCACTGCTGGTTTGGGGCAAATGCCAACAAGTGTAATTGTTAATTTAAATCCCCCTTCCCCATTATATATTGGTGAATATTACTCTTTTGGCTCTCAAGCTTTAACGGCTCAATTAACATTAAATGACCTTCAACAAGACTCTTGGGATGTACGTTTAAAAGTTACGATTGAAGGAGAAGGAATAAAGATTTCTACCAAACAAAACTTTAGGCCCCTTAATAGAATAACACTATTTAAAGGGTTAACTCAAATTATAGAAGGTGATGGGTTTGCAGAATACCTAAATGTAAATAATGTTGACCTGGAAGGAATTACTGCTGCTTCATTAAATCAAAGCGGAAAACTGCCAGAAGGTCATTACGTTTTTTCAGTAGAAATACTGGATTATAATACAGGTATTCCGTTGTCTTTTCCTGATTTTAAGAGTGCTTTTATTTTTTTCGAGCCTCCTCCAGTTACACTTCAGCCCGCTTGCGAGTCAGTTATCACACCTACCGACCCTGTTAATCTTTATTTTACATGGCAAATTGCTGGAGGGTCTGATCCTTCCATTGCTATGTCAAGTAAATATCAATTGTCTCTTTATGAAATTACAGAAGATAGTCAAGACCCTTACTTTGCAGTTGAAAATAATCATGCTTTGTTAATTTATCAATCTGACTTTATTAATCAAACCTCATTGTCAATTGATCAAACTTCAATGGCTGTTAGCCTCGGAACTAGCTCAATCACCTCTTTTACCCCAGGAAAAAAATACATTTATCGAGTTCAAGCAAAGGATGAAGATGAAGGAGGAATTTATCGAAATGAAGGGTTTAGCGAATGGTGTTGGTTTTTCTATGGTTACCCACATGATGGAAATCTCGCAATAACAACCCCAGCTGATGAATATATTTTTGGAAAATATGATAATAAAGTATTTGGGTGGGAAGCTAGTGACCTAGGAACTCCGGGACAAGAATATGATTATACGGTAGTAGTTAAGGTTTTAAACGAAGGACAGGAAAAAGAACGTGCAATGGATGAAAACCCAGATTGGTATGTTAAAAATATCCCTACTACATCTTCTTTAAATGGGTATGGTTTTACACTTGACCAAGATACTGAACCAGGCACAACTTATATATGGCAGGTTATTGCACATACGGGGGTCCAGGAAGTGGCAAAAAGTGAAATTTACACATTTTATTCTGCTCCTTTAGTGGATGAATTTTATGTAGGAGGAAATTTAGTAAAAGTGGTTTCACTCACTAATACTGATCTTTCCAATCTTTCAGGAGTTGGAAGAATTCAAATTTCCAATGACGAAACAGATGTGTTTCAGTTCGATTTTAAAGACTTAACGATTGAAGAAGTAGGGGTTAAAATGGTGCTTACGGCAGGTGAAGAAATTTTTGAAATTCCTGATAGAGAACCAATGGTTTTGGAACCCTCAGATATTCAGAATGAAAATGCAAACTTTAACATAACCCAAGGAAAAATAACTACAGAAGGAATTCAATTGATGGGATATTTAAGCACTGTTTTTCCATTAGCTACTAGTAATGGAGAGTTATCTTATATAAAATCTGAACAAAAGTGGTTTCGATTAAATCCAACCTATCAAATGCTAGGTGAAGCGACACTGAGCGAAACGGTGGAATATGAGTTATTGGAGCCGTATGAATTTATCGTATCCCTAAGTAATAAAACAAAGTTTGTCATAGACAACGAAAAATACTCTTTGTACTATTCAGGTAGTATAGGGTGTAACAACCTAACAACAACAAACGATGGCTTGCCATACACTATACCTTTTAACAATCAAGCTTCTATATATTATTTAGAAGCTAGCGGCTTGTCAATAAGTGTGGCTAATTATATTACTCCTCTTTCTGCTATGAACATTGCTTTTGTTCCGAAAAGTGTAATTGTTGATTTGTCAGAGAACCAGTCACCTGATAAACTTTCGGGTCAACCACAATGGAAAGGCTTTTATTTTCCGGAGTATTCAGCAAGGTTTTATTCCAATAATATTGATGCGTCAAATCAGCTCGCACTTCCTTCGAATTTAGACAAAAATGAAACACTTGACAATACAGATTTCTGGATAAGCACAGCAGGACTTCATTTAGACTATCCTTTCACACTTGAATCAGAAGGAACTACCTTTAACCAGTTTGCAACAATTGTTTCAGGAAACTTAACGATTGAAGACAATCAGGTAACCAATAGTAAGTTAGAGGGAGAAATTAAGATTCCAGTTATTGACAAAATAGATGGGTTTGAATTTGAAATACCAATTACTAATGATGGATTAGCACAAGGGTATTTAAGGGAAGACTTAACCCAACGAGAGATGGTGTTTAACCCATATGGAGGTGAAAACAAAGTTGATATTTCTATTAATAGAGCTGTTTTTGCTGACAATGAAAGAATTGATTTAGAGATTGATGCAGAGTTAGTGGGGATTAGTGCTTTAGCAACAGGAATTTCTGATTTTAGAATTTATGGAGACAACTCTATTGGTTTTGGAAGGAAAGGGGGTTCTAAAGCATTAGACACACAAGTAGAGGGGGAATACAAAGGTTTCGCCGCTTATGTTCAAGAAGTAGGAGCTGCTTTATACAATGGAAACTATGCGTTTTCTTATGTTGCAGCTATGGATATGGGAGACGATGTAGTGGGAGAAGGTGGCCCTCCATTACTTCCTATTACTAGCATAGAACCTGTTGGAGATGATGTTGTTGTTCCTACTTATGGGCCAAGCACACCTCAACCAGAACCTTCCATTGCTGTTCCCGCAGACATTGATCCAAGCTCTTCTACTTTAACGAGTAACGAAATGTATGTTGGAATTGACAACGCTTTGGTTAATTTGGAAGGGTACCTAAAACTAACAAACAACGACCCTAACTGGGGCACTTCTTTTCGAGGAGGGATCACCGGGAGTATTAAGATTCCAACCACTATCGAGGTAGGGGCCAATATGATATTTGGAAACAGAGAAGGTCTTAAGTTTTGGTATTTTGACGCATACTTCAATGACCGTGAAGGATTAGGAATTCCTGTTGCTCCATTTTTTAATATTGTGGCTATGGAAGGAAAAGTGTTCCATCATATGTCTAAATCAGAAGGGGAGTACATAGTAGATCCAGAATTAGCATTTGGAGCTGGCCTTTATATGCAAATTATTGATAATCCTACAAGCGGTGCATTATTTGCCATCGATGCAGGAATGGAAATTAAAATACAAGAGTCTGGCGACTTTACCTTTTCAATGAATGGAGATGGTTCTTTCTTGAATACGAATAGACGATCTGCTGCCTCAGGAGGAGTAGCATCTGCAGTTGGAGATGCTGTTATTGAAGAAGCCCTTGAAGCGATTGGTCCTATTAGTCTTTCTTTTGATGTTGCCGGCGGTGAGCTTTCTGTAACTGCAGAAGGCACAACCAAAGGAAGGTTGGACTATATAAAAGGAGACCTTGAACTTGGCTTTGGTGCGGATTTAGGCGCTATTCCTGGAGTTGATTTTAACTTTAAGAAAGGAGGAGGAAACATTGACTTTAATGCTAATGCAAGTGGAGAATTCGGAATTGGATTAGGTTTGGATGGGAACCTATTGAGTTTAGGAATTGAAGGTTCTAATTCAGCATATCTAGATTTTGCATATGATAATGTTTCTTTTTCAACAGATGTTAACAGAGCAAATAAGACAGGATCTCTTGCTTTTTCTTATGACGACTTATCCATTGATTTTGGAAAGGAAACAGATGGAGGGTATTTGAATTTTGCTTTGTCTGATGACTTGAAATTTAATACTGGATTCAATACAGCGGGTTCGGCTTACCTTGGATTAACTGCAGGTATTAATGTATTTAATATTGCAGGAGACAAAGCAGCAGGAACTGGAATGTTTAGTCTTGATATCGATGGGTTAGAGATGAGTACCTCTGTGAACACACAAGAGAAAAGCGCATCTTTCGGATTGAATACCTCTGGCGTAGTATTAAATGTTGATGGAGCTTATGGAAAAGGAGGGTCTTTCTTATTGGATGCTGGTGGAGCAAAGTTTGATATCGGAGCGAATTTAGAGAACAAAACTGGTCACATTGACTTTACTTTAGATGATAATAGATTATTTGCTGAATTAACGGAAGATAATCAAGGATCGTTATTATTTAAAACTGGGCCTACGGAGTTTGGTATTTCAGGTAATACGGCTGGTACTGCAGGAAAAGTTTTTTATAAAGATAATTCAGCATCATTTAGTATTGCTGCGGATAGAGACAATAAAACGGGTGGTGTAGACTTAACTTATGGTAGCAATACCTTATCATCTGGATTATCTCCTGACTCCTCTTACATAAATCTTGGATTTTCAGGAATGGCTTTAAACCTTTTTTCGGACAATAAAAATGCTGGCATGATCGAATTGATTAATGGTTCTGATCAAATTAAAGTAGAGGCAGATTTAGAGGCAAAGTCAGGATCTATCTTATTAACTGATGGATCGAACAGCATATTTGCAAAGGGTGCTGCAAATGCTACTGGAGAGATTAAATTAAATTTAGATAATAACAAGATAGAAGCTGTAAAAGGACTATCAGAGTCTTCATTGTTTGTTGGTTCTGGACAATATGAGTTTAGTCTTGAAGGTGCTAATGATGGAAGCAGCGGATTAATAGGAATGAAAGTCGGTAGTCTTGAAACAAGGCTAGGAATTGACATTGCGCAGTCTGCTGGAGAAATCTTTGTTGGGGATGGGGCTGACTTTATTCTTTTAAAAGGAAATAAAACAGAAAATACTGGAATGATTGATCTTAAAAAATCGATTGTAGAGTTTACCGCTATTTACGATGATTCTTTGCATATGTATTCAGGTCCTTTGTCTTTAACAAAATTCTCGAATGGAACTGGGAATATGAAATATTTCAAAGATGGTAATGAGATAGCATTGTATAAGAAATCGGATGAATTAGGTATTGGAATGAGTTACTCAGGTAATGACTTATACTTAGCTCATGGAACAACAAAAGATTTGGACTCTGTTTATTATCGCGGAAATGGGCAAACTGTTACAGCAAGTTTGGTTGGTAATACAGGAAGAGTAGGTGTACTTAATTCCTTAGGTTATTTTGGTTTGGTTGCAAGTAATGATGGTACAGGAGCGTTAAGCTTTAATAGAGGAGATTGGGGAGCAGTAATTTCAGCTAACGTGAACGACAATACAGGTCATTTGGAATTAACGAAAGGTGATATGATGTTAGATGGTAATGCTAATATCAGTACTAAAGCATATGATGTTGGATTTGAAAAAGGAAGTATTCTTACAAGGTTGTATTATGAGCCTGGTAAAAAGACAATCAATTTTGGTGTATTAAACAACTTTGATATCACGGCAATTAAAGAAGGTGAAAATTACACAACTGAGTTTGTTAAAGGAGAACATCATTTAAAAGGAAAAGTAGAAGGTACTTTAAAAGAGATTGAATACAATGGAATGGGGGCTAAGGTAATACTTGGTAATCAAAAAGAGTATGTTAGTTATGGCGGCCACAGTGTATTGATAGAAAATGAAAAAGTATTTGTAGATGAAGAAGAAGTATACGACTACTCTAGCGTTTCTATGACAGATGTGTTGGACCTTAGAAAAGTTAACTGGAAAGAGGTTAACCTTAAAGGAATGGATTTTAGCGGTATTGATCTTAAAGGAATGGATCTGTCAGGTATCGATTTTTCAAAACTTGATTTACCAAATGTAAACTTGAAAGACATCAATTTTACAGGTATTGATTTTATGGATGTGGATTTATCTGCATTAGACTTTACAGGTATAGACCTTTCTGGTTTAGACCTTTCGGGATTGAACTTTACCGGGTTTGATTTGTCAATGTTGGATGTTTCAATGATTGATTTTACAGGAATAGACCTATCTGGATTTACATTACCAAACATTGATCTTTCTAGACTGAATCTCTCTGGAATAGATTTTTCTGGATTTAGTTTTGAAGGAATCGATATTTCAATGATCGATTTATCTGGTGTTGATTTTGGAAGTTTAGATTTATCGGGAATTGACCTTTCATCTCTTGGCGATTTTGACATGATAGATTTACCTACCTTGGATTTATCAGGAATCGACTTTACAGGATTGGATTTATCTAGTTTAGACTTATCTATGATCGATTTTACTGGAATTGATCTAACGGGTATTAGTTTGCCAAATATTGATTGGCCAAGCATTAATTTATCAGGAATCGACTTTAGTGGATTTGGTTTTCCAGATATTAATTTAGCCTTTATTGATTTTTCTGGAATTGACTTTTCTGGGATTAGTTTAGCTGGTTTAAACTTTACTGGATTTGATTTTGGCAACATCAATCTGTCGTTTATGGATTTTAGCGGATTTGGTTTTCCTGGTCTAGATCTTTCTTTCATTGACTTTAGTGGATTAGATTGGCCAAACATTGATTTATCAATGATTGATTTTAGTGGATTTGATTTTCCAAATATTGATTTATCTATGTTCGATTTTTCAGGAATCAATTTTCCATCAATGCCTGATTTAAACTGGACAATGCCAGCTTTGTCTTTCGATGATGTTGAGATAATTCCATACTTGAACGGAAAAAACAGTGCAATAACCTTTATTAAAGGTGCCGATTCTGTTCATGTAAGATCTGTTGAATTGAAAGACGGAGCAATCACGGCTTATATTTCAGGAAAGAATATTGAAGTAAAGAAAGAAGGAGCAGAGTATGCTTTAAGATATGAGGATTATACAGCTGAATTAAAAGGCAAAGACTTAGTTGTTAAACAAGGCGAGACGAACCAATTACACATTACTCCAGAAGCAGGTTCTTTGGTTTACGATAATTACGAAGTATCGTTATCAAAAGAAGATGGCTTTAGCTACTCTGATGGTTATAATAAAGCAACAGTAACAAATGAAGGAATAGCTGCCTCTTCTGGTGAGAAGGAGTTGAGTTTTAATAAGCAAAAACAATTATTTATTCAATATGAGCAGGGGAAAAACTTTAAAATAGATCCAGCAGTTGGATTAGAAGTAAACTACGATGGAAGTGCCTTAACAGTAACAGAAGAGCTATTATCTTATTCAGATTCTGATAGAGAGTACAAGGTTTCTCCGGAAGAACTTTCTATCACAGAGGGAGACAAGAAGTTAATCGTAAATGAAAATAGAGGTTATCTAGAATATGATTCTAAGAACTCTTTGGAATTAACTGGAGGGGTTTTAACTGCTATACATGATGATAAGACATTTACTATATCGGATCAAAAAGAAATTACCTATAACGATCCTAACAGGGAATTAGCAATATCTCCTGATGCTATGTATTTGGAGCAAGATGGCAAATCAGTTAGTCTTTCGGCAGAGGAAATGCAAATAATTTTGGCAGAAGATCAAAAGCTTAAGTTAACAGAGAGCTTACTTGATTTAAAATACAATGAAAATGAATTGAAGTTAGGTTCTTCTGCATTATACTTTACGGATGGTAGCCAAACATTTGATTTATCGAAAGATGAACTTGCCATAAGTAAAAATGATAATAGTATTTTTCTAAGTAAAACAGGTTTTGGATTGAATTACGGTTCAAACCACATTAATATTGATAAGCAAGATCAAAAAGTTGACTTTAAATATGGAAATGTTGAAGCAGCATTTAGTAATGGTGAGTCATTGAGCTTTACAGATGGAACAAGATCGTTTGAATTGGCATCCACAGGCCTGTCAATGCAAGATGGTGATAATACACTTGCAGTTGTTGATGATAATGGAAAACAAGCATTGGAATTAACAAGTGGCGACGATCGATTCTTTGTAAATAATTCAGGGTTTGCGATTGACTACTCGGGTAAACATTTTGCAATCAATGATGAGGAGTATTTACACGTAGATATCGATGCTAACCGTTATATTGAAGTAATGAATAATGGTGCAAAATATAGTGACAACGGAACGGAGTTAATTATTGGAGGAGATGAAAACTTTTTGGAAGTAAAAGATGGCACGAAAAGTATTGCCCTTACTCAGGATGAAAAATTAACCTTGAAGGATGGCAAATATTCGGCATGGTTAAGCAAAGACCTTGAAATTGAAATGACTGACGGAATAAGAACTATTGGATTATTTTCAGAGTCACACTATGTTACTTACCAACAAGGAGAATATGAATTTGGAATTAGAGGAGGAAGTGGAGGCAATAAGCCAGGTCTTGATGTAACAGCATATGGAAACACAATTATAGTTGAGGGAGAGAGAAATAAAGATGTAACTGTCGGTGTTTCATCTCCTGATTATGGGGAAGTGTCCTTTACTATTAATTCTGAAAAAGATATAGAAGCAAGGTTCGTAAATGGAAGCTCTGTTTATGGGTTTATAAAAGACGAAGCTGGCATCACTCCAATCACGGGGTCGGAGCCTGCTCCACCAGAACCAGAGAACCTAGAGGGATCAGGAAGTGTTGTAGCCATGGATGGGCCATCTCACTTGACGAACAGCATTGCTGATGAAGGAGGAGGAAGTATAAGAGGAACAGCAGAACTTTCTTTTGATAGTAGAACCAGTCATTTTGTGGCTAATGCTGCTGTTGCTGGTAACGCACCTATTTGTATTGAAGGCGCGATGGCTTTGGAAGTTTCACCAGAAAAGTTTAAATTGAACATTGGTACTGAGGCTCAAAAAATTGAGGTATATCCTACATGTTCTGGCTTTGGAGGTGGAGGTTGGTTAGGCATCGAGTCTACTTCAGCCACAACATCAATCGATTTAGGTGTATTTGTGGGTTGGAAAGCGGGTGCTTCCGTTGAAATAGGGAGTGATGCCATAGGAGCTGGTTTATCTGTAGAAGCGGCTGCGGAACTTGGAGTTAAAGCAAAAGCTGAGCTATTACCAGACTTTAAATTATTAGAAGCAGGTATATGGTTGGACCTATATGTTGCTATAAAAGCAAAATATTGGGCACTTGGAGTAAGTGGTTCTTGCACGCTTGCAGAAGCTGGGCTTCATGGAGAACTATTGGCAAAATTCCTTGAGACTGAAACTCAAGTGTCCGGAAAATTGAGTGGATATATTACTGTATTGGATATAATAAGCGCAAGTTTTGATATGTCGTTTAATACTAGTTTTTAGATAAATGAAAAAGATACTATATATACTTTTACTAATAAGTCAACTATGCAGTGCTCAGGGTGAAGCTGAGCTTTTTGTGAGTAATGACTATGAAAGTGGACAAGGGGTTCGATTAAAATGGGTTTTTGAATACCTCTATCACCCAGAGGGGTTCAATATTCACAGAAGCTCTGATGGGTCTAATTGGGATAAGATGAACCAAAAGCCAATACAATTGGCAAAGAACCTTCCAGAAGGACATTCACTTGCTAAAGAAGAACATGACCTGTATAAAGCTGTGGTTGCTACCCCGTACCCGGATATGAGGAAAAACATAATACGTGCGTTTGTATTAATAAAATCTATTTACGATAATAATTTGGCCGAATATGTTGGGATAGCACATCATGATAAAACAGCTTTACAAGGCACTAAGTATACTTATAAGTTGTCCCTTGTTACTCAGGAGGGGGACATTGAGTTAACAAAGTCCAAAGAGATTTTATGCAGCACTTTCAGTAAACCTCTTCCCCCAGAAGATATTCAACTGAATAGAAAAAAGAAATTTATTACTTTTAATTGGAAACCAGATCTATACAGATACTATGGAGTTGATATTTATAAAAAAGCAATGGGTGAAGCAGAATTTGAAAAAATTACTACCACTGGTCCGAGGGCGATACAGCCAAAAAGTGCAAAAAATTATTCTGAAGCTTCTATCTTTTTTGTGGATACGAATATCGTATATGAAACGGGATATTTATACAAATTTGTTGCAGTGGATTACTTTAATCAAAGGTCAGAAATGTCTAAGGAAATAGCTGCGCCAATAAAAGACTTTATACCCCCGCAAATGCCGCATAGCTTAAAATTAAGACCTAGTGCTTTAACCAGTAAAGTGTCTGTTGAATGGAATGCTATTGATGAAGCTGATCTAGCTGGGTATTATATTTACAGAGGCTACCATCCCGATAGCTCATTTGTGCGTATTACTGAAGAGATCCTTCCAAAAACGATAAAAAATTACACGGATGAAAATGTAACTGTTGGAGGTTATTATTACTCCGTTTCTTCGGCAGATTTGGCAGGAAATGAAACCTCTTCGGGGTTGATGTTTTGTGAAATGCGTGATGTTGAGCCACCTGCAGCTCCTCAAAACATGGTAGCAAAATCTGAATCAGGAAAAATAACATTATCATGGTCTGCGAATACTGAAAGTGATTTGAAAGGTTACTTCGTCCAAAAATCGTTGAATGATAAAGACAATAGTGATAACCACTACATTAATGTCAATCACACGCCTTTGATTGAAACAGAATATGTGGAAAAGTTGGCTATCAACATTAAAAATAAGTTTGTCTATCGGGTAGTTGCAGTTGACACTAATTTTAATCGAAGTAAACCATCTGTCAATTCATTAGCTCAAATGCCAGATGTTGTTGCGCCAAAGGCGCCTGTTATTAAAAATGTAGCGCTAGAAAGTGCTAATGCTAGGGTGGAGTGGTTAAAAAATGTAGATACAGATTTAGGTGGTTATAATCTGTTTCGCTCCTTAGTTAAGGATAGTTTATTTTACGAATTAGTAAATGTATCGCCTATCAAGCCGGAGTCGGAATCCTATTTGGACAGAAGAACAGAAAAAGGAAATTCCTATGTATATGTGCTTGAAGCTTTTGATCAAACAGGAAATAAATCAAAATATTCAAACAGTTTTAAAATTAAGGTACCCAAAGACAAGTTAAAGGACTCTATTGTCATCACAAAGTCGGTTTACAACAGTAAAAAGAAACAAGTTGTTATTCAATGGAACAGTCCAAAATACATTAAAATGAAGGGTTATGTTGTCTATGGTAATGATAGTGGTACTTTAAAACCATTAACAGGACTTTCAGAATACACGGAAATGAAACTCAAAAAAGAATTAACCCTACCTTTAGAAATTGAAATTAGAGGATATACAGAAACAGGCGATATCATTAAGTCAGAAACAATTTTAATAAATAACGAATAAGTTAATTATGGTCTATATAAGAAATATTTTAATCATCTTTATCATGTTCTTTGTTGGAGTATATCATTCCATTGGACAGGTCCGAATTGGGGATAGTACCAATCCGAATACAGAAGCAATTTTGGATTTAACAAATAGTGAAAACTTGGGATTAGCACTTCATATACAACAAAGTGATCCGATAAATAACCCTAAGCCAATAGGAATGTTGTACTATTACAATGACTACCTGTACATTTCTCAAGATAGCGTTGTAGCATCTTGGAATGTTTTATCACCTTGGGTTTACAAAGGAAAACAGCATCTAAACAAAGGAGTTTCATATCCATATACACCGGGCCTAGCAATAGGTGTAGAGTTCGGTTTATCTCAAAATAATTCGTTGCACATTGCAAATCGTCCAATTTCTCGAAATTCTATTAGTAAAACATCCTCATTATTAATAGGGGATGCTAAAGACTCAACTACTAATCTTAATTATCATTATTTAATGATGGATAGTGATGATATCCTTGTTCGAAAAAACTCCGGTGAAGCGGGAATATTAAAACTACAAGAAATGGTAAATTCAAATGTTCAGGTTGGTTCTCCTATCGATTCATCAGGTAATGTCAATGTTTTTGGGAAAGTACAAGAAAACGGTGGTGATATTATGCCTGCTGGTACAGTCATCATGTACTACGATAACCTAGCTTCTTTTACAAATGGTTTAGGAACAGGAGAAATGACAGGTTGGGGGCTTTGTGATGGGAGCTCTTATACTTTTAATGGCACCACAATAACATCTCCCGATCTTCGGGGTCGATTTATTGTTGGAGCAGGTACACCCATTGCAGGGAATACCACATATTATAAAGATAGCATAGGAGGATATGATCAGGTAATACAGCGAAAAGAAGAAGTTTTTGCTCACAACCATGCTCCAGGTATGACACTTATAACAAATACTAAAGGAGAACATTACCACAAGCATCCCTATACTAATGACACAGGTGCAAACGTTGGAGATATAGGTTCAGTTGGTTGTTGTGGTTGTGAAGGGATTGGCCCCGAAGGAAGTTTTAATAGAACATCTACAAATGATGGTGAACATGGCCATAGTGTTTATGGTAGTACATCAAACGTCAATTCTGGATCACAAACGGCTATGGACAAAATTCCTCCATATTTCGTAGTGTATTATTTAGTAAAATTATAAAAGCAATATTTATATGCAATTGAAGATAATCAAAATCATAGCAATCGTTTTCTTGATAATCATTGGACCCTCCGTTGTTTCTCAAGTTAAAATTGGTGATCCGAATAGTCCAGATGCAAATTCTATATTGGACCTTACCAATAGCAGTAATCTGGGGTTATTATTAAATAACAGGCTCACTTCAGTGGACACCAGTGATATTCAACCTGTGGGAACGCTACAGTTTTATGATGGAGAACTGTATCTTTCTCAAAGCAGTAGTATTGCAAAGTGGAACGTACTTTCTCCATGGCGTTTTAATGGTAGCTATGATTATGGAGTTTGTATTCCTTCTCTTGGAACTTATGGAGTAGGAATTGGAGTCAACACACATGCTGCTAGCTATCAAGACTCTACTTATTTGCATTTGGCACAACCAAATACAAGCAAAAACATTATTGATGCACCTCTATTAATTGGACCTGAAATTGGAACACAAACACCACCACCAACCGATAAATATATGCTAGTCAATAACAAAGGAATTTTATGTTATGACACTGACATTAGTAATGTTGATACATTGTTTCTGCAACAAATTGAATATGGAAAAGTACAAGTAGGAGAATCATCCTCAAATAATACGGATTTAAATGTATACGGGAAAGTTACTGAAGGAGGAGGAAATATACAACCTAAAAACGCTATTATAATGTGGAATGGAAACATCACGGGTTCCAATTTTAATAGCGGACTTGGAATAAATGAAATGACAGGTTGGGCTATATGTGATGGTAATAATGGTACACCGGATTTAACGGGTAGATTTATTGTAGGTTCAGGAGAACGGAATAAATACATTAGAACAGCTTCAGGCTCAATAGATTCATTAAGCGCTAATGAGACTTTTCCGGTACCCGCTCAAACCAGCATTGGAGGGCAAGATGATTTTTTACAAACGGCATCACAAGTTGGGATTCATTTACATACAAAAGGAACCTTATCAGCTATCAGTCGTGGTGCACATGAACATGGAAGCAAAGCATCTAGTGTTTATGGAGGCGGCAGTATTGGAGCCTGTTGGCCAGAGGATGATGGTGTAAACCTCGGACCTCGAGATGTGACCACATCAACGCCATACCTTCAAAATGTAGTGGCAAACCTTCTTGATGACACCAACACACCTAATCATTCTCATGATATTACAGGAACCACACTAGCCAATGCATCGAGCACTCCAACTGCTCCTCAAGAGGTCATTGTGAATCATCCTTATTATTACGTAGTCATTTATTTAATGAAACTTTGATACTTGAAATTATGAATAAAGTTTTAATCATCATCCTTTTTCAATTTTTCCTGCTTGGATCACCCTTTGCACAAGTTAGTATTGGAAAATCAACCATCACAAATGATAGTTCAGTATTGGACCTCTCCAATTTTTTTAACAAAGGTCTTTTACTCAATAATTATGCAGGTGTTTTAGACACAACAATTGCTAAGCCCATAGGAATGCTATATTTTGACAGCCTTTATTTGTTCATTTCTCAAGACAGCCTTGTGGCAAGATGGAATGCACTTTCCCCATGGATTTTTGATGGAGATACAGATAATGGAATTGAATATGGATCAGTTGGGCGGCTAGGAATAGGAATAGGAATTAATGTCCACGATCCATCCTATGACCCAACACCAGCATCGAGGTATTATTATCCAACTAACTTGCATATTGGACAGGGAAACAATGAAGTCATTAATGGAAGTTCTACTAGCTCTTCTGTATTAATTGGAAATGAATCAGTTACCCCTAATTATGAGTACCTATTAATGGATAATGATGAAATAATGAACAAACAGAATAATGGATCTGCAACTACATTGTATATCCAGGATACAGTTGATGTCTCTGTTCAAATTGGAAGAATTCCTTCTGACTCTGCAGTTTTAAATGTCCATGGTAAGGTAAAAGAAAACGGAGGGCACATTCAGCCACAAAATACTATAATTATGTGGACAGGAGATACATTAAATAACTTCACAAATGGACTTGGAACAGGTAGAATGACTGGATGGGCGATTTGCAATGGGAAGACTTATAATTACAATGGTTTAAATATCATTTCCCCAAACTTGCAAGGCCGATTTATTGTTGGATATGGAACTCGTGGTAGTTACACTTTTATACAAAAAGATTATGAAGGTAATGATGAAATTATGCAAACGCAAAACCAAGTAGGCAAACATACACATGGAGATGGTAGCTTAATTACTAGCTCTTCGGGTTCGCATACACATGATGTATATAGAAGTGTGGAAACCAATAATCATACTAGTAGTAGTTTAGGAGGCGATTTAGGCGATGGTAGTGATGATGGGACAAAACTGGAAGGTTCAATAGCTACAGATTTGGATGGTAATCACTTTCATCATCTATCAGGCGCTACTGCGAACAATGCTTATGCAGGTGCACAACAAGCAATGCCGAACACTCCTCCCTATTATGTAGTAGTTTATTTACTTAAACTTTATTAATACATCAATTATGTTGAATTCTATCAAAACATATTTATTTCTTCTGTTCTTAAGTCTCATTATTCCCTTTGAGGTTTCCGCTCAAATTAGGACTATTCACACTGGTTCATTTTTTACGATTGGGGAGAATGCGAAAATGACAATAATTGGAGACTTAAAAGATAGCTCTCAAACGGCAGACAGAGAGATTAGCAATTTTGGATCTATTTTCTTGAATGGATCCATTCAAAACTTTGGGGTCAATAACGTTTTTGGGACAGCTATTTATGGCTATTTTCAATTCTTTGGACCAGCAAGTCAGTCAGTGTCTGGAATATTTCCGACACAATTTTGTAACTTAGAAGTGGATCTTGATGGACAGCTTTTGAATATTAATAAGAAAACAATTGTGAATGATTCTTTATTATTGAGGTCTGGCGATATTTTTCTTTTTAGCGACACATTGGTTCTTGCCCAGCTTTCGAATTCTTCTGTAAGTGGTTATCCTTCTGGAATTATTGGAGAAACCAATGACAAAAGAATATTTGGACCAAGTTTCCCAGTTATGGTGCAAGGAGCAACTTTTAATATGGGTGGGTCTACGGTCAATCCTTATGAGAAATTGAAAGGAATTGGACTTTCATTCCAAAATGGATATATATCTTCTACCCCAGGTAATATTTACCGCTGGAACATTGGTCAGTCGGCTGGGCCAACACTTGGTTCAGTTGAACGAACTTATAAATTTGATGATATTGCTAGCCCATCAAGCCCTACTATTACTCAAATTTCAAGCAAGTTTCATGACCCTCTTGAATTGCCTGGTACAATGGATGGAACGGATATGCATATCTATTATTCGGAAGATGGTACAAATTCCTGGAGAGACATAGAAGGAACTTCAGGAACAGGTGAAGTTACTAGCCCAACGCATCCAAAAACTTTAAATAATCAATCGGTAATTACTGTTTCAAAAAATGACTGTGATATTTTACCTACTGTGGATATCAAACAAGTAATCACTGCAACTAGTGATACTCTTTTATTGGCGGATGGGGCTATAATCAGTAATTGTGATGCAAATGCAGCAGATGTTCGTTTACTTGCCTTTGGAGATGCTGGAACTTACGAATGGTTTTATGAGAATGAAACTACCTCAGAACAAATAGCTTATTCTTCAAATAGCTTATTTATTCCTACCCATACCACAGGTAGGTATAAACTATTGTTAACAAATACCAGAGGATGTTCAGACACTGCAATAGTGGTTCTAGAACAAGCTTATTTAGGGAATGCTAATTTTACAGTATCTGATGTAAATGCATGTGACCAAGACAATATAACTTTTACACCAGTAGATCCGGATTCTACCACATTGGCCCCTGGTTACTCTTATGAATGGGATTTGGGCGAGGGTAGCCCTGTATTAAATTATAATGCCAATATTACGTATACCACATATGGATCGTATGAAGTTTCTTTAACGGTTACAACAAACAATGGGTGTGTTTCGCAAGAATCACAAACAGTGAATGTATTTGCAATACCCACACCGGCTTTTTCAGCAACTTCAGCTTGTCCAGGTGCCGTAGTGCAATTTACTAACGAAACCGTTTCGGATCCATTGGCGATCCCTGCACAAAACCTTTTTCTTAACTGGAATTTTGGAGATGGAAATTCTGATGTTTCAACAGGATTAAGTAATGGTGCAAATGGAGACATTACACATATTTATGCTATGGGAGGGGATACAACGGTTACCCTTACTGCTTCTGATATAAACGGTTGTCAAGGAACAATTACAGGAACGATTACTGTTCACCCTTTACCTGAGGTAAATTTTGATTATAACGCTGCATGCGAAGGACAAGTAACACAATTTAATGACAGTTCTGAAATTGAAGGTGGAACCCCACTAACCTACCATTGGGATTTTACTGGGGTTGGGCCAACTTCTACAGACAAAGACCCAACTTATATTTTTTCCAATAGCACAGGATACTGGACCACATTGACAGTTACAAGTGTTGAAGGTTGTGTAAATGATACTACAAAACAAGTATTAGTAGATGAAATACCAACCGCTATTATCAGCCCTATACTTAGCGATGTATGTGAAAACCAAATTATTGGCCTTTCCGGAGCTGCATCATTGACATCATCCTCATTTATTAATTTTGAATGGGATTTTGACGACGGTTCGGCCACAGTTGACACTATAGAATCAGATGTTAACCACAGTTACCCTTCCTTTGGAACATATGACGTGCAGTTGACAGTTACTACACAGCAAAATTGCACTTCAACTACCAACTATTTGTTGCTAGTTTATCAAGGCCCAACAGTTGGCTTTACTGCAACAGGTGTAGGCTCAGGAACGAACTGCGAAAAATCTACATTTAACCTTACCAACTCAACTACCAATGCGGTAACCTATCAATGGGGTATACCTGGAACTTCTTTTAGTGAAACTACATCTAGTACAAGCACTATTTTTAATACGCCTGGTTATCATCAAATTGAATTGACAGCAACCTCAATAAATGGTTGTGAAAGCTATAAGTTGGATTCAGTATATGTTAATCCATTACCACAAGGAAATTTTGGTGATACAACAAGAAGCTGTATCACTTCAATTACTTTAGATGCTGATGACTCTGGTCTAAATGCAGGATATCTCTTTTTATGGAACAATGGACTGTCAGGTTATGACGAGTCAATAGTAAATGTAAACTCCGGAAATACCATTGGTGATTATACAGTTACCATTACCTCGGATCAAGGTTGCGCAATAACCGATCAGACATATGTTTTGTTAAACGCTGCTATCGAGCCAGATTTAGGAATCGACGGTGATGTCTGTGACAGCATCTTTTTAGATGCTGGGTATTATGGCACAGGAACAGATTATAAATGGACTGACCTAAATACGGGAGACACTCTTTCAGTCACGGATCAGTCTTTTTGGGCTACAACAGATGGATATTATAAAGTCGATATTACCACAAACACCAATCTTCCTCAGGCTAGCCAATGTACAGGTGAGGATTCGATAATTGTGATTGTAAATACAGTTACTCCGGTAGAGTTAAATGGTCCATATATAGCATGCGTGGGAGATGTTGTAACATTGGATGCAGGTAGTAATTGGGAATTTACCACTTGGGACGATGGTTCTACTAATTCCACATTGAATGTAACGGAATCTGGATTTTACACAGTAACGGCAGATAGTAGTGTCTGTTCGTCGACAGATTTTGTAGAAGTTACTTTCAACCCATCACCCGTATTCTCTCTACCTCAAACATTAACTTCATGTGAATTTGCTAATCTCGATGTTTTCACTAATAATTGTACTTATGAATGGTACGATGGGACCACCACATCAGCACACCAGACGACACATACGGGAGTTGACACGCTATGGGTAGAGGTGACGTTAACTACTACTACCTGTGTTTTACGGGATTCAGTGGAGGTTACTATTAATCCAAACCCTACAATAAATTTAGGTGCAGATACTACTATATGTAGTTATGATACACTTCAATTGGATGCTGGTAATGGCCTTGGGCACTCTTTTTTATGGAACAATAATACTACCAATCAAACTTTAACTGTTTCCGCTTCTAGTGAATATTCGGTTACGGTTACAAACAACACTACAACATGTTTTAATGATGCTAGTATCATTGTAAATTCACTACCGTTGTTCAATTTTGACTTAGGTGATGACTTATTGTTTTGTGGAGATTCTACTTCAGAATTGAATGTAGAACCTGGTTTAGGGTTAAATAATGCAACATATAATTGGTATAATTTGACAGGAGCTCTATCAACTACAGAAGACTATGCCGTAAAAGATACTGGAATGCTTTATTTAGAAGTAACAGATGAATTTGGTTGTATAGCTTCAGATTCTGTGGACATACTTCCTTCTAATTTGTCGCTAACAGCCGTGTTTCTAGCAATGACTGAAGTCGTGAAAAAAGATACAGTGTATTTTATAAACCTTTCATACCCTAGGCCATATCAATCATTTTGGGAGATTGAAGATTATGGTTATACTAGTTTAGACTCATCTATTTCTTATGCGTTTCCAGAGGCAGGCTTCTTTGATGTGAGATTAACTGTGAACAATGGCACCTGTATTTCATCTATCGAAAAAACTATTACTGTTAGAAACACTAAATCAAAAATTGAAAAGCCTGATTCGCCACCATCCCTGTATATAAACTTGAAAGAAGTAATGGTTTATCCGAACCCAAACAATGGAAGCTTCAGTCTGCGTGTTGAATTAGGGGAAGAAGCTAATGTACAAGTTGCAATTTACAACTTATTAGGTCAACTGATATTGACAGATTCCTTTGATACTAAAAAGACAGATCGTCAATATTCCCTTAACAATATTGAAAAAGGCATGTATTTAATTAATGTACGTGCAGGAAAAAATCAACAAACTGTAAAATTTATTAAAATAGATAACTGATGATCAAGATGATACGCACAGCCGCAACCCTTATTCTTGTAATTTGCTATGGTTCAGTAACCCATGGCCAAGCTCCCTGTTTGGATGGCTGGAAATACCGGTTGGAAATAGAGGTTGAAAATTTAAACGCCTCTCCATTATTGTTACATCAAGTTGAACTACTTTTTGATACTGAGCAGCTTGTTAATGATGGAAAAGCAAGGGTTGATGGTGGTGACTTTAGGTTTCAAAATGCTAATGGAGACTTATTGAACTATTGGTTTGATCCAACCACTTATAATAACCCTTCGATGTTGACCAGTTTTTGGATAAAAATTGACGCGATACCAACCGGAACTTCAAATATATATGTTTATTATGGAAACGCAACATGTTCGGTAGTTTCAAGTGGTGAAGGAACGTTTGAATTCTTTGATTCGTTTGATGGAGGAACGATTGCCCCTTCTAAATGGGGAATATGCGGAGATGGAGCAAATGTTCAAGTTGCAGCAAATAGAGATGTTGATTTAACTTATAATGCAACAGATAATGATACTTATATGATAACTGATGCTGGGTTTAATAATGTACAGGTTGAAATGAAAGTAAATAGCGTCTCATCTGGAGTGGCTTTTATAGGTTTATTGGACTCAACTGATGGTCATGGTTTTGCTACCGCTTATGAACACATTGGAGGAGCAGATAAAGCTAAATTGATGTGGTTTGATCCTTTACTTCCGGCTTTTTGTGATTCATTGAAAGATTTTCCTACGGTATCATCATATAACGTTTCTTCAATAAACGGTATATGGGGGCTAAATTGGCCCGCAGATAATACTCACAATATATTTTACCCCAATGGAACCCAACTTGATATACATACTGATTTAGGGGTTTTTGGAAATAAAAAACGCATTATTTTAGGTGTTACATCAAGTACTACTCATGCAACTGGGGCATTAAATTTCGATTGGGTTAGGGCAAGGAAATATGCAGCGTTTCAACCCACATCCAAAATTAGTACAACTGATTTTACAGAATATGAAGCGCCTCTGAATCCCAATCAAAGCAACACCGGACCATACTGTGAAGGAGACAATATTGAACTAACCTCAGACAATTTTGAAGGTGCCCAATACAACTGGTTTGACAATAATTCCGTTTTGATAGCGACCACCAATAATTATACTTCAGGAAGCGCTAGCACCCTGCTCAATGCAGGTGTATATACACTTGAAGTAGGTATGCCTGGGGATCCAGTTAGCTGTGCTGTTAATTCAATAACTACGGAAGTTTCTATTGCACCAGGAACGTTTACTGGAAGTATTGTTGGACCGGGGACAAACATTTGTTCGGGAACCAATAGTGGAACACTGGAGCTGGGTAACTTGGTAAATGACATTGTTGTAGGAGATATTTTACGTTGGGAAATGGCTAACAGTTCAGTTGGACCATGGGCAACCCTAACAAACACTACGAGATTTTTGGACTATCAAAACGTTGTGGGTACTACTTTTTATCGTGCTGTAGTTAAGAGCGGAGGATGTCCAGAAATAATCAGTCAAGAACTTGAATTAGGAGTAGATCAGGCTACTGAAGGTGGCTTTCTGTTGGGTACAGCATCAGTTTGTTCAGGTAACAATAGTGGTGATTTGAACTTAGTTTACCACAATGGATATATTAATGGCTGGGAATCCTATGATGTGCCTTCAGGTATTTGGCAGCCGTTAAACCCCAACAACGATCCATTGTTGTTATATAGTGGCCTGGTTACCACTACCAAATACAGAGCTGAAATACAAAACGGCGTTTGTCCTACGGAATATTCTTCAGAAGTAACCATTACGGTGAATGAAAATCCAGTAGCTGGATTTTTCTCTGATACAGTTTGCCAAGGATTTACAACAACTGTAACAGATACGACTAGAATAGCTGCCGGTAGTGGCACTATTATAAGTTGGGCATGGGATCTTGGTAATGGTAATGGTAGTATTGCTCAGAACCCTCAAACTGTTTTTCCAGCTGCTTTGCCTAGTGTAAATCAAGTATCTTTAACCGTTGAAACGGATAGAGGTTGCACCCATACAGCATCTCAAAATGTAATTGTTAATGCTCTTCCTATCGTAAATTACACATCTACAGACGTTTGTTTAGGTGATCTAATGAATTTTACAACTCTTTCTCCAACAGCCGGTCCAAATATTGAGTACGATTGGTTTTTTGTTGGAGATACTACCTGTATTCAACGAGACACGAGCATTATTTTTAAAGACCCAGGACCCTATGATGTTACATTGGTTGTTACATCGCCGGAATCTTGTATAGACTCCATGACAAATACCATTTTAGTAAATACACCAGTAGATGTTGATTTTATTTGTGATAGTGTATGTTTAGGTGAACCGATTAATTTTATCAATACTTCTATCTCTCCTGGATCGACTGTACAATACACTTGGTTTTTTGGCGATGGCCAAATATCGGCCACTCTTAATCCAGTTCATACCTATGCTGATACTGGAAACGTCGATGTTATCCTGAGAGCAGATATCGGATCAGGTCCTTCGGCTTGCTCAAGAGAAATAACCAAAACAGTACGAATTTATGAAGTTCCTGAAGCTGTGTTTTCAGTGGCTGATATTTGCCAAATTGACTCAGCTGAATTTTTAAATTCATCTTCCTATAATAGTGGTAATGGAGCAAATGACCTTACATATGTATGGGATTTTGGAGATGCGTCAAGTAGCACGCTTAGTGAAGATAAACATAAGTATAGTCTACCCAACAATTACACTGTTGGATTAAGAGCTGCATCACCAGAGGGTTGTGTTCATTCTAGCAGCAGTATTCTCGTTGTAAACGCTATGCCTGTTTCAGGGTTTTCATATACTGATGTGTGTTTAAACGAGCCTATGATTTTCACATCAACATCTTCTCCAAGTAACTTAACGTATGATTGGAGTCTTGATGATGGCACTTCAAACTTAACCCAAGAAAACCCAAATCACACTTATACCCAGGATGGCAGCTACGATGTTCAGTTAGTTGTAGAAACGAATGTTGGAAACTGTAGGGATACAACAACAAAAACTGTTTTCGTTTACCCTGTGCCAGAACCAATGTTTACTGTTACTGATACATGTGATGGAATTGCTTCTGTTTTTACGGATCAATCTGATATTAACACGCCAGGAAACAATACTAGCTGGGTTTGGGATTTTGGAGACGGATCTAGTTCTTCAAGTCAAAATCCTTCTCATCTTTTCCTTAATGTGGGAACTTACAATGTTAAATTAACAGTTACATCTGATAATGGGTGTTGGAGAGAAATAATTCTTCCTGCTACTCTTGATCCCTTGCCAGTACCTAACTTTACCGTAGAAGATGCTTGTGAGGAAAGTGAAGTCTTGTTTTTTAACACAACACCTCCACTTACAGGAACTATTACTTATGATTGGGACTTTAGCGATGGGGATTATTCAACGTTCCCGAACCCGACGCATGAATATGCAGCTCCAGGCTTTTACCAGGTGCAATTAGTTGCCATTACGGGAGAAGGTTGTAAAGACTCTATTACTAAATATGCTGAAGTATTTGTAAATCCTGTTGTGGATGCTGGTAATGATACTAGTGTTAGCCAAGGTTTTGAGGTAGAATTGTCAGCTTTTTACCCAGGAGCCACAGTCTATAACTGGTCTCCTGAAGAAGGGCTTGATAATAACTCTATTTTCAACCCTAATGCGTCACCATTAGACACAACGACCTACTCTGTGTCTGTAACAGATTACAACGGTTGTATTGGAGAGGGAGAGGTTACTGTTAATGTAATAATGGATTATAAATTGTTTATTCACAATGTAATTACCCCTGATGGAAATGGACAGAATGATACATGGAAAATTACCAATATCGAGACTTTTGAGACCGCAGATGTATATGTATATGATCGTTGGGGAATGGAGGTTTTAAAAGTTCAAGGTTACCAAAACGAATGGAATGGGATTAAGGGCACGGATCAATTACCGGATGGCACCTATTACTATATAATCAAAATAAAGTTTGGCAAAGGTGAAGAAAAAATTTACAAAGGATCCTTAACGGTATTAAGAAATAAATAGACTATGAAAATTATTCAAATAACTATTGTGTCAATGTTGCTTAGTAATACAGTTGTTGGTCAACAGACATCTGTAATAGATCATTATTTAGTAAACCCTTACTTTATTAACCCGTCGGCTGCAGGGTTAAAAGGTAATCAAGCATACTTAGATTATCACAAACAGTGGCAGGGGTTCCAAGGGTCTCCTGAAACACAAATAGTAACTATTGACGGAAACATAAATCGGCAAAAACATGGTTTAGGTTTGTCAATTATTAATGATCAAACCAACATTCTTGGATCTACGAGTGGGTTTTTGACATATGCTTATAATATTCAGCTTTCGAAAATACAGTTTCTTCGATTTGGGGCTTCTGTAGGTGCAGTGCAAAATAGAATCATATATAACAATATTATTGCGGAAGACCCAACTGAGTTACAATTGTTCGAAAATAATCAAAACGCTACTAATTTTGACATCGATGCAGGACTGTATTATCAACTTGAAAAATTTTCGGTTGGTTTTGCGGCAAAACACTTATTAACTCCTAGTTTTAGATATGAAAACAACTTTACCGCTAACAACTTAACATTCTCAAGAGTTCCCCACTATATTATTAATGCACAATATGACATTGAAATTAAAGGAGGCAAATGGGAGTTTCAGCCAAGTGTTTTTATGAAGGGAGTTCAAGGTGTTCCGTTTGTATTTGAAGGTGGGATTACGGGGACTTATAAAAAGATTTTTTGGTCTACTCTTCGATATAGTCATAACATTGGGTATACTGCTTCTATTGGAGGAGTAATTTCAAAACAATTAGTCTTAGGGTATTCATATAATATGTCTAGCTCGGAACTTGCAGCGCATAACTCGGGTAGTCATGAAATATTGATTGGATACAGGTTTGGTTCCAATAATGGAGGATCAGGCTCTAATCAAGAGTTTAAAAAACTGGAAGAGCAAAATATTGAGCTTTTTGAAAATACAGATCAACTTCAGATTGAAAACGAAAAAATCCGCGAAGAATTAGAAGATCAAAGAAAAAAGTTAAAGGAGGCTATTTATGGACTTGACGAATTAAAAAAGGTGCTTGAAAAAGAAAGAGCTGATAGGGAAAAAATGATTTCGGAGTTTGAATTTAAACCGAGTAATAACCCTAGTTTGGAAAACGAGGAGCCTAATGAACCAGAAATTATAGAGCCAGAGCAAAGTTATTCTAGCGCAGAAGACCAAAATCCTAAAGAGCCAGAAGTTAACGAAGACTCTTCGGATAAAATAGTTGAAGGAGACTTATACGTTGTTGTTGGAGCCACAAGGGAAATGAAAGAAGCGCAAAACTTTCAAAAGATACTAACTAGGGAGTATAAGCTAAAAACAAGAATCGTTCGTAATTCCAGAGCCTCATGGTTTCTGATTTATACGCTTGAAACCAACGACCAAAAAGAAGCAAACAAAGAGCTGAAAAGAGTTAAGAAAGTCAATACAAAAGACCTTTACTTTGGAAAGCCTTGGATATATTTTGAATAGTAGATTTTTTTGGAACAGTGTTTTGTATCTTTATGGTCCATGGAAGAACTGCCAATCAAAAAAATTATTCACGTAGATATGGATGCGTTTTATGCTTCTGTGGAACAATTGGATAATCCAGAATTAAAGGGCAAGCCAGTTGCTGTTGGAGGAGGGGGAGATAGAGGTGTTGTAGCCGCAGCTAGTTACGAGGCTAGAAAATTTAAAGTCCGTTCAGCATTGTCGAGTAAAGTAGCGAAGTATAGATGCCCCGATTTAATATTTGTAAAGCCCCGATTTGAGCGTTATAAAGAGATTTCCGAGCAGATTAGAGAAGTCTTTTATAAGTATACTGATTTGGTAGAACCACTCTCTCTAGACGAAGCTTTTTTGGATGTAACAGAAAACAAATTCAATAACCCTTCTGCCTCACTAATAGCAAAAGAGATTCGTGATAAAATAGAAGAAAGGACTGGATTAAAAGCTTCAGCGGGAATCTCGATAAATAAATTTACCGCCAAAGTAGCGAGTGACATTAATAAACCCAACGGACAAAAGACAATACCACCAGAAGAGGTCTTAGGCTTTTTAGAACAGCTCCCAATCGAGAAGTTCTTTGGAGTAGGAAAAGTAACAGCACTTAAAATGAATAGGCTAGGAATTTTTAACGGACTTCAATTAAAAGCTTGTTCGGAAGATTATTTAAGTATGAACTTTGGCAAATCAGGCGCCCACTTTTACCAAATTGTTAGAGGAATTCAAATCTCTGAAGTGAAGCCAAACAGAAAGCGGAAATCGATAGCTGCCGAGCAAACTTTTGAAACAAACTTAACTTCAGAGATATTTATGTTAGAACGTTTGGAAAAAATTAGCGAACAATTGCAAGAGCGTTTAGATAAATCTAAGGCAAAAGGAAAAACAGTTACCCTTAAGATAAAATTCAGTGATTTTAAGCAACAGACAAGGAGCAAAACAGCAGCTATTTTTATGGATAAACAAGCGCAGTTTTTCCCTATAATAAAAGAGCTGTTATACCAAGAAGAATTAAAAATGTCTGTTCGCTTATTGGGGATTTCAATTACTAATCTTGAAGACCAACAGGCAACAAAAAGCATTAGCGTACAATTGAAGTTGGATTTTTAATCAAGGGCTTCTGAAGCTGCTTGTTTTTTCTTTCTTTTCCTTCTTTTTTTAAGTGCCGCATTTAAATCGTATGAATACGACAAGGATAATATATGTCCAGCTTCAGGATTGGCTTCTTGCGTTTCCGATTGATATATATAATTGAGTTCAACTGCATGTTGCTTTTTGATTTGGTAACTAACCCCAAAGTATATTCGATAGCGATTTATATAATTAGCTTCATTTTTAAAAGCATAATAGCTTTCTGCAGCAGTCTCTAAACTCATTTTTTTTCTTAACGAATATCGAAACCCTAGTTTTGTTCTAACATAAGAATCAGGTAAATGACCGTTTTTGCTGACAAACCAATCTTTGTATTTTGATTGGTAACGCAACCTAATGAAGGTTAGTATTTTTTTCTTTTTATACCTCCCAATAATATCTCCGCTAAACCGATTATCAATTCGGTCGGCATCTAAAAACCCCTTTTTTTGTGCATTTCTCCAAGTAAACCCTGTTCTTAAATATTTATTGATTTTATATTTTACCGAGACATCGGAATAGGTTTGATTGAGATCTGCTTCCGTAAATCGAATCCCTTCCTCTAGTCCAAGAGTAAAATCTGAAATACGATAAGAAATACTAGTTGAAGCCCATGCGCTTCCTGTTGTAAGCTGAGATATTCCAACAATAGATACGCTTAGAAAAAGAGATAAAAGAAAACCCTTCATTTTGTTATCCTTATGCTTAGTTGTCGTCAATTTCGAAATCGTCTAATTCAACGATTGCGTTTTTATTAGAGATAGTGACCTCTTTTAACACGAGTATTTTCGGGTTATCTGCACCTCCATTCACGTCCTTGGAATAGGTATATACCGTATAATTACCCGGCATTAGATAATCGAACTTATAGCTACCATCATAATGAGTAGCTATCTTATCGTCATAGAACGTATTGTTGCCATAAACAATAAAAACATCTTCATCTCGTGCATAATAGCTGTTATCAACACTTGACCCAGATTGATTGTAATAATCAACATATACTTTTCCTGTTATTGTTGCTTTCCCTCCTTTTCCCTCTCCTTTTCGACAACTAGTAGCCACAAGAGTCAAGAGAATAATAATTCCGAAAAATGATTTCATTTTCATAATATGAGCTTTAATATGTGATTTCTAAACTATCTAAATCTTGAACAGAGATACTTGGCGGCATTATTCCATTATTGATTTTATAAATCATATAATTGCCAATAACTGAAGCTTGTTCCTTTGTTTTGAATCCTTTTATTCCCTGGATAGCAGGAATATGTGGCTGAATAATAAGCGGGCTAGTTCCTTGTAAAATTTCAAACCCAAAGCCGGTAGATTGGCTATCTGTAATTTTTAAGGATAAGCCTTCTTTGACTATGTCTTCTTCTGGCGCTTCTATAGGATCCGAGACTTTCGCAGGAGCCGGAGATTCTTTCCGCGTTTCAGGTTGCTCAATACACGAAGTAAGAGCCAAAAAGGCTAAAATCCAGATTCTCATTTGGCGACCATAAATTTTCCTTGTGCGACAATACTTTCTTTTATCTTAACAGAATATAAATACATCCCTGAGGCAAGTGTGGTTACATTGGCACTGATCCTGTTATTTGAACCAGTCTTTGTTTCTTGATAAATCATTTTTCCTGATAACGAATAAAGCGTTACCTCATCTATATCTGTGCTGTTGTTTAAATGAATGTTTAATTCATTTTTTACTGGATTAGGATAAACTTTAGACTCTGTTTGAAATTGACTTTCGACACTTAAAATAGGTGTGTATTCGTAAAAATCATCCACTGTTTGTCCGTCATATCCTGTTCCTACAAACCCTCTGTCTCCAATTGCGAATGAAGCAGCATTAGCTCTTGGAGTTCCAATGAAGTCCGCTACTTGAACCCACGTGTCATTAAAGTAATTATACTCCCAAAAATCATTGGTATAGCTTAAGGTGTTGTCGTATCCTGTTCCTAAATAGGCATTTGGGAAAATTCCAAAACCAGTTGCTCCGTATCTAGCTGTTCCAGCAAAGTTTGCTTTTTGATTCCAAGTATCGGTTAAAGGCTCATATTGCCAGAAGTCATTTGTAAATGACCCGTCATCTCCTGTACCAACATATCCTTGTCCACCCATCGCAAAGGAAACAGCTTGCTTTCTTGCAGTTCCCCCAAAATCAGAAATTGAAGACCAGGTATTCAATGTTGGATCATATTTCCAAAAATCTTTTTTTAACGCCCCTGTGGAATCTATTCCAGTACCAACATATCCAAAGTCTGATATTCCAAATGCTGCAGCTTCTCTTCTAGAGGATCCAGCAAAATCAGCTACTTGCGTCCAAGTGTTGGAAACGCTATTATACTCCCAAAAATCTCTTAAATACGGATTGGCGCCTTGCCCCGTTCCGATATACGCTTTGTAATTTGCTACGAAAGCTACCGCCGAAGATCTTTCTAGGCCTTGCCCTGTTGAGCCCCCCATAGAGTTCATTTTTTCCCAATCGTCAAAGTTGGTGTTGTATAAGTACAAACTTCTTTTGTATTCAAATTGATCAAAACCGAGGCCAATGAAACCAAATCCATTCATCGCAAAACCCACGCAAGCACTCTTTGGAGGTCCTCCAACACTATCTCTTTGCACCCATGTATTCTGGCCATGTAAACTTACCGCCATTGCACATATTGTTAAACCAGTAATAAATTGTTTCATTTTAACCGCGTATTATTAATTGTTTTGTGAACCGTTCTCCACTTTCATTAATCCCTATTAACTGATAAACACCATTTGAAAAGTTGGAGACATCTATTGATGTGTTTCCGCCAGGCACGTTAATCGTTTTAACCATCCTTCCTAAATTATCCATAATTGAAAGCACCAAAGCATGTTGAGTTTCTATCGTTACAAAATCTATGGTTGGATTTGGATACACGTTAAATGTGGTTTCATTACTTTCTTCTACTCCAACAACTAGTGGGGTATATTCATACATGCTTCTGCGCAATCCAGAGTATCCCTTACCGGTTCCGATGTATCCTCTATCTGCGATAACAAATGATATTGCATTTCTTCTTTCATCTCCAGGAAACTCTTCTCTAACCACCCAGCTGTCTGAATACGGATTGTATTCCCAAAAGTCATCCAAATAACCACCGTCTCCCCCCATTCCTAAATAACCTCTTTGCCCAATTCCAAAAGCACTAGCAGCGCTTCTTTCTGCACCGGGAAAGTTGTTTTTTTGTGTCCACACATTTGTGGAGGGGTTAAACTCCCAAAGGTCATTGGTATAGGCATCATAATCTGTTCCAAGCCCAACATAAGCTTTTTCATTCACAACAAAACTAACAAGTTGATAACGGTCTCCTCCTTCAAAACTTGCTCTTTGGATCCATTGATTTACTGAGGGCTTATATTCCCAAAGGTCGTTAGCGTAGTTTGAAGGACCTATTTTTCCACAACAGACGTATCCTTTAGAGTCAATAGAGAAAGCTGTGGCGAAATATATGCCGTTACCAAAACCACCCGGATAGTCCGCAATTTGCCCCCAAGCATTAGTGGCAGGATTATACTCCCAAAAGTCATTTAATGTTGAACCCAATGAAGACTCAGCAGCACTCATTCCGGTTCCAACATACCCTTTATTATTGATTGTAAATGCAACAGCATTCCGCCGCCCAACCGCAGGTAAGTTGGCTTTTTGCGCCCAAGAGTTTGATGCCGGACTATATTGCCATAAGTCATTTCGGACAATATTTCCAGTATCTTGCCCTGCGCAAATGTACCCGTGGCCTGCTATTGAAAAACCAACAGCTCTTTCAACTTTATATCCACTAAAGGAGGCTTTTTTTGTCCAATCATTTTGTCCAAATGAGAAAAATGAAATTAAAACCAGAGTCTTTATAACGGTTAACCTTATCACTATATGATTATAATTTTTCCTTGTTTGATGTTTTTTGATTTAGAAGCTATTCGGTAAATATAATTACCCCTTGGAAGGTCCGCGGCATCAATTACAAAAGTTGACTCCGTTACAGGATTTTGTTTTACAACCCTTCCTAAATTATCATATAATAAAAATACTGCTTTTGCTTGTAAAGTAAAAGGGCCTTTTATTGAGACAGTAAAAAAATCAGCTGTTGGATTGGGGTAAGTCTTGACTGTTATATCATTTTCTATTTCTTCTTCACTCACTAGCATTGGGTCGTATTCCCAAAAATCCTTAAAGTTAGTTCCGTTTGTTCCGGTTCCAAGATATCCCCTGTCTCCAATGCTAAAACCTACAAGAAACCTTCTAGCTGAACCTAAAAATTCTTCAGCCTCAGTCCATGAGTTGGTGCTAGGGTCAAAAGCCCATGTTTCTCTGTTAACATCAGATAACCAGCCTACTCCATATCCTGCAACAACATATCCTTTTTCTAATACTGAAAACGCTACCGAACCTCCAGAAGATAACCCGGGGAAAGAAGCACGAGCCAACCATTGATCCGCAGAGGCTTTATACTCATAAAAAAGGCTTCCACTAATTATATAGCCACTGTTGCCAATAGAAAAAGCAGCACCCCAAATATCAAAGCTTACAGGAGCCGTTGCTTTGGTATTCCATTGATCTGTAACCGGATCGTATTCATAAATATTTGAATTTTCAATCAGGTATCCTTTGTCTCCTATGCTAATCGCAGAAAGCTCGGACCCAGAGGCAGGAGGAGTTGCAATTAAAGACCACTGATTTGTTCCAGGATCGTATTCGCACCAGGAACTTCCTATAAAGACACCAGACCCTACATATCCTTTTGTGCCGACAGAAAAAGCCGACGTTCCATAATCTTGACCTAAAAGGTAGTCAGCTTTTTGGGTCCAAGAGTTGGTTGCTGGTTCAAATTCCCACCAATCAGAAAAGGCAAAATTAACGCCAGTTCCGTTTACGTGCCCCAAACCAATATATCCTTTTTGGCCAATAGAAACTCCGGTAGCCCGGTGTCTAGCAACACCCCCTAAATTTTCTTTTTTTACCCATTGCCCCGCAAGTAAATCCGAAAAAGGGCTTAAGAATAAAATTAAAATAAGAAGAAGATTCTTCACTTTCATATTCGCGGACTTAATTTAAAATTATTTTGCCCACTTTCACGGATGCGCTATTATAAACAAGGTGATAGAAATACACGCCTCTTTCGAAACTCTCTACATTAACTTGAAGATTGCTAGAGATAAAGTCAGCGCTTGTTAACAATTGACCTGTTGCGGAAAACAATTGAAATTCACAGCCATTTGATTTCATTTGTTCAGGAATGTTTGAAAAATCTACGGTAAAGTAATCTGTTGCTGGATTTGGATAGGTTGTTACTTGAGGTAAGCCATCTTCTAGCTCATTGTCCGAGAGCAAATAATCAAATTCCCAAAAATCTTTAAAATTTGTCCCGTTTGTCCCTAAACCAACGTATGCACTATTGCCAATTGTAAATGCAACCAAATACCTTCTAGCCATTCCGAAAAAATCCTGAATTTGAACCCAGGTATTTGTTGTTGGGTCGTATTCCCAAAAGTCGTTATAATTTGTTCCGCTTGATTGGTCATCTCCCGTTCCGATAAACCCTTTTCCATAAACAGAAAACCCGGTTGCTTCCATTCTAGGAGTTGTCCCAACATTCGCTTTTTGAATCCATAAGTTGGTTGAGGGTGTGTATTCCCAAAAATCGTTCAGTGAATTTCCCCAAGTTGAAGATCCTCCAGTTCCAACATACCCCTTATCGTTTAATTCAAAAGCCACAGCAGAAGTTCTAGCAGCACCGGGCAATTGTGCAACTGTAGACCAACTATCTAGAGCTGGGTCATACTCATAAAAGTCTTTTGAAACCCCAGCCAGAGTTTGCCCTGTTCCAACATAACCCTTTCCGCCTACCGCAAATGCAATAGCACCCCTTCTTGCAGGGCCAGGAAAATTTGCAACAGCAGTCCAAGTATTTGTTCCAACGTCATACCTATAAAACTCCGTTGTGTAGTCTCCACTTAAAATTCTTCCTGTTCCAACATAGGCTATATTATCAACAACAAAACAAGCGGCATGGTAATTTAAACCTCCCCCATAATTTGCTTTTTGTGTCCATGTGTTTGAGGCAGGATCATATTCCCAAATATCCTCGTATAATATGTTGCTTATTGCGTTAATATGTCCTAGGCCCATATAGCCTTTGTTACCTATAGAAAAAGCAGTTGACCGATGCCGAGCATCACCGCCAAAATTTTGTTTTTTTACCCAAGAGTCAGCAAAGACATTTCCGCCAACAAAGAAAAACAAAAGCGTATATAGAAGAATATGAGCCCTATTCATTGTTTACTATGATTAATTGCTTTGTCTGCCACTCAGCATTTCTATCCTGTATCTTAACGAAATATGAACCGGAATTTATAAAGGAAATATCTAGCGCAGCAATTCCAGCCCTGTTGGATGCACTTAACACTTTTCTGCCTTGAATATCAAAGATGTCTACCTTTGAAATAAGGCCGCCTGAGAAATTAAGAAGATCTTCTGCTGGGTTGGGATACAGATTAAAAGAGGTCTTTAAATTTTGCCCAATTCCAACATTCAATTCTTCGGTAATATTAATAATATACTCTCCGCTTTCAATGTTCCAACCCTCTACAACAGCATAAAGAGAATCGTAACCTCCTGACGCAAAAGTAACTTCGGATTCCCCAGAACTACATGAAATACCGTCGTCATTAAATGCAATTACATTTAAATTGACATCTAGTATAGTTAAGTAAGTGTCAAATGATGAATTGCATAGACTTACTTTTGTATTAGCAGCTGAAGGATTAACACCAAACTTATAAAAAACATCTGGAGAATTATACACCGCTGACTGGCTAGAGTAGCAAATTACATTGCTATTTGTGTCAACATAAGGGATAGACTGAACTATTATTGCCTCTGTACTGTTGTCGCCATCAAAGCCCGTACAGTCAATACCTCCAGTAATAAAAATGCTAAATTCTACAACAGAACCCCAAGTAAAACTAGCACAAGGGTCCAGTGGAAGAGATCCCTGTTCTTGCTGTGTTACGCGCATAGTGGTCGCGCCTGAAACAGCGATTCCAGGAACAAAAAAGTTAAAATTAGTTAATGCTGAAGGTGGGGTTCCTTGCCAGGAACCAATTGATTCTGTAGGTTCATAAACACTATTTTGGTTCCAGTCAACCCAAGCTTCTCCAGCTCCGCCATAATTACCTCCACAAGTTCCAAACTGAGCAGTTGCTGAGTAATTTCCACCAGCAGATAAATCAGCACCTAAGGTGGTTTGGTCTTCAACACCAAGAACACCAGGGCAGCCAATGTAGTTAATTTGTGAAGTATTTCCAAGCAAGAAAAAAGACTCTAAATTAGAGTCCGCATTATCAGACGGTCCGCCACCACAAGTAGAAACGGAGCAATTGCCAACTCCGGAAAATGCAGAGCCAATTGCGGGATTAGGACCATCGCTATACACCATCCCAGAAGGAGAAGACAAAGAGTAGGTGATTTCATCGTCATAAGTTCCAGAATTAAAGATAAGCTCGACACTTTGCCCAGCACAAACAACAATGTTTTCTAAAGCGTCAGGAACGCCATTAGGGACAGAAAATAGACCCTGTGAAGAGCCATTAACGATTACGTTTACCGAAGCTCCATTCCAGCCATCTCCATAACTATCTTGCATGTCCAATGTGTAATTGCAACATTGAGAATAACCGCTTGAAAACGACATTAAAACAATCCAACAAGCAACTATTTGATGTTTATAAAAAGCACATAAATTCATGTAGAATAGAGATTTAGCAGCCCTAAAGGTACAATTTTTTTTTAAAAGTGATTTAGCTTATAGCTATCATTAAGGTAGTAATTTTTTTCATCGTTTTTAATTTAATTAAATGTTGAGGGTTTGTCTTTCACTTATATAGACGTACAAAAGTCATAACAAGGGGGGGCTTTTTGAACAGGGGTCCAAAAGCGTTATTTTCTTAAAAGAAACCGCGTTCCTAGTATGATTACAACCATCCCTCCAACACTAAGAATAATTATCCATATCCCACTATTCTCATTATAGAGGCTTTTTTTCTTATCAGTGTTGTTTTCTTCATAAACTTGGGTTTCTTCAACTTCTTCAGGAAGTATTGAAAACATTCTTTTTTCCATAGCAATTGTATCAGAGCTCCAGCCACAAGGAAACACTAAAAAGAAATTAATCCAAAGAAAAAAAGTAAGCGCAAATCGTTTAAGCATAGCAGATGTTTTTATAAAGATAAATAAATCAAGTTAATCTATAAATGCAAGTAGAAGGAACGGAACAGCCAACTCTTACATCTTTAGAAATAACGTGATAAGGTTCAAAAAAAAGCCTCTCAAAATTAATCGAGAGGCTTTTTAAAGATTAGTCTTGAGGTTTACTTATGCCTCAACAAATAGTTCGTTTAATATTTCTTTGGCTTGGCTCGATTCAAGTCTAGGGCCAAACTGAGTTACTACTTTAGATGAAGCCATAGAAGCAAGTTTTCCTGCGTCCGCAAAGCTTTTTCCGTTTGTAATTCCATACATAAATGCTCCCGCAAATAAATCTCCCGCCCCGTTTGTATCAATCGCATCTACTTTATTAGGCTCAATATCAATGAAAGCTTTTCCATCAAAAACGATTGCACCTTTTTCTCCAAGGGTAATTACGAATTTCTCAGCAGAACTCTTTAAAGACTCTTGTGCTTCTGATAGATTGTTTTTCCCGGTATACAACATAGCTTCTTCTTCATTGCAGAACAGTAAATCAACCCCGGCACCAACTAACGATACCATTGGCTCTTTAAAATACTTTACCATAGCTGGATCAGAAAATGTTAATGCAGTTTTAACTCCATTATCTTCTGCTAATTTCTTTGCATGTTTCATCGCATCCTGACCATTGCCGGAGGTCACTAAATAGCCCTCAATGTATAAGTACTCGGAATCTTTAAGAGCAGCCTCTTTGATTTCAGATTTGGAATACGACTCAGTTATTCCCAAAAAAGTGTTCATAGTTCTTGAGGCGTCTTCAGTAGTCATTACCAAACACTTTCCCGTAATTCCAGCTGCCAGAGCTTCCGATTGAAGGTTTGAATCTACCCCATTGGAGTTTAGGTCTTTTTTGTAAAACTGCCCTAATTCATCATTCGCAACTTTACAAGAGTAATAGCTAGACCCACCAAATTGACTAACCGCAATAATTGAATTTGCTGCAGAGCCTCCGCATTGCATGTTGCTATTATTCATGTTAATAGCATTTGAAATTCTGGTTTGATTCTCTTCATCAACCAATGTCATTAGTCCTTTTTCAATGCTGTTGTCCTGCAAAAATTTATCATCAACTTCGGTTACTATATCAACCAAAGCATTGCCTATTCCGTATACATTGTATTTTTTGCTCATTCCGTAATTAATTTCGTTTTCAATGTTTTTGTGAAGTTTTTTGCAAATGTATTGTATAATAATAAACTTTCTACTATCATTGCACCCCCAAATTAGGGAAACCAGTATGGCCTTTAGCAAACTTTTTATTTTTGCTAAATAACATAGAAAAGCTTCTTTAGCTCAGCTGGTTAGAGCATCTGACTGTTAATCAGAGGGTCCAAGGTTCGAGTCCTTGAAGAAGCGCAAAATAAAAGCTAACCGAAAGGTTGGCTTTTTTTGTTTAGAGATGTGAAGGACTGGAAGCGTTGTATTGAACTTTTGAAATATTTATCCTGAGCCGAAGGGAGTCCTAGAACCGAACGAAGTGAGTTCATGAGAGGAGCGAATAACTTTGAGCGCAAAATAAACCGCAGTAGCAATGATACTTCTGAGGTTTTTTGTTTTCTGAAAGAATTGCGTGATAAGGATTAATTCTATCCCTTTTTTAGAAGCTTCCCTCCAAATTCAAGATTTAGTTCATTTAAGGGTTATTGTTTTGTTAAAAGTTCGTTTTTTTGTGGTTGAAAACAAATTCAATTAGAAATAATGTCTAGAATTAAAGTTAAAGCTGCTTTAGCAAGCAAACTAAGAGAAGAGGTATTAGTAAAGGGATGGGTAAGAGCATTTAGAAGCAATCGATTTATTGCTTTGAATGATGGTTCGTGTCTATCTAATTTGCAAGTGGTTGTAGATTTCGAAAACTTTGACGAAGCACTATTAAAGAAAGTAACCATTGGAGCAGCAGTTTCTATTACGGGAAAATTAGTTGAATCTCAAGGGAAGGGACAATCTGTTGAAGTGGAAGCAATACATATAGAAGTTCTTGGAGAAGCAGATCCTGAAGAGGTTCAAAAAACAATTTTACAGCCTAAAAAGCATAGTTTAGAATTATTAAGAGAACAGGCGCATTTACGTTTTAGAACAAATACGTTTGGAGCTGTTTTTAGAATTAGACATGCAATGGCATATGCTATCCACAAGTATTTTAACGACAATGGATTTTTCTATTTACATGCACCAATATTAACAGCTTCAGATGCTGAAGGAGCGGGTGAAATGTTTAGAGCAACAGTGCTAGACCCGCAAAATCCTCCAACAACTGAAGATGGGAAAGTGGATTTCTCTGAGGACTTTTTTGGAAAAGAAACCAACTTAACAGTATCTGGTCAATTAGAAGCAGAGCTGGGCGCTATGGCGCTGGGACAAGTGTATACTTTTGGGCCAACTTTTCGAGCTGAAAATTCAAATACTTCTCGGCATTTAGCTGAATTTTGGATGATAGAGCCTGAAATCGCTTTTGGAGATTTGAATGACGATATGGATTTAAGTGAAGACTTTTTAAAATACCTGATCCGTTATGCATTGGAAAATTGCAAAGAAGATTTAGAATTTCTTAATGAAAGAGAAAAGAAAGAAGATGCACAAAAACCAACAGCAGAGAGAAACGAGCTTTCACTAATCGAAAGAATGGAGCTTGTTATCGCCAACGATTTCGAAAGAATTAGTTATACAGAAGCGATTAGAATTTTAGAAAATTCTAAGCCATTCAAGAAAAAGAAATTTAAATTCCCAGTAAGTTGGGGCGTAGATTTAGCAAGTGAACACGAACGTTTTTTAGTAGAAAAACATTTCAAAAAACCTGTTATTATTTTTGATTATCCAAAAGAGATAAAGTCGTTTTATATGCGAAACAATGATGATGGAAAAACTGTTGCAGCCATGGATGTTTTGTTCCCTGGAATTGGAGAGATAATTGGTGGTTCTCAAAGAGAGGAAAGAATGAGTGAGTTAAAGCAAAAAATGAAAGACTTTAATGTCGAGGAAGAAGGGTTGTGGTGGTACTTAGACACACGAAAATTTGGAACAGCTCCGCATGCTGGTTTTGGACTTGGGTTTGAACGGCTAGTAATGTTTGTCTCAGGAATGACCAATATTAAAGACGTAATTCCATTCCCAAGAACACCAAAAAATGCAGAATTTTAAATCTATACTCTGCTCATTTATTTTAATGCTTTTATCAGCCCAACAATCTCTCGTCCCTGCCATTAGAGAAACAATAGCCCAAAAGCAAAAATTTCGTTTTAACATGGTTTAGTTTTTAATAAATGTAAAAAATAAAACTTATTTAATTCTTTTTGTAGGCTGCAAATCAATAATAGCTTACTTTAGATTTCGGTTATGGGGTTACAAATAGAACCCTCCTTTTATTATGGCATTAAAACAATCATTACAACATAAACTATTACAAAAGCTATCTCCACAGCAAATTCAATTAATGAAGTTGCTGCAAGTTCCTACTGTAGAATTGGAACAAAGGATAAAACAAGAGATTGTGGATAATCCTGCGCTAGAAGAAGGAGCAGAAGACAAAGAGGAACTGCAAGAAGACGCTGAAGATGATTTTCAAGACGACTTGGATGATTCGAGAGACGACTTTGACATTAACGATTATTTGGACGATGAGGTTCCTTCCTATAAAACCTCTGTAAATAACCACAGTGTTGATGATGATGAAAAAGCGATTCCTTTATCAGGAGGAGCCTCATTTCAGGAATTATTAGAAAGTCAAGTTGGGTTGCGAATAAGAGATGAAAAGCAACTACTAATTGCGCTTCAAATAATTGGAAACTTAGACGAGTCTGGCTATTTAAGACGGGAGGTAATAAACATCCTTGATGATCTAGCTTTCAGTCAAAACATAATAGCCACAGAAGAAGAAATTGAACAGGTATTACTGATTGTTCAGGGACTTGATCCGGCAGGAGTTGGGGGAAGAAATTTGCAAGAGTGCTTGTCTATTCAAATTAAAAGAAAAGACAGAACCGTTGCAACACGAACGGCTGAAGCAATACTTGATAATTGCTTTGACGAGTTTACCAAAAAACATTACAAAAAAATCATAAAGAAGCTTGATATTCTTGAAGATGATTTGAAAGAAGCAATTGAAGAAATTATTCGTTTAAATCCTAAGCCAGGGAATTCCATGAAAGCAACGAGTAAGCTAATGCAGCAAATAATTCCGGATTTTACTATTCGTGAAGACAATGGTGTATTGGAACTTTCTTTGAATCGAAGAAATGCTCCAGAACTAAAAATAAGCAGGCAATACGCCGACATGTTAAGAGGCTATGCCGAAAGCTCAAAGTCTAAAAAAGACAAAGAAGCAATCCTTTTTATTCGGCAAAAAATTGATTCAGCAAAATGGTTTATTGATGCAATCAGACAACGTCAACAAACACTATTAATTACCATGAACGCTATTATGGAGTACCAAAGAGAGTTTTTTCTTTCGGGCGACGAGAGACACCTTAAGCCAATGATTTTGAAAGATATTGCAGAGGTTGTAAAAATGGATATTTCAACGATTTCTCGAGTAGCCAACAGTAAACACGTGTTTACACCATACGGAACATATCTACTTAAATATTTCTTTAGCGAATCGCTTTCAACCGATAGCGGAGAAGAGGTTTCTACAAGAGAGGTAAAGCGAATTTTGCAAGATGCGATTGAAGTGGAGGATAAGAAGAAGCCGCTTACTGATGAAAAGTTAGCAACATTATTAAAGGAGAAAAAGTATAATATCGCAAGAAGAACTGTAGCAAAATATAGAGAACAGCTGGACATTCCAGTGGCTCGATTAAGAAAAGAACTATAACCCGTTATGACCATCTTTTCAAAGGTTATTTCGGTTGTTTTCCAACCCCTCTTTCTGCCAATTTATGCTTTCTTATTGTACGTAACAATCGAGCATCACTCAACAGTTTTGATTAGAAGCGAACAAGCGACTGTTCAATTTAATTATATTTTGTCTATTCAAATTTTATTGGCAGTAATTATTCCAATTGGAAGCTTGTATGTAATGTACAGGTCGAACATCATTACTTCCATGAGTATTCCCGACAGAAAAGAGCGGATACCGATATTTATTATTACGCTGTTTTATTATTTATTAACCTATTACTTCTTGAGAAAAATCCACGTATCTAATCTCGATTTTTTAGGCGCATTTATGTCCTTTTTAACTGGAGTCATAGTCCTTACGGGACTTAGTTTATTAATTACTTTTTTCTGGAAAATCAGTATTCACGCCATAGGCATTAGCGGGCTTGCAGGCGCTTTTTTAGGGTTTTCTGAATTGCTTTTTCCTATTGAAAATGGGGAGGGAATAACGATTATTAACACCCTCCTGCTTTTATTGGTTGGCGTTATTTGCTCTGCAAGACTTTATTTAAAAGCTCATTCATTTCTACAAATAATAGCTGGAATTACACTGGGCTTCGGTGTAGAATACTTAATTGTAAGTAAGGGTCTTTGGTTTTAAAACCGCATCCAAGAGAAACCGATCGAAAACGGAATCAACTCAACACCTTTATCGCTTTCGAATATTGGTGTCAACGAATAAAAGGCATTGAAAGCAATGTTATTAAACCCGATTCGAACAGTAGGCCCATAACGATAAGGGAGCGTGTTTTGAATTCGATACACTTTTACCTTGTTTACATTGTCGCGATACTTGGAGTTGTTTCCCAATAGATATCCTGCCTTAAACCCTAAGTATAACTTAAAGTTGAAATCCCTACTTTCTTCCCTGCTACGATTCATAGTACGTAAGCGTAATTCAACGGGAACCTCCACGTATTTAAACGTTACTTTGTTTATAGTATATCCGGGAGGTAATGTAATCGGCGTAAGGTTGGTAAAGGTGTTTCCTTCTACATCTACGTCGTATTTCACCGCCCCGTTGCTGTATACGTTGTGATAGTCCAACCCAACACCATAAGCCAGCGCCACGTTACTTTTCTCTCCTAACGGCATATCTTTGTACCAGTAAAAACTTCCACCTAAAGAATACAGTTTTTGATCAACTCCGGGAGGGGCGTTTAGCCAATTGTTAAAGTTTATATCAACCACAATTCTATCAAACTTTTCTGGGTTATCATCATCGGCTGTCAGTTTAAAAAACTCAAACAACCCTTGCCCATAAATAGTTGAGCCAAATAATAGAAATATGGTTATCAATTTTTTCATTACCGAAGCAAAGGTAAGGTTAATTAAAATAACCCATATTAATCACTGATTGATTGCTGCCATTTCCATGCGTGAGAAAGTGCTTCTTCCAAAGAGAACTTAGGGATCCAGTTTAGTTCGCTTACAATTTTGCTGTTGTCTGCAAATACTGAAACGGCGTCGCCCTCTCTTCGCGGGCCAATGGTATATTTAACTTTCATTTTTGTGGCCTTTTCAAAAGCGCTTACCACTTCTAAAACCGTTGACCCTGTTCCTGTTCCAACATTAAAAACATGCAAGTTACCTGTTTCTTTTTGCAAAAACTTAAATGCTTTTACATGGGCATTAGCCAAATCAGAAACATGAATATAATCTCTAATACAGGTTCCATCAGAGGTGTTATAGTCACCTCCATTAATGGTTAATTGATCTCTTTTGCCAGCTGCTGTTTGAGCAACATAAGGGACTAGATTATTTGGAATTCCATTGGGAAGCTCACCAATTAAACCAGACGGATGCGCACCAATGGGGTTAAAGTACCTTAATAAAACTGTTTTAACACTTTGGTTTACTTTACAGAAATCTTGAATGATTTTTTCACAAACTTGTTTTGTATATCCGTATGGAGATGAGGCCTCTTGAATTGGGCTTTGCTCAGTTACGGGAATTACTTCGGGATCACCATATACCGTGCATGATGAAGAAAAAACAAAATAGTTAATGTTGTGTTTTGGTACAAGTTTTAACAAACTAACCAGCGTTCCTATGTTATTCTCATAATACATTACTGGTTTTTCTACAGATTCTCCAACCGCCTTGTATGCAGCAAAATGCACAACTCCTTCTGGTTTTTCTTTTTCAAAAACATCTTCAAGGTCCTTTAAATTTAGGCAGTCTATATTATAAAAAACAGGAGTATTTCCTGTAATTTTTTTAATCCTCTCTAAAATAAATGGTTCAGAATTTCTAAAGTCGTCAACAATAATAGGAATATCACCATTGCTAAATAGTTCTACAACAGTATGTGAACCGATAAACCCCGCGCCTCCTGTAACCAATATCTTCATTCTTTCTGTTTGAATTTCAAATCTAATTCTTATTTTTCTAATTTCGATTTTCAGACAAAAAATTTTCAGAAAAAAGACTGGCGGGTTCTTTGAATGATAGGGTTTTGTCAGCCTTTTGAGAATATAAAATAATTAAATCTATATGAAAACAGAAGCATAAGTATTGGCTGAGATACTAGAAAGTACCAGAGATTTCACAAAATGGTATTTGTCGATGTTGAAAGATGTCGATGTATATAAAATATTTGAATTGGAGGGCAAAAAGTTTAATCCTGTAATTTGGGAAATTGGCCATTTGGCAAATTCTGAAAACTTTCTAGGCACTTATTTGACCGGAGGAAAAGGCTTAAAATTTGATTGGGCCCCACTATTTGGTATAGGAGTTATACCTCCTTCGAAAGAAAATTATCCAGCTTATAAAGAGATTTGGAGCACATTTAATGAGGTGCATAAAAACACAATGAACCATATTTCATCGTTAACAGACGAGCAACTAGCCACTCCTTCTAGGATGGATTTTGCTATGGTTACAGATATTCGAGGCACCATTCAGCATTGCTTACGGCATGAAGGCACACATATTGGTCACTTAGGGTGGTTGGCAAACATGCACGCTATAAAGACTGTGTAATTAGCAAGAAAACCCCATCAAAGAGGGATGTCAAAAGCGGAATTATTTAGAAACTACACAAGTAATTGTGATAGAAACATTACGGGTTTTTCCAATACCATAATCCGCATGGTCTAAGACAAAATTTCCACGCAAATGCTGTCTTCCTTTTTCTTCAATTGTAGTAAATAAAATTGCTACATCTTTTGATATTCCATGCATAGATAAAGACCCAATTGCAATGTATTTCTCTCCTTTCTTTTCAATTTTTGAAGAAACAAACGATATTGTAGCGTACGTTTCTGTTTCAAAAAAGTCCTCGTTTTTCAAATGAGCATCTCTTTTACCATTGGCTGTATTAATGGTATTTGCATCCATAGTAACATTAAAAGAAGATTTATCTAAGTTTTCTTTATCGAAAATGACATCTCCTTTCATTCCTCCAAGTGTTCCTGTTACTTCGCTTCCTCTGTTTTCTAGAGAAAAGCTAACAATTGATTCAGAATCGATAATTTTTTGAGCATTTGCTCCGAACCCCATTACTAATGCAATAATTAGGAATAAATAGTTGAGTCTTTTCATAAAAGTTGTTTTAGATTTTATAAAGATATAACAAAAGGCATACCATAAGACCATTTTATCGTCTTTAAATAACTCAACGCTTTATGGTCCATGGTAAAGACATGGTGGGTGTTATGGCCTCTAAGCCTATTCATGTGGTGACAGCGTAGGAACGAAATAAAGTTCCTAAGACTGCTCTATTGATGTGGGAATGTCAAAGGAGGAGGTGGAAAAGTATGTTTCTGTAGGAGATCTAATAACAAGAGGCCGAAAGCTTATTGAAATGGGCGAATGTGTTAATTGTAAATCCATAGACAACAGGGCCTCTGCTTTTATCCTAATAGAAATGTTTAGAGAATTAAAAGAGGCTGCATATGATGTTTATGGTGTCTTTACAGTTCAAGAAGAGGTTGGAATTAGAGGAGGATCGGTTGCTGCTCAGCAAATTCAGCTGGACTTTGGATTTGGATTAGATACAACAATTGCGTTTGATGTGCCCGGTGCAGTGGCCCACGAAAAAGTTACCGAATTAGGGAAAGGCTCCATTGGGCAGTGTCCTTGAAAATTCTTGATGGTTTGTTTTGATGCATTGGCGCGTGGCTCAAATGTAAATAATTGAAAGCAATCCGTCTTAAAAATGCTTCTTTTTTTCTTAAATTGCAGTGTGAGAAAAGCTCAAACTATATTGACACTCCTTATTGTGCTAACTTTTATGGCTTGCCATAAAGACAAAACACTGCCGCCAGGGTCATGCTTTACGACAATAAGCTACACGACGGATATTACACCGATCATTCAAAGCTCGTGTATACCTTGCCATGACGCATGGATTACGGAATACAGTAATATCGTAGACTACATCAACAATGACTCTTGGCAAAATGCGATTTGGGGGTCTTACACAATGCCACAAATGCCTAATAGTTTCGGTATCGATTCTTTAACCTCGGATGAGGTTCAAATAATGAAATGCTGGGTAGAACAGGGTTTTCCAGAAAACTAAGGCTATTCTATAAACTGGCATGAATAGATCATAGCTTCCATTTCCCTTAAATACTCTCGTTTCGTAAAATGAGGGGCGTAAACATAACCTTCTATAGTAACAATCCGATTGTTTGGTTCGTCAAACATACTTATACTTAAGAAGGGACCCCCCATTAGATCTCCTTCAACCCGCCACAAACCTCTCATTTCAAAAACGTATAACCCATTTATCATTTTCTGTGAAAACTCAGGCTGCATTCCGAACCTGAGTTCAGTTGCCATATAAGACCCTTCTGTTGGCCCTGGAACAGCGAGCTTAAAAACAGAATCTCTTTTTGCAATTTGGTAATCAAGTGTGAAGGTACTGTCGTTTACATATGGGTAGGTATAAATAATTATTCCTTGTTGAATTTCATGCTCATTGTTGTCTGCAAACTTGGTTCTAAAACGCTTTAGCCAAGCAAACCCTTCTTGGTTTTCATCTACAGTCATATCCGGAGGGACAGAAATTGAGAGCTTTTGAATTTCAGAAAGCTGATTAACAACCTCTGCGCTTCCTTTAAATTCATATTCTCGCATTAGTTTTTTGCGACTGTTTTCATTTAATTCGGCAATAAGTTCGTCCACTTCAAGAAGAAAAAGAGCTGTTGCACTTTTCTGATTTGAAGCTCTAAACTTATATACTACCTGTCCGATTGACCACATATCTCGGATAGCCTCTTCTAACCTCGCATTCCTATTATTTACCTGATCTCCAATGTCAAATATCACAATGGTGTGATTCCTTTTTAACTCTTTTGTAAAGCTCTTTCTTGATGAAATTTCTAGTGAAAATGTTTTTTCGGGCTGAGGAAGCGTTGTGATTTCCTTTTGAAAATGCTCAATAATTACTTTTTCTAGCGGAGTGCCCCAAAACTGTTTATCCAATATGATGAGTATCTTGCCAGGATCTCCAGTTGCATTTGATTTAAATATGTTTTCATTGTATTCGTCACCACTACAACCAGTAAAAAAGTAAACAGGAGATATTAGTAGCAAAAATAGTAAAAGTGTATTTTTCATGGTGAGATCAATTTTTTAGAAATGCCAAGAAGGACAAGCTCCCGTTTATTGCAGTTATTTGAAAATTACTAGTAATTTACAGGAAAAGACCTATTTGAGAGCAAAAGACGTTTTACCAATTTGATGTCCCTCAGCATATATTTCTACAATGTAGGAGCCAACTTCCAGTTCTGTTTCGAACTCATAGTAGATACACAAATCCATGTTTTTGTTTTGATAGTTTACCTTTCTTTTTACACTAGCAATTCCTTCTCTACCTCCATCCATTTCAAAACGAACAACTTCTGAATTTGTCAATTCTGTTCCAGCTGGAGAAATAATGCGCATGTAAATATCCTTGTTTTCTGGTGTGGCGATTTTATTTTCTAAAATCGTAAAGCAAGACTTAATCATTGTTGCTCTGGTTGCGCGTGTGGTTTCTATTTGCTTGCCGCTACTTTTTATTCTAATTGCATTTGCCGTAATGCCCGAAGTTTGCAAAACAGAACCGAGAGCAACCGTTTGATTCAACAAGTCGTTTTTATTCTTAATATTATCCCTATCGGTTTTTATGTCTGTAATCTGATTGTCCTTGTCTTTAATGGTGTTTTTTAGGCCAGTATTTTCGGTATTTAATGAATCAATTGTATGAATATAACCCTTCATAATTTTACGCAGCGTCTCCGTTTCTTTCTTTAATTTATAGATTCTTCCCCAATCTTTTTTCTTTTGGTTGTGAAGCGTTTCAACTTCATCCAAAAGCCCTTGAATATGAGCTTTTTGTTTATTAATACTGTCCAACATTTCATCATTATCGAATGCTAGACTGTCATATTCGTTTAAAATAGCTGTTAAATTATCTTTCAAAGTTTCGTCATCCGATTCCTCAATAATGCCCGTTTTTTTAAGAATGTCATTTAGATAATCTTTTTCAGCTTGCAAATTAGAGGCCGATTGGGTGCAAGCAGCATTTTGCTTTCTTCCATCCCTAATCTCCAGGCCCAACCATCCCCCAACTAAAAGTAATAGCAGAATTATAATTATATATACGGCCCCACCTTTTTTTAACTCTGTTTTTTCCTTTTTTTCCATTCTATGTTTCTCTTTAATATAACTATAACGGAATATCTTTTCTAAAGTTATCCTATATTATCGTATATCAAAATTAGCACTATATTGTCTGATCCAACGTGTTAAATTTTTATTCTATTAACATTAACTTGAACAAAAACCATGCTAAGAAGTCTTTTAAATTTGTTGTATCCAAACTTATGTGCGTCATGTCAGGAGGTTTTATTGAAGAACGAAAATGTGATTTGCTATAACTGCATGGTTGACCTACCTCGATCATTGTATTATCAGGACATTGAAAACCCAATAGCCAAACTATTTTGGGGGAAAATAAAATTAGAAATGGCGCTTTCTGCTTTTACTTTTGTTAAAAAGGGCAAGGTTCAGAGATTGATGCATGAATTAAAGTATAAGGGAAATACAAAGGTTGGAGAACTTTTGGGAATAGAGCTCGGGAAAGAAATTGATAAAGCTGAAATTACGGATAAGCTGGATGTAGTTGTTCCTGTTCCACTTCATAAAAAGAAATTGAAGCAAAGAGGCTATAACCAAAGTGAATTTATCGCAATTGGAGTTGCAAGAGTGTTAAATTGTGAAATGAATACAAACTTATTAAAACGTATGGAGCATTCAGAAAGTCAAACAAAGAAATCAAAATATGAACGCTGGGAAAACGTGGGAGCAGCTTTTACGTTGACTGATTCAAATCAATATATAGGCAAACACATTTTGTTGGTTGACGACGTTGTTACAACTGGAGCAACACTTGAGGCGTGCTGTAAAAAACTCGAAGAAATAGAAGGTGTGAAACTTAGTATTGGCACATTAGCGTCTTCTTAAACCAGGCACTTGTACAAATGTTTTTTTGAATATCGAGAGACGCTTACTTCACTGTTAAGTTGAGCTCCTTTTGTAATATATTGAATTAATTCTCTTGCAAAATAGGGTGCCAGCATTACGCCCTTGCTTCCTAAACCATTAAAAATGTGGATGTTGCTGTATCTTGGATGGGTTCCTAGAATGGGCCTTCTGTCGTGAGTTGTTGGCCTAACACCTGCCCGATGCTCGATAATTTCAAAATCAAAATCACCAATGGCTTTAAGCTTTTCTATCAGCTGTTCCTTCCCTAATTGGGTTGTTTCTTGGTTAATGTTATCTCTGTCATATGTAGCGCCTAGAACATAGTTGTCATCACCAATTGGCATCACAAAACAGCCTTGACTTAAAATACAATCGGGTAAGTCTTTTGTTTTGATTATTAAAACCTCCCCTTTTGTTGGGCTAAGTGGAATATAATTGAAGTATGGGTTTTGAGTAATTTTATACCCTTCACAAAAAACAATGTTTTCAGCAACTATCCCTTTGTATTCCACTCCTGTTTCAGAATAGGTAAGCTGGCTATAATCAAATTGCTCTTCGCTAAAAATATTTTCTTCTATAAAAAATTGATTTGATCGACTTAAATAAAGGGCAACATCTAATCGCCCTGCCATATTCACCTTTCCACTTCCTAAAGGAAAGCCCAAACTCAATTCTTCATCACCAATAATCTCTTTCATTGGAGAATCAGCCATTCTTCCTTGCCAATTATTTTGTTCCTCCATAGAGCTAAAAACTCTAATCATGTCAAGCTCATGAAATACTTTGGTTTTAAACGTGGTTTGGAATGCATTGTAATGAGCTTTAGCTATTGGAATTAGCATGTCTGCTTTCCAAGATAATATAGCGCGCTTAAAGGACATGGGATGAAGAAGTCCTGCGGCAATATGAGAAGATGAGCTTTGGTATTTATTGTCAATTAAATGAACAGACTTTCCGTTTTCATACAACTTATGGGCTAAAGTAGTTCCGGCAATACCCTGTCCTACAATAAGAAAGTTTATTGTTTTTTTACTGGACATAAACGTCTTGAAAACAAATTACCAGTCCAAAGAAGATTAAGCAGCAGCCAACAATAACGCTAATCCTATCCAGCGCACGTGGGGTTAGCTTGTTTTTCAATTTGCTAGCAAAGTGAATTTTAAGTAAGTCCACGCCAAACATGGTTGCAAGAGTTGCTGAAAAATAATATATGAGATTGGAGCCTTCTATATTAAGTTGCTCTGTGGCGTATGTACTTGCACCAATCCAGTATATCAAGACAGCTGGGTTTATAGCATTTAAGCCAATTCCTTTTCCTATTAAAGCGAAATAAGTTCTCACCCGCATAATTGAAACTGGGTTATTCCCCATTTTTTCTAACCCATCAACATCAATCCGTTTCCCTTTTTGTGGGGATTTTTTATTCACGATGGAAACGACTCCCATAATAATAAACAAAGCAGCGCCTATGTATTTTATATACGAGACCTCTTTAATACTTTCATTAATTTTTTCGGAAAAAAAGAATGCCGCAATTAAATATAAAACATCGCTTAATAAAACCCCAAGATCAATGAAAATAGCGTGACGAGCTCCTTTTTTTATACTTGTTTCTAAAAGAACAAAAAAAACAGGGCCAATTAGAATACTCAAAAGCATTCCAAATAATATCCCGTTTAAAATTATTGTAGCAAACACAAGCGTAATTTATACAAAGATAGTAAGTGCACTAAGAATTTCACAGATATATAACAAAAAAAGAGGCGCCCTATTGCTAGGAGCCTCTTTTTCCACTTTTGATTCACGTTTTATTCAACAATCATTTTTCGAGTAGCGCCTTTTCCATTTACCGAAATAGTATAGAAATATGTCCCAGAAGAGAATGAAGAAGTGTTTAAATTTACTGCATGTACTCCTGCATTTTGCGCTCCTTCAATCACGCTTAAAACTTCTTTTCCCGAGATGTCGGTAATAGAAAAACTAACTACTGCATTTGAATTTAACGAATAATTTATTGTCGTCATATCTTTTGCTGGGTTGGGGATGTTTTGATTTAATAAAAATTCAGTTTCATGATCAAAAATACTTAAGTCTTGATTCACGTTTAAACGAATCATTGGTGTTCTTGGCTGATTAGACCATGCTCCACTGGCACCATCATTTGAAAGCGTAGTTCCAGAGAAAGATGAATTAGTTCCATAACCAATAAATACTCTTTCGCTACCGCCATAATGTCTAACAGCACAAATGTAGTCAGATCCACCAGTAAGCAATTCGTTATTAAACCATGGTAAGGTAACCCAATTATTTAGATCATTTGACGTTACCACATAATCATCCGTTTGATTAACCAAATCAAATAATTGGTCCACTGGATCGTAAACATAAAGTGAAACATAAAAAACAGCGCCAATATCAGTGCTATCTCCAACAAAAACTGTTGTAGTGGTCGTTTTATCGTTATTTACAATCTCAAACAATGAGGCTATTTCATAAGGGTCTGACCCTGTTCCTCCTGAATTTTGATTCCACCATTGGCCCCCGTAGATTCCATTATCAATTGCATATACGGTATCTGTTACTGCAAAAGAAGCTGTCTTATCGTTGTTTGTTGTATCATCGTCCGTTTCAGTTTGACTTCCACTATAAGTGACCGTATAAGTTCCTAATGATGAAGGCGTAAAAGTAATAGAAAGTCCTAAAGAATCTTCCGCGCCAACAGCAAGTGTAGGGATTGTATTAGAAATTCCTGTAAAAATACTAGAAGCTCCATCGTTTATATCTACGCTTAATTGCACGTTTGTTTGGTCTGCGTAACCAATGTTTTGAACTCTTGCGTGATACTGCTGCGTTTGTGTTTGCGACATCGGAATTTGATAATATTCAACGTCAGCATCAAAGGAAGCACGCTTTACAATAATATCATTTGGATCAATTTCTTTGATAGCAACATCATCAATTTGCCACCCATAATCCCAAGCCCCTTGCCACCAAAATTGTATTTGGACATTTGCAGGGTCTCCCGCAATCGCACTTGTTATGTTAATGTTTACATAATCTGGATTATCCGTTCCTGCTTGCGTAATAGCAGTGTTTAAGATAAAGTCTGTCCAATTTGCTCCGCCATCAGTAGTTACTCTAACTGTAGTCACATCTGCCTGCCATCGTCTAAACATTTGTTGAAATTCTAATTTGACTTGAGCAAACCCACTACAATCAATAATTGGAGTGGTGATTTGTGCATCTTCTACTCCTCCTCCTGAAAAGTTGTCAGCATCAGAATCTACAATTAACCATCCATTTCCACTTGTTGTTGAAGCAATCGCAGAAGTAGGGTATGCACCAGAGTGGCCATCCGTTGTGTGCTTCCAATCAACAGGTCCAGAAACGGTCACATTTGTCCATGTTGTAGGGATTCCAGTTGCGAAATCTTCAGAAAAAATGGTAGCACCTTTTTCAGTAGCAACATTGTTGTGCCAAACAGCAGAGATTCCTTCTCCATATTGTTGAGGCGTTTTTTGTTGTCCAAAAGAAAAGCCACACACTAGTGCTAGACCAAGCGTAAAACATATATTTTTCATAGTTGATTGTTTATAATGAAATTCAAAGATAGTAAAAAAGTCAACTAAAATAATTCATTTAATTGTTGTCAATTTATTTTAGGGTGGGGCATATAAACAAAAAAGGGCTTCTGAATTCAGAAGCCCTTTAATACAATATTAAAAATAAGTATTCACTTATTTAACAACCGACATCGCTTTAGTAATTGAAGTTTCTCCATTTGAAAGCGTGTAGTGATACATTCCTCCAGCTAAAGTAGAAGCGTCTAAAGTAATTTTGTAATCACCAGCCGCTCTTCTTCCTTCGTTTAAAGTCATCACAACCTTTCCAGTCATATCAGTTAAAGTTAAATTAACGTTAGCGTTAGATTTAACAGAATAGTTAATTGTAGTTGTATTGTTAGCAGGGTTAGGAATGTTTTGTCCTAAAACCATTGAATTAACATCGATTTCATCAACTCCAGATACTGGATCGAAATTCATCCTTACCATTGGGGTTTGAGTTGTGTAGTACTGAGCTCCTGCCCCATTTAAACCACCATAAAGTATGTAGGTTGTTTGAGCTTCGGAGACACCACTTCTTCCGTAGTAAAATTCAGAATAACACCCAACCATTGGTAATGCAGTTTGACCGGCAGTTAGTGTAGGAGAGGTGAATAATGGTAACGTAATAGTAACGTTATTATCAGCATCAGCTTGAGTAGTTGTGTATTCAGGAGTTTCGTCTAAATAAACATAATCTCCTACATCAGCATCAAACACATATAATTTACCATAAATAATAGTTCCGGCAGGAGTATTTGTTCCAATAACAACGTCTATTCCGAAAACTTGTTGATCAGCAAAGATGTCAAAAATACTTCCAGCTTCGAATGCAGTAGAAGAAGCATCAGCTCCATCTGCCCCACCCCCTTGACCTTCGTAAACGCCTCTATCACGTCCATATTGACCAGTAGCAGCAACAACTTCGAAAGCATCAGTTACAACATTGTTCGTTGGTGTAGCATCTGCGTTAGTGGCAGCAACAGTCATAGTAGCGGTTTGTGTGCCAACTGCAGCAGGAGTATATTGAGTAGTAGTAAAGATACTATCAGTTCCTCCAACAGGAACTGTAACAGCCGCACTAGTCCCAGTAAAAGTACCACCGTTAATATCAACCGTTAAAACGGTCATATCTTGAGCTTCGTACCCAACATTTTCTATTTCGGTAGAAAAGTCGATCGGCGCAACTTGTGTAATCGGAATAGAGAAGTAAGGAAGCCCTAAAGATCCCCATTTACTGTTACGAATAACAAGGTCATCAGCGTCAGTTTCAGTGATTTTTATATCATCAATAGCCCAATACCATCCCCAAGCTGCTTGGTAATTAAACTCAATTAAAACTTGAGATTGACCTCCTGCAACCGCAGAAATGTTAATTGAAGTCATCACTGGGTTATCAGAGTTTTGTCCCGATGGTGTGGTTCCATCAGTAATTGTGTAATCTGTCCAAGTAGCACCATTATCACCACTCACTCTTACAGTACGAGTATCCTGATAAGTTCTGTAAGTGTGCTGAAATTCTAGAGATACCAGAGGATTTGCTGATAAATCTACAGCAGTTGCTAAAGTTAAGCTGGCGTTTTGCGTAGCGGCGTTTCCTGAAGAATCAGAATTAATGTACGCAAACCCATTAGCAGCAGTAGCCATTCCGGCTGGATTTAAAGCAGCAACTGGACCAACTTCTGGATCGTTAGGAAACCAAAATCCTTGAGCTGGAGAACTCGTGTTAGATCTTGTCCAATTTACATAAGGGTCTGAGAAATCCCATGAGTGTAAAGTTGCTCCTTTTTCGCTAAGGTTTAACATTGGGGTAGTTTTCGGACCTGTTTGATCTAAATGTTTAAAAGTAACAGCTTCTTGAATTACAGACTGTCCAATTGACGCTGCACATAACGAAACTGTAACTAAACTTAAGTAAATTTTTTTCATAATTATTATTTTAGTTGATTTATCTATCTTATAACCATACAAAGTTCGGGATTATTATCTTATAATCCAAATTTTCTTCTTCGTAGGCCAAATCTCACTATTAACGAGTAGTTTCTTCTATGTAATTTTCAATTGGGGCACAACTACAAATTAGGTTTCTATCTCCGTGTGCATCATTTACTCTTCCTACTGTTACCCAGTATTTATTATCAGCTAGATAGGCGTGTGGATAAGCAGCTAATTCTCTTGAATAAGGCCTGTCCCAATTATCAGAAATCAGCATTTTTGCAGTATGGGGAGCATTAACCAGCACGTTGTTGTCTTTCGGAAATTTACCCGAAGCTACATCTCTTATTTCTTGTCTTATACTTAACATTGCGTCACAAAAACGATCTAATTCTTCTTTTGATTCACTTTCGGTTGGCTCAATCATTAAAGTCCCCGCTACAGGAAAACTTACTGTTGGGGCATGAAAATTATAGTCAATTAACCTTTTAGCAATATCACCAACTTCGATGTTTGCTTCTTGCTTAAACCCTCTGCAATCTAAAATCATTTCATGCGCAACCGTATTACTCTTTCCAGAATAAAGGATGTCAAAATCTCCCTCCAACCGCGTTTTAATATAATTTGCATTTAAAATAGCTATTTCAGTAGATTTCTTGAGCCCTTCAGCTCCTAGCATTTTGATATACCCATATGAAATAATATAAACAAGTGCGCTACCCCAAGGAGCAGAACTAATAGCTGTAATGGCATTACTTTCAGCACAATCAATTACTGGATTTCCCGGTAAAAATTCAGCTAAATGCTTTGCCACCCCAATTGGGCCAGCTCCTGGACCACCTCCGCCATGCGGAATAGCAAAAGTTTTATGTAAGTTTAGATGACAAACATCTGCACCAATGTTCCCTGGGTTTGTTAGCCCAACTTGTGCATTCATATTGGCACCATCCATGTAAACCTGACCTCCGTTATCGTGAATAATAGAAGTCATTTCAATAATTCCCTCTTCATATACACCGTGAGTTGAAGGATAAGTTATCATTACACAACTCAGGTTGTCTTTATGCTCTTCTGCTTTTTCTCTTAAATCACTTATGTCAATATTACCTTGCTCATCACATTTTACGACAACAATGCTCATTCCTGCCATAATGGCACTTGCAGGATTTGTTCCGTGCGCCGAAGAAGGAATAATACAAATATTTCTATGGTCATCTCCACGACTCTTGTGGTAAGCACGAATTACCATAAGACCTGCATACTCGCCTTGAGCTCCACTATTTGGCTGAAGAGATACCTTAGCAAATCCCGTGATTTCGCTTAAGTCTTTATCCAACTCTTCAAATATTTCTTGATACCCTTTTGTCTGGTTCACAGGAGCAAATGGGTGAATATTAGCAAATTCTGGCCATGTTATGGGAATTAACTCACTGGCAGCATTTAATTTCATTGTACAAGAACCTAGCGGAATCATTCCATGTGTTAATGAAAAATCTTTATTCTCAAGCCTTTTTAAATAGCGCATCATTTCTGTTTCAGAATGATATCTATTAAAAACCTCATGTGCTAAAATAGCACTTGTTCTATATAAACTTGAGGGAATACTAGCTTCAGCATCTTGAATAACTCCTTTTTTATTGACAGCTTCGCCAAAAATTGAAATAATTAAATTTAAATCATCCTCAGTTATAGTTTCGTCTACACTTAACCTAACAACATCGCTTTCATAGGCAAAGTTGACCTGGTTAGCTTCTGCTATTTTTTTAACAGCACTTGCTTTATCTGTGGCAATAGTAAGCGTGTCAAAATAATTGGCATTAATAATATTATACCCTAATTCGCTCAAGGTCTTTGCTAGTCGACTGGTATTGATATGAATAGTATTTGCAATCGCTTTTATACCTTCCGAGCCATGATAAACGGCATACATTCCTGCCATTACAGCCAACAATGCTTGTGCTGTGCAAATATTTGAAGTTGCCTTTCCTCTTTTAATATGTTGCTCTCTAGTTTGCAGAGCCATTCGGAGAGCCTGATTACCTTGGCTATCAACAGACACACCTATAATTCTTCCCGGAATCAGCCTTTTGAAGGATTCTTTGCAGGCAAAAAATGCGGCATGTGGTCCTCCGTACCCCATAGGAACTCCAAATCGCTGTGTAGTCCCAACAACTGCATCTGCCCCCCACTCTCCTGGAGCTTTCAATAAGGCAAGACTCATTAAATCAGCAACTGCAACAACGTGAGCACCCACCTCATGAGCTCTTTCAGTAAAAGATGTGTAATCTATTATTTCCCCATTACTATCAGGATATTGAACCATAGCTCCAAAAAAGCTGTCATCAAGAGTAACTTCATCATAATTTCCAAAAATGAGTTCAATATTTAAAGGCTCAGCTCTGGTAATTAAAATATCTTTTGTTTGAGGGAAAATAGTGTCTGCCACAAAAAACTTTTTCACCCCTGCTTTTTCCTGTGCTCTACTTCTTTTGTGAAAAAACATTATCATGGCTTCTGCTGCTGAAGTTCCTTCGTCTAACAGAGAAGCATTAGCCATTTCCATTCCGGTTAAGTCCATAACCATTGTTTGAAAATTCAATAATGCTTCAAGCCTGCCTTGAGAAATCTCTGCTTGATATGGCGTATATGCTGTGTACCATCCTGGATTTTCAAGAACGTTTCTCAAAATTACAGAAGGCACAAGTGTTCCATAATACCCCATTCCAATAAAGGATTTGAAAGTATCATTTTTAGCCCCCAATGCTTTTATATGTGTTAGGTATTCTTGTTCAGATAGTGCTTCCGAGATAGATAATTCGCTTTGCAGTTTTATGTCCGAAGGTATTGTTTTATCAATAAGTTCATTAATAGATGAGGACTTCACTTCGGACAACATATTATTGATGTCACTTTCTCCCGGTCCGATATGTCTTTGAGTAAAATTCGCTGGTTTCATATGGTTTTAATAATTTAGGACTGCAAATATAAATATTTACAAGCTTATTAAATGCGGCTCCGTGTAATATTGAACGAAAAAAAGATTAAATGTTAGAATCGCATAACGCAACAAGCATATTCTTTAAGTATATTTGAAAAATAATAGCACAAGAATGAACACAAAAATAGTAATAACTTTTGCTCTGATGATTGCCCTTAACGTAAGCTCACAAGACAAATTATTGCTTTTAAACGGAAGATTTGATAAGGGTAAAATTATTGCAGAAAATGAATCGAATTTTGACTTTAAAGTCAATAAGAAATAGCGGAAAATCAAAAATAATACCTTACGATAAGTCTCGAATCTTTTCAATTATAGATACCAACCGAAAAGAGTCAGTTTTGTACAAAAAAGATTCAAGTATTGGCAATTTCCTATCTGAGAATAGAATGCGCATGTATATTTATGGGCAAAGAGATGCCCACGAAAACTTTGGTGTTCGCAAACATTTGTTAGGAGGCTTTGTACTTGGTTTAGCTGCAACCACTTTTGATACGTATGAGTTTGGGCCTAGTAAAATAGAGATTGCCGAGGGCGCAACACCTGTCCCGACCGGTTTTTTTAAAAGAGATCCTTCTATTTTCCCAGTCCTTTTTCCTTTATCTATACCCCTTGGATCAAGTTTGCTTCCATCAAGAATAAAAAAGAACGATGTTTCATCTGTTGAATATTTAAATAGCGAAGAATATATTGAAGGCTTCGATAAGGTAAAGAAATTTAAACGAATTAAAAGCTCTTTTCTAGGAAGCCTTGCGGGAGCAGCTTTAGGCTTTATTTGCTATTACGCTTCAAATACTTAACCAAATTGATTGCTGTTATTCGAAAAATCGTTGAATTAATTGTTTATGGAAACATTTGGATTTCGTTAGGAGCAGTTGCACTAGCGTTAAATACGTTTCTAGTTATGAATTGGGTTATTACAGATTGCTTTTTATTACTTGTTTTTTTTGCAACTTCACTTTCGTACTGTTTCCAGAGAGTTGTGCGGCACACAAGCGGCAACGTAATCAACTCTGCGAGACATCAGTGGGTTTTTAATCAAAAAAAGTTTTTATACATCCTTATTATACTCTCTTCCTGTATATCTGGATATTTATTTTTTTCACTATTCTCGTTTCATGAACTTCTTTATTTTTCGCCATTAATTGCAATTGCATTATTCTATGCGGTTAACATCTTTAGTAAATCATTGAGAGACATCCCTTTTATAAAGATAATCTTAGTCGCGTTTAGTTGGGCGGCAGTAACCGTTTTAATTCCTGCTTACATAAATGAAGGTCTCTATGCTAATGACATTTGGATTTTATTCGCCCTCAACTTTATTTATATCTTTACCTTAATAATACCCTTTGATATTAGAGATTTGGATTTCGATGAGCCAGAAAAAAAGACAATTCCACAACTAATAGGAATCAGGGCGGCAAAACACACTGCGATTACTTTATTAGTTGTTTGTGGACTACTTTCATTGCTTTTGTCAAAGGGCGCCTTGTTTTTGATTCCTGTATATATAGTTTCTATAATCGTTCTCTTTCAGGTAAATGAAAGAAAAAAAGAGTTATTTTATGCATTTGGAATAGATGGGTTGATTTTGTTATTTCCATTCTCAACTTGGATAGTTAAATCATATATTTAGATTTGCTGAATGATAGGAACAAAAGTTTTATTGATATATACGGGTGGCACAATCGGGATGATTAAAGATTCAGAAACTAGAGTCTTGAAACCATTCGATTTTCAACAAATCACCACCGAAGTTCCTGAACTAAATAAGTTTGAATGTGAAATTGACACATTCTTATTTGAGGCCCCATTAGACTCATCCAACATGAATCCCAACGTGTGGACTAGAATTGCAGAGATAATTGAAGATAAATATGCTGACTACGATGGTTTTGTAATCTTACATGGGTCAGACACAATGGCTTTTACAGCAAGCGCACTGAGTTTTATGTTACATGGTTTAAATAAACCTGTAATATTAACAGGTTCTCAATTGCCAATAGGAACTATACGAACAGATGGAAAAGAGAATTTAATTACAGCGATAGAGATTGCGGCAGCTAAAAAGGCAAACAAGCCTTTAGCTCCTGAAGTGGCTATTTATTTTGAATACAACCTTTACAGAGGAAATCGTACCACTAAGGTAAATTCAGAAGATTTTGAGGCTTTTAATTCATTTAATTATCCTCTACTTGCAGAGGCTGGGATTAAAATTAAATACAACACAAGAAACATTTTAGACGTTGATACAGAAAGTAAATTAAGCGTCTATAAAAAATTTGATAGGAACGTGGCGTCATTGAAGTTATTTCCAGGAATAACAAAAGAATTTGTTTCCCATTTTATGAAAACGCCAGGATTAAAAGCGATGGTATTAGAAACATTTGGTTCTGGAAATGCAACGTCAGAAGATTGGTTTTTAAGCTTGCTGAAAAAAGCAATTGATAAAGGAATTGTAATTGTTAATGTTACTCAGTGCAAAGGAGGAGGAGTAGATCAGTCTAAATATGAATCCGGTAATAGCTTAGAAGCAATAGGGGTTATTAGTGGCGGGGATATTACTTTTGAAGCGGCAATAACCAAGCTAATGCTACTTTTAGGTGGTAAAACAAGTGCTGAAAAAATAAAAACAAAATTTTTATCTCCTTTTTGCGGAGAGATCTCTTAACGAAAAACACGAATTTACCTTGTTTATGGCGCAAAAAATCAATCCGCTTACCATCAAAATTTAACCTTTGCTAAAAACTAGGATTGTACAATAAGAATTTTTTGTATTTTGGCGCCTTGTAAACAAGAATGAAGTTTATTTACTTCAGGAACAGTTGGCAATAAAAATAAAATAAAACCATTTTAAACAATAGTAAACTAATAAACCATCATGAAAAAAGTATTCACATTAATAGCTGTTACAGGATTGTTGTCATTCGGAACTGTTAACATTGCTCATGCGCAAACTACGGATCCAGAAGTTGTAGCAGTAGATTCAGTAGCAATAGATTCGGTAGCTTTAGATTCAATTTCAAAAGCAGAATCGGCGGCTTTAGAGGCTAAAGCAAAGGCAGAGGAAGAGGCGGCAATAGCTGAAGAAGAGAATAAGCCTGTTGAACTGGTTCAAGAAGAGCCGGACATCTCTCAAACAATTAAAAAATACTTTATTGATGGTGGACCAATGTTCATGTCTTTCGTATTAATTGCATTGATTTTAGGTTTAGCTCTTTGTATTGAGCGTATTATTTACTTAAATCTTGCTACAACAAATACGAAAAAATTATTAGAAGACATTGAGACTGCTCTTGCATCTGGAGGTGTTGAAGAAGCAAAAGAAATTTGTAGAAATACGAGAGGGCCGGTTGCGAGTATTTTTTATCAAGGTCTAGAAAGAAGTAATGAAGGTGTTGAAATGGTTGAAAAATCAATTATCGCTTATGGTGGGGTTCAAATGGGGCTTTTAGAAAAAGGACTTTCTTGGATTGGGCTATTTATCGCTTTAGCTCCAATGCTTGGGTTTATGGGAACTGTAATTGGTATGATTGACACATTTAACGTTATTGAAACAAAAGGAGAAGCAGAACCAGCAGAGTTAGCAGGGGGGATTAAAGTTGCCTTATTGACTACAGTTTCAGGTTTAATTGTTGCGATGATTCTACAAGTTTTTTACAATTATATCGTTTCTAAAATTGATGGGCTGGTTAACCAAATGGAAGATGCTTCTATATCAATGGTTGACATCTTGTTGAAGCACGACATGAAGAACAAGTAATTGCGTATTAATTAATTTAATCACTTTGAATATGGATAATAAAATTCAAAATATTGTACTCAAAAGCATAATGGGCCTTATTGTTTTTTTGGGAACTCTTTTTACCATCTGGGTAGTTATGAGTGGGGACCCTGGGAACATGAGCGATGTTGAGTTAGAGCAATTAGCAATTCAAAAAGCTAAAGCTGAAAACTTACAAAACTCCATGAGTCAAATAGAATTGGATCAATGGCTTAGAGAAACAGCAAAAGAGATAAAAATCGAAAAAGAAAAAGCTACTTTTTCTGCGGTTTCATTAGTTATTGACTTCACTAAATACATCTTCTATTTCACTATATTGTTAGTTGTTGCTTCAGTGGGTTATTTGTTCACGGTTGATGCGAAAAAAGCAACAATAAACATGGCTGGAATTGTTGGAGTTGTTGCGTTTATATTGATAATTTACGCTACTGCAGGATCAGATGTTCCTCAAGAATACGTTGCAGCCGAAACCTTAAAAGGTGTTGCAGATGAAGATAGGTCTTTCACAGAAGGGAACTGGCAGTTTGCTAGTGCTGCCCTTACGTCTACGGTCATCTTGGTTGGAATTGCTTTACTTGGTTGGATAGGGGGAACAGTGACGAAGATGTTTAAGTAAAACTTGAGAAAATGGCAAAAAGAGAACTAGAAGAAATAAATGCGGGTTCGATGGCAGACATTGCGTTTTTGCTATTGATCTTCTTCCTGGTTACAACTACCATGAACTTTCCTAAAGTTTTGGAAGAGAGGTTACCTCAAAAAATTGATGATGTAATTGACCCCCCGTTAGTTAAGAAAGAAAACGTATTGGAAATCCTTGCAAATAAAAATGATCAAATATTAATTGAAGGAAAACGAGGAGAAATAGAAGATATTAAGGATAAGGTTATAGAGTTTTATGTACACGATATTAATTCTACTGTTTGGCCAAAATTGACACCAATAAATGAGTCAATGGCAAATCAGTACATTGAAAAGTTTAAAGTTTTAAGCGCTCAATATACCGACGACAATAGATATGCAGACACATTAAATCGTTGGAAAATCAAGAAAGGTGTTGTAGATGCAATTGGAACATACAATGAAATTAGTGACAAGGCAATGATTACAATTCAATTAGACAATGCAACTAGTTTTAAAACTTATGTCTCTGTATTGAATGAAATTATGGCCGGGATCAATGAGCTACGAGCAGAATTATGCTTAGCAAAATTTGGAGTTCCTTATAATAAAATAGAGAAAAGTAAGGTGCCAGAGGATCAAGCGAAAGTAAAAATCCTAAGAGCTGTATATCCGAAGCGAATTATGAAAGCAAAATCTAAAAACTCGCAAGGGTAAATTAATTAGAAATTATGTCAAAGTTTTCAAAAGGAAAAAAGAAATCACAACCAGCAATATCTACGGCATCATTGCCTGATATTGTTTTCATGTTGCTTTTCTTTTTTATTGTAACCACCATCTTTAAGGAGAAGGACACTAAGGTTGTTGTAAAAGCCCCTCTAGCTACAGAGATCACAAAATTGGATAGACGTACAGATCAGGTTTACTATTGGATAGGTAAACCTTCTAATAAAAATTATGGGACTGGATACAGGGTTCAGGTTGATGATGCATTAGCACCAGATATGGGGGCGATTAGAGCGTATTTAATTGAAAGAAGGGGAGGAGATTTGAGTGAGGTTTGGGATAAAGTAATCAATAACTTTAAAATTGATGAAAAAGTTAATATGCGTATTGTGAAAAATGTACAAGAAGAATTGAGAAACGAAGATGCATTAAAAGTAGCATATACTTTAAAGGATAAAGAGTAAGCACATTCCTCATAAAGCTCTCTACTGCACTTTTTGAAAACATTGCTTTTTTTGCTCTTGTTTTTCTAAATCCCAACACAGTTTCAGAGTCAACAACATATACTTCTGCAACAACGCAAGGCGAAAGGCAACTGTTATTAGCCTAATGGACCGGTATTTCTATTAGGACAAATAAACCAACAGAAATAACTCTCTTGTCTCGCTTAATAGGATGTTCTTCTAAATAAACCTACCATTGGTCGATTAACTTTCAAAAGAGAATATTTTATGCTTGTATGCCGTTACCTTCGTAGTGTGAAAATGACCCTATCAGTAATATTAACCCCTTTATTTTTTCTCGTATTTGGTTTGATATTAGTTCTTTTTCATCCTATTCAAGTTATTGCTAGAAATGTGTTTGGTCCAAAAGCACACGACAAAACAGTGTTTGCTCTCAACCTTTGTTTAATGAGAGCTTTACATATTTTAGGAGTTGGTTATTCTTTTCACAACTTCAAAAAACTACCGCAAGATGTTCCGATTATTATTATTAGCAACCATCAAAGTATGTGGGATATCCCTACGCTTATCTGGAAATTCAGAGCACAGCGTCCTAAGTTTGTCGCTAAAAAAGAATTAGCAAAAGGCATTCCCAGTATTTCATATAATTTAAGGCACGGCGGGTCTGTTGCTATAGATAGAAAAAAGCCTAAAGAATCTATTTTAAAAATAAAGTCTTTTGCAAAATTGGTAAAGGAGAATAGTTTTGCGGTTTGTATTTTCCCTGAAGGAACGCGGAGCAGAGATGGTAAAATAAAACCCTTTAAAGTTGCTGGGGTTAAAGCCATTTTGGATGAAATTCCAGAAGCACTTGTCTTGCCTGTTGCAATAAAAAACACCGGAATAATTGATAATAACGGTAAGTTCTTAAAGAATGTTGGCGTTCGCGTTGCATTTACGCAACTGGAACCTCGTAAGCTTAATTTGAGTAACTTAGAGAGCGAATTAATCGCTATAAATGCCGAAATAAAAAGTGTTTTGGAGGCTTAAGTATATTTCCTGTCTTACATTTGTGAAAACATGCACAAAATGAAACCAACTGTCTATTCTCCAAATACTGTACTAATGGTCAAGCCTGTACAGTTTGGTTTTAACGAAGAGGCTGCTGCTACAAATAAGTTTCAGCAAAAAGTAGATGCTCTCTCGCAGAGTGAAACACAAGAAAAAGCCTTACAAGAGTTTAATCTTTTTGTAGAAAAATTAAAAGAACTCAAAGTAAATGTTTTGGTCTATAATGATTCCAAAGAAACTTTTACGCCTGATTCCATCTTTCCAAACAATTGGATATCGACGCATTCAAATGGAATGATTTTCACTTATCCAATGCTAGTAAAAAACAGACAACTGGAGCGAAGAAAGGATATTGTTCTTGACTTGTTTAGTCGCTTTGGGTTTTCCTATTTAATTGAACTAGAGGATTATGAAGATGCTAAACCTCCCAAGTATTTAGAGGGAACCGGAAGTATGGTTTTGGATCATCAAAAAAGAATTATCTATGCTGCAATCTCGCCTCGTACAGATAAAAATGTGCTTGCTGAATTTGCAAAACATTTAAGGTATAAAGTTGTTTCTTTTACGGCCTATGGAGCAGAAAAAGAAAAGATTTATCACACAAACGTAATGATGTGCGTTGGAGAGAAATACATTATAATAGGAGAAAAAACGATAGCAGAAGAAGACAGGGAGCGGATGATGGAAACAGTTCGAAAAGCGAACAAGGCAGTAATTGAACTTACAAATAAACAGGTCTATGAGTATTTTGCCGGAAATATGCTACAGCTAAGGAATAATGCCGATGAAACTGTTTTGGTAATGTCGGAGGCTGCTTATAATAGTTTAACAAAGGAGCAATTGAAAAAGCTCAATAAACACAATGATCATTTACTTGTAGCTGCTATACCTACCATTGAGAAAGCTGGAGGAGGGAGTGTTCGATGTATGTTAGCCGAAGTTTACCAGCCTGAGTTGGACTAGCATTTCTTTTTAAAACTTTATTCCAAAAACACAAACGTCATCAATTTGCTCAAAACCCTCTTTCCATTTTTCAAAGGAAGATGACAATTCTATTTTCTGAATTTCCATGGGTTGGTTGTTTAAGGATATAAGTAGGCTAACCAATTGCTTCATTTTAAATTTCTTCCCTCTTTCTCCTCCAAATTGATCAACGTAACCATCAGAAAATAAGTACACCGTATCTCCTTTTTTTAGAGTTCCTTCAATATTTGTAAAAGGGGTTTGATTTTCAACAAAACAAATAGACTGTCTATCTCCTTGTATTATTTCCATTTTTTGAGCGCCATTTCTCAGAATAAGAAGTGGACGAAGAGCTCCAGCCCATTGAAATTCTTTTGTTTCTTTATTAATCCGTATAAGAGAGATGTCCATGCCGTCTCTTGTTCCTGTTTTGCCTAATTCACGAATAAATTTTTCCCGAATTTGATCCAACACCTCAGCCGGAGAAAGCTGATCAACCGATGTCATTATTTCATTTAGAAAGGACATTCCAAGCATGGTTAAAAAAGCTCCGGGAACACCATGACCCGTGCAATCAGATACCGCCACATAGAGGCAGGTTCCCTTCTCAAAAACCCAGTAAAAATCACCACTTACGATATCTTTGGGTTTGAATAAAATAAAGTGCTCTGGTGAATCCGCTGAAACTTGCTGTTCAGGTTTTAAGAGAGCCTGCTGTATTTTTTTTGCATATCTAATACTATCAGTAATATCTCTGTTTTTTTGTGCAATCAGCAAATTACTTTGCTCTACTTTTTGATATGCCTCTGCTAATTCTACTTTCTTTAGCCGTTCAATTTCGGCTACTTTACTCATTTGGTCAATTTCGTATTGGTAGCCAATATCTTTTATTTTCTGACTATTCTTTTCGTTAAATATTTCTTCATGTATAATATGAAATTGCTTATGGTATTTTAGTGCGTCTGAGGTATTGTCCAATTTTTCCATTATGGAGGACAAAAGAAAAAGAGCGGCCTTAATATATTCTTTTGCTCCAATTTCTTTTCCAAGTGATAGTGCTTTATCGCCATAATCTTGAGCTTCGGAAAAGCTTAGATTGGAAATAGAAAGCTCACATAATTTCAAATATGTTTCACAGGTAAGTACATCATATTTATCAACCTTTGTTAGCTCTAAGGACTTTAAAAAGTACTCTTTTGCCAATTTCCAGTTAGAATACTCGATTTGAATTTTAGCTAAATTATGGTTTGCCCAAGCCAAGGAGTCAATAGCAGAGTGTTCGTATTCCAAACAATCGATTAGCCATTTCTCGGCATTTTTATAATCGCTCATTTCGAAGTAAGTCTCCCCAATGTTATTCATTGAACCCGAAACACCGTTAAAGTCTTTAATTTCTTTTCTTAACGCTAAGCAATTTAGATTGCACTCCAACCTTTTCTGATTTTCGTTTTGAAACATATAAACAGCTCCTAGGCTATTTAAAGTGTCCGCTTCGCCTTTTTTATCATTTAAGTTTTTGTAAATTTCAATAGCAGACAATGAATGACTCAGAGATTTAGAATAATTAGAAAATCGCCAGTAACAATAACCAAGAATTTTTTCACTGTCAGCAACCCCTTTTTGATAGTTGGCTTTTTTGGATTCTTGAAAAAGGTGAATTGCAGTATTAAATGAAGCTCGAAGGGTGCTTTTTCTATTCGCCCAAGCTTCGGTTAATTTTTGCTCTATTTCGTCGTTACCTTTCATTTATTATAGTCACCTAAAGAAACAAATGTACTAATTAATTGAGCTTGAACCCCTTAATAACAATGTTTTATATGGTTCCTGCTTATAATAAATGTCAAGAGAAAGAAGCTTATTTTTCAACCTCAGCGTCAATAGGGTCTTCTGCAATTAACTGTTGTTTTCGAAATACGCTAAAGTCTCCTTTACCTTTTCCAAGAAAACGCTTGTTAAAAACAATAATTATTCCAACCCCTAAAGATATAGCAAAATCGGCGATATTAAACACAGGGGGGAAAATTTCTGACCCCGCCATATCAAATGGCATCCAAGATGGATAATGAAACTTAAAGTGAATCATATCGACAACATGTCCTGTCATAAAATTAGCATAGCCACCCGCTTCAGGCATGAATTCGGCCATGTAATAAGGGGAGCTTTCAGAAAACATTAAGCCATAAAAAGCACTGTCTAAAATATTTCCTAAGGCTCCGGCAAAAATTAACCCAACAGAAAACACAAGCCCTTTATGCGCTTTGTTATTAAGAAGGTTTTTGATAATAAACCAAATGACAACTACGGCTCCAACTCTAAATAAACTCAGCGCAATCTTACCCCAAACTCCTCCGAATTCCATGCCAAATGCCATCCCAGGATTTTCAATAAATTGAAGCTTTATAAATCCGAGACCTCCGATTTCCTCTCCTAAAAAGAAATTAGCTTTTACCCAAAGTTTTAAAATCTGGTCAATAAAAAGTACAGAAAAAATAGTAATAAGGACTGTCCTCATTGAGTTGATTTAAAATTGCAAGATAAAAACGAAAAATGTGATTGATTATTATCCTTGAGCGTTTTTCGCTTCAATACTTAAAGTCGCATGAGGGACTAATCGCAGACGTGCTTTTTGAATTAATTTACCTGTTACACGACAAACCCCAAAAGATTTATTCTCAATTCTTCTCAAAGCGTTTTCAAGATTTTTCACAAATTTTTCTTGTCGAGCAGATAACTGTGCCATCTCTTCTCTCATTAATGTTTCAGAGCCATCCTCCATCATATTAAATGACCGACTTGTGTCATCTGTTCCGTGATCTCCTTTATGAGACAATGAATCTTGTAATAGCTTTAAATCTATTTTTGCCTCTGCTAATTTGGCGTCAATTAAAGCTTTAAATTCTGCTAAATCTTCGTCTGTATATCTATTTGTTGCCATAATTTTTTGTTTTAATGGGGTTATACTTTACTTAATGTTAATTCCGTTGAAACTCCTTCCTCTACTTCAAAAACCAACTTTTCTCCTTTCACCTCTTCAACCAAATCTAACGAATTGGCCAATGTTTCCGAACAAATATAATTTAAATTATCATTTATTGCTAGATTTATTTTATCATCTGATTTAATCTGTAATTCTATGCGGTCTGTTACTTCTAAACCACTCTCTTTACGCAGGTTCTGAATACGGTTTACAAATTCTCTTGCAATTCCTTCATTTTTTAATGCAGGAGAGATGGTTTCGTCTAAAGCAACAGTATAATTTCCTTCTGTAGCTACAAGCCAGCCAGGAATGTCATCCGTTGATATTTCGAAATCTTCTGTTTCTAAAGCTATTGAGTCGCCTTCAATTTCCCCTGTCCAACCTTTGTTTTTGTCCACGGCAATAATATTGTCTTGCGACCACTGATTCGTTATTGCGATTATTGCCTTCATGTGTTTTCCATACTTTTTGCCAATCGTTTTGAAGTTGGGTTTTATTTTTTTGACCAACACACCCGTGGTATCTTCCAGTAACTCTAGTTCCTTAACATTAACTTCAGATAATATTAAGTCCTTAACAGCTTCTATTCTTCTTGCAAAATTCTGATCTAATACGGGCACCATTATTTTTTGAAGAGGTTGTCTTACTTTAATGTTTTCTTTCTTACGCAAGCTTAATACCATTGAACATACTTTTTGAGCGATGCTCATACGCTCTTCTAAATCAATATCAATTGCATTTTCATCAATAGTAGGAAATGTAGTTAGGTGAACAGATTTTTCAGAATACCTTTTTGAGACCTTGTTTAAATCGTTAAACAGTTGGTCTGAATAAAACGGTGCAATCGGCGAACTCAAAACAGCAACTGTTTCTAAACACGTATATAATGTTTGGTACGCAGCTATTTTATCTTCAGAATAATCTCCCCTCCAAAAACGCCTTCTACATAAGCGTACATACCAATTACTCATTTGATCTGTAACAAACCCTTGAATGAGTCTGCCGGCTTTGGTGGGCTCATAGCTTTCGAAAGCCTCTCCAACATCTTTAATCAACGAATTCAATTTAGAGGTAACCCAGCGATCAATTTCAGGTCTGTTATTTAACGGTATCTCCTCTTCACTATAACTAAACTCATCTACATTGGCATACAAAGAAAAGAACCCATAAGTATTGTATAGTGTTCCGAAAAACTTACGCTGTACTTCGGTAATTCCGTCTAAATCAAATTTTAAGTTATCCCAAGGCTGTGCATTGGTAATCATATACCAACGTGTTGCATCTGCTCCATAAGTAGATAAGTTTTCAAAGGGTTCAACAGCGTTTCCTATTCGTTTAGACATTTTAACACCGTTCTTATCTAAAACTAACCCGTTGGAAATAACATTTTTATAAGCAGTTCTATCAAACACCATGGATGCAATTGCATGCAGCGTGTAAAACCAGCCTCTCGTTTGATCAACTCCCTCCGCAATAAAGTCAGCTTGTCCGAATCCTTTTTCGTCAACCAATTCTTTGTTTTCAAAAGGATAATGTCTCTGGGCAATTGGCATTGACCCTGAATCAAACCAAACGTCAATAAGATCTGCTTCTCTTGTCATTGGCTTACCACTAGGCGAAACTAATATTATAGCATCTACATAGTTTTTATGGAAATCAAAAGTTTCATAATTTGCTTTGTCCATATTGCCAACTTCAAAACCTGCTAATGGATTTTCATCCATTAATCCAGCGTCAATAGCTTTTTGACATTCATTCTTCAGTTCTTCAGCTGAACCAATACAAATTTGTTCGGTTCTATCTTCAGTTCTCCAAATTGGAATTGGAATTCCCCAAAAACGCGATCGCGATAAGTTCCAGTCATTAGCTCCTTCAAGCCAATTACCAAAACGTCCTTCCCCAGTGGATTTAGGTTTCCAGTTGATGGTTTTATTTAATTCAGCCATACGGCCTTTATTTTCTGTTATCTTTATAAACCAAGAATCTAAGGGATAGTACAAAATAGGTTTATCTGTTCTCCAGCAATGTGGATAACTGTGCACATATTTTTCAACTTTGAAAGCCTTATTTTCCTCTTTTAATTTTATAGCAATTAGAACATCTACTGATTTATCAGGAGCCTCCCCATCATTATAATATTCGTTCTTTACATACAATCCCGCAAACTCATCCATTTCTGGCCTGAATTTACCTTGTAAATTTATAAGTGGAACAGGGTTTTCATTTTCGTCTAATACTAACATAGGAGGAACTCCGAAGTCCTTAGCTACTTGTGCATCATCTTGTCCAAAAGTTGGCGCAATGTGAACTATCCCAGTGCCATCTTCTGTAGTGACGAAGTTTCCGGAAATTACTTGAAAAGCCTTTTCTGGATTTTCGTGAGGCAAAGTATAAGGCAACAATTGTTCATAGGTAATTCCTACTAAATCAGATCCAATAAACTCCTTTTCAAGTGTGTATGGGATTTTCTTGTCTCCCAAAGAAAACCCCTCCATTGTTAATTCTTCATCCGCAACCGCATATTTTCCTGAAAGTTGTTTCCCTATTAATGGTCTTGCTAAAACAAGGTTTACAGCATCTCCAGTATACTGATTAAATGTTTTTACCAAGACATATTCAATTTTAGGACCAACACACAATGCTGTATTTGAAGGCAATGTCCATGGGGTTGTAGTCCACGCTAAAAAGTACGTATTTTCTGGAAGCACATCGTTTTTCTTCGCTTTAAATTGTGCAACAACCGTAGTGTCGGTTACATCTTGATAGCATCCAGGCTGATTAATCTCATGGGAGCTAAGGCCTGTTCCTGCTTTTGGAGAATAAGGCTGAATTGTATAGCCTTTGTACATTAAGTCTTTGTTATAAATTTCTTTTAATAACCACCAAACAGACTCTATATATTTATTTTCATAAGTAACATATGGGTCGGACATGTCTACCCAATATCCCATTTCTTCGGTAAGCTTATTCCAAACATCGGTATATCTCATTACTGTCTTTTTACAGGCAGCGTTGTATTCTTCGATTGTAATTTTAGTTCCAATATCTTCTTTAGTAATCCCGAGTTCTTTTTCTACACTCAATTCCACTGGCAAACCATGTGTGTCCCATCCAGCTTTTCTTTCAACTCTATATCCTTTTAGTGTTTTGTACCGACAAAAGATATCTTTGATGGCGCGACCCATAACGTGGTGAATGCCAGGCATTCCATTTGCAGAGGGAGGTCCTTCAAAAAACACAAAAGGTTTGTTTTCGTCTCTAGTACTTACACTTTCTTCAAAGGTGTTTTCAAGTTTCCACTTTTCCAACACCTCTTTTGCTACGCTGGGCAGATTCAGCCCTTTATGTTCTCTGTATTTTACACTCATCTCTTTGCCTCTAAATTTCAAGGTTCGCGAATTTAGTGAATTTGCGTGTTATTTGAGAATTGCTGTGAAACTTTCTTCTTTTTGCTAAAAACCAAAGGATAAGGGCTGTTTGTTTACGGGACAGATCTTCGTATAATGTTTTTGTAGACGTAGAATTGATTAATAATGTTACTCGCATGTTCTCTTCCCTATTTATTATGGCGTTTTCGATTAAAAATTGAACGGAACAAACTATCTTTGCTGCAGTTGAAATTTCTAGATCACATACTAGCAGATGTTAATTTTCCGAAAGATTTAAAGCGCCTTTCGGTGGACGAACTACAACTACTTTGTAATGATGTTCGCCAAACAATTATTAAGGTACTCTCTGCAACCCCAGGTCACTTTAGTTCGAGCTTAGGCACTGTGGAATTAGCTGTTGGAATTCATCACGTATTCAGCACTCCTATGGATAAACTTATCTGGGATGTAGGTCATCAAGCATACGCACATAAAATTCTTACTGGCAGACATGCTAAATTTAATTCTATTCGACAAAAAGGAGGGCTCTCTGGTTTCCCAAAAATGAGTGAAAGTGAGTTTGATTCATTTGGAACAGGCCACTCATCTACTTCATTAAGTGCCATATTAGGGATAGCAACAGCTGCAAAACTAGACAACAAATTATCTCAACATATTGCCGTAATTGGTGACGGAGCTCTTACCGGAGGAATGGCTTTCGAGGCACTCAATAACGCTGCTTCAAGTGGCGCAAATGTTTTATTTATCATTAATGACAACAACATGTCAATCGATGATAATGTAGGTGCTTTACAGGAACATTTAAACGCTATTTCAATCAAAGAAACTACCTTGTTTGAAAACCTAAATATCCCATATTACGGGGTTATCAATGGAAATAATATCAATGAAGTCGTTATTGCGTTAAAAGAGCAAAAAGAAATTTTTGGCGTTCGTGTTTTACACTGTAAAACCACCAAAGGTTATGGCTACTTTCCTGCAGAAATTGGCAACGCAACAACATGGCATGCACCAGGTAAATTTGATGTAGAATCTGGAGAAAGAGAAAGTTCTTCAGATACCTATCCAAAAAAGTATCAGACTATTTTAGGGGAAACCCTAATTGATTTAGCTAAGGAGAACAAAGATATCGTTGCGGTAACACCTGCAATGTTAAGTGGATCTTCTTTAAAAGAAATGAAAGCGCTTTACCCAAAAAGAGTTTTTGACGTAGGGATTTCAGAACAGCATGCTGTTACTTTTTCAGCTGGATTAGCAGCGAACGGAAAAACCCCCTATTGCGTTATCTATTCTTCTTTTCTGCAAAGGGGTTATGACCAGCTTATCCATGATGTTGCCTTACAAAACCTGCCCGTAATCTTCTGTATTGATAGAGCGGGACTAGTTGGCTCGGATGGAGCTACGCACCATGGCGCATTCGATATTGCATTTTTAAGGTGTATTCCTAACCTAACTTTATTGTCTCCCATCAACGAACAAGAATTGGCAAATATGCTTTACACAGCTCAAAGCTGGAAATCTGGGCCAATTGCTATTCGTTATCCTAGAGGAAAAGGGGTAATGCTTAGCGCTATTGAAAAACCATATAAGATAGAAATTGGAAAAGCAAAAGTTTTAAATAAAGGGAAAAACATTGCTGTACTTTCTATTGGTGCAATTGGAAACGAGGTAACAAAAGCTTTGAGCATGTTGGCGGAAGAAACCATTCATGTTTCGCATTACGACATGCAGTCTATAAAACCATTGGACAAAGAGCTCTTGACAACTGTTTTTAATGAGTACGCAAGTATTATTACAATAGAAGATGGCGTTATTTCTGGAGGGTTTGGCTCTACTATATTAGAATTTAGAAATCAAAATGACCTTACTTCATCACTAAAAATATTGGGGTTGCCAGATAGATTTATTGAACATGGTACGCAAAAAGAATTGTATCAAGAATTAGGGTTGGATAGCTTAGGTATTTTTCAAACAATCAAAGCCGAGTTAAATTAATAAACGGTGTTTCATTTTTGTTAAAATAAGCTACCGAAGTCTCTGCAATCAATTACTTCAACTCCCCCATCTTCATTACATACTTCCCAACAATGTCAAACTCCAAATTGACTTTCGTTCCTTCTGTGAATGTATGAAAATTAGTGTGTTCGTGTGTGTAAGGAATAATCGCAACTGAAAAAGTATTAATTCCCGAATCAACAACTGTGAGGCTTACTCCGTTGATTGTAATTGAGCCTTTTTCAACAGTAATGTTGTTTGACCTATTGTACTCAAAATGATACTTCCAGCTCCCTTCTAATTCTTCCACTTTTGTGCAAGTTGCAGTTTGATCTACATGCCCTTGAACAATGTGCCCGTCCAGTCTGTCTCCTACTTTAGTACACCTTTCAAGGTTTACCTCGTCGTTTACCGCTAGAAAACCAATGTTGGTTCTGTCTAATGTTTCTGCTATTGCAGTAACGGTGTAATTGTTGTTGTGAATATTAACTACAGTTAAACAAACTCCATTGTGTGCAACACTTTGATCAATTTTCAGTTCTGACGTGAAACCACAAGAGAATGTCACATGCAAATTCTCTTGCTCTTTTTTAAGAGCAACCACCTTTCCAATAGATTCAATAATTCCTGTAAACATATAGTGAAAATAAAAAAAGCTGTCTTCTTTGTAATAACTCAGAGTGACAGCTTTCTAATATAAATAAATCAAATCGCTTAAAACTCCATTAAAGCGTCTCTGTATTCCAATAAATCTGTTCTATTAGCAGCCTTCATTGCGTCTTTCATAAGAGATACCAAATAGTTAAGGCTTTCTACTTTTGTTTCTTCCGTTAATTCAATTTTAACTAACTCAACACCTTCTTCTATTTCTTCATCTTCCGGAATAGGGATACTGAATCCTTTGTTTTCTTCTATATGCTCGTAAGTCAAGCGAATTACTTTTGTAAGGCTAGGGTCCTCTTCTTCAATAGCAAATGGACGTAATTTTTGTAAATCTGCAACAATTGTATTCGTTACAATACCATTTCTATCTATATCAGTTAATATCTTATCGATTAATTTTAACCCTTCTTTACTTACCATAATTATAGTGTGTTTGTTTATTTTCTCTTAAAGCAGCAAAAATAATGAAATCTATTCGCTTAGCATCTATTTCTGCACTCAAATTTTCTTTACCTAAAGAATGTTTACAGTACAATGCTTGTTCCTTTTTGTGTTTTACTTTTTGTATTTTAAAGCCTCGGACCTTCCTTTTTTAAAGATTCTGTTACTTTCTGTTGCGCCCTTTCGCAGTTCTTTTTGCTCTTCAAAAGAAAGACTGTTGACCTTCTGACAGGCAATCGTGCAGCAATTATCTAATTTTGCTTTGCAACTCTCACACTGAATAAATAGTAAATGACAAGCCTCATTGGCGCAGTTCTCATGTGTGTCACAGGCCTCTCCGCATTGATGACATTTTGAAATTACATCTTCAGAAACGCGCTCGCTTCGCCTGTGATCAAATACGAAGTTTTTTCCTTTAAATTTATTTTCGAGCTTTTCTTCTTTTGTTTGGCGCACGTATTCAATAATTCCTCCCTCTAATTGATATACATTTTTAAACCCTTTATGTTTAAAATAAGCGCTTGCCTTTTCGCAACGAATACCTCCTGTGCAATACATAACAAGGTTTTTCGACTCCTTATGTTCTTTAATATCTTCTTCAATAATAGGTAATGAGTCTCTAAACGTATCTACATCAGGAGTGATTGCGCCATCAAAATGACCTATTTCACTCTCATAATGATTTCGCATATCAACCAAAATAGTGTCGTCTTGGTCAATTAACGTGTTAAAATCTTTGGCTTTCAAATGAGTGCCAATATCCGTAACATCAAAAGTGTCGTCATTTAATCCATCTGCAACAATTTTATCTCGCACTTTTATTTTAAGCTTAAGAAATGACTTGTTATCTTGCTCTATTGCAATGTTTAACCTTACTCCTGTTAAAAAAGAAATACTATCCAAATGTTCTTTAAAGGCTGTAAATGCTTTTGCAGGAATAGACAATTGTGCGTTTATCCCTTCACAAGAAACATAAATTCTACCAAGAACATTTAGTTTCTCCCAGCTGACATATAGGTCATCTCTAAAAACTTGCGGGGATTTAATTTGGTAGTACTTATAGAAAGAGATTGTTAGCCTTTTTTCTCCAGCTAAATCAATAATTTCTGCTCTTTCCTTCGCACTTAATTTATTATACAGTTGCATGCTACATCAATTTATTAAATGACAATTTTGCGGATTCAAATGTACAATAATTTTATCGGAGAGGCTTATACATATAACTATAATGGTTTTTATACGATTATTCTAAGTATTAGATTATATGTTGGTCTTGTTAATTAAGAGATCCCTTACTTTTTTTGAAGAATCCTTTCCTTTTTTAATTGCAGTAACGTTTCCCATATTGTCAAAGGAAACTTCATCAACCAAAGAGGTACTTCTCTTAAAACGATTTCTCTAACTCTTTGCTCAAACCCAGAAGCCCCAGCAACCTCACAAATTCCAGCAAGTAACTTCGTATTTATCATAAAAGGCTATTTATTGTTGTAAATTATTTCACCTACTCAACAACGCTCATTTTCATCATATTCGTTTTACCACTTTCTTCAATAGGAATACTTGCAGTGTTTATTATCATATCTCCTTTGGCAACATGCCCCTGTTTTTTTAATAGGTATTTAATGTCCGCAATGGTATGGTCTGTACTTTCTGTTTTATTGTAAAAGAAAGTTTTAACCCCCCATACCAAACTTAGCTGAGTAAGTAATTTTTTGTTTCCTGAAAACACAAATACAGCAGCTTTTGGTCGTTGACTAGAAATTTTATAAGCTGTATATCCAGAATGTGTCATTGTGACAATTCCTGCAGCTCCAACTCTAGAAGCTAAACGACAAGAAGTAAAACAAATAGAATCCGTAATAAAACGCTCTATATCCTTTGCAGGCTCTCTTTCTTTTGAATACATTTCCTCATAATCTGATTCAATCTTTTCAATAATTTTACACATTGCCTCAACTGTAGTAAATGGGTACTTCCCGACGGAAGTTTCTCCACTTAACATAACAGCATCTGCACCGTCCATAACAGCATTGGCAACATCGTTTACTTCCGCCCTTGTAGGCGCAGCATTCTCTGTCATGCTTTCCATCATTTGCGTTGCTACAATTACAGGTTTTGCGTAATTCAAACAGGTTGTAATAATCTTCTTTTGAATTAACGGAACATCTTGCATAGGAATTTCAACTCCTAAATCACCCCTTGCAACCATTACCGCATCCGATTCTCTTACAATATCTTCAAGTTCTTTAACCGCTTCCGGTTTTTCAATTTTTGCTACAACTTTTGTTTGTTTGTTGTTTTGAGAAATAAGATGCTTTAATTCAATAATATCTTTTGCTGATCTAACAAAAGACAAGCCTATCCAGTCCAGGTTGTACTCTAATATTACTTGTAAATCGTTTCTGTCCTTTTCAGTAAGGCTTGGTTGCGAAATCTTGGTATTAGGCAAGTTGACTCCCTTCTTGGAAGATAAGTAACCGCCATGAATTACCTTCAGTTTCACCTCATCTTTTAGGTTTGTTGAAATTACCTCGAACATTAGCTTTCCATCGTCCAACAATATTCGTTCACCTTTTTTAACGTCCCTTGGCAGTCCTTGATAGGTTATTGAAACTTTATCTGCCGTTCCCATTACGGATTTCGTTGTAATGATAATTTCCGCGCCTGGGACAAGCTCAATATTATCATCCTTTACGTCCCCTATTCTAATTTTTGGTCCCTGTAAGTCGCCTAAAATTGCCGTATGCGTTCCTAATTCCTTATCAGCTTCTCTAATGTTTTTTATTACCTCAATGTGCTCTTCATGGGTGCTGTGTGAGAAATTTAATCGGCAAACGTTTGCACCTGATTTTATTAATTTTACCAGGTTTTCTTTTGCCGAAGTAACCGGTCCAATTGTTGCCACTATTTTGGTCTTTCTTTGGTTCATTGCTGTTCTTTTCTAAAAAATTAAATTCTCCTTCGACTTGAGATCTCCAACGTTTACTTCGAAAGCCGTAAGAACAAAAGGAATTGATTTAATATTTGAAATCAATTCCCCCAGATTTACATCGTAGCTTTCTTTTATCATAAATAAATAATCTGCATGTGCTCGTTCAGGTAGCAAATACCCGGAGTTGCCCCTGTTGTTTAGCAGCGTAAATTCGTTTTCAGTATCTTCCTGAAAATATGAATACAATGCATGCTTACTAAACTCGTTTGTTTTTTTAATCAAAACTTCAACCTCTCCCTCCTCTTTAGCTAGAGATAAACGAAGACGGCTATTTAGTCCCCAGCAAATTCTGTAATCTTTTTCGTGACAGCTGATGCCAATTAGCCTAAAATCGTATTCATATTCTTCTTCGAGTGTATACTTCATACGTAACCAAAGGTAAGTCAATCTAGCACATAAAACGAAGGTATGTGTTGAGGTATTGTTAACAATCAAATGTTTCAACACCATAAATGAAGAATGCTTTTACTTCTTTACAATTTTAATTTTAGTTCCTGTTTTTAGGTTATTGGAATTAAGGCTTCTGTTGTGTTGCTTTAAATCATCAACGCTAACGCCATTATATTTCTGTGCTATATCCCACAGTGTATCGCCCTTGCGAATTGTGTAATAAATAAACTCTCCTGAAAATGTTTCTTGTTTCAGATCAGTCTTATTTGCAGATGAAGATGCATTCTGTATAGCATTACCCTCTAAATATATTGAAAGTTTTTTCCCCGATTTCAAATAATTAGAGGACAACAAGTTCCAAGCTTTAATCTCTTGCTCTGTGCAGTTATATTTTTTCGCTAAAGCACTTAGGGATTCCCCTGACTTCACATAGTGCGTTTTCAACACCTTTTTAGGTTTATTTACGGCTACAAAATATTTATTTTCTAAAGAAGAGTATTTATAAATGGAATCTTCATGCATAATGAAATCTCCAATTAAAAAGTTAGGTAAGTAAATAAAATCAATGCTATCAGGTTTTGGTATTACATTTGAAATAAACTTCGGATTTAGATATTTCAATTTACTTATTTCATAGCCTAACCACTCTTCCAAAACCTCAAATTCTATTCTATCGCAAATGTGAATAGTATCTACCTCTAACGCTAAAAAGAGTGGTTTGTTCGGATAAAGATTATGCTCTGAGGCATAATTCATTATATAATTTACAGCAGTAAACGCCGGGATATAGTTCCTTGTTTCTTTGAATAAATAAGGTCGAATTTCCCAATAAGTAGTTTTACCACCAGAGCGCCGAATTGCTTTATTTACGTTTCCAGGCCCAGCATTATAAGCAGCTAATGCCATGCTCCAGTCATCGTATATAGAGTGCAAGAACTTTAAATATTGGCACGCAGCATCCGATGCTAAGTAAGGATCAAATCGTTTATCAACATAGGATGTAATCGACAAACCATACATCATTCCTGTCTTAGGCATAAACTGCCATAACCCTCCAGCCCCTGCGCTAGACTTTGCTTTTGGATTTAAAGCGGACTCTACAATTGGAAGGTATTTTAGCTCCAAAGGCATGTCATATTTTATCAAGTACTCCTCAAATATTGGAAAGTACAATTCTCCATAAGCTAGCATTTTTGAAGTAAGTCTTTTACGCTTGTAGGCATATAACTTTATCATTGTAATAGTTGCATCATTCGCAACAAATGAAAAAGGAGATTGTTGATCTAGCTGCCCAATTCTGAGTTTAAAAACGTCATCTGAAAATATCGGAAACGAGTCCGCTGGTAAGTTCAATACATTTAATTCCCCTGTATCAAGTGTAAAGTGTTTCATTTCTCGATAATGCGCTACAAGCATACTATCGTAGTTATCTACAAAAGATAAATCAGGTTTTTCAATAACCTCGACCGTATCAACTATTGTGGTGTCAGTTTGACCATTGACCGGTGTTATTATCGCAGTTAAAAAACCAATTAAAATATACCACCCCCAATTACCCATAAAACACAGATTAACCTAAGTTCATCAACCGATCCGAAAATTCGAATAATTTCGCATCTTGAAAAGTACCTGCCATCAATTGCATTCCGAAAGGCAACCCATTACTGTGCTCTCCCAAGGGTAATGATACAGCAGGTATTCCCGCAAGGTTTGCATGAACCGTAAAAATATCTTGTAGATACATTGTAATAGGATCATCTATGTTTTCTCCGATACCAAACGCCGGAGACGGAGTAGTTGGTAAAAGAATAAAATCGTAATCTTTAAAAAGGGCTTCCGTTTTCTGCTTAATTATATTTCTAACTTTTAGCCCTTTTGTATAAAAAGCTTCGTAATAACCGGCGCTGAGGACAAATGTACCCAACATGATTCTTCTTTGAACCTCTTCTCCAAAACCTTCGCTTCGAGAATGTACATAAGTGGTTTCTACATCTTCTGCTTTGTCACTTCTATAGCCAAAATGAACACCATCATATCGAGCTAAATTTGAAGATGCTTCGGCCGTAGTTAAAACATAGTAATTAGGAACCAAGTAGTCTAAATATGGAAAATCAATTCCTTCGACTTCGTGGCCTTCTGCCTTTAATTTTTCAATTATTTCAAGCGTTTTTATTTTAACCTCTTCGTCTAAACCCGCCATGTCTAGACAATCTTTAATGTAGGCGATTTTATATTTTGGAGCTGGTTCTGTTTTTCTTACATTAGAATGACCTTCAACCGGCCTTGTAGAACAAGTGCTGTCATAGGCATCGCTTCCAGAAATTATTTCTGTAATTAATGCTGCATCCTCAATATTGTTCGTTAAAGGCCCTATTTGATCGAAAGAAGAAGCGTAAGCTAACAAACCGTATCTGGAAACTCTCCCGTAAGTAGGTTTGTAACCAACGACACCACAAAAAGATGCTGGTTGACGAATTGAGCCTCCTGTATCTGAACCCAAGGCTGCTAAGCACAGTTTAGCTTTGACTGCCGCAGCTGAACCTCCAGATGAACCTCCGGACACTTTGTCGTTTTGAACGGGATTTAAAACAGGGCCATAAGCACTATTCTCATTTGAACTTCCCATTGCCATTTCATCACAGTTTAATCGCCCAATAATGATAACGTCCTCTTGTAATAACTTTTCAACTACCGTTGCGTTGTAAATTGACTCAAATCCCTCCAGTATTTTAGATGAACTAGAAACCTTATGTCCTTTATAGCAGATATTATCTTTTAAACCAATAACCATTCCTGCTAGTCGTCCAGCAGTTCCGTTCTTAATTTTTTCATCCACTATTTGAGATTGCTCAATAGCAGATACATCAAACACTTCTAAAAAAGCATTTAAATTAGAGAATTTAATTTTTTGGATATAATTTTCGGTAAGTTCTACACATGTAATTGCACCTTTTCCTATATCCTCTCTTACTTGTGCAAGGGAAATATATTCTTTCAAAATAGTTGGTTTATAGAATTACGCTTCCGACTTTTTTGAGTCGTCTGAATTACTTGAATCATCAGACTTTTTTTCATCTGAATCTCCGTTAGCTGCTCCTTTAAATTCCTTCATGCCTTTCCCTAAACCTTTCATTAATTCAGGTATCTTTTTACCACCAAAAAGGAGTAACACAATAACCAATATAATAATTACCTGAGGAGCTCCAATCATTCCTGCCTGAGCCATCTCTGTTGATTCTACTGATTCTAATATCATGGTGTTAGATTTTTATTCAAGCAAAGATAATAAAAAAGGGAGAGCTAAGTGCTATCCTTTCAATAATTTGTGATTCTCATTTAATTTAGTATTTTTGATTGAATATTTTATTTGCAAAAGCTCCAAGTATCTAGGTAATAACAATTACTACAGTATGAAATATCGTCGTCTCATTTATACCAGTCAGCCAGTAAAACAGTTTAGTGGGCCTGAATTGATTAGACTACTTCATGATGCTCGCGCTTATAATTCTATCGACAATATATGCGGTGTTTTATTGCATAGGAGTGGTTATTTTCTGCAAGTTATTGAAGGAGGTTCAGAGCCTATTGAAAACCTATTGATTCGCTTAAGAAATGATCCAAGGCATAAGAATATTGTAATTATTTATGATGGTTTTGTAGATAGGCGTGTTTTCTCGAATTGGGCTATGGGTGTTGCAGATTTAATGTCTCCTGAATTAAGTCTTTTGCCAGGTATTTGTTCAGATTTATCAGGGAGTCAGGCAGTTAAAGACCTTATTTTGGATCTGCCTGCTGTTGAGGATTTTTTACAGCAAAAAACGGCTTAAGATTTTAATTTTAACACACCCCCAGCTCTCCGGCTCCTCTATCTGTAGAATAATTACGTCTGTTATACTTAAGTATACACAAATAATCTGTATTTGTTTTTCAAGTCATTTTTCCATTTATAAGCTTGCAGTCTTTGCTCACAGATAATCCAGCAGTTTTTTTTATAACGCAATGCTGGATTAATATCATTAGAAATCCCTATAAGTCCAAGAAAAATCAAGTAATTCAATCTTCAGGCTTTATGTAAAAGTGGGTAATTTAAAATTTAACAACCTATTAATGTTTAACTTTTTATATAAATTGTTAAACATTATTTGTATTTTCGTGTAGTATTTAACTAATTAACATGAATCATGAGTCTATTTAAAAGAAAGTCGAAAAAAGAAAAACTCGAAAAAAAATATCGAGAGAAACTAGAAGAGGCCTATAAAATGTCAACTATTAATCGATCAAAATCGGATGAATTGACCTATGAAGCAGCACAAATTTTAAAAGAAATAGAAAATGAAAAATAACATTCTCGGACTGTCGGTACTGTTTAGTATAGTTATCGTTGCCTGCAGTTTAACAAGCGAAAACATGAATTCCATATTTAACTTTTCACAAAGCGCTAAAATCAATAACTGGAAAGTCGTTAATGATGATGTTATGGGAGGAATCTCCAGCTCTACATTTGAATTGAATAGAGACGGCGATGCAGAATTTAAAGGAACTGTGTCTACTGCAAATAATGGAGGTTTTGCATCCGTTCGTTATCGTTTCAGGGCAAAAGACATTGCGGGAAAAAAAACGATTAGTATTCGTTTAAAAGGTGATTCAAAACCCTACCAATTTCGTGTAAAATCCAAAGCTACGGATTACTATTCATATATCACCACATTCTCAACATTAGGGGATTGGGAGACAATCCAAATCAATTTAAAGGATTTATACCCGAGTTTTAGAGGCAATAAATTAAATAAAGAAAATTTTAACGAGTCCTCTATTGAAGAAATCTCCTTTCTGATTGCCAACAAAAAAAATGAATCCTTTAAACTTATTATTGACAAAATTGAAATCAATTAAAACGATATGGAAATCTCAAAACACTCCAATATATATAGGTTACACAACCAACAGTTTCTTCCGATATCCAAAGAAATTGCTTGGCGATTTTTTTCGGCTCCTCAAAATTTACAAAAAATAACGCCAGAAGAACTCGATTTTAGAATGACCAGTCCAGATGAAGGGAAGGTGTATCTCGGTCAAATAATTACTTACACGATACGACTAAATAAAGTTTTCAAGATGAACTGGGTTACAGAAATCACTGGCATGATTCATGAAAATTATTTTGTGGATGAACAACGCTTTGGACCTTATAAAATGTGGCATCATCGCCACGCTTTTGAGGAGGTTGAAGGCGGTGTTTTAGTGACAGATATTGTACATTTTAAAATTCCTTTCTCATTAATTGCTCCCCTTGCTTATCGGTTTTTTGTAAAACAAAATTTAAAACGAATTTTCAACTACAGAGCAGAAAAATTAAATGAAATAGTTGCTTCAAATCAACTCGCATGAAATTGGCTTTCAACATATTTATTTTTTTGTTACTTAACTTTACTGCACTTGCCATCGGGGGTTTTTTCACCGGTAATGGCGTAGCTTCTGACTGGTATTACAACCTTAATAAAGCGCCTTGGACTCCTCCAGGCTGGGCTTTTGGTGTTGCTTGGAGCACTATAATGATTTGCTATTCATTTTATATGGCAATTCTTTACAAAGCAAATACCAGACGCAATAAAGTCATCGCTCTTTATGCTGCCCAACTTCTTTTAAATGTCGCCTGGAACCCATTTTTCTTTTATGTTCAAAATGCCTTAATAGCATTGTTCTCTATTCTGTTTTTAACAATTATTATAGCTTATTTTTTATTTAGCAATATAAAAACTATGCGATGGACTAGCTTGTTAATTTCCCCCTACTTTATCTGGCTGTGCATTGCCACATCTTTAAATCTTTATATTGTAATTTATAATTAATCCATGAAAGATTCTATTGCGATATTTTGGTTTAGAAGAGACCTTCGACTTGAAGACAACACTGCTCTGAATGCAGCTCTTTTGCACCATGACAAAGTGCTGCCAATTTTCATTTTTGACACCAATATTCTGGAGGAACTGGAAGAAAATGACCCAAGAGTTTCGTTTATTCATAGCACCTTGGAATCCATCGATAAGGAGCTAAATAAGGTTGGATCTGGAATCAGTTGTTTTAAAGGAAAAGCTGAGACTGTGTTTAAACATCTAATTGAAAAATACAACGTCACGGATGTGTTTTTGAATAAAGACTATGAACCTTATGCATTAAGTAGAGATAAATCTATCCGAACCATGCTTAATGCTAAGAGCATTTCCCTACATACTTTCAAGGATCAGGTTATCTTTGAAGAACTAGAGATTACCAAAGATGATAAGTCTCCTTATACTGTTTTCACACCTTATAAAAAGAAATGGCTTCATCATTTTAATCCATCCAACTGTTCCTCCAATTCAGCTTTTAAGCCCAAGCACTTTTACAAGAGCAACACCCGTTTCCCTAGCTTAAGTTCTATCGGTTTTAAGCCCTCGTTAATTAAGATACCGCCTTTTAACTTGGCCGTGGTTGAAGATTATAAAAAGTTACGAGACTTTCCATCAATCAAAGGAACTAGTCAACTAAGCACGCACCTACGATTTGGCACAGTTAGCATAAGAAATATAATACGGAATTTGAATTTAGAGTCCGTATTTCTAAGTGAACTTATCTGGCGAGAATTCTTCATGCAAATACTCTATAATTTCCCGCGGGTTGTGTCTTCTAATTTCAAGGCAAAATATAACCAAATTCAATGGAGGAATGACCTAACTGAATTTAATGCATGGTGTGAAGGTAAAACAGGATATCCGATTGTAGATGCTGGCATGCGAGAATTAAATGAAACAGGACTAATGCACAATAGAGTGCGAATGATTACGGCTGGTTTTCTTTGTAAGCACTTATTAATCGACTGGAGGTGGGGAGAAGCTTATTTCGCTTCAAAATTACTTGATTATGATCTTGCTGCGAATAATGGAAATTGGCAGTGGGCCGCAGGAACGGGATGTGATTCCGCTCCCTATTTTAGAATTTTCAACCCAACTTCGCAACAGATTAAATTTGATAAAAATGCTTTATATACAACCAAATGGAACCCTGGCTGGCAGCTATCTTCAACCATCCCAATTGTAGAACATGCCTATGCGCGAAAAAGAGCTTTGGATACATATAAAGTAGGCCTCTCCAATAGTATAGAACAGTAACTAATTAATACCACACCAATACACATAGCTTTATGAAAGTTCTTTTAACAGGTGCCACAGGATATATTGGGAAGCGTATTCTTCCTATATTAGTAAGCAAAGGCTATGATGTTGTTTGTTGTGTTAGAGATAAATCAAGATTCAATCCTCCGCAGTCTTTGAAGGAAAAAACTTCAATTATAGAAATTGACCTACTAGACCAAGCATCTCTTTCAAAAATCCCAAATGATATTGACGTTGCCTATTACTTAGTTCATTCGATGGCAACAGCAGACAATTATAAGTTATTAGAACAAGAATCTGCCATCAATTTTCGGGATAGACTTTCTAATACTGACGTTAAACAAGTTATATATTTAAGTGGAATTGTAAACGAATCTAATCTATCTAAGCACCTTTTATCTCGAAAAACGGTTGAAGAAGAGCTTGAAAAAGGGAACTACAACTTAACCTGTCTCCGGGCGGGAATAATTGTTGGTTCTGGAAGCGCTTCATTTGAAATAATGCGGGATTTAGTAGAAAAACTACCTGTTATGATCACTCCTAAGTGGCTTTTAACAAAATGTTCTCCTATCGGCGTCTCTGACGTGCAAATTTTTTTAACGAAATGTATCCTTAATGAAGAGACGTTTAATAAAAACTTTGACATCGGATGTGGTGATGTACTCTCCTACAGAGAGATGTTGCTTGATTTTGCTGAAGTTAGGAAATTAAAAAGGAAAATTTGGACTGTACCCTTGATGACTCCAAAGCTATCCTCTTATTGGCTCTATTTCGTAACCTCCACCTCTTATAAACTAGCTAGATCATTGGTAGAAAGCATGAAGATCGAAGTTGTTTGTAGGGACCATGAAATTAATGCTATACTAGGAATTCAGCCTATTTCATACAAAGAAGCTTTAGTCAAGGCTTTTGATAGTATTGAAAATAACGATATTGCTTCTAGCTGGAAAGATTCTTATTCTAGCAGTGAGATAAATATGAGTATCTCGGAATACATTTCTGTACCTGTGTTTGGCTGCTTTAAAGATGCTCGAGTATCAGTTATTGAGAACCGTAAACAAACCATTGATAAAATCTGGAGTATTGGAGGTGAAAATGGCTGGTACCATGGTAATTGGCTATGGAGAATACGAGGAGTTTTAGATAAATTAGCTGGTGGGGTTGGATTGAGAAGAGGTCGCACAAATCAGAAAACTATTTCCGTAGGAGATGCATTAGATTTTTGGCGAGTACTGTATGCGAATAAAGAGGAAGGAAGGTTGTTGCTTTTCGCGGAAATGAAACTGCCGGGAGAAGCTTGGTTAGAATTTAAAATAATTGATGGAAAGCTTTTTCAAACGGCGACTTTTAGGCCCTTGGGATTATTGGGCAGACTTTATTGGTTAGTTGTTCTCCCGCTTCATGGTATAATATTTAAAGGAATGATCAAAAAAATAAGCCAGGTTTGCTAGGTAATATGAAGACATTCATCAATCCCTATAGAGTAAATTAATTCTATTGCAGTAGTCTGAATAATTATAGAATTGTCTATTCCATTTTTTTGACTGAAATCTTTATTTTCTATTAGTATCGCGGCTGTTTTCAATTAACAATATTTTTTACACAACTCATAAACACCTTTTTATCAGTGCTTTATGACCTTCTAGTGTGTTTATTTTTAAATTTTGTTTAATATTGTTTGGATTTTGTTAAACAGATTATGTATATTTGAGTCACAGTTTGATAAACTAAATAAACAAAAAACCAAATTACTCACTTTTTTCATTGATATTATACCAAAGATGAAAGTGGATGAGATTAAGTAAAAACTTAAAAAATTATAACCAAAAACAATCAATCATTATGAAATTTTTAGAGAAATACTATCCAGTTGTATTAGCGTTTATTAGTTTTCTAATTTCCGTTTACCTCTGGTTTTTTATTGATAAAGAAGCTGGTATGTTCGTCGGAATATGGGTGCCTTCCATATTATCACTAGCTATATTCATAAGGCTTGTTCAAAACGATTAATTATGGAAAAGACAGAAATTACAATATTTATTATAGGATTCTTCATTTTTGCCTCTTACTTGTTCTTCCTTCTCAGAATGATATCTAGACAGCATAATATCCAAAAGAAAACGCAATCTTCAGGGTCAAATACTGAAATGAAAAATAATGGTGAGCAACCGTCCTCTATCTAAGTTAATTTTTTGGTACAGATCGAAAATACATTCCTGATTTACAACCTTTTTAGTGGACTGTTTAGACTAAAAAATTAAAATTGGGCCACGTCTAATTTTAAGTAATCGATTTATTCAGTATCTGCTAAGCGACACTTATAATTAAGCTAATTGAAAATGAGAAATTATATAATAATTGGGGGGTCATCAGGCATAGGCCAACAACTAGTTCGTCTTCTTGAAAAGCAAGGAGCAAATGTGATAGCGACCTATAATAATAATTTAATTGAAGATCGACCAAATGTAAAATATTTACAATTCGAGGTTAAAACAGATGTTTTCAATATAGATGATTTTCCAGAGGAAATTCACGGTTTAGCTTATTGCCCCGGAAGCATTAATTTAAAACCATTTCATCGTTTTAAAGAAGAAGAGTTTTTAGAAGACTTTAAACTACAAGTTTTAGGAGCTAGTAAGGTCATCAAGTTTTTACTGCCGAAGATGAAGAAAAGTGGAAACGCTTCTATACTTTTGTTTTCCACCATCGCGGTCCAATCTGGTTTTAGTTTTCACTCCCAGGTATCTATGTCCAAGGGAGCTATTGAGGGATTAACGAGATCTCTAGCTGCGGAATTAGCACCAAAAATAAGGGTTAATGCAATTGCGCCTTCCCTAACGGATACTCCACTAGCACTCAATTTACTCAATACTCCTGAAAAAGTTCAATTCCAATCCGAGAAAAATCCTTTGAAGAAAATTGGAGCTGCAAAAGACATAGCGGAAGCCGCGGTTTTCTTGCTAACCCAAAAATCTTCGTGGGTAACAGGACAAATTATTCATGTAGATGGCGGACATTCAATAATAAAATAGCAGATAAATCAACCCTAATTGTTTTTATGATATTTAAAAAGGAACAGATTCATTCATGGGAATCAGCATATAGGTTGAAGTTCGTCAACTCATTGTCGGGCTACAAAAGCGTGCATCTGATTGGAACAAAAAATGATAATGGTAACCCAAACTTAGCTGTTTTTAATTCCATAATACACATAAGTTCAAATCCAGCTCGTATTGCATTTGTAATGAGATCTTTATCTGTGCCGCGGCACACATACAACAATATTATAGAAACGGGTTTCTACACGATAAACCACGTGCATAAATCATTTTTCAAGCAAGCCCATTATACATCCGCGAAATTTGAATCAGATCAATCGGAATTTGACGTTTGCAACCTCACTGAAGAATATGTGGATCAGTTCTCTGCTCCCTTCGTTGCTGAAAGTACAATGAAAATAGGAATGAAATTAGTTGAGGATATTGAAATTAAAGAAGGTCAATGCAGACTAATTGTTGGTGAGGTACAATTTGTTGAGTCAAAAGAAGAGTACTTGGAGGAAGATGGTCAATTGGACTTGGAGAAAGCAAATGATGTTTGCATAACTGGTTTAAATCAATATTCTTCTGTAAAAAAGCTAGAAAACATTCCCTATGCTCGGGTAGGGAAATTACCCAATTTTTATCAAAAAGAGCGACCAGATAATATTGTTTTTGATAAAGAAACTCAATCTTACAACGCTAACTTATTACCCTACGGAACAAATATAGGAGCTCCAAGCATAGGTACAAGCAACCTTTCAAGATGGAAAACTCAAGGAGTCACAAGTTTTAACCATGTTCTTAAAAGTAAAGTTGAAGGAATTAAAGATGCGTACGAAATACTTGTAGAAGCATACAAGATTAATGAGTTATTATACAATGCAAAATATGAGTTTGAGCCAATAATTGGGGAGGTTTACCATTTATATGAGAAGGATAATAGAGATGAAAATTTTTTATCATTGGTGCCTCCAAGTACGTGGAAAAGGAAACATATTGGATCATTTAAACTGAATAGTGAAAAAGTTTGGAGTGAATTAAAAAAATAGTATGTCAGATCCCAAAAAGCAGCTTCGTCCAGAAATTTTGAGTATTGTCCAAACAGGTGATTTCAGCGCTTTAGAAAAATTTCAAAACGAAGTACTTCGACCTATCATCAAGCTTCAACATGAGTTAATAATAGCATGCTTTCGACATTATCTAAATAAATATAAAGTTCAAATAGTAGAATTAGATTTCTTGCAGAAAACACACTTAATCACCAAATTATTTAAATCTGATACACAACTAAAAAACGATTGTAGGGGCTTAATAATCGGGTTATTTACACTTGAAGAATATGGAGAATATTTAATCCTTTCGCCTCAGTTGAATAAGCGAATAAATAATATGATTATGCAAAAGCTTTATTATTCATAATGCGTGTTTTTCTTTTTACAAAATTTTAAATAGCCATAATATTGTTTGGCTTTTTATAACCAATGGACTATTAAGTTTTCGATAGTGTTCAACCAATAATACTAACGGGTATTCTAACTTCAAAAGAGCTAATTTTTAAATAATGCCAGCATGAGTAGTTAAATTTGATATTTTAATTCTTGCATATTCCCTTTTGTTAAGTATTTTTACCTTTTGATTAAACATAAGTGGATGTCAATATATTCAATAAAGGAATTAGAAAAACTATCAGGTATCAAAGCGCATACTATTCGAATATGGGAAAAAAGGTATGCCTTGTTGACTCCATTGAGAACAGGCACTAATATTAGGTATTACGGAGATAATGAGTTAGTAAAGCTTCTAAATGTGACATCGCTAATTAGTCTTGGGTTTAAGATTTCGAAAATTTCTCAAATGTCTAACGATGAAATAAATCAACAATTGGATAATTTAATTGATGATATAAAGTTTTCTGACGCACTTTCTGAAGTGTTAGCCAATCAATTGATTGCATCAGCGGTAAATTATGATGAGTTTGCTTTTGAAAAAGCATTTTCTACAGCCATTTTAAAGCATGGTTTTGTTGATACTTACATTAAAGTAATTTACCCTCTCCTAGAAAAGGCCGGCATATTATGGAAGAAATCGGATTTAATGCCAGCGCAAGAACATTTTCTTAGCAACCTTATTAAACAAAAAATTCAAAGTGCTATCGACAATGTTCCCCTATCGTCCCCATCTGACCAGCCATGGGTATTGTTTTTGCCTGAAGAAGAGGTCCATGAGATGGGTCTTTTGCTTTCTTCTTACATCATCAGAGAACACGGAAGGACAGTTATTTATTTAGGCGCTCGCGTTCCAGCAGACAGTCTTTACTCGGTTTTAGAATTGTTTCCGAAAGCTAAATTATTATTCTTTCTTGTGAAAGAATTTGACGGGAAGAGCATTAGCTCCTTTGTTAAAAACATAAATGCTAACTATCCCAATTCAACAATCCATATCAGTACAAATCTAAAAAGATTAGAGCAATTTGAAAAGAATATTGATTTCGAAAAAATCATCTCTGTTGAGTCCCTGGTTAAAAAATTGTAATAAAAATAGTTATTCTATGGTTTTTTGTTTAACTTTGTTATGTATATGTTAAACAATAAAAAAGTTTGTGTTATAGGATCCGGAGTTTCTGGGCTATGTTCGGCTATTGAATTAGCAGACAAAGGAATGGAAGTTCATGTTTTTGAAAAAAACAAGGAAATTGGAGGAAGAGCACGAAAATTTAGTGTTGAGGGTTTTACTTTTGACATGGGCCCAAGTTGGTATTGGATGCCAGACGTTTTTGAAAATTTTTTTAAAAGATATGATAAGAATTTACACGACTATGTAAACTTGGTAAAATTAGATCCTGGGTTTCAAATTATTTACAATAACGAAACGATTCAAATACCTGAAAAATTTGAAGAGCTTGTTTTACTCTTCGAAAAAATCGAAAAAGGAGCCGGTGGTCAACTGATTAAATTTATCGAAGAGGCTGAAATCAAATATATGACCAGCATGAAAGATTTGGTTTTCAACCCAAGCCTTTCAATTAAAGAGTTCATCCGATTAGACGTTATAAAAGCAACATTTAAGTTAAATTTGTTTTCCTCCTTTAAAACCCATGTAAACAAGTTTTTTAAGCATCCTAAATTACTGTCTATAATGGAGTTCCCCATTTTGTTCTTAGGAGCACTGCCAAAAAACACACCTGCGCTTTATAGTTTAATGAATTATTCAGGGTTGAAGCAAGGAACATTTTATCCGATCGGTGGCTTTTCCAAAATAATAGAGGCCTTTTATGACTTAGCAATCGAAAAAGGAGTCACTTTTCATTCAGATACGGCAGTAACAAAGTTTCATTTAACCGGAAAACAAATAGACTATATTGAAACGAATAAAGGAAGGTTTTTTGTAGATAAAGTGCTTTCATCTGCGGATTATAATCATACGGAACAAGCGTTACTTCCTATAATTCATAGAACCTATAGCGAAAAGTATTGGGACTCTAGAGTTTTTGCTCCCTCAAGTTTAATTTTTTACTTAGGAATAAATAAAAGAATTGAAAACCTAGAGCATCATAATTTGTTTTTTGATGAAGATATTCAGAAACATGCAATGGAGATTTATGAAGATCCAAAATGGCCGACCAAACCCTTGTTTTATGTTTGTTGCCCAACTAAAACCGATAAGACAATCGCACCTGATGGAATGGAAAATGTATTCATTCTAATGCCAATTGCAACAGACTTATCCGATACAGAAGAGCTTAGAGAGAAATATTTTAAAATAATTCTTCAGCGATTACAAAAGTATATTGGTGAGGATATTTCGCCTAATATAATCTATAAAAGAAGTTATTGCGTCGCAGATTTCAAATCAGATTATAATGCCTTTAAAGGAAATGCCTATGGACTGGCTAATACATTAAAACAAACCGCTTTCCTAAAACCAAAAATAAAGCACAAAAAAGTGGAAAATTTGTATTATACAGGGCAATTAACAGTGCCCGGTCCTGGTGTTCCTCCTTCTATTATTTCTGGGCAGTTAGTCGCTAACCAACTAATTAAAGACTATGAAACAGTTATTTGATGAAATATCAATAAAATCTAGTAAGCTAGTTACAAAAACATATAGTACCAGCTTTTCCTTAGGTATCAAGTTTCTAGACAAATCGATTCGAACACCAATTTATAATATTTACGGTTTTGTTCGTTTCGCAGACGAAATTGTAGATACCTTCCAAGGATATGATAAAGAATACCTATTGAAGAAATTTAGACAAGATACAATTGAAGCAATAGAGCAGAAAATAAGCCTAAACCCTATCTTAAATTCCTTTCAAGAAACGGTGAATAAGTATAATATAGAATGGAACCTAATTGAAACATTTTTAGAGAGTATGAAAATGGACTTGGATCCAATTACCTCAAGTCAAAAATATTATGAAAAATATATCCTAGGTTCGGCAGAGGTAGTTGGTTTGATGTGCCTGCATGTTTTCACTCAAGGAAATATTGAAGAGTATGAAAAACTTACACCCTCCGCTAAAAAGTTAGGCTCGGCATTCCAAAAGGTAAATTTTTTACGAGATGCACAAGCCGATTTTATTGACCTAGGAAGAACCTACTTCCCTGGTGTTGATTTCAATAATTTTTGTGACGCTGACAAGACTAAAATTGAATTGGACATTGAAAATGATTTTCAAGAAGCTCTAATTGGGATTAAACAACTTCCTCCTATATCTAGAGGTGGAGTTTACTTAGCTTATTATTACTACCTAAGGCTTTTCCAGAAAATTAAGAACGTCTCATCTGAAAAAATTATATCTGAAAGAATCCGTATTCCAAACACCCAAAAATTTATTTTAATGTTACAGTCTTTTGCCAAACACCAAGCCAACTTGTTGTGAAAATATTTTTATTAATACTCATTTTTGCGTTACCAAACCTTGCTTCATTTGCTAAAGGTGATGATATGCTGGAGGTTCGTAAAGCTTATTATCTTGCAGTTGATAATGAACAAAGTCTTAAAGCTTTTGAGAACTTATTGATTAATTTTAAGAACCCTGATAATACTATTCTTGGTTACATCGGAATGTCTTTTATGCTTAAAGCAAAATATGCTTGGCTGCCTAATAATAAATGGGAGTACTTTAACAAAGGGAAGAAATTTTTGGAGTCAGCGATATCAAAAGACCCGAATAATATAGAGCTAAAGTTTATGAGGTTTTGTATACAGAATAATACACCTAGCTTTTTGCGTTACAACAAGAATTTAGAAAAGGATAAGGGGTATATATTTAAAGCATTTTCAGGTATCTCAGACAATGACTTAAAGTTACGAATTTCCAATTACATGATAGTAGAGAAGATTCAATTAACGCAAGCAGAACTTGACATCCTAAGTAAATAATATATGTTTTATTTAATCAGCATAGTAATTGTTATTGTGGCGTTTGTTTCTATGGAACTTGTTGCTTATTTAACGCATAAATATATTATGCATGGGTTTTTATGGAGTTTACATAAAGATCATCATGATCATTCGAATACCTCCAAATTTGAAAGAAACGATTATTTCTTTGTGATTTTTGCAATCCCAGGAATCTTAAATATCTTATATGGGTCGAGTGACTTATCTGCTCCGTATTTTTGGATTGGATTAGGAATAACTTTATATGGAGCTACTTACTTTTTTGTTCATGACTTATTTATTCATCAACGCATTAAGGTTTTGCGTAATACAAGTAATCCATATTTACTCCTTTTAAGACGCGCTCACAAAATTCACCATAAAAGTATAATGAAGCAGGGAGGGGAATCATTTGGGATGCTCTTATTCATAAAATACAGGAGTAATAAGACAATAAAACAGTAATGCCCTCAAGTTTTAAAGATTCGCTTAAATATTGCAGATATAAACAGTTTTGTAGAGACAGACGACATAATTTTCAAATCTTGCGAAAAAGTAGATTCTTCATCCAGAAACTTCAATATAGTTTTAGCACTCACTTTTTTAAACATGGAACCAAATACGGTTGAACCTTTTCCATTGTTATTAGCCAATACATCTAAAAAAAGCAAGTCATAAAACCAGAATTTTGTTCTTTTTGAAAAGCGCGTCAAATCCTTTTCAGTTTTTAAAAATGCAACTAAATCTTTCGTTTTCTTCGAAGTATTATTAAACGTATAGCCCGTACTTGCTTTAGTCCAACCGCCGGCAGTGCCAATATTTAAAATACTTTTTGAGTTCAACTCTTCAAATTTAAAAGACGTCATAGGTATAGCACCATTCTCTTTTTCTAAAATCTCAAAATCGGTAATCTTTTTTTGGTTTAAATAATCCTTAATTGCGTCTTCGTAGTCGGAATGTTTTAATAAGTCTTTTGAAAATAAAGTGTATTCAAATAGCGCCGTATTTTTATCGATTGGCAATACGTACATAAAACGGGTGTTGCCATTCTGTGGGATATTGAAATCCATAAAACTAGCAACGGAATCATCAAAGCAATCTGTTTTTGTTTTTACAAACCACCCCATAAAATGCTGTTGTAGAACAGGGTATTTTTGTTGCGTTTCGTACACTGTTTTATTCGGAATGCTATTTAGAAGCTTCAATCCAAAATAGGTCGATTTATTTGCAACAACGGTTACTCCTTTATCTCCTTCTGAATAGTTTGTGACGCTGTCTTCAATAAAGGTAATATTGGGTCTTAGGTCAATACTTCTCCAAAGTTTATCATAGAATTTTTCGCTTCTAATCATTTTATAACTAAAAGGAGTAATAGTAATTGTTTTCGAAAATGATTCACTACCAAAAAACACTTTAGGCCATGTTTTAGTTAATAAATCGTCCCATTCTCCAGAACCATCTTCCCAGTAGCACCATGTCCTATCGTTCCCTTTGTCTTTTACTTGATCAATAATTAAAATCGATTTTTCATCAAAAAAGCTGTCTTGAGACATTCTAAATGCAAGCATTAAGCCTGAGGCTCCGGCCCCTAATATTATGTAATCATATTGTTCCATCAATAGAATAAAAAACAAACAAAGAAAAATGTTATCGCAGCCAATATGTGAATCGATAATTTCATATTGGTTTTTAAGGATAGTTGATTATATAAATAATGTGCTATACTTCCTATAATAAACCAAGCAATATAATTTTTTAACGGCACAGAATTGTTTTCAAATTGCCAAAAGTCAAATCTTGGAGCGGATACCTCTATAATCATATCCAAAGTCATCATAAGTAAACCTCCTAATAAAGAACGGACAATAATGTTTTTATGAATCACCCTGCTCAAATCAGCAGTAATAAATGTTAGCAATGCCCAATTTACACAAATCATCAATGGTACTCCCCAAATTTTAATACCTAAATTTTCTCCATATGAATAAGTTCCAAAGAGCAACCCATAATTAACTCCTAAATGTTCAGTGAAGAAGCCGATAAAAAAAGGTATAGAAAAAGCGATTAAAAATTTCTTAGATATATGTTCCAAATTCCAAACGATAAGAACTACATAAATCAACAAATTTATAGGTGTTAGGCCTAAAAACCATGAAGAATATGCTGATAATATACCTACGATTCCAGAGAGATTAAACAGCCAAATAATAAAAAGAGATATGAATATTTTATTTTTTGCTATCATGTGTCTTTTAAAATTAATTCAGAAACAATTTTCCCAGAAAGTAAACAAAGAGGAATGCCTCCTCCTGGATGCACACTTCCTCCACAAAAGTATAAATTTGAAATTTGTTGACTAAAATTGGGGTGTCTTAAAAATGCCGCAAACTTATTATTACTTGAAGCTCCATATAACGCTCCTTGGTATGAAATTGTTTTAGCCTCTATTAACCTTGGATCCAGGACTGTTTCAAATTCTATTAAATCTTCCATATTTACGGAAAGAGAAACTGAAAGCTTTCTAAGAACCTCAATCCTCGTTTTTTCTATAATATGATCCCAGTCCTGACCCGTATTACTCGGAACGTTTACCATAACAAACCAATTTTCACAGCCTTCAGGTGCGTCAGCTTTATTTTCTTTTGCAGTAATATTAATATAAACAGTAGGGTCTTCATACACATTGTTTTTTTGAAAAATATGCTCAAATTCTTGTTTGTAATCATCAGAAAAGAAAATGTTGTGCAAATCTAATGTTGGAAATTCTTTTTTTATACCCCAGTAAAAAATTAATGCTGAACTAGACCTAGGCTGTTTTAAAGTTTTTTCAGGTGCCTTTTGATCTTTCAATAAAGTTCTATAGGTTGAAACTACATCACTATTAGAAATGATATAATCAGCTAAGTAATCTTTGTTATTACCAAAAACACCAACTGCTTTTTTATGCTGAACAATTATTTTTTCAACTTTTGAATTAAAATGAAATTCAACACCTAAATCAAGTGCTAATTGATAGATGCTTTTTGTAATAGAGTGCATGCCCCCTTCTGGAAAAAAAGTGCCGTAATATTGTTCTAAGTGAGGGATCATAGACATAATACCAGGGGTTTGATATGGAGATGAGCCATTATATGTTGCAAATCTATCAAATAGCTGAACCAGTTTAGGATCATTAAAAGCCTTAGCATTATAAGCGTGTAAACTTGTGTTAATGTCTAAACTTCTTACTTTAAAAATAGCTTTTAATGTGTCTTTTGTAAGATAAGTAGATAATTTATGTAATGAATTCTCTAGAAATAATGAAGAGGTTAAGTCGTACTTCTTTTTGCTTTTTTTAAAGTAATTTAAAACATCCTCTTCAGCTACATCAAAAGTGCTAGCTGCATTTGATGCAAATTCCTTTTCTTTAGAGGCTGCCTGAAAAGTTGTGCCGTCTTTGTAAAAATAATGACAAACAGTATCTTTTCGTTTATAGGAAAAATAGTCTTCAGCCTTTTTATTTGACACAGTAAATAATTCATCAACAAAGTGCGGCATTGTAAACAAAGAAGGCCCCATGTCAAAGCGGTAACCCTGTTCTGAAAACGCTGTTAATTTTCCTCCTGGATAGTCATTCATTTCAAAAACAGACACTTGAAATCCTGAATTTTGAAGCCGAATAGCCGAAGATAGTCCTGCAATACCAGCACCTATAACTATTGCCTTCTTTTTGTAATTCTTCTTTTCAGTTGATTCAATTACCATATACTTATATGAGAAAATTTGTTTGTGTAAATTTGATGAAAAGATTTCTAATATGCGTATTGAATAAAACATTTTCCGCATTATGTTAATCCTTTAATAGTAATGATAGTTGTTTGCCATTTCTCGAGCCCCTAATTTACACCCATCATTTTCTGCTCTTTTAGATAAAGCCTTCTTCATAATGAGGACCTACTTTTAAGAGATTCCAAAGATTAGCTATCTTAGTTCCATGAATAAACTCAATAATTGTCCTATTTGTAACTCTGATTCTATTGGCTCTTTTATAAAAACAAAGGCTCAGATGCATTCTAATAATGAGCTGTTCAATTTTGACCAATGCATAGAATGCCAGTTGGTTTTCTTAAATCCTAGAGTTCCGTTAGACGAGCTAAAAAACTACTACACTTCTCATTACTTGCCATACAGAGGAGCGAAAGCTTGGGGGAAGTTTGAGAAACTGGTAGAGAATAGCCAACATAAATTAGATTTAAAGCGGGTTAAGCGAGCAAAGGACACTCATAATATATCGGCAGATTCATTGATTTTGGACATCGGCTGTGGCAAGCCAAGTTTCTTAAAAGCTTGTCGGAAAGAGTTAAAGTGCCAAACTTTGGGCATTGACTTTAGTGATGAGGGATGGAAAGATGATTATACACAGTTTGATGGTCTGGACTTGCGCGTAGCAGAAATAAAAGACCTTTCTGCTATTCAGCCTGACGTAATTACCATGTGGCATTATTTAGAGCATGACTACTATCCATTTGAAAATCTCAGCTATTTAAAATCCATTGCGAAACCATCTACTAAACTGATAATTGAAATTCCAAATTTTGATTCCTCGAGCAGGAAAAAATACGGTAAAAATTGGGCTGGTTGGCATACTCCTCGACACCTTTCTTTATTTTCTCCAGAAAATGTAACATTGTTACTTCAAAAAAGTGGATGGAAAGTTTCTGAGCTGGATACTTATGGCACCATGGATCCTTATTTGCTTTACTGGATGAGTAGAATGGAAAAAAAAGGGATCAAGTGGGACAAAAACATGGAAGATGAATTTTGGAAATTTGTATTTGGAATGATACTCTTCGCCCCTAAAAAGTGGATGCAGAAAAAATCTTCTCTTGGAATAATGACAGTCATTGCAACTCCTAAATAGCTTCTGTTAATTCAGATTTCTGGTTATTAAAAGACCAGCAAATCTTTACCTAACCAAGTTCCAACTGACTTATAGGGTTGAAAGCGTGCAAAAAGTTCTTCTCTATACCAGTCGTTCTTTCGTGTCCTTCTAATTGCTTCTTGATGTTGTTTGCTATTGTAAGCAAACTGTTTTACTGCTTCAAAATTTTTCCATAAGCTAAATGTGGCCATTTGAACTATTGGAATTTCACCTACTCCTTTCGTGTAAATTAAGCCTTCATTACCATCCAAAGCTTCTTGCGAAGTAGGCACATATTTCCAAAACCGGATAAGCCAATTCCACTTAATCGTGGCTCTAGTGATGACAGCGATCGGCAGGTCAGGATTCAAGTCTGCTCCCTTCTCAAAAGGGGTTTTACCAACCCAGGTGCCTCCTGCCGAAATATTTTTCATGTAAAGTGTAAACAACTCATCCGTGCGGCAGGTGTATTGCTTAATCAAATCAGAAGCGTTAAAAAAAGCATGGGCAGCTTCTTCAGATTCCCATACTTGAAGAAGGCAGTAAACAGACCAATCTGGAAAAGGATTAAACCCTTTCCCTCTTCCACTTCCCAAAAGCCGATAAAAGGTTAACCCGTTCGTATTTGCTAAACCTTTGTGGGCAAACTGCATCATTTTCAACCCCCAAAACTTATTACGTAGTGAAGTATATTTACAAAACGAAAGTGTAGTAATTTGCGTCATTCTTGAACTTACTAGGTTTACATCCCTAAATACTTCTTAACGTTCGGGTCTGTTTCTATAGCTTTCAATTCACTTAATAAGTTAGCCACCTTAGTGTCTTGAATTTTGCAGATATTCATTTGTTTCTCTCGTTCAGCAACTTGTTCTGATTTACCATCCGCTCGCGCACTTTCTATTTCAGCAGATATTTCCAATGCTCTTTTTGAATAAAAATTTTGAACACTTGCTAGCAGGTTATACCCTGATAACTTAACAAACCAAATGGATTCAGTTTCAACAATGTTTTGATAAACAACAATTGCTTTATCAATTTCCTCATTTGGCATTCTTAGCACATATTCATTGTATTTTTGTAAGAATCCTAATTTATTCATTCCATTCAGTTCAGGCACCGTTCTTAAGAAAAACGCATGCTCTTTCAAGTCTCCATTATTCGCATATATTGCAGCAATTGCATTGTTAACAGAAGCGCTTTCTGCGCCTTCCATTGCCCTTGCCATCATTAACCCTTTTTCCGGATCGATGGATGTGACACCCGCTAAAGCAGTCCCCATTACGCGATACGAAGAGTCTTTTAATGCCACCTCATAAGCGCTAATTAAGGCCTTGTCGTCAGAGAAATATTTCATCAACGTTTTAATCGCTTTTGCCCTCACTTTGGGATTGTTGTCGTCGGTTACAAGTGTCTTAAGCTTATTTTTCACGACTTCTGGCTTTGCTTGAACAGCTTTTTTTATTTTTCCCATTGCCATTGTTTTAACATTCCAAAATGGCTGGTTTAATGCATTAATAATCGCCTCAACAGCATTTGGATCACTACTCTTTCCACATTTATCTATTGCTTCTTTTTTATCCAACCAAAGGCCAGCATGGTTCAATTGATAAACCGATTGTTCTAGTGGTTTCTTATCTGTTTTTTTCGCTAATAAAACTTTTTTTGCATCAATGTTTACCAAATTAGGTTGAGAAGAAGCATTAAACTCAAAGGTGTTTTCTACGTTTTCAACCCACACCAATTCTCTGCGCGGTTTCCCCCCAACATATATATCAATGTAAATAGGCAATTTATAAACAGGCCATTTTTCGGTGTCTTGTTTTTGCATGATTGAAACGGTCAATTTTTTTGTAGAATCATTGTATTCTTGCTCATACTTTAAAACGGGGTGTCCGCTTGATAAAAACCACTGATTAAAAAACCAATTTAAATCTTCTCCTGTAGTTTCTTCAAACGCCAACCTTAAATCATGTATTTCAGCACTTTTATGTGCATTTTCCGTCAAGTACAATTTAAGTGATGCAAAAAAAGCGTCATCCCCTACATAAGACCTTAACATATTTAATATTCTGCCTCCCTTATTGTATGAATGCCCATCAAACATGTCTTCTTTACTTTGATAGTCAAATCGTATCATATCCACATGCCCCCCCTGTTGGGCAGACATAAAGTAACCTTCCATTTCCCTATATGCATTCATGTCAGCTTCCATCCTTCCATGCTCAAAGTCATCCCATAAAAATTGGCTGTAATTAGCAAAAGACTCGTTTAACGGAAGGTTAGCCCAACTTTCACAAGTCACGAGATCTCCAAACCAATGGTGAAATAACTCATGTGCAATTATGGACTCATTTCCTCCATCAATAATCTCTCTTTTTGTTTGGTATAAAAACTCACCATGGATTGTAGCAGAGGTGTTCTCCATTGCTCCAGAAACGTAATCTCTTACCACTACTTGGCTGTATTTTGACCATGGGTATTCAACACCTAATAATTCAGAAAAGTGTTCAATCATTTTAGGTGTTTTTCCAAATATTGCTCTTGCATGTGGCTCAAACTTCTTCTCTACATAGTAGCTTACTTCCATTTCAGAGCTATCTTTCTTTCTCCAGGTGTCTTTAACTATCGCAAATTCACCTACGGCCATCATAAATAGATACGGTGAGTGAGGCTGATCCATCTTCCAATAGTCTGTTCTTGTTCCATTTTCATTTGGCGTAGACCCTACTAATAGCCCATTTGAAAGAGTCGTGTATTTATCTTTTACCGTAATGTAAATTTCTTCTGTAGTTTTTTCGTTTGGAGAATCAATTGTCGGAAACCAAGCTGAACTTGCTTCGGTTTCCCCTTGCGTCCAAATTTCCATATGTTTGTTTTTGTCTGCTCCATCGTGGTTTATAAAATAAAGACCCTTCGCGTCAGAAATAGCGCTACTTCCTTCTTGCTTGACTTCTTCTGGGTTAGCCGTATATTCAATGTAGATGTTATACTGTTCTGTGCGGGTGTATTCTTTGGGTAATTTAATTCTTAAAAACTGCCCATCATAGGTGTATTTTAGCTCCATTGATTTTTCATCATTTTGCCTAACGGAATGTATGTCCATTGCTTTTGCATCAAGGGTTAATGAATCCGTAGCATAAAAGTAAGGTTTAAGAGTTAGGAAAGCTTCTCCGTTTAATTGTTGGTTTTCCCAATCAAAATTGACCTTTAGTTTTGTATGAAGTAGATCATTAAAGCGCTTTTCCGAAGGATTGTAATGCTTTCTCATTGCCGGCTCTTCTTCTTCCTCCTCAATTATATTTTCAACACTTGAAGTTTCTTGTATTTGTTTTTTAGGCGTACAACTAAATGTAAGCAAACCACTAAATATCAGAACTATTCCGTTTTTTATATTCATTTTCTTTGAATTATTGTATGAATTGCAAATATGAACATTAATCAGCAATCTGTGAATGAAATATGTATGTCTGGTATAATTGTTTGTTTAGCGAGAGATTTTCTATACTTTTGGTACATTAAACATTCTTTTAATGAAAGTAAGCGCGAAAATTAATAACAATACCTCCGTGGAATTTTTTCCCGACGCAAAAAATCCTTTGCGAGGAAAATTAAGCAAGGGTAAGTTTGAAATTGAAATTGTAAATAAAAATGACAATGAACTTTTGATTTCAAGCGGAGGAAAAAAACACATTGCTCGTTTACTTGCTATTGATTCTGAAAGTAAAACAGTCACATTAAAAATTGATGGTGATCGATTTGAAGTAAAGCTTACCGATGAATATGATGTCCTACTTCAATCTTTAGGAATGGATGCCGCATCAATTAAAAAAGTAAACGAGTTAAAAGCTCCTATGCCTGGTGTGGTTGTAGATATCATGGTTGGCATTGGCGATACTGTTGTAAAAGACGACCCTCTTGTAGTATTAGAGGCAATGAAAATGGAAAACATGCTTAAATCTCCATCTGATGGTATTATAAGCTCAATAAACATAAAAAAGGGAGATACGGTAGAGAAAAACCGTGTTCTTGTAAATTTTGAATAATTAAACCAAATCATTAAATGAAAAAACTTTTTATTGCCGCTGGAATTATCTCATCAACAGCACTGTTTGTTAGTTGTGGAGAAACTGAAAAAACAGAAGAAAAAAAGGAAGCCCCTTTAGATACAGCTATAGAGACGAAGCCTTGTTTGCTAGCCTTAGACAACGAAAACGTTGTGGTAAACTGGACTGCTTTTAAGTTGAGTGACAGGGTAGGTGTTGGAGGAACATTTGATACCGTTATTGTAAGTGGAGTGACTGAAAACGAAACAATGGTTGGAGCTGCAGCAACTGCTCAGTTTGATATTATTACGGGTTCTGTAAATTCTAACAATACAGAAAGAGATTATAAAATATCAGATAGTTTCTTTGGTACAATGGTAAATACTGCAACAATTTCTGGAAAGGTTCTTTCTTTAAATGATGATGGATCTGGAGCTATTTCATTGACAATGAATGGTGTTGAAAAAGAAATTGCCTTGGACTGGAAAGCAACATCTGAAAACCGTTTAAAACTGTCTGCCGCTATCAACGTTAATGATTGGAGTGCTAAGCCATCTCTTGATTCATTAAATGGAGTGTGCACTGCAGTTCATACAGGAAAAGACGGGGTTAGTGTTTTATGGCCAGATGTAGAAATCGAAGTATTTGCCGATTTTACAACAGATTGCGAATAAAAGTATTCGTGAAAAACTATAAAGCCGATAGCTACTTTCTTGTATAGTTGTTTTTCTTTTTAGTAGTTTGGTCGGGGTTCAATGGGATTAATTTATTTTTGCAATCGAAATGAATGAAACGGGAATTCCCATAGATAAAATTTCCTCTGTAGAATGGATGCTTATCCCACTTATTATAGTTCTTGTTTCATATGCAATAATAAGACATATGAAAGCTGGAGTTATTGGAGACGCGTTTCATCAATATTTTTCTTTTACGCTTTCCAATCAAGACTATAAAGCAGCTCATGGCTTATCCTCTCGGCTTTCAGTTGCTCTGGTATTCAATTCAATTATTGTAATTTCTATTCTTTTATACAAGATATTAGCTAGAATAATTACTCCAGTAAATCCTTATTGGTTTTATGGATTGGTTGTCTGCGGGTTATTAATATTGTTAGGGGTAAAAATTGCAATAATCAGTTTAGTTAAAGACCTTTCGGAGTCTCGTGATGTGCTGGAAAAAGCAAAAAGTTATAATTATAGATATTATCAAATAATAGGGGTTTTGTTACTTCCTGGGATAGTTGCAATTTTGTTTTTTCCGCACAGTACTAATTTAAATATATATCTATTGGGTGAAAAAAGTCAAAATCTCGGAGAGGTGTATTGTGCGTTTTTATTAGCCGGATCCTATGTTATTAGGCTATCTCAAAGTATTATACAAAGCTTAGGTGTTAAAGTTTCGTGGTATTATATTATTTTATACCTTTGCACCCTCGAAATTTTGCCTCTAGTCGTAACATATGGGCTATTGGTTGGCAAATTTTGAATGTTTAACTAAAAACGAATTAATTGTGGGAGTTAAAACCATTCTAGTGTCTCAACCGGAGCCTAAAAGCGGAAAGAATCCATTTTCTGATTTAGCAGGTAAATATAGCGTACAAGTTGACTATCGCTCTTTTATTCATGTAGAAGGTGTTGACGCGCAGGAGTTTAGAAAAGAGCGTATTTTATTGTCTGATTTTACGGGAGTAATTTTGACATCTCGTATGGCGGTAGACCATTACTTTAGAATGGCTAAGGAAATGCGATTTACAGTGCCTGATGATATGAAGTACTTTTGCATTTCTGAGGCAGTTGCGTATTACTTGCAGAATTATGTTGTTTATCGTAAAAGAAAAATTTTTTTTGGAAAACAGACCACCGCAGATCTAGGGGATGTACTAAAGAAGCATAAAAAGGAAAACTTTTTAGTGCCATGTTCTGATATACAGCGAAAAGTAATTCCAGAACAATTAGAAAAATTTGGAATTGCGTTTAAGAACGCTACCCTTTATAAAACGGTTTGTAGTGATCTATCTGATTTATGTGCTGTTAAATACGACATGCTGGTTTTTTATAGTCCCTCAGGAATTCAATCTTTGATTAAGAATTTTCCAGAATTTATCCAAAACGGAACTAAAATAGCGGTGTTTGGACCAACTACAGCCAAAGCAGTAGAAGAGGCAGGGTTTAGAATTGATGTGCAAGCACCAAGCTCAAATGCCCCTTCAATGACAATGGCAATTGAACAATATTTAAAAGGGAAAAAATAATTTTATTACGTGTCGTGCGTATATTTACAAGGTCGACTTTAGTCGACCTTGTTTTGTTTTAATCAAATGCTTCCATGAAAAATACCTTATCTAAATCGGATAGATTAACCAGTGGTGTCTCTATATCCCACATTTATAACAAAGGGAAACATTTGAATGATTACCCTTTTAAAATCGTATGGGTAAAAGAAACCGGTGAAGCAGGGTTGAAAGTGGTGTTTTCTGTTCCAAAAAGAAAATTTAAAAGAGCGGTTGACAGAAATCAGATAAAAAGGAAATTAAGAGAAGCATATCGTAAACGTAAAAACGATTGCCAGAAGGCTGCAGAAAGTCAAAATATACGTGTTTCTCTATTTTTGATATACCTGGGAAAAGATATTCCTCAGTCAGAAATAGTGGATAATAAAATAATCTTACTTTTAAATCGTTTAACGAAAGAGATTACAGATAAATAGAACCTATGTTCAAAACCAAAAAGTCAATTTATATTTTTCTAATAGCAGGAATTTTCATCAGCGCAACTACTGTTACGTCTACATTAATTTCCAATAATAATGATGATAATTATTTCGAAATAACTAAGAATATTCGAATAATGGCATCTGTTTACGATAACATTAATACGTTTTATGTTGATGAGCCAGAGCCAGGAAATTTAATGAAAAAAGGGATTGATGCAATGCTGAGGTCCCTAGACCCTTATACTGTTTATATTCCAGAAAGTGACATAGAAGATTATCGGTTTATGACTACTGGGCAATATGGTGGAATCGGCGCAATGATAAAAACGCAAGACTCTCATGTTGTGATTTCGGAGCCCTATGAAGATTCTCCAACTGATAAAGCAGGAATTATAGCGGGCGATATTATAATGGAGATTGATGGTAAATCAGTAGCTGGAAAAACCACGAAAGAAATGAGTGCTATTTTAAAAGGTGGAGCAGGAACTATTCTAAAGGTTAAATATGAAAGGGATGGTGTTGCTAGCGAAACAATGATTACTAGAGAAGTAATTAAAATCCCTTCGGTTCCTTATTATGGGATGGTTGATAACGAAATTGGCTATGTAAAGCTAAATTCGTTTACGAGTACAGCAAGTAGAGATGTTTTGAAGGCGCTGAAATATTTAAAAGATAGTAGTGGTATGAAAAAATTGGTTTTCGACCTTAGAGGGAATGGGGGAGGACTCTTACATGAGTCTGTAAACATTGTGAATTTTTTTATTAGCAAAGGAGAGACAGTGGTTTCCACTAAAGGAAGGTTAACAGATTTGAATAAAGAGTATAAAACACTAAACACTCCGTTTGATCAAGAAATCCCTGTAGTGGTTTTGGTTGATGGTTATTCTGCCTCTGCTAGCGAAATTGTTTCCGGAAGTTTGCAGGATTTGGATCGTGCGGTAATAATTGGAATGACAACTTATGGCAAAGGGTTAGTGCAGCAAACCAAAGACTTAAATTTTGGGAGTAAAGTAAAGCTGACAATTGCTAAATACTACACGCCAAGTGGTAGGTGCATTCAAAAGTTGGATTACGCAAACAGAGACGACAAAGGTTCTGTCTCTGAAGTAGCAGATAGCTTGATTAAAACCTTCACAACAAAAAATGGCAGACAAGTAAAAGATGGTCGAGGAGTTGAGCCTGAAATTAAAATAGATCCTGGGGTTTATAGTAAGCTGACAGCTGTTCTTGTTTTCAAGAATTATATATTCAATTATGCAACAGATTATAAAAGAATCCACTCAGAAATTCCTCCAGCAAGTACGTTTTCACTTTCAAAAACCGATTACAAGGACTTTATTGCTTATTTAGGAGATAAAGACATTGAGTACACAACGGATTCTGAGGAAATGCTTCAGGAACTGAGGGAGGTTGCTAAGGAAGAAAAGTACTATGGAGATTGTGAAATTGAATTTAATGCTCTTTTTGCAAAATTAAAACCAAGCCTTAAGGAAGACATGGTTCGGTATAAAGATGAAATTATAGAGCTTCTTGAAAATGAAATTGTTTCACGGTATTATTACCAAAATGGACGAGTAGAAGCATCTCTCAAAAATGATCCATATATGAAAGAAGCGAAAGATGTTTTACAGAACCAAGTGCGTTACAGTGTTATTTTATCGGGAGAATCTAAATAAAAGTGTTTAGTAAATACATCCCTTATACCAAGATCTACATATTTGCCTTGCTGCTATTGGTAATTGGCCTTTCTACGGGAAAATTTTTGATGAGCGTTTCTTCACTAACTCTGGCTGGAGCTTGGGTTCTGGAGGGTAATTATTTAGCTAAATGGCAAAGAATAAAGGAACTAAGTTACGCTCCGTTAATTTTGGTAGTAGGCTTTCTTGTGCATGTAATTTGGCTTTTTAACACTAGAGATTACGACTATGCCTTTCATGATATAGTAAGAAAACTCCCCCTCTTAAGTTTTCCAATTGTAATTGGATCTATTCCGGCATTTTCAAAGCGAATGTACGAGTTAATTGTTGCTGTATTTGTAGCCGGATTGCTAGTAAGCACCTTGCTAAGTTTTGGCGCATACTTGGAGTTTTTTTCGATAAAGGAAGATATAACAGATGTCCGTAACATTTCTTTTTTTATATCTCATATTCGTTTAAGTTTATTAATTTGTTTGGCAATAGTTTTATTATTTTACTATTTCTTTAAAAAAGGAAAGGTGTTCCAAATGGTAACAGTTTCTGTGAGTTTTTGGTTCTGTTATTTTCTTTACATTCTTTCGGGTACGGGCTTAATTGTCCTAATTTTAATATTTACCTATTCAGTGATATGCATAGTAATAGCGCAGTCTTCTATAAGGGTTAAACTACTATCTGGATCAGCAGGATTTGGATTTCTTGTTTTTGTGATATTATACGTAATGAATTCTTATAATGATTATTCTCAAATCAAGGATAATGTTGTTTTTCAATCTTTAGAAACCCATACACCGGCAGGAGAAAGATATATGCACGATACAACCAGTTTAGTAACTGAGAATGGGTATTATTTGTGGCTGTATGTTTGCCCAACTGAAGTGGAAAAAACATGGAATTCGAAAAGCGATTATCACTTTGATTCGATTGATAAAAAAGCCCAACCAATCTCCGGAACCATATATCGATATATTACCTCTAAAGGGCTTAGGAAGGATAAGCAAGGTGTTTTGGAACTTACTAGCGAAGAAGTCTCCGAAATTGAATCGGGCTTGACTAGCTGTATTAAACTATCAAGCATCAAACAAAGACTATATCAAATATTTTTTGAATTCAAAAATAAGGAGAGCGGATTTAGTTCAAATGGACATTCTGTTACGCAGAGACTCAATTTTTCAAGCGCAGGAATACTAATTGTAAAAGATAACTTTTGGCTAGGAGTTGGAACGGGAGATGTTCCAGATGCCTTTGAAGATAAGTATATAGAGCTAAACTCAAGGCTTGCTCCTGAAAATAGAAAAAGAGGACATAACCAGTTCTTAACACTTTTTATAGCATTTGGATTTGTTGGCTTGTTGATTTGGATTATTTCATTTACATATCCTATCTTCAAGGTATTCAAGGATAGATATATTTATGGTGCTTTTTTAATTATTAGCTTACTAAGCTTTTTAGGCGATGATACCTTAGAAACACAGGCAGGTGTAACTTTCTTTGCCTTTTTCAATAGCTTTTTCTTATTTCATTCCTTGCATAAAGCGGGAAGATAATTACTACGTAAATACATTACGTAGTAATCGCTAATATTTGTATTGTAATAATTAACAATACGGAATATGAAAACAATATCATCATTAACAAAAGGGAGTAAAATGGAAATTCAATTCATCGTATATGAACGAAACGATGATGGTTTATTACTTGCTTGCAAAGTTTTTAAAGGGGGTAAAAGTTATTTTACAAACATCAGCATCAATTTTAATGAACTCAATAATTTGATTGGTAAAATACCAATAATCAATGGAATTGATGTTTCCGAGCTAATTACAAATGAATTGTTATCTAATGATGATGAAATAAGTGAAATTAATTTGAAGAATAAGCTGGGTCAAACGATTATTCTAAATGAACAATTATTAGCTGCATAACCAATAATATCCAAAATAATTATGATACAAATAAATAATATTTCTTCTTTGAAAGTAGCAGAAGCACTGCCAAACCTTGGATTGCTTACAAACGTGGCAGAATTATCCTATTACGATATGATTTATATTTATCACAGGATTAAACATAATAGTAGAATTGAATTGAGAAGAGAGCATAGCCACATCTTTGACAAAAATGCTGTGGAAGTATATTTTGAAGGTTTCAAGTTAGGGTATATATCTTTAAAAGTCAATTCGATCGTTTCGAAACAGATGGATAGAGGAAACATTATTATAGCTAGAGTAAAAAGTATGAAAAAGTATCACAACAATCCATTAAGGAATTTGGATATTGAAGTAATGGTTATGTGACTACCTATAAATCCAAAGTGATGGGTCCACGGTATCCATATTTCCAGTTGAGATTTTCCATATTTCCAAATGAGCTTCTGAAACATTACCATTTTCAGAGGGCAGTAGTGTCCCGAGCACTTCTTTGGTGCTTAATTCGTCCCCTTTCTCGACAATTACATCTTTTAGGTTGGCATATACAGTTCGATAGTTTCCGTGACTAACCATTACAACTTTTCCGGCCCCCGGGATTATAAATATACTTGTTACTTTTCCGCCAAAAATTGTCCTTACATCTGCTCCCTTTATTGTTGTAATATCAATTCCTTTATTTTCAATTGTTGCTGTTTTAACTACCTGGTGTTGATGCTTACCATACTTTCCAGTTATTTCTCCTTTAGCAACTGGCCAAGGCAATCTACCTTTATTAGTTGCAAAGGACTTGGCTAAGGCGGCAGTTTCTGGAGTAATTTTAAAATCGGATTTTTTCTCTAAAAGTGCTGCTTTCTCCAATTCTTTTTCTATTGCTTTGCGGATAGCAGAAGCCAAATTTTTTCTCTCTTGATTTTGTTTATTTAACTTGTTTTTAAGCTGCTGTTCGTTTTGTTTTAAACGAGACAGCAATATCTGTTGAGTTTGTTTATCTTCTAAAAAACGTATCTTTTCTGTTTTTTGGATAGTTTTTAAACCCTTCTTTTCTCGCTTTTTTATCTCTAGTTCCGTTATTTTTTCGTTTAAAAGATTTTTCGTTTCTTTTATTCTTTCCACTTGTTTTTTCCTATAGTCTTTATACTGTTTAATATACTGCATCCTATGGTAGGCTTTAGTATAAGATTCGGCAGAAAATATATAGATTAATTGATATTCTGTATTCCGATTTTTATATGCGTATTGAAGCATTTTGGCATACTCATCCTTTAACTCCTTTAAATTATTTTCGAGAGATAATATTTGTTTTTTGCGGCTGTTTAAATGCTCATCTAATTTCCGCATTTGATAATTCAAATTTGCTTCCAATTCTTCTCGGTAAGCAATTTGATGGTTAATTATTCCTAATTCCGCTATAGTCATCTGTTGAGAGTTTCTAGCGGTTTTGATTAGAGACTTAGTATTAGAAATCTTGTTTTTTAGCTCTCTTTCTTTTTGTTTCAATTTATCTTTATTTTGACCGAAAGAAGTCAAAAAGCCAATCAGAAAAATCATCAATGCTATGCCTTTACTTATTCTCATTTAGTTCAAAGGGAGAATAGTTATCGTTAATTTTAAATGACATTTTTTGCGGTTCGTTTATCTTAACCTTATTACTGTAGTTAATCTCTAACGATAAAGTATCGTAAGGAGTGGTAAAATAAATTGAAGATTTTTCAGGAAAACTCTGTCCGTCGACATCAATCCAATCAGAATAATTGACCTCTAGTTCACTACTATCAGACAAAAAATTTATTTCCACTTTTGCGCATTTAAAATTTGATGGCTCTATCCAACACCGATAAAACAATGAATGCTTTCGATTACCTTTTCCTTTTTTTAGCAATTTTTCTATTTTTTTCGATTTATCCGAAGATAACAGATACATGCCATTTTCTATTTTTGACTTGTACTTGCCTTCATAATCGAACATAATTGCAGTTCCTGAGAGGACGTCTTGTAAAAGAAGATAATTGAAATCTAGGTTGAATAAATCGTTTATTTCGTCATACCCCCCTAAATAGTATTGTTTCCCATCAATTTTTTTTAGAAACTTTAATGAATCTGCGGAAATTAAGGCGTTTAGCAATGGTATCGTACTTTTTGAAATACTCGTCCAAATTGCGCTGTCTTTACGAATTCTAAAATTCACTTTAAGGGTGTTTTTGTCACCTTGAAAATTAACAACGGCATTTCCTTTTGTTCTTAACCAAGTGTAATCAAATTCTGTTTTTGAGAGAGAGTCTGTTAGATATTTTGGCGAATGATTTTTGAGTTTTTCACCATCTATCGTTTTTTTTCTACCGCTGCACGAATAAAGAGATGCAATTGCGCAAAGTAATATTGTATATTTTCTAAAATTTGTCACGTCTAATCTGCCACTGGTTCTATGTATTCTTTCTTAAGTATTTTCTCCCCAACAAGTTGTGATGCTCCTCCAGCATCTTTTGCTTTTTCCCAAGAACTAATTGCCTCTTCTATTTTATTAAGTTTAAAAAGGACATCACCAAAATGCTCTAAAATTGTTCCATTCTCAGTTGCACTCAGGGCTATAGCCTTTTCAAGGAGTGTTTCTGCTTCTTGATAGTTGCCTTTTAAAAACAGTACCCAAGCATATGTGTCTATGAAGTTTGGACTATCAGGAACCTGGTTATTCGCTTCTTTTGCCATAGTTTCGGCTAGCGCTAATTTTTCATTTCTCAGCGAAAGGTAGTAACTGTAATTATTTAATACATATGGATTATATCGATTAAGCTCCAATGACCTTTCATAACTTTCATCTGATTTTATATGCTCATTTTTTGCATGGTAAGCATCACCTAAATACTGAAAAAATTCAGCCTGAAGCTGTGCATTATCAAAGACCATTTCTTTTCCTGCTAGTAATGATGTAATAGCTTTATCATAGTTTTTGAGTTTAATATTAGCAATCCCGTTGAAAAAGTAAAAAGTTGGATGTGTAGGGAAAACTTCAAGTGCGGACTGAGTATCCTTTTCCAATAATTCAAACTCTTTCAAGTCCGATTCTAAAAAGACAATTTCACTCCAAATAGGGAATTTTCCGCTGTCCAGACTGGCTGCTTTCTTAAACATCTGAAGTGCTTCTTTTAGTTTTCCGTCGCGAGATAAAAAATCCCCATACATAGAGAAACTTTTTGCTTCGTTTGAGTGAACATCGACAAGTATGTTAGCTAATACATATGCTTGAGTTTTAACTTTTTCATTTCTTTCGGAATTCGTAAAAAACTGCAACATGATTTGCATTTTAGTATCGATGTGAACTGTCGAATTTTCAAATGCTAATGTCAATTCGGACAATGCTTTATCCTGATTTCCATGATAGCGATAGTATTCGTACAAAGACAAATGAACCGTACCATTTGAAGGATCAATCTTCAAGACTTTATTATAAATCTCCAGAGCCTTTGACTCATCACCTTCGTTTTCGTACAAATCTGCTAGTAATCTATAATAATCAATATTCGCAGGGTTTTGGTCTATCAATTTTTGTATTTCAGCAATTGCTTTATCAGATTCGCCTAGTCTTAAATACAATTTATGTTTGTGAATAATTAAGTCAGCTGATGGACCTAATATCTTTTCAATCGCATCATAAACTTCTAGCGCTTCGTTTATCTTGCCCTGGTATAAATAAGCTTCCGCTAGCGTAAAATGATATTCACTTCTTTCGGGAAATAGCGTGATTAATTCTTTATATAAACCTTCAGCTTTTTCGTAAAGTTTTGACTCTTGATAGATAACCGCCAGGTTCGTTTTGTACCAGCCGTTGCTTGAATTATAAATTACTGCTTTTTCCGCATATTCGATTGCTTTTTCTTCAGCATGTTTAAATAAGTATATCCCAGATAGCTCAAAGCAGGTTACTGCGCTTTTTGAATTTATTTGGAGGCATTCTAAGTAAATTTTTTCAGCCTCTTCATAATTCCCCAGTACCTTTTCAGTAGTTGCTTTTATTAATAGATGTTTTAAAGCAATTTCTTTCTTTTCTGACAAGAAGCCTTTCTCTCCTTTTTCTGCAGAAGTGCTTTTTTTAGCATGGCAACCGGAGAGTCCAATTAGAAAAAACAATATGAAGAACAGCTTACCCAATTTATTCACTTATTTCGGTATAATCCCCAATGCTTAAAGCCTTATTATTCACCTGGTAAGTTGCTTTATTGCCAATCATACTTTCGGTAAAAGCGGCTCCTGTTAAGACGCTGTCATTTTGTATGATGCTGTTTTCAATAATACAGTTGGTTATAACTGTATTGTTTCCAATCGACACGTGAGGTCCTATTACCGAATTTTTAATTCTAGCATTTTCAGCGATATAGCAAGGTTGAATAATTACGGAGTTTTCAATATTAGCTTTATCTGAGACATTGTTAGTGTCTTTTTCAAACTCAAGAACACGTTGGTTTGAATATACCGTGGCATTTTTATTTCCGCAATCTAACCATTCACTAACAGCTCCAGTTTTGAATTTTGTTCCTTTTTGCTTCATGTTTTCCAAAGCATTAGTAAGCTGAAACTCTCCTTTTTCCTTAATGTCATTATCTATTAAATACTGTAACTCATTAGATAAAAACTCTCCGTCTTTGAAGTAGTAAATACCTATTATTGCAAGGTCAGATACAAAAGTTTCTGGTTTTTCTACGAATTCAGTAATTACTTTATCATCATCTAGCTTTACAACCCCAAAAGCACTTGGGTCATCAATTTGGCTTACCCAAATGATGCCATCTGTAGAAGTGTCTAAAGTAAAATCAGCTTTAAAGAGCGTATCTGCAAAGGCAACAACGATGTTTCCTGTTAATGATTCTTTAGCACATAATATTGCATGCGCAGTTCCTAGTGCTTCTTCTTGATGATAGATTGTCCCTTTCGCACCTAATCCTTCTGCAACTTTTATTAAGTCTTTTTCTACTTTATCACCAAAATCTCCAATAATGAATGCTATTTCGTCCACAGGCTCTCCGCATACCTTAGTAATGTCTTCTACCAGTCTTTGAACAATTGGTTTTCCTGCAACAGGAATAAGTGGCTTCGGAACGGTTAATGTATGCGGTCTTAGCCGTGATCCTCTTCCTGCCATTGGTACTATAATCTTCATCTTTTTATTTTTTTATTTAACTCCTGTACTTCCAAACCCTCCTATCCCTCTTTCGGTTTGTGACAAATCTTCCACTTTTACCCATTCAGCAACTTCATGTTTGGCAATTACTAATTGCGCCACCCTTTCACCATCTTCAACAACAAAATTTGTGTCAGAAAGATTGACAAGAATAACTCCTATTTCACCTCTATAATCTGCATCAATAGTTCCAGGTGAATTAAGGACGGTGATTCCTTTTTTGTAAGCTAAACCACTTCTAGGACGAACCTGTGCCTCTGCCCCTTCAGGTAAAGCGATAAATAACCCTGTTTTTATTAAACTTCTTTCAAGTGGCTTTAATACAACAGCCTCTTCCAAATTCGCTCTTAAATCTAACCCAGCGGAGAGATTTGTAGAGTAAGTTGGTGTAGCGTGTTTCGATTTATTTATTAATTCAATTTTCATATTCAAAATTAAGGTTGTGAAAGTACCTCTTTTTTCGCGGATTTTTCTAAAAAATACGCCATCGCAATAAAAATTATGATTAATGCAAAGTGGTATAAATAAACATACCACGCATAACTTACATAAGCCTCAAAAGGGACTTTAATTAAAAACAACATAGTTCCAAAGCCAAGGTAGGTTCCAATCTTTTTTAAATTATATGGAATTGGATAGTGTTTCTGTCCTAAGAAATAAGAAACTAGCATCATTGTTCCATAGCAAGCTAACGTAGCCCATGCTGAAGCTAGATATCCATAAACTGGAATAAAAATAAAGTTGATTGCGATGGTTATAGTTGCCCCCATAATGGAAATGTAAGCTCCGTAATTCGTTTTTTGCGAAAGTTTATACCAAATAGAAAGATTTACGAAAATTCCCAAAAAGACATTTGCTAATAGTAAAATAGGAACCACTTCCAAACCTATCCAGTATGTTGGATTAGGCGTGAAATATTTTAATATAGGCAAAAAGAGGTCCAAACTTAAAAACATAACAATTACTACAATAACGAAATAGGTCATTACCTTAGCTATAACATGTTTTGAGTTTTTTTCTTTTTCCTGATTGAAGAAAAAGGGTTCGGCAGCATATCTAAAGGCTTGAATAAACATTGAAATAAACATTGTTATTTTGTAATTCGCACCATATATTCCAAGTTGAATTAAAGCGTTTTCCGTGGCATCGGTTATTGATTGACCCTCCTCCATAAACTGAGTGGTTAGTATTCTTTTAAGCATGCTCCTATCAAGAGTTTCGTTTACAATTCCTGCTAAACCAACGAACAACATTGGGAAAGCATACCACCACATGTATTTGAGTAGTTTCCAGTCAAACGTACCTTTAAAATTCATGATCGGAGTAAGTAATAAAAACTTAACAATACTAGCAATAAGGTTGGCGATAAAAACATATCCAACGCCAGTTTTCGGATCATAAACTAATTTAAAAACCCCATTTAGCTCGCCGGTGTCAGTGTTGTATACAATATTTACTAACCAGTCAAAACTACTTAACTCAACCCCGCCATTTTCTATTAAGTGGGTACTGTAGATTAAAGCTATGTAAAGTAAATTTAGCAGAATATTGGTTCCTACATTTGCAAACTGAATTACAGCAAATCGTTTTGCTCTGCCTTGTTGTCGCAGTTTAGCAAGAGGCACCGCTCCAAGAGCGTCTAGCCCGACAATAATTGCAAACCAAACAATGTATTCCGAATGATCAGGGTAGTGCATCCAATCTGCAACATTTTGAGAAAAAATAATTGTTAATAAAACGAAAATGGCTGTTGTGCTGGTTAAGGAATAAAGAGCGTTTGCATATACTTTTTCACCCTCTTTTTTGTTTAAGGTAGAGTACCTGAAAAAAGCGGTTTCCATTCCGTAGGTTAGAAATACCACAAGAAATGCTACATAAGCATACATCTCTGTGATGATGCCGAATTGTTCTGCCGAAAAAATGGCCGAAAAAGTGTAAATTGGAGTCAATAAAAAGTTAAGAAACCTTCCAATCATACTGCTTGCGCCGTAGATAATTGTTTGCCCAGCTAATTTTTTTATGGTACTCATTGTTCTAACCTTCAAAGAAACAAATATCTGTTCTTCAAATGAGATAAGGAATCAAGAACTGTTAACACTATATTATTAACATGTCATATCGTTAGAGATATAACATGAATTATTGTTTAGTGTTTTCTAAAGACCTCTTTTTTGTTAAAAAGGAAAAAGAGGTCTATTTACCTGTAAATTCAGGCTTCCTTTTTTCAAGAAAAGCAGTTGTACCTTCCTTGAAATCTTCAGTACCAAAACATTTTCCAAACTCCGATATTTCAGTTTTATAACCGTCAACACCTTCTTTATATTGTGCGTTTACTGAGATTATAGCACTGGATATTGCTCTCGGAGAATTACGGGCAATCTTTCCTGCAAGTTTTTCACAAGTTGGCATCAATTCCTCTAAAGTAACCACTTGGTTAACAAGCCCCCATTTCTCAGCATCTTCAGCAGACATCATTCCAGCAGATAGTATTAGTTCAAAGGCTTTCCCTTTTCCAACAAGCTGGGAAAGCCTTTGCGTCCCTCCGTAGCCAGGAATAACCCCTAAGGAAACTTCAGGGAGCCCTAATTTGGCATTATCCGAAGCGATTCTAATGTGAGATGCCATGGCTAACTCCAGCCCACCTCCAAGTGCAAAGCCATTTACGGCAGCAATTACTGGAGTAGAAAGGTTTTCAACCAAATTAAACAGTTTTTGATGCCCTTGAGCAGAAAGAAGTTTTCCTTCTTCAATAGAAAAATCTGCAAACTCTTTAATATCTGCACCAGCTACAAAAGCTTTTTCTCCAGAACCTGTAAGAATAATAACTTCTATTTCATTGCTTTCTTCGGCTAATTGAAGTGCTTGGCCTAATTCATCGATCGTTTCTTTATTCAATGCGTTCAGTTGATTTGGACGATTAATGATTATTTTATGAATTGCGCCGTTGGACTCTGAGAGGATATTATTATACATGGTTTTGCGTTTTAATGGCGCAATATAAATTTAATTTTTCCGCTATGGATGAATTATTCCTACTTTTGCAGTATGAATTTTGAGTTGGAAAAAAAGTGGAGAGAAACAGTTGAAAAAGTTTCAGAACATTTTGGTGAAATATTGGATATGCAGTCCATACTATTCATGATAGGCGTTCAAGAGTTAAATAAAGGTTTTCAAAAGCTATCCAAAGATAGAAAAGTTGACGTGATGCATATTGCTGTTTGTTCGGTATTAGAACCAGCAGGGTATTATGAGTTTTTGGGAAGAGATGAAGATGGTTGGCCACATTACGAAAACATAAAAAAAATGCCCCATCTCAACGACATGGAGCAAGATACATTGATGAAAGAAGCCATCATCGAATATTTTCATCAAAAGTTTTAGATAATTACAGTCTCCTCTGAAATTTTTTCTTCTTCAATTTTAATAATTCCAACAAGAGACCTTGTACATATATGTCTAATACAGCAAAACCTGCTTGCCCTGACTTATATAACTCATTAAAATTAAAAGTTGCTGTTCCACCACCTCCTGTAGTTCGCTGTTTTATCAATTCTAGCTGAATCAGCACTATACATAGAAAAGACGAACTTCAGCTCCGCTTCACCATGGGCCCAGTGTGTTCGATGTGAGTACAGTTATATTGAGCAATCGTGTCTTTTTTCTTATAACAGCTAGTAAAGGAAAAAACCAAAATGAGCAATGTTGTAAATAAAAAAGTATTTCTAAGAGTAGTTTTCATAGTATAATGCGCTTTTATCTCAAATATTTCTACAAAATCATTTACTTTGCAAAGTAACAAAGTTATTAAAATATAATATATGAGTCAAGTTAAAAGATTAAACATGGTGATTCTTACAGTAATAGTGTCTTTTTAGCAGCTTGTGGTGTTTCTGCAGAGACAGAAAAGGATACGGATAATTTACAAAAAGGTTCTCTAAAAGTTGAGGAAATAGAAAAAGAACAGAAAACGCGACCAAAGTCAGGATAAAAACATCGCATGGTGATGTAGTAATCGCCTTGTACAACGAAACTCCAAAACATAAAGAAAACTTTATCAAATTGGTTAACGAAAGTTTTTATGATAACACCCTATTTCATAGGGTTATTAAAGATTTTATGATTCAAGGAGGAGACCCTAATTCTAAAGGAGCTGCTGCAGGAATTGCCTTGGGAGAAGGCGGGCCAGGATATACAATAGAAGCCGAAATTAAGACTAACCTTTATCATAAAAAAGGGGCGTTATGTGCTGCAAGACAAGGAGACAATGTTAATCCTGAAAAAAGGTCAAGTGGCTCTCAGTTTTATGTTGTTACAGGGAAACCTATCAAAAAGAAGAATTGGAACAAATGGAAGTTCAGCAAAATAGACAAAAGGAAAATGGTTTGATGCAAGCATTTATCCAAGCTCCAGAAAACGCAGCATATATGGCTCGACTTCAAGAAGCTCAGAAAATAGGATCAGATCCGTCAAAAAGAGAGGAAGCGCAGGACGCTATTAAGGTTTTGACAGAAGAAATTAAACCTCTGGCTTTAGCTGGCTTCATACCTTTTAAATTTGCAGATGAGCAATTGAAAGACTATACTACAAATGGTGGAACTCCATTTTTAGACAATGCGTATACCGTTTTTGGCGAAGTAATAAAAGGGATGGAGGTAATTAACAAAATTGGTACAACAGCTACTGCACCTGGAGACAGACCTCTAGAGGATGTAGTTGTACTATCCATGGAAATAATTAAATAAAAGAACCCAAACATGTTGAACAAGGTCGATCCAATAATGGATGAAGTTAATTCGTTTAACTCTTCCGACCCAAATGAAATTGAAGCGTTTCGAATTAAAATGCTTGGGAAAAAAGGACTAATAACTGGGTTATTAGCGGAATTTCGCAATGTTCCTATCGAACACAAAAAGGAATTTGGACAAAAGATTAATGTGTTAAAAAAAGCTACTCAAGACAAGGTAATTGATTTAAAAGCAAGTATCGGAAATTCTAAATCTACCAAAGGGGATCTTGATTTAAGTATGTCTGGTGAGCCTTTTGAACTAGGTTCAAGGCACCCATTGTCTATTGTTCGTAAAGACATCCTAGACGTTTTTACTAGAATTGGTTTTTCTATATCTGAAGGCCCTGAAATAGAAGATGACTTTCATAACTTTACCGCCTTAAATTTTCCAGAAGAACATCCTGCAAGAGATATGCAGGATACTTTTTTTATTGATAAGGATATCGCTCTTCGAACACACACTTCTTCTGTTCAGGTAAGAGTAATGGAGGAGTCAGAACCTCCAATTCGAACTATTTCACCAGGAAGAGTGTTTAGAAATGAGGCTATTTCCGCTAGGGCACACTGTATTTTTCACCAATTAGAAGGATTGTATATAGAGAAAGATGTTTCATTTGCTGACCTAAAACAAACACTACTTTATTTTGCAAAAGAAATGTTTGGTGAAGAAACCGAGATTAGATTACGCCCCTCTTATTTTCCTTTCACGGAACCAAGTGCAGAGGTGGATGTCTCTTGTCAAATATGTTCTGGAAAAGGCTGTAATGTTTGTAAAAATTCAGGATATCTTGAGATTATGGGGTGTGGAATGGTTGACCCAAATGTCCTTGAAAACTGCGGCATTGATAGCTCTATTTATTCGGGGTTTGCATTTGGAATGGGAATCGAAAGAATAGCGATGCTTAAATACCAAGTAAACGATTTGCGTCATTTCTTCGAAAATGATTTACGGTTCTTAAAGCAGTTTAAATCGGCACAATGAATATTTTGAAACCAATTAAAGAAAGAGCATTACTTAATCTACCAGTTCTAAAGAACCTTTTGAAAAAGAGCAGGCTAATAATGCTGTTTATATAGAAAAGTAAAACTTGAACTTTTTCAAGTCAAAATTTTTAATTCTACAAATTTGCAGCCTTGCAAAAAACGGCGGTTATGGTTTCGTAATTTATTCTGAACTAGACCCATTATCTAATTCGGGATAGGTTCTTTTACCTTCAGAATACATGATTACAAATGCATCTGGCTGACCTTTGCTTCTTACCTGCTTTTTGTATTGAAGAGCTTCATTCAGTGTTTTAAATTCACCTAAAGTAAATCTAGTAATACCATCATCCAGGATTACTTTTTCAATTCTTCCAAAACTAACTAAGTGACTAGCATCATAATTTGAAGCGTTTTTATAAGCAGCAACCTGAACCGTATAAATAGCTTCTTGAGATTTCGTTTCTGTTTCAATAGGTTCTTCCACCACGGGTTCTTCAGCAATGACTTTGGCTATGGGTTCTTCAATAACGACTTCTTCCACCACAGGTTCCTCCGCCACGGGTTCTTCAATAACGACTTCTTCAACTAGGGGTTCTTCACCAATTACTTCAATTATAATTTGTGTAGTAAAAATGTCGTTTTGACCATCATTTCGGTTACTCGAAAAATAACCAAGATTATCTTGTCCGATTGAGAAATAAGCATCAAAGCCTGTTGAATTCACATTCGCGCCTAGGTTTATGGGGTTGCTCCATGTAAACCAATCATCACCAAGCTTATCTATATAAAAAATGTCAGCATCACCTTCGCCACCAAAACCATTACTCGAAAAATAGATCCTGTTATTGTCAGTTGTTAAAAATGGCGACATTTCATAGCCCTCAGAATTTACGTTTTCACCTAATGATTTTGGAGTTGACCAACAAGTATCCCCTTCTTTGAGTGAAATGTGCAAATCCTCCTTGCCCTTCCCATTTTCTGAGACCATAGAAATTAACATAACGTTTTCATCAGGATTAACATAAAACCCATAAAAATGATTGGCTATATAATTTAACCCTGGTATTTCAATATATTTTGGTTTGCTCCATTTTTTACCACTTAATTTTGAAAGAGCAATCCCGTAATTGTCATCTTCACCTTTTTCGTATGCATCGACTAAATAAAGCGTATTACCATCTTTAGAAAATCCAACTACCGCATTATTTTTCTTGTTGTTTAGATGACTGGTTTTAATTGTTGCTTTTCCCCAGTCATTTTCTGTTTTTTTTGCACGAAAAATATTTTGATCATTTTTGGATTCTTCTCCCGCATCTCGCACAAAAAATAAAGTCTGACCATCGGAAGAAACTAAGGGCATAATATCATCTTGGGATGAATTGACGGATGGCGCTAGCTGAGAAGCTTCACCATATGTAATAATTTCCTCTTGCGCAATTCCAAAGAAAAAGGAAAGTGCTAAAAAGCTAAAACTCACAAGTTTCATTATTTGTTTATTTAATGAGGATGCCGATCATAATTTCATGACCTCCAGAATTATAATCAGAAAGATTAGAAAGCGTGTAGTCAAAGGAATAACCAATGCGGAACATGTCGTTGAATTTCGCTCCTAACATTACAATTAAAGCATCTCCATTTCTAAATGAAAACCCACCAAAATATGTATCATCAAACGTTAATTTTGCAGTAAAGTCTAAAGAGACTGGAGCAGGATTCATGTATTTTACTAAGAACCCTGGGGTTAACTTCATTTTATCCGAAATTTTAAAATGATATCCACCCATTAAAAAATGATGAATATTCAACTTCCCGTTTGTCGGTACACCCCCAAAATAAATCTTATTTTGCATCATTTGGTTTGACGAGTAACCCATAAAAAATTCGCTGTTATAGACATAAGTTCCAACGTTCATATCAACATAATTTATCTTACCTTGATTAGCTGCAAAAGCGTTAAACGTGTTGTCCGAACTTTCTGCCAAGGTAATTTGATCTCTATCAAAGTTTAAATTTGACATCCCCGCGTTCAATCCAATCGACCAATGAAATTTATTTGTGATGGGTAAATGAATAGCATATGCCAACATTCCAGTAATTTTCTTAAATGGCCCATAGTTGTCTGCAGCTACAAATCCTCCAATCCCATGTTTTAATTTAATTTGCTCAGTAGGGGTTTCGGGAATAATTTCTGAAGACCCTGTTCTTAGCGATGCGTTACCAATTATTTTTCCGTTTAGGTTTAATGTAGAGTTAACACTTAAGTAGTAATTCTGAGGAGCATTATCTATTCCAACCCATTGTTCTCGGAAGCCAAGACTAATATCTAATCCATTTTCAGCCCCAACCGCTGCCGGATTCATTAAGAAATGATTGTTAATATACTGGCTATATTGACCAAGTTGTTGACTGGTTAGACTTCCTATTGAAACTACAAGTATTGAACTTAATATAATCTTTTTCATAGCTGAACTTATTTAATGATGGTTACTGTTCCTTTTAATGGATCTGAACTTCCGTCGTTTAGATGGATTATATAATAAAAGGCTCCTACAGGAAGCGGACTTCCATTAACTGTTCCATCCCAAGCTGTTGTATAGCCGGTGGAAGTAAAGATACTATTTCCCCATTTATTAAAGATTTCTACCTGGCAATTTGGGTATTGATTTATCCCGACCAATTCCCAATCGTCATTTACTAAATCCCCATCAGGTGTAAATCCAGAGGGTATTAAAAGATTGACTGCAGAAGTAGCTAAACATTCTTCCATTGTGATGATTACATTGGACGATGATGAAGCACAGGAACCATTTGAAATTGTCCACATATATTCATTGTCACCAATGGTTAAGCCTGAAACATCTGTTACTCCATCAGAATCATCAACAAAAGTACCACTTCCGGAAAAAACGGTCCATAAACCTGTGCCAATAGCCGGACTGTTTCCCTCTAAAGTAACAAGGCCTACAGTGTCACAAACAGTCTGACCAAGACCAGCACTCGATGTGGTTGGAGTAGCATCTACCGTTATTGCAAACGAAGTTTCATCGGAGCATGTTCCATTCGCATCATAAATAAATAATATCACAGAGTTTGTAATGATTGAACCATCTGAGTAAGCGATCCCTGACCCTCCATTACCATCATAATAAGACTCAGTTCCACTTAGTCCGCTCCCTAAAATTACAGGCAGTGTTAATGAACCACAAACGGTTGTATCTGAAATGACAGCAATATTTGGGGTTGAGGTTACTGTTATGGTTACCATAGAAGAAGAAGAACAAGCACCAACAGTTGTATAAGTGATGTCGTAGACTCCTGGTGTTGCCGTTGAAAGGTCTATTGAACCAGTAACGGGGTCAATTCCACTTCCTGCAGGAGTTGCAGCAAAGCCACCTCCAGTTACACCAGTTATTGATGGAGTTTCAGTTCCCGCACCCGTGCAATAGGTTGTTGCCAAATAACTAAATGTTGGGTCATCAAATGGAGTTACATCGAAAGTTACGTTTGTGAATGTAACGCATGGTCCGACTGAGGTATATGTGATTGTGTAGGTACCTATTGTAGATGCAGATAAATCAACTAACCCAGTAACACCATCAACGACTAATCCAGCAGGTGATGAAGTAAATGCTCCTCCAGGTTCTCCCGTGATTGTTGGTGTAGGATCCACATCCGCTTGACAGTAAGATGCAGCGGCATAGTTAAATGTAGCATCGTCATTATCCGCTATAGTTACTTCAATATCTAATGTTGCAGGGCAAATACCTGTTGTGGTATACGTAACGGTGTATAAACCTCCTATTGAAGCAGAGACATCAATTGATCCAGTAGTTCCGTTAATTGCTAATCCTGCAGGTGTGGCTGTAAACGTACCGCCAAGTGTTCCCGTAATTGTAGCAGTAATGTCAGTTCCATTTTGACATTCAGAAACTGAACTTAATGTATATGTGCCATCATCATCAGCTGAGATGGTAATGGATGCATTTGAACTGTTCGGACAAGTCACCTGCAGTGGTGTATGTTATACCGTGTAAGTTCCCGTAGCTGACACAGATACATCAATTTCTCCTGTTGCGCCATCAAGGGTTAGTCCAGCCGGTGTCGAGGTGAAGACTCCTCCGCCTGTATTAATCGTAGGAATTGGATCCGCGTCTAACTGACAATAACCAGTTGAGCTATAACTGATTCCAGCATCATCCAGTGCGGTAATTGTTATAGGCGCAGTTGCATTGGCAGCAGCACACCCTCCGGAAGCAGCTATGTCATTTGACACGGTATACCCCCCAGGGGGTAACAATGAAAGATCAATTTCTCCCGTCGATGAGTTTAGCCCCGACCCAGCAGGCAGAATTGAAAAGACTCCGCTACTTGCTCCACCGCCAAAGGTTACTACAGCGGTTCCTCCATTTTCGCAATATGTAGTTCCAATATAACTAAATGTTGCATCAGGAGATGTGGTTATGTTAATCGCAGCATCGCTGCTTGTAGAGCAAACACCTCCAGTGACATATGTAACAGTGTATGACCCAATACCCGGTACATCAAGATCAATTTCTCCAGTTGTTCCATTAATCGTTAGGCCTCCTGTTGCAGTAAATGTACCTCCACCTGTTCCTGTAATAGTTGCTTCCGGATCTATTGCAGTTAAACAAAAAGTTCCTGCTGAATAGGAGAATGAAGGATCATCATCTCCACTGATAGTAACTGATATAATAGAAGAAACAGAACAGATTCCAGGAGTTGTGTATGTGACGTCATAAGTATCAGCTGTAGAAGCTGAAACATCAATTTCTCCAGTAGTTGCGTTAATTGATAACCCTGCAGGTGTGGCTGTAAATGTACCTCCACCGGTCCCCGTGATTACAGCAGCCATATCAGTTCCGTTTTGACACTCTGTTGTAGAGTTATACGAATAGGTAGCGTCCTCATCCAGAGAAATTGTTACCACAAGATCAAGGAAATCAGAGCAAGTACCGGGGGTAGTATAAGTAACAGTAAATACTCCAGGAACTGAAGCAGAGACATCAATTTCTCCAGTAATTGCGTTAATTGTTAGCCCTGAAGGCGCGGCTGTAAATGTCCCCCCACCTGTTCCAGTAATGGATGCGGTTATGTCTGTTCCCCCTTGGCACTCTTCAGTAGAGCTGAATATATATGTTGCATCTTCTGCTGGGTCAATTGTTATAGATGTTGATGTATTAGCAGCTGCACACCCTCCTGAAGCAGCTATGTCATTAGATACTGTATATGTATTAGGTGTTGAAGTGTTTAAATCAATTTCTCCGCTTCCAGAATTTATGCTTAAACCAGCAGGAGAAGCTGTAAATGTACCTCCACTGGCTCCAGCATCAAATGTGACTGATGCAGTTCCTCCATTTTCACAGTAAGGCGATCCCGCGTAGCTAAATGTTGCATCAGGGGCAAGTGTAATGTTTACCGCGAAATCGGAACTGGCAGGACATACTCCTCCAGTGGCATATGTAACAGTGTATGACCCAATACCAGAAACACCAAGATCAATTAATCCAGTTGCTCCATTAATAGTAAGTCCACCAGTTGCAGTAAAAGAACCACCAGTTGTTCCAGCAATTGTTGCAAGTGGGTCTGCTCCTGTCACACAAAATGTTCCTGATAAGTATGAGAAAGTGGCGTCCTCATCTGCATTAATAGTAACAGGAATGATTAGTGAAGCAGAACACGTTCCAGGGGTTGTGTATGTAACAGTATATGAATTAGCAGTCGATGCTGAAACATCAATTAGCCCAGTTCCTGCATTAATAGTCAATCCAGCTGGTGTAGCTGTAAATGCACCTCCAGCAGTTCCGGTAATTGTAGCTGTCATGTCCGTTCCACTTTGACACTCTGAAGTTGAACTATAAGAATATGTCGGATCTTCGTCCGCAACTATTGTAATGGCTTGATTCGAGTTTGCAAAACATGCCCCAGTTGTTGTGTATGTAACAGTATATGAATTAGCAGTCGATGCTGAAACATCAATTAGCCCAGTTCCTGCATTAATAGTTAATCCAGCTGGTGTAGATGTAAATGCACCTCCAGCGGTTCCTGTAATAGTAGCAATTGCATCTGTACCACTCTGACATTCATTTGCAGAGCTTAATGTAAATGAAGCATCTTCATCAGCGTTAATTGTAACCGATATAATACGAGTAGCTGAACAAGCTCCAGGGGTTGTATAAGTTACATCGTAAGTGTTAGCCATAGAAGTAGAAACATCTATTGATCCAGTTGAACTATTCAAAGAAAGACCAGCTGGTGTAGCTGTAAATGTGCCTCCAGGGGTTCCAGTAATAGCAGCAGTCATGTCGGTTCCACTTTGACACTCTGAAGTTGAACTATATGTGTAAGTAGCATCTTCATCTGCAACGATAGTAATTGCTTGATTTGAAGTTGCCGAACAAGGACCTGCAGTAGTATATGTTACAAAGTAAGATCCAGGATCCGATGCAGATAAATCAATTAACCCACCAGGGTTTAAACTTAGACCAAGCGGTGAAGTAAATGTTCCACCAGCAGTTCCAGTAATTGTAGGTGTTGGATCAATTCCACCGACACAGTAAGAAGCTGAAACATAATTAAAGGAAGCGTCTTGATCGGCATTTATTGTAACAGAAATAATTAGCGTATTTGCACAAACCCCAGGAGTTGTGTAGGTCACATCATATGTATTCGGTGTAGATGCAGAAACATCTATAAATCCAGTAGTTGCGTTTAAACTAATCCCAGCAGCTGGAACAGAAGTAAAACCACCTCCAAGCACCCCTGTTATTATAGCTTCCATATCCGTACCACCCTGACATTGAATTGTTGAATTATAAGTATAAGTTGGGTCTTCTGCAATTCCATCCACCGTAATCACTATAGTTTCAGTCGAACAACCCCCTGAGTTGCAGGCCTCAAAAATCACATTGTATGTTCCAGTTGCAGTATATGTATGGGAAGGAGGGTTTTGCAAAGTCGAAAAAGTTCCATCATCGAAATTCCATAACCATGAAGTTGCAGGATCGCCAATTGTTGTTACGTCTGTAAATGTAACATCTAATGGTGCACATCCTGAATTAATATTTGCAGAACCATCAGCTGTTGGAAGAGTTACAGAACAATCTATAATCTCAACATAATCTAATTTTTGATCCGTGTTTGAACAGCCCAGTCCTTTTGTCCCGATTAGAATATCATCAATTGCGATAATATTCATATCGGTTGAATTATTCCTAAAGGCGATATATACTGTTTGACCTGCATAAGCAGATAAATCGACACTTCTATTAGTAGGGGTTGTCGATTCCGCAGCTGTGGAAAACAATAAGGTACTAAAGTTGCCTACATCTGCAGGTAACGCTCCGGTAGTAGATAACCTTACTTCATATCCATCAGGCCAACCTGGATCGGAAGCAAATGCTTCCCAATATAGCTTTTGGTCTGCTGGCAAAGGTCCAATTGCAGGTGTAATCATCCAGTCATCTGCAGTGAAAAATGTTCCAGCAATCCAACTTGAGCTTACTGCTTCAAACTCACCGTTGTCGTCAATATCATATGTTCCACCAACCCAATCGCCAATACCATAATTATCTACCCCACCATCTTGATCAACAAGCGTAAAGGTTCCTGGTATTGCGGCTTCAAACTGTTCTAAGAACAATGTGTCAGCTGCGTATGGAGATTCATCGGTTGTAGTTAATGAGACATAGTAAATTCCGGGCGTAGAGTAGGTATGCGCTTGAGTTGTTGAAGTGCCCGATGACATAACTGTACCATCACCAAAGTCCCAAGTATAATCAGACATTCCTAAAGGTGTGCCAGTGAAGGTTATATTTTGAGTATTACAAATTGGGTTCGCTTGATCTTTTGTAAAATCAGCATCGGGAGTAGTTTGGAATGGATAAACCAAAGATGTTTGTAAAGTGTCTATTCTACCGCAAGTTAAACTTGTGGCTATTATATCAAGATCCACTGGACCTGCTGAAGTGAAATAAGTGTTTACGGTTCTTTCTGCAGAAAATGGTGGAGTAAATGTAAATACTTGACCATCTGAAAATTGATATTTAACCGAAGCTAAATCTGAAAAAGGAGTGTAAAAAACAGTATCGGTTATTTCAACATATGTTGTGTCACAAACGGAATTGTAAATTGCTGATTCAATTTGCGGTAGTGGGTTCCATGGCCCCAAAAGAGGTATTAAAGCAAGGTCAAAGTCTACTGCGTGATCATTTTGATATGATTCAGTTGTTGATGTATTGCTGTTCCAAACAAAATTTGAATTATCAGTTTCGCCCTCACCGTCATCAGAATGACCTAATAATAACCTATCTGTGTTTTCACCGCCCGGGTATATCAACATTTCAACATGAAAGAATGCGCTTGGAATGGTTACCGGATTAGTAAAAGGAATCCATATTGTATAATAGCTGGCATCTTGTGGCAACCAATTTGCAGGAGTATACACTCCTGTGCCTCCTAAATACCCACCAGCAGTTGCAGTAGCCAACCAGTCAGGCTCACCAATTTGTGCTCCTGTTGCGTCATCATATATACTTAAGGCAAATTGTAAATTAGCATTATCATCAACAAAATTCCCAATTGTAATTCTAACCCCACCAACTACAGTTCCAGCTCCGGCGCTTGGAAATCTTTCCGACATTGCAACAAAATCATCTGGTGCAGACTGTAAAGTTGTAGATCGAGCTCCTGTCATCCAATTATTTGGAGCTCCAGAAAATGAAAATTGTGAAAGTGTTGATACCGGAGTATTCCACTGGACATTTAAAGTGTCACAAAAAGATGGTGGATTGATTACTTCTACATAATCTATTTTCGATTCGCTATCATTACCATTTCCACTTGTTATTTCAAGTGAAACAGAATAAAGACCAGGAATGGTATAAGTAACATCTGTTGGGGGGGTTTGACCAACAAATGTTGCGTCAGCACCCGTACAGCCTGTACAGGTTACAGTGCCCGAAGCACCTAAGTCAAATTTCCAAGTCCAAGAATTGATAATAGCCGTTGGAGAAGAAAGGTCGATAAAAGTTGTAACCATTGGACCAACACCATAAAGCGGTGTTCCAGTAAATTCTGCAACAGGAGGTTGTGCTCCACATACACCGCCTCCATAGGAGGTCCAACTGGAAAGATATGTGTTTGTCATGCAATGCATTCTTCTACCCTGTTGGTCTGTAAATTGAGAAGAACAGAAAGAGTAGGACATGTGGTTGTTTACTGGGGCATTGTTCCAAGGGTTACTGTCGCATCCACCATTAGCGTTTGAACTTGTTGAACAATTATAAGCATAGGTGTCATGTGGATTCGTATCCGAGCACCAATCACCTTCACGATCACCTTCATCAGTGTAGGGGCCACCATTGATTGTTGGCGCACCTGAAGTATTGGAAGACCCGTTAGCATTTCTTACTTTTTCATAACAACTTGAACACTCACCTCTTTCATCAACTCCAGAAAATGTGTGCTCTAAACCAAAAGTGTGCCCCATTTCATGGGCTAAAGTATGTGTGCCCACATTACAATTTCCTTTATTCATAACGATTCCGCTTGAAGTACTACTTGTTCCTCCCATAGGGTCATAAGGGAATCGGGCATATCCTCCAGCACCCATAGATCCCACAACATATATATTGATTAATTGCGCAGGATTTGTAATATGCGCCATTTTTAGCTGTACCTCTTCGGTGTCTTCATTGTGGTTATAATTCACATCATCTACCACAAAGTTGGTGGGATCTGAACAAAAAATCATGTTGTATGGTGCATAATCACTATTCAATTCCGTCATCAAATCATCAATTCTTGTTTGATCGATATTAGAAGATGCTCCTCCTGAACTTGTTTGCAGGACGTGCCATATAACTTGAAAATATTTTGTTGGAGCCGCGGCAGCATCCCTGTTTGAAGCATTATCACAAGGAACAGAATAACCACAACCAGCATCTTTTGTTCCGCCAGTTACATAAGGTCTTGGAGTAAAACAAATTGAAGAGATCTCTGTATTGTCCGGGACTGTAAAATCTACCTCAAACCCATCTACAGAAAGTAGTTTTCCGTTTTCAGATAATGGTAAATTACGCGGGTCACAATGTCCATTTGCATGATCACATAGCTGATGAGAGTTAGTAGTTTTATCGCTACTCTTCACAAGCTTCATATTCGCAATAACGTTATTTATAGGTAAGTTTTGTTTTACTATTTTCGGCCTTTTCTTAGTCGCCAGAGATTGTTCCTGCAAGCCGCTATTAGAGATGCTCTTGATTTCTTTTTTAACTAAAGAAGTTGATTGTGTTTGACTAAACCCGCTAATAATTAAACCGGTCGAAAAGAATACTGAAAGGATTAAATTTTTCATTTTTATACAATTGATTTGAGTTTAAATATGACGAAAATTTCATATGAAAAGATGCTTTGCATGAAGAACATCAATTTCTGTTGTCGAAATATCAGAGCAGAAAGTTAAACAATAATAATCAATACTCGATTTAAAAGTAAAACAAGTTAACTAATTATCATCATTTTTATTTTAGGAAGTTGTCTACAACTAAAAAGAATAGATCGTGCATGTCGTTATCCGTTTATTTGGGAACTAGGAAAAGCTTGTTCCTGAGCGTAATTTTCCATCTAATAATAACGGGTAAGTTTATTATTGAACAATAAACTTATTCCAGTTTCCCTTAGAATTTACAATAATATATGTTCCTGGGGGAATTTTTTTAGTTAAAAAAGAAGCTTCAGGCTTGTCCGTTTCATACACTAACTCTCCGAGAATATTGTAAACCTTAAACATAGCATCATTTGACAAATGCAAAATGTCAGTCACTGGGTTCGGGTAAATACTTAACTTCTGATAATTTGATTCAACGATGTTGATTGTCGATAAATCTAAATTATGCGCATACAAGCCAGTACCTGTTCCAACCAATAGGTCGTCATAAAAAAGCACATTAATGTTTGTTCCAACAGGATAATTATAAGCCACATTCCAAGGATTAGAAAAGTCTAAAGGAATGGTGTGTATCTGCTCATTTATTGCCATAAAAATATAACCTTCTCCAAGCGTGATTGCACTACCATACCCTCCTGCCCACGGTCCAAAATAGGAACTCCAAACACCTCCTGCTAATTCTTTAATCTGAACATTGTTAACTGGTAATAGACCAGGATCTGTGTTCAAGAAAACAAGTGTATCTCGGGTATTATTGATTTGAATGTCTACTACGCCATCGGTTGCTCCATATGACCCGTCTCTTGCAAGAGACCAAACACCGGTAATTAATTCAGCTCGAAACAAACCATATGCTCCTGAGGTAATAGGGTCTGATTCTAAACCGATGTAAGCTACAACATTGCCGTTTTCCAATGCAAACTCAACATCAAGAACATTAACATCTTGGCCATTCACACTTGAGATTAAAAGTAATTGGTTCCATGATGCACCTGCATCTAAACTATAAAAACAACCACCTCTATCTCCGAATTTACCGGTAAATCCAGCTACTACAACAGAAGAATTATCCGGAGAAACTTCTATTGAAGTACAATGAGAGTTTATTGAATTAAAATTGTAAGGAGCATTTTCCGGAGAAAATGCTTGGCTCCACAGAGCTCCAGAATTAGATGTCTTATAAATTCTTTGATTACCTGCATAAATTACATTATCATCATTTGGATCCATACCGATAGCTTCATAAGGCGCACCATCACCTGTTGGAAAAATAGTTGAGCTCCATGTCTCGGAAGCAGTGTTATAATCCATCACACTTCTAATTCCAGATTTAGAAGCAACCCAACCTTTTGTAAATCCAGCATTCATGTCAATGTCATTTACTTGAACTGCCTCTAAGCCTGTATTCCATCCAAAAATTGAATCCGATTGGGAAGTTGAATATCCCATACCAATATTGGTAGAATGATATTTTAAATCATTGATGATGGGATCAGCTTTTGTAACACCATCATTAGCTCGATTATAGTTCCCTATGTACATGCTGCCTGGATTAACCCAGTCACTCATAAAACTGGTGTCTTTTAAAACAGCGTTGCCTATAAAAAGATTTCTTTCTGTGGCAAGGTCGTCAATGATTAGGTTGCTGCCAACAACTCCCCCAACGAGGCCAGGAGTATTAATAGGTTCATAATCCCAAGAAGCGCCGTTGGAATTACTCCAGGCAATATGTCGATTTGTAGCAGTTGGGTTCCCAAGCGGCGGCTGTCCTGCAACATACCAAGTGCCATTGTCTGCAAATCCATATGTTTGCCATTCTATATTAGTTACAGACGGAGCTGGGATAAAAAAAGACAGTATGGGAGTAGAATTAGTCATTAAGTGTATAGGGTCGTCAAAGGACAACATGTGTGGACTAGCACCTCTTTCAAAAATGCATAATACATTATTAGAAGAGTTTACAAGCATTTGAGGAGGGTCAAAGTATGTCTTTAGCATAGACAATCCGTTGGTTGACGTATAACTGCCAACTGAACTAATAGCGCCAAATTCAAGTGTATCATCACCACTTGGTAAAGGGTTGTTTTTTAACAAAAACATTGTATCCCCTACAATTAAAAATTCCTTAACCATGCTATCCACTGCTACTGCAGATGATGAGGTGAAATCTGTTTGATAAACATAGCTTTGGTGTAGAAAAAATATAGAATTACTTGTTTCATGAATTTCAATATTTCCAATACCCCCGCCATAACCATTGTCAGCATCTGCGCTTGGAAGTGGTGTCCAATCAAAATTTGTTAAAGGTCCGGTCCCTGGCCTGTAGGCTTTAGAAAAGAAAATGGAGTTAGGACTTTCGGTGCTAACAACAACATAAACAGAGTCTGTATCAAAAGACCAAGTTTCTATATCGCCAACTGTGCCACCGTAAACTTCTTGTGCAACAGGTGCTGTTAAAGTTTGGGAGTTAATTTGAAATGAAGCAAAAAAACAAATAGATAGGGTAGATAAGGTTTTCATAATTTTTATTTTGTACAGCTACAATATATAATAAATTAGGGTAAAAAACAAAGTTAATTTATGATAAAAACTTGATGCCATGAAACAAATTAATGAGGTTTGAGTAGAATGATGTATGAAATACAGCGTTTTTCTTTTCATCATTGTAACCACATCTATAAGTGTTGCCCAGGATTACTACTCAACAAGTTCAAAAGAGTTTTTCGAGACAAGCATCGCAAATGATACAGCTAAATTAGAGTCCTTAAATTTAGAATTACTCCAGGCTGCAATATTTCATGCAACGAATTTGGAACGATCAAAAAAAAGACAGTTTAAATACGGTAAAAACCTCGAAAAAGGCGCTTCTTTTCATTCGACAGAAATGGAAGTAAAAGGTTTTTTTAGTCATACAAACAGAAAGAACAAAAAGTATAAAACACCCTTTCATAGAGCGAAAAAGTTTAACGCCAAGTATGCAGTGATAGGAGAAAATATCCTAGAAGAAATTGCTCTTGACTATAAAAACAATAGCGTCTATGATTCGAAGCTGGAAAATGGAATTTATGTTTTTTCCCACCACAATAATGGAAAAAGAATTAGAGAACTAACGTATAAAGAAATTGCAAATAAGATAGTTGATTCTTGGATGCACTCTCCAGGCCATAAAGCAAATATTTTAAGTAAAAATTACACATATTTAGGAGTTGGTGTAGCGATAAAGAAAAGTCCTTATGGAGCAGATGATTTGCCAACTGTATTTGCTACACAGCTTTTTGGTGGGTAAGCTGCTATTGGTATATTTTTGTTAAAACGTTTTCAATAGCTGAATACGCTGCTTTTAGTTTTAAGAACCTTTTATCTCTATTTTTAGCAAGCTTATTGTATTTTAATTTCCCTTTTGTTTTAAGAGTAATTATCCAATAGTGATAACTGAACACCGCCGAAACCATTAACGAACCAAAGTAGTACAACCAGATATAGTGGTCTGTAAAAATTGCTACAAGCATCATTTGCACACCCCAAAACATCCAAAATAGAATAACTCCCATTGCCATCTTGATGGAGCTATGAAAATGAATGTCCTTTACTTTTTTCTCGACAAACAAAGCAGGCAATTTATAAGGAAGGTAATTATTAATTACGCCATAAAGGTGCAACGGAAACCCTATAATCAGAATTAATATTGGCAGAACGGCATTATGTTTTTCTTTTCGGAATAACCAGGATTTTAATTCTAGGACTTTCAGCAAAGAGGTAAGTTGTTCTGAACTTTCTTTCCATTCGTTGGCTTCATTTGGATTTTTTTTGATCCAATTTTCGGCTTTTGCAATAAATCCTTTTTGACAATTAAATTCGTCAATTATTTTATTCCCTTTAATTTTTTCATATTGGTTTATTTCATCGTCAAAATCAAATAGGGCCGCATGAATTGTATCATAATATTCAGCATTTTGAATATCAACCATTAAGTTGCTCATTCTGCTACTTAATTCAGCTTTCATTGTGTTTAATGTCGATCCATCATCTTTCTCATAGGCTTCGAGGTAATCATTTATTTTCATCGGCTTGCCGAAATTGATTAGCATTTTCGCTCCCATGTTTACGGTGTCGCTATAATACAATCCTACAGGTATAATATTTACATCATCCTCTTTGTATTTAGCGGCGACGCCTAAGCCAATTCGAAAAACTCCTTTTTGCAACGGCCTCAATTTTTTTTGCTTACCTTGATTACCTTCGGCAAAGATTAATATTGGTTTATTTGCGTGCAGCAAATCAAAACATTTATCAAAAACAGCCTCATTTTTCTTTACTGTGTTTCCTCCATCTCTTTGCCTATAAATAGGCATCATATTTATAGACCACAGAAGTCTCGCCATGGCTGGTTTTTTAAATATATCGGCCCTAACCATATAATAAAGCGGTTTATTAAGCTTTATTCCGATAACAACCGGATCCATAAAAGCATTTTGGTGATTAGCTGCAAAAAGAATGGGTTTGTCTTTTGGGATATTTTCTATTCCAATAGCTTGGTGTTTTTTGTAAAATGTTCGCGCTCCTATGGTTACTAAAGAATATCCAAAAAAATACAGAGGTGTCCAATCTTTAATCCGCATGTCTATCGTAATTCGGCCTCTAGTTTTTCAATAAGAGATAATTGAATTTTGCTCATTACACCGTCAATTTCTTTATCCTTGAGTGTTTTATTTTTGTCTTGTAAAGCAAACCGAACCGCATAAGACTTTTTCCCTTTCTCCATATTCTTTCCCTTATAGACATCAAAAAGGCTAATCTCTTTTAGCAATTCGCTATTACAAGTTTTCGCTATTGACACAATTTCAGAAAACTTTATTTCCTCGTTTAACAACAAAGATAAATCTCGTTTTACGCGTGGAAATTTATCCAACTCCTTAAATTTTACCGAACTATTGGCGGCAATATCTAACAACGCATCCCAATTAAATTCTGCATAAAAGACATCATTGTTTAGCCCGAACTCTTTTTTAAGGTCAGCTCTTATCCAACCAAAGTCAACTACTTTTTTCTTTCCTATTTTGTATGCCAAACCATCTTCCAATAAATCATTTTTAGTCGGCGAAGCTTTATATCTTCCTCCACTAACTTTATTTAACAGAGAATCTACCATTCCTTTTAATGTAAAAAACGAAACATCACTTATACCGCTATTCCATAATTCTTCCGTCTTCTTTCCGCTTAAAAAGAGCGCCAACTGACTACTTTCTGAAAACCCGGATTCAAATTTTTGATAAATTTTTCCAAATTCAAAAAGTTTAACGGAATCACTTCCATGGTTTTGATTCAATCGAACAGCTTCTAAACCATTAAACAATAATGATTGTCGCATTACACTTAAATCACTACTTAAAGGATTAAGCATTGCTACATTAAATTCGGATTTGATACTCGGTGTGTTGGCCAGGTCAACGTAACTATCTTTTGTCAATGAATTTGACATTGCCTCGTTTAATCCAAATGAAACAAGCATGTCGCTCACCATGTTTTGCAACTGTTCCTTGTCAACTTTTGGGCGGCTGGTAATAGAGCTGTTTAGTTTTTCAGGAATGGGAACATTGTTGAAGCCATAAATACGTAATACTTCTTCAGCAATATCGGCTTCTCTCAAAACATCTACCCGATAAGAAGGAACTTGAATTTTTAATTTAGAGCCTTGTTTATTTAAGATAGTAATGTCTAATAATGTTACTATTCTTTCAATATCAGCTTGCACAAAACCAACTCCACATAGGCTTGAAATTCTATTACAATCAACTTCAAAAACAAAATCTTCAATAACGGTTGGGTAAATATCTGTTATTTCAGAAGCTACTGTTCCTCCGGCAATTTCTTCAATTAAAAGTGCAGCTCTTTTTAAAGCAGGGATAGCCGTATTAATATCTATTCCCCTTTCAAAACGGAAAGAAGCATCAGTGTTAAATCCGTGTCTTTTTGCTGTTTTTCGAACACTAACAGGATTAAAATAAGCACTTTCTAAAAAGATAGTAGTTGTTTCTAACTTAACGCCAGAATCAATACCACCAAAAACACCAGCAAGGCACATTCCTCCCTTTTCATTACAAATCATTAAATCATTTTCCGAAAGCTCTCTTTCTACATCATCCAGTGTTGTAAATTTTGTCCCTTTGCTTAGCTTTTTAACGATAACATTACTTCCAACAAAGTTAGCATCAAAAGCATGAAGTGGTTGCCCATATTCGTGCAATACAAAGTTGGTAATATCTACTATATTATTAATTGGAGAGAGTCCAATTGAACGCAATTTATGTTGTAACCATTCTGGAGATTCCTCTACTTTAACATCGTTAATAACAAGGCCTGCATATCGTGGACAAGCTGCATAATCTTCGACAGAGATATTAATTTTAACATCATTTGATTTGATAGAGAATGAACTTGTGTCTGGAGTGTTTAACGCTTCATTTTCACCAATTAACCCTTTATATTTTAGCGCGGCTAATAAATCTCTAGCAACACCGATATGCCCCATTGCATCCGCACGGTTTGGCGTTAATCCAATTTCTATAACTGTTTCGTTTTCGACTTTAAAGAACGCGCTTGCATCCAGACCAACTTGAGCGTCTTCTTCCAAAACCATGATTCCATCATGCCCTGTTCCTAATCCAATTTCATCTTCAGCGCAGATCATACCAAAAGATTCTACACCTCTGATTTTAGCCTTTTTAATTTTAAAAGCTTCTTCACCTGTTGGATGAATTGTAGTTTCAGGCAATGCAACAACTACTTTTTGCCCTACTTCTACATTAGGAGCTCCGCATACAATTTGTTGCGACGATTCTTCCCCAACATCAACGGTTGTAATATTTAAACGATCAGCATTTGGGTGTTTTTCTTTCGTTAAAACGCAGCCAATTTTTAAGCCTTTTAGTCCACCAGGGATTGACTCTATGGTTTCCACTTTTTCAACTTCTAAACCTATATCAGTCAAAATTTCAGATACAGTTTCAGCGTCAAGATCTGTATTAATATATTCTTTTAACCAGTTGAAAGAAATTTTCATGCGTTCTTTTGATAATTAATTGACATCAAAAGTAACGGTTTTGCTAAGAATAAAGAAATAACAAGAGACTGTTTTAAAGCGCTCCCTTTTTGTTATTTCGATCGAAGCGGGAAATCTACATAGCTACTTTGAGAAACAAGATTGATTTGTTATACATAGAGGAGCAGAAGTCACTCGTTTTAGAAAAGAATTCGGGAGTATTTTTTAGGAATAGAAAAAAATAATGCATAAAAAACTCCCTGTTTTTAGATGCGGTTTTGATTCAGTCACCTTGTGTTCTCATTTGCATTATTAATGGATGCACCATAATTAATAAGGGTATTATTTGGCCTGGTAACCACAACCAATCCATTCAAGAACGTAAAAACTAGGACACTAATTGAAATTACCTCCGATAGAGGATTTAATTGACTTCATAGATACGAACCCAATGCAGAAGCCCTGCAACGCTAAGGTTATAGAGCTAAGTGTAATTGTGAAGGGACTTTGAACCTATTTTGCCTTCCCAAGTATTCTAAACATGCCAGTTCCACAAGTTGGGCATTTTCCTTTCATTGCTTTTCTTCCATTTTTCATCGTCACTTCTGCACCATCTTTTATTTCTTTCTTTGCTTTACATTTTACACAATAACCTTCCATAACGTATAGTTTTTAGTTTCTTAAAAAATTTATTATCTCCCAATATACATATTAAACTTTAAAAACACCCTAATTTCTTCAGGCTTTATTAACAGTTCGTTGTGAACATCCTCATGGGGGTTAAAAATAAAAAAAGGGTAGGTATGGTAGTAAATAATTTGTAGATAGGGAGTTTTGAAAGCTGATAGGGTTAACCTAAAAGTTCGTTGGATAACAAAAAACACCTAAAAAGACAATGGAAATAATGATTTTGTAGCTTTTTAACTATATTGGTCCATAACAGTATAAAACACGTGTTTTAACGCTACGTTGTAAATTACCAAATAAATGAGAAATATTCTATTCATACTACTTATAATCTCTTTGGCAAGCAAAGGACAATTCTCAATAGACCACCAAGCAAAAGTAGATTCATTGAATCAGGCGATCAAAACTGCAAAGCATGATTCTACATTAGTTGCGTCTTGGATCGCGTGGGACAACATAATCTATCTAACAGACCCTGAGCTCGATTTCATCTTGAATCAAAAAATAGACAGTCTTTGTGAATTAAACCTTGACAATAACCTCAGTAAACAGGAAAAAACGTTTTTCCTCAAGTCTAAAAGTGTTGCTCTTAATAACATTGGTATTATCTATAAACACCAAGGTGACTTTGCAAAAGCCATCGAGTACTATTCTGAAAGCCAAAAAATACGAGAGGAAATAGAAGATAAACCTGGCATCGCTGCAACTTTAAATAACATTGGACTTATTTATCGAGACCAAGGCGACTTTGCTAAAGCCATTGAATACTATTCTAAAAGTCTAAAAATACGAGAGGAAATAGGAGACAAACTAGGCGTTGCTATGTCCTTAAACAATATTGGGATTATCTATAAAGACCAAGGCGATTTTACGAAAGCCATTGATTACTATTTTAAAAGCTTAAAAATAAAAGAGGAGCTTGGTGACAAAAAAGGAATCTCTGCCTCTTTCAACAACATTGGGGGCACCTATGCTAACCAAGGGGATTATACTAAAGCCATTGATTACCACTCTAAAAGTCTAAAAATAGATGAGGAGCTTGGTGACAAAAAAGGAATCGCTATCTCTTTAAATAACATTGGGTTTATCTATGCTAACCAAGAGGAATTTGCTAAAGCCATTGAGTACTATTCTAAAAGCCTTAAAATAGACGAGAAAATCGGAAACAAATTAGGTATCGCTAGCTCTTTAAATGACATTGGGGGTGTCTATGCTAGCTGCGGGGATTATGCTAAAGCATTAGGCTATTGTTTGCGTTCATTGTCCATTGCCCAAGAAGTAAATGCAGTTGCTCAAACAAGGCGATCTGCTAAATCCCTTTGGACAATAAATAAAAAACTAAATCGCCATAAAGAAGCGCTTGAGATGCATGAGCTCTATATTACAATGCGTGATAGCATTAATTCTGAAGAAAATCGAAAAGAAGTTATTCGTCAAGAACTGAAATATAATTATGAAAAACAAGCAGACTCAATTGCAATAGAGCTAAGTAAAAAAGAGGAGCTCTCTAAAGCCGAACAAAAGCGAAAAGAAGACCTCGCTACTAAGGAAAATGAAAAGAAAAATCTGATTATAGCTGCTGGTGCTGGGCTCCTAGTGCTGACCCTCATCTTTACCCTTTTTGTGATTAATCGCCTAAGGATAACTCGAAAACAGAAAAGCACCATAGAAGATCAAAAAAAAATAGTAGAAAAAGCCCACAAAGAAACTGAACGACAAAAGCACCTGATAGTAGAAGTACACACCGAAATAACAGATAGTATTAAATACGCTAAGCGCTTGCAAGATGCTATCCTCCCCTCTTTTGAAGAAGTCAACAAGTATCTGCCAAATAACTTTATTCTGTTTAAGCCCAAAGACCTGGTAAGCGGAGACTTCTATTGGTTTGAACAGTCAAGTGGCACGGCTTATTTAGCTGCTGCCGATTGCACTGGTCATGGCGTGCCTGGAGCTATGGTAAGCGTAGTGTGCTCTAATGCTCTCAATAGGTGTGTAAAAGAATTTGGAATTACGGAACCCTCTAAAATACTGGACAAAACAAGAGAACTAGTCATAGAAACCTTTGCTAATAGCAGTGATGAAGTAAAAGACGGAATGGACATTGCTCTATGTGCTTTTAAGGACAACAAGGTTATCTATTCAGGAGCCAATAATCCCCTATGGATTGTGCGAAAAACAGATTTAATTACCGAAGCACAAAAACAAGAACGAAGCACCGTTATTGAAAATGAGCTGTCTTTAATTGAATACAAAGCAAATAAACAGCCCATTGGACTCTATAATGGCATGAAGAAGTTTCGCCAAGAAATAATAGAATTACAGCCTGGAGATAGCATCTACTTTTTTACAGATGGATTTGCGGATCAGTTTGGAGGAGAAAAAGGGAAGAAATTCAAGTACAAGCCTTTTAAACGTTTCTTAATTGAACTACAAACAAAACCCATGAAAGTTCAAGAACAACTTATTTCTACCACCTTCGAAAACTGGAGAGGACAGCTAGAGCAGATAGATGATGTTTGCATAATAGGTGTGAAATTTGAGTAACATTGGAAGCAAAGCAATAAGAGCTAGATTTAATAATATAATTTAAATACTTACTAACATTTTTAACTACCGACTATCAAGTTTGAAAAAAATGGACCTATTTAATGATACTCCAAGTTCTAACATTTTACCTTTTGATGGTGAAGTAAAATATTATGGAAGGATTATTAACAATGAAAACTCTAAACACTATTTCGAACGATTATTAAATAATATTCAATGGGAAAATGACAAAGCAATCATTTTTGGAAAATTGATTATTACAAAACGAAAAGTAGCTTGGTATGGAGACAAACCATTTGATTACACATATTCAAAAACCACTAAATTGGCTCTGCCCTGGACCAAAGAGCTTTTGGAGCTAAAAAACATTATAGAAAACAAAACAGGAGAAAAATTTAACTCTTGTTTACTTAATTTATATCACAACGGAGGAGAGGGAATGACATGGCATAGTGATGATGAACAAAATTTAAAAAAAAATGGAGCAATTGGTTCATTGAGCTTTGGAGCAGAACGTAAGTTTTCATTTAAACATAAAGAAACAAAACAAACTGTTTGTGTTTATTTAGAAAGAGGCAGCCTGCTAATTATGAAAGGAAAGACACAAACAAATTGGCTCCACTGCATGCCACCGACTAAAAAAATAAAAATACCTAGAATAAATTTAACATTTAGAACTATTGAAATTTAGTTTTGCAAATGAGCGCAAAAACACGAATGCTGCAACCTTAGCCCAATTCAGTAAGAAATTAACTTTAGTATATTTCATAAAAAAAGGAACTACATTTCTGTAATTCCTTTTTATTTCTTGTGTCACCTCCAGGGATCGAACCAGGGACACATGGATTTTCAGTCCATTGCTCTACCAACTGAGCTAAGGTGACTACCTTAATCGGCAGCAAAGATAGAAATAAATTCAAATTCACAAACTTGGAGGATAAAAGATTCTTTATTTAGTCATTAAACAACTTAATCACAGCCGATTTGTCGCTTTCTACAGCATGTAAGAGGTACGCTCCAGACTTCGGTAAGGTTATAATTATTTCGCTATTTGTTTTTTTGTCTTCCTGAATTAGCGAACCTTTAGCATCGTATAATTGAAAGTGCCTTTGTGCTGCCTTATTAAACAGTAGCTTATAATTATTTTGAACCTTATGAATTTCAAACGCTAATTTATTTTCGTTGATTCCAGTTGTGTTAATTGTCACTTGCTGTGTTACGGTGTCAGAATCACAGCCATTTGTTGCTATAAGTTCTACGTTGTATACGCCATCGTTTGCGTAGGTGTAAGAAAATGAAGCTGCTGTTTCTGTACTTCCGTCATCTAAATCCCAACTATAAGTAGTTCCGTTTGTTCCGTTTTCAGAAAATACAGTACTGCCACTAACGGTATTAAAGGTAAAGCTAGCAACAACATCGTTATCTCCAATACGCCATGTGCTTAAGCTGTCTAAAACCACCAATTCTGCTGCTTCCTGTAAAATGGCTGCATCAATTGCAGTAACAGTAGAAATGAAAGAAGCTCCAACAGGAGATTCTCGGAACATTGAAGCATAGTGCACACAAGCCGCTAAATAACTTCCGTTTATGCTTGGATGACTTTCATCTGCACTATACAATTCTATAGTTGGATAATTATCTCTAATGTATTTCCATGCTAGCCCCAACGGGAGAAACCGAACAGTCATTATCAGCGGACATTTCCATATAGCTCTCTCTCAATCGCCCTTGCATTCCATCATATGTGCAAAGAGGAGGATAGGAGGCACAATTACCTGCATCTCCATTTTTTCTCCCCCAGGTCATGTAAAACAATGGTTCGGCGCAAGCGTTAGCGGATTTAATCGAGTCAACTAAAATTTGCGCATATGGATAAACTTCTGTGGCAACTTGCGAAGGAGGAAAAGAAGGCTTTTGCGATTGTTCTTGCAAGACCACGAAATCCCAATCCCCTTGAGCAACTTTAGCCAAAGAAGTTGCATTTGTGGCATGACCTTGATACGTATAACCACCAGGCGTATTTGAGTCATAATTAATAGTATCGCCCAAAGACAGTGCTAAATTGTAAGTTAGCAATGGAAGGTTGTTTACTCCCGTGTAGCTATTTCCAAGGAATAACACATTTTTTGTTTGTGCAAATGAGGTGCTGATAAAGATTGTGAAAGTTGCAATTAAAATGCGTTTTAAATTTTTCATGGATTAATTATATGCTATTGAAACGGAAAGAAGTTTCAATGGTTGCTAAACTTGTTTTATAGAATGTGTCTATCTAGCAAGAGGGTAACATCATTATATGGGGTTTTACTATTTATAAAAAGAAAAGGAGAATCCCGCTCTCCTTAATAAAATCCTTTAATTTTGTAGTAATTCAATGACTACAAATAAAGCACATAACAGGTCCTTACTCATTTTCTATTTATTAGTAGGTTATGTCGTGTTGCAGTTTAGCTGGTGGGCATACCATATTTATACATTAGCCCAAGAAGTAGCTAAAGAAGAGAGTTTTGTTCAGCGCAAAATCATGATGATTACTGGAGAAGCTTTGGTCTTCTTTTTGATTCTGGCGGTTGGCGTGTATTTTGTTCGTAAGACCTTTAATAAGGAATTGGAGTTAGCCAAAGAAAAGAAGAACTTTATCTTATCTGTAACACACGAATTAAAAACTCCTATCGCTTCCTCTAAGTTATTTGCTGAAACCATTTTGAGCAGGGACATTTCAAAGGAGAAAAGAGATGACATTCTCGATAAAATTATAAAAGACCAAATAAGGTTGGAGAAACTGGTTGAAAATATTTTACTCATTTCAAAAGTGGAAGAACATAAACAGCATTTAGAACGAGAAAAAGTCAACTGCCGTGAATTTATCGAATCTGTAATAAAGGGGCTGGGCCTATCTGAGACTGCAAAGTTTGATATTGATTCGGAGATGGAGATAAAGATAGATCGTTTTTACTTTACATCGGTTATTCAAAACCTACATGAGAATGCGATAAAGTATTCTACAGATAAAGAAGAAATTGTTTGGTCAGCTCATCAGCTAGGGAATTCGATTTTTATCCAAATAAAAGACCAAGGAGTAGGAGTTCCTACCAATCAACGAGAGAAGATTTTTGATTTGTTTCATCGCATTGGTGATGAGAACACAAGAGACACAAAAGGTACAGGCGTAGGACTATATATCGTTCAGAAAATAGTGGCCCTGCATAACGGAGATATAAAAGTAAAAGACAATCAACCGCAAGGGAGTATTTTTGAAATAGAATTACCGCAATGAAAAAAACAGTTTTGTTAATCCTAGATGGCTGGGGGAAAGGAAGAGGTGATGAAACCGATGGGATTCATTTAGCGAATACCCCTTTTATGGACGGTTTATATAACAGCTATCCAAATTCTACTTTGGTAACTTACGGAGAAGCTGTTGGTTTGCCAGAAGGCCAAATGGGTAACTCTGAAGTTGGGCATTTAAACATTGGAGCGGGAAGAGTTGTTTATCAAGATCTGGTTAAAATAAACAACGCAATTAAGGATAAATCCTTTTTTGAAAACGAGACTTTACTTAAAGCGATAAAAGCGGCTAAAGAGGGAAACAAAAAAGTTCATTTAATGGGTTTGGTTTCCAAAGGCGGTGTGCATTCTTCTCAAGAACATTTATATGCTTTATGTGATTTGCTTGCGCAAAATGATGTAGAGAATTCTTATGTCCATGCGTTTACAGACGGAAGAGATTGCGACCCTAAATCTGGCTTGGGATATATTTCTGAATTAGAAAATTACCATCTAGAAGGTAAGTAACACAAAAATAGCTACTGTTATCGGTCGATATTATGCAATGGATAGAGACAAGCGTTGGGAAAGAATTAAAAAGGCGCATAGCCTTTTAACCAAAGGAGAGGGGCGTAAATTTTCTTCAGCTGTTGAAGCCATTGAATCTAGTTACAGCATCAATATTACAGACGAATTTATTGAGCCAAGCGTTATTGAAAATGCGCAAATTGAAGAAGGGGATATTGTTATTTGTTTCAATTTTAGAACAGATCGCTGCCGTGAAATTACTATGGCTTTAACGCAACAAAATTATCCAGATCAAGAAATGAATGCTGTGGATTTGCATTATGTTACGATGACGAATTATGACAATACATTTAAGGGTGTACATGTAATTTACGATAAAGAAAACCTTAAAATGACAATGGGAGAGGTGCTGTCAAAACAAGGATTGAAGCAAATTCGAATGGCAGAAACCGAGAAATACCCGCACGTTACTTTCTTTTTTAGCGGTGGTCGTGAAGCAGCGTTTGAAGGAGAAAACCGCATTATGGCAAACTCCCCAAAAGTTGCGACCTACGATTTACAACCAGAAATGAGCGCTCCAGAATTGACAGATAAAATTTGCGCTGAATTGCAGGCTGGAGATGCAGATTACATTTGTTTAAACTATGCCAATTGTGATATGGTTGGCCATACGGGTGTTCCTAAAGCAATTATTAAAGCTTGCGAAACTGTAGATTCTTGTGTTGAACGAGTTGTTAAAACAGGATTAGATAATGATTACGCATTTGTAATTATCGCAGATCATGGAAATTCAGATAATATGCTCAACTTAGACAGAAGTCCGAATACGGCACACTCAATGAATCCTGTGCCATGTATTGTGATAGATGATAGATTTACACACATCGAAAATGGAAGTTTAGCAGATGTTTCTCCAACCCTATTAAAAATGATGGGCGTTGAGCAACCAAAAGAGATGACAGGGAAGGCTTTGGTGTAATTACCGGATTAATTGCAGATAACCAGAGAGAGTTTTTTGTATAACCGTGTCCTTATGTTCTGTATATTGATATTTAGGAGAGTTAGGTGAAACAACAATATAATAAACTCCTTCTTTTAAATCGTTTCCAGATTTATAATGTGTGCCATCCCAATCGTTTTGATAGTCCTCCATGTAATAAACAATTTTCCCCCATCGATTGTAAATTGTAATTGTCGGATTAGGATAATCATCTAAGTTTACGGCACTGTATAAATCATTCATTCCGTCTCCATTTGGCGTAAACACATTTGCTATTGCAACAGGACACTGAACCCAAACTTCAGAGGTTTCTAATATCCGAAGACTTCCGCAAGCATCTGTAACATTAGCATTGTAAAAAGTAGTGATATCGGGTGAGACTAAAACCGTATCTCCAATTCCTCCATTGTTGTTCCAAGAGACATAATAGGGCTGCCATCCTCCAGCTATTTCTGCAACTAATTGACCTGTTTCGGGCGGGCAAATATTAATACTATCCACGGTTAGGGCAGCATTTAATTGATCAATACTCTGAATGTATAATGTTGCCGTATTACACCCTAAATTACCCAAAAGGGTTATTTCCAAAGTATCCATGTCTTCAAATAAAAAGTCTTGGAGAATCGTTACCCAAATAGTGTCGCTTGCCACACCAACCGGTAAAATAATACTATCAGGAAATGATAAATAATCATCATACATTTCTGCATTTCCATCAATTGTAAAACGAATGGTGTCAGCCTCGTTTACATTTGAAGAAGAAAAAACAAAACCGGCTTGCCCACAAGCTTCTCCGATTATATTACCTCCTTGGACTCCAGCAAAATTAGCAAAACTAGAAACCCCTATTCCATCAGAACCAAGGCTTCCTGCTTTCAAAAAAACAGCAGAAGCTAATGTGCCATCTCCACAATCAGCAATAGCAAACCTAAAGTGGTAGTTTTCACCACATTCAACGGGGTACTTAACTTTAACTACCGTGGTAAAACCATTTAAACTAACAGTAGTATTGGCTGGGTTATCAATATAATATTGGCTGTTTAATCCAGGGTGTACAGAGCTAATCGTAATTGGGTCTGTTGTATTTGGTATTAAAGCTACATTAACAGCGCCATTGGGGAAGCCAGCTGGGCTAGAATAAGGGCCTGAAATTCCAGGCCCACTCAAAAAGAATGAAAAGACGTCATTATATTGCGTGTTTACGTAAGTCAGATATTCATCGGAAGCGAAAACAAATTCAAATTCAACCGTATCTCCCACAACTTGGAAATCAAAGTTTAAATCTGCCAAATCGTGTGTTACTGTAATTTGATTCGCACTGGGATTGCTTGTTACCGATTGAGCAACTGTAATTAAATCACTGTCGGTTTGGCTTACTGGAGTAGAAAAGTTATCCGTTCCTGTTCCTCCAGGAACTATTGTAGCGATATCGGCAGTATACATTACAACTCCCGAATCCAGTCCAATATTGGAATTAACTCCATTAAAAAACCCAATTTGCGTTGGGTCTCCCGAAAAAGTGATATTAGAAGCAGAGACCCCGTTTCCTAAAAGGATGTCTTCTACAAGGTATTGTTCACTGTCGTAGGGAGCAGAATTTGATACGTTAATCTGACTTATTCCCGCAATAGGCAGAGCAATAGGCAGCAGTAAAAAGAGCGCAATAAATAATTTCATCAAGAATTGTTTAATTGCACAAAGGACGCATAATAAAAACAAATAGTTGCTTGATTCAAATAAAGAATACAAGGTTATTTTTGTACTCCTATATTCTCTTATATTTGTGTTAATCAATTTAAGTAACATTTTTTATGGATAATTTGAATAATCACATCGATCAAAACAAAGAACAATACCTATCCGAATTATTCGACTTATTACGGATACCATCTGTTAGCGCAGATCCTGCTTATAAAAAAGATGTTGAGAAAACGGCAGAGTTTGTAAAGGGAAAACTTATCTCTGCAGGAGCGGAAAACGTAAAGATTTGTGAAACAGCTGGACATTCTATTGTTTATGGGGATAAGATTCTTGATGCCTCACTGCCAACGATATTGGTTTATGGGCATTACGATGTGCAACCAGCAGAACCCTTCGAATTATGGGACACCCTCCCTTTTGAACCAGAAATTCGTATAACCGAAAAACATCCGGAAGGAGCAATATTTGCCCGTGGAGCTTGTGATGACAAAGGCCAAATGTATATGCACATAAAAGCTTTTGAAGTTATGATGGAGACCGATTCCTTGCCGTGTAACGTCAAGTTTATCATTGAAGGAGAAGAGGAGGTTGGCTCAAAAAATTTAGAAGATTTTGTTCAAGGAAATAAAGAATTACTAAAATCAGATATTGTTTTAGTTTCAGACACGGGGATTATCGCGAATGATACCCCTTCCATTACAGTGGGACTTAGAGGGATGAGCTATGTTGAAGTTAAAGTTACGGGCCCAAATAGAGATTTGCATTCTGGAATATATGGTGGTGCGGTAGCTAATCCTATAAATGTACTGTGCGATATGATTGCTTCTTTACATGATAAAGAACAACACATTACAATCGATGGATTTTACGATGATGTAGCAGATGTGAGCGACGAAGATAGAAAGGAAATGGCGAAGGCTCCATTTAACGAAGAAATTTACAAATCAGATTTAAAGATAAGCGCTACTTGTGGCGAAACGGGGTATTCAACGACAGAAAGAGCGTCTATTCGTCCAACCCTAGATGTGAATGGAATGTGGGGAGGATATATTGGAGAAGGAGCAAAAACAGTTCTTCCCTCGCAAGCTTTTGCTAAAATTTCAATGCGTTTAGTTCCTAATCAAAGTTCTGAAAAGATTGCGAAACTTTTTCAAAAACATTTTGAAGCGATAGCTCCTGAATCCGTTGTGGTTGAGGTTACGCCGCATCATGGTGGAGAGGCTGCAGTAGTTCCTACAAATTTCACAGGATATCAGGCAGCAAGCATGGCAATGGAAAAAGGTTTTGGAAAGAAACCAATCCCTGTTCGGTCAGGAGGGAGTATTCCAATTGTTGCTCTGTTTGAAAAAGAGTTAGGATTGAAAACTATTCTGTTAGGCTTTGGTTTGGATTCAGATTTGATACACTCTCCAAATGAACACTACGGAGTATTTAATTTCTTTAAGGGAATTGAAACTATTCCGTTGTTTTATAAATACTATACAGAATTAAATAAATAAACTTTATGGCTCTTTTAAAAATAGGGTTAATCACATTATTTTCAATCTTTTTTTTAACGTCTTGTTTCGATTATGAGGATGTTGAATTTAAAGGAGTCCAAAATTTTGGGCTCGAGGGTCGTTTAGGGGGAAATATTACAGTACGGATTGACTTGAATGTGAACAACCCAAATAGTTACAATATCAAAATTAAGAAATCCTCTTTAGATGTTTTTGTTAATGGGTCAAAAGTTGGGAAAACTAAAATGAAAAATAATATTGTTCTGAAGAAAAACCAACAGGATGTATACCCTCTATATTTAACTTTTAGCGAAAAAGAATTGAAAAGTTCTGCATTAGCTTCTATAGGAAGCCTTTTGACCGGCAGGATGAAAGTGCGTATTAAAGGAAATATAAAAGCGAAAGTTTATGGTATTGGAAAGAAGTTTCCAATTGATGTAGAAGAGCCGGTTAATTTAGGTTCGCTATTTTAAAACTATTTATCCCTTTCAATAGAGTAATTAACCAATAATTCTAAAGATGCCTTTGCATCACTTTCAGGAAATTCGTTAAGAATACTTAATGCCTTGTCTTTGTAAAAGTGCATCTGTTCTTCAGCATATTTGATGCCGCCAGTTGAAATTACTAATTCAATTACTTCTTGCACCCGTATTTTATCTGTATTGTGATTTCTAACGGTGTTTATTATCCTTTTTTTCACCTTCTTCTTTACATTGTTTAATGTGTAAATAAGAGGCAGGGTCATTTTCTTTTCCTTGATATCGATCCCTGTGGGCTTACCAATTTTTTCACTAGTGCCATAATCGAAAATATCATCTTTTATTTGAAAAGCGATACCAACGTTATCCCCAAATTGCCGCATTTGTTCTACATCCTCATCATTTGAATTAACAGAATGGCACCCACTTGCGCAGCAAGCGGCAATGAGTGATGCTGTTTTTTTACGAATAACGTCAAAGTAAACTTCTTCTGTTATGTCGAGTCTTCTTGCTTTTTCCATTTGAAGTAATTCCCCTTCACTCATGTCTCGGACTGCTTGAGAGACAATTTTTAGCATTTGAAACTGGTTGTTCTCTACGGATAAAAGGAGTCCTTGTGAGAGTAGATAGTCCCCAACAAGAACAGCAATTTTATTTTTCCATAAAGCATTAATAGAGAACGCGCCTCTTCTTTCATTGGCATCATCAACTACATCATCATGCACTAGGGTTGCTGTGTGTAACAACTCAATTAATGAAGCGGCGGTGTATGTATTATCATTTACTTCTCCGAATGTTTTAGCACTAAGAAAAACAAACATAGGGCGCATTTGTTTACCCTTTCGTTTGATAATGTAGTACATGATTTTATCAAGTAAAGCAACATCTGTTTTAACAGAAGCTTTAAACTTCTCTTCAAAAAGTTTAAGTTCCGTTTCAATTGGAGCTTTAATTTTATTTACTATTGCCGACATCTATGCGTAAATATAATGACTTAAAACCTTGAAATGCTAAATGAGAAGTGTCTATTCATTACAATTAGCTATTCAGCCATTAATTCATGATAAAATTCTTTCATTTCCACAATCGAACGATCAGTATTTAAAAAGGAGCCGATTCTTGCTTTTGCATTTTTAGCCAATTTTTTGCAAAGGGACCTATCGTTATAAAGGCGCAAAACAGCATCGCTTAATTCTTTCGGATTTTTCATTTTTACCACTAGTCCACTGTCTTCATGGTCACAAAGTTCCACGTTACCCGGGATGTCAGTAATTATTGGTGCAACTTCTAAAGACATTGCTTCAATAATTGACTTAGTAATTGATTCTCCTTTAATGGAGGCAGATGCGAAAACATCACTCGCAGCGACAATGTTCAACACATCATCTCTAAACCCAACAAAATGAACATTACTTTTATATCCACCTGAACTGATAAGAGATAAGTTTGCTTTAGTGTCCATGTTTCCACCAACCAATAAAAGATGTATTGGCAGTCCTGCAGGAAGCATGTTCATCGCTTTCATTAAGTAAGGAATACCCTTCATTCGTCGGTTATTCGCGACATTAATTATTACAAAAGCATCTTCAGGCAAGTTAAATTCCTTTTTAACATCTAATGGTAAAACGTCTTTATACCACTCCAAGCGATGTCCTTTGTTAACAACATATGTTTTGCTCTTGTTGACAAAAGGCTGATCATTGATAACGTCTGCAACACCTTGAGAGTTACAAAGTATCTTGTCTACACGCCGATGCAAAAACTTAGTATATGCAGTAGGATCATACCAATGAATATTTCCAGCATATCCTCTATATAAAACTACTTTAACGGGTAATCCTTTAGCTGCTTGAATACCGTTGACAGCAGCCGGGTTGTTGTATAGTTTTAGTATATCATGCTTCCCTTCAATCAAATGTTTTCTAATAAAGGCTATTTCACCTTTATCCATCTTTTTTTCAGGGTGGAAGTCAATTACTTTAACTCCAGCTTCTTTAAATTTATTGAAATACGCAGCATCGCCATAAGTCATGATGTCTATTTCAACACCAAGCTTTGATAAGCCAATAAATATTTCAGCTTCAGGCCTTGCTGTATGATAAGGCCTATAATTACTAATTACTAGTATTTTCATTCCCACTTATTGTGGCAAATTTAAATTATCTTTTTACAACAATCATCTTTTTTGTTAATGATCTTTGGCCATTGCATTCGATATTGTAATAGTAGACACCTTGTGATAATTGAGATGTGGAAACTTGAACGTTTTGAGATGTGTTATTCAATAAAACTCTATCGATTATTTGTCCCATACCATTGGTAATATTCAAATATGCGTTACCTTTTGTTTGCGGTAAAACATAATTAATAGAAGTTGTTTCATTTGTTGGGTTTGGAATATTTTGAGAAATGTACAATCCATTTTCAGTAAATTCTTCAATTCCAGTTGGCCCATAAATAACATTGATTTCAAAATCATCATAATAGAATCCATCCTCTCTGACACCACCATCCGCAATAATAGTAAATCGAGCCATAATGTTTTGCCCAAGATAATCACTCAAGTTGATTTCTTCTTTTACCCAATTAGACTGAAATCCATCATATAAAGGCTCTCCAGTTGCTTGATTAGAAGAGCCGGTTTTAGTATATTTTCCACATTGTGGAATCCAAGAAGATCCCCCGTTCGTCGATATTTCAAGTTGAACATAATCATATCCTGCTTCAATTTCCCACTTTCCATAGAAAGAAAGTGTTGCAGCTACGGCATTGTTTAAATCAATACCAGAAGACATGGTAATTGATTTGTTTGCGCCATTCGCATAGTTTCCATTAGGAGAGTCAGTTATGGAGCTAGGAGCAGAATAGAAAGTGCTCGTTGTTGTATTCCAGGTTGCGGAAACTGTCCAGTTATTTAAACTATTTGCTGCGTCTGAAAATACCGTTTGTGATTGACCATAGGTTTTAGTAACTGTATCGTTAGACAGAAACTGCCCATTGTCAATAGAAATAACATAAGTTAATAAATCACCAGCGGCGATGGTTGGATCTAAAGTATAGCTGATAGAGTCATTATCTTGTTGCAACAATGCCATTGCATTGTGCGAATTTGCTGATCCAACAGTAAGGATGTTGCTAGTAATCGGGATAATCGAAACCGTAAAATTTGCAGGATTCTCTAAGCCTAAGCGCTGAATGTCATAATAAAAATTTCCGCTTAAATCGGGGATAATTTCATCTGTTAGATCGTTTGATACAGCATAGTTAGTCACCAGGTGAGCTGCAGTTAAGTTTAAATAAACCATTCCTTCCGCAATAGGGTCAATTTCATTTACTGCTGGCCAAAAGCCGGTACCCCCCAATTTCAGGAGTGAAAGCAAATATTTTATCATGTGTGCTGGTCTCACCATACATAAAGTCATCAGAATCACCTGCCGCCGGATACAAACCTGCACTTATCATATTGTTGTATCCATTTTCGGCAACCATCATTCCTGATATTGCAACGTAGGTGCTGTTGTCTGGAGTTAGTTGATTATTGTCATAGCCGTAAGGGTATAAAAGCAAATCTCCTGAGGTGTGATTGTTCAGCGCTAACTTAATGTTGTGATTTTCTACAAACCATTTTATCGCTTGGTTTTCTGGTTCAGTAAATGGCCCAGTACCAGGATAAACATCGCTATTTGGGTCAGAAGAAACTCCAGAAGTACCCCAGATACTATTTCCTGAACCATCAATATAATCGTAATTTCTGTTGTTGTCTACCCCTGGATTAGAAGATCCAACATTTCTTTTGTTTTTACGATGCATCCCTCCACCATTTGGGTCATTGTCAACATTGTGTTGGTAGCCATCAGGGTTAATCATGGGAATAAAATAAAGCTCTGTGTTATCTAATATCCCTTGAACTTCTGCGCTCGTTGCATAGTTTTCCAGCATGTACCACATGTAATATACCAATTGCTGCATTGCCTCAGGCTCTCTAGCATGGTGTATCGCCGTATATAATACTTCAGGTTCCGCTTCATCTGAATTTGGATTATCAGACATTCGCATCCAATATAATGGCCTATTCTCGTGTGTTAAAAATGTGCTTACAGGAGCTTTTACTGAAATTAAGTTTGGATATAATGCTGCCATGTCATCCAATTCTTGATACAATTCAGTAAGGGTTAAAAAACCACCCATAGAACCGTGGTTGTAGTTTGCTGGAACAGGATAACTAACAGACGAAGATCCCGAACAACTTGCATTTTTTTCAGAAGGAGTAGATTTATCTATCCCTTTATTTTGCTCAACATAAAACTGCTTAACATCCTCAATCTGGATTTCAACTTTCATTCCAAGCATTTTTGCTTTCTGGATATCATTTTCCGAAAAATCAGATTCAATATAGACGCCAAATTTATGTTTACCATGATCGACAGCAAGCCCTTGATTTGCTAATAGCAAGATCCCTTTTGGACCATCATAGTAAATTCTAGCACGATGATACATTATGGGTGTTTCTTTTACAGAAGTTATTGTTTCTGCAGAAGTAACGGTTTGTGGAGTCTGACAGAAAAAGTTCCCGCTAAATAACATAGCGAAAGATAAAATAGTGATTTGTTTCATGGGTTAAATAGGTTTATAGGCAATGAAGATAGTAAAATAAAATGTTCAAATTACGAAATCTACGTTTAGTCATCGTTTATTGGTTGTTAAACAATAACGCATGAATAATAAATAAGGTTGTCTATAAAAAGATAATAGAGATAAATTATGACTTACTCGTAATAAATATCGTCAAAATCTAAAGCATCGTCCCCAAATGACTCAATATTGTCTTGTGCAACTAGGTAGGTACTTTGGTTGCCAGCTATTTTTGAAAAGTATAAGTCATATTCGATATTATCTTCTATTCCAACCATCCATATCATAGCATGATCTTTTCGGTTGGAAGATGTTAAGTCCGTTTGGCAAATTGGACATGCAAATTCAACCATTTCGGATTCTTCCAAATTGAACTTGTCATGGCGTTTGTATTTGTATTCACCAACAGTTGGGGCTAACATTAATAATCCTTTGTGGTTTCTTCGTGTTTTTGTTGCAAACAGAATGAATCCACCTACATTTAGATACCCTTTACATTTAGGACATAAATAATCGTTGTCTTTCATGCTCATAATTCAATGTTTTTAAATTAATACTATTAATAGCTCGTGGTGAGAATAAGTTCTGTACTAAAAGTAAATAATTTTAATGGATAACGCAAAAATAAAATTGATTTTAACGAAACGCATTTAGCCATAAGTTTCGTTAAATAAGGTTAAATAATATTGCAGAGGCAATAAAGCGGATAAAACCTAGTATATTAAGAAGGTGCAAAGTAAATTTGCCTTGATGAACGATGAAAAAGAAAATATCGACTGGAAAGAGAATTTCAAAAATGAATTCGTTCTGTATTTGATTCGAAATGGAGAAAGACCAGTTACCGTTTTTAAATTTTGTGAAGAACTAGGAGTTGATGAATCTCTATTTTATAAACATTATAATTCCTTCCGCTCAGTTGAAACGGCGGTTTGGTTAACGTTTTTTCAAGAGGTGAAAAAAGCATTAGACCAAGATTCAGAATATTCTTCTTATTCTGCTTACGAAAAGTACCTTTCCTTTTTATATACAGTTGTAGAAGTTTATAAGCAGAATAGAAGTTATGTAGTTTTGCGATATGCTGAAGTTGATAGAAAGTCATTTAGGCCATGGTTTATGGACGCGTTTAGAGAGGAGTTTGCTCTTTGGACAAAAGAAATTCTTGACGAAGGTTTTGAATCGAATGAAATTATTTCAAGACCTCTTATTTCATCTAAATATCACGAATCATTGTGGGTTCAGCTATTGTATATTACAAGAGTTTGGGCAAATGATGAAAGTGAAGATTTTCAGGTAACAGATGCTGCAATAGAGAAGTCGAGTGTTCTTCTTTTTGAATTGATGAAAAGCGGACCGGTAGATTTGCTGATTGACTTTTTAAAATTTGCTTATCAAAACAAAGCTTATTAACCTTTAATGAAAGAGCAAAGTAAAATACCTACGAGTAAAGTTAGACGGGCATCTAAGCTAATTGGAACAGGGGCTAAAGTTGGGGGTAATTACGTGAAGTATTTTGCTAATAAAGCAATTGGAGATAAAAAGGCAAAAGAGAAATTAGATCAGGAAAATGCTGCAGATATTTATCAATCTTTAAGCGAGTTAAAGGGCAGTGCCCTTAAAATGGCCCAAGTAATAAGTATGGATAAAAATATGTTGCCTAAAGCTATGACGGATAAGTTTGCTCAGGCACAATATAGTGCTCCTCCATTGTCTTATCCTCTTGTCGTAAAAACGTTTAGGCAAATGTTTGGTAAAACCCCAACAGAATTATTTGATTTTTTTGAAAAAGAAGCAAAAAATGCTGCCTCTATTGGGCAAGTTCATTTTGCTACACAGGGTGATTTAAAATTAGCAGTTAAAGTTCAGTACCCAGGAGTTGCAGACAGCGTTAAATCAGACTTGAATTTAGTTAAGCCAATTGCTATGCGAATGCTGCACATGAAAGAAAAAGAGATTAAGCAGTACATTCAGGAGATTGAAGGAAAACTGCTAGAAGAAACGGATTATATTTTGGAGTTGAAACAATCTATGGAGATTGTAGAAGCTTGTTCGAGTTTGGATGGCATTTATTTTCCAAAATATTATCCGGAGTTCTCTAATAAGCGAATTATTACAATGGATTGGATCGAAGGGATGCACTTAAAAGATTTTTTGGCAACAAATCCTTCCCAGGAAATTCGAAATAGGGCTGGACAGCGGATGTGGGATTTTTATGATTATCAGGTGAATGAACTTAATCTTATTCACGCGGATCCACATCCAGGGAATTTTCTTTTTCAAGCAGATGGTAATTTAGGAGTAATAGATTTTGGATGTGTAAAAAGGATTCCCAAGGAGTTTTATTCTGTTTATTTCCAATTGCTTAACCCATTTTATCATGCGGAAGATGAGAGATTAAGAGCTCTTTATTATAAATTGGAATTTTTGTTAGAATCAGACGACAAGGAAACGGAGGAATTATTTTTCAATCTTTTTAAAGATTCCATGGAACTTTTAGTACATCCGTTTACTAACGAGACTTTTGATTTTGCAGATGAAGCGTATTTTGATCGTATCTATAAAAAAGGTGAAGAACTCACAAAAAATAAAGAAATTAGAAAAGGAGGCAAGGCAAGGGGTTCTCGTCACATACTTTTTATAAACAGAACATATTTTGGGCTTTTTTCCATTTTACATGAATTAAAAGCAGAAATTAAAACGACAACCTCCTTTAAGCTTGATTAGCTATACGAGCCATAAATAAATTGGAATATCCCTAAATAATAATAGGCTCTTATTACGAATCGATCAATCAGTTTGTACATAAAAGCCCCAACCTGTAAGAATAAGAAAACCTATCAATACCTTGCTTACTTGGAGGTGTTGGTGGTGTTTAGTCTTGTAGAGAAAAACAACCCACCCCCGGTGGTTCAAGAGAAACTAATAAAACTAAAACCTCATTAATTTCTGAGCTATGTAAAGCGCAATTACTTATGTTTATATTTCCATCAGTAATTAATGTCTATTCTATATTAGAAAGATAAGGTTATATTAATAGTAGCGGATTTTAAGTACTACTTTTTCGGTTAGATAATACCTATGTTTTATACATTTTTGTTTCGCATATTTCTTATGTTTTCTATTAATATTCCTAGTTTATAATAATCGAATAGAAATAGACTAACGTATCCTCTTGTTAAAAGAAAAACGATTAATGGTTTGGATATACAAAATGATAGATGAACTATTTTCTCTACTTTTCTGATTCTATGATAGAAACTCAATATGGTAACAGCATCTATTAGGTCTTTATCATATTTGGTAAAATTCAAAATCTGAATCAGGCTTATTAGCCCTTCTCCAGTTTTATTAAGGTACTCCCGATTCAGCTCTAAACCCCCATTAATCACTGGATTATCTATATGGGTAATTATAATATTCTTTTTTTTTAAAGAAAACCCCAATAGTGTGTCTTCATGTCCATATTTTACAATTCGTTCATCAAACTTATTATCCTCTAATACTTTTTTACTGATTAAAAAATTGTTTGTCATAAATGATTTATTTGGAAATTCTTGTCTAGAAGAATATGATTGACTTTCTCTTAAAGTTCCGTATTTCCAACTTAACCTTCTTTCTCTTCCAGGGCGAGATGCTTCATAGACCCTTCCACCGCAGACAACACTTGTTTTTTTCTCAATTAGTTCAACATAATTTGATAAAAATGAGTTTGTTTTTATCAGAGAATCACAATCTAGGAAAATTAGGTATTCATATTTTGTATATTGTAAAAATAAATTTCTAATTCGTGCTCGTCCAATATTCTCAGGTAATTCTATATAGGTATGTTTTTCACATGCGATTTCATTTATTTTCTTAAAATTCTCTGAGCAATCGTCAATTACTATAATTTCACACAGAACATTCAATGAATCTAATTGATTGGACAATTCATTTATCAATGAACTGATGTTGAAATTATATGCTGGAATACATATTGATATCATAATAAAATCTGCTTTATGTAGTTGCAATTGGTTTGCATGTATAACTTTCTGGCTATAATTAGTTCACAGATTGAACGAAGCCTAGTGTTTGCTTTTGTTTTTAAATTTAGTAAATAAAACCAATTCAAAGAATTGGCGTTGTTGGAAACTTGCACTAACTGTTTTTTTTTGCAACCAAATCCGCACATTAATTATAACTCTTGTTTTTAAAAGCTGTGTCCTATAGAAATACCTCCCCAAATTCCGAATTCTGGATAGACAATTGGAATGGCTCCCGCACGAAAAATGAATTTTCCTTTCGGTTTTTGATATCGATAGCCAATTCTAGTAAAAATAAATTGATCCCAAATTTCTCCAAAATCATTAGATATTACAAAATTCGGTGATCCACCAATTCCGAGTTCAATATGATGTTCTTTGAATGATAATAATTGATTTATCGATATTGGAATTATAAAACCTCTCCATGATTTTGTGCCCATATAAGAAAATCCAATGCTTGCTAAAGTTTTTAATTTATTACCGTTAACTATTACTCTTTCATAATTGATAGAGTATAGGCCAGCTGCACCAAGAAGCTCTAAATGGAAATCATTTTTTTGATGAAATATCCATTTTGATATTTGGTTGGAATCAGCATTAGTTTTGACAGAGCCTAAGGAGTCATTTTCTGTTTGAGATATAGCTGAAATGGAACAGTAAAAAAGTGTAATTAAGACCAATGATTTCATAAGCATATTTTTATGAGCGTATAAAAATACCATAAGTTGTTTTTTTGGGGGGGTAAATACTATTTAATTGTAGCTAACGGTTAGTATAAGCGGCTGTTTTAATGCAGCTTATACATTGTTAGGTAATGTTTTTTATTAATTTATTAATTTCTCTGAAGCCCTTATCGAACTTTGACTTATCATAATGTTCAAAGAGAAGAATATATTGCTTTGACTCTTTATTAACCGCATATGCTCTATTCCACCTGATAACCATAACCGGAGAATAATTTGTGCTACCTTTTATAGATTGAGATCTCGGTTTATCTCTTTTTTTGCGGAGGTACGATATATCATCAATGTTTAATTTAGATACCTTTTTTAAAGAACCATTCCAGTAAGAAATAATTTCTCTAGTTGACTTATTGTAATGTACTTGAGATATTTTTCCAATTATTAACCATTTCCAACCATAGTATAATAAAACAACCCCTAAAATAAATACTATAATAGTACCAACATATTCGACTATTTCTCCCTTAAATGGAAAATTTTCCGTTGAAAATGGCATCCATGACAAATCTTGATCAGCGTAACCAAGTATTTTCAGAATAAAAATTATGCTAATATAAAGTGCGATAAACCCAAATGATGCAAGAAAAACACCACTAAACCACTTGAAGGCATTTTGATCCTTTGAATAGTCTAAAATCAGCATTTTATCTTTTGTTTGTTGCACCATAATTTATTTTACCTAACGTAGTGCTAAAACACATATGTGTTTTATCCTACTATGGTGCAATCTAATTAAAAACCTTCAAAAACACTATCATTCCTGCCTTTTCTGTTTGTTAATGTTGTCAAACGGACTTTTTATTTTGGCAAAATCTAATTTGGGCCCTAAACATGGTTAGTGATGTATTAAATAAAATAGGGGTTTAATTAAATTTACTTGCAACTACGCATGTTTTTTTCACACCGCTTACATTTCCATCTAAATCAAAGACCTCAAAATAAACAATGTACATGCCTATTCTTGCTTTCTCTCTTTTGTTGTTAAGTCCGTCCCATGAAATCGTTCCGGAAGCGGCTAATAATTCATTTTGTACTAAACTCCTTATTAGTCGTCCATTTGCATCAAATATGGTAATGCTTCCCACAAAACCAGCATTAGCCATGGTGTAGTTAATGTTCAATATGTCATCAAAACCATCATTGTCTGGCGAAAATATTTCGGGTTCAATCGATACCACATCACTTGTAAGTTGACCTGGATAATACTGTGAGTTTTCAAGACCAGGAGTCGCCCAACCAACACTTTCAGCTGCACTGTGCCAATTCGTTGATTCGTTTGTTGGTCGGTCAAAGTCAATTCTTTCCAAGGAAATTCCGTCGGGGTTGTTTATTAACCCAAATTGTAAATCTTCATCGTAACTGAAGTAGTCACAGACAGTACTATCTAAATCAGGAAGAACCAAAAAGACCGTTCCAGAATCATTACTATAAGTTGGCAGTGATGCCAATTGAACAAAGTTGCCAAAAATAGCGTTTAAGTAATTGGATTGTATATCAGAAGAATCTTTTGTTAAAACGATGTAATCACCAGGACGCATTAATTGATGCACTGTAATTGCTTTAAAGTTATCTATAATTCCATCATCCCAATTTGCCAGCTTCCAATTATATAAATCGAGATATTTTTCAGAGTTATTATATATTTCTACAAAATCATCTCCTCCTGTAAAAGGGTTAAACAAAACTTCGTTAATTATCAGGTCCCCAATGTCACCTGTATGCGGCAAAATAATTTGAGTTGTGCTATTTGAGACAAGGTTTCCTGAACAATCTCCCATTCCATTTAAGGTTAGTGTATAAATAATTCCAGTGTCAATAGCAGGCGATAATGTTAAGGAGATACAGTTTGCACTTGGATAAATAATAAGGTTTGTTAAAGTAATTCCTCCAGAACAGGAGAATTGACTAATTACAATATTTGACGTGTCTATTGTTTCATCAAAACAAAGATCTACCGTTGTTGCTGAAAGAACATCAGTAGTTATTATAGAAGGAGTTGTTGCGTCTGGTGCTCCATCATACACCGAGTTTATGGTTCCAGGGGTTCCGTAAGCAGTTAAGTTTGCTCCAATCCAGTTAGACGAATTAACACAAGGGATGGTTGGATTGATTTGCTCTAAGGAATATCCTCCGTCATCTTTTATGGGGTCCTGATACCAAGAGTTAGAGTAAGATACTTGATCTATAGTGTTTGATAAATTATCTTGAAGTGTTAAATCATCACCAGAGATATTTAATGCAGGAAATGACGCAACAAATAGAACGTTGGGATAAACAGAAAAATCGAAAGTATAATTGTCATCCGCTATAACTACATATTCTCCCGGAAGTAATATATAAGTTCCTAAGGCTTCTGAAGCTGCTGCATCAGAAAACACCCATCCATTTAAATCAAAGATAGAATCTGAAGCATTATATAATTCTATAAAGTCTGCAGCTGGAAGCCCAAGTTGAGGAGTCGGGTCTGCAAATATTTCATTGATTACCACATCTCGATATGAAGGAATTGCAGGAATAAAATACATAAACGTTTGTGTTTCGGTAATCATAGTATTGGCAGACGCATCCTGAATGTTTTGAACAGTCAACGTATCCATTTGTCCATTAGTAAATGGTGTTGGAAATGTGAGGTGTATTAGAGCTGGATTAGTACCATCTTGCAAAGCAGTAGTTGGACTTCCTAAACCACTAGAAGCAGAATAGTTTGCAGTGTTTTCGGCAGTAGTTTGCTCAATAGGCTCGTTAAAAAGGACGTCTAATTGTGTAGTAGAGGCAGCAGAAAGGGAGCTAATAGCTGGAGCAACAGTATCGCCAACAAGTTGTCCAATTGATATATTGTCAAAATAATACATATCGAATCTACTCACGGTGGAATACTTACAATACAGCCCAAAAAATTGTGTGGTGGTGTATGTGTTATCAAAAACACTTCCTTCATTTGAAAAACTTGATCCGGCAGTTGGGTCAGAGAACAAAGTCCAATTACCTAGCGGGTCACGAGTTACTTTTACATTTGCATCAAAAGTAGATCCGTAAGGAATGTTACCTGTTAGGATACGCGTACTAGTGGTCCCATCTTGTCTCCAAAGTTCCAGTGTGTCACTAGCTCCAGTTTCCCCAATTCTAACATAGTATCCATTTAGAGAACCCGTTAAATCTGCTTGGTCTGAAATCAAATAAACTTTAACATAGTTCGTAGAAGCAGTAGGATTAAAGTCTAGGTGCATATAGAACTGCCATTCAACACTATCAATTTGAGTTGAAGGACTTGTTAAATAAAGTGTGTCAGCAACAGTTTGACTCCCGTTACTTTGTAGTTGATTTGAGTCATTTATAAAAAAAGAGCTAGCTGTTCCACTCCAAATGGGAGAATTTGTAAAATCCCCATCAGTAAAATCATCCGTGAATTGTCCGAAGCCAGCTAAAAGTCCAACAAAAAATAAACAAGTTGTAGCTAAAAAGCTCATTCTATATTTTCTTTTATAATTACCCATCATCTTTGCATTGGAAATATACTACTTTTGAAAAAGAAAACGTAACCAAAATAGAAAAGAATGAAAATAGCTGTTGTTGGAGCTACAGGAATGGTTGGAAGTGTGCTGTTGAAAGTGCTGGCTGAAAGAAAACTTCCCATAACAGAATTATTGCTAGTTGCCTCTTCCAGAAACAAAGGAAAAGAGGTAGAGTGGGAGGGGAAAAAGTATGTTGTTAAAGATTTAGCAGAGGCGCTAGAATGCCGCCCTGATATTGCAATTTTTTCGGCAGGAGGTTCAATTTCTAAAGAATGGGCTCCAAAATTTGCAGCAATTGGTACAACAGTAATTGATAATTCTTCTGCTTGGAGAATGGATTTAGATAAAAAATTAATTGTCCCTGAAATAAATGCTTCGGATTTAACGAAAGAAGATAAAATAATAGCAAATCCAAATTGTTCTACGATTCAAATGGTTTTGGCATTATTGCCAATCCATCGAAATTATGGAATTGATAGGCTGGTAATTTCCACGTATCAGTCTGTATCGGGAACAGGAGTTAAGGCTATGGAACAAATGAATAATGAAAGAGCAGGTTTAAAAACCGAAATGGCTTATCCCTATCCGATTGACATGAATTGTTTGCCGCACGGAGGAGAATTTGAAGAGAGTGGCTATACCACTGAAGAAACTAAATTAGTGAATGAAACACGAAAAATTTTAGGAGATAATGAGATTAGAATAACAGCAACGGTTGTTCGAATTCCTGTTTTTGGTGGTCATTCAGAAGCAGTTAATGTGGCGACAAAAAAGGAGTTTGACATCAATAATATTAGAAAGGAATTAGCAGCTACAGATGGGGTAACAGTGCAAGACAATCCAGATGTCAATTTATATCCTATGCCATTATATGCACGAGGTAAAGATGATGTGTTTGTTGGGCGAATAAGAAGAGATGAGTCAAATCCAAATACCCTTGACATGTGGATTGTTGCAGATAATTTACGTAAAGGAGCAGCTACAAATGCTGTTCAGATTGCGGCGTATTTAATTGATAAAGAGCTTGTTTAGTATAATGCTATTTCAGGGCTAGACAGCATAGATAATAAAAAAGCTTGTCTCAATGGACAAGCTTTTTTTAGACATAATTCCGTTATTTATTCAATAATAAGCTTTTTAGAAATTCTATCAGCGTCATTGAATAACGTAACAATATAAGTTCCTTTGCTTACATCCGTTAGGTTTATCACACCGTTTGTGGGTACCGTATTTTTGTACACCGTCTGCCCAATAATATTAGCAATTTCAATTATTACATTTTGATGCTTTATTCCTTTTAATGTAATGCTCCCATTTGATGTTGGGTTAGGGTACATAACAATTGATTCCAAACTATTTTCAACGAAACTGTTAGATTCATTGTCTGTAATATTAATTGTGGTTGTGGCATTTGAGCCAATTGTGGCTCCATTTGTTGGGTTTTGTAAGTTCAAAACGATATTTTCTGATGTTTCTACAATTGCATCATCAATAATTCCCAAAAACACGGTTTGTGTTGTGGAAGATCCTGCAGGAAATGTCACTGTAGTGGTTGTATAAGTAAAGTCTATACCAATTGTTGCTGTAGAAACTCCCAAAGAAACATCCACACTTGTAGCATTGGCATTGGCATTTGCTAAAGTTATATTTAGTAATACCGTTCCAGCGCTTTCATTTACGGTTAGAGCTGCTGCCTCGAAAGATACAGTAACGGCATCATTATCCGCAATCGTTATTGTTTGTGTTCCAATGGAACCAATTGTGGCTCCATTTGTTGGATTTTGTAAGCTCAACAGTATGTCTTCATTCCCTTCTATGATAGCATCATCAATAATGGTTAGCATAATAGTTTGTGAAGCATTAGAACCAGCCGGGAAGGTTACCATAGTTGGATTGAAACTAAAGTCAGAGCCATTTATTGCAGTAGAAGCACCCAAAGAAACATCCACACTTATAGTATTGGCATTTGGATTTGCTATGTCAACTTGCACGGAAATTGTTCCAGCACTTTCATTCACCGTAGTCGCTGAAGTATTAAAAGAAATTAACGGATCAGCAACATCATTGTCCACAATTGTAATGGTCTGAGTGTCATTCGAGCCAATAGATGCACTGTTTGTTGAGTTCTGTAAGTTCAATACGATGTTTTCATCTCCTTCTATATCTATATCATCAATAATGGTTAGAGTTACGGTTTGTGTTGTGGCAGATCCTGCGGGAAAAGTAACCGTAGTTGGAGTTGTATAATTAAAATCAACTCCATTTGTTGCGGTGGAAGCACCTAAAACAACATCAACCGAAGTAGCATTGCCATTTTCACTTAATATAGCAATGTTCACCGTAACTGTTCCAACGTCTTCATTTACCGTAACTGTTGCGAGATCGAAAGTAACAACAGGGTTAGAAGCTACATCATTGTCTGTAATGATAATAGCATGTTGCGAAACAGCTCCAATAGTAGCATTGTTTGTTGTGTTTTCGAGATTCAACACCACGTTCTCAGATAGTTCTACAACTACATCATCGATGATTGTAAGCATAACAGTTTGTGAAGCACTAGAACCAGCCGGGAAGGTTACCGTAGTTGGAGTTGTATAATTAAAATCGGAACCATTAGTTGCAGTAGAAGCTCCTAAAGCAACATTTACTGTTGTAGAGTTTGCATTTGGATTAGCTATATCAACTTGCACAGTAACTGTTCCAACGTCTTCATTTACCGTAACAGATGCAAGATCAAAAGTAACTACTGGATCAAGAGCTACATCATTATCTGTGATGGTAATAGCATGTTGCGAAACAGCTCCAATAGTAGCATTGTTTGTTGGATTTTCGAGATTCAACACCACGTTCTCAGATAGTTCTACAACTACATCATCGATGATTGTAAGCATAACAGTTTGTGAAGCACTAGAACCAGCCGGAAAAGTAACCGTAGTTGGAGTTGTATAATTAAAATCGTCTCCATTTGTTGCGGTGGAAGCACCTAAAGCAACATCTACTGTTGTAGAATTTGCATTTGGATTAACTATATCAACTTGCATGGAGATTGTTCCAGCACTTTCATTAACTATTACCGAGGCATTATTAAAAGAAACTGACGGTACTAATTCATCTACATCAATCATTGGGATCTGCATTCTTGGCATATCACCATTGCCAAACCCAAGACCATACCAAGTTGCAGCACCATCGGCATCGGTACCATAAGTAACAGAGATAGGTTCATCATATAAACTATCCTGGTTTAATTGATAATCTTGAGTTGTATTGTAAGGCATTTGAAATTCTGGACTAAAAGCAGTTATGCAGAATAGGTAGCGTTGGTTATCCACTAATGCAATATTTTCTTCAAAGTTTAAAAATACATTTTGATTTTGTAAGTCAGAGTCATAAACGTATGAGCCATAAGCTATTTCTGTTAACGCTGACAGGGCAAAATTTGGGTCGCTAATGCCTGTAAAGGAATCATCCCAGCTATAAGCTCGCCCCTCTATGTATTCATTGTCTAATGGAACTTCACTTACAGGAGATGTTGCTCCTGCAAATTCAATTCCGGTAACACCAACTCTGCTTGCGTTCGGATTAGAGAAAGCAATACAAAACCTTTGTTCATCAGCTGCATCTAAAGCCACAGATCTTCTAGCCGTGCCTCCTGTCATTTCCATTGTTAAAGAATCATAACCGCAATAAGAGAAACCTTCACCCGTGATAGAAAAATCAGCTGACCTATTGTTATCACTCATATATTCGTCAGCATTGTCACTGGTAATTTCATAGATTGTATGGTAATAACCTACATTATAAGTTGTTTGTGAGAAGGTTGGTAAAACAAAATAAGCACTATCTCCAACTGGAATATCTATCGGGGTTGAAGTTTCACTGTAAAGAGAGGCTCCGCCTAATTTTATTTCAGCGGATAGTGAAACATTTGTTTGATCCAATAAACCATAATTAAAAACCCAAGTTCCAACTTCAACACTAAATTCAGAAGCATTTTGTGCTAAAATTTGCGGAGTTACTGCGCTAGGAGCTCGTAGCATATGCTCTTGGTTAAAACCAATATCATAATCAAAAAGGCCATTTTTAGTTCCGTAAAATATTTCTACATCAGTTCCAGCATCCACTTGAGCTCTGATAGCAGCACCAGTAACGGAAGAAATCATTAAAACAGGCACACTTACACTTGGACCATCTGTACCAGGTCCCATTCCAACAACTCCCGGAGCTATATTAATAATGATTACGCCAATAGCGCCTGCGTTTTCTGCATTTAATGCTTTTGTTCCAAATTCACATGAGCCTCTATATAATACGGCAATTTTCCCAGTTAAGTCAGCACTTAATGGACTACAAGCCAAGGTGTCTCCTCCAGGTTCAGCTACCAATTGCAGTGTTCCTTGGATATAATTTAATGGAATGGTCATGTCTGGGGTTAGAGGCCATGTTGCAATGTCAACCCCATCAAAAGGGTGTTCACCAGCAATTGCTGCAGGCGATTCCACATTAAAAATAACTTGAGCATTAGCCGAACCGATTCCAGCTAATACTAATAGGGGAAGTAATAATTTTTTCATAAAATTTTAATTTAAAATATTGTTCGAACGTAGTATAAAGATATTGAAATTAAAAATTAGCATATTTTTTTTGATGCAGTTAAAAAGTTATTTATTCAATAATAAGCTTTTTAGAAATTCTATCAGCGTCATTGAATAACGTAACAATATAAGTTCCTTTGCTTACATCCGTTAGGTTTATCACACCGTTTGTGGATACCGTATTTTTGTACACCTTCTGCCCAATAATATTAGCAATTTCAATTATTACATTTTGATGCTTTATTCCTTTTAATGTAATGCTCCCATTTGATGTTGGGTTAGGGTACATAACAATTGATTCCAAACTATTTTCAACGAAACTGTTAGGTTCATTGTCTGTAATATTAATTGTGGTTGTGGCATTTGAGCCAATTGTGGCTCCATTTGTTGGGTTTTGTAAGTTCAAAACGATATTTTCTGATGTTTCTACAATTGCATCATCAATAATAGTTAAAGTAACTGTTTGTGTTGTATTAGAGTTAGCTGGAAACGTTACCGTAGTTGGAGAAGTATAGTTAAAATCGTCTCCATTTGTTGCTGTTGATGTACCTAAGGCAATATCAACCGAAGTTGCATTAGTATTGGGGCTTAGTATTTCAACGTTTACAGTAACCGTTCCAACACTTTCATTTACCGTTACGGTAGCAGCGTCAAAAGAAATAACCGCAGCATCATTGTCCGTAATTGTAATTGTTTGGGTGCCGTTAGAGCCTATTGTTGCAGTGTTTGTAGGGTTTTGTAAGCTTAATACGATGTTTTCATTTGGTTCAAAAATTGCATCATCAATAATAGTTAAAGTAACTGTTTGTGTTGTATTAGAGTTAGCTGGAAACGTTACCGTAGTTGGAGAAGTATAGTTAAAATCTAAAACATCTGTTGCTGTTGATATACCTAAGGCAACATCAACCGAAGTTGCATTAGTATTGGGGCTTAGTATTTCAACGTTTACAGTAACCGTTCCAACGTTTTCATTTACCGTTACGGTAGCAGCGTCAAAAGAAATAACCGCAGCATCATTGTCCGTAATTGTAATTGTCTGAGTGCCGTTAGAGCCTATTGTTGCGCTGTTTGTAGGGTTTTGTAAGCTTAATACGATGTTTTCATTTGGTTCAAAAATTGCATCATCAATAATAGTTAAAGTAACTGTTTGTGTTGTATTAGAGTTAGCTGGAAACGTTACCGTAGTTGGAGAAGTATAGTTAAAATCTAAAACATCTGTTGCTGTTGATATACCTAAGGCAACATCAACCGAAGTTGCATTAGTATTGGGGCTTAGTATTTCAACGTTTACAGTAACCGTTCCAACGTTTTCATTTACCGTTACGGTAGCAGCGTCAAAAGAAATAACCGCAGCATCATTGTCCGTAATTGTAATTGTCTGAGTGCCGTTAGAGCCTATTGTTGCGCTGTTTGTAGGGTTTTGTAAGCTTAATACGATGTTTTCATTTGGTTCAAAAATTGCATCATCAATAATAGTTAAAGTAACTGTTTGTGTTGTATTAGAGTTAGCTGGAAACGTTACCGTAGTTGGAGAAGTATAATTAAAATCGTCTCCATTTGTTGCTGTTGATGTACCTAAGGCAATATCAACCGAAGTTGCATTAGTACTGGGGCTTAGTATTTCAACGTTTACAGTAACCGTTCCAACACTTTCATTTACCGTTAAAGCTGCAAGATCAAAGGTAATTAAAGGATTAGCTGATACATCATTATCTGTTATCGTAACAGTATAAGAGTCGTTTGTTCCAAGTAGAGCTCCATTTGTTGGGTTTTGTAAGCTTAATACTATGTCCTCCGATAGTTCTACAATTGCATCATCAATAATAGTTAAAGTAACTGTTTGTGCTGTATTAGAGTTAGCTGGAAACGTTACTGTAGTTGGAGAAGTATAGTTAAAATCTAAAACATCTGTTGCAGTGGAAGTTCCCAAAACAACATCAACGGTTGTTGGGCTCGTATTTTGATCAATAATGTTTACATCTATCGTGACTGTTCCGGCGCTTTCATTTACTGTAATAGAAGAAGCATTAAAAGAAACTACTGGATTGATATCATTGTCTGTAATAGTAATTGTGGTTGTGGCATTTGAGCCAATTGTTGCTCCATTTGTTGGGTTTTGCAAATTCAAAACGATGTCCTCCGAGGTTTCTACAATTGCATCATCAACAATAGTTAAAGTAACTGTTTGTGTTGTATTAGAGTTAGCTGGAAACGTTACTATAGTTGGAGAAGTATAGTTAAAATCTAAAACATCTGTTGCAGTGGAAGTGCCTAATATAACATCAACGGTTGTTGGATTCGAATTTTGATCAATAATGTTTATGTCCACTGTAACTGTCCCTGCGCTTTCATCAACCGCAACAGAAGAAGTGTTAAAAGAAACGGTAGGAATAACAGAATCCTTTATTTCAATGAAATAATAATCGATAGTTTGAGGTTGAGGAGTTGCAACACCCAGAACATCAACTGTTGCAGTAACATAAACGACTAATGGATAAATGCCAATGTCAGCGGAAGTCGGATTTGCTGTACTGTATAGATTTATGCACCCCGAGGAATTTCCAGGAAAAACACAATTTGAAGGTGAACAATTATATTCAAAATTTGGTGGTAATCCAGTAACATTATCTAATGTAATGTCAACAAAAGGAACAGCAGTAGGTCCAAAAATAGGAATATCGACTATCGTATCTAAAGGAACAACAACAGTAATAACTTCATCATAAGCATAACCAACATAAGCGGCAGGCAAGCCTGTCGCGCTATCGGGATAAATACCACCTATGGTAAACTGAGGGTCAGGAGTACACTGGGAATAACCTGAAAAAGTGAACGCTACAAGAGCTGCAATTGAAAGTATAAGTTTTTTCATGCCGCAAATATATATAAAAACATAAACTATGTGATTAGTAGTAGTTTAGATTTTTTTAATAGGAATATGTCTTCCCTTTGTAATATGTTTTGTTTGTATCTGTTCCCACAGCATACTGTAATGTGTTTCCAATAAGTTCGTATGAACTAACTCTCTCATTACTCACTTTCTTTTTTTCACCAGCTCTAAACATCCATAATTTTCCTTGTTGATCAGTAAAGGCTACTGAGCCTCTGTCAATTTGGTAGTTATTTGGCAAAAAATTAGCTAACTCATAGCTTTGTCCTTCATAAAATGCGTACAATCGCCCAAGCATTTCATAAATCAGCATGTTATCTGTAACAGCGAAATTATCAGGAGCAAAAGAACTTACTTCCATTTTATTTCCTTTATAATATTGAAAGAATTCCCCCTCCATTGTGACGTAAGCTACCATGTTGTCTCCACATTTAAATGATAACGGAGGGTATTCCTCTAGCTCTTTTTCATCTCCGTAATATACCACATGGAAGGACTCAACAACAGGATTAATATATGCAATTGTATTTAACCCAACTTCAAATTTTATAGGGTCGTCCGTGTACATTAACTGAATTATTTCTCCCTGGTAAAAAGCCATAAAATAGTTTTGCGGATTGATATAAGCGACTAAATTTTCTCCGACTTTATAATCCCCAATTCCATTAAGTAAGTCTGTTTCAAGTTGATGAACTTTTCGGTTATAGTAAACTTCAAATGAGTTGTTCTGACGATCATAAAAAGCGACTAAACTATCCCCAACAGCATAAGAAATAGATTGGGGACACAGTAATCTAGCCTTACCGTTATCATAAACATTCAAAAAACCATTGTCTCCAAAAGTCATTAAATTATCCGTGATTGTATAGTTCTTGACCCAATCAATTATTTTTGATTGTTTGCCATTTTGGTATACCCATAGCTCATTTTGGAGATTTATATAGGCAACCAGGTTGTTCCCAGCTTTATAACTTTCAACTTTACGATGATCTAATTGAATTTTGACACCGTCATCAAAAACGTTGAATGCATTTTTATAATCTATATAAGCCGTAAGGTTTTGACTTTTTACACTTGGAAAGAATGTGATAAAGCAGATTACAAGCAAGAAGGTTAGAGTTGTTTTTTGTTGCATGAATTAATTTTAATCCAATATATAATGTAAATCTAGCACAAATATTATTCCTTATCCAAGTTACTACTTTGGATTAGGGAATGGGAAACACTTGTGTTACTCAGCTATTTCATTCTTATTCGCTAATTGCCCACAAGCGGCATCAATGTCTTTACCGCGACTTCTTCTTACATTTACAATAAGGTTTTTTCGTTCTAAGAACTCAGCAAATGCATCTACTTTTTCGGGGTCTGCTTGCTGAAATTCTCCGCCATCAATTGAGTTGTATTCAATAATGTTGATTTTACACGGCGTTATCTTACAAAATTCAGCTAATTCTCGAGCATCGTTAATGGTGTCGTTGAAGCCTTTAAAAATGATGTACTCATACGTAATTCGAGTACCCGTCTTTTCATGAAAATAAATTAATGCTTCCGCCAAAACAGCTAATGTGTTTGACTCATTGATGGGCATAATCTTATTACGCTTTTCGTCATTGGCGGCGTGTAAAGAGAGTGCCAGGTTGAACCTTACTTCATCATCTCCTAATTGTTTAATCATTTTTGCAATTCCTGCGGTGGAAACAGTAATTCTTTTTGGAGACATAGCCAAGCCATCTTCGCTCGTAATTTTATCGATGGATGCAAGTACATTTTTATAATTTAGTAGGGGTTCTCCCATTCCCATGTAAACGATATTGGAAAGAGGGGTATTGTAATTTTCTATGGATTGTTTGTTTATCAGTACAACTTGATCGAAAATTTCGTCAGGGTTAAGGTTTCTTACTCTTTTTAACTTTCCTGTGGCACAAAAAGCGCAGGTTAAACTGCATCCCACTTGAATCGAGATACATGCAGTCATTCTTTTTTTTGCGGGAATTAACACCCCTTCTACTACAGCTCCATCTGCTAACTTAAAAGCGTTTTTTATTGTCTTGTCTTCGCTTTTTTGCGCTTCTGCAATTTGTAAGAATCGAATTTCAAATTTCTCGTTTAAATTTTCTCTCGTAGTCAAGCGAAAGATTAGTCATTTCTTCGAAACTTATAGCGCCTTTTTTCCAAAGCCACTCATAAACTTGTTTTGCACGAAAAGCTTTCTCTCCAATTTCGGTAAAGTAGCTAGTTAGTTCTTCTAGCGAAAGTTGTCTGATGTCTATTTTCTTTTCCACGCAGCAAAGATATTGGAATAAATGGAGATAATAAGATAAAAAAAAACCCCGCCTTTAGGCGAGGTTTTGGTACAGTAAAATTTATTTAGATAATTAACATAGCGTCACCGTAAGAGTAGAAATTATATTTTTCTTTTACGGCTTGCTTATACGCTTCCATCATTAAATCATAACCAGCAAAGGCACTAACCATCATTAATAAAGTAGATTTTGGTGTGTGAAAGTTTGTAATCATTGCATCAGCAAGATTAAATTCGTAAGGAGGAAATATAAATTTATTCGTCCATCCTTCGAATGGCTTAAGGTGTTTGTCAACTGACACTGATGTCTCTATTGCTCGCATTGCAGTGGTTCCTACAGAAACGATACGTTTTTTTGTGTCTTTTGCTTTATTGATTAAATCAGCAGCCTCCTGATCGATTCTTAGTTGCTCTGAATCCATTTTATGCTTGGTAAGATCTTCAACTTCCACAGGTCTAAATGTTCCTAAACCAACGTGCAAGGTTAATCTTGCAAATTCAATACCTTTAATTTCCAGTCGCTTCATTAATTGCTTGCTAAAATGCAATCCGGCAGTTGGAGCGGCAACAGCTCCTTCTTCGGTAGCAAAAATCGTTTGGTAACGCTCAGCATCCGATTTCTCAGCTTCTCTTTTAATATATTTTGGAAGTGGTGTGTTTCCTAGTTTTGTAATGGTAGCTTTAAACTCTTCGTAAGGACCATCAAAAAGAAAACGCAGTGTTCTTCCTCTTGATGTTGTGTTGTCAATTACTTCCGCCACTAATTCATCGTCTTCTCCAAAATATAACTTGTTTCCTATTCTAATTTTTCTTGCAGGATCAACGAGAACATCCCACAGCAAGCTTTCTTTATTTAATTCTCTTAGTAAGAAAACTTCTATTTTAGCACCGGTTTTTTCTTTGTTTCCATACATTCTAGCAGGGAAAACTTTTGTATTGTTCAAAACAAAAACATCTCCATCGTCAAAATAATCAAGGATATCCTTAAACATTTTGTGCTCTATTTCTCCAGTATCTTTGTGTACAACCATTAATCGAGATTCATCTCTTTCTTCTGACGGATACTCTGCCACTAGCTTTTCTGGTAACTCAAATTCGAATTGTGATAACTTCATATTTAATTTTTAATAACACGTTTTAGGGCCGCCAAAAGTAACAAATAAAATGAGAAAAGTAAAATGCTTTTTCAGTTGACTGAAATCTAGCTTAAATCATATCTTCCAATACCACGGTATCGTTGATGATTTTCACCCATTGCTCAACACTTTTAGCATCGCTAGTAGTAAAGCGACCGGATCTGGTCCTCCGCAATTCTATAAGGTGCCCCCCGGAATTTAAAGCTTTTCCAATATCGTTTGCCAAAGAGCGGATATAGGTTCCTTTTCCGCAATTCACTTTAAAGGTAATTTGATGATTATCTGTAAGGTTTAACTCTAAGTCGATAATGGTAATTTCATTTTCTTTCAATTCCACTTCAATACCTTTCCGAGCCAGGTCATAAGCTCTTTTCCCATCTACTTTTTTTGCAGAGTAAATAGGAGGGACCTGTTTAATTGTTCCAGAAAACTGTGAAATAACCTGATTAACCAAATCCTGATCAATGTGGTCTGTAGGAAAAGTAGCGTCGATTTCAGTTTCTAAATCGTAACTGGGAGTGGTTGCTCCCAATTGAATAACTCCGGTATATTCTTTGCTATCTAAAACAAAAGCATTGATTTCTTTTGTCATTTTACCCGTGCAAATAACTAATAGGCCTGTTGCTAATGGATCCAGAGTTCCTGCATGACCTACTTTAAAACGTTTAATGTTATATTTCTTTTTTAATGGGTATCGAAGTTTGTTAACTACATCAAACGAAGTCCAATGCAAAGGTTTGTCAACGACAACAACTTCTCCTTTTCTAAAGTTATATTTTTTTGAACCGCTCATTTTAGAGAAAAGACCAAATCACTGCTGCAGTTCCTACAATAAAACAATAAAAAGAAAAATAGACCAATTTACTTTTCTTTACTAAAGAGATCATCCAGGTGCAGGCAATTAAGCCAGTAATAAATGCAGCAAGAAAACCAATTGATAATGACGCTATGTCTATGCTTTCTAAACTAAATTTATCGCTCAATACAGGTCTTTTGCAATTTTACCAAAAATTAAAGGTACTACCATTAAAAAAGAAAATCGGGCAGCTTTTTCTCGATCTATTCCAAGTAGAACGGAGGTGCCAATTGTTGCTCCAGATCTTGAAATACCTGGAAGAATGGCTATTGCTTGTGATATGCCGATTATAATCGAATGGAAAAGACTAACTTCTTTCGTTGTGTTTTTTGTTTTGTCAGCCAGGAACAATAATCCACCAGTAACAAGCAACATTGACCCAACCAATAGAACTGCGCCATTAAAAAAAGATTCTATTATATCGTCAAAAAACACACCTACTAGTGCCGCTGGGATCATTGAGATAATAATTTTTACAGAGAATTTTGTTGCTTCATTCCATTGAAATTGGAAAATCCCTTTGATAATTTGCATTAAATCTTTTCTGAAAATAACTACAGTGCTTAAAGCAGTTGCAAAGTGCAAAACAACTGTCATCAGCATGCTCGATTCGCCAGTATACTGACTAGGAAGAATTAATTTCGCTAACTCTAAATGACCACTGCTACTAACAGGTAAAAATTCTGTAAGCCCTTGAATTACCCCAAGAATAAAAGCTTCTATCCAGTCCATTTTTAATTGTTGGGCATGTCGTCACGGATATCCTCATTTTCGGCAACCGATTCTTCAATGATCTCAGAGTTTTCGATAGTTGTGCCTTTTTTTGGTCGTTTTAATATTCCAAAAAGGACGACACCATATCCAAGCATAACCAAAAATGGTGCTAGGGTAATTCTTCTAAAACTAAATAATTCCTCCTCATTAAATTGAGTAGGATCTTCTGTTCCTCCTCCAGACATCAGTATAAACCCTACAATAACAATAACACAGCCAACAATGATGTATTTGAAATTTTCCCTTGAAAGGGCCATTACTGAATTTTCCATTTAGTATAGTTTTTCTGTTTTGATCCAGATATATTTACTTAGCGCGAAGTATGTAGATATCCAACTTACAAAAATACCCAAAAGGATAATTCCACCAAAAAGTTGGGCGAATATCTGAAATTCTTTTTGGAGCTGAGCTTCGCTCGTGGTAATTCTTTCTATTTGTCCGGGACTAATTTGTCCAAAGAAATATCCAAAAGCTACTAAAAGCCCAACTGCAATAATGCCAGAAAGCAAACCTTGGCCTAGAGCATTTAGCAAGAAAGGGCGCCTTATAAAGCTTGGCTTTGCACCAACTAATTGCATGGTTTTTATTGTAAATCTTTTTGAATAAACGGAAAGGCGAATTGTATTGTTAATTAATGCCATTGCAATAAATAGTAGAATTCCTCCAATAGTCAATATAATAAAACGAAGCCATGAAAAAGTATTGGTTAGTTCTATGAACTGAGTGCTATCATATGAAACGTCTTCAATTACATGTTCATTTCCGCTCAGCACCTTGTTCTGAAAACTAATGGCGCTATCCGCATTAACATAATCGGAAGCTAGATTAACTGCTATGGAAGGTCTTAAGGGATTAGCGCCATCTAAAATGTCAAAAGAATCATGTCCTAGCCTTTCCATCATCAAAGCTTTTGCAGAGTCCTTAGACACATATTGTGCGGTGAGGACATGCGGCATTGCAGCAAGTTCTTTTTCCATTTTCAAAATATCAACTTCGCGTGCTTCTTCTCTAAAAAGAATATCGACAACTAACTGTTCCTTCATTGCATCGGCACTTGCAGTAAGTGTTGTAAGGATATATGCAAAAACCCCAAGAAGAAAAAGGAGTAGAGATATTCCGACAACTGTCGATAATCCTGTTCTTCCTAGTTTACTCTTTGATTTTGCCATATAACGAAAGTAGTTTAAATTTTTAGTGAGTTCTAATGTGCTGTCCTAAATAATGTTAACGGTGGAATGTGAAAATAAAATAGATGTTGCAACAAATAAAGTTAAAAAACGCTAGGAATTGCAAAAATTGCAAGTACTTTTGTCAAAAAAATAATCAAAATGAAAAAAATAATATTATCAATGTTGACATTGTCAACTATCGCTTTTTCTTCTTGTGGAGAAAAAGATACGGAAACGGAAGTTACAGCAACAGAAAATATTGAGGTTGCTAAATTAAGCGGGACATATCATGTAGCTGAATCTTCAGTTGTTACTTGGAGTGCCCAATCATATAAAGATACGGTTCCTGCTCACATTGGAACAGTAGCTATTAGTGCTGGATCTATTGTTGTTGAGGACGAAGTTGTTTTAGGAGGGGAGTTTAGTTTTGATATGGCTTCTATACTTGAATCTGGAGAGCCAAATGAGTATACAGTAATGTTGCAAAATCATTTAATGGATACCTCATTTTTCTTTGTGGCTGATTTCGCAACATCTTCGTTTACAATTACAAACGTCATTGATGGAGTATTGACAGGTTCCCTAAACGTACTTGGAATAAGTAAGGAGGTTTCATTTCCTGTTGAAATGAATATGTCTTCTGAATCGATTGCTGCCACAGCAAATTTCGATTTAAACATGTTGCAGTTTAACCTACCCTATTTATTGGAGCAAGATACTCTTCCAGAAGCAGAAAAATTGGAAGCAACTAATCCAACCGTTACTTTTCAGTTAGATATTTCGGCGAGCAAAGCCGCTCACTAGTCCGGAAGATTTGATTTGGTTTAAAGAGGAGTGAGTAATCACTCCTCTTTTTTTTAAATTATATTTTTTTTACTGTCATTTTCTTCTTTCAATATATTGGGGATGTATTTATTATATAAAAAAGAAACGATTAGTAAAACGGCGCCCAAACTAATCATTACAATTGTTTTAGAGATCGTACTTTGATGTGCAATATCGTAAAAGAATAATTTAAAAAGTGTTAATCCGAAAATGATAAATGCCATTACTCGCAGGTGTTTTAATCGTTTCCATATGCCGAAAATAATCAATCCAAACCCATATATGCTCCATAGCAAGCTTAGTCCAAGTTTATAAATTGACTGTGTATTCATCAAGTGCATCCAGTTAAACAATTCGCTTGTTAGAACACACAAGAAAATAATATGCATTGCGATATTTATTCCAACAGTTGAATTAAGTTGAACAATTGGTTGCTTTGTATATTGACTTGTGGAAAAAAGCAAACCGCCAAAAATTGCAATAGAAGAATATCTTAAAATATACTGTGTTCCAAAATCGCCGAATCCTTTTGAGAGGCTCAAGCTATAGAGGCCAAAAGTTAAAAAGAAGAATATAGCAAACGCATTAATAATTAAATTAACCCCTGCGAAAGTCTGATTTTTATAAATCTTTATGTTTACCCATGAGATAACGATTAGATATAATAAAGTATAGTTTGTTAACCAGATTACCCTAAATGTTGAAAGAGCTTGAGCTTTGGGGTTTTTCCAAAGCCATTGAGGAAGTTCATTGTTTATTCCCAACTGGGCACTCCAATATCCATTAATTTCCATGAAAAACGCAAAATATAGCATTGTAAATAGAGCCCACGTTAGAACTCCACTATAATCGTTAAAAGCAGCTTCTTTCGTTTTCCTAGAGATAATTAGCATTAAGCCCAATATCAAGATAAACATTGCTGATATTAAAAAGTCAACATTTAAAAATAATTTGAACTCATGAAGATTACCATAGTATTCTCCCCATCCGTAAAGAAGAGAACAAATTGCAACTCCTAATAACGGATAGGAGAAGATTTCATAGAATCGAACTTTTTGCGTTCTTCCAATCCAAAAAAGAACTGCAGATTCAGCAAGCCAAAACAAAGCCAACCAGCTACCATCAAATTCTACGGGTATTGCAATGGTAACAAATGCTAGCGCAAGTCCAAACGTGAGATAATGCATATTTTTATCATATTCTTTAAACCTTTTGATAGTTAGGTTCACGATAATATGCACTACTCCATTTAAAAGCGTAAATAAGCCCAAGTAGTTTTCTGTAGAAATGCTATTAGATAAAATTGCTAATCCAAAACTGTATGCGAAAACAGCGTTTAATATGATTAGGGAGATGTCTCCACCATCAAAAACTTTTGAATGCAATAGCTTGTAGGCAAGAATGGTTGCATAGAAAATGATAAAGAACAAAGAAGCAAATATGATCGCTGTATTTAGGTCAATAGAGGGATTATATACTGATAGAAACCACTTTGTAAATATTAACCAGGTTAGAAAGAAGGCTGAATAGAGTAGTGATTGCCAATACTTTTTAATGGCTACGGCAAGTATTCCAACATTTACTATAGCCATAAAGGAGAACAATGCAACAACATTTTCATTGTTTCCGCGCACAAGAAACGGAACAGCATATGCTCCAACAAACCCAATGTGGGCAATAATTTGATTGTCGTATCGTAATGCTGAAATTACTGTAAACACCGTAAAAATTAGCATCATTCCGAATGCTACTTCTCTTGCGATAAGGTCGTATTGCGCGAAAGCAAAATAAGTGGTAAAGTAATAGATAGCCATCGCCCCACTTAATAACACGGCAGAAAAGTTTTCATATTTGCTTTTTAGTTTCAACGCCATTAGCAGCAGTGCGGTTCCTAGAACGTAAACTGCAATTATCCAAACTGTTGGGCTTATTAGGTTATTTTCAATGGCATATTTTGCCCCATACCCAATTCCAAGCATCATCAGTAAAATGCCCACTATACTAATTACCTTTGTTCCAATAAAGCTTTCTGTGTCTTCAGCTCTTATTTTCTTTGGTTCTTCCTGTTTCTTGGTCTGAATGGGTTCAGTTGTCGTTTTTTGCTTTTCTGAAGAACCTTCTTTTTCCTTTTGAGGTGCAGTCGCGCTATTTTGAAAGCTATCTAATTCTTGTTTTAGAGCTTTCAATTCAAGAACAAGTTTTTTGTATTTTGTCGTGGCATTTTCATGTTCTGGTAGCAAACTGTCAAAAGTTGCAAGAGCTTCTCTAATTAGATATAGCTCTTTGGCTACCTCTTTTAGATGTTTGTGGATGTTTTTAAAGCGAGGAGAAGATGAGTTTTTTATTAATTCTTCTGACGAGAGTTCATTCCTTACTTTCTCAATTTCATTTCTTACAGCTTTTAAATGACGCTCAGAGTATATTATATTTGAATTAACCTCTTGAAAGTTTTTCATAATAAACAATTTAAAAACTATTTCAACGTAAATATAATAAAAGAGGTTGTTAAAGGATGTTAATCTTAGTTATAAATAGAGAATAGAAGAATTACAAAGGCCAGGTTAGCTTGTATGCTTTCCCAGCTCTTTGTAATTAATTGTTTAATCTTTTTTTGCAATGTTAAACCCTACTGATAGTCCAGTATACCATCCCTCTTTTCCATAAGAGAAGTATGCGTTTACAGGGATGTTAAGGTATCCTGAATGGAATGTTTTACCTACTGCCCATACCCATGTTGCAGCTAGTTTTATGTCTCCTCGTTTGTCGAGCTTTGTAACGATTTCGTAAGGGTTTGGGTTTGCATTATAATCTGTATAGGTGAAACCGGCACTATCAGTTACTTGTTCACTCGCATCCCATTCCTGGCTGCGGTGCCAAATGTTATCTTCATCTCGATATCCTTGTGCCTCTCTCTTAAACTTAATGCTAGGTCCAAATGCAATCTCAATTCCCGTCTTAGAGTTTCTAAATCCATTCATAAAAGCAAAACTCGGGTTAAATAAGCCTTGCTCCAGTCCAGTCATTAAGACCATTCCTTCAGCAAGTGCTTGAAAATTACCAGAGCTTAAATAAACTTGTTCAAATTGGTAGCCAAACTGAGATAATATTGGAATTGCTTCATACCCTCCTTCTTCTTCTGAGCGTGTTAATACCTCTTGTAAGTCTCCTCCAACCATAGCCAGCCCCATTCTTGGTCCACTATTGCTGATTTGAACTGTTGGTGTTTTTGGTGGTTGATTAAAATAAACCAGTGTTTCCATTGCGGCTTTATCGTTTTCAATACTTAGCGCTTTATTTAAGGTAATTTGAACCATATTTTGAAGCTCTGTTTCAATATTGATGAACTCTTGAATTGCAATTTGATCATAGCTGTCGGTATTTATGTCAAGAATCTTTATTGTTACGACTATTTTCTTCCCTAAGTTTTCGATGGAGCCTGTAACGATTTTGTCAACTTCGGCCAGAACACCAATATTGTGTAAGCACTTTTTGCCATAGCAATCTTTAAAGTCAATTTCATTGTCTTTAGCAATTTCAAGCATATCTAGTTTGTCAAATACTTTAAATTGTTCGGTTTTGGTTAGTTCTATTCTGAGTAAACTTTCCGCCCCATTTGGAGAAATTGTTACTCCATCTGTATAAACGTTAACTACTGCTGCTTTGTCTTGACATTGTATTTTAATACTTGCTGAGGTTAAAGCCAATATCATTAGTGTGATTCTAAATAAATTTTTCATGTTTTTTGTTTTTAATTACATAGCAAACATACTTTAAATTGTTCGGTTTTGGTTAGTTCTATTCTGAGTAAACTTTCCGCCCCATTTGGAGAAATTGTTACTCCATCTGTATAAACGTTAACTACTGCTGCTTTGTCTTGACATTGTATTTTAATACTTGCTGAGGTTAAAGCCAATGTCATTAGTGTGATTCTAAATAAATTTTTCATGTTTTTTGTTTTTAATTACATAGCAAACATAGAGAAGTGTGAGCCTTCTCAAAACATGAAGTTTTAAAAATACGTAGTTTATAAATGTTATTAAATTGGCTAAAAACCACTTTAATAAGTGAATTTATTGATTAAATACGTGCTTTTAAATAGTTGTATAAATGTTGGGAAATACAATTCTCCAGGTTACTTTCCACCAATCTTCTCCTAACTCACAATTATTGTGTTTTTTTCGGAGTTAACATAAATGAATTGGCCCAATATTCCTTGGGCCATGTAACTTGTTCTTGCGTTCTATGCTCCCTTTTCTTTGGTCCGTATTTGAATAGCTTAATGTTAAAACTAATTCATCTATAAGCTCATAGGAAATTATTGCGGGTATTGTTTTCTATTCGTATTCTTGGTACAAGAAATCATTGTAAGGAAACCGAGTGATATGAATTTTTTTCACTTCTTCGTACATTACTTTTCGCAATTCATCAATATTCGTTTTTTTCTCAGCAGAAATAAATAAGCACTGATTATTTAGATTGGCCATCCACGTTTTTTGTAATTCTTTTAAAGTGGGCCTAGAAAACTCTCCATCTTCAAAACCACCCAGAAGGTCATAGGTGTCTATTTTGTTAAACACCAATAAAATGGGCTTGTCTAAAGCTTTAATTTCAGCTAAAGTTTGATTAACAGTGTTGTAATGATCTTCAAAAGCTGGGTGCGCTATGTCTACAACATGGACTACTAGGTCAGCTTCTCGAACTTCATCTAATGTCGATTTAAAAGACTCTACTAATTGGTGGGGTAATTTCCGGATAAACCCAACAGTATCAGACATAAGAAAAGGAATATTTTGCAATACCACTTTTCGAACGGTGGTATCTAATGTTGCAAAGAGCTTATTTTCTGCAAAAACTTTAGACTTACTCAATACGTTCATTAAAGTTGACTTGCCAACATTTGTATATCCGACCAATGCTACACGAACTAACTTTCCACGATTACCTCTTTGGGTAGCCATCTGTTTATCAATTGCTTTTAATTGTTTTTTTAGACGTGAAATTTTATCTCGAATTATTCTTCTATCTGTTTCAATTTCTTTTTCCCCAGAACCTCCTCGAGTACTTGTTCCTCCTCGCTGTCTTTCAAGGTGCGTCCACATGTTGGTTAGGCGCGGTAATAAATATTGATAACGTGCTAATTCTACTTGTGTTTTTGCATGTGATGTCTGAGCTCGTTGTTGAAATATTTCTAAAATCAATAAACTTCTATCTAATATTAAAACTTGTAATACCTTCTCGATGTTTCTTAGTTGGGAGGGTGACAGGTCGTCATCAAATATTACCGTATCTATATTATTAATTTTAACATATTCCCTTATTTCATCCAATCGACCTTTTCCAACAAAAGTAGCTGTGTTGGGGGTCTCTAGTCTTTGGGTAAATCTTTTTTTCGTTTTTACACCATAAGTTTTTGCAAGGAATTCTAGTTCATCTAGATACTCCGTTATTAGTTCTGGAGTTTGTTTTTGCGAAATTATTCCAACGATTACAGCATTATTTGGATCAATATTTTCTGAATTAGTACCGCCCATTTATTTTATTAATGTTTCGATATGTGCAGTTACCGCAGCGATTTCTTTTTCGGTTAAGACTCCTTTGTAAGAAGTCATTTTGCCGCTCTCACTGCCATTCGTAATTATGTATAGTTTTTCCTGAAAGGTTTTTTTCGAAGCACTCAAATCGGCGGCATCGCCAACCCCTAAGTCTCCTTTCCCTCCATGGCATACTTTACAGTTCTGCTTGTAAATAGCTCTGCCATTTGGCTCGCCACTTTCATTTATTACTGGTTCTTGTTCCGTACAAGAAGCCAAAGTAAAAACGATTCCGATTAATATAATTCTCCTCCTACTCCCCAAAATGGCCATGGTATGGATATTAATACGATTAATAGAGAGATTGTAAACCAAACCGCAGTCTTTCTGAATTTCGCACTGTCTTTTGCTGCTTTTTTAGCTTTACTGTAGCCGATAGTAATCAGAATTATTGCTAGTACCATTCCAAAAGTATGTTGGGTTAGGTAAAACCTAATTTGATCATTTTTCATAAACCCTTCAGTAAATTGAATTTTAGGGCTAATAAAGAATAAAACGATTCCAATAATTCCCATGGTATGTGTTAAAGCAATGGTAATAATGTTTAGTAGTTTATCTTTTGCTCCAAATTTATCTCCAGATTTCCATTTTCTAATAGCATTAACAATTGCAAAGATTATTATTAAGAGAAAAAGCCATCTCAGGCCAGAGTGTGTATGTTTTAATATTTCCATTTTAACCGTTTATATAAAAAGTTTCTTTGCAAAGTTAAAAATAAGAGACCTTTAATTGTCATAACAATGCTTATTTTTGTTTGCTTTAGATTTAATTTATGAAAAACTACTTATTTTTATTACTTGTCTTCTTTTCAATCATCGGGGTTTCACAGGAAGACTTTCCAACAAATGGCGTGCGAGACAAGAACCATAATTCTCACGCATTTATAAATGCTACAATTCATGTTGATGCAGAAACGATAATCAATGAGGGTTATTTGTTTATTAAGGAAGGAAGAATTACTTATGTTGGCCTAAAAACGAAACTTCCTGAAAATTGTGTAGTTCACGATGCTAAAGGGAAGCACATCTATCCATCTTTTATTGATCTCTATACTTCTTACGGAGCGGAAGAAGTGAAAAAGTCACCACGTAGTAATTACCCACAATATAATAGTTTAAAAAAGGGAGCGTATTCCTGGAACCAGGCAATAAAGCCAGAGGTTAATGGAATAGAGATTTTTACCGAAAATGATAAATCAGCTAAGGAGTATCGAAACATTGGGTTCGGAACCGTTCTTTCTCACCAACAAGATGGTGTTGCCCGAGGAACATCTGTCCTTACCAATTTAGCTAGTAACTCCCAGCACGAGAATATTGTTTTAGAAAAGGCAGCTGCACATTACTCATTTAAAAAAGGCAGCTCACGGCAAGCTTACCCAAGCTCTTTAATGGGTTGTATTGCTTTAATAAAACAAACATTTTTGGATGCTGAATGGTATCATAACTCAAGTGAAGATAAACAGAAAAATCTTTCGTTAGAAGCGTTTACTTCAACTCAGTCATTACCTCAGATTTTTGATGTTCGCAATAAATATTCAGTTTTACGAGCGGATAAAATCGGTGATGAGTTTAGTGTTCAATACATTTTCAAAGGAGTAGGAGATGAATACCAAATGATTTCAGATATGAAAGCTACAAACGGGAAATTTATTGTTCCATTAAACTTTCCAAAAGCATACGATGTTGAGGATCCTTATGACGCAAGACACGTGTCTTTAGAAGAAATGAAACATTGGGAGTTGGCACCGTCGAATCCAAAATTTTTAGAGGAAAACCAAATCGTTTTTGCATTGACCACCGATGGATTGAAAAAGAAGTCGGAATTCTTAACAAACCTGCGTAAAGCGGTAAAAAGGGGCCTTTCAAAAAAACAAGCCCTTAAATCATTGACACAAGTACCTGCGGAAATGATAGGTGCGTATGCAGAATTAGGGTCGCTAACTTTAGGTAAACAAGCAAACTTTCTTATTACATCCGGAGATGTTTTTGAACAAGGAGAAAGCATTCATCAAAATTGGATTAATGGGCAGAAGCATGAAGTTTCTGCAATGGATCTGGTTGATATTCGGGGGGTTTACAACTTAAATGTAAATCAGAATATTAGAACGTTAAAAGTCACTGGTTCAAAAGAAAAACCTTCAGGAAAATTGACTTACGATATGATTGTAGACAGCATAAGTGTAAAAGGAGATTTGGTCTTAGATTCTTTAACGGGCAAGCCATATAAGGTAATTAAGAAGAAGTCCGTAAAGGTAACGACTACTTTAAATGACCATACGATAGCAATTTCCTATCAATTAAAAGGAGGCGTATATCGTTTATCAGGAAATGTAAATTTTGGTTCTGGAGTATGGGATGGGCGTGGTCAAATGCCGAATGGAGATTGGGTTAAATGGACTGCTATCCGAAGCGAAAAACATGAGAAGAAAAAGAAAGCGCTAGCTGTTGCTGATTCAATAACCCTAGGAAAGTTTAATTACCCTATGATGGCTTATGGTTGGGATTCATTACCAGTTCAAAAATCAATTTTAATTAAAAACGCAACAGTTTGGACTCTAGAAGAACAAGGAACCTTAGAGGCAGATTTGCTAATCCGAGGGGGTAAGATTGTTCATATTGGCAAAATAGCCGATATTGTAGATGGCAATTCTATAGTAATTGATGGTAAAGGGAAGCATGTTTCACCCGGAATTATTGATGAGCATTCCCACATTGCTATTGAGAGAGGTGTAAACGAAGGTTCAAATGCAGTTACCGCAGAAGTTCGGATAGGTGATGTAATTAAACCGAATGACATCAATATTTATCGTCAACTTTCTGGAGGTGTAACAGCTTCACAATTATTACATGGCTCAGCAAATCCAATTGGAGGACAAGCAGCACTAATAAAATTAAGGTGGGGGAATAGCCCAGAACAAATGAAGGTAATGAATGCTCCTGGATTTATAAAGTTTGCATTAGGAGAAAATGTGAAACAATCAAATTGGGGTTCATATAATACTATTCGTTTCCCACAAACAAGAATGGGAGTTGAACAAGTGTTTTACGATGCTTTTATCAATGCCCAAGAGTATGAGAATAAGTGGTCTGTTTATAATGAACTTCCAAAAAAGAAAAAACAAGAAGTAAGTGCTCCAAGAAGGGATTTACAAACAGAAGCTATTTTAGAAATTTTAAATGCACAACGCTTTGTAACGTGTCATTCATATGTGCAATCAGAAATAAACATGCTAATGCATGTTGCCGATTCCATGAAGTTTAGATTGAATACGTTTACGCATATTCTGGAAGGCTATAAAGTGGCAGATAAAATGAAGGCTCATGGCGCAGGAGGCTCTACATTTAGTGATTGGTGGGCATATAAATTTGAGGTGAATGACGCTATACCACACAATGCTTCTTTATTAAATCAAATGGGAATTGTGACCGCTATAAACAGTGATGATGCTGAAATGGGGAGAAGGTTGAATCAGGAAGCCGCTAAGGGAATTAAGTATGGAGGGATGACGGAAGAAGAAGCACTTAAAATGGTGACTTTAAATCCAGCAATTTTATTACATGTTGATGAAAGAATGGGTAGTATAAAAGTGGGTAAGGACGCAGATTTAGTGATTTGGAGTGATAACCCACTTTCCATATATGCAAAAGCGGAACAAACAATTATTGATGGTATAATTTATTATGATTGGGAAAGAGATCTTAAAATGAGAAAAGAGATTCAGCAAGAACGTCTTCGAATTATTACAAAAATGATTGAAGAGAAGAATGGAGGAGCTGAAACACAAAAAGCATTTAAGAAGAAATCTCAAGTGCACGTTTGTGGAACTTTAAGTGATGATGGTAATTAAAATTGGATAGAGATGAAAAATGCACAATATATAATATTAATTCTTCTTGGGTTTTGCCTTTCAAATTTTCAAGGACAAGAAGCACCTGGAGCTAAGCAGGGAGGAACTGTTTTATTGTTAAACGGAACAGCCCATTTGGGAACAGGGGAGATGATTAATCGCTCTGCTATTGTTTTGGAGAAAGGGAAAATTGTTAAAGTGATGAATGCACTTACGAACACAATTAATAATTCAGATTATGACACGGTAATTGATATTAAAGATAAGCATGTATACCCTGGGTTTATAGCAGTAAACTCTACTCTTGGATTAATGGAAATAGGAGCGGTTAGAGCCACAGAGGATTTTAAAGAGATTGGAACCTATAACCCCAATGTTCGATCCATAATAGCCTATAATACGGATTCAAAAATAACACCAACTATAAGAACTAATGGGGTTCTAATCGCTCAGGTTACGCCCCGTGGAGGAGTGATTTCAGGGTCATCATCGGTAGTTAATTTTGATGCTTGGAACTGGGAAGATGCTCTTGTAAAAGAAGATATTGGTATTCACCTAAATTGGCCAAGATTTATGAAATCGAGTGGATGGTGGTCAACGCCTGGGGACACAAAAAAATCAAAAAACTATGCGGAAAGAACAAAGGAGATAAGTACGTTTTTCGATGAAGCAGCAGCCTATAATAAAGCTTTGAACGAGGGAGAAAGAGATTTGAAGTTGGAAGCAATGGGAGCTTTGTTTACGGGTGAAAAAACGCTTTATGTTAATGTTTCTTACGTGAAAGAGATTAATGATGTTATCAATTTTAAGCGAAAGTACAAATTGAAAAAAGTTGTTATTGTTGGAGGATATGATTCTTGGATGGTTACTGATCGTTTGAAAGAAAACAATATTCCTGTAATTATTCAACATATCCATAGCTTACCAAATCAGCCAGAAGACGATATAGATTTACCCTATAAATTGCCAAAATTACTACGTGATGCCGGTGTATCTTATTGTCTGCAGTACAATGCTGACATGGAACAAATGGGGACGAGAAATTTACCTTTCGTTGCCGGAACAACCATTGCATATGGGCTTACTTATGAAGAAGGAGTTGCATCAATAACGCTTAATGCTGCAAAAATATTGGGGGTTAACAAAGAGTTAGGGTCTATTGAAGAAGGGAAAAATGCAACATTATTTGTTTCCGATGGAGATGCATTAGATATGAGAACAAGTAACGTTTTTATTGCTTTTATAGATGGTAGAATGGTGAACTTAGATAATCATCAATCAAGAAATTATAACAAGTATAAGACGAAATACGGATTGGAGTAAATGAAGGTTATTTATGCTAAGGAGTGGTTATTATTCTTTCTCCGTTTTTAAATAACACATCTTTTTCCAAAGCTCCATCTTCGCGGTAAAAAAACCAAAGATCGTCTTTTTTACCACCTATATATAGGCCCATGTATTGCACATTTCCATTAGGATAGTAAGCCGCGGTTTTTCCATTTAATAAGCCTGCCTTGTATTTGCTTTCACTGTATAGGTTACCATTAGCGTGATATGCTGTCCAGGTTCCAGTTCTCTTTCCGTTTTTGAGTAATCCTTTCGTTTTTAAAACTCCATTGGGATGATATTCAATAAACTCGCCATCGGTAATACTTTTTTTTTGATCAACCGCGATGTTCTTTTCAACAGGAATGTTTACCTCTTCCCGAGAACAGCTAACCACTATTAATAGGAATAGAATAGAAAGTGTTTTCATAAAAAAAATTGATAAGGATTACAAAAGTAAAAAAGAGAAAGAGGTTTCCCTAAAAGTTCGCTATTTAATTAATTGACTAATTAGAGAATTGTACTGTTCAAACTATGTACTTTTGAAAATCAATGGGCATCTATATCCACATACCTTTTTGCAAACAGAAATGTCACTATTGTGATTTTCATTTTAGCACTTCTTTAAAAAATAAACAAGACTTAATAACCTGCTTACTGAAGGAAATAGAAATTCAAAAAAACTATTTGAACGAAGAAATAGTCGAAACAATTTATTTTGGAGGTGGAACACCAAGTTTTTTAGATGCTGAGGAGATTAGAAGAATTTTGGATAAAGTATATGCTGAATTTTCTATTATTTCTAACCCTGAAATAACATTAGAAGGAAACCCTGATGATTTCACTTTTCAAAAACTAGAAGATTTAAAACAAGCAGGAATAAACAGACTAAGTATCGGAATACAATCCTTTAACGATGTTGATTTAATTTGGATGAATCGTGCACATAATTCAAGTCAAGCCACTAAATGTGTTCAAGATGCACAAAGTTTAGGCTTTGATAACATTACAATTGATCTTATTTATGGCTTACCGGAAATGACAATTGAAGCGTGGAAAATTAATTTGCAAAAAGCATTAGATCTTGATGTTCAACATATTTCGGCATATAACTTAACTGTAGAAACCGGAACTGCTTTGCATCATCTTGTAAAAACCGGTAAATCTAAACCGCTCAGCGATGAAGCAGGGGCGGAGCAATTTGAATTGCTAATCAATACTTTGGAAAATAATAATTTCAAGCACTATGAGATTTCTTCTTTTGGTAAAGAAGGATATTTTTCAAAACACAATTCATCTTATTGGAAAAGAAAATTCTATTTAGGGATTGGGCCTTCTGCTCATTCATTTAATGGTAATACGCGCCAATGGAATGTTGCGAGCAACGCCAAGTATATTAAAGCAATAAATGAAGGAGAAGTTCCTTTTGAATTAGAAAAACTTTCTAAAAATGATAGGTATAATGAGTATATGCTTTTAGGGTTAAGAACAATATGGGGCTGCGAATTTGAATATATCAAAAGTGAGTTTGGGGAAGCGTGGTTGCTTAGCCTTAAGAAGCAACTAGTTAATTACTCAGATCAAATGAAAATAGATGAAGAATCTTTTTCCCTTAATCAAAAAGGCAAGGCGTTTGCGGATCGTATTGCTAGTGAATTGTTTGTTTAGTTGCTCTAAAGATAGGTTAACAAAAGTTGGATATTTAGCAGAATACCTAAACTCTATTTCAAAAGAATTACAGTTTAAACAACGGCATGAAATTTGGTGTGATGTAGCTGAAATAAACGCTAAATCAGGCTAATGAAATCAATCTTTATATGTTTTGCAATTCTTTTTTTTTCGGCCTTTACGAGTTGTGAAAAAGATTCATACAAAAGAATTAAATACCGTGTTGTTTCAAAATCGAATGCTGAAATAGCTTTTAGAGTTAATGGGAATTACTTCTACGAAACACATGTAACAGGTGATTGGAATAAAAGCTTTCGCGTTAAAAAAGGAAGTAATTATTATCTTTCAGCCATCAAAACAGGGCCGCTTCTTGACCTTTCTATCTTAATGTATGTTGAGGGAGAATTGCATGCTATGGAAGCGACTGAAGATATGGGCGGTTTTATTGAACTCAAAGGAACTGTTCCCTAGAAACAGTTTATCTCCAATAAAAATGCAGGGAGTATCCTAAATTTTACAAGGAATATCTATGTTTCTTGAAAATCTAACGACACTAGTTATTAATAATTCGATCAGTAATTTTAATTTCTCACAATGATTGATTTATATGGAGATGCACAATTACATACAATTCCATAATTAATAGTACTTTTATAGTGTTTCCAACGAATTAGTACATAATGATGATAGCTTCTATTGAACATAAAAACCAGACCTATAAAGTGGACCTATCAAAGCCGATAGATATTTCTGTTCCGCTTCGCGGAGATAAGAAAGGTGTAAATGCCTGGTATGTAGAACCAATGAAAATAGAGCCTGTTCGTACGGAGCAATTTTTAGGCAGTGTTGCGGAAGGGGGAGATGTTAATTTTCGAAATATTTTTTTTAACCCCCATGGAAATGGGACCCATACAGAATGTGTTGGGCATATTTCTAAAGAGGTATATTCCATAAATGACACGTTAAAAACATTTTTCTTTTTTGGTCAAGTAATTTCGGTGGAACCAGAAGTATATGAAGGAGAAGAATCAGAGTGGCAAAAGAAAGGAGATCGAGTTATAACCAAAGAGCAAATCCAAAACGCAATTAAAGGTAACCCTGAAGCAATTGTTATTAGATCGCTACCTAATCCCTTGGAAAAAATAGGGCGTCAATATTCTAATACAAATTGGCCTTATTTAGCTGAAGAAGCTGCTCAATATATTTCGGAGATGGGAATCAAACATTTGTTAATTGATTTGCCTTCGGTCGATAGAGAAATTGATGGTGGAAGAATGATATCGCATAGAGCTTTTTGGAATTACCCAGCTAACACTAGATATGATTCAACGATTACTGAATTGATTTTTGTTCCGGAAGGCGTAGTTGATGGAACGTTTTTTATTAATATTCAGATAGCAAGTTTCGAAAATGACGCATCTCCTAGCAAACCACTTCTTTTTGAGATTATTTAAAATATAATTCTGCTAATTAAATAATTTCAGTACATTAGTTTAGGATTGGACAGTTGTCTAATTCGATACAAAAACTTGTTGTATGAAAATAGACGCGATCGACCTAAAAATACTAAAAGAACTCCAGGAGAATAGTAAAATTACGAATGTTGAGTTAAGCAAAAAGATTGGGTTGTCTCCTGCTCCTACACTAGGAAGAGTGCAAAAGCTGGAAAAAGGGGACTATATTCAGAGCTATCATGCAACAGTAAATGCCTCATTGTTAGGTTTAGGTTTTACAGCGCTAATTCAAGTTTCGTTAACAAGACAAGTGAAGAATGCTATTTCTAATTTTATTAATCAAATTAACAAAATAGATGAAATAGTTGAGTGCTATCAATTGACAGGGGATTTCGATTATCAGCTTAAAATTATCGTAAAGGACATACCGGCATTCGATTATTTAATTTCAGAAAAATTAAGTTTAATTGAAGAAATAGGTCAGATGCAAACACTAGTCGTATTGAGTCAAAAAAAGAAGTCCTTCATACTTCCTTCAGACTATAAGTAACCATTTCCTGAATGAATTACTAGAACTCTCCTATAGCGGTTTCTAAAATGACAACGAAAAAACAAGTTGAAATTGGTTAAATTTGTCATCTGCAAAAAAGTGAACACATAACTAAAATTATTTCATCGTTACCTAGTTCTCCTGGGGTTTATCAATATTTTGATAAAAACAATCTGATTATTTATGTCGGAAAAGCAAAAAACCTTAAAAATAGAGTCTCCTCTTATTTTAATAAGATTAAGTATGAAAATACTAAAACGAAAGTTTTAGTTGGGAAAATTGTAGACATTAAAACCATTAAGGTGAACACCGAAATGGACGCTTTACTTTTAGAAAATACGCTCATAAAAAAATACCAACCGAAGTACAATATCATGTTAAAAGATGATAAAACGTACCCCTGGATTTGTATTCGAAAAGAGCCATTTGCAAGGATTTTTTATACACGTCAATTAAAGAAAAATGGAGATGAGTATTATGGGCCTTTTCACTCTGTTAAGATGATTAAAACTTTAATGGACCTGTTTAAGCAAAGTTTTGAAATAAGAAATTGCACCCATAAACTAACCAAAGAGAATATTGGAGACAAACAATTTCAAACTTCAGTAGAATATTACATTGGAAATTGCAAAGGTTGTTGCCAAGGAGAGATTTCAACAAAGGAATATGATCATCGATTGAGAGATGTTCGGAAGATCCTCAAAGGAAATATTAAGTCGGTCATTGAACAGTTGCGTAATAAGATGAAAAATGCTTCTGCAAAATATGATTTTGAAAAGGCGCAAGACATAAAAGAACGTTTAGCATTGGTTGAGAAATATCAATCGAAATCCATGGTGGTTAGCGCAACCGTTAACAATGTTGATGTTTTTGCTATTGATTCAGACATTAACACGGCCTATGTCAATTTTTTAAAAGTGATGAATGGGTCAATTATTCAGAGTCATACATTAGAGTTGAAAAAACGTTTAAACGAATCAGATAAACAATTATTAGAATTTGCAATTGTTGAAATACGTGAGCGATTTCCGAGTGTATCTAAAGAAATATTGCTTCAGCAGAAACTAGATTTAGCATTTGAAAACACCCAATTCATTGTGCCTCAAAAAGGCGATAAGAAAGGACTGCTTGATTTGTCATTTCGCAATGCGGAACATTCCAAAATAGAACGCCAGAAACAGATCAAAAATACGGATCCGGATAAGCACTCGAAAAGAATTATGGATACAATTCGTAAAGATTTACGCTTATTAGAATTACCAACGCACATCGAATGTTTTGACAATTCAAATATTCAAGGAGCCTTTCCTGTTGCGGCTTGCGTAGTATTTAAAGATGCTAAGCCATCTAAAAAAGATTACCGTCATTTTAATATTAAAACTGTTGTCGGTCCTGATGATTTTGCTTCTATGGAAGAGGTAGTTTATAGGCGATATAAAAGACTCCTAGATGAAAACGAGCCGCTTCCGCAGCTAATTGTTATCGATGGAGGAAAAGGGCAATTAAGTTCAGCCGTTAAAAGTTTAGATGTTTTAGGGTTAAGAGGAAAGGTTGCAGTTATTGGTATTGCGAAACGCTTGGAGGAAATCTATTTTCCAGGAGATTCTTTACCTATTTATTTAGATAAACGATCCGAATCGTTAAAAGTAATTCAGTATTTGAGAAACGAAGCACATCGATTTGGAATTACACATCATCGAGGAAAAAGAAGGAAAGCTACTTTAAATAAGTCAGAGTTGAATCAGATTAAGGGAATAGGTCCAAAAACACAATTGGCGCTAATTAAACAATTCAAATCTGTTAAACGAATTAAAGCATCTTCTGTGGAAGAGATGGAAAAGGTGATTGGAAAAGCAAAAGCAGAAATTGTTTTTAAGACTTTTAAGAAAAACTAAACCTTACCTCATTAATTGAACAGTTCCGCTCAACGCATACGGCACATCTGCAACATCTATAGCTGTAATGACATAGAAGTAGGTCCCGGCAGGCACTAATTGTCCCGAAGGACGTGTGTATCCATCCCAATAACCATTAATTCCCTGCCATTCGTAGATTAACTCTCCCCAGCGGTTGTATATTTTTCCAATAATTTCAATCGCCCCAGCGGCAATTGGCCGAAAAACATCATTCATTCCATCATTATTTGGTGTAAACACATTTGGCATTGATATGTCCGGTTTTCCTAGTATGGTGATAACTTGATAAGCAGTGTCTGTGCATAAAAGTTCTGATGCCACCATCATGACCGTATAAGCCCCTTCTATTGGATATTCGAATGTTTCATCCATTGCTAGGCTAGTGGAAGACGAACTCCCTAAATCCCAAAAATAAGATGTCGCACCAACGCTAGTGTTTGTAAATGTTACGGTTAACGGTGCTGGTCCGGCAGTATCACTTACTGTAAATCCAGCTAATGGAGGCGTAGGAGCGGTTAATACGAGGTTTTGAGAAGTTAAACATCCATCTGTATCGGTAATGTCAATTGTGTAATTCCCGAGGCATAAATCTATAAAATCACCAGTAACTTGAAGCGTTGCGCCACCATCTAGCGAATAACTGATAGGAGAATTCCCAAATGCAACAATAGAAATAGTTCCATTACAATTGTTAGAACAAGCAGGATTTAAAAAACTTGAATTCGTAATGGTTGGTCCAGCTCCACTTGAAAGCACAGCCTGTCCAACAAATTGACAAGCATTATCATCCTCAATAATGTAGTCATAAGTTCCACCAACTAATCCGGTAAATAATGCCTCAGCTTGGAAACTAGCTCCATTATCAATACTATAAGCATAAGGACCTATCCCTCCGAAACTTTGCAAGTCAATTGAACCATTATTTAAGATACATGTCTCGTTAATTAAAATGGGCGCAACTGAGATTGCATCCGGTTCAGTCAAATTGATATAAGACAATGATTGACAGCCAGTTCCGTCTTGTAAAATAATTGGATACCCATTTGGAGGTAAGTTGTTGTAAACTAGATTCGCTGAAAAAGATCCTCCGCCATCAATACTTTGCGTTATGGTTCCAGTTCCTGTTGGATTTATAATGGTTATGGTTCCATTATTTGCTCCGTTACATAGTGGGTTTACAAAACTAGTAGTGAACGTAGGCCCTCCGGTAGAGCTTACATACTCTATGAATTCTTTCGAACATCCACAATTATCTTGTACAGTAATTGTATAAAAACCAGCAGCTAATCCAATCGAATCTGAACCTGATAGTGCCACGCCATCAATAAAATAAGTATAGGGAGCACCACAGCCCCCCCCTCCAGTAATGCTTAATTCACCAGCGAAGGTTGTACAAAGGGTATTAACCCTCGTAATAGTTGAAGTAATCACTGCCGGTTCTGATAATGTAATTATCGTATCTACAGTGCAATTATTATTGTCGGTAATAAAAACAGTATATGTTCCATCACAAAGACCGGATACCGTATCATTGTTAATACCTAATTCAACATTATTTGCATCAAACCACTGAAAAGAAGTGGTACCTGCCTCTCCTGAAAAAGTAACTACTAATTCACCTTCACAAGACCCATTACAAGAAATTACACTCGACTCCACTATATCTGTTACACTTAAGGTGCATTGAGCTGAAGCAGCTCCATTAATTAGCGTTATTGTTGCTGTAAAAAATATATGAAACAACAAGCATTTTATCATGTTTTTACTATATATAACGACAATGATACAAGAATTGCCTAAGTTTGTTCTTTAATAATGACGTAATTAACCGTTCATGGGTTAATTTAAAGTCGAATTTCATATAAATTAATAAGCAATTACCCCATTTTTTTAAAACTTATACACGTTTCAATGTGTAACTTTTGGTAATCAATTTCGATTATCCAACTCAATTATTGTCGTAATTGCTACATAAACAATTAGTCTTAATTATTAGACGAAACATTCAAATGCCAAAAAATAAGAACAAATCGGGATTTAGATTCAAAAAGGATTTAACCCAAAAAATACTAAATTTATTTAGCGATAATCCCGCTACATTATATAATTATAAGCAGATTTCAGCAAAATTGAATATAAAAGATTTATCACAAAGAAAGTTGATAAACGAGATCCTCTATGACTTAGAATTTGATGAAATGATAGAAGCTAAAGGGAGAGGTCAATACAAAGGAATTAAGTCCTCCTCTAGCCAAGAAATTGTTGGGAAAATTAGCTTTACACAAAGAGGAGCAGCTTACGTTATTACCGACCAATTAGAAGATGATGTTTTTATTCATCAAAGAAATACAGGTCAGGCTTTTAATAATGATAGTGTGCAAGTTCAATTAAAAACGCATGGCGGTAAATTAGAAGGAGAAGTAGTTAGCATCGTCGAACGCGCAAAGCATGAATTTGTTGGGACAATTGACATAAGTGCTAATGCCGTTTTTGTTCGTCCTGATGATAGTAAAATGCCCGTTGACTTTTTTATTGAAAGAGGTCATTTAAAAGGAGCGAAAAATGGAGAAAAAGTAATTGTCAAGTTTCTTACTTGGCCGCAACGCGTTAAAAGCCCATTTGGAGCAGTAGTAGAAAGACTTGGGGCGTCAGGGAGTATGGATGTTGAGATGCATTCTATTTTAGCAGAATTTGGTTTTCCATTTAAATTCCCAAATGAAGTAACGGTAGAATCAGAAAAGATAAAAGAAGCAGATTATAAAGTTGAGGTAAAAAACAGAAGAGACTTTAGGGATGTTCTGACTTTTACTATTGACCCGCATGATGCAAAAGATTTTGATGATGCTCTTTCCTATAAAGAATTAAAAAACGGCAATATTGAAGTCGGAATTCATATTGCAGATGTTTCCCATTATGTTCAACCAAATACCGAATTGGACAAAGAAGCTTATAGCAGAGGTAATTCAGTTTATTTAGTAGACCGAGTAATACCAATGCTTCCAGAAATATTATCAAATAAGTTATGCTCCCTTCGTCCAGAAGAGACTAAATTGACGTTTTCTGCAGTATTCGAATTAGATAAGGAAGCGAAAGTGGTAAATGAATGGTTTGGGAAAACTATAATTTATTCAGATAAGCGATTTGCTTACGAAGATGCACAAGCTATTATCGAAGGAAAAGTTCAAGACGAATATTTTGGAGACGTCATTCTCACCATGGATAAATATGCAAAATCCCTTCGTAAAAGGAGGATGAGCACTGGGGCTTTGGAAATAGAAAGTCAAGAGGTTCGATTTAATTTAGATGAACAAGGTAATCCGTTAGGGATTATTCTGAAAGTGTCAAAAGATGCGAATAAGTTAATTGAAGAGTTTATGCTTTTAGCAAATAGAAGAGTTGCAACTTTTATCGGCAAGCCTGAACCAAATAAGTTAGTTATTCCTTTCTTGTATAGAACGCACGACCAGCCAAATGAAGAGAAAATAGCAGATTTAAAAATCTTCTTGGATCAATTTGGATACAAAATCCAACATGTAAAAGGTAAGCCAATTTCATTTGCTTTAAACAAAGTAATGGAAGAAGCTAAAGCAAAAGATGAATTACATATAATTGGTCCAATGGTTATTCGTTCTATGTCGAAAGCACTTTACGAAACCGATAATATTGGTCATTATGGATTGGCATTTGATTATTATTCGCACTTTACTTCTCCAATTAGAAGGTATGCAGATTTATTGGTACATCGCGTTTTATTCGAAAAACTAAATAATAGAAACTATTATGGAAGTAAAGAACTAGACGCACAATGCAAGCATATATCAGCAACAGAAAAAGAAGCTTCGAGTGCTGAGAGAGCGTCAACGAAGTATATGCAGGTTAAATTTATGAGCGATAAAATTGGTCAATCTTTTGAAGGTAAAGTTACAGGGGTTACTGATTTTGGATTGTTTGTTGAATTAAACGAAACGAAATGTGAAGGGTTAATACATGTTTCTACCCTACAAGGCAACTTCTCTTTAAACGATAAAACAAAACGATTAGAGTCTTACCAAACCGGAGAGTCTTTTCATCTCGGGCAAGCCATTAATGTAGTTGTAAAGAATACAGATATATTTAAAAAACAAATAGACTTGGAGCTTACTAAATAGTTCCCGTTGAAAGTTTAGGTGCTAATAATAAAATCATCGTGAATTAACTCTTCACCTCTATACCGTTGAACTAATTGAATGGTTGCAATTACATCTTTTTCACAATAGGTGATTATGCGATCTATATCCTTTTCTTCATAGAAAACAGAAGCAACTTGGCTTCCATCAATATCATCTTTTGGCGTAGGGATGTCAAAAATATATGTTAACAACTCAAGAGATGTGTAGTGTTTGTAGTCGCCAAACTTCCATAACTCCATGGTGTCAAGATGATTTATTTCCCAAGGTTTTTTACCCGCAATGTTTAATAGTTTAGGAAGTTTTAATCCTTTAATTAGCATTCTTCTTCCTAAAAAAGGAAAATCAAATTCTTTTCCATTATGCGCACACAAAGAGTAGGAGTCATGGTTATAATGAGCATTTAATAAATCATTAAACGCTTGTAACAGCTTTTTTTCATCCTCTCCAGCGAAAGATTTTAATCTAATTTGTGTTTCACCGTCTTTTTGAATCAGCATGCCAACACTAATACAAGCTACTTTGGCAAATTCAGAATAAATTCCTGCTTTCTCATAAATTTCATCTGGAGTTTTGTCTTCTCTTTCTTGTAAGAACCGTGTTTTTTTTGCCCAAAGTTCCTTTCCTCTTCCTGAAAGGTCTTCAAATTTATAGTACTCCGGTACTGTTTCAATATCTAAAAATAAAACCTTTGAAAAGTCAACATTGTTTAACATAGCGCAAGAAATTTGTTTCCTCAAATGTAAGAAATTTATATATTTACTAAGCGCTCTTCAAACTTTAAAAAAGAATACATTTGTACCGATGAAAATCACAATTTATACAGACGGATCAGCTAAAGGAAACCCGGGGAATGGAGGTTTTGGAACGGTTATGATTGCTGGAAAACATTACCGTGAAGTGAGTGATGGTTTTCGTTTGACAACAAATAACCGCATGGAATTATTAGCTGTTATAGTTGGCTTGGAACTTCTGAAAAAGCCAGGGATGGATGTTACCATATACTCAGACTCTAAATATGTTGTTGATTCCGTTGAAAAAGGATGGTTAATGGGCTGGGTAAAAAAAGGGTTTAAAGGAAAAAAGAATGTTGATTTATGGAAGCGTTTTTTAAGTATATATGAGAAGCACAATGTTTCGTTCGTTTGGGTTAAGGGGCATGCTGGAAATAAATACAATGAAGTTTGCGATCAATTAGCGGTGGATGCAGCGGATCGACCAAACTTGCCTGCTGATGAGGGGTATGAGGCATCTCAAAAAGAACAAGGGTTATTTTAAAATATATGAAAGTAGCAGCGTTAATACGAAACGGAAATGCAAACCAGGCATTCGAAATAAGAGAAAGTGAAAAACCAAAATTAGACACCTTTGATGTTTTGATAAAAGTAGAAGCATTTGGGTTAAATTTTGCGGATATTATGGCAAGAAAAGGGATGTATGCTGCCGCACCTCCTATCCCAAGTGTTTTAGGTTATGACGTTGTTGGCGAAGTAATTGAATCAAATTGTGAGGAAGGAAAGCTTCTAGTTGGTAAACGGGTTGTAGCGATGACGCGTTTTGGAGGGTATGCGGAATTTACTAAAACGGATTATCGAGCATGTGCAGTTATTTCTGATAAAATGAATGCTGCAGAAGCTACTGCTTTAGCCACTCAATATTGTACGGCTTACTATGCTGCTTATGAATGCACAACTTTATTTGAAGGAGATAAAGTTTTAATTCACGCTGCAGCGGGTGGGGTAGGGACCGCAATAACACAATTAGCAAAACTTAAAGGGTGTGAAGTTTATGGGCTAACAAGCACTGATGAAAAAATAAATTACTTAAAGAACCAAGGAGTCGATTTTCCTATTAATCATTCAAAAGAAAATTATGTGAAGCAAGTGTTTAAACATTCAAACGGTCAAAAAATAGATGTTGCTTTTAATTCTGTTGGGGGCTCTACTTTTAAAAAAGACAATCAGTTATTACATAAGGGAGGTAAACAAGTAATTTATGGAGCGGCTGAAATGGCTGACTCAAGAGGCAATATGTTCTCTAAGTTAAATCTTGTTAGAAAGTTTGGGTTTTTCACCCCAATTTCTTTGTTAATGAAATCTCAGGGGATTATAGGAATTAACATGTTAGAAATTGCGGACAATAAAAAAATGGTTTTGAAGAGGTGTTTGGAGGAAGTTGTAAAGATGACAGAAACAGGAGAATTAAAGCCCGAGGTTGGCGGTGAATTTCCATTAGATAAACTAGCAGAGGCGCATGAATTCCTAGAAGGACGAAAGTCAACAGGAAAAATTGTTGTAAAATGGTAGGCGGGCTGGTTCAAAAACCCATCTCGTTGTAAAAAAGAAAACATGAAGAAAACTATTGTGTATTTATTAGTGATAACCATTAGCATTATTGCAATAGCAACATCCATATTATATGAACAAAAACACGAAAGAAAGCTGCCAATATTAAACCCGACCGATGTAAACGGTGCCTTAGTTGATTCTTCTCTGCATAATAAAGGCGTTAACCATACCATTTTAGACTTTCAATTAACCAATCAGAATGGTGAAAATGTTACGCAAGAAATCATCAAAGACAAGGTCGTTGTTGCTAATTTCTTTTTTGCTACATGCCCAACTATTTGCCCAATAATGAATAGTCAATTAAGTAGAGTTCATGCTGAATATTTAGAAAACAATAATGTTATAATTTTATCTCATACAGTTTGGCCTGAAGTCGACTCTGTTGAGGTGTTGAAGGAATATGGAGAAAGATATGAAGCCGACTCCAAAAGATGGCAATTCTTAACAGGAGATAAGCACCATTTGTACAATTTAGCTAGAAAAAGTTATTTGGTAGCTCCTAGTGTAAATGACACGAACTTTGACCAAGGAGGTGAAGGAGATTTTATCCATACAGAAAACATTGTTTTGATTGACAAAAAAAGAAGAATTCGAGGGTTTTATGATGGAACGGACTCACTGGAAGTGAGCCAATTAATTGAGGATGTTCAGATATTATTAGAATATAAATAGCTAATTCATAATTTTCGTTGGTTTCATATTTTATGCTTTTCGTCATTTTTTAGGCTGTTTTCAACGATTCGTTCTTAGTATTTAAGCAACTTCTGTAGGTATGATTGCGTCAATTGTTATACATTCAACCTTTAATTTAGGCTTCTGATGTAAAAAAAAGCAACGATACGAAAACTTAATTACCTATCTTGCGTATTACGACGAGTTATGATTGAACCAAAACCATTTGAAGAAGCAAGCAGAGGACAAGTACTCTTCAAATACTTCCTGGTTACTTTGTTTTTATTCGCTACCAGTACAATTTTTTCAGCCGATTATTTTTGGGTTGGAAATTCTGGAAACTGGAACGATAATTCTCACTGGTCATTTTCAAGTGGAGGAAACGGTGGTGCAGGTATTCCAACTGCAAATGATGATGTTTATTTTGATGCAAATTCTTTTACAGTTAGTTCTTTAGTTCAGATTAATAATAATGCTGTTTGTAGAGATATTAATTGGGAGGGAACTCAGGGTTTACAATCAATATCAGGAAATGCTTCGTTAGATATTTATGGTTCTTTAATTGTTCAGGACGAAATAAAAAACGAATATACAGGCGACATTTATCTTCTTGCTCAATCTGGAAACAAAACCATCAAAGCCGGTCAATTTCAGTGGCTTTCTGACTTTACAATTAATGGCGGAGCAACTTTTACATTTGAGGATGGTTTGGTTACTACAAAAACGAATTCACTTACTATAGAGCAAGGTACATTAATTACAAATGGGAACTTATTGTATACAGGCTCTTTCAAGACCGAATCTAATTTTCAAAAAAACATTTTACTTGGAACATCAACAGTGCGGATATTTGAAGAATGGGACGTAGAGACAGGGTCAGATATCAGCTTGAATGGAAGTTCTTGTACGCTGGAAATATTGGAATCAATACCTCAAAGCAAAGTTAAAAAGGGCGACTTTCAATATGGGACAATGACAAATAAAGCTGCCTGTGGAAATGGAATTGATTTTACCGTTGCTATAACTTCAAACTACAATGGTGCAGAAATATCATGTAATAATTCGTGTGATGGACAAGTTACTATTACAATTAACGGTGGAGCAGGTGGACCTTATGGTTATCAAATAAATAATAATATAGTTCAGGGGTCTAATGTTTTTACGGGCTTGTGTGCAGGAACAGATAATTATACTGTGTATGATTCTTCCCAATTAATTTTTGGAACAGTTTATGAATCTTGCACAGAGTTTGGGATTGAGATTTCTGCGCCACCTTCCATAGGGATTAACGTGCAGGGGTTTATAGAGCCTACCTGTCCACTGGATTGTGATGGTAGAATTTTTACTAATGTTGGAGGTGGAACAGGAGTATTAACAATCGAATGGCCTACAATATCTCCTTTTCCTTTTCTTGGTGACGATCCCTCAGGAGCTTGTGCTGGAAATCATGAAGTTACGGTTACGGATGCTAATCTCTGTACATTTACAACTGATGTAACGCTTACTGACCTCCCTTCAATTGTTCCAACTTTGGTTATTACACCGGTGTCTTGCAATGGTGTTTGTGATGGAGAAATTTTAGCTTCTGCAACAGGAGGAAATGGAAGTCCATATTCATATGCATGGGATGGAGGAATAACTCCTGCAGATCCTTTAGCAACAGGTCTTTGTGAAGATTCTACTTATGTCGTTATTGTTACGGATGCATTGGGTTGTTTTGTTAGTGCTTCAGAGACTATGCCAGATAAGGATTCTATTACTATAGAAATATTAAGTGTTTTAAATCCGCCTTGTTTCGGTGAGTGTACCGGCGAGATATGTTTAACTATCTCAGAAGGGAGTGGGATTTATGATCCTCCAGTTTGGGCAATAGGATCATTAGGCAGTTCTTCTACTCCATTTGCTGCCACAGGTGGGGGTAATTGTGCCACAAATTTATGCGCAGGAGTGTTGTACAAAGTTTATGTAACTGACGATAGTGGATGTACTGATAGTTTGCAATTACCGATGCTAACAGACCCATCAGAGGTAATTATATCTGTTACGGACAATGCTGACATACTTTGCGCCGGAGATGCAAATGGGTTTTATGATATTACTACCGTAGGCGGTACGACAGGTTACACTTACGAATGGACAGTTGAAACGCCACCTGGTATTGGGGGAGGAGAATTAATGACAAGTGAAGATCAGTTTGCATTAGATGGAGGTTGTTACCAAGTTGTAGCTACTGACTTTATTGGGTGTACAGATACAGTGGTCCTTTGTGTTACGGAACCTGATTCTATTTTTGCCAATGGCACAATTACAGATAATCTCTGTTCGGGAGTGTTTAATGGAGCTATTGATCAGAGCGTTGCTGGAGGAATGGGTCCAGGAACTTACAGTTTCTCATGGACTTTCAATGGAGCGCCTATAGTGGATGTTACAGAAGATTTAGTAAATCTTGATTCAGGATCATATACGGTAACGATTGTTGATCCTAATCTCTGTTCTTATGATACTACTTACTTAATTTCTACATCAGCAGAAATTTATGTAAACGGCGTCCCTACAAATGTTAATTGTAATGGAGCTTCCACAGGAAGTATTGCTATTTCGCCTGTCAATGGTTTGGCTCCTTATACATTTGATTGGGATCATATACCTCCAGGGGGTTATGTGGATGTTGAAGATCCAACATTATTACCGCAAGGAAGCTACACCGTTTCTATTTTGGATGGCAATGGTTGTGTAGTGGACTCCACGATTGAGATTACCGAACCTACCGATCTTACAGGAATTATCAATGCTCAAACAAATGTACTTTGTAATGGTGATGCTAACGGATCAGTTACTGTTACTGGAGCTGGTGGAACTCCTGGAGTTTTGCCAAATGATTATACTTATTCTTTAGATGGTGGAGCTACAACTCAAGCGTCGGGCACTTTTAATGGTCTTTCTGCTGGAGCTATTATTGTTACTATTGTAGATGACAATGGTTGTACTGAGGATGTTCCTGTTACCATTACCGAACCTGACGCTTTAGATGGCTCTATTACTGCTCAAACAAATGTACTTTGTAATGGTGGTGCAAACGGATCAGTTACTGTTGCAGGATCTGATGGAACGCCAGGATATCTGTATTCTTTAGATGGTGGCGCGACCACTCAAGCGTCTGGCACTTTTAATGGTCTTTCAGCTGGGGCTTTAACTGTTACTGTTGTTGATGATAATGGTTGTACTGAGGATGTTCCTGTTATCATTACCGAACCTGACGCTTTAGATGGCTCTATTACTGCTCAAACGAACGTACTTTGTAATGTTGCTGCTACCGGATCAGTTACTGTTGCAGGAGCTGATGGAACGCCAGGATATCTGTATTCTTTAAATGGTGGAGGGACCACTCAACCATCCGGCACTTTTAATGGTCTTTCAGCTGGAGCTTTAACTGTTACTGTTGTAGATGACAATGGTTGTACTGAGGATGTTCCTGTTACCATTACCGAACCTGATGCTTTAGATGGCTCTATTACTGCTCAAACGAATGTACTTTGTAATGGTGATGCTAACGGATCAGTTACTGTTGCAGGAGCTGATGGAACGCCAGGATATCTTTATTCTACTAATGGTGGGGCAACCACTCAAGCATCTGGCACTTTTAGTGGTCTTTCTGCTGGAGCTTTAACCGTTACTGTTGTTGATGCTAACGGATGTATTTTTGATGTTCCTGTTACCATTGCCGAACCTGACGCTTTAGGAGGCTCTATTACTGCTCAAACGAATGTACTTTGTAATGGTGATGCTACCGGATCAGTTACTGTTGCTGCAGATGTTGGCACCGGAACGCCAGGGTATCTGTATTCTTTAGATGGTGGCGCGACCACTCAAGCGTCTGGCACTTTTAATGGTCTTTCTGCTGGAGCTTTAACTGTTACTGTTGTTGATGCTAACGGATGTATTTTTCCTGTTCCTGTTACCATTACCGAACCTGACGCTTTAGGAGGCTCTGTTACTGCTCAAACAAATGTACTTTGTAATGGTGGTGCTACCGGATCAGTTACTGTTGCAGGATCTGATGGAACGCCAGGATATCTGTATTCTTTAGATGGTGGCGCGACCACTCAAGCGTCTGGCACTTTTAATGGTCTTTCAGCTGGGGCTTTAACTGTTACTGTTGTTGATGATAATGGTTGTACTGAGGATGTTCCTGTTATCATTACCGAACCTGACGCTTTAGATGGCTCTATTACTGCTCAAACGAACGTACTTTGTAATGTTGCTGCTACCGGATCAGTTACTGTTGCAGGAGCTGATGGAACGCCAGGATATCTGTATTCTTTAAATGGTGGAGGGACCACTCAACCATCCGGCACTTTTAATGGTCTTTCAGCTGGAGATATTATTGTTACTGTTGTTGATGCTAACGGATGTATTTTTGATGTTCCTGTTACCATTACCGAACCTGATGCTTTAGATGGCTCTATTACTGCTCAAACGAACGTATTTTGTAATGGTGATGCTAACGGATCAGTTACTGTTGCAGGAGCTGATGGAGCGCCAGGATATCTGTATTCTACTAATGGTGGTGCAACCACTCAAGCAGCTGGCACTTTTAGTGGTCTTTCAGCTGGAGCTTTAACTGTTACCGTTGTTGATGCTAACGGATGTATTTTTGATGTTCCTGTTACCATTACCGAACCTGATGCTTTAGATGGCTCTATTACTGCTCAAACGAACGTATTTTGTAATGGTGATGCTACCGGATCAGTTACTGTTGCGGCAGATGTTGGCACCGGAACGCCAGGATATCTGTATTCTTTAGATGGTGGTGCAACCACTCAAGCGTCTGGCACTTTTAATGGTCTTTCAGCTGGAGCTTTAACTGTTACTGTTGTTGATGGTAATGGTTGTACTGAGGATGTTCCTGTTACCATTACCGAACCTGACGCTTTAGGAGGTTCTATTACTGCTCAAACAAATGTACTTTGTAATGGTGGTGTAAACGGATCAGTTACTGTTGCGGGAGCTGATGGAACGCCGGGATATCTGTATTCTTCAGATGGTGGGGCAACCACTCAAGCGTCTGGCACTTTTAATGGTCTTTCAGCTGGAGCTTTAACTGTTACTGTTGTTGATGGTAATGGTTGTACTGAGGATGTTCCTGTTACCATTACAGAGCCTGATGCTTTAGGAGGCTCTATTACTGCTCAAACGAATGTACTTTGTAATGTTGCTGCTACCGGATCAGTTACTGTTGTAGGAGCTGATGGAACGCCAGGATATCTGTATTCTTTAAATGGTGGAGGGACCACTCAACCATCCGGCACTTTTAATGGTCTTTCTGCTGGAGATATTATTGTTACTGTTGTTGATGCTAACGGATGTATTTTTGATGTTCCTGTTACCATTACCGAACCTGATGCTTTAGATGGCTCTATTACTGCTCAAACGAACGTATTTTGTAATGGTGATGCTAACGGATCAGTTACTGTTGCAGGAGCTGATGGAGCGCCAGGATATCTGTATTCTTTAAATGGTGGGGCAACCACTCAAGCATTTGGCACTTTTAGTGGTCTTTCAGCTGGAGCTTTAACTGTTACCGTTGTTGATGCTAACGGATGTATTTTTCCTGTTCCTGTTACCATTACCGAACCTGATGCTTTAGATGGCTCTATTACTGCTCAAACGAACGTATTTTGTAATGGTGATGCTAACGGATCAGTTTCTGTTGAAGGAGATGTTGGCACCGGAACGCCCCCCTATTTATATTCCACTGATGGTGGTGTGACAACTCAAATGTCAGGAACTTTCTCAGGTCTTTCGGCCGGGGGGTTAACCGTTACTATTGTTGATGCTAATGGATGTATTTTTGATGTTCCTGTTATCATTACAGAGCCTGACGCTTTAGGTGGTACTATTACTGCTCAGACAGCTGTAGACTGTAATGGAAACACTACTGGCTCAGTTACTGTTGCGGGAGCTAATGGAACACCAGGATATTTGTATTCTTTAGATGGTGGAGCGACCACGCAAGTATCGGGGACGTTTTCTGGTCTATCAGAAGGATCTTATACGGTCACTATTGTTGATGACAATGGTTGTACTGAAGATGTTCCGGTTATAATTATTGAACCTGATGACATTTTCGCAAATGGGACAATTACAAATAACCTTTGTTGGGATCAAGTAAATGGTTCTATTACACAGTCTGTAACAGGAGGATCTGGTCCAGGGACTTATAGTTTTTCATGGACATTCAGTGGGTCGCCAATTGCAGATATTACGGAGAACCTAACAAATATTGATTCAGGTTCTTATACGGTAACTATCGTTGATTCTGAGTTATGTACTTATGATACTACTTACTTAATTTCTACGCCCGCAGAAATTATTGTTAACGGTGTTCCTACAAATGTTAATTGTAACGGGGCCTCCACAGGTAGTATTGCTATTTCGCCTGTAAATGGAGTGATTCCTTATACATTTGATTGGGATCATATACCACCTGGAGGTTATGTAGACGTTCAAAACCCAACCTTTTTGCCGCAAGGGATCTACAACGTTTCTATTATGGATGGCAATGGTTGTGTAGTGGACTCCACGATTGAGATTACGGAAAACCTAGAAATAACAGGAATAACATCAAGCACAAATGCAAGCTGTATAGCTCAAGATGGGTCTATTGCTGTGGTAATATCTGGTGGAGCAGGAGGTGGTACTTATTCTTGGACCAATACCTGCGGTTTTCCATCTCCTTTGGGAGGATTCACAGTAACTGGTTTGGCAGCTTGTTGTTATGATCTAACTTATACCGATGCAGTAGGCTGTGTTTATACGGATCAGGCATGTGTAATTGATGCTGTTTCTTCTACAGGAACATTTGTAACGCAGGACTTAACTTGTTTTCAATCTTGTGATGGCTCAATCACCTCTACCATAATTGGTGGTTCGTTGCCTTATGACATTGTTTGGACTTCAACCGACCCAACTTTCGTTGATCCAGGTACTGCTAACATTTTTGGACTTTGTTCAGGCGATTATACAATTACCGTAACGGATGCAAGTTTATGTGTCTTGACTCAGACAATGACAATTACGGAACCTGATCCAATAGTAGCTGGAAATACCATTATTCCGGATATCCAATGCTTTGGAGATACAGACGGTTCAATAGATATTACTGCTGGTGGAGGTACTGTTGCTGGAACTTATACTTTTAGTTGGACAGGCCCTGGTTTTACTGCAGTTTCTCAAGATATATCAGGACTATCAGCCGGTCAATATTGTGTTAACATCTCAGATGATAGAGGTTGTTCCACTGATACATGCATTATCATTTCTGAACCAACGTCAATTGCCGTTACTTACACCACAAATAATTCTCAATGTGGAAGTTCCGATGGAGACGCAACGATTGTTCCTTCGGGAGGAACTCCATTTGCCTTGCCAGCTCCCAATGATTATACTTATAATTGGTATACGATTCCACCTAATAATACAATTACTGTTGGAGCTTTAGGGGCTGGAGTTTACCCAGTAGAGGTTGCAGACGCAAATGGATGTGTTGATACGGTTCAAGTTGCAATATCCGAAGATAACTCTCCAACCATAGTTATTGATGATTCTACAATGGTTTCATGTTTTGGTTTTTGCAATGGCGATATTTTTACTACTGTTACTAGTGCAACTCCATTTACATTATCTTGGTCTGGTCCTGGGTCTTTCTCAAGTGCCTTAGATGATATCTCCAGTTTATGCCCAGGGACATACACGCTTTCAGCTACCGATAATCTCACAGGTTGTCAAGTGCTTAGTTCAATAGAAATTACTGAGCCTGCAAATTTTGATCTTCCAGGAGTTGTTATTCAGCCAACTTGTTTTGATAGTCTGGGCTCAATAGATATTACTCCGTCAGGTGGTATGCTACCCTATACTTTTGATTGGGATAATGATGGTACCGGAGATAATGATGATACTGAAGATTTAGAAATAGGAGATGGTACTTATGTGGTAAACGGAATAGATGCAAATGGATGTTTAGCAACAGAGACATTTACCATAACAGCTCCTACGCAATTAACATCTTCTATGTTTTCAGTGTCTTCATCGGATTGCTTAACACCAGATGGTGAAGTTTCAGTAGTAGCATCAGGAGGAACTCCTATGCCAACACCAAATGAATACACGTATTTATGGACAAGTGCTTTAACAGGAGCTATTGTTGGAAATACAGCAGTAGTCGAGGATTTAATTCAAGGATGTTATAATGTTACTATAACAGACGGTAATGGCTGTCTAGTGAACGATGTGTCGTGTTTTTCGCCTGTATCAGAGCCACCGATAACTTTTACACAAACTAATGTAAACTGTTTTGGAGCAGGTGATGGCACTATTACGATTACTTCTATTACATCAGGAGATTCTTTATTCTACACTAGTGGTCCAACCGTAATTGCTAATAACACAATAAACCCTACCGGATTATTACCTGGGCAATACACTGTCGAAGATACAGAAGATGGGTGTGTTTCATCCTCAGTCATTGATATTTTAGAGCCATTAGCAAATTTTGTTCTTTCAGGTGTTGTTACTGAGCCAACTTGTTTTGATAGCCTGGGCTTAATTGATATTACTCCAACTGGCGGCACTGGACCATATACTGTTTTTGACTGGGACAATGATGGAACGGGCGATAATGATGACACTGAAGATTTAGTGATGGGTGATGGAGATTATACCGTAATCGGATTAGATGCGAATGGGTGTTTTGCAACAGGAACATTTACCATAACACACCCTACGCAAGTAACATCTTCTACCTCTTCAGTGTCTTCATCGGATTGCCTAACACCAGACGGTGAAGTTTCAGTACTAGCTGGCGGCGGGACTCCTGGTTTATCGCCAAATGAATATACGTATTTATGGACAAACGCTTCAACAGGAGTCGCTGTTGGTAATACATCATCAGTTCCTGGTTTACTGCAGGGATGTTATAACATAGACATTACGGACGCAAATGATTGCCCAGTAGCGGATGCTGAGTGTATTACTTCTCTTTCATCTCCACCGATAACTTTTACACAAACGGGTGTATCCTGTTTTGGAGCTGGTGATGGTACTATCACGATCACTTCTGTTACATCAGGAGATTCTTTGTTTTACACGAGTGGCCCAACCGTAATTGCTAATAACACAATAACCCCTACTGGATTATCACCTGGGCAATACACCGTCCAAGATACAGAAGACGGATGTATTTCATCTGCAGTCATTGATATTTTAGGCCCATTAGAAATCACGTTAGCTGCAGTGCTAAGCAATCCTCTATGTGCAACAGCATTTACAGGAGCAATAGACCTTACAATTACGGATAATTTAGGAGTAACCTCTTTTGCATGGACAGGACCAAATGGTTACTTTTCAACCAATGAAGATATAACAGGATTGGAAGAAGGACAATACTGTGTTACTGCAATAGATGGAAATGGATGTCAAGCTGCAGCTTGTTACGACTTAATTGATAATTCTGCTCTGACATTAACTACGTCCACTGTGACCGCTTCTTGTGCTGGAGATGATGGTCAAGCATTGGTTATAGCGGCAGGAGGCTCACCAATTACGCCTTCCCCGGGATATACTTATCAATGGTATGACCCTTTATTAAATCCATTAGGTACAGCTGATACCGAAACAGGATTAGTAGAAGGAACTTACACGGTTGAAGTAACAGATGGAAACGGATGTATGGAAGCTACTGTAGTTGACGTTTCTAGCGAGTCGACACCAACAATAGTTGTTGATGGTTCTACAATGGTTTCATGTTTTGGTGATTGCGTAGGAGATATTAATACTACGGTTACTGGTTTAAACTCATTTACATTGTCTTGGTCTGGCCCAGGAGCTTTTTCAAGTGCCTTGGATGATATTTCTAGCTTATGCGCAGGAGCTTACACGCTTTTAGCTACCGATGATCTCACAGGTTGTCAAGATTTAAGTTTAGTCGAAATTACTGAACCATTAGCAATTTTTGATCTTGTAGGAGTTGTTACTCAGCCAACTTGTTTTGATAGTCTGGGCTTAATAGATATTACTCCATCAGGAGGTACGCTACCCTATACTTTTGATTGGGATAACGATGGAACTGGCGATAATGATGACACTGAAGACTTAGTGATAGGTGAAGGAACTCATATATTAAACGGATTAGATGCAAATGGCTGTATTGTAACAGAGACATTTACCATAATCGTCCCTTCGCAAGGAACCTCTTCAACCTCTTCAATACTTTCATCGGATTGTTTAGCCCCAGACGGTGAAGTTTCAGTAATAGCTGGCGGCGGGACTCCTGGACCATCACCAAATGAATATACGTATTTATGGACAAATGCTTCAACAGGAGCTATTGTTGGTAATACAGACAATGTCACTGATTTAATTCAAGGGTGTTACAATGTTGCTGTAAGGGATGGTAATGGTTGCCCAGTAACGGACGCTGCGTGTGTTACTTCTCTTTCATCTCCACCGATAATTTTTACACAAACGGATGTATCCTGTTTTGGATTAGGTGATGGTACCATCACGATTACTTCTGTTACATCCGGAGATTCTTTATTCTACACGAGTGGCCCAACCGTAATTGCTAATAACACAATAACTCCTTCTGGATTATCCCCTGGTCAATACACTGTCGAAGATTCAGAAGACGGATGTATTTCATCTGCAGTCATTGATATTTTAGGACCATTAGAAATTACTTTAGCCGCAGTGCTAAGCAATCCGTTGTGCGCGACAGCATTTACAGGAGCAATAGACCTTACGATCACTAACAACTTAGGGGCAACCTCTTTTGCATGGACAGGGCCAAATGGTTATGGTTCAATCAATCAAGATATAACAGATTTAGAAGCAGGACAATACTGTGTTACTGTAACAGATGGGAATGGTTGTCAGGCTCAAGCATGCTATGATTTAAATGATAATCCTGCTCTGATATTAACTACCTCAAGTGTTTCCGCTTCTTGTGCTGGAAATGATGGTTCAGTTACAGTGGTCCCAATTGGTGGAGTATTGCCATATACGATTGATTGGGATTTCAACGGGATAGGACTTGATAATGCCACGGAAACAGGCCTAGATCCATTAACAACTATGGTTACAGTTACAGATGGTTTGGGTTGTTTAGGAACTGCGAGTGAAACGGTTATCAACCCTAATGCTCCTACAATTACTTTACTAACGCAGTCAGATGTAACCTGTTTTGGTGCAGACGATGGGTCCATTGTCGTTAATGTTTCAGGAGGAGCAACCCCATATGCAAGTTTTTTATGGAGCCAATCTGGTTCTACAACTCAAGTTATTGCTAACTCAGGACCAATTTATGATACGCTTACAGTGACGGACGCTGATGGATGTATAGCAACTTATAATGATAGTATTTTAGAGCCAGCGATATTATCTGTAACTGGAATAGATGTAAGCCCAGAATGTAATGGAGATGGATTAGGAGCAATAGATGTTACTGTAACTGGTGGAATTATTGGATATACCTTCGCTTGGACAGATCCATTACCTTTTTCTTCTAGTGAAGATTTAGCTGGATTGGGAGGCGGCACTTACGATTTACTGGTTACGGATAATAACCTTTGTACAACCACATATTCTGCTACTTTGACAGAACCAACAGCAATAGTTTTAACACCAGCGGTATTAAATTCTTTATGTGTTACTGCAAATGGAGCTGTTAGTGTTGCGGCAAGTGGAGGAGCAGGACCATATACTTATGATTGGGAAGATGTATTAATCCCAGGTGTATCTCTTGGAACAAATGACACGGTATTGAATTTAAGCAATGGATGTTATCAGGTGTTGGTTACCGATTTTAGTGGTTGCCAAGACTCGGTAACGGTTTGCGTTTCTGATATAAACGGACCTGATGTTACAAGTGATGTGACACCTATTTTGTGTTACGGTGATGCTAATGGTGCAATTGATTTGACGGTTACAGAGACTGGATTAACCTATGCTTGGACAGGGCCTGTTTCATTTGTTGACCCAGGAACTGAAGATTTAGCAAATGTTGAAGGAGGCACTTATGTTTCAACTGTAACAAACCCTTCAGGTTGTAGCACTACACAAACAATTATCGTTGATGGCCCAACAGGGCCCATTGCATCTACAGCTGTTATTACGGGCCTTACTTGCTTTGATGATGGATCTGGATCAATTGATTTAACGACTACAGGAGGTAGTCCTTCTTTAATTTCTGGATATACTTATTCTTGGACTGGTCCGGGGATATTTACTTCCTCCTCCGAGGATTTATCAATCTTGTCTTCGGGTTGTTATGACTTAATTGTTACGGATTCAAATATGTGTAATTATAACACCACTTATTGTGTTACTCAGCCAGATTCAATAGCATTGAACGCAACTTCAACTGATGCAGCTTGTGGGTTTGGAGATGGGTCCATTACAACTGCAGTTACAGGAGGTAGTCCTTCTTTAATTTCTGGATATTCCTATTCTTGGTCAAACACTTCAGGTCCCATGCTTGGTAATAACTCTTCGGATAATGCATTACCTGCAGACATATATCAAATAGTTGTTACAGATAGTTTGGGTTGCGCAACAACAGAGATTTTTACAATACAAGACTCAAATGGGCCTGTTGTTGATGTTGCAGATACTGATGTTACTTGTAATGGTTTGGATAACGGTTCTATTACCTTGACAACCTCAAGTACGGACTTAACCTTCGATTGGACAAGTGTTGTGTTATTGTTCAACTCTTCATCGGCAGACATTTCAGGGTTAGCTCCAGATACGTATAACGTGGTTGTAACAGATATAGTATCAGGTTGCACTACCGTTGCTTCTGTAGAGATCACTGAGCCTTCTATTCTTGAAATATCTGGAATAGAGACCAATGTGCTTTGCTTGGGAGGAATGGATGGAAGCATCGATATAACAGTTGTTGGAGGTAATCCATTTGTATCTGCACCTGAGTATACGTATAGTTGGACAAGTACTAATAGTAGCTTCTTTCCTAACCCAACGCTAACAGAAGACCTGATTGCTTTAGATACAGGTATTTATACGGTTGTAGCAACGGATTCTGATGGATGTACAATGACTGAGCAATACACTATTGCACAGTCAGTTCCTATGTTACTTTCATCAGTTGTTGTAATAGATAGTTGTTTTCAGGAAGGAACTGGAGAGATAGATATTACCGTAACACAAGGATCAACTCCTTATGTGTATTCTTGGACATCTTTGCTTCCTAGTTTTACTCCTACGGGTAATGAGGATATTGCTAACTTGTTAGCTGGTACCTATAGTTTAACTATTGTAGATGGAAATGGTTGTCAAAAAGATACTTCGTTTATTGTCACTGAGCTCCCTAAGATTATTGCGGATGTTACCGTAACCAATGCTAACTGTTTATTGTCTAATGGCTCAGCAGTTTCCAATGCTAGTGGTGGCATAGCCCCGTATACATATGATTGGGATGGAATTAGCACAGGTGCTGATACAACTAATGTTCCTTCTGGGACATATAATTTGGGGATTATTAGTCCTTCTGGATGTAGATTAGACACAGTTATTACGATTAATGATATTGGTGCTGCTATAATTACAGTTGATAATATTACAAATGTTAGTTGTTTTGGTTCAGCTGATGGTAGTGCAGATGTTACGATTACAGGAACAGGGCCATATACCTATTCATGGAATCCGAATGAAATTTCTCAGTTAGAAGACTTAACAGCTGCTCCGGCTGATGTTTATATATATCAAGTTACTGATGCAGTTGGGTGTAATTCTTTCGAAACAATAACGGTTGGTTCTCCAACAGAAGTCATAGGAGCCTATACAGTAATTGATGCTACTTGCGGAATCTGTGATGGAGAAGCAACAATAACTGCATCTGGCGGCACAGCACCTTACACATATAATTGGTCTGATGGACAAACTACATCTACTGCTGTTAGTTTATGTCCAGGTGTTCAGTCTTTTCAGGTTACTGATTTTAATAATTGTGCTGTAAATGTTAATGTTGGAGTTAGTGATATAGGTGGACCTACAAGCTATATAATGAATGAGGTCGATGTAACTTGTAATGATGGAAATGATGGGTCTGCTGATGTAACTGCATCAGGAGGAACATTGCCATATACATACCTCTGGATCCACGACGGAACTGAAACGAGTCTTGCATCAAACTTAGAAGAAGGTAGCTATAGTGTTGAAATTACCGATTCGAATGGCTGTGTTTTAATTGGAGAAGCTACAATTACTGCGGCCACGGTTATTGCAACAACTTCATCCATAACCCCATCTACATGTGGAGGTTCTGATGGAGCTATTGTAACTACTACTACTGGAGGAACTGGAGCATATTCTTATATATGGTCTCCTTCCCCAGGAACAGGGCCGGATACAACTGCAGTACCAGAAGGAATCTATACATTAACGATTGATGATGGAAATTGCCAGGTGATGGAAATATTTACTATACCAGGAATTGGATCGCCTTATGTTTCCTTGCAAATAGATGAAGCTAATTGTTATGGTGATAACACTGGGTCTATTTCCGCTACAGTAATTAATAATATTGGCGCTGTAACATATGAATGGTTTAATGGAACAACTTCAATGGGTGCAGCTGGTACTGCAAGTACTGTCAATTCATTGGCTCCAGGAACATATACTGTAGAAGTATTTGATCAGGGAACCGGATGTTTTGCTTATGCGACAGGGGTTGTCACATCTCCAGAGGTTATTTTATTTAGTACTCCTACGATAATTGACCCTTCTTGCTTCGGGATTTGTGATGCAGAAGCTTATGTTTTAGTTTCTGGAGGGATATTGCCATATGTATATGATTGGACAGGAAATCCTTCAACCGGGCCAGGGGCGGTTAGCTTGTGTGCAGGGTCTTTTGTAGTTACAGTTACAGATGCTAATTTATGTTCGGTATTTTCAGAAGTAATTGTTAGTGATCCTTCAGTAGTATCTATGGTAATAGATTCTATTACGGATGCATACTGTGCTAATGAAACAGACGGGGCTATTTACATAACGGCAAATGGAGGGTCTGCTCCTTATTCATATAATTGGGCGTCTATTTATCCATCTGGTTTTGTTGATCCTGGAGTGTCGTTTATAACGAATGTTCTTCCTATGGACTATGAAGTTTCTATTATAGATAATAATGGATGTATTTATATAGACACAATTCCTGTAGACACCCTGAATGTATTAATTGCAAATGCGGGTATAGATAGTAGTCTTTGTTTGGGTGATTGTATTAATTTGATCGGAACAGCTGTAGGAACGATTAATTTTTCTTTGGAATGGTTTATTGTGTCAAATGGAGATAGTAGCAGTTTGGGTTTAAATGATACATTGCTGTATTGCCCAATAGTAGCAGATTTAGACAGCATAATATTAGTGGCTACAGACCTAAATTGCACGTCAACAGATACAGTTGAGGTTTTGACCAATCCCTTACCAATAGTAGATGCAGGATTTGACTTTGTCGAAACTTACGGAACATTAATTGTTTTAGGTGGTTCTCCTACTGCTACTTCTGGAACATATCAATGGACACCAACTACAAACTTTACAGATGCATCGGGTACAGAAGCTAATCCAGAATTATCTGCAATAAATAATCAGAACTATATAGTTACTGTTATAGATACTAATGGATGTGTGAATAGTGACACGGTAAATGTTGAATTATTGCCAGATGTATTTTTCCCTAATGGATTCTCTCCAAATGGGGATGGGATAAATGATACTTGGCAACTAGACCTTATGAAAGAATACCCAGAAGCTGTTATTGAAGTTTATAATAGATGGGGGCAGCAGCTATTTATATCAGTTGGGTATGTACAACAATTTGACGGAACTTATAAAGGTGAAGAGTTACCAGTCGGGACATATTATTATATAATCGTGCTTAATCACCCCCAGTATCCGAATGCTTTTACTGGGCCAGTAACAATAATGCGATAAGGGTAAAGAGATGAAAATGAAACATTTAATCATAGCAATTTGTAGCTTGTCTTTATTCAATTTAACGGCACAACAGCTACCAACATTTAGTCAGTTTCTATTCAACGATTATGCATATAATCCCGCAATAGCAGGTTCGAAACCCTACTTTGATGTTAAGTCAGGACATAGATACCAGTGGGTAGGGTTGTCTGATGCACCAAGAACATATTCATTAACGGTAAATGGTCCAACAAAAAACCTAAAGATGGGAGTAGGTGCATTCCTTTATACAGATCACGTTGGTCCAACAAGGCGTACAGGCTTTCAAGGTTCTTATTCCTATCAATTATACCTATCTGAATCTATTCGATTGTCTCTAGGTGCGAGTTTTGGAATATCCGAATGGAAGTTAGATGGTCATAAGATAACTACCTATTCACCCAATGATCCAGTTATTATTGACGGAGTGATGCAAACGCTTGTTCCAGATGCAAAATTTGCATTTTATGTATATCATGAAAACTGGAATTTTGGAGCTGCTGCCCCAAACATTTTGCAGTCCAAATTAAAATTTGACGAAGGAACAAATACAGGTTTAAGTAAGCTCGAGAATCATTATTATGTGCATGGAGGATATCGCTTTAATGCCAGTGAAGACATACAAATTGAGCCAACTGTTTTGGTTAAGTATGTTCAAGCGGCTCCATTTCAAGCTGACTTGATGGCGAAGGTTACGTATAAGAATCAGATATGGCTAGGCGGAGCTTACCGAACTTCTGATGCAGCTTCTGCTATAATTGGATATCTATTCCGGGAAAATTTAGTGATAGGATATTCATATGATTTTACAATTTCCAATTTGAAAAACCATAGTTCAGGGACACATGAGTTATTAATAGGTGTTCGTTTTGTAAGAGGTAGTACTTTTGAAGTTCCAAATTTAGAATGACTCAATCGATATTGTGGCAAAAAATTTGTGCGTACGTAGAAAATAATATTTTGTAAATGAGTTTTTACCGTCCAAGCCTTAGAACAAGGATTTATATATCCATGTTGGCTATTATTCTACTATCATTGCTAATAATTGGAGCTACTACCATTATTTTTTTCGATAATCAAAATGAGGAATATCATCAAGACCGATTAAAAAGAAAGGAACATACAGTTGCTACATCCCTACAGTACTTTTTAAAGGAAGTTGAAATTGCTAAAAACATGGACTTTGTACGAAAGGATTTTGAGTACAAAGTTAAGGAGTTAGCAGACGTAAACAACATAGAGATAAATATCTTTAACACAAAAGGACAAGTGTTAATGTCTAGTAGAGATGATAAAAGTGATCCGGAATTTTATACACGAACTATCGCGCCAGAACTTCTAGAAAAGTTACGGTCGTCAAAACAACGTCAAGTAGAGAGTTTAAAAAAACATTATGTATCTACTTATTCTTATGTTTTAAATAATAAGGGGCAAGAAATTGCCATCATTAATATTCCATATAATTTAGAGAACTCTAATAACAAAAGTGATTTGGCACCTTTTTTAACAACGCTGCTAGAGATATATGTCTTCTTACTAATTGGAGCAAGCTTACTTGCATACCTATTGTCGAATTACATTACAAAGTCTTTAAGGGAAATTGCAAACAAGCTGAAAGAGGTTAAGATTAACAAGAAAAATTTATTAATTGACTGGAAAGGAAAAGATGAAATAGGAGCGTTGGTCGATGAATATAATTTAATGATTAAGGAGTTAGAGTCAAGCACCGAGAAACTAGCAAAGAGTGAAAGAGAAAGTGCTTGGAGAGAAATGGCAAGGCAAGTGGCTCATGAAATCAAAAATCCTTTAACGCCGATGAGATTGAGTGTTCAACATTTGGAAAGAGCATTGGATAAAAATGATCCAGATTTTAAAGAAAAGCTTTCTATGTTTTCGGCTAAAATGGTACAGCAAATTGACACATTGACATCTATAGCAAATGAATTCTCTAACTTCGCTCAAATGCCAAAAGCTACTATTTCGAAAACTGATATCAAAGAAGTGTTGCGATCAACATGTGAATTATTCAGCGAGACTGTTGAGGTAGATGTTGTGTTTGAAGGAAATTCATCAAATGCAGCATTCGTTTTAGGAGATAAAGAACAATTAAATCGCGTGTTTAGTAATTTGATAAAAAATGCGATTCAAGCAATTCCGGATGATAGAAGAGGTATTATAAAGGTTGGCTTAGTTCCAAAAGGATCTACATATTTGATTTTTGTTAAAGATAATGGGGGTGGAATAACTAAAGAAATTGAAAAAAAGATATTTTCGCCAAATTTCACCACGAAATCTACTGGGGCTGGTTTGGGTTTAGCTATGGTAAAGCAGATAGTGGATAATCATACGGGTCAAATTTATTTTGAGACACAAATAGGAGAAGGAACTACATTTTATGTAGAGCTTCCGAATAGATAAGTTGATGCGGCAATCGATAAAAGGAATTTACTTAAAGCATTTCCCTTACTCCGAAACAAGTGCTATTATAAAAGTATTTACACAGGAATATGGTTTGCAATCGTTTATTGCAAAAGGGATAAAGAAAAAGAAAGGAGCAGCCGCAGCTTTACAACCTTTTCATTTGTTGGAAATAGAGTGCTTTTATAACCCAAATAAAAACCTTAATTATGCGGGTTTGATTAAGTTGCAAAAACCACCTATTTCTATTACAAGAGATTTGAGAAAGAGTATGGTTGCTATATTTCTCACAGAAGTTTTATATAAATGCATTAAGGAAGAGGAAGCTAATTCAGAATTATACGAATATATTTCTACTGCGATTTCTATTTTTGATGAAAGCGAATTTAATGCCAATTTCCATCTCGTTTTTTTAATGGGGATATCAAGGTATTTTGGTTTTCAACCCTCACCGCCAGAGAATCTTAGTCAAAAATATTTTAGTTTAAAAGCAGGAGTTTTTGAATTTCCTAAAGACATTTTTGAGTATCATTTGTCGGTTGGGTTATCCGAACTTTTTAGACAGCTTATAGGCATGAAATTTGATGCAATTTCAGAATTGAAATATTCTAACCCTGAACGAAAGGAATTATTAGGTTCAATGGTTAAGTACTATGAAATGCAATTGGGAATGAAAAAGGATGTAATTACTTCGCATAAAATTTTGGAGACCATTTTTGAAGATTAATAGATGAAACAAAGAAGGGAAAGTTTTAATATAGTCAAAGTCCTAGGTGTTTTTATGATGTTCTTCTGCTGTGTTTCTGCATTTAATGCACAACAGATAAGAGTTGTAAATGAAATGTTTGAGCCTTTGGAAGCGGTAAATATTTGCAATGTTCTAGAAACAAAGTGCGTGCATACAGGATATAAAGGGAATACGGACATTTCCGAATATGGGATAAATGATACACTTGTCTTTAGATTAGAATCTCATAAAACCCAAAAATTAACGGTTGCTACTATTTTAAACGAGGGACGTTGGGTAATCATGGGGCCCACGAGCAACATGCTTAGCGGGGTTCAAATTATCGCCCCACTTCGAAATGAAAATGGTGATAAAGGAAAATCCACGAATCAAACAGAAATTATTTCCGCAGAAGAATTAGAAGAGTTAAACGCTCAAACGACCGCCGACGTATTGCAAAACGCTGATGGGGTTCAGGTTCAAAAGAGTCAAATGGGGGGTGGAAGCCCAATAATAAGAGGGTTTGAAGCAAATAGAGTTCTTTTAGTTATCGATGGGGTGCGTTTAAACAATGCAATTTATCGAGGTGGCCACCTACATAACAGCGTGACTGTTGATAATAACGTTCTTTCTCAAGTGGAAATCCTTTATGGGCCAGGATCCGCAGTTTACGGTAGTGATGCAATCGGCGGCGTGGTTCATTTTCATACTAAAGATCCAAAGCTTTCTGAAGTAGATTCAATTATTACTGGAGGTTCAGGAATGTTACGGTACAATAGTGCCAATCAAGAGAAGTCAGGACATTTTGATATATCAATAGGAGGTAAGAAGTTTGGCTCAATTACCTCTGTTTCGGCAAATGATTTTGGAGATTTATTATCAGGAAGTAAACGGCATCATGGATATGATGATTTTGGAAACATTACTGTTTATTCTCAAAGAATTGATGGTAGGGACTCTGCTATAATCAATGAGAACCCTAATTTACAAATAGGAACAGCATATAAACAAATTGATTTACTTCAAAAATTAATTTACCGACACTCCGAAAAAATAACATTTAAACTAAATACCCAATATTCAAATTCAACGGATGTTCCCAGATTTGATAGGCTTAACAATGTTGAAGAGGACGGTATGTTGGAATATTCAGAATGGCATTATGGACCTCAGGAAAGAATGTTTGCCGCTTTAAAAACTGAATTATCAGCTTCTAATTTTTTCTTTTCGAAAGCTTCTTTTATTGCATCTGCACAAAATATAAGTGAAGATAGGGTTAAAAGAAAGTTCGGTTCAAATTCAAGAAGTAGGAACAGTGAAAATGTGAAAGTGTATGGGCTTAATGCCGACTTAGTGAGTGTTATAGACAGCACGTCCCAATTGTTTTATGGTGTTGAACTTACACATAATGATGTTATCTCAACTGCTTTCACTGAAGATATAGCAACTGGAGAAATCGGGGATGAATCTACTCGATACCCAGACGGAGGGAGCGCGATGAGTACAGGCGCATTTTACTTAAGCTATTCGCATACATTTAAAAAACTAATTGCTAAGATAGGAGGGAGGTATAATTATAATAACCTAAAAGCTCGATTTATCGAGGATTCCTTTGTTGCGCTGCCTTTTGAATCTATCAACACAACTAATCAAGCTTTGTCTGGTAATATAGGTCTAGTCTATTTACCTGCAAAGAATTTTAAGTCAAACTTTAATGTTAGCACAGGGTTTCGGTCTCCAAATATTGATGATTTTGGGAAGGTTTTCAAAAAAGGTGATTTTGTAGTAATTCCGAATAATAGAATTACACCGGAATATGCTTATAGTGCTGAGTTAGGCTTTTCCAAAACGTTCCAACGGGAATATCATTCTAATGGAATTAAAACTTACAAAGTAAATTTTCTCACGATTGGAGCTACTGGGTTTTGCACGGTCTTGGATAATGCTATTATAAGAGAGGATTACGAGTTGAATGGTTTAGATTCGTTGGTTTACGAAGGTAAAAACAGAAAAATCCAAACAAACATAAATGCTGAACAGGCAATTATATATGGAGGTTCTGGAAGGGCTAAGGTTATCTTTACCAAGAACATCCATCTTTCATCAAGTATTAATTATACTAGAGGATACTTAACAAGCTCTAAGTATCCGTTTGCTCATATACCTCCATTATTTGGCAAGACCGGGTTATTGCTTGAAATGGAAAACTGGGATATAGAGCTGTTTAGTCATTATAATGGATGGAAAAGAAAAGCTGATTTTGCTGCAGGAACCTCCGATAACCCACAAGAAGCAACGGTAGATGGAAGCCCTTCGTGGTATACAATTAATTTTAGAGCAAGTTTGTCTTTAAATGAGTCTGTTACGCTTCAGTTTGGAATAAACAACATCATGGACCAGCATTATAAAATGTTTGCATCCGGAATAAGTGCACCAGGAAGAAATATAATGATTTCTGGGCGCGTCTTTTTTTAGTGAATTTTTTTTTTATAACTTGCAACTATGATCAAGCGCAATGCGTCATAATAACGTAAATGCAAATCTATGAAAAAGGTACTATTAATACTTCCATTATTTCTCTTTAACTTATTTACATGTGCTCAAACGGGACCATTAACAGACATTTGCTTGGTCACGGTGGATACGACATTTACACACAATGTTATTGTTTGGGAAAGAGGTTCTCAAACAAGTACTAATCCTATTGATTCAATCAAAATTTACAGAGCAAAATTGTTGGGAGGTGATACTTTGGTTGGTTCTGTTCACTGGGACTCTGTAAGTCAGTTTCGAGACTATAGTGCTGATCCAAATTTGCGTCCTTATCGATATAGGATATCTGGAATAGATAACCAGGGCTTAGAAGGTCCTCTTAGCACGCCTCACCAAACGATTCATTTTGCAATATTGGAGCAAGGAGATAGTATTCGTCTACGGTGGACTAAATATATGGGGGAGACCATAAATTATTATAATTGTTGGGTTGATTCCGCAGGAAGTGGTCCTGGTGTTGACCTTCTCCACTCTACATTTAATGATGTAGATACAAGCTGGTGGCATAGTGATACGCCATTAGATTGGACAGGTTTAGGTTATATAGTGGATGTTGATTGGAATGATCAATGTTCTGCAACGAAAGCGCAAGATCACAATACGACAAGATCAAATAGGGCAAATTCAGTAGAATCGAATCCAAGTAGTCTTAATGAGGGACCAACTATAAAAGAGTTGGCAGTATTTCCAAACCCAATAAATGAAACGGCTCAACTTGTGTTTAGCTCAAAATCGTGGTCGCCAATTACTGTTTTTATTACAGATGCAATGGGTAGGCAAATTAAACAGTTTAAATCTATAAAGGTTTTAGGACAGCATCAAATAAACATTGAAATGGAACAATATAGTTCAGGAATGTATAATGTAGTTCTTATTCAAAACAATAGAGTTTATTCCAAAGTGTTATTTAAGCTGTAAATAAGAGAGGCTGAATATTCTTTTTAGTTATGGACTTATTATTCAAGTCAATTTTTATCTTTGTTTAGTGAAAGTCATTATTGTCAATATAATCATCTTGATTTCTCTGGTTTTTCAGGGATCTGCGCAGAATAGTTCGCCAAGTTTAAATGGAACTTTTTTATTCCAAAACTATTCCCCTAAAGAGTATAACGGGAATCCGCAAATTTTTGACATAGTTCAAGATTCACGTGGTATAATGTATTTTTCTAATCAGAAAGGAATAATTGAGTATGATGGAACAAAATGGAGTACAATACAAATAGGTCAAGAAGATTTGAGGTGTCTTTCCTTGGCAAAAGGTAAAGATGGTTTAATTTACGCAGGCGCCAATGGAGATTTTGGGGTGCTTAAACCTAATGCATTAGGAAGTTTACAATTTGTCTCTGAATTAGGAAACTTAGGAATAGAGACAATCGGTAGGGTTGCTAAAATAATAATACAAGACAATAAGAAGTATCTAAAAACGGAACAGGGGCTGTACATCATTTCACCGGAAGGATTAGATTTTATAGCTCCAGAAACGGAGATGGAGGACATTTTCTTTTTAGGCAATAAGCTTTACGTAATGCAAAAAGGTTTAGGCTTGTTTTTGCTTAAAGACAAAGAATTGAAACCTGTGCAAGAGGGTTATCTGGTCTCAAATAAAGAAATAATCGCTTCGGCAACATTTGGCGATAGAAATTTATTTTTTACCGCTCTAGATGGCATTTACGAGATGTCCAACACTGGAAGGCTTGTTAAAAGGGATATATTTGACGGAACATCTTTGCTTTCTGCAATTAAAATTGATGATAATTTAATTTCACTAGGGACGAGTTCAAATGGTATTATTGTTATCGATCAAAAGTTTAATATTGTTTACACTGTTGGCCTAGAAAAAGGCTTAATTGATGCTGCAGTTAAAGCTCAATTTATAGATAACGAAAAAAATCTTTGGTTAGGTACTAATGTGGGAATTTCAAAAGTTGAGATTAATTCACCGGTCTCTAAGTTTGATTTAACATTTGGCCTTCGAAGTACTGTAGAGGGTTTAATTAGGTTTAATAATCGACTACATGTTGCTTCTCAAGACGGACTTTATAGTACGAATGATAATGGGTTTTTTGAAAAGATAGAAGGCATTGAAAAAGACTGCTATGGGTTGCATTTGTTTCCAAATGGAAATGATACTTTATTGTTAATTGCGGAAGTCCAGGGTGTAATAGCGTTAGATAAAAAAAATGAGAAATTCAAGCTGCAACCGGGAGGTCCCTGGGAAACTCAATTATCCCCTCTCAACCCAAATGAGATCATTATTGTTCACTATGATGGATTAGCAAATTTGGTATATGAGAACGATGAGTTTGTTACGGGAAATTATTTTAGAAAATTCACAGGGGCGGAACCCTTTAATTTTGTTATTCAAGAAGACGGCACATTATGGATTGGTACTATTGCAGATTTAGATGGGGGAGTATATAAAACGCATGTTGACATCTTTCGTGATTCAGCTATAAAGTTTGAGCGATTCTATACAGAAGAGGGTCTTCCGGCGGGAGGGTCTACTTATATGTTTCTGAAGGATAAGGATGTTTTTGCAGGAACAGATAAAGGATTGTTTATATATGACAAAGGAAAGTTTGTTTTATACAATGACTTTGGTGTAGATTTTACAGAAGAAAGAGGTGTTCATAGAATTAGTCAAGATCCAGAGGGTAATATTTGGATGGTATTATTTGACAAAGAGAATAATTACGAAATAGGTTATTCCAGTCTAGTTGATGGCAAATATGTCTGGAATAGTAGTATCTTTAGTAGGCACTCCGACGATATAGTTCATGCCTTATTTCATGATGAAAATGGTGTTACTTGGCTAGGCGGAACCAACGGTCTGATTCGTTATGATAATAAAATAATTAATAATTACGAGATTCCATTTAATGCTTTAATTCGAAACGTAACTTTTGGTGATAGTTTGTTGTTTGGGGGTTCATACCAAAAGGACAATAGGGTTATTCTAAACCAGCCGGATAACCTTGAATTTCGTTTAAAGTATTCCGGAAATAAGCCGATTACATTTTCTTTTGCATCGACTTCCTATATTGATGAAAATAAAACGGAATATCAATTTTTACTGGAGGGTCATGATGATGATTGGAACAAGTGGTCTGTAAGAACAATAAAAGAATATTATTTGCCAGAAGGTTCTTACTCGTTTAAAGTAAAAGCTCGAAACATTAATGGTTTAGTTTCAAGTGAAGCGGTTTTCTCTTTCATCGTTTTGCCGCCATGGTATAGGACAACCCTAGCTTACATTCTCTATGTAATAGGATTTGTGTTTGTTGTGTATATAATTATTCTTTTAAGTATTAGAAGGGTAAAACAAAAGAATATTCACCTGGAAGGTATTGTGAAAGAACGCACGAAAGAGGTTGTAATTCAAAAGCAAGATGCCGAGAAACAAAGAGATATTGCAGAACATCAGAAAGAATTAGTAGAGCAAGCGCATCGAGAAATAACAGATAGTATTAACTATGCCGAGAGAATTCAGCGTAGTTTTTTAGCAACGGATGATATTTTAGATGCGAATTTGGAAGAATATTTTGTGTTCTTTCAGCCAAAAGAAGTGGTAAGTGGAGATTTTTATTGGGCAGATAAGTTGAGTAATGGTAATTTTGCGATGGTAAATGCTGATAGTACTGGACATGGAGTGCCGGGAGCTATTATGAGCATACTTAATATTTCCTCTATAGAGAAAGCTGTAAGGCTCAAATTTTTAGAGCCTTATGAAATTTTTAATTCTACTCGTAAAACAATTATAGAACGGTTAAAAAAAGACGGTAGCCCGGAAGGAGGGAAAGATGGAATGGACGCGAGTATTATATGCTTCGATTTTGAGAATAATAAATTTACATACACAGCGGCTCAAAATCCAATTTGGGTAGTTCGAGATGGAGCTCTGACTGAAATAAAACCAGAGAAGATGCCGGTTGGAAAACACGATAAAGATTCGGTGCCATTTGTTGGTGGTGTCTTCGAAATGGAAAAAGGGGATGTAATTTACACATTAACGGATGGTTTTCAAGATCAATTTGGAGGCCCCAAAGGGAAGAAGTTTATGGTAAAGAAAATGAGAGAATATGTTCTTTCAATTTCTCATTTATCTATGAAAGAGCAGCACACAAGAGTTAGCGAAGTGTTTTCTAATTGGAAAGGCGACACCGAACAAGTTGACGATGTGTGCGTAATAGGAGTTCGTGTTTAACGAACTTCTATGAAGTAGTTTACATTGCGGTCATTCGAAAGGGACCTGTATAGGTGAAAATCAAAAATTATTAATGATTTAGAGCAATAATCATCAATTCGATGAGTTCTCGTTTAACGTATGACGAATAGTTGATATATTTAGATAAGTAATGGTTATTGAGTGTTTTAGTTAGAGTTAAATGTATTATATTTGCATTCGGTCTTTAAAAAAATCATGCCAAATGAAAAAACATTACATACTTTCAACTTTACTTTCCATATTCACATTCTTCTCAATCAATGCGCAGATTTCATTTACTGCAGATGTTACATCAGGATGTGCACCTTTAACAGTTAATTTCACCAATACTACTAGTGATCCTAATGCCGTGTCCTATCAATGGTATTTCGGTACGGGGAATTGGTTCAATGGAACCAATGAAACCCAGACCTTTTTGTCGGCGGGCAATTATTGGGCTCATCTAGAGGCTTATGATGGTAATGGTGGGTATTTAGGTAATTATGAAATTGAAATACAAGTTTCTGGATCAGCCTCACACATTTCAATGAATAATGACTCAGCTTGTGTTAATGATCAGACATATTTTTGGTTAACAATTGAGGCTACAAGTTCGTCTTGGGATTTTGGAGATGGCACTACTTATTTCGAGAACTCAGGTTATTCTCAAGCAAGTCATAATTATTCATCACCTGGAACGTATGTGGTGAGTTGTGAATATGTTAATCAATGTGGAACGTTTAATATTGACTCTACAGTCAACATCGTTTCTAGTGGGCTGGGAATTCAATACCTTCCTTATATCTACTCTTATATAGATACTACTTGTCCGAATTCCTTGGTTTCTTTTCAGACCGATGATAATTACAGCAATTTGGAATGGGATTATAACGATGGGCTTTTTGATTATGATGCATACTCGCAGCACGGCTTCGCTAATTTAGGTTGGAATTATATTGATTTAACAGTGACCAATGGTTGCGGGGTTTCAGAAACAGTTACCGATAGTGTTTACATTGATAATAGCGCCCCTGTAACTGGAGAAAGTGTTTCCGGACCAGGTACAATATGTCCCGGAGAACAATTTTATATTCAGGCATGGAGTGACAATGGCACAACTTATGAATGGGACATGGCAGATGGTAGTTCAACCATTATGGGAGACTATATTAACTACACATATAGCTCAATTGGCACTTACAGTATTAATTTGTTAATTACTAACGACTGTGGAAGTACTTTAAATGTACCTTATGAGGTTGTGGTATCTAACAATGCATCTATTAATAATGCATACTTGCAATTTAACACAACCACTGTTTGTCCCGGCGATCCGATGGAGTTTTGGGTAAACAATCAATATGATTATTATGTTGATTTTGGAGACGGAACAGGTACTAGTGATGGTTATAATCATGTTTATAATAATTTGGGTGCATACCCAATTTCAGTAACCTATCAAAATGCATGTGGAAATAGTGTAACGTTGTATGATACAATTAATGTGGAGGACAATTTGCCATTTACAGGAAATCCATATGCTAATATGAATAATGGTACTGTGTGTGTTAATACCGAAGCTGAATTTTATGCTCAGTCGGGATATTCAAGTTATGTTTGGGATTTTGGAGACGGTGGTACCTCTACAAATAAAGATGCAGATCATATTTACACTGCGGCTGGCACCTACAATGCCTCTGTTGAGATTACAAATGGTTGTGGAGCAAGCACAACCGTGTTAGTTCCGGTGAACATTGTTGATGATATGCCAGTTGGAAATTGGTATTATCAAATCTATGGTGACTCAGCTTGTCCAAATGATGAGGTTTTATTTGTAGCTGAAAACTCGGGTAATGGCATTTCATATTCTTGGGATTTTGGAGATGGAACTTCCTCAAATGGATATAATTTTGCTCACTCTTACACAAATCCCGGGTTGTATATTATAACGATTATTGCTACTAATGGCTGTGGGAATGATACTACTGTTTTAGATTCAATTGTTGTGGATAATAATGTTTATCCCGGGCCAAATACTGTGCAGGTGTTTAATCAGCCTCAAGGGTGCATTGGAGATGAGTTGTATTTTGTTGTTGCTCCATCTGGAGCAGGCGACTATACCTGGGACTTTGGGGATGGAAACTCAACCACTTCCACATTTCCCTTAGTTGTTGAGGGTGAAGGTTCTTATGATGTTGCTTTGCATCCTTTTTTAGCATCGGGAAATTATGAAGCGCATTTTTCTGTTACAAATGGATGCGGGAATGTCTACTACGACACAATGCAAGTTCAGATTGGAGCAATTGGAGATAGTGTTCAAGTTAATACAGGATTTTTTTACAATGAAGCAGGAGCTTCTTGTCAGGGTCAACCAATAGAGTTTTCTGCGGTGGGAGCGTCTAGTTATTCTTGGAATTTTGGTGATGGAACCGGTGTTTTAGTGACTCAAGGTTCATTAACTCCTGTTTATCATACGTATGCGAATCCTGGCACCTACAATATAGTTGTAAATGGGTTTAACAATTGTGGAAATTCTGATAGTAGAACAGAAGAAATTTTTATTCCTCAATCATTAATTGACATATCAACAAATGCTGTTCAATTGGCAAACTGCGGTGAGAATAATGGGATGGCAGTTGTTTCTGCTACAGGAGGAATGCCTCCGTATGAATATTCTTGGAGCAATGGAGATAATTCTGTAATTGCAGATAGTTTGGGGTCAGGTTTATACGTAATTACTGTAACAGATAATAATGATTGTTCTAGCGAGGGGATAGTAACAGTTGATGATAATCAAGGTCCAACTATATTAGTTGATAACGTTACAAACTTAGGTTGTTTTGGAGGAGCGAATGGAACAATTAGCGTTTCTATTCTTGGTGGGGCACCACCTTACGAAATCATTTGGTCAAATGGAGATCAAACAGAAGATATTTTTGGATTAGTTGCAGGGCCTTATGAGATTTTTGTAACAGATGCAAATGGATGTATGGGGATGGAAAGCATTACCGTTACGCAACCAGAGGAGGCAATTGTATCCATTATTACGCAACCATCTGCATGTGGAAATAACACAGGGGGAGCAATGGCTGTGATTAATAGTGGTGCAGCTCCATATAACTATATCTGGCCAAATCAAACAGGCCCTGTTCATCAAACAGGTGGATTAGCACCTGGAATTTATGAACTCTTGGTTATTGATGCAAATACATGTTTATTGCAACAAGATTTTGTGATAAATGAAAATACAGCGCCAATAATCTTATTGGATTCTGTAGCAACCGGAACTTGTTCAGGAGATTTGAGTTCAATCTACATCAATACAATAGGAGGATTGCCTCCTTTTACCTACAGTTGGTCAAATGGAACGACAGATGAAGATTTGACGGATGTGTTGCCGGGGGATTATGATGTGCAAATTACCAGTGCGAATGGCTGTTCTTCATATCTTACTCATACAGTAGAAATGACATTGCCAGATGAAAATCCAATCTGTATTGTTTCGGTAGATACCTTACTAGGAGGGAATTTAGTTGTTTGGGAGCCAATTCAAACGTCAGGGGTTGACTATTACAATGTATACAAAGAAAGTTCTCAAAGTGGACTATACTATTTAATTGGAACAACAGATGCAGATAGTTTAAGTTTTTACCATGATGTAAGCTCTGATCCTCAAATTAGATCTTGGAGATATAAAATAGCTGCTGTAGATAATTGTGGAAATGAATCTGACCTGAGTGATGAGCATAAAACAATTCATTTAACAGCTAACTTGGGAGTTGGAAATGTGGTTAACCTTATTTGGGACAACTATGAAGGGTTTAACTATTCTACTTTTTATGTGAATAGATATCATCCAACCACAGGATGGATGGTAATAGATTCATTAGGAGCGAACTTAAATTCATATACAGATGTTACACCCCCAAGTGATAGTAATTTGGTGTATCAGGTAACAATTAGTGCGCCGGGGTTATGCTCTGCGCAAAAAGCACAAGATCATAATACTACGCGTTCCAATAGAGCTTCAATTAATGGAGGAGTTGCTCCAACATCAGATTTCAGCGCTTCTGCAATACAAATTGTTTCAGGATCAAGTATTGATTTTACGGATGAATCGCTGAATAATCCAACCACGTGGAGTTGGGATTTTTATGGGGCTACTCCAGCAACATCAACGGATCAGCACCCAACGAATATTACCTATGATAACGTCGGTTTATATGAAGTTCGCTTAATAGTAAGTAACGCTAATGGTATAGATACTTTAGTTAGGACCAATTACATTGAAGTTACGTCAATGGGAGGCGCTGCCCCTACTTCAGGTTTCGTAGCCAGTGCTACACAACTACCTGAGGGGAATTCTGTTGATTTTACGGATGAATCGCTGAATAATCCAACCACGTGGAGTTGGGATTTTTATGGGGCTACTCCAGCAACATCAACGGATCAGCACCCAACGAATATTACCTATGATAACGTCGGTTTATATGATGTTCGCTTAATAGTAAGTAACGCTAATGGTATAGATACTTTAGTTAGGACCAATTACATTGAAGTTACGTCAATGGGAGGCGCTGCCCCCACTTCAGGGTTCTTAGCAAGTGACACGCTGATACCTGAGGGGAATTCTGTTGATTTCCTGGATCAGAGCCAAAATAACCCTACTTCCTGGACATGGTTATTTGACGGTGCAAGCCCGACTTTTTCTAATGATCAATCGCCCACAGGTATTGTATACAATACAATAGGGAGTTATGATGTAACACTTATAACAAGTAACGCGAATGGTATAGACACTTTAATTAAAACAGCTTATATTGATGTAGCAGCAGCAAATTCCATAAATGAAAATAGAGTAGATGATATAAAGATATATCCCAATCCAACATCCGGTCAAATATCCATTGATGTAAATGGATATAACGGACCAATTGACATCCAAGTGTTCGATCTTCAAGGAAAATTGCTTTTAAATAAATTAAACTCAACTAAGAATAAAATACTTACATTAAGTATGTTGGAATTTGAAACAGGAATGTACTTGATGAAAATATCTTCGGAAAATGAAGTAAAAACGATTAGATTAATTAAACAATAAAGAGACCTCTGCAAAAACGGCACCTATGAAAAACATACTTTCTACTGCAATTATCTCATTCATTTCTGTTGTCCAAGGTTTTTCCTTAACAACTTTACTTGTTGATGGAATAACAAATGTAACTTGCTATGGTGGCTCCGACGGCGCTATTACTCTATCTGCCTCTGGAGGCCAGGCACCATATCAGTTTAGTATAGATGGTGGTGCTACTTGGGTTACTCCTAATCAATTTACGGGATTAACTGCTGGACCGTATGATGCGATGGTAAAAGATGGTGCGGGAGCAACAGATGGTTTGACTGTAAATGTTATTGAACCAGCAGCATATACTGCTAATATCACTGCAACAAATGTTTCTTGTAACGGTGCGTGTGATGGGAATGCAACCGTATTTGCTGCCGGGGGAACACAAACCTTGACTACTTTGAGCGATCAGCAAAATACCCAAGGATGTGGAGCAGGTGCGGGTGATGATCAACAATATTGGCAATCATTTACTGCATCATCAGCTGGTTATCTGAGATCACTGCAGCTTAAGTTTTTTGATAGCTATGGCGAAACCCCTCAAATATCGATTAGAGAAGGAAGTGGTACTGCTAATACTGTTTTAACGACGGGCAATATTACTAAAGCATCGGTAGCGACTTGTACCTTCAATAATCCTGTATATATGAATGTTGGTCAGCAATTTACTTTTCAGATTTCAGATGGATCGGGAATCCGAAGTTCTTGTGATAATGTTTACGCAGGTGGGGTATGTGGAGGAGGTTCTTTGCCAGGTACGGACTTGGTTTTTTCTACATTTATAAGTGATTTTTCGGACCCCTATTTTTATCAATGGGACGCTGCTGGCGGGAATGGAACAGCAGCTGCAACCAACAGCACATTATGTGCCGGTACAGCAAGTGTTACCATAACAGATGCAGTCGAATGTGTATTAAATAAATCTGTCGTTATTACAGAGCCTGCATTATTATTAGCATCAGCTGGAAGCGATCAAGCCATTTGTGAAGGAGACAATGTTGTATTTAATGGAAGTGGCACTGGAGGTACTCCAGGTTATGCATATTTATGGAATTTTGGAGATGGCAATACATCATCACAAGCAACCCCTACCCATACATATGGTGCTACTGGAACATATAGTGCAACATTTACAGTTACCGATGCACACGGCTGTAATTCATCTGATGTTTCCTGTAATTACAGTTTATGCGTTACCTGTTGTAAATGTTGATGCTACTGTGAATGCTTCCTGCTTTGGTAATTGTGACGGAAGCATTAGTGTTTCAGGAGGAGTTGTTTATCAATGGGATGGTGGAGCTGGAACCAATGCCACTGCATCAGGACTATGTGCCGGAACTTACACAGTAACAGCAACGGATGCCAACGGATGTTCAGCAACGGCGAGTGCAACAGTAGCAGAACCAACTGCCTTAACAGTAGTAGCCACAGGAACCAATGCTTCATGCAATGGCGTGTGCGATGGAACAACATCAAGTGTTGCTGCTGGAGGAACAGCACCTTATACATATGTTTGGGATGGCGGAGCTGGAACCAATGCCACTGCATCAGGACTATGTGCTGGAACTTATACAATAACAGTAATAGATACCGAAGGATGTGCCGGAACGTATAGTTACACAGTAACCGAACCAATAGCATTGACTGGCTCTATTACTGCTCAAACGAATGTACTTTGTAATGGTGATGCTAACGGATCAGTTACTGTTGCAGGAGCTGATGGAACGCCAGGATATCTGTATTCTTTAAATGGTGGAGGGACCACTCAACCATCCGGCACTTTTAATGGTCTTTCAGCTGGAGCTTTAACTGTTACTGTTGTAGATGACAATGGTTGTACTGAGGATGTTCCTGTTACCATTACCGAACCTGATGCTTTAGATGGCTCTATTACTGCTCAAACGAACGTATTTTGTAATGGTGATGCTAACGGATCAGTTACTGTTGCAGGAGCTGATGGAGCGCCAGGATATCTGTATTCTTTAAATGGTGGGGCAACCACTCAAGCATTTGGCACTTTTAGTGGTCTTTCAGCTGGAGCTTTAACTGTTACCGTTGTTGATGCTAACGGATGTATTTTTCCTGTTCCTGTTACCATTACCGAACCTGATGCTTTAGATGGCTCTATTACTGCTCAAACGAACGTATTTTGTAATGGTGATGCTAACGGATCAGTTTCTGTTGAAGGAGATGTTGGCACCGGAACGCCCCCCTATTTATATTCCACTGATGGTGGTGTGACAACTCAAATGTCAGGAACTTTCTCAGGTCTTTCGGCCGGGGGGTTAACCGTTACTATTGTTGATGCTAATGGATGTATTTTTGATGTTCCTGTTATCATTACAGAGCCTGACGCTTTAGGTGGTACTATTACTGCTCAAACAAATGTACTTTGTAATGGTGGTGTAAACGGATCAGTTACTGTTGCGGGAGCTGATGGAACGCCGGGATATCTGTATTCTTCAGATGGTGGGGCAACCACTCAAGCGTCTGGCACTTTTAATGGTCTTTCTGCTGGAGCTTTAACTGTTACTGTTGTTGATGGTAAAGGTTGTACTGAGGATGTTCCTGTTACCATTACAGAGCCTGACGCTTTAGGTGGTACTATTACTGCTCAAACGAATGTACTTTGTAATGGTGATGCTAACGGATCAGTTACTGTTGCGGGAGCTGATGGAGCGCCAGGATATCTGTATTCTTTAGATGGTGGGGCTACAACTCAAGCGTCTGGCACTTTTAATGGTCTTACAGTAGGCTCTTACGCGGTTACTGTTGTTGATGCTAACGGATGTATTTCTAATGTTCCTGTTACCATTACCGAACCTACTCAAATTACAGGTTCAATTACTGCTCAAACTAATGCTAGTTGTGCTGGAGTTTGCGATGGAGAAATAGAAATTGCTGCAACAGGCGGAACCGCTCCTTTAGAATACAGCTGGACAAGTGGAAGTAACAGTAATATTGAAAGCAATTTATGTGCAGGCATATATACTTGTACCGTAACTGATGCGAATGGTTGTGAAACTTCTGAGCCTATTACTGTTACCGAACCAAATGCTATTGTGCTTGTCACAGACTTTGTGTTAAGCAATTGTGGGCAATCAGACGGAGAGGTGTCTGTGTCAGTTTCGGGTGGAACAGGAGCTTATACTTACCTATGGGATGATTCAGGAAATTCTACAACAACTGTAGTAACGGGTCTTTCAGCTGGAACATATGCTGTAACGGTAACGGATGCTAATGGATGCACACAGGAGACATCTTCAACGATTACCGATGGAGTAGCCGGAACCGTATCCACTATAGTTGATACTGATATTTCTTGTTTTGGAATATGTGACGGAGGAGCTACTGCAACAATAGTTGGCGGAACAGCTCCATTTACTTATTTATGGAATAACGGAGAAACTTCGGCCAATGCATATGCATTATGCGCCGGAACTGCCTCAGTAGATGTAACAGATGCTAATGGATGTGTTGCCGCAACCACAATAAACATTAGCGAGACACCTGCATTGGGTCTAGTAATTACTTCTTATACAGATCCGCTATGTAATGGTGTATGCGATGGAACAGCAGATGTTACAGTTTCAGGAGGAACGGCTCCATTTACTTACTCCTGGAAAAGTGGAGGAACTACTGCCAATGAAATAGGATTGTGCGCCGGAATCGATACAGTAGCGGTAACAGATGCAAATGGATGTATAGCAGTAACAGAGGTAACGCTAGCAGATCCTGCTTTACTAACAACGACTATAGTTTCAACAGATGCACTTTGTAATGGAGAATCAAATGGCTCGGCAGATTTAACCGCAACAGGAGGAACAGGATTATTTACTTATTTATGGAATGATCCTGCCGGAACTACTTCAGAAGATATTGTAGGACTTGCGGCAGGAACATATAATGTTACCGTAATAGATGCCAACGGTTGCGAAAGTTCGTCTTCAACAACGATTACCGAGCCAAATGCGATTACCTTTTCAGTTACTGCTTCTAATCCTACTTCATGTATTTTGTCAGATGGTTATTTATATATAGAAGGTTTACTAAGTGATACTACCTATAATGTGACTTTAACTTTTGATGGAGATGTTATTCCTACTCAACCTTTTTCAACAAGTGGGTCAGGCACATTTGGTATAAATGGTTTATCAACATACACGATAACTGATCTTACAATTGAAATAGGGGGTTGTTCTGTTGTTGACACGAATGTTTATAATTTAACCTCTCCATTTAATGGATTAGCAATTAATTCTGGTTCTGTTATTGTTGATACTGCATCTTGTTTAAACAATGATGGTAATATTACTGGTTTTACTGTTTCTGGGGGTACTTCTCCTTACACCTATTTCTACAATGGAGCTTCTTCTGCAATAGATTTATTAAATGCACAGCCTGGCACTTATGTATTAACTGTTACTGATGTTAACGATTGTTCAGTTTCATCTGCTGCCTATACAATAGAGTCTACTTATTCAAATATAACAGCTTCTGTAACTACTACTGATGTTTCATGTAATGGAGATTGTGATGGGTCTGTTGTTGCCTCAGCTACCGGAGGATTGGCACCTTATACTTACCTATGGACAAATGGGATGTCAGGAGGTTCTATTACGGGTGTTTGTGGAGGTTCTCATGGTTTGTTTATAACTGATGCCAACGGCTGTGAAAGTAACAATGAGGTTATAATAAATGAGCCTTTGTCTTTATCAAATACGATTAATACAACAAACCCAGGATGTGGTTTAAGTGATGGTTCAGCTGAGGTTACAGCTACTTCAGGAGGAGTTACACCTTACTCATATCAATGGTCAAATGGTTCAATGTTAGCATTAGCAGATAGTGTTTCATCCGGAGTTTACACGGTAACAGTTACAGATGCCAATGGTTGTACATCTATAGAAACAGTTAGTATAACAAGTAGTACATCTCCTATTCTTACTAGTAATTTGACATCTCCAAGTTGTACAGGAGGTAGTAATGGATCAATTGACTTAACCATTACTGGAGGAACTGCTCCGATTGTTTTTGATTGGTCTACTGGAGAAAGTACCTCAGACATTTCAAATTTACCTGCAGGTATTTATGATGTAACTATTATGGATGCATCTGGCTGTGGTATAGTTGAAGTGTTTACACTAAGTGATGCATCACCAATAGATTTATCAGTATTTTCTGTTAGCGAGGCATCTTGTGGATTTTCTGATGGTTCTATAGAGGTAACAGCTTCAGGCGGTTCAGGTAGTTACAATTATCTTTGGTCTTCAGGCGGTTCAACTGCAGTTGAGAGTAATTTATCTCCAGGAACTTATACATTGTCGGTTTCTGATGCCAACGGATGTTTGGCAATGGCAAATTATACAGTAAGCAATGAGTCGGGTCCAGTTATAACTTTAGATCAGGTAAATGAGCCAACTTGTCAAGGAGGTAGTGGAGAAATATTTGTTTCTGTATCAGGAGGAGTTACACCTTATACTTATTCTTGGAATAATGGATCTACAGTTGAAGACTTATTGAATGCAGCAATTGGCGAATATGAATTGATTGTAACTGATTCGAATGGATGTATAGGTGTTGAGTATGCAGAATTAGAGGGGGTTAATTTAAGTGCGGCTGAAATTTGTATGGTTACTGTCGATACAACAACAGGATCAAATATTGTTGTTTGGAATAAAGAGCAGAATTTAGGGATTTCGGAATATGAGATTTACAAAGAGACGAGTTCACTCAATGTTTTTCAATTATTAGGAACTGTTCCATTTGACAGTTTGTCTCAATTTTATGATACAGCTGCTAATTCCAGTATTCACTCTTATCGATATAAGCTACGTACATTAGATAGTTGTTCGAACGCCTCAGAATTTTTGGCTTATCACAAAACGATACATTTGGCTTCCAACATAGGGCTTAATAATGTAGTCAATTTAGCTTGGGATGATTATATAGGATTTGATTATTCGACTTTTTATATCACTAGATATCATCCATCCACAGGCTGGGAGGTTCTTGATTCGGTAGCTGCAAATGTTCACAGTTATACAGATAATACTTATCCTTCATTGATGGGATTAGAATACGGTATAGAGGTTGTCCCTAATTCACCATGTTTGGCTGAGAAAGCTCAAGACCATAATACAACCCGATCTAATCGAGCTTCAATAATGGAACCAAATGATGATACGGGAATAGATGAAGTTTTAGTCGGACAAATAAGTATTCGACCGAATCCTACCAATGGCATATTTACATTGTGTTTTGATGGAGTTCAGTCCAATAGAAATATTGAAGTGTTCGATCTTCAAGGAAAATTGCTTTTAAATAAACATGCATCAATGGAGAACAAAACAATTGCTTTTGATATATCAGAATTTGAAACAGGGATGTATTTGATAAAAATTTCTTCAAAGAATGAAGTGAAATCAGTTAGATTAATTAAACAATAATAAAAAAAATGAAAAAATATTTTTTTGCATTATCAATTTTATTTGCCAGTCATGCTATTTTGGCTCAGACAATAGTAATTAATGATTTGGGAGTATCTCCTCCAGATTGTCATGGATTATGCAATGGCTCTCTTAACATATCTGCAAGTGGAACCTCAGGACCTTATGAATATAGTATAGATGGCGGGAATACTTATCAGGGCCCGAGTACTTTTAGTTCTTTGTGTGCAGGAATCTACTCTATTTGGGTACACGACCCTGGGTTTGGATTATATGCAGATACAACATTGGAAATTACTGAACCACCTATGCTTACAGCTACTACTGATAATCCTACAGGCCTTTCATGTAACGGTGATTGTTTTGCAATAGCAACTGTTGCAGCAGCAGGTGGAACAGGTCCTTATAATTATTCATGGACATCAGGAGGCACGGGCACCTTTGAATCAAATCTTTGTGCAGGAACCCATACAGCAACAGTTACTGATTCTTATGGCTGCACTGCTTCTGCAGATGTAATAATTACGGAACCATCTGCTTTAACTTTTAATGTTACTCCCACAGATATAACATGCAATGGTATCGCCGATGGAACACTAACATTTGAAGCATCAGGAGGGACACCTAATTACTTATACTCTATTAACGAAGGGGCTAGTTTTGAAATAACCGCAACATATAGCGGTTTATCAGCTGGCGTAAGAAGTGTAATAGTTAGTGATGCCAACGGTTGCGAAAGTTCTTCTTCAACAACGATAAACGAACCTACACTTCTTTCTGGAGCTATTACTAGTCAAACGAATATTCTTTGCCATGGTGATAATGCTGGAACAGTTACTGTTGCGGCAGATGTTGGCACCGGAAAGAGTCCCTATTTATACTCTTTAGATGGTGGTGCAACCACTCAAGCATCTGGAACTTTTAATGGTCTTTTTGCTGGTTCTTATCCGGTTACTATTGTTGATGATAATGGATGTACTTCCGATACCTCTGTTACTATAACGGAGTCATCTCCATTAAGTTCACATGCAGGTGCGGATACAACGGTTTGTGAAGCTACTTCACTTACTTATGGTGGAGAAGCTACTGGGGGTTCGGGAGAGTATTTTTACACTTGGGATAATGGCGTGAGTGATGGAGTAGCATTTAATGCAACTGTTTCTGCCACCTATGTGTTGACTACTGAAGATAGTTATGGTTGCTTTGCCACAGATACTGTTGTTGTGACAGTACAAGCCCCACCAATAGCAGACGCTGGTCTAGATCATACGGTTTGCGGGAATAACGTTAATGTGAACTTATCAGGTTCTGTAACCAATGCATCAGGAGGAATGTGGGAAGGAGGTACAGGGACATTCTCACCGTCATCAACTGATTTAAATGCAACGTATATTCCATCGGCTAATGATATTTCTTCAGGACTTGTCTTATTAACTTTGACTACAACAAGCAATGGAGTGTGCTTTGCGTCAGTAGATAGTTCTACGATTACAATAAATCCTGCCCCATCTGTAGCTGCATCAAATAATGATATATCGTGTTTTGGAAGTTGTGATGGAAACGCAACGGTTTCAGCAACAGGAGGATCAGGTTCATATACATATTCATGGTCATCAGGAGGTACAGCCAGTTTTGAAACAGGTTTGTGTGCAGGAACATATACAATTGCTGTATCAGATGCAAATGGCTGTTCTATAACTGACTCGGTTATTGTTACTGAACCTGCTCAAATTATGGGTTCAATTACCTCTCAAACCAATGCTAGTTGCACGGGAGTTTGCGATGGAGAAATAGAAATTGCTATTACAGGAGGAACTGCTCCTTATCAATATAGTTGGACAAATGGAAGCACTACTAATACTGCAAGTAATTTATGTGCAGGCATATATACTTGTACAGTAACGGATGCTGATGGTTGTCAGGAATCTGAACCCTTAACGATTACCGAGCCAAATGCGATTACCTTTTCAGTTACTGCTTCTAATCCTACTTCATGTATTTTGTCAGATGGTTATTTATATATAGAAGGTTTACTAAGTGATACTACCTATAATGTGACTTTAACTTTTGATGGAGATGTTATTCCTACTCAACCTTTTTCAACAAGTGGGTCAGGCACATTTGGTATAAATGGTTTATCAACATACACGATAACTGATCTTACAATTGAAATAGGGGGTTGTTCTGTTGTTGACACGAATGTTTATAATTTAACCTCTCCATTTAATGGATTAGCAATTAATTCTGGTTCTGTTATTGTTGATACTGCATCTTGTTTAAACAATGATGGTAATATTACTGGTTTTACTGTTTCTGGGGGTACTTCTCCTTACACCTATTTCTACAATGGAGCTTCTTCTGCAATAGATTTATTAAATGCACAGCCTGGCACTTATGTATTAACTGTTACTGATGTTAACGATTGTTCAGTTTCATCTGCTGCCTATACAATAGAGTCTACTTATTCAAATATAACAGCTTCTGTAACTACTACTGATGTTTCATGTAATGGAGATTGTGATGGGTCTGTTGTTGCCTCAGCTACCGGAGGATTGGCACCTTATACTTACCTATGGACAAATGGGATGTCAGGAGGTTCTATTACGGGTGTTTGTGGAGGTTCTCATGGTTTGTTTATAACTGATGCCAACGGATGTGAAAGTAACAATGAGGTTATAATAAATGAACCTTTGTCTTTATCAAATACGATTAATACAACAAACCCAGGATGTGGTTTAAGTGATGGTTCAGCTGAGGTTACAACTACTTCAGGAGGAGTTACACCTTACTCATATCAATGGTCAAATGGTTCAATGTTAGCATTAGCAGATAGTGTTTCATCCGGAGTTTACACGGTAACAGTTACAGATGCCAATGGTTGTACATCTATAGAAACAGTTAGTATAACAAGTAGTACATCTCCTATTCTTACTAGTAATTTGACATCTCCAAGTTGTACAGGAGGTAGTAATGGATCAATTGACTTAACCATTACTGGAGGAACTGCTCCGATTGTTTTTGATTGGTCTACTGGAGAAAGTACCTCAGACATTTCAAATTTACCTGCAGGTATTTATGATGTAACTATTATGGATGCATCTGGCTGTGGTATAGTTGAAGTGTTTACACTAAGTGATGCATCACCAATAGATTTATCAGTATTTTCTGTTAGCGAGGCATCTTGTGGATTTTCTGATGGTTCTATAGAGGTAGCAGCTTCAGGCGGTTCAGGTAGTTACAATTATCTTTGGTCTTCAGGCGGTTCAACTGCGGTTGAGAGTAATTTATCTCCAGGAACTTATACATTGTCGGTTTCTGATGCCAACGGATGTTTGGCAATGGCAAATTATACAGTAAGCAATGAGTCGGGTCCAGTTATAACTTTAGATCAGGTAAATGAGCCAACTTGTCAAGGAGGTAGTGGAGAAATACTTGTTTCGGTATCAGGAGGGGTTACACCATACACATATTCTTGGAGTACCGGAGCAAACAGCAAAGACTTATTTAATGCTCCAGTAGGAAGTTACGAATTGATCGTGACAGATTCAAATGGATGTCAAGGAGTTGAATACGCGGAGTTATTCGGTGTAAATCTAAATGCTGCTGAAATTTGCATGGTGACGGTTGATACAACTACTGGATCTAACATAGTAGTTTGGAATAAAGAACTTAATTTAGGAATTTCTGAGTATGAGATATATAAGGAAACAAGTTCACTTAATGTATTTCAGCTACTGGGAACTGTCCCTTTCGACAGTTTATCGCAGTTTATTGATACCGCTGCTAATTCCAGTATTCATTCATACAGATATAAGCTACGTACATTAGATAGTTGCAACAATGCATCTGAATTTTTAGCTTATCACAAAACAATACATTTAGTATCAAATATAGGGCTTAATAGTGTTGTGAATCTTATTTGGGATGATTACATAGGGTTTGAATATTTAACATTTTACATAAACAGATACCATCCAACTACAGGCTGGGAGGTTCTTGATTCGGTAGCAGCCAATGTTCATAGTTATACCGATAATTCATATCCTTCATTAGCTGGATTAGAATATGATATTGAGGTTATTCCAGTTATGCCATGTGTAGCCGAGAAAGCTCAAGACCATAATACGACACGTTCTAATAGGCATACTATTGCCCCTCCAGGGCCCCCAAGCCCAAGCTTAATAGATGAGTCAACTCTACTAAATGCCAGAATTCAACCAAACCCAAGTAATGGATTCTTTTCGATAATTGTTGAAGCCTCAAATTGGACCTATTCAATAGTAGATATGAACGGAAAACTAATAATGAATGAAGCTGTAGCTGCTAATAATGCAGAAGTGCACATTGAAGCACTAGAAGCAGGTATTTATATACTACAAATTTCAGTAGAAGGTCATTCTGTTCGCAAGAAAATTGTGAAACAGTAAGATTTTTTATTGCATCAATTAACAGTTACATTAAAAAAATCCTATTATGAAAATCTTTTTATTTACGATTGCACTTTTATTAGGCTTCGGGCAGATGTTTGGTCAACTAATGATAGATGAAGTTGTCGTCATCCATCCATCTTGTTCCGATTCTTGCAATGGAGAAATAATAATTAATGCTTCAGGGGGTACTGGCCTAATTGAATATAGTGTTGATAATGGTGTAACTTTTCAGACTGATAACTACTTTACTGGTTTGTGTGGAGGAATGGTTGAGATATTTGTGCAGGATGAGCAAGAAAGCTTTCTAGACATGGTCGATTTAGAAGCCTCTCCAATTTACGCGTCGTTTACAATTGATGATAGTATTTCCTGCCAAGGGGATACTGATGGGGTTGTAACCGTAAACGCTACTGGCGGAGCAGGTTCCTTTACCTATTTATGGGTTTCGGATCAAACAACGGATGTTACCAATTATTCTGGTCATGTTGGTTACAATGTGGTTGTGATTACAGATTTGAATGGCTGTTTAGATTCTATGCAAGTTTATCTTGATGAACCAATGCTTTTAGAGGTTTCTGTGTCTTCAGTAAACACAGTCTGTACTAGCGAAATAGGGTCTACTGAAGCAATGGCTTTTGGAGGAACAGGTCCTTTGGTTTATTCTTGGTCAAGTGGTGGAAATGGTTTAACTGAAACAAACCTGGCAGAAGGAGATTATATTTTCACTGTTACAGATGCTAATGGCTGTATTGCTGAAGCAACGGCGAGTATTGAAATTGATCCAGGCACATTAGACGTTTCTGTACTTTCGGTAAACACAACTTGCTCTAACGCAATAGGTTCCTCCGAAGCTTTTCCTATTGGAGGCACAATGCCGTTGGTTTATTCTTGGTCAAGTGGTGGAACTGGTTTAACTGAAACAAACCTAGCAGAAGGAGATTATGTTTTAACTGTTACAGATGCTAATGGTTGTATAGCCACAGCAACGGCTAACATTGGTATTGACGTACTTCCGCTGGAAGTATGTGTTGTTACCGTAGATTCAACATCAACTAAGAATGTGATTGTTTGGGAAAAACCTATAGCAAATGGGATCTCACATTTTAATATATATAGAGATGTTGTTGGTACTTATACTTATGTGGACAGTGTCCCTTATGATTCTTTAAGTCAGTATGAAGATGTTACCGGTGGAGTAAATCCACAACTAACCCAATATCGTTATAAGATTTCTGTGGTTGATAGTTGTGGTAATGAAAGTGACTTAAGTGCTTTCCACCAAACAATTCACTTGAATGCACCAAACTTAGTTGGTAATACAGCCGATTTAGTATGGCAAGCCTATGGAGGGTTTACAAGTAATTTTTACTATCGGATTTTAAGAGATTCAACGGGAACAAATGATTGGGAAGTGGTCGATTCAGTATCGCTAACGACCTTAGTTTATACAGATATTGCGGTACCAAATACATCAAATATATCCTACTTAGTGCAAATTGCTACTCCTAACACTTGTGCGGCAACAAAAGCACAAGATCATAATTCTACACGTTCTAATAGGCATACTATTGCACCCCCCAACCCAAATACAATTAATGAATCATCACTGCTAAATGCTAGAGTTCATCCAAATCCAAGTAATGGGTTATTTACGATAATTGTTGAAGCTTCGAATTGGAACTATTCACTATTCGATATGAGTGGCAAGCTAATTTCAACTGAAATGGTTTCTGAGACCAACAAAGAAATAGATATTCAGACCATAGAAACTGGGATCTATTTAATGAAAATAAGTTTAGACGATAGCTTCATATACAAGAAGATTATCAAGCAATAAATTAATTCAAACATATTTAGTAGTTAAAAGCCTTTTGATTTTATCAAAAGGCTTTTACATTTGAGGAAACTTCTAAATTATTCTATTGTGTTAAAGAACATTGTATTATCAGTTAGTATTATTGTAGCTCTTGGGTTTCAATCATGCAGTGAGCCAACGCACCCAGATTCAGAAAGACTATGTAATTGCTATACGCAAGTATATCGAGCTGATGAAGATAAAGTTGATGCTATTGCAGACTCTTGTAATGCAATTTATAGTGATATTATTAAATCATTGGAAAATAACGCTGAAGAAAAGGCAAATTTTGATAAAGCATACGCTGCTTGTCAATAAGTAACTACCGTATTATGGAAAAAATTCTCAATTATATCAACGGCGAATTGGTTGAGCCAATTAATGGCTCTTACTTGGATAATTACAATCCATCAATTGGAAAAGTATATAGTCAAATTCCTGATTCCAATGAAAAGGATGTTGATATGGCTTATTTTGCTGCAAATGAAGCTTTTTTGGGGTGGAGTAACACACCAAAAGAAGAACGATCAAAAATAATGATGCGCATTTCTGATTTGATTGAAGAGAATTTAGTGGAATTAGCAAAAGCGGAGTCTATTGATAATGGAAAGCCGGTTAAATTAGCAACACAGGTTGATATTCCACGTGCTGCAAGTAACATGCGCTTTTTTGCAACAGCTATTTTACACTATGCATCCGAAAGCCACGATATGGACGGTGAAGCAATTAACTATACGTTGCGTAAACCAATCGGAGTGGTTGGGTGTATTTCACCATGGAACTTACCATTATATTTATTTACTTGGAAAATTGCTCCAGCATTGGCTTCAGGAAATTGCGTAATTGCAAAACCTTCTGAAGTAACTCCTATGACAGCTTATTTGTTTTCTAAGTTATGTATTGAAGCAGGATTACCGAAAGGAGTACTAAACATTATTCATGGAATGGGACCAAGCGTAGGCTCCCCAATAACCACGCGCCCTGGTATTAAAGCTATCTCTTTTACTGGAGGTACAGCTACAGGAAAAGCTATTGCTAAAGTTGCTGCACCCATGTTTAAAAAATTGAGTTTGGAGTTAGGAGGTAAAAATCCAAACATCATTTTTGCAGATTGCGATTTCGATAAAGCATTGAAAACAACAATGCTTTCTTCTTTTGCTAATCAAGGACAGATTTGTTTATGTGGCTCTCGGATTTTTGTGGAAAGACCTATTTATGAAAAATTTAGAGACGCCTTTGCAGCGAAAACAAAGAAATTAAAAGTAGGGAACCCTAGCGATGCAGACACCAATCTTGGTGCAATTGTATCTAAAGCTCACTTGGAAAAGGTTTTGTCTTATGTTGATTTAGCCCAAGAAGAAGGTGGAACTGTCCTAGCTGGCGGAAATAAAGTCCAACTAGAAGGAGAACTTTCTGAAGGATATTTTATGGAGCCAACTATTATTGAAGGATTAGCATTTGATTGTCGTACAAATCAAGAAGAAATTTTTGGGCCTGTAGTTACAATTATGCCTTTTGATACAGAAGAAGAAGTTGTAGTTATGGCAAACAGCACCGAATATGGTCTAGCAGCAACTGTATGGACACAAGATGTTGGCAAAGCCACAAGGTTAGGCGCTTGTCTTGCTTCAGGAATTGTTTGGGTCAATTGTTGGTTGGTTCGAGATCTAAGAACACCTTTTGGAGGAGTAAAAAACTCTGGTGTTGGTCGTGAAGGTGGCTTTAATGCGTTGAACTTTTTTACCGAACAAACAAACGTTTGTATTAAGCTGTAAATAATATATTATACATTTCTCCGTTATAAACGGACTCACCATTCAAATATTTGTGTTAATAACTTAAAAGGACAAGGTCAGTGGACATCTACTATCCTGGTATTTTTGTATAAAATGATACGATTAATTATTATATTTTTTTGGCTGATTAGTTTTTCTAACCTGTATGCGGGTCAAAACGTATATAATCCAGATTCTACCTTTTATGATTCTTTATACACCTATGAAGAACTAGCAAAAATCGACTTTCCTGAAATTTGTCCTGAAATTACCTTGGAAGAGGAATTGTATAACCCAACCTTTTTATTAGAAAGTGATTATTACGTGGGTCGATATAAAGAACCCGATTTAATGTACAAAGTGATTGATAATTTTGGTAATGGTTTTGATAGTTTATATGGTACGCGAAATATGAGGACCGTTCTTCACGGCGTCGCATATAGAGGTGGAGCAAATAACTATTACCACAAAACAGATAAGCGCAACAATCACAACCCTCTACCTGATGATGGAATTGCCAACCTATGTAAAGAAGGCTTTTCTCATTCTATTTATTTGTATAAGCAAAATTGGGACAGTGCCCCGGAATATGAAACGTGTGATTGTGTTAACGAGGCTCAAAATGAAATGGAGTATTCTCAGTATGATTACTACGATAAAGAGCACATTAAGGAAATGCTCGGGTTAATTTATAAAAGTGCTGTAGATCCAAATATAGGGCCTGTATATTTGCATTGTTGGAACGGTTGGCATGCTTCCGGTTTTATCTCTGCAGTAATTTTAAAACAGTTTTGTGGGTTTTCTGATTTAGACGCTACAGCTTATTGGGATTTAGGAACAGATGGCGCAAATACAAGTCCTCGATATAATTCGATTCGACAAAAAATAATGGATTTCGAACCTTATTCGGAATTCTTACTTGAAGATTCCCTGGGCAACAAAATCTGTGCCCCTATGCCTGAGTTTATCGATAGTTCTATGCTTCATATTAGCATTGAACATCTTGTTATCGTTCCAGAAGCAATCCCTCTAAATACAATATTGATTCTTACGCATGTTATATTTGATCCAGGAAAAACAACTTTTCCTTCCGCAAATACTAATGAAGATTTGATAAATTTAGTTGCTGCAATGCAAAAGAGCCCTGATTTAAAAATTCAAATAAGTGGGCATACTGACCGCTCTGGAAATGAGCAAACGAATAAAAAGCTTTCAAAAAGTAGGGCTAAATTTGTATATGACCACCTTATAGCCAAAGGGATATCAGTAGATAGAATCTCTCATGTTGGTTATGGGTCTTCCAAGCCAGCCTATTCTAACAGAACAAAAGATGGTAGAGCATCAAATAGAAGAATAGAAGTAAAGATTCTTTCTAAAAAAGCAGAATCAATGGATAACCTTGTAGATGAAACACCAGTTCTGGTGGAAGATTCGTTTGAAAGGCATACTAATTCATCATTAATTGACTTTGAGAAAAAAGAAATCGGGGAAGCTCTTATTTTGAAACATATATTATTTGAGCCCAACATGACTGAACTAACAGCAACTTCTATATTTCAAGCGGATACTTTAGTCGATATACTTAAAGGAAATCCGGAATTATCTATAGAAGTTTTTGGATATACTGATAAGTCTGGGATAGAAGATAAAAACATTGTGCTCTCTACAAACAGGGCAAAAGCACTGCACGATTATCTGATTGAAAAAGGGATTGATGCCGATAGACTTTATTATTCAGGATGCGGTTCAGGTAATCCAATAGCATCCAATAAATATAGATGGGGGAGAGATATTAACCGCCGAATTGAAGTTGTAATTATCAAAAAGTAAAACATGGAAAACGACAGAATAAATTCACAAAAAGCACCGAAACCAATGGGATTGTATCCACATGCTAGAAAGGTAGGTAATTTGTTGTTTTTGTCTGGAGTAGGTCCGAGAGCTGCAGGTTCTGGTAGTGAAGAGGCAAATATTCCAGGGTTAATGTTTGATAAAAATGGAAATTATGAGACTTTCGATTTTGAAGCGCAATGTAGGTCTGTGTTTGAGAATGTAAAACTAATACTAGAAGAGTCCGGTTCTAGATGGGAAAATTTGATTGACGTAACTACTTTTCTTGTAGACATGAAAAGAGACTTTAAAACGTATAACAGAGTATATGCGGAGTACTTTAAAGACAATCAACCTTGTAGGACTACTATAGAAATAAACGCCTTACCGTCGCCTATAGCCATTGAGTTGAAGTGTATCGCTACAATTGATTAAAGCCATCGAACTCCCCTTTTACTTTCGGTCCTTTACTCTTACTTTTTTTAATCTTTAGAACAACCGCATATGTCCCTATACGACTTTGCATTTCTGCATCACCTTTGCAGATATCCCATTCCCCTTCTTTTAATTCATAGGTAACAGTTAAGCCTTTGTCAATGTATTTCTTCATCTTTTTCAAAGACGCTTTGCTCTCACAAAATTTGATGTAATAATCCTGAATGGAACACCTAAGATATAGTTCTTTAAAGTCTGATAGCTTACCTCCTTTATTTACAAATGCTTTCTCAACTACTTGACAACCTGCAGTAATAATTTTAGGTTCTTGTGGAAGCATCTGTTGTGAAAACACATGGATGGATGGAATAATAAAAATGAAGAGAAATATGTTTTTCATTGGAATAGCACCAGTAGTAGCAAAGTAAAGGTAAAAAAAAGCCCGTGATTTTAAATCACGGGCTTTTGTATTAATATTGTTCTTTCTATCTTGAGAATACAGATCCTCCAGAACTAGAAACTACTCTAGGATTAACACATAAAACAGGAATTTGTGCTTCATTAGTGATGATTGATTGCTCATAACTACTTCCAAACATTCCCATTAATGAGTTCTTTTGCAGGTTCATTATAGAAATTAAATCAATCTCTAAGTCTTGTGCTGCAGAAACCATATTTTTAACAAAGTTTCCTTTTTCAGAAACATGAGTTGCGCTTTTAATTCCTTTTTTAGCAAGGTATTTTTTGGCCCAAGCAATATTTCCATTCAGTTTATGTAGCAAAAACTCATCCGTTTCTTTAGGCGTAAATATGTGTACTTCGGAGCCAAAATACTTAGCCATATCAGCAACGATTTCTAATTTCTGTTTTGTTTCATTATGCAAATCTAATGGAATCATTATCTTGTCATAACCACCTACATGCATCAGGTCATTTTGTACAATAACAAAAGGTACAGAAGAATTTGTAACAACCTTTAGTGCGTGACTTCCAGCAACTTTTTGCCATCCACTAGCCCCATGCGTTCCCATGATAATCATAGAAGCATTTATTTCAGCCGCAGCATCACCTATATCGTTAAATATATTTCCAATACGGATCATTGTTTTTACAGAAACACTACCCTCCATTTCATTCGCAAGGAGTTGTTCTTCGGCTAATTTAGCTTTCGCAGGTTCTACCTCTTCTTTATTTTCCACTACATGAAGTAATATAACTTCCCCGTTGATTGTGTTTGCTAGTTCTACAGCATGGTTAATTGCTGTGTGAGCTTCTTTAGTAAAGTCCGTTGGAACCAAAATTGATTTTAAACTCATGGTTATTCTTTTTAATTAAATATTCTAAATCTATATTGTAATATTAGTAAATCTTATTCACTTGGCAAAAGTAAGTTCTATTTCTGTATTTAACAGCTATTTATGTCAGAATATATAAAAGCTATTACGGAGAGTTATTTTAACTCTTTAATTGCCATAAAAACTTCATATATAAGATAGAGGAAGAATACTCCAAAGAAGTTGAGTATTATCTCGTTCTTGTCTAAACTAGAGTTTTGTTTTATCACAAAAATAAAGACAATTGATGAAAGCATTTTAAAAACGGTAATCGTTAGAAACGTCATTCCAACTTTTTTAGGGTCTATTGATTTCACTTTACGCATAGCCAAGTTTCCCACGAATAAAAAGAAGAATAAAAAAGCATGTGTGCCCAAGATAAAACTTAAGCTTTGGTCTTTAAGAAAGAAAAATATAAGAGCTAAATGCAGTCCAAAAAGGATTAGTGCAAATGAAAACAGGGGAATCAATTTTTTCATAGTGCAAAATTAGTCTTCTTTAGTAATATTCAAAACTTCCTTAATGATAAGATAAAGACCAATTGCTACAGCAAATAATGAAAAAATAATAGTGTAAATAGGTTTTTCATTTCTACTCTTTTCATCTAAATATTGCCCGCCAAGAGCTCCAACAATAATTAATATGGCCATTTGAATTCCGGCAGATGAAAACCTGACGAATAGATTAGCTTTCTTCTTCTCCTTCATCGTTTAACTGGTTGTTTATAGCGTATGCTATCATTATAGCCATTATAGGCAATACGATCGTGCAGATTGGAAAGTTATTTTGAAATTGCTTGTCACAAATGTGTCCGCCGAAAATACCTGCAATTATTACAAAAACTCCCCTTACTTTATTGTTTATTGGTAACTTAAGCTTAATAACAAGTAACTTAGGCAGTTTTCTCTTCTCTAACAGCTTCTGAAGTAATATCTTCTGAAGATTTTGGGAGATCTTTTACAATACCACCCATATTACAGGTGCCTCCAAATACCGCTCCTGGCTCAATTGATAATTTGGATGTTATGATATCTCCTTGTAATTTGGCAGTGCTTTTTAATGTTAGTAATTCACTTACCTTAATTGTTCCTAGCAGAACTCCTTCAATATCTGCATTAAAACAAATTATGTTTCCTTCAATTTTACCCTTAGGCCCAATTACTAGCCTTCCTTTGGTAGAGACCATTCCTTTTACCTTACCGTCAATTCGAATGTTTCCTTCCGAGATTATTTCGCCTTCAATAGAAGTTCCTTCTACTATTCGATTTAGTTTATCTGGTGAATTAACGTTTCCTGCTACTTTTGTTTCTTTATTTCCTTTAAACATACTTATTTAGTCTTAAATGCAAAGATAGTGAATTTGAAATTAATGCTATTATTTGCTGTTCAAAAGAGTCTGTATCCAAAGATGCAGTATATTGTATGTGCAAGATAGCTTGTTGGTCAACGTAATTACCAGCATTGATAATAGATGTTTCTTTTTGCGCTGATTCAATTTTGTTTTTAAGCATAATAAAGTGCTAGTAATAGCAAATTATTTGCTGTAATTTTTTTTGAAAAAGGCTTGATAGTCTTCTAGTGATTTTTCAATCATTAATGACGCGAAGTTTTTGTTGGTGATCGAAAAATACTGATATGTAGTATTCAGAGACTTCACTTGTTTCTTATTTACTTTAAAGGCTAAGTAATAATCATGAGCAGCTTTTTTATTTTTAAACTCTTTTACTAAAACAAGCTGTGTATCTGCATTTAGAAAAGTGCTCGTTGTTTTTAGTTTGCTTTTTGAGAATGACGTAGAATTAAAATTAGATAATTTCATTTTAGCATCTTTTGTTTTTCCGGATTCATTGGGAATAATAATTACAAAAAAGTGCTTTAAGTTTGGGTCGAAAATATAAGTTCCTTTTCCTTCTTTAGCATCTTCAATAGAATTTGTTTTTCTTATTTTATCCAATGCAGCCTTTGCTACAGGATATACTTCATGTCCTTCGCAGTGTTCTACCACGTCGCTCAATGCCCCTTCTAGATTGCCTAGCGTGTCTAGACCAGAGTTTTTTTGACTAATCGATTGTGCTTTTAAATAGTAATAATTACAAATGAACGTATTGGTCGAATCTGTCGTAATTATCGCATTGCAATTATTTATTACCGAAGTAAATTGTTTCAGAGTGTATTGTTCGTAAGTAGCAGTATAACCAGCCTTATCTTTTTCCCTGGCTAATTGCTCTGCCTGTTTGTAATTAGGATTAAGAATTAACTTCGCATATTCACTGTCTGGAAAGTCATTAAGAATGGTATTTTTATATTTTATCTTTTGTTCTCCAATTTCCAATAGATATAACTGATAAAGTCCAGAAACTGCTTTTTGTTTAGGTAAAAAACGGCCAACTAAATTAGTGAAAGTCTCTTTTGCCGCAGTCGGATCGTCTAATTTTACTCGGTAGATTGTTCCAATTTCGTAGAGAGCGTCCATCATTTCGTTCTCAGATGCTAATAGCTTTTCATCATCTCCACAAGGAAGGTCTTTCGTGTAAAACTCGATAGTGTATTCATCTTTCACAGCACCATCTTCTCTATCCGTATTTTCCTCACCGACCGAAAGACTATTTTTATTTAATCTTCTCCAGCTGTCTTCTAGTTTTCTGTTTCCCCAAACTGTTTTAAAATCATTAAACCCCTTTCCTCTTAGGTTGTTGTCCCATACCCAAAATTTTCCACCAGAACCACCAGTTGTATTTCCTCCAAATGGAATTGGTGCCATGGAATTGTTTTCTTCCTCAATTCTGGCTTCATCATCTATCTTGCGCTGAATTAAGTCTTCAATTTTTGCAATCAAATCTTTTTCAGAAAGCGCACATAATTTGCTAATACTGTCGCTGTTATTTACTATTTCTAGTTGGTTTACCAACTCAGTTAAACTGATGTTTTGAAGCTCAATCAATGAAAATTCCTCATGTTCTTTTGGTAAAACGGTCATGGTGCTGTCGTAGTATCGCTGAGCTTTTATGTAGTTTTTATCAGCATAATATAATTTAGCTAACCGAAGAAAAGATTTGCTTTTTTGATCATTGTTTGAGCTACTAGCAAGCACAGAAAGTTCCAAATATTCAATGCCTTTAGGACGATCTCCTTCTCTTAATGTCATGTCAGCCAATGCAAAATATATTTGATCCAAATACGCTACATTTTTATCGTCTTTCACCATCTTTAACAGCTGTGCTTTTATTGATTTATTACTTCCTCCACTATACGCTAGCGCCTGTTTAATCTTAGCTTGAAAAGCCATTTCATATTTTGGATTTAACTTTACAACTTGTTCATATAGGCTAGATGCTTGCGGACTTCCTAATTCTTGTTGAACTTGTGCAAGGATAAAAATAAGACGGGTCTTAAATTGTCGTTTTGTTTCTAATTCAATGGCTTCTTCTAATCTCTCAACCGCTTTCACGTATTTTTTTTGTCTTAAAAATAAATCTGCATATATAGGAGCTATTTTATGATTAAAATTTTTCGGAAAGGGAGGTGGGTTTTTATCTTCTTTAGTGATTTTGCTCCCTTTTTTAGATTTGGAGCGAGATTTTGATTTTGCTTTCTGTTTTTTTTCGTCCTCTTTTTGCTCTTCAAGTAATTGTGTTAGCTCCTTTTCTCCTTCAACTAGCTTCTTTAAAATGTCTTCAGCTTCTTCATATTCTTCAAGCTCAATATATGTTTTTGCCTGCCAAAGCATACTGGTATATTTTATTGGTTCTTTAGAATATTGCTTTTCGATGTAAATAAACCTCTTTAAGGCTTTTTCAAAGTCTCTTTTGTAAAATTTAGATTGACCAATTACCATCCAGTTATCGTCAATCCATTTACACCACTCTGTTTTTCTGAATTGCCCCTTTTTTATAGAGGGCATTGAATGTCTTCCTACTACAGTTTCACACTTAGCCGCTGCTGTATCCATTGGGGCATAAAGAGATTTTGATCCAATTTCATCCGCATACTCATAAATGGGAATAATTTCGTTGTAATTTTCCGTCCTAGCCTCAGAATAATTAGTCATGGCTTCCTTAATTATTTCACCTGCATTAAAGAATCCGTTATATTTAGCAGTAGTATTGTGGTAACTTTTATTTAGCCACGCATCTTTTTCAGTGCTGCAGCTAATAAGTACAATAGCTCCAATTAAAAATAGGGATGTTAAAGCTTTATATGAATTGATAACCTGCACTAAGGAATTTGAAACGTGCAATAATAACTACATTCCTTTTAATTTATTTTGTTTTCCAAGGTTTTATTTTATTTAAAAGTGTTAATTTTTGTTCGGAATAGCGGATACCTAAATGATTTTAGTAATATTTGTAATAATCAATGGCTAAGTCTAAAAAAGAAAAGGAACAAGATTTATCACTATTTCAGCGTTTTAGCAAGAAGGTTCGCATTGTTGTTGTAAATGCAGAGAGTTTTGAAGAGAAAAGACATTTTACGCTTTCTCCTCTAAATGCTGCCGTGCTTCTCTCTTTTTTTACAATACTAATTACTGTATCTACTTATTTAATAATTGCTTACACACCATTAAAACAATGGATACCTGGAATGCCCAGTTATAGTAGTGAGTTGGCTTTAAAGAAAATAGATTTGGAAAACATCCAATACTTGGAAAAGGTAAAGCACCAATCTAATATTGAAGATCTCTATTATCAAAATTTAATATCTATTCTTAATGATGAAGCGCCTCCGGATCCTACTTCGCAAGATTTAGCTTATAATCGAGATTCAACAAATTACGCAGTGATGGATTTTTCAACCTCGGAAAAAGATAGCTTATTACGGGTTAAAATTGATTTAAGAGAAAAGTATGAGCTACATAATAAAGAGGGAAGCCTTAGTCAGAATGATGATATGAAAGGTGTTTTTTTCTTTACTCCTATTAATGGCTCTGTATCAGGCTCCTTTGATTTAAAGGAGGGTCATTTTGGTGTGGACGTGGTTGCTCCAAAAGATGAAGCTGTTATGGCAACTTTAGACGGAACCGTTGTTTTTAATACTTGGACACCAGAAGAAGGACATGTTATATACTTACAACATAATTACAACTTAATTTCGGTCTACAAACATAATGCGTTTGTCTTGAAGAAGGTTGGTGAATTTGTAGAGGCAGGTGAGCCTGTTGCTATCATTGGTAATTCTGGAAGACTCTCAACCGGTCCTCATTTACATTTTGAGCTTTGGCACAAAGGGACAGCTTTAAATCCCGAAGACTACATGCGCTTTTAATTCAAGAGAAAGGTTAGTAATAAATACCTAAAAAACTTACCAATTAACATAAATATGGCTGTTGCAGTAAAGTTCACTTTAAAATAGCCCAACGATAAGGCAAATGCATCTCCGATAATAGGCACCCATGTAAATAAAGCGAGTAATACTCCATATTTTGCGAGGTAATTTTTTGTTTTTTCTATCTTTTCTCGACTTATTTTGAAATATTTTTCAATCCAATCAACATTCCCTAAATAACCAATTCCGTAGGTTGTAATACTTCCAAGCCAATTTCCAACGGTGATAATTATCAAACAAATAATTGGGTCAAGTCCATGTAGAATAGCAACAGCTAAAAGGCTTTCTGAAGAAAAAGGTAAAATTGTTGCGGCCAAAAACCCAGCAATAAATAGACCTAAATATCCTAGTTCTTCCAACCCCATAAGAGTCTAAAATAAATAAAATAGAACTTTGAAAAGAATAAGTGTGAGGTTATTCTATTTACGGAGGCTGGATAAGTTTTTATATCTAAACATATTTTTTTACCTTTGCCGTCCATTTTTTGGAATCATGGAGGAAAATCTTAAGAAATATGATATATCATTTGTAGGTCTTAAGGAGGGAATTCATGTTTATAACTATAAAATTGGAAAAGAGTTCTTTACAGATTTTATAAACGCAGACTCTGTTTTTGAGGATGGGGATATAGATGTTGAATTGCAATTGGAAAAATCGAGTACGATGTTAGTGCTTATGTTTTCAATAAAGGGAATACTAAACGTAGAATGTGATGTTTGTATGGATCCTTTAGCTTTAAACATTAGCAATGATTTTCGACAAATCTGTAAGTTTTCAGATAAAGTCTTTACAGATTCAGATGATGAAGTTACTGCAATCCCCTTGTCTGATTATGAGATTAACGTTGCCCGTTTTATATATGAATTTATTCATCTTTGTGTTCCCGCTAAAATGATACATCAAGATGGTGAGTGTAATGATAAAATAAAGGATATCGTTAGTCAGTATTTATTAACAGAGAAACCGGAATTAGAAACGGAAAGCGAAGAAAATGAAAATGTTGATCCTCGTTGGGCAGCATTGAAAGAATTAAAAAACAAGAATTAATAAGAATTAAAAACCATATATAATGGCACATCCTAAACGAAAAATCTCTAACCAGAGAAGAAAGAAGAGAAGAACTCACTATAAGGCTGAAGCACAGCAAATTGCTACTTGTCCTACAACTGGTGAAGCACACTTATATCACAGAGCTTATTGGTCTGAAGGAAAACTTTACTACAAAGGCAAAGTAGTAATGGAAAAAGAATTGGCGCTATAATTAAATAGGGATTTTTAAAAAATTCTTATTACATTTCGTCGATGAAAATCGGTTTAGATATTATGGGTGGTGATTTTGCTCCCGAGGCTACTGTTCTCGGAGCAATTGAGGCGCAAAAAGAATTTTCGGATGATATTCGCCTAGTTTTAATAGGGGATAAATTGAAAGTTGAGGAGATACTTAAAAGAGAAGCTATAGACGCTTCTCTTTTTGATTTAATACATGCTTCTGAAGTCATAGAGATGGAAGAACATCCCGCAAAAGCTTACAGAAAAAAACAAGATTCTAGCATTGCAAAAGGTTTTGACTTATTGCAAAAAAATGAAATTCAGGCATTTGCAAGTGCAGGTAATTCAGGAGCGATGCTTGTTGGATCAATGTACACTATTCGACCAATTCCAGGGATTATACGCCCAAGTATTACATCGGTTTTACCAAAAGATAATGGCGGTGTAGGCGTAATTTTAGATGTAGGAATAAATGCTGATTGCAAGCCAGATGTTTTATACCAATTTGGAATCTTAGGCTCATTATATGCGGAAAACGTTTTTGGTATTAAAAACCCAAAAGTTGGGTTATTAAATATTGGAGAAGAAGAGGGTAAAGGAAATTTGCTTTCTCAGGCGGCTTATCAGGTAATGAAAGGATCGAAAGATTTTAATTTCGTGGGGAATATTGAGGGTAGAGATTTGTTTTCTGATACTGTGGATGTTGTTGTTTGCGATGGTTTTACAGGAAATGTGGTACTAAAACAAGCAGAAGCAGTGTATGGGATAATGGCGAAGAAAGGCTCTTTAGATGAGTACTTTAGTCGTTTTAATTACGAGATTTACGGAGGCACCCCTATTTTGGGTGTTAACGGCAACGTGTTGATAGGTCACGGTATTTCAAGTCCAAAAGCTATTAAGAATATGTTAATTTTGGCAAAAGATGTTACGGAAGCAAGACTTGCATCTAAAATAAAAGAAGCATTTGAATGAGTAAAATTACGGCAGCAATAACAGCAGTTCATGGAGCAGTTCCAGAAGGGAAGCTTACCAATGCAGATTTAGAAAAATTGGTAGACACGAATGATGAATGGATTGTTTCAAGAACGGGAATTAAGGAAAGAAGAAAGTGCGCTCCAGGCCAAGCAATGTCAGATTTAGGAGCTGAAATTGTTAAGGGTATTTGCGACAAAAGAGGAATCTCACCTTTGGACATTGACATGATTATTGTCGGGACGATTACCGGAGATTACAGGTTTCCAAGTACTTCGAATGTTATCTGCGACAAGTCTGGAGCAAAAAACGCTTGGGGTCATGATGTCAGTGCTGCTTGTTCAGGTTTTTTGTTTGCATTAACTTCGGGTCAGCAATACATTGAAAATAAAACGGCCAAAAAGGTAATTGTTATAGGTGGTGATGTGATGTCGAGTATAATTGATTATCGAGATAGAAATACGTGTATTATTTTTGGAGATGGTGCAGGAGGAGTTTTATTAGAGCCAAATGAAGAAGGTTTGGGGATTCAAGATTCTGTTATGAAAGCAGATGGTTCTGGGAGAGAATATTTATTGCAAAAAGCTGGAGGGTCAAAACACCCCATCACAAAAGAGAATTTTGGAACCCATGATATGTATGTCTATCAAGAGGGAAAAACAGTATTCAAATTTGCTGTAACCAACATGGCTGATGTGTCTGCCGAAATAATGGAGAGAAATAACTTAACTAGTAACGATGTTAATTGGTTGGTTCCGCATCAAGCAAACTTAAGAATAATTGATGCTACTGCCAGAAGAATGGGCTTACCTAAAGAAAAGGTAATGGTAAATATTGAAAAATATGGGAATACCACAGCTGGAACTATTCCATTATGTTTATGGGAGTGGGAAGACAAACTGAAGAAGGGAGATAATATTGTTTTATCTGCTTTTGGAGGAGGATTTACTTGGGGTTCTATCTACCTGAAATGGGCTTATTAATCTAGAAAGTTTAAAGGATCATCATTTAACCATTAAATCTTAAACGTGATTGACTTCCGTTCATATTTTTTTATACCTTAGCCTTTACTAAAATAAATATAAATAACCTTAATATATGAAACTTTCTGAAATTCAAGACTTAATAAAATTTGTTTCTCGTTCCGGAGTAAATGAAGTAGAAATTGAGCATAAAGATTTTAAAATTCTTATCAAGTCAGACTATATGGCAAAGAAAAAATCAAATCTTGCTCCTGACCAAGTGATCCATCAAGCCCCTTTAGTGCAAGCACCACAAGCTCAGCCAATTGTTCAGCAAGTACCGGCACCTTTAGCGGAAGCTGCGCCAGTAGCTGCAGCGGTTCCGGCGCCAGATGAGAATGAAAACTATATAACAATAAAGTCTCAAATGATTGGAACTTTTTATCGTTCTTCGTCACCGGATAAACCAGCTTTTGTGGAAGTTGGAGATTCGATCAAAGAAGGTGATGCGATTTGTATTGTAGAAGCGATGAAATTGTTTAATGAAATCGAATCTGAAGTGTCTGGAAAAATCGTAAAAGTTTTGGTAGATGATGCAACTCCAGTTGAGTTTGATCAACCTTTATTTTTAGTAGACCCTTCTTAATAGATTCAATTTAAAAGCAACTTTTAAAGTTGTAATTTTATTTACCTAAGCAAATTACCATGTTTAAAAAGATATTAATTGCTAATAGAGGCGAAATAGCATTGCGTATTATTCGTACTTGTAAAGAAATGGAGATTAAAACGGTTGCTGTATACTCTTCTGCAGATGCGGATAGCCTGCATGTCCGTTTCGCTGATGAAGCTGTATGTATTGGTCCAGCTTCTAGCGCCGAATCATACTTAAAAATCCCTAATATTATTGCCGCTGCAGAAATCACAAATGCAGATGCAATTCATCCAGGGTATGGGTTTTTAAGTGAAAACGCTGGCTTTTCTAGAATTTGTCAAGAGCACAATATTAAATTTATTGGAGCACTTCCTGAACAAATTGAAGGAATGGGAGATAAAGCAAATGCAAAAGCTACCATGCTTAAAGCAAAAGTTCCCTGTGTTCCAGGATCAAAAGGATTGTTAAAGAATTTAGCGGATTGCCTTAAAACAGCTGAAAAAATCGGATATCCTATTATGTTAAAAGCTACCGCTGGTGGTGGTGGAAAAGGCATGCGATTATGCTGGGATGCTGAAGAGTGCGAAGATGGCTGGCATAGTGCACGAGCAGAATCTGCTGCCGCTTTTGGAAACGATGGAATGTATATGGAAAAATTCATTGAGGAACCGCGTCATATTGAAATACAGATAGCAGCAGATCAATTCGGTACGGTTTGTCACTTATCTGAAAGAGATTGTTCAATTCAAAGACGTCATCAGAAATTAGTTGAAGAAACGCCTTCTCCCTTTATCACTGATAAACTTCGAAAATCTATGGGAGATGCTGCAAAAAAAGCAGCACTTGCAGTTAATTATGAAGGTGTTGGAACAGTTGAGTTTTTAGTAGATAAACACCGAAAATTCTACTTTATGGAAATGAATACGCGTATCCAAGTAGAGCATACAATTACAGAAGAAGTAATAAATAGAGATTTGGTTAAAGAGCAGATTAGAATTGCCAGCGGTGAGAAAATTTCTGGAAAAGACTATTTTCCTCAAGCTCATTCTATTCAATGTAGGATAAATGCAGAAGATCCACATAACAATTTTATGCCAAGTCCGGGTAAAATTACTTCTTATCATTCTCCGGGGGGTCATGGAATCAGAATTGATACACATGTATATGCAAACTATATGATTTCTCCTCATTATGATTCTATGATGTCGAAGTTGATTACCGTTGCTCAAACGCGCGATGAAGCGATTACTAAAATGAAAAGAGCTTTAGATGAGTATATAATTGAAGGAGTGAAAACAACAATACCATTTCACCAACAGTTGATGGAAAACGAGAAATTTAACGAGGGAGATTTTACGACTGATTTCATGAATACATTCGAAATGAAGTAAGAAAAAATACATCTACATTTTAAAAGGTCATTCCTTTCGAGAACTATCGGAAGATTGACCTTTTTTGTTTTACTGTTGTGTGGAGCCAAAATTCGTGTTATATTTGTTTTACACGCAGTTATTGAGTTAAAGAGTAATTATTTGAAAAAGATTGAGCAACATATTTTTGAGCTACTATTTCAGCATGATTGTGTGATTCTGTCTGATTTTGGTGGCTTTGTAGCTAATTATGTTTCTGCAAAAGTGGATCACTCCACCCAGCGTATTTTCCCTCCAGCCAAGACAGTAATTTTTAACAAATATTTAACGAATAATGATGGACTGCTTGCGCATAAAATAATTGCAACGGATAGCCTTAGCTATGAAGAAGCTCTTATTGATATTTCCAAGTTTGTTGGTGAGATTAAATTAGCTTTATCTATCTCGAAACGATTTGAAATTGATAAAGTTGGGGTTCTTTTTGTAGATCCAGATAATAATATTTGCTTTAAGCCTAGTTCAAGCAATTTTTTGATAAATTCATTTGGATTACCAATCGTAAAAGCGATTCCACTTGAAAGAGAGAAAGAATCTATTTCTGAATTACCAGTTAAAGAGAAGAAGGTTAAGCCATTAGAAATTATTCATGAAAAGGATAAATTACAACCTATTCAAAAGGAAGATGAGGTAATACCAATTTCTGCTGCAGGGAATTCTGTAAGTCGCAGGAATTATTGGTGGGTAGCAGCAGCTTTAATTCCAATAGTATTTTATTCTGCCTGGATTCCTATGAAAACAGATTTATTAACTGGAGGAGATAATTTTCAGTATTCAGATTTGAATCCATTTACGTATAGTAAAACAAAGACTACTGCTTATCATAAGCGAGAGTTGATCAATATATCTTCAGAAGAGAAAGAGGTAATATCTGAGGTGTCGCTTAGCGAGGCTTTAATTGATGATATCTATGCAGAGAATGGACTAAATGATTCGATTGAGCTTGTAACTGTTCCATTAGAAGAAACTAAAGACATTTTTGTTGCGGATACAACATTTGTAGAAAAAGAAATATATACGAGTATGGAACCTATTCCTTTGGAAACGGGGTATTTTGTAATAGGAGGTTGTTTTGGAAAAAAAGCAAATGCTGATAAGTTAGTTAAGAAATTTGTCGATAAAGGATATAAGGCAATAATTGTAGATCAAAATAAAGGACTCCATCGCGTTTCCTTTGGGAAATATAGTTCTCGTAAGGAAGCTAAGAAAGCAAAGGAAGTAATTAAGCAAGAAGAAGAGCTTTCTGCCTGGGTATTAAAAAAGTAATTGGCTCCGTAGTTCAACTGGATAGAATTCCTGACTTCGGATCAGGCGGTTGCAGGTTCGAATCCTGCCGGGGTCACGAAAAAAGCTCAACACATAGTGTTGGGCTTTTTTATTTTAGAGCAAATATGAGCTATGCTCATGTGAAGTGATAAAAGAAAAAAGCCAGTACATGCGGATGCATGTGAGCTTTATGCTCGAGCATAACAACTATTTCGAAAAGGATCATTAGCGATAGCGAGATAATCCTGCTGCAGGCAGGCGTAAAGTGTTTTGCTTTTCATATTAATTACTTGGGCGGATTTAAACTCGACTCGATGTCGATTTGAATAGCCTGAAGGAGAAATTGAGTTCCTAATATTAATGGCAGAACTGCAAGCATTACTGTTCCTGCTGAAGCCAAAAGATTATGGTCTATATGCCACCACCATTGATATATTCCAAAACTTAACCCCCATAACCAAAGCGGTAATCCAAAAATCAAATAAATAGATGCCATATTGAAGTCGTAAATATAGTACTTCAGGAAGATTCGTTTCGAAAATCCCTTTATTAGGTAAAAAGGAAATTGAAAAAGGGTTCTTGTAATTGAAAGAGAGCTTTCCTCGTCATCATAGAGGGCAGGAATAGGAACATCTTTTACAATGCACCTCTGAAAATTCAGATTAATGAGCATGTCTGATTCAAAAAAATAACGTTCAGAAAGCTTTTCTAAATTTATATTATTTAATGCAGCTCCACTAATTGCGGTGTAGCCGTTTGTAGGATCCATGATATTCCAAAATCCTGAAACAGCCTTTAAGACAAAAGACAAAATACTATTTCCAATCAATCTGATTTTTGGCATCTTGCGAAGCATTTTAAAATCTACAAAACGATTCCCTTTCGCATAGTCCGCCTCTCCCGCAAGTATTGGAGCAATAAGTTTTGGAAGGTAATCTAGATTCATTTGTCCGTCTCCATCAACTTTAACCACAACATCACACCCTAGCTCCAACGCTCTTTTGTATCCAGTAACTACAGCTCCGCCAACCCCCTTGTTTTTCTCATGAAAAATAACTTCTAAATTCTGAATTGAGTTATATTCTTGAGATTCTATAAAAGTACCTGACTCTTCTGGACAACAATCATCAACCACAATAACATAACTCACAAAGTCTTGAATAGAATTCAATACTTGAGATATCTTATTTTTCACCCGGTAAGCCGGAATAACAACCGCAATTTTATTATCTTGATACTTCATTTGATGGGACGAATATAGGACAATTAATCGTGTTGGGAATGTTTTCTTTTATCATTCATTAAGTGCACGCACTGATTAAATTTTGATTTTTAACGTAGTGAAATAGAATATTAGACTCTGATAATCATAAACTTGTAAGTGTTCTAAAATTCTCCAAAAAGTTTGAACTATCACTAGCAATCTCCATTAATACCGTCCAATACCTTGATTTATAGTATTGAAGTAGTGCCGCCAGTATTTGTACCTCTACGAAGGCACAGGATCATAATTCAACGCGATCGAATAGAGCCAATATAAATGAGGGAGGAGGTCAAGGTCAAAGTATATTGCAACAGCCAAACAGCAAATTATCAATCTACCCCAGCCCAACATCCGACCAAATAACCATAGATATAAAGGGTTATAGCGGAGGTGTTAATGTTGCTGTGTACGACGTACAAGGAAGGTTATTAGAAACCACCCCAAACACCATTGTATCTCTTAAAAAACACGCCAAGGGAATCTATGTTCTTAAGGTAAGTTATAGCGATGTAAATGAAATGGTTAGGGTAGTGAGGGAGTAATTGTTTTTTAAATATCGTATTTAGAGAACATTATTTTATTAATGTCAATTTCTTAATCGCTATTAGTTGCAAATGTTGTTCATCTAGATCGAACAGTTCTGCTTTTCTGTTTCATTAAATTGATTGGGAAACATTATTTCCAATTGTTGATTTCTTCTAGCTCCAAAACCGTAATCAAACTTTGGTCAAATTTTGCTAAACAAGATTTGAGCAAAGTATTTCCGGATCCAATAGTTAGGTGACCAGTGGGTGACGCATATATTGCTTGTGAATTGCTACATGGTTTAATTATTAGCATGTAACATGCTAATAATGTTAGGTGTTAAAATAATCGCAATAAAAACATTGCAAATGTTATTTATAGTATTATTTTTGACGAAAATTAAAAAAAAGTTATGAAAAAGAAAATTTTCTCGACTATGGCAATTGCTGCAATAGTTTTTACAGCATGTAAAAAAGAAGAGCCTGCAACTGTAGAGTTGGAAGAGGCGGTTATTACCGGTAATGTTTGGGCTGATTTAGATCAGACTAATGATATTCAAAATGGAGTATACATTGAGGGGTTAAATCCTGAGGGTGTTAGCGGAATGCAAGTTTCTGTTGAAATCGATACTAGGGATTTAGATCACAGTCCAGATAATACTTATGACTATGAAGTAAGAACGTTTACTGCAGTTACAAATGCAGCTGGAGACTATACGTTAACACTTCCAGCTCCGGATAAGGCTTTTAATCTTTCGGTGAATATCAAATTTCAAGATATCTACACAACTAAAACTATTTTAGCTGAAGACGGATCAACCCTTTCGGAAGCAGTTGAAGTAACATTGGGCGATAAGTCAGCTTTAATTTATGCAGGTGCAACTGTTGCTCTAAAGAACGAAGCTTCTGTTAGTACTGTAAACACAAATGCTGAGAATTACGGAACGGCAACACTAAGAGGTAATATCTATGCTGACTGGAATCAAGGGGTTTTTGCAGATTGTAATACGCCTTACCCATGTCAAGAGTTATGTGATGTTTCTTCTCCATTTTCGGGATTAACGTTAATGTGGGCTTATTATGATGGACCGCATGGTGAAGGAGAAAACATCTGGAGTCCGGTTACATTAGCTTCTGATGGTTCTTATGAAATTGTGGTTACTACAGAAGGTGTTGGTGAATCTGCTGTTGGAATTAACTTTGGCTTTGCTGATTTTATATCCACTAGAAATGGAACGAACGTTGCTCAAACTGCAGATTCTACTTATAACTGTATCTGGAAAATAGGCGGTTTTGAGGGAGAAAGCTACGGTCCACTTGAGTCAGGAGATATCAAAATTTATGATGTTGACTACTCTATCTTTTACCAAGACCTTTAATCGTTTAAGTTTTACGATTTAGATTAGTACAAATTAAAACGACTTAAAAGATGAAAAAAATATTAATTATTGCCTTAGGTTTAGGTTTTGCCAGTTTGGTAAACGCCCAAACCGATGAGCAAACAGAAGAAAAAAACGTTAATCAGGGTAATGCCCAAATTAACAATCAGATACAAAACAAAAATGGCGTAGATATTATGCCTGTTAAAGGGGAATTTGCCATTGGATTGGGAACAAACTTATCCACATTATCAGGATTTGTTGGGAATATGTTCGGATTTACTGCAAGCAATAATTTAGGTAATAGTACCTATCTAACGAACCCTGCTTTCAATGCCGTTGCTATTTTTGGAAAATATATGACTTCGGATAATACTGCTATTAGAGGAAGTTTTCATATAATGGGAAGTGACCATGTTGAAAAATTTAACACTTTTGATGATTTGGTGAATAGCCCAGATTCTTTAGTTAAAGATTCTAGAAGAGAGAATACTTCTTCACATCATATTTCTCTTGGTTTGGAATGGAGAAGAGGCTCATCTAGAGTACGAGGGTTTTATGGTGGAGATGCTATTTTATCTTGGTCTAATGCTCACAACCATTACAACTATGGTAATGCTATAACAGCTACAAATGTCGCTCCGACTTCATCTGTTGGTTTTTGGAATGCTGATCACGGGAGAGTTACAGAAGAGAGATTCGGTTCTGCTTTTGGGATAGGTGTTCGTGGATTTGTTGGAGTAGAGTACTTTGTTGCTCCTAAAATCTGTGTTGGAACAGAATTTGGTTGGTCAGCTATGATTAGTAACACGAGTAAATCAAAAACAACATATGAGGAATATGACTCGTTTTTGGATAATGGCGACGGGACCGTTGGAGGAGTTAGAACCACAACTATCGAAAGTTTGGGTTCTAGAACATTATCTACATCTATAGATAATTTTAATTCGCAGTTTTATTTCCACTTCTACTTCTAGTAGCAACTGGATTATCAATATTGACCCGTCTCGGCTTTGCTGAGACGGGTTTTTTTGTTCTGCTTACTCTCTTAATCATTAGTTAGGTTCGCCTCCAAAGCGCAAGTAATAAGGATAATTGTTAACGAATAAATAAGGGAAAATTCCATGTTTATTTTAAAATAATTTGCACCAATTATACGATTGTCAAGACTGCAATATTTATTTAACGATTCTTTCTTATTGTTTTTATTAGCGGAAGTATTTTTTTAATTGCAAAAAATGTTTCTCGTATAGATGATAAGACAATGAAGCTATTAATATCAAAATAAGCAATTCCAAAACAATAGCAATCAACAAATTACTTTGGTCAATATATTTTAGGCCAAATGTAATCACAAAGCCACTGTAAACATAAAGTCCGTAGGTGTACACACCTAGTTTTTCCATGATTGAAACGAACTTTAAATTTTGATTTTTCTTTGTGCTAAAGAATTTTAAAGTGAGTAATATAAGTATCCCAAAGTCGATAGAAACAAGTAAGTTAAATAATGTGTCGTTTGAGCTTACAGCAAATACTAAAAGGGACGTAACAATGAATAAAACAAGAGCAGATTTTAATGTATAAGTTTTATATTTAAAATACCAAGCCGCAGCCATGCCACTAAGGAAATTAGCAAAATGCGGAAAAATTTTCCCAAAAGTTGTTAATTCAAAATGATCAATTAAATTCATGTAACAACAGTAGATAACTAGCATTAGTAATAGAGGTATTAAGAAGTACTTTTTATACAACGGACTAAGCAATAAAAAAAACAAATAGAATTGCTCCTCAACAGCAATTGACCATAAGAATTTTAAGGAAAATAGATGGTCACTGTTATCATAATTTGAGAGAAAAAAATAATACAAGTACTTTTTTTCAGGCAAAGTGATATCCATCCCCATGGATTTTGATAAGATTGGAAGAAGAAAAAAAGAAAAAAGTAGTACTAAGTAATACAATGGGAAAATTCGTAACATCCTCCGCATAAAGAAATTAGTTTTCGAAAACCTCCCAGTTTTATCAATCTCTGTTAACGACAAATAGGTTAGTAAAAAACTAGACAAAATGAAAAAGAAAGAAACTACCTTATAACCATAATATTCTACCCCTACAGTATGACAGATAAATAGTAGTAAAAATCCGACAAAACGCAAACTATCTAGACCATGAAGTTTCATTGAGTAAATTATTTTTGCTAAACCGAGTTTTATGCAGTTGTTTAATAGCACTAAACTAATGAAATTTTGAAGATGATTCTATTTACTCTAAAAAAATTAGAGATGGTAAAAACGGGGAGATTTTACATCTTTCTTATTCCTACTAATAGTTTTTAACGGTTTAAATTTTTTGTTAGTGGTGTTTTTGAATAGTTTTTTTTACAATTAATAGGGCCTGGAGATACAGCCCCTAATTATATTCTGTACCTATCTTTAAACGTGTTAAACAGCTACCCTGCTTTCCCTCCCTCTTTGTTGCCTTTAATTTTCCTGCATCCAACTCACAATGTAAGCCTAAAATTCATCCAAAATTTACAGGTTGATGTGAATGGCTTATCTGCAAAAAAAGGGGATATATTTCATCAAACTTTGAAAGTTATTTAGGTTAAAAGCTGTTTTAACACGATTAGAATTTTCTGTTTTAAGATTATTCAATAACCCCTGGAAAAGTAAAATGATTATTAGATTGATAAAGAATTTGTTTAGTCTACAGGTGAGTGTAACCGACATTTTTCTTTTCTTCCATAACGCTTTTTAGTGTAACGCTATTTCAGGACTAGACAACAGATAATAAAAAAAGCTTGTCCCAAAGGACAAGCTTTTATGTATACATAATTACGTTGCCTATTCAATAATCAGCTTTTTAGAAATTCTATCAGATTCATTAAACAATGTAACAATGTAAGTTCCTTTGCTTACATCCGTTAGGTTAATCACACCGTTTGTGGGTAACGTATTTTTGTGCACCACCTGTCCAATAATATTCGAAATTTCAATTTTTATATTTGGATCATTTATTCCTTTAAAGGCAATGCTTCCATTGGATGTTGGATTGGGAAACATAACAATTGATTCCAAGCTATTTTCAACGAGGCTAGTAGGTTCATTATCTGTAATAATAATTGTGGCTGTTGCATTTGAGCCAATTGTTGCTCCATTTGTTGGGTTTTGTAAGGTCAAAACGATGTTTTCGTCTCCTTCTACAATTGCATCATCAATAATTCCTAAAAAAACTGCTTGTGCTGTGGAAGATCCTCCTGGGAAAGTTACAGTAGTTGGAGAGGTATAGGTAAAATCTCCACCAATTGTTGCGGTTGCCGAGCTTAATACAACATCAACTGAAGTTGCATTGCCATTTTCACTTAATATGGCAACATTTACAGTAACCGTTCCTACGTTTTCATTTACCGTTACAGATGCAAGATCAAAAGTAATTACCGGATTGGGTGATACATCATTATCCGTTATAGAAATAGTATAAGAGCTATTTCCTCCTAACAGCGTTCCACTAGTGGGATTTTCTAAATTCAAAACGATGTTCTCGAGCAGTTCATCATCTCCATCATCAATAATAGTAAAAGTAACTGTTTGCGAAGCAGTAGAACCTGCAGGAAAAGTAACTGTAGTTGGTGATGTATAAATAAAATCGAGCCCATTTGTTGCAGTTGATGTTCCTAAAACCACTTCAACACTTGTTGCAGAAACAGGTGCATCAGAGATATTCACAGTTGCTGTAACTGTTCCGGCACTTTCGTCCACAGTTATTGCAGATTCAGCAAAATTAACGGTTGTGTTTGGACCTGTTATCAAAACAGCATCCGCTGAGAACATGACTCCATCTACGTCATTCGAAACTTGCGAATTTAGCAATTGACCTTCATATAGCCATCCTGCACCGAAATCAAAAGTTGCCCAAAGTAAATTGTCGTTTACGATAGTTAAAGTACCAGAAACGGGGGACAAAGTTTGTGTCCCATCAGTTAAAACGAATGTGCTGGTGGAAGCTTGCAGAAAATTCCCATTGTCCGTGGAAATTGTAATTGGTAAAACGTCATTAAGTTGAACTTCTCCAGGCGTTGTGGACGTAATCGTTTGACCAAGTATATTCAGGCCAAAGACACAAATTACTATTGAGGTAATTATTTTTTTCATAAACTATTAGTTTTAATAAAAAATTTTAACGAGTAAATCTAATAAATAAATAAAAGAATTCCTACATAAATGTGAGCTTAACTGATAGAAAATCAGTAAAAAAGGGAATTTAATCTACCTATTGGTTAATTTATTCATAAAATCAATTCTCAATTCATCTTCGTAGCATGCTCCAGACAGTCTGGCACTTACCGAAATCTCATAAAGTAAATCCTCGTTATTTTTGTTTCGAAGTAAATAATTTTCAAAATTTGGCTCAGTATGTATTTCAATAAGAGAGTTAAATTTCTCCTTTCCAATAGCTATAATATATAACCTATAGTTTTTCGGTTCTATTTCCATTCTAATTTTGAGAATTGTGTTCAATGCTTCATCGACATTACCCATATTCAAGTTTAAGGCACTATAATTCATTAAAGTTTCAACATAACTAGGATTGATACTCAATGCCTTTTTATATTGTTCTTTTGCTAGTTCGTATTTTCCTAATGCATAATAACAGCTACCCAAATTATTTATAACATGGACATGATTTGGATTATGCAGTATAGCGTGGTTGTATTTTTCTAAAGCTTGTGCATAATTTTGTGTTCCATATAAGATGTTCGCCTTTTTCCAAGCGATTGGAGTGGATACAGCATCGATTGTATAAAATGTTTCATTTATTTTCATCAAATCAAGTGGGTTTTTAAACATCTTGTAATCAAAGTATAACCTCTCATTTCTAATCTTAATAGATGCGACAATAATAATCCCAACTGTGGTTATTAAAGCTCCTGTTTTTAATACAACTTGTTGAGTCCTCGATATTGCCTTGGACGTATTAAATAATCCAGGTAGCAAAAACAAGAATAGCGGAATTAATAACTCTACTTTTTCCAATGGGAAGGAAAAGTTGGCAATAAAAATAAACGCCAAAGCGCCAAACAAAAATGCACCCTTAACATTTGGGTGTATGTTAGATTTAAACATTTGCACAATGCCAACAATAAAAAAGGTAATTAATAAAATAACCCCTAACGCCCCATTCTCCACCCCGAAATGAATAAATTCATTGTGAGCTCTCTGAAAAAAGATAATACTATTCTCGGCTTTTGTATGAATTAGTGGAGTTTGGAGTATTTCTATTTTCCAATTTCCGGATCCATGGCCCAAAACAACCTTTTCTTTCCATAATTCAATTGAGTTAGTCCAAATTCGAATTCTCTCGTTGCCGCTTCCATGGCTTGTCGTAATTAATTCTCCTATAACAGGGATTTTATTCCTTATATGGCTGGGGATCATTACAATAACTATCCCCCCTAAAATTAGCATCCCCAATAACCCAAATGACGCTACTCTCAATTTTTTATGTACTTTCTTTAGCGAATAAAGGATTATCCCTATCGGATATATGCCAAAGAGAATAATGAAAACCGCTCGAGACATTAGCAAAACAGCAGTAATGTAAATTAATATAATTAGTGTAAAATAAAATGCTTTTAATGATCTTGATTTTGCATAAATTACTCCCGCAAAAATTAGCGGAATTAGGAGGGTTATAAATTGAGAATATTGATTTCTATGCCCAAAGGTGAATCTATAATTATAGGATGTTTGATGATTGTAATCACCATACAATTGAGTCAATCCTATACTAATAAGTGTATACAGGATAATCGGTAAAATAGAAAAGCTGACCACTTTTGCTATGGTTCCATAAAATGACTTTAAATTAGTGTTACAACGAACAACAGTAATAACCACTAATGGCGATAGTATGAAAGGAGTGGCCCTAACAACAGAGTCCCAAAAGTTATATGACCAGTAACATTGGATTAGATAATTGAGTACGAACAAAAACCAGATGCTCATCCCGATTGACCAAGGAATTTTTTTTTTCCAACTAAATATGGCTAAAACGAGCATAAAGGTGCCAATTGCGATCCATTTCGGTGTGTTTGAATAATTCTGAATAAATGGGTAATAGAGATAAATTAGAGTACTGAACAATAATACAAGGATTATCTTGGGGGATATTGTTTTTAGGTTAACCTCACTATTTTTTGTCATGGCTTAATTATGGTTATGGATTTTAGCCATTGTAGAACTCAATCTTCGCTAGCTAAAGATCGCTGTATTTTCTATAATACGAACAAGCTCATAAAGTTATGAATAAAGTTACAAAAAAGAACGGTTAGTTAAACACCAAGCCAAATGGAGTTCCAAAACAGAAGACTTATAAGAGAAATAAACAAAACAAACATCCGAAACAGCAGCAAGCAGTCATGACTAAACCAGAAAATAGGAGTTAGCCAAAACCTAATGACTTAAAGATAGTTATTAAATTCCCAATAGATTGGCAGATCGAAGGCAGAGTGAAACATGAAGCACAATAAAGTCAAGGCTTACTTTACCGTTCATCAATTTGGTTTTGATTTTTTACCGATTTATCTGTACATTTTACCTCTAAACCTTAAAACCAATTTTTGTGAAATATTTAATTATAACCCTATTTACTTGTTTTTCAGTCCTTAATATTTATTCCCAAAAGATAGATCGCTGGTATCAAGACGGGAAAGTTGTTTTTCAATTGAAACAGAGCGTAAAAAAACCGCTATCTGAATCCGGAAACGTGCAAACTCGGGCCTTTTCATTTTTGAAAGATGTTGAAGAATTGTTCGGAGTTCATCAGGTAATTCAACTGCATCCAGGTATTGATGATAGGTTACTAAATAGAACGTATCAGGTCGAGTTCAGCAAGATTAATAAAGTAGAGGATTTTGTTAAATACCTGAAAAAGATAGATGATCTTCAGTATGCAGAGAAAAAAGAGTTGCATGAGAGTTTTCTAACACCTAACGATCAGTATTATTCTAATTCTTTTAATTCCGGGCAGTGGGGATTATTTCAAATTGATGCTCCTTTAGCCTGGGATATATCAACAGGCTCATCAGACATAGTTGTTGCGGTGACCGATAATGCAATTAATATTAGTCATCCAGATTTAGTTAATAAAATGGTGCCAGGTTGGGATGCTGTAGATAACGATAACGATCCTTCACCTTGCGGAGGTAACGATGGGTTTCATGGATCTCATGTTTCGGGAATCGTAGGTGCAGAAACGAATAATAATATAGGTGTTGCCTCAATTGGATATAATGTAAGTATTATGCCAGTAAAAATAGGAGATTGTAATACAGGATCGTTGACAAGTGGCTACGATGGAATAATATGGGCTGCAGATAACGGTGCAGATGTAATTAATATGTCTTGGGGAGGAGGAGGCTCATCTAACTACGGACAGAATGTTTGTAGTTATGCATGGAATCTTGGTTCGATTCTCATAGCTGCTGCAGGAAATGATGGCACAAATCAACAGTTTTATCCGGCAGCGTATGACGACGTTGTCTCAGTTGCCTCTACAACAAGTGGAGATGTTAAATCAAGTTTTTCACAATATGGAACATGGGTAAGTATTTCAGCTCCTGGTTCGAGTATTTTGAGTACGAATGAAGGAAGCTCATATCAAGTTACTCAAGGAACTTCAATGGCTTCCCCAATGGTAGCAGGTCTAGTGGGGCTTATGATTTCTCATGCGCCCTCGGCAACTCCTCAACAAGTTGTTAATTGTTTGCTTAGTTCATCTGAGAATATTGACGGTGCTAATTCAAATTATATCGGTCAGCTTGGTGAAGGAAGAATAAATGCATACCAGTCATTGCTATGTATGAATCAATATACTTACGACTTAGATGTGGGTGTTTCATCTATACAGAATCCAATTGGTTCTATTTGTTCAGCAAGTGTTGATCCAGAAGTAGTTCTAACGAATTTTGGCGGAAACACTGTAACTTCGATTGATTTAGAATATCAAATAGACGCCGGTCCTGTCTCTACTTTCAATTGGACCGGTAATCTTACCCAAGGGCAATCTGTTACTATTACGCTCCCAAGCCAAACACCTGCTGCAGGGGCTCATATGCTCACAGCTACTGCTTTAAATCCCAATGGAACAACAGATCAAAATGCTGCTAACAATTCCGAGACATCGAATTTCACGATTGTAGCTAATGGTCAAATTGCTACCCTTACTATTCTTACAGATTGCTACGGCTCCGAAACCTCCTGGCAAATTGAGGAAGACGGCACTGGTGTTACTATGGCTTTAGGAGGTCCATATGAAGATGTTACCGGTGGAGTAACAAATGTTGAAGACGTTTGTTTGGCACCAGGATGTTATATTTTTACCATAAATGACTCTTATGGAGATGGTCTTTATGGCTCTCAATGGACCTGCAATGTTGATGGAGATTATTTCATGGAGGACCAAACAGGAACTAACCTCTTTCAAATGACAGCGCAGAATGGCGATTTTGGTAGTCAAACAACCCATAATTTTTGTATTACATCTAACCTTTCTCTCGATGCAGGTTTGAGTGGTATTTCATATCCTTATGGAACCATTTGCGGCTCATCGATAGACCCGGTAGTTCAACTGAACAATTATGGAACATCAACATTAACATCGGTTAATATAGTTTACGGTTATGGTGGTCCTAGCCAGACATTCACATGGACAGGCAGTCTGGCTCAGGGAGCGAGTGTCACAGTCAATTTACCAAATATCTCGGTAGCGAGTGGTTCCTACACTTTTACTGCTTTTACTGATCTGCCGAATGGGTCTGCAGATCTGAACCTAGCCAATGATCAAAGTGATGTTGGATTTACTCTTTTTACAGGTTCAGAATCGCTGCCTTTCAGTGAAGATTTTGAGTCCAATAGTTTCAACACTAATTCATGGACGGTTACGAACCCTGATAATGGATTAACCTGGGAGATTTTGGAGGTAGCTGGAAGTTCTCCTGGAGATAAGGCCGCAAAAATGGACCTTTATAATTATGGTAATGGATTTGAAAGAGATGGAATGCAGACTCCGCCGTTAGATTTTTCTAATTACACAAACGTTAGTATGACTTTTGATCATGCCTTCAGAAGATACAATGTTAGTTCAGCAGATTCTTTGGTGCTTCTTGTGTCGACCGATTGCGGCAACTCCTTTGATCGAATTGCGGGTTATGCAGAAGATGGCACTGGATCATTGGCAACAGCATATACAAATACTGTAGAATTTATTCCAGTTGTTGGAGATTGGTGTACTGGAACTATCGGAGCAGATTGTTTTACAATTGATCTATCTGCCTATGATGGAGAGTCTTCTGTAGTTGTTCGCTTCGAAAGTTTCAACAATGGTATTGCTGGGAATAATTTATTCATAGATAACATAAATATTGATGGTACAGAGATGAATAATCCGCCAGTAGCGAACTATTCTACAGGTGGTAACTTGTGTTTAGGTGAAGACGTTAACTTTACAGACAATTCAACTGGTAGTCCGACTTCTTGGTCTTGGGACTTCGGAGATTTACTTGGAACAAGTAGTCAAGAGAACCCCACTTATAATTATTCTACAAGTGGAGTTTATACAGTAACTTTAACCACATCAAATGCATTTGGTAGTGATACTTACGCTCAAACGATTACAGTCAATTCATTGCCGAGTGTTGTTGCAAGTGCTAGTTCAATGAATGTTTGTCTTGGAGATACTCTAGAATTATCTGCAACTGGTGCAGATTCATTCAACTGGGATAATGGATTGGGAAGTGTTACTAACATTACAGTTGTTCCTTCTTCAACAATTACTTATGAGGTTACAGGAACAGATGGTAATGGTTGTGTAAATGTTGATCAAGTTAGTATTGTTGTAAACGCTAACCCTACTGTTAGTGTAGCATCTACTGAAAGCCCTTCTTCCTGTAATGTGTCTGATGGTTCTATTACCATTGGCTCTGGAGGAATAGGAAACCTTGAATGGATAGGTCCTGTTTCAGGAAACGCTAGTAATGTGACCTTACCTTTTACAGCTGGTGGTCTAGACCCCGGCGAGTATACCTTTTCTTTTACTGATGCCAACGGATGTGTTGCGCAAGATATCTTGGCTAATGTTATTGATGTTAACACTCCTAGCAAACCTATAATTAGTCAGGGAGATACCGTTAGTTTGTGTCCAGGACAGTCAGCTGACCTTACCTCTTCATATGCTTCGGGCAATACTTGGTCGACTAATGAAACGGCTCAAACTATTTCTGTAAGCACCATAGGGAGTTATTCAGTATATTATTCTGATCTATCAGGATGTATTTCAGCTGAAGCTTTTATTGAGGTAATCGAGAGCTCTCCTTCTAGTATAGTTACAAATGGTAATGTTGCTATTTGTTTAGGTGATGATGTTATATTAACTGCTTCAGGAGCATCCAATTATACCTGGGACAATGGTGCAGGGGCCGGTGCAAGTGTAACAGTCTCCCCATCAGCTAATACCACTTATATAGTTACAGGAATTGATGCAAGCGGCTGCCAGGCTCAAGGAGAAGTTAGCTTAGTTGTTAATTCGCTTCCTGTTGTTACAACGGCTGCTGACTTTTCTATTTGTTATGGATCTACTGCTGGTTTATCAGCAATAGGGGCGTCTTCTTATTCATGGGACAACAATGGCGGAACGGGTTCGAGTATATCGGTTTCTCCAACTGCGACAACAACATATATGGTGACAGGAACTGATATTAATGGCTGCTCAGATACAAATATGATAACAATAACAGTAAGCTCTCTTCCGATAGTTTCAATTACTCCATCTACTTTAGATACCCTATGTGTTAATGGGTCTGATCCAATTACATTATCGGGAACTCCATCAGGTGGCACTTTCACAGGTCCAGGCTTGTCAGGCAATGTATTTGATCCTGGTTTCGCAGGAGGTGTAGGCTCATATATAATAAACTATGTTTATACAGATGCGATTGGATGTGTCGGAACAAGTTCACTTGAAGCTACATTGGTCAGTTGTTTGTCACTTTCCGAGAATTTAGATGAAAGAATTGATACTTTCTCCGAATCCAAATAATGGTACTTTTAATGTGTCCGGCTTGAATGAAAACACAGGTTTCATGATTGTTGATGCAGCAGGAAGAGTTGTTCATCGAGGAGTTGTTCAAAAATCAAAAAACACCCAATTTTTATTGGATTTAGAAACAGGAGTGTACTTCTTGCAAGGAATTTCTGGAGATAAGCATACGGTTATTAAGTTTGTTGTGAATAACTGAAATTAGATTATTAGATTGGATTAACTATTATTTTTTGATGGGAAGAAGGTGAGAGGGTTTCGTTGTATCTCCTAATCACAATTAGGACAAATGATTTGAAGAAGATCTGATAATCCCCGTAAAGATTGAAGTTCTTCATTGTTATTAATTTTATTTTTTAAAAAAAGTAGGGTACATTTGATGTTGTGCGGTGTAGAAGTATAACAATAAAAAACATAAATATGAAAATGAAATTTTTAGGAGCCGTGGCATTAGCCGGATTAGCAATGACATCGTGTTCGAAAGCAAAATTAGCTAGTAGTTTCGCAGATGAGATCTCTACAGAAGAGAGTCAAATAAACTTAGCAGAATCAGGTTATGAGATTAATGTAGTGGAGCCGACTCAGTCATCAGCAGATGGCTATTATACTCAAGGAGTTATTGAGTACAGCAAGAACGGTGCCTTATTAGCCTCTGTAGATTTTGGAAATGGAACTTCAGATTCACAAGCCTTAGCAAATGTTAATGGTGTTAGTTCAGGGATTGAATTAAAAAAGGATGAGGACTACTACAAGGGAAAAAAGTCTAAATACAAGAAGGTAATTGTACAGCCTATTATAAAATCAGATGAGTGTAATTTTATTGTTTCAGGAATAATAAAATATTACGAAGTTAAATCTGGTGACTGGTCGGCTACTGTAGATTTTGGAGATGGAACCTGCGATGACATTGCTATAAAGACCACTGATGATGGAAAGTACACATTCACAGTAAGTGAGTATTTCAACTAATTAAATTATCAGCAGCACCATCAAGGGTGCTGCTTTTATACTTTCCGCCTTGACAAAAGATCAATTCAACAGCTGTTTCAATAAATTTTTTGACCCAATAAGAAGCTTTATTTATTTCCGCTGCGGGGATCAGGAAGTGGCTACGGATATTGCCCAAGATTCCTTTATGAAAATCTGGGAAAAGAACCTCGAATACAACGAAAATCAGATTAAAGGATTATTGTACAAGATTTCCAAGGAATTATGGATATCGCAATACCGTAAACTTGATTCTGCAAGAAAATTTGAATTAAACTTGACATACGAAGAAGAAAGTATTACTCCAGAGGATCTTTTGGAGTATGACGAATTAAGAGTTAAATATGAAGAAGTTTTATCCATTCTTCCGGAAAACCAAAGAGAAGTGTTTTTAATGAGTAGAATGGAAGACTTGACTTATAAAGAAATAGCCGATCGTTTAGATATTAGTGTAAAGGCCATAGAAAAGAGAATGAGTTTAGCATTGCGCACTCTTCGTAAAGAATTGAAATATGGAAAATAAAAACTTACATAACGAATTTTATGAAGAAAAGGAGAAAGACTTTTTTTCTAAAGTAAAGGTTGGTTTCTCCAAAAGCAAGGAAGATGTTTGGAGTAAAATGGAGGTTAAGTTAAACAATACAACTGAAGTTGAATCAAAGCAATTAAGAAAACAAACGAAAGTGATTTCTGTTAATTGGAAACGTTATTCAATCGCGGCATCAATTGCAATATTGTTTGGATTAGTGGGATTTATGAAATTTTACACCGTTGAATTTAATTCTGTTAATGGAGGTACACTATCCTTAATATTGCCAGACAATTCTAAGGTTCTTTTAAATGGTGAAAGTTCAATCCAATATAATCCATACTGGTGGAGTTTTAATCGTCAGTTAAGTTTTGAAGGAGAAGCATTTTTTGAAGTAGAAAAAGGAAGTGAATTCACTGTTTTTTCTAAAAATGGTACCACACAGGTTTTAGGCACCTCATTTAATATCTTGGCAGAAGATGGTATTTATGAAGTTTTTTGTAAAACAGGTAAGGTGAAGGTATCAGGAGGTATTGACTTCAAAGTTATCTTTCCAGGCACATTGGCAGTGTTGTCGTCAACCGGTAAAATTGAGATTTCTGAAGATGTTAAGGGAGAGGAAATATTGGCATGGAGAACGAATGAGTTTATTTTCAATACAACTCCTTTGAGAAAAGTAATCCGTGAATTAGAAAGACATTATAACGTTACAATTATAGCTTCTAATTTGAATTTGAAAGAAATGCGGTTTAGTGGGTCATTGAGCAGAGAAGCTTCTCTAACTGAAGTTTTGGAATCCGTTTGTTTTAGTTTTAATTTGCATATAGAAAAATCAGGTGACAATATCTATACGGTTTCAGATTAGTGAGGATTAAACATAACATCATAGTCCTTTGGTTGGGGGTTTTGTGCAATACAATAATTGGACAGGAGGTAAAATTAACCTATCAGAACCTTTCTTTAAATGACGTCTTATTAAATTTAAGTGAGCAATATGATACACAAGTTTCAATTAATGCATCTGCAGCTAATAATTGCCTAATAACAATTGATAAAGCCTTTGAGAATCTCTCTGAGGCTTTTTTGTATTTGGCAAATCATTGTAAGCTAGAAGTTCGGAAATTAGGAGGTGTTTATTCGTTTCGAGAGGTTTCATCTGCTGTCGAAGATTCGATTATACCAAGAAAGAAGAATGTGTATTTGTTTCAGGGAGTTGTAACAGATGTGAGCACTTCAGAACCATTGCCTTTCGCCACATTGAAAATAGGAAGTCAAATATTGACCAGTAATGAGAATGGGTATTTTAGTTATAAATCGAACCAATCAAAACAAACAATTCGGCTGAAATATTTAGGGTATTATGAAAAGGATACAGCGCTAAATTTTGGAAGTGATTTGAAGATACTACTCCAGAGTTCAGTAATGAAATTAAAAGAGGTTGAAGTTAATTATAAACCTGTTTATTATGCGAGTACAGGTGGTGCTGTTGGAGAAATACAATTGAATGATATTGCATCTAATTTAGTGCCCGGTAACGGTAGCAACTTAATATTTAACACATTACGATTGTATCCTGGGGTTTCTGCTTCAGGCGAGTCAACTTCGGATTACATTATTTGGGGATCATATCCTGGTGAAAATAATATTGTATTTGACGGAGTAACCTTATTTCACAGTCGAGGAATTAATGATGGAATAGGACGTGTAAACCCATTAATAATTAAAAATATTGAGGTTTATAAAGGCGCGTACAATGTGGATGTGGCAGACGGTGTAGGTGGTGCGGTACATATTAATGGAAAAAAAGGAAGTATTGACACTGCACAATTAGAACTTTCCGTAAACAATCAAATTACGGGGGTTTATACCAACCTTCCTTTCAAAAAGTTATCGTCTAATCTTCAGATTGCTGGACGATACTCATATTACCAATTAATGGAGGATTTGTTAAAAACGAAAAGTAATGATAAATATTTTTATCCGAAATACAACTTTGGCGATTATAACATAAAACTCAATACACATTTTAATAATAACGATCAACTACAGTTTAGCCTTCTCGGAAGTTCAGACAACTATTATGAATCTTTAGTCAAAGAAAAAGACGGATATTTTCAAGAGTTAAAGATAAGCTCAAAGCAAACAGGAGGGGCATTTCGGTATAATAGAATGTGGAAGAAAGGGGGGATAACTTCTTTTCAATTGTCTAATAGTTTCTATACTACGGAATACACGTCTGAAAGTGAATTTCCTACATTTTTTGGTAGTTTATCTTCGGACAGTGTAAATAATTTTATCACCAAGAGTGCTCTACAAATGACCCATCAATTTCCTGTGTCTAAATGGTATAATATGTTAACGGGCCTTGCGTACATTCAAAATGACTATCAACTTTCTATAAAGAATGACAGTGTGTTTTTAAACCAAGCTGATAATAGTTTAGAGCGTTGGTCTTCTTTTGTGAAAAATAACTTTCAATTAGGCCGGCTAACGCTCCAGCCAGGATTGAAATTAGACGTTGAATTATCAGGGTTACAACCTTTTCTACAACCTAGAATTAATGGTAAATATAACTTAAATCAATATTGGAATGTTAAGTTTGGTTCTGGGGTGTATCGTCAATATATTTCAAAATCATTGCTGACAGACAACTTTGGTCAGCGGACTTTTTTCTGGCAGACGAACAACAGTGTAACCGCTCCATCCACCAATGGAATTCATAATGCCTTGTCCATTTCGTATGGGTCTAATGCCCTTGAATTAACCATAGAAGGGTTTTTTAAAACCACATCGAATATCAATAGGTATTTTATGATTGATAGTCTAAGTGGATTGTTTCATTCGGTAGGCGAATCTAAATCTTACGGAATAGACTTATTATTAAAAAGAAAATTTAGAACACATGAATTACTTTTGGCGTATTCACTTGGGAAAGTTGAAGAGAGGTTTGAACAAAACTCTAATCAGGATTTTACGCATGCTCCTCAAGATCAAAGACATGAAATAAAATTAAATCTCCTTTTTCGCTTCAATAAACTTAAACTTTCTCTTAATCAAGTATACGGTTCTGGATTTAATAATGGTGCGGAGGGACTCTATTTTAAAGGAAGAGAACCTTACTCTCGTTTCGATTTAGGGATGGAATATGACCTTGTCTCTCGTAAAGTTGATATTGATTTAGGAGTTTCAGTACTCAACCTTTTTAGCGCACAAAACGTTAGATTAAATCAGTTTTCAAGTTTTCCTGATGGCTCAATTACTTATGTATCGGGGGTTCCGTTTACGCCAAGTTTAAATTTATTGGTTCGGTTTTAATCGTTGTATTATCGAGACAATACGTAAGTCGCAAATAGCTATTTACTTTAGCTTTTGTTGTAAACCGTTTTTAATTGTAAATGTTGATTTAATTACTTCAAAGCATATCCTAACTCTATTCCGAGACCATGTATGCCTACTTTAGCTCTAAAAATAAATCCTCCGTTACTTTTTTGATACCGATATCCTAAATCAAAATGAGGAAGTGGCCTAAACTCAGAGTTGCTGTAAAAACCTAGAAAAGCTCCTCCACCAATCTCAATATGATTGGGGTTAGGGAGCAAATCATGGATTACGATGGTGGCAATAGAGAAACTATAACTGAAAGAGTAGGTACATTTGAAGATGTTACATCAAAGCTAGAAAAAGCACCCTACGTTACTGAGTGGGATGATGCTAAAGCTCTTCAGGACAAGAAGAAGAAACCTAAATTCCAAAAGTCTACATCCGAAGACATTGAAAATACTAAAGACTACATATCTCAAATTAATGACTCAGGGTTCTTGAATGAAATTACTTCACAAGAGATTCTTAAGAAATACATTGTTAGGTTTTTGTTATTTCTTTTTCCTTACTGCTGATAGCGTTGGCAAGACATACTTTTTGCAATTTTGGCTTGTCTAGTGGCTTGCGCAGTGGCTTGAGCGAATTGCAAATGTGTATGGCTTTAGCTTGGGTTTTTCAGATGTTTAATTCCAAATTCATTTTGCAATAAATTATTGATTTCGGTTGAACCCAGTTTTCTCTCTGTTTTTTCGGTTTCATTATATATTCGTAGTATATCTCCTTTGATAAAATAAAAGGAATCCTCTTTTAATATTGAAAAACGTAAACTATTATGAAAGGGATAAATGGAGGTGTCTTTATATCGATTGGCTATATCACTTAAAATAGTTGACTCTGATTTTGTTTTTTTTGGTAGGACAATCATTTGTTTATATAAATCCTTCTCTTTTCGGAAAATAACAAGTTCATTTTTAGTTATTTCAGTTTTGAAGCTCATGCCATAAACAGAATATTCAAGCGGCCTAAATTCAGGAATTAGTTTTACCGATGGCCAACCAGAACCAATGTCAATAAAATATTTTTTATCCTCAATGACAATAGACAACATTCTATGGCACTCTAAATTATTAACAAATGATGAGTGTAAATTTGTTTGAATGTCATACTCTTTAAGCACTTCTTTAAAGTGAAGTACTTTGTCAGAGCATGTTCCTCCCAGCCCTAAATCCTTATTTTTAACTTTATTGAGCATAAATATATTATGAAACGGAACAGTCTTAAACTCTTTTAATAAAAGGGATTCTATTTGAAGAATTAAATTCATTTGTGGTTTATTCCTCTTTTAGTTATTGCTTTATCAAAAACTGGATATTTATGATAGTAGTCATTGTCAGCAGTGTTTTTATCAAAAAACTTACACCAAATTTCTTTAAGCGTTTCTCTTTCTGTCTTATTGTCTTTTGTTAGGTATTCAACAACTAATTTTCTTATACCTGAACCCACATCAAAAGATGTTTTTTGTCTTTCTATTATTTCTTGTGGTAGATCAGAAGTAAATAGGTTTCTTAAAATTTGTTTGTCTTTCAAGTCTTTCAATGGCAAATCTTTAGAGATAGCGTATACTTCTTTATCTAAAAATGGACATCTAATTTCAATAGTATTTGCCATCGATGATAAATCTAGTCTTCTTAATTCTGTGTAATGAAGATTTTTTAGTAAAATAACACTCTTTTCTCGCGCTTCGGAAATATCATTAGATATTTTATAACCACAAAAAAACTCATCTGCTCCTTCTCCAGAAATTACAACTTTTAATTTGTCATTTTTTGCAGATTTTGATAATAGGTAAGTCGCTAACCCATTACTTATAATTGAAGGGTTGTAACTTTCTGTATGGTAAACTACTTGTTCGATTAATTTGCCAATTTCTTCTTTATTAGGTAACGGAATATATTTTATTTGATTTTCTATTTGCAGATGGTTAATTAGAAGTTTTACAAAACCAATATCTTGATTTTCTCTATTACCTAATGTATAATAAATCGCATCTTTGGAGTGTTTCGAGAGGATTGAGGCAATGATAGAACTATCGAGACCACCACTTAGAAAAACACCAACCTTTTCATCATTTAGAGGGATTCTCTTCAATGTAGAATATATAATTGATTTTTTTAAAGAAGACTTCTTTACAAGAGGAAAGGAATGTTTTTTTAATGAAACAACTTTCTGATTAATAATTTCCGAAAAACCTTTAGGAATAAACTCAAATAATTGAATTTTATCAAATGATTTAAGTTCGCTAGAAAGAAATTCTATTTTTTCGGTATTGCCATGAAATAATGGCTTTTTACCTATATAATCTCGTATCGTAAAAATCTTATTTGTTTCATTATTGTATATGATACCAGAGTAAAACCCATCAAGAACATTTATAATATCAGCACCAATAATTTTGTACAATGGTAGGATAATTTCAATATCAGATGTAGAATGTAGTGCTATACCATATTCTTTTGCGAGTGCAATAGAATTGAAAATTTCACCATTAAATGCTCCAACTAAATATTCAAATTCAAACGGTTGCATTCCATTTTCAGTTTTATCGTTTATTACTAAACGATTAAAACCTAAAGAAAATAAATAAGAATTATATATTTTCGAATTATCCAGTCCTCTGTGTTTAATTCGAGATAAAGCATCTAAACAGTCTGATTCTTTATGATTACCGATAATTGCAACTATGCCACACATTTATATTTCAGTTTTATTTATCCATTTTATGAATTTTTTAAAAATATCATTATGCTTTACTAAATTTACAACACTCAAACTTTCGTTAGCTCGATGAATATTACTTGAGCTGTCATTAGGTCCAAACCCTACGTAATAAGCATTTTTTGGGATATTAGTTAGGAAAGGACATTTAGTGAATTTACTTAAGGATCTGTTAGCGTAAATTGCTTTACCTTCATAAATAGAATTATTCATTTCATCAATGAAATCGGGCTTACTTGTTGTTTCAGGTAAATGAAATATCACTGGAACATTATTTTGATAAACACCTGTTTCTTCCACATATATCTTTGAATTAAATTCTTTAATGTGTTTTGGGATTACTTCAAATGGCGTTTTTCCAGCAACCTCTTCTTCTCCTTGTATAATCCATAAGATATTTGGTAACTCTTCGTTATTGTTTTGTAATTCAATCAGTGAGAATATACGACTTATTAAGATACCTTTATTATCAGCTATTCCTCTTGCATAATATCGCCCATTTTTTTCAATGAGTTCAAAAGGGTCTGTGTCCCATTTATCTGCTTTATGTATTTTTTCTACATCATAATGAGCGTATAATGTTACTTTTTTAGTAGAATTTTGATTAGTATATTTTGCTATTATTACAGGTTGATTGTATGAACTATTTCCTTCAATAGAGATACTAAATCCTATCGATTTTAATAAATCGATTACTAATTCAATTCCTTGAATATTAGATGATTCATCATTGGCAATTGTTTTAATTGCAATGATTTTTTTTAGTGCATTAATCATTCTTGTTTATTTCAATTATTAATCTTAATTCATTTTTCCACCCTTCAGGTAAATAAAAACCTAAGGGTGTAATAAGTCCATTGTCTAACCTTCTTACATCTTGTGCATATACTTCATTTCTTGTATATTTTTTAAAAAAATCAAGGATTTCGTTTGCGGAATCAAAATCTATAGCCTCTTCCTTACCATAATCATCAAAAGGAATTGAGTGTATCCAAGTAGCGTTATTCTTTGAAACTCGATACATTTCTTCTACAGCTTTTTGCGGAAATAATGAATGGTCAAGCGAGTGGTGTGTGTAAACTATAGTAAAGGTATTATCAGAAAAAGGCAGATTATGCATGTCTGCCTCAGTAATGAAATCAGCTCTAGGGTAGATGTCAATAGCTTGAATATTTGTATAGCCTAATTGTTTAAAAGCTTCAACTTCAATGCCATATCTAGATCCAATACATAGTATTTTTGCTTTCGTTTTTTCCTGTATATTTACTTTTGATATTATGTCAATATGTTTTGAAAATAGCTTCAATTCGTATAATCGACCTACTTCTTTCCATTGCTTTTTTTTATAGTCTTCATAACTATTTATAGGGATTAGTTGTTTCATATTTCTGGTATTATTACGATTATTGTATGCTTAGGTAATTCGATATTATTTAAGACCTTGTCTATTGATTCGATAGTAGATTCTACTATTTTTTCATCTTTCCAAGATACCTTATATGCAAAGATTACTCTGGTTTTAGGGGAATAATAAACAGTAATAAGTTTCTTAATGAGGTACCAATCTCTATAAGACTGATATAAAACTAAATTTGGTTTTGATGAGAATGTTTTTGCTAATTCTTTGTTATCAAATTGGTTTATATCGCGAAGCCTTTCAATACTTGTAACAAAAACATTTTGACTATTTGTAAAAGAAGTAAGATCTATTTTTGAAATCGCACAAATTGCATTTAATGCACTTATGCCTGGTATGACTTCGTATTTATAATTTGACTGTTCAAAATGGGTTACATATTCACTTAATGTAAATTGTTCTAAATACTGTCCAGAATAAAAAGAGGAATCTCCTGGCATCAATAATGCAATGCCTTTATTGCTTGAATATGCAGTTTCAATAATAGATAGAACTTTTTGATTGTTTATTTTTCCTGTAAACAATTTTTTGTTTTTAAATAAGGACTTGAAATCTTCCCCTATCATTTCACCAATATAAATTCCTATCTCAGCTGCTTCAATAACTTTAAGAGCCTTCAACGTTAGGTAACCAGTATCTCCACCTGGACCAATTCCTATTATATAGATCATATATCCAACGCTCTTATTTCATAAATATCCCCAAGTCTTTCAAATGTATATTCTGTAAGCAATTCCCCTTTATTATTCAATAGATAAATAGAGGGGGTGTTAGAATATCTTTTGTCATTTTCAAAACAAATATCACTACCGCCCACAAAAACAAAAGTAGGAGTAACCAACAAGCCTCTCAGTAATTTTTCGGCCTCGTAAATAACCTTATTATTTTTTACTAATTTTTTATTGTTGCTATCACAATAGATTTGTTCATCCATATTATTAATATAAATATTATGAGCTGAATGCGCATTAAGAGAAACTACATCGTGTTTTTCTGTTTCTAAATCATAGACTATTAAGTCACTCATTTTTCCAGTTCTCATTGTAAAATTATGAGCAATAGAATACAATTTGTTCTTATTAGCAAATATTGAGTTCAGATGACTATGAGAGTTCAACTTTAGCTCTATTGATTTACAATTTTCTATTCTTAATGGTTTATTTGATTTATGAATTTCACAAAAGGGTATGCTTAATATTTGGTTATAACCAGTGTGTGGAAATGTCAAATTACCTTTTATGCTATCTATCTGGTGTAATTCACTAGGTATACCAAATAACGCTATTTTTAAATCGACAAGTTCTCCATTACTAATTTTAGAATAGTATATTTCTGATATTCTTTCATTTATTGGGAATTCTCTATTTCCATTAGTGCCAAGTCGCGCAAAATACCAATATTCCTTATGTTTAGTGATTCCGTAAAATTTACCTTTTAATAGTTGTTTATGAATATTGTTAACTGTGTCTAAAACAAAAATTCCTTTTGACGTAGAAAAAATGATTGAAAAGTTAAGTTGTTTTCCTTTCATTTTAAAGTTTAAATCCCTTTCAGAGTATAGAATTTCTTTGTAATTAGCAATCTGTTGATTACTTTTCTTCCTCTGGCGATTCGAAACTTCGATTGTATGTTTAAAAACGGTGTTCATTATTAATAAATCATGTTTTCTGTAATGAATTTACGTTCTAGTTCAAAATTTCCATAATCTGTAAGTTTTTTTGACTTTATAGCGCACGCATATTTTATGTTTTTATTCTTCAAAATTTCAACTATATTAGAGTTGTATTGTCCATCTGTATAAGCATAAGATTCTATTTCAATACCAATCTCAAATAAAGCTTGTTTTGTTTGTTGGATATCTTGACAGATGCCCTCAGTGCTAAGTTTTGTATATAAGTCATGATACATTGAATGCCCACCAATTTCGTGACCTAAACTACTTAAGTCTTGTAATTGATTTATGGACATATAAGAAACGTTATTTCTTAAATTATTACTATTTAGAAGAGTTTTTATAAATTCTTCTTGTTGAGTGATAGAATAACGTAAAAAAATAATTTTTTGTTTTCCTGTAATCCAATCATCTTTTTTATCTAACGTTATGTTCTCATTTACATAGTGGTAATAATAATCTAATGGTGCAATTTTACGTTCTTTACAGTAACCTATTACAGGATAAAAAGTTGCTTTGATGTTATACTTCTCTAAAATAGGTTTGGCATACAAATAATTATCAGTATAGCCATCATCAAAAGTTAGCGCAACTTGACTTGTGTTTGGTGCATCATCAAGGTTTGATATAGTTTTAAAAGAGTAATCATTTCTTAGGTATTCGAGTATTAACTTTTCTAGTCTTTCTTGCGAAATTAACGTACCTCTAATAAAATAAGCATCATTGAAGTCTATTTTAGATTTAGGTAATACTCTATGAAACATTAATATCTCAATCATTAAATATCAATTTAGAAAGTTCTTCTAATGATTTAAAACCAATAAGTAATCCGTCTTTTCTATTATCTAAATTTTGATTGGCAAGTTTTTTACTCCACCCTTCTGTTCCTGTATAGCAAAATACTTTTTTCCCAAATTGCCAAGCATAACTAATTTCATTTAAAGTACCTGCTCCTCCACCTAAAGCAATTAAAATATCTGATGACGAAACAATTACGGAGTTTCGAGCAAAACCAATTCCAGTTGGGATTATAACATCTAAGTACTTATTTGCCTTCTCTTTATTATCAAATGGAAGAATACCAACAGTTTTACTGAGTATATTTTTGCTGTCCTTAACACCTCTTGAAACGGCTTCCATAGTTCCTTGCATTCCACCATTTACAATTGTGATCCCTTTCTTACCCAGCAGTAAACCAAGGTTATATGCAAACTCATACAACTCATTAGAACATTGACTTTTATTTGAACCTATGATACCAATTTGCATAACTGTAATTTTAAATTTTCTTGTTTTAGTGAAAACTTTTTAAACTCACTGATAAAGTGACTTCTATCAAAAGAATTGATTTGAATGTCTAATTCTATTAATCTATCTATTTCGTTTTTAAATTCATTCTTGTTCATGTTTTCATATAATAATTCTAAGATGTTTTTAATGTGTTTCTGATAAAAAAGTAAACGGTTTGTAAATTCAGTTTCTCCTTTGTATAAATATGAAACAAGTAAAGCACCAATCATATCTGAAAAATATTTTTCAGAACTATTTTCAATTGAGGAATAGTTAAAAGTCCTGTTGTGTACAAGACTAAAAAAGGAAACATCTCTTATTTGAAATCCTACTTCGGTTAATAAATGAGAATGTATCATGTCGCTTCTTCTGGCTGGTATGTTATTACTTTCTGAAAATCCCAAATGAGGTATATGAAAAATTTCAGGATTGAAAACAATAAAATTCCCACCTCTTAAAAGTTTTGATCTTGTGAATTCTGGAACACTACTTATATTGTTATTGAAAGAAATTTTAGTAATTGGTTTTCCAATAAGTATATTTTTCACAATAGAAATTCTGTTATCAGTATTTGATAGAAAAATAGAATAGTTCTTGTCAGAATTATTCTGATTGTAATAATCGTGAAATTCGGACTGTACTTTAGTTTTTTTAGGCATGTACTCTCCTTTAAAAAAAACATTTAATTGACTTTCGCAATAGAGTAGCGACGGTATCGGTGGCGCATAAGTTGAAGGTGAAATAATTGCATCAATATTTTCATTCTGGTGATACAAATTTACAATTTCAGAAAAATAATTAGTTGAATAATTGACAGTATGTTTATTGTTTCTTAATTCACTTCTGCCAAAAAGCATATCATCATCTACTTGCCAGATAATGGAATCTTTAAACGTTTCAAAGTTCTCAATAATAAAAAATTGTTGTTGTATTCTTGCTCTTTGTATGCTGTCAATTCTTGTAGAACAATTTGCTTTACTAAAAAAATTAGAATACTTTTTTTCTAATTCTTGGATTTCAAAAAGGTTAATTACTTCAATGTTTAATGGTAAACGTTCTAATTTGCTCTCTATATTTTGTTTGAATGTCTTATCAAATATTACAATCGATAATATGTAGTTTTTGTTATTGTCAAAAGAATATGATTTTATGATACTTTCAATTATGTTATTCGTATTTTTTTCATTTTTTGTTGAAAATATGATATTTATTTTTGTCATTCTTCTTCATTTGAGATAGGTGGCAAAGAATTGCTCTTTTGGTTTTTTCCGTTTTTGCTTTGAATTTTGGCAAAAACCAAATGTGCAATTTGTGCGGTTGGCTTTTTTTTAATGAAACTCAACGTTTGCTTTTCTTCTTAGGCTTTTTTTGAGTACAAATTTAGCCATTCCGTCACTAAAGTAAAGATAATTAAACCACCAACCTGATAAGCCTGTTTTATTCTTAAAAATCATTTTTTTACGAATATTAAACGATTGGTAATGTTTCATTATCCCTAAATAGGAATTTAAACTGCTCAACAGGGCTTCTTGTTCCGTTTTTGTGGGTTTTTGGTTTTGTACTATTTGGTTTTGCTTACTAATGGCAGTAAAAAAATTACCTCTGGTACGGTTGGCGATGTATATTCGGTTTGGTAAAGTTACAGCTCCAATAAATTTAACGCCTTTTTTATAATGTTGTAAATGCATTTTCTTTGGATGCAGGGTAAGTTGTAAATTTGAACGCAAGAAGTTTGAAAGTTGATGAATTAGACTTTTCAAATATTCTTTGTTTGTGTGTACAATTACAAAATCATCTACATACCTGCCGTAATATTTTAGGTTTAATTCTGATTTTACATAATGGTATAAAGTATTCATATAAAAATTAGCAAATAGTTGACTTGTTAAATTACCAATGGGTAAACCACAATTTAGCGGACTATGAAACAAGCTTTTGTTGTTGGGTAAACCGTTCCAATTACTACGCATACCTTTAATGATGCAGTTTAGGTTTTTTTATGTTCAGTATTAAGTAAAATCTCATCAACAGCTTTTTTAGCTGATCGAGCAGCGGTGTGAACTGACACCCAACTTTCACCATCTGTATATTCACCACCGGCAAAATACACTTTGTTTTTTATGGATTCGCTTAATGTCCGTACCTCTTTCCAATCCGCGTGATCTGTAAGATAACCACCTCTTATGAACGGTTCCTTATTCCAATTCTGACTGATGTGCTTTTTGTAATTACTGGTTGCATGATTTGAAAATAGGTTGTCGAGTTCTTCTAAAACGACATCCCTTAGTTGACTTTTAGATAGGGAGTTATATTTGTCGACACTATTCCCTACGGAAAACAATCCTATGATGTTCTTATCGCTATCCTGTCCGAATGATGCATCGTAAAAAATCTTTTGTTGGGTCTTTGAATTCTCGATAATTTTTTCAAATCCTGAATCATAGAAGCTGTTTGAGAATTCAAAGAAAGCTTTGAATCCATCCCAAATAAGTGCATTTTTAATGACGCTTTGCTTGTCTTTGGATAAACCTGGGGTAAACTCAATGTCACCAGCTTGAAGAATCTTTAATGGAACACTCACAATTACCTTGTCAGCAAGTTTCAGTCCTTGGCTAGTTGAAACACTAATCTTTTCTTCCGAATAATTGATGGAGTGAACAATCGAATTGAATACTATTTTGTCCAAAATGCTAGGAACAATGTATTTTTCATAGAAATTGAACCAAGATGAATTGACAAACTTGTAGTCGGGTGAGTCCTTTATAGTTTTGATATCCAATTGAACTGAGTCATCATTCAAAATTTCTGAAAATATTTCACCCTTTGTTTCTATCCATTCCGCCCCCAATGGTATTGGGAACTCTGCAAAATCCGTGTTGATTTTCATTCTTCCACCGAAATCTGAAGAAGCTTCAAGGATTTCAAAATCAATTCCCAATTGGTCAAGTAGGTAGCCAGCTGATAGCCCACCAGCTCCAGCCCCAATAATTATTACCTTTCCTTCGAACTTACTACTTATATGATTTATTAGACTACTTGTAACACAAGAAGTGTGAAAAGGGACAATAATTCCCAATAAGCCACAAATTTTTATAAACTCTTTTCTAGTCATGGTGGTCGTTGTATATAACGATGCGGCTAAAATACGTTTTAATGCGGTTTAGGTTTTGTTAGCAACTTTTATATTGACAGTGCTAAAATTCAACCTTATTTTTTCATCTATAATGTCAACCGTAATAGTGGGGTGTTCAGTAACAATTAGATTATTTAAATCATTTATTACCGTTTCCCTTGAGCTTTGGGTCAGATCTTTTGCGGAGAAAATCAACTCGATAAATCCTTCGTGCTCTTTCGTATCAAGACTAATTCCATTTTTTGACTCTGATTTTCCAAGTTCTGAGGAAATTATCAATAGACAATTCGTGATTATGGCAATAGCTAGATTCCCCTTTGTATATATCTTAGGGTCTGATTCGAAATCAGGTAGAGGAAAACCACCTATTAATTTTGTTGCATTTCGAGAAAGGTCTTGAGCTGAAATAACTATTTCAGACAGGTTAGTAGATTCGATATTCATTACTATCTGTTCCAGAGCATCTACGCAATCTATACTATCGTTTACTGCGAATTCTGTCTCCTGGAGAAGATCTTCATTCAATTGGTTTGCTTTTATAGCAGCTTCAAGTGAAAGTCCTATTGCTTCAGAATATTTTAATTCATTTGAAATCAAATAGTTAGCATGATTTAGAAAAGTCCGAATGGTGGTTTCTGCTGAATAGCTTGATTTTGTGATATCTTGAATTGACTTTAATGAGTTGGATAATTCGGAAAGTGCTGGCTTTAAGGCAGATTCAGTAAGATCTAGTCTTGTCTGCCTACGATTTTTTGTGATTACTTCAAGTCGCTTATTTACGAGCTTCGCTAGGTTGTTCAGACTAGTATGTTCTTCTTTTGAAAAGCCTCTTTTTTTAGTATCAAGGACACAAAGGGAACCCATCACATTTTCTTTAACCATTATTGGAACCCCTAAATACGATTGAATGTTGTACTCCTTAACAAAGTGCTGCGGTATCCTTGGATCATCAGACGCATCGTTAACTTCAAAAGTTTCTCCATCTCGAACCACGAATTGACAAAATGAGACGTCACGATGTGTCCCTCTTGCAGAAGCAAGAACCGGAGGTAGCCCTATGTGGGCCTTGAAAAATTGTACTTGGTCCAAGACAAGACTAACCAGGGCAATAGGGCTATCAAGCTCTGCTGCGGCCTTTTTGACAATTTCTTGAAGCTCGGAATCATTAGTTTCTGCTAATAATTCCTTGGTGAAGAGGTCAAACCTTTCATTTGAATCTCCTAAAACATCAATTCTATCCATTTTTCATTTTTTTTATTGCTGCCAACGTTTAGTATAAAGCGGTCGTTTTAATGCCGCTTATACATTGTTGTAAGTAGTTATCTTTTAATTAACTTGTAGGTTGTATGATTGTTATTGTTTAGAATGGTCAAATAGTATATTCCTGATTTTGTTTCTGGTGTTTTTATACTTCCTGAACATTTTCCTTCAGTAATATTTCGACCTAAAAAGTCATAAATGATGAAGTATTCATCACCAAGTAGATTCTCAACAAAAATTTCATCTGAAAATGGATTCGGGTAAATTTTATACCCTTTTTCGAAAAGGGTCTCTTCAATACTTGTCATAGAAGTACAGGAACTAACATCAATTTCGCTGTATAAATTTGAGTCTTGGTTTGGGTCTTCGACCGTGTTAGCCATCATTGAAATTTTAACAATTTCATCACTTGTAGAAAAACAAAGTTGGTGAAAGTTGTCGTTGTCATTTATATCTGCTATCGAAATAGGAACATGCGGAATTAGAACTCCTGAACTATCAGAATAACCAATATAGTATTGAAACAAGTCAGATTCTGTATCACCACTTATATAAGGTGTAATGCCTCCATCCCAGGCAACTTGAATCGTTTGTATTCCTGAATTACATTCATTCAGATTGCCATCAATTCTTTGGGCAAAGAATAAACTTGGTCCATCAGCAAGCGGAATAACATTCGTGGTTGTGATTCCGTTAAGATTTATGATTGCTGAACAAGCGGACTCTCCGGATAAAGTGTCAGTTGTAAATAAATCCCCTACAACTCTAACTTCAACAGGTGGATTGGTAACAGCGGTACCAAATTCACCTAACAGAAGCACAGTTCGATTTTCTCCGTTTTCATTAGCTGGAGCTAAAACAGCACACATTGGGATGTGTATATTTCCAAGGCTATCTACAACTTCAAAATCAGATTCTGACAAGGTGGATACATCTATTGGAAACATAAAATTCACAGGCATTCCATCTAACTGGCTTCCTGGTGTACCACACAATAAACTTGGTAGTCCATTATCCAGTCCAAAAAAAGCCGATACAAGAGTATCTTGTGATTTGGCATTTAAAACAAAAGTTAAAATTGTTATTGCTGAAAATAAGATTTTTCTTCCCATACTTTTTTTCATCTATTAATCTATTTTTAAGATTAGACTCTTTTTATCAGGTTTGGTTTAATTGCTTACAACGTTTGGCTAAGGTAAGTAAATTGGTTTGGTAGGTTAGGTTATTTTCCTTAGCAGCTGTTACCCAACGTTATCCTTTTTTTAACATCCGTTGCGTTGAAGCTTGTTAAATTATTAAAAAGCTCTAATTGCCCTCAATGCACCTCCAGTAAAATTTTTACCTGTACCATTTTGAGCTCCGGTAGATAGAATTACGGTATATGCACTTGAAATATTTAACTCTGAAGAAGACCAGTATCTAACAGACAAAAAACCAACATAGCCAGGAAAACTGAGGTTATTATAGATTTCCTTTAGTTCATCAAAACTTGGCAAATACCAATCAAAATATCCATTTAAAACCAAATCGTCACAATTTTTAGCTGCTGTGTTACTGGCACCGCTTGTGTTTATAATTGTAGTTGTATTTGCTCGACCAGAGCCTATTGTTTGATCAGAAGCACCTGTAAGTATTGTGGTGCTACCCCAAACCCCACCTGTAGAAATGTCATTCGGACTTACCACTAAACCTGTTGCAGAAGCTGAATCTATATAAAATATGTATCCTCCTTGAAATACTTTTCCGTAAAACTCAGCTACATTGTGATTCGCTAAAATAGTTGAAATAGGTACTTCATTATCCAGGTTTTGTTGCAAAGATACGCTGCTATTGTATGCTGGTAAGCCAGTAATGGAATTAATTACAGAATCTAAATATAATGTTGTTACAAAGCCCATATTGGAAATATCTGTTGAATCTAGTTGGGTGTCTGTATTGTCTAAGTAGGGCGATAAATCAATTGTAGTAGCTGTACCGTTACTAGTAATGGTTAAGTTGTTGCCAGCTAATTGTAAATCTTGTATTTCGTTAGTTACTGAACCATCTACTTCTGTTGTAATTCCACCCGCAACATAGCCTAAGTTAGCAATGTCTGTTGAATCTAGTTGGGTGTCTGTATTGTCTAAGTAGGGCGATAAATCAATTGTGGTAGCTGTACCGTTACTGGTAATGGTTAAGTTGTTACCAGCTAATTGTAAATCTTGTATTTCGTTAGTTACAGAACCATCTACTTCTGTGAACGAAACACCACCAATAATGCTATCTGCGGTATTAGCATGTAAAGCATAAGGCACACTCATTAGCTGACTTGTCCCAGTTATGGTATAAATAGTACCTCCTGTTGGGTCGGTTTCTGTTTTAATAAAGTAAGGTCCGTTACTCCAATCTATAGTATTAAACATACCTGAAACTAATGTTCCAGAACCTATTTCTATACTGACCAATCCATTAATGTTGGTGTTTGGTGTTTGTGTTTCTACATAAACTGCTGTACCGCTTGCACTACCTTGTAATATACTTATCTGCATACCTACACCTGTAGTAGTTACTAAGGCATTTCCTGCATCTCTTACTACTGCTTGGTAGCTCAGTTTTTCTGGTACCTGAGCAAAGGCACTAGCTGTTAGTGTTACTGCTGTAAGTAAGGTGTATAGTTTTTTCATAATGGTTTAATTTTTAATGAATCTAAATTTGTTGACACAATGTGGCTTGTATTACTGCTTTATTACTTTAAATGTTTTTACGCTTTGGTTGTTTCTTGTAATATTTAAAAAGAAAATTCCTTTTGATAATGCTTCCATATTTATAGTAGTATTACTTGTCATTATTCTTTTGTTTTCAATTACCTTTCCTTGTAGGTCTATTAGTTGAAAATTTAAATTTTCTAAGGCTTCACTTTCTACTTTTAACTGCAAGTTGTTAGCTGTAGGATTAGGGTAAACACTCAATTCTAAACTAATCGTTGTTTCGTTTACGCCTGTGGTTACAGAAATTTCGTAGGGCTGTTGCACTCCTTGTGCAACTGAGCCATTGCTTCCTGTATTTGTAGTATAGAATGCTTGTCCAACAGTGTAGCTCGATGAGCCTCCTGCTCCTGTAGCATCACCACCTGCGGCTGGTACTGTTTCTTGGGCGCTTAGTCCAAACGTACAAATCAGTGCAACTAAAATTGTTAAAGTTCTCATATATAGGATTTAATAGATTACGAAAATACGCATATTTATTTCTTTGGTTTTTCTATGTTGGGTAACGGTAAATTGTATGAGTAGTGGCAGATTGCGTGGTAGTTTCCTGTCAAACCGCTATGCAGTTTGAGCGGGCTACAAACCTTGATATTTTCCACATTACCTGCCATTACTTATACAAAATGTTGTGCGTTCGTGCTTTTTTATTTTTTCTCCAATAAATTCTAAAACTTGTTTAGCCCCATAGCAATTCAAATGGGTTAAATCATGCATTACCTGTTTCTCCGAATTCAGATACAATGAATCCAATTTAATACAATTTGCTTCAATACGAATTTTCTCAAAAAATACATCTGTTTGATTTTTTATAGGAGAATTGTTTTCTATCCCGTTTAATAATTTGTGATAAGGAAAATCAATTAAATAAATTTTACATCTTTTGCTTTTCAACTGCTTGATACCTTCGATGTATAAATTTTGTTTATCGTTCAAATATGACGGAACTGTTTTGTAAATGTTTTCAAAAAGTTCAATTGGCTCTCCTATAGTGATACTATCAGCATAATCATACATTGTTGTATTTGATAAAAATAGTCTTGTGGGTCTTTTATTCTTTCTTAATATTTGAAAAATTTCACTCCAAGAGTAATTATTGTTTAAAAGGGATTTTAGAGCATATAGTGAAATACCACTTCTGTTTCTATCCATTTCTTTTCTTCTTAATTGAACAGGTTTAGAAATTGCTATTAAAACTTCCGAATTTTCAGGCACTTTTTCTACAAAGACAAGAAAATCATAAACACCTGCTCCATGTCTGGCAGTTGTGTGTATTTCTTTACCTGTTTTATTTTTTAATTCTTTTAAATCAATTCCTTGATATGTTTGAGAATCTCCCCAAATAAACAAAGAATCTTCTGCTTTGGGGGAGTTGAAGAATAAATCAACAGAAATATATAATACTAAATATATTAATGGTATCAATATTAAAAAAAGTAATGTTTTATATATAAATCTAAGCATAGTTTAAAATTGAAAATAAATGAATTGTTGTTCTTTCCCACCAAACCAAAAAATTGCAATGATAATAGCATAATACATTGCATATCTAAAAGGACGTTTCCATTTTAGACCTATAACGGAAATTGCGTATTGACCTTCTCTTCCAAACCATTCAACTAAGACAAAAATCATAATTAATAAAATTGTATTCCTTGGTCGGATTTCTGGTATTGTAAAAAGTGAACTGGAAAATATTTCAGTGATGTAATTAACTGCATGTCCAATATTTTCAGCCCTGAAAAAATATCCAAGCAAATACTGTTAATCCAAATGTCAGTAACATCAATGATAGCTCCTTAATACTCGGAAGTAACTTACCTTGAGCAACGGTTTCTAAATTATTTCGGTTGTTATTTGTCAATAATAGCGGCAAGAAATAAATCGCATTCAATGCACCCCAAACAATAAATGTCCAATTCGCACCGTGCCAAAATCCGCTGATAATAAAAATGACAAATGTATTTCTGACTTTCATCCAAGTTCCTCCGCGACTTCCACCTAATGGGATATAAAGGTAATCCCTAAACCAAGTTGAAAGTGAAATATGCCAACGTCTCCAAAATTCCGCAATATCTCTTGAAAAATAAGGAAAGTTGAAGTTCCGCATTAGGTCAAAGCCAAAAAGCCTGGAAGTTCCAATGGCAATGTCGGAATAACCTGAAAAGTCTCCATAAATTTGGAAGGTAAAAAACAATGCTCCTAAAACAAGAGTACTTCCGTTCATATCTGCTGAGTTATTAAAAATCTGATTTGCAAACTCAGCGCAATTGTCAGCAATTACTATTTTCTTAAATAAACCCCAAAGAATTTGTCGCATTCCGTCAACTGCTTTTGAGTAGTCAAAAGTCCGTTTTGAGTAAAACTGAGGGAGTAAATGTGTAGCCCTTTCAATTGGCCCTGCAACCAATTGTGGAAAGAAACTTACAAAAGCAGAAAAAGCAATAAAGTCATTTGTCGGTTCAAGTTTTCGTTTGTAAACGTCAATCGTGTAACTCAAAGTTTGGAAGGTATAAAAGCTAATACCAACAGGTAGAATTATATTCAAGGAATTGGCTTGAATATCTTGTCCGAAAAATGAAAAGGCAGTTATGAAATTGTCTACGAAAAAGTTGTAATATTTAAAGAATCCCAAGAATCCAAGATTTACCAATATACTTGTCCATAAAAGGGTTTTACGTTTTATTTTGTTTTCTTCAATTTTGAGTTTTCTTCCTATCGTATAGTCAACAATTGTGCTGAAAAAAATCAAGGATAAAAATCTCCAGTCCCACCACCCATAAAAAACATAACTTGCAGTAACAATCAGCAAGTTTTGGAGTCTCAAATCTTTATTTGTCACGAACCAATAAAGTATAAAAACTATCGGTAAAAAAAATGCAAAATCTATTGAATTAAAAAGCATTTATTTCTTGTCTATTAATCGTTTATTACTTGCATTATGGTTCATTCTTTGCATGCCGCACAACGTAGTGCTAAAACACATATGTGTTTTATCCTACTATGGTGCAATCTAATTAAAAACCTTCAAAAACACTATCACTCGTTTTTACTGTTTTTAATGTTGTCAAACGGACTTTTTATTTTGGCAAAATCAGATTTAGAAACGTGCGTGTAAATCATGGTTGTTTCTGTTGATGTATGACCTAAAAGCTCTTGAATATACCGTATATCTACTCCTTGTTCTAGCAAGTGAGTAGCGAAAGAATGTCTTAGCATGTGCGGAGTAACTGTTTTCATGATTTGTGCATTTTTTGCAGCAGTCTTAACAATGTTCCCGACACTGGTGCCTGAGTATTGAGTTCTACTTGGGCTTTCAATTATCCAATAACTTGGCACTTCGTCTTTTAGATACTTTATTAAATCCGGTTTTATATTTTCAGCTAAAAGGGTTATGCGGTCTTTCTTTCCTTTGCCATTCCTAATATATATTAAGTTTTGATCTAAGTCAACATCAGTAATTTTTAAATTTAACAGTTCGCTTCTGCGTAAACCAGCTGAATACAATAACTCAATTATTAATCGATGCTTAATGATTGTCGACAGCTTTCTATCATAGCTAAAACCTCTTCCTTGCTCAAAGTCTTCGGAAGCTTATACTCCTTTCCTTGGTCGCTCTATATAGTACGTTTTTCTCTCACCTCCTTTTACTTTTTCAAAGTAAAACTTGATGGCATTTATTGCTTGGTTCTGGGTTGATATAGCCACCTTCCTTTTAGTCACCAAATAATCTTGATACTCCTTTATGTCATCTTCAGTTACGGTATCCACGTCTTGTCCTTTTAAAAAGTTTAAAAAATCCTGAAACATAGAAGTATATGTAATGTAGGTGTTTTTACTATATCTCCTGCGTATAAGCATTGCCTTATACTCCGCGGGTATTGGATACGATTCTTCCTTTAATGAGGGTTTCTTTAATATTTTGGGCTGATCCTTATTAAATACCGCTCGTGCATTTACATAGGCTACTCCCCTAAATGCAGCATATATTAGCTTTAAGTTTTCCTTATTGTTTTTTAAAGTCCAACATGAGTTGCTTCTATTCCATCTCGATTGCATGCCTTCGCATACTGCATCAAATTGTTTATTGCTATTAAAATGAATGCAAAAAAGGTGTTGCTCTTCATGATAAGATTTTGTGATAATAACTTCTTCCATGTGCTTTTTTTTGCAAATGGAAGAGTAATAATTTAGACTAGTCGGTAACAAACGACTAATATTCGGATATAATCGTTTAAAAATGGTTAACTGGTTTTATCCAGTATAATTAGGGGGCTAAACTACACTGTTTTCACTCCGTGCATTTTTGCTAACCAACCCAAATGTCCAATATGTGTTCCTTCGTGACGAATGCAGTGTTGAATTGCTCCACGAACATCGGTAATCATTGCAAACTCCATTTTGGATGGAGCGTCAAGTTGCTCATCGGTTAAAGCTGCAATATGGCGCATCGTATTTTCATGTACTTCCTTAAATATATCCCAAATATCTTTATAGTCTGGATATTCTTCTTTCGCTGGCGGTTTAATACCAATTCCAAATAAGGGTGCCCAACTAAATTTTAAGCTTTTTCCACCTGTTAAATAGGTGCCTAAAAAATTCTCAGAATTGGCTAGGTGGCCTATTTCCCATATCACAGGGTTAAATTTTTTTCGGTCAACTTCAAATTCTTTATATACGTCAACTTCTTTTAGCATAGATAAATACCACTTTGTAAATTCTCTTGTGCTATCCAGCATTTCTGCCAATACCTGTGCTTCTGTTTTTATTGCTTTCATTCCTGTTTATTTTTAGAAGTTACTCACGCTAATTTAATTCCTCCAATAGCAAACCAAAATCATATTGCAAATCTTCATGTAAGGAAGATACCGTTTTTCGGATGGAAACGAGTTGCCGCTGATAAAGATTAACCAGGGCGGTGTTTCTTGATATTGAAGGGCTAAATGAATTTAGCTTACTACAATAGTAAATAAGTAGCTCAACTTCTGTTTCTTTATTTTTAGAATATCGAATATGTTTTTTAATATTTCGTAAGATCTTTCGCATACTCTTTTTGATAAAGTAGTAGCTGCTTGTATTGATTTCTGAAAACTGTTCGTCTACCTCTTCTTTAATGCTTTGTATAAAAGATGCTTCGTCATCTGCCTCGAACAATAAATACGTCAGTAACTCTTTGTTCTCTTTTTTAAATTTGGCAAGATGTAAACACAAATGCAATAATTCTGGTTGCGTTTTGCTTGTTAAATCTTTTTTTATTTCACTAACCTTAACAGCTTTCATTCGGGGTTAATTTTTGTGTTTACGAACATAATGTGTAAGTCTAAAATAAATGGGAAAAGGTGACATGCTAAATCATAATTTTATCCTTTCATCAAATATAATGAATTATAATTTTAGCGCTTAAAGTTGTCTTTTAGTCTCTTCTGTTAAAAGAGTTTCATGCTTGTTAATAACAATCTGTTAAACAAGGCAAGGAACTTTGTTTCTTTGTCAAAAAGCAAAGGAAATGAATGTACTTATTATTGGTTCAGGCGGCAGAGAACATGCAATTGCATGGAAATTGGCGCAAAGTTCACGAATGGAAGATCTTTATATCGCTCCGGGGAATGCTGGAACAAGTGAAGTTGGAATCAACGTAGATATTTCACCTTTAGATTTCAAGAAAATGGCAAGTTTTGCATTAGAGAAAAATGTAAAAATTATTGTTGTTGGTCCCGAAGCCCCATTAGTTGCTGGAATTCACGATTATTTTGAAGGAAGAGAGGATTTAGCTGGAATTTCTATAATTGGACCAAAAAAGGAAGGTGCTCAATTAGAAGGGAGTAAAGATTTCTCCAAAAAATTCATGAAGAAGTTCAATATTCCCACGGCGAAATATTTTACGGTTACACCGGATAATCTAGATGAGGGCGTTGCACATCTAGACAAAATGGTTGCTCCATATGTACTAAAAGCAGATGGCTTAGCAGGAGGAAAAGGAGTGTTGATATTAGACGACTTAGCACTTGCCAAAAAAGAATTGAAGAGCATGGTAAAAGATGCGAAATTTGGTGAAGCTAGTTCTAAAGTGGTGATTGAACAATTTCTTCACGGAATAGAAGTAAGCATTTTTGTTATCACAGATGGAAAATCTTACAAGATTTTGCCAGCGGCTAAAGATTACAAGCGAATAGGAGAAGGAGATACCGGATTAAACACCGGAGGAATGGGGGCTGTTTCACCTGTTCCGTTTGCGAATAGAGAATTTATTGACAAAGTAGATAACCAGGTTATTATTCCTACGATAAAAGGTCTAAGAGCCGAAGGCATTGATTATTCTGGCTTTATTTTCTTTGGTATTATTAATGTAAAAGGAGACCCTTATGTTATTGAATACAATTGTCGATTGGGAGATCCGGAAACAGAAGTGGTAATGCCCCGATTAAAGTCCGATTTATTAGAGCTCTTCGATGGAATTGCATCGGGTACTTTGTCTGAAAGAGATGTTCATTTTGATCCAAGAACTGCTGCTACTGTAATGGTAGTTGCTGATGGATATCCTGAGAAATATGAAAAGGGAGCCCAAATTACAGGATTTGAGAATGTGCTTAAAAGTGTTCCTTTTCATGCAGGAACGACCGAAACAAAAGAAGGTGTTGTTACGAATGGCGGAAGAGTTCTTGCCGTAACTTCATTTGGGAAAGATATTGAGTCAGCACTAAAAAACTCTTATGAGTCGATAGAAGAATTGAGTTTTCAAGGAATGAACTTCAGAAAGGACATAGGCTTTGATTTAATCAAAAAGCCAAAAGAAGTACTAAAAAAGTAGATGAATTATTTTATTTGATCAGGATTAGCTTCTGCCTCAGCATTATATTTCATTTGCCATTTAACCCAATAAGTAAATGCAACAACTGCAAAAAAGCAAAACGCGTAGTTGGGTAAGTTCTCCAAGTTTTCAAGAACATTCTGAAAGAACCAATACATTGTTTTTGCTAAAGGGAATACTAACCAATCCATAGTAATAATTTTAAATCTGTTCCAAAAGTATAAAATATCCACAATAATTCAGGTGTTTAATAAGATCTTTTATAAAAAGATGAACAAATAAGATATTTTTGTAGGAGTGATTTTAAAATTTTATAAATCTGACAATTTAACGGGGTTGGTTCTGTTGCCAGTTATGGCTTTATTTTTTTGGCTGCCTGGATTACTTAATCCCAATCCTATGGATTTTTCAGGCGCTTCACCCTTGTTTCAATGGGTGTTAAATTTAGGAAGCCCTTTTTTTTCAACCGCAATAGCGTTGCTTATTATTGTGATTTCAGGACTAATATTAAATGATGTTATAAACAAAAATCAAATTTTTAATAGGAATACTTTTTTACCTGCACTATTATATTTGATGTTTATGAGCGCAATAAAGGAGCATCAGGTATTAAGCCCGATAGTTATTTCTAACTTATTTTGGATTCTTGCCTTTAAGCGATTGTTTAATATATATAGCCAAGCCCCGTGTAAAAAAGAAGTCTTTGACGCTACGGTTCTTATGTTGTTTGGGGGGCTGTTTTATTTTCCATCTATATTAATGGTAGCATTGGTTTGGATAGCATTAAAAATATTTAGACCTTTTGTTTGGAGAGAATGGGTTCTTCCATTTTTCGCATTTACTATTTTTGGGTTGTATTGGATTGTGGCTTTAGTTTGGGGAAGCATGCTTAATAATTGGTTGAGTTACTTTACGTTTGATACTGAGCAATATTCTTCTATAAATATAGCTATTTCATGGCCCTACTATATCCTATTAGGAGTTGTATTTGTTTTAGTTATTTTTTCGGGATACAACATGTCCCGCCAGTATAAAGCTAGTTCATTACGTTTTCGAAAAATTATTTTCTTTTTTTTGTTTATTCTGTTTCTATCAATTACAATTGTATCTCTCGTTAAGCACTTTTCAAATGAAAATATATATGTATTGGTTGGAGCAGTGCCTTTAAGTTTGCTAATTACTTTCTATTTCAATTATGCAAAAAAGGAATGGTTGTCTCAATTGTTTTTTTACGCGATGTTTATTTCAATTCTTGTGAATATCTATCTTTATTAGCGTATAACTTTTCCTTTTCGTTGTTGAATATTTTTATTATTAAAGTAACTTTGTAGCTCATTAAAAGACAAGAAAAATGAAATTTGGTGTAATCACTTTCCCGGGCTCGAATTGTGATCAAGACATGATCTATGTTCTTAAAGATATTTTAGGACAAGAAGTTGAAGAACTATGGCACAAAGACACAGACCTAAAAGGGTGTGATGCGATTGTTTTGCCAGGAGGATTTTCTTATGGAGATTATTTGCGTTCTGGCGCAATTGCAAGATTTTCACCTGTTATGACTGCTGTAATTGCGCATGCAAATAAAGGGGGATTTGTGCTTGGAGTATGCAATGGTTTTCAAATTCTTTGTGAAAGTGGTTTGTTGCCCGGAGCGCTACTTCATAATAATAATCAGAAATTCATTTGTAAAAATGTTTATTTAAAACCTGAGTCGAATTCAGCAAAATTAACTGAACATTTAGATCAAAACAAGGCGTATAAAATTCCAATTGCTCATGGTGAAGGAAGGTTTCATGCAAGCGATGCTGTAATGAAAGAATTGAACGATAACGATCAAGTTCTTTTTAGATATTGTGATGCTAAAGGGGATGTAAACGCTGATTCTAATCCAAATGGAGCTTTGGAAAATATAGCGGGTATAACAAATAAGGCTAAAAATGTTTTTGGAATGATGCCGCACCCAGAAAGAGCTGCAGATGCTAAATTAAGCAATGTAGATGGAAAAGCTATATTTGAATCCTGGCTGGGTCTAGTCAATGCCTAAACTTGTATTTGTTTAAATAAGTATTTGGTTATATTTAACAACATTTATTACTTAATTTAGGCTCGTATGGTCAACAAAATTCTAGTTTTAGTTTTATGCTTGTTATCATTAGCATCTTTTGGGCAACAAACCATTAAGGGAAAAGTAGTAGATAAAGAATCTCAGTTTCCATTGCCAGGAGTGACCGTGATGGTTACTACGGTTGATCCAATTATTGGGGCAGTAACAGACTTGGATGGAAATTATAAATTGAAAAACATTCCAATTGGAAGACATTCCGTAAGAGTTTCTTATGTCGGTTACACCCAGCAAGACCTTATTACTGTTGTAACTTCAGGTAAAGAGGTTATACTAAACGTTAGTATTGAGGAGTCTGCAGAAGTGTTAGATGCTGTGCAAATAGTAGCGGGTTCGGATCATAAGGTAAACAACGACATGGCGCTTGTTAGTGCACGTGTTTTTTCAGTTGAAGAAACCGAAAGATATGCTGGAAGTAGAGGAGATCCTGCTCGAATGGTATCAAATTTTGCTGGAGTAGGAGGGGCAGATGATAGTCGTAATGACATTGTTATTCGAGGTAATTCTCCTTTAGGTGTCGTGTATCGCGTTGAAGGAGTTGATATTCCCAATCCAAATCATTTTGCAATTTCAGGTACTTCGGGAGGTCCCACAAGCATGCTCAACAATAAGTTAATGGCAAACAGTGATTTTTTCACAGGAGCATTTCCGGCCGAATATGGCAATAGTACTTCGGGTATTTTTGATTTAAAGTTAAGGGCAGGAAATAATGAGAAACGCGAATGGACAGCGCAGTTTGGTGTTTTAGGTGCAGAATTAATGGCAGAAGGTCCTTTCAAAAAAGGAAAATCTGCTTCCTACCTATTCATGTATAGGTATTCTACGCTTGGAATGTTTCAAGCTGCAGGTATTGACGTAGGAACAAATGCATTGCCGCAATATCAAGATCTATCTTTCAAAATGAATTTTCCTTTCAAAAAAGGAGGGAATCTTGCTTTATGGGGTATCGGCGGTAATAGTGGGATTGATATTCTTATAAGCGATCAAAAAGATACCTCGGAAATTGATTTATACGGCCAAAATGATCGAGATCAATACTTTAGTACGGGAATGGCAATAGGCGGATTAACTTACACAAAGCCACTGAATGAAAAAACCTTTGTAAAAACAACATTAGGAGGGTCTTATGAAAGACAGTCAACAAAGCATGATTTAATTTATAGACACGTTAATCCCGCAAATGGCGAATTTGTTCAAGACAGTATACTTTCCAATTATATGGGGTACCAGTTCAATACATCTAAATTTACTAGTTCTACATATCTCAATAGAAAGTTTGGAAAAAAGGATGTTCTAAAAATTGGTTATAATGCTGATTATTATATAGCTGATTTGAGTGATAGTATAACAGAAAATGACACCCTTCCTGGTGTTTACAGGACCAGGTGGAATGCGAATCAAGCATTTATGTTGATACAGTCGTATATTCAATGGAAGCATAAGTTTTCAGATGATTTTATATTTACTGTCGGTCTGCATAATCAAAGCTTTTCACTTAGTAATAGTCACTCTTGGGCACAACCAAGAGCAGGGCTCAAATGGATAGTAAACGATAAAAACTCTCTTAGTTTAGGTGTTGGAAGGCATTCACAAACATTACCTGTATACACCTATTTTTACCAGTTAGAAGGAAATACCGAAGCGCACAATAAAGGGATGGATTATATGAAAAGTAATCATGCGGTACTAGGGTATTCTCGAAAAATAGCTAAAAATGTATCGGGGAAAATCGAAACCTATTATCAGGACTTATCCAATATTCCGGTTGAACTCAATCCTTCGTCATTTTCATTAATTAATCAAGGAAGTGGATTTAGCCGATTTTTCCCAGATTCTCTAAAGAATACTGGAACAGGATATAATTATGGGATTGAGTTTACTTTAGAAAAATACTATAGTAGTAATTGGCACATGTTATTGACGGGGGCAGTATATAATTCTCGTTATGAAGGCAGTGATGGTATTGAAAGAAATACAAGCTTTAATGGGGGATATGCTGCAAATATATTAGCCGGAAGAGAATTTAAATTTAACGAAAAGACCTCATTGGGTCTAGGCGCAAAAGTGACTGTAGCTGGAGGCAAGCGATATGGTACAGTAAATGATTCAGCTTCAACTGCGCAGCAGGAAATTATCTTTATAGACGAAGGGTTTAATGAGTTGCAATTTGAAGATTATTTTAGAGCAGATTTTAAGTTATCTTATAAGTACAATGCAAAAAAAGTAACACATGAATTTTCGCTTGACATTGTTAATCTTTTGGGTACAAAAAACATATTAAACTTGACTTATGCTCCGGTTCCTGGAGATCCTACAGCCAGTCCAATTCGTAAGAATTATCAGTTAGGTTTTTTGCCAATATTCTTTTACAGGCTTGACTTTTAAATTATCAGAGGGCAATATTCTTTTACAGAAAATAAAAAAGCAACCTTACCAAGGTAAGATTGCTTTAGGCTTAAGTAAATTAAGTTTATTGTTATTGTTTCAAAATAGAAATTGCATTATCACCGAAAACATTACCTGTTCCATAAGGAGAACCTTTGCCATCCCAACTTTCCCATTTTTTTAATTCAATGTATTGTGGGTTTTTACTAATTTGTTCAGCCTCCAAAGAAATAGCTTCTGCTTTAAATCGTGCAGAAACAACCAAAGAAGAATCTCCTCTTGCTTTCTCAATTCTTGCATTAGCTAAGTACTCTTCTTCTTTTTGCTTTTCCTTAGCCGTCTGATTTCTTTGCTTTTGCGTTTCTTTATTTGTAATCTCAATAGCAATGTTTTGAGGTAAATTAATGTCTGCAATTTCTACGAAATCTAAAGCAACATAATTCGAGTCAAAATCACTATTTAGATATTGCCTCTATTTCTTGCTCTAAAATTTCACGTTTAGTAGAGTATGCTTCAACATAGGTATACCTTCCAATAACGTCTTTTATTGCACCTTTTGCTTTTTTATCAATAAACGATTCGGCAAATCCTTTTCCATGCTTTAAGTGAAGTAAGGCTGTTTTACCCTTAACTGCATGGTAGTTTACCGCAATAACAACACCTATATCGGTACCGTTTTTGTCCATTACTTGCGAATCGTAATTTCTACTTTGCACAAGTACATTGTAGGTGATTATTTCATTCCAGGGCGCAATAAACTGCGTTCCTTCATTGTAAGAAATATCCGTTTCTACTCCTTTTCCATAAGGTCTATATATAAATCCTTCTTCTCCTGGATCAACATCTTGCCATGACATGAAAAAGATTATACCCGCTACAATTCCAACACCTGCCAGAACTACCCATTTTAATTCAATTTTTAATTCTTCCATTATTTTTCTTTTTTTCTTAATATCATTTTGTTAACGGCATAATAAATAACAATTGCATCAAGGCTAAAAATGCAATTTTAATCACGGGAGGACCTTTCGAATCCATATTTAAGCGTGATTAATACCATAAAGGCAATAAGCAAAACGCCTAAAATAACTCTAAGTTTGTCATATGCAGTCAACTTCATGAAGTCTTTTTTTTGCAAATATAGTTTGTATATAAAGCTTATCCTATAAAATATTAGAAGCTTTAATTATTAGACGATTACAAAATATATTGTAATTGACTGTTAATTAGTATGTAAAACCTCTATTTTAAAGTAGTGCTTGTTTCGTCTATTGCTGAAAATTTGTATTTTTTTTCCTTTAGTTTGTCAATGATAAATGGAAGTGCTTGTAACATTTTATTGCCACATTTATTATTGTCATGTAAAACGATAATGGAACCTGGCTCTATTGAATTGACAGTGTTGGAGACAATTTTTTCTACATTATTTTTTGGAGAAAAGTCACCGGGAAGAACATCCCATAGAATAATTTTAGTTTGTGGATTTAATAAATTTACTTGGCTTCGTTTAATTTTTCCATACGGCGGTCGAAATAAATTAGATTTTATAATTGCTTCTCCTTTTCGAACATCTTCTAGGTACTGTTCGTTTTTTGTTGTCCATCCTTTTAAGTGAGAATACGAATGATTTCCAACTGCGTGCCCTTCATCTATAATTTTCTTGAATATTTCAGGATTTTTTTCAACTTGCTTTCCCAAGCAAAAAAAGGTTGCCTTAATGTTGTGCTTCTTGAGGATGTCTAGCGTATGATTAGTAATTAGTGGAGTAGGCCCATCGTCAAAGGTTAAAAATATCTCTTTAACGTTGTTCGGAATACTCCAAATCGCTTTCTTATTAAAAGCTCGAGCTATTTTTGGTGTTTTTACAAAATACATTTTCAAAAAAAAGGAGAGATATAATCTCTCCTTTTTTAATTTTATTGTTTCATCCAGCAATATTGTGCTAATACAGCGGGAAACCTCTGTGGATTGCTAAAAAAGGCTTGTTTCGTATAACCTTTTTGCAAAAATATTTGTTTAGAGTTTGTTAATGTTTCGCTATATCCAGTTTCAGCAAGCACACCTTGGTTCGTAAAGAAAGTGTTTGTTGCGTCTGAAGCAATCATAGCTTCTTGGGCTAATCCTCCAATTGATGCTTGCCTTAACATTTCTAAATTGTTTAATGATCGACCCCATTCAGTCCAAACTTTATCAAAGAAGTGTTCGTTCAAACTTTGGTAGTGATCAATTTTTTCTAGTTCAAGTAAAGCTAATTTTTTACCCAATGCATCTCCCTTCTCTTTCGCGCCTGCATCATAATAGTTCCCAACTAAGTAAAAACAAATATCATCTGGAGCTACTTGATTATTTTCAATCGGCATTATTTCGAAAGTTTTATCCAAAATGGCAATTGCTTTTTCATTTTGACCTTCACTAATAAGTGCATCGCTCAACTTCATCATTTGCATACGTAAATTCTGCACCATTCTTAAAGTATAGTAATCAACTAAAACACCTGCTTCTTCCATATTTCCCCATAAAAATGAGCTATCTGAGTCATTCATAACAAGGTCATACATTTTTTCTGTATTGGTTCCTCCACCACTACCAAATAGAATAGGTGTTAATTTGTAAGTTACGCCCTCAGCTTGCATGTATTTTGCAATACCTTTGTTGGCCCCAATTCCACCTAAACTAGCAAAATTGATGGGGCGATCCCATTTGTAATTTGCTAGGATATCCAACACTGCTAAATCTGCTTTATAAAGAGCCCCTCCACTTAAATTCCATTTAATAGTGTCTTCCATTAAGTGCGCTTGCTCTTGTGTTACAATACCGTTTGCAAGCGCAGCTTCTTTATCAACAGGAATATAAACACCTCTAAAATCGATATATGATTCTCGGTTACACATCCCTGGGAATGTTTTTAAGTGTTGGTCATTCATAATAAAATTAATCGCTTCTTTTGCAGAATAATATTTCCCTTTTTTAGATGGGCTTTCATCAAAAATCACAAAATCACGTGTTCCATTTCTATAGTCAAACTCATTTAAAGTAATCGGCAGTGGATCGGAATCCCAAGCTTTACGTTTCATTTGGTTGATATGCCAATCCGTGCTTAAAAGGCTCATGTTTGCAACGCGTACATCTGTTCGTACACCTTCTACATCCTGAATATACCATAATGGGAATGTATCATTGTCTCCATTTGTAAACAGCATTGCGTTTTTATCACATGAGGCTAAATAGTTGTAAGCAAAATCTCTTGCCGTAGATCGATTCGATCGGTCATGATCGTCCCAGTTTTGGTAAATTAAAATGAATGGAACTACCAGGCACATCCCGGCAGATAATGCGGCATGCGCCAGGTTATTTTTAATAGCATCTCCAATTAAGATCATAGTAGCATGCAGGGCTAAAGCAATAGCCGACATGTAAAAAATAGTATAGGAAAAAGCATGATTTACGATAGTAGAATCTGCACTAAAAGCTGTCTCTAAGCCATAGAGAACAACTCCAGCACCTAAGCTATACGCAGCAACCATTCCTAAGTCTTTCCATTGCATGTTTCTCGCGGCATCAAATAACGCATAAACACCAATACCTATCCAAAATGCAAAAGCATAAAAAGAAGCAGCATAGGCGTAATCTCTTTCTCTGGGCTCGTTTGGTTTTTGATTAAGGAAAACAACAATTGCTAGGCCTGTTAATAGGAATAATAATAGAATAACAAACCAGTCTTTAGGGCTCTTAACTATATGAAAGATAAATCCAATTAGCGCGAGTATTAAAGGTAGCAAATAGTACTTATTATATCCTTTGTTTAGCCGCTGTATTGTAGGTAAGTTTTCTTGCGTTCCTAATCTTTGGTTGTCAATAAAATCGACACCACTTAACCAGTTCCCGTCTAAGATTTCACTTCCTGGACCAGTTAAACCATATCCTTGGGTATCATTTTGTCGACCTGCAAAATTCCAAAGGAAGTACCGTACGTACATCCAGTTAATTTGGTAGTCCTTAAAGAATGAAATGTTTTCGCCCATTGTAGGTTTATATAAACCGTCTTTTTCAAGCCCTGCAGCTTCTTTTTCGTATCCAGCTTCCAATAATCTTTGATACTCTTGGCTTCTGGTTGTCATGCCTGGAACTTGACCGAAGTATCTATAGCTAGGAGGAAGAGGGTTGTTGATGTCTCCTTCATAACCGCACCAAACTCTGTATTTAGATCCTTCACCTTGTCTATACATTCTTGGAAAAAGCGTCATAAACTGCTTTTCGTATGTTTTTTCTCCTTTCGGTCTATGTGCAAATGTGTTTATATATTTTTCACCAACTTCACTTCCAAACTGAATGCTTAAATCAATACCGCTAGCAGTAAGCTGCTCGTTTGCTGCGGCAACCCTCTTTTGGTAGTCTTCCAATTCAAACATATTCATGAATGATTGTTCGCCTCCAATTATTGTAATAACATTTTTTCCGGGGTTTTTAGTACTTGGGACAACAGTTGCATTTAATCCTAAATTACTAATCAATTCGTTAATTTTAACAGCGTTATTAGCAACTGTTTCAAAACGCGAATTCATACCTTCTAGGGTATAAACTTTCATGTTTGAGACTTTAGCGGGTAGCAAATCACTAGCGTCACAGGATCCTTTTTGAGGAGTGTTCCAATATTGGCCGTAAAGAACAGGCCATGTCCCATATTGATCACGATTTAGATAAGATACAAGTGCCGATAATGTTTCTGGGTTGTTTTCATCCAGTGGCGGATTTGCATTTGAACGAACAACAATCATTGTAAATGAAGAGTATCCTATGAGTAAAACCGAAAATGAAAGAATTAACGTATTCCACATTGCTTTTTGTTTCTTCGCAGTATAATAGATCCCATATGCCAATCCTCCAGCAAGCAAAGCAATAAAGAAGAATGCTCCGGTATTAAATGGCATACCTAAAGAGTTTACGAATAAACGCTCAAAAGAGTCCGCAATAGAAGGAAGTTTTGGTATGATAACAGCTTGAACCACTCCCAGAGTTACAATAGAAATAACTCCTGCAGTTAAAAAAGTTTTGACGTTGAATTCATATTTTTTGAAATAAATAACAAAAGCAATTGCAGGAATAGCAAGTAAATTCAACAAGTGAACCCCAATGGATAGGCCAATCATATAAGCAATAAAGATTATCCATCGATTTGGATTTCCTCTTCTTTTGTCTGGATCGACATTGTTAAATACGTCAACTTCAACTTCCCATTTTAAAATAGCCCAAAAAACAATCGCTGTGAAGAAAGATGACATCGCATATACTTCACCCTCAACTGCAGAGAACCAAAATGAATCGGTAAATGCATAAGCCAAGGCTCCTACAAACCCAGTTCCCATTATTGCAACAATATGTCCATTGTCAAGTAAACTAGTTCCTTTTTTTGCTAGTTTTTTAGCAAACATGGTTAAACTCCAAAACATAAATAATACGGTAGCTGAACTAGATAAGGCAGACATAACATTAACCATGTATGCCGCATTTTCAGGGCTTGAAAATGCAGAGAAGAGTCGTCCTAGCATCATAAAAAAAGGTGCTCCCGGTGGGTGACCTACCTCTAGTTTATTAGCAGTAGTTATATATTCACCACAATCCCAAAGGCTTGTAGTTTCTTCGGTGGTAAGTAAATAAACGATGGTCGCAATTAGAAAAACTACCCATCCGGTTATAATATTTATTTTTTTATAGCTCATTATAAATACTTTATTAGGGTGCGAATTTAAAAAAATTAATGCTTTAATAGGTGTAAAAATGAATCTACCCGTATTATTTAGCATTAATTAGTGTTTTATGTTAAAAAATAGAAAATTATTTGAGTTTAGTTTCTATTAGTTTGTCCCGGTGTTTATAGGATGTTTGCGAGAATTCTGCAGCGCCCGGTAAATAATAAAGAAACCTTTCCCCCCTTATTATGAATTTTGTACGTCTACATAATTGAAAGACAAACTTTCAACATTTAATTAAATTAAAAACGATGAAAAAAATTACTACTTTAATGATTGCTTTACTTGCTGGAATTACCAGTTGGGCACAATGTTCTGCTGATTTTTACTCTTACAACAACGGCAACAACAATGATGTGGCTTTTTATGCTGTTGATTCTAATCAAACAGGAACATACACATGGGATATGGGAGACAGCACTGTCATGACAACAATCACTGGTGAGGCCTTCCATACATATGGATCACCTGGATTATATTTTGCTTGTTTAACTTTTGATGGTTCAGGTGCTTGGGCAGGATGTACTATTACTTCTTGTGATTCTGTTTTTGTTGGAAATACACCTCCACCTCCAACATGTGACGCATCATTTGGGATATCAAACTCTCAAGGCTCTATGAATGTAAATTTGTATGCTTATGACTCTACTCAAACAGGGTCCTATGTTTGGAGTATGGGAGATGGGTCTGAAGTTACATCAACTAACGGTTTCGGTGTTTATTCTTATGCATCGAATGGAACTTATTCTGTATGTTGTACTTTTGATGATGGAATGGGTTGTGCGGATACTTATTGTGATTCTGTAGTTATTGGAAATACACCTCCACCTTCTTCATGTTCTGCAGATTTTTACTCTTACAACAACGGCAACAGCAATGATGTGGCTTTTTATGCTGTTGATTCTAATCAAACAGGAACATACACATGGGACATGGGAGACAATACGCTAATGACAACAACCACTGGTGAGGCCTTCTATACATATGGATCACCTGGATTATATTTTGCTTGTTTAACTTTTGATGATGGGATGGGTTGTACGGATACTTATTGTGATTCTGTTTTTGTTGGAAATACACCTCCACCTTCTTCATGTTCTGCAGGTTTTTACTGGTGGCAAGCTTATGATTCTATCAATAATTCATTTTCAAGTAATGTTTATTTAGTAAACATGGCAACTGGTGCTAACTTAACGTATTCTTGGAGTTTTGGTGATGGAAATACTTCTTCGCAACAATACCCAACGCATACTTATGCTCAAATAGGAAGTTATGGTATTTGTTTATCTATAGATAATGGAAACGGTTGTACCGATACTTTTTGCGATACAATTTCTGTTGTAGTTAAGTCAAGTGGGTTTACATTAAATGTAATAAGTGAAAGTGAAGTAGCGTCTGTTGGAATTGAAAATGAAGAGGTGATTGGCCTTACATCTTTATACCCGAATCCTGTAAATGAGTCGGCAACATTAGAATTTAACGCTACTCAAAATACAAATGTTGACGTAACAATTATCGATATTTCTGGAAAGCAAGTAAATAACTTTTCTACGAATATTAATTCGGGAAATAATAAAATTGCAGTTGGAACTTCTGATTTAGCGAACGGATACTATATGTTGAATATCAGCTCTAAAGATGGTGGTTTGACAAAAACAATTCGATTTGCAAAGCAATAAGATGGCTTATATAGCTTAATTTTGAAAGAGTGAAATATAAACTACACTCGGGGATAATATTCTTGAGTGTAGTTTCATTTTTTTTTAGTGAAAGTAAGCGAAATATTAATAAAGCGAATAGTAAAACAAGACCGTAAAGCACAAATGGAGCTTTATCGAATTTGCTTTAGCCTACTAATGAGTGTTGCTTATCGATATAAAAAAAATGAAGAAGATGCGTCAGCTTTATCAAACGAAGCATTTTTGAAAATTCTAACAAACATTGAAAAATATAATTCCAATAGCCCTTTTGAATCTTGGATAAGAAGAATTGCAATTAATACAGCAATTGATGACTACCGAAAGAATAAAAAAAGAGAAGAGATGTTTGAGACTGAGGATAATTTCGAAGACTTAAAGGAAGTTACTTACAATGAAGTTGATGATACAATTGAAGCGGAAGAGTTAAACAACATGATACTAGCACTTCCAAAAGCAACAAGGGTTGTTTTTAATTTATTTGCTGTAGATGGGTATTCTCACAAAGAAATAACGGAAGAATTGGGAATAGGACTAGAAACCTCAAAATGGCACATGAAGGAGGCTAGAAAAAGATTAAAAGCGTTACTAATAAAAAGAGAAGAATTAAATGGAGTCAAAAAATAACATAGATAAGTTATTTAAAGACAAACTGGGCAACAGGGAGTTTGACATCAAAGAAAGTTTTTTAGCTGACCTTGAAGGGAAGTTGGATGCGCAAAAGCCAAAAAAGAAATTGTGGCGGATGTTTTTCTATGCACTCATAGCGTTAGTTGGAGTTTCGTTTTTTGCATATTATTTAGCGACCAATAATGTGAAGGATACTATTGACTCTAAAATCTCCATGGAGGATAGTAAGCAAAATGTAGTTTCAAATAAGGTTAAAAATACGGAGATTGAAGGTGTAGAGACTGAATCTGCAGAGAATATAGTTGATCTAGATACTAAAATATCCCAAAAAGAACAGCTAAAAATTGACACTTACACTGCCAAAGAAACTGCAACTGATAGAATTAATACAGAGCTTCAACAAGAAGTAAGTAAAGAGCTGCCAGACAATACTAGTAATAATAAGAACGCGACAAAGAAAACAAAGGCTTTAAATAACAAGGAGGAACCATCTATCTCCAGAAACGGAGAGTCAAAGGCATCTTCGGTTAATAATTTAGAAAAGAATGTTACTGTAGCTTCCGATAGTCAAACCGAGGTCAAAGAAGAAACGGGGAATTCCATTAGGCCTTTTGAAAAAGTTAACGAACCAGATCTAGCGGTAAAAGAGATGAATTCAAACAATACCAAAGCTTCAAATCGTGAAATTGAAATGGTTATTGAGAAAAATGAGCCCATCTCGTTAACTGAAAAAAACTTAACTGAGACAGAAAATGAAACTTTACTTCCAGTTGATTTAGATCACTGCGGACACAAATAGTTCGTCGGTAGTCTTAAATGATAATACACAAAGAGGTCGTGGCTTCAAACAAAGAATCTATTGAAGATTCAATAAGCATAAAAGAATATACCAATATAGATCCAATCGCTTCTTTGGATTCAGTTGTGATAGATAAAGAAATTACGCAAATCGTTTCTGATACTATTATGCAGGGTAGTTTGGCAAATGAGAATGAAGTAACAACGGGAGATTTAGGTACAAACACAACCGAAAAGGAAATTATAAGCGAAAATGATGCTGTCCCGAATGAAGAAATAATAGATCCACAATCTTGGCTGTTGATTCTATTGTTATAGATAGTTTGGCGCTGGAAAAAGAAATTTCGGAGGAGTTTTCCGACACGTTGACTAAGGATGATTCTCTTGCAAATAAGGTGGTTTTAACTCCTGAAGATGCAACGTTTAAAAAATGGACCTTTTCCGTATTTGGAGGCCCGTCTCTGATAAATAAAAAGATAACTGGTGTCTCATCGGACGCTTACCTGACAAAAAGAAATGACGAAGAAGCTAATATCGTCTCAATGTCTTATGGGTTAAGAATGAATTATAATTTTAATGAAAAAATTAATTTTTCACTAGGGGCAAATAGTTTGACCTATGGAGAAGATGTTAATTATTCTACGATTTACGATACTGAAACAAGTATGAGTTCCGTTTCAAAAGATAGTTCTTATTTAGATTATATATACACCGCATATCAAGATTCTAATGGAGGGTGGGACACTATATTAACAACTATTGTTGTCGATACAACCTTTATGGTAGATACAACCATAATTAATATTAACGCAACTGATTATGCAGGAAAAAATAGATTTACCTATTTGCAAATCCCTATCATGTTTGGATATAAATTTACATTTAATAAGCTAAGTGTAAATGTAAGACTTGGCGGTTCTTATGGAATCTTGTTAAAGAATTCGGGAAGTTATGTCGACAATAACGTGAGTAATATTGAACTTCCAAATCTTAGAAAAACCATGATTAATATGGTCGCTTCTACAACGATAGCTTACCAGCTGAAAAAGATGAATGTGTTTATAGAACCTAAATTTCGATTGAATAGTGGGTCAATAATAACACATCCGGAATTCCAGCAACGTTACACTTCTATCGGCTGTAACTTCGGACTGTCATTTGATTTTTAAAGATTGCAGTGTATTTTATACATTTTTTTACTATCCATAGTTTGATTTTTAAAAAGGAGCTTTATATTTGCACCCTCTTAGAGAAAATTGTCCCATGGTGTAACTGGCAACACGTCTGTTTTTGGTACAGAAGAGTCCAGGTTCGAGCCCTGGTGGGACAACTAGAGAAATGACTAAACCTTTTGTTATTCAATTAGATAGCAAGAGGTTTTTTTGTGTCGTTGTCGGAATGGTTGTCGGTTTTGTGATTCAACACACTCCGCCTTACCCCACTTCCTTCTCCATTTAGATTTCTCCTACTTCCAAGATGTAGCTCGAGAGAATAGGCAAATGAATAGTAGTTCAAGATATTTTAATTGTAAATATACGTATTGGATTGAAATATTATTAACTTGCCTTAGATTAAGCTATTAACTTATGAAAAAACTACTACTACTCTTATTTATTGGAATTGTTGGAATTGGTAATGCGCAGACCATAGAGAATGTTACTTTCAGTTCTGCTGCCTCGAGTGACGATAGCTTTCAGCCTGTGATGGGAACACCTTATGGTGCTAGTTTAAGTGGCGCAGGAGGTTCATTAGAAGTTAGTGCTTCGTATGGCGAGAGCAACTATGAGGAGAGTTCGCTGTCTGCAGAAGAACTATCCATTCAAAGTAATATTCGTGTATTCCCTAATCCTACCACTTATATGGTAAATGTAGATTTGAGTCAACTCACTCAGGGGGATTATCAGCTTTATTTAGTGGATTTACAAGGTAAAGTGATTTACCAACAAACTACTACCGAAAAAAGTATTGAATTAGATATGCGCAATTATTCAACAGGTTCTTATGTGCTGAAAGTGCAAACTAAAGGAACCCAGCAACTAGACACCTTTCAAATTATTAAAACAAAATAAATTAAATATGAAAAATATACTTTCCTTATTATTAATAGCAGTTCTTTCAATAAGTGCTATAGGTCAAACCAACATTCCTCAACTGGTAAGTTTTAGTGCCGTAGTAAGAGATGGAAATAATCAACCATTGGTTAATACTGCTGTTAGCATACGTTTAACATTTAGAGAAGGTGGTCAGACAGGACCTTTGGTATATTGTGCATTGCACCAAACTACCACTAATCAAAACGGCTTTATGAGTTTACAGCTCAACCGTGATGTTTTAGGAATAGGGTGTAATGGCGCTCCAAGCACCGCTTTTGAAAACATAGCTTGGGACAATGGCGATTTTTGGATGGAAGTAGAATACCAAACAGCGCCTACCCAACCTTTTGAAAATTTGGGTCAGTTAGAATTAGCAAGTTCCTTTTATGCATTTGCAGCAGGAACAGCAGAAAGTATTTCTGGAATGGAATTAACTGGAGCAAGTAATGGAGATGTCTTAACCTATAACATTACCTCTGGGCAATGGGAACCTATGCCTTCGGGTGGAGGTGGATTTAGTGGGGATTACAATGATTTAACCAATCAACCAACTATACCTACAAATACAAGTGATTTAACAAATAATTCTGGGTTTATTACCAACCCTGATGACGCTGACGCAGATGCTACCAATGAGTTACAAGATTGGACCAATTTACCAAATATACCTGCTGATTTTTCGGACAATATAGATGACGTTGATGACGCTGATGCAGATGCTACCAATGAGCTGCAAACTTTATCCGTTTCTGCAACAGGAGATACTTTATACCTACAAAATGGAGGTTTTGTAATCATTCCAGGAATCAGTGTGGCAAATTCATCAGGTGGAGGAGGCGGAAGCCCAGTATATTGTAACGGTTCTCCAACTACCATAGTAGATGTAACCAACCCAACAACTGGAGCAATATGGATGGACCGTAATTTGGGAGCTACGCAAGCAGCTACAAGCAGCACCGATGTGGATGCTTATGGCGATTTGTACCAATGGGGTAGGTTTAGTGATGGACACCAGTGTCGCACCTCAGCAACTAACCCAACGCTAAGCAGCACAGACCAACCTGCTCATGGTGATTTTATAACCGTAAATTCAGGTAATTACGATTGGCGCAGCCCACAAAACGACAATTTATGGCAAGGCGTAAATGGTATAAACAATCCATGTCCAAGTGGCTACCGTTTACCTACAGAAGCAGAGTTAGACGCAGAGCATTTAAGCTGGAGCAGTGACAATTCAGCTGGTGCTATAGCCTCAGCCCTTAAATTGCCCATGGCGGGCCGCCGCGACTTCAGCCTTGGTTCGCTCAGCAATGTCGGTGCCATCGGCTTCTATTGGAGCAGTACGGTTAGTGGCGCTAACGCGCGCTTCCTCTTCTTCAGCAGCAGCGATGCCGGCATGAACTTCTACAACCGAGCGTACGGGTTCTCTGTGCGTTGCCTCAAGGATTGACACTTTTACCCTGAGCGAAGCCGAAGGGTTGATTAGCGAAGCGATTTGATAATTTGACACTTTAACTCTTTGTCCCGTAGGGCATAGAGTTTACTAAATAACCCGCGTAGCGGGTCGGTTTTTGTTATGTAGGTTTATCGCTACCGTATCGCATTTAGTATCTCGTGTATTGATAGTTTGTCAGCTTGGTTAAGTTCCCCAACTAGTTGTATAAACCTTTGGCTCGCTTTTTTCGAATACTTTAGACGCTACTTCGTTTTAATTCTCAAATTATTGCTTAACCAAAGCAACTTTTTTAAATTTACTCGTTTAAGCATTGTTAATGACTCGTAAAACCTATATTATTCTTTCTCTCTAATATGGTTGGTGGTCAGATCTAATTTAGAATATTTAAATGGTTTAGTTTCTCAACTAGCTATTCGGAAATTATGAAGACACGTATCCCTTTGGCACCCTTTTATTTTTAATTATTAGTGGGAGTTCATATTCTCAAGATTTTACTGTGAATAGTATTGTGGATTCACCTGATGCCATTCCCGGAGATGGAATCTGCGACGATGGATCGGGAGTTTGTTCTCTTCGTGCTGCTGTAATGGAATCTAATGCATTGGGGGGAAATCATATCATTAATGTTCCTGCTGGAACATTCACGTTAACAATCCCAGGGGCAAATGAGGATATTTCTGGCACAGGTGATTTAGACGTGAATTCAAATATTACTTTGATTGGAGACTCACCACTAACTACTATAATAAATGCTGACAGCTTGGATAGGGTTTTTCATATTCAAAGTGGCGCATTGTTGAGTGCTTCACAACTAAAACTTACTGAAGGTTATGTCAGCCTTTCTTATGGAGGAGGGATTTTGAATGAGGGATCTTTAGAGCTTAATTATTGTGAAATTGTTGGGAATATTGCGAATGCAATTGATGAGGTTCCCGGTGTTTCTGGAGGTTTTGGTGGTGGTTTAGCAAATCTGGGAAGTGCCATTATATCGAACTGTACTTTTAATTCAAATAATGCGATTGGTTCAGAAGGATCAAGGGCTGTGACTGGTGGCGGTGGTGGTGGAAGTTCTCCAGGCTTCGGTGGAGCCATTTACAATCACAATACAGGGGATTTACAAATTACAAATTCAACGATTTCTGGAAATAAGGCAATAGGAGGAATGGCCTCAAGAGGGGCTACGAATGGTGGTTCTTTTGGTTCTCCAGGAAGCCCAGGGGCTGGGCCATTTTTTGGTGCTGGTGGCGCAACGAATGGAGCAGGAGGAAATGCGACTGGTGATTATTCTGGCGGAGGCGGAGGCGGAAGTAACTCATCACCAGGGGGTGTAGGTGGTAATGGTGAATATGGTGCTGGTGCTGGTGCTGGCGGAGCTTCTGCTGCCTCAGGAAATGCTGCTGCTTCTGGAGTACCAGGATTTGGAGGAGGAGAGGGAAGCCAGTCTTGTTGTTCAGCTGTTGGTGGAGGTGGAGGTGGAGCAGGATTTGGAGGTGGGATATTCAACAATGGAGGAACAACTTCGTTACTTAACGTGACTGTCGCTTTTAACTTTGCATTGGGAGGAAATGGTCGCACTGGGCAAGGAGGATATGCCGGACGCGGTCTTCAGGGAATCGGATTAGGAGCTGGTATTTTTAATCGAAGCGGTACCATAGACCTCAGTAATACGTTGATTGCTAATAATATTTCGAATGTGGCAGACAACTTAAATGAACCAATCGCAGTAACCTACGAAGACCTATACGGAACTTTTGAATCTTCTGATGGTTCTAATTTGGTTTTCAACCCAGGAGCTGGATCGGTGCTTGGAGGAAATACTGCAGGAAATGTCTTAGGAATAGATCCGTTGTTGTTTCCTTTAGCCAATAATGGGGGGGGTACATCTACTCATGCTTTGTCATTATGTCCTGCAAGTCCAGCAATAGATGCGGCTAATGCTGCAGTCGCTCCGATTTTGGACCAAAGGGATTTTCCCAGAATAGGAGCCCCAGATATTGGTGCATACGAAGGAGCACTATCTGATATTCCAATCGATTACATTCTAATGGATCCATGTGAATTATCCTTAAATGGGAGTATCACAATTACCCCACAAAGTGATCCCATGTATACGTTTACTTGGGATGCCGCAGCCGGAAATCAAACGGATTCAATTGCAACAGGATTAGGTGCTGGTTTTTACATGGTGAGTATTACAGATGGAAACGGCTGTTCGAAGGACACCACTTTTGAGTTAATTGATTTACCTGCTATTGCAACGGTAGAAAATTTAATTGTATGCACAGGAGGAGATTATACTTACCCTGATGGTTTTGTTTCTTCAAATATTACCGCAGACGAAAGCCATGTTTCTGTTTTAATTACTCTTTCAGGCTGTGATAGCACTATCACAACGAACCTCACTGTTAATAGTGTTATTACGAATACAGTAAATATCAATGTTTGCGAAAACCTTACGACAACTTATCCAGATGGGTCAACTGCGGTAATTACAGCAAGTACTTCTCAAACAAGCAGCTTAACTTCAGTGGGGGGTTGTGATTCATTGGTTGTTACGAATGTTACTATGCTTCCAATTGTTACAACAACGGTAAATATTGGTGTGTGTAATAATGAAACAGTAACATATCCAGATGGTTCAACCGCTGTTATTACAGCAAATACCTCTCAAACTAGCACTTTGACTTCAATCGATGGTTGTGATTCATTGGTTGTTACGAATGTTACTATGCTTCCAATTGTTTCAACAACGGTAAATATTGATGTGTGTAATAATGAAACAGTAACATATCCCGATGGTTCAACCGCTGTTATTACAGCAAATACTTCTCAAACCAGCACTTTGATTTCAATCGATGGGTGTGATTCATTGGTTGTGACGAATGTTACTATGCTTCCATTGCCTGATGCTGGGGGCGATGCAATTGAGGCAATGTGCAGTGCAGATCCCCCCATAGATTTAATTACTTTTTTATCCGGTACACCGGATGCTTTAGGAACTTGGTCCTCTGTATTTAACTCTGGAACTGACTTTTTTAATCCAGCAATTGATCCAGCCGGAACATACACGTATACTGTAACAAACAGTTGTGGAACGAGCACAACAGATGTGATTGTTACCATTTCAGCAGATCCAAATCCTGGAACCGATGGAGCAATAACGCTGTGTGATAGTGATGCTTCAGTTGATTTATTTAATTTACTTAGTGGAAATCCTGATGTCGGAGGAGTATGGTCACCAGCCCTTTCTTCTGGCTCTGGAGTTTATAACCCAGCCCTTGATGCCGGTGGAGCTTACACTTATTCGATAACAACTTCTTGTGGAACCTTCTCTTCTATTGTTGATGTAACGCTGAATTTAACTGCTGATGCTACTTTTAGTTATTCATCGGATGAATTTTGTTTGAATGAAGGAAATCCAATAGCTTCTTTCGATGTTGCCACTGGGGGTGTTTTTACTATTTCTTCGGGAGGAGTTATCGATGCTACAAATGGAACTATTGATATAGCTGGTTCTGGAGTCGGAACGTTCGGTATAACCTATAGCACATCCGGACCTTGCCCTGATGTTTTTGTTTTAACAATCACTATTCTTGATGTAATCGACCCTACAATAACCCTTGTCGGTCCATTCTGTTCTTATGATGCTCCTGTTATCTTGCAGGCTTCTCAATCTGGAGGGATCTGGTCAGGAACAGGAGTTAATCCAGTAACGGGTGAGTTTAATCCTTCATTAGCAGCCTCTGGTTTAAATGATATAACTTACACAATTAATGGCTCTTGCATTGCTTTTAGCACTGCTCAAATGGAAGTAATACCGGCGCCTATTGTTAGTACAATATCAGATACAATAATTCTGAATGGTAACTCTGTAAATCTAATCACGACAGGAAACGCGAGTGCCTATAATTGGACCTCGGGAACCACCCTAACTTGCGATGATTGCCAAAGTCCAATAGCCACTCCTGATGTTACCACTACTTATACGGTTAGTGTTGAAGAAAATGGTTGTCTTGCCAGTGCTGCAGTAACGGTTACCATTGATTATGAAATAGTCATTTATGTTCCCAATGCCTTCACTCCAGATGGAGATGGAAAGAACGATGTTTTCACCCCTATCATCGCGGACATTGACCCAGATCAATATAAATTTTTGATTTTTAATAGGTGGGGAGAATTAATTTTCGAATCCCAACACCCTTCTCAAGGTTGGGATGGATATCATAACGGCATGCTCGCTCCGGACGGAGCTTACGTATGGAAAATATCTTGCAAAGAGGTTTCTACCATTGATACGCATGAATATATGGGACATGTAACATTAATTAAGTAAGTCTATCATTGTTCTTCTTTCCTTTTTGGTCATATTCTTCCTGGTTTGTCCATCTGTACAGTGGAAATTACCACCTGAATTATGTTTTATTCCTTTTCAGAATATTATTTTTACCGGATACCAGGGTAAATGTTTAATTATCAAATTGTTGTTTATTCTTGGCAACCTTTTTAAATGTTATTCGTTTTCTCGGATAAATTAAGAATTATTTAATTTAAAAAATGTGTACTTTTCTTTTGTGAAGACGGTAGATGTTTATTTTAACTATATGCCTCAATTAAATCTCCATGTCATGAAAATTATTATTTCTTTAATGATGCTAATTCCGTCCACATTCTCTTTTGCTCAGAGCTGGACTCCTCAGCAAATGAAAATTTTGAACAAATTTAATCTCTCAGAAGACGATCATCGCGGTGTGGTCTTTACGGAAGGAAACGATTGTGATAAACATTTTGAAAATACTGTTTCTGCGTTACTTGATTATTTTCAACCAAAAATAAGACAAGATCTTATTTATTTTTGTGTTCAAGGAGAGATTAAAAAAGAATATTTAGGCAAGCGTATGGGATTAAGGGAGTTAGTAAGTATTTATATCGAAGAAAAGGAGAATAAGCATTAATTTTTAAAACCATGATAAAGACTACGTATTGTTTCATTCTATTTTTATTTCTTTTATTTGGTTTAAATCCAACATATTTGTGGGCTCAGCCACCTGGAGGGACTCCAAACGCAACTAGTTTAGATTGCGGCGTGACAGACGAATTTTCATTAGGCGCAAATGGCTTTTCGGGTGATAACCCTACTACCTCTGCGGGGTCTTGTGGCCAATGTTGCTATCAGGGATCAGATCTTGATGGTGATGGTGACCAAGACGTTACATTTTCTGTTGAGAATACGGTCTGGTATGAGTATTGTAACACTTCGGGAACTGCTGTAACTATCGATATTATCGTTCTAGAGGTAGATGGGGGAGGGTCTTGCAATGTTCAAGGTGCGGTATTTGTTGGGCCATCTGGAGATGCTGGCGTAATTGATTGTGGTAATTCTGAGTTTGATGAATATGGAAGTAGTCCAGGAGGAAATGCAAATGGATTTAGTTTTACTGTTGATGTTCCGGACGGAGAGTGTGCATTTATGATGATTGATGGTTATGGGGGAGCAACATGTGGTGCACTTACTATTGAGATTCCTTGTCCAATTAACTGCACCCCTCCTACTGTTATGACAGCTGCGGCTCCTGCAATATGTGAAGGGGAGTCGTCTGCAATAAATGCTACAGTTTCTGGAGGTATTGTTTTTGGAAGCACCACGTATTCATGGTCTCCAACAACAGCCTTAAGTTGTGCAGATTGTGAAGACCCAACAGCATCACCAGCATCAACGACAACATATACACTTACAGCTTGTAATGATGGGATAGGAAATTCTTGTTGCGCTACAGTTGATGTACTTGTAGATGTAACACCACTTTTTGTACCTGATGCAGGGGCAGACATTACTGCATGCCAAGGGAGTTCTATAACAATTGGAGGAAACCCAACTGGACCTTCTGGGTCGACGTATTCATGGGCTGAAACAGGTAGTAATAATGGAATGGCAATTTCTGGATCATCCACGGTGGCCAATCCAACAGTAGATATAGATGCCGGAGCGAGCGGAAGTGGAACTTATACTGTTACCGTAACAAATGGAGCCTGTATATTTACGGATGAAGTTATTATAACCGTAGGTGTCTTATCTGTAGACGCGGGTGCAGATGTTTTCTTATGTGAAGGAACAACGGGATCAATTGGTGGTGCACCAACCGCTCCAGCTGGAGCAACATATTCATGGTCAGAAACAGTAGCGAATGGAGATATAGCAATTTCAGGACCTTCGAATGTAGCAAACCCAACGGTTGATGCGAGTTTAGGAGGATCAGGATCCGCAACATATGAGGTAACGGCTACATTAAGTGGTTGTGTTAATACCGACATTGTCGTAGTAACAATTGACCAACTTCCAACGACACCTACTGCGGTTGCGAGTCCGGCAAGCATTTGCCCAGGTATTAGCTCTACCTTAACTGCTTCTGGTGGAGATGGTTCAGGAACTTACACATGGTTAGATGGACCTGGAGGGGCAAGTATAGGAACAACAGATGCTTTGGTAGTTTCGCCATCAGTCACTACAACATATTATCTAACTTCTACAGATGCAGTAACGGGCTGCGTGAGTCTTGAAGGGTCTGTTACGGTTACCGTTACGCCTGCACCAGTTGCTGATGCGGGAAGTGACATTACTATATGTGAGGGTGATTTTTCATTGACAGGATCTATATTAAATACCGGTGCTTGTGGCACTCAAGTTTGGAATATTATATCAGGAACAGGGACTTTTTCTGATGCTACAGGTTTAAACCCAACATTTACACCGACTGCAGGGCCAGGAACGTATGAATTCGAATTAGTTCCATGTGATCCCCCAGGGGGATGTACATCCGTGAATGACAATGTAATAGTAACTATTTCGCCAGCTCCAACAGTAGTTGCAACTACACAGTCAACAGAGCTGTGTTTAGGGTTGTTAACAAACTTAGATGCAGCAGTATCCGGGGGTACACCAACACCGCCTACTATTATAACGGAGTCTTTTACCTCTGGATTAGTGGAGCAAGCAATTCCAAATAATGATTGTGTCACAGGTTCAACTATAGGTATTCCTGTTTCTGGTGTAGGTGATCCATTGGTAGGAGCCACAACAGTAACAATTTGCGTTGATGTTGATTTAAATAAGGTTCAAGACATTTCGATTGTGGTTTGTGCACCAGGAGGTTCCCCTTGTGTTACCCTAGTGCCGGACGCTGGACTGCCAAATGGGAATAACTTCATTTCGACTTGTTTTAGTTTTGATGGGGCAAACATGACAACTGGAAATGCACCGTATACAGGTACGTGGATTCCAGTAGCTCCTGCAACCATGGCTGACCTGGACGGTGCTCAAACCAATGGAACTTGGACAATGACAGTATTTGATTGTGCGGGTGGAGGCTCTGGTGAGTTTGACTCATGGGATATTACCTTTGACACTCCAGTTGCTGTGGATGCTTATACTTACAGTTGGAGTCCAGATACGCAACTTGACGATGGAACGATTCAAGCACCTACCTTTTTATCTTCTGGTTTAACAGCACCTTCTACTGAATGTCTAGCCGTAACTGTAACAGATGATATAGGATGTACTGCTACTGATCAAGTTTGTATTGATATTATCGACGTTCCTGCACCATTTGTTCTTACCAATGATCAAGTTTGCGCAGACCCATTTACCTTCTCTGGTCCGGCACTTGGATTGGGCGAAACTGGATTATGGTCAGTTGTTAGTGGAACAGGAACTTTTGTTGATGATGCTGATCCAGTAACAGACGTTTCTGGTTTAACTCTTGGCGATAATATATTTGAATGGGCAATAACAAATTCTTGTGGTTCGACATCAAGTCAAATTACGGTTACATTATTGGCACCTCCAACTACGCCTGTTGTTACCAACAATGGGCCAATCTGTTCAGCGGAAGACGCTATATTTACAATTACCGGTGATAATGGCGATGACGTGACGTATAACCTTGGAGTTGGCAGTGTCACTGTTACTTTAACAGGGGGTAATGCTACTGTTACGGTTTCAGGAGCGACATTGGATCAAACATTAACTTTAGAATCGGTAGATGACGGGAATTGTACAGCACCGCTTACCGAATCTGTAACGATCACAGTGACAGCATTGCCTGCCGATCCAATTATTTCAACGGGCGCAGCAACGTGTACTGCTGACGGTACAGCGACGATTGATAACTACGATGGTACATTCACCTACGTCTTCACTCCAGCAGGACCAACAGATGGAGCAGGTGGTGTAATTTCAGGTATGGTACCAGGAACATCATACGACGTTTATGCTGATAATGGAGCATGTATCTCAGGTACAGTTTCATTTACAGTTGCTCCACAACTAACTGTTCCTGCCGATCCAATTATTTCAACGGGCGCAGCAACATGTACTGCTGACGGCACAGCGACGATTGATAACTATGATGGTACATTAACATACGTATTCACTCCGGCAGGACCAATAGATGGAGCAGGTGGTGTAATTTCAGGTATGGTACCAGGAACATCATACGACGTTTATGCTGATAATGGAGCATGTATCTCAGGTACAGTTTCATTCACAATTACTCCACAACTAACTGTTCCTGCCGATCCAATTATTTCAACGGGCGCAGCAACTTGTAGTACTGACGGTACAGCTACTATTGACAACTACGATGGAACGTTCACCTATGTCTTCACTCCAGCAGGTCCAACAGCAAACGTAGGTGGTGTAGTTACGGGTATAATTCCAGGTACTTCTTACACGTTGGTAGCAGATGATGGAACATGTTCCTCTTTAGCTAGTGCAGCATTTACTATTGATGCGCAATTACCAACACCAACCATTACACTTACTCCAGATGACCCGGACAACTGTAACGGAATGGATGGATCTGTTCTTGTAAGTGGAGCGGGTTCAGGAACTGTAACATGGTCTGGTGTTGCTTCAGGTTCTGCAAACCCGGTGACATTGAACTACACAATTCCAACCCTTGGCGCTGGTTCTTATGATGTATTCTTTATTGATGGTACTACAGGTTGTCAATCTGCTACGGAATCGACATTATTGAACAATCCTGACGCTCCTATAGTTGACCCGATATCAAGCGTTAACAACTGTGGAACAGATTATACACTTGCTACTATCACAGGACCTCTATTAAATAGCCCTCAGTATTATGATGCTCCGGGTGGACCTACTGGTGGAGGTAACGTTGTACCTATTGGAACAACATACTCAGCTCCAACAAACATTACACTCTACGCTTACGATGAAAATGGTGTATGTACTTCTGAACAGTCATTCACTGTGGTAATCGAAGAGCTTCCTACTGTGACAGCAGTAAACGGAGGTAACACTTACTGTGTTGGAGATACTCCGGCAGATATCACAGTGGATGTTATAGGTAACGGGCCTTGGACAATTGATTATACAGTTGATGGGGTTGCTCAAACAGCTTCAGGTGCTACATCACCAATTAACCTTGGAAACGCACCGGGGGAATATGTGGTAACGAACATTACGGATGCGACATGTACTAACACGGCATCAGGAACACAAGCAATCGATTTTTACACAATACCTGCCGTGACTGCTGTGAATGGCGGTGATGATTATTGTCCTAGTGACATTGTTGCTGATGTGACCGTTGATGTTACAGGTAACGGACCTTGGGGGATCGATTATACATTAGACGGAGTTGCTCAAGCTGCAACAGGGGCTGTTTCGCCTATCTCTCTTGGAAACACACCAGGTGTATATGTGGTAACTTCAGTAACTGATGTGAACTGTGCCGTTTTTGCATCAGGAACACAAACGATAACGATCAACACGATACCAGCGATCACTCTTACTCCAGATGATCCCTCAGCATGTAATGGAACAGACGGGTCTATCCTAGTGAGTGGAACCGGTTCAGGAACTGTAACATGGTCTGATGCTGCTTCAGGTTCTGATAATGCAGCTACATTGAATTATACTATTCCAACCCTTGGCGCTGGTTCTTATGACGTATTCTTTATTGATGGTACTACAGGTTGTCAATCTGCTACGGAATCGACATTGTTGAACAACCCTTCTGCTCCAATTGCTCCGGTAGTAATTGCAGTTCCTGCTACTTGTCTTGTTGATGGAATGGCTACTATTGACAACTACGATGGAACGTTGACCTATGTCTTCACGCCAGCAGGCCCAACAGATGGTGCAGGAGGTGCAATCACAGGAATGATATCGGGAACATCATATACAGTAATAGCTGATGATGGAAACTGTATATCTGCAGCTTCTGCTTCATTTACTATTGATGCGCAACTAACAATCCCGGATACACCTGCTATCACAAGCGGTGCGGCGACGTGTTCAGCGGATGGAACTGCAACTATTGATAACTACGATAACAACTTTACATATGTATTCGATCCAGTTGGACCAACAGCTGGAGCAGGTGGTGTAATTTCAGATATGGTACCAGGAATATCATACGACGTGATAGCTGATAACGGATCATGTACATCTACTGCTTCGCCAGCATTTACTATTGATCAACAGCTTGCGGCGCCGGCAACGCCAACAATCACAACGGCACCGGCAATATGTGCTGCTGATGGAACGGCTACTATCGATAACTATGATGGTGCATTAACATACGTATTCGATCCAGCAGGCCCAACAGCAAACGTAGGTGGTTTAGTTACGGGTATGACTCCAGGTACTTCTTACACGCTGGTAGCAGATGATGGAACATGTTCCTCTTTAGCTAGTGCAGCATTTACTATTGATGCGCAATTACCAACACCAACCATTACACTTACTCCAGATGACCCGGACAACTGTAACGGAATGGATGGATCTGTTCTTGTAAGTGGAGCGGGTTCAGGAACTGTAACATGGTCTGGTGTTGCTTCAGGTTCTGATAACTCGGTGACATTGAACTACACAATTCCAACTCTTGGCGCTGGTTCTTATGATGTATTCTTTATTGATGGTACTACAGGTTGTCAATCTGCTACGGAATCGACATTATTGAACAACCCTGGCGCTCCTATAGTTGACCCGATATCAAGCGTTAACAACTGTGGAACAGATTATACACTTGCTACTATCACAGGACCTCTATTAAATAGCCCTCAGTATTATGATGCTCCGGGTGGACCTACTGGTGGAGGTAACGTTGTACCTGTTGGAACAACATACTCAGCTCCAACAAACATTACACTCTACGCTTACGATGAAAATGGTGTATGTACTTCTGAACAGTCATTCACTGTGGTAATCGAAGAGCTTCCTACTGTGACAGCAGTAAACGGTGGTAACACCTACTGTGCTGGAGTTACTCCGGCAGATATCACAGTGGATGTTACAGGTAACGGGCCTTGGACAATCGATTATACGGTTGATGGGGTTGCCCAAACTGCATCTGGTGCTGCATCACCAATTAACCTTGGAAACGCATCGGGAGAATATGTGGTAACGAACATTACGGATGCGACATGTACTAACACAGCAACTGGAACACAAACGATAGATTTCTTTACCATGCCAACAGTGGAAACTGTAAATGGCGGTGATGATTATTGTCCTAGTGACATTGTTGCTGATGTGACCGTTGATGTTACAGGAGCAGGACCTTGGACGATCGATTATACATTAGACGGAGTTGCTCAAACTGCAACAGGGGCTGCTTCGCCTATCTCTCTTGGAAACACACCAGGTGCATATGTAGTAACTGCAGTAACTGATGTGAACTGTACCGATGTTGCGTCAGGAACACAAACGATAACGATCAACACGATACCAACGATCACTCTTACTCCAGATGATCCCTCCGCATGTAATGGAACAGACGGGTCTATCTTAGTGAGTGGAACCGGTTCAGGTACAGTAACATGGACAGGTATAGCTTCTGGATCGGACAATACAGCTACATTGAATTATACTATTCCAGCTCTTGGAGCTGGTTCTTATGATGTATTCTTTATTGATGGAACTACAGGTTGTCAATCGGCAATGGAATTAACATTGTTAAATAACCCTTCTGCTCCAAACCCTGGAACCGATGGTAACACAACAGTCTGTGAGACTGATCCATCTGTAGATTTATTTGGCTTACTTGGCGGCACACCAAACACAGGAGGAGTATGGTCACCAGCCCTTTCTTCTGGCACAGGAGTTTATAATCCAGCCCTTGATGCCGGTGGAGTTTACACTTATTCGATCACAACTTCTTGTGGAACCTTCTCTTCTATTGTTGATGTAACGCTGAATTTAACTGCTGATGCTACTTTTAATTATTCATCGGATGAATTTTGTTTGAATGAAGCAAATCCAATAGCTTCTTTCGATGGTACCAATGGTGGTGTATTTACTATTTCTTCGGGAGGAGTTATCGATGCTACAAATGGAACTATTGATATAGCTGGTTCTGGAGCCGGAACGTATGGTGTAACCTATAGCACATCTGGACCTTGTCCTGATGTTTTTGTTTTAACAATCACTATTCTTGATGTAAACGACCCTACAATAACGCTCGTCGGTCCGTTCTGTTCTTATGATGCTCCTGTTATCTTGCAGGCCTCTCAACCTGGAGGAGTATGGTCAGGAACAGGAGTTAATCCAATAACGGGTGAGTTTAATCCTTCATTAGCAGCCTCTGGTTTAAATGATATAACTTACACAATTAATGGCCTTTGTATTGCTTTTAGCACTATTCAAATAGAGGTAATACCTGCTCCTATTGTTGAAACGATAGGTGATACAACAATTATGAATGGTAATTCTGTAGATCTAATAACTTCAGGAAACGCGAATGCCTATAATTGGACCCCGGGAACCACCCTAACTTGCGATGATTGCCAAAGTCCAATAGCCACTCCTGATGTTACCACTACTTATACGGTTAGTGTTGAAGAAAATGGTTGTCTTGCTAGCGCTGCAGTAACGGTTACCATTGATTATGAAATAATTATATATGTTCCCAATGCTTTTACTCCAGATGGAGATGGACAGAACGATATTTTCATCCCTATCATCACTGGTATTGACACAGATGAGTATAAATTTTTGATTTTTAATAGGTGGGGAGAATTGATTTTCGATACTTCGCACTTATCTGAAGGATGGGATGGCACATATAAAGGCCTTATGTCTCAACAAGATGTCTATGTATGGAAAATATATTGCAAAGAGATTTCTTCCATTGAGACGCATGAATATATAGGACATGTAACATTAATTAAGTAAGTGTTATCTTTTTGTTTGAAATAGGCAGTGTTAGCGCCAGGTGAGATTAAATGAATTAGATTGATTTGTAAAGATTATTAGTGGTATAATTAATATATGTATATTTAGAAGATGATTTGTAGTAATGTAGACCTAATCATCAATTATACTGGAATTAATTAAATATAAAATTTATACTATGGAATTTACTATTGCTGCTGTCCAAGCCAACTTTATTGAAACCCCTTTTTTTATGTATTTAGTTATATCTGTTATTTCAATACTTCTTTTTTTAGCATTGAGAGGGTTTAATTGCTGGTATTGGAAAATAAATGAAAGGATAGCTTTACAACAAGAAACAAATGAACTTTTAAAAGAGTTGATAAAGGAGAACATACAGGTGGAACCCCCAAAAACAATACTTGAAGATGATTATGCTCGTCTGTTTATGATGGAAAATTAGATGAGGTAGGTGAGGAGTTTTGTTTTGGCAGAGTAAAAAAATCAATCCTTTTTTGAAACATTGTATTTAGCTCTATAAAGTTCTTGTACTTCGCAGATTGTCTTTATTAAGGAAGTCGTCTAGATAATATTTTTTTCATACCTTTGCAATCCTTCTCTTACTAAGGAAAGAACTTAATATTTAAACATGGCAGTAGAAGAGATTAGTTGTTCGTTTTGTGGGCGTCAAAAAAAAGACGTAGATGTTTTGATTGCTGGTATCACAGGTCATATTTGTGATGGATGTATTGGACAAGCAAATTTGATTGTTCAAGATGAAGTTGGACAAAAGACTACAGGTGATTTAGAAAAATCTTTAACCTTACTTAAACCTGCTGAGATATTAAAAAGCTTAAATGAATATGTAATTGGTCAGGATGAATCTAAAAAGGTCTTATCTGTAGCGGTTTATAATCATTACAAAAGATTGCTGCAGAAGGATACAGAGGATGATATTGAGATTGAAAAATCAAATGTTATTTTATGTGGAGAAACAGGTACAGGTAAAACACTTTTAGCTAAAACGATTGCTAAAATGTTGAATGTTCCATTTTGTATTGCTGATGCAACGGTATTAACAGAAGCTGGTTATGTAGGAGAAGATGTGGAGAGTATTTTATCGCGCTTACTCCAAGCTGCAGATTATGATGTAAAATCTGCAGAACGGGGTATTGTTTTTATAGATGAGATAGATAAAGTTGCGCGTAAAAGTGATAATCCCTCAATCACAAGAGATGTTTCTGGAGAAGGAGTTCAACAAGCAATGTTAAAGTTATTAGAAGGTTCTGTTGTTGGTGTTCCGCCGCAAGGAGGAAGAAAACATCCAGAGCAAAAAATGACGCAAATTGACACGAAAAACATTTTATTTATTTGCGGTGGCGCATTTGATGGTATCCAGAAAATAATTGAAAGAAGAGTCAAAACTCAGTCTATTGGTTTTGGTGCCGGAGCAGAGCTTGCAGGTATTAAAGAGAATATTCTATCTTATGTAAACCAATTGGATATAAAAACCTATGGATTAATTCCTGAATTAATTGGACGTTTTCCGGTATTGACTTATTTAAACCCTTTAGATAAAGAGACATTGATTTCGATATTAACTGAACCTAAGAATTCCTTATTAAAACAATATAATAAGCTTTTCGCAATAGATAATATAGAGTTAAACATTCACAAAGATGTCATTGAGTTTATAGTTGATAAAGCTATGGATCTCAAATTGGGAGCTCGAGGGTTAAGATCGATTTGCGAAGCTATTTTAACGGATGCAATGTTTAATGCTCCGTCAATGGATGTTAAAAAGCTGGATGTTACACTTGATTATGCAAAAGAACAATTTGGTAATTCAAAGATCAGTAAACTAAAAGTAGCTTAAGAAGTTTACCCTTTCTTCCTGTATTCAACAACGATGAAATTGTGTGTATTTTTTTCATCTTTTTGATGCTCCATTAAAACCCTTAAATTCCAATCTTCTTTAGTGAATTGAGGAAAAAAAGTATCTCCTTCGAATTCTTGGTCAATGTGGGTGATATACATTTTATCAACCATATTCATTTCTAAAGCTTCTTTATAAATTTGACCTCCACCAATTATAAAGCATTCTTTATCACCATTTTCTTGCGCAGCCTCAATTCCTTTTTGTATGGAGCTAACAACAACACAGCCTGGAGCATGAAAAGCTGTATTTCTAGTAACAACTACATTTGTTCTGTTTTTTAATGGGCGGTATTTTTCAGGAATAGAATCATAATTTCTCCGCCCCATAATAACATAATGATTCAACGTAGTATCCATAAAGAACTTCATGTCTTTTGGTAAATACCAAACCAAGTCATTGTTTTTTCCAATAACATTATCATGTGCAATTGCAACTATAATTGAGACCTTCATCCTAAAACCTTAAATAGAAACTGCAGCTTTGATATGCGCTTGCGGTTCGTAATTTATTAATTCAAAATCTTCGAATTTAAAGTCAAAAATGTCTTTAACTTCAGTGTTAATTTTCATTGTTGGCAATGTCCCGGGAGTTCTTGTAGCCTGAAGCTGAGCTTGTTCAATGTGGTCGTTATACAAATGAACATCGCCGAAAGTATGTATAAAATCTCCTACTTCTAAATTGCAAACTTGCGCCATCATCATTGTGAACAAAGCATAAGAGGCAATATTGAAAGGGACACCTAAAAAGGTATCTGCACTACGCTGATATAATTGGCAAGAGAGCTTACCGTCCGTTACATAAAATTGAAAAAATGCATGACAGGGAGGTAAAGCAGCTTTGCCATTTGCTACATTTTCAGTAAATGAAACTGATGTATCAGGCATTACACTTGGGTTCCATGCTGACACCATCATTCTTCTACTATTTGGATTGTTTTTAATAGTATCTACAACTTCTTTAATCTGATCGATACCGTCGCTATTCCAATTTCTCCATTGATGACCATATACAGGTCCTAAGTTTCCATTTTCATCTGCCCAAGAATCCCAAATTTTCACATTATGATCTTTCAAATATTGGATATTGGTATCACCGCTTAACAACCAGAGGAGTTCATGAATGATTGATTTTAAGTGTAACTTTTTAGTTGTCAATACAGGAAAACCTTCTGCTAAATCAAAACGCATCTGGTAACCAAAACAACTGATTGTACCAGTTCCGGTTCTATCACCCTTTTGATCTCCGTTTTCTAAAATATGATCTAATAAGTCAAGATATTGTTGCATGTTTTAATTTTGAATAGCAAAAATAATTAAATACTTCCGTAGCAGAAAATGAGGTTAATAAGTTGATTTGAAATGTTAATAAGATCGTTAGATTTAATGTGTTACAGTGTCATTCCAACAATAACTGCAGTCATTAAACAAGCTACGGTACCACCAATTAATGCTCTGATCCCTAAGCGAGACAATAATCCCTTTCGAGTAGGAGCTAGTGCACCTATTCCTCCTATTTGAATCCCAATAGAAGCAAAATTAGCAAATCCACATAACATGTATGTGCTCATAATCAATGACTTCTGAGAGATCATCCCGCCATCTTTCATTTCTCCAAGTCTGGGATATGCCACAAATTCATTTAATACCGTTTTAGTTCCGAGTAATTCTCCAACATAAATAGAATCCGCCCATTCAATTCCTATCATCCATACCACAGGACGACAAGCATATCCCAAAATGAACTCAAACGAAAGTGCTCCATAAGCAGTATTCTCCGCAATCGCAGAATTTAGGCCACTCATACCTCCAATCCATCCCAAAATACCATTCCCCAAGGCCATTAAAGCTATAAAGACTAATAACATAGCCCCAACATTTACAGCTAATTTTAATCCATCTGTTGTTCCGTTTGAAATTGCTTCCAAAGCATTACTTCCAATTTTCTCTTTTGAAACGGTTAGATCTTCGTTGATTTTTTCTGTTTCAGGAACTAATATTTTAGCAGCTATTATTGCTGCAGGGGCAGAAATAATAGAAGCCGTTAATAAATGTTTAGCGAAAAATGCTTGTTCCAAGGGGTCATCTCCTCCTAGGAAATTAACGTAAGCAGCCAATACCCCTCCAGCAATTGTTGCCATTCCACCAGTCATTAGGCACATGATTTCTGACTTGGTCATTCCTGCCAAATAAGGCTTAACTAGCAAAGGGGCTTCTGTTTGTCCTAAAAAAACGTTTCCTGCAGCAGCTAGGCTTTCTGCACCGGATAGGCGCATAAATTTTTTCATAATCCAAGCAAAAGCATAAACTATTTTTTGAACGAGTCCCCAGTAATAGAATAGGCTAACCAATGCAGAAAAGAAAATAATTGTAGGCAATACTTTAATTGCAAAAGTTAACAGAGGAGCTTGTACTTTTCCGATTCCAAGTTGTCCAAATAAAAAATCAGTTCCAATGTCGGTTTTTGCAATAACCCAAACAAAACCTTTACTTATATAGTCAAATCCAGTTTCAACAAAAGGAACTTGCAAAACTAAAAAAGCAATTATCAGTTGCAGTGCAAGTCCTTTTCCAACCAACGCCCAATTAACGGCCTTTCTGTTTGCGCTAAACAACCAAGCAATAACGATTAAGAATGCCATCCCCAACATCCCTCTAAGTATAGACAGGTATGAATAAGGTTCCATTTTAGGCTTAGCTGAATTATCTCTGATAAAACAGGAAGACATCCCAACTGTTCCTAGTATCAAGGTATCTCCTTCAAGGTAATCGATGGACATCGTTTGATTCGCATATTTTTGCTCTAGGTTTCCATTTTCATCTTTCAGTATTTGTTGACCTCCTGAAAAATAAACGACTTTCCGTTTATTGGAATCTAGAAAGACAACAGTAGAATCAATACGAATTTTACTTTTCGATACAAACGGTGTAAATGTTATAAGAGAATCCTTTGATTTAATATTCCAGGACCCACTTGTAGTGTCTTGCAGTCCTTCAATGATATTACTGTTGAATGATTCAGTTTTTTTGTCAAAGTCAATAAAATACTCAGCGGAATCAAAGGGTACGTAATTTCCATCCGCATATCGATTAATGCCGAGGCTCCATTTTCCAGACAACTTTTCTTCAAGAGATAATTTGGCAGGCGCTTTTTTTGAACAAGAAGAGAATAATCCCGCCAGAATTACAAATAAAAGTATATGCTTTAGTATTTTCAAATGAAAGGAATCTCTTAGTTTGAATTACGTCTCTTGATTTCATCTCGAATTTTAGACGCTTGCTCATAATCTTCATTTTCTATAGCTTCTTGCATTTTTAGTTTAAGGTCGTCTAACGTAAATGTTTCCACAGGATCTTTGGTCAATTCATCCAAATCGACATCGTCTTCCACAAATGCATTATCTTCGTCGTCTTCATCGTCCAATACAATACCAGCTGAACCAAGAACAAACTCGTATGTATAAATATTACACGCAAATCTAACCGCTAACGCAATTGCGTCAGATGTTCTCGAATCGATTTCTATTTCTTTGCCACCTTTATCGCAAATTAATTTTGCAAAGAAAATTCCTTCAACTAAGTTGTAAATAATGACTTCTTGAATATGTATGTCAAATTCATCCGCAAAATTCTTAAATAAATCATGTGTTAGCGGTCTGCTTGGAGTCATTTTTTCTAACTCTATAGCAATTGCTTGCGCTTCAAATCCTCCAATAATAATCGGAAGTCTTCTTTTGCCTATAGACTCTCCTAATACCAGCGCATAAGCACCAGATTGTGTTTGACTGTAGGATAGACCTACTATATCCAATTTAATTTTCTCCATACCCTCGGTGCCCAGTGTTTTGAACCTATATCTGTTCTAGCACGAAAATAATTAAATTAAACCCCTTATTCAAACATCCATTAAATTGTTTTTAAAAATGTGAAAAACACTTTTTAATCTTTGATTACGACTGAGAACAAAAAACCTCGAACATTGCTGCTTGAGATTTTTTTATTTAAACGTTTATCGAAATGCTAGTTTTGAGAAGCTTTAAAAGTTTTCATTGCTTCATTTAATTTTGGTAATACCTCAAAAGCATCACCAACGATTCCGTAGTCTGCAGCTTTAAAGAATGGCGCTTCAGAATCTGTATTGATAACAACAATCGTTTTACTACCATTTACTCCTGCTAAATGTTGAATTGCTCCAGAAATGCCAGCTGCAATATATAAGTTCGGACGAATTGCTATACCTGTTTGCCCAACATGCTCGTGGTGAGGTCTCCAACCAATATCGGCTACAGGTCTAGAACAAGCCGTTGCAGCACCTAAAGTAGTTGCTAAATCTTCTACCATTCCCCAATTTTCTGGTCCTTTCAAACCTCTTCCTGCTGAAACAACTAATTCAGCTTCCGGTAAAAGAACTCCTTCTCCTTGGGTTTTCATTTCTTTAACGGTAATTCCTGCAGCTCCTAATTCTGGATTAAATTCTGCAACTTCTGCACTTCCTCCAGTAGATTCTGGTGGAAGTGAGTTAGGTAATAAAGAAATTACTTTCTTGGATGAGTTAACAGAAACATTCGCAAAAGCTTTCCCTGAAAACACATTTGTTTTAACTACAAATCCGTTGGATGTGTCTGGAAGTGCAATCGCTCCAGAAACATGACCAGCTTCTAAGTTAGCTGCAACTCTTGGCGCAACAGCCTTTCCTAATTGATCTTGTGACACGATTATTACATCAGCACCACAGTCATTTGCTGCCGCAGCAATTAACTTAGTCAATTGTTGATCGTTTCCTTCGCTCAAGCTTCTACAAACCAAAATTTTGGTTGCACCATTATCTCCTAAAGATGCTAAAGCTGCCGCATCAGCATCGCCAAAAGTAACGACTGTTGTAGCTCCTATTTTACTTCCATAAGTAACTGCTTCCTTGGCAGCCTTTGAAATTTTCCCTTTTGTATCTATAAATACTAATACTGACATATCTTATATAACTTTTGCTTCGTTGTGTAATAATTCTACTAATTCGGTCATGCTATCAGCATCAATGTATTTACATTCTGATTTTGCTGGTGGCATATTATAAGAGACGATGCTGGTTAATTCAGCTGTTTCAACAGCAGGAATTACGTTTAATGCTTTTGTTCTAGCAGCCATAATTCCTCTCATGTTTGGTATTCTTTGCTCAGCCATTCCTTTTGCTGCACTTAACACAAATGGGGTATTTACTTCTACAACTTCTGCTCCACCTGGAACATCTCTTTCTAATGTGGCTGTATTTCCAGAAACCTCCAATTTTTGGGCTAAAGACACGAAAGGTTGGTCGAGCATTTCAGCAACCATACTTCCAATTTGTGCTCCATTATAGTTGATTGTTTCTTTTCCTGTTAGAACGATGTCAAAACTATTTGCTTTTGCATACGCTGCAATTTGTTTTGCAACGAAATAAGGGTCTTTTGCTTCTGCATCAACTCTTACAGCATCTGTAGCTCCAATAGCTAATGCTTTTCTAATTGTTGGATCATCTGCAGCAGTTCCAACGGTAATTGTTGTAACTGTTCCTCCATTTGCTTCGGTCAATTCTAGCGCCCGCACTAAAGCGTACCACTCATCATAAGGATTTACAATATATTGCACACCATTTTCATCAAATTTAGTATCACCATCAGTGAAAGAAATTTTTGATGTTGTGTCTGGTGCTTTACTTATACAAACTAATAACTTCATATGTTATATTTTACTTGTTTTTAATCTTTGTTCGTTCAAGAATATTTTGGAGTTACAAAGGTAACTAAATCCATTTCTTGTGAGATCAAATTTACACAATTATTTGTTATGCTTGCATACCTTTTGTTGTTTTATTATGAATCTAAAATTAGAATCCAATAATTATTATTGATTCGGTAATGATTTTACATGTTTTAACTCTATTTTTGTTTTCCTAAAATTTGAAAACAGATGAAAACGATACAATTTAGAGAGGCCCTTGGAGAAGCAATGAGCGAAGAAATGCGTAGGGATAAAAACGTATTTTTGATGGGAGAGGAAGTAGCTGAATACAATGGTGCTTACAAAGTCTCTCAGGGGATGTTGGAAGAGTTTGGACCAGAAAGAGTAATAGACACACCGATAGCTGAACTAGGGTTTGCTGGAATAGCTGTTGGAGCTTCAATGAATGGTTTAAGACCAATAGTTGAGTTTATGACTTGGAATTTTGCAATTCTTGCAGCAGATCAAATTATAAATAGTGCTGCAAAAATGTTGCAAATGAGTGGCGGTCAATTTAATTGTCCAATTGTATTTAGAGGTGGAAATGGAACAGCTGGTCAATTGGCAGCAACGCACTCGCAGGCATTCGAATCTTTTTATGCCAATGTGCCAGGATTAAAAGTGTGTACTCCTTCTAACCCTTATGACGCTAAAGGCTTAATGAAATCTGCAATAAGAGATGATAATCCTGTGTTAATTCTAGAGTCAGAAAAAATGTATGGTGACAAAGGAGAGGTTCCTGAAACTGAATATTTAATTCCGATTGGAAAAGCTGATATTAAAAGAAAAGGAAAAGATGTTACCATAGTTACTTTCGGAAAGATTATAAAACTAGCACAAGAAACTTCCGACATACTGGCTAAGGAAGGGATTGATTGTGAAATTATTGATTTAAGAACAATCAGACCGTTGGATTATGCTACGGTTGTAGAATCTGTTAAAAGAACTGGACGTTGTGTCATATTAGAAGAAAGCCATCCGCTTGGATCTATCTCAAGTGAAATAGCTTATCACCTCCAACGTTATGCATTTGACTATTTAGATGCGCCAGTGCAAAGAGTAACACAAAGCGACACACCTTTCCCATTTGCTAAGCCGCTTATGGCAGAAGCTTTGCCAAATGTTAAACGATTGGTGAATGCAATAAAGGACACTATGTATGTCAGTTAAATTGTTGAGTGCCTTGATTTTTATTGGAGCGTATTTTTTTACTTAAAGTACTTGAAGAAAATGGAAAAGCAAGATTTAGATTATACATTAAAAAAGCTTCCATTTTGGAGGCTTTTTTTGTTTTGTAAAGCCTTATATTTACTCCAATAACAATTATGATGAACATAAAATCAAAAATTAAAGTATCATCTACAGCTTTCCTTGCACTGTTACTGAGCATAAGTGTGTTCTCGCAAAACATTCAAATATCTGGTGCTGGAAATCCAACAGAACCTTCTATTATGATGGATCCGAATAACTCGGATATTCTCGTTGCTGGATCGAACTTAAATTATTTTTATACATCGAGTGATGGAGGAGCAACATGGAATGTTGATACCTTAACTTCTAGTTATGGTGTTTGGGGAGACCCCGTAATTGACATAGACACTTCAGGGCATTTCTACTTTACACATTTATCAAATATGGTTGGCGGAAATTGGATAGACCGAATTGTCTGTCAAAAATCTACTGATGCAGGCAGTACATGGTCTGATGGCTCTTACACGGGGCTGAATGGAACCAAGGCACAAGACAAGCAATGGACTATTGTTGATCGCAGTAATAATAATATTTATATGACATGGACGGAATTTGATCAATATGGTAGTTCTGCTTCTTCAGATAGTAGTAGGATATTATTTTCTAAATCATTAGATCAAGGAGGTTCTTGGTCTGTACCTTTGCAAATCAATCAGATTAGTGGAGACTGCATAGACGAAGATAACACTGTAGAGGGCGCGACTCCCGCGATTGGTCCATCAGGTGAAATATATGTTTCCTGGGCCGGGCCAAATGGAATTGTTTTTAATCGATCCTTAGATCAAGGAGAATCTTGGCTTGGCCAAGACGTATTGGTCGATCCAATGCCTGGTGGCTGGGATTTTGATATTCCTGGGTTAGATCGAGCTAATGGACTTCCAATTACAAAATGTGATCTTAGTGGAGGTCCAAATCATGGCACTATTTATATCAATTGGTCGGATCAAAGAAATGGTATAACAGATACTGATGTTTGGTTAACAAAATCAATTGATAGTGGTAATACTTGGTCTATTCCGGTGCGAGTAAATAACGACAATTCAAATAAACATCAGTTTTTTACTTGGATGGATATTGATCAAACCAATGGACATTTGTATTTTATATTTTACGATAGAAGAGCTTATCTGGATAATCAAACAGATGTTTACATGGCTACCTCATCAGATGGGGGAGGTACATATATAAATCGAAAAATTAGTGACACATCTTTTATTCCTACGAATGGTGTTTTTTTTGGCGATTATAATAATATAGTGGCTCATAACAATATTGTTCGGCCAATATGGACTAGACTCAATGGAGGTCAGCTCAGTATTTGGACGGATATAACTCCTATAGATGATATCCTCAACCTTCCGCAAGAATCATTGTCAGATAGTATTATGGAAATGAGTATTTTTCCAAACCCCTCAACAAACTTGACTTATATTTCATTTAAACTTCATAGGTTGTCAAAAGTTCAAATTGAGCTTATAGACAGCAGCGGTAAATTTATAATGGAGTTAACGAACAAAACGCTAGCTTATGGAAAACATGTTATTCCTATTGATATGTCGACCCTTAACTTATCTCAAGGTACGTATTACTATAAGCTTGCAATAAACGAAGAAACTGAAATATTAAAAGCGATTCTTATTGAGTAACAATTCCCCGATACAAAGAAGTCAGAAATTAGAATGATACATTGGTGAAATTCCAACTTTGTTTTGAAAAAGACAGATCTGAAGATAACTTTTGGTTATTATTCTCTTAAATTCGGGTAATAATTCAATTTATGAAAAAAATACTCTTTCTATTACTGCTAGTATTTCTCTTTTCAAGCAACGGTAGCGCTCAACAGAATGACACTGCTAATTATCCATATTGGATTGAAATGATGCAAGATCCTAGTGCTAATTTCTTTCAAACGCAAAGAGCTTTTCAGCTTTTCTGGGAGAATAAAGAAATAACACCTGGATGTGGTTATAAACCCTTTAAAAGATGGGAATACCGAATGTCACAAATAGTTGATGAAAGCGGCTATAAGCCAAATCCTTCAGAAACATTTTACACCTTAAAAAATTATTCACCAATAAAGTCAGTTAGTGGAAATTGGACGCCGCTTGGCCCCAACTTTAATCAAACGACTACCTATGGTGAAATTCCAGGAGTTGGAAGATTGAATACCGTTGCGTTTCACCCTACGGATCCAAACACAATTTATGCAGGAGCACCCGCAGGAGGCCTATGGATCAGTAATGACAATGGAGTTAATTGGAATAGTTCTACCGATGACTTGCCAACTCTCGGAGTATCTTCTATTTTGATTGACCCTATTAATCCAAATATAGTGTACATTGGAACCGGTGACAAGGATGCGAGTGATGCTCCGGGTCTTGGGGTTTTTAAAAGTGTTGATGGTGGAATTTCTTTCAATCAGGTAAATACAGGAATGGGCGATCGCACTGTTAATGAAATGCGAATGCATCCTGATAGTAACGAAGTCCTATATGCTTGTACTTCGGGGGGTTTTTTCAGATCTGGAGATGCTGGTTTAATTTGGACACAAACATCTAGCGCTCCCACGAATTATACTGACATGGAAATTAAATCTGATGATCCCAGCACAATTTACGCAGTTCGAAAAAACAGGTTGGACATTTCAACAGATGGTGGATTATCTTTTTCATCTACTTTTGGCTACCCAATTAAAAACAGAATGCTTATTGAAGTAAGTGAAGATGATCCTAATAGATTGTATTTACTCGTTACCAATCTATATGATTTTGATTCATTCTGGCGGTCAGACGATTCTGGGCAGACATTTTATGAAGTTGCTAATTCACCTAATATTATGGGAAGAACCACCGATGGTTCTGACATTGGTGTTGGTCAATCGTGGTATGACCTTGCATTAGAAGTAGATCCAGAAAATGCAGATATAGTATATGCTGGTGGAATAAACGTTTTTAAATCTATAGATGGCGGTAATAGTTGGACATATAATAGTAATGGCGTTCATGTTGACATGCATTACTTAAGCTTTTCGCCTCATACGCATGATTTGTACTTAGCAAATGATGGCGGATTGTATAGAAGTAATTCTGCGAATTCTGCATGGGAAGATATTTCTCAAAACATGGTAATCGGCCAGATTTATAAAATTGGGCAAAGTGCTACGAATGTCAATAAATGCCTTACTGGCTTCCAAGATAACGGAACTAGTTTGTTCGATGGAGTTGGCTGGGGAAGAGTTTTAGGAGGTGATGGAATGGAGTGTATGTATGATCCGATTGATGAAAATTATGCTTATGCTTCTATTTACTATGCTTTAATTTACCGCTCTGTTAATGGATCTGGATTTCAAAAAATATGTGGTTTAAACACAAATAATGTTGACGAAGAAGGCGCTTGGGTTACTCCCTATTGTATTGGTGAACACAACAATGGCGTTATGTATGCTGGACTAAAAAGTATGTGGAGAACAACAAGGCTGAAAGAAGCTGATAAAGACAGCGTTCTTTTCGAAAACATTTCCCCCGGCGGAATTGGCAATACATCAAACAACTGTGATGTAATTGAACACTCTCCCGCTGACTCGAACCTTCTTTACGTTACAAAGGGTTTTAGTCTTTATCGATCGCAGAATTGTAATGACCCAGCAGCCAGTGTAACTTGGAATACATTTAGCCCTGGTGTTATAGGAGGAAACATTAACGATATGGAAACCAATCCAATGGATACGAATGTTATATGGCTTGCAAAAGGTAATGGAGTAATAAGATCAGATGATCAAGGTATTACGTGGTCAGATATTTCTGGAAACTTACCGGGTATACCTGTTACCTGTATTGTTTTGGACAATATGAGTAATGAAGGTCTCTATGTTGGTACATACGCTGGAGTATATTATAAAGATTCCACCATGTCTAATTGGGTGTTTTTTGGCACTGGATTACCAGTTAATTCTGAGCTTTCGGAATTAAATATTTATTATGGTTCCGGTGGGGCTGAAAAGAGATTAAGAGCTTCCACTTATGGCAGAGGGTTATGGGAATCAGACCTATATGATACAATCACTGCGTATTTTCCAAGTTTACCGTTAATTTCTTTTCAAAACGACAATCCAAAATCTGAAGTATACGAGAATTTTACCTTGAAAATTAATTTTTATAAAAATTTAGCAAATGTCCCCGTTTCAGGTTTTGACCTTTCTGATATAGCAATAACTAACGGAACGCTCAACTCATTAACTGGAGGTCCTATTGACTATGAACTAAATATTACACCCATAGCACCTGGAATTATAACAATTGATATTCCAGCAGATGTTGCAAAGGATAACGATTCCATTTTCAACGCAATGGCTTCTACGTTTTTGGTCAATTATTCTGAAGATGTTCCAAGCCTTGGATATACGGGTCCTGGAGGAGTTGGTGGGGAAACTGAAATTGCTATTTGGCTAAGTGGTGATAATGAATTTAGCTATCAAGGCAATCCAATTACTTCAGATGGAGCTATTATAGATAAGTGGATGGATAGGAGTGCATTTAATATAAATACTTTTCAAACTATTGACTCAATGCAACCCATATTGAGAACAGGGATAAATGGAATAGCGGATCTTAATGCAATTGAATTTCAATCAGATACATCTGGTTTTGGAACTTGGATAAAAGCAGAGAATGTTAAACCTGGAAAGAATTTTGGAGTTTTCACCATCGCAACTTCTACCTCGGAGCTTTATAATGATCATGGATGGATTGCAAGTTCAAGAGAAGATAATGGGTTTATTATTCATCCAAGAAAAGGCGAGAAGAGGTGGTACCCGGACATACTAAATGCTTTAGGCGAAGGAGAAAGTGGAGGTGTGAGAATGTTTGATAATATTACGATTCCACATATTTATGGTTTTGCATTTTGTCAAAATGATGTTACAAGTTTTTTGCATGTTATATCTGATGGAGAAGACGATATAGGAGGGAAGCAAGCTTATGGATCAAGAGACAATAACGGGGTCATTGATATTCAGTTTGGACAAGATAGATCGGATAGGTGGGGAGACGGAAAATTAGCTGAACACTTTATTTATAATGAAGCCCTTGGTACCGCACATATAAATATAATTCGAAATTATTTAGGAGCTAAATACCAAATTTACCTGGGAACCAATGATATGTATTTACATGATGATACATATAGATTCAACCTTGGTGGAATTGGAAGAGAGAACCAATTTGACTTGCATCAAGATGCTCAAGGAACTGGAATAGTAAGAGTAAATAATCCCACTTCATTTGACGATGGAGATTACTTTATGTGGGCAGATAACAACGAAAGCCACAGTAATTGGATACCCAATGTAGCGCCATTTGAAACAAAGATGATTAGTAGAATATGGCAAGTGGAAGAGATTGGAACAATTGAAAGTGTGGATGTTAGGATTGCGTTAGAAACGCTACCAGAAAATGATTTGGAATATGTTCTTCTCATTTCGACGCAACCTGATTTTTCACAAAATAATGAGGCCTATAAAATGATATTGGTGGATGACACGTTGACTTCTACAATTGACTTTTCGGATGATGCATACTTTACTATTATCTCAGCTAATGACTTGCAAATACAATTAATAAATGAGGGTTACTCGCCTTTAACGCTTGCTATTTATCCTAGTTTTTCTTCTGGAGAATTCCAAGTTGTGATTAGCGATGAAAATAGTTTAGACGGGGAATTAACCATATTTAATGTAATAGGTCAATTAATGGAAAAAATGGATATTACAGGAGCAAATACGATTTATCAATCATTTAACAACTTAGCTTCAGGAGAATATATTGTGCGTTACAAAGATGCCAGCAACACCATTATGCAACGCTTGATAATTGCAAAATAAGGATTCCCTATGGGACAAGGTAAAAAAGAATGGATTTCCAACTTACGTGTTATTGCAACCGTATGTGTTGTCTTATTACATGTAGCCTCTTCAGTCTTATACAAGTATAATCAAGTGCCAAACTCTCACTGGTGGATAGGTAACGTTTACGATTCATTTGCACGTTTTTCAGTTCCATTGTTTTTAATGATAACAGGAGCTTTATTATTAGGAAACCAGCATTCATACCCCATTTTTCTTAAACGAAAAGTTATAAGAATCCTTTTTCCATTTGCCTTTTGGACAGCTGTTTATATCATTTACAATTTTATTGAACCTCCACAATTTAGTGGAAAATTAGAAACTCAAACTAATTTCGATTGGATAATTCAACAAATTAGAGATGGAAGTTCATACCATTTATGGTATGTCTATATGTTAATAGGGTTCTACATTACCATTCCCTTATTGAATAAATTGATTATTGGAGTCAAAAAGAAATTCCTATTCTTATTCCTTATACTCTGGGTAATTTTTATTACGTTTTCTACATCAAAAAATTCAGCCTATAATTTTGAATGGAACCTCTGGTATATACTGGGCTACTTAGGATATCTGGTTCTAGGATACTATTTATCCATTATCAACACGAAGCATAAAATTGTTACTATACTTGCTGGGTTTGTTTTTTTTATCGGAGTTTTCATTACAGCTTATGGGACATTTTATTTTACGGAAACGGACGGATTTTTTCACAAACTATATTACTCTTATTTAACTCCGAATGTTCTACTAATGACGGCCAGTATTTTTGTCTTAATGCAAAATCTAAATATTAACTTGTCAGGAGTATTAAAGAAAACTCGAGACCTAATTGACAAGCATAGTTACGGTATATATCTTTCTCATGTTCTAGTTTTAAACTATTTGATAATGTATGGAATTGATTGGGATTTAATTCACCCATTAATTGGAATTCCTTTAACCACGATCATCACGCTTAGTGTTTCGGTAGCGATTGTTTATTTGATTCGTAAAATTCCTTTTGGAAAGTATATTTCGGGTTGATTAAAAAGCGGTAATTAATAGATCTAAATCTTTGTAGGGTAGACTATAGGTTTCTCCTAAGTAAGAAGAAGTTAATGTTCCATTATAGATATATACACCATGCCTGAATCCTTTATCGGTTCTAATTAATTTTTCGCATCCACCACCATCTGCTATTTCTAGAACTAGAGGAGAAAAAATATTACTCAAAGCATACGATGCAGTACGAGAGACTCTTGATGCAATATTGGGAACACAATAGTGCGTAACACCATGTTTTTCATAGGTAGGTCGCTCGTGAGTTGTAACTTTAGACGTGGCAAAACATCCGCCTTGATCAATAGCCACATCCACAATAACAGCTCCATCTTTCATTCCTTCAATCATTGGCTCTGAAACCACACAAGGAGTTCTGCCATGTGGAGCTCTTAAAGCTCCAATCGCAACATCCGCTCTTTTTAAGGCTTTCTCTAATACTTTTGGTTGAATCACTGAAGTAAAAACTTTCTGCCCTAAATCCTGTTGAAGCCTTCTTAGTTTATATACCGAATTGTCAAATATTTTTACCGAAGCACCCATTGCCAATGCCGTTTTTGCAGCAAATTGACCAACAGTGCCAGCACCAATAATAACAACCTCTGTTGGAGTAATGCCTGCAACTCCACCAAACATTAATCCCTTACCTCCATTTACATTACACATTAATTCTCCGGCAATTAAAATAGCTGTTGTACCTGCAATCTCTCCCATTGACCTTACTATAGGAAATATTTGGTCTTCATCTTTTATGTAATCCCAAGCAATTGCTGTAATTTTCTTTTTCATCAATCCGCGCAAAGTGTTTTCTGGCTGAACTGAAAGTTGTAGTGCAGAAAACAAGGTTTGCTTGTGCTTCATCATTTCAATTTCTTTCGGAGATGGAGGGGTTACTTTTAATATAATATCTGCTTGATATACTGCCTCAGGTGATGGAACAATTTCTGCACCTGCCTCGCTATAATCTTGATCTGAAAAATTTGCATGTTCTCCTGCATTTGTCTCGACTACAACACGATGTCCATTAGCCACAATTTGTCCTGCAGCTTCTGGTGCCAAGGCAACTCTGTGTTCTTGAAACTCTGTTTCTCTTGGAATACCAATGTATAAACTTGATTTTTTACGACCTACCTCCAACATTTCCTCTTGAGGCATTAATGAAGCTTCGTAGGCCAATGATTTAAGAGCATCTCCAGATGAAATCATATGGTTATAGTGATTTTACGGCGGTTAGTTTCAATTATTTCGATTGCCACGTTTACGCAGTAATCAGGTAAAAGTTTCGGGATTTTACTTGCCCATTCCACGAAGCAAATATTACCACTGTAAAGCTGTTCGTCTAATCCGCTGTCCATGGCTTCTTCTTCATTTTCAATCCGGTAAAAATCAAAGTGATTTATTTCTCCATATTGTTCAGAAAAGTATGTGTTTACAATCCCATAAGTAGGGCTAGAAACTACATCTTCAACATTTAGCACCTTACAAATCTCACCAACTAGGGTAGTTTTACCTACACCCATTTCTCCTTCAATAATAAAGATTTGATTAGTGGCACATAATTTTGATATAGCTTTTGCTACTGTGTAGAGTTCTGATTGATTTTCGATTGAAAAAGTTTCCAATTTGGACTATTTCTTTTTTACAATATACAGCATTTCATCAGCATGAAAACGATACTTTTCATATTGCTCTTTTGGCAGGTCTTTATGGTAATCGTACACTTCGACTTCAAATCCTGCAGCTTCTAATTTTCTGGGATAATCCAATCCATATAACCTAATATGATCAAATCTCCAGTAATGCTTTTCACGTTCTTCGGGTGAGATAATAGACGCATCTTCATATGTCTCCACCCTTGTTGTGTCAATTGGAACCTGGAAAATTCCCCAACCCCCGGGCTTTAGAATTCGATATAACTCCTGCATACATTGCTTATCATCTTCAACATGTTCTAAAACATGATTGCAAAAAATGACATCGTATGTATTATCCTTAAGAGGAATACTATGCAAATCAAAATGTAAATCTGCAATTGGAGACTCTAGATCACCAGTAGTGTAATTCAGGTTCGCTTGCTTTTTAAAGATGCCATGAAAACATTGCTCCGGTGCAATATGCATCACATCTAGTTTTTCGGCAGTGAAAAAATTCGATCTATCCTTTAAGAAGATCCACATTAATCTATGACGCTCTAATGTTAAGTCGTATGGACAAAGAACATTCTCACGATGAGTTATTTCAGACCCATAAGATAAAAACTTCTTAAACGATTTTTCACAAACAGGACAATCTACTTTATTTCCTTTGTAAACCAAAGGTGCAAATACTCTAAAAACATAGCTCAACCGGATCAACAATGGCCTTGGTAAAGTATTTAGTAAGTATTTATATAACTTTTTCATAGTTTCTTGTAACCAACTTATTTAAGTAACTCGTCTATGTTGCGCGCATAATCGTAAGAATCATCCAGGAAAAATGTTAACTCAGGAGTTTTCCTAAGTTGATTTTTCACAACTTGGGCAAGTATATGCCTCACTTGACGGCCATTGTCTTGAACATTTTTAAGAACTTCCTCATTCTCTTTTGCTCCGAACACACTTAGGTAAATTTTGGCAGTTCCCATATCCGGAGAAACCCGAACTATGGTAACGCTTACCATTGCTCCCATACAAATTTTTCTCGCTTCTTTTTGAAAAATTAAGCTAAGTTCCTTTTGTATAACACCTGCAATTTTTTCTTGTCTAATGCTCGCCATAACAAATACAAATGTAAATTAATCTGAGGATTATCAGAATTGAAAATAAATCAAGCTTTTGAAGCTATCTTAACAAAATCATCGTAGCTCACTTCTTTCTCAGCAATTTTAACATTGTCCTTCAAGAAGCTCAATACTTTCTGATCGTATAGCGAATCGTATATTTTACGCGCTTCTTCCTGATTGGAAAGAACATTTTGTGAATATTTATTCATTTCTTCATCATCAGGAACCATCATGCCATATTGAGCATATTGACCAGACAGTAATTCCTTTGTATATGCAACAACTTCTTCGTTGTCAACTTTGATATCGTTGTCTTTGATTATTTTATTTTCAACCAATTGCCATTTAAGGTTTTGCGCATATTGCTCATATTCTGTTTCAACTTGCTCAGCAGTGATTTCTTCCTTACTCGAAGAAAGTATCCATTTCTTTAAAAACTCATTCGGTAGCGTCAATTTTAACTTTTTAACAATGCTTTCTGTTAAATCCCTTTTAAAAACTTTATCACTGTCTTTAACAAACATTCCAGAAAGCTCACTTTCAATTCTCAGTCTAAAATCTTCAGCAGTTGTAACAGCTCCTTCACCATAAATTTTATCAAACAACTCTTGATTAACCTCTGCGGGGGCTAAACTTTTGACATCCGTAACTTTTAACTCTACATTTCTAGTATAAGCAGCAGCTCTTTCAGCAGAGATATTCAGCATTGCTGCTAAATCTGATTCACTTCTAGAAATGGTTCTTGGATCTATGATTAAGGTATCACCTGCTTTTAATCCAATTAATTTTTTCTTTGCTTTTTTATCTTCTGTAAATTCAACTGATACTGTGGAAGAATGAGAAAAACCACCATCAACGGGTTTGTCATTTTCATCCAGCTCTGTAAAATGAGACATAATCATATCTTTTTCGTTACTTACATCCGTTGAAGATAGCTTACCGTATCTTTTTGCAAAGTCATCCAATTGCTTATCGACTAATGTTTTGTCAACTTTTACTTTGTAATATGTGTGCTTATCTTTTGCAGTCAATTTAACCTCAAATTCTGGAGCTAACCCAATTTCATAAGAAAATTCAAAATCACCAGGATTTTTCCAATCAATATCGATCTCCTCATCTACAACAGGCATTGGATTACCTAAAACGTTTAAATTGTTTTCTGTAATGTGTTTATGAAGTGTATCGTTCAACAATTTATCAATTTCCTCAGCCAAAATTGAAGGACCATACTTTTTCTTAATTACAGTCGTAGGAACTTGACCAGATCTAAATCCAGGCATTTGTACTTGCTTCTTATAAGACTTTAAGGATTTTTCATATTGATCGCTGTAGTCCGAGTTTGCAATTTTTATTGTTAAAATTGCATTTAGTTTGTCTGTATTATTTTGTTGAATATCCATATTTATGGTTTTTCTCTTATTTATTTCTTTAAATACAAAAGGCATCGTGCGCTGGCACGATGCCTTTTAATGTAGTACGGATGGAGAGACTCGAACTCTCACACCTTGCGGCACTAGATCCTAAATCTAGCGTGTCTACCAATTCCACCACATCCGCATTATCCAAATTTAATTGGCTCTTTTGCCAAAATTGGAGTGCAAATGTACGACAAAGAATGTGAACTCAAAACATAGTAACAAACTATTTTATTCTTTGGTTCCCGAATAGTTATAAATATATAATTTGTAGAAGTAAAAAACGGGCAACCTCAATGAGATTGCCCGTTTGTAAAACATTACTGATAGCTGGTAGTGATTATTTCTGTACAATCATTTTACTAGTGATTTTACTTCCTTCAGAAACTAAAGAATAGTAATATATACCTGAAGCAAATTCTGTAGCATCAACCTGAATACTGTGAGATCCATTCGTTAATGTACCTAAATCCATTGTTTTAACAATTTTACCTGTCATATCAACGAACTCAAACTGAACATCAGATGTGTTCGTTAATTCGAAGTTAATAGTAGAATTATTGTCAAATGGGTTTGGCATGTTTTGTCCCAAAACAGCTCCTGTTTGAGAAACTTCTGCAATTGCAACAGAACCGTCGAAGTTCATTCTAACCATTGGAGTGTTATTTGTGTAGTACTGACTTCCACTTCCACCAAATCCGCCGTACATGATGAAACTTGTTTGATCTGGAGAGAATCCACTAGTACCATAATAAAACTCAGAATAACATCCAACTACAGCTAAATAGGTAGAACCTTCAGTTAAAGTTGGGGAAGTAAACAAAGACAATGTCTTCTCACTTCCAATATCACCCGTTACAGTAGTGTATTCAGCGGTTTCATCAACATAAACAAAATCTTCTACACTAGCATCATATACATATAATTTACCATAGATAACTGTTCCCGCTTCCGTATTAGCACCAATAGTTACGTTAATTGCGTAAACCTGCTCTGACGCAAAAGCATCAAAGTAATTTCCTGCTTCAAAAGCAACAGAAGCAGAATCAGCATTATCTGCTCCACCACTCGCACCAGGAGTTCCGTCAGTATCTCTAGCGTAGATGTATTGTGTTACATCAAAGCTTTCCCCCTCTAAAACATTATTTGTTGGTACATCATCTACCTGATCAGAACCAACGCTCCAAGTAAAGTTGTAAGTTCCTTGAGCAGAAGGAGTAAATTGAGTTGATAAAGCCAGACTATCAGTTGATCCAGCGCCAACGCTAATACCCAATGCACTTGTTCCATTAAATGTGCCAGCGCCATTTACCTCAGCAGTAAGCTGAACATTTGTTTGCGTATCGACACCATCATTAACCACATTTGCAGAAAAATCAATTGGCGCAACTTGTGTCTGTGGTATTTGGTAGTAGTGTAATCCTAAGCTTCCCCATTCAGAACCGGTAGCGCTCAAATCATTATCTGGTAGAGTAACAATATTCACATCATCAATAAACCATCCGAAAGTTGTCCATGCGGCTAGGTTAGAAGAAGTTGGATATGCTGAAGTCCAGGAAAACCGAATCCATACAGATCCTGCATTTCCTGAGATATAAGGGTTTATGTTGATTGTACGTGTCATTGGATTTCCGTAAATAGCACTAGCATTGTTTCCTACATAAGTTTCTTGATCAGCGTTGCTGCCAACAGTTGTCCAGTTAGTGCCATCTAAACTAATTTGAAATTCTTGTAAATCGTTAAAATTAGCACCATATTGTTCGAAGCTAAGAGATACTAGATCTGTTCCCGTTAATGTTTGAATGTCAATAGGGTTTGCTGTTGTCAGCGTGTATGTAACACCTGTTGCTTGGTCGTTATTATTGTAATTTCCATTATAAACTTCTGCATAGTTCCCGCCCGAGGTAGAAGAAATCCCTCCTGCAAATGCAGTCCACCATGTATTTGAAGTAGAGCCTATGTTCCAACCAAAAGGTGAAGTCTGCCCATCATTAGCAGCAACCCAGTCACCTGGTGTTGAGAAATCGGAGATTAAATATGCAATACCTAGAGCTTTTTCAACCGGCCCATCAGGAGCAACTCCATGCGATGGTGCTTTAGAAACATCTAAAATATTTTTTTTTTGCGCAAATTGCCCAAATGCTAAATTTGCACCCATCGCAAAAATTGCAATACTTAAGTAAATTTTTTTCATAATTGTTTTTTATTTTCTATTAGTGTATCTTTTTTTAAGAACACAAATATAATCAGACAGTTGCCTTTTCAAAGAGTTAAGGCACTATTTATTAAGCAACGGTAAAAAATTTAACGCAAACGGTAAAAAATGTAAAAAGGTAGAGTTATTTTAGTTAGCAACTTCACTCATAAACTTAATTCTCATCAGCTTAAGCTCTTCTTCTGTGTAATCTTCATCAAATTCTATAAGGGCTGCTTCTATAGAGTCGGTATCTGCATCATCCATAAAATATTCAAATATTTCCTCTTGAGCATCTTCGTCCAATAGCTCATTTAAATGATAATCGATATTTATTTTAGTGCCTGAAGCGACAATAGCTTCAATCTCAGTTATAAGTTCATCGATTTTTTTGCCTTGGGCTTTCGCAATGTCTTCAAGCGGTAATTTTTTGTCAATATTTCTAATAATACTAACTTTTGATCCACTTTTATTAACAATTGATTTAACCACGAAATCTTCAGGGCGCTCTATGTTATTTTCATCAACGTATTGGATTATGACCTCCAAAAAAGGTTGACCATACCTTTTCGCTTTACCTTGGCCTACTCCCACTATATTTTGAAGTTCTTCCATAGAAATAGGATACTGCAATGTCATATCTTCTAAAGAGGGGTCTTGAAACACAACAAAAGGAGGCACGCCTTTACCCTTTGCAATTTCCTTTCTTAAATCTTTTAGTATTTTAAAAAGTACTTCATCTGAGGCCCTTCCTCCTTTTTGATTTAAAACAATATCAGAATCATCCGTATCGCTATAATTATGTTCTTTAATCAACATAAAGGATTTCGGATTCGAGATGAACTCTTCTCCAGCTTCTTTTAAAAATAAAGTTCCGTAACTCTCAATTTCTTTTCCTACAAGCCCTCCCACAATAACTTGACGCAAAACTGCATTCCAAAATAAGGGATATTTCTCTTTTCCAGTTCCAAAGAACTCATTATTATTGTGTTTGTAAGTATTAATTTCACTAGTGAGGTTGCCTGTTAAAATATCAACAAAGTATTTAACTTTGTGCTTACCGGCAATACTTTTTATCGTTTTCAATACCAGCTGAACATCATCCTTACCTTCAGACTTCTCTTTTGGAAACCTTGAGTTATCACACATATCGGCTCCCTCTCCATTTATTTCATCAAATTCTTCACCGAAATAGTGTAACAGAAACTTTCTTCTATTCATGCTAGTTTCTGAATAGGCCACAACTTCCTGTAAAAGTTGATTCCCAATTTCTTGCTCTGCGACGGGTTTGCCATGCAGAAACTTTTCCAATTTCTCAATATCTTTATAGCTATAAAAAGCTAAACAATGTCCTTCGCCACCATCTCTTCCTGCTCTTCCAGTTTCCTGATAATAGCTTTCTAAAGATTTTGGAATATCGTGATGAATAACAAACCTTACATCTGGCTTATCAATTCCCATTCCAAATGCTATGGTAGCACAAATAACATCAGCATCCTCCATTAAAAACATGTCTTGATGCTTCGCTCTTGTTTGCGCATCTAAACCAGCATGATAAGGAAGTGCTTTTATGCCATTTACTTGTAAAACCTGCGCTAGTTCCTCTACTTTCTTTCTGCTTAAGCAATAAATAATTCCAGATTTTCCTTCTCTAGATTTAACAAATTTTATAATCTCTCTTTGAACATCAACTTTTTGTCTAATCTCGTAATAAAGATTCTTTCTGTTAAATGAGTCTTTAAAAACTTTGGCATCTAGCATGCCTAAATTCTTCTGAATATCTTGTTGAACTTTTGTTGTCGCTGTCGCTGTTAATGCAATTATTGGAACATCAACTATACTCTCTATCATTGGTCTTAAGCGCCTGTACTCCGGTCTAAAATCATGCCCCCATTCAGAAATACAATGCGCTTCGTCAATAGCAAAAAATGAAATGGTTATTGAGCTTAAAAAGTCTAAATTTTCTTTTTTTGTTAAAGATTCTGGAGCAACATACAATAACTTTGTTTTTCCATTTACAGTGTCTTGTTTCACTCGGGCAATCTCCGTTTTGTTTAATGACGAGTTTAAAAAATGGGCGATACTATCATTCTCACTAACTGAACGAAGAGCATCAACTTGATTCTTCATTAATGCAATCAAAGGAGAAACCACAATAGCTGTTCCCATACTCATTAAAGCAGGCAACTGATAGCACATTGACTTACCGCCTCCTGTAGGCATAATAACAAAAGTATTATTTCCGTCTATCAGGTTTTGAATGACTTCTTCCTGTTCTCCTTTGAAACCGCTGAAACCAAAATATTTCTGTAAGGACGCTTTTATTGATTCTTCTAGTACTTGCATTTTTTTTTCAAAAGGATACTTTTTTGATTGCTCAGATTACTAATATACTATAAAAGATTCAGAGAAAAAATTTGTTTTCATCATTCATTAAAATTTTATTGTTGTGAACGACTTTTTATTAGATTGTTTTTTCTATTCTTTTATTTTTTCTGCCTTTGCATTTGCCTCTGACATTATTTTATCTGCTTGGATTTGTGCTGTATCTTCTAATTCTTGTGCTTTTACTTCTGAATCGGACTGGACCTTTTTTGCCTTCAAATCTCCTTCTGCAATTACTTTATCTCCTTTGGCGTTTGATTCAGAAATCATTTTATCTACTTTCTTATCTGTTTCAGTATTCATTTTCTTTGCTGCAATTTCGGCAGCCTTTTTCTTAATTGGATTATTTGCATCATCAATCAGCTTCTGAGCTTGTGCATACCCTTCTTTTCTGAGCATTTCCGCAGTTTTCTTTCCTTCAGTTTTAACCTTATTTCCAGCAGCTAAACTTTCTTTTCTGATTTTCTCCGCAGAAGCTTTTCCAGCTACCCTTATCTGATCAGCCTTTGCTTTCGCCTCTGCAATCAACTTATCTGCTTGTTTTTGAGCATCCTCTAACAGTTTTTTTGCTTCATCGTACACTTTATCTTTTACCTTCTCTACTACATCCTCCACAACATTTTGAGCTTGACCTTTTAAATCAGTTGTAATTATAGGGTTACTAGCAGTGCCTCCAATGCCTATTTCAACCGGAATGTTTTCCTCTAAATCCAGTCCAACTCCTCCAGCAGCATCTTTTAAGCCAGATAATAAGCCAGCAGCTTCACCACCAAACATGCTTTGAGGAATTTCCATTGCCATTTTATAATCCAATTCTTGGAGAAAAGATGTTGTTCCCTCAATAGTTGTGTTAATTTTTCCCATTTTAACATTGAAAGGTTCCACCCAAATTTTACCATCTCTAAACGAATAGATAATATTAATATTTTCCAATGTTTGTGTTTTAAGCTTATCCATTTTCAAAGCCTCTGATATTTTTACTAAGACGGGAAGATCTCTAAGGACTACTTTATTAGTATTAACTTCTCCGTTTCCAGATAATGACTCATAAATAGGCTCCATATTTGCATCAATATCTGTAACCATATTAAGACTTGTAGAAAAATCTCCTTCGCAATATTTAGCCATTGGAACCATTTTTTCTATTGTGTTAAAGTACAATGCTGCTGTAGGAATATCTAAGTTTTTAATATCCATTTTCATGTCTATATGTGCTCTATCTTTTGAAATCGACTTATAAGATCCATCAAGTCCGATGCTACCTTCAAAAACATTCATTTTCATCTCTTTTAAAATAGCAAAACCTTCATTTACAACAATACCTCCGGTAAAATTTGAAATTTCTAAACTATCATACATCATCTTTTTGATAGTTGTTTCAAGGTTAAAGTTGATATTATCTGGAATATCGATTGTTTCAGCAACTAATGAATCAGAAATTGTTGCCGAAGGTGGCACTTCTGATTTTGAATCTTCTAATGCTGTCGCTTGGCTATTTGGATCCGTATACATTAACTCATCAACATTAAAGTAGTTAGCAGCAATATTAAATGATCCCGTCAAGATCTCATCCTTTAAAAAATACGCTATATAGTTATCAATGTTGCCATCAGCGTGCAAGTCACTTTCTCCTATTTTTGCTTCAAAGTAAGTAAGTTTTAGGTATTGAGGAGCGAATTGAAATAACATAGAATCAATCGCAGTTAAGTAATTAGATCCTGGGGTTTGGTAATTCATTTTTGCTATTTTTAAGTCTCCTGTTGCTTTAAAATTTTCATAATCCTCTTCCTCCAATGCAGAAGTATTGCCTTTTAAAGCTATATTAGATGTTATTATTCCACTATAAGATTCTCCTTCTTCCATTGGAAGAATTTCTGCTAGTTTAGACAAATCCAAAAAGGTATTTATCTTACTTTCGATATTAGGGTCTGTCATAATATTTCGAAGTTTTAGTGACGCATCTACTTCATTTCCTGCAAACTCTAGATGAAATTTATTGACATCTATTTTGGTGTTATTCAGATTTATACCTGCTTCACGATTTACTTTAACATCAATCCCTATTTTATCAACTTTTCTTGGAAGATCCGGATACTGGAAATATGCATTTGAAACACTTAAGTCTAAATTAAAGCCAGGCATAGACTCTTCACTAAATTTTCCAAAAACTTTCCCTTCAAGAACAACGTTACCATCTGTTTTCATGTCTCCAAAATCAGGAGAATAAACACCTGGAACCATGCTAAACAAAGAACTAAATGTTTGTTTGGTGGCTCCAAAAGTTATATCCATATCCATAATTTCGTTGGTCATTAAAAACCACCCATCAAAAGAAAGCCCTAATTCATTAAAAACCACTTCGTTTTCTTTGAAGGTAAACTTCATTTCATTTTCGGGCATATCTATTTCCATATTACATTTAATACCTGTAACTGCTTTTGACAAGTAATCGACATTATCATATCCAAATGTAACTCTTCCAATGTCACTTAAGGTTTCTACCGCATAAGTTGTCTCGTTAATTGAAGCACTTCCCTGATGGTTTAAACCATCCAATTCCATATACATTGCATAGAGCTGGTCATCGTATATAATGGAACCATTTTCTATATAGTACTCTTCTAGGGCTAATTTTAAAGGAGCGGATTCTACAGCTATCTCTTCATCAACAGCAACGGAATCTGAAATAGCAATATCGTAATTTGCTTTGCCATCTGCTAAAACCAATACATGTATTTTTGGTTCAACCAATCCAACTGATGAAATTTCATATTGATCACCACTTATAACACTCCATAAGTTTAATTTAAGATTGGTTTGTTTTATTTCAACCAAAGAAACTCCTTCAAACTCATCAACCCCTGTTAAGGTTAAATCATTTATTTCTAACGAAAATTTTGGAAACGTAGAAAGCAAACTAAGGTTAACTTCACCAAAATCAAGTTCAGCATTTAAGCTCGCATTTGCCTCGTCTTTTATGAGTTGTATAATCTGATCTTTGAATAAAACGGGTAATAATAGTATTAAAATGATTAACATGAAGCATGTTATTCCTGTCCATTTAAATAAGCGTTTAATTAAGCTTTTTTTCTTTTTATGTGTGTTTTTTTCCATTGATTTATTTTCAACTTTAAAGATAATCGGATTCATTTAACAAATGATATAAATTTTTAAAATTTTTCATCTTTGCAAATGTTATGCGATTTAAGAAAAAAATAATAGCAGTTGGAATTACATTTTTAGTTGGGATTACCGCTATTTTATATGTTCCTTCATTATTAAGGTTACCTGTCGCTATAGTAGATTCAATTCTTTAATAATTGGAGCTTTAAACCCATGAAAAGGAATTGGACCTGAGAGAAAATAGTACTTATTTGTTGTCATGATTTTAAATCTGTCAGTGCTAAATAGGCCATTAAGCCCATACCCGTTTCCAACGCACTTTCATCTACAGTAAAGTTAGAAGTGTGCAATCCACCTGTAGTCGTTTTTGAAAAATCAGAAGTTCCTAATCGATAAAAGCATGCAGGAATTACTTGAGAGTAATAAGCAAAATCTTCGGCAGTCATTCTTAAGTCCAGATCTATAACATTTTCGGCCCCTAAAAATTCTATAGCAGCATTTTTAGATAATTTGGTTAATTCGTCATCGTTTACCAAAAACGGATATCCTTTTCGAACTTCAAATTCACATTTACCTCCCATTCCTTCAGCAATTGATTCGGCCATTTTAACCATTAAACCATGTGCTTCTTCCCTCCATTCTTCGCTAAAGGCTCTAAAGGTGCCTTTCAGGTTTACTTCATTGGGGATGATGTTGGTTGATCCACCTCCAATAATAGAACCGAAGGATAATACACTAGGACTATAGGGGCTTACCCTTCTACTAATTAATTGTTGCAGCGCTATAATAATATGTGAAGCAATTAATATAGGGTCAATTGTTTTGTGTGGTAAAGCAGCATGGCCCCCTTTACCGATTATTTTTACATGTAATTCATCTGCAGAGGCCATGTACATGCCTGGTTTAAAGCCAACCTTGCCCGCTTCTAACTCAGGGTAAACATGTTGCCCGATAATGTTAATTGGCGCAGGGTTTTGTAAAACTCCCGCTTCAATCATCAATTTTGCTCCTCCTGGTATTATCTCTTCTCCTGGCTGAAAAATCAATTTAATGGTTCCTTCAAACTCATCTCTTAATTCATGCAAAATAAGTGCTGTACCTAACAGTGAAGATGTATGAACATCGTGTCCGCATGCATGCATTTTTCCTTCATTTTTCGATTTAAATGAAAGATCTGCGGTTTCTTGGATTGGCAATGCATCTAAGTCAGCGCGCAATGCAATTGTTTTTGCAGTAGGGTTATTCCCTTCAATTAAAGCCACGACGCCTGTTTTTACAACCCCTTTTTCATGCTTGATTCCTGCACTTTTTAAAAATTTAGAAACTAATTCGCACGTTTCATACTCCACGAATGAAAGTTCTGGGTTTGCATGAATTGCTCTTCGAACTTCAATAATTTTTTCTTTGTTTTGAGCTGCTATTTTTTTTATTCTTTCAATCATTATTTTCAGTAAAAAAAGCCATTCCGCTAATAATCATTTTAAAAGCGACAAATAACATAAATGTTCCAAAAATCAACCGTATCAAATTAGGAGACATTTTTAACGCGACCTTCGATCCGAGAAAACCTCCAATAACAAATGCAACTGCTATAATAGCAGCGTATCCAATAGATGTTTTTGTAATAGTACCATGTTGCCAATAACTATAAAAAGCCATTATTCCGATTGGCGGAAGCATAGTTGCGATACTTAATCCTTGTGCTTCGTGTTGGGTAAATCCCATAATAAAAACCAATGCTGGCACAATTACTATTCCGCCACCAACTCCAATAAAGCCACTCATAAGGCCGGCACAAACACCAATACATGCTAAAAGTAAAATTGTTAAAATTCCCATATTAAAAGTCTAATGATAATGATAAATATCTAACTGGGTCCAGCACTACACCATCATCAACCCCCCAAGCATAATCAAAACGGACATAATAACCAAACAGTTTAGATCGTAAACCAAATCCATAACCATAAACGATTGGTTCTTTCTGGTTTTGTAGATTAATCTCATAATTAAAGCCTTCAATTAAAATTGTATTAAATGCATTGTCAGAAGTATAAGGGTTTGACCCCGTCCATGCTGACCCTACATCTCCAAAGCCAACGACCATGAAATTTTCTAAAAATGATGACTTAATTGGTTTATTGGAAAAATACTTAAACACGGGAACGCGTAATTCATTATTGATTAAAGCAAAGCTATTACCATTGCGTACGTTTTGGTAAAACCCTCTTATCGGAGTAGCAATAGTTTGAAATTGGTAATTTTGACTAGGGTCTGGTAAGAATGAATAATCGAATTGTGGTCCCAACCAATTATCTACTCCACCCAAGTAACTTAATAATCTTTGGTGTCCCATAGAGGTATTAGCTGCAATTCTAGTGGCAAAAACAATATTTCGATGTATTTTTTGATAATGCCTAAAATCAACGCCAAATACAAAAAAGTCAGTTTCAACTTTATCTAATTCTCTATAAAATTCCCCCCAAACCTTAAAACGCGTTCCATTGAGAATATTCAACCCGATTGCGCGCGTATTATCAAATACGTAATCTAACTTAATTCCAGCCAAATAATGGTTTTCATTTTCAATCGCTAAAGTGGAAGGTTCAGTACTCAATGTCACTATTTTATCATACCGAATACTATTCGTTAAACGAAGGCTAGCTACTTCATTGAATGGGAATTTTAAATTATATTTAGCGTCATATGTTTGTATCTTTTGTTCATTTCCAGTTGGGGAGTTTCTAGTAAACGATTGCCTTGAAATCAAATACTTTTTATCCATTCTAGATTTTAAATTCTCATAGGAAAGCATATACTCCGTATTTTTAAAATTTACAGGAAACCTAAATCCCCCAATTATTCGATAATCTTCAAATAAATCAATCATCCCCATTTTAATTAATGAATTGAACCCTGAAGCTTGATACCCTCCACCCGTAAATCTTTGATATGATTTATTTAAGAAGCTATTATCTACTTGAGATACGATATAATCAGTAGTAAAATTAACGTAGTATAATTCTTGTCGAGGCAATTTAAAAGTTATTTTTTCTTTTTTAGGAGTACTATCTTTTTTTACACCTAGTTTAAATTCTTCGAATACTTTTTCTACAACAACAGGTTTATCATTGTAAAATCGATAGTTATTAATGTCAACATAGTTAGCGTCTATTTCCTTGGCATTATCACTTGTCAAAATAACAGGAATGTTGTTTTTTAGCTTCGATTTTAGCCAATAACTCATAAATGTTGTATTAACCAAATCATCTTCAATTATTCGGTCCTTTTTATATTCTCCCTTGTAAAAATGATACTTTCCATTCTTCAACATCAACATAGAATATGTTCCGGAATTTTCAATAGGCTCATACTCTAATACATTACGCGAATAATTAGACATGCGAGCGGTTACTGAAAAATATTTATAATGAACCGCAGTATCAATAAAACTAATGGCGCTATCGCAATAAGCAACATATCGATTCCTTATTCCGTTAGCGTTTGACAGGTATGAATAACGTTCCTTGGAATGCTGGTTTGGAGATGATTCGTCTATATAGGGTGTTTTTGTAATTCTAGTCAATGGTCTTTTAATGTGATCGATATCTAATATGTATATGTCTTTATCGTTTTTGTATTGAATTGTTTGTATTTTCTTTCTAATTGTATCGTCAATTCTATTGGATGCAAATATTATGCGTGTATCATTATCAACAAACCTTGGAGACAAGTCATCGAATATGTCATTTGTTAATTGTTTTTGATTGTTTCCAATTACACTGTATAAAAATAAATCTGTTTTCCCTTTTGTAACAGCCGAAAGGATCAATTTATCCCCTGTGTTGTTATAAGACATACTCAACACCTTGTCCATTTTTCGAAGAGGTCGTTTATCCCTTTTTTTATCTTCCATATCGTAAAGGTTTAAAACTAATTCTCCTCTTTTCTCTTCTATAAATGAAAGGACTTTGCTGGTAGGATGCCAAGCTAAAACGGGGTGTGAATAATCAGGTAGCCTATCTAACTTATGTTCTCCTCTGGCTATTTTCTTAGACTTTTGTTCTTTAATGTCATATAACCAAACTTTGTATTGGCCTAACTCGTTGGTCACATAAGCGGCGTGATTGCCATCGGGACTCATTTTAAATTCCTGGTATTTCCTTGTTTTTTTTGTTTTAATGCTAAATTCTTCTTCTTTCGGTTCAATCCTAAATAAATCATCTTTTGAATATCGCTCTTTATAGTATGCTACAAAATCTTTGGATAACGTTTTGAGTGTCGTTCCTAGTACATACATGTAACCACTTTCTACATTCCGACTTACCCGAGTCATATAGAGTATGTTAGGGATCATTTTTTTTCCATAAACCTCATCAATATAATTCCATAATGCGTATCCTGCTAATCTAGAATCTTCTCCTTCCAGTCGATTAAACTTATCATAAGAACCTGTCAAAATCCCATCTTTCACTTTATTATCTATCTCGGTAGTCCAATCTCCAGCCATATAATCTGTAAAACCATTTATAAACCAATCAGGGAAAGTGAGAATGGTAGAGCTTTTTAAGGCGTCTTTCCAGTTGTCTCCATACATTAATTTATAAACCACGATGCTTGCAATTCCCGAGCGAATTTGCCGATCTAATTTATCATGGTCGCCTTCGTAAAAAATAAAAATCTTGTTACCATCAACTCTTGCAATCCCTCCGATATTCGTGCTCTCATCATTTCGTAATCCAATATTACTTTGCCGAAATGCAGATTGAGAATTAAACACAACAAATTGTAATTTATCTTGGATATCATAGTCCAAGAAAGCTTCAACTTCTTGTAGGTATCTGTCGGCAGCTTTTGCTGTGTATATAGCATGCTCTTTTCCAGCGCCTGTAAAATAAACATGAAATCGTTGGAAGTTATACTCCTGCCAAAACATTGGATTGTATTGCACCCTGTTCTTTCCAAAAGTATTGTTAGATCCCGTGTAAAATTGTGCACTGCCTGATACCCCTACTGTACAGAATAATACTATGATTAACACTATTTTATTTACAACTGTTTTCACCGAATAATATAGACAAACGTAAAGATAGTTAAAATCGTATGAATTAATACCTTTGCTTTCGAATTAACACAAAAGCTATGATTACTGTTGAGCAACTTACATATAACCCTTTTCAGGAAAACACATTTTTAGTTTACGATGACACAAATGACTGTGTTGTTATTGATCCAGGGATGTATACACAAGAGGAAAGGACTGCTTTTGAAAATCATATAAAAAATAAAGGGACTAAACTTGGTTAAGTTAATTTCTACACATAGTCATTTAGATCATGTTTTTGGAAATGCTTTTGTCGCGGAAACATTTAACTTAGGGTTACAAATTCACAAAGAAGATTTACAAACATTAGAGATGTTTGACAGAACAGTAGAGTTGTATCAAATACCAAATACACAAAAATCTCCAATGCCATCTTCTTATTTTGAAGAGGGAGACAAAATAGAATTTGGAAACTCACACTTAGACATAGTTTTTGTTCCTGGACATGCTCCTGGACATGTCGCTTTTATTTCTCACAAAGAAAAATTTGTAATAAACGGCGACTGCTTGTTTTATGGCAGTATAGGAAGAACAGATTTGCCTGGAGGAAATCATGATCAACTGCTTGACAGCATTCGCACTAAACTTTTTACACTTGGCGATGATTACAAAATCTATTGTGGGCATGGACCAGCAACTACTATTGGTTTTGAAAAACAAAACAATGCATTTTTGAAATAGAATACTTATAATATCTAACTAAATGACCTGGAAGTGTATTACATGGCAGAAGAAAATAAAACAAGTTATACTTTTTTCGTTTTAGTATTAAAATATTTTTATATTTGCTTGACAAATGAATGTCAATTAAAACTTTAAAGAATGAAAATTTTTACACTAATCGCTTCAGCTGCATTGATAGCTAGCGTCTCTTCATGTGCGAAAGTTCACACATGTACATGTACTACTACAGTTGTAGGGTCAGTCCCAGACGTCGACACAATGGTTACAGGTCCAAAAGCTATGCAAGCGAGCAAAAGAGGGGCTAAACTTGACTGCGAAGAAGTTCGGCCTGCTGACTACAACCAGTATAATACGGGAACTACAATGACGTGTGAGTTTAAATAATGTTAAATCCTACAGTAGGGTTAACTTTTTTAGCTTACAAAAATACAAACCTATATCATTAATTTGGTATAGGTTTTTTGCTGCCCTACTTTATTTTTCTTGTTTACATCTAAAGCAAAGCCGCAATCAACTGTCATTTCAAGATTTATTGTGGGTATGGGCCAGCAACTACTTATTGGTTTTGAAAAATAAACAATTCATTTTTGAAATAAATTAATGATTGACTTTCTTTGAAGGCGATAACTTTCTTCCACCAAGGGTATTTTTATTACATTCGCTTGAAATAGATTTACAATGATTAATAAAGATCAGTTAAACTCCCTGGATAAGCGACTATTAGCTTTGAAGGGATATCTTTGACATAGAAGTCAAAGAAATCGAAATTGAAGAGGAAGAGCTTCGAACCCAAGATCCAGAATTTTGGAACGACCCAAAAATTGCCGAGGGGTTATTAAAAAAACTCAAAAACAAAAAATATTGGGTAAAAACCTATTATCAAGTCCGAACTGATTTTGAAGATTTGGAAGTTTTATTTGAATTTAATAAAGAAGGTGAGGCAACAGAGCAAGAGGTTGATGCAGCGAATGAAAAATTAGTCAAAGATGTTGAAGAACTAGAATTTAAAAACATGCTAAGTGCAGAAGAAGATTCGCTAAATGCTGTGGTTCAAATTACTGCTGGAGCTGGTGGAACTGAAAGTTGTGATTGGGCAAGTATGTTAATGCGTATGTACATTATGTGGGCAGAACGCAACCAGATGAAAGTAAAAGAAATTAACTATCAAGCTGGAGATGTTACAGGGGTAAAAACGGTTACTTTGGAGGTGGAAGGTGATTTTGCTTTTGGGTATCTAAAAGGAGAAAACGGCGTTCATCGTTTGGTAAGAATTTCTCCATTCGATTCGAATGCCAAACGTCATACATCATTCGCATCTGCTTATATTTATCCATTAGTGGATGATACAATTGATATTCAAATAAATCCAGCTGATGTTAAATGGGAAACCTTTCGGTCAGGTGGGGCAGGAGGGCAAAACGTAAACAAAGTCGAAACAGGTGTGCGTCTTCGACATAAGCCTTCAGGCTTAGTGATAGAAAATACAGAAACTCGCTCTCAATTGGGAAACAAAGAAAAGGCTACACAGCTTCTTAGGTCTCAATTATATGAAATTGAAGTTCGGAAAAAGCAAGAATCTAGGGCCGAAATAGAATCTGAAAAGAAAAAGATTGAATGGGGTGCACAAATCCGAAGTTATGTACTTGATGATAGAAGAGTAAAAGACCATCGAACAAACTATCAAACTAGTAATACTGAAGCTGTATTAAATGGAGAAATAGATGCGTTTTTGAAGAGTTATTTAATGGAATTTAGTTGAAATTATCGCATAGCAGATTAATTCATAATCTTTTTAAAGTTTTTTTTGGTTTTATGCATCATTTTACGGAACTTTCACGTCATACTATTTTCAACAGCTATTCTTAGGTTGTTTCTTCAGTAAGAATTAGATTCTATATTATGAAAAATATAATTGTATGGTTAGTTTTATTGGTCGGCCTGATCGGTAATGCTCAACATGATGTTACCACCTTTCATTTCACAGAAAATATTGGACAGCTTGATTCAAAAGTAAAATTTCACTCGAAACTGCATGTTGGTGATGTCTACTTCGAAAATAACAAATTCGTCTTTGATATGTTTTCAGGGGATGAATTAGATGCTTTTTACAAAAGAAAACACGACAGAGAAACCAGAGCCTTATTAGCAACTGATGGAAGGAATTTCGGAGCAAATGCTCCTGAACCTTTTAATAAGCATGCATACAGCATGAGCTTTATTGGGGCTAATTTGGAACCTGAGTTTTCAACTTCAGACCAAATTAAAGGGTATAAAAATTATTACATAGGAGATGATCAATCCAAATGGGTTAGCGGAGTTAACTCATTTAGAACAATTGAATATGGTGAATTATACAACAACATCAACATGGAAATCTACACAGTTTTCGAAAGAATGAAATATGACTTCATCGTAAATCCAGGAGGAAACCCAAATGAAATTGAAGTTCAATATGATAATGTTGATTCAATGAAACTTGACAACGGAAGTCTTTTAATCCATTTAAGCACTGGCGACATTAAAGAAATGAAGCCTCTAGCATATCAGAAAATTGAAGGCAAACAAATAGACGTTCCATGTAAATTTAGCCTTTCAGACAATAAAATAACTTTTGATTTACCAAATGGATACGACAATACAAAACAATTAGTTATTGACCCAACTTGGGTTTTTTCTACTTTAACCGGATCAGGTTCAGATAACTGGGGGTTTACAGCGACTTATGATACAACTGGCGCACTATATTCTGGAGGTATTGCATTTGGAAATTCATACCCTACAGTTGGAGGGTCTTATCAAGAGGCATTTGCTGGAGGTAATGTCGATATTGTTATTTCAAAATTTTCTCCAAATGGAACAAATCTATTATTTTCAACATATTTAGGTGGTGCAAACAATGAAATGCCTCATAGTTTAGTAAACGACTCTCAAAACAATTTAATTGTATTTGCTTCAACCGGTTCTGCTAATTTCCCAACTACTAATAATTGTTATGACGCTTCTTTTAATGGAGGTGTACCTACCAATCTTTCTAATGGGGTTCCTTTTGCTGGAGTTGATATTGCTTTAATAAAATTTAACTCTGATGGAACAGATTTGTTAGGCTCAACTTTTATTGGTGGAACTGATAATGATGGTGTAAATGAATCTTTTGGTTATAATTATGCTGATGAAGTTCGTGGTGAAGTTGTTGTAGATGCTATTGACAACATATATATTACTACTAGTACATGGTCCACTGACTTTCCTACTATAGCTGGCGTATACAGCCAAACAAACCTAGGTGATCAAGATGCGGTAGTTGTAAAAATGTCAAGTGACTTGACAACAATGGACTGGGGAACTTATTTAGGTGGTTCGAATAGTGATGCAGGTTATTCTATTCGAATTGCCCCAAACAATGATGTTTACATATGCGGGGGAACAGTTAGTACGAATCTACCTACATCAACCGGTGCTGTTAATGAAACTTATGGAGGTAATTGGGATGGGTTCATCGCGAGACTAGAAAATACAGACGGTAGCCTCACGGCCATGACTTATATTGGTACTGGAGATTATGACCAAACTTTTATTTTAGAGGTTGATAACAGTGGAGATGTTTATACTATTGGTCAATCATTAGGAGCCTATCCTATTGTTAACGCTGCTTATTCCATTGCCAATAGTGCACAGTTCATACATAAGCTGTCTCCAGATTTAACTACAACTATTTATAGTACAATTTTTGGTTCAGGGTCATTATCAGGTCCAGCAAATCAGCAAGTAATTGACATCGCGCCTACGGCTTTCTTAGTTGACAATTGCGGTAATGTTTACGTTTCTGGTTGGGGGGGTAATTCAAATAATGAAGGGAGTACAGATAATATGCCTATATCTGGCGATGCCCAGCAGCCTAGCACGGACGGAAGTGATTTTTACTTCTTTGTAATGGAAAGAGATGCGCAATCATTATTATATGGTTCTTACTTTGGTTCAACTTCAGCAAATGAGCATGTTGATGGTGGAACAAGTCGTTTTGATAAGGCAGGAAACGTTTACCAAGCTGTTTGTGCTGGTTGTGGAGGTAATAGTTTTCCAACAACACCTGGGGTTTATTCAACCACAAATGGCTCATCTAATTGCAATCTAGGAGCAATTAAATTTGGATTTGATTTTCAGGGAGTTGAAGCCCAGGCTAATGTTCCTGCTAACATTATCTTATGTTCTACAGATTACACAGTAAACTTTACTTCAAGCGGAACTGCACCAGAACATGAATGGGATTTTGGTGATGGCTCTGCTGCATCATTTGTTGCCGACCCAACTCACACTTATGCTACGGTAGGGAATTATGTAGTGCGTTACATTGCTTTCGATCCAAATAGTTGTAATCTGCGTGACACTATCTATTTTGATGTTGAATTAATTCAAGCTCCAACATTTAATGCTAGTTTCACTCTTCCAGATATTCCACCATGCTCTGATCCAACGGTTGTTTATGTGGATGCAGAGATCACAGGAACAGGTATAGATTCCACTCAATGGAATATGGGAGATGGAATTATTTATACAGACGATCTTGTTATTTCGCACGAATATTTAACAGAAGGAATTTATCCAATTGAGGTTATTGCATGGGATTTAACATGTAATATAAGCGATACCATTAGAGATACCTTAAACTTTATTACCGCTGTTTCAACAGCTACTGCAAATGCACCAGCAGATACAACGTTATGTTCTCAACCTCCTTTTTCTATGGATTTCACCTCTGACGGTTCTTCTCCTGATGTGTTTTGGGATTTTGGAGACGGAAATACTTCGATTCTTGAGGACCCAAGTAATCTATTTGCTGATAGCGGATCTTACAATATCATGTTTGTCGCTATCGATTCTAGTACTTGTAACATTGCTGATACGGTTTACTTTAATGTAGACCTGTTGCAGGCTCCAACGTTTAGTGCCACAATAAATGTACCTGTTATTCCTCCTTGTACAGACCCCTTGTTAACTCCCTTATCAGCCTCTTTTACTGGTTCCGGAGCTGATTCATTGTCATGGGATTTAGGAGATGGTACTATATACCCTGATTCTACTGGATTTACATATTTTTATACCTCTCCGGGTGTATATACGGTAACATTAACTGCATGGGATTTCGTTTGTAATAACACAAATACCATTTCTGAAATTGTAAACTTTAATTCAGTTTTTTCGGTAGCAACCGCAACCGCCCCCGAAGACACAACTCTATGTTCTCAACCTCCTTTTTCTATGGATTTCACCTCTGACGGTTCTTCTCCTGATGTGTTTTGGGATTTTGGAGACGGAAATACTTCGATTCTTGAGGACCCAAGTAATCTATTTGCTGATAGCGGATCTTACAATATCATGTTTGTCGCTATCGATTCTAGTACTTGTAACATTGCTGATACGGTTTACTTTAATGTAGACCTGTTGCAGGCTCCAACGTTTAGTGCGGACTTTGATCTACCTATTATTCCGCCTTGTTCGGATCCAAGTTCAGTAACAGTTAACATCAATATTTTAGGAACTGGAATTGACTCAACCCATTGGGATATGGGTGATGGTACTACATTTGAAGATTCCATTGCCATTTCATATAACTACACAAATACTGGAATTTACAACATAATTTTAACCGCATGGGATTATTGCGGAGGTGACACTTCTATCTATGAAACCTTTAATTTTATTACAGATAGTTCTCTGGCAGTTGCTTCTGCTCCCGAAGACACTACATTATGTACGCTTCCGCCGTTTTCTATTGGCTTTACTTCTTCTGGAACCACCGCTGGGCAATTTTGGGATTTTGGGGATGGAAATACATCAACAGATGTCAATCCAACAAATACATTTTTGGATAGCGGAACCTACGTAGTGACTTATATTGCAATTGATTCTAGTACTTGTAATATTGCTGATACTGCTTATTTCAATGTTAACCTTATCCAGGCGGAACAATTTTCTGCTGAGATAAACTTTACCCCTCCTCCTCCTTGTGGCGGAGATAGCATGCTCGTTGAGCTGGATTTCTCCGGAACAGCGGCAGATTCATTAATTTGGGATATGGGTAATGGAGATGTCTTTTATGCTGACAGTGTTGCTTATTATTATACTGAAGCAGGAATATATAATTTAAGTCTAACAGCATTTGATTTTACATGTAATTTAACGGAAGTTATATCTAGTGAAGTTCCTTTCTTTGGAAACATTAGTACCGATGTTATAATACCAAACGTATTTACTCCAAATGGAGATGGTGAAAATGATTTATTAACCTTTGTAAATGTTAGTGGATCGGAAACATATAGTTTAACTATTTGGAATAGATGGGGAAAAAAAGTATTTGTAACAGATGACGCATTAAATCATTGGGATGGAACCAATAAAAATGACAATTCAATTCATGAAGGAGTTTACTATTATGAAATTCTCTTTACAGATAAATGCAGCGATAAGGAACAATTGAAAACTGGTTTTGTACATTTGATGAGATAATTAATGTTTATGAAAATTTACCATAATCCAAGATGTTCTAAAAGCAGACAGACCTTAAACCTCATTAAAGAAAAAGATGTTGAGGTTGAAATAATTGAATATTTGAAAGTAATTCCTTCTGAAAAAGAACTTAATGATATAATAAACCTGCTAGGAATTAAGCCTGAGAAATTGCTTAGAAAAGGCGAGGCCGATTATAAAGAAAACTTTAAAGGAAAAACGCTTTCAGGTAGTGAATGGATTAGCGCTATGATTCAATACCCTAAGCTAATTGAAAGGCCTATAGTTGTTAGTGGAAATAAAGCCATTTTAGGTAGACCTCCAGAAAATGTGCTAGACTTATTATAAAAAGAAAAGACTAAAACCATTGGTTGTTATCCTTCTGATTGAAGCAGTGATTTTAATTTAATTTTATTGAAAAATTTTACTGATTATCAAGTCACACTTTTCTACGCTGATAAATTCAATTGATTTAGTAGGGTTTTCGAACACAACTAGATCACCGGTTTCAATAGTTTTATTTTCTATTTTTATTTGCCCTTTGTAAACGTAAATTACTAGATGCTGAATGTTGTCTGAAAATGAAAAGTCAACCTGTTTTTCTTTATTTACATGAAGAGACTCAACTGTACCTTGGGTATTTCCCATAGTCATAAGGTTAAAGTCCGAACACTTTCCTCTTGAAGAGGTGTTCCAATCACCTTTAAAATTGTCAGAATGGAATTTGCCTAGTTTTGCTGTGTGGTGGTCCTTGTGTGTAAGAGTCATTTCGCCATCCAAAACCATAAGCGTTCTTGTTATTCCGGGTAATGATGTAAACATGGATTCTTGAACATTGACAGTTGCGGTACTTAATCGAAAATTAAAATTTCTAGTTGCATATTTCGAAAGCGCTGGATAAATGAATAATTCAGCTGTACTTCCTCCATTCCATGGTGAGGGTTTAAATGAACTAGCTTTTATTATTTTAGAATTCATTGAAAAAAAGGTTGGGTAAAAAAAAAGTAGAAGGACAATTCTTCTACTTTTTTTTAGAGGTTAATTCATCTTACTTAGGTTTTCTAATTAAAACCTCATCAATCATTCCGTATTTTTTCGCTTCTTCAGCAATCATCCAATAATCTCTATCACTATCATCCCAAACTTCATCGTAAGTTTTTCCAGAGTGAACGGCAATTATCTCATACAATTCTTTCTTTAATTTTTGAATCTCCCGAGCAGTAATTTCGATGTCTGAAGCTTGACCTTGTGCACCTCCTAATGGCTGGTGTATCATAACTCTAGAATGCTTCAATGCAGTTCGTTTTCCTTCTGCTCCAGCACATAATAGTACAGCTCCCATAGAAGCAGCCATGCCTGTACAAATTGTAGCAACATCTGGATTGATGTATTGCATGGTGTCATAAATTCCTAGACCAGCGTAAACAGAACCTCCTGGGGAATTCAAGTAAATTTGAATATCTTTTTTTGGGTCCATGGACTCTAAGAATAATAATTGAGCCGTTATAATATTTGCAACGTAGTCATTAATTCCAGTTCCTAAAAAAATAATTCTATCCATCATTAAACGAGAAAAAACGTCCATCACTGCAACGTTCATTTGTCTTTCTTCAATAATATTAGGAGTCATCCCAAGAGGGACATTAGACACTGCCGACATATAATCGTCAAACACCATACTTGAAATACCTTGGTGCTTTGTCGCAAATTTTTTGAATTCGTCTTTATCAAAATTGTACATAAATATATTCTTAATTGTTATTTGGTTTAAAGTTAAAATTAATCTGATAAAATGATAGAGGTTTCCTTTTTTTTCTTAGCCGTAAAATTGATATTTCGTCAAAATGATACTATAATGGGATTAATATTAATTCTATATATATTTTTATGTTATTACAATATGCCTAATTTTACTCGGTGATAAATATCATGTTATGAATTTGAATGTTGATCATACTTTTGTTGTTCATGTTAGTGAAGGATCTGAGGATAGAGAAAAATCTGTTTCAGAGCAACTAAATAGCCGCAACATTCCTTTTGAGTTTATGCTTAGGGGGGATTTAAAGGATATTACTCCTGAAATTCAGCAAGAATATTTTTCTGATTATTTATTAGGGGATTTGATTCCAGGAACTTCTTGTTCATTAAAACACATATACATTTTAGAAGAAATTGTAAAAAGAAAACTGGATAGAGTGTTGATTCTAGAAGATGATATTTTTTTAGATAAGAACTTTGTATCAATTTGTAATAAAGCACTGGAAGAAACAACGGATGAAAGTCGAAATTTTCCGCTAAATTATTTTTTAGCATTGGAAAATAATCGAAAATTTGTTCCTAAAACTGAAGAGGTAGAAGGAAGATACTTATATGAAGAAGATCGAGTTCGATTCGGTGGGGCTTACATTGTTACTTACGGAACTGCAAAAGCAATATTGAACTATATAAAGGAGTTTAAATGTAATATGATTATTGATTCTTTATATACCGTTATTTGTAGGGATGGGTTATTCAGTATTTATTGGATTCACCCCCCAATAGCAGAGCAAGGGAGTCATAATGGTAAATTTAAATCCTTGCTGGACGAAAAAAGACATGGTCTTTTTCAAAGGTTAAACTGGAAAGTGCAAACCGCATTTAAAGGTAAAATAAGACGTAGATTCAAATAGTATTGAAGAATTTAATTAAATTAATTACCCTTGTTGGGGACTACAAAAAAGCGGTTGGATTAAACCTTTTTTTCAACCTTTTCGGGATGGTTTTTTCATTGTTTTCATTTGCAATGGTCATTCCGCTATTACGTATTCTATTTAATACGAATGCAGAACAATTTGCAGAGACTATTTCAAAATATGAAGGAGCAGTGGGTGTTTCACAAGAAGGGATGTTGGAATACATTAATTATTTAATGGCTACTCTTGTTGTTGAGCATGGTAAATATTTTGTATTGGTGGCAATATGTATTTCCTTAATAATCGTTGTGTTTTTTAAGAATTTGTTTTCTTATCTGAGTTCAGTTTTTCTATCAATTGCGTTGCATGCAGTATCCAGAGATTTAAGATCAAAACTTCATGACAAAGTCCTTCATTTACAGTTATCTTTTTTTACCGATGAAAGAAAAGGGGATATTATATCTCGCTTTTCTACAGATGTTAAGGATGTAGAACTGGCATTACTTGCGGGGTTAAATGCAGCATTTAAAAACCCATTTTATATCATAGGTTACATAATTGCTTTGTTTGTAATCAATGCGAAACTATCGATTTTTATAATTGTTTTTCTTCCTTTATCTGGACTGGTGATAGCCTTGATTGGTCGGGGCTTAAAGAAAAAAGCAAAACAAGGTCAAGAAAATGCTGGAAACTTGCTCTCTTCGGTTGAAGAATCGTTAACAGGTCAAAGAATTATAAAAGGATTTAACGCGGAAGAACGAACAAGAAATAGGTTTGAGGATAAAAATAATAACCTTTATTCGATAATGATAAAGTTCTATCGAAGAATGGACCTTGCTTCGCCTTCTAGTGAGTTTTTAGGAATTGTTTCCACAACTGGAGTGCTATTATTTGGGGGGAACTTAGTCTTCTCAGGAGAATTGGAGCCCGATTTGTTTATCGGGTACCTTGTTTTGTTTTCACAATTAATATCTCCTTTTAAAGCGATTTCAAAAGCAATATATGAGGCAAGTAGAGGGATTGCCGCATTAAATCGAATTAAAGAAATTACGGATGAAGAAGTTTCTATTGTAGATCAAACAAATGCTCTTGAAGTGACATCGTTTAATGATAAAGTATCTTATAATAATGTAAGTTTTAAATACCAAAAGGAATACGTTTTAAAAAATGTGAGTTTTGATTTGCTAAGTGGCAAAACCATTGCTCTAGTGGGGCAATCTGGTTCTGGAAAATCTACGTTAGCTGATTTGCTTCCGCGCTTTTATGATCTTGAAGAAGGAGAAATACAATTAGACGGTAACAACATAAAAGATATATCATTAAAAAGTCTAAGGGACAAATTAGGAATTGTAACACAACAATCTATTTTGTTTAATGATACTGTATTTAACAACATCGCTTTTGGGGTAGAGAAAGCAACGGAAGATGAGGTTATTCGAGCTGCAAAAATTGCGAATGCTCACGAGTTTGTTGAGAAGCTAGAAAACGGATACCAAACCAATATTGGAGATAGTGGAGGTAAATTATCTGGGGGGCAGAGACAAAGGTTAAGTATTGCAAGAGCTGTTTTAAAGAACCCTCCAATATTAATTTTAGATGAAGCAACTTCCGCATTAGATACAGAAAGTGAAAGGTTAGTTCAAGATGCCTTGACTAATTTAATGAAAAACAGAACTTCTTTAGTCATTGCTCATAGGTTGTCCACAATACAACATGCTGATGAAATTTTGGTAATGGAGAAAGGCGAGATTATTGAACGTGGTAATCATCCAGAATTAATTTCGCAGAAAGGAGTTTACAAGAAGTTAACGGAAATGCAAAATTTCCATTGATGAGAGTTATGTTATTTCTTGTCTTGGGGATTGTCAAGTGTATCTTCCTCTTCTTTCTTAAAAGCGGAGGGAAGCAAATCAATTCCTTTCTTTTTGGCTAGTTTAATTAAAAATGGCATTAGCAAAGTTGATCCAGGAATTAACATAAACGGAATCCCGATGCCTGCCATTTTAAACAGGTCATAGATTTGCGTTTTTAATTCGTGTTCTTCTTCTTTACTTACTTTTCCTTCTTTCAAAAACTTAACAACAACTTTTGATGCCTCGCGGGTTTCTTTCGCTTCAGTACCCATTTTGGAAACAAAAGTTTTCATAACCTCAGTAGCCTTAGTTCCGTGGGTTTTTAGTTTTTCAGAAAATTCCTGAGTCTCTTTAGTCTCAAAATAACTAAAGTCAACCTCTTCTCTTTTATCATTGTCCTCTATCACTGCATAAAGATATTGTATTTCTGCATGAGAGGTGTTATTTTTTTACTAAATAACGTTCGATGTAATAACCATTTTTTCAAAAGATGTCAATTCCCTTGCATGATAATGCTTCGCTAAGTGCGAGTGATTTTTGTAAGTTTATCTCGAATTGCTATTCATTACTTAGGTAGAACTCAGGTTAAATAAGTCACAAAAAAAAAAGCTACATCGAAAGATGTAGCTTTTTTTAGTTTGTTGTGAGTTATCATCCACTACACATATCACAGTTGTCTGGATCATCTAAAGAACAAGCAATTTCAGCTATTCTTTCTTCTTCCGTTTTAGCGATTGGTGCGGCTATTGCTTCTCTATCTAATGTAAATTTAATCGCATCAGTAGCAGCTTTCGTTCTCAGGTAGTACATCCCTGTTTTCAATCCTGCTTTCCATCCGTAAAAGTGCATTGAAGTTAATTTAGCAAAGTTCGCATTCTCCATAAAGATGTTCAACGATTGTGATTGGTCGATATATGCACCCCTATCGGCAGCCATATCTAATATGGTTTTTTGGGAAATTTCCCAAGCTGTTTTGTATAGTTCCTTGATGTTATCTGGAATTTCTTTAATGTTTTGAATAGAGCCATTTGCTCCCATTAATTGATTTTTCAAGCTATCATTCCAAAGACCTAATTTTACTAAATCTCTCAATAAATGTTTGTTTACAACGATAAACTCTCCAGATAATACACGTCTTGTGTAAATATTAGACGTGTAAGGTTCGAAACATTCATTGTTTCCAAGAATTTGAGCAGTAGAAGCTGTTGGCATAGGTGCTAAAAGTAATGAGTTTCTTACACCATGTTGCATTACCTCTTCTTTCAATATGTTCCATTCCCATCTATCTGTTGGAGTAACTCCCCATAGATCAAATTGCATTTTACCTTCAGATATAGGTGAGCCTTTCCAAGTCTCGTAAGGTCCATTTTCAATAGCTAAGTCTTTTGAGGCTGTTACAGCTGCATAATAAATAGTCTCAAAAATTTCCTTATTCAAAGCCTTTGCTTCTTCAGATTCAAAAGGAAAACGCATTAAAATAAAAGCATCTGCTAATCCTTGCACACCAATTCCAATTGGACGGTGACGCATATTAGAATTTCGAGCTTCTGGTATAGGGTAGTAATTTTGGTCAATAACAGAGTCTAAGTTCTTGGTTACTTTGTATGCAACTTCGAATAATTTTTCATGATCAAATTTCCCTTCAGCAACAAATTTAGGAAGAGCAATAGAGGCTAAGTTACAAACTGCAACTTCATCATCAGATGTGTATTCCATAATCTCCGTACATAAGTTTGAAGATTTAATTGTACCCAGGTTCTTTTGGTTTGATTTGGAGTTAGCAGCATCTTTGTATAACATATATGGAGTTCCCGTTTCAATTTGAGACTCACATATTTTATACCATAAATCCTGTGCTTTAATAGTTTTACGACCTTTACCTTCGCTTTCATATTTAAGGTAAAGAGCATCAAACTCATCACCATATACGTCAGACATTCCAGGACATTCGTTTGGACACATTAAAGTCCATTCTCCATTTTCCTCTACTCTTTTCATGAATAAATCTGGAATCCAAAGCGCATAAAATAAATCTCTAGCTCTGTCTTCTTCTTTACCAGTGTTCTTTTTTAAGTCTAAGAAGGAGAAAATATCTGCGTGCCATGGCTCAACGTAGATGGCAAAAGATCCTTTTCTTTTTCCACCCCCTTGATCAACATAACGAGCCGTATCGTTAAAAACTTTTAACATAGGAACAATTCCATTGGAGGTTCCATTTGTTCCTTTAATGTAAGATCCAGTAGCTCTAATGTCATGAATAGACAAGCCAATACCACCTGCGGATTGAGAAATTTGAGCACATTGTTTTAATGTGTCATAAATCCCACCAATACTATCTTCTTGCATTTTCAATAAGAAACAAGATGACATTTGTGCTTTTGGAGTACCGGAGTTGAATAAAGTAGGTGTAGCATGTGTAAACCAACCTTCACTCATGTAGTTGTAAGTAGAAATAGCTGCTTCAATATCCGTTTTGTGAATTCCCATTGCAACACGCATTAACATGTGCTGAGGTCTTTCTGCAACTTCTCCATTCAATTTTAATAAGTAAGATCTTTCTAATGTTTTAACACCAAAGAAATCATATCTAAAATCTCTATCGTAAATAATGTTAGAATCAAGTACCTCAGCATTATCCTTGATCGCTTTATAAACATCTTCAGATAATAAAGGGGCTGGTTGATTTGTCTTTGGATCTACGTAACTGTATAAATCTTCCATTGTGTCGGTGAAAGATTTTTTAGTATTTTTATGTAGGTTTGAAACTACAATACGAGATGCTAATAAAGCGTAATCTGGATGCGAGATAGTATTAGTAGCAGCAACTTCAGCAGCTAAATTGTCTAGTTCACTTGTGGTTACTCCATCATATAGTCCTTCGATTACACGCATGGCCACTTTTTCTGGAACAACTAATGCGTTCAATCCGTAACATAATTTTTTAATTCTTGCTGTGATTTTGTCAAACTTGACAACTTCTTTTCTTCCGTCTCTTTTTACTACGTACATACCTAATTCTGTGGTTTTATATATTATTATTCTCGATGGTCATCTCCTTTTGTCTAATCACTAATCGTTCCCTCTGATTAGTGATGGCTTAACCTGATTGTTAAATGTTAAAATTCTGCATCCATGCTAAATGCTCCCCCTTCTTCAGTACCGTTTTTCACACCTGCTTTTTGGTATTCACCAACTCTTTTTTCGAAAAAGTTAGATTTCCCTTGAAGGTTAATCATGTCCATAAAGTCAAATGGGTTAGTTGCGTTGTATATTTTTTCGTTTCCTAGTTCAGCTAAAAGTCTATCTGCAACAAACTCAATATATTGATTCATTAAGTCTGAATTCATTCCGATTAAACGGACAGGAAGAGATTCAGTAACGAATTCTTTCTCAATTTCAACAGCTTGTGATATGATTTCTTTAACCTCTTCTTTGCTCAATTGATTTTCAAGGTGATTGTTGTAAAGTAAACAAGCAAAATCACAATGTAAGCCTTCGTCTCTTGAGATTAACTCGTTAGAGAATGTAAGGCCTGGCATCAGGCCTCTTTTCTTTAACCAATAGATTGAACAGAAAGATCCTGAGAAGAAAATTCCTTCTACTGCAGCAAAAGCAATTAATCTTTGCGCATATGATCCATTATCTATCCACTTCATTGCCCACTCAGCTTTTGTTTTAACAGGAGGGAATGTTTCTATTGCGTTGAATAGGTAATCTTTTTCTTTATCATCTTTTATGTAAGTGTCAATTAATAATGAATATGTTTCTGAATGAACATTTTCCATCATTACTTGAAAGCCGTAAAAGAATTTAGCTTCAGTATATTGAACTTCACTTAGGAAATTTTCAGCTAAATTTTCATTAACGATACCATCAGACGCTGCAAAGAATGCAAGAACATGCTTAATGAAAAAACGTTCATCGTCATTTAATTTTTCTTCCCAATCTAATCTGTCAGCGGCAAGGTCTAATTCCTCAGCAGTCCAAATCATTGCTTGCTGTGTTTTATACATGTCCCAAATGTCCATGTGTTGGATCGGAAACAAAACAAATCTGTTAGGATTTTCCTTTAGAATGGGTTCAAGAATTTCAGTATTAGCTGGTAATACTTCGCTTAAATTTACATCTTCAACCTTTGTCTTTGTTTCTTTTTCCATAGTTCTAATTGTTGTAATATTAACTTTATTAATTCTCAAACTCATTTTAGTAGAGTGAAAAATTTCCTAGGCAAAAAAGTGTGTTTTTTTGCTTTTTTTTTTGAAAAAACTAAGTTTTTCGTTAAGAAATTTTCGTTTTACTAGCCTCGTTTAAGGAGTACAAAAATTGAAAAAAAACTTACCTATTCCTAAGTAATTTCATCCACAATTTTTGAAGTTTTCAACACTCCCATTTAACAACTCACCTAACCCCTTTAAAAACAAGGGGAAACGATTCATCTTCCGAAATGTACAATTTGTCTTTTTAATTAAACTCTTTGTCTATCCTTTAGAATGTCTAAATTACAAGGATTTAGCAGGGTATTTATTAACATATTAAAAGGGTTTTCAATGTTGGCGTGTTAAAAACAACGAACACTATGTCTTCGGCTGTTTTGACGAAATATTATGTAAGAAAAAAGATAAAATCCCCAAATAATATTTCGTGCCAGCAAAATTATTTTTTTGATTTTTCCTTTTCAATTTCGTTATCAATTTGTGATAATTCAGTGAAAAAACGTTCGCCCCATTTTCTGGTAATAGGTTCTTTTAAGAATTTGTAAACTTTTACATTTAATTCAGTTCCAAGTGTGCAAGCATCGGAACAGATATCCCATTGATGAAAATTAATAGCCTCATAGTTCCTTAGTTTTGTAACCCTTATTGGGTATAAATGGCAAGAGATAGGTTTTTTAAAGTCAAGCTTGCCTTCACTGTGTGCTTTTTCTATGGAGCACTTTGTAGAATTGTTTTCATCAAAGTAAACAAATGCACATGCTCCATTGTTGACTAAAGAAGTAACGGGTTCGTTGTCTTCATCCATGTAAAAAACACCTTGTTCCTCAATAACTTCAATCCCCTCTTGTTGCATATAAGGTTTTATAACGTCTAAAGATTCCTCAAGAATGTCAATCTCTTCCATTTCAAGAGGAGCTCCAGCATCCCCTTCAATGCAGCAAATTCCTTTACAAGCGCTTAAGTTGCATACAAATTTCTTCTCAAATAAATCTAAGGATAATAGTTTGTCATCTACTTCAATCATGTTTACAAAAGTATAAAACAAAAAGAGGAATTATTATTTAAGTGTTTCCTTTTATCTGATTAATCTGAATTCAGTAATTTTAGTCTTAAATTACAATAAGTTGGTTTGGAGGAGTAATGAAAAAACATTTTTCAGGCAACCATGTCCAATCTCAAGATTCCTAAGTATATGAGAATTTACTTTGTGAAACGCATAATAATCCCCAACTTTGGGAAGAAACAAGATAAACATGAAGAAAAATATATTATTAATGGGCATGCTTGCCTCTATGCTGATTGTGGTAGGGCAAGAAAAAGAATCTTATGGTCCTATTTCGACAATTACCGCAGCTTCATTTAAGGTGACAGAAAGGATAAATGACCTTCCTGATGAAAAGGAAAATACTTATGAAGTAGGGAATACTATGCCTAATATGCGCGGTAGAATTGAGCATATTTCAGGCATTCCTTTGCCAAATGGGGTTGATCCTAGTATGGCAAAAAACTAAAGGAAGCGGCGTATTGAAGTCTCCTACTTTGGAATGGAATGGTCTGTCAGGAGCAAATCCTCCTGATCCAAGCGGGGCAGTTGGTCCCAATCATTATATGCAAATGGTAAATTCACAATATAGGGTTTTTGACAAAACGGGAACCATTTTAAAAACAGGAAGTTTAGGTTCTTTGTTGGGAGGGGGAAACGCAGGAGACCCAATCGTGCTATATGATAAGTTTGCTGATCGTTGGTTTATTAGCCAATTTGATTTTAGCAATAACCTACAGGTTGCAGTGTCCCAAACTGGAGATCCTACAGGGGCATATAATTCTTATGCATTTAATGTAGGTGCAAGTTTTCCTGATTACCCAAAATATTCTGTTTGGAGTGATGGTTATTATGTGACATCCAATAAAAGCGGAAATGAGGCTTTTGTTATGGAAAGAGATAAAATGATTGCTGGAGATGCTGGCGCTCAAATGATTCAGTTTAATGTTCCGTCATTATCGACTGCTGGTTTTTTTAGCACATTACCTGCTCATGCAGGGTCAACCTTACCTAGTGTTGGAACGCCTAACCAAATATTCTATTTTCAAGACAATAGTTGGGGAGGTGTAGGTTCTGATCATATTAAAGTTTGGGACGTAACTGTTGATTGGACAACAACTTCTAACTCGACTATTTCATCTCCATATCAAATTGCTGTTTCAGCATTTGATAGTGGTTTCACTGGAGGGTGGGATAATATTACTCAGCCTGGCACCTCTGTCAAGTTAGACGCGGTGCCAGAAGCGTTTATGTTTATGGCTAACTATAGAGAGTTTTCAACTCATAATTCTATGGTGATGTGTCATAGTGTAGATGTAGATAATACAAATCATGCTGGGATCAGGTGGTACGAATTGCGACAAACTTCTGGTTCCGACTGGTCTTTGTATCAAGAAGGAACTTATGCCCCTGATGGTGATAGTAGGTGGTTAGGAAGTATAAACATGGATAAATATGGAAATATAGCAATGGCATATTGTGTTTCAGGTGCATCGACATATCCTTCTCTGCGCTACACAGGTCGTTGGGCTGGTGGAGCATTAGGTGAGATGACTTATTTAGAACAATCTGCAATAGAAGGTTCTTCATCGAAATCTGGAGATAACCGCTGGGGGGATTATGCACAAATGACAATTGACCCCTCTGATGATGCAACATTTTGGCATACGGGACCTTATATGTATGCAGGGGGATCTGTTAGGACTAGAATATTTGCTTTGACTTTTCCAGACTCTTTTTTAAGCATTGCTGATGCGTATATGAGTAAAACATTAGTGGTTGGTTATTTAGGAAATAATCAATTTAACCTAACAATTGGAGACTTAAATGAAGAGGTGAATATTAACGTTGTTAATACTTTAGGTCAGAACATAAAAGCTGTTAGCAATATCAATACGGGAAGAGATTTAAATTATCAGCTAGATTTAAGTGAGTTTTCAGCAGGTTATTATATAATCAATGTAAGTAATTCAAATTTTAAAAAAGCACACAAGGTTTGGGTTAAATAGTGGTAAGCTATAAGTCAAAAACGCGAGTTGTTTAAGTAGTCTTTATTTTATTCAATAATTTTTATTTCTTCAATGGTTATTGGATTTCCAATTGTGCAACTCCCTTGTGCGGAGCGAATCGGCCTATATTTTAACCAAACTTTAAGTCCGTCTTGTTTGTGCTCATCTTCCAAATTGTTGGGAAGTAAAAACTCTTCAGTGGTAATGTTTTTTATTACAAATCCACAGCCGCTTTTTGTTTTGTCCTCTACTACTGCCTGTATATAGCCATTTTTATTAATTGCGCTGTCCTTTCTGTTTTAGCATTTGTTTCAACAGTTTCTGTTGTTCCTTTTTTTGTAGAGCAGCCCATCATGATTAATAATATTGTAATCAAGTTTTTCATAATTTCCTTTTAATGTTAATCTTCAAAAAGTAGTCCAAACTAGAAAAATTAAAAATGGTTTGGGTAAAACTTCTACATTATAATACCTTTGTCAACATAAATTAAAGGGAGGTAAAATGGCATCAAACGAAGATATTTTTAAAAAAGTTGTTTCACATGCAAAGGAGTTTGGATTTGTTTTTCCAAGCAGTGAAATATATGATGGGTTGAGCGCGACGTATGATTATGCTCAAAATGGAGTTGAGTTAAAAAACAACATAAAAAAGTATTGGTGGACTGCTATGGTTCAAATGAACGAAAATATTGTCGGTCTAGATGCGGCTATTTTTATGCATCCTAAAACATGGAAAGCGTCGGGACATGTTGATGCTTTTAATGATCCTTTGATTGACAATAAAGATTCAAAAAAGAGATATAGAGCTGATGTTTTGGTTGAGGATCATATAGCGAAAATAGAGGGTAAAATAAATAAGGATATTACAAAGGCAAAAAAACGTTTTGGAGATGCATTCAAAGAGGAGGAGTTTAGAAATACAAACCCAAATGTTTTAAGAAGAGTCGGTGAAATTGAAAAAATTGAGGCTCAATTGAAAGCTGTTCAAGTAAACGAGGATTTAGAGGGATTCAAAAGTCTAATAGAAGAATTGGGTATAGTTTGTTCAGTGAGTGGGTCTAAAAATTGGACAGAAGTAAGGCAGTTTAATTTAATGTTTGGAACCGAGATGGGGTCTGTGGCAGGAGATGCTTCCACAATTTATTTGCGTCCAGAAACGGCTCAAGGGATTTTTGTTAATTATTTAAATGTTCAAAAAACGGGAAGGATGAAAATTCCTTTTGGTATTGCCCAAATAGGAAAGGCATTTAGGAATGAAATAGTAGCTCGGCAGTTTATATTCAGAATGCGGGAGTTTGAGCAAATGGAGATGCAGTTTTTCGTAAAACCAGGAACACAAAAAAAATGGTATGAGCACTGGAAAGAAGCCCGCATAAAATGGCACAAAGCCTTAAATTTGGGAAGTGATAATTATCGATTTCATGATCACTTAAAAATGGCGCACTATGCAGATGCAGCTACTGATATTGAATTTAATTTTCCGATTGGATTTAAAGAATTGGAAGGAGTTCACTCTAGAACAGATTTTGATTTGAGCAAGCACGAAGAGTTTTCAGGAAAGAAATTACGTTACTTTGACAATGAAGACAATGAAAGTTATGTCCCATATGTTGTAGAAACATCTATAGGGTTAGATAGAATGTTTTTAGCTGTATTGTCCAGTTCGTTTAACGAAGAAAAGTTAGAAGATGGCTCAGAGAGGGTCGTGTTGAATATCCCGCCAGCGTTAGCGCCAACCAAGGCTGCTGTATTGCCCTTGGTGAAAAAGGATGGCTTGCCTGAAAAAGCAAGAGAAGTAATGAAGACTTTGCAGTATGATCATATCTGTGCTTATGAAGAGAAGGATTCGATAGGTAAAAGGTATAGACGTCAAGATGCAATTGGAACTCCATATTGTATTACAGTTGACCATCAGACATTAGACGATAATACGGTAACAATTCGAGAAAGAGATACAATGTCGCAGGAAAGAGTTGCTATTGATCAGTTGCCAAGAATCATAGGAGAAAAAGTAAGTATGAAAAATCTTTTTATTGAACCAGTTGTCTCTGTTTAGGTGTTAGAGATATTTCATACAAAGAATAAAATTGAAGCGGGTTGTGATGAAGCTGGTCGAGGTTGCTTGGCAGGTCCAGTTGTTGCGGCGGCGGTAATTCTTCCTTCCAATTTTAGGAATGACATATTAAACGATTCAAAAAAACTAACTGAAAAGAAGCGGTACGCGTTAAGACCAATTATTGAGAAAGAAGCATTGGCTTGGGCGGTAGGTGTGGTTGATAATAAGGAGATTGATGAAATTAACATATTGAATGCTTCATTTTTGGCTATGCATCGTGCGATAGACCAGTTGGGAAAGCTGCCAGATAGTATCTTGGTTGATGGCAACCGATTTACTGCTTATAATAAGATTCAACATCATTGTATTGTTAAAGGTGATGGTATTTATATGAGTATCGCTGCCGCTTCAATATTAGCGAAAACATATCGCGATGATATGATGACAAAATTAGCAAAAGAATTTCCTTTTTATGGTTGGGAGCGAAATATGGGATATCCAACAAAAATCCATCGTGAAGGAATAAGGAGGCATGGAGCGACTCCTTTTCACAGAATGAGTTTTCAATTACTTCCCGCTTAGTTAAGCTTCGACTTGAAGTCCAATTTCCGTTAAAATGAATTTAGCTCTTTCCTTAATAGTGAGCATTGGTACATCAATCAGCTCAAAACCTAGGTTTTTATAGGATTCTCTTAGGTTGTAGTCAATAGTTTTCGCTTCTTCAATTGATTCTTTTCTTTCTTGATCGTTTGTGTAAATTGAGGTCCAAAGTGGCATAATAAAAACCTTTTTAGCATATCGGGAAGATTTAGCAAATTCAGCATAATTTATGGGGGCTTTTTCATTTGCAAATGCCATGTATCCAATTAAATCCACTACTGATCTGTCTAAAAAGCATAGGTCATCACTTTGCTGTTCAACTCTGTTTTTCATTCGGTAATAGACCATGTCACTAAATTCACGCATGTTAACCCAAGGAAAAACATTGTGATTATTCTCTTGGTTTTCTTTTATAATTTCTCTCGCAATTTCGTCATGGCATACGAAATTCATTTTTCTTAATTCATTAATTACGGAGGATTTTCCGGTGCTTGGAGCTCCTGTGATTACATAATGTTTTTTTTCTAGTGCCATAAATAGGTTGTAAAGATAGCCAATATGACACTATTGAACCAAATTTATGCTAATAGTTCACTTGAAAAATACTTGTTTTATCACAGCAAAACCAAAGTTGTATTTATAGTGCACCCTTGTTTAAGGGTGTTAAATTGCCTAAATACACTGTTTTTATTGGATTTTTTATATTTATTACGGCTTTAAAAAAGAGTTTATTGTAAAAATGGTACACCTTTTGACAAGAGCTAGTCAAAATAAATAAACATATAAAACTATATACAATGGAATTACTAAAGAATTTTGTTTACGCCGGTGTTGGATTAGCCGCATTAACATCAGATAAGGTAAAGGAAACAGTTGAAGATTTGGTTGAAAAAGGAAAAATTTCTGATACTGAAGGGAAAAAAATAATTGAAGAATTTTTTAAATCAACAGAATCTAAAAAAGAAGATTTCGAATCTAAAATGAAATCACTTGGCGATAACATTTCTTCAAAATTTGATTTCCTTAAAAAGGAAGATGATGAAGTAAATGCTTTGAAAAAGAGAATCGAAGAATTAGAAGCGAAACTTAAGAAATCAAACACTACAAAGAAAAAACCGGCTGCAAAAAAGACTGTAGCAAAAAAATAACAAGACATATTAATTAATCATTAAAAACAAAAACCATGAATATTATTGAAACATTAGCATACGCAGGATTAGGAATGGCGTCAGAAGCATCGGACAAGGCAAAAGCAAAGTTTGATGAATTAGTTGAAACAGGAAAAAAAGTAGATAGCGATGGAAAGAACTATGTAGGAGATTTTTTCAAAACAGTTGATTCAACTAAAGATGATGTTCAAGCTCAGTTTGACAAGAATAAAGAAAAATTAGAGGAGGCATTTCCATTTTTAAAAGAATTGGAAGAGAAGTTTTTGAAAGCGAAAGAAGACTTAACAACAAAAGCTAAAGATGCAAAGGAAGATTTAACTTCTAAAGCGAAAGAAACAAAAGAAAAGATTACAAGTAAGTTAAAGAATATAGATGATGCAGAAGTTGTTTCTGAAGAGGCTTAGTTGACCTATTGGTAATTAAAAAGAGGCTCATTTCTATACGGAATGAGCCTTTTTTGTTACGAGCAAAGAGCTTTAAGGTCGCGCCAATTTATTAAGATAGTTTTCTTTTTGTTGAAAAGTAAATCTTTATATTATTTCGTAATTCTTTTCTCAATAGTATAGTTTTGTTGAAAATTGAAAAGAGCAATGCTTACTATTGATACAAAAGAGACTAAAAACCCGAAACTGCACCATTATTTATTGGGAAGTGTTGGGCCACGGCCTATTTGTTTTGCGAGTACAATAGATAGAGATGGAAATCGAAATTTAGCTCCGTTTAGCTTTTTTAATGTTTTTAGTTCTAACCCTCCAATTGCTGTTTTTTCTCCAGCAAGAAGTGGTAGAACAGGTCAACAAAAAGATACATACAATAATGTAAAAGAAGTTCCAGAAGTGGTAATCAATATTGTTGATTACTCAATGGTGCATCAAATGTCATTGGCAAGTTCTCCTTATAATCCAAATGAAGATGAATTCGTTAAAAGTGGATTAACTGCTATTGAATCGGAAGTGGTAAGACCTTGGAGGGTTAAAGAGTCGCCTGTTCAAATGGAATGTAAGGTCAATGAGGTAATTGAGTTAGGCGAAGGTGGCGGAGCAGGTAATCTAATTGTGTGTGAGATTCTAAAAATCCATATTGCAGAAAGTATTTTGGATGAAAACCAAGCCATTGATCAAAAGAAAATTGACCTTGTTGCTCGTATGGGTGGAGATTGGTACTGTAGAGCTGATGAGAATTCTATGTTTGAGATTAAAAAACCAATTACTACAAGAGGTATAGGGGTGGATGAAATACCTAAAGAGATTGTTAAGAGTAAAATTTTAACGGGGAATGACATTGGTCAACTAGGAGGAATAGAAACTTTGCCGGATGAAACAGAAGTCAATGATTATAAATTAATTGAATTGATTGATTTATTTGTATCTTTAGAAAATGCTCCGGAAAAGCTGGAAACAGAGCTTCATTTAAGAGCAAAAGAGTTGTTGAAAGAAAATAAACTTACGGAAGCGTGGAAAACGCTTCTATCATTTAATAATTAAAAAGTACGGCCATGTGGTCGAAGAAAAACAAAAAAAATGGAATTAAAAATTAACGGAAAAGTAAAAGTAATTTTGGACACACAAACATTTGACAGTGGGTTCAGTAAAAGAGAATTTGTTATTACAACACAAGAGCAATATCCTCAGGATGTAAAGTTGGAGTGTATCAAGGATAAAACAGCAATGTTAGATTCTTTAACTGTTGGGGATGACGTAGATGTGTCATTTAACGTTAGAGGGAATGAGTACAATGGAAGGTATTTTGTAAACCTTCAAGCGTGGAGAATTGAGAAAGGTGCTGCAGGAGTAGCTCCAACACCTGAAGCTCCAGATACCGCTTTAGAGCCTATGGCAGAAGGTGAAGATGATTTGCCTTTCTAAATAGCATTAAATAATTGATGTAAAAAGGTCAAAGCGAAAGTTTTGACCTTTTTTTGTGAGATAATATTCCTATTTTTAACATCAAATGTCGTTTACCGAAAAATATACTAAAGCATTTAGAACGCTTCTTCCCACGCCATTTACTATAGCAATCGTGTTGACTGTTGTCACGTATTTGTTGTCTCTTTCGTTTGGGAATAAATTACCAAGTGAAAAAATCATTGTCGAAGAATCAGTAGAGGAAACTTTGTTGATTTCAAGTTCTGACAATACTGAGTGGACTTATTTTGACATAGGAGACAAGCACACTATAAAAAACGACACATTTAAAATAAAGCATCAAAAGGAAATCCTTGATTTAGAAGCCGTCATTTCAGAAAAAGGCAATGGCTATACAACAATAATTCAATTTGAAGTCAGTAACCAGAAACAGTTGATTTCAACCAATGAATCAACAAGCAGGCCGCTACAATTGTTAAATCATTGGTACGATGGATTATGGAGTACTGGGCTAATGAAATTCGGTTTTCAGATGATGTTAATGCTTTTACTTGGTCATGTATTGGCCTTAAGTAAGCCAATCGACAACCTTTTAAATAAGATAACACCTATTTGTAAAAGCACAGCTCAAGCAGCTTTTTATGTAACGCTCTTTACAGTGTTAGTGAGCTTGTTCAATTGGGGACTGGGATTGATCTTTGGAGCTGTTTTCGCCCGAAAAGTGGGTGAGTTTGCACTACGGTCAAATATTAAAATAAATTACGCATTAGTTGGCGCAGCAGGCTATTCAGGGATGATGGTTTGGCATGGAGGAATATCTGGATCTTCCCTTGCCGTTGTATCTGAAGAAGGACATTTTGCGAAAATTGTTCAAAATCAAGAGGTTTTAGCGCAGCTGCCGGATACAATTCCTTTTACAGAAACTGTTTTCTCTACTATGAATATTTCAGTTTCAATGGCTTTAATAATACTACTTCCATTAAGTATGTATCTGATTGGAAAAAAATTGAAACCTTCTATCATTCGATTGTCAAATCCACAAATTGAAACCGAAGAGGAAACAGGATTGATGGGTGCTGAAAAGCTAGATCATTCGAGAATATTCACTTTCTTATTGGGTCTAGGCATCATTTCATTCGCTGTTTATAAAGCTTACAGTCACCCAGGGGCTTCAGAATTGAAATTTTTAAAACCCGATTTTATAAATTTTTCTCTACTCGGATTGGTCTTTATTTTTCATAAAAATATTCACAAGGTACTTGAAGCCGTTGGAAATGCTATTAGCGGCGTTTCTGGAATCTTATTACAGTTTCCTTTGTATTTCGGGATAATGGGAATTATGAATAACTCTGGATTGATTGGAGATATATCGGCCTTTTTCAGTGCGCATTCAAACGGAACAACATATCCTCTCTTGACCTTCTTGAGCGCGGGAGTTGTCAATGTATTTGTTCCAAGTGGTGGTGGGCAATGGATGGTGCAAGGACCAATTGTTTTGGAAACGGCAATTAATATGGGGCTTTCAGTACCTAAAAGCATTATGGCTCTAGCATATGGTGATCAACTGACCAATATGATGCAACCGTTTTGGGCGTTGCCACTGCTTGGTATTACTGGGCTTAAAGCTAGAGAAATACTTCCTTATACATTGTCTCTAATGCTAGTAGGTGCTGTAATTTTCATTGCAGGATTGCTATTGTTTTAATGAATTTTTAACAGTTTCAACTCATATAAAATCGTATTTTTGCTGCTCACAAAAAACTATATGGACACATTAGCTTTTATTAGTTGGGATGTAAACCCTAATATTATCGAATCGCCTATAATGATTCGTTATTATGGTTTGCTTATGGCAATATCATTTATAACAGGGTATTACATTGTGCGAAAATTTCTTATTAATGAAGGGGCGGATGCAGAATGGATAGATAAGTTTTTGTTTTATACATTGATTGGAGGTGTTGTTGGAGCAAGGTTAGGGCATGTTTTCTTTTATGATTGGAAGGATTATAAAGACAACCTCATAGACATCTTTAAAATATGGGAAGGAGGCTTGGCTAGTCATGGTGGAGCAATTGGTGTTATTATTTCTACCTGGTTGTTGTCAAAGCGGGTAACAAAAAAGCATATCCTTTGGGCTTTGGATAAAATTGTAATTGCTACTGCTATAGCGGCTTGTTTTATAAGGGTAGGGAACTTAATGAATTCAGAAATAATAGGCGCAAAGAGTGATTCTGAATCGGCTTTCTTTTTTCAATATGAAGCTGAGAAATCAATAGGAAGGTATTTTGACGTAGAAGAGTCGAATGTAAATATTGAACCAAGCGACAGGATTATTGAGGTAGCTGCGATTACACATCCTTTAGCAAAGATGACTATTCAGGTGTCATTGGATACCCTTGATTCTAAAAGGTATTATGAGCATTTTGAGCTTTCTAATAGAGATAATATTAAAAACGCGAACGACCACTTTTTTACAATTAATAGTAATCCAGAAATCATTACCAGTAATGGAGGCAGCACAATTATTTCTACAATAGGCGTAATTCCTAGAATTCCAACCCAACTATTGGAAAGTGGGACTTATTTTTTAATTTTCATCTTACTTTTTATTGGATATTGGAAATGGCATTGGTATAAAAGGCAAGGTCTTTTATTCGGAATGTTTTTGACGTTACTTTTTTCAGCTCGCTTTATTATTGAATTTTGGAAAGAACACCAAACATTAGATGGAGGAGCGTCATTAAATATGGGGCAATGGTTAAGTGTCCCAGCAGTGACTATCGGGGTGTTTTTTATTGTAAGAGCATTTATAAAAAAGTCAGCAGAAAACGAAAAAACGGAATTAAAATGAGATATATAATTGGATTATTAAGTATAGCTTTTTTAGCATCTTGTGGTAATACTGCCTCGAATGAAATCGTTACTCAGGCAATTGAATTACCCGATAAAGTTTTGGCGGATACGGTTTTAGATATAGTCGAGCCTGAAACAGTTAAAATTCCTTTGGATAGTTTTTTTGTTGAAATAGACACAAATTTTCATACTAAGAAATTGATAATTCCTGGTAATCTAACTTCAACAATTTTGTTTACGGGAAATGTGGATCAAGTTTTAGCTCACGATGGGAGAACGGCTCCAGCAAAAAAACATCATGACATGACTGCATATATGCCAATTGATGGTTCTAGCGAACACGGATGGTTATATATTGGGCACGAAACAAATTATGGAGACGATGTTTTAGGAGATGGAGGTGGAGCAACTATGTTTGAAGTCAAATTGGAAAATGGAGAATGGAATGTAGTTTCTGATTTTAATAATGTAGATTTTTCTTCTGTGCGCGGTACAGGAAGAAATTGTGGTGGAAGTGTTGCTCCAAATGGAATGATTTATACCTGTGAAGAAACCGTTCCTCAAAACAATAAAGCTTCTTATATCGGGGGGAATGGTCATCGAGATACTTCTGATGTAGGAGGTCTGAAATTCCATCAAAACTTTGGTTTTATTGTTGAGGTAGATCCAAAAACAATGAAAGCAACTCAAAAAATGATTCAAATGGGGAGGTATTACCATGAAGATATTGAGTTCATGGATGACCGTAAAACGGTTTACCTTTCAGATGATTATGAGCCAGCCATTTTTTATAAGTTTGTTGCAGATGTCGCAGATGATTATTCTCAAGGTCAATTGTACGCTTACAAGCAAAGTAAAGATGGTACAGCAGGAGATTGGTTGGCAATGCCAATGGATACAGCATCATTGTTGAATCCGCGAGATATTGCAATTGACAATGGAGCTACAATGCTTATGCGGCATGAATGGTTTGCGCGTGTCGGGAATAAAATTTATATAGCTGAAACGGGTCATGATTCGACGGATTGGTCTGAAAGAGTTGCACAAGGAGGGGTTCCAGCAAAACATTTAAGAGATGATCATTATAAAGGAGATGGAGTTTATACGGATTACTTTGGTAGAGTCTTAGTTTTTGATACAGAAACAAATAAAATGTCTGTTCATCTAGAAGGCGGAGTTTCTTCTGATGGAAAAAACGTGCTGTCTAACCCTGATTGTGTTTCTGCTGTTAATTTAGCAGGGACAGATTATTTAATCATTCATGAAGATATTAATGGAAATGATTACGGAAGAGTTTCTGCTGCCGCTTATAAAAAAAACCACTGGTACAATGAGCTTTATTTCCTAGATTTGAGCATTGAAAACCCAACTGTGGACGACGCTGTATTGTTTGCAGTAACTCCAATGGGAGCCGAGTTTACAGGGGGGCTTTTTACGCCCGATGGGAAGTCATTGTTTTTGAATATTCAGCACCCGTTTTATGGGAATGGACAACCTTATAATAGAGCAATGACTGTTGTTATTACAGGATGGTAAGAATTAATGGACTGACATATAATTATTCATCTGAAATTCAGTTGAGGTTTCCCGATTTTAGTTTATCTAAAGGGGAGCAAGCTTTAATTTTGGGTCAAAGTGGTTGTGGTAAAACAACGTTGTTACATTTATTGTCAGGGCTTCTAAAGCCTGATTCAGGAGAAGTTGATGTTGAAAATGAGAATATTTCTAAAATGTCTGGAGCTAGATTAGACAATTTTAGAGGTGCTAATATCGGAATCGTTTTTCAGACACCTCACTTTATTGAGGCGCTCACTGTTAAAGAAAACTTGACGTTAGCACAGACACTTGCAGGCAAGTCTAAAAACGTTGATAAAGTAAAAACACTATTGGCAGATTTAGGAGTTGAAAGCAAACTTAATGCTAAGTTAAACGCATTGAGTGTAGGCGAAAAACAAAGGATTAGTATTGCCAGAGCATTAGTAAACTCTCCCGCTTTAATTTTGGCAGATGAACCTACTTCTGCATTAGATGATAAAAATTGTGATGCTGTTTTAAAGTTGGTAAGAGAACAAGCAAAAAAACATAATTCTACATTACTTATCGTCACGCACGATAATCGTCTAAAAGATCAATTTGATAAAAGAATAGAGCTATGAATATTCTTAGATTAAGTTGGAAAAATATTATAAGCAAGCCACTTCCATCGCTATTGTCGATGCTATTGTTAGCTGTTGGTTTAAGTACGGCGATTATATTACAATTGACAGAACATCAATTAACGGAAAACATTAACAATACGGGAAAAGATGTAAAGTTGGTGATCGGAGCTAAAGGAAGTCGTTTACAATTGGTATTGAGTGGTGTATTTCAAATTGATAATCCTACGGGGAATATCAACTATGGTTTTTATAGCCTTATGAAAAGGAATAAGATGATTAAGGAAATGATTCCTGTTTCGATGGGTGATTCTTATAAAAGAAAAAGAATTGTAGGAACAAACCACGATTATATTCGTCTTTTTTCTGGTAAATTAAAAGAAGGTGTTTTATTTGAAAAACCACTGGAAGCAACTATAGGAAATGTTGTTGCATCTGAATTAGGTTTAAAAGTAGGGGATGAATTTGTAGGAGGTCACGGAATGGAAGAGGTGCTTCATTCTCACGATGAGTATAAGTATAAAGTTGTTGGTGTTTTAGAAAGAAGTGGGTCTGTTTTGGATAATTTGATTTTAACACCCGTTCAAACAGTTTGGATAATGCATGCAGGTCACAATGATGATTCTGAATATACTTTAGAAGGAACTGAAGAAGCAGCTCACGATGAACATGAACATGCACACGAAGAGATTCTTGAAGACAGCTTGCCTCAAAAATATGAGGAACATAATCATCACGATCATAATCATCATGAACATGCCGAAGTAAATTTAGAGGAATTATTGGCGAATATTGACCCAAAAGACAGAGAGATAACAGCAATTTTATTTCCAAATTTGTCAGGTAATGCAAAAATAGGAGTGTTAAACAATGCCAATAACCAACCGAACATGATGGCGGTTGATCCTGCACCGGAAATAGCATTGCTAAAAAATAAGTTGACACCCTTTGTGTCAATTATTATCGCCATCTCATGGTTCATTACCATTATTGCAATGTTTAGTGTTTTTATAGGTTTGCTTAACTCTCTGAGAGGAAGAAAATATGAAATCGCATTAATGAGAGTTTTAGGAGCATCCAAAGCAAAAGTTCTGGCGTCTATTTTATTTGAGGGTATTATACTTTCTGTATTGGGTTATTTATTGTGTTTGGTTTTAAGCCATGCAGGTATGGAACTAATTGGAAGTTGGATGCAAAACGAATATCAATATGAATTCACGGGTTGGATCTTTTTGAATTCTGAACTCACCTATTTATTAGTTGCAATAGCAATTGGCTTGGTTTCTGCATTGATTCCGGCTTATAAAGCATATAACACGGACATTTCTGAAACATTATCTAAATAGATTGACATGAAAAACACATTTTTACTATTCATTGTACTTATTTTCTTAACCAAAATAGGTGCTTCGCAAACTGTTATAACATGGGAAGTTTGTAAGGACGTCAAGTTTAATGAAGTGTGGTCAGAAGAATTTCAAGCCTATTATATGGTGCCAAAATTTGGGAAGAAAATTTCTTCTTTGGATGGCAAGGAAATACAAATAAGAGGCTACATTATTCCGGTAGATATTGTTCAAGACTACTATGTTCTTTCTGCTAATCCTTATAGTTCATGTTTTTTCTGTGGTCAAGCAGGTCCTGAATCTGTCATGGAAATTCAATTAAAAAAACAGGTGGCAGGATTGCGTATGGATCAAATTTTAACGTTTAAAGGAAAGCTTCGGTTAAATGCTGATGATATATACGATTTGAACTATATCTTGGAGGATGCTGAAGTTGTAGAGTAGTTATTTTCAACTATTGGTTTATTTTTCTGTCTATTTTAGCAACTCGTTTATTCCCTTAAAAACGATTTCCGTAGCACCCTTATTATTCTCAATAAATGCTTTAGCGTGTTGTTGCGTTCTTTCAAGCAATTTCTTATTTTCTACAAACGTATTGATGCAATTCGAAAAATCATTTGCATCTTTTATTGCAAATGCACCTTTCGCTTCAATTAGCTGTTCCCCTTCGGGGAACTTAATATGGTTGTCGCCATATATTAATGCATTTTCAAATGTTGCGGCCTCTAATATGTTGTGCAATCGGTTGGTAAAACCACCTCCAATAAATGAAATGTTTCCGTATTGATATAAGTTTGAAAGCATTCCTATATTATCGATAATTAGTATGTCAAAGTCTTCAATGTTATTCTCATCAGCTTCAGAAAATTTTAACGATTTTACCGGAAGTTTTCCCATTATTTCTGAGATGTGATTTCCGTAAATATTATGAGGAGCAATAATAATTTTTAGTTGCTCATTCCATTCTTTGTTTTTTTCTAAATAGTCAGCTAAGATATCCTCTTCCTTCTGCCAAGAGCTTCCAAGTATTAGCAATATTTTGTTTTGTTTGAATTGTTCAATTAATGCAATCGGCTGGCATCTAGTTGCGTTTTGAATTACTTTATCAAAACGCGTATCTCCACAAATCTCCATGTTTGAGAAACTGTGGTTTTTCAGTACGTCAAAACTTCGCTTATTCAATGTGAATAAACGATTAATTTTTTGAAGAATTTCTACTTGCCATTTATTAACAGGTTTAAAATAGATTTGATTTTCTCGAAAATTACAGCCAAAAAATAAATGAGGAATTTGTTTTTTTTGAAGTAATTCTAAGTAGTTAAACCAGAAGTCATATTTCACAAATATTGCAATAGAAGGATTGATTAATTTAATGAAATCAGCGGCATGTATTTTTGTGTCAATGGGTAAATAAAACTTAAAATCAGCGAGTTCATAATTTTTGCTGTATTCAAACCCTGATGGACTAAAAAATGTAACGACAATTTTATATTCTGAAAAAGCATTGTCTGCTTTTATTTTTTCGATTAGCGGTTTTACTTGTTCAAATTCACCGAGGGAAGTTGCGTGTATCCAAATATTTTTTTCGCTATTCCCAAGCTGATTTTTAATAGTTTTTCTCCAGTCTTTTCTGCCAGTAGTCCATTTTTTTGCTTTACTATTTCCAAAAATACCTGCCAGTTTAACTCCAAATGAATAAGATCGAATACCTATGTTGTAAAATGCTTTCAATGGAGTTTAGTCAATGTAAAATTCACTTGGTGCTTTTCTATATACAGGAACAATCCAACCTACTCTTATTCCATATAGAATGTCAAGTTTGCTGCTTTTATAAGGTCCCATATAGTCAATTTGATAATCTCGGATTCCTTGTGTTAGTCCTTCGTAGACTTCAAATCCAATATTGAAATTTGTCAATCTACTATTACTTAAATGTTGGTATCCGATGTACTGTTTAAAAGCAACACCTAACGTTTTTCTGTCATAAAACTGAAGGTTATTTTTTGCTAATTGTGGAATTTCATTCCCTTGATTGTCAATTCTTACTCTGTGCCAGATTGTTCCAACACCTATTTTAGTAATGATTCCTGAATTACGGTTAGGTCCAAAAATAGGAAATACTCTTCCAAGGTTTGCTGTGATAGTAAATCCTCGTTCAAAAAGTAAAACTGGATTGTACTCTCCAAACTGATCTATAATTCGATATTCATTTTTTATGTTTGTACTTGTAGCACTTAATGGTGTTAACATAGCTGTATCCTTAACGTTGCTGCTAAAGAAAAAAGTTCCCTCAACCTCAAATTGCCAATTTGAATGGTGCTTTATTCCGGCACTAAAGCCTATGTTATTATTTACTCCAAATCGTTCAGATAAATCCTCTCCTGGGATTTGAAAAGCATAGCTGGCAGAGAAAAGAGGTGCCGATATAACGGTGTCTCTAATGTTTTGCGCAAAAGAAGAAAATGCGGATAGTACAAATACGAATAACATTCCTTTCATAAAGGTTGCTAAGATAGAGAATTGTTGAATATTTAAAGCATTCTGTAGAGATAAACTAAATAGTTGTCATAAAATTGTTTTTTCTCCTATAAATCTAATGGATATAGCTATATCCTTGCGGGATATATGTTATATTCGCGTCTCATCTAAATGCGAACTTAAATGAAAACAATTCAAATGGTTGACTTAGTTGGTCAATACGAGAAGATTAAGCCCTCGGTTGATGAAGCCATAATGGGGGTTATGGGATCTGCGGCATTTATTAAGGGCCCGGAAGTGAAGTCATTTCAAGAAGAATTGCAAGCGTATTTGAGAGTTAAGCATGTTATACCCTGCGCTAATGGAACAGATGCACTTCAGATTGCATTAATGGCACTTGGGTTAGAGCCAGGTGACGAAGTGATAACTTCCAATTTTACTTTTGCAGCAACTGTTGAGGTGATAGGCTTATTGAGGTTGACTCCGGTTTTGATTGATGTTGAAAGAGATACTTTCAATATGGATGTTGAAGCTTTAAAGAAAGCAATTACTCCAAATACTAAAGCAATTATACCCGTTCATATTTTTGGGCAATGTTCCAATATGGAAGCGATAATGCAAATTGCAAAAGAAAATAATATTGCTGTTATTGAAGATACTGCTCAATCGATAGGTTCGAAATATACTTTTGCAGATGGCACGGTAAAATCTGCTGGTTGTATTGGAGATATAGGCACAACTTCATTTTTCCCCTCAAAAAATTTAGGATGTTTTGGTGATGGTGGAGCTTTGTTTACCAATGACTCTGAATTGGCCGCTAGATTAGAGGCAATCGTAAATCACGGAATGAAAGCACGTTATTACCATGATGAAATTGGTGTTAACTCTCGCTTAGATTCGATTCAAGCAGCGGTTTTAAGAATAAAGTTACGTCACTTGGATAGTTATGTTGCCGCTAGACAAGCAGCAGCCAAATATTATACAGATGCATTTGCTGATGTTGATGGTCTGGAAACGCCCTTAATAAGCGAGAAATCTACACATGTTTTTCATCAATACACTTTAAAAACAAAAGGTGTGGATAGAAATGCATTGCAAACTTTTTTAAGCGAAAAGAAAATTCCTGCAATGGTTTATTATCCAGTTGCATTACATAATCAAAAAGCGTATAAGAGAGATGGTGTTATTGATGCTGATTTTCCTGTGACAATGGATTTATGTGATTGCGTAATTTCGTTGCCAATGCATACAGAATTGGATAACGAACAATTAGAATACATTACGAATTCTGTTAAAGAGTTCTTTAATAAATAATTATGCAAATAGCAGTAGTTGGAACAGGATATGTTGGATTGGTAACGGGAACTTGCTTCGCAGAAACAGGTAATAATGTTATTTGTGTCGATATAGATGCAGCGAAAGTTGAGAAGATGAAGAATGGAGAGGTACCTATTTATGAGCCCCATCTGGATGTTCTTTTTGAAAGAAATATTAAACAAGGAAGATTAGCGTTTACGACAGATCTAAAATCTGCAATTGAGAAAGCTCAAATTATATTTTTAGCTTTACCAACCCCTCCGGGAGAAGATGGCTCAGCTGACTTATCTTATATTTTGAATGTTGCAGAAGAATTAGGTAAAATCATTACAGACTACAAAGTTATTATTGATAAAAGCACTGTACCTGTTGGAACAGCAGAAAAAGTAACTGCAGCAGTAGCAAAAAACGCAACAGTAGATTTTGATGTAGTTTCTAATCCAGAATTCTTACGTGAAGGTTTTGCTGTCGATGATTTTCTGAAGCCAGATAGAGTTGTTATTGGCACACGTTCAGCAAAAGCAAAAAAAATTCTAGAAGCATTATATAAGCCATTCGTCCGCCAAGGAAACCCTGTTATTTTTATGGATGAGAAATCGGCAGAGCTTACGAAGTATGCTGCGAATGCTTTTCTAGCTGCTAAAATTACATTCATGAATGAAATCGCAAACTATTGCGAGCTAATTGGAGCTGATGTAGATGCTGTAAGAAGAGGAATGGGTACGGATACGCGAATAGGAAATCGTTTTCTTTTCCCAGGAATTGGATATGGTGGAAGTTGTTTTCCAAAAGATGTGCAAGCATTAGCTAAATCAGGCAAGGAAGTAGGGTATGATTTCGAAATCATCAATTCTGTAATGGGTGTCAATCATCGTCAAAAGGTGACAATGGCACAGAAGATAAAAACTTATTTTGGAGATGATTTATCTGGAAAGAAACTAGCACTTTGGGGGCTAGCTTTTAAACCTGACACAGACGATATAAGAGAGGCACCTGCCTTATATATTATTGAGGAATTGGTGGAAGCGGGAGCTGAGATAACAGCTTTTGATCCTGAGGCAATGCCAAATGTCAAAGGGGTAATAGGAGATAAGATTAACTATGCAGAGAATCAATACGATGCTTTGGAGAATGCTGATGCATTATTGATAGCAACAGAATGGGCTGTGTTTAGATCACCAGATTTTGATAAGGTAAATAGCTTATTAAAAGAAAAAGTGATTTTTGATGGACGTAATTTGTATGATTTAGAATCCATGCGAGACTTAAATTACTACTACGAAAGTGTGGGTAGAAAAACAATAAAGGCAGTCTAAATGAAAAGGGTATTAATAACAGGAGCAGCTGGGTTTTTAGGTTCACACCTTTGTGACCGTTTTATCAAAGAAGGGTGTTATGTTATCGCTATGGATAACCTTATCACGGGGAGAATGGAAAATATTGAACATTTGATAGGAAATGAGAATTTTCATTTTGTTCATCATGATGTTTCCAACTTTGTTCATGTAGGCGGTGATTTAGATTATATTTTGCATTTCGCATCTCCAGCCAGTCCGATTGATTATTTGAAAATCCCTATTCAAACGTTAAAAGTTGGTTCTCTAGGAACACATAATCTTTTGGGATTAGCTAAAGCAAAAGAAGCTAGAATGCTAATAGCATCTACTTCTGAAGTTTATGGTGATCCTACTGTTCATCCACAACCGGAAGATTATTGGGGAAATGTAAACCCAATTGGACCGCGAGGTGTTTACGATGAAGCCAAAAGATTTCAAGAAGCGATAACAATGGCTTATCACCGTTACCATAATGTGGAAACACGCATCATTCGAATTTTTAATACGTACGGTCCAAGAATGCGTTTAAACGATGGTAGAGTCTTACCTGCTTTTATAGGGCAAGCTCTGCGTGGAGAAGATTTAACCGTGTTTGGAGATGGTAGTCAAACACGCTCATTTTGCTATGTTGATGATTTGGTGGAAGGGATTTATAAATTATTGTTGTCAGATTATTCCTATCCCGTGAACATTGGTAATCCAGATGAAATAACCATAAGTCAATTTGCGGAAGAGATAATTAAATTGACAGCAACAACACAAAAAGTTATATACAAAGATTTGCCAGTTGATGATCCAACCCAACGCCAGCCTAATATTGATAAAGCAAGAGAGATATTAAATTGGGAACCAAAGGTAACTCGAGCTGAAGGGTTGAAAATAACATATGATTATTTCAAATCGCTTTCGGAAGAAGAATTATACAAGAAAGACCACAATAGCTTTAAACAATACATAAAATAATGAGTAAAGACTATTTTGCACATGAAACGGCTATAATCGACGAAGGTTGTGATATTGGTAATGGTACTAAAATTTGGCATTTTAGTCATTTGATGTCTAATTGTAAGTTGGGAAACAACTGCAATGTGGGTCAGAATGTAGTTATCTCTCCGGAAGTTGTTTTGGGTGATAATGTAAAAGTGCAAAACAACGTCTCTATTTATACAGGAGTAACTTGCGAAGAGGATGTGTTTTTAGGACCTTCAATGGTATTTACGAATGTAATGAATCCTAGAAGCGCTGTTAATAGAAGAGGAGAATATCTAAAAACAACCGTTCGAAAAGGAGTGTCTATTGGTGCTAATGCAACAATAGTTTGTGGAAATGATATTGGCCAGTTTGCTTTTATTGGTGCTGGCTCCGTTGTTACAAAAGAAGTTCCGGCCTATGCATTGCTAGTAGGTAATCCAGCAAAACAAATTGGATGGATGAGTGAATTTGGACACCGTCTCAACTTTGATAAAAGCAGTGAAGCGACTTGTGAAGAAAGTGGAGAAAAATATAGAATTGAAAACAATACGGTAAATAAAATTGGAGAATGACATCGTTAACTGCAGAAGATAAAAGAGTAAAATTTGCCATAGTTGGTTGTGGACATATTGGTAAACGACATGCGGAAATGGCAGCTAGAAATGCGGAAGCAGAATTAGTTGCCTTGTGTGATATAGCAGATAAAGATTCTTTAGGCATTGAAAGGTTTGATGTGCCATTTTATTCATCAATTGATGAATTGCTATATTCTAATATAGAAATTGATGTTCTGAATATTTGTACGCCAAATGGAGTTCATTCAGAACAGGCGGAAAAAGCTCTGGACAAAGGAATTCATATTGTAGTTGAAAAACCAATAGGGCTATCTAAAGCAAAGTGTGAAAAGGTAATTTTTAAGGCGTTAAGAAATCATAAACATGTTTTTGCTGTAATGCAGAATAGGTATTCTCCGCCTTCAGAATGGTTAAAAGATATTGTTGAGAATAAAATTATCGGAGATGTGTTTACGGTACAAGTCAATTGTTACTGGAATAGAGATGATCGCTATTATAAAAAAGGTGGATGGAAAGGAACTGCAGATTTAGATGGTGGAACTTTATTTACACAATTTTCTCATTTCATTGATATTATGTATTGGTTGTTTGGAGATGTTAAAAATATTCAAGGAAAATTTGCAGATTTCACACATAAGGATTCTACGGATTTTGAGGATTCAGGATTGGTATCTTTTGATTTTGTAGATGGCGGAATGGGCTGCTTAAATTATTCAACAGCTGTTTGGGGACAAAACCTAGAAAGTAGTTTGACAATTATTGGAAGTAAAGGAAGTGTTAAGGTAGGGGGGCAATACATGAACGAAGTAGAATATTGCCATATTGAAGGATATGAGATGCCTGAATTAGCACCATCTAATCCTCCAAATGATTACGGACCTTACAAAGGATCAGCGGCGAATCATCACTATGTGATAGACAATGTTGTCGATACGTTAAAAGGAAGAACAACGGCAACGACAAATGCTTTAGAAGGATTAAAGGTGGTTGATATTATAGAAAGAATATACGAAGTAAGAGATAAACAAAAATAATAAAATGGACTAAGAGAGATTTAAGTCTTAAAATCGAATAAAGAATGAATATTTACGATAAACTGTTAAACAAAGAAACGAAGTTAGCCCTAATTGGCTTGGGTTATGTTGGATTGCCAATAGCTTTAGAATTTGCAAAAAAGATTAAAGTAGTTGGATTTGATATCAATCAAAAAAGGGTTGATATGATGAAAAACAATATTGATCCAAGTGATGAATTAGTTGCTTCAGATTTTGAAGGCTGCGATATAGAATTTACCGCAGATGTTGATGATTTAAAAGAATGTACATTTTTTATTGTAGCGGTTCCAACACCAATTGACGAAAGTAAAGAACCCAATATTAAGCCTTTGCTTGGTGCTTCTACTATGGTTGCAAAAGTATTGAAAAAAGGTGATTATGTAGTTTATGAATCAACAGTCTACCCTGGTTGTACAGAAGATGATTGTATCCCTGTATTGGAAGAAGTTTCTGGCTTAAAATGGAAAGAAGATTTTAATGTTGGGTATTCTCCAGAAAGAATTAATCCAGGAGACAAAGTTCATACCCTTGCAAGTATTGTAAAAGTTTCTTCCGGTGATACTTTAGAGTCTTCAGAACACATCGCAAAGACTTACGAACTGGTTGTTGATGCAGGAGTGCACAGAGCCTCTTCAATTAAAGTGGCAGAAGCTGCTAAAATTATTGAAAATACGCAACGTGATGTGAATATTGCATTAATCAATGAGTTGTCTATCATCTTTGGAAGAATGGGAATCAACACGTATGAAGTGCTAGAAGCTGCTGGAACGAAATGGAATTTCCTAAAATTTTCACCTGGTTTAGTAGGCGGTCATTGTATTGGAGTTGATCCTTATTATTTAACACATAAGGCAAAACAATTAGGGTACCATGCAAAAATTATTAATTCTGGTCGTTATGTAAACGATACAATGGGGTTCTATGTCGGGAAACAGACGGTTAAGAAAATTCTAGCTAAAGGAAAAAGTATTATTAATTCTCGTATTTTGGTTATGGGAGCAACTTTTAAGGAGGATGTTAGTGATATCCGAAACTCAAAAGTAATTGACGTTGTTAAAGAAATTGAATCTTATTCTTGCACCGTCGAAATAGTAGACCCCCATGCTGATTCTGCTGATTACCAAGAAGAATATGGTTATCCTGTGACCAAAGAAATAACAGGTACATACGATGCTGTAATTGTAGCAGTTAATCACAAAGAGTATTGTGATTTAGATGAAGCATATTTTAAAAGTATTATGACTGATATTGGGGTTTTTGTAGACATTAAAGGCATTTATAAAAATAAATTTAATGACATAGATTACTGGAGTTTGTAATTATTGAAGAATGAAAAATATTTTAATAACAGGAGGAAGTGGGTTTATTGGATCTCATGTAGTGAGGTTGTTTATTAATAAATATCCAAATTATAATATTGTCAACTTGGATAAGCTTACCTATGCTGGCAATCCAGAAAACCTAACAGATGTTGAGGATGCTGCAAATTATACTTTTGTAAAAGCTGATATTAACGACGATAAGGTAATATTTGAATTGTTCGAAAAGTATAAGTTTGAAGGAGTAATCCATTTGGCGGCAGAAAGTCATGTAGATCGCTCTATTTCGAATCCGAAGCAGTTTATTACGACCAACATAGTTGGGACATTGAACTTATTGAATGCGGCTAAAGATTGTTGGAAGGACAATATGGATGGAAAAATATTCTACCATATATCTACGGATGAGGTATATGGGTCTCTAGGAGCTGATGGTTATTTTTATGAGGATACACCTTACGACCCAAGAAGTCCTTATTCTGCTTCAAAAGCAAGCTCTGATCATATTGTGAGAGCTTACAACCATACTTATGGAATGCCTGTTAAGATTTCAAATTGTAGTAATAACTACGGATCGCATCAGTTTCCAGAGAAATTGTTGCCTTTGATGATAAACAATATTAAGAATAGTAAACCACTTCCTATATATGGAGAAGGTGTTAATGTAAGAGATTGGTTGTGGGTTGTAGATCATGCAAGAGCAATTGATGACGTTTTCCATAAAGGAAGGGTAGGTGAGACTTATAATATTGGAGGGTATAACGAATGGAAAAACATTGATATTGTGCACTTATTGTGCGATACTATGGATGATAAATTAGGAAGGGAAAAAGGAACATCTCGTGGACTAATTACTTTTGTAAAAGATAGAGCAGGACATGATATGCGCTATGCAATTGATGCTACCAAAATAAAAGAAGAATTAGGTTGGGAACCATCTGTCACTTTTGAGCAAGGAATGAATAAGACGATAGATTGGTATTTAGCAAATGAAGCATGGATGGAAAACATCACTTCAGGAGCTTATTTGGATTATTATAAAAATCAATATATCAATAGATAATATGGGGCTTTTTGGCGGCTTATATAAGAAAAAGGAACCGGTTTTAGAACCAATCGATTTGTCGATTCTTCAAGTAGATATCCATTCACATTTTATCCCGGGTATTGATGATGGTGCAAAAACTATCGAAGATTCTATTGAGCTTATTTCGGCAATGAAGGATTTTGGTTATCGAAAAGTGATAACAACTCCGCATATTATGAGTGATTATTATCGGAACACTCCAGAAATAATTTTATCAGGTTTAGAAAAGGTCAGAGCAGCTCTCAAAGAGAACAATATTGACATTGAAGTTGATGCAGCGGCAGAATATAATGTTGATGCTGATTTTCCAGAAAAGATTGAAAAGAAGGAGTTACTCACATTTGGCGATAATTATGTGTTGTTTGAACTTCCATTTATGGAAGAGCCAGGTGTTTTAAAAGATGTTATTTGGAAACTACAGTCGGCTGGGTATAAGCCTGTTTTAGCGCATGTAGAACGTTATCAGTTCTGGCACCACCAGTGGGATAAGTTTGAGGATATGGTCAATAGAGGTGTGTTACTTCAAATAAATATAGGCTCACTAACAGGTAGTTATGGTCCAGAAGTAAAACAAATTGCCGAAAAGTTAATCGATAATGATATGATAAGCCTTTTAGGTTCTGATTGTCACCATATGGGTCATTTAGAAATGATTGATTCTGCTAGAACCAAAGCGTATCTTCATAAGATTGTGAATAGTCCAAAGCTGATCAATAAGAAACTGTAGTTTTCATTCAATCGTTATCCTTGAATGTGATTCGAAATGACGTAATTAAAATTATTCAGCTACTTCAATACTGGCACTCCCAGTCTCAAACTTTCGATCCACCTTTTTAAACATTCCTTGCAATGCTCTTCCTGGTCCTACTTCAGTAGCAGAAGTACAACCTGCTGCTATCATATTTTGCATTATTTGCGTCCAACGAACTGGAGCAGTTAGTTGCGCAATTAAATTTTGTTTTATTTCAGAAGGTTCAGTAACAGCTAATGCGGTAACATTTTGATAAATTGGACAAGAAGGAGTGTTGAATTCGTTTGCTTCTATTGCAGCTGCTAATTTCTCTCTTGCAGGCTCCATTAATGGGGAGTGAAATGCTCCTCCTACAGGCAACATTAACGCTCTTTTTGCTCCAGCTTCCGTCAATTTTTCACAAGCAGTTTCTACTGCTGGAATAGCTCCAGAAATAACTAATTGCCCTGGACAGTTGTAATTGGCAGCAACCACTATACCGTCAACTTCTTCGCATACTTTTTCAACTACATCGTCTTCCAGTCCTAAAATAGCAGCCATCGTGGATGGCTCAGCTTCACAAGCTTCTTGCATCGCTAATGCTCTGGCAGAAACTAATTTAAGTCCATCTTCAAACTGAATCGATCCACTTGCTACTAATGCAGAGAGTTCTCCCAAAGAATGTCCAGCTACCATTGCTGGTTGGAAATCACTTCCCAATACTTTGGCTAAAATAACAGAGTGCAAAAATACAGCTGGCTGCGTTACTTTTGTTTGTTTTAGTTGCTCATCAGTTCCTGCGAACATAATGTCTGTAATTCGGAAACCTAATATATCGTTTGCTTTTTCAAATAGCTCTTTTGCTTCAGCAGAATTATCATAAAGGTCTTTACCCATTCCTACAAATTGAGCTCCTTGACCTGGAAAAACATATGCTTTCATATCTTTAGTTTTAAGTTGGTACGAATTTAAAATAAAAACTTACCCTAGAAAAAAGTACTTTAAAAAGTAATTCACAAAGTGTTTTGAATCAATCTTGAAGTTTTGACAACAATCTTAAGAATTCTAAATACAACCATATAATTGTAACCAATAAAGCCATTGAGCCAATCCATTCGTAAGATTTTGGGGCACCACTTCGAACATTCTTTTCAATCATATCGAAGTCCAGTAATAAAGTTAATGCAGCCACTATTGTTATTACAAGACTGATTCCTATAGACAATGGACTGCTGTCATGTAAAAATGACATTTGAAAGCCCATGAACCCTCCAATCCAAGAGGCTAGATATAAAATGGCAATTGCCCCAATCGCCATGGTAATTACCATTCTGAATTTATCTGTCACTTTTATAATCCCACTTTTATAAATAAAGAGCATAAGAAATAGTGTGCCAAAGGTCAGTAATGCTGCATTTGCAACTATCCCTTCAAAAGCGGAAGCATACATAGCGGATATCGCACCGATAAATAATCCTTCAACAAAGGCATAGGTAGGAGCTATAATATGCGCATACTGTGGTTTTCTTATTCCAGTTACCACCAAGATAATTCCAAGTATCATTATTCCAAACATAAGAGGCATGCTAAAAATAGTTAACATTTGCTGCCAACTAAAAAAGGCCGTAATAACTGTAATTATGAGCAGTAGTATTGTTTTGTTTACGGTTCCGTTAACGGTCATTTTTTCTTCTTTTACGAAGTCCAAATTGTCTAAGATCTTCTCATTAAACATCGGATTAGAGCTTTTGTTATTTAGTAAATTCATAGTTATTTTTTAAAATATTCTAATAATTATTTTCGATCTCATTGTAATTAAATCACTTAAATGTTGTTTCAAAATTAAAGATACTTTTCTTAATTACGTCTTGACATTTAATCATAGCCACAGCTGATATCTGTTTGGCACAAGTTAGTTTTCAATAGCAAAAATAAGTCTTCTTATAAGTCTTCTTTGATCTCGATTAAAAAAGATTTGATTTTTTGTAATCTTTTAACAATTTCATGCTGAGATACAGCTTCATCAATATTGCCTTTTAAATGGTCTTTCGCTCCTTGCAGTGTGTAACCACGTTCCTTTACCAAATGAAATATTAAATGAAAATTTTCAACATCCACTGGCGTAAACATTCTATTTCCTTTTTTATTTTTTTTCGGTTTGATGATGTCAAACTCCTTTTCCCAAAAACGAATTAATGAATTGTTGACGCTAAACATTGCAGATACCTCTCCAATGGAGTAATATAATTTCGTTATTTCTTTTTCTTTATAGGGCACAAGGTGCATTATGATTTGTGAAAATACAAAATAAGAAGTCAAAGATTTCCTTTGACTAAAATTGTAAGTAACAGCTACTTGTTAATAGCAGTCATTAAGATGGCTCCAAATTAAATCGCTTTCATAGCCTTTGTTATATATGTAAGCAGCGGTTTTCTTTTTTTTTGTAAATCGGTTTTTATCTTTTAATGAGGTGTATTTTTTTTCAATAAGATTGTGCATGTTTGAAATATACTCTTCCTCTATTATTTCTTCTAGACCTTTTTTAATACAATAATCCGAAATACCCTTTTCTTTTAATTTTTGGATTATTTTTTTTCTTCCCCATTTTTTAATCCTAAATTTTCCTCCAGCAAAAGTAATTGCGAATCGCTCTTCGTTTAAATAATTTTCTTGTAGCAAGCGGTCAATTATATAATTGATTTCGTCTGTGTTCAGCTTCCAAGAGTATAATTTATCCGAAACTTCTTTATGGCATCTTTCCTGATAAGCACAATAAGATTTAGCTTTTTCAAGTCCTTCAATATGTGTTATTATTTTATCTGTCATTTTTACAAAGGTATTTGATTTCATATGGTAAATACTTAATCATCACAATAAATCATTCGTAATTTAGTTTGTAACTTGCGCCATCTTGAAAAAGCTTTTGACCATATTACTCCTTCTAATGACCGTGCTTCTTAATGGTCAAGATTTTGGGGTTGGTACCTGGAGAGAACATTTACCTTATAATAATGTAGTCTCGATAGCGCAAGTAGGTTCTAAAACATATGCCGCAACAGAGTTTTCGTTGTACAGTATAGATGAAGAAGAGAACATAGAGCGTCTGAATAAAATAAACTCGATCTCTGAATTGTCCATTAAAATAATTCAGGAAAACAAGTCTCAAAATGCACTGGTTATTGGTTATGAATCTGGAAATATTGATATTATAAAAAATGATAACGTAATTAACCTATCTTCTATTCTCATAAGCAATATCGTTGGAGATAAAACGATATACGGGATGCATAATGATGGTCAATTTGCCTATTTAGCTTGTGGTTTTGGAATAGTGGTCTTGGACGTCAAAAAGGAAGAGGTAAAGGACACTTATATATTAGGAACAGGTGGGGCTCAATTGAAAATTAATGATATTACCATAGACGATACGTATATATATGCTGCCTCTGATGATGGCATATATAAAGCGAACAAAACAAGTTCGTTCTTATCGGATTTTACGATGTGGTCAAAAGATAATTCCATTCCAAATAGTAATGGCGAATTTTCAATAATTCATTTATTTAATAATACGATTTATACAAATCTTTCCGTAAATGGGGTTAACAATGACACAATTTATTATAACGATGGAGCTTGGAATAACGCAACCGAAACCTTTGGGAAAGATTATTATTCAATTGAGGATAAGGGCAATGATATTGTTACTGCCAATAGCACGGGTTTAAATGTGATAAATTCGTCCAATCAGATAATAGAAACTTATTCGTATTATAAAGGTGCTGTTGCTATTCGTCCAAGTCAAATAATTTGGGATGGGAATTATTTTTGGGTTGGTGACCGTGAAAGTGGAGCTACAAAAATGCTGAATGATTGGGTCGTAACTAACTATTTTGTTTCGGGACCATTTACTAATGATGTTTTTCAAATGTCTTTTTTGAATGATCTATTATGGGTTGCTACCGGAAGAGTTGATGGCACAGCTTGGAATTCAAACTATAACATCCGAGGAATGTATATTTATGACCAATATGATTGGGATATGGTGAATGAGAGAACAGATCCTGCTATGCAATTGACGGACACACTTTTCGATTTTGTTCAAGTTACAATAGACCCCAAGGATGAAAACCATGTATTTGCGAGTTCATTTCACGGTGGTATTATTGAAATTCTTGACAAATCTATGGTAAATCACTTTACATTTTATAATTCTTCTTTACAAACCTCAATTATCCATGGAGGAGGTGCTGTAAAAGTTGCAGGGAGTACTTTTGATAAAGATGGGAATTTTTGGGTCGCAAATTCATTTGTTAATGAGCCATTATCCGTTTATACGGCTGATGGAACTTGGATGTCTTTTAATTGTGGATCAGCATCAAGTAATATGGTATGTACCGATTTAATGATTGACAAAAACTATAATTATATCTGGATGGCTGTTAAGAATGTTGGTTTATTGGTTTATGATTTTAATGATACTCCTACTGATAATACAGATGATCAATATAAACTCATTGTAAGCGGAGAAGGTAATGGTAATTTGCCTTCTAAAGTAATTAACACGATTGTTGAAGATAAGGAGGGTGAAATTTGGATTGGAACTGAAGCTGGGCCCGCAGTACTGTATAATGTTTCTGCAATATTTGATGGAGGAGAGTTTGATGTACAGCAGGTTTTGATTGAGCAAGATGGTGTAATTCAATTACTTCTAGAGACACAGAATATTATTGAAATTGTTGTTGATGGCGGTGATAGAAAATGGTTTGGAACAGATGGAGGAGGTTTGTTTTTAATGTCAGCTGATGGAACCAAATTGATTCATGATTTTAATGAAGATAATAGTCCATTGTTTTCGAACAATATTTTGGCATTAACAATGAATGATAACACTGGAGAATTGTATATCGGAACGGATAAAGGGATCATGGGATATAAAGGAGAAGCTACAGAAGGCGCTGAGAACTTGGATGATTTGTATGTTTATCCAAACCCAGTTCGACCGGATTATGTTGGTGTTATAGCTATCAATGGATTCATGGACGAATCAGATGTTAAGATTACGGATGCATCTGGAAATCTTGTTTATTCAACAGTTTCTAAAGGAGGGCAAGCCATTTGGAATGGAAATAACTTGCAAGGAGAAAGGGTGAAGTCAGGAATTTACTACTGTTTTGCTGTTAGCAGAACTAGTAATCAGAAAGGGTTTACTAAAGCAGCAACAAAAATTTTATTTATTAATTGATAGGCAATTGGTGACTTTTAGCAGTTCTGTCATTTCCTTTAATAGACACCTAAAAGTAAATCTAATTATGAGAACATTCTTGACGCTCTTTTTTTTATCGACTTTTTCAATTGTATTCTCTCAAAAAATGGCTTCGTTTACAGTTGTTGTAACAAATTATGAAAATGCTCCATTAAAAGGAGAGCAAATTTTAATTGTTGGGAAATCTTCTAAGCAAGTATTCAAAGTAGTAACTAACTCATCCGGGACTTTCGATATTGATATTCCTGGTGGAGATGTTTACAATATTAAAATCAAAAGTATTGGAGATGCCAAGCATTAAAATACAATGGAAATTCCTGCAATTGGAGAAAATCAAAGTTATAATAAAGGAACGCTCACAATTATGATAGCGCAGCCCAAATCTTTCACGTTGGATAATGTGCATTTTGACAGTGGAAAGTCAAGCATTAAAACATCTTCTTATGATGAGCTCAAGGAGTTAGTAGATTTTTTGAAATTAAAACCTAAAATAAAAATTAAGATTGGCGGTCATACAGATAACGTTGGAGAGGAGCTAGCTAAACAAACTTTGTCGCAAGAGAGAGCGAGTTCTGTAAAGAAATATCTTGTAGAGCATGGCGTTTCATCAAGTCGATTAATTGCCAAAGGTTATTGAGAGTCAACACCTGCTGCTGATAATAATACAGAGAAGGGGAAGAAGTTGAATCGTAGAACTGAAGTGAGGATATTTTAATTAAATTAATATTTCGAGTTACATTTTTTAAGGGATGAATTAATTTCACTAAAAGAATGTAGATTTCTAAACTTCCTAGGTGTTTTGGATTTAACTGAATGTTTTTAAAGTTTTTCTGTTGATAGAATAAAAGTCTTATCAAAAAACCTTCCTAGTAATAACCCTACTTTTGTTTAAGAGTGAATTATTTAGATATAATATTTATGGTTCCATTAATTTGGGCAGGGTTTATAGGCTTCAAAAAAGGCCTTATAATAGAGGTTTCAGCGCTCATCGCTTTTGGGTTTGGAATATGGGGAGGCATTCACTTTTCTGATTTTGTTGCGGAACTGCTTTCTAACAGTATAGAATCTAAATATGTTCCTTTGGTGTCATTTGCAATTACTTTCATACTGATAGTAGCAGCAGTTTTTGTTTTGGGGAAAATGCTAGAAAAAGCTGTTAACCTTGTTCAATTAAAGTTGGTAAATAAATTAACTGGCGCTGTATTTGGTGTCGCAAAGATTGTCTTGGTAATAAGCGTATTGTTGGTAATTGTAAATTCATTCGATCAAAAATCGAATATTGTCCCTAAAGATTTAAAAGAAAACTCGTTATTATATCAACCATTATCAGATGTTTCTTTAAAAGTAATACCAGCTCTTAAGAATAGCGGGTTGTTTAGCGATAGTCTTGCTAATTCTTTGCCGGATTCTTCCACTATTGCTTATGCTCAATAAGCGAATAAGTTTCTAGGAAATACAATCGTTTTTAAGAAATAATGCTAATCACCGAATATCTTACGTGTTAAAACGAGCTTCTTAAAATTAAAAATTCGTTACTTTGGCTTCCGATGCAATTTGTAAATGTAATAGCCCGCGAAGCTGAAAAAAAACACTTGATTCATACGGTTCAAGAGAATAGAATCAGCCATGCGCAAATGTTTCTCGGGCCAGCGGGCAGCGGCACAGTTCCTTTAGCCATTGCATATGCTCAATATATTTTATGCCAGAATAAACAAGAAAACGACTCTTGTGGAGTTTGTGCTTCTTGCGCTAAAATTCAAAAGCACAATCATCCTGATTTACATTTTTCTTTTCCTATTCACCTCTCTAAAGAAAAGCATATTTATGCATCGGATAATGTATTAGGAGTCTGGCGTGCAATTTTAGATGAAAATCCATATTTTGGTATAGAAGACTGGAGTTTAAAGCTCGGGAATGAGAACAAACAAGGTATTATTGGGAAAGAAGAAAGTCAAAATATTGTATCTAAACTCAGCCTAAAGTCTTTTGAGGGAGGATATAAAATACTTATAATGTGGTTGCCAGAATTAATGAATGGTCAAGCATCTAACAAATTATTAAAATTTATTGAAGAGCCTCCTGATAAAACTGTTTTCCTATTGGTGGCAGAAGATCAAGAGCAAATTATCACCACAATTCGATCTAGAACACAAATAGTTAAGTTACCAAGACTAAGGGAGAAAGAAATTGCCACTTATTTAGAGACCGAAAAAGGAATTCCAGCAAACGATAGTAATATAATAGCTCATCTAGCAGAAGGAGATGTAGGAAAAGCAATTCATTTAATTTCTGAACAAACGGAAGCTAACTTCAATTTTGAAAATTTTATTAATTGGATGCGATTATGCTATCAAAGAAATATTGCTAAATCAATTGATTGGGTAGACTTGATTGCTGTTTCGGGAAGAGAAAACCAGAAGAGTTTTTTAAAATTCTGCTTAAATATGTTTCGTCAGTGCATTGTAGGTCATTATTCTGGAAATGAATTGGTTGTGCTTACGGATGAACAAAATGCTTTTTTATCTAAATTTTCCCCATTTATCAACAGTAAAAATATTGTTGGTCTAACAGAAGTATTCAATGAGGCGTATTACCATATTGAAAGAAATGCAAATGCTAAAATTCTGTTTCTAGACTTATCAATCAAAACATTTTCATTACTCCAGAAAAAGTAATCTTTTGCATCCCATAAAATTTGATAACTTTGTGTTTGAAATTGAAAGAGGGGAGGAAAGCAAAAAATTGAATTTTAACAAGAATTTATGTTTAATGTTTATCGACATTGAACACCAATATATAAGCTAACCTTTACTCCCAAAGTAAAAGAAGACTATGGGGTGCACATCATGCGGAAATAAAATAGAAGGGGTGCCTAACGGGTGCAAAAGCAATGGTAATTGCGCTACTGGTGGCTGTGAGAAAATGTCTGTATTTAATTGGTTAAACGACATTGAACCTCCAGCTGGACATAAACCATTTGACTGTATAGAAGTAAGTTTTAAAAATGGCCGTAAAGATTTTTTTAAAACAAAAGAAGACATTCGTGTTTATACAGGCGATACAATTGCGGTAGAGGCTAGTCCAGGTTACGACGTAGGAACTGTAACCCTTACAGGAGAGCTAGTTAAGCACCAGATGAATAGAAAAGGTGTAAACCATAATTCTAAGGAGCTGAAATCGGTGTATAGAAAAGCAAGTGAATCAGATTTAGAGAAGTGGAAAGAAGGAAGAGATTTGGAGAATGAAACAATGCATAGAGCTCGTACAATGGCGTTAAACTTAGGCTTGCGGATGAAGCTTGGGGATGTAGAGTTTCAAGGAGACAAGTCCAAAGCTGTTTTTTATTACACAGCAGAAGAAAGAGTTGACTTTAGAGAATTAATCAAAGTGATGGCAGATTCTTTTAAGGTAAGGATCGAAATGCGTCAAATCGGTTCAAGACAAGAAGCTGGAAGGCTCGGAGGAATTGGTTCATGCGGAAGAGAGTTGTGTTGTTCAACATGGCTGACGGATTTTAGGTCTGTATCTACTGGTGCGGCTCGTTATCAGCAATTATCTCTTAACCCAGAGAAATTGGCAGGACAATGTGGGAAGTTAAAATGTTGCTTAAATTTTGAACTAGATCAATATATGGAGGCGTTAAAATCGTATCCAAGCACCAGAACTTTATTAGAGACAAAAGAAGGGAAAGCAAATCACATTAAAACAGATGTGTTTAAGCGTTTGATGTACTATTTTGTTTCTAAGGATGGAAAAAATAGTATTGTACCGTTGAGTGTAGAGCGTGTTTTTGATATTATCGAATTGAACAAAAATGGTGAAACTCCTCATAAATTAGCAGATTTTGTTGACTTTGTGGAGGAAGAGGCTAAGCCAGATTATACTAATGTTGTTGGTCAAGATGAATTAACTCGTTTTGATAAGGTTTTCAAAAAGAAGAAAAAGAAGAAAAATTCACAAAATCCTAACAAGGATAATAGAAACTCCAACAATCAAAATAATCCCCAAGCAAAGAAGAAGGGCAGGAATAACCAGGGAGGACCAAAAAAAGCCGGTAACAATAGAAATAACCGTAACAAGAACTCTAGAAATAAACGGAATAACCAAAACAAACCGAATCAACCGAAGAGTGAATAAGCTCCTTTACATATTCATTACCTCTTTGTTATTAAGTTCTTGCGGTGATGCTGACATTGTATACCAGAACAGTAAAGTGATTGAAAATAACACATGGAATAAAAACGAGGCTGTTAGCTTTGATTTTGACATTAATGACACCGTCGAGTTTTATGATTTTTACTTCAATCTGCGCACAACAAATCTATATGAATGGTCAAATTTGTATATGTTTGTTGAAATAGGTTCGCCTGAAGAGCAATTTAATATAGATACAGTTGAATTTTCATTAGCTAATTCTGTCGGAGAATGGACAGGTGTAAGTTCAGGAAGCATTATAAATAACAAGATATTATTCATTAGTAAAAAACGTTTTCCAGCGTTGGGAACATATAAGTTAACATTTAACCAAGCCATGCGTCAAGATGATTTAACTGAAGTTATGGATGTAGGTATTATTATAAAGAAAGCTGTGTTGAAGTAAGGCTTTAATCTTTATAGTTATTCTCTTCTAGTCGCTTCTTAATTTCTTCAATATGTATAAGCTTTTTAGCTTGCCTAAGTTGAATTGCTGACTTAGTGAAGTATTTGTGTTGCGTTAAAAATTTCACTTGAATCTCGTCCCACATTCTATCACTTTTAATTTTTCCGTGATCCCGTAATTCACGTCTCAAATTATCTGCAATAACATGAAAGTCATCGCGTCCAAGGTAATCTAAATCTGCATCACAAATTATTTCTTCCAATTGTGTTGTTGGGCTATGCGGTATTATAGTTGCATAAATCATTTTCTCTACCTCGTTAACTTGCTCCTGAGTATAGCCATATTTTGGTAGAATTTCTGCCGCCATTCTAGCCCCTACAGGCTCATTTGCATCATATTGATCTACAAAACCTGCATCATGATATGTCGCTGCAGATTTTAATACAAAGATTCCATCATCCAAAACCCCTTCCATAAGAGCTAAACGTTCTGCAGCTTCTACAACATCTAATGTGTGATGAATACCATGGTAATGTAGATTCGGAGATAGTTTAGCCTTAAGAATTCTCATAATATGCCGCTCTGCCTTTCGGTAGTTTATACTGCTATAAAGATGCAAGTTGACATAGTCTTTAAATTTCTGATTAGGGACGAGTCCTGCAACATCTTTAGAAAGGTGCGGTTTAATTCTTTCGACAAAATACATGTCAATTTCACCTTTATTTTTGGCTGGCACCTTACCACGGTATGTACAGTCAAAATAAGGTCGAATTAGCTCATAGGTAGAGCCTGAAACATTTACTTTATCGGGCTCTCCACTCATCTCCATTCGATTGGCAACATTAACTGTGTTACCCCAAATGTCGTATGCGATTCGTTTTGTTCCAATAACACCTGCAATTACATCTCCCGTGTGCAGTCCTACTCTTAAATGCCACATTGTGGCATCTTCTCCATCTTCTTTTTTTATTCTATCTCTGTTTACTTTCATAAAAGCCTGAATTTCAATTGCGGCTAATACAGAGTTAATAGGATTTTCTTTATCTCTTAATGGAACACCACCAGCTGCCATATAAGCGTCGCCAATAGTTTTAATTTTCTCGATTTGGTGTTTTTCAATAATTTTATCAAACTCCCCAAATAGACTATCTAACTTTATTACTAATTCACTTGGTTTTATCGTTTCAGCAATTTTAGTGAAACCTTCAATATCGGTAAACATTACAGTCACCATTCTATAATATCTAGTCTGAGCCTTACCTTTATTCTTTAGTTCTTCAGCAGTTTCTGCAGGAAGTATATTTGCTAATAATTTATCAGATTTGTCTTTTTCAACTTCTAGAGCGGCTTTTTGAAGTTCCATTTGCTCTTTTTGCTGTGTAATTTGTTTCGTTCTTTTTTCAACTAGAAAAGCAAGTTTCCTTTTTTGAGATTTCATTGCCCGCATTCTTACGATGTAAAAACCATAGATCACCAATAAAATAAAACCTATTCCAATAGACATAAACCACCATGTTTTCCAGAAAGGGGGGGTAATGACGATGTCTAGAACTGCTGGCGATTCAGTCCAAATTCCATCACTGTTAGCTGCCCAAATTTTAAGTGTGTATTCTCCAGGAGATAAATTTGAGTAGTTAATTTGTTGAAGGTCTCCTAACTCAATAGGTTCATGATCTGCTCCTTCCAGAAAGACTTTATATTTATTTCCTTCAGGAAAAGTGTAGTGTAGTGCGGCAAATTTAAATGTAAGGTTATTTTGCGTGCTTTTTAATTGAAGTGTTTTAATAAAAGATACTTCCGGAATAGTGTCTATTTCATGTTCAATTGGAATGTTAAAAAGAAGTATGTCAGTTAAAACAACGCTGGGGGGAATCGCATTGATTTGTATGACCTCAGGATAAAAAGCGTTAAACCCATTTATTCCTCCAAACAATAATTTTCCTGAACTAGTTCTAAAATAGGCTCCAGTATTGAATTCATTACTCTGTAAGCCATCATTTTCTTGGTAATTTTGGAATGTGCTAGTACTAATATTAAATTTTGACAATCCAAAATTAGTACTTACCCATAGCGTATTTTCTGACCCCTCCAATACTCCATAAATAGAATTATTGGACAATCCATTCTCTTCTGTATAGCTTGAGAATGTATGAGTAGAAGAATTAAACTTATTTAAGCCACCGCCGTAGGTTCCAAACCACATGTTTTTGTTATTGTCTTCCCAAATTGATAAAATGGTATTGTTGCTTATTGACGTTGAGCTATTAGGATCATTTTTGTAATTAATAAATGCATACTTTTCTTCAGAACTTTTAAAAGTCCTTTTAATTTTAGTAACACCACCTCCATCAAAACCTATCCACAAGTCATTTCGAGAGTCGGAATAAACTACCCTACATTCTTCTTTTGGCATTGCAGACGAATTTTCATGAGAGAAAAATTTATAATTTAATGTCGATAAATCAATTTCAGCAATTCCTTCTCTACAAGCAATCCATAAAGTAGTGTCATTTTCAATATGTAAGTTATAAACGCGGTCATCATCTTGGTCCGTAATTTGATCTCTAAATGGAATTTTTTTAAACTCTCCAGTAGAAAAATCGGCAGAAGTTTCCAAAATGTATAACCCGCCTGCAGCGCCTGCCCATATTCTTCCAAGTGTGTCACTTGTAATGCTATATACGTTGTTGTTGTTAGGTTCGTTTAGGTTGTCAGTTTTATATAGGTAATGATTGTATTGATTTTTTTTAAGGTTTATTCTTGAAACACCTTTTCTCGTGCCAACCCATATAATTTCATCATTCCCTTCATAAATTGACCAAACATTTTTCTCGTTTAAGCTATTTTCATCTCCATATTTATAGGTATAATGCTGAAACCCTAATTTGATTGGATCAAAGTTAGAAATACCATCCTGTGTTCCAATCCAAATGGATCCTGTTCTGCCTGATATTATTGAGTGTACTATGTTGCTAGGAATTGATGTTCGATCATAATCGTTGTTTTCATAGTGGTTAATTATAGTGTCGCCATTTTCCACGTTTATTCTGAAGAGTCCATTCCCTTGTGAACCAAACCATAATTCATTTTCTGAAGCTGGAAAAATTGCTGAAACTACATTGAAACGACTATGTTGGGTTCCATTATGGTTTTTAACGGTTGTAAACAACAGTCCATCATCGTTGATTGTGGCTATATTTAATCCGTTATTGGTGCCGATTAAAACTTTATCATTAAATCCCTTTGTTATAGTTAGGATGTTGTTATCAGATATTGATAAAGGAGAATTAGGTTCGTTTTTATAATGAGTAACTAGGGCTGTTTTTTTATTTAAAAGACATAATCCTCCACCTTCAGTTCCAATCCAGACATACTTATTGTCCAAGAAAAGAGACGTAGTTTTATTTGTTTGCAATCCATGGTTATAACGATATTGTCTTTCTCTATCCTCATTTGGAAAAAAGTGTACTATACCGTTTTTCGCAGTCGCAACCCATAATGAACCATCGGCTTCTTCTTTAATATCTTTTATGTTTCCAGACTTGAGCACTTCAGATGTCTTAACGTTTCCAAATTGTTTTGTTTCGGGGTTGTAATAGTTAAGACCTCCATTTTGTGTTCCAATCCATATAATACCTTTATTATCTTGGTATAAAGCGTTTATATAATCATTTGTAAGACTATTGTCAGAATCTAATCCTTGCTTGTAAATTTTAAAATGATACCCATCAAAACGATTAAGTCCTGCTTGGGTTCCCGCCCAAATGTAGCCTTGATTGTCTTGTAATATACAGTTTACAGTACTTTGAGAAAGTCCATCTTTTATTGTAAGTCTCGAAAACTTGATGGAGTTTGCATGCTGTGCGTATGTAAATTCTATTATGAAAATAAATGCTATTAATAGTATTTGTTTCATAGACATTGATAGAGTTTAAAAAATATTGCCGTTGGCAAGTAGGTATTTAATATAAATTAGTAATACTTGCAGTATATTATTTATTAGACCAGTTTACTTTTTTTGCAAACGAATTCATCTTTTACTTGAATAGTCAGAATTAGTTGCGCAATATAACAAAAATTGTGGCAATTTTTATTATGACAAATGTTCTAAAACCTTAAAAAAAACACCTTATTATGAGCAGCACTATCCTAATTTTTTAAGAGGAAGAATTTTTTGTTTTTTCTTTTTAGGTTTGTTTTTGTTCTTTTTAGCACTATAGCCTCTATTATAAGCTTTGTCTTTTAATTTTGTTGCGAAGATGTCTTTTTCTTTACTTTTCTTATTTCGCCTTTTTTGTTTTTTCGGCTTTTTATTTTTAAAGATTACGAATTTTTTCTTTTTCTTTCTGTCTGGTGGTTTAGAACTGTATTGATTAGATTTTTTTTGTCTTTTGTCTTTTTTATTTAGAAATGGATCCTTGTTTTTCTTTTGTTTACCCTGATTTCCTTTCAGACCAAAAAGACCTAGTTTATTAAGCTTTGCCTGCTTATTTTTCTTCTTTGTTTTAGATTTTGCTTCTGAGGGGTCTCGATATTGGGCATGGAAAAAATTTGTGTTGATGGATACAACAGCAAGTAGAATTATAAGAAGGATCCGATTTGTTGATCTCACCAATATCTATTTTGCAGCTTCTGCTTGTTTCATTTCAGTAGCCATACTGTCTAGATCTCTATCAAACAAGTATAGTCCTCCTTTGTCATCACCAATCATATTCAACTTGTCAATAATTGTTCGCGCTAGAGCTTCTTCTTCAAGTTGTTCAGCAACATACCATTGCATAAAATTCTGCGTAGTATAATCTTTTTCGGTTAAACATAAGTCAATAATGTTATTTATACTGTCAGTAACATTTAACTCATGTTCCATTAAGTTTTCAAAAAGATCTTTTAATCCTTTAAAGCTTACCGGAGGTTGGCTTAATGCAGGAATCAATGCTGTTCCACCTCTTTCATTTATAAATTTAACCAATTTTAGCATGTGAAACCTTTCCTCATCGCTATGCTGATATAAAAAGTTTGAAGCTCCAGTTAGTCCATTGGTTTCAGACCACGATGCCATAGAAAGATAAAACTGAGACGATGAGGCTTCTAGTTCTACCTGTTTGTTTAGTGCTTTTTGAATAGAATTCTTTAACATAAGATGTTGTCTTTAATTATCAAAAGTAGTGTTATTTCTCCATGTGTTAAACAGATTGTACATATTTGAAGGAAATGTAGGAACTAAAACCGCACTATTTTACTAAGATTAATGCATGTTGGTAATATTTTTAACGCATCATTAATCTAATGATATTAACCGTTGTAGATATAATTTCGTCCTTATTAATTCTGCAGCTGTGTTAGTTCTATTGTAAAAGTTCAATATAAAGTGTACTTTCAAGCCATCTTATTAGAATAATAAAATGAGTAAGCAGCCTTTATTAGAAGTTAAAAATTTAGTAACAGAGTTTCGTACGGATAACGGAACTGTGAGGGCAGTTGATGGTGTTAGCTTTGCGCTTCACAGAGGCGAAACTATCGGTATTGTTGGAGAATCAGGGTCAGGGAAATCTGTAACATCGCTTTCCGCTATGCGCTTAATTCCAGAGCCCCCTGGTAAAATTGTAAATGGGAACATTCTTTTTCACGGTGAGGATTATGAATCGGATTTAGCAAACCTTAATGAAAAGCAAATGCGGAAATTTCGAGGAAATGAAATCGCAATGATTTTTCAAGAACCGATGACATCTTTAAATCCGGTATTTACTTGCGGAAAGCAAGTAATGGAAGCAATTCAATTACACCAAAAAGCTTCCAGAAAAGAAGCGAAAGAAAAAACAATAGAATTATTTAATAAAGTAAAATTACCACGGCCAGAAGAGATATTTAAAAGTTATCCACATCAAATTTCAGGAGGTCAAAAGCAACGGGTAATGATTGCGATGGCTTTGTCTTGTAATCCTGCAATTTTAATTGCTGATGAACCTACAACAGCATTAGATGTGACGGTTCAGAAAACGATTTTACAGTTGATGAAAGAACTGCAAGAAGAGTATAATATGGGGATACTTTTTATTACCCATGATTTAGGTGTTATAGCAGAATTGGCGGATGAAGTGGTGGTGATGTATAAAGGGAAAATAGTCGAAAAAGGACCCGCACTTCAGGTTTTCTCAAGGCCTAAACACCCTTATACTAGAGGACTGTTGGCTTGTCGTCCTCCTTTGGATGTTAGAGTTAGAGAGCTTCCTACTCGGAAGTATTTTATGACTGAAGATGAGAAGGGGGCAATTGTAGAAACAGGTAAAACTGTAGCGGAAGTTATAAAAGAACTAGAGGTATCGAAAAATGAGGTGTCCTTTAGGCATGATATAATATATGCGCAGGAACCACTTTTGGAAGTTAAGAACTTAAAAACTTATTTTCCAAATAAAAGATCCTTTTTTGGTAAGACTAGAAGTTGGGTAAAAGCTGTTGATGATGTGAGTTTTAAGCTCTGTACTGGAGAAACTCTAGGACTTGTAGGGGAGTCTGGATGTGGGAAAACTACCCTTGGAAGAACAATATTAAAGTTGATTGAGCCCACTGATGGAATGATAACCCTAAACGGAGAAGATATAACGGGTTATTCTAGTAAGATGATGCGTCCATTGCGGAAAGATGCTCAGATTATTTTCCAAGATCCATACTCTTCATTGAATCCAAGAATAACCATTGGAGAAGCTATTATGGAACCAATGCGGGTACATAACGTTTGTGATAATGAGGTGCATAGAAAGTACGAGGTTTTTGAACTATTAAAAAAGGTAGGATTAGATCCCAACCAATTTAATAGATACCCTCATGAGTTTTCCGGAGGTCAGAGACAGCGTATTTGTATAGCAAGGTCGATGGCGTTAAAACCAAAACTTGTAATATGTGATGAATCTGTTTCAGCTTTGGATGTTTCCGTTCAAGCAGAGGTTTTAAACCTTTTAAATGAATTAAGGGACGAATTTGGCTTGACTTACCTTTTTATATCGCATGATTTATCTGTGGTTAAATTTATGAGTGATAGAATTATTGTGATGAAAGATGGGAAAATTGAAGAGGAAGGATTAGCGGATGAAATTTATGCAAACCCAAAAACTGAATACACTAGGTCATTAATTAATTCTATTCCAAAAGGAAGAATTGAAGATATAAGAGGAAGTCAGGAATCGAAAAAATCAAATAGTACTTCTGTAATATAATGCGACTTGGCTCTGCTTTATTTCTTACTTTATTTTTTTCCTGTACATTTGTAAAGGCATTCTAATTAAGAATCATGGGAGTTAAAGCAGCATTGAGTAAGCCTTTCGCAAGATTTATCGCAATAGGAATAAAAAAATGGAGTTCGAACCCAATTAGAACCCAACAGAAGGTATTCGATAACCTTATCAATAAAGCTAAAAACACAGCTTTTGGAAAGGACCATGGGTTTAATATAATTTCGTCTTATTCAGATTTTAAAAAAGCTGTTCCCGTTAGGGATTATGAGGAGTTAGCAAGCTATGTTTTAAGAGTAAAAAAAGGTGAAGAAAATGTGCTTTGGCCCGGGAAGCCAATTTACTTGTGTAAGACTTCTGGGACAACCTCAGGGGCAAAATATATTCCGATTACAAAACAATCCATGCCGAATCATATCCATTCGGCTAGAAATGCTTTATTGTCATACATTGATGGAAGCAATGAGGCTGGTTTTGTGGATGGTAAAATGATATTTTTACAAGGCAGTCCAGAAATGGAATCTGAAAATGGAATTCCTATAGGGAGGTTGTCTGGGATAGTTGCTCACCATGTTCCGCAGTATTTGCAGAAAAATAGAATGCCTTCATACGAAGTAAATTGTATTGATGATTGGGAGTCGAAAGTAGATGCGATTGTTGATGAAACAATCCATGAGAATATGACATTGATTAGTGGAATTCCTTCCTGGGTTCAAATGTACTTTGAGAAGCTGCAAAAAAAATCTGGAGGCAAACTCATTAAAGATATTTTTCCAAACTTTTCGCTCTTTGTCTATGGCGGTGTGAGTTATGAGCCATACAGAAAAAGATTTGAAGAGTTAATTGGAAAGTCAATTCCTAGTGTAGAATTATATCCTGCTTCAGAAGGTTTTATTAGCTTTCAAGATAGCCAAGATGAAGAGGGAATGCTTTTAGTTTTAAATGAAGGTATTTTTTATGAGTTCATCAAAGCAGATGACTTTTTTAAGGATGATCGAGAGAGAGTTTCATTAAATGATATTGAGCTAGGTATTAATTATGCAATAATTCTAAATACGAATGCAGGTCTATGGGGATATAATTTAGGAGACACAATAAAATTTGTTTCCAAAAACCCTTACCGCATTATTGTAACAGGAAGGATTAAACACTTCACTTCTGCTTTTGGAGAACATGTAATAGCGGAAGAAGTAGAATTTGCAATACAAGAAGGGTTAAAAGGTTTAGATGCCCAAATTGTTGAGTTTACCGTCGCACCTCAGGTGAATCCAAAACAAGGTGAACTTCCTTATCATGAATGGTTTATTGAGTTTTCAAAGAAACCGAATGATATGAAAGCATTTATTGCAAAAATAGATTTATTGCTTCAGCAAAAAAACCCGTATTACGCGGATTTATTAAAGGGAAATATTTTACAGTGTTTAAAGATCTCTATAATAAAAGAAGGAGGTTTTACTTCTTTCATGAAATTGAGAGGTAAATTAGGAGGGCAGAATAAAATACCCCGATTAAGCAATGATCGAAAAATGGCGGATGAACTTATTGAGTTTATAGAGAAATAAGGACTTGGGATTTACTATTAATTAGCTATCTCGATTATAATAACTTTATAAAGTATAATTTCGTGTTATTTCTTCTTGCTATTTTCTATTTCCCCCACTTTTCCATTTAGGTATAACCTTTGTAAATAGAATTGCGTTGAGTCATTCATAAATATTTCCGTGAAAAATTTAATTAATACATTTATTCTATTTGCTTTTGGTGCAGTAAATGCCCAAACGGTCTTTTTAGATCAGCCTTACGAATTGGGCTTATTAGATAAGTCAAGCCAAAGGTATGTTGATGTTCCAATAAAAAACACGAGTGATAAAAAGGTGTTTATTTTTCGAGCAGAGGCTGATAAACGATTTCAAATTCGGTATTCTAGCAAAGAGATACTCCCTGACAGTACTGTATATATGCGTGTTCAATTTACGCCCGAAGTAAAAGGTCCGTTTTCTGAAAAGATAGCAGTTCATTTTAGTTGTTATACAGCGCCTAAAACGATCAAATTAACCGGTTTTACTATGGTAGTCCCAACATCGGCAATTGCATGTCCTAGTTTTTCTGACCAAGACATTAATACTTCACTTAATTTCGAGCTCGAGGTAACAGTTATTGATAAAGAGACGCGAGAGCCAATTCATAAAGCGCAAGTTATTTTGATTAAAAATGGAATCCCAGTTGAAAAATTAATTACAAATTCAAAAGGTTTTGTTGAAAAGGAAGTTGAATTAGGCTTGTATTATTTTGTCGTTTCGGTAGAAACTTACTTCCCCACGGAGTTTGTAAAATACGTAAACCGTAATAACAATGTCGTATTGGTTGAATTAGAAAAAGACCCTGACTTAGAGTTGCTTGTAATTGAAACAAATAAACCGGATGAAGAGATTGAAGATAGCCCTGAGGATCTATTTGAGCCAGATGAAATTGAAAGCGCTGAGACATTGGAAATTATTATAGACGAAGTAGAAGTACAAGACACTATTTCAGAGATCATGGTTGAGATAGTAGAAGATCACTATCCTAATTTTTCTGTAAACGAATTTAAGCCAAGTAACATTGTGTTTTTAGTTGATGTTTCAAGTTCGATGGCATACACAGGTAAGCTAGACCTGTTGAAAGTAGCGATGATTAATTTAGCGGGAATGTTAAGAGATGTAGATCAAATTACGATGGTATCATACGCAGATAACGCGAATATTATTTTAGAAACCCTACCAGGGAATAATCCCGACACTATTATAAGCATTATACAAGGCTTAAAGGCTAATGGACATACAGCAGGAGGGAAAGGGATGAAAAAAGCTTACCAAAAAGCGGAAGAAGTTTTTATACCGCAAGGAAACAATCAAGTCATTATGGCTACAGATGGTGGGTTTACGCAAAATGATATTAATCCTTATAAATTGGCTAAAAAATATAAGAAAAAGGGAATTACTATTTCAATTGTTGGAGTAAAAACTAACTCAATTCAAGAGCTTTCGTTAGAAAAAGTAGTTGAACTAGGGGAGGGTAATTACGTTCGAATTAAAAATTACGAAGAGGCGCAAGGTGCTTTGATTGATGAAATCAAAGCAAGCTCAAAAAGGTCGTGGTCACCTTGACCGTAATATAAGGATGTGTTATTGTTTTTTAACACGGATAGAGAAGTGTTAATTCACAACCTCAATCTTTTGTTATTCATTTATAAAACTATCTTTGCCTTTCATTTATAAAAATTATGGAGTTTTGGATTAAAGCTGCTCAGCTTATTTTGAGCCTTTCAATATTAATTGTATTACATGAATTAGGACACTTTTTACCAGCTAGGTGGTTTGGTACGCGTGTGGAAAAATTCTATTTATTTTTTGATGCAGGATTTTCTCTTTTTAAGTTTAAAAAGGGCGATACTGAATATGGAATAGGGTGGATTCCTTTAGGGGGCTATGTGAAAATATCTGGGATGATAGATGAGAGCATGGACAAAGAACAGCTAGATAAGCCTGCTGAACCATGGGAGTTTAGATCTAAACCAACTTGGCAACGATTAATCATTATGATTGGCGGTGTAACGGTTAATTTTATTCTTGCATTATTCATTTACATTGCTGTAATGTGGGTTTGGGGTAAAGAATATTTGCCAGTAGAAAATGCTATTTATGGAGTGCACTTAGCCGATGAAAGTATTGAAGGAGAAAACCTATTTATGGAAGGGGACATGATCCTTGACATAAACGGAAATATACCTCAGACTATGGGCGACATTAGTTCTTTGATCGTGATTGATGGTAACAGAGAGGTAAACTTAATAAGAAACGGGGTTAAAAGACATATTTCGCTCCCTCCTGATTTTGAGCAGATAGTATTAGCCAATGTAAGAGGGCCAATGTTTCAAGCATTGATTCCAACGCGCATTAATGATGTTATTTCTAGTTCAGGGGCTTCTGAAGCAGGATTGCAGGAAAATGATAGCTTGGTAGATATTAATGGAAAGTCCTTTCCTTTTTTCCAGCATTTTACGGTTGAATTACAAAACCACAAGGATACGACTATTGAATTAGGTCTTTACAGAGGAAAAGAGCATATGGTAGTTCAAGTAAATGTAAGTGAAGAAGGAACATTAGGTTTCCATACAAAAATGCCCAGTGATTTGTTGGTTTACAAAACAGAGAAGTTTGGATTTTTCGAGTCTATTCCAGAAGGAATCAATCTAGGTGTTGAGACTTTAGGGAAGTACGTTAAGTCTATGGGGCTTTTGTTTTCTAAAGAAGGAGCTAAGCAGTTAGGAGGTTTTGGATCTATTGGAAATATATTTCCTTCTGAATGGAATTGGCAAATATTCTGGTTAAATACTGCATTTCTTTCAATCATTCTTGCTTTTATGAATATTCTTCCAATCCCTGCATTAGATGGAGGGCATGTGATGTTTCTTATTTATGAAATGATTGCAGGAAAAGCGCCTAGTGATAAATTTCTTACACGAGCACAGGTTGTAGGAATGGTATTGTTACTTAGTTTGCTGCTTTATGCAAACGGAATGGATATTTATCGCTGGATAGTTGGCGCCTAGTTTTTTTAATCTTCCTAGTTTTTCCATATGGAAAAACTATAATTGATTAAGTTTCTAGTTCTTATTCCTTTTTATAACTGTAATTTTTGATTTATTTCTAATGTCTATTTTGTGGTAATTTGTTGCGCGGATCCTATTGTTTTAATGTTTCACAAAAAGGTAGTTGAAAATTAGCTGCAGCGATTGTTGTGTGTAGTTATTTTCAAGGCGAATTTATATCTCAACATTATCCGCTAACTCTAATAATAGATGTTGACATCCGTTTTGGTAAATCTTGAGATTTGAAGCTTTCCTCCGATAATCTTTTCTCGGTTCTTCTGAAGAAATCTTTGGCTTTTATTGATAAAACAGATTTTTAGTTACAGTATATTTACTTTGATAATACGGAAACAACGCGTCGTGTTAAATATTTGTTGACTAAAGGTATGTATGCGATGAACCTAATATTAAATAGGATTCTTGGTTCTAGTAAAACTATTTTGTAATCAATTTCATTAATTATTTTGCGAAATTTTTTTCGTGTAATCTTATTTAGTTCCAAATAGTGATCAATAGCATTTAAAGTGCCAATATGATTCTCTTTCACACCTATTTTTTTGACAACATTGATTAATGTTTTATCTGAAAAGAACACTTGACACCATGGAATATTTATATAGTCCAGCATGTGGCTTGCATCATAGCTGGTCCAAGGAGGGAACTCTGCGCAAAGCTTTCCACCGTGTTTTAGCACTCTTTTACATTCAGCTAAGGCAGAATTAAGTAATTTGATATCAATGTGTTCTACCACATCATTCATCATTATTATGTCAAAAGAGTTATCCTCAAAAGGTAATTCTGCCAGACTTCCTGTCATGAAATTAATATTGTTGGCACCTTTATCCTGAGTAAATTCTTTAGCAAGGGCAATTCGCTTCTCGTCAATGTCTATTCCTGTTAAAGATTTACAGTTGCGTAAAGAATAAAAATAGGTTTTACCCCCTGGTCCACAGCCTGCGTCAAGTACATCCTTGCCCTGTAAATCAATATATTTTTCATGAAGTTCAAAATTCTTTGAAGCCCATTTAAATTGAGCTTCCGGATAGGATAATTCTCCCCCCTCACGTCCATCAAATTTCTTCTTTGGCAAGATTGAACTGAAAAACATACAAAGATATTCCGGTATTCTCATTTTTATTGTTAATCTTCTTTCGTGATAGAAGCTTTTAAGTACTCTCTATTCATTATCGCAATATTTTCTAAAGAAATTCCTTTAGGACATTCAACTTCGCATGCACCGGTGTTAGTGCAGTTTCCAAAGCCTTCCAAGTCCATTTGTTTAACCATGTTTAAAACACGTTCTTTTCTCTCAACCTGGCCTTGAGGTAACAAAGAATATTGAGTAACTTTTGCACCAACAAATAGCATCGCTGAAGCATTTTTACAAGTTGCCACACACGCTCCACAACCTATGCAAGTAGCGGCATCCATAGCTTTGTCGGCGTTATACTTGCTAATAGGAGTTGCATTTGCATCTTGTGTATTCCCAGAAGTATTTACCGAAATAAAACCACCTGCTTGTTGAATTCTATCAAAAGAAGAACGATCAACTTTCAAATCTTTCAATACAGGGAAAGCTTTTGCTCTCCATGGCTCTATCGTTACGGTTTCTCCATCTTTAAATTTTCTCATATGAAGCTGGCAAGTCGTAACTGCTCTATCAGGTCCATGTGCCTCGCCGTTAATGTATAAAGAACACATTCCGCAAATGCCCTCACGACAGTCGTGGTCAAATTCCACAGGTTCTTCTCCTTTGCTTATTAGTCCTTCATTTAACACATCCATCATTTCTAGGAATGAGGAGTCTGGAGATATACCATTAACTTTGTAATCTACCATTTTACCGGAAGACTTTTGGTCTTTTTGGCGCCAGATTTTTAATATTAAATTCATGTCTTTGTTTGTTGACATAGCTTTTATTTTAATTATGTATAAAAGTATATTGTATTAAGTACAAAGTATGATGTCGTTTTTAAATAAAACATAATACTTTGTAAAGTCTACATAATACAAATACTATTTATAACTTCTTTGTTTTAACTCGATATCGTTAAATTCAAGTTTTTCTTTATGCAATTTTGATTTTCCTGCGTCACCAGTCCATTCCCATGCAGCAACATATTTGTAGTTTTTATCATCTCTTTTTGCTTCACCTTTTTGTTCGCCATCTAATTCAACAGATTCCTCTCTAAAGTGACCTCCACAAGATTCATTTCTATCTAAAGCATCTAAAGCAAATAATTCACCTAACTCTAGGAAGTCTGCTACGCGGCCTGCTTTTTCTAGTTCTGTGTTGAGACCTTGAGTAGTTCCTGGAACTCTCACATCTTTCCAAAATTCTTCACGAATTTCGCGAATTGTTTTTATTGCTTCTTTAAGTCCGCTTTCATTCCTCGCCATACCTACATTGTTCCACATCACTTTCCCCAATCTTTTGTGAAAGTGATCAACTGATTTAGTTCCTTTAATATTGATTAATTTATTTAGCGTATCAGATACTTCTTTTTCAGCAGCATCAAATTCAGGAGTATCCGTTGGAATAGGTCCTGTTCTAATTTCATCTGCTAAGTAATCACCAATTGTATAGGGAAGTACAAAATAACCATCTGCTAACCCTTGCATTAATGCAGAAGCGCCTAGTCTATTTGCTCCATGTTCGGAGAAATTAGCTTCACCTGCTGCGTAACATCCAGGAATACTCGTCATTAAATTGTAGTCAACCCAGATACCTCCCATTGTGTAGTGTACAGCAGGGTAAATCATCATTGGAGTTTTGTATGGGTTTTGATCAACAATTTTCTCATACATTTGAAATAGATTACCGTATTTAGCCTTGATAACTTCTTCACCGTATTCAAGTACTTCAGTATCTGTTGGATTATGGTTACCTGTTACTAATGCTTTCTCTTTCCCGTATCGTTGAATTGCAGATTTAAAATCTAAATATACTGCCTCACCAGTTCCATTAACACCAAATCCAGCATCACACCTTTCTTTTGCCGCTCTAGACGCAACATCTCTTGGAACTAGGTTTCCAAACGCAGGATACCTTCTTTCTAAATAGTAATCTCTACTTTCTTCAGGAATAGCAGTAGGAGTCAATTTGCCTTCTCTAATAGCTTTAACATCATCTAAGTTATTTGGAACCCATATTCGACCATCATTTCTCAAGGACTCGGACATTAAGGTCAACTTAGATTGATGATCTCCTGATCTTGGAATACACGTTGGGTGAATTTGTGTGTAACAAGGATTTGCAAAATAAGCTCCTTTTTTATGAATTTTCCATGCAGCGGTTACGTTTGATCCCATTGCATTAGTAGAAAGAAAGAAAACGTTTCCGTATCCACCAGATGCGATTACAACAGCATGAGCTGAGTGGCGTTCAATCTTTCCGGTTACAAGGTCTCTTGCAATAATTCCTCTTGCTTTACCATCTACTTTCACTACATCAAGCATTTCATGACGGCTAAACATTTGGATTTTTCCTTTACCAATTTGTCTATTCATAGCTGAGTATGCACCTAGTAAAAGTTGTTGTCCTGTTTGCCCTTTAGCATAAAACGTTCTTGAAACAAGCACTCCACCAAAAGAACGATTGTCTAAAAGGCCTCCATATTCACGTGCAAAAGGAACCCCTTGCGCAACGCACTGGTCAATTATGTTTCCAGATACTTCAGCTAAACGATAAACGTTAGCTTCACGCGATCTGTAATCTCCACCTTTTACAGTGTCGTAAAATAATCTATAGATTGAATCACCGTCGTTTTGATAGTTTTTCGCAGCATTAATACCTCCTTGTGCAGCAATTGAATGTGCTCTGCGCGGAGAATCTTGATATGCGAAAGCTTTTACACTATACCCCATCTCAGCTAACGAAGCTGCAGCAGAACCACCAGCTAATCCTGTTCCTACAACAATGACATCAATTAGACGTTTGTTCGCTGGGTTAACAACATTAATGTTGTTCTTATGATTGGTCCATTTCTCTTTAATAGGACCTTCTGGTATTTTAGCATCTAAAACTGACATATTAACAATGATTAAAATGGTGGAATAAAGCGATTACTACAAAACCCAATGGGATTAGAATGGCATATGCCATACCAAATTTACTTAGTGCTCTGGTATATTTGTTGTTTGCACCAATAGATTGGAATGCAGAACTGAAACCATGTAGAAGGTGCAATGAAAGGAAGATAAATGCAACACAATAAATTGCTACTCTAATCGGGTTTACAAACTTATGCTGGAGTTCCGTAAAGTATCTCAGTCCTGTTTCTCCTTCAAGAACTCCTGACCAGTCTCCATCTACAAATTTTATTTTTAATTCTGGCAACCAAAAATCGTAAAAATGTAATCCCATAAAAGCAAGAATAACAAGTCCTGAAAGAATCATGTTTCTACTCATCCATGAAGAATTAGCCCCACCATTATTTTTTGCATACTTTATGTTCCTTGCTCCCTTGTTCTTCAATTCTAGGATAAACCCCATTACGAAGTGAAATACGACTCCAAAAATCAATATTGGCTGCATAATGTATTGAACAGCAAAATTTGTCCCCATAAAATGGGAGAGATTATTAAATGTTTCGCCGGAAAAAATAGACGTAACATTAATGGCAAAATGCTGTAATAAAAAAATCATTAGAAAAAAGGCAGATAATGCCATTGAAACTTTTCTTGCAATCGATGTTTTCATAAAGAGAATTTAAATTCATTACAAATGTAGCGGTTTGCAGGCAGATAGACGAATAAATTTAATGGTAATTATTGAAATGATTTCTATTCATGCCTTTCTAGATAACAAACAAAATTTTGTATTTTCGAAAGAGAAGCAATTGATGCAGTAAAAGTAAAGAATGTATACAATAGTATAATAAGTATTCTGGGAGGTTATCATTCAAAAACAAATGATCAGAATATAAAAAATGCTTATTAATGAAAACAACTTAGTTTAACTAATTGCTCTATATTTTTCAATAGCTATTTTTGTTTCTCCAAAGTATACCATTTCACCTTTGTGCATTAAAATTGTTCTGTTACAATATTGCTCAATCAAACTAGTACTATGGGAAACAATAATTGCTGTCCGACCCTTTATCCAATTCTCCTCTAATACTTTTGTTGCTTTATTTCTAAACTTTTCATCACCTACAGCAAAAACTTCATCTAAAAATATAATATCTGCTTTTGCATAAATTGCTATTGAAAATGACAATCGCTGAATCATCCCAGATGAATAATATTTAATCTTAGTATCAACAAAGTCTTCCAGTTCAGCAAATTTTATAATGTCATTAAATATTTCATCTATTTGCTTAACTCTAAGACCTAAAGTAGAACCATTAACATAAATGTTTTCTCGAGCAGTTAATTCATGACTAAATCCTACTCCTAAATTCAACAATAAGGAAGTTCCGTTTTTAATAATGTTTCCCTCTTTATCTGGAACATAAGCTCCAGACATTATTTTTGTTAGTGTTGATTTACCACTTCCATTACGACCAATTATACCAATACACTCTCCTTTGTAAATGTCAAGATTGACAGTCTTCACAGCCTTAAGGTGTTGCTTTTTATTTTTCTTATGAATATTAAACAACCTTTCCTGAAGGCTATGAAACGTTTTATCAGAAAAACGAAATGTTTTACTGATATTTTTCAAAGACAATGCTATTTCTTTTGTCAAACTCATTCGATTAAAGTATTTCAGAAGCTCGAGAGCCAATTTTTTTAACCATTATCATGCCTATTAATACAACAACAATACCGTGGACAAAATTTAGAGCTAACAGCTTTAAGTCTGGTGGTAAATTGTACATTAATGTTTGCCTAAAATTAATAATAATTCCAGCTAAGGGGTTCATGTAGTTTAAGATAGGTAAGGTTTCGGCAATACGTTCATAATGATAAAGTAATGGCGAAATCCAAAATAAAAACATGATGACTAATCCCCAAATTTGCTTTATATCTTTTGCTATAAGAAATAGGTTAGATAGTATCATTGATGTTCCTATTGAGAAAAGAAATAAATTTAAAAATACGAGAGGAAACCACAAAGTATTGATGCCGAGTGACATACCGTCAATATATAGTGCAATAACAAAAACAACTAAATTGAACATGAAACCAATTATAATACTTAATTGGCTAGATATATAAATATCTAATTTGGACATGTTAGAATACTCATAAAGATATTTTTTTGTTTTTAAAACGACAATCATCCCTGAGGTACTTTCTGTAAATACCCCCCAAACAATTAGCCCTATAAAAAGATATACTGCATAGTTTGGTACGCTAACTTGAAGAATTATAGCAAAGGCAACATAATATATAGCCATTTGCACCAATGGCTTTATTAATGCCCAAAGTAATCCTAATTTATTTTCGTAATAGCGCAACTTAAATTCAATTTTAGCCAAAAGCCAAATCCTCTCAAGTCTATTGCTTTTTTTTAAGTCTTTATTTGAAATGCTATTGCTCATTTGTTAACTAATATTATTTATTTAACGCTCTATAGATTTTTTTTGAAAACGTACGCAAAGTTTTGTTTTTTTTGACAATCGAAATAAGCTTTCCTTTTAATAACCAATGATTGTTAGAAAACCCTTCTAATCCCCATGTTGGATTATCATAATTTATTCCAGGCCCATTCTGATTTAGCAAGTTTGAAATCTTATTGCCATAAGCCTTAAAGAACTGACGGTGTTTCTCACTGATAAGACTGTATAGGTATAGCTCTTTATTTTTATTAAATGCCTGAGCCATTGAATTGGAACGAATTCTATATTGCCACCAAAGTTCTGGAAACACAACCCCTCTCGCTCCATTTTTAACCATAGAAATCACACTATCATAATCTTCCATGCCATAGATTAAAGCTGGGTCATTTTTCCCGAAATTGATAAAATCGGATTTTTTATAAATCAAAGCACTACTGTTTATCATATTATGTACCAATAAATAAGGCGGCTCAGGATTAAAAGTAGGCCAAGTAGATTTACTTTCTCCAAAATATTGTGCCCAACAGCCTACAAAACTAACGTTGGTATAATGCTTCAATACTTCCGTAGCTCTTTTATAGTAATCTGGACTCACTGTGTCATCAGCATCTAAAAAAGCTAAAAACTCTCCTGTAGCTTTGTCGGAACCGTAATTTCTGGTTAATGATAACCCTTCATTTTCTTTATTGTAAATGGTAACATTGTGTTTTTCATTTATTTCTTGAAGCTTACGAATACTCGCATCTTCTGTAGAACCATCGTTAACAATTATGATCTCTAGTGGGGCGTAACTTACTTTTGTTAGGGACTTAATTGTGTCTTCAATGTAGCTTCCCATATTAAAATAAGGAATAACAATACTTAATAATCCTTTTTCATCATTAAGACTTACTGTATCATTTTCTTTTCGATCAATTACTTCAATAAAATCAAAATTTTCGGATAAAGTTTCTTGGTTTGCAAGCTTTTCTAATTCCAGATTTTTTTCAGCATAGACACTTTTATAATTCGTTGTTTTTTCAACAGCAATTTGTGCTTCTTTTCCTATCAAAGTCAATTCGTCTTTTGATTTAGATAAAATGGAATACATTGTATTCTCGAAACTTTTCATTTCATCGTGTCGAAAAATAAACCCGCTTTTATTATTTTTTATTATTTCTGTATGTCCACCATTAGTCGATGTCATTACAATTTTGCCCATAGCCATTGATTCTAGGACTGCATAAGGTAAATTATCTACGATGCTCGGCATTATAATTATATGAGCTTTTTTTAAACGTTCTTTTAAAAGTGCCGGTTTCATGTTTCCTTCGAAACGAATTAATCCTTTATCGATGTAGTGCTTGTATTTTTTCTTCACATAATCAATCATATCCGATTGCACAGGATAAAAGAAATGTTGTCCTCCGCCAATAATTGAAATGGGCTTATCAAACCCATTATCCCACATATCTTTTAGATAAGAAAGCATTTCTAATCCACCTTTTTGTGGTGTGAGTTTTCCAAAGAAAACAAGATCGAACTCCTCAAATTCAGGAATTTCTCCAGAAGACCATTCATTATTGTATGGATTGAATATTCTTACGGGGTTTTTATCCAGTAAATTCATCCTTGGAGTTAATTCATCAATTAGATATTGAGAAGGAGAAATAACAAGATCCGACATTCTTATGGTAGCTTTCTCCATTTCCCCTGCCCAATAATCAGGGAATTTAAAGCGGGGAACTTGGTTGTATTCAAAATATAAAAAACTTGGAGCATGCATGGTTAACACTACTTTTAGTTCTTTAAAATAAGGGTAGAGCAATTTCTTTTTTTGGAGAATGTAATACGATATCCCTTTATAATCTTGTGTTTCTAGGATGTCAGGAATGCCTTTCTGAATCATTTCTAATTCAATAATATGGGCAAATTCCATACTTAACCTAGCATCAGTACCTAGGATTTTTCCTTTAGAAACTTGATTTGGAGAAAATCGAATAATTTCAACATTTGCAATGGGTGATTCTCGAAGAGTCCCTGAAACATTGTAGTCATTAACAAATACTTTTACAGAATGACCATTATTGGCCATCATTTTTGCTGTATGCCAACAATAAGTGCTTATTCCTCCTCCATGAATTGGAGGAAACTCTGTTGTTAACAGCCAATAATTCATTTATTCTTGTATTTTTTTGATCACAACATCACAAAACATTTCAGGATGTAATGCAAAAAATAACATTTCAAAATTATGTTCTACCATAAACTCATTGGTAGCTTGAACCACACCATATTCTTCTTTGGTAAAATGATCATACATAATGTAATCATTCATAATTATGTAGCCATCGGGTTTAAGAACACGAATGGCTTCTTTTAAATCTTTTTTAACACACTCGTAGTCATGAGCCGCATCAATATACATCCAATCAAAATAATGATCTGGAAAAGTTGCTAAGGTATCCCAAGACAACCCTTTCATTACTTTTACTTTATCGCCATGCGTTTCAAATTTAGTTTTGATATAGAACTCATGGGTCTTTTTCACAAATCTATTTTTATGCGCATAATCATTAGAATTAAATGTATCCGCCAAAATCAATTCGGAAGGCACCGTTATCTGCAATAAATGACAAGACCAATCTCCCCCTAAAACCCCTATTTCAATTCCGACACCATTTTTAGGTAAATGTTCTAAAATTTGATGCCTATTGGTTAGCAACTTTGACTTTTTCAACATTTTTGGTGTCAATTTTTGTGCATATACCTTTTTCTCTATTTCACTCATCTACTTAAATATTTTAAACACCTTTCCGAAGGAAAGATACCATCTTGGTAAATAATTATATTGGTTTTCGTGCCAGTCTTTAATTTTATCTATTTCATTTTCGTACCAATCTACGACTTCTTTTTTATCAAGCTCAAAATTAACTACCTTATCGGATAATGCATCAATTAATTCTTCTTTAAATTGGATATAAAGATTGGCGTTTATAGGTTGATTCGAAATGTAAATTCTGTCTTTTTGAAGAATAACCAATTCTTTTCGATCTCTATTGTAGCCATCATAAACATGAATAGGAGTAGCAGGCAAAACACTTTTATAACCGTGTTTTGTAGCCGAAATATAAGTATTACTATTTGGCACATCCCAAGGCGTATCTTGGTTAGTAAAACCAGCTCTAGCACATCTCATGGTAAAGTCAACATGCCCCATTCCTCTGAAACCAAAAGAATCAACATCCATAAACCCAACCTTTTCAATTACATGTGGAGTAAAAGTATAAAAGAAGCCATGTGCATGGAGCATTGGTACTTTTCCAATTAAACTTCCTTCAACTTTGGGTTTTTTCAAAAATTGTTCTGTACCCCAATTTTCATCACAGAAGACCAAATGATGATTTATTGATTCCATAGCAGTCTTATAATACAGATCATCCCATCCTGACTTTAAAAAGGTAATGTCATCGTCTACTTTAAAACAAAAGGCATATTGTATACTTTCCAAACGACTCAAAATAGTATTCATTTGTTGATGAACGCCAAGCCTTTTATTTTTAATGACAACAAGCTTTATCTTGTCAGTTTTTAATGAATCTAAGTACTCGATTGTCCCATCTTCAGATCCATCGTCAGCTACAATTAGCGTCCAATTAAAATTTGTTGACCTGGTACTCTCCCATGAGCGGATACAGTCCTTCAAGTAGTCAATTCTATTGTAGGTTGTTATGGCGAATATGAATTTCATTTATTATTCTGTAACTTTTAATAGCATCTCTTTAATCAAATCATCATCCGTTTTCGCCCATAATAAATTAGGGTCGTTACCACCCCATACAGCCCTAGTTTTAAATGTAAAAAATTCAATCCCCTCATTATGAGTGTGATGAATTAATTCTCTCGATTTATCTTCTCCAATTATCTCTTGAGTAAAAATTATTAATTGAATATAGGTGCCATTAATGGAATAAAATTTAATGAAGTTTTCAGCTTTATCTAAAAGACATTTAACATCATTATTTTTATCTATTCTATAATGGTAAAAAAAACAAATATCCTTTTTCCCTTTAATATCTTTTAACCTATGTATTTTTCGTAGAAAACTATCCCTATGTAGTTCATTAGATATGACATCATGATGAGTAAATTCGAAGCCTTTAGTATGCATAGATGAATAGATCATATCAGATTCATTGATCTTTTTATGTCGTACTACTTTTGTTCGGCCTACATAACCATATTCTAATTCATTTATATCTAATAAACTTGCATATGACGTCTTTTCTAAATGAATTACATAATCCATATTAGATCTTCCATGCGAATAAATAGTACTAAAACTTTTTAAATTATGTCGTTTAAGTATTCCGTCGGTTAAACAATTTTCTCCTATAGATAAATATAATTTATTAGGTATATTGATATTTGTCATTCTATATAAAGTTAAAAGCCTTTTTTAAATTTTATTCTTCTGAATATCCCTCCTATTTTCAGAAACCATTTTGGTAGATGATCATAAGTTTCAGAGTACCATTTTAGCTCTTTATTGATGATAGAATTTTTGTGACTTAACCTTAAATCACTCTTGTCTGAAAGATTAACTATCTCAATGTTGCTTATATAATATTTTTGGTAATCGGATAACCAATTTTGATCAAGAGATACGATTAAAAATTTATACTCTTCTTTTATTAGAATTTTTTTTAAGCAATTCAATAATGCTTGATCAACTAATGAAAGTACATGCTTTTCCCATTTGTGAGAATTATAATAGTTTACAAAGTTTGTTATGTATTCAAAAAGATGATCTTCTGTAAACTTATTCCATCTCTGATTTAGGTTATATCTAAATCTACCAACTACAATTTGTCTAAAAAGATCGTTCTCTAATTGTTCCGGTGCGTGTACTTTGAAATGTGCATAGATAATCTCAAATGCTTTAAATATGGAGTATGTGTGAATTTCTTTTGCCGTTAGACTGTATCCTTCAGGATTCTGCACATAATTATAAAGAATATCATCAATTACCACAATTTTTTTTGAACGTTCAACAACTAACGGAATTGTTGCAAAATCTTGATGTGCAATTCTTGTTGGAAATGTTATCTTATTCTTAATAAATAATTCTTTTTTATAAATTTTTCCCCACGGGGCAGGATTAAATAAGTTTTCAACAAATATTTTTAAAGAATCATTTCCTGAATATTCAGCCGCTTTGTATTTGCTAGAAGTTGTAATCACTCCATTGATTTCATTAATAATATTATAGTTACAAACGACTATATCAGCATTTGTTAATTCTATGTTTCTTATCAGGACTTCAATATAGGTTTCAGCAATATAATCATCAGCATCTAGAAAACATAGATACTTTCCACGTGATATATTCAACCCTGTATTTCTTGCATCTCCAGCACCTAAGTTTTTTAGGTGTGACTTAACCTCTACATTTTTTTCTTGAGATTTTATTTTATTTAATAAGTCTAAGCTAGAATCAGTACTAGAATCATCTACATATATAACTTCGAAATCATTAAAAGTTTGATTTGAAACGGATTGATGAAAAATAGCAATTCTTTTTTCACAATTATAGACTGGAACTATTATTGAAATTAAAGGGTTCATTTTTTTGTGTTTTTAAGAAATGAGCCCAATTTTTTCCACCAATTCGGCATATTTTCGTAAATATTTTTATAATACCCTAATTCTCTATCTCTTGTTTCGTTTAATCGGTTTAATTCATTATTAATACGCTCGAAATCCTTTGGTGAAAAACTTTTTTCTACCTCTTTGTTATTGGAAACTTGTTGTTGCCCTTCATTTTCATTCAGTTTTCTTTTAATTTTATTAAGCTCTGATTTGTAAAATAAATATTCAGAGTAAAATTCGTTATTACACTTTTCTGAATAGGTTAATAAGTTTTGTAGCTCATTATAATCTTTACCTGTCAAATCATTTCCTATACTCTCAATAACTTTAACTTTAATTTCATTATCGATTGCAGATTTTGAAAATAATTTAAAATCTTTAAATTTGGATATTAATTCTTTCTCGAAAGGAAAAGCAACATAAGTTTTATTTGACTTATGAAAAACATTAAAAACATAGTCTTGAAATTCAGTTCTTTCAGGGCCATTCGGGAGTATTGTAGTAGTCAACTTGTTTGGACCTTGAGAGCCCCAATAAGTAAAGTCATTTAAAAGCTCCATTTTATCTTTACCATAGTAATTCTTGATCCGGGCAGCATATTCCATATCTCCATTTGCTCTAACTGGAAGGAAATAACCTATATCATCAACAACTTTTTTCCTAATAACAGGATATCCAACACCTCTCGTCCAATCCCTAAACCATAGTTCATTGGTGTCTTCATAAAACCTAACATACCGTGTCTCAATATGCATTGTAGACTTATTTAATTTTAAATAATTAATTATATTTAAAAATCTGTTTGGGCTAACTAAATCATCTGAATCAACAAATGCAAGAAACTCCCCTTTTGAATGCAATATCCCAATGTTTCTTGAAAAATATGTCCCTGAATTTATTTCGTTATCATAGATTTTTAATCGATCATTTTTAATCGACTTTAAGATTTTAAGCGTAGAATCTTGGCTGGCATCGTTAATAACTAACAATTCAAAATCAGTGTATTTTTGATTTAAAACAGCACTAACGACACGTTTAATATGTTTTTCAGCATTAAATGCTGTCATTATTATAGATAGTTTTACTCCCATTATAAATTTAATTTTCTTAATAAAGAACCTAACTTTAGCCATAAGTAGGGCATTTTAGTATATACAGAATCATGAAATTCATTCAATTCACTATATTTTTCTTTTAATTCTTTCAACTCAATTTTCATACTATCTAAAAGCTGATTTTCATTAACTCCCTCTATTTTAAGTTGAGGGGCTTTTTTTATGTTTTGTAGATAGTGGGATATGTAGTATTTATGAATTATTCCAGGAGGGATTATATCTTTAATCCATCGATTCAAATTTGAGTGCTTTAATTTTGTATTCCTATCAACTAGTTCTATAGCTTTTTTAGGGTTAATTTTTTTAGATTCAATGTATAGATTGTTCAAATGTTTAATATATGAATCATAATTATATCCTAATTCAGTAATTCGGTTAAGAGCATTTTTACTCATTTCGAGTAACTCATTTTTGTTAGAATTCAACTGGAGAATATCAGTTGCAACTTTAGATATTTCTCCAATACTATACACCATTCCAGATTTCCCATGTTGGATTGTTGATGCAACATTTCCAACATCATAAGACAATGGAATTACACCACAAGATAGTGCTTCATAAATTACTAACGGAGCTCCTTCGTAATTACTCAATAGAAGTAAAATGTCAGATTTTAATAGGGACTTTTTAACCAACTCTGGTGTTTTTGCATCAAGGATATATTCTACTTCTATAGTTCTTAGGTTCAATTTATCAATTCTTTCTACTAATTCTTGATGATCTGGCCCATTCCCAACAATTCTGAACTTAACATTAATATTTTTTTTTTGTAATTCATTAATTATTTGAGGTAATCTGAAAACACCTTTTATTGAGTCTTCTGTTCTTCCAATAAACGTGATATTTAACTTGTCTTCAGAAAAGACTAATTTATCATCACTTTCATTTAAATTAATTGCACTAGGACATGCAAGAAAGGAGATGTCTTCAATTCTTTTTGGAAAAATCGTCTTTAATTCCAAGCATCCTAATTGAGAAACGCTAATAAATTTTGAAATAAGGGGTTCAAATTCTTTGAAATTATCGTAATAATAAGTTCCCATTCCATGTAAATAACCAAACACAATTGGACTTACCTTGTATTTCTTTACTAATTGATGTAATTCTTCTAAGAAGGGTCTAGCATACATTGGTATTATTAGTAAGTCATTTGGTGATATATCAGAAAACATATCAGAAAACGTACTTCGAGATATAATTTTAGATTTTTCATTCAAACTTGAAATAGATATACTATCTAAGTATCTTTCATCTGCAGGATTCACATTCCCTAAATTTATTGAGAAGGTGTTATGCCCTTTTGATCCAAGACTCTTTGCTAAGTAATAGGAGAAAGATTCTACTCCTCCCATAGAGAGATTACTTACTATGAAAATCCTATTGTTCATTTGGTTAATTTAAAAAATCCTTTATGAGCCTTTATTAGCGCATAAGACAACTCAAATTTCAACTTCCATTTTTTTGCAATTTCGGCCTCTTCACTTCGATAAGCATCATCTAGATATATAACCGTTTGATCTGTAATGTAAGATTCTAAAAGAGGAAGTGCTGGGTACCTTGCCATGTATTGAGTATTCCCGGGAGGCCCATCAACAGAAATTAATGAAATATCTGAGGGGAATGTGAGCCCCTCGACATCATACCAAATCCACTTTTCACCACTTATGTCATATTCCTTTAAAGGACAATAGTGCACTTCACAATACTCTTCTAAATCGTGTGCTTTAATCAAAGCCTTTGTTTTCTCGTAATAATCTTTAGAATGCTCAACAGAAATCACTTTACCTTTTCCATTTTTTTTAACTCCGTAGCCTAGCAATAGAGTAGAAATTCCACTCCCAATATCAATTACCGACCCACTCCCTTTCTCGAGTAAACAAGACAGCGTTTCATGCGCATAATCAGAACTTACTCTCCACTCATGCATAATCGGTAATGGTGCATTTAATTTTATTAAATTATGAATAGACAAAAGCGCATCAACTCGATCATAGGTTGTATTCAATTGTTTTTCTATGTATTTTTTCTGATCATCTTCACTGAATAAATTGTTTATTCCTTGTTGACTATTCGTTACGGTATTTGTAATTAGTTTCAACGATTCTTTATCTGTTACAGATTTGTTATCCATCAGTTGTCTAATTACCTCTTGACCTCTCACAGCTTCTGAACTTGATTTTTCAACCGATTGTATAACTGCCCCTTGACCTTTTGAAAGTCCAGAGGTTGATTCATTAATGGATTGCTTAATTACTTCTTGACCTTTTGAAAGTCCAGAGGTTGATTCATTAATGGATTGCTTAATTACTTCTTGACCTTTTGAAAGTCCAGAATTTGATTCGTTAATTGACTGGCTAATTACCTCTTGTCTTTTTGTAAGTTCAGAGGTTGATTCATTAATGGATTGCTTAATTACTTCTTGACCTTTTTCAGCTTCTGAACTTGATTCTTCAATCGCCTGTATAACTTTCTCTTGTCCTTTTGTGAAACTTGAACTTGATTCGATTATTGACCGTCTAATTACCTCTTGCTCTTTTCCAACTTCTAAAGTTGTCTTTTTCAACGACAATTCAAAACCTTCACCAGTCTTCGATAATTCGTTAGATAAGTCTGCTAACAAACCTTTTGTTATCTTTCCAAGAGCATCAAAATGTGAAGAATTTTTTAATGAAATATTTTTCAATTCTACATTCATCCAATCTTTCATTTCGCTCTGGGATGATTCTAGAATGCTCAATCGTTTCGCCAACTTTTCAGCTCCTTGTTTATACTCTTTATTTACTCTCTCAGTTTGGTCATTTGTCCAATTATGAGTGACCATTATTAAATACATTAATAGCACAGCTAATTCGACTGCAATAAATACTCCCCCGATTAAAAATTTCGATTCCCCCTCATACAGACCAAAAATGGCTAAACAAAGATTCATTAAAGTTAGAACCAGAGCTATGTACTTTATTTTATTTATTAAAAACTTCATTTGTTTTCTTTATGTTAATCATATTGATAGAAATCACAAAACTGATGAATAAAACTCCTTGATTTCTACTCAATATATTCTCGGTTAGGCAAGCTAGTGCAAATGTACATACTATCCCAAGTAATAGCCAATTTCTTTCTTTTATGGCTTTTAAAAATAAAAATACTAAAAATGTGAAAAAAATAATGAACCCTAATATCCCATTCGACATTAAAATATCTAAATATTGATTATGTGTATTGTGATTTCTTTCGCGCGCCAGGATGAAGTTTTTTTCTTCATAATTCTTCATTAAACTTTCCTGAACATCTCCCAGTCCATCTCCGAAAATTGGTTTCTTCTTAATCTCTTCAATAGCACAATTCCAAATAGCTAATCTTGTATTTAATCCATTCCAATTTTCATCCTTTATTTCGCCATTAAAATGATTAATAGGGTTAGGGTTGTCATACTTGTATTCCAGGTTCGTAATGCTATTAAACCGCTTTAAAACTTTAGGGAACACAGCTGTCATGGTTAAAATAAAGAGGAGAATACCACTCATTAATAAAGCTACTTGCTTTTTGCTGACCTTACCTAAAAGGATTATCAAAACAAATCCCAGAAAAATAAAAACAGTTGTCAACATAGCCGTGCGGCAAGCCAATAGATATTGTGCTCCAATAAAAACAACAAACAATAAAATGCTTGTCAATTTTTGGGTAGGCTTTTTTATTTCTCCAAGGTTCCACAACGAGAAAAGACCAACCAAAGCCACATTTATAAATAAAGCGTAATAAACAGCTTGTTTCTCCACTATTGATACTAAATTATCATTGTAAAAATAGCCAGAATCACCAGTTTGATTATAAAGACCTATTTGATTAATAAAACCAACAATAAGTATCGATGCTATCATTACAATAGCGCTTTTCAAAAAGAAAACAAAATCTTTTCTTTTTATTTCAATCAAAGCAAAAACCAATGGGAAAATAAAAAGAGAAAGTCTTATTTCCAATAGTTTCCAGCCTGCTAAAATATTTTCTGAATAAAGGGTAGACACACTAAAAATTAAAAATGGTGAAATTAAAAACCAAAAGGTTTTATTAGACATCAATGTTTTTAGTTTGTTTAATATTGTTTTATCAAAAAGAGTCACTGACAGCATCAAGCCTATGCCTATATTTGTAATTAATGGAATAGAAATAAGGTGAAAGAAAAGAACCCCCAAGCTCAATAATGCTAATATTCTCGACCTATCCATTTACAGTTTTAAGTTTTTTCTTCTTAACGGGTATTCTGGAAATAGCTATATAAAGTTGTTCATATTCTAACGCACATCTATAATTATCATAATGCCTACGGTACATTTTTAAAGATGTATTTGAAAGTAAGTCATATTTTTCCTTATTGTCTTTGAGGTGTTCAATGTATTCAATAGCTTGTTCTTTGGAGTCAAAAAGAAAGCCATTTACATTTGGGGTTACAAGGTCTGTGTTTCCAAAACACCTATTCATAACTAACGGCAGGCCAAAAGCTAGAGCCTCAATGGACGCTAAGGGTAATCCTTCCCATGATGATGAAGATAAATAGATGTCTGACTCTTCTAAATGTTCAAAAACTTCTTTTTTAGAGCACCATCCAGTTATTGTAATGTTTTTACTTGTCAGCAAATGCCTTAGCTCTCCATCACCAATCCATGTGAAAGAGACATTATCGTCGTTCTCAAAAAATTTAGCAATACGATTAAAAAAAGCAGGATTTTTTTGAATGGTGATTTTACCACATATAACAATATTGAAAGTGTTCTTTATTAAAGGTTTTTTCTTTTCTTCTCTTGAGATTGTAACTCCATTTTGAATAATTTTGGATTTAATTCCCAAACCTTTATAGGCATTAAATTCTGACCTGGAGGAACTTATTATTTTTGAATGAAACTTATTTGCTAATTGTTCAATTAATTGATATGCTCTTTGTTTTTTAGGAGAAATATCAGTTCGTAAAAATGAAGCTGCATTAGGGGTGTAAATAATTTTTTTAAATCCGCAGGTTAAGCCAATGTAACGACCTATAATTCCAGCTTTTGATGAATGTAAATGTAAAATATCAAAATCTATTTGTTTTAATATTTTTTTTAATTCGAAATATGCTTTGTAATCTAATCTTAAGTTGATTTCTCTTTGAGCATTTTGCCATTTAATAAATGTTGCCTTTTCATTGTACTCTAATTTTATTTGTTCTAATTCCCTATTGTCATCTCTTTCCCCATGAACAATAATGTGCTCATGACCAGGCATTCCAAAAACGAGTTCATGAATGAAAGTATTTACTCCTGTAGCGAAAGGTTCAACAACATGTACTATTTTCATGGAGCTTTAAATAGTTGTTTTTTCATCTTTAAAACAATTTTTGAAGGAACTGCCATGAGTCCAATATTGTATGCTATACCATAAGCCGTATGGAAATTAAATTTACCGTATTTGAGAACAATCTTTAATTTGCTTTTGTTTTGCTCTTTTCTTTTGTCATAAGAAATGCCCTTTGGATTATATTCAACTTTAGTCAGGAATTTTGCAATGTTTGCTGTTTGTGATTTGTTTGCCATATTAAAAAAATAGGCATAATCTTCTGCAGCTTCAAAGTTGAGAGGGTACTTCCCTAATGCCTCAACAACTGATAATCGATACATAACGGATGGGTGGATAATATTGCAACGAACAGCCATCATTCTTCGTATCTTTTTATGATTCGTTGGAGGTTTGTAACAAAAAATGTCCTTTTTCGATTTATTATCAACCCATTTGACCCAAGAACCAACAATGTCTATGCTATTATTATTGAGTAAAAAATTTTCTTGAATACTAAATCTATTAGCAACGCAAACATCACCACAATCTAGTCGAGCCACAAACCTGTGTGTCTTCTTTTTTAAAATATAATCTAATCCTACATTTAAAGCATTGGTTATTCCCCCGTTGGTTGAAATTTCAATAATTTTGACATTTACATTTTTATTTAAAATGTTGTTGATTTCAGGGATATTAGGTAATTGATTATTATCACTTCCATCATCAACGACAAGTACATCTATACTATTCGAGTGTTTAATGGATCTTAACGAGTTCATTAACCCTTGTAGATTATTGTAATGCGGTACAAGAACAATTGTGTTCGAATTTGCGCTATCGTTAATGGAAGTCATTTTTAATGAAAAAAATTAAAAGGTAAACATAAAACATTGTCGCAACATATGAAAGGATAATGCATGTTTTGTGTCTATAAAAGCCAAAAGTCAATCTGATTTTCTGCTATGTGAAAAAGACTATAAAGGAAATTTGTTTTAATAAATTACACTATATAAGCCTAATTTAAAGTGTAAAGTTAAATGTTGCAGATGAGTTGTACTAAGCTATAAAATTAGTACTTTTACTCGTTCTTAAAATTAGTATTTATGAAATATCAAAGAATAGACAGTAATTTATATATTCATAATAGAAAAAGATTTGTTGCCCATTTAAAACCTAATTCTTTAGCTGTTTTCAATTCAAATGATATTGTTACCACAAGTGCAGATAGTTCAGCTCCGTTTGTGCAGCACAGAGATATACTGCACCTAAGTGGAGTAGATCAGGAAGAAAGTATTTTGGTGCTATTTCCTGATTGTTTTGAACAGAAAAATAGAGAAATTATCTTTTTAAAAGAAACAAGCGATTTAATTGCTATATGGGAAGGAGCGAAACTGGATAAAGAGCAAGCGTTTGAAACTTCAGGAATTAAAACAGTTTACTGGTTAAGTCAATTCGATACAGTATTTAATGCACTAATGTCAGAAGCTGAGAATGTATACATTAACACAAACGAGCATACGCGAGCAAATACGGAAGCGCAAACTAGGGAAGACCGATTTGTTAAGAAATTAAAAAAGAAATATTCTGCTCATACTTATCAGCGAAGCGCCCCCATCATGCACGAAATTCGTTCTATAAAGCATCCAATAGAAATTGAACTAATGCAGAAAGCATGCGACATTACTGAAAAAGGTGTTCGAAGATTATTAGAGTTTATTAAGCCGGGAGTCATGGAATATAACATCGAAGCTGAGTTAATGCATGAATTTTTGAATAATCGTTCTAAAGGGTTTGCATATACGCCTATAATTGCGTCTGGCTACAGCGCATGTGTATTACATTATATTGAAAACAATAAAGAGTGTAAGGATGGAGATGTAATCTTAATGGATTTTGGAGCAGAATATGGAAATTACGCATCGGATTTGACTAGATGTTTTCCCGTTAATGGAAAATTCACTCCGCGTCAAAAGGATGTTTATAACGCTGTATTACGAGTAAAAAAGGCAGCTACTAAACTACTAGTACCTGGAACTTATTTAAACGAATATCATGTTGCTGTAGGTAAATTGATGGAGACAGAATTGATATCTTTAGGTTTAATTTCTCAGGAAGATGTTCAAAACGAAGATCCTGCTTGGCCAGCGTATAAAAAGTATTTTATGCACGGTACTTCTCATTATATTGGTTTGGACACACATGATTTAGGATTGTGGACAAAGCCAATGAGATCTGGAATGGCTTTTACGGTAGAGCCTGGAATCTATATTCCAGAGGAAAATTTAGGGGTCAGACTAGAAGATGATGTGGTTGTTCAAGAATCAGGAGAGCCAATTAACTTAATGGGAAATATTCCTATTGAAGCGGATGAAATAGAAGCTTTGATGAATCAATAAGTGTGAAACGATATTACTTAACAGAAGTTTAAAAGAGAAGTATTATATGGAGTCAAAGGATAAAGTTTTAGATAAAAAGATTGCTGAGTCGAAAGTAGGAGGCGGAGAAGCTAGAATTGAAGCGCAACATAAAAAAGGAAAGCTAACTGCTCGAGAGCGCATTCACTTTTTATTTGACAAAGGATCTTTTGAAGAAATAGGAGCAATGGTGATGCACCGTTCTGTAAATTTTGGTTTGGATAAGACTAAGTTTTTAGGAGATGGTGTGGTTACTGGTTACGGCACCATTAATGGACGGTTAACCTATGCTTTTTCTCAAGATTTTACGGTATTAGGAGGGTCATTGGCTGAAGCCCATGCTGAGAAAATTTGTAAAATAATGGACCTTGCTATAGAAAATGGAGCTCCTGTTATTGGCTTAAATGATTCAGGTGGTGCAAGAATCCAAGAAGGTGTAGTTTCTCTTGGAGGATATGCAGATATTTTTTATCGCAATACTTTATCCTCTGGAGTAATTCCGCAATTGTCGGCTATCATGGGGCCTTGCGCTGGAGGAGCGGTTTATTCTCCGGCCTTGACAGATTTTATATTAATGGTGGAGAATACTTCTTACATGTTTGTAACTGGTCCAAACGTTGTGAAAACGGTAACCAATGAAGTGGTTACAGCAGAAGAATTGGGAGGTGCGTCAACGCATTCTACTAAGTCTGGAGTTACGCATTTTTCATGTGAAAATGAAATTGAAGCAATTAATCATTTAAAGAGGTTACTTTCTTATGTTCCTCAAAATTGCGAAGAGAAACCTTCTGTTTTAGATTACGAGCATGGTAAAGATGAAACGAGAGCAGGTTTGGATAAAATTATTCCAGAAAGTTCAGGTACTCCTTATGACATAAAAGAGGTTATTGAAGGAACGGTTGATGAAGGTTCTTTTATGGAAGTCCATAAAGATTATGCAGAAAACATTGTAGTTGGGTTTGCCCGGTTAGCCGGAAGATCAATCGGAATTGTAGCCAATCAACCTGCTTTTTTAGCAGGAGTGCTGGATGTTGAATCTTCCAAGAAAGCTGCACGTTTTGTGCGTTTTTGTGATTCATTTAACATTCCTTTATTGGTATTTGAAGATGTTCCCGGATTTCTACCAGGAACAGATCAAGAATGGAATGCAATTATCTCGAATGGTGCAAAGTTATTATATGCATTTTGTGAAGCAACGGTTCCAAGAATTACGGTAATTACGCGTAAAGCTTATGGTGGTGCTTACGATGTGATGAACTCTAAACACATTGGTGCAGATATTAACTATGCTTGGCCTAACGCAGAAATTGCTGTTATGGGAGCAAAAGGAGCTGCAGAAATTATTTTTAAGAAGGATATAAAGGAAGCGAGTAACCCAGAGGAAAAGTGGAAAGAAAAAGAAGCGGAATACGCTGAAATGTTTGCCAATCCTTATAATGCAGCAGCCAGAGGATATGTTGATGAGGTTATAAAGCCACATCAAACTAGGGAGAAGCTGATAAGAGCATTTAAAATGCTGGAGAATAAGGTCGCTACATTACCCAAAAAGAAACATGGTAATATCCCGCTCTAAACACAATAAGTTAATAAAATTGTTAAAGAGAAACATTCATTAATAAGCTTACGTTTGGATTATTTTGTTAACTCTTAAGGCTTAACAATCTTTCTAGGTAGGTTGAAGACATAGATTTAGTTTTTCAGATGTTTGTAGGGTAAATGATAATACGAATTTTAATATTTTCTTAATCCGAAATAAGAGTTCTAAATTACTGTTAAATCAAATAATTATGTTTGTATGGTTATAGTATTGAATCATCATACTCCCAAAGATGAATTAATTAAAATATTAAACAAATCGTTTAATAGACAGTTAGAGCTAAAGAGTGTATTGAGTCAAAAAATTAATTCTACTAGAGGAGGAGAACAACTTTCTTGGATTAAAAAGTATAACAGTCTGTTTATACACCATTGGGGATATAAGAAGAAATAGATCAAAGGTAGATAGTAGAAAAGTCGCATCCTCTAATCTACTTAATTTTTTTATATGTACTCATAATTTCCCGGGCCCAATAGTATGTCGCTACTGGGAAAATCACAAATGATAATTTATTGAATTCCCAAGCTGTTTGAAAATCAAAGTGTCCTAGGTGTTGTAAGCCTCTTGTTAGTCCACATCCAGGGCATTCTTTTTCTAAAAGTAACTGCGATAGGCAAAGAGATTGTCCATTATCAAAAAAATCAGCAGGAAGTATTAACAATACTAGAGGTACTATTAATAAAACGACTAGTTTGATTTTAACTAGCATTAATAATTGTCTCTTATCTTAATGAATGCATGAATAATACCAGGTATATAACATAATATGCAAAGCAGCAGATTAATGATTACATCTGTTACGTCCCAGTCTGTTACAATTCCAACTGCTACAAATGGAATTAAAATGGCCAAAATATACAGCAATAATAACATGTCATCGTCATTAGGATTATGACTTGTTGTGTTTGAATGATTCTTGAAATTAGTGTTCGCGATTTTTTTTATTCTATTGTTAACAAAGGGATTCTCTTTGGTGTTTTGTTTCAAAACTTGAATCATTTCATTTTTAGTTACAACCTTTGTAGGTGGATTTTGGCTTTTCTTCGCAATACTAGAATCCGTTTTAAAAGTAGCAGGTAATCCCTCGCTAAGTTCAGTTTTGGAAGCAATAGCCTCAGTTAATTCCTGGTTTTTAAATAGTTCCAATTCGTCTGATTTTATGTTATCCGAATTGTTAATTTTCTTATTCAATGAAAGGTGATACCCTTTCTGGTATTTTCTTTTTTGAATAAAACCATTATTTACGTTGCACGAGCTGATTGCAACAACTAGCAGAATGAACAGTGAGAACCTATTAAATAATGTCATAATTTGGGTTTATATTTCCAATTCAAATCTATGCAATTTAACCTGTGAGTAGCGTTTTAGATATTCAAATTACTAACAATTAAGTTTTAAAATGACAAAATAAACAACTAATATGAGATGGATAGAGCGTCTTCTTTTTGAAATCTTTTTCGATATAATTTTTTCATTTCGTATCCACTATACTATCAGAATCACCAAAACCAAGGAGCTAAGTTATTTAATTCAGAGTTACTGTAATTTCGGCATGGATAACTTGTAAAACGAATAAAATAACTAGGCCAATTAGTGGTCCAATCCAATAAATTGTAAGCACAATAGTTTCAATAATCAAAACGTTAATTGATCTGTTATATCACCTTATCGTAATATTTCCCATTTTTGGGTTTTAGGCCACCGGTTAAAAATAGTATTCCATCAATTATCCAACCAATGCCGCATAAACTTCCTGTAAGCAGATAAAGTACTCCAATTCCAACATGTCCAAGATAAAAACGATGAAGACCAAGTATTCCTAAAAAAAACCAAAGCCCTATTGCAATGACTTGACTTTTATCTTGGGGGCCATGTTCATCTTCAGAACTTACATAGGAAGAATATTGATTAGCTGGTTCGTTAATCATTGTTTTAGTACCATTTGAATGTTTTATAGCAAATATTTTACTTTTACTAACTACTAATAGAGGTCCGTCCAGATTATTACATTTTCTATATTTTACTTCATTCTCATTTATTTCTAACACTTTTGCTTCTACTTCTTCTCCATTCTCAAAAATGATTACATCGCATGGTGTTGAAATAATCATTTTGGTTTGGATATCTTTTCTAGCCGCGTTGCTTCGAACTAAAGGAGTAGAATACTCAATTTTATTTTCGATTGAAGCTGTCAAAATAAGATTTTCATCTATATTAATTAACTCATATTCAGTATTTTCAATAGACAATGAAGCGGTCCCTGTTTCCTTGTTTACTTTAGTTATTAAGTTATTTTTCCAAGAGACGTGATATCCTTTCTGGTATTTTCTTTTTTGTATAAAACCATTGTCTAAATTGCAAGAGCTGATTGCAACAATTACCAGGATAAGTAGGGAGAATCTATTAAGTAATTTCATTGTCAAGTGTTTAGTTTGGGTGCGAATGTAATTAAAAAGAAAGGTTCATGAAAGGTCAATATTGTCCTACTTACTAACAATAGCAAATTCAAGAAATAGAATTGGAACTAATGCGGCTTTCACAATTAATCGTTTTTTTCAATTTTTTAATGGTGGTTATTATTGTTCGCGTCTTTCTCATTTTGAATATTTATACGCATATTTAGAACTAGTATCAATTTGTCTTCCTGAGAGTTAATCAGTGTTAAATACTGTTAAACAGAAAAATGATTGAAATACATCAACTACATTTGTTTAAAGCGAATAAGTAGTTGTTAAATAAAAAATTTATATTAGGTATATCCTTCCTAAGCGGTATTGCGCTTATAGGTTTAGTTTTTATTCAAGTTTATTGGATACAGAGTGCTATTGAACAGCGAAAATCTCAATTTGAAGATAATGTTAAAAAATCATTGGTAGAAGTTGTTTATGATGTAGATAGGTTTGAAGCAATTTCTCGTATGAATAAAAACTTAGATAGTAAAGACCTTCTTAATCAAATACTTCAAAAGGGAGGAAAAGTACTGCATAATCACGCTACTTATTTGGATGAATTAGATACAGTTTTTAACGCTATTCATGATAAATTTAATGTTCAAATATTTGAAAAACATATATTTAATAAAGAATCTGTATTTGAAACGAATCATAAAATTATTTCTCAAAAGTATGGGGGTGATACGGTTACAATTGAAATAATGGATAGCACACCGTCCAAGTTTAATGCTCTAAACAAAGGTTTATGGAATCAAAAAACGAATATAGTAGAAGAGTTGGTATCAGATATTTTTTCATTTGATTTCTTCGGGTCAACTGCAGAGAGAATAACTCAGCCAGATTTGGATAGTATAATAGAATCTGTGTTGAAGAAAAATGGGATTAATACAAAATATCAAATGGGTGTCTTTGATATAATGAATCATTCTATTTATGAGGGTGATAGTGATAGTCAAAATGACTTGTATGAAAGCCCTTTTAAGATTTCCTTGTTTCCAAATGATATTTTTGGAAGTCCAGTATATTTGAGTATGTATTTTCCGAATGAAAATGCCTTCATATTAAAGTCAATGTGGATGATGTTGGCAATCTCTGCCATTTTTGTTCTAATTATAATATTTGCTTTTTACTATTCCATATCTACAATATTTAAACAAAAGAAACTCTCTATTATTAAAAATGATTTTATTAATAATATGACACATGAACTGAAAACACCTATTTCTACTATATCATTAGCATGTGAAGCTTTAAATGATTCAGAAATTAAGAATTCGAAAGAAACTCAAGGTCGCTTCGTCAATATGATTAACGAAGAGAACAAGCGGCTGGGTGTATTAGTAGAAAATGTATTGCAAAGTGCAGTTATTGACAAAGGCGAATTAAAACTCCAGGAAGAAATTTTTAATATTCATGAGGTTATTGATCGAGCAGTAAAGAATGTGAAAATACAAGTGGAGAAAAAAAATGGCCAAATTATAGTGTCTAAACTAGCCACAAAAGTGCAGGTTTATGCAGATAATGTTCATATTACGAATGTGATTTATAATTTACTTGACAATGCGAATAAATATATTGCAATTCAGCCTTCGATAGAGATAACGACCGAGGATATTGTTGGAGGAATCGTAATTAAAGTAAAGGATAATGGAGTTGGTATTAGTAAAGAAAATCAAAAGAAAATATTTGAAAAATTATACCGAGTACCAACCGGAAACGTGCATGATGTTAAAGGGTTTGGTCTGGGATTGAGTTATGTAAAAGCAATTGTAGAAAAACACGGTGGGACCATTAACGTTGAAAGCACATTAGGGAAAGGAAGTACTTTTGTGATGACATTACCTATTCAAAAAGAAAAAGAACATGAATAAAAAGACCAAAATATTACTCGTTGAAGACGATCCAAATTTAGGAACGTTGTTGTCAGAGTATCTTGTTGCTAAAGGTAACGAATGCACGCTAAGAACAAACGGACAAGAAGGTTTTGAAACATTTGTTAAAGGAACTTTCGACTTTCTAATTCTAGACGTAATGATGCCAGTAAAAGATGGCTTTACAATGGCTAAGGAAATTAGAGGAATTGATAAGGATGTCCCAATTTTATTTTTAACCGCAAAATCCCTTAAAGAAGATACGCTTCAGGGGTTTAATGTTGGTGGTGATGACTATATGACCAAACCATTTAGTATGGAAGAGTTGTTAGTTCGAATGGGCGCAATTCTAAGACGAACTCAGGGGAATGAAGAGCAAGATCAAGGGACTTATAATGTTGGTAGGTATCAATTTGATTTTAATCAACGATTGTTGATCAATGGAGGCGATGAACAAAAGTTAACGACTAAGGAAAATGCACTTCTTAAATTACTATGCAAGAATATCAATGGAGTTTTAGAGCGAAATCATGCACTAAATGCTGTATGGGGTGATGATAATTATTTTAATGGAAGAAGCATGGATGTTTACATTGCAAAATTGAGAAAATACCTTAAAAAAGATGAAAATGTGGAAATAGTAAACGTTCATGGTAAGGGTTTTAAGCTATTTGTAAAATAAAGCATAGCCTGTTACTTAATATTTCTACCGTTACTACAATGTTTATTTACGTTAGGCAGTAAAACCCTTTAAATGTCAATAAAGGCAAGGTGTTTGTTTCTTTTTAGAAAACAAAAATCAAACGTCATGACACCAAAAAAATCAAAAATAGCCAACCTTGAGAAGAAAAAAAGTACTTTTTTACAATTGGGTTTTATAGTTGCAATTTCATTTACATTAGTTGCATTCGAATGGCTAGATTCCGAACATCTCGGAACTGGTATAGAAAGCAATTTAAACGCAGAACTTGTCCCTGAGACCATTATTGAATTTGACATAATAAAGCCTAAGAAAAAGGTGATTATACCCCCAAAAAAGACAAAGACTAATACAGTTGTAATTGTTAAAAAACCAATTGTTGTTGCAGGTCCTGTAATTATTGACCCTAGTGCAGGTAATGAGCCTCCAATTAATTGGGATGTTTTTGATAAGGGAGATCCAGATGAACCTATTGTTATTGAAGCAATGGACTCTGTTTATATTTTCGTGCAAGAAATGCCAGAATTTCCAGGTGGATTATCAGCAATGTATAAATTTATGGGAGATAATATTAACTATCCAACAGTTTCTGCTGAAGCTGGTTCTCAAGGTCAAGCGTATGTTAATTTTACAATTGAAAAAAATGGGAAGATTACAGATGTGAAAATTTTAGGAGGATCTGCAGATAAGAGATGTAAAAAGGAAGCTGCCAGAGTAGTAGAATCTATGCCTAAATGGAAACCAGGAGAACAAGGAGGAAAACGAGTTCGCGTTAGTTATACGCTTCCAGTGCGATTTGTACTAGATTAAAATAACGTAATAATTACTGCTGATGAAAGAGGGCTCTCATTTATTTTCCTTTTTTAATTTACAAGCTTTTTGTTCTTCCGCCATCTACAGGAACATTAATTCCATTAATATAACTTGCTGCAGGAGATGCTAAAAACGAAATTGCATTTGCTATTTCAGCCGCCTCAGCAAACCTCTTCATAGGAACTTGATTCGTCATTTCATTACTAATATCCTCAATGTTTCTTCCTGTTTTTGAAGCTTTAGTTTCAATAATCGATTGCAAGCGAACAGTATTGGTTGCTCCAGGTAAAACATTATTTACAGTTATATTAAACTCCCCTAGTTCATTTGCTAATGTTTTAGCCCAGCTTGCCACAGCTCCTCTTATAGTGTTTGATACTCCAAGGCCATTTAAGGGTTGTTTCACAGAAGTTGAAATTACATTTATTATTCTTCCATAACCTTCAGACTTCATTCCTTCTACTACAGCTTGAGCTAAGCATTGATTACTAATAAGATGCATATTGAATGCGCTTGTATATTCATCCGTTTTTGCTCCTATGGCTGGACCACCAGGAGGTCCCCCAGTATTGTTTACCAAAATATGGGCAGGTCCATTTTCCTTTATAAAAGTTTCAACTCTCAATTTTAATTCTGCAGGCAAGGTAAAATCAGCTTTAATGTAGTTATGTTTTTGCCCGCTAGAGATGTCCAATTCATCCATAACCGAAGCAAGCTTAACATCATCTCTAGCAACTAGAACGATGTTTGCTCCCATTTTTGCAAGCTGCAGAGCCGTTGCTTTTCCTATGCCTTGTGTGCTACCGCAAACAATTGCTGTTTTCCCTGATAAGTCTAAGTTCATTAAGATTAAATTTTATAAAAATCAAATGTAGTAAACACTAGTCAATTTCATAGAATTAATATTAACTGATTTTTTTCGTTGTAAAAAGTGGCTTAGAGTTCGTACATTTACAGCTTAATAATAAAAAAGCTGTTATGTCATTAGGTATGCCTTTTAATTTCAATCAATGGATCGAAGACAATAAAGATAAATTGAAACCACCTGTTGCAAACAAAAGTATTTATCCATTATCTAAGGATTATATTGTTATGGTTGTTGGTGGTCCAAATGCCCGAAAAGATTTCCATTATAATGAAACAGAAGAGCTATTTTATCAGCTAAAAGGAGATATAGAAGTAACGGTTCAAACGGATGGGAAAGCTGTAAAAATTCCTATTAAAGAAGGAGACATGTTTTTGCTTCCGGCCAAAACTCCTCATTCTCCAGTTAGACCCGAAAATTCAATTGGACTGGTAATTGAAAGGGTTAGAAAGGGTACTGATTATAGAGATGGTTTAATGTGGTTTTGTGATAAATGCAATCACAAATTATATGAAGAACGTTTTACTTTGGATGATATTGTTAATGACTTCCTAGAGGTGTTTAGAAAGTTCTATAATTCGGAAGAAAATAGAACTTGCGAAAAGTGCAATCATATTATGGAAACAGACCCAAAATTCACGAATTAATTATCGCAAAACATTCACATGACCTATTAAATTAATAAGTTTATTTTGAGAGTCTTCATAGGTTACTTTCCATATGTAGGTGTCATTTTGAACTAATAAACCTTTGTGCCTTCCGTCCCAGTATTCGTCCATTTTTTCAGAAGTGTAAATTAATTGCCCCCACCGATTAAATACATATAACTGAAATGATTTTATTTCTTCACCTTTAATTACAAAGTAATCGTTTATCCCATCACTGTTTGGAGTAAATGTGTTAGGAATATACAAAGCACCGTCTAAAAAAACCATTACTGTATCCGAATTCTCACACCCATTTTGATCCATCGTATATAGAATGTATGAAGATGTTTCTATCGGACTAATTGAAGGGTTTAAACAGTATGTGCAGCTCAGGCTATCTTGAGAATCCCAAAAATAATTCCCATAAGCTGTTCCATTTAAAGAAATCACATCACCAAACTCGATAAATATATCATCTCCAGCATCTGCCAAAGGGATAGGGTGAATATTAACTGTAACATCTAATGTTTTTATGCAACCCGCAAGGTTGGTAATGTCAACAAAGTATGTTGTATTGGATACTGGAGCAGCTGTTGTAGTGCTTTCTGAAGGGTTTGATAATGTACCTGCAGGATACCAATTGTAAAAATCACCTCCCGCTGCCCAGAGGTTTGCATAACCACCCGGGCATATTGACGTATCACTCACAATACTAGGGTTGATAATTATAACAGAAACCTGAATGGAGTCGATAACGGTGCCGCAAATGTTCGTTAAATTCACATATATTGTTGCATCTGAAGATAATTGAGCAGTAGTAATAGAATCTGTTGGGTCGGCAACCAGATTAGCAGGAGACCATAAAACAGTGGATGCTCCATAAGCATAAATCTCAAATAAATCACCTTGACAAACAGTTGTGTCCGGCGATACATTTGGCAGAGGGACTGAATTGACCGCTGTTACTAAAACAGAATCAGTAATTATACATCCTTCAGCTGTAGTGATATCTACGTAATAAGTTATGGATGAGAGCGGAGCAACATTTGGTGTTTGGGAAGAGGGGTTAATCATTGCTGTTGTTGGGTACCATGAATAACTTACTCCTCCAAAAGCTTCCAGAGTTGTAATTGCGCCACCACAAATTGTTGCATCTGGAATTGTTGAAGTAGAAGCGATATGAACAAAAATAGTGGCGGTTGCTGTATCTATTCCGCAATTGTCGGTTGCTATTACTTGGTACGTAGTAGCAACAGGAGGAAAGGCAAGGGGATTTGCAACAGTAGGGTCAGATAAATACATAGTAGGTGTCCAAGAATAAGATGTTCCACCTGAAGCTTCCAAAAGGATACTATCCCCTGGACAAATAGTGTCTATTTGCTGAATTACTGCATTGTCAACAGCAAAAACTTCTATTGTTATTGTGGAGGTGTCTGATGACAAACACTCTAAAGAATCGGAAACAACCAGAGTAACATCGTATTCCCCAACATTAGTGTAAGTATGCGCTGGGGCAAAATCGTTGGAGAAGTTTCCGTCTCCAAAATTCCATTCGTAAATGTTTCCTCCAGATGAAAGATTGTCAAACTGGTATGAACTTGGAATACATACCCATGGTTGCGGAATACTTATAGCTGGTGTAATATTTCCTAAATCAAATTTAAATGCACCTAAATTACAGTTAGTACTATTGTTTGTGGTTGACCACACTCCTGTTGATGTTGGAAAGTCTGAACTTCCACCACAACCAGCACAAACCGCTTGGTAAACATTTCCGTTTTTGTCAAATCTACTTGTGCCACCATCTACATGTTCAGCGCTAATTCCTCCCCCAAAAAAGGTTCCATAAACTAAATTAGTAGCATCTGGATCAAAGACACCTAAATAAAAATCACTTCCATCTGTTGTGGATTGAAAAGCATCGCCTGTAAGAGGCATTCCAGTTGTACTCCCTCCAGCATAAAGTGCATTTGTATTTCCTCCCCACCCTGAAGTATATATTAAACCACAATCTGATACAAGAAATGCAGAAGGAGAGATGTTAATACCATTACCTGAACCAAAAACAGTTGAAAAGATTGTAGTTTCTAAATTGGCATCAAACTTATGTATAAACTGACCGCTTCCCGGATTTGAGAAAACGGTACTTGGAGTAATATTATATGTTCCTTGAGATTGCCCAAAAACATAGATGTCATCATTTAAATCTACTTGCACGAAATAGCACTGGTCGTATGCTGAAGTTCCTACGTAAGTTGAGTTTATTAAAGTGCTTCCAGTAGTATTTAATTTAATGATAAAACCATCGGTATCCCCAAATTGATTCAAGTTTTGCCCAGAGGACATCGTTAAATCAGAACTTAAAGAACCTCCGGTAATGATGGGTTGGTTTAATGAATTCAATTGAATGGAATACGCTGCATCATCGCTTGCTCCACCGTAATAGCTACTCCACAAAAGATTGGATAAATTAGAATTAAACTTAAATAATATAGCGTCATTACTGCCGCTATTTGTTGCCTGAAATGGGTTTATGACCGGAAAATCATTTGATGCTGTTGTACTAGCAATCCAACAATTATCATTCGTGTCAACTATTATTTCTCCACGAAATTCATCTCCATAGTTTTTTATTAATAAGTCCGAATTGAGGGCATCATTTCCTGAGCCACCAATGTATGTTCCTCCAATTAAAGTTGTTCCTGAAGGGTTAAATTTTGCCACGTAAGCGTCAGTGCCATCAACATAATTAAGTACTCCATTTTGAACATTAGTTCCTCCATTAAAACTATTGTCATAGGTTAAAGCGGAAGTTGGAAGGTCTAATGAGCTAGTAGATCCAAAAACATATAATTCGCCAGCGGTATTGCAGACAATACTATGCGGATTTTCATTTCCCGTTCCTCCGTAATAAGTTGAATAAATTAGGTTAGTTCCATCGGCTGAAAATTTTGAAATAGAAACATCCGTTCCAGGGTAATTAACTCCATTTCCACCATTGTAGGATGTCTGAAATGCCCCAACTGAAAGAGGATACCCTATTGCAAAAGCAACACCAGCAATATACATGTTTTCATTTTCGTCATATGTGGCCGTATATCCCCAGTTATCTGCAGTTGATCCGGTATAAGTTGCAAATGTTAAGATAGGATCAATAATAAGCTCTATAGAACTATCATAACCTTCTGGAAAATCAAATAATAAATTATTTCCATCCAATTTGTAATTACATTTTACAGACGTTTCTATACCATCGATATGTTGAAATGCATAGGGACTTTGTTCAATGACATATCCAAGACTAGTAGGGATATATAAATGGCCTTTTTTTATTTTTAAATTTTCAACTCCTTCATACTCAATTAATATGTCATTAGTATTACCTCCAGGTTCTACAATAAAATCATATTTTAATTGCCCATGGTATTCATAATATTTTAAATCAATCCCTTCGTAAAGATTGGAATATTGAACTTGCCCATAACCATAAACGTTTGAAGCCCATTTTGATTGATCATTTCCGATATAATAATTATAGTATTCTTTTGATTTTAATTCTTTAACAATGCTTCCTTTGTTTGTATTAAGAAAATGAACCTTGTATGCATGACCTTCAAAAACAGCATCTTCAATTGTTGTTTTTTTATGGTGGATATCAGTAAAAAGGCTTTTGTCGTATAGGGAATATGTAATTGTAGAACCTTCTAGATAAATATCACCCGCGTTCGTTTTAAGTTGAAAATCAGCTTTATTATTAAATTGACCTTTGTTCTCAATGAACCGTATAGTTGATTTATCTTGGCCCCATGAAACCATAGATGACAAAATAACCGTAAAGAGTATAACTCCTTTAATGATATGCCGAATGCAATGTTGCATTTATTTTTTCACAATTCTAAAAATCACAAGGGACTAAAGACTTTTGCATGTTTACAAAGTTACTCTATAACGATAAAATAGTCAAATGGTTGTATCTATTTTGGAACAAAAAACGAATAAAACAAATGTTGTTAATTTATTGGTCATTTGATTCTGTTAAATAAAGTGATTAATTAACTAATTAAATTAACTTTGCAAACATGAGTGATGCCATACAACATGAATGCGGAATTGCCTTTTTAAGGTTAAAAAAACCGTTAGACTTTTACTTAAAAAAATATGGATCTGCCTTTTTTGGATTGAAGAAAATGTATCTCCTAATGGAGAAACAGCACAATCGCGGGCAAGATGGTGCTGGTTTGGTAAATATTAAGTTGGACATGGAGCCAGGCATGCGGTATATTAGTAGATATCGAAGTGTTGAAGATAAACCAATTCAGGACTTATTTACTTATGTAAATAGTCGCTTTAAAACTTTAGAAGAAACTGATCCGGAGAAATTGAAGGATACTGAGTGGCTAAAACAAAATGAGGCTTTCACAGGAGAAGTGTTTTTAGGACATTTACGTTACGGAACATTTGGAAAGAATAGTATTGAAAATTGCCATCCTTTTTTACGTCAAAGTAACTGGATGACAAGAAATCTTGCTGTTGCTGGCAATTTCAACATGACAAATGTTGATGAGTTATTTGATATACTGGTCAACATTGGTCAACACCCAAAAGAAAAATCGGATACGGTAACAATTCTTGAAAAAATTGGTCACTTTTTGGATGAGGAGAATCAACAGATATTTGATTATTGTAAAAGAAAAGGATTAAGTTACAAGGAAACATCTAATGAAATAGCAGAAAATTTAGATTTACAAAAAATCCTGGTACAATCAGCTGAAGATTGGGATGGCGGTTATGTTATGGCAGGTGTTGTTGGTCATGGAGATGCTTTTGTTTTGAGAGATCCGAATGGGATTAGACCAGCTTTTTGGCATGAGAATGATGAGTTTGTTGTAGTCGCTTCAGAGCGACCTGTAATACAAACAGCATTTGAATTGAAAGCAGAAGATATTCAGGAGATAAAACCTGGTCATGCTTTAATTATAAAGAAAGATGGTTCAGTTTCAGAAAAACAAATTAGAAAACCATTAGAAGAAAATAAGTGTTCGTTTGAAAGAATTTACTTTTCTCGAGGAACTGATGTAGATATCTATAATGAAAGATTGGAGTTAGGAAGAAAAGTAACGCCAAAAGTATTGGAAGCTATAGATTATGATTTACGAAATAGTGTTTTCTCGTTTATACCTAATACGGCTGAGACGGCTTATTATGGGTTGCTAAAAGGATGTGATGAGTATTTAAGTGATGTGAAGTTTCGCAAGATTAAAAAATTAGGAAATGACATCACTGAAGAAGAATTAAGTGACATACTTGCTATAAATGCACGAGCCGAAAAGATTATGGTAAAGGATGCAAAACTACGTACTTTCATTACGCAAGATGATGCTCGTGACGATATGGTAGCTCACGTGTATGACATTACCTATGGAACTGTGAGAAGTGGAGTTGATAATTTAGTTGTTATTGATGATTCAATTGTACGGGGAACAACTCTGAAACAAAGTGTAATAAGAATTTTAGACAGATTAGAGCCTAAGAAAATAGTTATTGTTTCATCTGCTCCACAAATTAGATACCCAGATTGTTATGGAATTGACATGGCTAAATTGGGAGATTTTATTGCCTTTCAAGCAGCAATTGAGTTGTTAAAGGATACCTGTAAAGAAAATGTAATTGATGATGTATATCAAAAGTGCCTTGTTCAGGAGGGTCTGCCAAAAGAGCAAATAAAAAATTACGTTACAGAGATATATGCTCCATTTACGGCTGAACAAATTTCAGATAAGATTTCTGAATTGCTAACGCATGAAAGTATAAAATCTGAAGTAAAAATTATCTATCAAAGTATAGAAGGGTTGCACGAAGCTTGTCCGGGTCATACTGGAGATTGGTACTTTACGGGAAGATATCCGACTCCCGGTGGCAATAAAGTGGTAAATAAAGCCTTCATTAATTATGTTGAAGGTAAAAATGTAAGAGCATATTGATTAAGATAATGAGTTAATTTGAATCAAGCCAATTGAAGTATTGCTTCGTTTTTTCTGAAATTTTATTTTGCTTTTTTATATAAAGGCACGTTGGAGCATGCTTCTCCAAACATTAATGATTTGACCACGGGAATAAACTTTTCTGAGACATAAATAAACGCTGAATCTGGTATGTTTATGTCTCCACACCCTTTTACTAATACTCGCTTATCAGCTATTGAGTTAAGGTCAAAACTGTTTATAGAATCAATGTATAATTCTCTTTCCAAATCTGAAAGATTTCCAAAAATTACTTTTTTCACGTAAGGTTGAAGGGCTATTCCGATTAGCATAAATGCCCATGTAGGAACAATTGCATCAGCACTACAAGTAATTGCTACAAATTTATTTTGGTATTGGCTCCAGTCATTTTGTTTAATAAAAGCACGGAAATCCTTTTCTTTAAGAGCTAACTCCTGCCAAAGAAGAGGTTTTATGTCAAATAAAACTCTATCTCCTGTTTGATGGAAGTCTTCAAGGCTAATTGTAATTAAGCCACTATTGGCTACTTTATTTTCAATGTCTGCGCTCATTTATAGAAACCCGAGTTCAAGCATTGCTTCTTCACTCATCATGTCTTTTTCCCATGGAGGATCAAAAACGATATTAACTTTAGATGTTGCAACCCCAAATACAGATCCTACTTTATTTTCTACATCAAGCGGCATAGATTCAGCTACAGGACAGTTTGGAGAAGTTAGTGTCATTTCAACTTCTACATTTAGTTTGTCATCTATTTTAATCTCGTAAATCAACCCTAATTCAAAAATATCTACAGGTATTTCTGGATCGTAAATAGTTTTAATCACATTAATGATTTTCTCTTCCAGCACTTTTTTTGCTTCCCTAGTATCTGTGGGAAGCGCTTCCTGTTCTAGTTTGTCTTTTTCTTCTTCAGCCATTATCTTAACTTTTAGCCATATAAGTTAGTGCGTAGGTTTTAATCTGTTTCACCATTCCAACTAAACCATTTGCTCTTGTAGGAGAGAGGTGTTCTTGTAAACCTATCTCTTGAATAAAGTTCAATTTAGCCTTCAAAATATCTTCGGGCTTTTGCTTGTTTAATACGCGAATTAACAAAGCAATTATTCCTTTGGTTATAATTGCATCACTGTCTGCCGATAGTTGGATAATGTCATTTTTAAAATCAGCTTGAACCCATACTCTCGATTGACAACCCTTAATCAAATTGTCTTCAATTTTACACTGCTCTTCAATTAAAGGGAGTTCCTTTCCAATCTCTATGATGAACTCATATTTGTCCATCCAGTCATCAAACATGGAGAATTCTTCAATAATCTCTTGCTCGTTTTCTTCGATGGTCATTTCCTTATTTAGGATTAATTCTAATTGCAAATATACGTCAGGAATACGTAGAAAAGAAATAAGACAAGCAGACTTTTGTCTTGAAAGGTTTGTAGTGAGTAGTTAAGGCTCACAAGAGCTATAAACATTATTGCAGACTATCCACTCAAAGGTTAACATCTAGTGGTGGCACTAGTTCGTTTATAAATAGTTAGCGCCTAATCGAAAATAGAAAACCCATGTCTTTTCTCAAACCCTTTAATCCCTTGAAGTCCTCCGGTATGAATTACAACAATTGTACTTCCTCTTTGGAAATAATCTTTTTTAGCTAAATCAACCAATGCGTAAAACAATTTTCCAGTATAAATAGGGTCGGTTTTAATATTGGTTTGTGTAAAGAAACCCCGCATAAATTCAATCAACTCGGGCTTGTATTTGGCGTACCCCCCAAAATGATAACCTGTTTCTAGTGAGTATTGGCTTTCAACCCCCGTATAAGTATCACTTAGCAATAGTCTCACTTCATCTTTAATAAATTCTCCTCCTTTTAAAACAGGTATCCCTATTGCTTTTTGGTTTACTTTAAGTACATCACAAATTCCAGCCAATGTTGCTCCAGTGCCGCAATCCGTTAGTATGTAGTTAAAATCAATATCAATTTCATTGACAATGTCGTTGCACCCTTTTACTCCTAGCTTATTTCCACCTCCTTCCGGAATTACATAAAAATCTCCGAGCTCTTCTTTTAATTTATCAATGAATTCAGGTGTGTGTTTTTTGCGATAATCAGTTCTAGAAACGTATAAAAAACGCATCCCATCCTTCTCTGCTTGAAGGAGAGTAGGGTTTAGAGGAAGTGTTTCTTCCCCTCGAATAACACCTATTGTTTTAAAATCAATTTTTTTTCCAACAGCTGCCGTAGCTGATATGTGATTAGAATATGCACCACCAAAAGTCAAAATAGTATTTTTGTTTTGAGCTTTAGCTGCTATTAGGTTGTATTTTAATTTACGCCATTTATTCCCAGATATTTCAGGGTGAATCAAATCATCTCTTTTGACATAAACATTAATTTGTTTTTCTCTAAATAGCGGATAATTTATTGACTCAAGCGGAGAGGGGATAAGCATATTTACATCGTTTGATGATGTACTACTTCTAATATCGTTCTAAAAGCGGCAAATTTTCCTGAAAATCTAAGGGTGTGTTCTTGCTGTAATTTTAGAGCAAACATATCTTGATACTGGTTGTATTCATTCCAACTTTTTGCTAAGTATTGAATGCTATAAGATTTTCCACCCTCTTCTTCCGCATGGATACGACAAATTTTATTGTCTATAAAAAGACCTGTATTCATAACATCTGGGATGTGAATTTCTTTCATCCATTGAAGCCACTCTTCCTCAACAGCAGCATCTATACTGATTGTAACATTGTAAAGTATCATTTAATCTATCGATTCCATTTTAATTGTTTCCACATCATCACCGAATTTCTGTGTTCCCTTTGTTAGCTCTCTAAATTTTTTACGTGCTTCTATCACAAATAAGCTATCCGTATGTTCGAAGAGTATTTTTTTGTAAAATTCCGCCGCTTTATCAGTGTCGTGAAGGTTTTTTTCGTAAATACCCGCTAAAGTATAAAGTGCGTTGTCGGCTAATAAATCATCTCCGTATGTTGTCACAATCTCTAACAGATAAATTACTGCTTTTTCATAATTTCCTTTTTTAATTTCAATTTCAGCCCGTTTTATAAGTATCTCATCGTTTAATGTGTGATATGCAAACTCTTTATTAATGGAGTCAAAAATCAAGTTTGCTTGGTCCGTTTTGTTCTGAAAAATAAGCAAATCCGCTCTCGCAAAACGTTGCATTGTTAACAGTGTAGTATCCATGTTGTAGTTGTCTGTAATTAACATAGATAATTCCATAGCGTCGTTTGCAATTAACTTTGAAGTAGAAGCTTTTAAAACATCTAACTCTCCTTGCGCCCAGTCAAAATCTCCAGTATAATAGAATATTTTTGTATTTTTAAACTTAGCCAAATGTCCAATCGGGTCATGCTTAAAACCTTTATCTACTTGCATATATAATAATGAAGCATCCCAAATATCTCCCTTAATAACAAGTATGTCTGCTAATTCGATTTTTATTTCCGCAATTTTCTTTTTACGTAAACCACCAAAAGTTAACGCATCCTCTAAAAGGTTTTGGGCTGCATCGATATCATGAATATAATAAGCATATAAACTAGCAAGGTCTCTAATACTGGATATTGCAAATTCATTCTTTCCAATTTGCTGAATAGATTCGATGTAATTATCTTTTAAGCTAGTAAGTTCATCGTTTGTGGGAGAGGCTCCACTTATAAGCTTTTGCTTCAGCGTGTTGAGTCTTCGTATTTTAGCTGTTCGATAGTTTGGCTGATTAGCTCCAAGGGAAATTACATAGTCGTAACACTTTATTGCGATATCAAATTTGCAATTATTGATAGAGGTGTTTGCTAATTCAAGAACTCTTCTGCCTTTTTCGTTTTCTTTTTTATCAATTGATTTAATTTGAATAAAAGCACTGTTGAAATCACCTTTTTGTGTAAAAACCCATGCCAAAAGCTCATTGTAAACACTTTTATTAGGGTTTTTTTGACTTCTTTTTAAAAGTTCCATTTTTAATAAACCTACAGGTTTTTCATCAAGGATAAAATCAATAGAATTAGCAATAGAGCTTTGTACAGAAACCAAGTAACCTTTGTTTGTGTGAACAAGGTCTAATAGTGTAGTAAACATCAGTTGCATTTTTCCTTGAACGCCATATATTTGAGCAATGTTCCTATTGTACATTAAATCACTAGTATTGGAAAACTTGTTGCCTTGTTGATAAACTCGAATGGATCGGTCTAACATTCCTTCTAGCTGAAAAGCTTTCGCCAGGTTATTTATTGTGGTATGTCTTGTTTTGTCATTAATGCTATTAATGGCTTTGTCATATTCTTCTGCCATTTTAGCTTCTTTTTCTGTTTTGCCATAAACTTTAGCCAGATCAAGAAATAACCTTAGCTCATTAGGAGCAGCTTTCATTTGTTGTTTACAAATTTTCTCAGCAATTTTAACTTCGTCTAGTTCCAAGAGAGTATTAAAATAGTAGGTGTAATTAGAATATGTTGGGGCTTCTTCATATATCTTATCAAGATACATCGCTGCCTTCTCGTAATCTCCATCACTGTAATACTGCATGGCTAATTTCTTATCCATATCATCCACTTGTGCAAAGGAGTTTCCGATACTAAAAAATCCAATAATCAGTATGTAAAGTTGTTTTCTCAATTAATTAAAAGCTACTGTATAACCTCTTACTTTTTCGGCATAGGTCTTATGAGTTTCAAGTATGTGCTCACAATCTGTGACAAAAGTTCCAATATCATCACCCAGTTTAGTAATTTGTTTTGTTTCAAAATCAATGAAACCTTCAATAGAATCTGCTTGGATAGTATTATTTTGAATATCTAACTTAAATTTTTCTAATTGATTGATTAGTAATTCAATGTTATGTTTATTGGTTCTGTAATTTTCCTTTAAGTTTTTCCCTTTCTTTTTTATCCCTTTATAGCGCTTTATAGTATGTGAAAATTCATGCTCAATAGAATCTGATTCATGATACTTTGATATTTTATCCATGTTTATCTTATATGTATTTATTGCAAACTTTACATCATCCATCTCGACAGATTCAAACGTAGATTGTAATAATTTAACTTTAATACTAAGCTCTTCTACCGATTTAATTTCTTTTTCATTATTGGTTGAACAAGAACTTATATAGTTTATTGAGAAGAATAGAAAGATAAAATAAGATAGTTTTTTAAGCATAATTAGTTGATAATATCGAATCCGGTATAATTTCTTAAGGCTTCAGGAATTACAATTCCTTCAGGCGTTTGATTGTTTTCTAATAAAGCTGCAACAATTCTCGGCAAGGCCAAAGCACTTCCATTTAATGTATGCGCTAATTGAGGTTTTTCGTTACCTTCCCTAAAGCGAAGTTTTAATCGGTTAGCCTGAAAAGACTCAAAGTTCGATATAGAACTAACTTCTAGCCACTTTTGTTGTGCTGTAGAGTAAACTTCTAGGTCAAATGTAAGTGCCGCTGTAAAACCTAAATCTCCACCACAGAGTTTAGCAACTCGAAAAGGAAGCTCTAACTTTCTAAGTAGTCCTTTGACATGTTCCACCATTTCATCCAATATTTCGTAACTCTTGTCTGGGTGTGCAACCTGGACAATTTCTACTTTATCAAATTGGTGTAGTCTATTTAATCCTCTAACATCTGATCCATAAGAACCTGCTTCTCTTCGAAAACAAGGAGTATGCCCAGCCTTTTTAACTGGAAGGTCAGAAGCTTGGATAATTACATCTCTAAAGATATTTGTAATTGGAACTTCACCAGTGGGAATTAAATAAAAATCATCTACTTCACAATGGTACATTTGTCCTTCCTTATCTGGTAATTGTCCTGTGCCTATTGCTGAAGATTCGTTCACTAATAAAGGAGCGATTACTTCTTCAAATCCATTTTTATCAGCCTCATCAATAAAGAAATTGATGAGAGCACGTTGAAGACGAGCTCCCTTACCTGTATAGACAGGGAAACCTGCCCCGGTAATTTTCACTCCTAATTCAAAGTCAATTAAATTGTATTTTTTTGCTAATTCCCAATGAGGAATTGCATTGGCAAGCAAAGTCGGAATAGTACCTTCTTCCAATATTATTTCATTGTCCTCATCTGAATTTCCGCTAGGAACAATTGCATTTGGTACATTAGGTATCTGGTACAATTCGTTTTTTATTTCGTCTTCTAATTCAGCTAATTTGCTTTTTAAATCCTGACTGGAACCTTTCAAACTAGAAGCTTTTGCTTTCATGGCATTTGCCTCCTCTTGTTTTCCTTCTTTAAAAAGTTGTCCTACGGTTTTAGCAATTTTATTAGCTTCTGCGAGATCATTATCTAAAGCCATTTGAGTGCTTCTTCTTTCTTCGTCTAACTTAATAACTTTATTCAGGTGTGCTTCAGCATCAAATTTCCTCACTTTCATCTTTTCGATGATGTCCTCTTTCTGCTCTCTGATTCTGCTTAGTTCTAGCATTTTAATATTGAATTTGGTATAAAGGTAAAAAAAAACTCTCTCAATCCCGATATTGTCGGAACGAGAGAGTTCAATATTTTAAGTCAAATAAAAACTATGCTTCAGCTCCCGTAAACGGTACTACTGAGACATATGATTTATTTTTTGCTTTCTTTTTAAATTTTACTGTACCGTCAATAAGAGCAAATAATGTATGGTCTTTTCCCATTCCTACATTTTCTCCTGGATTATGTGTTGTTCCTCTTTGACGAACGATAATATTCCCAGCAATTGCAAGTTGATCACCAAATATCTTAACTCCTAGACGTTTCGATTCTGATTCTCTTCCGTTTTTCGAACTACCGGCTCCTTTCTTATGTGCCATTTTATAAAGTTTTTAACGTTATACTATAATATAAGTAACTAAAATTAAGCCTTAGGCTCTTCTTTTTTAGCTGCTGGTTTCTTTGCTGCTGGTTTTTTAGCAGTTGTTGATTTCTTTGCTGCTGGTTTCGTTGCTACTGCTTTTTTAGGAGCTTCCTTTACCGGAGCTTCTTCTTTTTTAGCCGCAGGCTTTTTAGCCCCTTTAGCAGTTATACCATCAATAGCTATTTTTGTAAATTTCTGGCGGTGACCATTCTTTACAGCATAACCTTTTCTTCTTTTCTTTTTAAAGACGATAACTTTATCACCTTTTGCGTGCTCAACGATTTTCGCCGTTACTTTTGCACCTTCTACAGCCGGGGCGCCAACAGCGATTTTTCCTCCATCATCAATTAAAAGAACGTCAGAAAACTCTACTTTGTCTCCTGCTTTTCCTTCTAATTGGTGAACAAAAATCTGTTGATCTTTTTCAACTTTGAATTGTTGCCCTGCTATCTCTACGATTGCGTACATTTAATTTGTTTTTTTGTTATACAAAATTTATTTGGGCTGCAAATGTAAATAAACTTTCCTAATTATCTTATTTTATTAATGATTTAATCACTATACAATATTTAATGGTAGATAAATGTTATCTTTAACAAAAAAAAGAAAGGTGAAATTAAAAGCTTCCATAACACTAAAAAAAGCATCAGAAATACTGGGTTGTTCTTTTGTAGGGAATGAAAACCACGAAATTTTGGGTTTTAATGAAATTCATGTAGTTGAACCTGGTGACTTAGTTTTTGTGGATCATCCAAAGTATTATGATAAAGCATTAAATTCTGCTGCAACTACTATTTTAATTGATAAAGAAGTTGAATGTCCAGGTGGAAAAGGATTACTTGTTTCTGAAAACCCTTTTGACGATTTTAATAAGTTAACTAAGTTATTTATGCCTTTTGCAATTTGGAACAGCACCACCGGAACAGATGTAATAATAGGAATGGGAAGTGTGGTTCACTCAAGTGTTGTTATAGGTAATAATGTTGTTATCGGGGATAATTCAATTATACATGCCGGGGTAAATTTAATGGATAACGTAACCATTGGGAATAATGCAGTGGTGCAAGCAAATACGGTTTTAGGCTCTCATGCTTTTTATTATAAAAATACATCAAACGGGTTTGATAAAATGCATACTTGTGGTGGAGTGATATTAGAGAACAATGTAGAAATAGGTGCTTTATGTACTATTGATGCAGGCGTAACCGGAACAACGGTTATTGGAGAAGGGACCAAAATGGATAACCAGGTTCATGTAGGGCATGATTGCTTAATTGGCAAAAACTGTTTGTTCGCAGCGCAAGTTGGAATTGCAGGGTGTGTTATTATCGAAGATGAGGTTACTCTTTGGGGACAAGTAGGTGTGGCCTCTGATTTAACTATCGGTAAAGGAGCTGTTGTTCTTGGTCAGTCCGGGTTGAGTAAATCTATAGAAGGAAATAAAACGTATTTAGGCAGTCCTGTTGGAGAGGCAAGAATGAAGTTTAGAGAGTTAGCTGCAGTGCGAAAGCTACCTGTTGTTATGGAAAAATTAAACTAGTGGGAGAAGTTAAAGTAAATAAGCTACTTGAAAAACTTCAGTTGAAGGAGTTTAAACTTTCATCTTTATTAGAAGTAACGAAAGCGATAAATGAAAACTTTAAAACGGATAAACTTTTAAATCTTTACGAATATATTTTACATGAGCAATTGGGCATATCTAAATTAGTATTGTACCATTACGATAATATTGAATGGACTTGCTTATTAAGATATGGAGCAAAAGGAAAGGCGAAAAAAGTAAATGTTAAAAGAGATTTATATCATATTACTGAGATTACCGTAATAGAATCTTCTTCAAGTGATTCATTAAATTCATTTGATCTTGTTGTTCCTATTATGCATAAAGAGTTGCCTTTGGCATATCTCCTTATAGGTGATTTAAACGAAGATGAATTAATCATTAGTCCAACGATTAAACACATGCCTTTCGTTCAAACGCTAACCAATATTATTATAGTAGCGATTGAGAATAAGCGATTTGCTAACGAAAGTATTATTCAAGAAAGAGCAAACCGTGAAATGGAATTAGCTGCTGAAATGCAGAAATTGTTGTTTCCAGCAAAATTGCCTTCTAATAACAGAATGGAAGTTGCAGCGCATTATGAATCACTCCATCTAATAGGTGGAGATTATTATGATTTTATACAACTGAACAATGAAGAGTATGTTTTGTGCATTGCAGATGTCTCTGGGAAAGGAGTACCAGCGGCTTTATTAATGAGTAATTTCCAAGCAAATTTACGAGCCAACATTAAATACAACCATGCAGGACTATCGATAGAAAATTTGATTCGTGAATTGAATAAAAATGTAAACGATTCTGCTAACGGTGAAAAATTCATAACATTCTTTTTAGCTTATTATAACTGTACAAATCGTGTTTTAAAATACATTAATGCTGGTCATAACCATCCGATTTTAACTGATGGTAAAACAGCAAAACATTTAAACAAGGGCTGTATTGGTTTAGGAATGTTTGAAGAACTTCCTTTTATTGAAGTAGAAGAGATTGTGCTAAAACCAAATGATACCCTCGTTTGTTTTACAGATGGCTTAGTAGAGTTAGAAAACGAAGAAGGCGAGCAGTTTGAAACGGAAAGACTAATTAATACGATTCACGATAATTTTCATTTGAGAATGAAGGACTTGAATAAACTTATTTTTTTCCAATTGGAAAAATATAAAGGTGATGCTGAGTATGAAGATGATACAGCTGCTATGAGTTGCCGGTTTTTCTAGGGTAGGTGCTTTTCTACTTTTTCTTTTTCCTTACTATTGGGAGCGAAATATATATCTATGGCAACAATTATGGCAATAAAGCCCCATATTGGAACTGACGCTTTATCGGTATCTAGATAATTGTTTAAAACACCATGCGTAAAATAGGTGACAAGTCCGAGCATGAGCATCATAACCAATCTTTTTAATTTGTTATCTTCTAATCGAATGTATAATACGGAGGCACGGTAAAAAACAATTATCACCAAAACAATTATAGATAACCCACCAAGAATTCCTTGCTCTGCTAATGGGCCAAGGTATTCAGAATGTGCGTTTCCTCCGGTTCCAAAGTTGGTGCTAATTATGGTTAAGTCTGCAGGGTCTTGAAATGGGGCATAATAGAAAGAGTAAACTCCAGCCCCCCATCCCATAAGCGGTCTTTCATTAAACATTCGTATAGCACAATTCCATCTGTTTAATCGTTCCAAGTTAGATGCATCGCTGCTGACATTGCTCATTGACTCTAATTTTTCAGAGAAATTTTCTGTCGTATGCTCTGCGTCGTTTTTGTTCAATATGTAGCTGATCTCCGTAAAATTTGCAGCAATAAAACTGCCAATTAAAAGACCCGAAATAAATAAGTATTTAAACTTAATTTTAAACATAAAGAGAAGATAAACCATACCAGCTCCAACCACACTTGCCCATGCAGCGCGGGTAGAACTATAGAATAAGGCAATTGAAAATATAATTAGGATAACAAAAATAATAGATCGCGTAATAGGTGTTTTTTCTTTATCGAAAGCCATACTAACCACAATTGGAACGAATAACGCAATAACAGCTCCATAGGACGTATGGTCCTTAAAAAAAGGAGACATTATCCAGTGTCCAACTTCCTCGCTGAATCCATATGACGCATGTTTTACAAGGGTTACAAGTAGCACTAGAGTTAATGGTATAATGTACATCCACAAAAACGTATACATATTTTTAACCCCTTTCCTGAAAAACCATATTCCAAAAAAGTAGATAGGTACAATAAACCACATCCTAGAAAGTAAAAACTTAAAGGATATTAAAGGGTCTTCACTTGTTAGGCTAGTAATAAATGTCCAGCTTAAATTAAAGAGTATTGCCAATGTAATAGGGTGATTTACGATTCTTGTATCCCTTTTAATATTGCCAAAAAACTGTTTATACAGAAACAGAAGCATTATGCCAAATAGTATAGGTTCTGTTGGTAAATACATGCCAATTCCTCCTATATTAAGCTGCTCTAGATTTAGTGATAGAGGAGTGCAGAAAACAACAAATAGAAAAAGTTTGTCCAACGCAAAAAAAGCTGCAAATACTACCAATAAGGCAATTGGCAATAAATTTAAAAAGTAAAAATCTTTATAAGTAAATAAGAGATTGACAAGTAGAAAAAGAATTCCTATCAAATATATCCAGTTATTTCTAAGTGATTTTACCAAGGTAAATCGCTATTTATAGTTTGCTTTTAGCTCTTTTATTTTTGCGACAAACAATAATAAAATTAGTGCAAAGAAAACCGTAGCAAAAGTCGATACTGCTACAATTAACCAACGAATAGGATATGCTTTTTTCTCTGCTGGACTTGCCAATTCAACAACAAATTTGTGCGATATGTTTGACTGCGCATCTGATTCTGATTGTTCATATGAAGTTTCCATTGTCGCCATTCTTTCTGACAAAAATTCTGCCCGTACTTGAAATGATTGTAATACACTTCCATATTTTTCTGTCATTTCAAGTTTTTTCTCGTACTTGGTTCTAGTTATATCGTCCTTGGCAGAGTTCATAGCTAAGGTTAAACCTTGATATGCTTGGTTTGTAACAACTCCTAAAGTAGTTAGTTTCGACATGGTGTCTCTCAATACATTCATCTCGTCTTGAAGCTTTTGAAGTTTCATTTTTTTTACCTCAAATTCCAATAATGCCCGTTCATGAATAATTGAATTTTTTGTGCTATCAAATAAATTCGAGATATGATTTGCAATAAGTGCAGCAGTATCTTTGTCGTGGTCAAGCACATTGATTATTACCGCGCCCTTATTATTTCTTTGAAAAGTAATATTGTCACTATAAGTTTCTGCAAGTTCGGTGTATTTTAATTTACCTGCAGTATCGATATCATAATGTTTCATTAAGTCGAATCGAGTAATTATTTTTTCTCTTACCAATGCAGACTCAAGAATTTGTAGCATTTGTTCAGCCTCTTCCTCTTCACCAAATTTTGTAACACTTTGGTCTTCTGTTATTACCTCAGAAAAAGTAATGGAACTAGACTTTGTCGGAAACAAGGTCACAGTTGAAAGAAATTTTTCTTGCATCATCAATGAAGCAATTGAGGAAATAACAGCTGCTACTATACCTAAAATTATAAGTACTTTTCTTGATTTCCAGAGAAATGATATTAAGTCAATGGAGTCGAATTCGTTAGATTTATTACTCATGAAGTGGTTTTTTTAATGTTGCCAAAGATAATTAATAATTTAGATTATAAAATATCCTGTTTTCAAATTTGAAAGGTTCGATTCAAAAATAAATAAACGATTTTTTTATTGCCTTTCTTTTAAGATATTCATTAGATTTTTAATGCTAAACATTCCAGTTATTAAAGATAGGGTTATCCCGCTTGAAATAAATATTACCAGGTTCCAAGGCCAAAAATAACTTTCATAAGGCCAAAAGTAGACAATGCAAACGAAAATGCTAACAAAAGAAAAAGTCTGTAAAACACTTTTCCATTCAATTTTAAGGCATAAAATCTTGAAACTTAATATCACTTGAATTGCCGCTGTACCTACTTGGGTTATCATACTTGCAATTGCGGCACCATATGCACCATGTGTAGGAATTAAGTATAGGTTCAAAGAGATGTTTAGGATAACCCCTCCAAAAGCCATGTAGTTAAGCGATCTTAGACTCCCATTGGCTGTTAGGAGAGTCCCAAAGATATATGTCGTACAAATTGAAATGAAACAGAGCATTAACATCCCAAATGTATTTGAAGCTTGGGTTAGTTCGACTTCAGAAGTTTGATACCGCCATTCGATTATTTCCTTGCTAAGTGCGAAACAGGTTAACCCTATTACAATTGCCCCTGAGAATAAGATTTTAAATGATAAATAAACCATTTTTTCAACCGGTTCTTTCGCTTTTAGCATTTTAGAAAATATAGGCAATAGCAATCCGGCGAACAAGAAACCTATCATATTAATAGCTTCAAAAAAACGAAACCCTTGGGCGTATATAGCAGATTCTCTGGCCCCATTTGGCAGCATTCTTTCAATCATAACACTGTCTGATCGGTAATAAATCATCATTAATAAAATAAGTAATGCATATGGAAGACTTTGCTTTAATATAGTAATAGAAAAAGCCATTTCAAATTTTGGCCTTACTATGCCTGTTTGTCTTAAAACAAGTAATCCCGCAACAATAGCGGTCAAAAGATAAGCTACGGTTTGTGCATATATAAACCACTCTATCTGGAATGGTTGACATGTAACGCCTCCCCAAAGGAGAATTGAGCATATCCCAATTAGTAGGGTTCTGTCCATTACTGAAATAATGCTGTCTTGTTTGAATAGTAATAACCCAGAAAGATTGGAACGGAAGTAAAGGATAAAGGCAACCAATATTTGATTAATACCTAAAATTAAAAGCAATTTTAATTGAAAAGAGGAATAGCCAAGGATAAACCCACTCAAAAGAATAATTACTATATATCCAACCGAAAGTACTCCTCTAAGTGTAATTATCCCTGCAAAATGTTTTTTGAGTAATTGCTTGTTTTGAGCAATGTTTCTAGTGTTGTAATTAATAACTCCTAAGTCAAGGAAAATATTTAGAATAAAAGTAAATCCAATTAGAGCAAAATATTCCCCATATCTTCCCGGAGTCGTTTCTTCCACTTTTTTAAGCACTTCAGCATCTATTCCTAAAATGTAAAAAGGTTTAACCAATAAGTTAAGCAACAAGATAAGTGCAAGATTGGTAATGAATTTTTTTTGCATAGTTGAACTACCGATGTGATTTGTCAAAAATAGAAAAAAGAACGTATAAACCACTGACTTTATTCTCTTATGGAGGAGCATTGTATCTTGTGTAACATATATTACTCTTTAATTGGAATGAAGAATTTATCTTTACAAGAAATTAAAACAATATGGGGTTATTAGGGTTATTAAGCAGGAAATCTAAAGTGAATTATAAAGAGATTTATGAGATTGGAGCAATAATTATTGATGTTAGAACAAAAGGAGAGTTCAGTCAAGGAAACTTTAAAGGTTCTGTTAATGTTCCTTTGGATAAGATAAATGATACAATCAATAAAATAAAGAGTAAAAACAAGCCAGTTATAACTGTTTGTAAGAGCGGAATGAGAAGTGGACAAGCAGCATCAGTATTGAATCGAAATGGTGTTGAAGCCTATAATGGTGGTTCATGGACAAGCTTAGATTCAAAATTAAGTTAAACCCTTTTTACAAAAAAAAGCAAAAAGGATATTATATTTGCTTTATCATATAGCAAAACACACACTATGAAAAATTGGATAAAAATAACCGCAATTGTATTTGCTTTGTTTGTAAGTGCAACATCATTCGCTCAAACTCCTGGATTTCACGACGTGCAAGTTGCTGAATTTGAAAAATTAACAAATGCAGGAAAAGGAACCACTTTGGATGTAAGAACTCCTAAAGAATATGTTGAAGGACATTTGAAAGGTTCTATAAATATGAATTATTTCGACAAAGATTTTAAAGATCAACTTGGGAAGTTAGATAAAGCTAAGCCTGTTTATGTTTATTGTCATTCTGGAGGAAGAAGTTCAAAAGCAATGAGTATAATGAAAAGTCAAGGGTTTACGGCAGTATACAATTTGACTGGTGGGTATGCCGGATGGAAGAATTTACATGAGTAATAAAAAATTCGAATGCCTAAAATTAAATTACCAAAATTAACCTTGTTAAGAATAGTTCGATTTCTATTAGGTATTTCATTTGTCGGAGAAGCTATTGCCAGCAAGCAATGGCTTCTTCTTATTTTAGGAGGTTTTTTTCTTTATCAATCGGTGATGAATGTTGGCTGTGTCACTTGTGAAGAAGACTGTCAATTAACTAAAGAACCTAATCTCCAAGATAAACTCTAACAACTCTTTGAGAAATAGAAGTCATCACTTCGTAAGAGATTGTGCCCATTTCTTTAGCTAAATCTTCAATAGGTCTTTCTATTCCAAAAATTATTACCTCATCCCCTTCTTCACATTGAATGTCGGTAACATTAATCAGTGTCATATCCATACAAACATTGCCAATAACTGGGGCTAATTTTCCGTTTACCAATACATGCCCCTTACCGTTACTCAATTTGCGAGAAAATCCATCTGCATAACCAATAGGGATTATCGCAATTATTAAATCTTCATCGGCAAACTCACTTCTGCTATATCCTATCGAAGAGCCTTTAGGCGTTTTTTTTATTTGGGTAATAATTGTTTTTAACCTTCCAAAGGGTTCCAGGTTCTTTAAAGAAGGTGATGTACCATAAACACCAATTCCCAGCCTGACCATATCAAGCTGATGTTCGGGAAAGTTTTCTATGCCAGCTGAATTAAGGATGTGCTTTTGAACCAAATAACCCAAGCCTTTCTCTAGTTTGTTTGCGCAGGCTTTAAACAATTTTATTTGCTGATTGGTAAAGTGGTTGTGTTTTGATTTATCACTAGCTGCTAAATGACTAAATATACTTTTTACACGAACCTCAGGCTGACTCATGATGATAGAAATGATATTGTCAATTTCTTCTTCAATAAACCCGAGCCGATTCATTCCAGTGTCGAGTTTAAGATGAATAGGGTAATTTCTCTCCCCTAAATCAATTAGTTTTCTTATAAAGCTATCAAGTTGCTTAAAACTAAAGATAGATGGTTCTAAATTATTTTTTATAATATCGTTAAAAGAACTTCTTTCAGCATTCATAACTAGTATTGGCAGTGCGATTCCTTCATTTCGTAAATCTAACCCTTCATCAGTATAAGCTACACCTAGATAGTCAACATTGTTGCGCTGTAGAACCTGACCTATCTCTTTACTGCCAGCTCCATACCCAAAAGCTTTAACCATTACTAATAATTTAGTTGCTGGATTCAATAAACTTTTGTAGGTTTTAATATTATGGCTAATAGCATTAAGGTTAATCTCGAGTACTGTTTCATGCGTTTTAGCTTCTAGTAAATGGCTAATTTCTTCAAATCGAAATCCTGATGAGCCTTTTATTAAAATAACGGTATTCTTTACACTGTTTATTTCTAAATCTTTAATGCACTGGTTGGTGCTTTCATAAAAATATCCTTTATTAAAAAGACTTCTATGTTTCATTATTTCCTTTCCAATCCCAATAAAATTGTCAATATTTCTCTGGTTAACCAATTCAGCGATATGATTGTATAAATCCATAGATTTCGTTCTATCTTGTTTGATGTCAGAAAGAATCAGGTGCCTTTTCTTAGATTTATCATGACGATCTAGGTAGTCTAGAACAATTCTTAGTGAGGCGATATCAGAATTGTAATTATCTAAAATAAGAATATTACCGTCTTTTCCTTTTCTGGTCTCTAGCCTAAACGCGATTTGTGGTAACGTTAAAGTATTGGAGGTGATAAAGTTAATTTCAATACCAAATTTTATTAGTAAAGCAACACATGATAATGAGTTTTGAATTGCAGCTTGGTCGAAAAAGGGTATTTGATATCTAACGTTTAAACCATTCCAATTGGCATTTATCTCACTGAGATTACCTTGCTTTTCAATATGAAGGTCCGTAAATTCATCCTTATCATCGATATGAATATATTGACAATTTTTAAATAGCGTTTGCTTTTCATTAATAAGTGAATTCGTGCTTTCAAAATTCTCTAGATGCGCAGTTCCAATATTTGTAAGTAAGCCTAATGTTGGCATAATCATATCTTCTAATGCTTCCATTTCTCCAGGTAGAGATATTCCCGCTTCAAATATAGCAAGGGTATGATGCTTATTCATTTGTAATATCGAAAGCGGAACACCAACCTGTGAATTATAGCTTTTAGGGCTACGGATAATATTAAACTGACTTCTTAATATGTGATATAGCCATTCTTTTACTATAGTTTTTCCATTGCTTCCGGTTATGCCAATAACTGGAATGTCAAATTTTCTGCGATGATGAGCTGCTATTTTTTGTAAAGCAATAACAGCATTTTCAACGACGATAATGTTTGCCTCAATAAATTGAAGGTTTTTGTTTTTTTTAAAAAACCGGACTTTGTTTATTAATTTCTCTCTTGCTTTGCGTTCAATAATAAAGTTTCTTAATCCCTTTTCATATAGTTCAACTAAATATTCATGCCCGTCATTAAAGTCACCTTTAACAGCAAGAAATAAGGCGTTTTTTTCATTGAAATGGTTTCGGCTGTCAATAAAAAGAGAATTTACAATTGCTTTTGAATCTCCTCTAGTAGTCCCATTTGTGATTGATGTAATCTCTTCTATTGTATAATTAAGGTTCATCTTTTGGGAACGAGATTAAAACACTTTCTACATAATGGTTCGTATTCATCAATTTCCCCTAATAAAACAAGTGCTTCATCCTGTGTTTTTCGGTGGGAGTATTGAGCTAAATCTCCACATTGCATGCAGATAGCATGAACTTTAGTGACAAATTCAGCTTTTGATAACAGCGCAGGAATAGGGCCAAATGGTTTTCCAGTAAAGTCCATGTCTAATCCAGCTATTATTACCCTTATCCCTGAATTAGCCAACTTTTCGCACACTTCAGGAAGTTCATCGTCGAAGAATTGGGCCTCATCTATACCTACTACATCAACATCATTAGCTAATAGAAGTATGTTCCCAGATGAAGGGACTGGAGTCGAACGAATTGAAGTGCCTACATGGCTTACTACATTTTCGTCATCATATCTTATGTCAATTGCAGGCTTGAAAATTTCAACTTTCTGTTTGGCAAATTCAGCTCTTTTTAATCTTCGAATTAATTCTTCTGTTTTACCGGAAAACATAGATCCACAGACAACTTCTATCCATCCTTTTTTTTGAATTTTATTTCCTTTTTGCTCTAAGAACACTTTGAAATGATATTTTTTTATAGTGAAATACTAATCTTAGTGTTAATAAGTTAATATGTGATTAGTATCAAGTTTGACAAATTTATTCAATTTTGTGTAGTAAATCAATTAAAAAAGAAATGAGTCCGAGTAGCGATTACAAAAACCTCAAAGATCTAACAAAATCTTTGTCAAATGGGATTAATAAATTGGAGTCTGGCAAATTAGATTCAAATGAATTGACTTCTTTGTTAGAAGATGCAAGAACACTCCATGAAAGAATTACAGTGCTCCAATATTTAGCGTTTGAGAAAGAAGTGAAAGTAAAAGAGGTAAAAAAGCAAAAAAAAGAACCAAAGAAGCAGCAAGGTAGCTTTGAGTTAAACTTTGGTGCTCCAGAAATAATTGAAGAGACAAGTATCGAAGATGAAGATGAATCAAAAACAGATGAATTAGATGATAACACCCCTCGTAATCAAACAAGCTTGCTGGATGCGATTGAAGAGCATGTAGAGGATGTTGATGCAGAAGAGGCCAGCAAAAATATAAGCGAGAAGACGAACCTGGATAACTCAACATCAATTAATGATACATTTGCAGGTGATGCACCTAAGAAAACTGTAGCTGACAAATTGAGTCGGCAACCTATTAAAGACTTGAAATCTGCTATTGGGTTAAATCAGAAGTTTTTATTTATGAATGACCTATTTGAAGGGGAGAATGAACTATTTAACAACGCAATAAATAAGATTAACTCATTTAACTCACTGCCAGAAGCGATAGCATTTATAGATAGCAACCTCTCTTCTGCTTGGGATAAAGAAAATAGTTCAGTCCTAAATTTTATGGATCTAGTAGAAAGGCGTTTTATGGCATAACAATTGGGAAATCATACTATATGAGACAAGTCCTTTATTTATTTTTATTTGGAATTCCTTCTATCTTATATTCCCAACAGGATTTTGGATTGAAAGTGGTAAAAGAACTCTGCTCCAAAGAATACTGCGGTAGAGGATATGTAAATGATGGGCATGTAAAAGCGGCAAATTATATTAATAAGCGTTTCGAAGAGTTTGGACTATCAAAATTTAATAATAATTACTTTCAGTATTTTAATATTCAAGCGAATACGTTTCCAGATTCGGTAAGCCTTTACGTTGAGGAAAATAAGTTAGAAACAGGAATAGATTACTTGATTAGCTCGGTTTCAGGTTCTGCAAAAGGTGCGTTTAATTTGCGGTTTATAAATCGAAACAATATTATTCAGTTTTTAGAAGATTTACAAAACAACAATGTTCAGTTTGATGAGAATGCATATGTTTTAGATGATGCAGGAATTCAAGACAATGATACACTGCAGTTGTTTAGAAATTTAGGACGGTTTATTGCACAAAAATCTCCTGTATTTAAAATAAATGATTCTAAATTTACTTGGACCGTTGGTAAAGAACAAGTGCCTTTTCCAATTGTGGAAATCAAATCAAAAACACTTCCGAAATCAACAAAAAAAGTTAGCTTAAATATACATAACGTGTTTAAATCAAATATTAAAACACAAAATTTAATTGCTTATGTTGAGGGGAAAAAAAAGAATAAGTTTATCGTTATTTCAGCTCATTATGATCATTTAGGTCAGATGGGTCATGATGTTTATTTCCCAGGGGCAAATGATAATGCTAGCGGTGTAGCAATGCTTCTTTACATGGCAAAATATTTTTCGGAAAATCAACCAAAATATAGCATTGTTTTTATGGCTTTTGGTGCAGAAGAAGCTGGGATTCTTGGGTCTAAATATTATGTTGAGCATCCCTTGTTTCCATTAAAGGATATACGATTTGTTGTTAATTGTGATATTATGGGTACCGGAGATCAAGGAGTAACCGTGGTTAACGGGACGGTTCATAAGAAGGAATTTAAAAAATTAGCAGTTCTTAATTTGGAAAATAAATACGTTGAAAAAGTCCAGGTGAGGGGGAGAGCTTCAAACAGCGATCATTATTGGTTTTCTCAAAGACAGATTCCAGCGGTGTTTATTTACACCATGGGAGGCATTACTGCTTATCATGATGTATTTGACAAATCGGAGACATTGCCATTAACAGATTTTAGCGATTTATCAAAGCTGCTAATAGGCTTTATAAAGAGCTTTTAGTCCATTTAGTAAACAAAATGTTGTTGTAGTGCACTATTTGAATTATTTTTGATCCATTACGGATTAAATTTTATGATAATAAATGATGTTAATTTATGAAAATGTGTAAAGCTGTATCCATTTTAATAATTGTGTTTTCGGTTGGGGTTTTAAATGCACAAATAAATCATGAAATTTTAAAAGAGCTTAAAGAAGAAGGTTCGTTTAAAATGAAATTTAAAAAAGCTTACACTTTGATGGATAAAGGGAATTTTGAATTCGCTATTGAAATATGGAAAATGCTAGTGATAGAACAGCCTCAAAATTACAATATTAACTATCAATTAGGCGAGTGCTATATCCAATTGGGGAAGGACAAATTAAACGCACTCAAGTATTTGGATAAAGCAGAGCAAAAAATATCGAAGGATTTTCAAGATGGAGAATCTGATGAAAACGAAGCTCCTATAGAAACGAAATTTTATCTAGGGATTGCTTACCATTTGAATTCCGAGTTTGATAAAGCGATTGAAAGGTTCCAATCTTTCAGGCGCAAAGGAGGTAAGTATAATAAGTTGTACGATGCCGCTGGATTAGCTTTGGCTCAATCAGAAAAAGCCAAAGTTTTGATGAAGGAAAAAAGAAATTATTTGATTACAAATATTGGCGAACCAGTAAATAGCGAGTTTTCTGATTATAACCCAGCTGTTACGGCTGATGGAAATATGATTTTTTTCACTTCTAAAAGAGACCATTTTGAACTACCAGCATTTTCCAATAAGGGAATAACGAATCCAGAAGATGGTAAACATTTTGAAAATGTATTTGTTTCGTATAGAAATTTGCATTCTGGGGATTGGAGTAAACCAGAAATAATGAGTTTTTGTAGCCCTAATTCAAACCAAGCATCGATCAGTACTTCTCCAGATGGACAGTTTCTATTTATTAAAATGGAAGTGAAAAATATTGCCAATTTATACCTCTCTGAAAGAGATGGTCAGAAATATTCTGATCCTGTTTTAATGGTTGAAAATATAAACTCAAAATCTTGGGAGACGGGAGCAACCATTTCAGCTGACGGAGAAACATTTTATTTTGTGTCAGATCGGCCCGAAGGATACGGAGGTGGAGATATTTATAGATGTAAACAACTTCCAAATGGAGAATGGGCTTTACCAACCAATTTAGGTTCTTCTATTAATTCTGAATATGACGAAATTTGTCCTTTTATTCATCCCGATGGAAAAACCTTGTTTTTTAGTTCAAACAATAGGGAAAGTATGGGTGGGTTTGATGTGTTTCAATCCATTAGAGAATCTGATACTATATGGAGTAAGCCAGGTAATTTAGGGTACCCCCTAAATACAGTTGATCATGATGTTTCTTTTTCTACAATGGCTGATGGTAAAACAGGATATTTTTCATCCGAAATGGGCGTTAATGGACTAGGTCATCAAGATATTTATAAAGTAGATTTAGACACTGTTGTAATAGAACAAGTATCTATACTTAAGGGTTACATAGAAATGGAGGATAAGAAGAAATTGCCAGCAGGTATATTAATTACTGTTTCTGATGTAAATTTAGATGGAGATTATCAAGAGTTTAAACCCAACAAACGAACTGGGTCTTATATATTCACACTAGCTCCATGTAATGAATATCTTGTTCAGTACACATTGAAGGATGCTGTGTTTAATGAATATCAGATAAAAGTACCTTGTAATTCTGGATACCAGGAAATCCAAAAAGTAATAAATCTAAAAGGGGTTAAACTAGATAAATAAGTTATAGCTGTATCTTCTCGTTACTATTATTAACGAATTGGTATTCTAAAAATTGGAATTTTGTTATACCTCGAACAGTAATCTTTTTCTTATATTTTAACCACCACTGTCTACTAAGACTCTTGATTCCCTTTTTAAGATAAGATTCAACGAACGGATGAACGTGTAGTTCAAAGTCTTTATGTTTCCCTGACTCAATTAAATAACGAAGATTGTTTTCTATTTCATCGATTAAGAGAATAGAAGCTTGAACTTCTCCCGAACCATTGCATGAAGGACATGTTTCAGCTGTTTTAATATCGGTTTCAGGTCGAACCCTTTGACGTGTTAACTCAACAACACCAAACTTACTCGGAGGAGCAACATTGTGCTTCGCGCGATCTTCTTTCATTGCATTTCTCAAGGCTTCAACAAGATTCTTATTGTTTACCTTTTCATGCATGTCGATAAAATCAATAGCAATAATTCCACCCATATCTCTGAGGCGAAGAATTCGAGCTATTTCATTTACTACTTCCATGTTCGTTTCCCTGGCATTATGTTCCTGGCTTTGACCAGTTGATTTTCTATTGCCACTATTAACGTCAATAACATGCATAGCCTCAGTATGCTCAATAATTAGATAAGCGCCAGATGGTAGTGATACCTTTTTACCGAAAGAGGCTTTAATCTGCTTATTAATCCCAAACTGTTCAAAAATCCCATCTTTTCCTTTATAGTGTTTAACTATAGATTCTTTTTCTGGAGAGATAGTTTTTACATAATCACGAATCTCGTCATATACAGCTTCGTCATTAACATGAATGTTTGTGAATTTTGAAGAAAGCATATCTCTCAATACAGTCGAAGTACGATTTAACTCTCCAAGAACCTTTTTAGGAGGTGTTACACCACCCTTTAAATTATTGTAAAGTTTATCCCATTTAGAAACCAAGTCTCTTAAGTCCTGGTCTAATTCAGCGACTTTTTTATTTTGGGCAACGGTTCTAATAATTACGCCAAAATTCTTTGGGCGAATACTAGAAAGCAATCTTTTTAATCGATCTCTTTCTTCAGGATCTTTAATTTTTTGAGAAATTGAAATTTTGTTTGAAAAAGGTACCAAAACAACAAATCTTCCAGCTAAGGTTACTTCGGCAGTAAGCCTAGGGCCTTTTGATGAAATTGGTTCTTTAGCAATTTGAACAGCTATTAATTGACTTGAAGATAGTATGTCTTTAATTTTACCGTGCTTGTCTATGTCAGCTTCAATTTTACTAGAGGCTAAACTTGCACTTGGCTGTTTCCCTTTTAACGTTTTTTGAATATAGCCATTCATAGACCTGTATTGAGGTCCTAAGTCAAGGTAGTGTAAAAACGCATCCTTTTCATAGCCTACGTTTATAAACGCAGCGTTCAGACTAGGAATAATTTTACGCACTTTTCCTACGTACACATCTCCAACACTAAAGTCATTATCGTGCTTTTCTTTGTGAAGTTCAATTAATTGTTTGTCCTTCAAAAGCGCAAGAACAACCTCAGTGGAAGTAGAATTTATTATTAATTCGTAATTCACTAAGGTTCTTTTTCCTGTAAAAATCTGATTGTCAAAATTCGAATGTAAAACACAAACATGAAGTATGTATATACACAAAAACATACTGCCAAAATTATGTAAACTCAGCAATATGTATAAACCAACAAATTTTAATTGTTAATTATTTTTTCTTCTTGTGACGATTCTTTCGAAGACGCTTTTTACGCTTGTGAGTCGACATCTTATGTCTTTTTCTTTTTTTACCGCTTGGCATAATCTATATTGTTTAATGTATTAATACTCTCATTACTTGATAGCAACCTTAGATTTCACACTCTCAACAAAAGTTTTAGCAGGTTTAAAAGCTGGTATGTTATGCGCTGGAATAATAATCGTAGTGTTTTTCGATATGTTTCTTCCTGTTTTTTCTGCTCTTTCTTTTACAATAAAGCTTCCAAACCCTCTTAAATAGACATTTTCTCCTGCCTCTAAAGAAGTTTTTATAGTTGTCATAAATGCTTCTACAGCTGCCTGAACTGCAATTTTTTCAACTCCTGTTTTGTCCGAAATATCAGTTACAATATCTGCTTTGGTCATTGCTCTTATTTTAGGTTAATTAAGTTAATTAGATTTTTAAAATCAAGGCGCAAATATAATTGTATTTGCGCAACTCTAAAACAAATATCAGTTTTTTTCCTTTATTTGTGTTCAATTTTTCGACCAAATGCACTTTTCTGACATATTAATCAGCTGGTATTCAAAATATAAACGCGAATTACCTTGGAGAAATACAATCTCTCCATACCACGTTTGGTTGTCTGAAATAATACTGCAACAAACTAGAGTAGCCCAAGGATTAAGTTATTACAATACGTTTGTCAAGAGTTACCCAGGTATTGAAGATTTGGCAAATGACAGTGAAGATAATGTTTTGAAGTTATGGCAAGGCTTAGGTTATTATTCGCGAGCTCGAAACCTTCACGCTACTGCAAAAATTGTTTCGTCTGAATTTAATGGTGTGTTTCCTGCAACCTATGATGAAATTATAAAACTGAAAGGTGTTGGAGCATACACAGCTGCCGCAATCTCGTCTTTTTGTTATGGAGAGAAGAAGGCAGTTGTTGATGGCAATGTTTATAGAGTGCTATCTCGGTATTTTGGTATTAGTACCCCAATAGATTCTTCTATTGGAAAAAAAGAATTTCAAGAATTAGCGCAAGAATGTTTAAGTAGTGAAAATCCCGGAGAACACAATCAAGCAATTATGGAATTTGGGGCTTTACAGTGCACTCCAAACCCAAATTGTGAAACTTGTCCATTGCAAACATCTTGCATTGCCTATGCAAATTCTGCGGTTAAAGCTTTCCCTGTCAAAGCGAAAAAGATACAAGTAAGGGATAGATATTTTAATTTTATTGTAATAGGTGATAACGATAGTTTTTATATTCAAAAACGAGTTTCCAAGGATATTTGGCAAAACTTATATCAATTCCCACTTCAGGAGTCTGAAAAGGAAATTATATCCCCTTTAGAACTAGAAGAATCACTCGTGAATAAGTCAGTGTTTCTAAAAGTAAGTGAGCAGTATAAACATGTTCTAAGTCACCAACGGATTTATGCAAAATTTTGGGAGTTTCATGTCGGTGAATTACCAAGTTTGAATGGATGCAAAAAGATAAAGAAAAGTGATATTGCCGAGTTCGCTATCCCCAGATTAATAGAAAAGTATTTAGAATCTATTAAAAATTAAAGCTGTTGACTTTGAGTAAGCAGGAAAATAACTATCTTTACTTTGTAACTTAAAATTCATTAAATAAATTAAGATTGTCTTATGGCAGGAAGTATCAATAAAGTAATTTTAATTGGGAATTTGGGGAAGGATCCGGAGGTTAGACATCTAGAAAGTGGTGTCGCAGTTTGTAATTTCTCAATTGCTACAGGAGAGACATATAAAGATAAGAATTCGGGTGAAAAAGTAACGCATACAGAATGGCATAATATTGTGCTTTGGAGAGGATTGGCAGAGGTTGCTGAAAAGTATTTAAAGAAAGGAGCAAAAATTTATATTGAAGGTAAATTAAGAACGCGTTCTTGGCAAGATCAAGAGGGTAATACTCGATATACTACTGAAATATTAGGGGATAATATGACAATGTTAGGGAAGGCAGTTGAATCGAATTCTACACCTGCATCTCCTTCTCAACCCACGAAAGCTCCTAAAAATAAAGAAGAACCGTTAGGGAGTGAATTTTCTAAGCCAGACTCTGAAAATGACGATTTACCTTTTTAATTTTAAATAGAAAGAATTGGAACCTGAGCAGATAATGCCTGAAAAGGCCATTGTATTATTGACGGAAGCACCACCTATTAGCATTTTAATAGTACTTTCTGTTGTGATGTTAGTGCTCATTGTTTTTTCAGCACTTATTTCTGGATCTGAAGTAGCGTATTTCTCTTTAGACGCCAAGAAAAGAGATGCGTTGAGTTCGGAAAAAACAACTAGCGGAAATCGTGTAATTAATTTACTAGGAACACCTAAAAAATTATTAGCAACAATACTAATTGCCAATAATTTTATTAATGTCTCTATTGTGATGGTTTCATATTATTTTACGAAAGGGGTGTTTGCTAATTCGGAACTTCCTGATACGGCTTTGTTTTTAATTAACGTTGTTGGAGCAACTTTTGTAATCCTGCTTTTTGGAGAAGTAATACCAAAAGTATACGCAACTAAACATAGTCTCTCGTTTTCTAAATTCATGAGTTCTCCAATTTCATTGTTATCAATGATTTTTGCACCTTTCAGTAACTTATTGGTTTCGAGTACAAGTATAATTGATAAACGGTTTAAGAAAAAAGTAGACAATATCTCTGTTGATGATTTAGAGCATGCTTATGACCTCACGAAAGAATCAGTTGAAACAACAGAGGAGAAGAAAATTTTGGAGGGGATTGTGAAATTTGGTCAAACGGATGCTAAGCAAATTATGACTCCTAGACTTGATATGATTGCTTTAGATCAAGAGATGCCTTTTCAGGAGTTAAAAGAAACTATTATAGAAGGCAGTTATTCGCGGTTACCTGTTTATTCTGAAAGTTTGGATAGCATTGAAGGTGTTCTCTATGTAAAAGATTTATTAGTTTATTTAGATTCTGAAGAGGAATTTGATTGGGTCAAATTGATTAGAGAGCCTAAATTTATCCCGGAAAATAAAAAACTAGACGATCTATTAAAAGAATTTCAAACAGAAAAAACACATATAGCAGTCGTGGTAGATGAGTATGGTGGAACTTCTGGTATTGTTACCTTAGAAGATGTTCTTGAAGAAATCGTTGGAGATATTACCGATGAGTTTGATGATGATAATTTAGTCTATTCGAAATTAGATGAAAATAACTATGTTTTTGAAGGCAAAACTCCTTTAATGGATATGTATCGGGTTATGGGGATTTATGGAGATGAATTTGAAGACCAAAAAGGTGAATCTGATACCATTGCGGGGTTTTGTCTTGAGCTAGCTGGCAAGATATTATTAAAAAATGAAAAAATAAGTTTTGAGAATTATACGTTTACAATAGAAGCTGCTGATAAAAGAAGAATAAAACAGGTGAAAGTGACTATAACCAAAGATGGTAAATTAGAAGAGAACGGATGAAAAGGCTATTAGTATATATACTTGTTTTACTGACGGTTTCGGTAGGTTGCAGTGATGATGGAAATGTTATTCCAAAACCAAAAAGTTATTTTAGAATTGATTTCCCAGCGAAGTCTTATCAGGGAAATCAAGAAAAGTGCAATTCAAGTTTTGAAATTCCGACATATGCTTATGTTCAAAATAAAAAAGGACCACGTGAAGGTGTATGCTTTCAAAATGTTGTGTTTCCTTATTACAAAGCTTCCATCTATTGCACTTATTTAAAGTTAGATTCTAACTTATTCGAGCATACGGAGGAGTATCGTAATAAAGCATTTGAACACCAATCTAGAGCACAGGCCATTGATGAGAAATTATATATTAACGGAGAAAAAAGAGTTTTCGGGACTACATTTGATATTAAAGGAGATGTGGCCTGTAATTATATATTTTACTTGACAGACAGTACAGATAATTTTTTTGCTGGTTCTGTCTTTTTTGAAGTCGTTCCAAATTATGACTCATTACAACCTGTTCTTGAATTTGTAAAAGAAGATATTCAACACCTAATTGAGACTTTTGAATGGGATAATAAACCATACGAATAGTTCTTTATAATTAAATTTCGAAAATAATGAGTGAGCAAAAAAAAGGAGATTTAACAATTAGGGTTTTAGCAATGCCAAGGGATACAAATCCTTCAGGAGATGTTTTTGGAGGTTGGTTGTTGTCTCAAATGGATATTGCTGGGGGTGTATTTTGCAGGAAAATTGCAAAAGGCAGGGTGGTTACTGTTGCCATTGATTCTACCACGTTTAAATTACCTGTTTTTGTGGGTGATACCTTATGTTGTTATGTTTACCTAATAAAAAAAGGAAGAACATCGCTAACAGTTGGAATTGAGGCTTGGGTGAATCGAGAATTTGGAGAAGAGGGTTCCAGTATAAAAGTAACAGAAGGTCAATATACCTATGTAAAAGTTGATGAGAATCGAAACCCTATTCCTATTTAAGAATAAGACAAGGTTAACGTGTTGTTAAATTTGACCGCAAGTATTCATACCACTGAATTTACTGGCTAGTCCATCTTTCGGCCTTTTTTGATTGATTGAAGCATCTAGTAAAAGATTTAGTAAGACCGAAAAGCTTCGAGGCACGATAAGATTATTCGGTGGCACTTAAGCTTTACGCTGATAATGATTGAAAATCAAAAGCAGCCGCATAGTAAGCGTCTTTTTCTGCATACTTTTTTTGACGCAGGAAAAAAAGTATGAAACGATCATATTTTATATATAAAAATATTTATGATTCAAAAAAAAAAGCGCCCTTTCCGATAGTTATCGGAATAAGAACGCCTTTTAAAAAGTAAATATAAAAGTGCTTAGTTAAAAGCAGGAATACCGGTTACATCCAAGCCAGTAATTAACAAGTGGATGTCATGTGTTCCTTCGTAAGTAATAACAGACTCTAGGTTGGCCATATGTCGCATAATAGAATATTCGTTGGTAATTCCCATTGCACCATGTATTTGACGAGCTTCTCTCGCAACTTTCAAGGCCATCTCAACATTGTTCCTTTTTGCCATAGAAATTTGAGCTGAAGTCGCTTTTCCATCATTTCTTAATTGACCTAAACGGAAAGTTAATAATTGAGCCTTCGTAATTTCAGTGATCATTTCAGCTAGTTTTTTCTGAATTAATTGGAAACTGGCAATCGGTTTGTCAAATTGGATTCTTTCTTTTGAATATCTTAAAGCTGAATCGTAACAATCCAATGCAGATCCAATTGCGCCCCAAGCAATGCCATAACGAGCACTATCTAAACACAGTAGTGGAGCCCCAAGCCCATCTTTTCCCGGTAAAATATTTTCTTTAGGAATTTTTACATTGTTAAAAATTAACTCTCCGGTTGTGGAGGCTCTTAAAGAATGTTTCCCATGCATCGTAGGAGTTTCAAATCCTTCCATTTCACGTTCTACAATAACTCCTTTAATTCTTCCTTCTTCATTTTTCGCCCAAACAACTGCAAGGTGAGCAAAAGGCGCATTTGAAATCCACATTTTAGCTCCATTTAATATATAGTGGTCTCCAGCATCCTTAATATTAGACAACATTCCTCCTGGATTAGAACCATGATCTGGTTCTGTTAATCCAAAACATCCAATGTATTCCCCTGTAGCCAATTTTGGTAAATATTTTTGTCTTTGTTCTTCGCTCCCAAATTTCCAGATAGGATACATTACCAAAGAACTTTGTACAGAAGATGTGGAACGCAATCCAGAATCACATCTTTCTAATTCTTGCATAATTAGACCGTAAGAAATTTGGTCTAAACCAGCTCCTCCATATTCTACCGGGATATAAGGCCCGAAACCACCTATTTCACCCAAGCCAGGTACTATTTGACTTGGAAACTCAGCTCTTTCATAATAATCCTCTATAATTGGGCTTACTTCTTTCTTTACCCATGCTCTAGCAGCATCACGAATTAATTTGTGCTCTTCAGTAAGCAAATCATCCATGTTATAGTAGTCATGTGCTTCGTATCTATCTGTACTCATAATCTTTTCGTTTTGTGGGTACAAAGATAATCAATAGAACGGTACAAGACATGATTTTTTTCAACAGTATTTCAAAGAGACTGTTACAAACTTAACAAGCAGTTAATGTTAATAAGTAAGTGTGTATATTCAGAATGATTTCGAGGATACAATGAAATTACAACCTAACCGCTAAAAGAATTCTCTATTCTCTTTGAAATGACATTGCAGAATGTTTGAGCAGCTAGACTATTATTCCGATATTTGTTTTCCTCTGAAAAGAAATAATGATTCCAAAAGAAACCATAGAGAAAATATTTGATGCAGCTGATATAGTTGATGTTATTAATGATTTCGTAAATCTAAAAAAAGCGGGTTCAAACTATAAGGGTAATAGCCCTTTCTCTGATGATAAAACACCATCGTTTATGGTTTCTCCTGCTAAAGGTATCTTCAAAGATTTTAGTTCTGGAGAGGGAGGTACGGTTGTTTCTTTTTTAATGAAACATGAGCACTTTACCTATCCAGAAGCTCTTCGTTGGTTAGCTAAAAGATACAATATTGAAATCCAAGAGGAGGAGCAATCGCCTGAGCAAATAGCCGCTCAAGGTGCTCGAGAAAGCTTGTATCTGGTCAATCAATTTGCAAGAGATTATTTTGTGAAGCAAATGCTTGAATCACAAGAAGGAAAGGCTATCGGGTTAAGTTATTTTAAAGAAAGAGGTTATAACGATGCCATCATTAAGAAGTTCGAATTAGGATATTCTCCTGATAATAGTGGTGCTTTCACAAAAGCGGCACTTAGCGCGGGGTATAAGTTAGCGTATTTAGAGAAAACTGGATTGTCAAAAACGAATGAAAAAGGGAGTTTTGATTTTTTCAGAGGTAGAGTAATCTTTCCTATACATAACCTTACGGGCAGGATTTTAGGGTTTGGAGGCAGAACGCTAAAAACAGATAAAAAAATAGCAAAATATTTCAATTCTCCGGAAAGCGAAATATACCAGAAGAGTAATGTTTTGTATGGTCTTTATCAAGCAAAAGGAGCTATAATAAAACAAGATACCTGTTACTTGGTTGAAGGTTACACTGATGTTGTAAGTATAAATCAAGCAGGAATTGAAAATGTTGTTGCCTCCAGTGGCACTGCTCTTACGGGAGGTCAAATAAAACTAATAAAAAGATATACAAACAATATTACCATTCTCTATGATGGTGATAGTGCAGGGATAAAAGCTTCTTTTAGAGGAATTGATTTGATTCTTGAACAAGGAATGAACGTAAAAGTCGTTTTGTTTCCGGATGGGGAAGATCCAGATAGCTATTCTAAAAAAGTTGGAATAACAGAGCTCGAGGACTATTTGCGGAAAGAATCAAAAGATTTTATTCGTTTTAAAGCGTCTGTATTGTTAAGTGATGCAAAAGACGATCCTTTAAAAAGAGCTGAGACAATTAAAGATATCGTTAAGTCCATAGCTATTATTCCAGACCAGATTATAAGGTCTGTATATATTAGAGAAACAAGCCAACTTTTTGATATTAGTGAAAAGGCTCTTTTAAGTGAGGTTAATAAAATTTTTGCCAAAAAAAAGTCGTCTCCTTCTCAACATCAGCGACAAGAAATAGAAGTTTTTCAGCCAACGGCACCCTTGCAAAAAAGAGAATCAAGTGACGGAAGTCATGGTTTGGATGATCAGGAAAAAGATTTAATCCGATTGATGCTTACATATGGGTCAATAGGTATCGAAATAGAGATTGAGGCTCAAGAAAGTGAAGAAATCCAAAAAGAAGAAATTCCATTAGCTCAATATATCATAGAAGAACTTCTAACCGATGAATTGAAATATGTCAATGAGACCTATCAAAGTATTTTTGATGAGTTTTTGGAAGGTATTGAAAATGGATTGATTGTTAATGATCAACACTTTTTTCAAAAAGAAGAAGCTACGCTGAGTACTATGGTTGTTGATTTAACAATGCCTAAAGATTCGGTGAGTGAAAACTGGGAAAAAAAGCATCGTATTTTCCCCCAAGAAGAAAAGCATAAACTGAAACAAGCTGCCGTAGAATCAATTTATATGTACAAACTTCGTGTTACTGAGAATATGATTAACGGAAAACAACTTGGGCTAAAAACTGAGAAAGAGGAGAATGAAATATATAGTCTTTTGGAACAAATCAAACAACTTAACCAAATAAGAAATACCTTTGCATCAAAACTAGGAATCATTATTACAAGATGAGCGCTTTCTTTGATTATAGATTGTTCAGCTACTTTGAGCAAAACTTTACTATTTCCAACCTAATATTGGTTTGTCTAGTTATTACTTCAATTTTCTTTTTTAGAAAATACATAAGCAAAAGACTAGGAAGGATCTTAGTAAAAAGAGATTGGAAATTCGGTAATGGTAGGGAGAAAATAGTACATATACTTCTTGGTCAATCCATCTTTATAATCGGTGCTTTATTGTTAATTAGCGCACTGGGGTATGGAAATAATGATTTTTCATTAAATAGTATTCTTGATCTTTATCTTCTAGAAATCGGCGATTTCAAATTATCATTAGGGCAGTTAATTGCCCTTATTGTTTTAACCTTTCTTTCAAAAGTTGTTCTGAATGTATCTAAGATTGTCATTTTCAAAGCAACAAAAGGAAAAGATTGGATAGATGAAGGTAGACGATTTACCATAGTGCAGTTAACAAAGTATTTTGTTTACATCATCTTCGCTATACTAGTGCTTCGAAGTCTCGGTTTTGAATTGGGTTCATTATTTTGGGCTAGTTCTGGACTTTTATTGGGTCTTGGTATGGGCTTGAAGGATATGTTTACCGATGTTGTTTCTGGATTTATATTGTTGTTTGACGGTAGTGTGAAAGTTGGTGACATTGTGGAAATGGACAAGGTAATTGCTCGCGTGGAGAAAATCAACATCCGTACTTCACATGTTAAAACCATGGATGGTAAAATTATTGTCCTTCCCAATTCTAAGTTAACTGAAGAAAGTGTTATAAATTGGACTATTAGCGATAAAGTCACTCGTTTCCATATTACAGTTTCTGTTGCATATGGAAGTGACACTCAAAAAGTCAGAGAACTTCTTTATCAATGTGCGTTAAACCATAAGTTGGTGCATAAACGCAGCGAAATTACTGTCATGTTTAATGATTTTGGAGATAGTGGATTGAAATTCGAATTGTATTTTTGGGCTGCTCAAACATGGGAAATAATGGTGATTAAAAGTGATTTACGTTTTTCTATTGACAAGTTATTTAGAGAAAACGGAATTACTATTCCTTTTCCACAAAGAGATTTGCATATTGTTTCAGATAGCCGGAACAAAGAAACTACATCCTTTTAATGTCTTTAATCATTAACTGAAGAGTGTATCTACCGTTATAATAATTCTTATCTAAGGAAAATGCCGCTTGAAACGGTTTTTCATTTTCAGTAATCGTTAGTTTTTCTCCTAATCCAAACGCAATTCCGTTTAGAGGAAGGTTTTCTCCTCTTTGTTTTGCACTGATTTTTAAGTGTGTTTCTCCAACAATTCGACTCCATCCTTTGTTGTCATAAAGATCCTTCATGATAAAGATAGGTTTCATGTTTCCAGGTCCAAAAGGAGCAAATTGCTCTATTAATCGGTATAGTTTAGGAAAAACATCTCCTTGTTTAGAAGGTTTAATATCTTCTGTAGTAAGTGTGCCGTCAATCCCAATTTCTCTTGTCTGTTGCTCTTTAGTTATTGTACTAGAAACCACCTCTTCAAACCGTTTTCGGAAAGCTTCCACATTTTCAATTTTTAAGGAAAGTCCTGCAGCGTATTTATGGCCTCCAAACCGTTCTAATAAATCGGAACATTGGGCTATAGCATCATGAACATCAAAGCCTTTTACCGAGCGTGCAGAACCAGTTGCTATACCGTCGTTTCCACACAGAACAATGGTTGGCTTGTAATAGGACTCAATTAGCCTGGATGCTACTATTCCAACAACTCCTTTGTGCCAGTCTTTTTGAAAAACGACAGTAGATTTTTTTGAATCAGCATCTTCGCTAATCATTTTAAGAGCTTCTTCGGTTATTACGGAATCAAGTTCTCTTCTTTCATCATTATGTGCATTAATGGTTTTTGACCATTCTTTAGAGCTAGCTTCATCTTTTGACAACAGTAATTCTACCGCTTTTGTTGCAGAAGCAATCCTTCCTGCGGCGTTTATTCTTGGGGATAATTTAAAAACCAAATCATTAATGGTTAGGTCAACTTTTTTGCCCGCTAATTCTAGGATTGTTGCAATTCCTATTCTTGGGTTTTCATTAACTCTTTTTAATCCGTGATAAGCTAAGATTCTATTTTCTCCTGTCATTGGAACAATGTCTGCCGCAATTGCAATTGCAACTAAATCTAATAGTTCTTTCCAGATTTCTTCATCTTCGTCTCTAGTAATAGCAATTGCTTGTGCTAATTTTAATCCAATTCCACAGCCGCATAATTCGTCATAAGGGTATGAACACGTTGTTTTTTTAGGGTTTAATATTGCCAATGCTTCTGGAATTACCTTAGCTGGTCGGTGGTGATCACAAATGATGAAATCAATCCCATATTCGTTTGCTTTCTCAACTTTATCGACGGCTTTAATCCCGCAATCTAAAGCTATGATTAGGTCAGTTTTCTTTTCGTGCGCATATTCAATACTTTTCAACGAAACGCCATAACCTTCTGTGTATCTGTCAGGTTGATAAAACTCAATGTTGTCTGTAAAACGATTTAAAAAAGAATACATCAAAGCTACCGAGGTAGTTCCATCTACATCGTAATCTCCATAAATTAAGATACGCTGACCTTTGTCTAGTGCTTCATTGACACGGTCAACAGCTTTTTCCATATCCTCCATTAAGAATGGATTATGCAAGGATTCTATTGAAGGTCGAAAGAAGTTCTTAGCTGCATCAAAAGTAGTGATGCCTCTTTCTACAAGCAATTTTGCAATGATTTCAGGTATTAATAATTCCTTTTTTAATTGAGCAATTTGCTCCTTGTTTCCATCTTCTTTTATCTTCCAGCGCATATAAGGGGTTTGTTTATGTAACAAATTGAACCTTTTAGCATATAAAGGTAATTATTAGTACCTGGGTATGCTAAAACAATTAAAAACTTTGTCTATTTTCGAACCAATGAAGGTTACAATTACAATATTACTGGTTTTGAACGTATTTTTATTACGTGCCCAAGAAGAAGTGACTTCATTTTATTTTTCTGAGCCCCAGCCTAGTTCAATTACTCCATTGGAAAAATTTGATGACGCCATTTGCGGGCGTTACCTTTATGAAGAAGATACCTTAACAAGTTTGATTATTACTCCCGATAGCATATATACGCACTTTGGGACTTTTACATATCTGTCCTCAAAAGAAATAGAAGCGTCCGATAAATTCAGTTTAAAGAATGATTTGTTATTTGGGATTAAAGATGGGCAAGGAATTCCATACACAGAGAGAAATGATACAATTTTTACATATGTAACCCAAAACGATTTATTTTTTAAACCAACCCAAACCCATAAATTAAATAAAAGTGGTGATAAATTTTACCTAAACACCAAGGAGGATAATGGGTTTTATTCAACGGAAGTTTTTTCATTGGAGGAGAAAAAGTTAATTATTTACTCCATTGATCATGAGCAGGTGTTGGAGGAAATTCTGCAGTTTAAGTCCACTAGGACTGAGCAGGTGGGTGGTTTTAAAACCTATTTATCGGCTCCAACAAAGAGTGAATTCATTACTTTTGTTGAGAATAAAGGCTTTAGAGATAAAACAGTTTATCTAGATTCGGAGAAACTGTAAATTACTTGTCATTTTGTTTAAACTCAACTATCTTCGCTATATGAGTGAAGAAATAGAAGCTTTAACAGAGGCTATTCAATTAGAAAAAGAAAATCTGCTTAATTTAATTTTAGAAAGGTTAGGTTATACTGAAGTAGGTGAAGATTTATTTCAAGAATTGTTGCAAATGATAGAGGCCGCGGATGCTAAAAGGTTTAAATATTCAAAAGCACTTGAAGGGCAACAAGTTGTGGAAAAAGTTCTTAAAGATAGATTGGTTTGAGTTTTAGAAAGTTAACAGAAGATGAGTTGGAAGAGCTCAAAGAAGAGTTTGTCCAGTATTTAGTAGCGAATGGTGTTGACGCTGAGTTGTGGGAGCGGCTTAAAAAGGAAGAGCCTGAAAAATCTGATCTTTTTGTTCAGCAATTTAGTAACGTAGTCCTTCAGAAATCATTAGAAAAGATTGAATATTTAGAACATCGTACTCCTTCAGATGTAAAGCTGTTTCATTGCGGAAAAGAGACCATTGATTTAATTGCATTAAAATCTTCTGTCGTTGATTTAACCAATATGGCAGAATTTAATGCTGAAGATTTTAAGAATATTGAAATTTTCAAAGCAACTAAGCCCTATAGCAAAAATAGGGAAGTTGAACTTTTTGAAATGACTGAGAAAGGTTGTCAAATTACAAGTCATATGCTTTATGATTTGTTAAAACAGATGGTTAAAAAAAAAAGTTAAAATTCATTTTTTTATATTAACAAACTTCTAATTATATTCGCAGTTCGAAAAGCGGAAAATAAATTAGATTATGAGATTAGGGCAATTAGCAAGAGAATTAAAAATTAAGCCATCAGAGATAGTAAAGTTTCTGAAGGAAGAAGCTAAAGTTGAAATTGAAAATGGCCCAAATACAAGGTTGGAAGATGAGCACGTGTCTTTGGTTACTGGTAAATTTGTACCTGTAGTAATTGAAGAGGTAAAGAAAGAAACGGATAAAAAGGAAGAAAAACCTGTTGAGAAGAAAGTTGAAATACCTTCTCCTAAAAAGCCTGTAGCAAAAGAGTCGAGAATTTCTGATAAGGAAGAAGTGTTTCCAGACCCTAAAACAATTGCTGTAGATCCGAATGCCGAGTTAATTAAAGCAAGGAAACCTAACTTTCAAGAGTTTAAGGTTGTAGATAAAATAGATTTACCTGAAACTAATGAAAAAACAGTAATAGAGGTTGATGGTGTAATGTTAAGTCCAGAAGAGGTTGAGCAAAGAGAAGCGAAGGAAAAAGAGGAGAGAGAGGCAGCAATTGAAGCTGAAAGAGAAAGAAAAGCGGAAATTAAAGCTGAAAAGGATAAGGAAAGAGCTCTTGCTGAAGAAAAGAGATTAGAAAAGCTTGCGGTTGATAAGGAGAGGAAAAGAAAAAGAGAGGAAGAGGCCGAAAAGAAAAGAAAAGCAGCAATAGCGAAAAAAATAAAAGCAGAACGTACAGCATTTTACAAAACCCACCATGCGTCTAAAGTTCAGAAATCTGTTAAAAAATCGAAAAAGAAAGCTGTTGTTGAGGAAGTTGCTGCTAAACAAAAAGGTGCTCCAGAAAAACCTAAGACTGGTCTTGCTAAATTATGGCAATGGTTTAATACGTAGTTGTTAAACCTTGTTCTAAGAAGCTTAGCTGTTAACTAGCTTTCCTCATTCGTTTTCCCAAAGCTATCCCATCCTTGTGCGGTTAAAGGCATTACAGATCCACCTGTAGAGATAAAATTCGTTCCACTTTCTATATTAGTCATGTGTCCAATAACGGTCAAATGAGGATTGCCCTTTATCTTATCGTAATCAGCTTGCGGCACGGTAAATAGTAGCTCATAGTCTTCACCTCCATTTAGTGCACACACTGTTGGGTCGAGATTAAAATCTCTAGCTGTTTGATAGGTTTGCGGATCAATGGGGAGTTTCTCTTCATACAAGTTGCATCCCGTTCCTGAAGCTTTACATAAATGTTTCACTTCAGAAGCTATTCCATCGGAAACATCAATCATACTCGATGGAGTTAATTCCATTTTTATTAATAGCTCAATAATATCTTTTCTTGCCTCAGGCTTTAGTTGACGACTCAGTATATAGTCGTTTCCATCTAAATCGGGTTGTATAGTAGGAGAAGTTTTCCACACTTCTTTTTCTCTTTGAAGAAGCATTAATCCAATATATGCTCCTCCTAAATCCCCTGAAACTACAATTAAATCACCATCTTTTGCTCCAGACCTATAAACTGCTTTGTTTTCTTCGATTTCGCCAATTGCAGTAACACTAATCACAAGTCCGGATAAGCTCGAAGTTGTGTCACCTCCAACTAAATCTACACCGTAATAGTTACATGCCAATTCCATTCCTTCGTAAATTTCTTTGATTGCCTCTACAGAATATTTACTGGATATGGCTATAGATACCGTTACTTGACGAGGTTGGGCATTCATTGCATATATATCACTTAAGTTAACCACGATTGACTTATATCCTAAGTGCTTAAGAGGCGTGAAAATCATATCGAAATGAATTCCCTCAACTAACATGTCTGTGGTTACAACGATATCTCTATCACCATAGTTTAAGATAGCAGCATCATCACCAATCCCTTTCTTGGTAGATGAATTATTTGGTTTTATCTTATCAGTAAGATGACTAATCAATCCGAACTCTCCCAAATCATTAAGTTCTGTTCTTTTTTCGTTTTCCTGCATGGCTGCAAAAGTAGAAAAACAAATTTTAAGAATTCAAATTTTGTTGAGTGTTTACCTCCTCCGTTAATTACTTAAACTCCTCTCAATCTTTAAAATAATGACGATTATGAGCTTTTTAGACCAATAAAAAGACTAAATTTGTCATTAGATATAAGCTTATTTGTAATTAATCTAAATAAGAAAATGATAGAAGTAACCGATTTAGCAAAAAATACTGCCAACCGAATGATGAGTGAAGAAGGAAAAGACAACTTTTTTATTCGTGTAGGTGTTGAAGGTGGAGGGTGTTCAGGTCTTATGTATCAACTTACTTTTGATAGTGATATTAAAGAAACAGATAAGGAGTTTGAGAGCAACGGGGTAAAAGTGGTTGTCGATAAGAAAAGCTTTTTGTATTTAGTTGGCACTACGCTAGACTATTCAGGAGGTTTGAATGGTAAGGGCTTTATTTTTAAAAATCCAAACGCAGAAAGAACCTGTGGCTGCGGAGAGAGTTTTTCACTTTAATATAATAAGATGGCGTATAGTGAAGATGACTTAAAACAGGACTTAGTAGATCAAGAATATGAATTTGGTTTTACCACAGATGTTGATTCTGAAAAAATCCCAAAAGGATTAACGGAAGAAACCGTTCGTATAATATCATCTAAGAAAGAAGAGCCTGAATGGCTTTTAGAGTATAGGTTAAATGCTCTTAGAGTGTTTCAAGGGATGACTGAACCGGATTGGGCGCACGTTACTTACGAAAAACCAAACCTTCAAGATATAGTGTTTTATTCTGCTCCTAAACCTAAAAAGGAATTGGCGAGTTTGGACGAGGTGGATCCAGAGATTTTAAAAACAATGGAGCGCTTGGGGATTTCTTTGGAAGAACAAAAGAAGCTAACAGGTGTAGCCGTCGATTTTGTTATGGATTCGGTTTCAGTAGCAACTTCATTCAAGGAAAAACTAGGTGAGCTAGGTGTTATTTTCTGTTCATTTAGTGAGGCAGTTAAAGAGCATCCAGAATTAGTAAAGAAATACTTAGGGACAGTTGTTCCTTCGACGGATAATTATTATGCTGCATTAAATTCTGCCGTATTTTCTGATGGTTCATTTTGTTACATTCCAAAAGGAACGAAGTGTCCGATGGAATTGTCTACATATTTCAGAATAAATGAATCAGGAACAGGTCAGTTCGAAAGAACACTATTAATTGCCGATGAAGGCAGTTACGTTAGTTACTTGGAAGGGTGTACGGCCCCTCAAAGAGATGAAAATCAATTGCATGCAGCTGTTGTGGAATTGATAGCATTAGATGATGCTGAAATAAAATATTCAACAGTTCAAAACTGGTACCCTGGTGATAAAAATGGATTAGGTGGAGTTTTCAACTTTGTGACTAAAAGAGGTATTTGCCAACGAAATGCAAAGATTTCTTGGACACAAGTAGAAACAGGTTCTGCTATAACCTGGAAGTATCCATCTTGTATTTTGAAAGGAGATAACTCGGTTGGAGAATTTTATTCAGTAGCAGTTACTAATAATCACCAAATGGCGGATACAGGTACTAAAATGCTGCATATTGGTAAAAATACTAAGAGTACAATTATATCTAAAGGGATTTCTGCAGGTATGAGTCATAACTCTTATAGAGGTTTAGTTAAAATTGGGAAAGGAGCCGATAATGCGCGTAATTTTTCACAATGTGACTCACTTCTAATGACAGATACATGTGGAGCACATACATACCCATATATCGAATGCGAAAACTCATCAGCTCACTTGGAACATGAAGCTACTACAAGTAAAATTGGAGAAGATCAGAAATTTTATTGTATGCAAAGAGGTATTGGAGAGGAAAAAGCAATTAGCTTAATTGTAAACGGATATGCAAAGGAAGTATTGAATAAACTTCCAATGGAATTTGCCGTTGAAGCTCAAAAATTATTAGAAATTAGCTTGGAAGGAAGTGTAGGTTAGGCGCCATGCAAAAAGATTAAAAAAAAGAAGGAAACGAATTAAGATGATAGGTTAAAGCAGAGGTTCTAAAAAAAGGAACCGAATGTCTTTTGTCTAGTATCTTAAAATTTAAAATAAAGATGTTAAAAGTAAAGAATTTACATGCCTCAGTTGGCGATAAAGAGATTTTAAAAGGATTGAATATAGAGGTTAAAGCAGGGGAAGTACATGCTGTAATGGGACCTAACGGTTCTGGAAAAAGTACGTTATCTGCTGTTTTAGCAGGTCGTGATGAATATGAAGTTACTGCTGGTGAGGTGGACTATTTGGGGAAAGAGTTATTAGAGCTTAATCCAGAAGAAAGGTCTTGGGAGGGAGTGTTTTTGGCTTTTCAATACCCGGTTGAAATTCCAGGGGTGAGTAATATTAATTTTTTAAAAACAGCAATTAACGAACGACGAAAGTATTTTGAGCAAGACCCGATTGCAGCGAAAGATTTCCTTAAAATGGTAAAAGAGAAATCAGCGTTAGTAGAGTTGAGTGATAAATTGAAAAATCGTTCAGTTAATGTAGGGTTTTCTGGAGGAGAGAAAAAACGAAATGAAATTTTTCAAATGGCAATGTTGGAGCCAAAATTGTCAATTTTAGATGAAACAGATTCTGGCCTTGATATTGATGCGTTAAGAATAGTTGCGCATGGTGTAAATACATTGAAGAGTAAGGATAATGCTACAATCGTTATAACGCACTACCAAAGGTTGTTGGATTATATTATTCCTGATTTTGTACATGTTTTATATGATGGAAGAATCATTAAAACAGGAGGGAAAGAGTTGGCTCTAGAGTTAGAAGAAAAGGGATACGACTGGTTGACTAAAGAGGAAGCTTAGATGGTAGTTATGAAAGAAAATAATTTACTGAGTTCACTGTCTCAAATGGGGGTTGGATTAGGTGCTAAAAATCAAGCTTTCGAATTATTGAAAGGATTGGAATTTCCTACTCGTAAAACGGAGGATTGGCGGTATACTTCTGTTAAGAAAATATTAAAAAAGAAATATGTTCAATTTAATGAGGCTGAAAAAGTAGGTCTTTCGAATGAAATAGTGCCGTCTTTAGATGCGTATAATGTAGTATTGGTAAATGGTGTTTATTCTAAGGAATTGTCAGATTTGAATTTCCCTGATGAGATTGTATTAGATACTTTTCCAAAAGCGCTGGAAGAGCATGTCTCTTTGATTCATAGTACGTTTAATGGAATTGCAAAGAATAATGAAGAGGTTTTCACAGCTTTAAATACAAGCTACTTCCATGAAGGTGTTTTTATTCATATTCCTAAGAAAGTTAAGCTGGAAAAATCGATTCATGTTATTCATGTAAACACAAAATGTAATGTGGTAAGTAATGTGCGCTTACTTATCGTCGCTGATGAATTTTCAGAGGTTGGTGTGGTGCAGTCGTTTGCGTCTGTAAATGCTATGGAATGCTTAACAAATAGTGTGACTGAAGTTTTTGTAAAAGAAAATGCTAAGGTAGTTATAGATAAAGTTCAATCAGAAGAGCCTAAAAATAACCTAATTTGTACGGTACAGGTCAATCAAAAAGCTAACAGTACTTTCAAAATAAATACGGCTACAGTTTCTGGTGATTTTGTAAGGAATGGAGTTAATATCGAAGTTGATGGTGAAAACTGTACTTCTGAAATGAATGGGTTGTACATGCAAAAAGGAATTCAACACGTTGACAATCATACTAAGATTGGTCATTTGAAACCTAATTGTACATCTTTCGAATTATACAAAGGTGTATTAAGCGATAAATCAACAGGAGTCTTTAATGGGAAGGTAATTGTTGCGGTAGACGCCCAAAAGATTGAAGCTTATCAACAGAATAAAAATATTTTACTGTCCAGAGAAGCTACTATGAATGCAAAACCTGAACTTGAAATATTTGCTGATGATGTAAAATGTAGCCATGGCACTACCACCGGTCAATTTGATGATGAAGCCATATTTTATTTGCAAACTAGAGGTATAAGCAAGGAATCAGCTAAAAAGCTATTAATAGAGGCATTTGCCGATGAGGTAATAGATAAAGTGGATTCCGAGGAATTGAGAATATGGATCAAAGAAAAGTTGGATTAAGACTGTAAACAATGTTATTTTTTCTTTGAGCATTGTGGCTGATTATCTGGGAAAATAACAGAGCATGTAAATTCGTTTTTACTCTGAAGGGTGAGCAATAAAGAAAAAAAAAGGCCTGAATACCGAAGTATCAAAGGGCCTTTTCACAACAAACGCATTAATCAATTTTTTGTTATCTCTTGTTTTTTGTCCGGTTTTATCTGAGTTTAAGTATTTGACCTTGTTGTAATATTGTTCCTAGTTCAAGTTTGTTTTTTTTATAAATGGATTTTAGCTTGATTCCATATAGCTGTGAAATGTCTTGTAAGGTTTCGTTTTCCTTTACTTTGTGCGATTCAACTTTAGCCTTTTTCCTTTTAGGTTGTAGGTATATGATGTCTCCTTCTTTAATGAAATCATTGTCAGATAAGTCATTGTACTTATAGATTTGCCCTAAATGCATTCCAAACTCTTTCGATATTTTGTAAAATGTATCTCCTGATTTTACTTTGATGTATTTAATATTGTTGTTATGAATGTAAATGGAGTGTTTACTTGCTTTAGGTTTGCTTAAGTTAGCTATTGAAAAATCATTTTTAGTGTTTGAAGAGTTGTTTGATGCAAGTATCATATTATCGTATTGTTGCAAGTTATTTTTTTCGATAAGTGCTATCAATAAGCTTGAGTATTTTGGGTTGGTAGCATATCCGGCTGTTTTTAAACCTTTAGCCCATCCTTTATAGTCGCTAGGTTTTAAGTCAAAAAGAAATGAATAGCGCCCTCTTTTAGAAAGAAATTCAGAATGATCTTGAAAGGATTGTCGCGCACTGCTGTATTTTCGGAAACACTCATTTTTCTTGTCATCATCTTTATGAATAGTTTTACCTGTCCAAGTGTGACATTTAATCCCAAAATGATTGTTCCCTTGCTTTGCTAGACGAGAATTACCATCTCCACTTTCCAGGATTCCTTGCGCTAAAGTGATACTTGCTGGTATACCATATTTCGCCATTTGATTAATAGCTTCCTCCTTCCATGTGTCAATATATTGATTTCTTGAAATTTTGTCGTCAGCAGCTCCTGCTAAATTAAAGTAGGTAAACGCTAGTATTAAAAGTATGCATTTGTTTGTCGTCATGATTTCCTTATTTTATGGAAAGCACAACTTTTTACGTAGGTTATTAATAATGGTTACGATAAGAACTTTAATAAACGAGAGTTTGTTCTCTCTCTAAGTCCTTAATGGCTTCTACCGCAGATAAATATGCATTAAAAGGTTCCTTGTCTGTGTTCCAGATAGCTCCCAGAAGAGCTGCTCCTTCAAACCCTAAGTCATAAAGGTCTTTAAATTTCGACTCATCAATCCCGCCTAATGCGTAGACTTTATTTTTTGTGGTCGCTAACGCTTTTTTAATATGGCGTTCGTTGAATAATCCGCTATGAGATTTTTTGGATATGGTTTCGAACATTGGGCTTAAAAAAACATACGCATACCGATCGATATTTTCTTGTAATTTATAGATTTTATGACAAGACCTTGTGATTAAAATATTGCCGAATCTAAGTCTAAAACTTAAGTACTTTAATTTGGTGTTGTAGCTTTTTTCCCTATGCACTTTACTAAAGTGCACACCCTTTAAATTGAATTTTTTTGCCAATTTGTGATGAGAATGAATGACAATTCTATTGTGATATTCTGAAGGGATTAACTTTAGGTATTCTACAAGATCTTTTAAAGAGGAATTAGGCTTTCTCAAATGCAGAGTCTCTAGACCATGTTCAAACATTCTTACAACTTGCTTAGGTTCAGAGTGAATATTACTATGGCTTGAAAAAACAATTAACTTCATTTATTTACAGTTCTTAATAGAGAAATTTCTAGAGCTAATGTGGGGTTTTTTTCAATTGCATTACCAATGACAATGATGTCAGCTCCACTATTCCATGCAGCAATAGCTTGTTCTTTATTTCGGATTCCTCCACCAATTATTAAGGGAGTGTTAACGGTTTGTCGAACACCCTTAATCATATCTTTAGAAATGGGCGTTTGAGCTCCAGAGCCACCATCCATGTAAATGAACTTGAGTCCAAGCTGTTCGCCAGCTAATGCAGTTGCGATTGCTATGTCAGTTTTATTGTAGGGGATAGGCTGCGTGTTGCTCATATATTGAGCAGAAGTGGATGGCCCGCTTTCAATTAGCATATAGCCGGTTGGAATAACTTCAAGGTTTGCATTTTTAATGTCAAATGCAGAAACAACATGCTGGCCTATTAAAAGTTCAGCATTTCTTCCAGAGATTAAAGAAAGTAATAAAATGGCATCCGCGTTGGCTGAAACTTGTTTGTTGTTTCCTGGAAAGAGAATAACAGGAGCAATTTTTAAGCTAGATAGTTCGTTAATTACTAACTCAAAATTACCATTATTAATCAAACTTCCACCGATTAGAATTATATCTGGCAAGGCTAATTTGAGGTTGTAAATTAACTCTTGTAAATCTTTAGGCGCATCATATTTGTCAGGATCTACCAAAATAGCAAACATTTTTTCTTTCGCTTGGCATCTTTTTAATATGGTGTTGTATGCGTTCAAAGGTCTAGGTATTATCAAAAGTGTAAACTAAGCAAAAATTTTCGATAATATGAACTTTCAATTTATAATCTTTTCGAAATTCAGGATGAATAATTTTCCCAATAAGGATATTTTCTTGGTTTGATTTTTCAATTATCATGTGTTCTTTAAAGAATATATTTGGATCACCATTGATTTTGTAAAGCGTTTCTTTTGCACACCATACAACAGTCAAATCCTTCTCTTTTTCACTTTGAAAATGAAAGTCATTTTCATTAATGAACTTACTTTTTACTCGAATTACTTTAGGCGTTATTTCTTGTATGTCAATTCCGCAAGGGGTAGTGCTCTTAATTAGACCAACAATTCCCCGGTCATGCGTGATTGATATTTCTGATGAATTGTTTATTGGGTGGGGTTTCCCATTAGGGTTATGGTGTGTTTTCCAATTGCCGAATTCAACTTTTAATAAGAGTCTGGAAGCTAAAAATTGTTTTATTTTGGATTCGCTTTTAAAGCTCTGAATGACTGTATTTATTTCAGCTTCATTTTCAAATAATTCAAATAATTCAGAACACGATTCGGTAATTTCCCATAGCGAAACGTTGCTTTGTATTGAAGTGTCTTTGTCTAAAATTGGCATGTTTTATGGAAATATACATTGAAGGTAAAATTTATTTATTTAATTTAGGCAGAATTATAATAAATCATAAAAAAGAAGCAGAATGAGATGGAGTTTGTTACTAATGTGCAGTGTTATTTCAAGTAGTTTATTTGCTCAAGATTTGTATAAGATAAGGGTGGAAAGAAAAGAGGGGTTTATTAATAAAAAGGGTGCAGTCGTAATTCCTAGTTCTTTTGATAAAGCATATAATTTTAAAGAAGATTTAGCAAAGATTAAAAATGGATCTAGATATGGGTTTATCAATAAATCAGGTAAAACAGTAGTTCCAGCGCAATATGCTAAGGTAAGTGGTTTTAGTGAGGGTTTATCGGCCGTAAAAAATGATGGAAAATGGTTTTATATTGATAAAACAGGAGCTAAGACAATTGACGTTGTGTGTAATTTTGCTTATCCATTTCATGAAGGATTAGCTAGAATTCAGGTTGGGACTCTTTTTGGGTTTATTAATACATCCGGTATAATTGTAATCAAACCACAATTTGAAGGTGCATATGATTTTTCTGAAGGAAAAGCAAGAGTGAAAAAAGGTGATAAATGGGGATTTATTGATTTAAAAGGAGCTCTTGTTATTAAGCCTACTTATGATTTTGTACGAGATTTTAGCGAAGGATTAGCTGTTTTTAGAGTTGGCAATGAAAGAACGGGTAAATGGGGCTTCATTGATAACACGGGCAAGGTTATCGTTAAAGCTCAATTTGATAAAATATTTCCATTTAGTGAAGGAAGGGCTTTAGTTAGGGTTGGAGATTTTAAAAATGGAAAGTTTGGCTATGTGAATAAGCTGGGAAAAATTGTAGTTAAGCCTCAATTCGACAGTGCATATCATTTTAGTGATGGTTTAGCAAATGTTGCTGTTGGAACAGGTAGCGACAGGAAATGGGGATATGTGGATGTTGTCGGAAAGGTGGTGGTTGCCAAACAATTTTCAAAACCTTCTGATTTTATAAATGGATTAGCATTGGTTAGAATAGGAGATCTTAAAACAGGAACAGAAGGTTATATTGACAAGACGGGTAAGTTTGTTTGGAAGAAATAATTTTATTTCTTTGCAGCATTTGAATACTCGGTAGTTTTCTATTTTATATGCTAACGATAAAATAAATCATACAAATTTTGAAAGAAAAAGTAAACGAAAATATTGGAGAAGATCACGTTTTGACATCGATTAATACGCCTTTAGTTAAAGGTGCATTTGATAAATCAGATGCGGAAAAAATAGAAATAATTAAAGGTCATTTTGAGAAAATAATGGAAACATTGGGCCTCGATTTGAAGGATGATAGTCTTGCAGGGTCTCCAGCAAGAGTTGCTAAAATGTATGTTACCGAAATATTTAGTGGGTTGAACCCAGTAAATGAACCGGAAGTATCTTTGTTTGAAAACAGCTATAAATATAAAGGCATGTTAGTTGAAAAAGACATTGAATTATATTCTGTATGTGAACACCATTTTGTTCCAATTGTAGGAAAAGTTCATGTAGCATATTTTGCAAATGAGAATGTAATTGGGCTGTCTAAAATTAATAGAATAGTTCAGCACTTTGCCAAAAGACCACAAGTTCAAGAAAGACTCACTGTTCAAATTGTAGAAAAACTAAAAGAGGTTTTAAAAACAGATAATGTTGCGTGTGTGGTTGATGCTAAGCATTTATGCGTTAATATGAGAGGGGTCAGAGATACTAAAAGTAGTACCATTACTTCTCGTTATTCCGGTTTGTTTAATCAAAACGATAATAAATCTGAATTTTTAAAACACATTAGCTTAGATTCTAAGTTAGATATCTGATGAGTAAGTTTGAACAAAACGAAATATTTATTTACAACTCTTTAAAGGGTGTTAAAGAAAAGTTTGAACCAATAAACGCTCAAAATTTGGGTATTTATGTTTGTGGGCCTACTGTATATAGCTATGTTCATTTGGGTAATTGCAGAACTTTTCTGTCATTTGATACCATAGTTAGATATTTTAAATTTCTAGGGTATAATGTTCGGTATGTAAGAAATATTACTGATGCAGGACATTTAGAAAACGATTTAGACGAAGGAGAAGATAAAATATCAAAGAAAGCTAGGCTAGAACAGGTTGAGCCGATGGAGATAGTTCAGAAATATACCGTAGATTTTCGTAAGGTAATGCAAAGCTTTAATGCTCTGCCTCCCAGTATTGAGCCAACTGCCACTGGTCACATTGTTGAGCAAATTGAAATGGTCCAAATAATTTTAGATAAAGGGTTGGCTTATGAGTCGAACGGGTCGATATATTTTGATGTTCTTAAATACAAAGAAGAAGGGGGGGGGTATGGAGAGTTGTCCGGTAGAGATGTCGATGAGTTATTGTCAGGTACAAGAGAATTAGAAGGTCAGGGTGAAAAAAAGAATTCGTTTGATTTTGCGCTATGGAAAAAAGCATCGCCGGAACATATAATGAGATGGCCTTCGCCCTGGAGTGTTGGATTTCCAGGATGGCATTTAGAATGTTCTGTTATGGGAACGAAATACCTTGGGGAGCAATTCGATATACATGGAGGTGGAATGGACTTGAAATTTCCCCATCATGAATGTGAAATTGCACAAGGAAAAGCAGCGAATGGCAAAGCTCCTGTCAACTATTGGATGCACGGCAATATGCTTACGCTCAATGGTCAGCGAATGAGTAAAACCACAGGGAACACATTATTGCCGGCTGAATTGTTTTCTGGAGATAATGAATTATTGGATAAAGCATACTCACCTACAGTGGTTCGTTTTTTCATGCAACAGGCTCATTACAGAAGTACATTGGATTTTTCGAGTGCTGCACTAAGTGCGTCTGAAAAAGGGTTCAATAAATTAATGGCTGCGTTAAAGCTGTTAGGCGGGGTTGAATATAAAGTAGGGACTTTAGATGAGAGTGAAGATTCAAAAGTTAATGCGTTGTGCCAGATGTGCTACAAGCATATGAACGACGATTTTAATTCTCCCAAAACTATTGCAACACTCTTTGAATTAGTGTCAAAAATAAATACGTATTCTACCAATAATACAATTGGTAAAATATCGGAGAAAACGTTTAAATATTTAAAAGATACATTTGAAGGTTTCATTATTGATGTGTTTGGATTGGTACCGCTCATGGAAAATGATTCCGACAAACTAGATGGAACCGTTAACTTGTTGGTTCAAATGAGAGTCGAGGCCAAACAAAATAAAGATTATGCTTTGTCAGATAAAATTAGAGACAACCTAAGTGAAATAGGGATAAAATTAAAAGACAGTAAAGAAGGAACAACTTATATAATAAAATAAAAGATGAATAAAATGATAAAATCAGGAATAACGATTGTGTTAGTGGCAGCTAGTATGTTCAATTTTGCGCAAGAAGATACGTTTTCGAATAAAGAAGGAAGTGAATATAAATTCACTATGATAAAAGACATGGAAGCAACAGAAGTTCAGAATCAAGGTCGAACTGGAACGTGTTGGAGTTTTTCGTCACTTTCATTTTTTGAATCTGAACTAATAAGAAAAGGAAAAGGAAAGCATAACCTTTCTGAAATGTATATTGTAAGGAACGCCTATATTGGGAAAGCTGAAAATTTCTTAAGAATGTATGGTACGTTTACTTTTGGAGCTGGCGGAGCATTTCATGATATTCCTTGGGTTATAGAAAGATTTGGAATTGTTCCGGAATCAGTATATAGTGGATTGCAATACGGTATGGATTCTCATTTACATTCAGAAATGGAAAATATTCTTTCAGCAATGATGAAAGAATTAGCTAAAAAACCACAACGAGGTACTTTAACTCCTGTTTGGAAAAATGCTTTCACGGGTGTCGTAGACGCTTATTTAGGAGACATACCAGATAATACAGAAGACTTTAAATTTACGCATGAAGGTAAAGAATATACTCCAAAATCTTATGCAGATGAATTAGAACTAAATATGGATGAGTATATATCAGTTACTTCATATACGCATCACCCTTTTTACAAACCGTTTGTTCTTGAGGTGCAAGATAACTGGGCTTTGAAATCTTGTTACAATATTCCTTTAGATGAATTCATGGGGGTGATGGAAGATGCAATTATGAATGGATATACTTTTGCCTGGGGTGCAGATGTTTCTGAAAAAGGATTTTCTCCTGCTGATGGACTTTGCATCTTACCGGAAGATGAATCAACTATTCAAAAGAAAGGAAAAGATGCTAAATATTTTAACGAAGTAGGAGCTGAGAAAATTAGTAATGCATTTGTTCAGCCAGTTAAGGAAAGAGACGTTTCGCAAGAAGAACGTCAAATTGCTTTTGACGCGCAAGAAACAACTGATGATCATGGGATGCACATAACAGGTTTGATTGAAGACCAAGAAGGAACAAAGTATTTCATAGTTAAGAATTCTTGGGGAAAAGATGTAAATAAAGCCGATGGTTATTTCTATGCTTCGTTCCCTTATGTAAAGTATAAAACAATGAATATTTTAATTCATAAAGATGCTTTAACAAAAGAGATGAAAAAGAAATTAGGAATTAAGTAAGTTAATAGAGCCGTATTTGTACGGTTCTTTTTTTTGCATGAAAAAAATCTTTATAGCCATATTTATTTTTCCAATTAAACTGTATCAATGGTGCATTTCTCCTTTTTTTCCAGCAAGTTGCAGGCACGCACCAACATGCTCCGTATATACCGTAGATGCAATGAATGAATGGGGAGTACTAAAAGGTTTTTGGTTAGGGATAAAAAGATTGAGCAAATGTCACCCTTGGGGAACATCTGGTCATGATCCGGTGCCGATGAAGGATCAAAATCAATACAAAATAGAAAGGATTTAGACAATGTTGAAAATAGATATGCATTCTCATATTATGCCAAAGCACATTCCTCAATGGGCGGATAAATTTGGCTACGATGGTTTTATACATTTAGATCATCACAAGCCAGGTTGGGCCAGAATGATGCAAGGAGAGAAGTTTTTTAGAGAGGTAAACGAAAATTGTTGGGATGGAGCGGTACGCATTACAGAGTATCAAAAATTTGAGACACAGGTTCAGGTAGTTTGTACCATTCCTGTGCTGTTTGCATATTTTGCTAAACCGAAAGATGGGCTAGCTATTTCACAATTCCTAAATGATGATCTTGCAAATTTAGTTGCTAAGCATCCTAAAAATTACATAGGATTAGGAACGATTCCTATGCAAGATCCAGGATTAGCTGTTCAGGAATTACATCGAATTAAAGAAATTGGATTGGTTGGGATTCAAATTGGTTCAAACATCAACGATGAGAACTTGAATGAAGAGAAATTCCACCCAATTTGGAAAGCATGCGAAGAGCTAGGCTTAGCTGTGTTCGTTCACCCTTGGAATATGATGGGGAAGAAGGATATGGAGAAATACTGGCTACCTTGGTTAGTAGGGATGCCTGCTGAAACTGCTAGAGCGATTGCTTCAATGATATTTGGTGGGGTTTTTGAAAAGTTTCCAAAACTTAGAGTGAATTTTGGACATGCAAGTGGATCTTTTTTAGCTACTATTGGAAGAATAGAACATGGATTTAATTGTAGACCTGACCTTGTGGCTGTTGATAATAAAATAAGTCCAAGAGACTATTTAGGTAAATTTTGGGTGGATTGCATTACTCATGATCCATTGCTATTAGATTACACCTTGAAGTTGCAAGGTTCCAATAGGATTACCTTAGGAAGTGATTATCCTTTCCCGTTGGGGGATTTGGAGATTGGAAAATTTGTCACAGAAATGGGATTAACAAAAGAAACAGTAGATAATATTTTTTGTAATTCAACACTTGAGTGGTTGGATTTAAAGAAAGAACAATTTATACTATAAAAAGATGAAGGTAATTGGATTAGGAATTTTATTGATGTCAGTTTTTACTGGGGTGTCTCAAAAAGGGTATTGGCAGCAGCATGTCGATTACACTATGAATATTGATATGGATGTAAACACCAATCGATTTACTGGAGAGCAGGAGTTGGTTTACAAAAACAATTCACCTGATACATTGACCAAAGTATTTTATCATTTGTATTACAATGCTTTTCAGCCTGGGAGTATGATGGATGCTAGGTCTAGAACAATACAAGATCCAGATCCCAGAGTAAAGGATCGTATTTTTCATTTAAATGAAGATGAGCAAGGATATCAAAAAGTAAATTCCCTTACTCAAAATGGGAAGGCAGTTAAATATGTAATGGAAGGAACTATTTTGGAAGTTACTTTAGATAAACCAATTTTGCCAGGAAAAACAACAACTTTTAATATGGCCTTTGAAGCACAGGTTCCAAAACAAATTAGAAGAACAGGAAGAGATAATTACGAAGGGATTCGTTATTCAATGACACAATGGTATCCAAAATTGGCCGAGTATGATAAAGATGGCTGGCATTCAAATCCATACATTGGGAGAGAGTTTCATGGTGTTTGGGGTGATTTTGATGTTAAAATTACAATTGATAAAAACTACATTCTAGGAGGTACTGGGTACGTCCAGAATCCGCAAGAAGTAGGTTTTGGATACCAAGATTCATCTAAGAAGATGGTTCCTCACAAAGGAGAGAAACTAACTTGGCACTTTAATGCACCACAAGTACATGACTTTGCTTGGGCTGCAGATCCAGATTTTACCCACGAAACAGCCAAATTAAATAACGGTACGGTTCTTCACTTTATCTATCAAGTGGATTCTACAGAAGAAAATTGGATAAAACTTCGTCCTTATGCAGTAAACAGCTTTGAGTATGTAAATGAAAACTTTGGTGTTTATCCGTATAAACAATATTCAATTATTCAAGGAGGTGATGGAGGAATGGAATACCCAATGTGTACGCTAATAACCGGAGAAGGAAGTTTTGGAGGCCTAGTAAGTGTTACGGTTCATGAGTCTATACATAGCTGGTATCAGGGATTGTTAGCAACAAATGAATCTAAACATGAGTGGATGGATGAGGGCTTTTGTACGTTTGCTCAATACAAAACAATGGATCACCTTTTCGAAAGAAAGGCTATGAATCCATTGGCTCGCCAATATGGAGGATACATAAGATTAGCAAAATCTGACAATGCAGAGCCTTTAACTACACATGCTGATTTTTATAAGTTGAATGCAGTTTACGGAAGTAATGCTTACTCAAAAGGCGCAGTTTTAGTGCAGCAATTAGGGTATGTTATTGGCGACGATTATCTAATGGAGGGAATGAAAGGTTATTATTATCAATGGCGATACAAACATCCAAATCCACAAGACTTTAAACGCGTGATGGAAAAAGTTTCTGGTATTGAATTAGATTGGTATTTTGAGCAATTTGTTGGAACAATTAATACCATAGATTACGGTATTAAAGATGTGGTCGATATAGATGGTAAAACAAGTATTGTTTTAGAAAGAATTGGTGATATGCCGATGCCTATGGATGTAGTTGTTACCTTTAAAGATGGATCAAAAAAGTGGTACAATATTCCAATGAGAATTATGAGAGGAAGTAAAGGGAAGGATATGTATGGTATTGAGCGCATAAATAAAAAACCTTGGCCGTGGGTATACCCTGAATATAAATTGCTATTAGATGTTCCGATGAATCAAGTTGTTGAGGTTGAAATAGATCCTTCGACAAGATTAGCAGATGTGGATAGAGAAAATAATGTGTATCCAAACTTGTCAGATCAAAATCCGGTTTTATTTGACGGAAAATAAATTAACTGTTCCAAAGAAGGTATTTGAATGAAAGGCTTAGAAGTCTCGGGTAAATTAATCCAGGCCTGATGGTTTGTACGGCCATGTTTCCGGCATTTTTAAAATCTCTAAACAACCCAACGCCAACTTCTATTTCTATTCCAATAATCCAGTCTTTGTTGAGTTTGTAGTCTATTCCGCCAATAGGAGCAACACCAAAGCCAAAATCATCTCCTTGCCACATGCCGGTGCCTATTTGTGAACCTCCTCTTCCGGACATAGTATAAAATATATCGGCGCCATATATAAAATCAAATTTATTTAATGAAACTAATTTTTCAAATCCAAGATTGAAATTGAGTGGTACAAAATAGTACTCTCTTAGGTTTCCATTTTTCAAAGAAGAGATTGCTGATGAAACACCAAAGCGAATATATAATTCAGTGCCAATTTCATGGTGATATTCAGCCATATATCGTATTGTTTTCGGGAAAGGATTGGAGTCATTCAAAATAACTCCGATAGTTTCAGCAATATTCGAAATACCAAAGCCAATTTTTTGTTTCGGATGAAAGATGGTGTCTGTATCACTTTGACTTTCTATTTGAATAGAGAATCCAGAAAGAATCAAAATAAGAAGAAGAATTCTCATTAATTATAAATGTGTAATGTATTCGCTAGTCCATCATAAGTAGATTGGTATTGCTGAAGTGGCATGGTAGCTGGTCCATTGGTTATCGCGCCATCATACAGTTGATACTGACTTCCATCACAATCACAGCTTATTGCCAAATTCGTTGAGTCAACAGATGCTGGAGTGCATGTAGCGTTTACATCATATGTACAGTGCCTATCATAAACCATAAAAGTTTCAGCCGTCTGTCGATAAACGATTAATCCTTTACTTCCACCAGAAACATAAACCCATCCTCCGATTACATTTAGGGTATTATAAGAGGGTAATGTTATGTTAAGGTATAAGTCAACAGGGATATATGGGACTCTATTTTCATTTTTCCTACAGGAAAAAGAAAATAACAGCAGTATTATTAACGCAATAGATAATCGCTTTACCATTAGGACTTATTTTTTGATTAGCGTTCAAATTTACTAATTTTACTACTCATTATGAATAGACTTATTAAAATAATAACGCTTATAACATTGTTTATGTTGCCTCAAGTAGGTTTTACTCAAAATGATGGGCCAAGGAATCGAACATTTGAAAGAGCAGAAAAGAAAAAGGAAAAGCAAAAGGGAAATGAGGATAAAATTGTAGAGAAACATCATAAGAGGATACAAGACAAGGATACCCTAAAACGCATGAAGAAGACAAAGAAAAAAGCTAGACGTCATAAAAAAGGGAAATATGAAGATCCGTTTTATAAAAAGTGGTTTAGGAAAAAATAGTAGAGGTTTACCGAAAAGTAGCTAGGATTAACCTTTAGTTCATTAAGTGTTTTTTTATCAAAATGCTTATCTTACATTTGATTTTAGACAAACTAAATTCGGTGTAATTTTATTTAGCTAAGAATTATTTGCTAAAAGATGTTAAAAATTGAGAAAGATTCGTTTCTTTGTCTGTTAGTTTAGGAGCCTTAACTTTCAATCAAGCTGATTATAAGGGAGGTTTTCTAATAAAATTGAAGTGTTAAATTTAATTTAATCATATGTTAAAAAAAGTTACTTTATCATTCATTGCTTCTTTATTCATTGCGTTTTCGGTATCAGCACAGGGAGCCACTGGAGCTAGTGTCAAAGGAAAAGTTGTTGATAAAAGTGGTGAGCCACTTCCGTTTGTGAATGTAGCAATATTGCAAAATGGAAATGTAAAGTCTGGTGCTACAACTGATTTTGATGGTAAATATAAAATTGCAAATATTGATGCTGGTAAATATGATTTAACAGTCAAGTTCGTGGGCTATAAGACGTATAAGATTGAAGGTGTTGTTGTTAAAGGTGGTCAGTTATTGCCGATGAAAGATATTGTTTTATCAGAGTCGAGTGAGTTACTCGAAGTGGTTGAGGTTGTTACCTATAAAGTACCTTTAATTGACAAAGACGGTGGAGCTTCTGGTGGAACTGTAACAAGAGAAGATTTGGCAAGAATGCCCGGTAGGTCTGCAGCCTCTATTGCTACAACAGTTGGTGGTGTGCAATCAGATGCGAATGGTAATATTACCTCTATTCGTGGATCTCGTAGCGATGCAACTTATTACTATATAGATGGAATTAAGGTTAGAGGATCTTCTTCTTTACCTAAATCAGCAATTGAGGAAGTTTCCGTAATTACTGGTGGTCTTCCTGCTAATTTTGGTGATGCAACTGGAGGTATAATCTCCATTACAACTAGAGGGGCTTCAAGATTTTACTTTGGTGGAGTTGAAGTAGTGTCTTCTGGTTTTAAATTGGGAGAAAAGACATATGGTTTGGATCATTACGGATACAATTTAATTGAAGGTATTGTAGCAGGACCTTTATTAATGAAGAAAGATAGTACTGGAAAGAAAACAGATCCTTTATTAGGTTTCTTTATTTCAGGAAACTTCACATCTGCTGTTGATTCAAGACCTCTTGGCTTAACGCAGTATAGAATTACAGACTCAGCACGAGCTGAATTAACGGAAAATCCATTAAGACCAACTGGAACTGGTTTTGGAGCGTTTTACAATACAGATTTTTTAAATACTTCAGACTTTCAAGAAGTGAAATTCAGACAAAATGTTCCATCGAAAAATGCTTCTCTTGCCGGGAAAATTGATGTGAACGTTGGTCCAAATGTGAATTTAACATTTGGAGGTTCTGGAAGTTACAGTAATTATCTAGCCGGAAGTTGGGGTGGTTCTTTAATGAATTATGATAACTACCCATTAATCCAGTCTTTCAGTTGGAGAACCTATGGTAAGTTCACGCAGCGTTTTCAATCTATAATGGAAGAAGGTGAGGAAAGTAAAGGTGGTGTCAAAAATGCTTTCTATACTATTATGGTGGATTATTCTAAAAATAATTCTAAGACACAAGATGCAAAACATAAGGACAATCTTTTTGGATATGGATACGTTGGTAAGTTTGAAGTAGAACAGGCTAAATCATATGAGTTCAGAGATTTTGATGGGGATGGACAGGTTGATCGAGTGCACAATGGATTAAATGATGTAGAGGTTACGTTTACACCTGACACCTCAGATTTGGCGAATGCTGAATTGGCGGCTATTACTAATCAATACTATACATTGTATGATGATGTTTTTGAGAACTATGAAAACTTTACGCAATTATTAGATGGTGGTGCTTTATTGAACGGTATGTTGCCCGCTAGTGTTTATGGTTTGTGGACAAATATGGGAACTCAATACAATGGGTATTCGAAAACAGATGCAACGCAATTTCGTGTTACTGCTCAAGGTTCTGCAGATATAGGGGATCACGCAATTGCAATTGGCTTTGAATACGAACAAAGGACGGATAGAAGTTTTTCCGTTAGTCCAGTAGGTCTTTGGACTCTTGGAAGATTATTAGCTAACAGTCATACGGATAATGGTAGAGCACTGGATGAAAGCGATTATTATGTTACTCAGTTTGGTACATTTTCACAATATGATTTCGCTACTTTAAGTGGTGCAGGAGCTACTTATGAAGGAGGCGGTGAACAATCTTTTTTCGATTATAATGTCAGAAATGCACAAGGAATGAATCCTACAGGAAGCGAGTATTTAAATATTGATGAATTAGATCCAAGTACTTTCTCTTTAGATATGTTTAGTGCTGATGAGTTATTAAATCAGGGTTCCAATTATGTTTCTTATTATGGTTATGATTACAAAGGAAATAAATCAAAAGATAATCCAACGTTTAACGATTTCTTCACTGAAACAGATGAGTTTGGGAATTTTACCCGTCCAATGGGGGCCTTCGAACCAATTTACATGTCTGGATACATAATGGATAAGTTTGCATTTGATGATTTAATTTTTAACGTTGGTCTTCGTGTAGATAGATTTGATGCAAATCAACAAGTATTAAAGGATAAATATTTGTTATATAGTGCTAGAACAGTTGGTGAAGTATCGGATATTGACGGTGTTGAAATCATTCACCCAGAAAATATTCCTGATAATGCGATTGTATATGTAAATGATATCGATGATCCAACGGGAATTAATGGATATAGAGTTGAGGATACTTGGTATAATGCATTCGGTGCTGAAGTTACTGACCCGTCAGTATTGGAAACAAGTGCCGGAATAGCTCCTTATTTACAAGATGGTGTAAACCCCTCTGATAATATTTCACAAGATGTATTTGAAGATTATACTCCTCAAATTGTTGTGATGCCCCGCATTGCATTTTCATTCCCAATTTCAGATGAAGCTTTATTCTTTGCGCATTATGATATCTTATCAAAAAGACCAACTACAGGGAATCGTTTAAACCCTTTGGATTACTACTATATGAAAAACAGAAATGTTGTGGTTAATAATCCTGATTTAAGACCAGAAAAAACAATTGATTATGAATTAGGCTTTCAGCAAGTATTAAGTAAAAGATCTTCTTTAAAGTTATCTGTATTCTACAGAGAGCAAAGAGATCAAGTGTCATTAATTAATGTTACTAATGCATACCCTCGTACATACAGAACATGGGGGAATATTGATTTTGGAACAATTAAAGGTATGACAGTAGCTTATGATTTAAGAAGATCCGGTAATATTACATTAAGAGCTGCTTATACGCTGCAGTTTGCTGAAGGTACTGGGTCAGATGCATCATCTTCATTGAACTTAATTAATTCAGGGCAACCTAACCTTAGAACTATTTTCCCTTACAGTTATGATCAAAGACATCAATTGACTGGAACAGTTGATTTTAGATATGGAGAAGGAAAAGATTATAATGGTCCGGTAATGGGAGGAAAGCAAATCTTGAAAAATACAGGTATCAATATGGTTATAAATGGTTCTTCTGGGACGCCATATAGTGCTCAGGAACAAATTAGTCCTGCCGCGCCATTAAACCCAACTTCTGGAACACTTGATGGAACTGTAAATGGTTCACGTAAACCATGGCAAGTTAGATCGGACATGCAAATTGATAAAAACATAATTTTAAAATTTGGTAAAGGAGAGGAAAAAAAGAAATCTGCCAACTTAAATGTTTATTTATTGGTTAATAATGTTTTAAATACAATAAACATTACCAATGTTTATCGAGCTACGGGTAACCCTGATGATGATGGCTATTTGAATGCTGCGACCTATCAAGCAGGTATTCAAAGTCAAAACGATGAAGCATCTTTTAGATACTTATATGCATTAAAAGCAAATAACCCATATAATTATGGAATACCAAGAACTATTCGTATAGGAGCAAAATTAGATTTTTAAGAATTTATTACATTATAACATGAAGATTATGAATAAAATAACATTACTTCTAATAGCATTTGTTTTCTTTGGAAATCATGCAAGGGCTTGGTACGACCATGGCAAATCTGCAAATGGAGATGATGGTAGTAAACCAGTAAATTCATTTCAGTTGAAAGCTGCTAACTGTGCTCCAGCCTCAACATTTGGATATTTAGAGTTTAATAATGTTAAAGCATTAATAGAAACGGGTGGTAGTATGTATCAAAACCGATCTACCGGCTCCCCTTCTTATGAAGTGCCAGTTGGATCTGGAGAAACAGTTATTTATGCAGGTGCTTTATGGATGGGTGGCCTGGATGTTAATAACCAGTTAAAATTAGCTGCTTTGACATTTCGGCAAGGAAATGATTTTTGGACAGGACCTTTGTCTGTTACTCCTGGAACTGGTAATCCAGCTATTGCCATTAAAGATTATGGACCTGCAGCAGTTGAGCCTGAAACTTGTCTTGAATATGATAACTTTTATATTACCACAAAGCAAGAGGTAGCAGAATTTAATGGATGGTATGAATGTACACAAAATGAAGATTGTGATGAAACAATAGAATATGTAGGATATTCCATTCCGAATAGTATTTTGAATTGGCCAGCTCATGGTGATATTAATAAATTTCAAGATTTTTATTTAGCTCCATTTTATGATAGAGATGGTGATGGACTCTACAATCCTGTTGGAGCGGGAGATTATCCTTGGTATGATTTGGATAATTCTGTTGATTGTAGAACTAGTCGTCAGGTTACTTTATTTGGAGATTACAACATGTGGTGGGTGTTTAATGACAAAGGAAATATTCATACGGAGACAAATGGAGATCCCATTGGAATGGAAATTAGAGCACAAGCATTCGCATTTGCTACGAATGATGAAATTAATAACATGACATTCTATAATTATGAGATGATTAATCGATCAACTCAAACGCTTACAGAGACATATTTCGCAGTATGGCTTGACCCAGATATTGGATGTAGTGAGGATGATTACGTAGGTTGCGATGTTCAAAGAGGTCTAGGGTACCAATATAATGCGGATGCGATAGATAATGATGGATGCAATGGAACACAAGCAATTGGCGCAAATCCTCCAGCGATTGGAGTTGATTTCTTTGAGGGGCCTTACCAAGATAATGATGGTATTGATAATCCCCTTACAACTGATATTAGTTTAGCGAATGCGGATAAGGGAATTCCCTATGCTGGTTTAGGTATTGGTTATGGCGATGGTGTTATTGATAATGAACGTTTCGGAATGAGACGATTTGGGTATTTTGATAGAAACTTACCTGCTAATATTTATGGAGATCCTAACTTAGCAATTGATTTTTACAATTATATGCTGGGAACTTGGTTAGATGGAACACCTTATACTTATGGTGGTGATGGCCATGGAGGAACACTGAGCACTGATTACTGTTTTCCAGGAGATACTGATCCTTATGGATGGGGACAAGATGGTACTGTAATGCCAGATTGGACGGAGGTTTCTGAAGGAAATATTAAGTTTGACAGAAGATTTTTCCAAGCTGCGGGTCCATTTACGTTGCAGCCAGGAGCATTAAATAACATTACATTTGGTATTGTATATGCTAAATCAACATCTGGAGATCCTTTTCAATCTGTTGAATTAGTTAGAAAAGCAGATGATAAAGCGCAAGCGTTGTTTGATAATTGTTTTCAAATTTTAGAGGGACCTCCTGCTCCTAATCTTGCGATTCAAGAATTAGAAAATGAATTAATTATTTTCTTAGAAGGAACACAAAAAATTGAGACTTATGAAACCGTCGATCCTTTAATTATTGCTTTAGGCGAAGGGTATGATAGTACATATGTGTTCCAAGGTTACATGGTTTATCAATTGATTGATGGAACGGTTAGTCCTTCTGAATTAACTGATGTGGATAGGGCTCGATTAGTAGCTCAATGTGACATCAAGGATGGAGTTGATCAATTAGTAAACTTTACGTTTAACGAAGACTTTGGAGCAAATGAAGCAGAAGAAATGGTTGACGGTGAAGATATTGGAGTGAGACATTCATTCCAGTTCTTGGAAGATGAGTTCGCATTGGGAGATAAAAAGTTAATAAATCATAAGAAATATTATTATATGGCTATTTCTTATGGATATAATAACTACAAGCAGTATGATGGGATTACTGGTCAAGAAAAACCTTACATCGGAAGTAGATTAAGTGTCTCAGGAACTCAAATTACAAGTTTTGTTGGTATTCCTCACTCTCCTTCACCCGAATATGGTGGAACCGTTCAGAATAGCGTATATGGAGATGGGCCTGAAATTACGCGAATTGAAGGCCGTGGAAATGGAGGTAATGTACTTGAATTAACTGAAGAGTCAGAGGCAGATGTCATTGCTAATTATACGCCAAAGGAAGTAACTTATGCTGGTGGAGCAGGGCCAATTGATATTAAGGTTATTGATCCATTAAATGTTCAAGCAGGAGATTATATACTGACAATTCTTCCTGATGGCAATCCACAAGGCAATTCTACGCAATTGGATAGTTCGAAATGGTATGTAATTAACACTTCCAATCCTTTAGATACGATTCATTCTGAACAAACCATAGAACTTGGAAATGAGCAATTAATACCAGAATGGGGAATATCTATTAATATTCAGCAATATCAGTATGAAGAACTATCACCAAATGTATTTACAACAGAGTTGATCAGTTCAGAAATTGTATTTGCTGATTCATCAAAAAGATGGCTAACTGGTGTACAAGATGCAGATGGTAATACTTCTCAAAATTGGATTCGTTCAGGTACGTCAAGTGAAGATTGCGATGCGGACGCATATCCTGATGCATGTTGGTCTGAAGGTCCAACAGGTGAGGTTGGCGATCCTTGTATTTACAACGATTTTATAGGAGATGATGACCTTGAAGTTTGGGAGAAAGTAGTAGAAGGAACTTGGGCTCCATTTAAAATGGTCGCAAATCGTGATTGTAAAGATATGCCGGTTAGTAATGCAATGAATGGCGGACAGAACGCTACTAAACTTAGTCAATTAAGTAGTGTTGATATTGTAATAACTGCTGATAAATCAAAGTGGTCTAGAGTTGTAGTGCTAGAATCTCAAGATAATAGTAATTTATCTTGGAACGGGTCGACAGCTAAATTAATGCCGAAAAAGCGACCTTCAGTTGGGAAAAATGGATTACCGGATGGTGACGGTGTTGGGATGAGTTGGTTTCCTGGATATGCTATTGATTTAGAGTCAGGAGAACGTTTAAATATGGTTTTTTCCGAGGACTCTTGGTTAGGTAACGAAGGAGGAAAAGACATGATATTTAACCCTTCTGCAAATATGTTTGCAGGATTTGGATTCAATTCGCCAACATTATTTGGAGGGAAGCATTATGTGTATGTATTCAAAAATTACAGAAAGGAACAGCCTTCTAGTAGTCAGTTTTCTTCAAATATGCCCGCATATGATGAATGTGCATTTATTAGAAGTAAGATAGTTGACAATACTAACCCTAATGCTGGAGATTTTTTAAAAGTATGGCGAGCTTGTATGTGGGTTGGTATACCTATGCTATCTGAAACTGCAGTGGGCTTGGCTGATGAGTCAGATCCTTTTTCTTATATAGAAACAGATGTTAGAATTAAAATTAGAGTTGCTAGTGCTTACGCGAAACATTCTATAAATGCGCAACACTTTTCTAATACTGGAGGAAGTGTTAATGATTGGTGTCCATTATATGAATTCAATATGGATAGTTTAGCGGTTAGCACAGAAACATTTGTTCCAGGTGATAGTATATTATCTCTTATCAATGTTGTTCCAAATCCGTATTACGCTTATTCTAACTATGAGGGTAATCGATTAGATAATTTAGTTAAAATAGTGAACCTACCTGATCAGTGTACGGTTAAAATATATACCGTAAATGGTATATTAGTTAGAACATTTAATAAGGACAACAGCGTAACTCATATAGAATGGAATTTAAAAAACTTTAAGAATATTCCTATTTCAAGTGGGTTGTATTTAATTCATGTAGATGTTCCTAACGTTGGTGAAAGAGTGTTGAAATGGTTTGGTGTGATTCGACCTCCAGATTTAGATAATTTCTAGGAGAGTTGATTAGATTGAAACGAATTTTTGTTAAATAAGAATAGATATGAAATTAAGTAAAAGTATTAGAATTAGTTTAGTAATAGCAGGAATGCTTGTCGCTTCACTTCCTACATTTGCTGGTAATGAAGATAGAGCTGGATCGGCTGGCGCTACTGAGTTATTAATAAACCCATGGTCACGTAGTTCATCTTGGGGAGGTGCTGGAGTTTCTTCAATTAAAGGTTTGGAGGCACTATTTTCAAATGTTGCAGGCTTGGCTTATGCAGATAAAACAGAAATTATATTTGCTAGAACTAACTGGTTAGGTGGTATTTCAGATATCGCGTTAAATGGATTTGGTTTGGCACAACGGGTTGGGGAAACTGGTGTTATCGGGGTTTCGATAATGTCAATGAATTTTGGAGATATTCCAATTACTACTACCGAATTGCCAGAAGGGAATATTGGTACATTTAAACCAGTTTTTACTAATATTAATTTGGCGTATGCAAGACAGTTCTCTTCTTCTATCTCAGGGGGGTTAAATTTAAAGGTAGTTTCTGAGGCAATTTCTAATGTTAAAGCTTCGGGTGTTGCTATTGACATAGGAATTAGATACGCAACAGGAGAAAATGATCAAATTAAATTTGCAATTAGCTTAAAAAATGTTGGAGCTCCGCTGGAATATAGTGGTGATGGCATCTCACTAGAAATGTTAAATCCGAATACGGGTATTCTTATTACTTCGGAACAGCGTGTTTCTTCTTTTGAATTACCCTCTTTACTGCATATAGCAGCTTCTTATGACTTCTTATTTGATGAATCAAATAAATTAACTATGGGATTTGTTTATACTTCGAATTCATTTTCTAAAGATCAATATAGATTAGGTGGAGAATACACTTTTAGTGGTATGAAGCAAGCTTACTTTATTGCAAGAGCTGGATACGTATATGAAAATGGGATATTTGATAATGTAAATCGAACGAATTCTTTAACGGGTTTATCTGCTGGGTTATCAGTTGATTTTCCAGTTGGAAAGAATGAAACCATGATTGGAATTGACTATGGTTATAGAAACTCAACTTTAGGCGGAATCCACTCTATTGGAGGTCGTATCAACTTAAAATAAGAGACTAAATTATATAAGTATTAGTAAAGAGAGTCCTATAGGAATTCTCTTTTCTGGTTTAAAGAACTCACCTCTATCATGTCAAAAATTAATTACTATACTGAAGAAGGTCTTCAAGATCTGAAAGACGAAATTGAACAATTGGAAAGAATAGAGCGGCCAAAGTTGTCCGCGCTAATTGGTGCAGCAATCGACCTGGGAGATCTTTCGGAAAATGCGGAATACCATGCTGCTAAAGAATCACAGGGGCTTATGGAAGCGCGTATTTCAAAATTGAAAAATGAGTTATCAATCGCACGTTTAATCGATGATTCAAAATTGGATACGTCGAAAGCTTTAATCTTGTCTAAAGTAAAGATTAAGAATATTAAGAACGGAATGGAGGTGGAATATACATTAGTCGCTGGTAATGAAGCAGATATAAAGCTTGGTAAAATATCTATAGATTCACCAATAGGGAAGGGGTTGTTAGGTAAATCGGTTGGAGATATAGCTCCAGTTGAAACACCTAATGGCATCATGGAGTTTGAAATTATCTCCATTTCCCGATAAATAAATTACCATGAGTTCTATTTTTTCGAAAATTGTAAATGGTGAAATTCCAAGTAACAAAGTTGCAGAAGATGAAAATTTTCTGGCCTTCCTGGATGTAAACCCTTTGGTAAAAGGTCATGTTTTGGTAATACCTAAGCAAGAGGTTGATTATATCTTTGATTTAGAAGATGATTTACTTGCAGGATTAAACCTATTTGCAAAAAAAGTGGCTATTAAGATGAAAAGGATTCTGCCTTGCGAACGGATTGGTGTTACCGTTATTGGACTTGAAGTACCGCACGCACACATTCATTTAATCCCTATAAATAGCATTGCGGATATGGATTTTTCTAAACCTAAAAAGAAATTTGATAGCTTAGAATTAGAGAACATCGCTAAAAGTATTTCAGAAGCTTAATTTTTATGCTTTCATTTTATAAAATAGTGAAAAAAAATGGTTGAAATATTCTTTGAATTTCTTTCTTGCAATTTAATTAGTTTATTAATAATTCTATTTATTGGAAAAATAGTTACTTCATGTTTAAATATTAAAGCTAATAGTTCTAAGTTTTTTGATATTTTCATCCAATTTTCTATTGGGTTATTATTTATAGTGCTCTTTTCATCTTTAATTGTAACGAAGGGACTAACTATTTTTATTTTTGTAATCCCTTTAATTTTCTATTTGTGCTATCTAAACAAAGTAACTCTTATAAAACCTTCAATTAATTTTTCATTATTCACGACGGTATTTTCTAATTTTTTAATTTGTATAATAGTTATTTTGCCTTTTTTCATATTAGAATTTATTTTTATAGTAGATACTAATGAATTTCACTTTATTACTCCATATTATGACCTTAGGTTTTACGCTGACTTAAGCAGTTCATTATTTCTATACGGAAAAGAAAATACATCTCTTCATTTAAATTATATTTCCCCTGTTTACAATGCTGAAATTGTGCCCTATCATTATTTCGAATTATGGTTGAATGGGTTCTTTTCTATGCTCTTCAAAACAAGCCCTATTAAAACTTTAATGCTTATTACTTATCCTCTCTTAAAAGCAGGTACATTTATAGGGGTATTATCTCTAATTAGCATTAAGCATTCTATCAAGATTAAACAAATTATTTTTGCCGTATTGTTAATCTTTATTGCTGGAATTTACTTTCCGTTTTATGATGATTATTTACTAACTAAATATCATAGTTCAATTACGCAAAGTGGTGTATTTTCATTTCTAAGGAAGCTTCTGCCATTATATCTTGTCGGCATAGTTTCCTTATGTTTTTTCTTTAATAAGAACTACAAAAGTGCAATTGTATCTATTTTATTTTTTGCTATTTTTTCTATTGGAACTGCCCCAGCTATGTTATCACTATCATTTTTATGTGCTTTATATTTTGTATATAAAACAAAATCATATCAAATTTTTATTTTCATTTTATTGTTTATTCTCAGTTTTTCTGGATTCTTTTTTGGTTTTTCAATAAATAATCCAATTCAACCTGAATCATTTGATTATTTAGCTGCAGAATTAATAAAAGAACCATTTGATATTTTAATTCTTAAATCATTGATGTTTAAATTTGTTTTTCCATTAATTAGAGTTACAATTTGTTACAGTCCGTATATACTGTTTCTAGTAATTCTTGTTTTGAGGTTTAAAAAAATAAATAGATCCGAATTCAAAACCTTTTTTATTATTGCCTTTTTAATTTGCCTTTTAGGTGGGTTTTTCTGCACGATGATGACAGGTAATTATAATGCATCTCAACTTTTACATAACAATTTGCCATTTTTTAATTGTATATTAATTTCGTGTTTCATTGTTTTATTTCAATATGAAAAAACTAGAAAATGGATTATTATTTTCTTAGGAGTTCTAGCAATATTTAGCTTTTACAATACTTATAATGTAATAAAGTCACATGAATCTTCATCAGAAAAAATTTATTCTTTAAATTTTAAAAATCAGTGTATAGAAGAGTTAGAATTAAATGACCAAAAAGAAATAGTGGGCTATTCGTTAAATAAAAATGTATACCAGTTAGGTGCTGAAAATATGCGTTATCAAGGTAATTTTGGGTTTCTTGAGCTAAATAGGTTTGGATCATCATTAATAGAAATCAATCCATTCGCATACAGTATGTTTTATCATACTCAAGACAAATTTAATATCAATTATGCTGAAAATCTTGCGTTAAATGTCTTTAAAAGATTAAATCCAACAGAATTATCTAATCAAGACCTACAATTAAAATTCATTTCTGATTATGATATTCGTCATATATATATTCAAAATAATTCAGCTATTTCGGATTCACTAATTAATAATCTTGAAATTAAAAAAACAATTATAGACAAAAATACAGGGGATCAATTTTTAATCCTTAAATAAACAATGCTATTAGGTTGTATGAAAAATAAATTTTTTGTGATCTATTATATTATTTGAAAATGATAGAACTCCCCTTAAATCTTATTTTGTTCTATCTGGGTTATCCTTAACAAAAGAACCCCAGCCCGAATAGTTCTTTTTTCCAGAGTCTAGTTTTCCTGCTTGAAAGTGGTGGCATACAGCTGCTGCTAGTCCATCGGTAGCATCTAGTTTTTTTGGTAACTCTTGGAGTTTTAATAACGATTGTAGCATTTTAGCCACTTGTTCTTTACTAGCATTTCCGTTACCAGTTATGGCTTGTTTAATTTTCCGGGGCGCATATTCTTGAATTGGCAAATCTCTTGTAAGAACGGCTGCCATAGCAACTCCTTGTGCTCTTCCTAATTTAAGCATGGATTGAACGTTTTTCCCAAAAAAAGGAGCTTCAATAGCAACTTCGTCTGGTAGGTATTCATCAACTAAAAAACTTACTTTTTCAAATATCTTTTTCAGCTTTAACTCATGGTTTTCGAGTTTATGTAAATGAATTACACCTGTGCTGATCATTTCCATTTTATTTTTACGAATACGAATAATTCCGTATCCCATTGTTGTGGTCCCAGGATCTAAGCCTAAAATTATTTTGTCGGAAACTATCATCAAAAGTTTAAATTTGCACCTATCGAACAAGTAAAAATAAATAAGATTCTCATACGTATACTCCAAATTTTAATATTTGTTGGAGCTGGGTACGTTATCTATTCGGAATTGCAGAAAAATAAAGAGAGTTTAAATTTCGATGGAGTATTAAAAGGCCTACTGACGTTTAACGGAATTATGATTCTAATAATTGTTTTTATTGGGCAGTTTCTAAATTGGTGGTTAGAATCCTTAAAATTTCGAGCGCTAATTTCAAAAACAGAAGCAATCAATAAATGGGATGCTATAAAATCCGTATATGCTGGTAATGCTATTGGAGTTTTAACACCAAATAAAGTAGGAACATTTATCGGTAGGGCTTTGTACTTAAAAGAGAAAGACACAGTTTCTGTTATCTCTTCAACCATGCTGGGAAACGTTGCTCAATTAACAACGACTGCTTTATTTGGCTTTGTGGGGTTTTTAATTATTGTTTCTTTTGGAACACAGCTTAATTTTATCAACCAAGGGTTCCCCATATATGCATTGTTGATCTCTTTTATACTACTTCTTTTGTTTGGGATTTTATTTTTTTATCCTTCGTTTCTCTATAAACTTTCCTTAAAGCTGCCTTTCATTAGTCGGTTTGCTGAACGAATTAGTTATTTTAAATATTTTAGTACGAAAGAATTATTAACTGTTCTAGCTTTTTCTTTTCTTAGGTATATTGTTTTTGCATTTCAATTTATCTTATTATTGAAGCTTCTTAATGTAAACATCACAATCATCTCTCTTTGTGCATTTATTTGTGTGTTATATATGATAGTTACCTTTATTCCATCTCCTTTTATGGGAAATTTAGGAACAAGAGAAGCTGTTGTACTTCTTCTCTTGGCAAACTATAACAGTGCCGCGGAGGTATTATCAGCATCAATTATTCTTTGGGGAATAAATGTTGCTTTTCCTGCTATTTTGGGAAGTTTAATATTCCTGTTTGATAAAGTCAAATTAAAAACGCGTCTATAGTGATATATATTCATGGGATATTGATAGTTATATTTTCGATCTATACAGGTTGGATGCTTGCTTTAATTTTCGGATGGCTAAGGCGGAATAACAAAAAGATCATTTCCTCAATTACATCTAATAGTTTATCTGTCTTAATTCCATATAGAAATGAACAAGAGAATATTCCATTATTGCTCAAGTCTTTGTCCGATTTACAATATAGCACAGAAGCAGTTGAGTTTATCTTTATTAATGATCATTCATTAGATAATAGCGTTGATACATTAATGCTAGGGTTGGTGAATTTCCCCTTTTCGCATAAATCAATTTCGCTAGAGGAAAAAACTTTTGGCAAAAAAAGAGCGATTGAAGCTGGAGTTATGGGAGCAGCTCATTCTGTAATTGTTACAACGGATGTAGATTGTATCCATTCCAAAAATTGGTTGCAAGAAATTAATAGATTGATCGACTCAGAAAGTGAGTTTATTATTGGACCAGTAATAAATAAAAAAAAGCCTGGCCTATTAGCCAATTTACAACAAATAGAAACGCTCTTACTTGCTGGGGTTACAGTTGGTTCTGCTAAGTTGAAAATACCTTTATTGTGCAGTGGCGCTAACCTCAGTTACACAAAATCATTGTTCAATAAACTACAACCTTACAAGAATAATTACAACATATTGTCAGGGGATGATATGTTTTTTCTTGAAAAAATAATTAAGAATAATGATATGGTTCATGTTGAAATAAATTCAAATTCTATTGTGGAAACAGAGGGGGCGAAATCATTTACTGAAATGTTATCTAGATCCGTGAGATGGGCTTCAAAATCAAGTAAATTGGCAATCTCTTTATCTACTTTTTTTGGAGCTATTGTTTTGATTATTAATTGTTCTATCCTATTTATGACAGCACTTGTAATTTTGGATAACGATAGCATTGTTTTTTTCATTAAATTGTGTGCTGTTAAAACAATTGTGGATGTATTGTTTTTAGTTTTATTAGCAAACAGATATAACAGATTTCAAACGATAATCTACTTCCCAATTATGGTTGTGTTTTATCCTTTTTATTTGTTCATAGTATCTTTAGCCACAGTTTTTTCTTCTCCAAGTTGGAAAGGAAGATGAAAAGTAAATGAAAGAGATAGAGGAATATAAAAGAAAAGATTCAATGTATTTTGAAGCTTGGAGAAAGCTTAAAAAGAACCGAACAGCTATGTTGGGGCTACTCATCATCTGTATTGCTATTTTCATATCTGTTTTAGGAGCTAATATAAGACCTGATTCTACAGAAGATGCTAATAATCAGAATTCACCAATATCGAGAAAAGCGCCAGGGTTTAAAGTTACTCAACTACTAGCAAGGAAAAATAGGGAATTTGAAGGTGTTGGTTTTTTTGGCAAATTATTTTTTGGATATGAAGAAGCAATATATAAAAATTATCCAATGTATGGATACAAATTTGAGGGCGGAGATATAATTATTGAAGAATATACAGGCTTTGAAAATGAAAAAGAATATTCCCCTCAATATCAGAGCTACCCTTTAGCAGAAGTTTTATATCCACTTTCTATTTCTAAAGAGGAAAAGTTTAGATTAAACCTTAATGGAACAGTAACCATATATTTAATAGACGGTTCTGAAATAATCAAAGACGTCTCTGAAATGAGAGATGAAATTGTTGCAAATAATATCGTTGAGCAAACATTTTATTTGGGAACAGATAAATTAGGAAGAGATATGTTAAGTCGGCTAATGTCTGGAACTATTATTTCACTCTCTGTTGGGTTGATTGCAGTTATTATTTCCTTGATAATTGGATTGTTACTAGGTTCTTTAGCTGGATTTTATCGTGGTTGGGTAGATGATTTGATTATGTGGTTTATTAATATGGTCTGGTCTATTCCTGGTCTTTTACTTATTATATCCCTTACATTAATTTTAGGCAAGGGATTTACCACTGTTTTTATTGCTGTTGGATTAATAATGTGGGTTGAATTAGCTAGAGTTGTAAGAGGTCAAATATTGAGTATCAGAGAACAAGAATATGTTGAAGCAGGCAGGGCCCTGGGTTATTCCAATGCGCGAATAATTTGGAAGCATGTATTGCCAAATATTATGGGACCAGTGATTGTAATTAGTTCTGCGAATTTTGCTTCTGCTATTCTGATTGAAGCAGGATTAAGTTTTTTGGGTATAGGAGCTCAAATACCAATGGCGTCATGGGGAGCAATGCTTGAACAACATAAATCTTATATTATGACTACAAGTAACGAAAGTGCTTTTTTAGCAATATTACCAGGAATTAGTATAATAATCCTCGTGTTCGCATTTATGCTTCTTGGAAATGGTTTAAGAGATGCTTTGGATACAAAATCTGTTGATAGTGTTACAGGAACTTAAAGTATGTTAACTTCTCGTTCCAAATTTATTCCATACACTTCTTTAATAGACTGTATTATTTCCTCACTAAGTTTATAGATATCACTTCCTGAAGAACCTCCATAATTTACTAACACTAAAGCCTGATTTTTATGGACACCATAACTCCCTATAGTTTTTCCTTTCCAGCCAGCTTGATCGATTAACCATCCAGCTGCAATTTTCATTTTTCCGTTACCTGCAGGATAAGAAACTATTTTTGGGAACTTAGCCTTTATACCTTCAAATAAAGCATTATCAATTACAGGGTTCTTAAAAAAGCTACCACTATTTCCAATCTTTATTGGATCAGGTAATTTACTCTCTCTAATTTTTATAACGGCATTACTAACATCTTTTATAGTTGGCTCAGTAATGTTTAATGTTTCCAATTCCTGTTCAATTACCCCGTAAGAGGTGTTCAGTTGATGCTGTTTTGTTAAACGAAAAGCGACTTTAGTAATGACGTATTGCCCTTTGTTTTTTCGTTTAAAAATACTTTCTCTATAACCAAATTCACACGCAGCATTGTTAAATCGATGAATTTCACCAGATTCAATATGATAGGCTTCCAGCCATTCAAAGCTATTCTTTACTTCAACGCCATAAGCACCAATATTTTGCATTGGGCTGGCTCCTAGACTTCCTGGAATTAAACTCATGTTTTCTATTCCTCCAAGATTAAGGTTTATTGCATGTAAAACAAAGTCATGCCAAACTATACCGCTACCTCCTGCTAATACAACAGAATTGTCATCTTCTTCAACTGCCTCTATACCTGTAATTTGATTATGTAAGGCAAGACCATCTAAGTTTTTAGTGAATAGAATGTTACTTCCACCACCAAGAATAAGTAGCTTTTCCTGAATGTATTTTTGATCGGTAATAATATTTTGTAGTTCCTCCACATTGGTAAACTGTCCAAATAGTTTTACGCTGACGTCTATACCAAAAGTATTGTAATTTTTTAAGGAAATATTTTGCCGAATGATACTCACAAAACAAACCTAATTGTTATTTATCTTCTGTATTCAAAATAAATTAATCTTTATTCACTATACATGTTTCAAATCTCTATAATAATAGTTTCTATTTAGCGTTTCAAAAGTATTTACTTTGAAGTCGTACAAAATATTTAGTATTTGAAAAGAGTAGTAGTATCCGTAACAAATGATTTATCTTTCGATCAACGAGTCGATAAGGTCTGTTCTACATTAACCAATAATGGTTTTGCTGTTTTGTTAATAGGGAGAAAGCTCAAAGGAAGTGCAGCTATATCAAGGGGTTATCAAACTTCCCGAATGAACTTACTGTTTACAAAAGGAGCTTTGTTTTATGCTTTCTTTAACCTCCGCTTATTATTTAAGTTACTATTTGTTAAAGCTGATATTTTTCATGCAAACGATTTAGATACATTACTCGCAAATAGGTGGGCAAGCAAATTGCGTAGAAAGCCTCTAATTTATGACAGCCATGAATATTTTACGGGTGTTCCCGAAATTCAGGACAGACCCAAAGTTAAAAAGGCTTGGGAGAAAATCGAAAAATCTATTTTCCCAAAATTAAAACACATATTTACGGTTAATCAATCAATTGCAGACTTGTATAGAAACCAATATAATAAAGAAATTCGGGTACTTCGAAATGTTCCCACAAGTAATGACTTAATAAAGACTAAATCGCGAGCTGATTTGGGAATCCCATTAGATAAAAAAATTGTACTTGTACAAGGGATGGGAATTAATTTAGATAGGGGAATTGAAGAGTTATTAGAAGCAATTGCTATAATGGACAATACGGTTTTGTATATTGTTGGAAGTGGGGATGTTTTAAATCATTTAAAAGAACGGAGTGAGGGCCAAGATTTAAATAATAAAGTTGTTTTTGTTGATAAATTACCATACAATGAAATGATGCAATATACTTTTAACGCAGATGTTGGAATTACTTTAGATAAAGACACAAACATCAATTATCGCTTTAGTTTACCCAATAAAATATTCGATTATATTAAAGCTGGATTGCCGGTTTTGTCAAGTGATTTGGTAGAGTTAAAGAAAATTATTAATCAATATGAAATTGGAGTTATAACGGCGGATCACTCTCCGGAAGAAATTAAGAAAAGCCTATTAGCTATATGGGATAACAAGCATATATTTTCACAATACCAAGAAAACACAAAAAAAGCAGCGCTAGAATTAACTTGGGAAAAAGAAGTAGAAATTTTAATGGATGTTTACAGGAAATTGTAAACGAAAACTAAATGACCTATTGGCGTTTTACTATTTTTGATGAAAGTGCAGGGTGAACAGAATTGCGTTCAAATGAAAATTTATTGTAGTTTGAAAAGAGCATGAAGTAACGAGAATATCCTTTGCGGAGCAATCTCCTTTTAAGTCTCTTGATTTTTTTTCATTGTTTTTGTATCAAGACAAAAATAATGTGCTTCCGTTTCTTCCTGTATTAGTAGTGTAAACTACTTATCCTAAAGAGTAACTTGATGAGCCTCCGCTGCCTGTTGCATCACCACCTGTGCCTGGTACTGTTTCTTGGGCGTGCAAGCCTCCGAGTCCAAGTAGGAGAAAAGCAACACTCATAAATGTTTTTTTGTGTTTTATAGTTGGTTTTTTATTGTTTGTTCGTGTAAAGATATTATTATGCGGTTTTTTTATTGGTTTTGGAATGTTGGGTAACAAGCAGATAAAACACATATGTGTGTTATCCATAATATGGCTTTACCGTAAATTTAGAGAATCTATTGATATTAATTTGATAAACGAAATTAGTTGATTTCTAGAATAAAGTCGAGTGCTTGATTGTTTACGTTTCTTTTTTAAATTAAAACCTATTAATTTTAAATTCAGGCGCTTCTGCTAAATTAATTTCAGTAATAGCTTCGTCCTCGCAACGTAAGGTTCGGGATGGGAAACGTTGCATCATATCGTAATCATGTGTAGCCATCAATATTGTTTTGCCTGTACCACTTATTTCGAAAAGCAAACGCATAATTTCCTCAGTTGTCTCTGGGTCTAAGTTTCCAGTTGGTTCATCCGCCAGAATAATTTCAGGATCATTTATTAAAGCTCTTGCAATGGCAATTCTTTGTTGTTCACCACCAGATAGCTGATGCGGGAACTTAAAGCCCTTTTCTGCCATTCCAACTTTTTCCAATAATTCAGAGGTTCGCGCTTTCACTTTCTTTTTGTCTTTCCAGCCGGTAGCGCGCATTACGAACTTTAAATTTTCTTCAACAGTTCGGTCGGTAAGCAGTTGGAAGTCTTGAAAAACAATTCCTAACTTTCTTCTTAAGGCTAGAATTTTTCTTTTTCGGAGTTTGATTAAATTAAAACCAGCCACAGTAGCATTGCCTTCTTTTAGTCTTAACTCCCCATATAGTATTTTAAGCAAACTACTTTTTCCACTTCCGGTTTTTCCGATTAGGTAAACAAACTCTCCTTTTAGGATGGTTAATTCTACGTTTTTGAGTACCAATAATTCCCGTTGAGAGACATTGATATTATTGATAGAAATGCTGCTCTCTGCTAAAGTCAAAATTCAAATGTATTGTGTTTATAGCGGATAAAGATGACAATTTATTTTTCTTCGATGTTGATTTATATGCAATAGTTTTAACAGAAACGCGTTAACAATTAATCAAATCAACGCAAACAGCACCCCTACACCTTACTATCTTTAACCATTAAATTATGATGGGCAAGTTATGTCCTGTTAGAAAATAAATTCTTATGATAGGGATTCGAAAAAGTCTAATTGTGCTACTGTTATTTAGTGCTGTCAGTTCCTTTGGACAAAAAACGGCTATTTATACAGATGCGTATAGAGCATATAATGATGGCCAAGATCTTTACGATAAAGAGAAATACAGTGCAGCTCAGGATAAATTTGCAGAAGTGGCAATGCATATTGAAAATAATCAAGATGAAATGCGCATCAATGCTGAATACTATTTTGCGATCTGTGCATTGGAGCTATTCCATAAAGATGCGGAGTTTTTATTGAATCGTTTTGTAACTGAACATCCAGACCATCCAAAAGGAAAATCTGTGTTTTTTCAATTAGGGAAGCACAATTATCGTTTAAAGAAATCAAAAAAGGTAATTGAGTATTTAACTAAAATTGACCCTTATGACCTATCTAAGGATGAAAGAATCGAGTATTACTTCAAGTTAGGGTATAGTTATTTCAAACAAAAAGATTTTATTAAGGCGAAAGGCTACTTCTATGAGATTTTGGAAAAAGAGACTGAATATAAAGTCCCAGCAGTTTATTATTATAGTCACATTGCATATGCAGCTAAGAACTATCAAACGGCATTAGAAGGCTTTCAAACAATTTCTTGCGAGTCAATGTTTAAATCTATTGCGCCATACTACATTACACAAATTTATTATAAACAAGAAAAGTATAAAAAGGTGATTGAATATGCTCCGGTTTATATGGATTCGATTAGTTCGAAAAGAAAATCAGAATTCGCTAAACTAATCGGAGACGCTTATTATTATGAGAAAAAATATAATGAAGCTATTCCCTATTTAATAGAATTCAGAAAAGGTGTAAAGGCCACTCGAGTTGATAATTATCAAATTGGGTTTGCCTACTTCGGAATTAAAAGTTATGAAAATGCAGTTAAATATCTCGCTAGAGCATCTACAAAGAAAGATGCTTTATCGCAATCAGCATATTACCACATGGCAGAATCGTATTTAAAACTAGAAGAAAAAGATTATGCAAGTAACGCTTTTAGAGCAGCGAGTAAACTGAATTTTAACCCTGAGATATCAGAGAATTCACTCTTTAATTATGCAAAACTGGCTTACGAATTATCTTATAACCCTTATGATGAAGCAATAGAAGCTTTTCATGAGTACATTGAAATATACCCAAATTCACCTCAGGTTGAAGAAGCTTATGAGTTTTTGATACGGGTTTATATGACGACAAAGAATTATGAAGATGCTTTGGCGTCGTTAGAAAGAGTAAAAAATAAGGATGATCGGATGAAGGTTGCCTATCAAACGGTAAGTTTTAACAGAGCTGTTCAATTATTTCATAACGGAGAATATGATAAAGCGCTGAATCGATTCAAAGATGTTAAAAGGTATCCCGTTGATAAAAAATTGAACGCAGAAAGCCTGTTTTGGATTGCTGAATGCAAATATCATAAAGGAGAGTTGGATGAGGCTATTTCGCAGTATAAAGAATTCCGAATGGAACCAGGAGCTGCTCTTACATCCGTTTTTCGTCAGGCAGATTATAATATAGGATATGCTTATTTTTTGAAATCTAAACCGTTTACTTATAATAGAAAAAAGACGATTACCTCCACCGAGAGAAGTGCTCATTTGCGTAGTAGCATTACTGCATTTAGAAATTTCGTTTTATTAGAGGAGAGCGTAAAGAATAAACCTTTGATTGATGCATTCTTAAGATTAGCAGATTGTTATTTTTTGTTGTCAGACGATGTAAAAGCGATTGAATATTTCGATAGGGTTATTGAAAAAGGAGAAGGCGATTTATCCTACGCTTACTTTAAAAAAGCAACATCTCAAGGCTATACCGAAGATCATGAAGGGAAGGCTAAAACGCTGCAAGAGTTAACCGAAAGGTATCCAAACTCTAGCTACCAAATTTTATCTATTCGGGAATTAGCAGATACCTATAAAACGCAAGGAGAAAATCAAAAAGCCATAGCCACGTACGAACAGTTTATTCGTGACTACCCACAAAATAAATATGTGCCAAGAGCCATTGTAAACGTAGGGAGCGTTTATTTAAGTACACAAGATTATGATAAAGCAGAAAAGTATTTGGAAAAAGTGCTGCTAGAATATCCCAATGCAACTTCCGAAAATGAATCTGCAGTCTTATTAATGAAAGACATTTATAAAGGAAGAAATGATTTAGCGGGCTATTATGATTGGCTAGTAGAGCAAGGAAGAGAAGTAGCTCAATCCGAATTGGATTCGGTTTTTTGGGAACCTGTTCAAGATGCTTGGGATCGTGGAGATTGTGCCAATATTATCCTAAAAGGAAAGGAATATAATATGAAAGTTGAAAATGGAAGGCACAACGCGGATGCGTATTACTATATGGCTCGGTGTATTCATCAAGAAGAAAACCTAGAAGAAGCGCTTTCACATTATAACAGTGTTATTGATAAGGTTAACAATAATAATTATGAAAATGCCTTAAAATATGCAGGTAATATTAGTTATTTCCTAGAGGACTATCACCAAGCAATTGGCCATTATTCAACACTTGAGAAATTAGCTGCAGCAGAGGAGAATATTAGAGCTTCTATTATTGGTCAGATGCGCGGGTTTTGGAACTTAAACAATTATCAGTCGGCAATTTCGTATTCTAATAAGACCCTATTGTTAAGCAATATTGATGAACCTTTAGAAATTGAAGCTTCACTAATACATGGGCTTTCTTTAAAAGAAACGGATAGACTGGATGAGGCTTATATTATCCTTATTGCTTTAAGCGAAAATACAAAAAGTATTAAAGGTGCAGAAGCCAAGTATAATGCAGCGGAAATACTATTCGAGCAAGAAAAGAATGATGAGTGCGAAATTACTATTATGGAGTTGGTAAAGCAGAAACCGTCTTACGATTATTGGATAGCTAGTGCAATTATTTTGCTAGGGGATAATTTCATTGTAAAAGAAGATTATTTCAACGCAAAAAGTAGTCTGCAAAGTGTTATTGATAACTATGAAGGAAAAGATCAAGCAGAGATTGTGGCGTTGGCTCAATCAAAAATTGATTATATACTTGATTTGGAAAGTCAAAGTGAAAAATTAATAGAAAAAGACGATGTGGAAATTGATTTTGAAGGTCTAGATGAAAAAGATAAAAAGCTTTTCGAGGATGAATTGGAAGAGGAGAAGGAGAAACAAAACAAAGAACCAAATAACTAGATGATGAAAATAGCATATACATTAATCGTTGTACTTTTCTCAATTGGCATACAAGATGGAGTTTCTCAAGATGGTGATTCTGATGTTTATAGCGGCACCGATTCAGCTGCACGTACAACTGTAAAGTCGAAAAAGATAAGCATAATGCCGCAATCGAAGGATTCGGTAATGGAGATTCCTAAGCTTCAGTATTACTTGGAACCTGTTCAGCACAATGTGTCATTTGAGGTGCAACAAATTAAGCCGGCAAGATTGAAAATTATTGAGCCTTTAGACAAATTATATTCAGGATATGTTAAGGCGGCATTAGGTATGTATACTACTACTTATTTAGAAGGATATTACAATTCTACACGTTCTAAAAAACGCGCTTGGGGAACGAACATACTCCATCATAGCTCTTTAGGAAATATAAAAGACCTTGGCGTCAATAAGTTTAATGACAATCATTTAGGGGGATATTACAAACACTTTTTTAAAGAACACACGCTTAAAACATCTTTAAATTATGGTAGGAATAGTTTTCATTATTATGGGTTTGATGCAACGAACACCTTAATTCCAGAAATATATAGAACTACTGCAGATACGATAAAGCAAGTTTATAATTTAGTTTCGCTTCATTCTGAGCTTAATAGTATGCTAAAAGATAGTGCCAAGCTTAATCATCACATTGGCGTAGATTATGATTTTTTAAATGGTTTATCTAAAACAAACGAACACAATTTAAAGATTGGAGCAAATTTGTTTAAATATATGGGCAAAGAAGAAATTGGAGCCGATGTGGTGTTAGATTTTAATGCATTACAACAAAGTACACTTTTAATGACTTCCGATTCAATAGGTGATTCCCTTTTGTCTCTAAATACAAATAATACTATATTCAAACTAACTCCTTATATTTTCTCAAGAGGTGATAATTGGTCTGTTAAAGCAGGATTAGGTATTTATGCAAATATTGGGAATACTGCTAAGTTTCACTTTTATCCATGTTTAGAGGGTAATTATAGCCTGTTTAATGATATTTTTATACCATACATCGGCTTGAGTGGAGGTATTAAAAGACACACTTTTAATTCTATGCGTTTAGAGAATTCATTTATTCTTGAAAATACCAATATTCAAAACTCTAATCAAAAGCTAAAATTATATGGTGGTATTCGCGGTTCTGTTAGCTCAACAATATCATTCAATGTAGCTTTTACACATGAAGAGGTAGAAGGGTTGCCAATTTTTGGAATGGATTCTACTTATTCTTACGGAAATAAGTTTACGGTGTTATATGATACCTTATCAATAACCACCATTAGTGGTCAATTAGCCTATCAGAAACTAGAAAAGCTAAAGATTTATGGTAAGGGAGAGTTCTTCGCTTATGGTTCTGGGAGAAAAGAGTTTGCATGGCATAAACCTGACTTTCAACTTACACTTTCAGGAACTTATGATTTAGCTGATAAGATATTGGTTAAAGCAAATGTATTTGTTATAGGCAATAGAAAAACATATAGTTATTCTCCGATTGAAGGAGTAGAAGCAACTAATGATAAGTACATTTACAACCTGAAACCATTTGTAGATGCTAATTTAGGTTTTGAATATAGGTATAATAAAAAACTATCAGCATATATCAACTTCAATAACTTTGCGGGTAAATACTATAAATGGACGGCTTACCCTGTTCAAGGACTTAACTTGTTAGGGGGAGTTACTTTAGCTTTTTAGTCTGCATCAACAAGATAGACTTTGACATCTTCTTTAAAATTTTGAATTTTATTACAAATAAAAGTGTATCATTTACTCCGCAATTAGTTCGCCCGTTCCATTTCCTGTCAAGCTAACAGATAAATTATCTAATTTTTCATAATAGACATTACCGGAGCTATGAATTTCAACCTCTAAATTTTCTTTTGCACTCATTATACAATCCTGGATAGACCGGCTATGAAGAAAGCAATTTTTTGCTTCTAGTCCTGAATAGTCTGTGTATCCAGTGCCAATTTGATATGCATAGGACTGATTCACTAATCCTGTTATTAATACATTACTGGTCCCCGAATGAAATAGTGTTGTTAAATAATTGCCCTCAAAATCGATTGAAACATCTCCGTGGCCATCAAAACTTTCTATTGATAACATGTCTCCTTTTAGCGTATTGTTGGAACTAATCCCTTTTGTTCCGTAGTGAATTATTTTTTGAATATTTAAAACATTGACAGTGACAATAACTTCTTTTTTTCTGGATCTTAAATTATTGCACTTATTTTGATTACTAATGTAAAGTGTGTCTCCACTTACTTTTGTTTGGATAAAGTTAATTAAGTTGTTTCCTGCAGTTATGGTTGCACTATTTTCAATGCTTTGGTGCAGTTTTAGCGCAATATTATCCGTCAAGACAAGAACCGTGAAATTTTCAAGAGATCTTAATTCGCTTATTGTTTTACCAGTTGATTTATAGCATATTCGATCTTCTGATTTTTGACAAGAAATCAGAAATACAATAAAACAAAGTATGTAAATTAATTTTTTCATCAAAAACGATAACCAATCCCAATTTCTAAATATTCAGCTACTGCAGAATGACTTTTTAATCCAATGTTAATAATCAATTTATCGTTGAATATTTTTCTGAGGCCAATTCTTTGATAGAGCATTCCTCTGTCTTTGTATTGGTTGTAAGTATATACTCCAAGTTGAATAAGTAATTCAATGTCTTTAAAACATAGTCCGTATCCCGTAAATATTCCAGATTGAAAGTTACTGTCCTTTTTTAAATAATCTGTGTAATCTTTCAAATGTTCTAATTCGTCAGTATGTTCAACACTTGAATTGTAAATAAAATCAACTCCAAATAACCAATTTCCTTTTTGATTAATTTGTTTAGAAAATTCTAGGGAAACAACTCCTATAGCATGTTTTGTTGGTTTATGAATTGAATTTTCGCGCCATCCGCCGTAAATCATAGGAGTGAATCGAATGGATTTATCAAAGGATTGCTTTTCGGATAGAATAATTTCCTTTTTCTTTTTTAATCCATAGCTAATACCGATATTAAAAGTAATAGTATTTAATCCTAAGTTGGGAAGTGTTGAAGCTCCGTTCGAAAAGTGAATCATTGAAACACTATAGTACATTTTTAATTTTTCGAATAGTTGAAATGATTTCTCTAATTCAAGCAAAACTGCAGCATTCAAATGGCTTCCTATGGCAATGTTCCTGTAGCTTCCATTAGTTCCAAAAGGCTTGCTAACTATTCCTAATCCTATACCAAGCTTTAATTGGGGTAGATACTTGTTCATTGAAAACGGAGCAGAAATTGTGGGAGTAAAGGCATATGTTAAACCAATGTCCTTCTGATTTCCTAGGTCGTATATTCCTGCGGCTATACCTAGCTGAGGATAATTGTAGATCGAATGAAATGGGTTTTTACCATAAGTGTTAAAATTGTATGATATTTCAAATGATTTGGCATGTCCTGTGTGCAAGTGTTGCATTAAAGAACGGTGGGGTATGAGCGTTCCAAAACCACCTTTTATTTTGAGTTCACTTTCATGAACTGATGATTGAGCGCATCCACAAATACTAGCTAGTATGAAAATATGAAGAAAAATTCCGCGCATTTTTACAATAGTCAAAATTACCAAAAAATAAACATAAACTGGTTAACTAATCTTGCTAGTCTATATTTGGATTCTTGCTATAAGTAATCTTGAAAGAAGGATTATTGTATAGTTGATTCGTACTTATTGTTCCCAAAAGTTTTAAATAGACAGATAGATAGTGTGAATTATGAAAATAATTTGTTTCATGAAGTCACTTGTTATAAAGGAGAGTTATTTAAAATTTATGATGTATTTCCTGAGAGTAAGTCTGTTGTGCAATAAGTTTTTGAATAGGCTTTTCAAGTCATGGTGAAAAATATTGGTTTCAAAAGTAAAATTGCTCTGAGATGAAAGTTACTTTTTCTTATTATGTAAATATATAAATTATTGGGCAATGGTTTGTCAGTTTACCCAAGAATGGAAGCAAAATGAGATTGGTCCCTCTTATTTCAATAATTATTTGGCTTTTTTTAGCTATGTAATCTGGCTAAGCAGTTCTTATGAATACATTAAAAATAATTAAGAAAGCATGAATAAAAGGAAGGTCTATCGGCTTGAACGAAAGCATAAATATTACACAAAAGTTATCTAAACTGAGGTTTCATCCGATAAAAACAGATTTTACTCTTTATAACATTCTTAAATGTTAATAAGTAGCAAATAATCGACTTCTAAATTTTGTGTTTTACAGTGAGCGAAATCTTATATTTGGACTTGTCAAAAAAGCGAGATTAAAAGATGAGCGAAGATAAAGAAAACAAAGATTATTCAGCGGATAGTATACAAGCCCTGGAGGGGATGGAGCATGTTAGAATGCGTCCATCGATGTATATTGGTGATGTAGGTTCTAGAGGGTTGCACCATTTAGTATATGAAGTAGTTGATAACTCTATTGATGAAGCATTAGCTGGTCATTGTGATAGAGTAGAAATATCAATCCTGGAAGGGAATGGGATACGTGTTATGGATAATGGTCGTGGTATTCCGGTGGATCTTCATAAGAAAGAAGGTGTTTCAGCATTACAGGTTGTTATGACCAAGATTGGTGCTGGAGGTAAGTTTGATAAAGATTCTTATAAAGTGTCTGGTGGATTGCACGGTGTTGGTGTTTCAGTAGTTAATGCACTTTCAATAGATTTAAAAGCTACAGTTCATAAGGGTGGCAAAATATACATCCAAGAATATAAGCAAGGGAAAGAACAATATTTAGTAAAAGAAGGTGGTACTACCGATTTAAAAGGGACAGAAGTTATCTTTTTTCCAGATCCAGAAATATTTGAAACTTTAGAATATCACTACGATATTTTGGCAACACGAATGCGTGAATTATCATTTCTGAATAAAGGATTGACGATTGTCATGACAGATGAAAGAGCCGAGGCTAAAGATGAGGAAGGGAAATCACCAGTTGAGACTTTCTATTCTGAGAGGGGTTTACCTGAGTTTGTTGAGTTCTTGGATGGAACTAGAGAAAAGTTAATTCAAAAAGTTATTAGCGTTGAGGGAGAAAAGAATGGTATTCCAGTTGAGGTAGCATTGATTTATAATAACTCTTATGCTGAAAACATTCATTCTTATGTAAATAATATTAATACGCACGAGGGTGGAACGCACCTTTCTGGCTTTAGAAGAGGTTTAACGGGTACATTGAAAAAGTACGCTGAAAAATCAGGAATGCTGGATAAATTAAAGTTTGATATTTCAGGAGATGATTTTCGCGAAGGTTTAACTGCTATTGTTTCTGTAAAAGTGCAGGAACCGCAGTTTGAAGGTCAAACAAAAACAAAATTAGGAAATAGAGAGGTTACTGCTCCGGTCAGTCAGGCAGTAAGTGAAATGTTAAACGATTATTTGGAAGAAAATCCAGATGATGCAAGACAGATAGTTCAAAAAGTTATTCTTGCCGCAACAGCTCGTCATGCAGCTACTAAGGCAAGAGAAATGGTTCAGCGTAAAAACCCAATGGGTGGTGCTGGATTACCAGGTAAACTTTCTGATTGTGCTTCAAAAGACCCTTCAGAATGTGAGGTATACCTTGTCGAGGGAGATTCTGCAGGTGGTACAGCAAAACAAGGAAGAGATAGACACTTTCAAGCAATTATGCCTTTAAGAGGTAAGATATTAAACGTTGAAAAAGCGATGCAACATAAAATCTTCGAAAATGAAGAGATTAAAAATATATATACTGCTTTAGGAGTAAGAGTAGGAACAGAAGAAGATTCAAGAGCGCTGAATCTGGAGAAACTTCGTTATCATAAGGTGATCATCATGTGTGATGCCGATGTTGATGGTAGCCATATTCAAACTTTGATAATGACGTTCTTTTTCCGCTATATGAAAGAACTAATTGAAAATGGGTATTTATATATTGCCACTCCTCCTTTATATCTCCTTAAGAAAGGAAAGCAAAGTAATTATGCATGGAATGATGCTGAGCGTGATGCTTTTGTTCAAGAAATGAAAGGAGCAGGAACAGATACAAGTGTTGGTATACAACGTTATAAAGGTCTTGGAGAGATGAATGCGGAGCAACTGTGGGATACAACCATGAATCCAAAATTTAGAACGCTCCGTCAAGTTACAATTGAAAGCAGCGTCGAAGCAGATAGAATTTTCTCAATGCTTATGGGAGATGAGGTTCCTCCTAGAAGAGAGTTCATTGAACAAAATGCAAAGTATGCAAATATTGATGCTTAATTAGATAAGCTTTATAGAAAAAAAGGGTATCCATTTGAATACCCTTTTTTTCTGCTTGTTATTATTTTTCTTATCTAAACAATGTGACATTACCGCTCTCAAACAGAGTTTCTCCATTCTTTAAAGTGGCATCCATTCGATAAACAAATACTCCTGTATTTAGTAACTTTCCTTTATAGGTTCCATCCCATCCATTTTTCATGTCAAATGATTCAAACACTATGTTTCCCCACTTGTCAAAAACTCGAAATTGGATAGATGAAACCCCACCGCCACGAACATATAACACATCATTATTGTTGTCATTGTTTGGAGAAAAACCATTAGGAATAAAGAGGGGGTTGTACTCTACGGTAATATTTATAGTATCCATAGTCATACAACCTAATGAGTCATAGACTTCTATGTAATAAGTGATGTCCTCACCTGGTGTAGAAATCACAGAGTTAGAAAAAGTGTTGTCTAAATAAATACTGGGAGTCCATATGTACGATTCCCCTCCAGAAGACCATAATTGAATTTGTTGGTCAACCGTTATGGAAGTGTCGTTTGATGAGACAGGAACTGGAATCGACCCATATATCATTACCGTTGCGGTGTCTATACATCCTTGGTCTCCAATGATATAATAAAATGTATCAGCGACCAAATTGGATGGGTCTAAAATATTTGTGATGACTGTTGTCCCATCGTACCAGGTTCCTCCAGAATCTAAAGTGCCTCCAAGATATTCATAAAGATCTAGTCCAGTACCCGATTGGCAAACAGTTGCGGTTGAATCTTGCCCCGCAGAGGGGTCATTTATGTTAACTGTAATCGTATCTGTCGTCACGCACAATGGATGCCCTGTTGGAAAAACACTTAAAACGTATGTGGTTTGTCCGCTAATAGATGAGATAGGATCAATAATAGTTGCATCCGTTAATCCAGTCACAGGGTCCCAACCATAGGTATAGCTCACTGGGTTTCCATAGGTAGAGGTAAAAGCAGGACCAGTCAAGGGGTTTGGGCCATCTGTGAATATTTGATTTCCGTTACAATCCGTAAAAGTGTAAATAATTTCGTTATCAAATGTTCCAGAAGTGAATACAATCTCCCAAGAATCACCATCATTCAAAGTAAATGTATAGGAAGCGTTAGAACCGGCTGCCATTCCATAGTTTGTTATTGCTCCATTAATGATTACATCAATAGACGCTCCGTTCCAACCATCTCCAAAAGTATCTAACATGTCTATTGTAAATAAACAAGGAGGAGAGGGGGGGGGAGTGTTTAATATTTCTCCGGTTAATTGAACTTGTTGCCCAGTGCAAGCGCTTGTATCATTTCCCGCAAAAACTTCTGGACCTGGATCCACAACTAATGTGATGGTCGTATCTGAAACACATCCATGGTCACTGGTAATAGAGAATGTATAATCATAGCTACCTGGAATAGTATGAGCAACTGTAATTTCGTTACCATTAGCAGACTCATTTACAATATTAGTTCCACTCCAACTGGAGGAATCTTGTTGCGCTCCGATTCCAGGAGTGAAAGAAGTTAAAGGAGGGAATAAGCTTGGGTCAAAATTAATTCCCCAACTAAAAACAAAACCATCATCAGATCCCCATAAATCGCAGAATTCAATTTCCCAAGTTCCATTAAGATCACATCCGATTAATGCATTCATTGAATTAATACTTTCATATATCCCAGGGACTAAGGATGTCGATCCACTACTATTTGTCATAGTGCTAGTCGCAGAGTTATCTTCCCAACTTCCGTTTGTAGCAGCTGGGCTCCAACAGTAGTCCCAACCTTCACCAGGAAATTCCGGCCCATCAGCTTGATCAGGGTCACCTAGATTTGTTCCACCACCACCTTGCTGGTGCAGCAAGACACTTTGGCCTGTAGGGCAGGTTAACGAAATGACTAAATCTCCCATATAGGAATGTTCAAAATTTATACATACATCTATTAAATCATTAATGTTTATAAGGTTTTGTCCCGGAGAAAATGCTGTAAAATCTAAAGTAGTCGTAAAACATTGTCCTACTTCATCTGGAACATATTGAGGTCCTCCTAAATTTCCATCTGGAACAGCGGTCCAAGTTTGCGAATATTGATCAGGGTGAGCAGTAAATGTAACGGTTTCCCCTATGCACATGCTCGTGTCATATTCAATTGGGTTAAATATAGGAGGCGGTGCAACCCATATACTTAAGTCGGTTAAATTAGAGTTAATACATCCATTATCATCTATTACGCGAAGTTGCACATTAAATACACCTGGATTATCAAAAGTATAACTTGCAATTGCGCCGCTTAAACTATCAATTATGCCGTCATCAAAATCCCAATGGTAATCGACAATGTTAAACCCGGCTTGAGCAAAGGATGAAGATCCGTCAAAGCTAACGGATTCCCCAATACAAATTTTAGCGATTGTATCAGGGTTTGCTGTGGCTTGCGCAAATGGCCTTTGGCACGGAGTAGCGCACGTAATTGTAGCAGCAAATACACCAGTTCCAGTATCATTTGAAGTAAATACAAGGGTTAAACACCCACTAATATTAAGTGAAGTACAAGTAACAATTGTTCCTTGCAGTTGATTTCCTGTGTATGTTCCTAATGTTGTAGTACTTGTATTATCACCATCGTAAATAATTATATTGTCTATGTTATTTGCAGGTGAAGCAGCTGTATTTGTGTTGTCCAGTGTGAAATTGATAAAATCTAGCGTAATTACATCATTGGCATTATCAGGGCAAATTGTAACGGTATAGCTTTCACTATTTGAATATCCAGCACCTCCAGCACCTCCAGAATCAAATAAAGTTCCTAAACAAGTTGAAATATTTCCATCCGTAATAGAAAAGTCTTGGGCATACAATTGCCATGGAAATAGTAATAGCAGAAATAGCAGTGCGTTTCTCATTTAGTTTTCTTTAGCTTTTTCAATGAAATACTCTCTTGAATAGAAAACAATTATTTTTCCAGTTTCACCTAGTTTATAAATCGTTGGATATTTATCTTGAATTTTAATATCATAAAGAAGTGGATTGAAATTTTCTATTCGGAAATTTTGCCCATCATCAAATAAATTAGCACCGATAGCTTTAAAGTTAACTGTTCTAAAATCTTTTAAATTCGATAAGTCTTTAAAAGAAACATCTTGCACATACCATGAGTTATTGATAAAGTTCAACAAATGGTTGTATTTTTCCACGTTATTTGAAAATAATTCATTGGCTGTTTCAGTGCCTAAATATTCAATGACCTTAGCGTTTATATTTTGACCCATAGAATTGAATCCAATAATTATCGCGGAACCTAATATAACTAACTTCATCAATTATAATTTTCTAGAGTTTTGAGCACCATTTGTTACGTGCATATTCCCCTGATTAAATAAGGTTCCATAAGTGTCATTAAACTGAAGAGAAAATTCAAAACCACCCATTCCTCCATTAAACTGTTGCAGCTTACCAATACTATAGTCATATGACATGCCTATAATAATATTAGAAATCTTTATAATTATTCCAGGGATAATTGCATCCGTATGTCTATAATGCATACTCATACCGACATATGCTTCCTTTATAAATCCTGTATATTTTGTGTCAGATTTAAGATAAAAGAGAAAAGCACTCCCTATTGAATACTCAATATGTGGTCCCTGCATTAAAAACATTCCTGAAGGTGCAATACCTATGTGCTTTTCGCCAATTGCAAATAGACTTTTAAAATGTATATTTTGCTTAAAGTACTGTTTGTCGGAATTATTAATTAAAGACAAAGAGGGTTTAGTAATATTAAATAAACTGTACCCAATTTGAAAACTTCCTTTATCAATGCCTGATAGATTTTCTTCTCTAGAAAAATGTTTCCATAAAAGTCCAACTCCCAAATTCAAAAAAACATTACTATTTCCATTAAAATTTTCATTCGAAGGTAAAGTAGGATCGTAGGAAACTCCATTATATTGACTGTCCCATTGGATCGCATTTATATTGTAAGATTGCTGGTTATAAGTTCCTTGGATTCCAACACTTCCTTTATTGTAATAGTCTAAGTCGACATGTCCAGCAATAGATAGCCCTACATTAAGTGTGCTTAGTTTGGCATCACCTTCAGTGTTATTATAGAAATGCAACCCAGTAGCAAATAATCCACTTGCTCTTTGCATTTTATGGGAAAATATTGGGGCGTCCGCAGATGCGTACATGGTGGAATAAACATTCCCCATTGTAGTATGCTGCGAGTGATATAATAAATTTGCTCTATTATATCCTCTCCCCATACCAGTGTTAGCAGGGTTTTGCAACAATGGTGTGCTGTTAAATTGAGAAAACTCAATATCCTGCGCATGCGTTGTAAATATTACTAAAATCGATATTAAAAGTATGTATATTCTCATATCTACCTAAACAATGTTATGTTCCCTGATTCCATTAGTGTTTCTCCATTTTTCAATGTAGCGTCCATTCGGTATACGTAAACACCAGTATTTACAGGTTTTCCTTTAAACGTTCCATTCCAGCCTGTATCTGGATCTAATATCTCAAAAACCAAATTCCCCCATTTATCAAAAATATGCATTTGAATAGAGGCAATACCTGCACCTCTAACATATAGAATGTCATTTTCATTATCGTTATTTGGTGAAAACCCATTCGGAATAAATAATGGATAGTAAATAACAGTAATCACTATTGTATCTTCAATACTACAACCTAAAGAATCTGTTACTTCGATAAAGTAGGTGACGTCATCTCCGGGTGTGGAAATAGGGCTCTCACAATCTGAACAATCTAAGTACGTATCAGGATACCATATATAGCTGGATCCACCTGATGACCATAACTGTAATTCTTGATCAATAGAAATTGCTGTGTCATTAGAGGAAATCGCTGTTGGTAATTGTAGGCTCATGCCAACAGTTGCTGTATCTCTTTTCATACAAACAATATCAGAAACTTCGACATAGTAGGTGCCTGTGCACACGGAAAATAGCGTGTCGTTAAAAGCACCAATAATTGGGTTGTTGTTTTCATCGAACCATTGAATAGTTACAGGGGGATGGGAGTTTAATGTGTCAACTACTGCAATCCCTGAACAATCCGCTTCACAATTAACCACATCTCCAGTGGTTGATATGGTTATATCACAACACAAAGGGCCTGGATTGACAGTGACCATTATCTGATCAGAACAACCCGTATCATCTGTAATGTCAACTGTATAATTTCCAGAAGGTAAATTTGAAAAAACTCCATTGGTATTATTACTTGATGTTGGGCCAGTTAACGCAAAAGAAAATGGTGCTGTACCACCAGGTGTGACAACGGTAATAGTTGCAGTTTCATCTCCATTACATTGATCTTCAACAACTGTTGAAGTAGCGTTGATTGCTGGAATAACAGTAACAACAGCAGTATCGTTAGCAGATGTGCCATCAGAAAATGTAATTACTACAGGATAGTTTGTTGTTATAGATGGATTAACAAAAGCAGTGTCTCCAGCAGTGTTGGTTGTGATAAACCCAAAAGTTGCTGTTTCCCACACATAAGTTACTCCATCGAGAGCAGAGATTGTCGCTGTATCTCCTTCGCATATTGTTGCATCAATTGCACCACCACAAGTTGTTCCTGCGCTTCCAAAGAAGTTAAGAGGAACGTTGTTGTTTGCACCACCGTAGTTCGATAAACAAATCATATATTGATCTCCTGCATTAACGGTCAATTCATTTTCAAAATCTGATTGACTTGCACCAACAGGTAGAGTATTTGCCATTCCAGTTAGTCCACTGCAGGCACCATTCCAATTACATGCAATTGGAGGAAGTAAATTATTAAAAATATCGTCACATGTATTAGCATCGTAAGGCCACATGATCCAGTCAAAACATCCAGGCGAAGCTAAATCTCCCATGCTAAACTCTAATGTTCCATTGCTGGTTACTGTAATTAAAAGCCACGTACTATTTAATTCTCCAGAAAGTAAACATCCGCTGTTTCCAGGAATTGCATTTGGATTTGAACTCGGGTTTGTAATTGTTCCAGATTGAAACTCTTCGATAGCACCAAAATTATTAGGAGTTACAGCAAATGATGGATTAGTGCATGCCTCAATTGAAACGCCACAATCTCCCCATTGAGAATAGCTAACATTAGCAATAGATGAAGCGGCGAATATAGCTAAGGTATGTATATAATATCTCATAACTATTCGCAGTCCAATTTTTGGTCAATTATCTTTTCTGTTCCGAATATACCTTCTCTAAAACATTTGATTTCAACTCCTAATTCTTGCATCCATGTTTCAAACTTCACTCGATTTAAACCGCTTTCAGGCTCATAGATGCATAAATATTTTTTACTAACAAAGTCTGCTCTAGAAATTTCAACACCTTGTTGATTGCGCACAAACTGATCTATTTCCAATACTTTTTCCCTTGAATCGACATTTGTCATCATGAACTGAACAAATTTACTGTCAGGTGTTTGTGCTGAAAAATCAGTTATAAATAAAGAGAATAAGAGTAGCAATGTAGAGTATAATATATTCATATCACGTAAATGTATTTAATTTTTTATTAACTCTTGGTGTCCAGTTTCATATATTAATTAGATGTTGCAAATTAAAGTTTGTTGGACCTTATTTTCCGACATAGACTAAAATAATACTTTAAAATATAGTTTAAGGTTACAATGTTCGGGTCTTATTTTAAGACGCGACATAGTAATAAAAAAGGCAGTGCAAATGTTTACCACTGCCTTTTTTAGTTTCACTTCTTTCTAGTTGGTTATCTAACCACAGTTACATGCCCAATGTATTCATGTGGTTTCCCCTTGTTATCCAGCGTTCTGACTAACCAAACGTAAGCATCAACTTGCACTGGAGTTCCTTTATGTTTTCCATCCCAACCGATGTCTTTATTGTGTGCTTCGAAAATTTGTTCTCCCCAACGATTAAATACATAGAAATCATATGTCATTGCATCAATGCCGATTCCTTTTGGTATGAAAACATCATTTTTTCCATCACCATTTGGCGTAAATGCACTTGGCGCAAAGAAGATATAATCACCTTCAATATGGATGGTTTGTGTGTATATACTCTCACAAGTATCTGCGCCATTGATGCTGAATATCGTAAGTGTAATATCATAGTATCCAGTATCAGAATACAAGTGAGTTGGATCGCTCATAAGTCCAGTATTAGTTGAATCAACTAAGACACTATCTCCGTTTCCTGTAATCGATGTCCCATCTCCAAAGTCCCAAGAATATATTGATCCTCCAATAGAATAATCAATCATCTCAATTACTGGATTGAGTATAGAAGTTTCTGCAGGTGAAACACCAAAATTGGCTACAGGTAAATCATGAACAGTAATCATTGCAGGAGAATTTATAGTTGTAAAACATCCGTCTGCGCTGGTCACAGTTAAACATACATCATATATTCCTGGAGTTGTATATGCATAATTAAATGTATTATTTGGACCGGAGTACTCAGGTGTGCTATCACAGTCAACATCAAAATCGAAGTTAACTCCTATATCTGAGTTGGCAACAAACTGTGCTGTAAATGGAGCACACCCTGAAGAATCAAAAGCCGCAATAAATGCTTGCGGATTTGGATTAATTGAAACAGTAGTTGACACTGTATCATTAGTGCTACATCCATCACTAAGTACCGCATAGTAAGTTGTTGGTTCACTTGGGTTCACACTCACGGTAGAAACATTTCCAGATTGTGAGCTTGGAACAACATTTGTTAAACCTGCATCATCATACCATATAAATGTATAAGGATTTATAAGTGTATCACCTCCTGTTGCAGTGGCAACTATATCTACAGCACCTCCAGCACACATATCAATTGGAGGAGTAATTGCTAAAGTAAGTGCTGGAGTAACCGTAATCGTTACACATGAACTCACCGGCAAACAACCATTTGCATCTGACACAGAAGCACAGTATAAGGTTGTTGTAAGTGGAGAGACTGTTACAGGAGCTGAGCCAGTATTAGGTAAGTTGTCCCAAGTGACGGTATAAGTGCCATCTAAGAAAGGAGTTCCTCCTTGACCACTTGCCCATATTTGTGTTGATTCACCATAACAGATAGTTCTTTCTATATCTGCAATAGCATTTAATGGTGATGGCTCTGTGATGTTTACCAAATCAAAAGCTATACATCCATTTCCATCTGTTACTTGCACGCCATACAAACCGTCTTCCAATGCAACCGCTGTTTGTGCTGTTTGTGCTGAAGGATCATCCCATAGGTAAGTATATGGAGCTGTTCCAGCGGAAGCATACACCGATGCATTGCCAGTGCTATAACCATTACATAATGGCTCAACAAAAAGAATACTATCAATTACCGGAGCTGCTTCATCAATTACATTAGTTGTACTGCTAATAAGACATCCATTTGCATCGGTTACTTCGAAAGTAACAAGACCTGGGCATAGTCCAGTGTTATTACTATTGCCAGGAGAGTTTCCTAATCCGAACCAGTTATAAGCGTAAGGTGCTGTTCCACCAGATGCAGTTATACTTCCCTCTCCATTGCAATCAGAACAAGTTGCATTTACTGTACTTGCTGATTGCACTAATTGAGTTGGCTCCATTATCGTAATATCCATTTCTTCAGCACATCCGTTCGCATCTGTGATACGAACTGTGTAAGTTCCGGCACAAAGTCCAGCCACACCTGGAGTCGTTAATCCAATTGGAAACCAATCATATAGGTAAGGTGCTGTTCCTCCCGTAACGGAAATTTGTATCTCTCCATCACATTCCCCAAAACATGAAACATTAACGACATTATCAGCTGTAATAACAATCGGTGTCGGTTCTCCAATTGTAACAGAACTTGAAGTAACACAATTGTTATCATCGTTTACAGTAACCGTATAATCTCCAGCACATAAACCTGTTGCTTGTTGAGTTGTCTGACCATCATTCCAGCTATATCCATAACCTGAAGCAACCAATCCTCCACTTACATCTACGGTTGCATCACCATCGCATCCTGTATTGCAAGTCACATCGTTGAAATTAAAGATAGCAGAGTTAATCTGGGTTGGTTCAGCAATGCAAGATGATTCAGAACTTATGCAACCAGCCGCATCTGTGGCGATTAAAGAGTAACAACCTCCATCTAATCCAATTAATGTATTTAAATTACTTCCTGCTGGGATAGAGTTCCCAACATCATCAATCCATTCCAAATTAGCAGATCCTGTTCCCCCTGTAACTGCATATTGCATTGAACCATCTTGATCACCAAAACACGTTACATCTGAAGATGTGACAAAAGTAACAGTTGGCCCTTCAATGTCATCTAAGCAAATTACGCTGTCTTCAAAACATCCGTTACCATCTGTTACCGTAAGGGTATAACAATTAGCATTTAGATTAAATGCAAAAGCAGTGGTTTGGGTCAATGCATCATTCCATTGATACACGAAAGGTAATGTTCCCCCAAAAACATTAACACCGGCAGATCCATTAAAAAGACCACAATTAGCATCCGTAATCGATACACTCATTCCTATTTGAGTTGGCTGTGTAATGTTTACCGTTTTTGAAATTTCACATCCATTTACGTCGGTAACGAGGCAAGTATAAGTTCCTGCACACAAGTTATTGACTGTAGCAGTAGTTGCAAATGTTGGATTATTCCACTGGTAGGCATTACCACCAGAACCACCACTCACAATTACACTAGCAGAACCATTGCAATTACCAAAGCAATCTACATCCATAAATGTTGGTGTAGCCCCTAATGGTGTTGGCTGCGTAATTGTTGTCGTAGCTGTTGTAACACATCCATTTGCATCCGTTACCGTTACGGTATAAGTTCCAGCTGATAAGTTAGTTGCTGTAATTAATGACCCTCCACTGTTATCCCATTGATAAGTATAAGGTGATGTTCCTCCCAAAGGGCTAACCTCTGCCCAACCATCGCTGTAACCATTACAACTTACATTTCCTATTAAATTAATTGTAGCAGTCAAGAGTGTCGGTTGCGAAATAGTTGCAGAAACGATAGTTTGGCAACCATCAGAATCTGTTATAGTGCAACTATAATTACCGGGACACAAGCCAGATGCTGTTGCTCCAGTTTGATTTCCTGCTGCAGCTCCCCATTGGTAACTAAATGGCGTCATTCCAACTATTCCAATTGCAGTAGCAGTTCCATCGCATTCGTCAAAGCAAGAGATGCCTGTTGGACTAGCAGATCCTGTTACTTGGTTAGGCTCTTGTATTGTATAATTAATTATATCAGTACATCCTTGATCATCAACTATAGATAATACATAATCTCCTGCACATAAATCTCCAATTGAGTCTGTGATTCCAATAGTCATGTTATTCTCATCTAACCAGTTGTAGGAATAAGGTTGTGTTCCTCCAATTGTGGCAAGTGAGGCAATACCGTCACATGATTCAAAACAATTTGTATTGTAAGATGTTTGAATTGAAAATAGTACATCTGGCTCAGTAACTTCAATAGAAACTGAAGCATTACATCCAATAGCATCTGTAATGGTTACTCCGTAAAATCCTGCAGCTAAGTTAGAAGCTGTTGGTGTTATTTGACTTCCTGCATTAGCATCCCACAGAGCTGTAAAGACACCATTACCTCCGATCATATCTACAGTTGCTGAGCCATCAGTAAATCCACTACAGCTAACCATAGATGTATCTAGAATCATTGCTGAAGGTCCATTTAGATCTTGGATCTCAATACAAATTGTAGCAGTACACCCATTTGCATCTGTTACTTCTACACAATAGGTTCCTGCAAAAAGAGCAGTTGCACAAGAGTTAGTAAATCCATCTGGCCACAGATAAGTATATGGTCCCGTTCCACCTATCGCTAGTACACAAGCACTACCATCAGGTAAACCACAGTTTGCATTCACTACCGTAGAATCTAAGCTTAGTCCTGTAGGTTCAGATATGTCAACCGGTGCAGTTGCTGAACATCCATTTGCATCCGTAATAGTTACATTATAAGTTTGTGCACAAAGGTTAAATGCAGATATAGTTGTTTGTAACAATGCATCATCCCATTGATAGGTGAATGGAAAAGTTCCTCCTTGAACAGTAGACGTGGCCTGTCCATCACAATTCCCAGAACAAGATGCATCGAGATCCGACAAAAGGTTCCCGCTATCATAACCGCTGGCTGATCCAATGTTTTCTGCGTCGCTAGTAGATTCACATCCATTTGCATCGGTGACGGTTACATAGTAATCTCCAGCTGCAAGACCTGTAGCAGTAATATTATCTTGACCTTGCGATACATTTAATAAATTAAACCATTCATACGAATAAGGAGCGGTTCCTGTTCCACTAACAGAGGCTGTAGCAGTTCCATTTGCATCTCCAAAACACAATGGATCTGTAGTAGCAGCTATTATCACATCACTTGGTAATATGTTGCCTACTATTACATCAGCACCTTGTGTACATCCATTTGCATCCTCAACCGTCACATTATAAGTACCTGGCATTAGGTTAATAGCTGTAGCAGTTGTCTGACCAATTGGATCATTATTTATGTCATACCAAGTATAGGTAGGTGAACCTATTCCTCCTGAAGTAATAGCTACTGTAGCTGTTCCAGTTGGAGTTTCACAAAATGCTGACACTGAACTTGTCGAAAGAACAATAACTTCTGGCTCAAATATAGTTGCGTCAATAGTAAGCTCACAACCAAGACCATCTGTAATAGTTACAGACAAATTCCCAGGAAATAATGTCGAGGTAGTTATCGCAGTTGTTTGGTTTGCAGGATCATTCCACGCATACGAATAAGGAGCTGTTCCTCCCGAAGCAAGCACAGTTGCGTTTCCATCTTGGACACCAAAACAAGTAACGTCTGTTGTTGCAGAAATAGTCGCATTAAGTGCTGACGGTTCTGTAATCGTAACGTTTACTGTAGCTTGACATCCAACATTATCAATCATTTCACCTGTATAGGTTCCAGCACACAAGTTCAATGCACTTGCGGTTGTTTGACCAATTGGGTCGTTGTTAGCATCATACCAGTTATAATTCAATGGCGGTGTTCCTCCTTGAACATCAATCTGAGCAAATCCATCACATCCCACAGTACCATTGCAACTTACATTCGTTTGTGTGAAGATAGTTGCTGTAGGAGCTCCTAAATCCTGAACACATATATTCAACGTATCACTGCATCCGTTACCATCAGTAACTGCTACATTATAACATCCAGCAAATAAATTCTCAGCTGTAACTGAGGTTTGGTCAACCATAATACTATCCAGACCATTAATGTCTTTGCCTATCCATTGGTAACTATAGCTCGCAACTCCTGCTAAAACGGTAACGGTAGCTGTACCATCAGCTTGGTTACAGTTAGAACCCGTCATTGATCCCGCAAGTTCCAATGCTACTGGCTCTGTAATTTCTTGCGTTTCTGTTATGTTACATCCATTTTGATCTGTTATAACAACATCATATGAATCAGCGCATAATTCAATTACTTCATTAGTTGTAGACAAAGCTGGATCATTCCAGAGATACGTATAAACTCCAGTTCCTCCGGCTGGAGTAGATGTAATGGTCCCATCGCATACAGCATTACAATTTAAATCAACCGATGCGAATGAATTAGAAAGTACTGGCGGAGCTGACAATGTTATTTCAAATGTTTGAAAACATCCATTTAAATCCGTTACTACTACATCATAACTTCCTGCACAAAGGTTGGAAGCAATATTTAGAGTTTGATTATCTGCATTTGCATCCCATGCATATGTGTAAGGTTCTGTACCTCCAGTTGGAGTTATTTCAGCAGAACCATCACACTCAGCTGTACAGGAAATATCAAACCCGTTATAATCTGATATAACAGCTATTGTTCCAGTCAAAGGAGTTGGTTCATTAATTGTTATGGGGCCACTATCATAAGAAACCAAATTCGCATCTGTAACAATAACATAATAATCTCCAGCGCATAAATTTGTTGCTGTTATTAAGGTTTGACTCGGGTTAAGAGGAGCATTAGTAGAAGCATTCATCCATTGATATGTATAACCTCCTACACCTCCACTAGAGGTTGCAGTTGCCGATCCATCGCATAACCCATTACAACTTAGATCGGTTCCTACTAATGTAGTGTTAATTACGCCTGGTTCTATTATTGTAATACATAATGTATCTGCACATCCGAGCACATCTGTTGAAACAACAGCGTATTCACCTGCGCACAACCCACTAACTGAAGATCCTGATAAAGAAGAAACCCCAGCAGCTGGACAATTAACATACCAATCGTAGGTAATAGCTCCAGGATTTCCTCCAGTTGCAATTACTTCTGCCGTTCCATCACAAATTCCAGATCCGCTAGCGGCCGCTGCAGTCATAATTGTAGTTGCCACTGGTAATGGTTCTTCAATATCTTCTGTATAGCTAGCAACACATCCATTTGCATCGGTTACTGTGATTGAATAATTGCCCGCACAAAGTCCAGAAATATCCTCTGTCCCTGGATTAACAAATGCTGGATCGGTTGAAGTCCAAACAATAGTGTAGGGTGGTGCTCCTCCTGCAATACTAACATCTAATTCCCCATCGCAATACTCAAAGCAACTAACAGGAACATTTGTTCCTTTTGTTATACTTGGTCCCGTTAAATCCGAAATCGTTGCAATACCAACTCCAGAGCAACCTGCATCGTCTGTTACAGTTATTTCATAAGTGCCTGCTGGAAGAGAAGATACTGCAGGAGTTGCACCAACACTGATGGTTGGCGCATCCTGGTTAACCCAATTATAGATATTGTAAACCCCTGAACCGCCTATTATTGTTGAAATGTCAACCTGAACCGTACCATCAGGATCACCACAGGTAGAATTAGTAAAATCAGTTGAAAAATCTATTTCATCTGGCTCTGTAATAGTAACACAAGATTGTGCAGTAGGACAGTTGAGATCATCAGTAGCCATAACGCAATATTCACCAACACTAAGAGCAGTTACTGTGGATGTGGTACCAACATTGCTTAAGTCAGATTGATCAATCCAATTATAAGAATAATTTCCAACTGCTGAGGTTCCACCTGTTACAACAGTAGACACTGAACCATCTGTACCGCCAAAACAAGTAGCAGGTAAAAATGAACTATTTATTACAAGAGCAACAGGATCTACAATTGTCGCATCAGTATTTATGATACAACCATCATTATCTGTTATTACTATACTTACCAGCCCAGCGCATAAACCTGTATTAGAAAAACTTCCTGTATTATTATTACCAGTTGGCACATCACCACCATTCCATACAAAAGTAGCCGGTAAAGAAACCCCCGTTAAGGTTACAGTAGCTTCTCCATCACAAGTACCAATACACGAATTATCATTATCAACTGTCATTGAGGCAGTACCACTTGTTAAATCACCAACCGTTACTGTAAGTGAAGCAGGGCAATTAGAAGCATCTGTAACATCTACAGTATAAGGGCCTCCAGCAGATGAAACAAGGCCAGTACATAATACCGTCGGACCATTGCTCCACAACTGGGTATAACTTGCATCATCTACCGCCTGATATCGCAATACAAACTTGTCCGTTTATTTGTCCACAATTTGAAGGTGTTACCGTCTCCTCAATAACTATAAGAGGGTTCTCGGTAAGCGTAACCGAAAGCGAACCAGTACACGAATTATCATCTAATACGGATAATTCATAGGTCCCTGCTTCTAAAGAAGTCAAATCTCCAGCAATGCTTGTAAACCCATTAGGACCTGTCCAACTATAAACATAATCTGAAAGAGGATCAACGGTACCTCCAATTGTGGTAATCTCAATTGCTCCAGTATTACCCCCATTGCAAAGTATATCAGTAGGTGACAAACGATATATCAATTGCATTTGGTTGCGTTACCTCTATTGTAGCAGAGGTTGCTCCGCAAGTTTCGTCATCTGTAACAACTACATAGTAAAATCCAGCAGATAAACCTGTAGCAGTTTGTGTATTTTGTCCAATTGCACCTGAGCCATCGGCGTTATACCAAGTATAGTTGTAAGTTCCAAACAAAGATATTCCTCCTGTTACATCAACTGTAACACTCCCTTGATTTTCTCCATTACAATTTACATTTGTAACTACGGAAGGAGTAAGGTTCATTGGATTAACGGTTACAGTAGCTGTAGCAGTATTGACACATCCATTGGCATCAGTACCTGTAACAACATAACTAGTAGTAACAGCAGGAGAAACACTTTCCGTGTCACCAGTAGTACCAGTATCCCAAGAATATGAAACACCACCTGCTGCAGTTAAAGTTGCTGTTTCACCATCACAAATAGTAGGCGAGTTAACAGTAATCGTTGGTAGTGGATTAACGGTTACAGTAGCTGTAGCAGTATTAACACATCCATTGGCATCAGTACCTGTAACAACATAACTAGTAGTAACAGCAGGAGAAACACTTTCAGGGTTTCCTGTATTACCAGTATCCCAAGAATATGAAACACCACCTGCTGCAGTTAAGGTTGCTGTTTCACCATCACAAATAGTAGGCGAGTTAACAGTAATCGTTGGTAGTGGGTTAACGGTTACAGTAGCTGTAGCAGTATTAACACATCCGTTAGCATCAGTACCTGTAACAACATAGCTAGTAGTAACAGTAGGAGAAACACTTTCAGGATTTCCTGTATTACCAGTATCCCAAGAATATGAAACACCACCTGCTGCAGTTAAAGTTGCTGTTTCACCATCACAAATAGTAGGCGAGTTAACAGTAATCGTTGGTAGTGGATTAACGGTTACAGTAGCTGTAGCAGTATTAACACATCCATTAGCATCAGTACCTGTAACAACATAACTAGTAGTAACAGTAGGAGAAACACTTTCAGGGTTTCCTGTATTACCAGTATCCCAAGAATATGAAACACCACCTGCTGCAGTTAAAGTTGCTGTTTCACCATCACAAATAGTAGGCGAGTTAACAGTAATCGTTGGTAGTGGATTAACGGTTACAGTAGCTGTAGCAGTATTAACACATCCATTAGCATCAGTACCTGTAACAACATAACTAGTAGTAACAGCAGGAGAAACACTTTCAGGATTTCCTGTATTACCAGTATCCCAAGAATATGAAACACCACCTGCTGCAGTTAAAGTTGCTGTTTCACCATCACAAATAGTAGGCGAGTTAACAGTAATCGTTGGTAATGGATTAACGGTTACAGTAGCTGTAGCAGTATTAACACATCCATTAACATCAGTACCTGTAACAACATAACTAGTAGTAACAGCAGGAGAAACACTTTCCGTGTCACCATTAGTACCAGTATCCCAAGAATATGAAACACCACCTGCTGCAGTTAAAGTTGCTGTTTCACCATCACAAATAGTAGGCGAGTTAACAGTAATCGTTGGTAGTGGGTTAACGGTTACAGTAGCTGTAGCAGTATTAACACATCCATTAGCATCAGTACCTGTAACAACATAACTAGTAGTAACAGCAGGAGAAACACTTTCAGGGTCACCATTAGTGCCAGTATCCCAAGAATATGAAACACCACCTGCTGCAGTTAAGGTTGCTGTTTCACCATCACAAATAGTAGGCGAGTTAACAGTAATCGTTGGTAGTGGGTTAACGGTTACAGTAGCTGTAGCAGTATTAACACATCCGTTAGCATCAGTACCTGTAACAACATAGCTAGTAGTAACAGTAGGAGAAACACTTTCAGGATTTCCTGTATTACCAGTATCCCAAGAATATGAAGCACCACCTGCTGCAGTTAAGGTTGCTGTTTCACCATCACAAATAGTAGGCGAGTTAACAGTAATCGTTGGTAATGGATTAACGGTTACAGTAGCTGTAGCAGTATTAACACATCCATTAACATCAGTACCTGTAACAACATAACTAGTAGTAACAGCAGGAGAAACACTTTCCGTGTCACCATTAGTGCCAGTATCCCAAGAATATGAAACACCACCTGTTGCAGTTAAAGTTGCTGTTTCACCATCACAAATAGTAGGCGAGTTAACAGTAATCGTTGGTAGTGGATTAACGGTTACAGTAGCTGTAGCAGTATTAACACATCCATTAGCATCAGTACCTGTAACAACATAACTAGTAGTAAGAGTAGGAGAAACACTTTCAGGATTTCCTGTATTACCAGTATCCCAAGAATATGAAACACCACCTGTTGCAGTTAAAGTTGCTGTTTCACCATCACAAATAGTTACTGGATTTACACCTATCGTTGGTAATGGATTAACGGTTACGGTAGCTGTAGCAGTATTAACACATCCATTAGCATCAGTACCTGTAACAACATAACTAGTAGTAAGAGTAGGAGAAACACTTTCAGGGTTTCCTGTATTACCAGTATCCCAAGAATATGAAACACCACCTGCTGCAGTTAAAGTTGCTGTTTCACCATCACAAATAGTAGGCGAGTTAACAGTAATCGTTGGTAGTGGATTAAGGGTTACATTAGCTGTAGCAGTATTAACACATCCATTAGCATCAGTACCTGTAACAACATAACTAGTAGTAACAGTAGGAGAAACACTTTCAGGGTTTCCTGTATTACCAGTATCCCAAGAATATGAAACACCACCTGCTGCAGTTAAAGTTGCTGTTTCACCATCACAAATAGTAGGCGAGTTAACAGTAATCGTTGGTAGTGGATTAACGGTTACAGTAGCTGTAGCAGTATTAACACATCCATTAGCATCAGTACCTGTAACAACATAACTAGTAGTAAGAGTAGGAGAAACACTTTCAGGATTTCCTGTATTACCAGTATCCCAAGAATATGAAACACCACCTGCTGCAGTTAAAGTTGCTGTTTCACCATTACAAATAGTAGGCGAGTTAACAGTAATCGTTGGTAGTGGATTAACGGTTACAGTAGCTGTAGCAGTATTAACACATCCATTAGCATCAGTACCTGTAACAACATAACTAGTAGTAACAGTAGGAGAAACACTTTCAGGGTTTCCTGTATTACCAGTATCCCAAGAATATGAAACACCACCTGTTGCAGTTAAAGTTGCTGTTTCACCATCACAAATAGTAGGCGAGTTAACAGTAATCGTTGGTAGTGGGTTAACGGTTACAGTAGCTGTAGCAGTATTAACACATCCATTAGCATCAGTACCTGTAACAACATAGCTAGTAGTAAGAGCAGGAGAAACACTTTCAGGATTTCCTGTATTACCAGTATCCCAAGAATATGAAACACCACCTGTTGCAGTTAAAGTTGCTGTTTCACCATCACAAATAGTAGGCGAGTTAACAGTAATCGTTGGTAGTGGGTTAACGGTTACGGTAGCTGTAGCAGTATTAACACATCCATTAGCATCAGTACCTGTAACAACATAACTAGTAGTAACAGCAGGAGAAACACTTTCCGTGTCACCATTAGTACCAGTATCCCAAGAATATGAAACACCACCTGCTGCAGTTAAAGTTGCTGTTTCACCATCACAAATAGTAGGCGAGTTAACAGTAATCGTTGGTAGTGGGTTAACGGTTACAGTAGCTGTAGCAGTATTAACACATCCATTAGCATCAGTACCTGTAACAACATAACTAGTAGTAAGAGTAGGAGAAACACTTTCAGGATTTCCTGTATTACCAGTATCCCAAGAATATGAAACACCACCTGTTGCAGTTAAGGTTGCTGTTTCACCATCACAAATGGTTACTGGATTTACACCTATATTTGGTAAACTAGGAGGTTGTATGATTTCAAAATTGACAGGGTAAGGGCAGTTATTATTATCTTTTACAATAATCTCATAATCGCCTGCAATTAGATCGGAAAAAACAGGGTCAGATTCCCAAGTAATTCCTCCATCAATTGAATATTGATAAGGCAAAGAGCCTCCAGTTGCAGTAATTGTAGCTTGGCCATTATTCCCCGCGAAACATGTAACATGTACCAGCGCCTCCGAAGCAGTGAGTCCACTTAAATCTCCAACTGTAGCTTGAACACTATTTTCACACCCATTATCATCTTCAATTATTATTGTATACACTCCGGGTAATAGTGTACCAAAAAGACCAGTGGGTTGGAAATTAGCTCCACCATCTATCGAAAATTCAAGCCCGCCAGATCCGCCAGATCCACTAACATTAATCTCACCATTATTAATTCCACAAGAAGCACCTGTAATAAGTCCAAGAGTAATCGTTGGTAATGGATTAACGGTTACGGTAGCTGTAGCAGTATTAACACATCCATTGGCATCAGTACCTGTAACAACATAACTAGTAGTAACAGCAGGAGAAACACTTTCAGTGTTTCCTGTATTACCAGTATCCCAAGAATATGAAACACCACCTGCTGCAGTTAAAGTTGCTGTTTCACCATCACAAATAGTAGGCGAGTTAACAGTAATCGTTGGTAGTGGATTAACGGTTACAGTAGCTGTAGCAGTATTAACACATCCATTAGCATCAGTACCTGTAACAACATAACTAGTAGTAACAGCAGGAGAAACACTTTCCGTGTTTCCTGTATTACCAGTATCCCAAGAATATGAAACACCACCTGCTGCAGTTAAAGTTGCTGTTTCACCATCACAAATAGTAGGCGAGTTAACAGTAATCGTTGGTAGTGGATTAACGGTTACAGTAGCTGTAGCAGTATTAACACATCCATTAGCATCAGTACCTGTAACAACATAACTAGTAGTAACAGTAGGAGAAACACTTTCAGGGTTTCCTGTATTACCAGTATCCCAAGAATATGAAACACCACCTGCTGCAGTTAAAGTTGCTGTTTCACCATCACAAATAGTAGGCGAGTTAACAGTAATCGTTGGTAGTGGATTAACGGTTACAGTAGCTGTAGCAGTATTAACACATCCATTAGCATCAGTACCTGTAACAACATAACTAGTAGTAAGAGCAGGAGAAACACTTTCAGGATTTCCTGTATTACCAGTATCCCAAGAATATGAAACACCACCTGCTGCAGTTAAAGTTGCTGTTTCACCATCACAAATAGTAGGCGAGTTAACAGTAATCGTTGGTAGTGGATTAACGGTTACAGTAGCTGTAGCAGTATTAACACATCCATTAGCATCAGTACCTGTAACAACATAACTAGTAGTAACAGTAGGAGAAACACTTTCAGGGTTTCCTGTATTACCAGTATCCCAAGAATATGAAACACCACCTGCTGCAGTTAAAGTTGCTGTTTCACCATCACAAATAGTAGGCGAGTTAACAGTAATCGTTGGTAGTGGATTAACGGTTACAGTAGCTGTAGCAGTATTAACACATCCATTAGCATCAGTACCTGTAACAACATAACTAGTAGTAACAGCAGGAGAAACACTTTCAGGGTTTCCTGTATTACCAGTATCCCAAGAATATGAAACACCACCTGCTGCAGTTAAAGTTGCTGTTTCACCATCACAAATAGTAGGCGAGTTAACAGTAATCGTTGGTAGTGGGTTAACGGTTACAGTAGCTGTAGCAGTATTAACACATCCATTAGCATCAGTACCTGTAACAACATAGCTAGTAGTAACAGTAGGAGAAACACTTTCAGGATTTCCTGTATTACCAGTATCCCAAGAATATGAAACACCACCTGCTGCAGTTAAGGTTGCTGTTTCACCATCACAAATAGTAGGCGAGTTAACAGTAATCGTTGGTAGTGGATTAACGGTTACAGTAGCTGTAGCAGTATTAACACATCCATTAGCATCAGTACCTGTAACAACATAACTAGTAGTAACAGCAGGAGAAACACTTTCCGTGTCACCATTAGTGCCAGTATCCCAAGAATATGAAACACCACCTGTTGCAGTTAAAGTTGCTGTTTCACCATCACAAATAGTAGGCGAGTTAACAGTAATCGTTGGTAGTGGATTAACGGTTACAGTAGCTGTAGCAGTATTAACACATCCATTAGCATCAGTACCTGTAACAACATAACTAGTAGTAAGAGTAGGAGAAACACTTTCAGGATTTCCTGTATTACCAGTATCCCAAGAATATGAAACACCACCTGTTGCAGTTAAAGTTGCTGTTTCACCATCACAAATAGTTACTGGATTTACACCTATCGTTGGTAATGGATTAACGGTTACGGTAGCTGTAGCAGTATTAACACATCCATTAGCATCAGTACCTGTAACAACATAACTAGTAGTAAGAGTAGGAGAAACACTTTCAGGGTTTCCTGTATTACCAGTATCCCAAGAATATGAAACACCACCTGCTGCAGTTAAAGTTGCTGTTTCACCATCACAAATAGTAGGCGAGTTAACAGTAATCGTTGGTAGTGGATTAACGGTTACAGTAGCTGTAGCAGTATTAACACATCCATTAGCATCAGTACCTGTAACAACATAACTAGTAGTAACAGTAGGAGAAACACTTTCAGGATTTCCTGTATTACCAGTATCCCAAGAATATGAAACACCACCTGCTGCAGTTAAGGTTGCTGTTTCACCATCACAAATAGTAGGCGAGTTAACAGTAATCGTTGGTAATGGATTAACGGTTACAGTAGCTGTAGCAGTATTAACACATCCATTAACATCAGTACCTGTAACAACATAACTAGTAGTAACAGCAGGAGAAACACTTTCAGGGTTTCCTGTATTACCAGTATCCCAAGAATATGAAACACCACCTGCTGCAGTTAAAGTTGCTGTTTCACCATCACAAATAGTAGGCGAGTTAACAGTAATCGTTGGTAGTGGATTAACGGTTACGGTAGCTGTAGCAGTATTAACACATCCATTAGCATCAGTACCTGTAACAACATAACTAGTAGTAAGAGCAGGAGAAACACTTTCAGGATTTCCTGTATTACCAGTATCCCAAGAATATGAAACACCACCTGCTGCAGTTAAAGTTGCTGTTTCACCATCACAAATAGTAGGCGAGTTAACAGTAATCGTTGGTAGTGGATTAACGGTTACAGTAGCTGTAGCAGTATTAACACATCCATTAGCATCAGTACCTGTAACAACATAACTAGTAGTAACAGTAGGAGAAACACTTTCAGGGTTTCCTGTATTACCAGTATCCCAAGAATATGAAACACCACCTGCTGCAGTTAAGGTTGCTGTTTCACCATCACAAATAGTAGGCGAGTTAACAGTAATCGTTGGTAGTGGATTAACGGTTACAGTAGCTGTAGCAGTATTAACACATCCATTAGCATCAGTACCTGTAACAACATAACTAGTAGTAAGAGTAGGAGAAACACTTTCAGGATTTCCTGTATTACCAGTATCCCAAGAATATGAAACACCACCTGCTGCAGTTAAAGTTGCTGTTTCACCATCACAAATAGTAGGCGAGTTAACAGTAATCGTTGGTAGTGGGTTAACGGTTACGGTAGCTGTAGCAGTATTAACACATCCATTAGCATCAGTACCTGTAACAACATAACTAGTAGTAAGAGTAGGAGAAACACTTTCAGGGTTTCCTGTATTACCAGTATCCCAAGAATATGAAACACCACCTGCTGCAGTTAAGGTTGCTGTTTCACCATCACAAATAGTAGGCGAGTTAACAGTAATCGTTGGTAGTGGATTAACGGTTACGGTAGCTGTAGCAGTATTAACACATCCATTAGCATCAGTACCTGTAACAACATAACTAGTAGTAACAGCAGGAGAAACACTTTCCGTGTCACCATTAGTACCAGTATCCCAAGAATATGAAACACCACCTGCTGCAGTTAAGGTTGCTGTTTCACCATCACAAATAGTAGGCGAGTTAACAGTAATCGTTGGTAGTGGATTAACGGTTACAGTAGCTGTAGCAGTATTAACACATCCATTAGCACCAGTACCTGTAACAACATAACTAGTAGTAACAGCAGGAGAAACACTTTCAGGATTTCCTGTATTACCAGTATCCCAAGAATAAAAAACACCTCCACTAGCATTTAAAAAGGCAGTTTGTCCCGCACATATTGTAGGAGAATTAACTGTAACAGTTGGGTTAGCTACTATTGTGATTGAAGTTGTTGCAGTCTCTGTACACCCTCCATTCGTTAAAGTAAGAGTAACATCATATTCTCCAATAGCTCCCCAACTAATACTACTTGGATCTTGTGAAGAACTTGTTCCAGTTGTTGCGTTTTCAAAATCCCAACTATAGGTTGATGAACCTGTATTACCTGTAGTGTTTTCAAAATCCAGACTATTAGTTGCTAAACAGAAATCACCTGTTATAGCAAAGCTTGGTGTGAATGCACTAACCAAAGTTACCGTTGCAGTTGCTTGAGCATTGGGACAACCTGGTGTACTTCCTGTAACTGTATAAACAGTTGTTTCAGTAGGACTAGCTTCAACGGTAGAACCTGTAGTCTGATTAAGTCCCGTAGAAGGACTCCACGTGTAAGTTGAAGCACCGGAAGCTGTTAAGTCTACACTTTCTCCATTACAAATTGTTTCGCTATTGACTGTAACTATTGGAGGGGGGTCTACTTGAACGGTAATTGTGGCAGTTCCAATACATCCATTTCCATCATCAACCGTTACTGTATAGGTTGTTGTAGATGTTGGAGTAGCGACAGGAGTAGCGGAAGTACCTGAACTGAGACCTGTTGTTGGAGACCATGAATAGGTGCCTCCTCCAGTTGCCGTCAAATTGGCACTCCCACCATCACAAATAACAACTGTTTGCCCTGTTCCTGGTCCAACAGTTCCAGACAATACACTAGTCCCAGTAATAGTTGGAGCAGTTCCTGCTGAGACCGTTACAACAACGTCATCCACAGTTATTCCACCTCCACACAAGGGGTTCCCAATATTTGAAGAAACCGAGTAAGTTGCTGTAGATCCTGGCGAAACAGTTATTGATGATGTAGTTTCCCCACCTGGCGACCAGGTATATGTACCATCACCACCAGTAGCTGTAAGTGTAGTGCTCCCACCGGGGCATATAGAAACATCAGATCCAGCATTAGCGGGCAACAGAACACCGTTATTCACAACGATTTGATATTCACAAACATCACCATTGTAGCCATCAATCATAAGGTAATATTCATTCCCAGGAGTTAAGCCTGTCGCGCCTATCGTATTCGTTCCAGGGGGCATGAGACTCCCGTTTGCTCCAGCAAAACAACCCGTGAAATCAGTTACAGGTCCAGAACCACAAGTTCCTTCGAAAACCATCATTTGTATTCCAGAGATACCATTACAACAACAATTCGAAACAATTACATCGAAAGAAACAGAAGGGGCATCAGCAATAAATGATATGAACGAATTATTTTCAATCGAACCGCAAAACTCATTAGCTAACCCATTTGCATTAGCTCCATTTCCATTAGTCCAAGCTTCGCTCGTATAGGCATTACTCGTGTTCCCGCAATAACCTGTTAAATCACAAATTGGCGTTGCGGTAGCACATGTGTTTCCAGCAGGCGGATTACTTCCACAACCAGGAGGAGGAACTTCTTCGTTAATAAACAAATCAAATGGGGTACAGTTTGGTAATGACCATGTTGATATTACAATGTAATAAGTTTGTCCACCAGTTAAATTAAGGTTTTGAATATTGGGTAGACCTCCAGATTGAGTATCCGACCCAATGCAATTGGTCCCTCCTGAATCAGGGCATCCGTCCAAAACAAAAATCCCAGTAAACGTTGTTGTTCCGTTTGTAATAAATTCAAACGGACCTGTAGCCGATGGGGTAAATGACAATACATAGTCCTCACCAGTCATATATAAAGAGCCACAAGCACTAGCTGAGCTATAGCAATCTCCAGCTCCACATGTAGTTAATCCAGTAACTTGATATGGCAAACTATTTACCACTAATGCATTTGCACAGTTTCCTCCTACTATACCATCACCGCAGCCACCGCCACCGCCAGAAATGTATGCAATTGTGCTTGTGTTTCCTGAAGTAGCTGTAGCACACCCAGGCCCACAATCCAATGTGTAATGCACATAATATGTTCCACTTGTAGCAGCTGTCCATTGCAAAGGCGATGGACCAAAAACAACAACCGGCCCTGCAGATGAACCACTCGTTATCGTAATACAACCACCAGCACCATATGCAGATTCATATGTTGTACCAGCAATAACGCTGTTAATCGTACTATATTCAGTCTGATATTGGATTGAGCTAATGGTAACAGAACCAGATGTCGGAGCTGTAGCGGTACCATAAGAAGTTGTGTTAATACATTGAGCGGAAACGTTATTGCTAAACAAGTTTAAACAAACTATAGTTATAATTGAAAAATTTCTTTTTAATAAAGTCATTGTAAATTATTTTATAAATAGGTAAAGGACAGTTTAATCAACTATTATATAACGATGTGCATTATCAAGAACATATTGCTTTTTTTCTGCAGGCAGTTGGTCATATTCTTCTCTTGGCATTCTAATAGCGTTTAAATCATTCTTTGGGGCTTTGAAACTAACATTTTCAGAAAGTGCATAAACCGCTTTCCACTCGACGAAATTACCTCCGTTTCTATATACAATATATTTTAAATCATCCACCGTGACAAAACCATGAGCAATAATTACAGTATTAAAAACTCCATTTACTTCGGAAGTAGCGCAAGACTTTATTTTCAATTGATTATTCTTTAATAAAAGATGGTCAAAACTTTCGGATTGTGAGCGTTTTTCTATGTTAATGTTTTTAAAAGAATAGACTACGTATATCCCTTCAAATTCCTGTATTTGCAATTTTTGATTTTGTCCCATTCGATGCTCCACATCTTTATGGACAATTTGCGTTTGGGAGTAAAATACATTTGTTAATAGCAACAAAATGAGGGTAATAGGTGTAATTTTCATCATAACGTAAAGTTTTTTATTTCAATAACAGCACAGCTCCTTTGTATTGTTCTGTTATTCCTTTTTCATTTGTTAGTTTAACAACCCAAACATAACTTCCTTCGGTACATTTTGTTCCGGCTTTTTGATTTGTTCCATCCCAAGGTTGGTTAACGTTTTTAGTTTCATATACTAGGCCTTCATTAGGACTGTAAACGGTCATTGTAAATGTTCCGTCCAATCGGTTAATTGCCGCAGGTAAAAAGTGATCATTTATTCCATCCCCATTTGGGGTAAATGAGTTAGGAGCTAATAAGTTGTAATCCTGATTAACAAATATACTTTTATTTATGGAACTTATACAACCTTCAATGTTAGAAACTTCTAGAGAGATTAAAAACTGTCCTTTCTTTCGGTAAGTATAATTTGGGTCTTTCTCAATTGAGAGAGATCCATCACCGAAATTCCAATTCCATGAAGTTCCTTTGTCGGTAAGATTTATAAATGAAGTGTAAGGAATTCCGTTTTCTTCATTCATTTCCCAATCGAATTGTACGTTTGGTTTTGCATGAACAATTAATAGTTGGTCATTAGATCGAGTCATAATTGAATTATCAATTTTAGACCTTACTATTAAGCTAATATTATAACTGCCTGGGCTTGTAAATAAATGTGAAGGCGTTTCGTTTTTGCTGTAATTACCATCATCAAAACTCCATAGATAGTCAATGTTGTTTTGTTTTTCGGCTACAAAATCAATAGTTGTTCCTTCACAGCATTCAAAAGTGTTCATATGAAATGCTGCTTTTTCCAGGATTATAATTTCCTCAGTAATAATATTGTCTTCCTTTGAAGCTTCATCATCAGAAGGTGTAAACCCGTTCTCTTCGGAAATGGTGGTTTCTTCAGAATTTTGGGGTTTAACCTCTTTGTTGTCTGATGTTATGGTTTCACTCTTATTATTTTTATTTTCTTCATTAAAGTTAGTTTCTTCTTTATTACTAATTTCTTTTTCAGCATTAATAAAAACCTCTTTTACCTCATTGTTTTCTTCCTCAGCCAACAGATTAGCTATAGAAGATTCGTTATTGACAATTTCATCTTTTGTTAATTCATTTCCTTGTGCAGGGATCGCAATTGTATTTTGTTCAGTTGCAGCATTAAACATAGAGACAAGATATACTGTCCCTATTACAGCAGCTATTGAAGCAGCTATAAACCAAGGGGAAGAATAAAAGGGTTTATTCGCTTGGTCTAACTTCTTATTTAATTTATCCCAATCACTCGAATCATAAACCGCCCTTTGTTTGTCCAAAGAGGATTTAATAAGTGATTCAAAATTGTCTAATTGATTATTTTTCATAATCTATTTAATTTATCAGTAAGCATTGTTTTCATATTTGCCTTTGCTTTTGCTAAGTTTGATTTAGAAGTCCCGATATTAATTTCTAATTCATCAGCTATCTCTTGATGAGTATAACCTTCCATAACATATAAATTGAACACTGTTTGATACGCTGGAGATAAGCTTTGCATAGCTTCAACAATATCATTTATTGAAAGCCCTGCATATTCAGATTCACTTTCCATATCCTCCCAGTCGCTGTTATCCTTAATTCGAGATTCATCGTCAATAAAAACTTCTTTCTTGTTTTTACGATATGCATCAATAGCTGTGTTGACGATAATTCGTCTTACCCAACCTTCGAAGGATCCTCCGACATTGTACTGTTCAATTTTTTCAAAGACCTTAATGAAACCATCCTGTAGCATATCTTTTGCTTCGTCTGTGCTTCTTGCATATCTGTAACAGACAGGAAGCATTTTACTATAAAGCAACTCATATATTTTCTGTTGAGAAGCTCTGTTTTTGGCTTTACAGCCATCTACAATTCTTTCCAGCTCTCTCTGCTCTAGTTTCATTTTAATTCTCCCTTATGACGATATTGTTTATGCATGGTTGCCATTTGATATAAGTTTTTTTTGGGGGCTATGCAACTGTTAAAATAATGGCGTGCTAAATTAAAAAGCAACTACAATAATAATGTAGAAAACCAGAAAAACAATGGTTAAACCGGTTTACTTTTATTAATTTTGACGCTCAATATTTTTGATGAATAATTATAAAAACAAAATATAACAAATATGAAAGTAACAGTTGTAGGAGCAGGAGCAGTTGGCGCAAGTTGTGCTGAATATATTGCAATTAAAGATTTTGCATCCGAAGTAGTACTAGTTGATATTAAGGAAGGTTATGCAGAAGGAAAGGCAATGGACCTTATGCAATGTGCATCGTTAAATGGATTTGACACAAAAATTAGCGGAAGTACAAGTGATTATTCAAAGACTGCAGGAAGTGATGTTGCGGTTATCACGAGTGGTATTCCTAGAAAACCAGGAATGACTAGAGAAGAGTTAATAGGTATTAACGCAGGGATTGTTAGATCTGTTTCTTCAAGTTTAATCGAACATTCTCCTAATGTAATAATTATTGTTGTAAGTAATCCAATGGATACTATGGCATATTTAGTACATAAATCTACTAATTTGCCTAAGAACAGAATTATTGGAATGGGTGGAGCTTTAGATAGCGCACGTTTCAAATATAGATTAAGTGAGGCATTGGGTTGCCCAGCTTCTGATGTTGATGGAATGGTTATAGGAGGTCATAGTGATAAAGGAATGTTGCCTTTGATTGAAAAAGCGGTTAGGAATAGTATTCCTGTTTCTGAATTCTTATCTGAAGAAAGAATGACGCAAGTAGTTGAAGATACTAAGGTAGGTGGAGCAACATTAACAGGTTTGCTAGGAACAAGTGCTTGGTATGCTCCTGGAGCTGCAGTTTCTGCATTGGTTCAAGCAATTGGATGTGATCAGAAAAAAATGTTTCCTTGTTCTGCATTATTAGAAGGAGAATTTGGATTAAGTGATATCTCAATAGGTGTTCCTTGTATATTGGGAGCAAATGGTATTGAGAAGATTGTTGAAATAGAATTGAGTGCTTCTGAAAAAGCAAAATTAGTAGAAAGCGCTGAAGGTGTTAGAAAGACAAATGGTCTTTTAGAGGTGAATGCTTAAAACACAATAGTATATTTATTAAAAAGGGGATACCATTTATGTTAGCCCCTTTTTAATGGTTAAGAATAAATATTTGTTATTGTTGGGCAATAGGTAATTTTATTGAGGGATTAGTTCTTGCGACAAACCCGGCAACAAAAATGATTTTAAGTTAAAAACTTTTACGTGATATTAATCGTGCCTTCAAGTAGTTGTGCTAATTAATTTTCAGATAGCGATGCATTTTCGCAAGTCCATAGTGCTAGAATCTTTCCGGTAGATATATGTTTTCTCGGAAGACCTTTTGAAGACACTAGACTTTTGCTTCTTTTCGGCAATGGAACTGAGGCGCAGCCGACCTCATGAACACTTTAAAAATAAATAAGAAAGAGTGAATAAAAGAAGAGCCTCCACGATAGCTATCGGGACGGCTTGAGCGAAAACATAAATATTCAATAAATGGTAAATATAAATTGGAGTTAATCTCCAGCTTTTAGGACTGGTCCGTTATTGTTAAAATGGATCTTCTTCGTTAAAATCAATAACAACATGTTGTTCGCCAAACTTACTCGCTATGTTAATAAATGCACCTGCTTCTTTTACAATGCTATCAGCAACAAAAGAGCAATAGAAGTAGTAATTACCTCTTTTTAAATTGTCAAATATTGCATCCCCAGTATTGTCTGCTATAACAGTGTTGCCATAGTTAGCGGTTGTCCCAGGAAAGGCAGTGGCATTATACATGACATGAACATCTGCTCTTGGAATATTTACGTTTCCGTTTATTACTTTAACGGTGATTTGTGCTTTCCCTCCAGTTCCAGCGCTGTATTTCCTACAGCTAGAAACAAGAACTGTACAGATAAAGAGAGGTAAAATGAGTAAATTAGATTTCATGATACAATATAAATTAACCGAATTAGTAATGACACAAAGATAGGTTAAAATCCTTTAATTATATAAATATGTTACAAGTTGAGTAATGAATTACTGTCTGTTAATTTAAAGCTTAATCAAGTAAATATTGGGAAATCGAAAGAAAAATTGAGGGAATAAGGTTAATTTACTTCATATTTAACGCGTTGTTTTTCAGGGTTCTGCAGGTGTTTCAGGAGGGTTTTAAAAAAATATATAACACATAACCTATATGAAAGTGAAATAATGTTGCTAATCATATTATGAAATTATATATTTGCAGCCCTAAATTTTAATGGGAATTAATTAAATTATTATATAAAATGCGAAATAAAAGCGCGATTGGGGTATTTACAGTGTTGCTAGTTATAGCTTGTGTTTACCAACTATCATTTACATTTTTCACGAAGGGTGTAGAAAAAGAAGCCTTAGTTGAGGCAAAGAGTCAATGGGATTTAGTGCAGTTAAGTGGTGACACTGATGTTGTGTTGGGGCTTGATACGATTACTGTGGAAAGTGGAAAGGAAGATGTGTTGAACTACTATGAAGGAAAATATATTTCGGATCGCAGTGGGGATGAAATTTATCCATTTTTCGGAATTTCGTACCAGAAGTGTAAAGACCAAGAGCTTGGTCTTGGATTAGATTTACAAGGAGGTATGAGTGTTACATTGGAAGTTTCTATTCCAGAGTTGTTAAGGAATCTAGCTGGAAACTCGCCGAAAGCATCGTTTAAAGAGCCCTTTAATCTGGCAATGGCTAATTATGGAAAAGGAGTAAGCGCTGATTTTGTTGAGCTGTTTTTCTTAGCTTATGATGAGAGTCAATGGAAAGGTGAAACGATGAGGTATTTCAATGTTGCCAATCAGGGGCACTTTCCAGCAGAAATGACTAATTTAGATATTAAAGAAAAATTAATTGCATTATCGATCGAAGCTATTGATAAGACCCAAAGAATTATTGAGGCAAGGATTAATAAGTTTGGAGTAAGTCAACCAAATATACAGAAACAACCATTATCTGGTCGTTTGCATATCGAGCTAGCTGGAGCTAAAGACATAAACCGTGTAAGAAATTTATTGCAATCAACGGCGAGCCTGGAGTTTTTAAATGCTTACCATAAAAATTTAAGAGGTGAATTTATTAAGTTAAATAATTCTTTGAAGAAGGTAAGTGTATCTGAAGTTATTGAAGATACTTTGGGTGAGGTTGCAGAGCTTCCTGAAGAATACGAGGTATTAGCGGATAGTGTTGCCGATTTATTAACTGGGGATGATAAGTTGGTTTATGATTCATTAAGTGAGATAAATACAAAGAATGAGTTGATCATAGCTCAACAACTTGCTATTGAAAAAGCTGATTCAGATAGTTTGGATTTAGTAGCTAATACTGGGCCTTTATTTAGCAAATTTACTTTCACACAGCAAAACATTGGTCCTAAAGTGGGGTATGCGAAAGGATTAGATACCGCAGCAGTTTCATTTATGCTAAAAAATCCTGTTATGAGTAGCTTGGTGCCATCGAATGTTTCTTTCCTTTGGACAAGTGAAGAGGAAGATCAAGGAGGTGACGTTAGTGCATATTCATTAATTGCTGTTCAAACAGATGGCGATTATAAAATTACGGGCGAGGATATAAAAGATGCTTATCAAGATTATAACCAAGAAAATAAGCCATCGGTTACTGTTCAGATGAAATCTTATGGTGCTGGAGTTTGGAAAGATTGGACCGCGGCTAAGGTAGGAAGTGCAATTGCAATTATATTAGATAATCAAGTTTTTTCTTATCCTTATATTAACGAGGCAATTCCAAATGGAAGTACTATAATTAGTGGTAACTTTACAATAGAGGAGGCTCAAGATTTAGCAAATATTTTAAAAGCAGGATCATTGCCAGCGCCAGCGTTAATTGTTGATGAGGCAATAGTTGGGCCTTCATTAGGAGCTGAAAATATTAATTCAGGAATGTGGTCGTTCGTTATTGCATTGATGATGGTATTGCTTTACATGGTGTTCTATTATAGTAAAGCCGGTATTGTTGCTTCAGTTGCTCTTATTGCTAATATCTTTTTTATTTTAGGTACGTTAGCTTCTATGGGAGCGGCATTAACGCTTCCTGGTATTGCAGGTTTAGTCCTAACAATAGGTATGTCTGTTGATGCTAATGTACTTATTTACGAAAGAATTCGTGAAGAGTTGAGAGCAGGTAAAGGAATTAAGTTAGCTGTATCTGATGGTTATAAGCATGCTTATTCAGCGATATTAGATGCGAATATTACATCGTTAATCACTGCGATTATTCTTGCTTATTTTGGTTCTGGACCAATTCAGGGGTTTGCAACTATATTAATTATAGGGGTGTTTACATCTTTATTCTCTTCCATATTTGTTACAAGGTTGATTTTTACTTTCATGCTTGATAAGAAATGGAATTTGTCATTTTCAAATAAATTGACCGCCAACTTATTTACCAATACATCGATAGGTTTTATTAAGAAAAGAAAGTTTTTCTATGTAATCTCTGCTATGGTTATTCTCGGAGGTGTTGTTTCTTTAGTGTCAAGGGGCTTAGACGGTGGAGTTGAGTTTACAGGAGGTAGAACTTATAGAGTTGAATTTACTGAAATGCCTGGACAAGGTCAGGAAGATTTGAGAGCTGCAATTGCTTCTTATTCAGTTAATGAAGAAGGAATTGAGGTTCCTCCTTTAGTAAAAACGGTAAATAATAAAACTACCAGTTATGAGATTACCACTAAATACTTGTACGAGGATAAGAGTCAAAATTCTACAAGACGTGTTGATTCTGTTTTGACATTAGCGTTCAATCAATTTGAATTTGAAAGAGGTACAATTGCTGGGGCAAGTGGTAAAACATTTGAGATTACAAACCAACGTAGTGTTGATGCACAAATTTCAAGTGAATTAATAACAAGTTCAATAAGAGCAATTATATTTTCTTTAATTGCAATATTTTTGTATATCGCTTTCCGTTTCAAAAGATGGCAATGGGGGCTAGGTGCATTATTAGCAATGTTTCATGATGTGTTAGTCGTTCTTGGGTTATTCTCTATATTGTATGGTATTGTGCCGTTCTCAATGGAAATAGATCAAGCTTTTATTGCTGCAATATTAACGGTGGTGGGTTATTCGATTAATGATACCGTAGTTGTGTTTGATAGGATTCGTGAGTACATTGGGATTCATAAAAGAGATGATGCCAAGTCTGTGGTTAATAGAGCTTTGAATAGTACTTTGAGTAGGACATTAAATACCTCTTTAAGTACGTTTTTAGTGTTGTTGATTATATTCTTATTTGGAGGTGAGTCAATTAAAGGCTTCTCGTTCGCATTAATGATTGGTGTTGTAGTTGGTACATATTCATCTTTGTGCATTGCGTCACCTTCAGTTGTTGATTTAACAAAATCAATAATGCCTGTTAACACAGATAAGAAATAAGAATAAGTATTAAATAATTTTAAAAAAAGCCTTTTCATTCCGATACTAGCGGAAGGAGGGGCTTTTTTTGTATTTTTGAAATTCTAATGTCATTGTTCTTTTTAAATAGTATTAGCGGAGGCGAAATTATCATTGTTCTATTGATAGTTTTGATGTTTTTTGGTTCAGAAAGTATTCCTAAAATTGCAAGGACTATGGGGCGAACTGTGCGCCGGTTTAAAGATGCTACTCAGGATATTCAGAGAGAGATTGGCGATTCAGCTAAAGATTCAGTTAAGGAGATTAAAGGTTTTGAGAGCGAAATCAAAGACTCAATTGAAAATAAAAAATAATTGGATTTTATATTACTCATATTAGGTCTTGCAGTGTTAGTTATTGGCGGTGAATTTTTAGTCAAAGGCGCGGTTGGGATTGCAAGAAATTTAGAGATTTCCCCTTTAGTTATTGGGATGACAGTTGTTTCATTTGGAACTTCTGCTCCAGAGTTGTTGGTGAGTTTACAAGCAGCTGCTGAAGGAAGTCCTGAGATAGCAGTTGGAAATGTGATTGGATCTAATATTGCAAATTTAGCCTTGGTACTTGGGTTGACCGTTCTAATCTTTCCAATTATAGTGGAGAGACAAACAAAAGTAATTGATTGGCCAGTGATGATGTTGGCTACAATTTTGTTTTATATTTTCTTGTTTGATGGTGTAATTGAACTATGGGAAGGTTTAGTGCTGTTTTCGTTTCTGGTTACTTTTGTTACTTGGCTGATAAGAAGATCTAGGAAAGAGTCTAAGTTAAAAATAGAAGAGCACCCAGTTAAAGAGTCCACATTACTGACTGTCGGCTATTTGCTATTGGGGTTAATTGGGCTTTACTTTGGTTCGGAGTGGTTCGTAGAAGGAGCAGTACAAATAGCAGTAAATCTAGGGATGTCTAAATCAGTTATAGGGGTTACTATAGTTGCTTTTGGAACCTCGGCACCAGAACTTGTTGCTTCATGTGTCGCTGCATACAGAAAGCAATCGGATATTTCAATTGGAACTTTGATAGGTTCTAATATTTTTAATATTATGGCAGTAATTGGTTTGACAAGTGTTGTGAGTCCAATTGGATTGAAATCAGCAGACACTAGTCAGTTTTTATATTTTGATATGTATTGGGTTGCGGGAATTGCAATAGCCTTATTGCCAATGCTTTATTTTGGCGCAAAATTCGGTAGATTGAAAGGAGTTATGTTGTTAACAAGTTACATAGTGTATATTTCAATTATTGTGTCAAATAATATTTAGATTTTAGCATTACCCCCTTGTTTTTTTATATAATTTTCCAAATAACTAACGGTTTTATCGGAACACCCCCTATATCTTAAGGGTGTTAATAAATAAATACGATTAAAAATACAGAAAAGCAGGAATTTGAAGTATTTTAGCGGATAATTTAATTTAAAATAGAGAAAATGTCCAATCAAAGATTTAAAGCACTCGATATTTTATTAGAAAGAAAGCCTAGAGAAGTTGCACTTCCTGATGTAAGAGTTTCTGATTATTACGGTGAGAATGTGTTTAATATTTCTACAATGAGGGAATGTTTAACCAATAAAGCATTTAAAAGTGTGAAGAATGCTATGGAGGCAGGTGAGCGAATAGATCGATCAGTAGCCGACCAAGTTGCTACTGCAATGAAAGATTGGGCAATAACCAAAGGTGTTACACATTATACGCATTGGTTTCAGCCATTGACCGGTACAACTGCTGAAAAGCATGATTCGTTTTTTACTCCAATTGAAGGTGGAAAAGCGATTGAACAATTTGAAGGACAATTATTAGTTCAACAAGAACCGGATGCTTCTTCCTTTCCAAACGGAGGAATAAGAAACACTTTTGAAGCAAGGGGTTATACTGCTTGGGATCCTACTTCTCCAGCATTCGTAATGGGCACTACATTGTGTATTCCAACGGTTTTTATTGCTTACACAGGAGAGTCTTTGGATCATAAAATGCCCTTACTAAAAGCGTTGCACACTGTCGATAAAGCTGCAACTGCGGTATGTCAATATTTTGATAAGGATGTTACGAAAGTAAAAGCAAGTCTAGGTTGGGAACAGGAATATTTTTTGGTAGATAGCGCTTTATATAACGCAAGGCCCGATATAATGATGTCAGGTCGGGCTTTAATCGGTCATGCACCAGCAAAAGGACAGCAATTAGATGATCATTATTTTGGGTCAATCCCAGATAGAGCTTTGATGTTTATTCAGGAATATGAAGTTGAAGCATTAAAGCTTGGAATACCTGTCACTACGCGTCATAATGAAGTCGCTCCAAATCAATTTGAATGCGCACCCATGTATGAGGAAGCAGATTTAGCTGTGGATCATAATTTATTATTGATGGACTTAATGGAGAAAATTGCTCGCAAACATAATTTAAGAGTTCTGCTTCATGAAAAACCATTTGCCGGGTTAAATGGATCGGGAAAACATAACAACTGGTCCTTGAGTACAAACACTGGAGTGAACCTGTTAGCGCCTGGGAAGAATCCAAAATCTAACTTACAGTTTTTGACATTTTTCGTCAATACAATTAAAGCAATCCATACAAATGCTGATATTTTAAGAGCAAGTATAGCATCAGCCTCTAACGATCATAGGTTAGGTGCTAATGAAGCCCCTCCAGCAATAATTTCTGTTTTTATTGGGTCGCAATTGACGCAAATGTTGGATAATTTAGAAAAGTCTATTAAGGCAGGAAAAATGACGCCAGAAGATAAAACAGAATTAAAATTAAGTATCGGAAAGATACCCCAAATATTATTAGATAATACGGATAGAAATAGAACTTCTCCTTTTGCATTTACGGGTAATAAATTTGAGTTTAGAGCAGTTGGTTCAACCGCAAATTGCTCGGCAGCAATGGTTTCAATAAATGCAATTGTAGCTAAGCAATTGATAGATTTTAAGAAAGATGTTGATGCGAGAATTAAAAAAGGAGACAAAAAAGATGAGGCTATTTTAAAGGAGCTTCAAAAGCTGATTACTGAATCTAAGGCTATTCGATTTGAAGGCAATGGGTATGGTGATGAATGGGTGAAAGAAGCAAAAAAGCGGGGCTTGTCTAATTTTAAAGATACTCCAAGAGCTCTGAACGTTATGAAGAGTAAGAGATATGTTTCTCTATTTGAAGAGCTGAATGTTTTGACTAAAAGGGAAATTGAGGCTAGGTACGAAGTTGATTTAGAAAATTATATAATGAAATTGCAAATTGAAGCAAGAATTCTCGGTGATATTTGTCAAACACACGTTATACCTTCAGCAATTAAATTTCAAAATGAATTGATTCGAAACGTTAGAGGATTATATGATGTTTTGGGAAGTAATGGAAAGAAAGCTTCAAAAGTTCAGGTGAGTTTGATTTCAGAAATTTCCGATCATGTTATTTTTATTAAAGAGAACGTGGATAAGATGGTTGATGAAAGAAAGAAAGCGAATAAACTAAACGATTCAGAGAATAAAGCAATTGCCTATTGTGATAAGGTGAAGCCTTACTTTGATGAGATTCGATATCATGCTGATAAATTAGAGCTGATAATTGATGATGAATATTGGCGTTTACCTAAATTGAGAGAGTTGCTACTTACAAAATAAATCATTTTTAGAAATTTATTTAAGGTGGTTCTTTTTTATATAAATCGAAATTTTAACAGCCATTTTAACTGAAAAATAGTGGTAAAACTTAGAAGGATAAAAATATTTGATTATTTTCGCATGACTATATCTATTTAAAGATTAGTAAAGGGGAAAAAACGGACCAATTATGAATATTCTTAGATTAATTACTTGTATTACAGCTTTCTGTGTGGTTTCAAGTGCTTCTTTTGCGCAGAAGGACTTCGTGAAAGATGCTAATAATGCATATAAAAATGAATCTTACTTTTCTGCTAAAGAGCTTTATAAGAAAGCTGAAGCAAAAGCTAAACCAACGAAAAAAGCCTGGATTAACTTTCAAATAGGAGAATGTTATCGAAATTTAATTGAACCGGCCCAAGCTCAAACATACTATAATAGAGCGATTAAACTTAAGTATGACAGAACTGACCCTATAGTAATACTCTATTTAGCTGAAGTTTTAAAAGAACAAGGTGAGTATAAAGAGGCCCAAGAGCAATATGAAGAGTATTTAACAATAAAGCCCGGTGATGTTGTCGCTACTTCAGGAGCAGAATCTTGTAGAAAAGCTAAGGAATGGAAAGATGATCCAACAAGACATGTGGTAATGGCAGAAATCCAATTGAATACAGACCATTATGATTATGCTCCTGCTTGGGGGGATAAGAAGCACACACAGTTATTGTTTTCTTCGTCTAGAGAGGGTTCTACGGGTGACGAGATAGATTTAAGAACAGGTGAGAGTTATATGGATCTTTGGATCTCTACAAGGGATAAAAAAGGTAAATGGGGTGAACCAACTTTGCTTCCTACAACAATTAATACAGGAGACAATGAAGGTGGGGCCGTGCTGAATTCTAAAGGATCTCAGATTTTCTTTACGCGCTGTCCTAGAGAGAAAAAAGAAAATATTGGCTGTGATATCTTTTTTGCTGAAAAACAAGGGAGTAGCTGGAAAAATGCTAGTATGATAGTGTTAAAGCCTGAAGGTGGAGATTCACTTTCTTGTGGTCATCCAACCCTAAATAAGACAGGGGATTTATTGGTTTTTGCTGCAGATTTGCCTGGTGGTCAAGGGGGAAAGGATTTATGGTATATAGAATATAATAAAAGAGAGAAATCTTGGGGAATACCGGTTAATGCGGGAGCTTCAATTAATACTATAGGTGACGAAATGTTTCCTCATTTGGGCACAGATGGTACTTTGTTCTTCTCTTCCACAGGTCATCATGGTATGGGTGGGTTAGATATTTTTAGAGCTGAAAAGACTGCTGATAAAACTTGGGAGAATGTCGAGAATTTGAAATATCCAATTAACTCTGCAGAGCATGATTACGGAATTATTTTTGAAAGAGGGACAGAAACTAGAGGTTTTTTTACTTCAAATAGAGACGGAGGAAAAGGTAAAGATGATTTATACAGTTTTAATTTACCTGAGGTTCAATTTACTTTAGACGTGTATGTTAAGAATAAAGAAACGGGTGAACCAATACCTGGTGTTACCATTACATTAGTTGGTACGGATGGCTCTCAAGTTACTAAAACGACAGATGAAGAAGGTAATTTTAAATTTGATGAAGAGAATGGTAAGAGATTTATCAAGAAGGAAACAAATTATAATTTTGACGCAAGTAAGGATGAATATTTAGTAGCAAAAACGAGCTTATCCACAATGGGGTATGACCATGGAGTCAACTTTATTGAAGAAATTTTTATTCAACCAGCAACTATTGAGACTGTAATTGATTTCCCTGAGGTGCAATATGCATATGATAAATCTGAGTTACTGGTAAATGATAAAACAAACGCAAAGGACTCATTGAATGATTTATACCAGACATTAATTGATAATCCTTCAATTATTGTTGAACTGCAGGCACATACAGATTGTCGAGGTGGAGCAGCTTATAACCAAAGATTATCGCAGGCAAGGGCGCAATCGTGTGTTGATTACTTAGTTTCAAAAGGTATTCCTGCTGACAGAATGGATGCTAAAGGCTATGGTAAAGTTCAGCCAAGAGCAATTGGTCTTGAATGTGAAATGATCAAGAAAATGGCAACTAAAGAAGAACAAGAAGCAGCCCATCAAAGAAATAGACGTACTCAATTTAGAGTGTTGAGTTTTGATTACAAGCCATCTGATTCTGTTGAGGGTACAACAGAGTAATTACTTCAAAATATTAAAAAGCATCCTATCTTAATTAGATAGGATGCTTTTTTGTTTAAGGATATTGTTAATTAGTATTCAATTTTCTTTGTAAAGAAATAAACAGCATTAAGTATTTTTGCAACTAGAAATTTGAAATTGAAAAATAAGTGTGGATATGGCAACCGAAACAAGGTATAACCAAAGAGGAGTTTCAGCAGGAAAAGAAGATGTTCATGCTGCAATTAAAAATGTAGATAAAGGTCTGTTCCCTCAAGCATTTTGTAAAATTGTTCCTGACTATCTTACGGGTTCGGAAGACCATTGTATAGTGATGCATGCAGATGGTGCTGGTACCAAATCCTCATTGGCCTATATGTACTGGAAAGAAACAGGGGATTTGTCTGTTTGGAAAGGAATAGCTCAAGATGCATTAATAATGAATATTGATGATTTGTTGTGCGTTGGAGCTACGGATAATATATTATTGTCATCTACTATTGGCCGAAATAAAAATTTAATTCCAGGAGAGGTGTTGTCAGCAATTATTAATGGTACAGAAGAGCTACTGTCTGATTTGGAGTCATTTGGTGTCTCTATTAAGTCCACAGGAGGAGAAACAGCTGATGTTGGAGATTTGGTGCGAACAATTATTGTCGATTCAACCGTTGTTGCGAGGATGAAACGCTCTGATGTAGTGAATAATGCAAATATCCAGCCTGGAGATGTAATCGTTGGAATGGAGTCATTTGGGCAATCGTCATATGAAAAAGAATATAACGGCGGGATGGGCAGCAATGGTTTAACCTCTGCTCGTCATGATGTTTTCAGTAAAATTTTAGCGAATAAATACCCAGAGAGTTTTGATCCTTCCGTTCCTGAAGAATTAATTTATTCAGGGTCAAAACAATTGACAGATACGGTTGAAAATTCGCCAATTAACGCAGGTAAATTAGTGCTTTCACCAACACGCACTTACGCACCAATCATACAGGAAATTTTATCAAAACATAGATCAAACGTTCATGGGATGGTGCATTGCAGTGGAGGTGCTCAAACGAAAATTCTACATTTTGTAGACAATCTTCATATTATAAAAGATAATATGTTTAAGACTCCACCTTTGTTCGATTTGATTCAAAAAGAATCCAATACTGACTGGATGGAAATGTATAAGGTATTTAATATGGGGCACAGAATGGAAGTGTATCTTCCTGAAGAATTTGCCGAACAGATTATTGAAATTAGCAAATCTTATAATGTTGAAGCTAAAATTGTTGGAAGAGTGGAGGCATCTGACTCGAAAAAACTAACAATAGTTTCTGATAAAGGAACTTTCGTTTATTAAAATTCAAGTAAAGGTATGAGTGATAATAGTCTGTTGAATAAATTGGAAGCAATCTTTATCAGAAGAGAGGAAGTTGGAAAGCTTATAGTCGATCCTGATATCATTCAGGACATGAAAAGGTATGTTAGGCTTACGCAAGAGTACAAAGATTTGGAACCTTTGGTAGAGGCTTATCATGCTTATAAAAACACCATCGGAAATATAGATTCTTCTAAAGAAATTTTGAGAACCGAATCCGACCCGGAATTTAAGGAGATGGCTAAAATAGAGTTGGATGAGTTGCAGGAGAAAAAAGAAGAGCTAGACGAAAGTATTAAGTGGTTGCTTATTCCGAAGGACCCAGATGATAATAAAAATGTTATAGTTGAACTTAGAGCTGGAACAGGAGGAGATGAGTCATGTATTTTTGTTGAGGACATTTTTCGAATGTATACAATGTATTTTAAGGAAAAGGGATGGAAAAGCTCAGTTATTAACTCCAGTGAAGGCACCACAAAAGGCTATAAAGAAGTTATTCTAGAGGTAAATGGGGAAGAAGTCTATGGAACATTAAAGTTTGAGTCCGGGGTGCACCGTGTTCAGCGTGTTCCAGAAACAGAATCACAAGGAAGGGTTCATACTTCTGCAATAACAGTCGCTGTTTTGCCGGAGGCTGAAGACATTGATTTTGAATTAAATTTGAAAGATGTTAAGAAGGACACCTTTAGAGCTTCGGGTGCTGGTGGTCAGCACGTTAATAAAACAGAATCTGCGATTCGATTAACGCACCTACCTACAGGTACAGTTGTGGAGTGTCAAGATGGTCGATCTCAACATAAGAATTACGATAAAGCTTTAAAAACTCTTCGTTCTCGTTTGTATCAAGCGGAGGTTGATAAAGCGCATGAAGAACGCTCAGAACAAAGAAAATCTCTAGTTTCTACAGGTGACCGATCTGCAAAAATTAGAACTTATAATTACCCTCAGGGAAGAATAACGGATCATAGAATCAATAAAACAATGTATTCGTTACCTGCGTTTTTGAACGGCGGTATTCAGGAAATGATTGATGCATTAAAAATGGCAGAAAATGCAGAGAAATTAAAGGCCGGAGGAGTAGAATAACTAGTGAATTATTTCAAATGACAAAACAAGAGCTATTTAATCAGATAATCAAGAAGGAGAGTTTTCTTTGCGTTGGTTTAGATGCAGACCTCGAAAAGATTCCAGATCATTTATTGGGGTTAGATGATCCAATATTTGAATTCAACAAACAGATTATTGATGCAACAAAAGATTATTGCGTTGCCTATAAACCAAATTTAGCATTTTATGAATCACTAGGTGTTAAAGGTTGGGAGTCTCTTCAAAAAACAATGGAATATATCCCTAGTGATATCTTTACTATTGCTGATGCAAAACGGGGAGATATTGGAAACACATCAAAAATGTATGCAAAAACCTTTTTTGAGTATTTCAACTTTGATTCCGTTACCGTTGCACCATACATGGGAAATGACTCCGTTTCTCCATTTTTAGAATTTAGTAATAAATGGGTAATACTTTTGGCTGCTACAAGTAATGTCGGAGGACTTGATTTTCAATATAAAAAAATTGAAGGAGGTAAGAGAGTTTTTGAGGAAGTTCTAGAGAAGTCTCTTGAATGGGGTAATGAGGAAAATTTAATGTACGTTGTTGGAGCGACTAGAGCAGAAATGTTAAGCGATGTCAGAGCAATTGTTCCAGATGCATTTTTACTCGTTCCCGGTGTTGGAGCTCAGGGAGGAAGTTTGGAAGAAGTCGTTAAATATGGGATGAATGATACTTGCGGTCTGTTAGTTAATTCATCTCGAGGGATTATTTACGCAGGATCAGGAAATGATTTTGCGTCAGCTGCCGGAAAAAAATCAAAAGAGCTTCAATCTCAAATGGCTGTTCAGTTAAAGGAATTCGGATTGATAAAAAAATAGTCTTGTTTACTGTTGATTCAATGAATGCGTAAATAAATTACGTAGGTAATCTGTTGTTTTGTTTTTTTAACATTTCAAACAATGCATGATAGAAGACTACTTACATTATATATGGAAATTTGGTTTATTTAATAAGATCGAATTAAAGACAGAAGACTGTGAAGCTCTAGAAATAGTAAATTTAGGTATTCATAATTTTGATTCAGGGCCAGATTTTTTGCAGGCTCAAATATCAATTGGCAGTATTAAGTGGTTTGGGAATATTGAGATTCATGTAAATACGTCTGATTGGGATAAGCATAAACATCAATTTGATAAAGCTTATAACAATGTAATATTACATGTAGTCTATAACCACGATAAGGAAATTTATAACCAAAGATCGGAGTTAATTCCTACTATTGAACTAAAAGATTTATTGGATCACGAACATTATTTTGGATATGAGAGATTTATTTCTAACCAAAAATGGATTCCGTGCGAAAAGTCAATTTCAACTATTTCACAGTTAAAAATCAACGCTTGGCTGGATCGAATGTTGCTGGAAAGATTGGAGAGAAAATCTTTAGCGATTGAGAAAGAGCTAATATTAACAAATGGAGACTGGGATGAAGTTTTTTATCGTTTTATATTTCGGTATTTTGGAATGAAAGTGAACGGAAACCCCATGATGGATTTAGCAAGAAGAACTCCTTTAAAGCTGCTTCAAAAAGAGAGTAAGAGTTGTTTTACCTTAGAGGCATTATTGTTTGGTCAATCTGGAATGTTAGACGATGATTTGAAAGGTGAATATTTTTCTAAGTTAAAAGAAGAGTACTTGTTTCAAAAACAAAAATATGGACTTGTTTCCATGAACAATGTTCAATGGAGGTATTCGAAATTAAGACCTCCTAATTTTCCTTCTATTAGGATTGGTCAATTGGCAATGTTGTATTCATCTAATTCTAGTTTTTTTCAATTGATAAGGAATAAGGAGTCAACAGGTAAAATTAAAGAAATCTTTAAAACGTCAACTTCTTCTTATTGGAAAAATCATTATGTGTTTGGTAAGTATTCTGAAAACACAAAAAATACCGCTGGTAAGATGTTATTGGATAATATTCTAATTAACACGGTGGTTCCAGTATGTTTCGCTTACGGCAAGGCTATTTCAGATCAATCTTATATTGATTATGCAATTACGCTGTTAAAGGAAGTTCAACCGGAAATAAATAAAATAACTACTAAATGGTCGTACTTAGGAATGCCAATTAATTCAGCTTTTGAATCACAGGCCTTAATAGAGTTATATGGAAATTACTGTTCTAAAAAAAAATGTTTAAATTGCAACCTAGGAGTTGCAATACTCAATAAATAAGATTTTATAAGTTATGATTCAATCAATACTAGACTATTTCGAAAAACAGTCGTTTGGAGTTTTTAAATGGTGGGGAGATAAATTGGGAATGAGAGCATCTCGAATTAGATTGTTTTTTATTTATATTTCATTTTTAACATTTGGAAGTCCACTAATAATTTATTTAACAATGGCTTTTATCCTTGAGCATAAAGAATTCTTTAGGTTTAAAAAAAGAAGAAAAACGGTTTGGGATTTATAGAGAGTTGTAAGTATGTTATTTAATTTTAAGTTTTTTTCTAGAGTATATTATGCCGTTGTATTACTGGCGTTAATAGTTGTTGGCGGTACTTTAGGGTTTATGGTCGTGGAGGGTTGGTCGCTTTTAGATTCCTTTTATCAAACAATAATAACCATATCAACGGTTGGTTTTGGAGAGGTGCATGTTCTGTCAGATGCAGGTAAGCTTTTTACAGCATTTTTAATTATAACCAGTTTTGGTACCTTTGCTTATGCAATATCTTCGATAACTGCTTATATTGTGAGCGGGGATTATAGAATTTACTTTAAAGATTATAAAGCATTGAGAGAAATAAATAAATTAAATGGACATGTGATAGTATGTGGCTTTGGAAGGGTAGGTTCCCAAGCTATTGATACCCTAAAAGCACATGGGGATGCATTTTTAGTGGTAGAGCAAAACGAAGATGTAATTGAAAGGTTCAGGCAAGATGGGAGTATTCTTTACATGCAAGGAGACGCTACTAATGATGAGTTACTGGTGAAGGCTGGGGTAATGAATGCAAAAGCACTTATCACCACCTTGCCGTCGGATTCTGAGAATTTATTTGTTGTATTGTCCGCTAAAGAATTAAATAAAAAACTTCAAGTAATTTCTAGAGCTTCAAAAAAGGCTTCGGTCAAAAAATTAAAGATTGCCGGAGCAAGCAACGTGATTATGCCCGATTCTTTAGGTGGTTCTCATATGGCTCAGTTAGTTTCAACACCGGATGTTGTTGAGTTTTTAGATCAAATCTCTATTCAAGGAGAGAATGAAGTTAATTTGGAGGAAATAGATTTTCAGGATATTCCAGAAGATTGTAAGTACAAATCTCTGGCAGATTTGAAAAAACAATTTCCTGTTTGTAATATAATAGGATACAAAACCTCAGATGGTAATTACGAAATAAACCCTAATGACGAAACCGCAATTGTTCCGGGTAGTAAGTTGTTTGTATTGGGGAACCCCGAACAAATCCAAAGTCTAAATCAGATCTTTGGTATCATGCAGAAGTAATGTCAATATGAAAACAGTTTTAATTACCGGCTCGAACGGTTTGTTAGGTCAGAAATTAGTTCAACAACTTCACGCAAAGCCTAATTACAAGTTAATTGCAACCTCAAAGGGAGCGAATAGGATTAGTTCAATAGCAGGTTTTGTATATGAACAATTAGATATTACTGATGCTGACCAAGTTAAAAATATATTTACGAAACATCAACCGGATATTTTAATCAATACTGCAGCGATGACTAATGTTGACGATTGTGAGGGTGATAAAAAAGGTTGTTGGGAAATGAATGTAAATGCTGTTGAGTATTTACTAGCTGAATCTGAAAAATACGATACGCACCTTATTCACCTATCAACTGATTTTGTTTTTAATGGAGAAAATGGGCCTTATTCGGAAAGTGATACGCCAGATCCATTAAGTTATTATGGTGAATCAAAATTTGCTTCTGAGAAAGTTCTTCAAAATAGTGAGTATAAAAACTGGGCAATAGCTAGAACGATTATTGTTTATGGTTTGGTAGAGCAGATGAGTAGGAGTAATATTGTTCTTTGGGCCAAAGGAGCATTGGAAAAAGGTGATCCAATCAATGTTGTAGATGATCAGTATCGTTCACCGACATTAGCTGCTGATTTAGCAAAGGGATGTATCCTTATCGCTGATAAACACGCAAAGGGAGTTTATCATCTTTCAGGAAAAGATGTAATGAGCATTTTGGAATTAGTGAACCGAGTTGCTGATTTTTTCAATTTAGATAAATCCAGTATCTCTGCGATCAAATCTATTGCGCTTAATCAAGCTGCTAAAAGGCCTCCTAAGACTGGGTTTGTTTTAGATAAGGCAATAAACGAATTGGGCTATAATCCTGTTTCTTTTGAAGAAGGACTAGCGATTGTTTCTCAGGAACTTGAATTGGTGAAATAAATGTATATTTTTGTGTGGATTCAAAAAAAATGAAATGAAAAAATTATTATCTCTACTACTAATACTGATGCCTACAATTTTGTTTGCGCAAGAAAAAGGTATTGACGAAAAGATTGATGAAGCTTTTGGTGCGTATACGGGTTGGTTTGTCGATCTAATTTTCTATAGTATTCCTTTTACAGATACGATAAAAGTTCCTTGGGTTTTAATAGTGTTAGTTTTAGGCGCATTGTATTTTACATTGTACTTCAAGCTTATAAATTTTAGAGGGTTTTTTACAGCTATTAATATTGTAAAAGGAAAATATGATGAAATTGAATCAGGCGGAGATGATTATGTAGAAGCTTCAGATAGTGTGAGCAAAGTGGAGGGAGATGCTGTTGATACAATACGTGTTGAACAAAATGAAGATCATCATGGGGAAGTATCGCATTTTCAAGCATTAACCGCCGCTCTTTCTGCGACAGTAGGTTTGGGTAATATTGCTGGTGTAGCGGTAGCAATTTCAATTGGTGGTCCGGGAGCTACTTTTTGGATGATAATTGCCGGTATAATTGGTATGGCATCGAAATTTGCTGAGTGTACATTGGGTGTCAAGTATAGGGAAATAGGAGAAGATGGCACCGTGTATGGTGGGCCGATGTACTATTTATCGAAAGGTTTGAAGGAAAAAGGTTTCTTGAGAGCTGGGCAAATTTTGGCAATTATTTTTGCAATAATGTGTATTGGCGGCTCTTTTGGTGGAGGAAATATGTTTCAATCGAATCAAGCATTTGCTATGTTAGAAAGTTATTCGCAATCTGAAATTGATTCTACAACTAATCTTCAAGAGGTGCAGGGTAGCCAAGTTTTTTATAGTCATTTTGAAAATGAATCGTATACTGTTGATAGAGTTACCGAAGATTCAGTTTTTTTAAATCAATTAAATGTTGAAGAGGATAATTTAGTCGGGTTAACTATAGAAGATTTTGGAAAAGACTCAATACTCCTCGCTTCAGACATTCAACTTAAAGATTCGATTTCAGAGGCTTGGGTAGGGGAAGAAGTTATCTGTTATAAGCCATCCATCTTTAAGGGGGTTGTTAAATCTGTGGGGGACTCGGTAGTTATTGAGAGAGGAGATAAGTCAATGGTCGTTGCGCAAAATAATTTTATTGGAAATTCTAAGACATCTCCTTTGAGTGGTAGTGGATGGATTTTTGGTTTAATTATGTCAATATTGGTTGGAATAGTAATTATAGGGGGGATCAAAAAAATAGCAAGTGTCACAGATAAGATTGTTCCATTTATGGTTGTTATTTATGTTGTTTCTGCGCTTACAATATTAGGAATTCATTATGCTGAGATACCAGGTGCATTTGGTCAGATTTTTTCAGGCGCATTTACAGGTTTGGGGATTGCTGGTGGATTCTTCGGAGTTTTGGTGCAGGGATTCAGAAGGGCGGCATTTTCAAATGAAGCTGGGATAGGTTCTGCTTCTATAGCGCATGCTGCTGTAAAGACTAAGTATGCTGCAAGTGAAGGTTTGGTGGCTTTATTGGAGCCTTTTATTGATACTGTTTTAGTTTGTACAATGACAGCTCTTGTTCTTGTTATTAGTAATGGAAATGGAGATATAATGACATATGGGCAAGAAGTAACTCAAGGAGTAGAGGTAACTTCTAGGGCTTTCTCCGCTTCTATTTCTTGGTTTCCAATAGTATTGACTATCGCGGTAATATTATTTGCATTTTCTACTATGATTTCATGGTCTTACTATGGGTATCAAGCTTGGTCATATTTGTTTGGAAGGTCAAAAAGAGTAGAGTATATATATAAAGGTTTATTCTGTTTATTTGTTATTGTTGGAGCTGCGTCACAATTAGGTTCTGTAATTGGCTTTTCTGATGCAATGATTTTTGCTATGTTAGTTCCAAACATGATTGGATTATTTATTCTGGCTCCAAAAGTGAGAGATGAACTTAAAAAATTTATGGATAAGATAAAAACGGTTACAGGGAAGTAATTTTTTTATAAAAGCATATAGCAATCTCAGGTTTTGTAAAGCTGCAATTAGCTATGAAAAACAAACTAAAAGATTTTTTCAATTACTCTAGTTCTGAACGAAAGGGTTCCATAGCTTTAATTGTGTTATTGGCATTGGCCTCGTCTGGCTATTGGTTAATTGATGTATTTAAAAGTTCTTCAAAAGTAGAATATGTTAATCTATCGGAAGAGATTAAATCTTTAACTAAAATTGATAATAGTCTACATCAAGAAGTTAAGGAAATCCAATATTTTGAGTTTAACCCAAATGAAATTAATGAAGAATCATGGATGTTGTTAGGTTTTTCCGAAAAACAAACCCAGTCTATTATTAAGTATAGAGAAAAAGGCGGATTTTTTTACAAAAAAGAAGATTTGAAGAGGTTGTATGTTGTTGATGACTCTTTATATATTTTGTTGGAGCCATACATAGTTCTAGAAGTTAAGTCAAAACCAAAATCAAATTATTCTGCAGACAAATGTTACTTTGTTAAATTAACTGAAGACACTATTCCTGTTTATGATGGTTTTTCTGAATTGGAGAAAGTTGTCTGTAATAAAAAGAACGGCATTTACTCCTATTATATAGGGGGTTTTGCCAGTGTCGAAAGTGCAAAAGAAGGTCAGGTGCAAGCTGCTCCGCTCGGTTTTAATACGACTGAAGTAAAACTTCTGTCGTGTGATTTTGGTTTTGTGATTAATAAGAGCAAAACTGACAATACATATAAAAAGAATGAGTTTGGTAAAGGCAATATTACTTCTTTGAAGTCCGAATTAAATAATTTTAAAGTGAAAATAAATGCTGCAGACACTACAGGTTTTAAATCTCTCAAAGGGATTGGGTCTTATTATTCCAATAAAATTGTAAAATACCGGTCGGCATTAGGAGGTTTTACGAGTGTTGAACAGTTAAAAGAGGTTTATGGCATTCTTCCAGAGGTGATAGATCAAAATGTAAATAGATTAATTCTTGATTCAGTAAATATTGTTAAAATTAATATAAATACTTGTGAAACAGCTGATTTGAAGAAACATCCTTATATAAGTTGGAATATAGCGAACTCTATAGTTCAAATAAGGAAAAGTCGAGAGGCATACAAAACCATCGAAGAAATAAAGAAATCTGATTTGGTAAATGATGAAATATACCGTAAAATTGCACTCTATTTAAAAACAGAGTAACAGATTCTATGATGAATAGACGCTAAAGTTGTTAGACTAATAAAGAGTTCAAAGTAAAATGTCAATATCAGAAAGAGTAGATAAGGCTATTCGAACTATTCCAGATTTTCCTAAAAAAGGGGTAATGTTTAAAGACATTACACCCATTTTAGAGGACGCAAATTTATCTTCTGATATAGTTGATGAATTAGTGAAACAATGCGAAGGTGTAAGAGTTGATGTGGTTGCAGGAGTGGAGAGCAGGGGGTTTTTATTTGGGTTTTCATTGGCAATGAAATTAGGCGTACCCTTTATATTGATTCGTAAAAAAGGAAAGTTACCGGCAAAAACAATTTCTCATAAATACGATTTGGAATATGGTTCTGCAGAAATTGAAATGCATGTTGACTCTATAGAAAAAGGGATGCATGTTTTAATTCATGATGATTTATTGGCTACGGGCGGAACTGCAGCTGCTGCAGCAGAATTAATCAAAAAAAGTGAAGGCCAGGTGTCAGGGTTTTCTTTCGTAGTAGAATTAGAGTTTTTAAAAGGAAAAGAAGCATTAAATAAATATGCTGAATTTAATAAGAGTATAGTTAATTATTAATAGATAAAGTAATAAGAGTAACATGAATTTCGATCTTTCAGAAAATGAATTAATGATACAGCAGATGGTAAAAGATTTTGCTGAAAAAGAGATTAGACCAAATATCATGAAATGGGATGAATCACAGGAATTTCCGGTTGATTTGTTTAAAAAAGCAGGAGAGTTAGGTTTGATGGGGGTGTTGGTTCCTTCTGAATATGGTGGGAGTGGATTTGGTTATAACGAATACATTATGGTGATTCGTCAAATTTCAAAGGTTTGTGGATCAATTGGATTGTCTGTAGCTGCACATAATTCTTTATGCACGAACCATATCTTGAAATTTGGAAATGAAGACCAAAAGAAAAAGTGGTTACCAAAATTAGCTACTGCAGAATGGATTGGTGCTTGGGGTCTAACAGAGCCTGGTACTGGGTCGGATGCTGGGAGAATGAAATGCGTTGCTAAGCAAGATGGAGATCACTGGGTAATTAACGGTTCAAAAAATTTTATTACCCATGGTAAATCGGGAGATTGTATTGTAGTAATTGTTCGTACCGGTGAACTTTTAGACTCAAGAGGAATGACAGCTTTTGTTGTAGAAAGAGGAACTGAAGGATTTAAAGCTGGCAAGAAAGAGGATAAGTTGGGGATGCGTGCTTCGGAAACCGCTGAAGTTATTTTTGAAAACTGTCGTGTGCACAAAGATAATATGTTGGGAGCTGAAGGAGAGGGGTTTATTCAAGCAATGAAAATATTGGATGGAGGAAGAATCTCAATTGGTGCACTAGCTTTGGGTATTGCTGAAGGAGCCTTAAATGCTGCGATTAATTATTCTAAAGAACGAGAGCAGTTTGGAAAATCTATCTCTTCATTCCAGGGAATTTCTTTTAAGCTGGCGGATATGGCAACTGAAACAGAAGCTTCAAGATTATTATTATATCAGGCTGCGGATAAGTTAATGAAAGGTGAAAATGTAAATAAACTTTCTGCAATGGCTAAATATAAAGCTTCGGAGGTTGGAGTTACCGTTTCAACTGAAGCAATACAAATTTTTGGGGGTTATGGATATATAAAGGAGTTTCCAGTAGAGAAATTCTTTAGAGATTCTAAATTGTGCACTATTGGAGAAGGTACTTCAGAGATTCAAAAATTGGTTATTTCAAGAGATTTATTGAAGGATTGAGATTAAAGTTTTGATAAAAAGGAAATTCTATTATCTTTGCAGTCCGTTTTGAGAGAATAAGCGAAATTTTAAGAAAAGTAAATTATTAAGATATGTTACAAATACCTGTAAAAGAAGGAGAAAACATCGAGAGAGCACTTAAAAAGTACAAGAAGAAATTTGATCGTACAGGTGTTTTAAAACAACTAAGAAAGCGAAAGCAGTTTATTAAACCTTCAGTTGAGAGAAGAGCTGAGGTAATAAAAGCGGTTTACGTTGAAAATATGTTTAGAGAAGACTAACATTTTTTAAATACATACGTATTAAGGGAGCATTGATGTCAATGCTCCCTTTTTTTTGTTTAAAAATGTCTATGGTGAATAAGTTTTTAGAATATCTTGAATTTGAAAAAAGGTATTCTAAGCATACAATAGTTTCTTATAAAACGGATTTGCTGCAGTTCGATGTCTATTTGTCTGTTCTTTTTGAAGTTGGTATTGAAGAGGCTACTCATGTTATGATTCGTTCATGGATGGTTACCTTAGTGGAGAGCGGAATTAGTTCTCGAACAATTAATCGAAAAAAAAGTACATTACAAGTTTTTTACAAGTATTTAAAGGCAAAAGTTTTGATTGAGGAAAGTCCAATGCAAAAAGTTGTGGCGCCTAAAGTAGAAAAAAGATTGCCGCATTATGTTAAGAGGCAAGATATGGAATCTTTATTTTCCGAAGTTGAATTTACTAATGATTTTTCTGGGTCGAGAGATAGGTTAATTTTGGAATTATTCTATAGTACAGGAATGAGACTATCGGAACTAGTGGAACTCAAAGAAGGGAGTGTTCTTGAAGATTCAATAAAGGTAGTAGGTAAAAGAAATAAAGAGAGAATGATTCCTATTACTGGTGTTATGCGGGGAAAAATTATTGACTACATTCGTTTTAAACGAAATGACTTTCCTGGAAGTACTCAAAGTTTATTTGTAACAGATAAAGGTGAAAAACTATATCAAAAGTTTGTTTATAGAAAAGTAAAGCATTACCTTAGTTTAGTTACGAGTCAAAGTAAGAAGAGTCCACATGTATTGCGGCATACGTTTGCCACGCATATGTTGGATAATGGAGCTGAGCTAAATGGGATAAAAGAGATGCTTGGGCATGCCAGTCTTTCTGCAACTCAGGTTTATACGCACAACTCAATAGAGAAATTAAAAAATGTATATAAACAAGCTCATCCAAGGAGCTAAAATTAAAATTTAAATATTATGGACATACAGATTCAAGCAATTCATTTTGATGCAGACAACAAATTAGTAGATTTTGTTGAAGAGAAAGTAGAACGATTATCACAATATTATGATAATATTATTGGTGCGGAAGTAAAGCTAAAAGTTGAGAAGGCTGGCAGTCATGAGAATAAGGTTATAGAGATTAAAGTAGCTATACCTGGAAAGGATTTATTTGCTAGTAAACAACGTAACTCTTTTGAGGAGTCTGCTGATGAGGCTGTTGAGGCACTTAGAAGGCAAATTAAAAAGCATAAAGAAAAGCTAACAGCTAAGCATTAAACTGATAATGTCTTACCTTTAGTTAAAAAAAAAAAAGGATTCTTTGCTAACAAGGAAAACTTTAGTACATTTGCAGACCTTTTTACGGAAAGGTCTGTTTTTTTTGCTAAAAAGTTAGCGTAGTAAGCAGTTAGAAGCCGATGTAGCTCAGCTGGCTAGAGCAGCTGATTTGTAATCAGCAGGTCGTGGGTTCGAGTCCCTCCATCGGCTCAGTGGCATTGAAAGGATAAACAATGATTAATATTCTTAATTGAGTTTTAATCATTAGGGCGAGAAGTTTATCCTGAGTTTGGTAGAAGGGATACCTTATATCGACTCCTTTAGTTCTTTAAAATATTGTTGGGGGGATACTCAAGCGGTCAACGAGGTCAGACTGTAAATCTGATGGCTCAGCCTTCGAAGGTTCGAATCCTTCTCCCCCCACAAAAGATTTTGGTAAAAGTTTTTGAATTTTTTGAATTTTCTGTTTAAGAAGTCAATTAATCAACTACTTTTGTGCAAGTTAAGCGGGAGTAGCTCAGTTGGTAGAGCATCAGCCTTCCAAGCTGAGGGTCGCGAGTTCGAATCTCGTCTCCCGCTCAAAAGAACCAAAAGGAGTATTGTTAATTTCAATTCTCCTTTTTTTGCGTTCCATTAATGAGTGATATCAGCCGATGTAGCTCAGGGGTAGAGCGTTTCCTTGGTAAGGAAGAGGCCATGGGTTCAATTCCCATCATTGGCTCAAATAGAAGAATAAGTAATAAGTAAATAAGTAAATAAAAACTAAATTAAACAACGTTAGATATGGCTAAAGCGAATTTCGAAAGAACCAAACCACACGTGAACGTAGGAACGATCGGACACGTGGATCACGGTAAGACAACACTTACTGCTGCAATTTCTAAAGTATTGTCTGATGCAGGTCTTGCTGAAAAACAAGATTTCTCTCAAATTGATAATGCTCCTGAAGAAAAAGAAAGAGGTATTACTATTAATACAGCTCACATTGAATATGAAACAGAAGCTCGTCACTATGCTCACGTAGATTGTCCAGGTCATGCGGATTACGTAAAGAACATGGTAACTGGTGCTGCTCAAATGGATGGTGCAATATTAGTTTGTGCTGCTACTGATGGACCAATGCCTCAAACGAGAGAGCATATTCTTTTATCTAAACAAGTAAATGTTCCTAGATTAGTTGTATTCATGAATAAAGTGGATATGGTTGATGATGAGGAATTGATAGAATTAGTTGAAATGGAATTAACTGATTTATTAGATTCTTACGGATTTAATGACACTCCTATTTTACAAGGTTCTGCATTAGGAGCTTTAAATGGTGAGGATAAATGGGTTGATTCTGTTATGGAATTAATGAATACTGTTGATACATGGATTCAAACTCCAGAAAGAGATACTGATAAGCCATTCTTAATGTCTGTTGAAGATGTGTTCTCAATTACTGGTCGTGGTACTGTTGCAACTGGTGCAATTGAAACTGGGATCATCAGAACAGGAGATCCTGTTGAAATCGTTGGTTTAAGTGAAGCACCGCAAACATCTACTGTAACAGGTGTTGAAATGTTTAGAAAAATTCTTGATGAAGGAAGAGCTGGTGAAAACTGTGGTCTTTTGTTAAGAGGTATTGAAAAAGAAGCTATAAAAAGAGGGATGGTAATTGCTAAACCAGGTTCTATTACTCCTCATAATAAATTTAAAGCTGAGGTGTATATCCTTAAAAAAGAAGAAGGTGGACGTCACACTCCATTTCATAATAAATACAGACCTCAATTCTACTTTAGAACTTTGGATGTTACAGGAACAATTAGCTTAGAAGCTGGTCGTGAAATGGTAATGCCTGGTGATAACGTAACTATTGAAGTTGAATTGATTACTGGTGTTGCAATGGATGTAGGCTTGCGTTTCGCTATCCGTGAGGGTGGTAGAACTGTAGGTGCGGGTCAGGTGACTGAAATATTGTAATAGTATAAATAGTTTATATGATTAGAAAGGTGCCTCTTTTAGGGGTTGCCTTTTTGTCATATTACGGGTGTAGCTCAGCTGGCAGAGCACTGGTCTCCAAAACCAGGTGTCGGGAGTTCGAGTCTCTCCACCCGTGCTAAAAAAGAGAATAAGGTGTTGGTGAAGAAAGAAAACGTAGGTAAAGGGAGTGCGTCCCGATAGCTATCGGAACTCTCCACCCGTGCTAATAAAAAACTAAAGAAGTGGCAGGAATCAGAACATATATTGAAGAAACTGTTTATGAGTTGACGCAGAAAGTTTCATGGCCAACTTGGGAAGAGTTGCAGAAAAGCTCAATTATTGTCTTAATTACTAGTGTTATAATTGCACTAGCAGTTTGGGTGATGGATTATGTTTTTGGAATTTGGCCAGGCGATTGGAAGGGATTGTTAGGATTTTACTATGATTTTATTAACCCAGCAGATGTAACCCCACAATAATGGTAAAGATGGCAGAAGTTAAGAAAAGATGGTATGTGATTCGTGCTATTAGCGGAAAAGAGAAGCGAGTAAAAGAAATGCTCGAGCTTGAAATTACGCGAAATAAATTGGAGAATTACATTGAGCAAGTTTTAATTCCAACGGAAAAGGTTTACCAAATCCGTAATGGAAAAAAGGTAAGTAAAGAAAAAAATTATTTTCCTGGCTATGTTTTGATAGAGTGCGCTCTTGTAGGAGAAGTTGAACACGTGATTCAGTCATTGAATAACGTAATTGGATTTTTAGGAGGAGAAAAGGGAGGAGATCCTTTGCCGATGAGAATTTCTGAAGTGAATAGAATCTTAGGTAAAGTAGACGAACTTGCCGAAAATGACGAAGAAATGAATATCCCTTATGTAGTTGGGGAATCTGTTAAAGTAATTGATGGACCATTTAATAATTTTAATGGGGTTGTTGAGGAGATTAACGAAGAGAAAAAGAAATTGAAAGTAATGGTTAAGATATTTGGTCGTAAAACACCACTTGAGCTTAACTATATGCAAGTACAAAAAGAAAGTTAAAGAAGCTGTGAAGATTTTATAGGCGATTAAAGCTTCCCGTCCTATCTAAGAATCACAACAATTAAAATAAATAACAATGGCAAAAGAAGTAAGTGGATTAATTAAACTTCAAATCCGTGGAGGTGCTGCTAACCCAGCTCCACCTGTAGGACCGGCATTAGGTGCTAAAGGTGTGAACATCATGGAGTTCTGTAAGCAATTTAATGCTAGAACTCAAGATAAAGCTGGAAAGGTTTTACCCGCTGTTATTACCGTATATTCAGATAAGTCTTTTGAATTTGTAATCAAGACTCCACCGGCAGCTGTACAGTTGTTGGAAGCTGCAAAGCTTAAGAAAGGATCTGCTATATCTAATGTAGATAAAGTTGGGTCTGTAACTTGGGATCAAGTGAGAGCAATTGCAGAAGATAAAATGGCAGATCTTAATTGTTTTGTTGTAGAATCTGGAATGAAAATGGTAGCAGGTACTGCTCGCAGTATGGGTATTAACGTTAAAGGCAAAGCTCCTTGGAATTAAGGTAGTTATTAATTCTTATAAACAGGAAAATTATGGCACTAACGAAAAAGAGAAAAGAAGCTTTATCAAAGGTTGATGCAACGAAGTTGTACAACTTAGAGGAAGCGTCTCAAGTAGTTAAGGATATAACAAATACTAATTTCGATTCAACTATCGATGTTGCAATAAGATTAGGTGTTGACCCACGTAAAGCCAATCAAATGGTTCGTGGTACAGTATCTCTTCCGCATGGAACAGGGAAAGATGTTAAGGTTTTAGTATTGTGTACTCCTGACAAAGAAAAAGAAGCACAAGATGCAGGTGCTGACTATGTTGGTCTTGACGATTATATCGCTAAGATTAAAGGTGGTTGGACAGATGTTGACGTTATTGTAACTATGCCTTCAGTAATGGGAAAGGTTGGAGCTTTAGGACGCGTTTTAGGGCCTAGAGGTTTAATGCCTAATCCAAAAACAGGGACAGTAACAATGGACGTTGGTCAAGCAGTTACAGATGTAAAAGCCGGAAAGATTGACTTTAAAGTTGATAAATTCGGAATTATACATGCAGCTGTTGCAAAAGCTTCTTTTGAATCAAAAAAGATCGTAGAAAATGCACACGAACTGATTTCTACAATAATTAAACTTAAACCATCCTCGTCAAAAGGAGACTATGTAAAAAGTATTACTATGTCAAGTACGATGAGTCCTGGTGTTAAAGTTGAACCGAAATCAGTATAAGTATAATCTACATAAAACGATTAAAATGACCAGAGAGGAAAAACAAAATGCGATTGAGGATTTAACTCAACAACTTGCAGAAACTGGTATCTTTTATATTGCAGATACTTCCGAATTAGATGCGCAAGCAACTAGTAACTTAAGAAGAGAATGCTTTAAGAATGATATTAAAATAAGCGTAGTAAAAAATACTGTGCTTAGAAAAGCAATGGAAAAAGTTGAAGGTAAAGACCTTGTAGAACTTTATGATGTTTTAACTGGTCCGACAGCAGTAATGTTTTCAAATGTTGGAAATGCTCCCGCTAAAGTAATTAAAGGTTTTCGTAAAAAACACGAGAAGCCAATACTTAAAGGAGCTTTCATAGAAGAATCGATATACGTTGGAGATGATCAACTACAAGCACTTGTGGACATCAAATCTAAAGAGGAGTTAATTGGAGAAGTTATAGGACTGCTTCAGTCACCTGCGAAAAACGTTATATCAGCTCTTAAATCATCAGGAGGCACAATTGCAGGCTTAGTTAAAACTTTATCAGAGCGATAAAAAAACAATTTTAATAATTAAAAAAGGTAAAACTTTTATTCAAAATCAATAAAAATGGCAGATATAAAAGCTATGGCAGAGAGTTTAGTAAACTTGACTGTTAAAGAAGTAAATGAATTGGCAACTGTACTTAAAGATGAGTACGGAATCGAACCAGCAGCTGCAGCAGCAGTTGCAGTAGCAGCAGGTGGCGGAGACGCTGGTGCAGCTGAAGAAAAAACGGAATTTGATGTAATTCTTAAATCAGCAGGACAAGCTAAATTGAGCGTTGTCAAAGCGGTTAAAGAATTAACAGGATTAGGACTTAAAGAAGCTAAGGAATTAGTTGACGGAGCTCCAGGTCCTATCAAGGAAGGAGTTTCTAAAGACGAAGCTGAAGGTATCAAAAATTCTCTTGAAGAAGCTGGTGCTGAAGTTGAGTTGAAGTAATTCTTTGAATTTCATTCAAAAGGTTTAAGTACTTTCCTCCGAGAAAATCGGGGTGGAAGTGCTTAAACCATTTTGTGGTTTATAACCACAAATAAATCTTCGAGTTTGTTTAATAAAAAAATTAGTAACCTTGGCAACTGTAGATAATATTTCAAACAGGATTAATTTCGCTTCAAGTAAAGGCAAATTTCCGTACCCGGATTTTCTAGAAATACAATTAAAATCATTTCATGAATTTTTTCAATTAGAGACTACACCAGAAAATAGACATTCAGAAGGTCTATTTAAGGTTTTTAGTGAAAACTTTCCGATAACTGATACTAGAAATCAGTTTGTATTAGAATTCTTAGATTATTTCGTCGACCCTCCTCGTTATACGATGGATGAGTGCGTTGAAAGAGGATTGACGTATTCCGTACCTCTTAAAGCTGTTTTAAAGCTCTATTGTACTGATCCGGAGCATGAAGATTTCGAAACAATTGTTCAAGAGGTTTATCTTGGGACAATTCCTTATATGACACCGAGAGGTTCATTTGTAGTGAATGGTGCAGAACGTGTTATCGTTTCGCAGTTACATAGATCACCAGGGGTGTTCTTTGGTCAAAGCCGTCATGCAAATGGCACAAAACTATACTCTGCTAGGGTTATTCCTTTTAGAGGTTCATGGATTGAATTTGCAACAGACATTAACAATGTGATGTATGCATATATCGACCGTAAGAAAAAATTACCTGTTACTACTTTGTTCAGAGCAATCGGATACGAAAGTGATAAAGATATCCTTGAAATATTTGATCTTGCCGATGAAATGAAAGTGACAAAAGCTGCTTTAAAAGGAGCAGTTGGAAGAAAATTAGCAGCACGTGTTCTTAAATCATGGGTTGAAGATTTCGTTGATGAAGATACAGGAGAAGTTGTTTCTATTGAAAGAAATGAAGTAATAATTGATCGTGAGACAGTTATTGAAAAAGATCATGTTGAGCAAATAATAGATGCAGGCGTAAAAAACATTATTCTTCACAAAGAAGGTGATGCAAGTGCAGCTGATTTTGCAATTATATATAACACATTACAAAAAGATACTTCTAATTCTGAGAAAGAAGCTGTTGAGCACATCTACCGTCAGTTACGTAACGCTGAACCGCCAGATGAAGAAACAGCAAGAGGTGTTATTGACAAATTATTCTTTTCAGAACAACGTTATGATTTAGGAGAAGTTGGACGTTATAGAATAAATAAAAAATTGAAACTTACTGAATCACCAGATCAAAGAGTTTTAACGAAAAATGATATAATTTCTATTGTAAAGTATTTGATTGAATTAATCAACTCTAAAACAGATGTTGATGATATTGATCACTTAAGCAATAGACGTGTTAGAACCGTAGGAGAACAATTACACAACCAATTTGGTGTTGGATTAGCTCGTATGGCTAGAACTATTCGTGAAAGAATGAATGTTCGTGATAACGAAGTGTTTACACCAATCGATTTGATTAATGCGAAAACGCTTTCATCTGTTATAAACTCTTTCTTTGGTACGAATCAGTTGTCTCAATTTATGGATCAAACGAATCCATTAGCTGAGGTTACGCACAAACGTAGATTATCAGCACTAGGACCTGGAGGTTTATCTCGAGAAAGAGCTGGATTTGAGGTACGTGATGTTCACTATACACACTATGGTAGATTATGTACTATTGAAACGCCTGAGGGACCGAATATTGGTCTGATTTCTTCTCTTTGTGTATTTGCAAAAGTTAACCGTTTAGGTTTTATCGAAACACCTTATAGAGATGTTAAAAATGGTAAAGTAGATTTAAAACAAAACCCAATTTATCTAAGTGCTGAAGAAGAAGAAGATAAAAACATTGCACAAGCAAATGCTAATGTAGATGACAAAGGTAATTTTCTTGGTGACAAGGTTGTATCTCGTTTAATCGGAGATTTTCCAGTTGTTGCACCACAAGATTTAGACTTGATGGATGTAGGAGCAAATCAAATTGCTTCGATTGCAGCTTCTTGTATTCCTTTCTTAGAACACGATGATGCAAATAGAGCCCTAATGGGATCTAACATGCAACGTCAGGCAGTACCTTTATTAATTCCGAAATCTCCAATTGTTGGAACAGGAATTGAACAATTGGTTGCTAGAGATTCTCGTGTATTATTACATGCAGAAGGAGAAGGTGTTGTACATTATGTTGATTCTGAAGAAATTCACATCAAATATAAATTGAGTGCAGCACAAAAGATTGTTCGTTTCGAAGATGAAATCAAAGTTTACAAACTAGTTAAGTATAGAAAAACTAACCAAGGAACTTCTATTAACTTAACACCTATCGTAATGAAAGGTGATAAAGTTACTGAAGGTCAAGTATTGGTTGAAGGATATGCTACTCAAAAAGGTGAATTGGCATTAGGTCAAAACTTAAAAGTAGCCTTCATGCCTTGGAAAGGTTACAACTTTGAGGATGCTATTGTGATTTCAGAGCGGGTAGTTCGTGAAGATGTATTTACTTCTATTCATATAGATGAATACTCTTTAGAAGTTAGAGATACGAAACGTGGTTTAGAGGAGTTAACTCCAGATATTCCAAACGTAAGTGAAGAAGCTACTAAGGATCTTGATGAAGGCGGAATGATTAGAGTTGGAGCTGAAGTTAAGGAAGGTGATATTTTGATTGGAAAGATTACTCCTAAAGGGGAAAGCGATCCTTCTCCAGAAGAAAAACTATTAAGGGCAATCTTTGGTGATAAAGCTGGGGATGTTAAAGATGCTTCGTTAAAAGTTCCACCATCAACGGTTGGTGTAATCATCAATAAGAAACTATTCTCTAGAGCAATTAAAGATAGAAGATCTAAAGCAGCTGACAAACCATTGTTAGAGCAAATTGATGCAGATATGTCTAAGGAGATTACTGCATTAAATGATATTCTAATTGGTAAATTATTGGAAATTATCGGAGACAAAAAGTCAAAGGGTATTCACAATAACTTTAAAGAAGAAGTAGTTAAAAAAGGTGTTAAGTTTTCTGAAAAGAACCTTAAAGGAGTTGAGTTTATTCACATTAATCCAAAAAATTGGACTGGTGATGAAGCAATTGATGCTTTAGTTGAGGAAACACTCCATAACTACAACTTAAAAGCTACTGATATCTTGGGTCATTTTAAACGTAAGAAATTTCAAGTTTCTGTTGGTGATGAATTGCCAAATGGAATTATTCAGTTAGCAAAAGTTTACTTGGCTAAAAAGCGTAAGCTTAAAGTTGGAGATAAAATGGCAGGTCGTCACGGAAATAAAGGTATTGTTGCGCGTATTGTTCGAGCAGAAGATATGCCTTTCCTAGAAGATGGAACACCTGTAGACATAGTGCTTAACCCACTTGGGGTGCCATCTCGTATGAACTTGGGTCAAATTTATGAAACTGTTCTTGGTTGGGCAGGTGAAAAATTAGACAAGAAGTTTGCTACACCAATTTTTGATGGTGCTAGCCTAAACGAAATTCATGAGTTTACTGATGAAGCAGGAGTGCCTAGACACGGTAAAACTTACTTGTACGATGGTGGAACCGGAGACAGATTTGATCAGCCTGCTACAGTTGGAATCATTTATATGATTAAGCTTAGTCACATGGTAGATGATAAGATGCACGCGCGTTCAATTGGACCATACTCATTAATTACGCAACAACCATTGGGTGGAAAAGCTCAATTTGGTGGTCAACGTTTTGGTGAAATGGAAGTTTGGGCACTAGAGGCGTTTGGAGCTGCAAATATCCTACAAGAGATTCTTACTGTTAAGTCAGATGATGTTGTTGGTAGAGCAAAAGCTTACGAATCAATCGTGAAAGGTAAAAATATGCCAACACCAGGAATACCGGAGTCATTCAATGTATTGTTGAATGAGTTGTCAGGTTTAGGATTAAAAATTACATTAGATTAGTTCATTTCTCGCCCCATTGGTGCGAACCAATAGGGCGGAAATAATAACAAATAAAATCACTTATGGCTTTTAGAAAAGAATCAAAAGTTGCCAATAGTAACTTCAGTAAAATAACAATCAGTTTGTCTTCGCCTGAAGAAATTTTAGGGAAATCACATGGTGAAGTATTAAAACCTGAAACTATCAATTATAGAACGTATAAACCAGAACGAGATGGTCTGTTTTGTGAAAGAATATTTGGTCCTGTAAAGGATTATGAATGTCACTGTGGAAAATACAAACGTATTCGTTATAAAGGGATTGTTTGTGATAGGTGTGGTGTAGAGGTTACTGAGAAAAAAGTAAGAAGAGAAAGAATGGGGCACATTGCCTTAGTTGTTCCTGTTGCTCATATATGGTACTTCCGTTCATTACCGAATAAAATTGGTTACTTATTAGGGCTGCCAACAAAAAAATTAGATCAAGTCATTTATTATGAAAGATATGTTGTAATAAATCCTGCTGGTCAATTAAATGCAGAAGGCGAGGAACTCGTTAAAAATGATTTCTTAACAGAAGAAGAGTATCTTGATATTTTAGAAGCGCTACCAAAAGAGAATTCGTATTTAGATGATAACGATGAAGGTAAGTTTGTTGCTAAAATGGGGTCTGAGGCTCTTGAAGCAATGTTACAACACTTGAGTAGTCCAAATAAGGAAAAGCCGCAAATGACTAATTTGGATGCTTTATCTTATGAGTTGCGTCACAAAGCAGCTAATGAGACTTCACAGCAAAGAAAAAATGAAGCGTTAAAGAGACTTCAAGTTATTGAAGCTTTAAGAGATGCAAATACGCGTATAGAAAACCGTCCAGAATGGATGATCGTTAAAACTGTGCCTGTTATACCACCAGATTTAAGACCATTAGTTCCTTTAGATGGAGGTAGATTCGCAACTTCAGATTTGAATGATTTATACAGAAGAGTTATTATTAGAAATAATCGTTTAAAAAGATTAATCGAAATTAAAGCTCCAGAAGTAATTCTTAGAAATGAGAAACGTATGCTTCAAGAGTCAGTTGATTCATTATTTGATAATTCTAGAAAATCTAGTGCTGTAAAAACGGATAAGAATAGACCATTAAAGTCATTATCTGATAGTTTAAAAGGTAAACAAGGTCGTTTCCGTCAAAACTTATTAGGAAAGAGGGTTGATTATTCTGCACGTTCAGTAATTGTTGTAGGACCAACATTAAAATTACATGAATGTGGTTTGCCTAAAAATATGGCAGCAGAGCTTTATAAGCCATTTATCATCCGAAAGATGATTGAACGAGGAATTGTAAAGACTGTTAAATCTGCGAAAAAGATAGTTGATAAAAAAGAGCCCGTAGTTTGGGATATCCTTGAAAATATATTGAAAGGGCATCCAGTATTATTGAATCGTGCTCCTACCTTGCACCGTCTAGGTATTCAGGCTTTTCAACCAAAATTGATTGAAGGAAAAGCCATACAATTACACCCATTGGTTTGTACGGCTTTTAACGCCGATTTTGATGGTGATCAAATGGCAGTTCACTTACCATTAGGTAATGCTGCAGTTCTAGAAGCTCAATTGCTGATGTTAGCTTCTCATAACATTTTGAACCCTGCAAATGGTGCTCCAATTGCTGTTCCTTCTCAGGATATGGTTTTAGGTCTTTATTATATTTCTAAAATCAGAAAATCAACGAAAGAATTGCCTGTAAAAGGAGAAGGAATGACTTTCTATTCTTCTGAGGAAGTGAAAATTGCTTACAACGAGAAGATAGTTGATATGCATGCTTCCATTAAGGTTAAAGTTGATGATGTTGTTGATGGTAAACCTGTTAATCATATCATTGAAACAACTACCGGCAGAATATTATTTAATGAATTAGTTCCGAAAGAAGCGGGTTACATAAATGAAGTTTTAACGAAAAAGGCGTTAAGAGATATTATTAGTGATATTCTTAAAATCACAAATGTTACCGTAACAGCAAACTTCCTTGATGCAATTAAAGATTTGGGTTACATGTCAGCCTTTAGAGGTGGACTATCGTTTAACCTTGCAGATGTTGAGGTTCCTCCGGCTAAAGAAGAATTGGTGAATAAAGCCCATGGTCAAGTTGATGAAGTTAAATCTAATTATAACATGGGTCTTATAACGAACAATGAACGTTATAACCAAATTATTGATATCTGGACACATACAAACTCTCGATTAACTTTTGAGTTAATGGAGCGTTTGAAAAATGATCAACAGGGGTTCAACTCTGTTTATATGATGATGGATTCTGGAGCAAGGGGTTCTAAAGAACAAATTCGTCAGCTTTCAGGAATGAGGGGATTAATGGCGAAGCCCCAAAAATCTGCTGCTTCAGGGGGTCAAGATATTATTGAAAACCCAATTTTAACCAACTTCCTTGAAGGGTTAACGATTATGGATTACTTTATATCTACTCACGGAGCGCGTAAAGGTTTAGCGGATACGGCCCTTAAAACGGCAGATGCTGGTTACCTTACAAGAAGGTTAGTGGATGTTGCGCAAGATGTTGTAATAAACGTTGAAGATTGTCACTCTTTAAGAGGGCTCATAGTTAAACCTTTAAAAAAGGACGATGACATAGTTGAATCGTTATTTGATAGAATTTTAGGTAGAACAAGTCTTTATGATATTGAGCATCCTGAAACTGGCGATCTTATTGTTGGAGAAGGAGAAGAGATCAATGAAATTGAAGCTAAGGCTATTGAAGCTGCTGGCATTGATGAAGTTGAAATTCGTTCAGTTCTTACTTGTGAACAGAAAAGAGGAGTCTGCTCGAAATGCTATGGTAGAAGTTTATCTTCTGGAAAGAAAGCTGAAATCGGAGAAGCAGTTGGTGTAATTGCTGCTCAGTCTATTGGTGAACCAGGAACGCAACTGACATTAAGAACATTCCACGTTGGGGGTACAGCTTCTAATATTGCTGATGAGTCTGAAATGAGAGCTAAATTCTCAGGTAAATTGGAACTTGATGAAATGCGAACGGTTACTAAAACCGATGCTGAAGGTAATGAAATTCAAGTTGTTATTGGTCGTGGTACTGAATTAAGAGTTATTGATAAAGAAACGGGAGTTATTTTATCTACTTATAATATTCCATACGGATCACATTACTTTATTAAAGGAAAGAAAACAATCAAGAAAGGAGACCTGATTTGTAAGTGGGATCCTTACAATGCTGTTATTATTTCTGATGTTGAGGGGGAAGTTAAGTTCGTAAACTTAGAAGAGGGAATTACTTTCCGATCTGAAGTTGATGAGCAAACAGGATTCTCTGAAATGGTTGTAAAAGAAAACCGGGATAAGAAGAAAATTCCAACACTTTCTATAGTAGATAAGAAAGATGAAGAATTGAAATACTTCAACTTACCGGTAGATGCACATATTATTGTAAAGGAAGGCCAAAAGTTAGTAGCTGGAGATATTCTTGTTAAGATACCTCGTAAAGCTGGTAAATCTGGAGATATTACAGGTGGACTACCGCGTGTAACTGAGATGTTTGAGGCACGTAACCCATCTAATCCTGCAGTTGTTGCACAAATTGATGGTGTTGTTTCTTATGGGAAAATCAAAAGAGGTAACAGAGAGGTTATTATTGAAGCTAAATCGGGAGAAGTAACTAAATACTTGGTTCCTCTTTCTCGTCATATTTTAGTGCAAGAGAACGATTACGTTAAGGCTGGATCATTATTGTCTGACGGAGCTACAACTCCTGCAGATATTTTATCTATTAAAGGCCCTACAGCGGTTCAAGAATACATTGTAAACGAAATCCAAGAGGTTTACCGTTTGCAAGGTGTGAAAATTAACGATAAACACTTTGAGGTAATTGTTCGTCAAATGATGCGTAAAGTTGAGATCGTTGACGCCGGAGATACGCGCTTCTTAGAAAAGACTTCTGTAAATAAATGGGAGTTCTTAGAAGAGAATGACAATATGTGGGGTATGAAAGTAATCGAAGATGCTGGAGAATCTGAAATTTTACAACCAGGACAAATAATTTCTGCACGTAAATTAAGAGATGAAAATTCAATGCTGAAACGTAAGGATATGAAGGGTGCAGAGGCTAGGGATGCTGTTCCAGCAACTGCTAATCCAGTATTGCAAGGTATTACAAGAGCTTCTCTTCAAACAGATAGTTTCATTTCTGCGGCTTCATTCCAGGAAACAACAAAAGTTCTTAATCAAGCTGCTGTTAATGGAAAAGAGGATGTTCTAAGAGGATTAAAAGAAAATGTAATTGTTGGTCATAAAATACCAGCAGGAACAGGTATGCCTCAGTTTCAAGATTTATTAGTAGGTTCTAAAGAAGAATATAATAGACTTGTAGGAGAAGACGAAGATGTGACAATAGGGTCTCTTAAATAAACCCTAATTAATGTTCAATAAAGCCTTCTCTCAATCCCGATAGCTATCGGGATTGAGTTGAAGGCTTTTTTTTAATTTAAAAAGTAATATTATGAGTGAAGAAAATAAGAATCAACAGGGACTTAACATCGAATTGAACGAAGAGATAGCTGAGGGAATATATTCTAACTTGGCAATAATAACCCACTCTTCATCTGAATTTGTATATGATTTTATTAGAATAATGCCGGGTGTTCCTAAGGCTAGAGTAAAATCTAGAGTCATTATGACTCCAGAACATGCTAAAAAACTAATGAGAGCTTTAGCAGATAACATATCTAAGTTTGAAAGTGTGCATGGAACTATAAAAGAAAGCACAGGTCCGGATAATGCTTTTCCGCTTAATTTTGGTGGTCCAGCCACGGAAGCATAGGTAAAATAAAGTTACTCTTAATACGTTTAGGTTGTTGTCCATAATAGATGACAACCTTTTTTTATATTTACGTTAATATTCAGCATACTTGAAAATTATCTTTTCCATACTATTTTTGTTCCTTCTGTTAAACGTTTTTTCACAAAACAGTTCTAATTTATCCTGCTTCGTTGAAGAGATTGACACGGTAAGTGTAGATAAGTTGCATAGATACAATTATGGGTTAGATTATTTATCAATTGGAAATATAGGGCTTTCAGGTTATAACCTATTGTTTAATATAGAAGACTACGCTAATTTTTCTCCTAGCTTAATTATAGGTGACAAACAATTTTCACCTAAACAGTTTGATGTAAAAATGCCTTACACTGAGTTACGCTATATTAATGGATCAAAAGAAGAACAAGTATTAAGGGTTCTGCATACGCAAAACATTTCTCAATTGGCTAATTTTTCTTTTGGTGTTGATAAAGTAAAATCTAAGGGCTTCTATGTAAACCAAGCGTCTAGTAATAATCATTTATATGGAAATATGTGGATTACAACAAAAAATGAGCGGCACAAAATAATTTTGCATATTGACCATGAGAGAATATTCAATGAGCACAATGGAGGTATACTATATGATAGTCTGTTTGAACAAGATCTTTTGTTAAATAGAAATAGAGAATTGATGGATGTTAACCTTTCATTTGCTTCATCCACAATTAAAAGAACAAATTTCCAGATTGAACAAAAACTTGAATTTTCACAATCTTTTGACTCATTAAATAATGGATTTTCCAATGCTTTATATGTTAAATCCTTGGTCTTTAAAAATGAGCGTATTTTTAAAGATTCAGTATTGAATATGAGCTATTATAATCAAATATTAATAGACTCATTAGTTACAAATGATATAATTAGATATGAAGGTGTTAACGGAATCGCGGGATATGAATTTAATAAACGCAATGGAAAGGATAATTTAAATGCATCAACTTTTGTTAAATGGCAAAGTTTTAACTACAATCAACACATCATTGATACCATAGTAACATGTTTAAGCGTTGGAACTAATTTTCAATTTCAAAAAAAGAAGTTCCGTTTACAGCTGGATGGACATTATTATTTGAATGGATATCGAAAAAAGGATATTGATTTTAAAGGAGCGTTAAAGTATAACTTTACTAAGAATTGGTCTTTTGGAGTAAGAGGCACATACCAAACCATTTCTCCATCATTAGATTTACGCTCATATTATGGAAACAATGTCTCCTGGGAAAATACATTTTCAGCAACTGATTATTTAAGTGTATCAGGAAGTTTGAGATCCGATACACACAATGCAGATTTCATTGTAAATTACAATGATATATTCAATCCTGTTTATTTTAATTTTGCTGGCGAACCGCAACAGACAAAGGGAGTTTCGCAGCTGATTCAGGTTACAGCCCGAAAAGAATTTAGTCTAAAGAAATGGGTGATAACCCCAAAAATCGTCTACCAGTATAATGGAGGAGATAATATTTATAAATTACCAGACTATTATGCAGATTTAACAGTTGGCTATAATTCCAAAATTCACAAAAAAAACTTACATGTTTTTATTGGAGCTGATCTGGTGTATTATGCTCCTACAGACATGATGTCCTTTCAGCCAATGGTGAATCAATATAACCTAGATGATTCTAAAATGGTGGGGAATTATCCATTTATTGATGTCTTCCTTAATGCAAGAATAAAAACGGTTCGTCTTTTTGTAAAAGCAACTCATGTTAATTCGGGTATGTTTGGGTTTAACTATTATGGTGCAAATCACTACCCATTGAAAGATAGAACAATTCAATTGGGCTTGAATTGGGCTTTTATTAACTAAATTCTTCTTTATTTCCTTGACGAAAGTCATGGAGAATAGTATAAAAGAATATCTTTAGCTGTAAATGAAGAGCAGCAAGGGGACTGTTCTGTTTATAGTAATTTCGATTTATGTGTGTTTGTTCAATTTACAGATGTCAATTATGCAGAAATAAACAGGTGTTGACCAAATTTGAATTAGCTAATTTCCTAGTTGTGGATCAATAACAAAATCAAAATATTTATTGTATGAAAGAAGGCCAAGAGCCTCCTTTTCCGTATTTTAGAGAAAAATTTTTTAGATGATAAAGAAAATTTCCTCGTACAAAGAATACAAAACCAACTATATAAAAAGTATTGATAATCCAGAAGCATATTGGGAAGAGATTGCAGAAACATTTAGTTGGAAAAGGAAATGGGATTCAGTGTTGCATTGGGAATTTGATTCGCCGTCAGTCAAATGGTTTGAAGGTGGGAAATTAAATATTACGGAGAATTGCCTAGATAGACACTTAGATAAAAGAGGTGATAAGGTAGCTATACTATGGGAGCCAAATGACTCCAATGAAGAGGCTATTGAAATTACTTATTATCAATTACATGAAAAAGTTTGCCAAGCAGCAAACATGCTAAAAAATAATGGTGTTCAAAAAGGAGATCGGGTTTGTCTATATATGCCGATGGTTCCAGAATTGGCAATTGCAGTTTTAGCATGTGCTCGAATTGGTGCGATTCATTCGGTTGTTTTTGCTGGGTTTTCTGCTAAAGCTTTAGCAGACAGAATTAATGATGCAGATTGTAAAGTATTGCTAACTGCTGACTTTGGTTTAAGAGGAGCAAAGAAAACACCTCTAAAAGAGATTGCTGACGAAGCATTAAAATCTTGTTCAACCATAGAAACATGTATTGTTTACAAAAGAACAGAGGTTGATGTAAATATGGAGCCACAACGAGATGTTTGGTGGAACGATGAAATGAACAATGCAGATTTAGACTGCGATGCCACAACAATGAACTCAGAAGACGAGTTGTTTGTTCTTTATACATCTGGGTCTACTGGAAGACCCAAAGGAGTAGTGCATACAACTGCTGGATACATGGCTTACACGGAATATTCTTTTAGAAACGTTTTCCAATATGAAGAAGATGATATTTATTGGTGTACAGCAGATATTGGTTGGATAACAGGCCATTCGTATATTATTTATGGTCCGTTATTAGCTGGAGCAACCACCGTAATGTTTGAGGGTATTCCTACCTATCCAGATCCTGGACGTTTTTGGGAAGTGGTTGAGAAACATAAAATAACATTATTTTATACAGCACCCACAGCTATTCGCGCTTTGCAAGCTTGTAGCTTGGAGTTAATAGAGAAATATGATATTAGTTCATTGCGTGTTTTAGGTTCAGTAGGTGAACCAATAAATGAGGAAGCATGGCATTGGTACAATAAAAACATCGGAAAAGAAAGGTGCCCCATTGTAGATACCTGGTGGCAAACAGAAACTGGAGGAATTATGATTTCTCCATTAGCAGCAATTACACCATTGAAACCAACTTTTGCAACGCTTCCTTTGCCCGGAATTCAGCCTTGTTTGGTAGATGCGGAAGGTAAAGAGATTATTGGGAATGATGTGTCAGGAAACCTTTGCATTAAGTTCCCTTGGCCATCAATGATTCGAACTATTTGGGGAGATCATGAAAGATGTAAACAGACCTATTTTTCCACGTACAAAGGCATGTACTTTACAGGAGATGGTTGCCTTAGAGACAAGGATGGAATGTACAGAATAACAGGAAGGGTAGACGACGTAATGAATGTTTCTGGCCATAGAATTGGAACTGCCGAAGTTGAGTGTGCCATCAATACACATCCAAATGTAATCGAGTCAGCTGTAGTTGGTTATCCGCATAACATTAAAGGTCAAGGAATTTATGCTTATGTTATCTGTGATGCAGAAATGGATATTGAAATTGAAAGAAAAGCAATAATAAGTCAAGTTATCAAGGAAATTGGACCTATAGCTAAGCCGGATAAAATTCAAATTGTTAGTGGATTACCTAAAACTCGTTCAGGAAAAATAATGAGAAGAATTCTTGCGAAAAATTGCTGAGGGAGATACTTCCAACTTGGGAGATACATCTACTTTGTTAGACCCTGCTGTTGTGGATGAAATTAAAGAAGGCGCACTATAATAATTACCGTATTTTTGAAAAAAGAAAAAAAGTAATTCTATGAATCAAATAGTAAAATATATCGGGGTAGCTTTATTGGGATTTTCTCTCTTAACGTCTTGTGGTGAAAAAGGCTTAACTGATAATGAGGTAGCGACTACTCAAGTCGCGGCGGATATTACCCAACTAACAGATGAACAATATCCAGATAATAATGATATTGAAAGCCGGAGTGAACTGTGGAATGTATATGAACATGCTAAAGTTGAGGTTGTAAGAAATAGTGAAAATGACTTTACGATAGTTTTTTTGCCAACAAATGATAAAAGTGATACTATTTTTATAGAGCAGGTTAATTTATTAGCATGGATTCCAACGATTCCAACGCATGCTGCAAAGGATGAATATTTAGAGCATATTGGAATAATAAATGCAGAATGGAATAGACAACAAGTCCGATTTGATGAAGGTACTTTTAGAGTCTCTACAGATAATGAAGAAGGAGCAAAAACTGTTAGAATTGATTTAGCCAGAAATTGTTTAAATGCCTATGCTTGGGAAATTATTACTTACACGGAAGAGGAAGAGAAACAAAAATCGATGTATCATGGGTGGTTCGATTTTCCAAAAGCAATGTATCGAGAATTGTTTGATGAAGTAAATAAAGGGGTACTAACATTTGCAGAGTACAAAGATCACCTAGAAGGATACACGCATCCAAGAAAGGAAGTTGTGAATTTAGATATTCTTAGAACAGTAGACAATGAATACGAAGTTGCATTTGAGGATTTTAGACATGATTTTTACCCAATGACAGGTGCTAGGAAATCAAAATACAAAAATATTGTTCATCCGGAAAATCCAATTTCAATTGAACAAATGTTGAATGACTCAACATGTTACTCTACTTTTCAATGGCCCGGTAGATATGACACGAAGGACCCTCGTTCTTCTACGTTAAGTATGTTAGGTATTCCAAAAAAAGTAATCATAAGAGAAACGACCTCTAATAATACAGCAAAAGAAAAATGCTATGAGTTTGATGTGACGTTTGCTCGTAATACAGATACAACTTATCTAACTAGGATAGTTATTGGAGGAGTTCGTAAATCGGACTTGAAGCAGTTAGATTTAATGGATTACAATGGAGGTTTTAAAATGCCAATGGGAATTGGAAACCACCCCTTTTATGAAAAACAAGATAAAGCTCAAAAAAATACAAGTAAAGAAAACCCTTATTATGGTTTCGTTATAGATTCTGAGGGGAAATGGGTAGATAGTCACTTTTTTGGAGTTGATGGCCCCTTATTTCACATGGACATAGATGATGCCGATGTATTGCACTATTGGCTTCTGTCTTTCGAACGTCACGCCATGGTGGCGCATTTGACATTTAACTTGAATGAACAGGATACCAATTTAATGACAGAGATTAAAGAATAGAGTACAGTATTTTGAATCTTAAACCAGGTTGACTGCTCTATTATTATAGGCATTTTTTTCAGAACAAGATAGTATTTCAATAAAGCCATTAGTGATTCGTTACTATTGGCTTTGTTTTTGTAACCTATTTTTAAAAAATAGTTATACTATAAAACACGTCTATGAAAATTCTTGCTCTACTATTAATATTGACACCTCTATTTCATGTTGCTCAAAAAAATACATTTACCACTACACATGCCAATTTGAGTTTTGATTATTATAAAAAGGATTTAACAGATGTTATTAAAAGCGAAATTGATAGTATTTGGGATATAATGAAAAATGGATCAGAAGCAGAGTTTCATTTATTATCGAAAGAAGAAAAAAAGAAACTACCAAACAATCAAAAATATAAGCTTACAACAATGCGAGCGGACAGTGTTCTAGCTTATTTGCATCGAAAAAGAATTGCCCCAAAATATACGCAGCTTAAAACGAAATATTTTGAGGGCTCTCGTAAAACACAGTGCACCTCTAGCAATGCTTCCTACAGGCCTATAACTCAGCGAAAAGGAGAAATCTCAGTTGTGGTAGAGAAAGACACTTATTCGCGTAAATATTTTCATCAAAGTGAAAATTCAATGTTATCCTCTACTTGCAATGAATTTATAATTTATCCAGATACAGAGCAAGTTATTTATGGAAATCAGGGGACAGTTGTACATTTTCCTGCCAATTGCTTTTCGACTCAAGGATTGGCGGACGTAAATGAAATTGAAATAACACTTTGTGAGTATTATACAATGGAGGATATATTGCTTTCTGGACTAACTACCGCAAGCGCGGATAGAATAATAGAAACGGGAGGTACAATTTATATTGAAGCGAGATATAAAAAGAAAATTCTCCATTTAAAGACAGATCATCCAATCGAAATATTTTTCCCTAGTGAAATGGATGAATTAAAAAATGGGATGAAACCATTTGAAGGAAAAAGTAGGGATGGATTAATTGATTGGGATATAGAGTCTAATGGAGATGTTAAGAAAATAAAAGAAGGAGCTCAGTTGTTTGGAGAAGAGCAAGATGTTGAAGATAGTTCAGATTGGGAAGGAGAAGAGATGTTCGGAGAAGGATATTATGCAGAAGCAGATGGTTACCTAATGAAGGTAGGTAAAATGGGTTTTATTAATTGTGATCGATTTTATGATTTTGTTGTAAAAACGGATTTAATAGTATCAGTTGATACCGATGTTAAAATGAGTTATCGTTTGGTATTTGACGATATTAAATCAGTACTACCTGGTTACGAATATTCACCCGAAGGGGATATGAAGTTTCCTGATTTACCAAAAGGTAAAAAAGCAACGATAATAGCGTATTCAATTTCTAAAAAAACGAAACAAGCGCAATTTGCCTATGCCCCAGTTAAATTAGGTGAACAGAAGAAGGTTTATTTAATCTCAAAGTCAATGAGTGTGTCTGATTTGCAGAAACAATTGTCTGCGCTGTTTTAAATCCGTGTTAATATAATTTATTCTATGCTTTTATATTAAGGTAGTATAAATATCTTTGTGGCAATGAACTCTATATTCAGTCCAAATAAAACGGTAGGAGTCTTAGGTGGTGGACAGTTGGGAAGAATGCTTTATCAAGCATCTATAAATCTTGATGTCCATCTAAAGTTTCTTGATCCGGATTCAAACGCACCATGCTCTAAGTATGATTTCCAACAAGGGGACTTAAACAGCGTAAAAGATGTTTTTGAATTTGGAAAGAATTGTGATATAGTTACCATTGAAATTGAGCATGTTTCTGTAGAAGGTTTGCGTAAGCTAGAAGCAGCAGGTGTAAAGGTTTTTCCTACTCCTGATTTGATAGAGATGGTTCAGGATAAAGGAGTTCAAAAAGATTTTTATTCAGCAAATAATATCCCAACCTCAAAGTATCAACTTTTCGATTCGGAATTAAAAATTGACTGGCCTATTCCATTTGTCCAAAAATTGCGCAAGGGTGGCTATGATGGAAAAGGAGTTGCAGTGATTAATCAGAAAGATAAATTACAGAATTTATTGCCTGGGCCAACTTTGGTCGAAGAGTTGGTTGAATTTGAAATGGAAGTTTCAGTAATTGTTGCTCGAAATACCAGCGGAGAGATAAATACTTTTCCGATGGTTGCAATGGAGTTTGATCCCGAAGCGAACCTTGTCGAGTTTTTGTATTCACCTTCTGGTTATTCTTCGGAAGTTGAAAAGCAGGGCTCACTTATCGCGAGGTCAATAGCAAAAAAATCTGATTTAGTAGGAGTCTTAGCGGTAGAAATGTTTTTAACAAAAGATGGGGATATATTGGTAAATGAAATTGCACCTAGACCGCATAATAGTGGTCATCAAACAATAGAAGGTAATATAACATCTCAATATGAGCAACATTTGCGATCAATACTTAATTTACCTCTTGGAGAGACGGATATTATTATGCCTTCTGTAATGTTAAATCTACTAGGAGATAAAAATAGCTCTGGTAAAGTAGCTTATCCTGGTATGGATGAAGTTTTAAAACTAAAAGGTGTTTATCCTCATCTATATGGGAAATCAATTTCAAAACCATTCAGGAAAATGGGACATGTTACGGTGATAGATGAATCATTAGCCAAAGCAAAAGAAAAGGCGCTAAGAGTAAAAAAAATATTAAAAGTAATTGGTAAATAGAAATTCAAAATATTATGACAGAAGTAGGAATAATAATGGGAAGTAAGTCGGATTTACCGGTAATGCAAGATGCTGCAGATGTTTTAAAGGAGCTAGGAGTAGGATATGAAATTTCGGTAGTCTCAGCCCATCGGACTCCAGATAGGATGTATGCGTATGCAAAAAACGCTCGAGAAAGAGGTCTAAAGGTTATTATCGCCGGAGCCGGAGGAGCAGCCCACCTGCCTGGAATGACAGCTTCTTTGTGTACAATTCCTGTAATTGGTGTTCCCGTAAAAAGTAGAAACTCTATAGACGGTTGGGATTCAATTCTTTCTATTTTACAAATGCCCAATGGAATTCCTGTAGCAACTGTAGCGTTGAATGCATCTCAAAATGCAGGTATATTGGCTGCGCAAATTATAGGAGCCTTTGATAATTCCATTGCTGAGAATTTAGAGGTATTCAAGAAAAATTTAGAGCTGAAAGTTTTAAAGTCTGCAGAAGAGATATAAGATCTTCGTATTCACGCCTCATTATTTATTATCTTTACAAGTCTAAATCATAATTAATGTGCATGATTCAATTACACAATAAAAAATTTAAACCGTTTATTACTAAAGAGGAGATAAACTCTGCTGTTTTAAAAATGGCTGAAAAGATTCAGTTGGATTATGAGGGAATGAATCCGGTTTTTATTGGCGTATTAAACGGGTCATTTTTAATAGTAGCTGATTTAGTGCGTGAATTTACTGGAAATTGTGAAGTGAGTTTCGTGAAGATGGCTTCCTATGAAGGGATCAATACTACAGGTGTTGTCAATGAATTAATCGGATTAAATCATTCTATTGAAAATCGCCATGTTGTAATCATAGAAGATATCGTAGATTCTGGTAATACCATAGAGAAATTAGTAGGGTTAATTCGAAAAGATAAACCTGCCTCAGTAAAAATAGCGACCCTTTTATACAAGCCTAAAGCTTATCAAAAAAACATTTCTATTGATTACGCTGCTATTGAAGTTGGCAACGAGTTTTTAGTTGGGTACGGATTAGATTATGATGGGTTAGGAAGAAATTTAAAAGATATTTATATAATAACGGAATAAAATAGAAGTATGTTGAACATCGTATTATTTGGACCCCCGGGTGCAGGAAAAGGAACACAAGCAGATAGGTTAAAGGAAAAATATGACTTGGTGCATATCTCTACTGGAGATGTGTTTAGAGCATTAGATCCAGAATCTGACTTGGCGAAATTGGCGAAATCATACTCTGATAAAGGAGATTTAGTTCCTGACGATATCACCATTAAGATATTGGAGTCTGAGGTTACAAAATATCCAAACGCAAAGGGTGTTATATATGATGGTTTTCCCAGAACTACGGGGCAGGCAAAAGCATTAGATCTGTTTTTAGCTGCTAAAGGAACAAGTGTAACAATGATGTTGTCGCTGGTTGTGCCTGAAGATGAATTAAAAACAAGGTTAATTGGACGAGCAAAGGACTCTGGAAGAGAAGATGATGCAAACCCTATTATTATTCAGAACAGAATTAACACTTATAATAAGAGCACTGCACCTGTTGCAGATTATTATAAAGGACAAGGAAAACTAATTGATATTAATGGAGTTGGATCGATAGGTGATATTACTAAATCATTATTCGATTCAATTGAGATAACAAAATAATGGCCGATAGTAATTTTGTAGATTACGTAAAAATTTGTTGCCGCTCTGGTAAAGGTGGCGCAGGTTCTGCGCATCTTCATAGAGACAGGCTAACAATGACTGGAGGTCCTGATGGTGGTCATGGTGGCAGAGGGGGTCATGTTATTATTCGAGGGAGTCAAAATCACTGGACCTTATTACATCTTAAATATAGAAAGCACGTAATTGCTGAACAGGGATATCCTGGTGGAAGAAGTTTGAGTACAGGAAGAGAAGGAAAAGATGAATATCTAGATGTGCCATTAGGAACTATTGCGAAAGATGTAGAAACTGGAGATATTATTTGCGAAATAACAGAAGTAGGGCAAGAATTTATACTAACGGAAGGTGGTCGAGGCGGAGTTGGAAATAGTCACTTTAAATCTTCTACCAACCAAACTCCTCGTTATGCCCAATCAGGTGAAGATGGTCGGGAAGAATGGAAAATTCTTGAATTAAAAGTTTTAGCAGATGTAGGTTTGGTAGGGTTTCCAAACGCAGGTAAATCAACTCTTTTATCAGTGGTTTCTGCGGCAAAACCAGAAATTGCTAATTATCCTTTTACTACCTTAATTCCCAATTTGGGAATTGTTAAATATAGGGAATATCAATCATTTGTAATGGCAGATATCCCGGGTATTATTGAAGGAGCGCACGAAGGAAAAGGACTGGGGCATCGTTTTCTAAGACACATTGAAAGAAATGCTCTGTTGCTTTTTATGGTGCCAATAGATTCTACTAATATTGAAAAGGAGTATGAGATATTACTGAATGAATTAAAACTGTATAATCCAGAATTATTGGATAAAGAAAGAGTATTGGCAATTACAAAAAGTGACATGCTTGATGAAGAGCTAATTGAAGAGGTGAGGAAAGAACTTCCCAAAGGGATTGAATCTGTTTTTATTTCTTCTGTAAGTCAAAAAGGAATCACTGAATTGAAAGATGTATTATGGATGCGATTAAATCCTGATTTTGCGATTGATAAGCCTAAGAGGTTTAAATAAATGGGTCTTATTGAGAAAATAGAACAGATTGATAGACAACTTCTATTTGCTATTAACGATGCCAATTCTCCTTTCCTCGATACCATTATGTGGTGGGTTAGTAAGCCAGCTTTCGGTATTCCATTTTATCTGTTATTTGTCTTTTTACTCTATAAAAATTTTGGCTGGAAGTCCACTCTGATCATTGTATTGAGTACTGCTGCAGCAGTTGGATTAGCAGATTTATCAGCTAAATATTTATTTAAAGAGATGTTTGAACGATTACGTCCAAGTCAAAATTTCGAAATAAAGGGGCAGCTTCATTATGTTAATAATTACCATGGAGGAATGTATGGTTTTGTGTCTTCCCATGCCGCTAATATGTTTTCTATCGCTATTTTATTAGGCTTATGGTTAAAAAAGAAAATAAGATATTCATTACACTTTCTCTTAATATGGGCTGCATTAATAGGGTATAGTAGAATTTACCTTGGAGTTCATTACCCGAGTGATGTGCTGTGCGGGGCTCTATTAGGAATGTCAATAGCCTTTCTTATGTACAAGGTAATCATCAAAGCAAAATTGATTAATTTTAGTACAAAATGAAGGTGCTCTTAGCAATATTTATAGGAGGAGGATTGGGAAGTATCTCTCGGTTTGGGGTCTCAATTTTAGGTTCTAAGCTGTTTGATGCCAAATTTCCTGTGGGAACGCTTTTGGCGAATTTGCTCAGTTGTATTGTTCTTGGTTTATTAGTAGGGGTTTTCCAAGATAAAGTTAATTCTGAAGAATTAAGAGCAATGTTGATTTTAGGTTTTTGTGGAGGGTTTAGTACATTCTCTACTTTTAGCCTTGAAACGCTTAATTTAATGAAAGGCGGACAATATTGGATGGCAGCACTAAATGTAATTATTAGTGTATTAGCTTGCTTATTTATTCTTTATCTATTTGTTCAGAAAAGTAAAGTAATTTAATTAACCGTTAGTTCTTGTGCTACATTAGAACCTTAGAACACTTATTTCTTAATGCATTACCCCAAAAATAGGTCAGTCAAGTATTTCAAATTAACTCTAATTCCATAAACAACAAATATTCTCTAAAATCTTCCGTAATTTCTACCTCAGGATAAACCGAAATAGGTTTAAAGCCAAAACCTGCATAAAGAGAATGAGCAGTTTTCATAAACTTTGGCGTATTTAGTCGCACTTTTTTATGCCCTATTTCTTTTGCTGTATTTATTATAGTTTGCAGTATAGCCTTTCCTACCCCAAGTTCTCTGAAAGAAGGGTCTACAAACATTCGTTTAAGCTCACCAACTTCTCTACTAAGTTTATTTAAGCAACCTATTCCGCAGGCTTTATTGTCAATAAATGCAAGAAAAACAAGCCCATTTGGCGGTAAATACTTGTCAATTTGTTTAATGTCTTGTTCAACTATTTTAGTGGGGTTATGAGGGTGAACACCATAACTCATTTGCATCATTTCATTTCCCCATGTTAGGTAATCTGTCCATAATTTGCGAACTAATTCAATATCATCCGGAAGTTTGATATTGCGAATTTCAACAATGGGCCTATTATTCACTAAAGGACAGATTTAATTACTCATTTGTTCTTCCTCCTGAACTCCGTCTTTTTTAATACAATCGAGTAGAATTTTGCCTAAACCAACTTCATCATTCATCGCACTGGCAAAATCGCTATAATTTGCAGTTGATTTTTCCAAGGCACAGTCGCAAAATTCATTACTAAGATCCTTTTTTTTACAAATCTTAAGATACTCTGCTTTGTTTTTATCCGACCAACCTCCACAAGAAGTTAAAAAAAGAAGGCTTCCAATAAATAATAATAGATTTTGCTTTACCATGATGCTTGTTATTTAGAGTAAAAATAAGAAAGATTTTGTAATAGTGTTTTTCAAGGATATTTATAAGCTATTAGCGGGAATCAATAAGTTAATTCTTTTCAATAGAATCTGACATAAGGCTGACTTCTTCTCTAAAAGATAGGTACCTTTTTTGGTTAAATGTTAGGCCAATATAGCTTTTTTGAAATGACTCAATATTGTAAGGTAATGAATCAAATAAAGAAATATTTGCAGCAATATATTTGAAAAGAGAATCTTTCGTTTGGTCAGAACTATAGGAAGATTCCTTAAATATGCGAGCGATAGGTAGCTGTGAGATGACATCTACTACTTGTTTTTTTCCCAATGGAGAAATAGCATCTTGATCCATCTTAACGTCAACGAGTGCAACCTCCATTTCTGAGAGTGATTCTAATACAGCATCATAAATACCTTGTAGTTCCTCAGGTTGAGACGCGTAATAGTTCATAGTATTATTGAAATATTCAAAGGATGTCCCATGTTTTTCAAAGATTTCTTGAAAAAAGTTGTTGGCACTATCTCGTATGACTGATTGATCTACCCTTGCTTCATTAAGATGCGCTTCTATCAGTTGCAATTGGAGAATCATTTCGGTAAAAATTTCCTTTTGAATTAAATTTTCAGGTTGTTCTTCCACAGTTTTGCCTCCGCAGGAGAATAATAGAGTCGTACAAAAAATAAGACTTATAGCTATGTATTTGTTAAACGCCACTATCTGTTAAAAAGCATTCGTTTTCCTTTTGTTGATTCGTCAAATATCCCATTTTGGTAAACGGGGTTTCCGTTCACAAATGTTGTCGTTACTTTACTTTTAAATGTCGTTCCTTCAAACGGTGACCAACCACATTTGTATAAAATATTGTCTTTGTTTACCTGCCATTCATTCTCGAAGTCCACTAAAACAAGATCAGCAAAATAACCTTCTCTTAAGTAACCTCTATCCTTAACTTCAAATAATGTTGCTACATCGTGACTCGTTTTCTGAACAATATGCTCCAAGGTAAATTTTCCTAGTTTAACCATTTCTAATAATGCAACTAGTGCATGCTGAACCAATGGTCCTCCAGATGGAGCATTGAAATAGGCATTGTCTTTTTCTTCTAATGTGTGCGGAGCATGATCTGTTGCAATAACATCTATAGCCCCATTATTAACCGCTGCAATTATAGCTTCTCTATCTTTTGCTGTTTTAACAGCAGGATTCCATTTGATAAAAGTTCCTTTGCTTTCATAATCTTCATCAGAAAACCACATATGATGAATACAAGCTTCTGCTGTAACCTTCTTTTCTGATATTGGTCTGTCATTATCAAAGATGCTAATTTCTTTTGCCGTGGAAATATGTAAGATATGTAAACGAGCATCATGCTTAGTCGCGAGTTCGGCTGCGATTGAAGATGAACGGTAACAAGCTTCTTCGCTACGAATCATAGGGTGGTATTTCATAGGGAGATTTTCTCCATATTGTTTACGATAAGTGTCGGTATTTTCTCTAATGATGGGCTCATATTCGCAGTGAGAAGCTATCAATAATTTACATTCAGAGAAAAGACCTTCAAGCGTTTTAGTATTATCCACTAGCATATTCCCCGTTGAAGATCCCATAAAAACTTTTATTCCACATACATTTTTAGGGTTCGTTTTTAAAACTTCATCTAGGTTGTCATTCGTGGCTCCAAAATAGAAAGAAAAATTGGCTAATGAGGTTTCAGCAGCTATGTCATATTTATCTTCAAGAATGTTCTGTTTAACTGTATTTGGAATTGTATTTGGCATTTCCATAAATGAAGTTATCCCACCTGCTATTGCAGCTTTTGACTCAGTATAGATGTCAGCCTTGTATGTCATTCCAGGTTCTCTAAAATGAACTTGGTCGTCAATTAATCCAGGTAGTAGTAGTTGACCCTTTGCGTCAATAGCAGCATCAGGGTTGCATGCGATATTTCCTTTTGAAATCTTTGCAATTCTCTCACCTTCTATTAATAAATTACCCATGAAGGTTTCCCCTTCATTTACAATTCTAGCATTAGTAATAAGTGTACTTTTCATACTGAAATAATTTGAAAGCAAAGTTCGTAAAGATTTGAATATTTAGGATAGTATTTTTTGTTTATTTACAAACCGGGCTTCGAGTCCCTCAGCCCTCTTTAAAGTCTAGTATAGCAATATTGTGAAAAAAGCCCAGCGCCCTGAGGCACTCGATGAGCAAAGGGCGATGATTCTAAAATTTCTTTCCACGCAATTTCATTACTCCTAAGAAAGCTTCCTTGAAAATACTCATGTCCATTTTTGACTGCCCCAATACTCTATCAGTAAAAGTAACAGGAACTTCTTTTATTTTAAAACCTGATCGAAGGGTAGAATATTTCATCTCAATTTGAAAAGCGTAACCAATAAACCAAATATCATCCAATTCTATTTTTTCTAATACTTTTCTTTGGTAACAAGCAAAACCTGCTGTGGTGTCTTTTACCCCTATCCATAATATCATACGAACGTAAACAGATGCAAAATAAGACATTAACCATCTTGTAAAAGGCCAGTTTTCTATGCGGCCTCCTTTGCAATAACGTGAGCCAACTGCCATTCCAAAACCATCCTCACGACAAGCATGTAAAAGTCGTGGCAAGTCATTTGGGTTATGAGAAAAATCAGCATCCATTTCAAAAATGAAATCGTAGTCATTCTTTATTCCCCATTTAAACCCATAAATATATGCAGTACCAAGGCCTTGTTTGCCTTCTCTTTCTAAAATATGCAGTTTGCCTGTAAATTCATGTTGTAATTCCTTTACGATTGCCGCGGTCCCATCAGGAGATCCATCATCTACTACCAATACATGAAATACTTCATCTAAACCAAACACAGCACGAATAATATTCTCGATGTTCTCTTTCTCATTGAAAGTCGGTATAATTACTAAATTCTTCATTATTGGATTGACGAATATAATTTAAAAAACAGACTTGGTTACCTTTCCTGCATCATTTTATTATCATTAATTAACTTTAATTAACTTTACGCTTGATGAGGTTATTACTAACTGTATTAGGAGTTGTTTTTTCGGTCACGCTAACTTGCCAGACACAAAATGTTTGGAAGCTGGATAACTTTCGTGCTGATTTCCCGTTTGGAGATGCAGTTTACAACGAAGTATGGGGGTTTGTGCAAGGCGGTCAAGAATATGCTGTTATTGGTTCAAAGTATGGAACTTCCTTCTTTCAAATTACCGACGAGAATAATCTAGATTCAATTGGTTATTTTAATGGTTCTTATTCGGCAGATGATGTTGTGCATAGAGATTACCATGATTATAATGGGTACCTATATGAAGTTTGTGATCAGGGTAGTAGCACATTAAGGATATATGATTTACATTATTTGCCAGACTCAATTCCTATTACTTATGATGATTCGTCGTTGATTGTTCGCGCTCATAATATATTTATAGATGAGTCATCTGGGTTACTGTATTCTTGCGGTAATACTAGTCAATTAGGTGGAGATGCCTTACGAGTAATTTCACTTCAAGACCCCATCAACCCTGTACTTGTTTATGATTATAATTTTGTTGACTATGTTCATGATATCTATGTAAGAAACGATACAGCGTTTATAAATGCAGGCAACCAAGGCTTAAAAGTTGCTGATTTTAGTATTCCAACTATGCCAATTGCACTAGGCAGCATGGAATTCTATCAAGATAAAGGTTATAATCATTCCGGATGGTTGAGCGAAGATGGAAAGTCTTATGTAATGTGTGATGAAACATTAGGAATGCGATTTAAAATGTGTGACGTGTCAGATATAGCAGACATCAATGTTACCTCTTTAGATAAACCGGATTCCTTCGAAAATACTTTCCCACATAACGTAATGCTGAAAGATGGGATAGCTTATTTTTCTTATTATAATGACGGTTTACAAATTTATGACGTGAGAGATATTAATAATCCAAAACGAATTGCATTTTACGATACTTACCCAGATGAAGATACCGGCACAAATATATTTAAAGGGGCTTGGGGGGTTTACGCCCTATTACCGTCAGGAAGATTATTGGTTTCGGATAGGAAGTATGGACTGTTTTTGCTGGGTTATAATGCCCCACCAAATATTCAGGTAGAAGAAAATGAGCACGGAATTTATCCCAATCCAGTTCAGGGAGGTGCTTTTTTTTATAGAGAAGATCTTTTAGAATCTAATTACACAATCGAGATTTATGATTCCCAAGGAAAGTTTATAAAAGTCTTCAATGGCATAACGGATCATCTGTATATGGACTTAACCTCACTAAGTGCAGGTAGTTATTCTTATAGATATTATAATTCTACAACTAAGGTAACATTGAGTAAAAAGTTTGTTATAACCAAATAAATGGAAGAAAATTCTAACTTTTTTAAAAATGCACAAGATGTTGCACGTCTCATACCAATTGGAAGAGTTACATCGTATGGAGCAATTGCTAAATACCTGAGTACGGCTAAATCTGCGCGTATGGTGGGTTGGGCTATGAACGCCGCAAAAGGAACGGATATTCCCGCTCATCGAGTTGTAAATAGAGAGGGTTTGCTTTCTGGGGCGAAGCATTTTTCTACACCCACAAAAATGCAATTACTTTTGGAAAATGAGGGAGTCAAGGTTCAAAACCAACAGATTCAAAATTTTAAGGAATTGTTTTGGGACCCTAATGTGGAGTTAGCTTTTTGAGTATGTAAGAATAAAGAATGGTAACTATTAGAATAAGTTTATCTCAATTTGTAGATTTGCAACCAGTACAAACAATTAATACAATTATGAAAATAACAAAAATCAGTTTAATAGCATTAATAGCATCCTTTAGTTTCACATCTTGCTCTGGAGAAAATGAAGAGGTGAAACATGAAAATGAAGGAACAACAGAAAACGTTGAAGAAGTTGTTGAGAAGGAAGTTGTATTAGAATCGGATGATTTGGATAAAGAGTTGCAGTTCAAAATTGATTTGATAATTGGAAATAATATTACTGGACCTTCTATGGTGCTTTCCGAAGTAAGAATGAAAGAAATTGGTCGTTTTCAAGAAGGCTTAGTTATTCCTATGGACCAAGAAAGATCTTTTGGGGGATCTTCTGTTACAAAAGGTTTAGCATTAGGGGCTTTGGGTGTTGATGTAACTTATTTATCTGTTTATGATCGTCCAGATTTAGCATTGAAATATATTAAGTCAGTTAATGACTTAAACATTGACTTGGATTGCGGGATGGTAATTGACAAAGAAGCTTCTGCTGCTTTTGAAGAAGCAAAGAAGATGGTGACAAAATGTCTCAACTGATGTATGATCAGTATTTTATGATGGAAGATTATTTGAAGTCAAATGCAAAATTGGAAGTGGCTGCAAATGTTATGGTTGGAGGAATTATGGAGAGCTTATTTATTTCTACTGCACAATTATTGGAAGTTGAAGTGACAAGCGAAGCAACAAGTATATTGTATGGGCAGAAGCAAGCTATTAGTGATTTGATAGGAGTATATAAAGACATGGAAGGAAATGAATCGGTAATAGATGCATTGGTTAGTGTTCAGACGGTATTTGAAAAGTCTAGTGCTGATTTTACAAAAGAGGATTTAAATGCATTGCATGAAATAGTTAAAACATTTCATGATGAAATTGCTGTATAAGAAATAATGTAGAACTATTAAAATTTGATATAAAAAAGCCGCTAATGATATGTCGTTAGTGGCTTTTTTCTTTGGTAAAGGATCGGGTTAGAGTTTAAAGAGAAATGTTTACCTTTGTTAAGAATAATTCTAAACAAGATGAGAGAAGTAACCAAAGAGGATGTGTTGAAGGCATTGTCGAATGTAGCAGAGCCAGATTTGAAAGGGGATATTGTTTCTTTAAATCTAGTGTCTGATATCATAATTGAAGATGGGAAGGTTACATTTACTGTAAAAGTAAAAAACCCTGCAATGCATGCTCGAAAGAGAATGGTAGAAGCTTGTGAATTTGCTATACAGCGTACAATTGATAAAGACTTGAAAGTTGATTGTACTATTATTGCTCAAGATAAAGGAAGCGAAAAGAAAGCAATACCTGGTAAAAAAGCAGCGCCTATTATAGGTAAGTTGCAAAATGTCAAAAATATTATTGCAGTTGCTTCAGGAAAGGGTGGCGTAGGAAAATCTACCGTTACCGCAAACCTTGCAGTTGGATTGGCAAAAAAAGGATATAAAGTAGGTTTAATCGATGCTGATATCTATGGGCCATCGGCTCCAATTATGTTTGATGTGCAGCACGCAAAGCCAGTGGGGAAGGAAGTTGATGGGAAACAATTGATTGTTCCAGTAGAAAGTTATGGAGTTAAATTATTATCCATCGGGTTTTTTGCAGATGTAAACCAAGCTGTGGTTTGGAGAGGCCCTATGGCAACCAAAGCATTAACGCAAATGGTGTTTGATGCAGATTGGGGAGAATTAGATTATTTGTTATTGGATTTACCTCCTGGAACAGGAGATATTCATTTAACATTGGTGCAATCATTACCAATTACTGGAGCTGTAATTGTAAGTACTCCTCAAGCCATTGCCCTAGCGGATGCTAGGAAGGGTGTGGATATGTTTCAGTTAGATTCTATAAATGTTCCTATTTTAGGGATTGTAGAAAACATGTCGTGGTTTACGCCAGAAGAATTACCCAACAATAAATATTATATTTTTGGTAAAGAAGGCGCTAAGGATTTAGCAGTTCAATTAAATATTCCGCTTTTGGCAGAGATACCATTAGTTCAAAGTGTTCGTGAAAGTGGAGATGTTGGCCGTCCTGCCATATTGCAAGAGGATACTCCTGTAGCTTTAGCATTTAAAGGCTTGTGCGATAAGGTTCTTGAACAGATAGAATGGAGAAATAAAAACTTATCAGAGACAAAAGTTGTTGAGGTTGAATATGGTGAACCGAAATGCTCTACTTGATGAATGCGCTAAAAGAAAAAGTAAACCAAGCAATTGATATTTTACGCCCTTATTTAAAAAATGATGGAGGTGACATGGAGTTGGTTGAGATTACAGAAGATTACATTGTCCATGTAAAATTATTGGGAGCTTGTCAAGAATGTTCCATGAGCACAATGACAATTAAAGCTGGTTTAGAAGAAACATTAAAGATTACTGCACCAGAAATTGTAAAAGTAGTGGCGATTGAAGCTTAATAAAAGGGAATTAGTCTTGTACAGACAAATGTATTTGTCAGGCTATCAAAATGCAGCTTTACATTAAGAGGATCAGTTATATTCTTTTGCGGCTTTATTAAGCGGTAGCCTTATAAGATAGACGCTAGGCCAATATTGCGACTTTATTAAGTTATGGGGTTAAAATAACAACCAAAAAGAAAAATAAGAGCTAGTGAGCATACTTCTATTACGTATGGATAGCTTCCAAAATTATTGATTATCGTTAAAAGTATAAAAAAAGGGGAAAACATTCCTTTTCCCCTTTTTTTGAAATTATTAAATTGACTTAATTAAAACTAATTTTCTTTGTAATAGGTCCATTAACAGTATTTAACGTAAGAATGTATACGCCATTCGGGAGATTGTTTTTAGATAATTGTGTTTTATTTAAATTTAAACTCGACTTCAAAACAACAATTTCACCGAGTAAATTAGTTAGTTGAATCGATTGGATTGCAAAATCAGATTCTATATTTACTATATCTGAAGATGGATTTGGATATATTTTGGTTCTATCGACAAAGCTTTCATAAATTGAAACTGGAGAATTTGGAGCATTTGGGTCTATGCTAAAGTCAATTAGAGTATCATTCGTTCCACAAACTAAAGTTTCATTGCAAACAAATGAAGACATGAAGTTCGCCATCACTTTTATTGTTGTGTCGGTATAGATTGCATTTCCAGTGTGCGGCACATGACCAGCTCCAAAGTGTGTGTGAAAGCAGTTTTCGATACCTATATTGTTTGCTCTTTTGTGAATAGAAAAACTTCCATCTACTTTCATAACGTCACCCCCTAAAGGACTTGGTATAACATCAGTTGCATAGGGTACCGTCACATCTAAATCTCCATGAAAACTTAATATAGGCAGATCGCCCATATTCATCCAGTTGGTGTCTCTCAGCGCTCCTGCTATGTTAATTACAGCCGTTATTTTTGATTGATATCCTATGTTACCACTTAGTCCTTCAATTCCTCCTCCTAAACCTGCTTGATTGGTGTCAATGTAATCTGGTATTTCTGATGGATTATCCATATAGGCAACATGAACAGCAGTAATGGCTCCGGCAGAAACTCCTCCCGCAAAAATTAGAGAGGTGTCAATTCCATAAATATTTCCATTTTCAGAAAAATCTTTTTTGAAATATCTGATGGCTGCTCTGTAATCATGTACTGCTCTAACAACAGTTTCTGTTGCCGTCTAATTGAATCAAGAGCAAATGGGTTTTGAAACCCTAATCTGTAATTTATCGATGCAACTACATATCCCATTTTGGCAAATGACTGTGCCAATGGAACTACATCTGAACCCGTTTTGGATCCGCCAATAAAACTGCCTCCATGGGCAAGTAAGTCATCAGCGGTCGGTCAGTTACTGAGTCTCCATTCGATAGGGTGTCTCCATCGGGCTCGTATACATCAAGCACTAAGTCTTCATCGAATCCAGCATAATTGATATTGTTTCCGTATTGAATATCAGAAGAAAGATTAAAGGCACTAAATATCTCCAATTTGTACCTATCTCCAACACATTGAGCATTGCTGTTAATAGGGACAAAAAACATTGCTATTGCTAACAGAGTAAATAATTTTTTCATCTATTTTGATTTTAATTTAGGTCTGAAAGTTACAGAAAAAATCTAAACATGAAAAATCGGAAAGTTATAAGTGGCAGTAATTCTATTTAGTTGGGGTTAGTTGAACTTTTCTCTATGGAATAGTTTGAAAAATAAAGCAGGCTACTATTCCTCCTCCAATTGGGCCTAATATATAAACAGTTAAAAAGCTATATGGCGGTGTACAGGAAATGCAGCGTCTCCCCATCCTGCAAAGTAGGAGAAAAGCCTTGGTCCAAAATCTCTAGCAGGGTTAAACCCTCCTTGTGAAATTGGGAGCCAACAAACAAATTAAACCACCAACAGTCATTCCTATTAATAATGGCGTGTATTGCGATTCATTCTTTGGATGGATTAACCAAAATATCATATAGACTAATATGAAAGTTCCAAAAAATTCGGCTCCAAAAGCTTGCCATTCTGATGCGCTTTTTATTATTCCGCTAAACCCAGGGTTGGGGAAAAATTCTCCAAACATAGATGCTGTTATAACAGAGTTTGCATCTCCTCTGACTATGTGGTGTGTTATTTCGTATTCGGTAATAAATCCTCCGTAAATCAAGTACAAGACTCCTGCCGAGGCGAAAGCTCCTAGAAACTGACCTAATAAATGATGAGGTAGTTGCTTTAGTCTTCATTTTGCCAGCAATAAGCATGGCAATTGAAACAGCGGGATTAAGATGTGCGTTGGAGTATCTTTTTGCTGAATAGATTGCTAATGTTACTCCTATTATCCATACAAAAGCAACTTGAAAAAGCCCATCAAAGCTTTCAAATAATGTTGCAGAAATCACCGATCCGCATCCAAAAAAGACAATGATGAACGTTCCAATGAATTCACCAATAAATTCTAGCAAATATTTATTCATTTTAAAAGGTTTCCTTTATATAGTTTGAACAAAAAGCATCAATTTCATCTCTCGTCTTTCTAAATGAATTAAGAATTTCCTCGTCTGCTCCAGAAGCTTTTGCTGGGTCGTTAAAAGTATGATGTGTGTGGTCTACTTTTTCGGGAAAAACCGGGCAAGATTCAATTGCATGATCACAAACAGATATTAAATGTGTAATTCCCGAATTTAAATAAGCATCAACCAAATCTGAAGTGTTATTGGATAGGTCAATTTGCTTTTCTAGCATTACTTTAATAGCAAGCGGATTTACTCCGTGAGTTTCAACTCCTGCGCTATAAATTTCTACATTTTTGTTTTCTGCTCTTGCATAGTGCTTTAAAAAACCCTCTGCCATTTGGCTTCTGCAACTGTTTCCAGTGCATAGAACTAATATTTTTTTTTGGTCTGCCATATTCGTCTAGCAACAGCAATCAGGTGCACATGCGGGTTTTTGCCCAAATACAGTAATGCTAAATACACCAAATTCTTCGTTTTTATAACTCAATAACTCGGCATCAGATAAATAGTTTTTCAAAATCTCGTCTGGAAGAATAACAGCTTTCTCTTTCTGAACGGATATATTTTCAAACCCTACTTCTTTTATGATTTTAAGGTATGTGTCTTTTTGGATTGCTCCAGAAACACATCCTGCATACATTTCTGCATCGTTTTTTAATCCCTCAGGTAATTCTCCTTTCAAAACTACATCCGACATGCTAAAGTGACCATCTGCTTTTAATACTCTGAATGTTTCACTAAATGCTTTTGTTTTGTCCGGAACTAAATTCAATACACAATTACTAACCACCACGTCAATTGAATCACCTCCAATTGGCATTTGTTCAATGTCACCTTTTCTGAATTCTACATTGTTGAAGCCAAGTTTATCTGCATTAATTCTAGCCTTGTTTACCATCTCCTCAGTAAAGTCAAGCCCTAAAACTTTCCCTTTTTCTCCCGTCAATTCTCTTGCTATAAAACAATCGTTTCCAGCTCCAGAACCTAAGTCCAATACAGTGTCTCCTTCTTTTATTTGTGCAAATTCCGTAGGGATTCCACATCCTAAGCTTAAGTCTGCATCTTCGTTGTATCCTTTTAGTTTTGTATAGTCCTCAGAGAATATAGTGTAATCAACTCCGCAGCTTGTTCCAACTCCACAACATGATACTGCATTTTCTTCTTTGGATTGATTCGCTATTTCAGAATATTTCTCTTTTACGGTTTCTTTTAATTCTTCAGGTGTTTTCATAAGTTATTTTTTTGGTTTAGCAGCAGCTAGTATCTTGTTTTTGGTCAAAAAATTGAAACAACAAATCTTTGACAATATCCCATTTAGTGTTGTCTATGCAGTAACAAACACTTCTTCCGTCAATGTCACCTTTTATTAGTCCTGCTTGTTTTAGTTCTTTTAAATGCTGTGAAACGGTAGCTTGTGCTAATCCAATTTCACCAACTATGTCGCCACAGACGCAAGCATTTTTTTGAAGTAAATACTGCAATATTGCTATTCTTGCGGGGTGTCCAATTGCTTTTGCTATTAAAGCAATTTCATTTTGATCTGTGGTAAATATGTCTGATTTAGTTACTCCCATTATTAATTGCAATATTACGATTAATAATTTATTATCGCAAAATAACGATGAATGTTTTTGAAATATTTGAGTTGGTTACCGAAGAACTTCTTGAACGTTGGCTCTTATCTTTTTGGATAAACTGCCTGTTGGTAAGTCATTTGCGTCTTTTCCAAATGGATCCTCAATTTCTTCGGCTAAAACTTCCATGCTGACGAGAATGTAAAATATGAAAATTGAGATTGCTGGTGTGTAGTATCCAAAACTACTAACAAACCAAGGGGAAGTGTCATAACATATAGAAAAATAAATTTCTTTAAAAACAAGCTGTATGAATAAGGAATAGGAGTATTTCTTATTCTTTCACATGCTCCAATTATATCAGAGAAGGTTTTGAGGTTGTTATCAATGGATAGAAATTCTTCTTCCGAAATTCTCTTTTCTTTTTTTATGGCATGTAGTTTTTTATACATTGAATGGGCAACAAAATTGGGTTTATGCTCCGTGCGTTCTATTGCTGCTTTTTCAGTGTCTGTTAATTCAAGTTCTTCAATGATTACCTTTCCTCTCAGATGCTCTTTCATTGAGAAGGCATAATTCGGAATCATTCTTGAGAAAAAAGCTCTGTCTTCTTTGTTGTCAATCATAGAGCTGATTTTAATAGCTAAATTTCGTGAATTGTTAACGAGTTCTCCCCATTTTTTCCTTCCTTCCCACCATCTGTCATAAGCTGTATTTGTTCTAAAAACCAATAAAAGAGAGAGAACAAATCCAACTAAGGAGTATACAGCTATCATGTCCTTAAAAACACTTGTGTCGTCCATGTATTCAATTTCGACATAGGTGATTCCGGCAGAAAAGATGCCTAGTATTATAAGTTCTTTCCATAGTAGATATACGGTGTCACTTTTTGGAAAGTGAAAAATATGTTTAAACCAGAGTTTTGGGATTGTAATTAATCATTGGAAAATAGTAATATTTTAAGAATGCTTATTATTCAGCGAATTTAATAATTTTGTAAGTAAAGTATAAAGCAAACAAATATGTTGATTAAAACTCCTAGGCAATTTTCAATTCTAGCAGCATTTATGCTCTCGCTTCTTTCAGTGGTTATTGTTGAGCTGACTTTGTATTTATCTGATGTCATATAAATCAACGTTACATACTAATAATGTTCTTTAGTTTATGCTGTTCTGGTCTATTTGGTGATCTATTATTTACTAGAGAAGCTTATTACTCAGAAAATAAGGCTGTTGTATCGGACGATACATAATTTTAAAATAAACAGGGGTGATTTTCCCTAAACATGAATGAGGATGTTTTGGGTAAAACGGAAAAAGAAGTCTTGGGTTGGGTTGAGAAGAGTAGAGAAGAGATTGAGAAATTAAGGCTTCAAGAAGAGTTTAGAAGAGAGTTTTTAGGGAACTTATCGCACGAATTGAAAACACCAATATTTAGTATTCAAGGTTATATATTGACATTGTTGGAAGGTGGTTTGGAAGATGAGAATATAAACCGTGCGTTTTTAGAAAGGGCTTCTAAAGGTGTTGATAGGGTAACTGGAATAATTGAAGATTTGGATTTGATAACAAGAGATAGAGTCTGAGGATTAAAGTTGAATAGCTCACGGTTAATATTGTTGATTTAGCAAGAGGAAATTGTTGAGAGTTTGGAAATTAAAGCTCAAAAGAGAAATGTTAAGTTGAGTTTGGATTGGAAACGTATAGGTAGTCAAGAGATTAATGTTTTATGTGATAGAGATAAGATAGGGCAAGTGTTGAGTAATATAATTAATAATTCGATTAATTATGGGAGTTGAGAATGGGCATACAGAGGTGAGGTTTTTTGATTTAGAGGATAATATACTGATTGAGGTTTCTGACGATGGAGTCGGAATAAGAGAGGAGTACTTACCGCGTTTATTTGAGCGGTTTTATAGAGTGGATAAGAGTCGCGCACGAAACGAGGGTGGGACTGGATTAGGTTTAGCAATAGTTAAGCATTTGGTTGAGGCGCATGGTCAAACAATAGATGTTAGAAGCACAGAGGGTCAAGGATCTACTTTTTCTTTTACATTAAAAAAAGTGTAATCTTTTTTTGAATTTTACCAGTTCAGATTTTTTAGGTTTGTTTTGATTTCTGGAAGTGTCATAAATGCTAATTTGTTGCTAATTTTTAGCTTGTTTTGTGCGCTCCATCCGTTTTCTTTTCCGTGCAGTTTTGCAAGATATTCTTGTTCGGTTTGTCCAGGTGTAGGTATGAAATGTGCAGGTTTCTGTAATGTGGATAGATCCATGATTGTAGAGTATCCTGGTCTGCAAATGATTTTTTTTGAACGACAAATTAGTTTGAAAAATTCAATGGAATTCAAGTGAGAAAAGTATTGTATGTTCTCTATTATTCTTGTTTTTTAGAAAGAGGCTTCCCTACAACGATAGCGCATTTGTTTTTATTTAGTTTTTTAAATTCATGTTATAATAATGCTTTCGAATTCACTACGTTGCGGTTCAGGTCCAGAGATTATTGCTAGATAGTCAATATCTTCATTTTCTGAGGTTGCTTTTTGGTTAAACCTAGATAGCGTTCCAATATAGGAACAATTGTCATGTAGTTTTCCATGGCTTAATTCTTCTCCCAAATTGATTTTACCTTCCGAGTCGGGAATCCAGCAATGCGTAAAACGATTGATGTATTTCCCGTGTATTTTGTGTAGTTGGTTTTTAATCAACCCTGGGCTTTGGATATTGAGTTGATGTGTTATGTAAATGCAAGGTGTTTTTTGTGTGTGAAGTCCAAACCTATTGTCAGAGATGACAAGGTCAAATTTATGTTTGTCAATTAGGACTTGTAATTCGTTGTGTTCTGTTCTTATTCGTTTTAAAATTTTTGGAGACTCTAGTAGCATTTTAATTGCCATACTTCCTCCTCTAGGGTATTGGATGTTGTAGCCTTCGAATTGAATATAATTACCAAAGTCTAATTCTTGCTCCAAAAGAAATTTTTGCTCATCATTTACGCCAAAAGAAATTTTGTGTCCCCGATTGTGTAGCTCTTTTGCGATAGGAATGCACCTCGTGGTATGTCCTAGTCCCCAGTCTAAAGGACTGATAAGTATGTTCAAGGGGTTGTCCAAGCTAATTAATCAATTTTAAAATATGGATTGGTTGCTTCAATGAATTTAAGCACGGATTCTTGTCCGTATTTTGAGTTGGAAGAGGTTATGAATATTTGAGGAAGTTCATGCCATGTTTTGAGCATTTCTTTTTTGTAATGGGTAAGGTTTTTGTTTAATTCCCTGCTGGTAAGCTTGTCCATTTTAGTGAAACACATTACGAAAGGAACATCTTTGTTTCCACAATATTCCATAAAATCGGTGTCAATTTTTTGAGGAGGAAGTCGTGAGTCAATAAGTACAAATACGCACATAAGATTTTCTCTTCCTCTCAGGTATTCAAGCGTGAAGTTGTTGAACTTGTTTCTTTGCTTTAAAGAGACTTTGGCGAATCCATATCCTGGTAGATCGGCAATGTACCATTCGTCATTTATGATAAAATGGTTGATTAATGTTGTTTTTCCAGGTCGTCCAGATACTTTAGCGAGCTCCTTTCTATCTAAGAGCATGTTGATTAACGATGATTTTCCAACATTTGATCTTCCAATAAAAGCATATTCTGGTAAGTTGGCTTCTGGGCCTTTTCGCCAATTCGTGTTACTAATAACGAATTTGGAAGTTTTGATTTTCATAATGGTAAAGTATGCTTACTTGTTTTTGTCTAACCATTCCTTTAGAATTCTATTGAACTCTTGCGGGTGCTCCATCATAGGTGCGTGACCACATTTGTCAATCCAAAATAACTCTGAATTTTCAATGAGTTTGTTAAAGTCTTCGGCTACTTCAGGAGGGGTGATTGTGTCATTTCTTCCCCATATTAGACAGGTGGGCATTTTAAAGTTGGGAAGGTTTTTTTCCATGTTGTGTCGAATAGCAGATTTTGCAATAGCTAGTATTCGAATGACTTTATCTCTATTGTTTACTGCTTCGTGACATTCGTCGACCAATTCATCAGTAGTCATTGCTGGGTCATAAAATGTTAAGGAGATTTTGTCTCTTAAATAACTTTTGTCTTCTCTTCTTGGAAAAGATCCGCCAAATGCATTTTCATAAAGTCCAGAACTTGCGGTAAGTATAAGTTTGTCCACTTTGTGGGGGTTGTTGTCAGAGTAGACTAATCCAACATGTCCTCCCAGTGAATTTCCAAGTAAAATTACTTTGTCAAATTCCATGTGTTCTATAAAGTCTTCTAAAAAACGAGAGATGTTTTTAACGTTAGTTTTTAATAGAGGTAATTCATAAATGGGGAGCATCGGAATAACAACTTGGTATTCATTTGAGAATCCATCAATTACATCTTGGAAATTACTCAAGGCTCCAAATAGTCCGTGCAGTAGGATAAGTGGTTTTCCTTCTCCAACTTTTACATACCTAAATTTTCCTTCTTCGATTAAATCTAAACTCATGTGGTTTTGTTTTTTACTTAACTCAAAAATACGCCTTTTTTTATTAAAAAAGCGAGGGAAAATAAAATTGCATTAAAAACAGATTGTTGAAAAAATACGTGAGAGTGTCCATATAAAATGAAGTTTTAGAATGTGGTTGTTTTGGGTGTTTTTTAACATTAAGTTGTTAACATTGCTCCCACAATTTACCACTAAAAATAATGAGATGATTTTTCCTTATAGGTCTTTATTTATAGGGATTATTTTGATTTATAGTGAAACTAAAATATATTTGTATCGTTGAAAGTTATTCACAATTAAAATATAGTGGGTAAAAGTGGGTAAATTATCGATAGATTTACGCCTAAATACAATACGCGAAGGAATAAAATGAACGGATTCATTGGAGAATATCACTGTAAGCTAGATGCAAAAGGGCGGCTGTTGCTGCCTTCCGATATGCGCAAGCAGTTGTCTCCGGAGGATCAAGAAAATTTTGTGATATCGCGTGGAGTAGACGATTGTCTTTCTGTTTATCCAATGAGCGAATGGGTTCGTGTGTTGGCTAGATTACGAGAGCTTAACCGTTTTAAGGCGAAGGATCGGAAATTTGCTCGTATGTTTCAAAAAGGCGCTACCAAAGTGTCTGTAGATTCTAACGGGAGGGTTTTACTGCCGAAAAGTCTGTTAGGTTGGGCTAGCATTAAGAAAGAGATTGTCATGGTTGCGAATGTCGACTTGTGGGAGGTCTGGGATAAAAAACGCTATCAAGCGTTGATGTCTGAAGACTGGACCGAGTTCGAGCAATTAGCAGCTGATGTAATGGGCGACTCTAATGTTAGTGGAGAATAAAAAATATCACATACCTGTTTTGTTGAAGCCTTCCGTGGATGAGTTGGTTCAAGATGTTGGCGGAATCTACGTCGATGTTACTTATGGAGGTGGCGGGCATTCTGCCGAGATTTTATCAAGATTATCTGGTAGTGGCGCTTTAGTGGCGTTTGATCAGGATTTAGATGCTGAAGCGAATTTATCTGCAGATTCTAGATTAAGTTTTGTTCGTCAGAATTTCTCTTTTTATCAAAATTATTTAAGGGCTCTAGACAAGTTGCCAGTTGACGGTGTTTTGGCTGATTTGGGGGTTTCTTCTCATCAATTCGATGTGGCTGAACGGGGTTTTTCTTTCAGGTTTGATGCCGGATTGGACATGCGGATGAATCGTGATACGGACTTGACGGCGTTTGATGTTGTTATGAATTATGATGAAGATGATTTGCTGAGAGTGTTCAGAGAATATGGGGAGTTGAAGAATGCTTATTCAATTGCTTCTCGAATTGTTTATAGAAGGAAAGATGAAGTGATTGATACAATTGAGAAGTTGAAGTCAGTTCTAGAGAGTCTTGCGCCGAGAGGTAAATTTAATACGTTTTACGCAAAAGTTTTTCAGGCGCTTCGAATTGAAGTGAATGATGAAATGGGTGCTTTACGGGAGTTCTTAGAGAAATCTACTGATGTGCTAAAAGAGGGTGGTCGCTTGGTGGTCATTACCTATCATTCTTTGGAGGATCGGATGGTGAAGAATTTTATTAAGTCTGGGAATATAGTAGGGAAATTGGATAAGGATTTTTATGGAAATGTAAATCGACCGTTTCGAGAAATTAATAGAAAGCCGATTGTTCCAAGCGAGGAAGAGGTTGAGTTGAATAATAGGGCTCGAAGTGCAAAAATGAGAATAGCTGAAAAAATAGGATAAGTGAGGAATAAAGCCGGAAATAATAAAGAGGGTATGGTTAAGAAAAAGAGAGTGTCTCTTCCTCTTAAGGGTCTTGTCTCTGGAGATATGTTTTCCAAAGGTGTGGTGACAAAAAACCTTTCTTTCCTGCTGTTTATTGCTTTGTTGATGTTGATGTATATCGGGTATGGATACTATGTTGATAATACGGTAAGAAAAGTGGTTAAGGAAGAGCGAATAGAGGGTGATTTGTATTCCGAGTTACAATCATTAATGGAGGTGTATGATCAGGAAAGTTTACGGAGTAAGGTCGCTAATGAGGTCACGGTTTCAAGTTTATTTGAGACCAAAGATCCTCCAAGAGTAGTGCTGGTAGAAAATAATTTTTATAACGAAAGTGCAGAATAAGAAAGAGTCCATAGTGAGAGTTTATCTCGTGTACATAGCGATGCTACTGTTTGCTATATTGGTTGTGGTGCAGATCATACGCGTTCAGTTTGTTGAGGGTGTAGAATTGAAGCATGAGGCAGAGACAATGACTTTGTCAATGCGAACAATAGAAGCTCCGCGAGGCAATATTTATGCTGATAATGATCGTAAGACTTCGTTGGCGTTGTCTGTTCCTCGGTATAGAGTTTATATGGATCTTAATGACTGTAGGGAACCTTGATTTCGAAGCAGGTGTTGGCGCGTTGTCTGATAGTTTAGCTAGTTTGTTTAATACAAAAACAGCTTCTCAGTGGGAGATGGAGCTTCGAGACAAGAAGTATGTAGATAGTAGTCAGTATCATTTCATCAAATCCAGAATTCGTAATGAGCAATTAGTTCGGCTAAGGGAGTTTCCAATTTTTAAATTAGGAAAATACCGAGGAGGGTATATAGAGACAAGTGAAAATAAAAGAGTAAAGCCATACGAAATATTGGCTTCAAGGACTATTGGGAGAGTTAAAGAAGTGAAGAGGTGAAGATTCCGTATATGTAGGATTAGAGGGGTCGTTTAATGAGTATTTAAGAGGTGTTGATGGTGAGATGTTGATGAAGAAAATTGAGGGTAGCTTATGGAAACCGATTCAAAGTGATTATTCTCAAGAGCCCGTTCCAGGGATGGATGTATATACTTCTATAGATATTGATTTACAAGATGTGGCAGAGCGAGCTCTTTTGAAACAAATGAAAAATCAAGATGCTTTAAATGGTTGTGTTGTGTTGATGGAGGTTGAAACCGGTTACGTTAAAGCAATTGCAAACATTACGCAGGATACTGCAAAGGGAACTTTTAATGAAGCAAGAAATTTAGCTGTGTGGCAAGCTTCTGAACCTGGGTCGACATTTAAGTTGGCTTCTTTAATGGTAGCTCTGGATGATGGGAAAGTTCGGATAACGGATAGTGTGAACATTAAATACAGGTACCCATATTTCGATCGGGTTTTACGCGATGATCACGCTATTCCGGGTAAATATACAGTCCAGTATGCTTTTGAGAAATCGTCTAATGTTATTTCTCAAATCATATACGATGCCTATCGCTCAAACCCTCAAGAATATGTGGATGGATTGAAAGATATAGGTCTTCATAAAAAATTGGGAGTAGATATAAAAGGAGAAACTAGTCCATATATTAAAGATGCAAATGATTCAACTTTTTGGGGAGCTTCTCATGCTTGGATGGCAATTGGTTATGAAGTTTTGTTAACCCCTTTGCAGATGTTGTCTCTTTATAATGCCGTAGCAAATGATGGAAAAATGATGAAGCCTCAGTTTGTCAAAGAGGTGCGAAGTGGCGATGAGGTTGTTGAAGTTTTTAGTCCGATTGTATTAAATGAACAGGTGTGTTCTCCTGAAACAAACAAAATATTAAAAGGTTTGTTGGAGGGGGTTGTTGAGCGAGGAACAGCTAAAAACATTCGAGCTAGAGGTTTTAAGATAGCTGGCAAAACAGGTACTGCAAAAATTGCTAAGAACGGTGGTTATGGGAAGAAATATCAAGCTTCTTTTTGTGGGTATTTCCCTGCTGACAATCCTAAATATTCATGCATAGTTGTTATTCAAGGTCCGACAAATCAAATATATGGTTCTGTAGTGTCCGGTACTGTTTTTAAGGAGATTGCGGATAAAGTTTACGCGGGTAGCTTGGAGAATTCAAAGGAGCCGGAATTAGTTTTAGATGAGATGAATTATCCGTATTCGAAGCATGGAAGTAAAAGCGAAACTAAAGCAGTAATGGGAAAGATGAGAGTTGAGATGCATGATGGAGCAGCGGATTCTGATTGGGTGGTGACCAAAACCCATTTAGATAATGTGGTTTTACAAAACAGAATTATTAAAAAAGGTCAAATGCCAAATGTTATGGGAATGGGCTTGCAAGATGCTTTGTATTTATTGGAGTCACAAGGCTTAACAGTGAGAATAAACGGTAGTGGGATTGTTAAGAATCAATCGGTTATTCCTGGGAGCGAAATTTTTAAAAGACAATTAGTAACAATTGAATTGATATAATGAAACTGCTGAAAGAGATAATATATGGGGTTGGAATTGTAGATGTAAAAGGGACTACAAATATTGCTGTTGAACATGTTGCCTGTGATTCTAGAAAAGTGGTTTCATATACAATGTTTGTTGCGTTGCGAGGAACGCAGGTTGATGGTCATGATTATATCAGTAAGGCGATAAAGGAAGGTGCGTTAAGTATTGTTTGTGAGGAATTTCCTGAGGAAATTGATGAAAATGTAACGTACATAAAGGTGGATGATTCAGCTCAAGCGCTTGGTGTTGTTGCTGCAAATTTTTATGAGAATCCTTCAGATAAATTAAAGTTAATTGGAGTTACAGGAACCAACGGAAAAACGACATCTGTAACACTTATGTATGACCTTTTTAGGATGTTAGGATATAAGGTTGGTTTAATTTCAACAGTCGTTAATAAAATTCATACAGAAAAAGTTGATTCTACGCATACCACACCAAATGCACTTGACTTAAACGAGCTACTAAGTCGCATGGTGCAGAAGGGGTGTTTGTATTGTTTTATGGAGGTAAGTTCACATGCTGTTGATCAAAAGAGAATTGCAGGTGTCAATTTTGCAGGAGGTGTATTTACAAATATTACGCATGACCATTTAGATTATCACAAAACGTTCGACAACTATTTAGTTGCTAAAAAAACATTTTTTGATGCTCTTCCAAAGAGAGCTTTTGTTCTTGTCAATGTAGATCAAGAGCATGGTGATACAATGGTTCATGATACGCGGGCGAAAGTTCATACTTACGGGATTAATTCAGTTGCTGATTTTAAAGCAAAAATTATAGATAATCGCTTTGATGGGCTTCAATTGGATATAGGAGGAAAGGAGTTATACACAAAATTGATCGGTGGCTTCAATGCTTACAATGCTTTAGTAGCGTATGCAGTTGGTGTATTATTAGGCGAAGATGATTTGTCTGTTTTGGCAACTCTAAGTAATCTCAATCCGCCAGAAGGAAGGTTTCAACATATCTCTTCTCAGTCGGGAATAACTGCAATAGTGGATTATGCGCATACTCCTGATGCGTTGGAAAATGTTCTAAAAACGATCAAAGATATTCGAGTTGGAAATGAAATGGTAATCACTGTAGTTGGTTGTGGTGGAGATAGGGATGTTGCAAAAAGACCTTTGATGGCAGCGATTGCTTGCAAATTGAGTGACCAAGTGATATTTACTTCAGACAATCCACGAAGTGAAGATCCAGAAAAAATCATTGAAGATATGAGGGTTGGGGTTCCACCTGAGCATTATAAAAAAACACTCGCTATTACGGATAGAAAAGAGGCTATTAAAACAGCTTGCAGTATGGGGCATGCTGGCGATATTCTTTTAGTAGCGGGTAAAGGTCATGAGAAATACCAGATTGTTAAGGAGGAAACTTTGCCTTTTGATGATATGGAAACTTTAGTAGAAACGTTTAAAATATTAAGTAAATAATGTTATATCACTTATTCGAAGGTTTAGATTTTCCCGGTGCTGGTTTATTCAGTTACATCTCTTTTAGAGCAGGAATGGCATTGTTGGTGTCGTTGATTATATCCATGATGTTTGGAGGGAAGCTAATAGCAATGCTGCAAAGAAAACAAGTTGGTGAGTCTATTCGCGATCTAGGCCTGGAAGGTCAAAGTGAAAAAGCAGGAACCCCAACGATGGGTGGGTTAATTATTCTTGGAGCAATTTTAATTCCAACGCTTCTTTTTGCTGAACTTGATAATATTTACACATTAACAATGGTGCTGGCTACCGTTTGGTTAGGTTTTATTGGTTTTATAGATGATTACATTAAAGTTTTTAAGAAGAATAAAGCTGGATTAGCTGGGAAGTTTAAAGTTATCGGGCAAGTTGGCGTTGGAATTATTGTAGGGTCATTGCTTTATTTTAGTGAAGATGTGGTGGTGATGGAAAAAGTCATTGATAGCGAAAAATCAGAATCTTTAGAGTTCAATCAACAGGCGGAATGTGATATCGATGGAGATGTGACTTATTATCACTGGGAAGAGAAAAAAGCTACAACTACCACTATCCCTTTCATCAAAAATAATGAGTTCGACTACAAATGGTTTGGTTTAGGAAAGTACACCTGGTTGCTTTACATCTTCATTGTAATCATTATTGTTGTTAATGTTTCAAATGGAGCAAATCTAACAGATGGGATTGATGGTTTAGCAACCGGTACTTCAGCAATAATTGGAGTAACACTAGCCATATTTGCATACCTGTCAGGTAATGCAATATTCGCAGATTATCTAAATATAATGTATATCCCAAATTCGGGAGAACTTGTAATTTTTATCAGTGCTTTTATTGGAGCGTGTATTGGGTTTCTTTGGTACAATTCCTACCCTGCAAAAGTTTTTATGGGCGATACAGGTAGTTTGGCTCTAGGTGGTATTATAGCAACATTTGCTATTGCTATTCGAAAAGAATTATTGATTCCAATATTCTGTGGAATCTTCTTAATAGAAAATTTATCGGTAATGATTCAGGTGGGTTGGTTCAAATACACTAAGAAAAGACATGGAGAAGGGAAGCGAGTTTTCCTAATGGCTCCATTACATCACCATTATCAGAAAAAAGGAATGCATGAGTCAAAAATTGTTGCGCGCTTTTGGATTATAGGGATCATGTTGGCGGCATTATCAATTGTAACGCTCAAGCTGAGATAGTGAATGGAGGTGGGAAAATAGTAGTTCTCGGAGCAGGAGAGAGTGGCGTCGGTACAGCGATTTTAGCCCAACAAAAAGGGTTTAAGGTTTTTGTTTCTGACAAAGGAGAAATTAAGGAGGAGTACAAAAAAGTTCTTTTACATAATGAAATCGATTGGGAAGAGGGTAGTCATACACTTTCCAGAATAATGGATGCAGATGAGGTGGTAAAAAGTCCCGGTATTCCAGATACGATTCAGTTAATTATAGGCCTTAAAGAAAAAGGTGTTTCTGTAGTTTCTGAAATTGAGTTTGCGGCCAGATATACTGACGCAAAATTGATTTGTATTACTGGAAGTAATGGGAAAACTACTACAACTTTAATGACATATCATATCATGTCTAATGCAGGCTTGAATGTAGCTGTTGCAGGAAATATTGGTGAAAGTTTTGCAAAACTCGTAGCTGATAATAAGCATGATTATTATGTGCTAGAATTAAGCAGCTTCCAATTGGATGGGATGTTCAACTTCAAAGCAAATATTGCAATGCTGTTAAATATTACTCCTGATCACCTCGATCGATATGATAACGACATGCAGAAGTATGTTGAAAGCAAATTAAGAATCCTTCAAAATCAGACAGAAGAAGATGTTCTCATCTACAATGCAGATGATGAAGTGATTGTAAAAGAATTGCAAAAAAGAAAAATCAAGGCTCGAATGCTTCCTTTTTCAATGGAACGGAAAGTATCGGAAGGAGCTTATATAGTAAACGAACAACTAAGCATAAATATAAACAACAAACAAACAACTATGAGTATACACGAACTAGCACAACAGGGTAAGCATAATGCTTACAATTCTATGGCTTCAGGTATTGCAGGGAAAGTACTTGAAATTAGAAAAGAGATTATTAGGGACAGTTTATCTGACTTTCAAAATGTAGAGCACCGGCTTGAGTTTGTTGCAGAGGTCCACGGAATTGAGTTTATCAATGACTCAAAAGCAACCAATGTAAATTCTACATGGTATGCTTTAGAGAGCATGCAGAAACCAACTATTTGGATTGCAGGTGGTGTTGATAAAGGGAATGATTATGAATTCTTATCAGGACTGGTAAAGCAAAAGGTAGTAGGAATGGTTTGCCTTGGAAAAGACAATTCAAAATTACACAATGCTTTTGATGGGATTGTTGATGAAATCTGGGATGCGTCGAATGCAAATGAAGCAGTAAGACTTGCCTATCGTTTAGCGAAAAAAGGATACGCAGTATTGCTGTCTCCAGCTTGCGCTAGTTTCGATTTGTTCGAGAATTACGAGGAAAGAGGTAACTCTTTTAAGAAAGCGGTAAGGTCTTTATAAGAAAGAAAAACATTAATAATTAATTTGATTATGGAACAGAATAAAATTAAAAGTCTAAAAGCGCGAATGCTTGAAGCTAGAAAAAATAGTATAAATCTTTTTTCAGATATAGGGCATAGGTTAGAGTCTGTAGGTTTAAAAAATGGAGTAGAATGGATCAATGATTCAAAAGCCACTGATATAGACTCTTCTTACTATTCTTTAGAGTTAATGGAGAAACCTGTTATATGGATAGTAGGAGCATCTGATGTTATACGTGATTATACAGTGTTTGATAAACTGGTGCGATACAAAGTAAAAAAAGTCATTTGCTTTGGTTCTTACGAGACGCAAATAAAATATACGTTTGCTGGGATTACAGAAGGATATGCGCATAAAGAAACATTGGAAGATGCCGTGTCGACTGCAGCAGAGTGGTCTAAAGAAGGTGATGTTGTGTTGTTCTCACCTGCTTGTTCTAGTTTTGATTTGTATGATGATTACAAACAAAGAGGAGAGCATTTCAAATCGTTGATTTAGAACATATAATCGCAAATGCAATTATCAATCGATAAATATCTAAAAGGTGATAAGGCTATTTGGTCTATTATTATATTGTTGTCAATTATGTCTGCTATTATGGCCTATAGCGCTAGTGCAAATATGGCCTATAGGTTAACAGACGGAGATGCAATTCCTTTCTTTTTTAGGCATCTTGTTATGTTAGTGCTGGGTATTGTGACGATTATTTATTTGCAACATTTTGAGTTTCGATATTTTTCCAGATTATCTCAGTTGGGTGTTTGGGTTGCTGCTGCTTTATTGCTTGTTACGTTAATTTTTGGTAGAAATATTAATTCTGCTCAAAGGTGGATTATGGGCTTTCAACCTTCTGATTTCGCTAAAATTATTTTGGTTATTTATGTTGCCAGAATGCTGGCTAAGAATAAAGGTAAAATCAAAAATTTTAAAGAAGGTTTGGTGCCGATTTTAATACCAATAGGTGGCATATGTCTCCTAATATTACCCGCTGATTTTTCTACTGCTGCTATGTTATTGACTGTTTGCTTTGCCCTTTTGTTTGTTGGAGGGGTTGCAATAAAACATTTATTAGCTGTGTTAGGAGGTGCCATTGGATTGCTTATGTTGTTGATCGCTTTAAACCATGTTGCGCCTGGTCTTCTTCCTAGAGTTAATACTTGGGAACAGCGGATATTGGGGTATAGTTCTGGTTCTGCAGACGAAAATTATCAAGCGCAAAGAGCGAAAATTGCTGTCGCAAATGGAGGTGTATGGGGGAATGGTCCCGGTAACGGAACTATTAAAAACGAATTATATTCCGCGCAGTCTGATTTTGTTTATGCTTCAATTATTGAAGATTATGGGTCTCTTTTCGGTGGGTTAATAATGTTGTTACTCTACCTTATGTTTCTATTTCGGTCCATAAAAATAATGACGAAAACGAGCAGCTCCTTTGGGGGGTATCTTGCCTTTGGCTTAAGTTTTCTGTTAGTGTTCCAAGCATTAATTAATATGGGGGTTGGTGTTAATCTTTTGCCTGTTACCGGTCAACCATTGCCATTAATTAGTATGGGGGGAACATCTATTTTATTTACCTGTGTTTCTATCGGGATAATATTAAATATAAGTCGAACAGTTTACAGAGAAGAGGAAACTGAAGGATGAGTGAATTAAAAGTCATAATAAGTGGTGGTGGAACAGGGGGGCATATTTTTCCTGCTATCGCAATTGCCAATGCAATAAAGGCGGAGCATCCCAATGCTGCTATATTGTTTGTTGGGGCCAATGGAAAAATGGAAATGGAAAAAGTTCCTGCTGCTGGTTACTCAATAAAAGGACTGGATGTTGTTGGTTTTCATAGAAAAAAGCTTTGGAAAAATTTCTCTTTTCCGTTCAAATTATTAAAAAGCTTAAAAGCAGCAAAGGCAATAGTGAAAGAATTTAAGCCCGACATAGCGATTGGTGTTGGGGGATATGCCAGCGGTCCATTGTTAAAAATGGCCGGTAGACAAGGTGTGCTTACATTATTACAGGAGCAAAATTCTTATGCTGGAATTACAAATAAGCTTTTAGCTAAAAAAGCAAAAAAGATCTGTGTAGCATATGAAAATATGGAGAAGTTTTTTCCAAAAGAAAAAATAGTGATTACTGGAAACCCAGTGCGCAGTGATATTGTGTCAGTTGAAAATAAGCGGAGTGATGCTGTGGCTCATTTTGATTTGGATGCTAACAAGAAAACAATATTAATAATTGGAGGAAGCCTTGGTGCACGAACTATTAATAACAGTATTAAAAATAAATTGCAGGAACTTGAAGAAAGTGGTCATCAATTGCTCTGGCAGACGGGTAAAATTTACATTGATGAAATAGAGAAAGCTACTGCTTCATCTAGCAAAAATATCAAGCCAATGGCGTTTATTAGCCGTATGGATTTAGCTTATGCAGCTGCAGATGTTGTAATTAGCCGAGCTGGAGCACTTTCTGTAAGTGAGCTGTGTTTAGTTAAAAAACCAGTGATACTAGTGCCTTCGCCTAATGTTGCGGAAGATCATCAGACAATGAATGCAATGTCGCTTGTTAATAAAAAGGCTGCAGTGCTTGTAAAAGATGTCGATGCACCTAATATTTTAGTAGAAACTGTATTGTCTTTGCTCGGTAACAAGGAAGAAATGATAGAATTATCGAATCAAATTTCTGTATTAGGGAAACCAAATGCAGCAATTGATATTAAAAATGAAGTAATGAAGTTGGTTGGTAAATAATACCAATCGTAAGTAATGGAATTGAAAAACATACATAGCGTTTATTTTATCGGAATCGGAGGTATTGGGATGAGTGCATTGGCGCGTTTCTACTTAAGTAAAGGTATTGCCGTAGGTGGTTATGATAAAGTGTGCACACCTTTAACTGAAAGTTTAGTCAAAGAAGGCGCTACTATTTCATACAGTGACGAATTATCTGAAATTCCGGTTTCATTTAAAAATGAAAAAACAACGTTTATTGTTTATACACCTGCAATTGCATCTAGCCACAAAGGGTATAATTACTTTAAGGATAATGGATTTAATATAGCAAAGCGTTCGGAGTTATTGGGATTAATAACAGATGAACTATTTACAATTGGTGTTGCTGGGACGCATGGAAAAACAACAACTTCGAGTATAATTACGCATGTCTTGGATAATAGTGGTTTTCCAGTTAATGCTTTTTTAGGTGGAATTAGTTCAAATTTAAATTCAAACTTTTTACTAAATAAAAAGGCAGAAACGGTCGTTGTGGAAGCGGATGAATATGACCGTTCATTTTTAACACTCGCTCCAAATATTGCAATTGTAACGTCTATGGATGCTGATCATTTGGATGTTTATGGAGAACATAGTTATTTGACGGAATCTTTTGAAAAGTATGTTGCTAAACTTCCTTCAGATGGTGTTTTAATAAAACGCAAAGGCTTGTCAGTTGCGCATAATAATACAATTGAATATGCTGTAAACGAAAAAGCAGATTACTACGCTACAAACATAGCTATTGCAAATGGTGAATACCACTTCGATATTGTTACTCCTAAAGAAAGAGTGAAAAATGTGGTATTAGGAATGCCTGGGTTGCATAATGTTGAAAATGCAGTTGCGGCTATTGCTGTTGGAATTGAGTTGGGTCTCAGTACAACGTTAATTGTAGCTGCATTAAAATCGTTTAAAGGAGTAAAAAGAAGATTTGAATATCATATCAAAACGGAAGCAGTTATTTATATAGATGATTATGCTCACCATCCAGTAGAATTAAAGGCTTGCATAAATTCTGTAAAGGAGATGTATCCAGCCAAGAAAATAACGGGAGTATTTCAACCGCATCTATATTCAAGAACAAGAGATTTTGCAGACGATTTTGCAGTCAGTCTAGACTTATTAGATGAAGTGTTGTTGTTAGATATCTACCCTGCAAGAGAATTGCCTATTGAAGGCGTTAGTTCTTCAATGTTGTTAAGTAAGATCTCTAATGATTGCAAGGAGTTATTATCGAAAGAAGAATTAGTAGAATCCATAACTGATAGAAAGCTAGAAGTGCTCCTTACTTTAGGAGCTGGAGATATAGATGAATTAATTGAACCAATAAAAAAAAAACTAATGACGAAAAAGTCATTAGTAGTGTAGCGTGAAAAAGATATTGAAAATATCGGCTTGGAGTTTATTCGTAATTGGCGCTATGTTGCTAGTTGGATTTGTGGATGGTGATTATAAGGCAATAACTTGTACTAGCCCAGAGATAAATATCGATAAATCGAATGGACATGGTTTTGTGACAGAAGAATTGGTGCTTGAGGAAATGCGTAATATGGGTTATTCTTTTACGAATCAATTGATGGGTGATATTGAGGTTGATAGAATAGAAAAGTCATTATTGAATATGCCTGGGATTAAAAACGCAGAAGTATTTAAATTTAATTCAGGAGTTGTAAAAATTGATATTACACAGAGAAAACCAATTGCAAGGGTTATAATGAAAGGTGGGCTTATTAGTTTTTACTTGGACGAAACAGGGGAGAAAATGCCACTTAGTGAACATTATGTTGCTAAGGTACCAATTTTTAATGGGGAAATTAAAGAGGGTAGAAATGGCTATTCTATAAAGGAATTATATGAAAACGATTCGTTAAAAGCTATTTCTGAATTAGACGATATATATGAAGTGGCTCAACTATTTGAAAAAAATAAATTTATGAGTGCACAAATTGTTCAAATTTATTTTAATCAAGATCAAGAAATGGAAATGATTCCTAGAGTAGGGAATCAGAGAATACTCTTTGGCGATTCGAAAGACGCTGATATTAAGTTTAAAAAAATAACACGATTCTATACGGAGGTAATTAACCCAAAAGAATTGAATTTATACGACACATTAAATAGTAAATACATAAATCAAATAATCTGTTCAAAACGTTAAATTATGGATGCACCAGAAATAGTAGTAGGCCTTGATATTGGAACCACAAAAATAGCATGTCTTGTTGGCCGCAAAACCGAGCATGGAAAAATAGAAATGCTGGGTGTTGGAAAAGCACCAAGTGTTGGAGTAACCCGCGGTGTAGTTTCTAATATTGAAAAAACAGTTCAATCTATTCGTACTGCTGTAGAAGAAGCAGAAGCAAAATCGGGTGTTGAGATTAAAGTCGTGAACGTAGGTATTGCCGGACAGCATATTAAAAGTTTGCAGCATCGCGGTATGATTACTAGAGATAGTATCGAAGAAGAAATCAATCAACAAGATGTAGATGCTCTTATAGATGATATGTACAAACTTGTTATGATGCCAGGAGAGGAAATAATTCATGTTTTACCGCAGGAGTATATTGTCGATAGACAAAGTGGTGTGAAAGATCCAATCGGAATGTCTGGTGTGCAATTGGAGGCGAACTTTCATATTATTACTGGTGCAATGGCATCTGCTAAAAATATTTACAAATGTGTGGCGAAGGCTGGATTAGAGGTAGCGGAATTAATTCTTGAACCGCTTGCGTCAGCTTCAGCTGTTCTGAGTGATGAAGAGAAAGAAGCAGGCGTAGTGTTGGTTGATATAGGCGGTGGTACAACAGATATAGCCATATTTCATGATGGAATAATCAGACACACAGCGGTTATTCCTTTTGGAGGTAATGTAATAACTGAAGACATTAAAGAAGGCTGCACAATAATGCACCGTCAAGCTGAATTACTGAAAACAAAATTTGGAACTGCCCTTTCTAATCAAAGTCAAGAAAATGAAATAGTTTGTATTCCAGGTTTAAGAGGAAGAGATCCAAAAGAAATTTCAGTAAAGAATCTTTCGAATATAATTAATGCGCGGATGGCCGAAATTATTGAACATGTGTATTATGAAATCAAAAATTCTGGATACGAGAAAAAATTGATAGGAGGAATTGTTGTAACTGGAGGTGGCTCTCAATTAAAACATATCAGTCAATTATTTGAATATGCTACTGGAATGGACGCAAGAATTGGTTTTCCAAATGAGCATTTAAGTTCAAATACAAGTACTAACTTAACGAGTCCATTATTTGCAACTGGTGTTGGATTGGTTGCAAAAGGATTCGAAAACTTTGACAAAGTATTGGCTTCAAAAGCATACATAAATACAAGAACACACTCTGAGAAAACAAAAGGAGGCTTTTTCGATAAGATTAAGAACTTTTTTGATGAGTCAGTAGATTAAAAATAAAGAATAACAACAAACAAATAATAACCGCTATGATGAAATTTGATATACCCAAAGACCAATCATCTATAATTAAAGTTATAGGCGTTGGAGGTGGAGGCAGTAATGCCGTAAACCATATGTTCCGTCAAGGAATAAAAGGAGTTGATTTTTTGGTTTGTAATACAGATCACCAAGCATTGGACATGAGTCCGGTTCCAATTAAAATTCAGTTAGGAAAGAGTTTAACTGATGGGAGAGGAGCAGGAGCATTGCCAGATGTTGGTATGAATGCAGCCATTGAAAACATCGACGAAATAAGAGAAATTCTTGAGACAAATACTCAGATGGTATTCGTTACTGCGGGAATGGGAGGAGGTACCGGAACTGGAGCTGCTCCAGTTATTGCTAATATTGCCAAAGAATTGGGAATTTTAACCGTAGGTATCGTGACTATCCCTTTCAAGTTTGAAGGAAGAAAAAGAATTTCACAAGCTGAAGAAGGTTTAGAGAAAATGAGAGAATCTGTTGATACACTTTTAGTGATCAATAATGACAAGCTTCGTGAGATGTTTGGAAACCTTTCATTAGGAAATGCATTTGCACAAGCTGATGATGTGTTGTCTTCTGCAGCAAAAGGTATTGCTGAAGTAATATCAGTTACTGGACAAATAAATGTCGATTTTAACGATGTTAATACAGTAATGAAAGACAGTGGAGTTGCTATAATGGGTACAGCTGAAGCAGAAGGTGAAGGGAGAGCGCAAAAAGCGACAATGAAAGCATTGGCTTCTCCATTATTAAACGATAATCAAATTAGTGGTGCTCGTTACGTGTTGCTAAACATAACTTACGGAGACCAAGAAGTTTTAATGGATGAGATTTCTGAAATCACTGACTATATTCAAGACGAAGCAGGAAACACCGCAGATGTAATTTGGGGTCATGGTTATGATGCTAGTTTGGGTGATAATCTTTGCATTACTGTAATTGCTACTGGATTTAAATCAACTCCTGATACTGGACTTCCACAGAAGAGATCTGCTAGAACACGAATGAATTTGGAAGAAGATAGACCAACGATTATTACACAACCTATCCAATCACCTACGCAAACTTCTACGCCGACTGTAGAAAATGATAATATGGAGGAAGTTGAAGAACCATTTATGGTGAAGAAATTCAATTTAGAGGATGATGTTTTGGAAGATACAGTGAATGAAGTGGAAGAACCTGTTCAGGAAGATTTAGGCTTTACTGCTTCGAAAGAAGTAGAAGAAACTCCAGTTTCTGAAAGTGAAGATGGTAAAGTTCGTTTCATGTTAGAAGAAAATGATGCGCCTAAAGCTGAAGTTCCTTCAGAGCCTGTAGCTGAAACATTTAATTTTACACCTACTCCTGATGAACCAATTGTTGAAAATAATTTCGATCAGCCATCTGTAGAGGATAACAGAGAATTAACACAACAGCGTTTGGACAGAATTCGTGATACTAGTCAACAGATTAAATCATCTATGACTTTAACGGATATGGAAAATGAACCAGCGTATAAAAGAAGAAATATTCAATTAGACGATGTTGACCATTCTTCAGAATCTACTCAATCTCGTTTTACAATTGGAGACATTGAAAATGAGGATGGGGAAAAGAGAACAGGTTTAAGCGATAACAATTCGTTTTTACACGATAACGTAGATTAAGATATAGTATGTCATTAACAAGCACGATTAACGCCGATATAAAGAAAGCAATGCTTGCTAGAGAGAAAGACAAGCTTGAAGCATTGCGATCAATTAAATCAGCATTATTACTAGAAGCTACAAAAGAAGGCGCTGGAGGGGAAATCTCTGCAGCGGCTGAAGCTGCAATTGTACAAAAACTTTACAAGCAAAGAATGGACGCATTAGCTATCTATAAAGAGCAAAATAGAGAAGATTTGGCAGTTGTAGAAGAACAACAAGCGGAAGTAATAAAAGCATATTTGCCAGCTCAAATGAGCGAGGAAGAGGTAATTAAAACAGTTCAAGAAACAATTTCTACACTGGGAGCTAGCGGTCCTTCAGATATGGGAAAAGTGATGGGAGCTGTTATGGGTAAACTCAAAGGTAAAGCTGATGGTGGTCTAATATCTTCAACTGTAAAAGGAGAATTAGGTAGATTATAATATGACTTAAAAGCTTACTCTCATTTGGAGTATAAATAAAAACCCTAATCAATTACGTGTATTTGTTTAGGGTTTTTTTATGCTTTTTCGGCAAAAAATCTTCCAATTTCCCCACTTCCTTCTCCATTTAGATTTCTCATACTTCCAAGATGTAGGTCGAGAGAATAGGCAGATGAATAGTAGTTCAAGATATTTTAATTGTAAATATACGTATTGGATTGAAATATTATTAACTTGCCTTAGATTAAGCTATTAACTTATGAAAAAACTACTACTACTCTTATTTATTGGAATTGTTGGAATTGGTAATGCGCAGACCATAGAGAATGTTACTTTCAGTTCTGCTGCATCGAGTGATAATAGCTTTCAGCCAGTGATGGGCACTCCATACGGTGCTAGTTTAAGTGGCGCAGGAGGTTCATTAGAAGTTAGTGCTTCTTATGGCGAGAGCAACTATGAGGAGAGTTCGCTATCTGCGCAGGAACTTTCCATTCAAAGTAATATTCGTGTATTTCCTAATCCTACCACTTATATGGTAAATGTAGATTTGAGCCAACTCACTCAGGGGGATTATCAGCTTTATTTAGTGGATTTACAAGGTAAAGTGATTTACCAACAAACTACTACCGAAAAAAGTATTGAATTAGATATGCGCAATTATTCAACAGGTTCTTATGTGCTGAAAGTGCAAACTAAAGGAACCCAGCAACTAGACACCTTTCAAATTATTAAAACAAAATAAATTAAATATGAAAAATATACTTTCCTTATTATTAATAGCAGTTCTTTCAATAAGTGCTATAGGTCAAACCAACATTCCTCAACTGGTAAGTTTTAGTGCCGTAGTAAGAGATGGAAATAATCAACCATTGGTTAATACTGCTGTTAGCATACGTTTAACATTTAGAGAAGGTGGTCAGACAGGACCTTTGGTATATTGTGCATTGCACCAAACTACCACCAATCAAAACGGCTTTATGAGTTTACAGCTCAACCGTGATGTTTTAGGAATAGGGTGTAATGGCGCTCCAAGCACCGCTTTTGAAAACATAGCTTGGGACAATGGCGATTTTTGGATGGAAGTAGAATACCAAACAGCGCCTACCCAACCTTTTGAAAATTTGGGTCAGTTAGAATTAGCAAGTTCCTTTTATGCTTTTGCTGCCGGAACTGCAGAAAGGATTTCTGGAATGGAATTAACTGGAGCAAGTAATGGAGATGTCTTAACCTATAATATTACCTCTGGGCAATGGGAACCTATGCCTTCGGGTGGAGGTGGATTTAGTGGTGATTACAACGATTTAACCAATCAACCAACTATACCCACAAACACAAGTGATTTAACAAATAACTCTGGGTTTATTACCAACCCTGATGATGCTGACGCAGATGCTACCAATGAGTTGCAAACTTTATCTGAGGCTAATGGTGTTTTGTCTTTAAGTAATGGTGGTGGTTCCGTAACGCTTACGGATAATGTAGATGATGCAGATCCAGATGCTACCAATGAGCTGCAAACTTTATCCGTTTCTGCTGCAGGCGACACTTTACACCTGCAAAACGGAGGTTTTGTAATTATTCCAGGAATCAGTGCAGCAAATGCATCAGGTGGAGGAGGAACTTACCCTGGTGGCACAGTACATTGCAACGGCACACCTACCGCTATAGTAGATGTAACCAACCCTACAACTGGAGCAATTTGGATGGACCGTAATTTGGGAGCTACGCAAGCAGCTACAAGCAGCACCGATGCGATGCTTATGGCGATTTGTACCAATGGGGTAGGTTTAGTGATGGACACCAGTGTCGCACCTCAGCAACTAACCCAACGCTAAGCAGCACAGACCAACCTGCTCATGGTGATTTTATTATAAACTCTAATACACCAATTGATTGGCGCAGCCCACAAAATGATAATTTATGGCAAGGCGTAAATGGTATAAACAACCCATGTCCAAGTGGCTACCGTTTCCCTACCGAGCCAGAGTTAGACGCAGAGCGTTTAAGCTGGAGCAGTGACAATTCAGCTGGTGCTTTAGCCTCAGCCCTTAAATTGCCCATGGCGGGCTACCGCAGCTCGCAGCAATGGTTCGCTCGGCGGTGTCGGTACCTACGGCTACTATTGGAGCAGTACGGTTAGTGGCGCTGACTCGCGCGGCCTCGCCTTCAGCAGCAGCAATGCCGTCATGGTCGACTACTACCGAGCGTGCGGATTCTCTGTGCGTTGCCTCAAGGATTGACACTAAACGCAGCGTTAGCGTAGTTGAAGGGTTGCCACTTTGATTAGCGAAGCGATTTGATAATTTGACACTTTAACTCTTTGTCCCGCAGGGCAGAGAGTTTACTAAATAACCCGCGTAGCGGGTCGTTTCTTGTTATGTAGGTTTATCGCTACCGTATTGCATTTAGTATTTCGTGTATTGATAGTTGGTCAAGTTCCCCAACTAGTGGTATAAACCTTTGGTTCGCTATTATTCAGAGATGCTTATAAAAGTTTTACTTAAAAGGTTAATTGCTAACAATCAATCACAAAACCAACGCCATGAACATTCTTAATGTTGATAGCATCATCTTCTTTTAAGTATTTTCTCAACTTAGTAATAAACACGTCCAGGCTTCTTCCGTTAAAATAACTATCATCACCCCAAACAAGATTTAGGATTAAGTCACGTTCTACAACATTTCCTTTTTGCTCGCAGAGAATTCGAAGAATATCAGCTTCCTTTTTTGTGAGTTTTTTAATCTCGGTTTCACCAATAGAAAGTTTGTAGTTGGATGAATCGAAAAAATATTTTCCTAATGCAAAGCCATTGCTTTTTTTAGCAGAAATACTTCCAGTCCTTTTTAAGATAGCTTCTATTCTAAGAGAAAACTCATCCATACTAAAGGGTTTCGTTATGTAATCATCTGCTCCTGCTTTAAATCCCTTTATTTTATCTTCCGTCATAGATTTGGCGGTAAGAAATACAATGGGAACTTCAATAGATAGTTTTCTGATATCTTCTGCTAGACTAAAGCCATCCTTTTTAGGTAGCATAACATCTAAAATACACAAATCATACTTCGCTTCATTATAAGCTTTTAATCCATCTTTTCCATCTCTACTGAGGTGTACATGATACCCTTCTATTTTAAGGTTGTCTTGAATTACAAACCCCAGATTCATGTCGTCTTCAACTAAAAGTATATTTGCTTTCATTCTTGTTTTCTTTAGGCAGGAAGCCAAAACGTAAATTTACTTCCTTTGTTTATTTCACTTTCAACAGAGATTTTACCTCCATGCTGATTGATAATCTTCTTAACATAATAGAGCCCAAGTCCAAATCCTTTGACGTCATGCACACTCCCCGTAGGAATCCGGTAAAACTTATCAAAAATGAGTCTTTGTTGCTCTTTTTTTATCCCTTTTCCATTGTCTGTAATTGAAACCGAAATGCCATTTTTTAATGTAAATGCTTTAACATCAATCGTAGGGTTGTCTGGACTGTACTTACTCGCATTGTCTAAAAGGTTATGTATAATATTTGTTACGTGAACTTTGTCTGCAAGAAGTTTGTTCTCTTTTATGTCAAATGATGCAGTAATGGTGCCCCCATTTTGTTCGGCGTAAATTCTGAATACTTCAACTGATTCTTTGATTAATTGTTCAATGTTTATCGTCTCCTTTTTAAGGTTTATTTCTCCTTTATCCAGCTTTGCTAATTGCAGCACTCTTTCAACTTGGCTTTCTAAACGGCTGTTTTCATCCTTTATTATTTGAGCATAGCGATGAATCCTTTCGGGATCCTTATGGATGTCTTTATTCAAAAGTACGGCACTTGATAATCCAATGGTAGAAATAGGTGTTTTCAACTCATGTGTCATATTGTTAATGAAGTCTGTCTTCACTTCAGATAACCTCTTTTGCTTTAGAATTACAACAATTGCATAGGCAAAAATGAGGGTGATGAATACAATGACAATCGAAGAGATATAAAAAGATTTTGAAATATTTTCTTTACTGCTAACGGAAGTGTTTTTTCTTTCCGGAAAATAAATACCAAAATAATGTCCATCATGATTCCATTTTTCTAATTCAGTTCCAGACATGTTATTCAGTTCCTTACCCGATGATAAATCTACATATCGATCAAATATTATCGAGTCAGTAAAGCAATCATAGATGCCATATTCAAAAACTTCTTTAATGTTATATTCTTTGAATTGCTCAACCAATAAGTTTTTAAGCAATTCTGGATTTAATGTGTCATAAAAACTTACAACAAAATAATTAGGGTTAATTTGCTTAACAGGTTCTAAATAAAGTCCAGATGCTTCAATGTTTAGCGAAAGTAATTCATCTCTTACGTTTACAAGTGCAAGCGTTACTTGGTTGTTGAATTGACTTTTTTCAATTTGAATGTTTTTTTGCTCAATCTTCAGGAGGTTATCCTGAATTTTAATCTCTTTATTGATCCAGAAAAAATGATTCGTAAGTACTCCAACTAAAGCGATCACTGCTAGAATAATTATTATACGAATAGATTTACTTTTCATGCTGAGTTAAAGGGGAGTTCTAATAATTCATTTCTTTCAAAAAATAAAGATAATGAATAAGATGCGAGGCACAACTATTTTTGAATAGCATTCGCTATTTAAAAATAAGTAAGTAAGATAATCTTATATTCAAGAATGGTTAACACTTCATTAACAGATTTAATCATTAATGTAGTATCTTTGTTAGACAAACATTTTTCTATGAAAGAATTCGTCCACTTGCTCTATGATTTTATACTAAAAGAAGGAGGTTCAGAGACGTCTAGCAGCGTATGTAAATATGTTTGCTTTATTGCTAATCGGGCTTACTTTGGTATTTGTAATTGACCGATTGGCAAAAGTCGTTTTGGTGAAATTGTTCAGTAAGTTTGCAGCGCGAACTAAGACGAATTTTGATGATTTATTAGTAAAGAATAAAGCTCCTAGAAACTTAGGTCACATCTTCCCTTTATTAGTTGCTTTGGAGTTAACGCCTTATATTTTTGTGGATTTTCAACGCTTCGAAAGAATCGCTGAGAAAGGCATAGAGGTATTTGCTATTATACTCGCTTTGTGGATTACTAGAAGCTTATTGAATACGCTAAAATCTTACTTTAAAACACTTCCTAAATTAAAAGATAAACCCATTGATAGCTTTATTCAGGTGTTCATGATATTTGCATGGGTAGCTGGTTTCATTGTAGCGATTGCAATTATTACAGATACCGCCGTTTGGAAGTTTCTAACAGCATTGGGTGCTACCTCTGCAGTGTTAATTTTGGTTTTTAAAGATACCATTCTAGGGTTTGTAGCAAGTATTCAAATCTCCATTAACGATATGGTTCGGATAGGAGATTGGATTACATTTCAAAAATATGGTGCAGATGGCGATGTAATTGAAATAAATTTAGCCTCAGTTAAGGTGCAAAATTTTGACAACACCATTACGACAATTCCAACCTACTCATTAATCTCTGATTCTTTTCAGAACTGGAGGGGGATGGTTGAATCTGGAGGAAGACGTATTAAAAGATCTTTGATAATAAAACAAGAAAGTGTAAAGTTTTTGTCGAATAATGATGTAGAAAAATTGAAGAAAATCGAATTGATATCTTCTTACATTGAAACAAGGCAAGCGGACATTGAAGCTTACAATTTACAAAATGAAATCAATAAAGAGTTAGCGATTAATGGCAGAAACCTTACCAATATTGGTGTTTTTAGAAAGTACCTTGATAGCTACCTTGAGAATCACTCTGCGATTAATGAAAACATGATGATTATGGTTCGGCAGATGGACCCAACACCACAAGGAATTCCAATCCAGATTTATGCTTTTAGTAGTGATAAAAGATGGTTGAATTATGAATATATCCTGGCCGATATTTTTGATCATTCATTAGCGGCTGTTCCATTTTTTGACTTAGAATTGTTTGAATTGCCTAATAGCACTAGTTTTAATAAGATAAGTTAGTCGGTTTAAATACTCAATCGTATCAAAATGCTACGTAAAAGAAAAAGTTACTATTTTGTGCATCTAAAAAAAATCTAATGCAAGGAAAAACAAATCAAAGAGCCCTATTTACATTAACCACAGTATTCTTCTTTTGGGGATTCATTGCTGCTGGTAACTCAGTTTTTCTTGGGTTCTGCAAGGAATATTTTCGTTTAGATCAGTTTCAGAGTCAATTAATAGAATTTGCATTTTATGGTGCCTATTTTATAGGCGCATTGATGCTCTTTGTTTTTTCAAGTATAGCTAGAACTGATATAATGAATAAGTGGGGTTTAAGAAATGGAATCGTTTACGGTTTAATTCTGTCTGCTTTTGGCGCTGGAGCCATGATTATGGCAGTAACAGGAGCAGAACCGGGAGATTCATCTGCTTTTGGCTTTGTTTTAGGTTCGTTGTTTATAGTGGGTCTTGGATTTTCTTTGCAGCAAACCGCAGCAAATCCATTTGCACTGCTTCTAGGCGAGCCTAAAACGGGTTCTCATCGATTAAACCTTGCTGGTGGAGTAAACTCCTTGGGGACAACCATAGGGCCAATTATTGTTACATTAATCTTGTTTGGTACAGCCGCTAATGCAAACATTAGTATAAAAGAGGAAATAGCAGCTGGGAATTTGACACTGGCCAAAGTCCAATATCTTTATATGGCGGTAGGAGGATTGTTCCTAGCAGCAGCGGCTTTGTTTTTCTTCTCTAAAAAATTGCCAGATGGAAAAGCGGATTCAGAATTTCATGGCGCAAAAAAGGCTATGGTATCGTTATTGACTATTACTGTTTTTTTGGTCGTTATTTTCTTTTTTGTATTTAGACAATACTTCGGTTTAGGAGAAGGGGAGCAACTGAGTGAAACGTCTGAAATGTCAATTTTATGGTTGTCACTTGGCGGCTTAGTCGCTATAGTTGGCTGTTTGCTTTTGAGTAACATGATGGCAAATAAATCTAAAGAAGGCTGGGGAGCTATGCAATACCCGCAGTTGGTTTTAGGAATGTTGGCTATTTTCACATACGTTGGGGTTGAGGTTTCTATTCAAAGTAACCTAGGGGCATTATTAAAATTACCCGATTTTGGAGAAATGACAGATGGCCAAATAGCTCCATATATCTCTATGTATTGGGGAGGACTAATGATCGGAAGATGGACAGGAGCGATAGCAGTGTTTAATCCTTCAAATGGAATGAAGAAAGTATTAATGGTTCTTATCCCATATATTGCGTTTGGAGTGGTTCTCAGTCTCAATTTTATTTCTGGATTTGATGTGCAGCATTTGTTTGTATTTGCCATTTGTGTTGTTGTGCAAATAGCAGGTTTTTTTATCGGTAAAGATAGGCCAGCTCCAACTTTAAAAATATTTGGGTTACTTGGAATATTGGCTATGATTGTTGGGTTGAGTACGACTGGCGATATTTCTATATTCGCTTTTTTGAGTGGAGGATTATTCTGCTCTATTATGTGGCCATCTATTTTTGCCTTAAGTTTAAATGGCTTAGGAAAGTTTACGTCTCAGGGCTCTGCTTTCTTGGTAATGATGATTCTTGGTGGCGCTATTATTCCACCATTGCAAGGTAAGTTAGGTGATATTATAGGAATGCATTCTTCTTACATTGTATGTGCATTGTGTTTTGCTTATTTAGCTTTTTTCGCTTGGATTGTGAATAAAAAGTATTTGACTAAAGAAAAAGCTTAGGTTATGTTTTCTCTTTCCTTGCTTTCTCTTCGCTCCTGAACTCATCTGATGCTGCTTGGAAGTAGAAAGAAAACCAAACGCTTAATGCTATTTTGACATTTACGATGATTGATTATTCATTTTCGCCTAGAAATAAAATAATTAAACATCTGAATAAATTGATTAAATTTCGTATATGAAAATTCATAATTACCTGGTATTAATCGCTTGTCTTACGCTATTTAGCTGCGAAGAAAAAGTAGAAGAAGAAATAATTTCAGATCAAACTCCTTCGTACGATTTAGTTAATCCTTTTATTGGAACCGGCGGTCACGGCCATACATATCCAGGAGCGACACTTCCTTTTGGAATGGTTCAGTTAAGTCCGGATACACGTTTAGAAGGCTGGGATGGTTGTTCCGGTTATCATAACACAGATTCAATAATTTACGGTTTTAGTCATACTCATTTAAGTGGAACCGGAGTAGGTGATTATGGTGATGTATTGTTAATGCCATCTTTTGGGGCTATTCAATTTGATAACGGATATAAAACAGGAGTTGAAAATGGTTCTGCTAGTACCTTTTCAAAAGTAACAGAGAAAGCTTCTCCTGGTTTTTATGAAGTGAAAGCTAGAGGAACATGATATTGATATTAGATTAACCGCAACAACTAGAGTTGGAATTCATGAATATACGTTTAATAAAGGGGGAAATTCTAATATTATTTTGGACTTGGCACATCGGGATCAACTGTTAAAAGATAGTATTCATTTTGTCGGGAATAATGAAGTGGAAGGAATTCGCGTGTCAAGTGCTTGGGCACGCGAGCAGCATATCTATTTTGTTGCGCAATTTTCTAAAGAATGCAAATCCCACATATTGGATTCTACAGGCACACGAGCCGCTTTTACATTTGATACAAAACCGCACGAAAAAATTGTAGTTCGCGTCGGTATTTCTGCTACCAGCATCGAAGGGGCAAGAAAAAACTTAGAAGTAGAAGGTCCTCATTGGAATTTCGATAAATACCTAAGCGACGCCAAATCAACATGGGAAACTGCTTTAAGCAAAATTGAAATAGAGGACGAAAACAAAGACAAGAAATCAATATTCTATACTGCATTGTATCATTCGATGATGGCTCCAAATACGTTTAGTGATGTTGATGGAAAATATAGAGGGATGGACCACAAAATTCATGAATCAGATCAAACTACTTATACCGTTTTCTCTTTATGGGATACATTTAGAGCAGCGCATCCATTATACACAATTATTGAACAGAAGAAAACAAATGAATTCATTAACACTTTCCTAAATCAATACCAGCAAGGAGGAGAACTTCCCATATGGGAGTTAGCTGCTAATTATACTGGATGTATGATAGGTTACCATAGTGTTCCAGTTATCTGCGGATGCTTATGTTAAAGGCATAAGAGGCTTATGATGCCGAATTAGCTTTAGAAGCAATGATTCATAGTGCTGAGCAAGATAAACTAGGGTTGAGTTCCTATAAGTCGAAAGGATTTATTGCTGCTGGAGATGAAGCTGAGTCTGTTTCCAAAACGTTAGAGTATTCTTATGATGATTGGTGTATAGCTATAATGGCGAAAGGATTAAAGCAGGAAAATGTGTTTAATAGGTTTATTAAACGCGCTCAATATTATAAAAATATTTTCAATCCGGAAGTAGGGTTTATGCAAAGCAAAATGAATGGTGGCTGGAATACTGGGTTCGACCCAGCGGAAGTTAATTTTAATTTTACCGAAGCGAATTCCTGGCAATACAGCATGTTTGCTCCCCAAGATGTTTCTGGGTTAATCAAACTGTATGGCGGTAATGAAGCATTTGAGTCGAAACTAGATTTATTGTTTTCTACAGAAATGGAGTTAAGTGGAAGACATCAAGTAGATATTACGGGTTTAATTGGTCAATATGCGCATGGCAATGAACCGAGTCATCACATGGCATATTTATATAATTATATTGGAAAGCCATGGAAAACGCAAGAACGGATCCATCAAATTTTAAATGAGCAATATTCTAATCAACCAGACGGCTTGTCGGGAAATGAAGATTGTGGCCAGATGTCTGCATGGTATGTTCTAAGCAGCATGGGCTTTTATTCTGTTACTCCTGGTTTAAATTACTATTCAATAGGAAAGCCACATTTTTCAAAGGCTACAATCAACTTAGAAAATGGAAATAAATTTAAGATTATAGCCAATCACTTAAGTGATGACAATAGGTTTATACAAAGTGCAAGTTTAAATGGGGTTTCCTTTAATCAATCATATCTCAGTCATTCCTCCATTATGGAAGGGGGAGAGTTAGTTTTTGAAATGGGAAATAAGCCAAATAAAAATTGGGGGGTTGAGAACGTACCAGTTGCAGAAATCAAACGTACGCTTTCCATTGCTCCAGTTCCATTCATTTCCGCATCTTCTCAAACTTTTACGGATTCAATTAAAATTGAAATCAAATCAGTTGAAGGTAAAAATCCAATATACTTCTGTGTTGATAGTTCTGGTTTTGAAAAGTATGAAGTTCCATTTTATCTCAAAGAAAGTGCAAGTGTTCAAGCTTACGCTATAAAATCAAATAGCAAAAGCTTTACGGTAAATACATCCTTTAAAAAGATTAAAGGAGGCAGAAGTATTCAGTTAGGCAGTGAATATAGCAACCAGTATTCGGCAAGTGGTGATAACGCATTAATTGATTTTTTGAAGGGATCCGCTAATTTCAGAACAGGTTATTGGCAAGGGTATTATGCCACAGATTTTTCTGCGGTTGTTGATCTAGGAAGGGTAGAGCTAGTTAAAAAAATATCTGTAGGCGCATTGCAAGACATTAAATCTTGGATCTGGTTTCCTAAAAGTGTGAAGATTTCATTTTCTGAAAATAATGAAATCTTTACAGAATTGGGAATTATAAAAAATGATTTTGCGGATAATGAATATGGCGCATTCACCAAAGAGTTTTCCAAAATAGTGAGTGAAACGGTCCACGCACGTTATATAAAAATTGAGGCTGCTAGCTACGGGGTCTGTCCAGGTTGGCATCCTGGAAGTGGCAATGATACTTGGATGTTTTTGGACGAGATTGAAGTAGAGTAATTTTTTGCGTCTTTTGTGTAAATGATACTAAAGGCAACTTGCACAAGAGTGAATACCATCACCATCAGCACTATACTGACCTTTCTTTCTGCAATAATATTTGTTTTCTCCTTACTCATAAATAATTAAATTTAGCCGGCAAACGTACAATTTTAAGGGATACTAACCTACAAAGAGTTATTCTTTTTTGCCAAATTTATTTACTAAATACTTAAAATAGGCTGTAAACCGTCTATTTTTAAGGATGAAATTAGTGTAAGACCCAAGAGAAAGGAGTTAAGGGTGTAGGGAATATTCAATTTTCACAACATCATATGCTTGTTTTTCCTTGCCGTAATAATCAACAACACTCCAACTTGGCCCGGGCCAGCAATCATTTAATTGCCAGAATAATGAACCCATACAATGAGGTTGTTTTTTTATATGTGCTTGAATTGCAATTTGCATTGCTTTAGCCTGTGTTTTCTGACTCAGTAGGATGAACTCTTCAAAGCTATCCGGTTCTTTGAAGTTTCTTTTGATATGTTCTAATATCAGCCCGTTTCCAATATAACTTTTTTGTCTATTTTGCATAATAGTTGAGGTTAATGATAAATTGCTGTCGCTTATGACTTTTTTCAAACTACTAAGTTCAGGAAACGATTGAAATCCATATTCTACCATGAATCTACCCACGTTGGAAGTGAAATTTGTAAAGGGTTCTTTTCCATGCCAGACTCCCCAATAATGCATGGAACTGTGATTGAAATTTTCTTCTGTTCCCCAGTTGCTCAAAGGGGAGGTGGGGGTGTAATTCGTAGATGTATATTCCTGAACTAAATTCGGAATCATTTCTTCAAAAATAGATGTGTAATTATCCCATATTTCTGTAGAATCTTGAAGTGAATAACCAAATTGTTTTTGCCACCCCCAATTGTTCCACGCGACTTCTATTTCATTGTTTCCGCACCACAGTGCAATGCATGGGTGAAACCTTAAACTTTTTATATTTTGAATGACTTCTTGCTTAATGTTCTCCTTAAAAGCAGAGTCAGAAGGGTAGAGGCTTCCTGCAAACATAAAGTCTTGCCATACCAATATTCCATTTTTATCACATAGGTTGTAAAAAGTATCAGCCTCATAAATTCCTCCTCCCCAAACTCGTAGCATATTCATGTTGGCATTCTTAACCTGGTCAATTAAATTGAAATAACGGTCTTCAGTCACGCGGGGTAAAAACATATCCTGCGGGATGTAATTTGCCCCTTTCATAAATACGGTTTTCCATTTAACTTGAAATAAAAAGAAGTTCCAATGCTATCCTTTCTCATTAATCAATTCAATTGTTCTTATCCCATATTTATATCCAATTCGACCAGACAGTGTGTTCTTTCGTTGTAAAATAGATCTACTTCATGCTTGTAAAGAAATGCCTCTCCCATGCCGTTGCACCACCATAAATTTGGGTTTTTAATAGTGAAGTTATACGCAATATGATTAGTTCCTTTTTTCAAGGTTGTAAGTTTCCTTTATAGAGTCAAAAACAATAACATATTCTCCAGGTTTATCCGCATAGATTTCCAATGTTGTTTGCATATTTGCATTACTGCTTTCAATGGATATTGTGGTAGTCTGGAAACTGGATATTTTAGCATTATTCCAACCTTTTAATTTTACGGGTCTCCATATTCCACTTGTAACAAAACGAGGTCCCCAGTCCCAACCAAAGTGATATGCAGCTTTTCGAGTAAAGGAACTCACTTTGGTTTTAATGTCTTGTGTTTCATTTCCAGACGGAAGTTTGTAAGGGTAATTTTCAACCGATTTCTTGTTATAGGATACCGGAGAGGTGAATATTACTTTGATTTCATTAAGTCCTGTAATTAATTTTCCTTTTATATCAACTGTCCAGGATCGAAACATGTTATCAGCAATTAAGATTGTATCGCCATTTAAGAGCACAGTTGCATAGGTGTCAAGTCCCTCAAATACCAATTCAATATTGTCGGTATTGTAAATGACTGGGTCAAACAGAAAATGGTTCACATAAGCCCATTTTTTTTCCTCAATCCATCGTTGTTTAAGTTCATTGTTCTCCCAATAAGGATCCTCAATCATGTTGTTATTCAATAAGTCCAAATGGACTACCCCAGGTACGGTAGCTTTTTTCCATTCCCCTTTTCCTGCTTGGCTAAATTTCCAATTGGAATTTAGTTCATATTCAAATTGTTGACTTGAAACGTTAGAAACGAAACAGAGGAGCAGAATAATTATGTTTAATAACAACTTCACGCTTGATTGATAATTGCCATAATTGATCCAATTTTTTCAGGATTAGGAATTGTTTTAACCCCCATTCCTAATTGTTCTTTTTCCGGATTGGTTTGATGAGATGTAAAATGGAGTGCGTCTACACCCAATTCAGAAAGTTCTTTTGCATTAGATGCGCTTACTCCACTTCCTGCCATGATCTCAATCTTGCCATTGACTTTGAAGAACCAGATGTCGAATAGTTTCTTTCCCTTCTATGGCTGTTGGTTCTTGCCCAGAAGTAAGTAGCCTGTCAAAACCTATTTCAATTAATGTATCAAGTGTTGATTTGTGGTCTAAACAAAAATCAAACGCGCGATGAAATGTGACTTCCAAGCCGAGACTTTTCGCATGTGAGAAAAGCTGTTTGTTTTGCTCTAAATTAATTTCGTTTGCAGGAGTTAAACACCCAAAAACAACACCGTGTCCTCCTGCTTTGCTAACGTTCGAAATATCTTTCTTCATTGTCTCAATATCATTGGCAGAATAGACAAAACCACCTTCTAAATGTCGGATCATTGCATGAATTTCAACTCCTCCAATTTTAGCGCACTCTTCAATTAAACCAATACTCGGAGTAAGGCCACCAACAGTAAGAGCACTGCAGAGCTCAATTCGTTTTACAGCAAACTGTTTTGCCAATCTATAAGAGCTCTGTTGAGTCACCGCAAATTTCTAATGTCATTTTACTATTATTTCATCTATAAATATCCAAGCGTCTGATCCAGCCGCCTCATGCCAATGGGGCACTTTACCTACGTTTTTAACTTTTAGTTTTAAGAATCTAAAACTCTCTTTTTTCTCAGGTTTTATGGTAAGTGTATGAATAAATTTTCCTCTTTGCTCTAAATTGACATTACTCTTTACAGAACCCCAATTTGTCCAAACCTTTCCATCATTAGAAATTTCAGCGGTCATTTCTTCAGGAATGAAAATCCAAGAGTTGCTGTATTGATAAAAATTTGCGGAAACTGAAGAAAAATTGCTAGTTATTTCCTCAAAATCTAAAATGCACTCCAAATTTTTACCCCAGAAACCCTGCCATGATCCGTCTCGGAAATCTAGTGTTCCTAGTTTAGAGTCAACTAACCCTTCTTTTCCACCAGCTGTGTACCACTCGCTGTATTCAGTTATGTAGTTTACATCCCTATCAATTGCTAAATGATTATGGAAAGGAATTTCTATTAATTTACCGTATTTTTTTTTGTTTTTATAGGGTTGGACTTTTAGTATGGAAGTTTCCAGATATTCGGAAAGTTTTTTTATAGTCAATAAAGTTTGTGTCACACGATTCACATTCTAGTTTGTATTTTAATTGAATGGTCGAATCATATGGGTATAGTGTCATATATGGTCCTGGTTGTGAAGGCTTGAGGAAATATGTCATTGGCACAGATTCCTCGCCATAGTGTACATTATAATTGTCTAAAATGGTATAGTGCTTTTGTAATCGTTTGTTGAATTCAGTATAGTTTTTTTGTTTAACGTCCGATGCTGACCAAAGAACTTCGCTCATTGCAAGAATTCTTGGAAAGACTTTACTATCTAATGTTTTCTCGTCCGGAACATGTTCGGTCCACATATTACATTCTCCACCAATAATTAAACCTTCCTCCGCATTTGTTAAGCCTTTTGGTATTGGATTGAAAGAGTAGACTTTTTCCAAATCAATAGCTTTTAGGTCGTAATCAAAATAGGCATGAGAAGTCGGAGACATAATTGCTTGGTTTCCATTTTTTACTGCTTCTTTACCTCCTTCCATTCCTCTCCATGATTGCACTATTGCACCATCTGCCAATCCACCTTCAAGTATTTCGTCCCAACCAATAATTTGTTTTCCTTTTGAGTTTAGAAATGTTTGTATTCGTTTAATAAAATAGCTTTGTAATTCATGTTCATCTTTAAGGTTGTTGTCCAAAATTCTTTGTTGACATTTCTCACATTCCTCCCATCTAACTTTTGGAGCTTCATCCCCGCCAATATGGATATATTTGGATGGGAATAATTCTATTACTTCCGTTAATACATCTTCTAAAAAGATAAATACGCTATCATTTCCAGCGCAGTAAATCTCCTTAAACACTCCCCAGTCATTAGCAACATCAACACGATTTCCAGTACATGATAAATATGGGTATGCAGCAATAGCAGCTTGAGAATGACCAGGCAACTCTATTTCTGGAATAATTTCAATGTGTTTTTTGGTAGCATATGCTACAATCTCTTTAATGTCTTCTTTTGTGTAATAACCACCATATTCACTGCCATCCATCTCTGTTCGAAAAGCACCAACTTCAGTCAGTTTAGGGTGTTTGTCAATTGCCAGTCTCCAACCTTGATCTTCCGTTAAATGCCAGTGTAAAACATTCATTTTGTAAAGGGCAAGTAGGTCTATGTATTTTAGAATTACTTCCTTCGAAAAGAAATGTCGTGAACAATCTAAAAGTAGGCCTCTGTGCTGAAACTCTGGAGTATCCGTAATGTTTACATTTGGAATAAAGTAATTCGCTTCAAATTCGTTAAGTAAAGCTAATTGCTTGAATGAAGCCAAACCTCTAGCAACCCCAGAAGGATGCATTGCTTCAATTGTCAGAATATTACTGTCTATCCTAATTTTATGCGCTTCGTCTGCCAAAAGCCCATAAGGTATAATCGATAGAAAAATCGTAGGATTATTTGATAATTTTGAATTTTGTTCAAGTTCAAAACCTAGTTTGTTTTTTGCAAAGTTTTGTAAATCTTCTACTTCATTATTTAGTTCTTGTATAGTAGAAAAACGATCGTCTACAACAATAACGACAGAACTGTTTAGTTGAAAAAAGCCAGGATCAGCAGAAATATATTCTGGTTTTGGAATAATATCACAGTTAGCGACAGGGGGTTTTATAACTATTCGTTCTTGGTTGTTAGTTGCTATATCAGAACAAGAATTAAAACAAAGAATAAGCAGAAAAGCGAATATTATTTTACCACTCCAAATCATATTGAGCATCAACCATTTTATCATTAGCATTGTCTTTTAAAGCATAGTTAAAACCTGCGTAAACACTATAGCTACCTACTTCTCCATTTTTATTCATTGCGATGAACCCAACTTGAAGCCCGGTAATATCTTTATGTTTTTTTTGTATTCTTTCTACAGCTAATTTGCAAGCTTCTTCTGGAGAATGCCCATAACGCATAAGTTCTACAACGGTATGACTTCCTGCAATTCGGATAACGGCTTCACCCATTCCTGTTGCGCATGCAGCTCCAATTTCATTATCCACAAATAACCCAGCTCCAATAATAGGCGAGTCACCAACTCTTCCAGGAAGTTTATATGCCCATCCACTTGTCGTACATGCCCCTGATAAATTTCCATCTTTGTCCATGGCTAATAATCCAATGGTATCATGGTTTTCAGAGTTGATTTCTGGTTTCTTCAAGTCTTCGCTTTTTTTCCATTTTAACCAAGTTTCCTTTGCTTCTGGAGTTAATAATTCCTTTTTTTTAAAGCCTTTCTCAATTGCAAATTCAAAAGCACCGTTTCCAACCAGCATAACATGTGGAGTATCTTCCATTACCTTTCTAGCGACTGAAATAGGGTTCTCTATATTTTGTAAATATGCAACCGCTCCACATTCACTTTCATGATTCATTATACATGCATCAAGCGTAACGTTTCCATCTCTGTCAGGTAAACCACCTAAACCAACACTTCTGTTAGAGGCGTCAGATTCTGTAACTCTGACTCCTGCCTCAACAGCATCTAATGCACTTCCTCCACTTTCTAGTTTTTCCCAGGCAGCTTTGTTAGCGGCTATTCCATGATTCCAAGTCGATATAATAATGGGTTTATTTTTTATTATTGGTTGCTCATTGTATGGTTCTTCTGAAATAATAGGGTCAGTAGCTCCAATGCACCTTGATAGCAACACACCTGCTCCGGTAAGTGATGCTGCTTTTATAAAATTCCTTCTCTTCATAGGGTGTCTCTTTGTTTCTAAAAGTAACTATTATTTCCTAAATTGTAATGGATTGTTCCAATGTTCTGAAGTGTTTACTTTGTTGCCTAGGATTAAAAAAAATAGATGAATGAAACAAATTGAGACAGAAAGATTAATAATGAGAGAGTTTGACCTCGCCGATGCTGAAGGCTTATTTGAATTAGAAAGTAATCATTCCTATGGACTACCAAAAAAATAGCCACTACATTGCTGCAGTGGCCTTTATATTTATACGTTCCGTTTTATCCTTATTTGACTAAGGGAAAAACAGCCCGAGAAAAAAGCCTTACTCCCGATACTATCGGGAGAAGGCTTTTGTATTTTATAAAGTTAAAGAAATTCTTTAACAGTTATGTGGTCTGATTTGATTTACATCATTCCAGGCATTCCGCCACCACCCATTGGAGGCATAGCCGGCATTCCGCCTTCTTCCTCTTCGTCAGTGATTACGCATTCCGTAGTCAATAACATTGCAGCGATAGAAGCAGCATTTTCTAATGCAATTCTAGAAACTTTAGTAGGGTCGATAACACCTGCTTTAAATAAATCTTCAAAGATTTCAGTTCTAGCGTTATATCCATAAGCTTTCTTTCCTTCTCTCACCTTCTGCACAATTACTGCTCCTTCACCACCAGCGTTAGAAATAATTTGTCTTAAAGGCTCTTCAATTGCTCTCTTTACAATAGAAATACCCGTGTTTTCGTCTTCGTTTGCTCCAGATTTTATATTTAGAGATGCACCAGCCCTTATGAAAGCAACACCACCACCAGGGATGATTCCTTCTTCAACAGCAGCTCTTGTAGCAGCAAGTGCATCGTCCACTCTGTCTTTCTTTTCTTTCATTTCCATTTCCGTGGCAGCACCTACATACAAAACAGCAACTCCACCAGCTAATTTAGCTAAACGTTCTTGCAATTTTTCTTTATCGTATTCGGAGGTTGTAGTCTCTATTTGAGCCTTGATTTGGTTAGTTCTCGCTTTAATATCTTTTTTAGCTCCTGCTCCATTAATAATTGTTGTATTGTCTTTATCAATCTCGACTTTCTCTGCAGTGCCCAAAAGTTCAATTGTAGCATTCTCCATTTTAAATCCTCTTTCCTCAGAGATGACAGTTCCACCAGTTAAAATTGCGATGTCTTCCAACATTGCTTTTCTTCTGTCTCCAAATCCTGGAGCTTTGACTGCGGCAATTTTCAAACCTCCTTTTAACCTATTGATTACCAAAGTAGCTAATGCTTGACTATCTACATCTTCTGCAATAACTAATAAAGCTCTTCCGGTTTGAGCTACAGGCTCTAAAATTGGCAACAATTCATTAATGTTTGAAATCTTTTTGTCGTGAATCAAAATATATGGATTCTCAAGATCTGCAATCATTTTTTCAGCATTAGTAACAAAATAAGGAGATAAATAACCTCTATCAAATTGCATTCCCTCAACTGTAGTAACTTCAGTTTCCGTTCCTTTCGCTTCTTCTACGGTAATAACTCCATCGTTACCAACTACTTGCATTGCTTTAGCAATTAAAGAACCGATTGTTTCATCGTTATTCGCAGATATAGAAGCAACTTGTTTAATGAGTGCATTGTTATTACCAACTTCTTTAGATAGCTTAATCAATTCTGCTACCACAACTTCAACAGCTTTATCAATTCCTCTTTTTAAATCCATAGGATTTGCTCCAGCAGCAACATTTTTTAAACCTCCACTAACAATAGCCTGGGCTAATACGGTTGCAGTTGTAGTTCCGTCACCAGCTACATCATTTGTTTTAGATGCAACTTCTTTTACCATTTGAGCTCCCATATTTTCAACAGGTTCTTTCAACTCAATTTCTTTGGCTACAGTCACACCGTCTTTCGTAATGTGCGGTGCACCAAATTTTTTGTCTATAACAACATTTCTTCCTTTAGGACCCAATGTTACTTTAACTGCATTTGCTAATGCATCCACACCTTTTTTTAATCTATCTCTAGCGTCTATATCAAATACTATTTCTTTAGCCATTTCCTTTTTATTTAACAATTAATAAAATTTCATCTTCTTTCATGATAAGATATTCTTTTCCTTCGATTTTAACTTCAGTCCCACTGTATTGACCATATAAAACCATGTCTCCCTTTTTCACAGTGAATTTGTGGTCTCCACTTCCTGTTGTTATTACAGTTCCTCTTTTAGGTTTCTCCTTAGCAGTGTCTGGTATGATAATCCCAGCAGCAGTTTTTTCTTCTGCTGCAGCAGGCTCTATCAAAACTCTTTCTCCTATTGTTTTAGCTTTTATTCCCATTGTATATTGTTTTGTATTTGTTAATTTCTAATAATTCTCGGTTAGTCACATTTTATGCCAATCCAAAATGTGTATGGCATTTAAGCCACAATGTCAATAAAAAGTTTTTTGCATAAAAAATGTCAGCCTGAAATGACAGACTGACATTTATATATATTGCAAATATTGTTATTCAGGCTTTGGAGTCAATGGTCCTGGTAAATTTACATTCATAGGTGTTGGCTCTTGCGCTTTAATGTTAGTTTCAACCGAATTTGTAGAAGCTCCAGTCCCCATCATAGCTGAGGCAAGACTTAATACTACAACAGTACCTGCTAATGTCCAGGTCGCTTTTTCAATTGTTTCTGTAGATTGCGCAGCTCCACCTAATTGGTTTGCACTTCCGAAACTTGAATCTAATCCTCCTCCTTTCGAGTTCTGTACAAGCACTACTAGTATCAATAATACTGAAGCGGCGATGATTAAAATTGTTATTACTGTAGGCATATTAATATTTTTATTTTTCTTTTAAAGACCGAATTTGGCTTGCAAAGAAAGTCTTTTTTTCGGGATTATCAAGCATCAACCTTTCATAAATTCTAATTGCCTTTTCAAAATTACCTTGAGAGGCATAAACTTTTGCCAAAGTTTCAGTAACAAATTCTTCATTGTCGACTAAGCTAATCTTAGCTAAATTAGTTGGTGAGAAAAAATCCCTCTTATTTGACTTACTATCTTCTGCCTCTAGAAACCCTTCAACTAAACTGGAAATGTCTTTTCTTTTCTTAAAGCTGGTGTTGCTATGTGAGAACCAGTCTGTAAACTCAGATTTAATTTTTTCTTGAGAATCAGTAGAGTCCAGATTTAGTTCTTGTCTCTGAGGGGGTATAAATTCATTAATTTGGGGCATGGTATCAGGAACATCCTGGTGCATGGTAGAATTAATAGCTTCTATTAAGATATTTTTCTCTACTTCATCGAAGTCTCTTTCTGATTCTTCTTGTTTTTTTCTAGGTGTTTTATCTAAATCGGATAATGGCTTTAAGGATGTTTTTTGTGTTCCTTTTGTTTCAGGTTGAATCTCAACCTCAATTTTATCAATTGTCTTTTGAAGTTTTGGTTGATGTATTATCTGATACAATTTTTTTCTATTGGCGTTTACAATGGCCGTTTTTTTAAGTTGCTCCTCAAAAAAAATACTATCACAATTGTGTAAAGCTTTAGCATACAGCGTTTGAAGGATGCCCGAATAGGGGTAATTTTCGCTTAGTGTTTTTAAGTCAGAAAAATCACGCTCTCCCAGAGACTCTGGATGATCAATATATTCTATAATTTGTTGTTTGTTCAAAATCTAATGTAATATAAAAACCTTACCAATCTCCTCCAAATGCTTTATCGTAAACATTCTGTGTCAATTGATAATTTAATTCTTTAATTAATTCTTCTTCAATTGCGCTGAAATTATCTGTAGCGTTATAATCAACAAAAGCTGAAAAAAGCATGTTATTAAATCCCAGGCTGTCAATATTAGCGTACGAATGGCTTACGTTAATACTCATTGTAAGTCTGTTTTGTGCAGCAGCTTCACTTCCTGCTTGTATTGCGAGTGGGGAAATTCGATAACCACTAATAAATCCCTCAAAAAGTAGGTCGCCATTGTTTGCTACAAGCTCTAAAGGTGTTTGAGAAAGCATAATGTCCCTAAGTCCTTCGGTAAAGGCCGTGCTAACCGTCGAGCTAGCCAGAGTAGATTTGTTCTCAAAAAAATCTACCTGGATCGTTTTTCCTGGAATTTCTTTGTCATTTCCTTTTCCTCCTGGTTTCATCGAAAAGCGCGGAAAAGCGCAACCAACTAAAAATAGGGACATGAAAAAGATTAAGATATATTTACTTTTTGATATCATATTCTTTAATTTTCCTATAAAGTGTTCTCTCCGAAATGCCTAATTCTTTAGCAGCGTATTTCCTTTTATTGTTATGTTTTATAAGTGCTTTTTTGATTAATTCAATCTCTCTTTCTTCTAGAGAAAGTGATTCTTCTATTTCAATGTGATCTTGAATGGGTTCCTGATAGCCATAACTATCATCAACAACGGGTTGTTGTTCTGTAAAATTCCTTTGGGTGTCATCAGGGTGAGCAAATCCTTTAGTGTCTTGGACGTCACTATTGTATTTTGAGATAATCGCGGATTTTTCATTTGTCGATAAATCAGAATTATTTTGCAATAACCCACTAATTATTTTTTTCATCTCCGTTACATCACGCCGCATATCAAAAAGGACTTTGTATAAGATTTCTCGATCTGATAAATCATCTTTACCGGAGGGTATTTCATCTATAACCATAGGTAAGTTAGATCCAGTATCTTTAGGTAAATACTTATGCAGAATTTCAGGTGTAATAGCTCTTTCTTTTTCAATTACAGAAATTTGTTCTGTAATGTTTTTTAGCTGTCTAATGTTACCAGGCCACCGATAATTATCAATCATTTTAATCGATTCATCTGACAATCGTATTGTTGGCATTCTATATTTATCTGCGAAATCTGCCGCAAACTTTCGAAAGAGGAGATGAATATCATCATTTCGTTCTCGAAGTGGTGGCAAGGCAATAGGAACGGTACTTAATCTGTAGTAAAGGTCTTCTCTAAATTTTCCTTTTTTTATTGCTTCCGGAATGTTAACATTTGTTGCAGCGATTATTCTGACGTTGGTTTTTATTACTTTAGATGAACCAACTTTTAAAAACTCTCCGGTTTCTAAAACTCTTAATAATCGGACTTGTGTTTGTAAAGGAAGTTCAGCAACTTCATCTAAAAATATAGTTCCGCCATCTGCAACTTCAAAATATCCCTTTCTAGTAGATTGTGCTCCAGTGAAAGACCCTTTCTCGTGTCCGAATAGTTCAGAGTCTATGGTACCTTCAGGAATAGCTCCACAGTTTACGGCAATATATTCATTGTGCTTGCGAGAGCTATAACCATGAATTATTTGAGGAATGATTTCTTTACCTACGCCACTTTCTCCAATTACTAAAATAGAGATGTCTGTAGGAGCAACCTGAGTAGCAACTTCCACAGCTCTATTAAGTCCTGAAGAATTTCCTATAATCCCAAATCTTTGTTTTACTTGTTGTACGTTCATTGTTCTGGATTTAGGCTTTTACAATTCTTCCTTTTAATGTTAAAGTAGTGCATTCTTCTACTAACACGTTTACATACTCACCAATATTGTAATCTTCTCTAGGAAAAACAATGGTAGCGTTATATGTATTTCTTCCACTAAACATCTCGTCTGATTTTTTCGAAACCCTTTCTATTAGAACTTCATAAACTCGGCCTATTGCTTTAGTGTTGTAATCTAGTTGGTGTTTGTGCTGAAGTTTAATGACTTCAGCTAATCTTCTTTTTTTGATTTCCAGAGAAACATCATCTTTGTATTTTCTTTCAGCTAAAGTTTTAGGCCGCTCTGAATAGAAGTACATAAAAGCAAAAGAAAATTTCACATTCTCAATTAAACTCAAAGTTTCTTGATGCTGCTCTTCTGTCTCGCCACAAAACCCAGTAATAATATCTGTAGAAATAGTCGCTCCGGGCAGTATCGTATGAATAGCATTTATTCTGTCTAAGTACCATTCACGAGAATATCCACGGTTCATTTTTTTCAATATATTTGAGTTCCCAGATTGTACCGGTAAATGGATGTAGTCACAAATGTTTTTGTATTTCGCCATTATATGAAGCACATCATCGGTCATGTCTTTCGGATGTGAAGTGGAATATCTAATTCTCAACTCAGGTGATATTTTAGCTACCATTTCAAGTAGTTCACCAAAATTTGTCGTTGGGATAGATTCATCTTGAATTTCTCCTTTTTTAGAAATATTCCACCGATAACTATTTACATTTTGACCTAATAAAGTTACTTCTCTATAACCATTTTCAAATAACTCTCTTGATTCAGCAACAACGGTAAGAGGATTTCGGCTTCTTTCTCTGCCTCTTGTAAACGGAACAACGCAAAATGAACACATATTATCACATCCTCTAGTTATTGAGACAAATGCAGATACACCATCTTTTCCAAGTCTTACGGGGCTAACATCAGCATAAGTTTCGTCTCTAGAAAGCAATACGTTAACAGCCTTCTGACCTCCTTCAACTTGTTCAATTAAATTGGGTAAGTCTCTGTAAGAGTCTGGGCCTGCTACTAAATCAACTAGTTTTTCCTCCTCTAGAAATTCTTTTTTTAATCGTTCAGCCATACAGCCAAGAACTCCGATTATTAAATCAGGTTGCGACTTCTTTCTTGTTTTGAATGCCCTTAAACGAGTTCGAACAGATTGTTCCGCTCTGTCCCGTATAGAACATGTATTAATCATAATAACGTCCGCTTCTGCCTCGTTCATGGTTGTGGTATATCCAGCTCCTTGAAGTATGGAAGCTACCACTTCGCTGTCTGCAAAATTCATTGCACAACCATAGCTTTCTAAGTATAACCTCTTTCCTGAACTTTCAAGTGGCGAATGCATCAGCGTTGCTTCCCCTTGGATTGTTTCGTCAATTATTTGTGAACTCATTTATCTTCTTCAAGTCTTTAGTTCGCAAAGGTATTTAAAATAGGATGCGTGACAAAATGTCATTCAATTCTTTTATTTTTTTAATCCTATTTTTCGTCAAATATTTTTTTTCAAAAACTATATTATATAATAATATAAATATATGTTTCAAAACTTTTATTTGGTAGAGTGCATTATTATTTCATTTATTTGCACATTCGAATTTGCACATACATCTGAAAAACAAATACAAAATGGCAAGTAATTTAGTAATTGTTGAGTCGCCTGCAAAGGCTAAAACCATAGAAGGGTACTTAGGAAAAGACTTTGTAGTAAAGTCAAGTTTTGGCCATGTTAGGGATCTGCCAAGAAAAGGTATTTCTATTGATGTGGAAAATGATTTTCAGCCTAACTACGAAGTTTCTGAGGACAAGAAGAAAATTGTTTCTGAATTAAGGAGCCTAGCCAAAAAAGCTAATATTGTATGGTTAGCGACGGATGAGGATCGAGAAGGTGAGGCTATTTCTTGGCATTTAAAAGAAACGTTAGGTTTATCTGAAGAGAAAACGAAAAGAATTACTTTCAACGAAATAACTAAATCTGCTGTTCAAGGAGCAATTGAGCGTCCTCGAGATATAGATATTAATTTAGTTAATGCACAACAAGCAAGAAGGGTATTAGACCGAATAGTAGGTTTTGAACTTTCACCAGTACTTTGGAAAAAGGTTAAACCTTCATTATCTGCCGGTAGAGTTCAGTCAGTAACTGTAAGGTTAATTATAGAGCGAGAAAGAGAGATTGAAGCTTTTACCTCACAAAGTACATTTAAGGTAATAGGAAACTTTACGGTAAATGGGAAAAATTTTAGAGCGGATTTACAGAAAAATTTTAAAACGGAGCAGGAGGCAAATAATTTTGTAGAAAAATGTAAAAGCACATCTTTCAAAATTAGAGATTTACAAAAAAAACCAGCTAAAAGAACACCAGCTCCTCCATTTACGACTTCTACTTTACAGCAAGAAGCGAGTAGGAAACTAGGTTATAGTGTTGGTAATACTATGTCAGTTGCGCAAAGGCTATATGAAGCTGGACGAATAACATACATGAGAACAGATTCCTTGAACTTGTCTGATTTTGCTATGGCAAGTGCAAAAGAAGAAATCAATAGCTCTTACGGTAATGACTTTTGTAATCCACGAAAATATAAAACAAAAAATGCTGGAGCTCAAGAAGCGCATGAAGCTATTCGTCCAGTAGATTTTAAAGTTCATTCCGCTGGTGTAGATGCTCAGCAAGAAAGATTGTATCAGTTAATTTGGAAAAGAGCAATTGCTTCTCAAATGAGTGATGCTGAATTGGAAAGAACTACAGTACATATCGAAATTGATGGTGTGAATGAGGAGTTTGTAGCGAAAGGAGAAGTAATCAAATTTGAAGGGTTTCTAAAAGTTTACCTTGAAGGATCTGATGATGAAAATGAAGACGACAAGGACGGTATCTTACCACAAATGAATATTGGAGATAAACCTACTTGTGAACAGATTACTGCTACGCAAAGATTTTCTCGTCCTCCAGCTCGTTTTACGGAGGCTGCGTTGGTGAAGCAATTAGAAGACAGAGGTATTGGTAGACCATCTACTTACGCACCAACAATTAGTACGGTTCAAAAGAGAGGGTACGTTGAAAAAAAAGAAATTGAAGGAAAAGAACGGCAATTTATACAATTTGTTGTAAAAAATGGAGTAGTAACTAGGTCTGTGCAAACAGAGACTTACGGCGCTGATCGTAAAAAAATGACGCCAACGGATATTGGAATTGTTGTAAACGATTTTTTGGTTGAACACTTTGAAAGAATTCTGGATTACAATTTTACAGCGAGTGTCGAAAAAGAATTTGATGATATTGCTGGCGGGTTAATTGAGTGGACCAAAATGATCGGGAAATTTTATAACCCTTTCCATTCAAGTATTGAGCATACGCTTGAAACCGCGGAAAGAGCTTCAGGAGAAAGACACCTTGGAGAAGAGGCTGAAACAGGAGAGCCTGTCATTGCTCGATTAGGTAAATATGGGCCAATGGTTCAAATTGGGAAGACGGATGATGACGGTAAAAAAGCAAGGTTCGCTAGCTTGCAAAATGGTCAAACTTTAGGTAGTATTTCATTGGAGGAGGCTCTAGAGTTGTTTAAGTTTCCAAAAACACTTGGAGAACATGAAGGAAGTGAAGTTGTTATCTCACAAGGTCGATTTGGTCCTTACGTTAAGTTTCATGAGTCATTTGTTTCTCTTCCAAAAGGAGAAGATATGGGTGCGGTTGATTTAAGTCGGGCTATTGAATTGATTAAAGAAAAGCAACAAGCAGATGCGCCTATTGCTGAGTATGAAGGGTTGCCTGTGCAGAAAGGAACGGGGAGGTTTGGACCATTTATTAAATGGAATGACATGTTTATCAATGTCAATCGAAAATATGATTATGATAGCCTTTCCCAAAATGATATTGTAGAATTGATTGAGGTCAAAAAACAAAAGGAAATAGATAAATTCATTCACAATTGGGAGGAAGAAGGTATTTCTGTTCAAAAAGCACGTTGGGGAAGATTCAATGTTATTCAGGGGAAATTAAAAATTGAATTGCCTAAAACCTTCAAGGTAGAAAAATTGACATTGGAAGATGTGAAGAAAATGATTGAGGAGAAAAAACCAGCTAAGAAGAAAACAGCAGTAAAGAAAAAAGTTGCAAAGAAAAAATAGACCTTTCCTATGGATATTGATATTTATTTTCAGCCAATTGAAGCTTTAAAATACGCTAAAAATACTTTAGGTTACTTTACCGATTTCCACACGCAAGATAATTTTCCATTTTGGGAAGAAAGTGATATTGCAATAATTGGAGTAAACGAAGATAGAGGAGCGGAGAGCAATAAAGGATGTGCTATTGGTGCAGATGCCATACGTGAAGAGTTGTTTGGGTTGTATCATCACAATAAAGACATTAAAATTTGTGACTTAGGAAATATTTACCCAGGAGCTGCAGTTGAAGATACATATCATGCAGTTTCAGATGTTGTACAAAATCTAATAAAGAAAAATGTTTTTGTAGTCATTCTTGGAGGAAGCCAGGATATTACTTTTGCCAATTATAAAGCTTACGAAAAATTAGAGCAAACTGTTAATCTCGTTTCTATTGATAGTAAATTCGATTTAGGCAACAATGAGGATGGTATTTCTTCTTCGAATTTTTTAAGTAAAATTATTTTACATAAGCCAAATTACCTTTTTAATTATGGGCACTTGGGTTATCAAACATATTTTGTTTCTCCAGGTGAAACCAAATTAATGAACGATCTTTATTTTGATTCCTCTAGATTAGGGGAAATTCAAGAGGATTTACAAAATGCTGAACCATTAATTAGGAATGCTGATATATTAAGCGTTGATGTATCTTCTTTAAGGAATTCAGAATTATCTAGTAATGGCAATTCAGGTCCTAATGGGTTTTATGGAGAGGAGATGTGCCAATTAATGCGTTATGCAGGAATGAGTGATAAGCTTTCAAGTATTGGCTTTTATGAATTCAACCCAAATTTAGGAGCTAGTAAAATGTCTGCAAAACTAATTGCGCAAATGATTTGGTGTCTGGTTGATGGTTTCTCCAATAGAAAAAAAGACTACCCGATTGGAACAAAAGAGAAGTATACGCGTTATAGAGTTCATGTAGAGGGAACGGAGCACGAGATAGTCTTTTATAAAAGTGATAAAACAGACAGGTGGTGGATGGATGTGCCTTATCCGCCTGACAAAAGGATGAGATTTGAAAGACATCATCTAGTTCCTTGCACGTATGCCGAATACAAAGGTTCTTCAGATAATGAAATACCCGATTTGTGGTGGCGAACTTATCGAAAGCTTAATTAGGCTTAGTTGCAAAATTATTAACATTAGTGCTTTAATTTATTCTCTTAATGGTGTAAAAGTTTTGAAAGAGTATAAAAATTGTTAATTTAGCGAAAATTGTAACTTTCTTTAAAAAGAGAGTTATTTGTATAGATACTTAAAGTTAGATTGTATGAAGAGAGTATTATTTGGTTTATTTTTGTTGACTTTAGTGTTTACTGCTAAGGCTCAACAAGATTATCAATTCACACATTACATGTACGATAAGTTGTCGTTCAATCCAGGATATGCTGGGTTAAATAAATCAATTTGTGGAACAATTATTTTTAGAGAGCAATGGTCTGGCTTTGATGGAAACCCTACAACAGCATTAGTTAACGTTCATGCTCCTGTGAAAATGCTAAGAGGTGGTTTAGGCTTCACTTACGTTAGTGATAAGTTAGGTTTTGAGAGTAATAATCTGGCAAGGTTGTCTTACTCATACCACATGGGATTGGGTGTTGGTGATCTAGGCATTGGAATTTCGGCGGGAATTTTACAAAAAAGCATTCAGGCTAACTGGATAACTCCTGATGGAACTCCTGCTATTGATGATGCTTCTATTGCGGTTTCTGGGGCAAATGGATTAGTTCCGGACATTAATTTAGGAGTGTTTTATCAGCAAAATCAGTTGTATATGGGGATATCAGCAACTCATCTATATGCACCTGATTTGACAGAATTAAATATTTCGAACGCTAAGCACTTTTGGATAACTGCTGGATATGAATACGGTTTGGGTCCAGATTTGAAGTTGCGTCCGAGTATTTTAGCTAAATCAGATGCGGCATCAACGCAGTTAGATGTTAATATTAATGTTCTTTATAAAGACATGATTTGGGGAGGAGTTTCTTACAGAGTAAGTGACGCAATTGCTCCAATGGTAGGGTATCAAAATAATGACGTTGGTGGAGGTACACTTCGGATAGGGTATGCTTACGATGTAACTACTTCTCAAATTAAGGGTTATAGTAACGGTTCTCATGATATCATGGTGAATTATTGCTTTAACTTAGAAAAACCAAAACCACTACAGAAATCTAAAAACCCAAGGTTCTTATAATATAATTGTAAGATTTTGAAACCTTAATTCTATGACTTCGTTACAAGCAACTCGCAGGGAAAAATGAAAAAGAAGAAGCAGTTGAGAACTTTAATAAAGGTCAAACTAAAAAAAGGTAGCATGAAAAAATTATTGTATTGCGCTATTACACTATTTGTAGCATCAAGTTGTTCTGACGGAGGTCGAGGAGAATTGATTGGAGCTTCAGGCAGACCAATTTGGTATAGTCCAGATCCATATGGTATGTTGTATATACCAGCAGGCGGATATACTATGGGGCAAAGTGATCAAGACGTTCCGTTTGTTCAGTACTCTAGGTCGAAAACTGTTTCGATTCAAGCATTCTTTATAGATCAAACCGAAATATCAAACAATGAGTATCGACAGTTTGTCTACTGGGTAAGAGATTCGATAGCTAGAAGAATTTTAGGCGAAGAAGCTCCTGATGAGTTTTTAACGGTTACTCTAGATGATGAGTTAGAAGAGAAGGATCAAGAAGATTGGACTTTGAACTGGCGTGGACGTTTGTATTGGGATGATCCGGATTATAGCCCATTATTAGCTGAGATGTTTCTTCCAGAAAGTGAAAGGTTTTATCAAAGGAAGGAAATTGATACCCGTAAATTGTTATTTGAATATTATTGGGTGGATTTGCAGGAGGCAGCTAGAAAAGGAAGACCATTGGTTAAAAAGCTGTCAAATACTGAATATGAAAATGATGATGAGCATAGGTCTGAAATGAAAAACCCTGATATGCCATTTCCCATGGAATCAGGTATGCCTCAGGGACGTGATTTAGATTTAGGTTTTAGAAACAGTAAGGGTCAAAATAATGCTATTAGGGGTCATGAGGATCGGTCTAGATTTATTATTCATGAAATTATTAATGTTTACCCGGATACTTTAACTTGGATTCATGATTTTACTTATTCGTATAATGAGCCTATGTCTAATATGTATTTTTGGCATCCTGCATATGATGATTATCCAGTTGTTGGTGTTACTTGGCAACAAGCAAATGCTTTTAACGTTTGGAGAACTCAGCTGTTAAATTCCTGGAGAAATAAACAGTGGGATTCTTATGTGCAAGACTTTAGATTGCCAACTGAATCTGAGTGGGAATACGCTGCAAGAGGTGGTTTAGATTTAAGTCCTTATCCATGGGGTGGACCTTACATTAGAAATTCAAGAGGATGTTTCCTAGGTAACTTCAAACCGATGCGTGGAAGATATATGGAAGATGGAGGTTTTCATACTGTAAAAGTAACTTCCTACCACCCGAATGATTATGGCTTATATTGTATGGCTGGTAATGTTGCAGAATGGTGCAGCACTGCTTATGATGAATCTGTTTATGAGTTTGCACACGATATTAATACTGAGTATAAGTACAATGCATTAGATCATGATCCTCCGTCAATGAAAAGAAAAGTTATTAGAGGTGGTTCATGGAAAGATATTGGATATTACCTTCAAACAGGTTCTCGATCTTACGAATACCAAGATTCAGCAAAATCTTACGTAGGATATAGAAGTGTAATGACATATTTAGGACGTGGGGGTCCAAATAGAATGGGAGATATTTAATAAATTAATAGTGAATAAGTAGTCAACAAAATTAAAAAAACAAGGAAAATGAGTGGAAACAGTATTTTTGCAAGTAAGAAATTTAAAACCATAATGAAATTCGTTTATGGTTGGGGTGGAGCAGTAGTAATTGTTGGTGCATTATTTAAAATTCTTCACATACCTGGACCTATGTTAACTATTGGTTTATTAGTAGAGGCTGCAATTTTTGTGCTTTCAGCATTTGAACCTTTACATGAAGATCCAGATTGGACTTTAGTTTACCCAGAATTAGCCATAGGTAATGCTGATGTTGGACATGCAGAATTAAGTGAAGGAGAAGAAGAGATTAGTGATGATGTTTCTGTTGTTGAACAGTTAGATAACATGCTAGCTGATGCTAAAATTGAACCGGACTTGATTGAAAGTTTAGGAACAGGTCTTAAAAACTTAAGTAAAGGTGCTGGTCAAATGGGAGATTTAACTGGAGCAGCTGCTGCAAATGATGAGTTAATTAATAATATGAAAAATGCTTCAGGAAAAGTTGGTGAACTTTCTGATGCTTACAATTCTGCTTCAGAAACTGTCTTAGGTAAAGTTGATCAACTTTCTAATGCTTATGATACTGCGGCAGAATCTCTGTTGGGATTAGTTGGAGATAAAGATAGTGGAGATCAAATGGGTGAACAAATTCAAAAAGTATCCGGAAACTTAGCTGCATTGAACAATGTATATGAGATGCAATTGAAAGGAGCTTCCGAGCATTTACAAGTTACAGAACAAATGTATTCTGGAATTAGTGAGTTGATGACAAACCTTCACGGGTCTCTTGATGATACTAAGAAATATAAAGAAACTATGTCTGAGTTAAGTGGTAACTTATCTGCTCTCAACACAGTTTATGGTAACATGCTTTCAGCAATGAATGTTGGTAGAGATTAATTCAGACAAATCTGAAATGTATTAATTCGAAAATCAGTTTTGTAAATTAACCTATTAAAAATTAAATCATGGGAGGCGGTAAAGAAACACCAAGACAAAAATTAATAGGCCTAATGTACCTCGTACTTATGGCCCTATTAGCAATGAATGTATCCAAATCTATTTTGAATGCTTTTATTATTGTAAATGATAAATTTGAACATGCTGCGCATCTAACTCATAAAACCACACAGGCTATGATGGATAAGATGGTTATGCAAAAGGCAACATTGAAAGCAACAGGTGCTGCTCAAAAAGAAGTAGATGATTTATTAGCAATTATGAATAGCGCGGATGAAATAAGAGAGTTGGCAAGAACTACGGCAAACTTTTTTGTTTGGGAAGCGTCTGATATGATTCATCATTCAGATCCTATAATGCCTGCTCCATTTTATATTGAGGAAGGTAGCTCAGAGAAGCCTTATTTTTCGTTAATGCAAATGGATACATTGAGTAAAAAAGATGATTACGATACTGCTCCTCACATGTATTTATTGGAAGGTGTCCTTGAACCAAGTGAACGTGGAACAAATATTGAAAATCGATTATTTAGTTTTAGAGATAGTCTTATTGTTATGGCAGCTAAATACTCCGTTGATAATGGAGAAGGTGGCTCAAAAGATTATTTTATAGATCCTTCATTGTTGGTTCGACCTCCAAATAGTCATGATACAACGGCTTTTGAAGAATCAATTCAGGAAGCGATAAAAACGTGTCATCCTAATGATCAAGCTAGAATTAAAAGGATTATTGAAGTACTTACAGTTCCAGAGGTTATTGGGAATCATGGGGAGGTATATCCTTGGATTGCATATCAGTTCGATCATACCGTAATAGTAGCAGCAGCAACAATATTTACTGCATTGAAAAATGATGTGAAGATGTCTGAACAGCTTGCTATTGAGATTGTTTCTGGAAGAGCAAAAATGGAAACGTTTAGTTTTAATAAAATTATTCCTTTAGCATTTTCTAAATCAAGCTATATAAATCAAGGTGATTCTTTAGATCTTAAAATTATGATTGCGGCTTTTGATTCAACTGAAGCGATGGAGTTAGAATATTATGTAGATGATACAATACATTCGGGTGAACCATTGATATTTTCGGGTGAACCAGGAGATGCATTAAAATTAAGCGGTGGAGTTGGTACTCATTATGTGGAGGGAACCATTGAAGTCAAAGAAAAAGGGGCAGTTAAAAAGAAGCCTTGGAAGTTTAATTACAGTGTTGGAGCACCAACGGCTACTGTAGCTAATGCTGATTTAGCAGTGCTTTACAAAGGTTGGGATAATAAGCTTAAAATTTCTGCTTCTGGATATGATCCAGAATCAGTAAAGATTAGTTGTTCAGGTTGCACTATTTCCAAAAAAGGAGAATTTTATATAGCTAAACCTGGAAATGGTAAAGTAGCAACAATTAGTGTTTCTGCAACATCTGACGATGGACAAAATGTAAAGTTAGCTGCTGAGGAATTTAGAATTTTTCCTTTACCGCTGCCTAAACCCTATTTTGCGAATCAAACATTTGATAAGCCAACTATGAAAAAGGGAACAGCAATATCAGCTTCTCAGGTTTTAGCTAAGTTAGGAGATAGCCCATTAAATGTAAAATATACTGTTACAGGTTTTAAAATGATTGTATCTAAAAGTGGAAAAATTGCGGAGTTAAAAGCTAAAAACGGTAAACTTACTGGTGATATGAAAAAGGCTATTAAGAAAATGCCAAAAGGAACTTCATTAACTTTTGTTGGAGTTTCAGCAGCTGGACCTAGTGGTAAATCTGTGCCAATTGGAGGATTGTCTTTCAAGTTACTTTAATAATTAAAAACTATTTGGTATGTTAAAATGTATAAAAATATTCGCTTTACAATTAGTGTTTTTTATTGGGATATCAACTATTGCTGATGCTCAGCTTCCTAGTACAGGAGTTTCCTCATCAGGTGTTCTTGATGGGGTTTATGTACAAGAACACATACCAACCAAAAGAGTTATTCAATACCCACATTTGCGGGAATCTGATGTTATGTGGTCAAAACGTGTTTGGAGAACAATTGATTTACGTGAAAAGATTAATCATCCATTGTACTATCCAGAAGAGCCTTTGGCTGACCGTATGTCGTTGTTCGATGTTATCCGATATGCTATATTGGAAGAAGGAAGTTTAACTCCTTATGAATTAGGACCTGATTTTGACGATAAGTTTAGATTTCCTATTAAGCCTGCTAATGGGAATATTAATGATCCAGTTTTTAGAAAAAGATTGGATGGGTTTTTTGGTGTTATACAGGTTGTGGCGAAGTTAGACCCAGCTGATGATACTCCAATGTACGATGATCTTGGTGATCCTATTTATGATAGTTTATCAATTCCGTATACAGCGAGAGATATTATTCGTTATGAGATAAAGGAAGATTGGTTTTTTGATAAACAAAGATCTGTTATGGATGTAAGAATTATAGGTATTTCACCAGTAGTTTTTTATACAAATGAGGAGACTGGTGATATAATGGGAACCAAAAATTTATTTTGGTTGTATTTTCCAGAATGTCGTTATGTATTTCAAAACTTTTTTGTATACAATACATCTAATGGGGCTATGCGTATGTCTTTTGATGATTTATTCTGGAAGAGACAATTTTCAAGCTATATTCATAAAGAAACAAATGTGTTTGATAGAACAGTAAATCCAACATGGGATGGCCTGGACGCTCTGTTAGAGTCGGAAAACATTAAGCAAGAAATGTTCAAGATTGAACACGATGTTTGGCATTTATAAAAAGAACAATTATTTAATTATTTTAAAATACCCACTAAAATGTGGGTATTTTTTTTTGTATAAAATAGAATATGATTTCAGCAAGTAAAATTTCGTTGTTTCTTGGAGGAAAAGAACTTTATTCAAATGTCTCTTTTCAAATAACTAAGGCCGATAAAATTGGTTTAACTGGTAAAAATGGTGCAGGTAAATCAACTTTACTCAAATTAATTATTGGGGAGTTTAAAACCGATGAGGGGAACCTATCTGTTTTAAAAGACGCTAAAGTTTGTTATTTACCGCAAGAAATTATGTCATCTTCTACTCGTCCTGTTTTAGAGGAGGTTCAAGCTGCCAACGAAGAGATAGTTGAGATTGATACGAAGCTGGAGGAAATCAATCACCAGTTAGCTACACGAGAAGATTACGAGTCGGATTCTTATATGCAGTTATTGACTGACATTAATGAACTAAACGAGGAATTTGTTTTAAAAGGAGGTCAAGGGGTTGGAGAACTAGCTGAAACGATTCTTAAGGGACTGGGTTTTTCACAGTCTGAGCTTTTTAAACCCTTCAATGAATTTAGTGGAGGTTGGCAAATGCGTGTGGAATTAGCAAAATTATTGGTTCAAAACCCGGATGTCTTGTTATTAGATGAACCTACAAATCATCTTGATATTGAATCTATTCAGTGGTTGGAGAATTATTTAAAGAAATTTTCGGGTTCTATTCTCCTTATCTCTCATGATAGAATGTTCTTGGATGCTATCACTACTAGAACAATGGAGATTAATGCGGGAACAGTATATGATTATAAGTTGAGCTATTCTAAATACTTAGTGAAAAGAGAGGAAGAGTTAATACTGCAACATGCAGCGTATAAAAATCAGCAAAAGGAAATTGAAGACACAGAAAAACTAATTAATAAGTTTAGAGCAAAAGCAAGTAAAGCTTCGTTTGCCCAGTCATTGATTAAGAAACTGGATAAAATGGATAAAATTGAAATCGATCAGGTGGATTCTTCTGCTCTTGCTTTTAAATTTCCTGAACCACTTCAATCTGGTAAGATAGTCGCTGAAATTAATGAGGTTTCTAAAAACTTTGCAGATAAGGAAATCTTTTCTAACCTTGAAATCAATATAGCGAGAGGAGAGAAAATAGCATTGATTGGAAAAAATGGAATGGGAAAGTCTACCCTGATTAAGATGTTAGTTGGAGATACCCCTTATGCTGGAGAAATAAAATTGGGGCATAACGTAAGTGTTGGCTATTTTGCTCAAGATGAAACGACCAAATTGGATGGAAATAAAACTGTTTTTGAGACTATTGACGATGTTGCTGTCGGAGAAGTTAGAAAAAAAGTAAGAGCAATTTTAGGGTCTTTCTTATTTAGAGATGATGATGTAGATAAAAAAGTGAAAGTCCTTTCGGGTGGAGAAAAAACTAGATTAGCGTTATGCAAATTGTTATTGGAACCCTATAATTTCTTAATCTTGGATGAACCAACCAATCACCTTGATATAGTTTCTAAGGATGTTTTGAAGGCAGCCTTGAAAAAATATACAGGGACGCTATTGCTTGTTTCTCACGATAGAGATTTCCTAGATGATTTAACCGAAAGAATATATTACATAAAGAACCATGGCATAAGTATTTATTTTGAAAAAGTAAATAATTTCTTAAATAACCTAAATATTGAAATACAAGAAGCTGCAACTCCCAATAAAAAAGTTGCGGTAAAAGATAATAATTTAGGAGCTTCTTATAAAGAGAAAAAACAAGCGAAAAATGATTTACGCAAGTTTAAGAATAGATTTTCTAAAGTTGAAAACGAAATTGAAACCATAGAAAATGAAGTAAAGCAGCTAGAAGCTAAAGTTAGTGAAATGGATTACTCTTCTAATGAGGAAGCAAACGAATTATTTAATGAGATTAAGGAGAAAAGAGACCGATTAGATGATTTAATTATTGAATGGGAAGATCTTACAGAAAAAATCGAAGGATTATCGTCTATTGTCAATTAATGTAGAGTCGTATTCCCCATCGTCATAAGTGCCATGAAATAGTAAAACTTCTTTTTCATCCCACTCTTTTGCATCTCCGTGATACTTGTTCTTTTTGAAAGTTGTTTCTGACTTTTTTTTACCAGATTCATAAAATGTGGTCAAAACTCCGTCAACTTTACCTTTGTTGTAGTTTATTGTTTCTAATGTATCACCTTTTTTATTCAACTTATAACACATTCCAGTATAAGGAGATTTTCGGTTTTCAATATAAAAATGATTGTATAAATGGTCTAACGTAAGGCTCTCACAATTACATCCTCTTTTAGTCTCAGAGTTATTTCCCTCTTCTATACAGGAGCTGAGTAAGCAAATCAAAACGAATATAATTACATTGTATTTCATAAGATGTTTATTCTCTATAAAGTTTATTTAGCTTATTCAAACTCTGCATTCAATTGTATTACTGTGTCATACTTATTTCCTTCTGATTAAGAAAAAATTTGAACCGAGGTAATCTACAAGCATAAATAAAATTTCAACATAATTGTCTATAAACGCAGTTATTTATAATAAAACTTTTGCCTTACAAGATTGTTTTAACGTGTGTTTTTACTTTCAATACTATTGCTTAGTATTGAAAACTACTGAAAAGTATCGAATATTTCAATATGCTTGACTTTTCTTAAAAAGAAAAACCCTAATCAGCTTATTTACAAGTTAATTAGGGCTTTATAATGTACCCACGGAGGGAGTCGAACCCTCACGCACATAGTGCACTACGACCTCAACGTAGCCCGTCTACCAGTTCCAGCACGTGGGTATGCCTGCAAATATATAAATAGTTATGAAGGTAGAACTCAAAAAGATTAATCCTCTTCCGATACTTTTTAAAATTAAAAAGGAATCTCCAGTTTGTACTGAAAATAATAGGCTTGGTCTAGTATTTGGTTATCATTTTTATCCTATTTACAGAGAGTGGATAATTTCTTATTCTCCTACTTTATTTTTTTCTCAATTAATAATATTTCGAGTATCATTTTAAAAGAAATAGAATTGATTACGGTAAATAAAAAAATATGATTAAGATTTTGCTTATCCGAATTTCTAAAACCTATTACCCTATTCAATTATAGAAGGATAAAATTCAGTCGCATTTTTAGGTATCGACCTGCCAACCACTTTAATAAGTCATTTTCAAAATTGCATCTTATCGCGGATGTTAATACCGCTGCTCATATTGAAATTGGGTACATACCATAAATATAATACCTAAATATTTTTAGGTAAGTGATAAAGAATATACCGAGACTTTATTGCAAAAAAAAGCCTCTCTTTTCGATAGCTATCGGAAAGAGAGGCTTTTTGTGATTCAGCTGGGGTTCGAACCCAGGACCCCATCCTTAAAAGGGATGTGCTCTACCAGCTGAGCTACTGAATCAAGATGTCAATTTTCGCTATCGATTTTCTATTAGCGGGTGCAAATATACTAGCATTATTTAATTTCACAAGTTCGGAATAAAAAAAATAAAGGAATATTTCTAGCTTTGTTATCCGAAACCTTTTTTAGCTTTATCTAAAGCGTAAGAAGAATAATTAAACAGTATGAAATTCAGTATTATAACATTAGAAATTAAGCAGGAACTAATAAATGTTGTAGGAGATAATTATTGCTTTACTGAAAAAAACCGTTTAGAAGATTATTGCCACGATGAAACGGAGGATCTAAATTTCCCACCAGAAATTGTAGTTAAACCAGCAAACACAAATGAAGTGAGTGCGATTATGAAACTAGCATCTAAGTACAACATTCCGGTCACTCCCTGTGGTGCCCGAACCGGTTTGAGCGGAGGTGCTTTGTGTGTTCATGGTGGTATAGCGCTTTCAATGGAGCGTTTTAATAAGATTATACAAATAGATGAGGATAATCTTCAGGTAGTTACGCAAAGTGCTGTTATTACACAAGAATTGCAAGAGGTTGTTCAAGAAAAAGGATTGTATTATGCTCCTGACCCTTCAAGTAGGGGTACTTGTTTTATTGGTGGAAATATTGCTGAAAACGCGGGCGGCCCGAGAGCAGTAAAATATGGTGTAACAAAAGACTTTGTGTTAAATCTTGAAGTGGTTTTGCCAAATGGAGAAGTAATAGAAACAGGCGCTAATACATTAAAAAACTCAACGGGATATAACCTTACTCAATTAATGGTTGGAAGTGAAGGAACCTTGGGAATTGTTACCCAAGCTACACTCAAATTAATTCCCTGTCCAAAGCACAATATGCTAATGTTGGTGCCTTTTACTTCAGCAGAGAAAGCTTGTGAAGCCGTAGCTTCAATATTTAAAGCTGGAATTACTCCTTCCGCAATGGAATTTATGGAAAGAGATGCAATTCAGTGGACAATGGACTTTACAAAAGAAAGTCCTGTTAAATTAAAAGATAATGAACAAGCACATTTATTAATAGAAGTAGATGGAAACGATACGGAGGTCTTATTTAAAGAATGTGAGGTAATTGCCTCGGTGGTTGAAGAATTGGATTGTGGAGAAATAATGTTTGCTGAAACAGAAGCACAAAAAGACGCCTTGTGGTTTTTACGAAGAAGGGTAGGAGAGGCTGTAAAAGCTACTTCTATTTACAAAGAAGAAGATACAGTAGTGCCGAGATATAATTTACCTAAGTTGCTTAAAGAGGTTAAGTCTATTGGTGCTAAGTATGGATTTAAATCTATTTGTTATGGCCACGCAGGTGATGGTAATTTGCATATTAATATTATTAAAGGCGATATGACAGATGATGCCTGGAATAATGAATTATCAAAAGGGATTAGAGAGTTATTTGAACTAACGGTTGAATTAGGAGGTACGCTTTCGGGAGAACACGGAATTGGCTATGTTCAGAAACATTATATGGATATTGCTTTTTCGGATGTCGAACTTAATCTTATGAAAGGGATAAAAAATATATTTGATCCGAAGGGGATTTTGAATCCAGGGAAAATATTCGCATAAAAAAACCTGCTTTGAAAAAAGCAGGTTTTTTATTATTGAAGTTCTAATGTTATTTAATACCCTGCATCCATTTTTTCATTAATGGAGAAACAATAAAAGCTAGAATTGCAAACATAAAAGAGATCAATGCTATTTGAGCAAATATCTTAGCGTATGTTGCAAGACCTCTAATTGGGCCCACTTGTCTTTTGTGACTTTCTAGAGCTGAGTTAAAAGAAAAAGCTGCCTTCGCCCATTCCGCGTTGTCTGCTAGCATATTCGTTTCCATATCTATAAGTAATCCCGCTTTGTCTTTCCATTTTTTGGTAACTTTCTTCAATTCATGTTCCCTTTTCTCTTCAGACATAGATGTGTCTTTTTTCGCCATTAAATCATAAGCTTCTTCAAAAGATCTCATATTTGATTTTTCTTGGAAAACTTGATTGTAACGATGATAGCCTAATATCAATTTTCTGTTTTCAAAACTATTCAGAGTTATTAATGTTGGCGTTAACTTATTAGAAGCTTCCACGATCGGTCCTTTCGCTGCGATCCATGATTCATTAACGCCATCCATTAAGTCAAAGGTATTGTTGTATGAATCTAGCTGAGCAGTTTCTGGGTATTTCACTCTAGCCTCATTTAGGATAAACAAAGTATCTGATGTTTTAAAGTCTATTTTAGCAGAACTTAATGAGTCTGTATATTTTGAAATAGCACCAAATGTTTCTTTCCTTAAAACAGTGGTACTTTCGTTTGATTCAATAGAAACGCTTTTCCAATGTATGTTTGTATCAACAATTAATCCGTGTGCTTTATCATATTCATAACTAAATTGGCCTACTGCATTTTGATCACATCCTGAAGCCCAAGTAGCAAAATTAAAAAATAAGTTATTCTCTTGCACATATTCAGTTTCACTAACGGCAGGAATAGTCATTTTTGCAATAACCCCAGATATATGATGAGCAAAGGATGAAGATAAAAACCAAACTCCCATCATAAAGGATACAAGAAAAGCAGGAGATAACTCCGTTACCTTAGATAAACCAATTGGAGAAGCAAAGAGCTCACCCGTAGTAATTAGTAAATAACCTATCATTAAGAACATCATTGGCACTAATCCAGTTGTTCCCATATAAGGAGCACTCATAGCGAATACCAAAAACCCTAGTCCTAATTGTAAAATACCTAAACCAAACTTAATAGTAGTATTCGGGTTTTTTCTCTTTTTATCCAACCATACCCACATCATTGAGAATGGCACAGCTAGTAAGATGATATAACCTGCATTTATGGAATTGGTTTGAGCTGCATTTAACAGGACAAGGTCGACATTTTTCTCAGCAAATAATGTTAATGATGAACCAGCTTGCTCAAAGAAAGACCAGAATATTGTAATAAAGAATGTCAATACTATAATAGCTCCTAATTTCTTAATATCTGATTTATTTAATTTTGTTGCAGAGAGGTATACTAGATAAATTAATACCAGACTAAGCAAAGTCCATAATAGGAATTCCATCAACTTAAGATGTACGAAAGGAACTTCAATTTCACTTTTGTTTACTAAATAAGCAAATACAGGAACGGAAGCAAATGCCATAACATAAACCCATACAAGAATATTAAACCCGAAAAATTTCTTTTCTTTATATGGAGCAGGTTGATGCCCTTGATCTCCAAAAACGTTTTTTCTATCTCCTCTCCAAAAAACAATTATACCGGCAAGCATTCCGATACCAGCGGCAGCAAAACCATAATGCCATCCATAAGAATGACCTAACCATCCACAAACTAAAGGAGAAAGAAAAGCACCAAGGTTAATTCCCATATAGAAAATGGTGAAACCAGCATCTCTTCTTTTATCACCTTCCTGATATAAATTTCCTACTAGAGTCGAAATGTTTGGCTTGAAGAAACCATTACCAATAATTAATAATCCAAGAGAGAGAAAGAATATTGATTCACTTTCAAATGCCATGGTAAAGTGACCAATACACATCAGAATTCCACCAAGCATCACAGAGTTTTTCTTTCCAATTATTCTATCGGCAAGCATTCCTCCAATCGCTGGAGTAAAGTAAACTAAAGCTCCATAAGCAGCATAAATAGAGAATGCAACCTCCTCACCGTTCATCAAATCTTTAAAGAGTTGAGTTGCTAAATACAGAACCAATAAGGCTCTCATTCCATAGAAACTAAAACGTTCCCACATTTCAGCGAAAAACAAATAAAATAGCCCTTTAGGGTGTCCGAACATTTCTCCTTGCTCACTTATTTTTAAATTTTCGTTATTTACAGTTTCTTCACTCATAATTGATATGGATTTTTTACGAGTCCGAAAGTACAGTTTTTTTTTTAAATGGTAAGTTGAGAATCAGTTTTGAGCGATATCTTTTACCGTTCCATCTAAATTATTTGATTTATGTCTATAAAAAGATGTGGTTATTAGCTTGTTAATGATATTTTTGTGAGCCAAAATAAAAGACAATGAAATTAATACAACTTTCTACTTTCGTATTTATTCTCATATTAACTTCTTGTGGAACACCTAATAAAGAAGAAGTAACGGATGCGTCTAAAGTTGCTGAAGAATCCAATTCATTTGACAGAGTTTGGTCTGAAGATGAAATAGATTATCATACATTATCTAATTATATGGATGTATATGTTTCGCATATACATTTAGACGTTGAAATTTCATTTGATGAGAAAAAATTATTCGGTAGCGCTACGCACACTATTGAGAATCCTTGCAATAAAGACATAATTGTTTTTGATTCTCGATCTTTAGATATTACATCAATTACCCTAAATGATGGAGAGGAAGCTACTTATGAAATGGGAGAATATGACGAGTTATTAGGAGAGTCTATAACGGTACACATTAAAGAAGATACTAAAAAGGTTAAGATTAATTATTCTACTTCTGAAGGGACTCGTGCATTGGATTGGTTAGTTCCAGCTCAAACAGCGGGTAAAGAAAATCCGTTTATGTATACACAAGGACAAGCTGTACTAACAAGAACATGGATTCCATGTCAAGACACTCCCGGACGAAGAATAACATATTCTGCAAAAGTTAAAGTTCCTAATCACTTAATGGCAGTAATGAGTGCTTCAAATCCTACAGTTAAAAATGAATCTGGGGTTTATGATTTTGAAATGAATCAGTCTATTCCGACTTATTTAATGGCTATTGCAGTAGGTGATCTAGAGTTTATTGAAATTGATGAAAGAACGGGTGTCTATTCTGAACCATCTATGATTGAGGCCTGTAGATATGAGTTTGGTGATATGGGTAAAATGGTGGACGCAGCGGAAGGTCTTTATGGAAAATACCAGTGGGAAAGATACGATGTAATCGTATTGCCTCCAAGCTTTCCATTTGGAGGAATGGAGAATCCAAGATTAACTTTTGCGACACCAACTATCATAGCTGGCGATCGTTCTTTAACAACTTTAGTAGCGCATGAGTTGGCGCATTCATGGAGTGGGAATTTGGTTACAAACTCTAACTGGAATGACTTCTGGTTGAATGAAGGTTTTACAATGTACTTCGAAAGAAGAATTATGGAAGAGCTTTACGGTAAAGACTATGTAGACATGCTCGCCTTATTAGGATATCAAGATTTACAAGCCTCTATATCTTCTCTAGAACCTAAAATGCAAATGCTGAAGCTAAAAATGAAAGGTATTGACCCCGATGAAGCAATGACGGATATCGCTTATGAAAAAGGATATTCTTTTTTACGTTTAATTGAAGAACTTGCTGGACGTGAAAAGTTTGACGTTTTCATAAAGGATTACTTTACTACACATAAATTCCAAACAATGACAACGGAGGTGTTCGTTACATATCTTCAAGAGAATTTATTGGAGCCAAATAGTATAGAGTTTAATTTGAATGAATGGGTTTACGAATCGGGACTTCCTGAAAACTGTCTTGTTGTTGTTTCTGAAAGATTTAATTCGGTTGAAGCTCAATTAACTTCATTTTATGAAACAAATAATGCGAATTCTGTTACTCCTAAAGATTGGTCAACGCATGAGTGGTTGCACTTTATTCGTCATTTTAAGCCGGAAACCACAGTAGATCAACTGGCTATATTGGATGATGCTTTTCATTTAACACAATCAGGTAATTCTGAAATAGCGGCTATCTGGTTTGAAAAAAGTGTTAACGCTGGTTATGATAAAATTGATGTTGAGTTAGAAGCATTTTTAATGAGAGTAGGTAGAAGGAAATTTTTACAACCGCTTTACAATGCGTTAGCAGCAACCCCCGAAGGAAAACAAAAAGGCTTGGACATCTACGTTAAAGCTAGAGATAACTATCACTTTGTATCTGTGAGTACAATCGACGCAATTCTCGGTTATTCACCGATTTAGTATTACCATTCTTCCGGTAAAGTCTTTATTCAAAATTAGTGTCGGATTGGATTAAATCTTTAACTTTGGGTAACAAAGTACTTTTAATCGAATTTTTATGACTAAAAAAGAAGAACAATTAGGGCATTTATCCGAGATAAAAAACATGATGGAAAAATCATCTCGGTTTTTATCATTAAGTGGGTTAACAGGTATATTTGCGGGGATATATGCTCTGGTAGGCGCATACTTAGTTTATAGTGACTTTAACATTATATCTTCTGATGCTGCTAGCGTTACTTACTCTGAATTTATTAAAACCGCCAATTCTGGAACCGATTCGGTAATTCTGAAAATTCAATCACTATTTACCATAGGAGCAATTGTTTTGGTGTTATCGCTTGTTACAGGTTATATATTTACAAGTAGAAAGGCAAAGAAGCAAAATTTAAATGTTTGGGACAGTACCACCAAAAGAATGGTTGTTAGTCTTTCTATTCCCCTAATTGCTGGCGGCATATTTTGTTTAATTTTAATTAAGCACGAAGTGGTAGGTTTAATTGCTCCTGCAACCCTTATTTTTTACGGACTAGCATTGTTAAATGCAAGTAAGTACACATTTAACGATATTAAATATTTAGGGGTTTTGGAAATTGTTTTAGGTTTAGTTTCTGCATATTATATAGGAAGAGGTCTTCTTTTTTGGGCAGTTGGATTTGGTATTCTTCATATCGTATATGGAACTGTAATGTATTATAGATACGATCAGAACAAATAGTAATTTCGGTGCAAGGGTTTAATCAATTAAATAAAGCTTTTGATAGTCGTGTAAGATTAGGTCTTATGTCTATCCTGGTTGTGAATGATTGGGTTAGTTATAAAGAGATAAAAGAAAACCTCAGCCTAACAGACGGTAATTTGGCAAGTCATGTCTCATCATTAGAGAGAATTAAATACATAGAGATAAAAAAACAGTTTGTTGGAAAGAAACCGCAAACTTCCTATAAAGCTACTAAATCGGGGAGAAAAGCGTTTGCTGACCATATAGATGGATTAGAAAAGATACTGAAAAGACAATAATTTTTTTTATTTATGTTTAAACTTTGAAAAACAAAGTACTTTGTAAATTATTAATCTAGGGAAATATCACATGTATCTTAGATTTTTTAGTAGAATATTTCTCACCGAAGGTAATTAACATCTTTTGAAAAAATGATTAGTATATTGAACTCACGTTAGTTATTGGATACCGAATTGTTTCAAGAATTGTCAAAAAAAAAGCTGACAGATCAAAGCTGATTGATATTCCCCTCAATTCATCCATAAATAAAGGTAATAATCTCATTTCGAACATATTTATTTAAGAGAATAGTAAAAAACCCTTACTATTATTAAAATATTTCTATTTTTGCTGAATAGGAACATTCAAAAATCAAGAAATGAAAAAAAATATACTTAAATGGAATCTAATAGCCTTAATCGGCGTGTTAATTGGTTTTTCAAGTTGCGGGGAAGAGATTAGTGTAGAAAAGGAAATAGAAAAGGAAATAGAAAAGGAAATAGTTCTGGATATGCCAGAATTAGATCCAGATATGGCTTATTCAGTTCCAACTCCTAATGAGTTGTTTGCAGTAATAAAAGAAACAGGTGTGTCATATGATGGAACGATTTTAAATTTACCTGTTAATAGTGAGAAGTATTCCACTAAAAAAATCCAAGCTCTTAATTTTGGTGTTTATTTTGCTGATTTGGCTTTTGCTAGTAGCTTTGAAGAAAATGCTTCAATTCTGAGTTATTTTGCTATAATTAAAGTTTTAAGTGATGAGCTAGGAATCTCCAATGCGTTGGATGCAGCGATTTACGAAAAAGTTGAAATCAATCTTGAAAATGATGATTCTGACTCTTTATTGTTTCTTTCAAATGACACTTATTTTCAAGCGTATTCTTATTTAGAAGACAATGAAAGAGGCTCGACTTTGGCATTAATTGTGCTAGGAGGGTGGATTGAAAGTTTATATATAATGACCAACCTAGGAGAGTATGAAGAAGGGAGTAATTTAGTAGCTCGAATCGGAGAACAAAAACTTACCATTGGAAATTTAATGGGGTTTATGATGAAATACCAAGACGATTCAAATGTTGCTGAAGTAATGGAAGAATTAGCAGACATTGAAGAATTATTTTGGAGTTTTGAAGAGGAAGAAGGTGATGATGTTTCAACCTCACAAGAAGATGATGTATATGTTCTTTCAGGGGGGGCTACAATTATGGTTTCTGCAGAACAATATGAAAAATTAAAAGAATTAGTTTCTAAATTAAGAAACGAGATAATTGAAGGAGAGCTTTAAAATATAAAATTTAAGTTATGAAAAGATTATTTACAAATCTGTTTTTAGTTGCTTTAGTAACAGCGCCTGGTGCTTTGTTTAGTCAAAACTGTCGCGATATTGTTAAGTACTGTTCACATGCTAAGCGAGATGGGTTTTTACGCAACGGGCAGTCTCTAAGTGGAGCATTTGTTGAAGGAGATACTGCAGAAGTTGCTATTATTGTTTATAAAGACATGGAGTACAGAATGTCTCTTTGTTCGCCAAATAAGGGTCAGTTAGATGGGAAATTTGAATTCCAAGTTGTTGAGAATATTACAAAACCAACTTGGAAAGAAGTAACTACTTTTGAAATTGAAGAGAAATACGATGAATATGGGGATTTTGTTGGAGAACAAAAAATTGAAAAAAAATCAAGAAGACGTGTTTATCAAAAAATAGATGTTGTTCGTTACGATAATAAAAAAGATGAAGATGCTCAAGAATTTATCTTTGTTTCTGATAAAACAAGAAAATTAACTATTAAAGTTTATATCCCTTCAGCTGAAGGTGATGGAGAAAGTCAAGGACTTGGTGCAGAAACTTATGCTTGTGTTGGTTTGTTGATTGAGCACCAACCATCATTTAAAACGGGATTTAATAGATAATATTTGATAACTTTAATAAAAGCCCTGCTCATAATGAGTAGGGCTTTTTTATTTTTGAGAAATGAGTATAGAGGAAATATTAGATAATAGCCAGAAAGTTGTTATAACAACACATCAGTCTCCAGATGGTGATGCATTAGGGTCTTCCTTAGCATTGTTTGGCTACTTAGTAAAAAAAGGCTTTGATGTATGTGTAGTTGTTCCAGATAGTTTTCCCAAGTTTTTAAATTGGATGAAAGGCACAGAGAATGTTCTCGTTTACAACCATGACGAAGATGTTGTAAAAGAACTAATAGGTGAAGCGGATTTAATATTTAGCTTAGATTACAATAGTTTAATGCGCGTAGGTGGTGTTGGAGATTTAATTGAAAAGTCAACTGCTTATAAAGTGATGATTGATCATCATCTGCATCCAGCAGACTTTGCAGATTGGATGTGTAGCGATACATCATCTTGTTCTACAGCTCAACTCATCTATAACTTTATTGAAGACTTTAATGATCTGGATTTAATCGATGATCAAATAGCAGAAGGCATTTATTGTGGCATAATGACTGATAGCGGATCATTTAGGTTTCCTTCTGTTCAAGCTAAAACACACTTGATCGCAGCAGATTTAATAAACAGAGGGTTAAATCATTCTCGAATCCATGAATTAGTACACGATGTAAACACGTTACCTAAATTACATTTATTAGGTTTTGCACTAAATGAAAAACTAAGAGTGTTACCAAATGTGCCTGTTGCGGTTATAGCAATAAACTGTGAAGAATTAAGTCGGTTTAACTACAAGAAAGGTGATACGGAAGGTTTAGTTAATTACGCGTTATCTCTAGAGGGAATTGAAATGGCAGCTTTTATCAAGGAAGATGATAATAAAGTAAAAATGTCATTTCGATCAAAAGGAGAGATCGCTGTGAATGAGTTTTCAAGCCAGAACTTTAATGGAGGAGGGCATAAAAATGCAGCTGGTGGAATTAGTTTTACATCTTTTGAAGAGACGGTGGAATTATTCGAATCTAAGATTGTTGAGTTTTTAATATGAGAATACTTTTTATAATACCAATATTTTTTATGTTCGGATGCACGCCTAAACAGGAGGTAGTGATTTTTGACAAGCTTGATGAAGAATTATCAATAACTAAAGAGGAATCGATAGAAATGCATCGAATGTGGGTAAAAGATGAATCCTATAAAATTGATCGATATATCGAACGACACAATTGGAATGCAATTTCCACAGAATCTGGAGTGAGGTATTATGTATATGAACAAGGTAGTGGTATTTCCGTAGAGAAAGATATGCTTATTACGGTTGAATTTGAAGTGAGATTGATTGATTCGGATACCACGCTTTGCTATACTTCTGATAAAAATGGTGAGCACACTTTTTTAGTTGGAATGGATAATGTAGAATCGGGATTACATGAGGCTGTTAAATATCTACATGTTGGAGATAGAGCCTATATAATACTACCTCATTTTGCAGCTCACGGCCTGTTAGGGGATATGAATAAAATTCCACCATTGTCCACAGTACTTTACGATATTTATGTTGTAGATGCGAAAAATAAATAAAAAAATATCCATATTATTTGTGGCTACCATTATTTTAATTGGTTGTGAGACAGGATCTCCCGAATATTTCCTTACCGAAGGAGGGTTGAAGTATAAATATCAAGATATAGTCGGAGAGGGTAAACAACCTCAAGTTGGAGACGTATTGTCTGTAGCAATGAAATGGAGTACTATTGAAGATTCCGTATTCTACACATCTGTTAATACAGGTTACAATGGTGCCGATATTATAAAGTTGCAAAAAGAAAATCAACCTGGTGGTATAGAGGAAGGTTTTGCAAAGTTAATAGAAGGTGATAGTGTTACCTTCTATATTAATTCGGAAAGATTTTTCAGGGAGTACCTTCAGACAGAAAGACCTGCTTTCCTAATTAGTGATGCTGAAATGAAAATTGACATTAGGCTTATTAAAGTTCAAACTAACAGAGAGTATGAGTTAGCTTTAATAGAATGGCAGCGACAAAAGGATTTTGAAGAATTTAAAAAAATAGAAGAGACATTAGGTTATTGGAAAAGTAGTGGAGATTCCATAGTTGAAGTTGATGGATTATATATAGTCTATGATGCTATTGAAAGAGGAGAGACTATAAATTACAATGAGATTTTTGAACTACATTATATAGCTACTTTTACCAATGGTCAGGAGTTTTATAATACCTATAATAATGGTGCTCCAGATGAGTTTCAGTTTGGTCAAAGCGGACAGATGGTGGAGGGGCTTCAAAATGCAATTTCATTAATGAAATATGGTCAAAAAGCTAAGGTGTTAATACCTTCTGATATAGGTTTTAAAGAAAAAGGATCGGCAGGAAACATTGTGCCACCGTATACTCCTGTAGTTTGTTACCTAGAGGTTTTACCTAAGTTTGATGAAGATGTTTTTATTGAAAAGTAAATTCAAACTCTTTAACTGAAACCATCTCGACTTTTAAATCCACTAAGTCAGCGAACATTTTACCTTCTTCCTCCAAATCAACATCATCACTTTCAAAGAACCATTTAACTTGAATATTATTACCTGCTTTTTTTATGTTTTCAAATCGCTTAAATATTTCATAAAGTAATTTTGACGAACTTGTATTAAAATATTCAAGTTTTACCTCAATATTAGTCTGATCCGCGGGGTTTTTAGCATAAGTATCTAACCATGCTAACACAGGAGTATATATATCAATTACATTCTCAGGAAGTGATCTACCCCAAATTTCAATATTTCCAATTGGATCTAAAATAATATGTGGTGATTTCCAACTTCCTTTTATCTGTAACTTTTCCATATGAAATTATTTTCATACTAAAATAGTCTTAATTTTTAAGATTTATTCATTTTAGTTGCTAATTAATTAACCAATAAGGAACATACAAGGTCTTTTATTTAAATCAGGAGCGTGTTTTTTCCAATCAATAATTTTTTTTGATTGGATAAACTCATTCTCCAAAGATATATCTGCAGCTAAGCAGAGTGTGGTGTTGGGACTACATTGCTTTAATAAATCTTCCATTAAATTATTATTCCTGAATGGAGTTTCCATAAAAATTTGGGTAATTCCAATTATTGCCTGTCTCTCCAGTTCTTTAATTTTTTTAATTCTCAAGTTTCTTTCCTTTGGAAGGTATCCATTAAAACAAAAATTTTGTCCATTCATTCCACTTGCGATTAGAGCCAGTAAAATAGATGAAGGTCCTATCAATGGGACAACTTTAATGTTTTTGGAATGCGCGATACTTACAATGTCACTTCCTGGATCGGCAATTCCCGGACATCCAGCTTCACTAATTACACCCATATTGTTTCCTTCCAATGCTGGGTTTAAAAAAGATTCAAGCTCAACAGATGAGGTGTGTTTATTTAAAACAAAAAACTGTAATTCATCGATATCAATTCCCCTTTCCACTTTCTTTAAAAAACGCCGAGTGGTTTTGATATTTTCAACGATGAAGTACTTAGTGCCAATTATTATTTGTTGAACATCTTTAGGGATTACAGAGTCAATGATTGAGTCACCCAAGGTTGTTGGTATCATGTAAATTTTACCTTTCTCCATTATGATATTTTCTTTATAATTATTTCGCATGCCGCATCCAGTAGTTGATATACTTTTTCAAATCCATCATCCCCACCGTAATAAGGATCTGGAACAGGGGTATTATCTTCAGGGTTTATCTCGTTTAATATAAGCTGTACCTTTTCAAGGTCTTTATTTGAGTTTGCTAAAGAAACGATATCCGACAAGTTAGAATCATCCATTGCATAGATAATATCAAAATCTTCGAAATCAGTAGAGGAAAATTGTCTAGCTTGTTGCTGCGAAATATCGATACCATATTTATTAGCTATTGCTAAAGCCCGATGGTCAGGTCCTTGTCCAACATGCCAGCCTCCCGTGCCAGCTGAGTCGACTTTTATGTCGAGTCCTCTGCTGTTTACTTTTGCAAGTAATATGCCTTCTGCAAGCGGAGAGCGACAGATATTACCTAAACAAACCATTAAAATTTTCATATTCAATCTTTGTCGCAAAAATAGGTAAAGAACTTTTACAAACTAGCAGCTACTGATTTAGAAAGATTGATTCTGTACCTAAGTAGCATTTCCATTCCCCCTCTTCCATTAGTGGCAACTGACAAACCAGACATATTTAAGTCATAACTGATGCCCAAAGAAAATTCTGCAAAATTTAAGAATAGGGTTGTATAAAATGCATCCCCAATTCTCACATAACTACCCAATGAAATAGTGGATTTATCATAATATCCAGTGTATTTAGAACTCTCTTTAAGCGAGTATATAAAGTCATTTCCGATTGATAATGATTGGTTTGGCCCTTGTATAAAGTAAATGAAATTTGGTGAAAAAGCTAATTTAGAACCAATTTTACTAAATTCCCCTCCTCCATGAATAGTATGTTTTCGATAAAGGTTTTCATTTCCATTAAGCAATGTGTTTTGTGGCGTTAATAAGTGTGCAACAGAAACGCCAAAATTTATGGAATTTTGATTATTAAGTTTTCCAAAGTAATACAGCCCTGAATTAATGTCAAATTGAAAAGATTTATCAGTAACCAACGTTTCGCCACTCTCTAAATTATTATCAAAAGTTGACCCTGTCCATTGTTGGTCCCAAGTCAAAGATTCCATACTTGCGAACCTTTGAAAAAATGAAGGTTGAATGCCTAGTGCTAGTTGATGATTCTCAGCTATTTCAATTGCGTAATTTATGCTGATATTGGCAACATTAGTCGTTAATTGACTATCACCAGATTTATCGTTGTAAAAATTGACACCTAATCCTAAAAAACTATTATTTGATTTTCCTTTCATCAGTTTAGCATCTACACTTGCCGAGATTGTATTGTATGGGTTTGAACTAATCGATTTCCACTGGTTTTTAAACCCAGTAAACACTTGGATATCACCAGGGAAAAACCCAGTTGACCCAGGATTTATTGCTATTGGTGAGGCGTAAAACATACTGTAGTGTCTGTCTTGTTGTGCTTGTCCATTAATAAAGATAATCAAGGCCAATATGCTAAATGATAATTTTCTCATGTCGTTTTGTTTGAACAATTTATTTAACCAAAGTTATGTTTCCTTTTAACGAGCCTTTTTCTCCATTGGAGTATTTGTATTCCAAATAGTAAGCAAAGACGCCTGTGTTTTCCGGTTTTCCTTTGTAAGTCCCATTCCAACCCGTGGATAGGTCGTTAGATTCAAAAACCTTCTCTCCGTATCTATTGTAAATCATTAAAGTAAAAGATGCAATTCCAGAGCCTCTTACAAAAAGTATATCGTTATGCATGTCATTATTTGGAGAGAATGCGGTTGGTATTCCAATAACCGATTCTAATTCCTCAAAAACTTCTACCATTTGACAAGTGGTATCTGCACAGCTCGCTGCAGTATATGCAATTAAACAAATTGCGTATGATCCTTCAGAGGTATAAGTAACAGATGGTTCGAAATCGGTAGACGTTGTTCCGTCTCCTAAATCCCATAAATATGTTACTGCATCATTAGATGAATTATTGGTAAGTACTAAAGTTTCGCCAAGAGAAAGCGGATTGCCAGATAAATCGAAACCCGCAATGGGAGCACCTGAATTACTGATTGAAATTGGCCCAAAAGAATCCATACAGCCATTATCATCAGTAACTATCAAAGTGTACTCACTATTAGTTAAGTCAGTCGCATCCAAATTTCCTGCTATTCCATTCCACGTATATGAATAAGGAGTAGTTCCACCTGTAACAGATATTCCCGTAATTGAACCATTCCCTGAATAACAAACCTCATCTGTTATATTAATTGGTGTGGGGTCAATTGATGGTCCATCAATAAAACCAACTATAATTGGTCCCATATTCGAAGAACATCCATTTCCATCGGTAACAATAAGGGTGTAATTCCCTCCAGAAAGTCCTGTTAAATCCTCTGTAATGCTGTTATTTCCATTCCAAGTATATGAATAGGGAGGTAATCCTCCAGATGAAGTAATTCCAATTATGGATCCATTAACAGATGAACATGTTTCGTCAATAATATCGATTGCAGAGCTATCTATGGTTGGTCCTGAATTATCAATTATTGTATACGGATTTGTTGTAAATATGCACCCTACATTGTCCGTAATTGTAAGTGTGTAAACTCCTGCTAACAGGCCTACCGTATCTGCGGTAAGGCTTATTGTTCCATTCCATTCAAAGGTGTAGTCTGGAGTTCCGCCAGAAACTGTTATGCCTGTTAATGAACCACTTCCTTGGGTGCAAGCATCGTTAACAATTGTTAATGTTGTTGTTTCGACATTTAAACCTAAATTTTGAATTGTAATAAAATTGGAGTTAACAACACAACCAAATGCATCTGTAACAGTAAGAGTATAACTTCCACTTCCTAATAAAGAAGTATCCGAAGTCAAAGTCGAGTTTCCATTCCAACTATAACTAAGTGGAGCGTTTCCTCCAATTGCTTCGATACCAGTTATTACACCATTTGTTGAACCACAAGTCTCATTTGTTACCACTAAACTAGATGTGTCCAATAAAGGAGCTGTGTTGTCAATTACCGCATGTGGTCCTGTTTGGTTTGTGCATCCACCACCATCCGAAACAATTAGTGTGTAGCTACCTGCCGCAAGATCTGCGGTATCAGCAGATAAAGTAGTATTACCGTTCCATGAATAAGTAAGCGGAGCTGTTCCTCCTGAGGCCGTTATGCCAGATATGTCACCATTGGAAAGTGTGCATGATTCATCCGTTATGCTAAGCCCACTTATGTCAATTGAAGGTCCTGAAACATTAGATATTACATGGGGTCCAGTAGAAGTCGAACATCCTAATGCATCAGTTGCTACTAATGTATAACTACCAGCAGCAATATTTGCTAAATCCTCATCCGTTGAAGCTGAACCATTCCAACTATAAGTAATAGTGCCAAATCCGCCAGTTGTAGTAATTCCTGTAATGCCACCATTTATATTTCCACAATTTTCGTCCGATATTACGATGTTAGTTACATCTAAGGCAATACTTGAAGCACTCCCGACAACATAAGTTCCAACAGTCGTTATACATCCCTTTGCATCGATTACCTCTAGTGTATAATTACCGGCTGAGGCACCTGTTAAATCTAATGCCGTTGTTGTTCCATTCCATTCATAAGTCAATGGAGCAGTTCCTCCTGATATGGTAATTCCAGAAATTGTTCCGTCACCAAGGCCACAATTTTCATCACCGATAACGACAGATGCATCGTTAAATGCAACTGGTGGGGACATAATAACCGAAACAGGTATTAAATAATTACCAGGACAAGTTCCAACCCAATAGGTAGTGTTGGCAGTTAACACTCCTGTTGTTAATGCGTTGGTTCCAATAATATTCCCACCTACTTCGGCATCGTACCATGTTATAGTTCCTACCAAGGTTCCAGTAACAGAAGCAGTTAAAGTAGATGTATTACCACTACAAATTGTATCATTTGTAGTGGTTAAAAAGAAATTAGATATTGTTTCATTTGGTAAACCAATGCCACCAGATGTTGCTCCATTTGGAGGAAATTCTGTTAGTCCGTCGGAATTGGTTACACCATTCATTCCTCCGTTTGAAGTTCGTATAATAGCACCATTTGAAATAGCGATATAGCCGCCTCCGCCACCTCCTCCTGGCCCTTCTGCTTCGTTCATATCTCCAAGACCACCGTCAACTAGTGTCTGATCCCCTCCATTTCCTCCGTCAGTGCTTATGGAAATTCCGGAAACGGTCCCATTTGATTTAATAATAACGGTTCCACCCGCACCTGCACCACCTGCACCATCATTTCCAGAAATATTGAAAATTCCTGGATTAGTACCCGTTGTTATTTCTCCATTTTCTCCATTAGAAGTAATGTTTCCCGTTCCGGAAACATTTCCATAGTTCAAGACATAGATAATGCCTCCGCCGCTTCCACCACCACCACCGGTACTAGAAGCTTCGTTTAAATCCCCAGCACCACCACCGCCTCCAAGATAAATTTTGCCAGATGAATAATCTAAAGGTCTACCACCCAATCCACCATGGTTTCTTCTATCGTCACCATTCCACACAGTATTACCTGGCCCACTATTATTTGCATTTTGATTAGCGCCTGAAAATGTATATCCACCTCTTCCACCTCCAGATGAATTAAAATTCGAAATATTTATTGCTTCTTCATCCCAGGCGTTATTATAAGCTGGGTTTGGTACACCTACACCTTCATTCCAATTCAAAAAGTCTCCTGCGTTTCCGCCACCGCCACCGCCACCGTTGTGGGCATTTCCACCACCACCTCCATTGGCGGGTGCTCCTCTTCCAAATCTACCGCCGTTAAGATCGTACTCAGCGCCAAAACCTCTTATGCCTTCACCTTTTAATCCACCAGCATCCGAATTCATAATTGCATATTGAGCTATTCCTAAGGCAGATGTTGTTGTTGAAGAAGTTGCTCCTCTAAACCCAAGTTCCGAGGCTTCCATTGTTCCATTAATAATTAAATCATTGTTAACTTCTACGGCTAGAACTCCACCAATGCTTCCGTTCCAAGCTTGAGTGGTCATTGTCCCGCTTATAGTAAGGTTTTCGAAACGAGGAATTCTGATTACCTGAACATTTCCAGAAACAGTATAATCATTTGAAAGTCCACATCTCAGCTCTAATGAAGTAGAAGATGGAACACTTTTTACTTCTGCATATTCATAGAGACCGCAGTTATTGTAGTTTGCAATTTGCCCCCAAGAAGGGTCTAAAGGAAGGCCATACCATCCTGTACCTGACCATGGTTCTGGACTGCCGTTTATTATAGCCCCTTGTATCTGAATGATAAGGATTAAATCCCCTGGTTCCAAATCCCCTCCGAACCAACTATATGAATTTCCATTCATAGTAGAGCCAGCAACACTAATTGATGTGTTTCCAATTGAAGCATCGACTGTTAATGTTGTAAACTCATTTACGATGGTTGTTCCAGTTTGTGTGTAAGAACCATGTTTTCCTTTTTGCCCGGTAGCTATACTAAAAGATAGTATAAGGAAAGCAGTTATAAATAAATTTGTTGTTTTCATAGTTTGCGGTAAAGACGCCATGAGCATATCAATTGTTGTTTAAAGATGGGTTAAATTACAAATATTTCATACACTAACAATGTTGTAGACTTCAAAAACCCTGCGTTTGAGTAAAAAGACTACATTTGTTTGCCTTAGCAATAAGAGAATGAAGATAGCAATTTTAGGATACGGCAAAATGGGTAAAGTAATTGAAGGAATTGCTATAAAACGAGGGCATTTAATTGCATTGAAAGTTAATCAAACGAACCTGGATTTTGATCTAGAGTTGCTTAGGGACTGTGATGTAGCAATTGAATTTTCTTCCCCTGAGTCAGCGATAGAAAATATCCATAAATGTTTTGATGCTAATGTTCCTGTAGTTGTTGGAACAACTGGATGGTATGCTGAATTTAATGCTGTTCAGGAAAGATGTATTTCTGAAAATAAAGGATTATTATATGCAACAAACTTTAGCGTAGGCGTTAACATATTTTATGAAATAAATAAAAAGTTAGCTACGTTAATGGATGCAAATAGTCAATATGATGTGGAAGTAGAAGAAACGCATCATACACAAAAATTGGATGCGCCTAGCGGAACAGCAATAAGTATTGCAGAAGGAATAATAGCTAATTTGGATAGAAAGGATTCTTGGAAAAATGACATGATTGTTTCTGAAAATGAATTAGCTATAGAATCAATAAGAACTGAAGATGTGCCAGGAACACATGTTGTTAAATATGAGTCTGATATTGATGTAGTTGAGATAAAGCATGAAGCGAAAAACAGAAATGGATTTGCATATGGAGCTGTTTTAGCTGCTGAATATATTCATGATAAAAATGGAGTGTTTACAATGAAAGATGTATTGTCTGTGTAGATAAAAATCAATAGAAAAGTAAAATGGGAATACCACAAATATTATTGTATTTAATGATTGTAATTTATTTTGCTTCATTATGGAAAATTTTTGAAAAAGCAGGGCGGGAAAAATGGGAAGGTTTCGTTCCAGGTTATAATATATGGGTATGGCTAAAAGTGCTAAACAAGCCTTGGTGGTGGATTTTCTTTTTTCCAATACCTTTCGTAAACTTCGTAATAACCGTTGCTTGTAATGTAGAAACTGCCAGAATGTTTGGTAAATATAACCCCAAGGATACAATACTTACTGTCTTGGTTCCATGGTATATGATTCCAGCTATAGCATACAAAGAAGAAAATGTGATTGTTGAGCCTACCGATTGGACAAAGAAAGGTGATAGAGAAAAAAGAAGTATACACGATCATCTTACTTTATTTTTTATGGCCCCATTTATTGGACATGCATTATTAGTTGTTTTTAGGCTTACAGGTTCTAAAGACAAGGCGAATAAAAAAACAATGCCCAAGGAATGGACAGATGCTCTGGGGTTTGCAATAGTTGCCGCTACTATTATTAGAGTCTTCTTTTTTGAAGCATTTACGATTCCTACCGGTTCGATGGAAAAAACTATGTTAATTGGGGATTACCTTTTTGTAAATAAATTAAAGTATGGTGCTAAAATTCCTCAAACACCATTGTCAGTTCCGTTTGTACATAATAGAATTCCAGGAAGTTACACTAAATCTTATGTAGAATGGTTTAAAAACGATTATATGCGACTACCTGGTTATGGTGCAATAGAGCGAAACGATATCATGGTATTTAACTGGCCTGCTGGAGATACCGTTATCGTCCATGATGATGCAATTGCGCATGATTATTATTCTATTTTAAGAAATCATGCATTTACCATGAGCGGGGTATCAAGTTATGAAGGATTTGATGGAATTAAGGATGTTATGATGACCAAAGCCAGAGAACATATTGCAAGTGGTGGTGCATTATATGCTAATCCTTCTGGAGGTTCGCCAATTACAAAAACTGGAGGTGTGATGTCGCATCCTGTAGATAAAAAAGAAAATTACATTAAAAGATGTGTTGCTGTTGGAGGGGATACAATAGAGATTATCAATGGCACTATCCATATAAATGGTGTTGCAGAGGAGATACCTGAATATGCTCAGTTTACTTATTGGTTTTATTTTAAAAATTATGAAGCTGCAATTCCATTTTCTGATCAGTATCTCTATGAACATTACGAAATTTATCCATCTGGAATTCAAAGGGGTGAAATTGAAGTCGGAGATTCGCTGACAGGAGTAAAGAAGGTCAATGTTATGATTATGCCTTGTAGTAAACGAATTGCTGCTGAATTGACGAGTTTGACTGGTGTGGATAGCGCATCTGTAATTTGGGAAAAAAAGGGAGCCGATGTGGGGTATTCTTCAATATTCCCTAATGATATAAGTATAGATTGGACAAAAGATAATTTCGGACCGTTGTATATTCCTAAAGAAGGGGGAACAATCCAATTGAATGATGAAAACTATATTGCTTATAAAAGAGCTATAACAGCTTATGAAGGTAATACCTTGGAGAAGGTTGGGAAGGATTATTTGATAAATGGAGAAGCTGCAAAAACCTATACATTTAAGCAAAATTATTATTGGTTGATGGGTGATAATCGTCATGGTTCAGCAGATTCTAGATATTGGGGTTATGTTCCAGAAGATCATGTTGTAGGAACTGCTTCGTTTGTATGGTTTTCGAAAACTACAGAAAAAGGCTGGTTCGATGGCGGGGTTCGTTGGAGCCGAATATTTTCGTTTATTAAGTAACTATTGCCATGAAAGCAATATTAAGCTCGGTATATTTTGGCAGTATTGAATATTATACTGTTTTAAAAAATGCAGAAGAGGTATTGATAGATTCTCACGAGCACTACACTAAACAAACTTATCGAAACCGTTGTGAGATTTATGGTGCAAATGGAAAATTGAATTTAACTATTCCCCTAATAAGAAGGGGACAGCGAGTTCCTGTTAATGATGCTCAAATTGAAAATAGTCACGAATGGAAGAAGCTACATTGGAGGTCTATTGAGTCTGCATACCGTTCGTCTCCTTATTTTGAGTTTTATGAACATCATTTTAGTCCATTTTTTGAGAAAGACCACACGCATCTATTTCAGTTAAATCAGGAGCTTCAGAATAAAATAATTCAAATCCTGAACTTGGATGTAATTATAGAAGAGACAGATTCCTATGAAAAAGAGCATTCAGGTTATACTGATTATAGGGATATAATTCATCCTAAAATAGCACCAAAAAATAAATTAGCGGATAAAAGGTATATCCAAGTATTTGAGAGTAAATATGGTTTTATACCAAATTTATCTATCTTAGATTTGTTGTTTAACGAGGGTCCAAATACGATTTGCTTTTTATGATTAAATATTTTTAAATGAAATTAAAACCAACTTTAATATGGGTGTTTCTACTGGGGTTTTTGGTTTTTTTAAGTTTTAATAAGCACAGTAAGTCACCTTTGTTTTCATACCAAAGCGTTATTCATGCAGATAAAGCAGGGTACTACATTTATTTGCCAGCTTTTTTTATTGCTGGCATGAATGTGGAAAAACTCCCCAATTCGATTGACAAGAAAACGGGGCAAGGTTTTCAAATTGATTTTGAGCAAAAAATAGTTAAAACAAAATATACTACTGGAGTTGCCATAATGGAATTACCTTTTTTTTTGGTAGCCCACGGAGCTTCGTATGCGCTCGGTAAAGAAACAAGCGGTTTTACAGCGTTTTATTACGGTGTAATAAATATAGCATCGGTAAGTTACTTGATTATTGGCTTGCTATTGTTGTATCATTCGCTTCAGACAATGTTCTCCAAAAAGATTACAATCTATTCTCTTGCTTTTATTCTGTTAGGCTCAAACCTATATTATTATGCCGTGGACGAGACAGGAATGTCGCATGTTTATTCCTTTGCTTTGTTTTCTGCGCTCTTCTATTTGTTAGTTTTTCATGAGAAGTATGTGGGGAGGTCAATAAAATATGGCGTGATGATTGGTTTTGTTATGGGAATGATTGTCCTGGTTCGACCAACAAATATACTTTTCGTATTCATATTGGGTTTAACCTATTTTAGACAATTAAAGGAAATTGGCTTTATTAGGAATTGGAGGTTCTTATGTTCTGCAACCATTATAGGGGTATTTGTGTTTATTCCGCAATTGCTATACTGGAAGTGGGCTTATGGAAATTATTTTTCTTATTCATATGGAAATGAATCTTTTTCAAATTGGGATTCGCCAAAGATTTTAGAAACGCTATTTGCACCAAATAATGGTTTGTTTACGCATAGTTTGGTTATGATTTTTGTTATAATTGGTTTGGGAATTATGTTGTATAAAAATCAGTTTCTAAGTAAAACGATTTTTATTCTGTTTGTATTAGTGACTTACTTGACCGCCTCTTGGTGGGTTTATACTTTTGGATGTGGTTTTGGAGCTCGAACTTTTGTAGAGTATTTTGCCATTCTTGTCATTCCATTGGGGGTTTTAATTACTAAAATTGATTCGTCAAGACTTAAATACTTTCTGTATCCTTTATTCTTACTGCTTATTATCGTGAATGTTAACATGTCTTATCATTATGATGAATGTTGGTTTGGTAACGGAAATTGGGATTGGGAAACCTATTGTGCTAACTTTTTCTAGTTGGATGGATTGTATTTAGCATCGCACGAAATTGAAATAATCTGTTTTAAAAGAAACAGAATTCTACCAAAAAGAGCATTCCAGTTATACTGATTATAGGGATACAATTCATCCTAAACTTGCACCGAAAAATAAATTAGCAGGTAAAAGATATATTCAAGTCTTTGAAAGTAAATACAGTTTTATACCAAATTTGACCATCTTGGATTTGTTGTTTAATGAGAGACCAAATGCAATTAGTTATTTATGATCTTGGTTATTCTCTTTTTGTGTTCTACGTGTATTGTTTATTTCACGGAGATATTTATCTGTTGACCTTTTGAATTGAACTAGTTCACTTGAACAACTTATAAATTTTTGTATTGGATCATCTGATTCTGTGTACGCTGCATTTAGTATGGTTTCCGCATTCGTTTTCTTTTTGTTTGCATCTTCAAGTAAATAAGTTGTTTTATGTGTATACTCATTAGATTCTATATCTACTAACTTTTTAATATCGCGATTAAGTATTTGTAAATTATTTTCTAGCCCTACAATAGCATTAATATAGCCAGTAGTAGCTATATCATTTGCTTTTTGCATTTCTTTCATTTTTTCTTCCTCATCAGCAATAGTTATTGCTTTTTTCATTGCAGCATCAGCTTTTTCAAATTGTGCATCTATTTTTTTTGAGAAATACGGGTACTTATTTTTATAATTTGTTATTGTAGTTTTATTCTGTTTCCAAGCAGCTTCTTCATTTTCAACACTTGTGCCGCATGAGAATAGTATTAATGTTACCAGGATAGTGAATATCTTATACATGGTTTTGAATATTAAATTTTATTTACCTAAAACTGTTTTATTAAGCTGTAACGCCCAGAATTTCAACCATTTTTTTTCCAAGGTCAGCAGGCGAATCAACAACGTGAACACCGCACTCTCTAAGGATGGCTTTTTTGGCAGCAGCTGTATCTTCTTCTCCACCAACTATTGCACCTGCATGTCCCATTGTTCTTCCAGCAGGAGCAGTTTCCCCAGCAATAAAAGCTACAACTGGTTTTGTACCGTTAGCTTTAATCCACTTTCCAGCTTCAGCTTCTAAGTTCCCACCTATTTCACCAATCATAATAATTCCTTCAGTAGAAGAATCCTCCATCAATAATTGAACAGCATCTTTAGTTGTTGTTCCAATGATTGGATCACCACCAATTCCAATAGCTGTAGTTTGTCCTAAACCAGCTTTTGTAATTTGATCTACTGCCTCATATGTAAGTGTTCCTGATTTAGAAACAATTCCAATCGTACCTTTTTTAAAAATAAACCCTGGCATAATTCCAACTTTAGCCTCTCCAGCAGTCATTATACCTGGACAGTTAGGGCCAATCAATCTACAATCTTTGTCTGTAAGGTATTCTTTAACAGGAATCATATCTGCTACAGGAATTCCTTCTGTAATACATACGATAACTTTAATTCCTCCCTCTGCTGCTTCCATAATAGCATCAGCTGCAAACGCAGGTGGTACAAATAAAATAGATACATCTGCTCCCGTTTCTTTTACAGCATCTACCACAGTGTTAAAAACAGGTTTCTCTAAGTGAGTTTGGCCTCCCTTACCTGGAGTAACTCCGCCAACTACATTAGTTCCATACTCAATCATCTGGCCAGCATGGAAAGTTCCTTCTCCTCCTGTAAACCCTTGAACAATTACTTTTGAATCTTTATTTACTAATACACTCATTTTTGTGTTTTTAATTTCTAAAATTTTAGATATCCAAAGTTAATAATAGAAATGAATATACTTCGGAATGCAATGTATTTTTTTAAACAAAAAACCCGTCCCAATAATTATCGGGACGGGTTTTAACTATTTTGAAATAGAAATTATAGGATTATTTTCCTCCTTCCATTTTCTTTTTTAAGTCAGCTAACACGTCTAAATCTCCAAGCGTAGATTTTTCTTGGTTACTATTGAGGTTTTGAACCGCTTTACGAGAGGCAGTAGATTTAGCTTTGTTTGCAGCTTCAGCAACTTCTCCCCAGATACCTGTATGAGAAACGATAAGCTTTTTACCTTCTTTGTTGAATTCAATCACTTTAAATTGTGCTTGTTCTTCAGTAGCTAGGTTAGCACCATCTTCTTTCTTCATGTGTTTTACTGGACAATATCCTTCAACACCATGCGTAAGAGAAACGATTCCCGCTTTATCTTTAATCTTAATAACTGTTCCTTCGTGAATAGAATCAATTGAGAATACAGTTTCATATCCATCCCAAGGATTCTCCTCAGTTTGTTTATGTCCTAAACTCAATCTTCTGTTTTCTTTATCTAATTCAAGAACAACGATGTCTAATTCGTCACCTACAGCACAAAATTCAGATGGATGTTTGATTTTCTTTTCCCAAGATAAATCCGAGATATGAATTAAACCATCAATTCCTTCTTCTAATTCTACGAATACTCCAAAGTTAGTGAAGTTCTTAACTGCAGCTTTATGCTTAGATTGGATAGGGTATTTAGCTTCAATACCTTCCCAAGGATCCGGCATTAATTGCTTCATTCCTAATGACATCTTTCTGAATTCTCTATCTAAAGTTAAAACTTGTGCTTCCACTTCGTCGCCAACTTTTAAGAAATCATTTGCTGTACGTAAGTGTTGACTCCAGCTCATTTCAGAAACGTGAATCAATCCTTCAATTCCAGCAGCAATTTCAACAAATGCACCGTAATCTGCCAAAACAACAACTTTACCTTTGACAGTATCTCCAACTTTCACTTCGTCAGCAAGTGCTTCCCAAGGGTGAGAGTTTAATTGTTTAAGACCCAATGCAATTCTTTTCTTGTCATCATCGAAGTCAAGAATAACAACATTGATTTTTTCGTCCAATGTAACAACCTCTTCTGGATGATTAACACGTCCCCAAGAAAGGTCAGTGATATGGATAAGTCCATCAACACCACCAAGATCGATAAATACACCGTAAGAAGTAATGTTCTTAACTGTACCTTCCAATACTTGTCCTTTTTCCAGGCCAGACATAATTTGTTTCTTTTGTTCTTCTAACTCAGCTTCAATAAGTGCTTTGTGAGAAACAACAACGTTTTTAAATTCATTGTTAATTTTAACAACTTTGAATTCCATGTTTTTACCAACATACTGATCGTAATCTCTAATCGGTTTAACATCAATTTGTGAACCAGGTAAGAATGCTTCAATTCCAAATACATCTGCAATTAAACCACCTTTCGTTCTACATTTAACAAATCCAGTAATGATTTCCCCAGTCTCTAACACTTCGTTGACTTTTTGCCAAGCTCTGTGCATACGAGCTGTTTTGTGAGAAACAACCAATTGACCCGTCTTATCTTCCATTGTTTCAATGTAAAGATCAACAGGGTCACCAATTTTAAGGTCTGGGTTGTATCTAAATTCATTTTTAGGTACAACACCTTCACTTTTATATCCTATATTAATAACAATTTCTTTTGTAGTAATTGCTATTACAATACCATTTACAACTTCTTTTTCAGCAATTTGAGAAAGAGTTCCTTCGTATACATCACTTAACTTGGCTTTTTCTTCAGCTGTGTAAGTTTCAATTCCAGCTTCAAAACCGTCCCAATCAAAGTCAAGATCAGCAACTATTTTTGCAGCTTTAGCAGGAGCTTTCTTTTTTACTTCAGTTTGTGTTTCCGCTTTTGGAGCTTCTTCAACAACTGTTTCAACTTCAACTTTTTTCGCTTTAACTGTTTCCTTTTTAGGAGCAGCTTTTTTCGCTGGAGCTTTTTTCACTGGAGTAGCTTTTACAGCTTCTTCCTTCTTAGCTTTGGGAGTTGATTTTTTTGCTGGAGCCTTTTTAGTCTCAGCTTTTACAGTTTTTTTAGCAGCAGGTTTTTTTGCTGCTTTTTCTTTTTTATCTTCAGCCATATGGCATAAATTATTGTATCTCACTTTTCGGTTTTGTGAGAGTTGTTAAACTTAACCTGTCCGACAGGTTTCCTTTTCGGGGTGCAAATGTAGTGCTTTTGATTGTAAAAACAATAAAGGAATTTGATTTATTTTCTTTGAACAAAGGGCTTAATTTTATTGTAAGTTTTAGTTAGAGAAATTTTTGGCATAAATAAATATCATCTCAGTTTTTTCTGTATGTATCAGCTTTGATTTTTTCGACAGACGAAAAAGTAATATAATACTTAAAAACCCACTGAACAGTAAATTGGGTTAGCGAATACTTTATACTTATTTACGTATAATAGAGTTCCAAAGATTTTCTAGTTGCATACACTTATATTCGTACTACACATCTGGTCGTTGAAAAATCCGTATTATAAATTAAAAAAGGTTGCTTAGTGAATGTAACTTTATCAATTCAATATAGGTGGAACGGTTTGTGTAAAAATGACTATTTCGAATACTTAAATTTTAAGAGAGTTTTTATATACAATGCGCAATTTATTTTTCATACTAATCGCTGGAGCTGTTATCATTTTGTCAAGCTTTCTTTTTGACGAGAGTATAGGAGATAATGTGATATCAGTAGAAGTTGCACCGAAAATATCTGCCTGCATTTTTAACGCAGAATAATAAATGGGTTGATAGTGTTTTCAATACGCTTTCCGAAGATGAAAGGATTGCACAACTATTCATGGTAGCTGCTTATTCCAATAGAGATAGCTCCCATCAACAAGAAATAGAGAAGTTAATAACGGATCAAAAAATAGGAGGATTAATCTTTTTTCAAGGTGGCCCAATCAGACAAGCTAACTTAACGAATGCCTACCAAGCTAAAGCAAAAGTTCCATTATTAGTGTCAATTGACGCAGAATGGGGGTTGGCGATGCGCTTGGATAGCACCATGAAGTTCCCTAAGCAAATGACTTTAGGTGCTGTATCCGACAATAATCTGATTTATCAAATGGGGGAGCAGATAGCTATACAGTGCAAGCGTATGGGTATTCATATAAATCTTGCTCCAGTTGCGGATGTTAATAATAACTCGGAAAACCCAGTAATTAATTACCGCTCTTTTGGAGAAGACAAATATAAGGTAGCTAATAAAGCAATTGCATATATGAAAGGTATGCAGAATAAGGGTATTATGGCAAATGCAAAGCATTTTCCCGGTCATGGAGATACCGACAGTGATTCCCATAAAACACTTCCGATTATTAAACACAACCAAGAAAGACTCGATTCTTTGGAGTTGTATCCTTTTCAACAACTGATTGATAGTGGATTGGGAAGTATGATGATTGCGCATTTGTATATTCCTAGTTTAGACGATAGGCCAAATAGGGCATCTACATTATCGGAAAATATAGTTACTGATTTACTTCAAAAAGAAATGGGTTTTGATGGACTTATTTTTACAGATGCTTTAAATATGAGAGGGGTGAGTGCATTTTACGATCCAGGTAAATTGGATGTAGAAGCTTTGTTAGCAGGAAACGATGTATTGTTATTTTCAGAAGATGTTCCTAAAGCAATAGAAGAGATTAAAACAGCTATCGATCAAAAATTAATCTCTCAAAAAGAAATAGACAGAAGGTGCCGTAAAATATTATCTGCAAAAGCATGGTGCGGATTGAATAAATACCAGCCAATAGAAACAGCTTCTCTTTCGGAAGACCTTCATAAAACCGAAGCGCAATTTGTAAATATGAAATTGTATGAAAGTGCATTGACACTTTTAAAAAATGAAGAAGATATAGTTCCAGTTATGAAGCTTTCAGAAAAGAAAATAGCATCTATTACAATTGGTGCTACTAACAAAAATGAGTTTAATACCTCGATTGATCGATATTGCGATTTTGATCCTTTTTCCTATTCTTTAAAACCATCGAATGAAGAAATTACAAAGGCTTTAGATGAGCTAAAGGAATACAATTTGTTGTTGATTACAATTCATGATATGAATCAACGGCCGTATCAAAATTTTGGGATAACGAAACAACTGAACAGCTTGGTAGATAGCTTAGCATCGAACCATAATGTGATTGTAAATGTTCTCGGGAATCCTTATTGCCTGAATAAGTTCGACGGTGCGCATAAGGCAAAAGCTATTTTAGTAAGTTACGAAGAAGAAGCATTAGCCAAGGATATAAGTGGGCAAATGATTTTTGGAGGTTTGCCAATAAAAGGGATGTTGCCAGTTTCGATTAAGAACCATAAGAGTGGTGTAGGAATTATTATTGAGAATTCAATTCGACTGAATTATACAATGCCGCAAGCCTTAAATATAAGTCCAAAAGACTTAAGTGGCGTTGATTTAATTGTATCTGAAGCCCTAAGGGAAAAGGTTTTTCCGGGTTGTCAGGTTTTTGCAGCGAAAGACGGAAGGGTGTTTTATTATAAATCTTTTGGTAATCATACTTATGATAAGGAGCTCTACCCGTTAAAACAACAGATATTTATGACTTGGCTTCAATTACAAAAATTGCAAGTTCAACGGCGTCCTTAATTAAGCTGCAAAGCGAAGGAGTTGTGGATGTAGACAGTTCGTTAAGTGCTTATTTACCCGATATGGTAGATACATCTGCTTATAAAAATATTCTTTTGAAGGAGATGTTAACCCATCAAGCAGGATTTACTCCATGGATACCGTTTTATATTAGAACACTGCACAAGGGAAAGCCTAAATTTGAATTGTACAGCGTCAAGCAAACCGACTATTTCTCGGAGCGTGTAGCTGATAACCTTTTTGCACACAAAAGCCTACGAGATTCTATATTCAAAAAGATTTTATCTACGAAAGTTTCACCGGTCAAGAAATATAAATACAGCGATATAGGGTATTATTTTATCAATGAAATAATCCGAAATAAAACGAATATGACTCAAGACGATTATGTGATGAACGCATTTTATAAACCACTTGGGTTAGGTAATATTGGCTATAATCCTAGACAGAAATGGAATTTGAACCGAATTCCTCCAACCGAAAATGATAAAGCTTTTAGAGGGCAATTGATTCAAGGAGATGTTCATGATCAAGGTGCGGCCATGTTGGGAGGGGTTTGTGGACATGCGGGGCTTTTTTCTAATGCAAATGATTTAGGTGTAATGATGCAGTTGTTTATGCAATATGGAGAATATGGAGGCGAGCGTTTTTTTAAAGAAGATGTGGTAAAATATTTTACTTCGGCTCCTTATTTTGCAACAAATAAAAACCGAAGAGGAATAGGTTTTGACAAAGCGGTAAGAGCTGGAGGAAGTGGCCCAACTTGCAGTCAATGCACATCGAACGAAAGCTTTGGGCATTCGGGTTTTACGGGAACAATTACTTGGGCAGATCCAAAAACAGGTTTTGTTTATGTGTTCTTGTCTAATCGAGTAAATCCAGATGCTGAGAATCGAAAAATCATATCTCTGAGTATCCGTACGCGTATTCAAAAAATATTTACAGATGCCATAGCGAAAGCTGAAAAGTCTATTTGAGGAATATGTCCGTTATTATTGGGTGAGCATCTTGCTACTATTGTATTAATTTTACTATATTACAAAAAAAGAAAAACTTATGCTTATTGGAATTGCTATTGTTGTTGTATTTGGAATTATTACGATTTGTTTGTCGATTGTTATTACCAGTCAGAAGGAAGTCGCAGTAATTCAGCGATTTGGAAAATTTGTTGGACTAAGGAGATCTGGATTGACCTTTAAAACGCCTTTTATTGATTGGGTTGCATACAAGCAAAGTTTAAGAATAGATGAGATAAGTGTTGATGTAGAAACTATAACAAAGGATAAGGTGTCGGTTCATATTACAGTTGCTGTGCAGTATTATGTGGAGGATAAAGATCAATCCATTATCAATTCTGTTTATGAATTATCAGATTTTAAAAGCCAAATTAAATCGTATGTATTTGATTCTCTTAGGGCTGAAGTTCCAAGAAAAAAATTGGATGAAGTTTATGAAAATAAGGAAGATTTGGAAAAAGCGGTTAAGGGCCAATTGTCAGAAGCGATAGAATCTTACGGGTATATTATACAAAACGCCTTGGTTGTAGATATTGATCCGGATGCTAGCGTGAAAGAGGCAATGAATAGGATAAATGCCGCTACAAGAGATAAGCGAGCCGCTGAAGAAGAGGGAGAAGCAGCGAAAATTAGAAAAGTAAAGGCGGCAGAGGCTGAAGCAGAATCAAAAAGATTACAAGGTAAGGGTATCGCAGATCAAAGAGACGCAATAATAAATGGGTTTAAAGATTCGATTGGGGCATTTTCAAAAGATACCGGAATTAAACAGGAAGATGTTATGCGTTTTGTTGAAATCACTCAATATTTTGACACGATGAGAGAGATGGCAAAGGACAATAACAATGTTATATTTATGCCGCATTCCTCTACAGGTGAAGGTATAATCGAAAAGTTTACAGCCGCAAATGTGGTGTCAGATAAATTGAAAAATAACAATGTTTAATAACTTGGCCGATGCAATAGCGAAAGCCGAAAAAGCTATTTAAAGGGCATTCGGAAGTGTTCATACATTTCAACACCAAACACAAATAAAATAGTTGTGTTATCATCCACTTTTTTGTGGTTTGTAGTTATTGTTTCTTACATTTAATTATGTCAAAAATCAATTTTAGAATTATATACATACTATTACTGCTAATTTCATTCAACAGCAAAGCTCAAGTTAATCTAGATTCTTTATGGGGCGTTTGGAATGACAAAACCCAACCAGATACTAATCGGCTTAAAGCCATTAACGATATAGCTTGGGACGGTTATTTGTTTTCTCAGCCAGATAGTGCTTTTTATTTTGCACAAATGGGATATGATTTTGCTGAAGCTAGAAACAATAAAAAATGGATGTCAACTTCGTTAAATACTCAGGGAATTTCATTTGCCATAAGGGCCGATTATGAAAAAGCACTGGAATACTATTCAAAAAGCTTAGCGATAAGAAAGAGCTTAGGTGATAAAAAGGAAGTTGCAGGTTCTTACCATAACATTGGACGCGTTTATGAAAAACAAGGTAATTACCAACGAGCTCTGGAGTATTATTTTAAGAGCTTGTCTATAGCAGAGCAATTAGGAAAGAAAAGAGGAATGATAAATAATTACAATACCATTGGACTTATTTATCAAGAACAAGGCAATTATGAAAAAGCACTGGACTATTATTTGAAGAGCTTGAAGATAGCTAAAGAGTTTCGGGATAACAGAGGAATAGGGGATTCTTACCATAACATTGGACTTGTTTATCAAGATCAAGGTAATAATGAGAAATCACTAGAGTGTCATTCAAAAAGCTTGGCGGTATTTGAGCAATTAGGAGATAAAAAAGGAATGTCATATTCCTACAATAACATTGGAAATATTTATTTGAACCATGGCAATTACGAAAAAGCATTGGAATATTATTCAAAAAGCTTGGCGTTAGGAGAGCAAATAGGTGATAAAAAAGGAATGGGGTCTTCTTATTATAACATTGGAATTATTTATAAAAAACAAGGGAATTACAAAAAGACATTGGATTATTTGATAGAAGCAAAAAACATACTGCAAGAAATAAATACAATTGCTAACTTAGATGAGACTTCAAAATCTCTAAGTGAAGTTTACAAAAAGTTAGGGAAATACAAACAAGCCCTAGAAATGCACGAGCTGTATATGGAAACTAAAGATTCCATAGCCAAAATGGATGCAGAAGAAGAGTTGTACAAGTTTGAAGTAGACAAAGAATACCAATTAAAAAAACAAGCGGATAGCATTAAACATGCAGATGAAATTATCATCCAACAAGCAGAAAACCTCGCCAAAGAAGAACAACTTAAAAGCGAAAAACAACGAAGAACAGGACTGCTTGTAATAGTAGGATTGGTTTTAGTGTCTTTAGGATTTGTATTTGTACAATTAAGAAAAACCCGAGCGCAAAAAGTAGTAATAGAAGGGCAACACGAAAAGCTCAACCAATCGCATCGAGAAATTACCGATAGTATCAACTATGCCAAACGCATACAAGATGCCTTAATGACATCGGCAGTGTATATCAAAGATGTACTTCCCGAGAGTTTTATTTTGTTTAACCCAAAAGATGTAGTTTCGGGAGACTTCTATTGGGTGCATCATTCACCAAAAGGACAAATCTACTTTACGGTAGCCGACTGCACCGGCCATGGCGTACCGGGAGCCTTTATGAGTATGATAGGAACTTCACTTCTTAACGAATTTATTATTGAAAACAATATAGAAGATACTGCCGAGGTACTCACAAAGATGCGCGCGCAGATTATTAAATCATTAGATCAAAAAGGCTTGCAAGGCGAGAATAAAGACGGAATGGATATGGCACTTTGCAAGTACGATCCAAAAAAGGGAACAGTTCAATATTCGGGAGCATATAATCCACTAATCCACATCAGTAAAAACGAGATAAACCAGCTAAAAGGCGATAGTCAACCGGTTGGATTGCATACAGGCAACAAACTTCCTTTTACCAGCAAAGAAATACAAGTAGCCAAAGGCGATATGTTGTATATCTATTCGGATGGTTTCCCAGACCAATTTGGAGGAGAAACGGGTAAGAAATACCTGTCTGGAAAGTTTAAGAAGTTTTTACTATCGATAAGCGATAAGCCAATAGATGAGCAGGATACGCTTATTAAAGCAGAGTTTACCAACTGGATAGGAGACCACGAACAAATAGACGATGTGTGTGTAATGGGCGTAAGAATTACCCAGCTTTAATGGATGTAAATAATAATGACTTATGTTTTTTATGAAAACTGTTAAACCCAGAATTCAGAATTGATTTTGGGTAATTATAGCTAAATGTTTCTTTTAAGCCGAATGTATTCGTTACCTTACCAAGGATTATGAAGACCATATTTATTTTAGCCATTGCCTTATCATCTACAAATTTATTTGGACAAACAATTCTTGTGGATGAAAATTTCGATGTTGGTCCTTTTCCGGCAGGTTGGACACAAACCTCTTATGCGACGGATGGAGGTTGGCTAATGGGCAATAATAATTCATTGCAGAGTCAATGGTGGAGCATCGCTGCACATGGCAGTTTTATAGCTACCAACGATGATGCATGCGATTGCGATAAAACGATGGATTATCTTATTATGCCACCTCTTGATTTATCTACAATAACATCTGCGGTACTTCAATTTGAAAGCTATTTTGATGCGGGTAGTTTATCTGGAGGGACCGAAGTTGCGACAATTGAATATTCACTAGATAATGGTGTTACTTGGACTTTGCTTCAAACAATTATTGGCACAGATGACGGTGCATGGGATGCCCAAACAGTAAGCTTAAACACAATTTCGGGCAACGCAAACGTGTTGGTGGCATTTCATTATTTTGACGACAATAATTGGCTATTTGGCTGGGGTATTGATGATGTCTTGGTTTTTGAATTAGAGGGCACGGATTTAGAGCTTGGCGCAATTACAACTAATTCTACTGTGGATGTTCAGACTCCCAATACAGTTGCAGGTTTAGTTACTAACACGGGTTTAAATACCATACAGTCATTTGATGCTTCTTGGACCATTGGCGCAACAGTTTATACCAACAGTTTTAATTCCTTGTCTATTCCTTCTTTGGGGTCCTATAATTTTTCACACCCTGATTTGCTTACCTTCAATACATCCGGTTTGCAGACGCTTGAAGTTTCCATTAGCAATGTAAATGGTATGACAAACGATTTTAATTCTGGCAACGACAGCTTGTCTATGCAAATTGAAGCTGTTGATTACGCCACACTTGGTAATCGGGAATACATTTATTATCATGCCAGTTCAGCCCCTCCCAATTGCCCTTTGGTATTGGTTTGTCATGGTTATAGCGGAACTGCTCAAGGGATTATGGATTATTCGCAATTTAATGCGTTGGCAGAAGAATTTGGGTTTGCTGTTTGTTATCCACAAGGAACGTTGGATGGTTCTAATACTACTTTTTTCAATGTTGGGTATGATTTTCAGAATAATCAAACGGTAGATGATGTTGCTTTCGTTGAGGAATTGATAGATTCTTTGCAGGCTATGCATTCGTTAAGTGAACAGGATGTTTTCTGCACGGGAATGTCCAACGGAGGAGACTTTAGTTATATGTTGGCTTGTCAGGCTTCCGAAACATTTAAAGCAATAGCGCCGGTAGCTGGAATGATTATGCAAGATATAATGGACGATTGTAATCCGATTAATGAGGTTTCTATTCTAGAGATACATGGTACGCAAGATAACGTAACCTACTGGCAAGGAGATCCGAATAATAATGATGGCTGGGGTGCTTATCCAAGCATTCCAAATACCATTGATTTTTTTACAAATATGTTTGGATTAACGGCATTAAGTTCAGCTGTATTTCCAGATATTGATCCCACAGATGGCAGTACGGTAAGTTCTGATAAATATACCCAATTAGGTTCATGCACAGAAGTGTGGTTGTATACCGTAAATGGTGGAGGTCACGATTGGCCGGGATCAGACGGTAACATGGATATTTCAGCCAGTCGAGAAGCTTGGCTTTTTTTCGAGCAGCTTTGTGTCGCTCCAGTTGATATAGAAGAATATAATTCTAGTAACGATCGCAAGTTGATTCGAATTGTTGATCTCTTGGGGAGAGCAACTGAATTTAAAAAAGGTGCTGTTTTATTTTATCAGTATTCGGATGGAAGTGTAGAGAAGAAGTTGGTGATGGATTAATTGCTACTTTAAACAATCTAGATTAGGTAATTCAGTAAAAAAAAAGTTCGTTTTGTGCCTATTAATTAAGCCAAAGCTCTAATCTTGTCCATGATAGAATGAGCTAGTTTATTGGCTTTTTCTTCAGATTCACTTTCAGAGTAAATTCGGATAATTGGTTCAGTGTTACTTTTACGTAAGTGAACCCATTCTTTTTCAAAATAGATTTTAACACCATCCGTTGTGTCAATTTCATTATTAGAAAATTCTCCTTGGATGTCTCTTAGAATTCCATCGACATCCATTCCTTCTTCCAATTGAATTTTATTTTTAGAAATAGTGTAGTTCGGGTAACTTGCTTTTAATAAAGAAGTTTTAGTTCCACTTTGAGCTAAGTGTGTTAAGAATAGCGCTATTCCAACTAGAGCATCTCTTCCATAGTGTAATTCAGGGTAAATGATACCACCGTTTCCTTCACCTCCAATAACAGCATTGGTTTCTTTCATTAAGTTAACAACGTTTACTTCACCAACAGCTGACGCAGCGTAAGTACAACCATGTTTTTCAGTGACGTCTCTCAGAGCTCTAGTAGACGATAAGTTGGATACAGTACTTCCTGGCGTATTTTGTAAAATATAATCGGCTATAGCTACAAGCGTATATTCTTCTCCAAACATATCTCCATTCTCATCAACGAAAGCAAGTCTGTCTACATCTGGATCCACTACAATCCCTAAGTCAGCCCCAGTTTCTTTTATCTTTTCAGCAATGGCTGTCAAGTTTTCGGGTAAAGGCTCAGGATTGTGCGGAAAGTGACCTGTTGGTTCTCCGTATAACGATATGATATCTTTTACTCCAAGTGCTCGTAGCATTCCAGGAACAAATATTCCCCCAGTACTATTTACAGAATCACAAACTATTTTGAAATTTGACATTTCAATTAGTTTTGGAATAACCAATTCTAATTTTAGTATGGCATTAATATGTTTTTCCAGATAGCTATTGTCCAATGTGCAATTCCCCAAGCTGTCCACATCAACAAATGAAAATCTTTCGTTTTCTGCAATATCTAGAACATCTGCCCCATCCTGACCAGAAATAAATTCTCCCTTTTCATTTAATAATTTAAGCGCATTCCATTCTTTTGGGTTATGACTTGCCGTAAGAATAATGCCGCCTTGCGCATTTTCCATTGGAACTGCTATTTCAACAGTTGGAGTTGTTGATAAATCTAAATTTATTACATCAATTCCAAGTCCTTGTAAAGTTCCAATACAAACATTGCTAACCATTTCACCCGAGATACGGGCATCTCGACCAACGACTATTTTTACCTTTTCTGCAGAAGAGTTGTTTTTAATCCAAGAGCCATAAGCTGCTGTAAATTTCACAATATCTAAAGGAGTTAGGCCATCACCTGGTTTTCCTCCTATAGTTCCTCTTATTCCTGAAATTGATTTGATTAGTGTCATACTTTGTTAATTTACGTTTGCAAAGAAACGAAATAAATGTGTTGTAAATATGCAATTCACCATAATTAGAATTCTTTTTTTACTGTCTTAATAATTCCAACAAAAGATTAAAAGAAAAAAATATTGGGAGATGATTTTTTTATTTAGCGGAAAGTATGTCTTTAATTCTTATACTTTTATTTACAGCACTTTATGGAGTAACATGTCTTATTCACTTATGCAGTCTGTATAAATTTGTTTTTGCGCTATCAACAATCAAAAATACAATGTTAATAATGTTTGAACGTTTTATGTTGTAGGTGTTATTTAAAAAGCAATATTGTATTAGAATTTAAAATTTGATTTTAAATGGAGGAAGAAAGATTTGACAATGAGGCTAGAATGGAGTTGGTAGCAACGTTTGAAACGATGCTTTCAAATGAGCAGACTTTTTTCTTTGATGTGTCAGAGATAGAGACTATTGCAGGTTATTATTTTGAAGTAGAAGAGCCGAGAAAAGCACTTTCTATTATTGAAATAGGAGAACAGCAACATCCGACTTCAGAAAACATTATTTTATATAAAGGAGAAGCACTTATTCAATTGGGTAGAAAAATAGAGGCGGTTGAAGTGTTGAAATATGCATTAGATCTAAACCCGCTCAACGGAAATGCAATCAGAATATTAGCAACAATTTACGCGGAGCTTTTGGAGCATGAGAAGGCAATCGCGTATTTTGAAAAAGCAATCACATTTGAATTAGACTTTAAAGAGGAGTTGTTTTTAGATTTAGCTTACCAATATCAAGCATTAGGTAAGTTTAAAAAAGCGCTCTTTTTCTTAAAGGAAGCGCTTGAATTAAATAGGGAAAATGAAACGGCATTATTTGAAGTTGGACTTTGTTACAATGAGTTGGATGTAGATAATGAGGCTGTTCAATATTTTGAAGCGTTTTTGGAACAACAACCTTATTCTTATATAGGTTGGTTTAACCTTGGTAATTCCTTTTATCGAATAGAAGAATACGAAGACGCATTGTTTGCTTTCGATTATAGTATCCTGACAAACGATTCTTTTGCTGCAGCGTACTATGGAAAAGCAAATGCTTATATCCAATTAGATGAATATAAAAAGGCAATAGAAGTATTGAACCTGACCTTTGGTTTAGAGCAACCGCATGCATTCGTTTATTGTCACATAGGTGAATGTTACGAGAAATTAGGGGAATATGAAAAGGCAATTACATTCTATGAGAAAAGTTTAGAGCTGGATAATGATCAAACGGATGCTTGGTTGGGTATAGGTGTTGTAAAGGACTTAAATAAGCAGCCTGAAGAGGCAGTTAAGTTTATAAAAAAAGCGCTAGAGAAAGACCCTGAAAATGTTGAGTATTTATACGTTTATGCAGAAATATTGGGTAAGCTTGGTGAAACTGAAAAGTCTAAAAAAATCTTTAGAAGAGTAGTTGACTTGGATCCTGATAATATAGACGCTTGGTTAGATTATTCCAATATATTGTTTGAAAAGTCATCGCCTAAAGATGCTGCTAAATTATTGAAAGATGCAATAGCGTTAAATGGTGACCAGGAAGAATTACAATATAGACTAGTTGCTTATCAAATATCTGTTGGAGACAGCGAAAATGCGAAAATTAACCTACGTAAAGCATTGTCGACAAATTACAAAGGTCATGAAAAACTTTTCGAATTTTATCCACAAGCTAAAGATATCACCGAAATAGTTGATATTATTGCAGACTATAAGAAATAATTATGAATTTTGATTTACCATATATACCCTCTAGACCTGAAAAACCTAGAGAGAAAGGATTGACGATGATGATGGATAAAGGTTTGAGCTTTCGCCAAACAGAAGACTTTATCGAAAGTGCAGGGCATTTAACGGATGTTATTAAGTTCGGGTTCGGAACCTCTTTAGTTACCAATAGATTAGAAGATAAGATTAAATTATATCAAGAAGCTGGAGTTCGACCTTATTTTGGGGGTACACTTTTTGAAGCTTTTATCGCTAGAGGAAGATTTGATGATTATCAGAAGTTTGTGGATAAGATGGGGTTGGATCTGTGTGAAGTATCTGATGGTTCTATTATTATTCCGCAAGATGAGAAATGTGAATACATAAGTAAACTTGCTAAAAACTTCACTGTATTTAGTGAGGTAGGTTCCAAAGAAGAAGGGATGATAATTAGTCCTGGAAAATGGATTAGAATGATGACCAATGAACTACAAGCTGGTTCTTGGAAAGTTATTGCTGAGGGTAGAGAAAGCGGGTCTGTTGGTATTTTCAGAAGAAATGGTCAGCCACACACAGTGTTAATTAATAAAATTATTGCTAAGATAAAGCCAGAACAAATATTATGGGAAGCGCCGGTTAAAACACAGCAAGTTTGGTTTATTAATTTATTTGGTGAAAATGTAAATCTTGGAAATATAGCGCCGCATGAAGTTATTCCATTAGAATGTCTGCGATTAGGATTACGTGGAGATACATTTTTTAATTACTTACCAGATAATGTGGTAATTGAGAAGAAACAAAAAATTGAAGCTGAATCAAAGTAATTATGAAAACTATTTCTGTAGAAGAACTTAAAGCTAAGTTTGATAATTCTGAAAACTTTCAATTAATTGACATTCGTGAAGAATACGAATTAGAATTAGCTAGCATTGGGGGCGACCACATCCCTATGGGGGAAGTTAGAAATAACCTGGCCAAAATCCGTAAAGATATTCCTGTAATTATTCATTGTAGAGGAGGTAAAAGAAGTGGTAATATGGTCGTTTTTTTATCAGATAATGGTTACGATAACTTGTATAGTCTAGAAGGCGGAATAAATGCTTGGGCAGAGCAAGTTGATACTACAATGAATGTTTATTAGATGAGAAGTCTATTCGATTACTTTGTGCTTTTATTAAAAGGAATGGCAATGGGTGCAGCAGATGTTGTTCCTGGCGTTTCAGGAGGCACTATAGCTTTTATATCAGGCATTTATGAAGAATTACTAGAAACAATAAACTCTGTTAATCTAGGAGCCTTGAAAACGCTTAAAAAGGAAGGTGTAAAAGCTGCATGGAAGTCAATTAATGGAAATTTTATTGTAACGTTAATTTTAGGGATAGGAATCAGTATTTCCTCTCTCGCTAAATTAATAAGTTATTTACTGGAAGCACACCCTATATTAATTTGGAGCTTCTTTTTTGGATTGGTTCTAGCGAGTATTGTATATGTTGGAAAACAAGTAAAAAGCTGGAATATTGGCACCGTGGTTAGTTTAATAATTGGAACAGGATTGTCTTTTTGGGTCACCGTTCTGCCTCCGATGACAAATTCAAATGAGCTGTGGTTTATTTTTGTCTCAGGAATGATAGCCATTTGTGCTATGATTTTACCAGGTATTTCAGGCAGTTTTATCTTATTACTAATGGGTTCATATAAAACTGTTTTGGAAGCTTTAAAAGATAAGGAACTTTTGACAATAGGGATGTTTATGGCTGGAGCTGTAATCGGCCTTTTATCTTTTTCTAGAGTGTTAAAATGGATGTTTGCTAAGTACCATGATCTAACGATTGCTATTTTAACAGGTTTTTTAATCGGTTCTTTAAATAAATTATGGCCTTGGAAAGAAACAATTTCAATCCGGGTTAATTCTCATGATGAGGTTGTTCCATTTATGCAAGAAAATGTGTTGCCTATTGACTACACAACCTTTGGGCTTGATGAAATTAATGAGATAGTATATTTCTCTGCAGAACCACAAACGATATTAGCTATTGGTTTTTGTATTTTAGGAGCTGCAATTATTTTCGGAATGGAAATTGTTTCTAAAAAAATGAAAAAAGCGTAATGAAAACGTACGGACTAATAGGTAAATCGCTTTCACATTCTTTTTCTAAAAAATATTTTACTGAAAAATTTGATAATCAAGGATTGATTGATTCTGAGTATATCAATATTGAAATTGAAACTATTGAAGAGTTTGTTGAGAAAGTAAAAGAACTGAACCCGCAAGGACTAAACGTTACCATTCCGTATAAGAAAGCCATACTTCCATTTCTAGATGACCTAGATGAGGTTGCTAAAGAAATAGGAGCGGTTAATACCATTGTATTTAAGAATGGAAAATTAAAAGGATATAACACAGATACTTTTGGTTTTCACCAAAGTATCAAACCATTTTTTAAGTCTCAACATGAAAGAGCTTTAATCTTAGGAACAGGAGGAGCATCAAAGGCAGTTGAATATGTGTTAAAGCAATATGGAGTAAAAGTTATGTTTGCTTCAAGAAATGATTCTAAAAACAATGTTTTAAATTGGAATGATATCAATGAACATGTAATCAAACACCATTTATTAATTATCAATTGTACTCCTTTAGGTATGTTTCCAAATATTGCTTCAAAACCGGCCATCCCTTATTCCGCATTGACAGAAAGACACTTATTAGTGGACTTGGTCTATAATCCGGATGAGACTCTTTTTCTTAAGCAAGGCAAAGAGAATGGAGCGAAAGTCATCAATGGGGTAACAATGTTACAACAACAAGCTGAGAAGTCTTGGAGCCTTTGGAACGATTAAATAAGGGGTATACTAAAAATACCCATTAAAATTATCACTTTATATATCGTATTGATTCTATCAAAATGGGTTGGTGTTTTGGAAAATTTTAAAAGCAATATACTTCCACCAATTAAGGATGAGCTGATTATAAAGTAACATAATATATACCGGTTAACAATATCTGGAAATAAGACACCAACTGGAATTAATGATAAGAGCATCGAGCTAAGAATAATATATTTTGTTTTTCGGATCCCCATAATGATAGGTAGTGATTTTTCGCCAACTATTAAATCCCCTTTTAAATACACCATTTTTTTTATTACTTCTCTTGTAAGGGTCACGGCAAACAAGTAGCCTATGTATAATATAACGGTTAGGTTTGTTTCCAAATAGAAGATAGTAAGACTTACAAAAGGGGCTACAGTTAATAATGATGCACCAAGCTCACCAGCAATTGGCTTTTTTCTTAATTTGTGAGAATAGAACCATAAAGAAAACGAAAATATTGTGTTAAAAACTAGGACTTTCCATCCAACCATAAGGCTTAGTATAAATCCAATCAGTATAAATATACCATATGCCCGTAAACAAGATGTCTTACTGATAATCCGGTCGAAAATAGTTTCTTTAGGGCGGTTTATAATGTCCTTTTCAAAATCATAAAATGCATTTATTATGTAGCCTGCCATTATGAAAAATGCAAGGGAAGCTATTGTAAGATGCAGCTTATAAGATAGGGAAACTTCTAGCCAATTCTCTTTTGGGTTAATTAAGAATATTGCGGATAGGTATAGAGCAAAAGTAATGAGAAAGATGTTGTACCAGCGGACTAATGCAAATAGAGCCAGAAACTTTACAAAAAGATATTTTTGTTTCCTGCTAAATGCCATTGTATAGAGTAGGGGGTCTAAAAATTATGGATTACGTCTAATTGGTAATCGTTTAATTTAGTTCGAGCATTGTCTATATCTTTTGTAAAGCCTAAGATAAACCCTCCTCCTCCTGAACCACAAAGCTTCAAATAGTAAGCATTACTATCCAATCCGTCTTGCCACAGTTTTTGATAAGCTTTCGGAATCATTGGTTTAAAGTTATCTAAGACAATTTTAGATAAGTTTTTGACATTGGACAACAAGCCTTTACCATCTTTATTTAAGAATGCTTCAATACTTGCATCGTTATATTTATTGAATTGACTTTTAATCATCTTCCTAAAGCCATCTTCTTTGCAACGCTCTAAAAAATGGTTAACTAACGGTTGTGTTTTCCCTGTAATTCCTGTATTTAAAAGAAAAATTGCTCCTTTGCTTTCCCCTTGTTCAGGAAGACCAACAGTTCCTAATTCTGTTTTAGATTTAATTAAAATAGGAAGATTTAGATAACAGATTAATGGATCGAGACCAGAGCTAGTACCGTGAAAATAGCTTTCTAATTCTCCGAAAATCCGCTTTAATTCAAGTATGTCAGAGTTATCGGTAGAACCTAATTTGTTAAAACAATATTTATTGTAAATAGCAGCAACTAAAGCTCCTGAACTGCCAACTCCATATCCTTGCGGGATACTAGAATGAAATAACATACCTTTAGAAATGTCAATTTTAAAAGACTCTAAATCCAAATCGCATGGTAATTTGTTTTCGGTTTTTAATGTGTCTAAATATGAAAGATATTTTTGTAATTCTTTGTTAGAATCTTTTGAGAATTTTTCGTCGTCTGAGTGAAATATAAAACTTCCTTTGTAGCTATTGTAGGGAATGGATAGTCCCATTGAATCTTCAATGATACCATACTCTCCAAATAGAAGAATTTTACCGTAAAAAAGTGAATCTTTAATTACACTCATAAACTTAATTGTTTTGGTCCTGAACCAACATTGTCACAAATATACGCTCCATTTTCGCAAAACACAACTAATTCAGACTTAATGAAGTCTAGTACAGCATGCTTTTCTGCTTCTGGATACAGTAAATGAACATTTGCTCCTGCGTCTAAGGTTATAGTCAAATTAAGTTGATACTCCATTCTAAAAGCCCATACTTTTTCTATAATTGCTATTGTATTTGGTCTTACTAATAAAAAATAAGGATCCGAACTCATCATCATCGCATGCAGCGTAAGAGCTTCTGATTCTACAATTTTATTGAATTCTTTTAAGTCTCCTGATTTCAATACGTGTTTTAAGTTTCTTAAATTACTGTTTGCTTGTTCAAACCTAGCTTCAGCAAACGGATGATTATGCATTAAACCGTGTCCTACTGTACTGCTAACTTGCTTTTGACCTTTGTCTACAAGCAATATGGTATCTTGATAAGTACTGAAAATGGGGTGGATGTAACTGTATGGAGTTCCGATAAAATCAGAACTATTACTAAAATCTTTATGTTTTCCCCAAGATGCCATTTTCGGAAATAGCGAACGACAAGCACTTCCAGACCCTAATCTAGCTAGAAAAGAGGCTTTGTTTAGAAAAAATTCACCTTCAAATTCTGAATCAATATTCTGTTCGATTGAACAAATGCACAATGCTAAAGCACTTAATCCAGATGCAGAAGAAGCTATCCCACTGCTATGCGGGAATGAATTAGAAGTTTCAATTCTAAATTTATACGCATTGATAAAAGAAGCGTATTCACTTATTCGTTCAAAAAACGTTTTTATTTTTGGTTCAAAACCTTCTTCCCTTTTTCCATCCACATAGACTTCAAAAGACAATTTATCTGAATTTGAGTAGGTGAGGTTAGTGGTAGTTTTACAATTGTTTAATGTAAAGCTAATTGAAGGGTTTGCCGGAAGTTGTTCTCTTTTTTTCCCCCAATACTTAACCAAAGCTATATTAGAGGGACTTTCCCAAGAGACTGTACCTTCCGGTAAGTTTTCTGCACTTCCTGTATATATGTAATTATTTGTCATGGTTTAATCAGCGGTACAAAGTTATTGGTATTGCAAAGGAAATGATGAAATAGGTTAAGCAATTATTAACAGGGATGTTAACAGAAGGAATAATTTCATTTTATAGATCTGTTACCAATGGATTACAAAATTATCTATGCTTAGGTTGAATTTTAGTTACTTCTTCAAAGTCTTCACCTAAAATTCTAAAAGAGGTACGCCTATTCCTTTGGTCACCTTCTTCATTGGTTGAATTTTTTATGATTGGAATAGTCTTTCCATACCCTTTGGCAATTAATCTTTCCATCGGAATTTCTTTTGCTATCAAATAATCTACAACAGATTGTGCTCTTTCTTGCGAAAGTTTATTATTATATACATGACTTCCATTTTCATCGGTGTGAGAACTAATTTCAATAACAAGATTGTTGTTAATTTTTAAAAAGTCAATTAAACTATCAAGTACGATCATCGACTCGGAACGCAGAGTAGCCTTATCATAATCATAAAAAATACCAGGAATTGCTATCTCTTCATAAGGGATTTTTGCTAAGAAAAAGTCAATTGTGTAATCTTCAGACTCTACTATCCCGATAGTTGACTGTGCATTTGCATCAGCAAAATATTCAATTTTTTGAGCTTTTATAAAGATGTGCATTTCAGGGTTTAGAGGAATCTCATAATAGCCAGTTTCATCCGTTTCAAAAGTGTAATCTTCAAATTCTCCTAGGACATCTTTAACTGTAATTTTTGCATTAGGAATTTCTTCATCTGTAAGAGCATCATAAACAAAACCACTCAATAAAAATTGGTTTTCCTCTTTAGTGATTGTATAAATTTGATTGCAATATGTGTCCGGGCACTCTGCGCATTCTCCTCTATTTGAGCTAAGGAACCCATTTGTTTGTAATTCATTTAAAACAAAATACTTATCGTTTTTTGCTGAGTTAATAGGGTGTCCCATATTCTCTGGGTAACCTAGCATAGTTATTTTCTAAATTATATTTTGCTTTAAACACGTCATACCCTCCAATGTTTTTATGTCCTGTGGAGCTAAAATATAGTACGTTTGTAGCCTCATGGTAAAAAGGAGTAATCTCATCCTCTGCTGAATTTATATTTGGCCCAAGATTAATTGGTTCAGTGGTTTTACCTTTATAATCAATTGTGCAATACCAGATGTCCATACCACCTTGACCTCCTGGTCTGTCAGAAGCAAAGAATAAGGTTTTATTATCTTTTGTAATATAAGGGTGTGATGTCGTATATCCTTTTGTGTTAACTGCTGGTCCAAGTTTTCTAGGTTTCATCCATTTATCCACAAAATATTTGGTAACCAATATTTCAGATTCCGTTTCATTATCAATGTACCATCTTGTAAAGTACATTGTTTTTTTATCGTCACCAACCGATGCAGCACCTTCATGCTGACTAGAATTAGCATCCCCATTTAGACTGTGCGCTCCACCCCAATTCTTTCCATTTTTTGTCATTAGGAAAATGTCGCTCAAAAGGTTTCCAGATATTTTATTCTCTTTATCTCCAGTACTAGTATTTCGAGCGGAGGAAATAATAATGTGATTATGGTCTAAGAAACTAGCGGCATATGAACTAGAACCATTATTTAATAAGCTATCTCCTTTTTTAACAGAAACCCCTTTCTTTTTGCTCTTCGAATTCTGGGCATAACTGCAATTGCTAATTAATTGTTCTGCTCTTTTATAAAAGTAAGCTGTTGTACTTGTTGTATCCTCATTGTCAAGTCTAAAAGTTTTAAACTCGTCGGATGCTTCTTTATATCGGCTATTATTCATTAGAACCGTTCCATAATAATACCTGTCTAAAGGATAAGTATCCACCTCAGCGCCCCAACTAAGTTGCAGAGATTGCACATACCAATATTCAGCAAGCGAATAATCATTCATTAATCGAGAGCATTCAGCTATCATATGGGTAGCATACAATTCATTTCCGTTTACTTTCTTCTCTCCATTTTCAGTAAAGCTTTCTTCAGAAAAAGCTTCATCCTTAATAATTACTTCGCTTGAGTCTAATTTTGGAAGAGATGACGAGTCACCAATACTTAAAGAATCCTTTATTGCAGTAGAGTCAGATTCTTCTATTTCCTTTTTATTACTTTTTCCAGTGTATGCGCTATATGCGTATGGATGGGAGGAAATTCTTTCTACTTTCAAATCTTCATCAATTACCATTTTGTAAAAATGAATAGCAGAAGCATAGTTCTTTTGTTCATATGCTTCATCACCATAACGCAACATTTCAGCTAAAGACATTTGAGCCATAGAAGCAGCAGAAAGGGAGAAGAATCCTACCAATAGCACTATATGTTTTATAAATCTGGACATGATCGTATCGGTGTAGGATTTACTTTACTGCTTATAAATATTACTGACAATTCAAATCCACCTCTACTATTTGAAACAGATTGTAGGTTGGAGGTGTTCAAGTCGTAACTTAATCTATATTCAAGCTGTTTGTACTTTAATCCAATGTGGGCAATTACAGCATCATCATTTGTTCTACGCGTAATTCCATAAGAAGCAAAAACATCTTTACTTTCCATATAGTAATAGCCCATCCAGCTAAACATTATTTCTGTAATATTTTCTTGTTTCATTAAAATGCCGTGCATTAAAAATTGAAACTTAGAATTGATATTCACTTTAACTCCTGGATGAATATTAAAGCGCATTGGAAGTTTACTTGTTGAATTTAGTAGCGTTTCATTTGGTTCAGTTACGTGCATTACTGATGCTCCTAAAAAAGGGTTTATTCTTTTATTGGTGTTGGTGTAATAATACATAAAACCAAGGTTTACTTCGGGAAGGAAAGTAGATGTGGCTCCAGCAATTTCACCTGTTGGGTTAGAGAATGTTCCTCCACCAGCAGGGTCGTATTGATCTTCGAAGGTTAATGAGTTAAAATTAATGCTTTTCATTATTCCACCCAGTTGTAAACCTCCTGTAAAGTGGTTATGTGGGCTATTAGCTAATTGATAATCGTATGCTCCAGATAAAACAAAGTTAGTGGTGTTATATTTTCCAGATCCAGCAGACGTATTTAATAAATATACTCCCGCTTTAATATCTTTGAATTTTGTATCAAATGATAATGCTGTGCTTCTAAAAGGATTACTAATAATGCTAGCCCATTGACTTCTATAATGTAAAGTGGCTCTATAATCTCCTTTAAACATTCCTGTCATAGCAGGGTTAATCAACATTGGTGAAGCTTCATACTGAGATAAGTGAAAATCTTGGGCATTAGAAGACAATGTCATTAATAATACCAATGGTATTATTAATGATTTCTTAATTGATATGTAAGATATACCCCTCATTACCTAATGATTGTAACATCTCCGTGTCCCGTATATTCTTCACCATCTTCTGTTACTACATGGTAAATCCAAACGTAAACTCCTAAAGGTTGTTCAATATCCATATGTTTTCCATCCCATCCCACAAGAGCATCATTCGTTTCAAAAATCATTTTACCCCAGTTGTTATAAATCTCAAACCTAAAATCAGTAAAGGTTCCTCCTAAAACATAGAAGACGTCATTTAATCCATCTCCATTTGGAGAGAATGCTAATGGAAGCTGTGGTGGCTGTTTTACAGTTACTACATGCGAAACAGTATCGGTACAACCAAAATCATTTGTAATAGTTAGGAATACTGTATATGTACTAAAATTGTTCCATGCATAATCAGGGTTTTGATCAGTAGAAGTTCCAATTGAATCACCAAAATCCCAATCCCATTGTGAAGCATCTATTGACTCGTCAGTAAAATAAATAGGGTCAAGCACTTGAGTAATATTTGAGCTCATACTAAATTCTGCAGATGGATTAGGACTGATAGTAATGTTTTGTTCAATTGTATCTGAACAACCATAGTCAGAAGTTGTAATAAGTGTTACATTATAATCTCCCCATTCGCCAAACCCATATGAAGGGTTTTGTACATTACTGCTATCACCATTGCCATAATTCCAATTCCATGCAACTATTTGCCCTGAACTAATTGTCGATTCGTCTGTAAATAAAACATCGTCTTCTTCACAAAATCCTTCATAACTATAAATGTTATTTGGTAAAGGGTAAATCAATACCTCTTGTGTTACAGTATCTATACATCCATAACTAGATGTTACGACCAACGTAATTGGTTGTAAACTGTCCGAGTTAAAAACGAAACTTGTATTCGAAAGTGTATCAATTGATACACCATCTACAATCCAATCCCATGTAACAATGGTTCCAAACTCTACATTTGACACATCAACCATGGTTGAAAATTCATTAAGACATACAGAATCTGACACGAATGATCCAATAGGGCTTGGCTGAACTTGTAATGAATCAGTAATAGTATCTGTGCATCCCATATCAGTACTAATAATTAATGTTGTTGCGTAAATACCAGCACTATCAAATATTACAGAAATATCTTGCGTTGTTTCAGTGAATCCATTTTCAACTTCCCATTCCCATCCAATGATTGATCCAGCAGGAACCGTTGAAGCATCAAACATTTCCACAGAGTCTTCATAACAATCAGCGTTACTTGTAAGTATCGCTGTTGGTAGTGGTGAAACAATAATGTCTAAAGTCAAAGAATCAATACAACCATAACCAGAAGTAACAACCAATGTTGCGGTTTGCGTTCCGTATGAAGTGAAAATAACACTCGTGTCTTGCATTGACGAAAGAATAGTATCGTTAAAATCCCAATCCCAATTTGTTAGACCACCAATAGCAAAACTAGAGTCCGTAAAGAAAGCGGTTTCGTTTAGGCAAACATCCGCAAATCCAAAATTAACTGTTGGAGCATCTATAAGTTCAATTACTAAGCTATCATTGATAGCTACACAAATACCATTGTTTTCTGTTATGAATGTTAGTATAACACTATTAGAAGCAGTATCAATAGACCCTGGTAAATATTGTGCAATTTAACAACCGTAGAATCAGGAAGGAAAGATCCATCTCCATTTGTTATCCAATATCCTTGTCCAGTATTACTTGTGCTAGCTATATTAATAGCTCCTCCATGTCGACAAGCTGTATCGCGATGACATTACAGCTAATTCTAACGGATCTTGAATGTCAACTTTGAACGAATCTACTTGTGCCGAACAACCTCCATTTCCAGTGGTTGTTAAATATAAGTCAACTGTATTTGCTACAGTGTCGTTTGGACCAAAGAAGTAACTAGCATTTAAATCCGTAGTATCAGAAAATAATCCATCTCCAAGAGTAGACCAAATTCCTCCAGTTGCGGTGGTTATTGAAGCATTTAAGACCAAACTGTCGTCTCCACAAACAAGGGTGTCATTTCCAACAAATACTGTAATACTTGTTGGCGTTATAGTTAAGTTAATAGTGTCAGTAACGGCATTACATAACCCATTTCCAGTAGTCGTTAAATATATTTGAACCGTCCCAATAGTTTGATCACTAAGGCTAGTTTCATAAATAGCATTTAAATCAGTATCGTTTGGTGTAAATGTTCCAGATCCGTTTGTAGTCCATATTCCACCAGTAGCTGTTATTACGGAACCACCTAAGGGTACAACTGGGTTCGTAGAACAAACTGAAGTGTCGTTCCCAGCATAAGCAATAGGAGCAGGTATAATTGTTATATTCATTAAATCATTATAAGCATTACAAAGACCATTTCCAGTCGTTGTTAAAGCTAGTGTTACATTTCCAACCACTGTGTCACCGGCACTTGGAACATATGTGGCGTTTAAATCAGAGTCACTTGGAGTAAATATTCCCGTTCCATTCGTTGACCAAATTCCACCTATAGCATTTAACACCCCTCCGTTTAGAGATACACCTGAAATATCTGCACAAACGGTTTGATCAGAACTAGCTAAAGAAACAGGAATATCAGTTAATGTAATAACAACATTATCAGAATAAGCATTACATAATCCATTACCTGTTGTAGTTAATGTTAAGGTAACACCACCAGTAGCTGTATCTGCTGCAGACGGGATGTAAGACGCAGTTAATGTAGTTGCGTTAGGATTAAATGTGCCAGATCCAGAAGTAGTCCAAGCTCCTCCTGTCGCTATAGTAACGGATCCGTTTAAAGCAATAGAAGTAATGTCTTTACAGGTAGTAATATCAGTTCCAGCGTTTACAGTAGGAGCAGTGGTAAATGTAATTAGCATATCATCTGTGTAGGCATTACAAGTTCCATTTCCAGTTGTTGTTAAAGTTAATGTTACACTTCCTGCGATGGTATCAGCAGTTGTCGGCACATAACTAGCATTAAGCGTAAGGTTGTCTGGTGAGAATGTTCCAGTACCAGAAGTTGTCCAGCTACCACCCGTTGCAGTAATTACAGAACCATTTAAAGGAACAGCGGCAATATCTCCACAAACTGTTTGATCAACATTTGCATTTGCAATGGGAGCAGGAGATATAGTTACCGTCATTTGATCCGAATATGCTTGACATAAACCGTTACCTGTAGTTGTCAATGTTAATGTTACAGTTCCAGCTGTTGTATCAGCATCAGAAGGGATGTAAGTTGCGCCAAGTGCAGTATTGCTAGGAGAGAAAGTACCTGTTCCAGAAGTTGCCCAAGTTCCACCTGTTGCAATTGTAACACTTCCCGCAAGGAAGGCACCTGTAGCATCTGCACAAATAGTTTGATCAATACCAGCATCAACAGTTGGAATATTGGTTAATGTAATAACAACATTATCAGAGTATACATTACAAAGACCGTTACCAGTAGTTGTTAAAGTAAGTGTTATAGTTCCAGCAGCTGTATCAGCAGCAGACGGGATGTAAGACGCAGTTAATGTAGTTGCGTTAGGATTAAATGTGCCAGATCCAGAAGTAGTCCAAGTTCCTCCTGTCGCTATAGTAACGTATCCGTTTAAAGCAATAGAAGTAATGTCTTTACAGGTAGTAATATCAGTTCCAGCGTTTACAGTAGGAGCAGTGGTAAATGTAATTAGCATATCATCTGTGTAGGCATTACAAGTTCCATTTCCAGTTGTTGTTAAAGTTAATGTTACACTTCCTGCGATGGTATCAGCAGTTGTCGGCACATAACTAGCATTAAGCGTAAGGTTGTCTGGTGAGAATGTTCCAGTACCAGAAGTTGTCCAAGTTCCCCCAGCAGCAGTAATTACCGAACCATTTAAAGAGATAGCAGCAATATCTCCACAAACTGTTTGGTCAACATTTGCACTTGCAACTGTAGCAGGAGATATAGTTACCGTCATTTGATCCGAATATGCTTGACATAAACCGTTAGCTGCAGTTGTCAATGTTAATGTTACAGTTCCAGCTGTTGTATCAGCATCAGAAGGGATGTAAGTTGCGCCAAGTGCAGTATTGCTAGGAGAGAAAGTACCTGTTCCAGAAGTTGCCCAAGTTCCACCTGTTGCAATTGTAACACTTCCCGCAAGGAAAGCACCTGTAGCATCTGCACAAATAGTTTGATCAATACCAGCATCAACAGTTGGAATATTGGTTAATGTAATAACAACATTATCAGAGTATACATTACAAAGACCGTTACCATTAGTTGTTAAAGTAAGTGTTATAGTTCCAGCAGCTGTATCAGCAGCAGACGGGATGTAAGACGCAGTTAATGTATTTGCGTTAGGATTAAATGTACCAGATCCAGAAGTAGTCCAAGCTCCTCCTGTCGCTATAGTAACGGATCCGTTTAAAGCAATAGAAGCAATATCTTTACAGGTATTAATATCAGTTCCAGCGTTTACAGTAGGAGCAGTGGTAAATGTAATTAGCATATCATCTGCGTAGGCATTACAAGTTCCATTACCAGTTGTGGTTAATGTTAGAGTAACACTTCCTGCGATGGTATCAGCAGTTGTCGGCACATAACTAGCATTAAGCGTAAGGTTGTCTGGTGAGAATGTTCCAGTACCAGAAGTAGTCCAGCTACCAACCGTTGCAGTAATTACAGAACCATTTAAAGGAACAGCAGCAATATCTCCACAAACTGTTTGATCAACATTTGCATTTGCAATGGGAGCAGGAGATATAGTTACCGTCATTTGATCCGAATATGCTTGACATAAACCGTTACCTGTAGTTGTCAATGTTAATGTTACAGTTCCAGCTGTTGTATCAGCATCAGAAGGGATGTAAGTTGCGCCAAGTGCAGTATTGCTAGGAGAGAAAGTACCTGTTCCAGAAGTTGCCCAAGTTCCACCTGTTGCAATTGTAACACTTCCCGCAAGGAAAGCACCTGTAGCATCTGCACAAATAGTTTGATCAATACCAGCATCAACAGTTGGAATATTGGTTAATGTAATAACAACATTATCAGAGTATACATTACAAAGACCGTTACCATTAGTTGTTAAAGTAAGTGTTATAGTTCCAGCAGCTGTATCAGCAGCAGACGGGATGTAAGACGCAGTTAATGTATTTGCGTTAGGATTAAATGTGCCAGATCCAGAAGTAGTCCAAGCTCCTCCTGTCGCTATAGTAACGGATCCGTTTAAAGCAATAGAAGCAATATCTTTACAGGTATTAATATCAGTTCCAGCGTTTACAGTAGGAGCAGTGGTAAATGTAATTAGCATATCATCTGCGTAGGCATTACAAGTTCCATTACCAGTTGTGGTTAATGTTAAAGTAACGCTTCCATTTAATGTATCGCTTGAAGTCGGTAAATAGCTAGCATTAAGCGTATTGTTGTTTGGAGAGAAAGTACCATTTCCAGAAGTTGTCCAACTACCACCAGCAGCATTTATTACAGTTCCATTTAAGCCTACAGTGCCCACATCACTACAAAGTGTTTGGTCAGTTCCAGCTGAAACAATAGGAGAAGGTGATATTGTTATAATCATTTGGTCATTATAGGCATTACAGAAACCGTTTCCTGCAGTAGTTAATGTTAAAGTAACTGTACCAGCTGTTGTATCACTATTTGATGGTATGTATGCACCACCAAGACTCGTGTTTCCTGGAGTAAAGGTTCCCGTTCCAGAAGTTGCCCAAGTTCCACCTGTTGCAATTGTAATTGCTCCTCCCAATGGAACGTTTGCAATATCTGCGCAAATGGTTTGATCTATACCAGCATTAACAGTAGGGATATCTGTGAACGTTATAAACACATTATCAGTATAAGCATTACATGATCCATTTCCTGTTGTTGTTAATGTAAGAGTTACACTTCCAGCAGCGGTATCAGCAGCTGACGGAATGTAGTTTCCTCCTAGGCTATTAGCAGAAGGTGAAAATGTTCCTGTACCAGAGCTTGTCCAAGTTCCTCCCGTAGCAACAGAAACAGCACCAGATAAAGTAACTGCAGAAATATCTTTACAAGTTGTAATGTCTGTACCTGCCGTTACAGTGGGAGCAGTTGTTATTGTAAGGTTTAAATCATCTGAATAGTTACTGCAACCCGCAGAAATAACAGTAAGTGTTAATGTAATATTTCCATTTGCTGTATCTGCATTACTAGGTATGTAATCCGCGGTCTCTGTAATATTATTAGGGGAGAAAGTTCCCGAGCCTGATGATGACCATAAATAAGAAACAGCGTTTGCAGTTGTTGGAGATAATGTAACTGTCCCAATATCAGCACATACAGTTTGATCTGCGCCAACAGCAACCGTTGGTGCAGCATAAAATGTAATGATCATTTGATCGTTATATGCATTACAAGTTCCATTTCCAGTAGAAGTTAATGTAAGCGTTACATTTCCAGTAATTGCATCCAAAGCACTTGGAATGTAACTAGCTGTTAATGTCGTAGCATTTGGTGAAAATGATCCAGTTCCATTTGTCGTCCAGTTTCCTCCATTAGCAACAGTAACAGTTCCCCCTAAACTTACAGAACTAACATCAGAACAAACAGTTTGATCAATATTAGCATTTACAACAGGTATAGGAGTAAATGTTATGTTTACGATGTCTGATACAGAAGCACATGCTCCCGTTAAGGTTGTTGTTAAAGTAAGCGTGATTCCTCCAGCAGCTGTGTCAGCAGTACTTGGAGAATAAGTTGTAACAGGGTTATTTAAATTACCAAAAGTTCCTGTTCCAGAAGATGACCAGATAACACCACCCGCATTGCTAAATGTTCCAGATAATGAAACAGAACTAATGTCTCCACATACAACTTGATTTACCCCAGCGTCAATTATTGGAGCGGGTTCAATCGTTATTGTCATTAAATCCGATTCGGCTGGACAGCCATCATTTCCAGTGGTAGTTAATGTTAGTGTAACACTTCCTGCAATAATTTCTGCTGGAGTGGGAGTATAATTAGTGCTTAGTGCGGTGTTGCTGGGACTATAGGATCCTGCTCCACCAGTCCAAATTCCTCCATCAGCAATGTTAACCGTTCCAGCAATTGCAGCTGTGGGCAGGTTAGTGCAACTTGATACGTCTAAACCTGCATTAACAGAAATTGGGCTTAAATGGGCTGTGACAATAACGGTGTCTAATACAGTGGGACAGTTTGTTGTATCAAAAACTTCGACCCAATATGTTCCTACACCAACATCAATGGACTGAGCAGTTTCACCTGTATTCCATAAATAAGAGTAGGGCGGGGCTCCACCACTTGGATTAGCTGTTATTGTTGTATTTGTTCCTCCAAAACAGACAACAGGGTTTGCTGGTAATATTTCCACGAATTTATCCGTAACAAAATATACCCTTACTGTATCTCTTACGATAGCTGTATCGCATAAATTGAATGGTGGGTATCCACTTACTTCAAAATCTATAAAAGAAGGGTAGCCAGGTTGGGTTACTGCAATTAATACTGTGTCGCACCCAGAGGTACAGCTCATATAATTAACATATTCAGCATTAAATGGCACAGGTGCCCAATTTACAGTAGTTTCATCATATCCATTAACATGAATGAGTCCTGAACACCCATCAGAAACAGTTATAGCAGGCGATACTCCAGGAGCTTCTACCGATACTATTTCGTAAATGTTTTTATTGTTTCCTGGCTTACAAAAAGTAATCCTATGCGGACCTACTCCATCTAAACAAAGTGTGTCGCCAACTTGGGTAGGGTTTGCACATTCAATTTCATAAAACAATGCTCCAGGTGGAACTGCACCTGCCGCAATATTGAATTGAATTCCTAGAGCACCAGGGTCAAGCGTAACAATAAACTCTATACATCTGTCTGAACCAGAAGCTGAACAACAAAAACCATCTCTAGCTTCATTAGGACTTTCCCAAATACTATCAGAAACTCCGGTTAAGTTTAAATTATAGGTAGGTGTTGATAAATCACAAGGTTGTGCATATGTGTTTTTTTCGGGCAGCACGAAAAACATTACTATCAATGCTAAACCGTTTATAAAACGTTTGCCTATATGCAGGTTATTATTCAGAGGTTGTTTTCAAAAATCGTGTAAAGATAGTCTATTTAAAAAAACAGCAACGATTTACCTTTTTTTTATTATCAATCAATACATTTAATAGGTGCCCAAATGATTAGATTAATGATCCGTCTTTAAAAGCATTTCATTGAAAAAGGGTGCAGTTTTATATCCCTTTTCAAGAAAGTAGTTAGAGTCCTCTTTTGTTCCTGTAGCCATAATGAAATCACCTCCCCAAGCTCCAAGTGATTTAATGCTATTTGGATACATTGGAAATAGTTTTTCTTTTATAGTTTCTTGTTCAAGAATAGCAGATATGAGGTGTTCATGTTCATTCATTGCAGCCTCCCACTGTTGTAAAGTATCTGCTTGAATAAATTTATTTGTTATTTGATTGAGTGATTCAATACAATCTTGTAATTCAATTTCTGTTTTTAATTCATTGTAAGACCTAACAGCGTCAAAACTATTTTGTTTCTTATTTAAATGAACAAAAAAGACTTGATCAAAAAAGCTTTTTTCTAATTGAATCGGATTAGTTGTTTGTATTTGATGTTGTGTCGAATAGACTATTGGAGAATCTTCCTTCGCACAAGCAATATCATAGCCACTTCCATTGGATACTTTAAAGTGTAAATCGAAAGGATCTACTCTGTGCCCATTGCGCAACATTATTTATTAATGTAGAGCTGGAGCCCAATCCCCAATCTCTTGGAAAATCTAAATGAGTATTCACTTCAATTGAATTGGTTTTAGCTAAAAAAGAAGGGTTTAGCTCTCGAACAGAAATTAATAATTTTTGCAACCACTTTGATTTATCCTCATCAGAGGTCTTTTCAATTGAAAAGTTTGGGAGAGAAAATTGAACGTCAAGCCAGCATTGGCTTTCGTAAGTCCAGCTTTTCCAAATTAATTGAGAACCTCCTTCGGTTTCTTTTACAGATAATGATTGTCCCTTTTTAGTAGGTATCGCTAATGCTTTGGCGCCATCAATAACAAGATATTCTCCTGTTAGCAATAATTTTCCGTTACTATAGAAAGTTTGTGGTTGCATTCTTCGGTAAAAATAAAAAAGAGAGGTGATTAAACCTCTCTTTTTATTAATTATCCTCTCCTTCTTCTTCGGCTTCTATCTCCGCCACCGCCAACACCTCCGCTATTTCCTTTTCTGTGAGAACTTCCACCACCGCTTCGGCTTCCACCACCGTTACCTTTGTATCCTCCGCCACCGCGACTTCCATTATTATTACTGCCTCTGCTGCCATTTCGGCTCCGGTTTCCACCTTTTTTATCTCCGGCAAATTCTACTTTTAAACCTTCTCCATTAAACTCAGCATTTCTCATGCCTTGTAAAACTTGGTCAGCGAATTTTTTATCAACTTCAAAGAAAGAAAATTCTCTAAACAAATCTATTCTTCCAACTTCTCCTGAACTTATGTCAGAATGTTGGCAAACCAATCGAAGAACAGCTCCTTTGTTTAAGCCACCTTCTTCACCTTGGTTAACGTGAAAACGTTGTTTGTTCTCATCGTTTCTACCTCTATTTCTACCTCTTTCCCGACCAGCATCTCTATCACCTCTTTCTCTATCTCTTGAAGATACGGAAGCATTTAAATCATATGATTTTTGGTAGTATTCTAACATAGGGTTAAACTCAGAACTAACAAACAACTTAATGATATCTTCTTTCTCTAGGTCTTCAAATTGCTCAAGGATGGTCGGTAAATATTTCCCCAATTCTTCTTTTACTTCTGTGGTTTTAACCGTTTCTATTAAGTGAAATAACTGTGCTTTTGAAACTTCATCACCTGAAGGGATTTCTCCTTTCTCAAATTCTTTTCCAATAATTCTTTCAATAGATTTAATCTTTCCAATTTCTCTCGGAGAAACCAAAGCTACCGAAATACCATGTTTACCAGCTCTTGCAGTTCTACCACTTCGGTGCGTGTAATTTTCAACTTCTTCAGGAAGGTTGTAATTTACAACATGTGTAATATCATTAACATCAATACCACGAGCAGCTACATCAGTAGCAACCAGCATTTGTATTGCTTTCTTTCTGAATTTTGCCATTACAGCATCCCTTTGACCTTGAGATAAGTCTCCATGCAAAGGTTCGGCGCTATAACCGTCTTGCATTAATTTATCGGCAACTTCCTGTGTAGCTCTTTTTGTTCTACAGAAGATTACGCCATATATGTTGGGGTGTAAATCTAAAATTCTCTTTAAAGCTGGGTATCTGTCACGCTCCTTAATTGTGTAATAAACATGCTTAAGATTTGCTGCAGTTGTGTTTTTTGTTCCAACAGTAATTTCAAAAGGATTATCCATGTAGTTTTTTGCAATTTTAGCTACCTCTTTGGGCATTGTTGCAGAAAATAACCACACATTTCTTTGCTCTGGAGTTTGCTCTAATATGGAGTCAATGTCTTCTTTGAAACCCATGTTAAGCATTTCGTCTGCCTCATCTAAAACAACAACCTGAACTTCTGCTAGCTTAATGATATTTCGTTTCATCATGTCGATTAATCGACCTGGTGTTGCAACTACAATTTGTGCTCCACCTCTTATTTCTCTAGCTTGTGTATCTATGCTTGCACCACCATAAATGGTAGCAATTTTAGCACCTTTAACATGCTTCGTAAACGTTTTCATGTCAGAAGCAATCTGCATTCCCAACTCTCTTGTTGGTGCAACAATTAATGCTTGAACATGTTTTTTTGTGAAATCGGTTAATTCAACAATCGGTAAACCAAATGCTGCCGTTTTTCCTGTTCCTGTTTGCGCTAAGCCTACTAAATCTCTTTGGCTACTCAATAACTCAGGAATCGCCTCTTTTTGAATGGGCGTCGGTTTTTCAAATCCTAAATCGTTTAACGCTTGTAATACCTCCGGACGGAGACCCAAGTCTTCAAATGTCATATATAGTGTTAAATTTTTTGCAAAAGTAGACTAATTAATTCGATATAGCACTAAAAAGCATTGATAGAGGTAGTTTTTTCTACGAATGATGTTTTGGGCGTGTCCATTCACACTTCAAGGCCCTTTCGTTCTACTCAGGGTATATTTCAGTATTTCAGGTCGGGCTATCCGCTGTATCTTTTATTGCATAAAAGTATGCCGCTTCTATCCCTCACGCAGGAAAGTACAATAAATTCGTCATTGCGAGCGAAGTAATGAGTAAAGCAATCTCATCATGCTTCTCGTAAAACATGATGAGATTGCTTCGTTTTACTCGCAATGACGTAATAAAAACCCCACCGAAGTGGGAGCTAAACCGATAAGCCGGGTTCTGTCGAGTCCTATCATTTATCTAGGCCCAATATCACTATGGGGCTCAATCAACCTACCCTCCAAGTTGAGCGAGCAGCTCTTCATTCCGACACGTCGGAAATCCCTGGTTTATTTGGTTTTTCAGCATATGAGGTTTACCAAGCTACCGATGTCACCATCAGTACTGGTGGGCTCTTACCCCACCTTTTCACCATCACCGTTTTGAACAAGTTCAAACTTAGGCTGTTTATTTTCTGCGGCACTATCTGTCTACTATAAATAGTAGCCTTCCCGTTAAGAAGCATATTGCTCTACGCTGCCCAGACTTTCCTCTCCGATTTCCATCGCAGCGATAAGATAGTTTAGCCTTGCAAAGGTATTTACAATAATGAGATTGACAATGAAAAAGTTTCTAAATTGAATTATATAGGGTACAACTAATCGCCTTGTGATCACTTAATATATTCTGGTGTGTTACAAAGTTGGTTGACTGAAAGTAATCATCATACCAGATATAATCTATTCGCAAGAAGGGATAGTTGCCGATATAAGTTCCACCAATTCCGTTTCCACTAACTGTAAAAGCATCGTTTAATTCAGATGAAAATTGGTTGTATGAATAAGAGATAGGAGTATCATTCATGTCAGAGCAAACTATTACCGGGTAGGGAGAGTTTTCTACTTCTTTTAAAACTGCATTACTCTGTGAAACCCTTTTCTCGAACCCAATTGCTAAGCGTCCTAAAATTTTTTGTTCCGCTGGTTTTTGCCCCTGTTTAATTGGGTTTCCTTTACCTCCTATATAGTCATAGTCTTCTGATTGAAAACGTATAGAACCTAAGTGAGCATTGAATATCCGTAAAGTGTCTGTTTCTCTTTTAATATCTACGTAAATACAATTGTTAGTTCCATCATTTTCAAAAGCAATAATCCCAGAATTAATTATTGGATATTTAGAATAAATAGCTGCTCCAAAGTTAGAATAGTTATTGTTTTTGTTTGACTCTTTTACTTTGGTTGTGAAGTGTTCGAAATAGTGTTTTGATTCAAGTAGTTGCAATAAAGTGTCTCTTGTATCAAGTTGGTTGCTGCTGGAGTAGTAATATTCTTGAAAACAGATTACATCAGCATCCTCATCTTTTAGAAAGGTAAGGATTTTGTCTCTAGTTTTTTCATTTTTTGTCCAATTGTATAAATCAAATAACCTGACATTGTAACTCATTATTTTTAGAGATACAGCGTTTTCAGGTACGTCTGAACTCCAAAATGTAAGTTGGACAAATCTACTTGTATGATAAGACACTCCCAACAATACAAGTAAAGAAATAAGGAAATATTTATTTCTTTTAGATAACCAGTATATAAAGAAGATCACATTAGTAAATAATGCAAAAGGGAATCCAAGTCCCATAAAAGAAAAGAAAGTAGTGTATTCTGGATTTATATAAAATGTTAAACATGATAACACCAAGCTTAATGAGCAAAGGACATTGAGGATGAAAAGAAATTTTCCAAGATGACTTAAATTCTGATATGGTTTTGTTTTACCGATATTTGAATAGTTTAGAATTCAGATAAAAATCTCTTTTCTTCAATGGATAAGCATTCATACCCTCCGACTTTTATTTTATCTAAAATAGCATCCAAGTGTGCTTGTTTATCTATTTTTTGACTATTGTATTCTTTGTCATCTCTTGGAGGTGTTTTTTTGAATGAAGCTTTTTTAGCTTTTTTCGGTTTTCTATATTTAGAATGAGCAACTTTTATTTTAGGAGCTTTTTTAAAAGTTCCAACTACTCGACTCATTAGTTTATCAAACCAGGTGGCCATGTCCTTTCCTTTCTTCAATTGTGAAATATACAAAAATCCCCAGAATGCTCCACCAAGATGCGCGAAGTGAGCTGTTCCATCTCCTGACCCTAGACTCAATAAATCAATTAATCCATACAGTATTGCAATAATATATAGTTTCACTTTGATCGCGCCAAAAACATATACTTCTACATTGGGAGCGTAAGTAGCGATGGCTGCCAATATTGCCATTACAGAGGCCGATGCTCCTACCATAGGAACATGACCTTTCTCACTTAACAGCGGAAAGATGTTATGCGCTCCAAAATAGATTAATGCTCCAGCAATTCCTCCTAATATGTAAATGCTCAACATTTTTTTCGTTCCGAGATATTGCTCCAGCATTTTTCCCATAAAGAAGAATATGATCATATTCATTAGCAAGTGCATGAAGCCTCCATGCATAAACATATAGGTAAAAATTGTCCAAGGTCTTGTAATAAGCAATTCAGGATCAGAGGAAAAAGAGAACCATTGTGTAGGGATAAAAATGCTTCCATTACTGAAAATAATAAATAAATCGTCCCACTTCATTAAAGCGGCGATAGTTGCTATTAAATTGAAAAACACAAAAACAGCAACATTGATGAATATCAATTTGATAAACATTTCGCCGGATTTGAATTGATATTTTAAATTATCTAAAATGTTAGCCATTAGTAGAATTCATTTTTTTGTCTTTGCCAAATAAGTACCATTACAATGCCAACAAGCGCTCCACCTAAGTGTGCAAAATGGGCTACATTATCTCCTGGGCTATTTGAAATACCTGAAAATAATTCGATAGCAGCATACCCCATTACAAAGTATTTAGCTTTTATTGGAACAGGTATAAACATTAAATAGAGTTCTGTATTTGGGAATAAATAGCCATACGCTGCCAGCAGCCCAAATATGGCTCCAGATGCACCAAGCATTGGAGTGTTATACAAAAGAAATAAGTTTAAATTTATTTGTCCCATTAATGGATCGACATAGTTTTTAGAATTCCTCAAATATTCAAATCCTTCAGTCAATATCTGATTTAATTCAGCAGGAGATAAACTACTCTCTAAGTTTTGTAATCTTAAATAGCCAACTAATAAGTGAAGGAAAGCTGCACCTAAAGCGGTTGCGAGATAGTAAATTAAAAACCTTTTGGGACCCCAACTCTGTTCTAATTGACTACCAAACATTACCAGCGCGAACATGTTAAAGAAAATATGCATAAATCCTGATGTGCTGTGCATGAAAAAGTGTGTAGCCAATTGCCAAGGTTTGAATTCTTCTGAAACTACTGGATATAGTTCAAGTTTATTCATTATACCAGGAACAGCAAATTGGGCTACAAAGAACAATACATTAAGAATTAATAAATTCTTAACTACAGGTGACATATTTCTAAATAGGTTCTGTAACATTATTTTCTATCAAATCGTTGGTCTAATTCTTCTTCGTTTACCTTTATTATAATTGGTTTCCCATTAGGAGAGAGGTAAGGTGTCTCACAAGCAAATAGTTGATCTACTAATGTGTTCATTTCCTCGGAGGATAATTTACGACCATTTTTAATGGATGAACTTCTAGCAAGTGACATTGCTAGTGCGTTTTTATTGTTAGCAGAAATTTCGTTGGCATTATTTTTTATTTGCTGTATAAATTCTTCAATTATTTTTTCACAATTAGCTTCTTCCACGCCAATTGGAAGCCCATTAATAGCAAGCGTGTTTTTGCCAAATACTTCAATGTCAAATCCGATGTTTTTTATTTCGTTGAGCACCTCTCTAATTAATTCAAAATCACTGTTGTTTAATTCAATTGTTTTTGGGAACATCAGTTTTTGTGTTTCAGCAGTATTTCTATTTAATTCAAAAATAAATTGCTCAAACAATATTTGTTGATGCGCCCTTTGCTGATTGATGATTAATAAACCGGAACTCGTTTGCGTTAATATAAATTTTTGGTGTAATTGATAGGTTTTAATCTCCGTTTCAGCATCTACTAGTTCTGTCCAATTTTGTTCCAAACCTCGGTTGTCTGAAATATTGTCAGCACTTTTACTATTTTGCGACTTGTTTTGGTTAAGAAAATCCAAATTAGCAGTTAATTGTTGCTGTGAAATGTTTTTTTTCTTAAAAGAATTAATGGAACTTTCTTTGTTCGTTTCAAATGGATTGAAACCTGGATTTACTTTTATTACAGGTTGCACTATTGTTTGCCCTTCTTTAAGTGGAGGAACATTAAAGGATGTTTCTTGTGTGAAATCTAATGAAGGTGCAATGTTGTATTTTCCAAGCGAATTTTTAACAGCTGAATGGATAATTGCATAAATCGATTTTTCATCTTCAAATTTAATTTCGGTTTTTGTAGGATGAATGTTTATGTCAATTGTATTCGGTTCTACTTCAAGATAAATGAAGTAGGAGGGGAATTGGTCTTTTGCAATGAGCTCTCTAAAAGCAGAAGTAACAGAATGATTTAGATATGTGCTTTTAATAAATCGATTATTAACAAAGAAAAATTGTTCACCTCTTGTTCTTTTGGAGAATTCAGGTTTTACGATATATCCTGTTACATTTAGAATGTTGGTGTATTCTTCTATTGGGACTAATCTATCGTTGTATTTTTTTCCTAAAACATTAACAACACGCTGGCGAAGACCACTTGAAGCGAGATTAAAAACCTCATTTCCATTGTGATTCATCGTAAAGTGAATGTCTGGATGAGTTAAGGCTACACGCTCAAATTCATCAATAATATGGCGCGTCTCAACACCATTGGATTTTAAGAAGTTTCTTCTTGCTGGAACATTGTAGAATAGATTTTTAATAGAAAGACTTGTTCCATTATTACAGCTAACGGGTTCTTGAGAAATGATTTCACTTCCTTCAATAATAATTTGAGAGCCCAAATCAATATCGACTATTTTTGTCTTTAACTCTACGTGCGCAATGGCAGCCATTGATGCAAGGGCTTCTCCTCTAAAACCTTTTGTCTTAATAGCAAAAAGATCATCGGCATTTTTAATTTTAGAAGTTGCATGTCTTTCGAAACTCATTCGAGCGTCTGTTTCGGTCATCCCACAACCATTGTCAACAACTTGAATCAGTGTTTTGCCTGCATCCTTTATTATCAAGTCAATTTTTGTGCTTCCAGCATCGACAGCATTTTCCAATAACTCCTTTACAGCAGAGGCAGGTCTTTGAACAACTTCTCCAGCAGCAATTTGATTGGCAACATGATCGGGTAATAATTGAATGATATCTGACATTGATTATACCTCCAATTATTATTTGGTGAGAGCCGTTATCATACCATCTAGATTATTGAATATGAAGTAAAAGCCGATTAAAAGAATGCCAAGAATCACGAGTAATCGCAAGTTTGCGAAAACAGTGGCATTACTTCTGTATGCTGAAACTCCTTTATCTTTCAGATTCGCTCTAAAATTTATTTCCCTCTTTTTGCTAATATCATTTTGTGAAATTCCCAATTCATCAGCAATATTTTTTTTCCTTTTTTCAAAACGTTCTTTGTCCTCGTCAAAAACACGAGGAGTAAACTCAAAGCGTTTGTGCTTAGGAAGTTTAATCATGCTGAATTTGGAAAAGGGTGATTTCATAGTATACAAAGATAATGGTTATTTCCGATTTTTATTGTTATAAAATCACAACAAATACTGTTCCTTGTCATAAATTAAATTCTAATAGAGCACATCTCTGAAAGCCATGTAAATTATGGATATGCTATTGTAAATAAATAATTACCGATTACATTATTGTATAGAAAGCTTTAGTTAGCTCAATATACTGCTGACTGTAATCATGCCTTTTTCCTGTTTCAATAGTAAGTGATTCATTTATAGTTTGCGTTGGAGCTTTAGTTAGTTCGAATGCATATCGATGCGCATTTTTATACGGTACGGGCTTAACTTTACATATTCTTTTTAAATAATAGCCAGATTCAATTGCTATTTCGATACATTTTTCAGCATTTTCTGTTGGAAGAATCAGGTGTACTATTCCATTGCTAGCTTAGGTGCTTGCTGGCAAATGCTAAAATATCTGAATAATGCATTGAATCGGCATGTCTAGCCTTTACTTTTTGATGAGAATTAGATTTTAAACTATTTTCGAAAAAAGGAGGATTAGAAATAATAGAATCAAATTTTAAAGTTGGGTTATACTTCTGAAGCGAACTTTCAATAATTTTTATTCTATTGGCCCAAGGACAGTTTTTAACATTAAAATTTGCATCGATTAATGCTTTTTCGTCAATTTCAATAGCTGTTATTGCAGCTGAACTATTTCTTTGAGCCACCATCATTGCTATTATTGCAGTTCCTGTTCCTATATCTAAAATGTTATTTGCTTTGCTTACGTCACACCATGCGCCCAAAAGAGCTCCGTCTGTACCAACTTTCATAGCAGCATTCTCTTGTCTGATAGCAAATTGTTTGAAACGAAACATGGAATAATTTTATTGATAAATGTCTAGAAGGCCTTCTGGGATATTAACGAAAAACTGTTTTTTGTCTCTATCTACTTTTATAAAGGTATGATCGTTTAATGGAATTAACGCTTCTGCACCGTTGATATCTACCTCTAGTAGCATGTTTCCTGGATTGTCGAGTACTGTAATGATACTCCCAATATTTCCTTTTTCGGAATCGACTAGTTCAAACCCTTCGATTTCGTAATAATAAAAATGTTTATTGTCTAGTTCGGGAAGTACTTCTATAGGAAGATAAGCTTTCTTTTTTAGAATTCTACTAGCTCGTTCTTCGTTGTCAACACCGTCAAACCGAATTCTTAATTCTTTCGCTTTATTAACCGAAGATTTTGTGATAAAAAATGGAATGAGTTGTTTATTTATTTCAAGAAACAAAGAGTCGAGTTCATAATATTTTTCGGGTTCGTCGCTATCGATAAAAAGGATGACCTCACCTTTAAAGCTAAAGAGCCTAGAAATTATGCCTAATTCAAAACAATCTTCTTTTTTCATATTTGTCAAAAATAAAAAAGGCTATCCAATACGGATAGCCTTTTTAAAATTTATTTAGAAAGAAATTATTTTCCTTTTTCTTCTTCTTTAGCTTCCTCTGCAGGAGCTTCTTCTGTTTTGGCTTCGGCTACTGGCTCTTCAGCTTTTGCTTCTTCAACAGGAGCTTCTTCAGTTACCGTTTCAGCTACAGGAGCCTCTTCAGTTGAAACTTCCGCCGCAACTTCTTCTGTTGTTTCTTCAGCAACTGGAGCCTCTTCAACAGGAGTGTTCTTTGCAGCTACAGCAGCAGCAGTTTTCTCATTTTTAACTTTTTCAGCAGCTAATCTTTTTGCAGCATCAGCATTTGCATCTTTTACTAATTGATCAGCTTTACCTTGAATCTTATCCGCTTTTTCACCTAACCAAGCATCAAATCTTTTGTCTGCTTCAGCTTCAGTAAATGCACCTTTAGATACACCACCTAATAAGTGTTTTTTGTACATAATACCTTTGTAAGATAATAAAGCTCTTACCGTATCAGTAGGTACAGCACCTTTCATTACCCAGTCTAAAGTTTTATCGAAATTAATTTCAATTGTAGCTGGATTCGTATTAGGATCGTATACTCCTAATTTCTCGATGAATCTACCATCTCTTTTCGCTCTTTCGTCAGCTGCTACTAAGTGGAAAAAAGGTTTGCCTTTTCTTCCGTGTCTTTGCAATCTTAATTTAGTTGCCATAATTTAATTGTTTTATAAGGGTGTTCAACCCGGTTAATTATATGAAATCATCACGTGATTTCGTTTAACAGGGCGCGAATATCGGTTATTTTCTTTGATAACAAAAGGAATAGCTACAAAAATGGATATTTATTTAGATAATAACAACAGATTAATAATTTCTACAGACCTTTACATTTAAGATATGGAAGGAAAAAGTAGAATAATTGAAGAAGTTAAAGTAGAAATTAAGAAACAATTTGAGGGAGAAGGAACGGGTCATGATTGGTGGCACATGGTTCGAGTGGTGAATAATGCATTGACAATAGGAAGAGCAGAAAATGGCAACTTATTTTTAATCGAATTATCTGCTTGGTTGCATGATATAGGAGATCATAAATTTCATAAAGAAACGGATGCTCAAGAAAGGTTAATTACGCAAATATTAGATGATGTTGGCTTGAAGAAAGAAATTCAAAAAGAGATCTTAGCTATTGTTGCATCTGTATCTTATAAAGGAGCAAAGGTAGAGACCTTGCCTTCCACGCTTGAAGGTCAGGTCGTGCAGGATGCAGATCGCTTGGATGCAATTGGAGCAATAGGAATTGCTAGAGCATTTGCTTATGGGGGAAACAAAGAAAGATTGTTATATCACCCAGGACAACCACCTGTTATGCATAATGATTTTGAAGCCTATAAGAATGATAAAGGACACACGGTTAATCATTTTTATGAGAAACTCCTTTTACTCAAAGAAAGAATGCAAACCAGTACGGGAAAAAAAATGGCGGAAGATCGCCACGTTTATATGGAGTCTTTTCTTTCACAGTTTTACAAGGAGTGGGAAGGGAAGGAATAGAAACTAATTTCCAATAAAAAAAGAGGTTACAAATGAATGCAACCTCTTTTTTGGTTTTACTAAATTATTTAACTCTAGATTTCTCCAGCTACTGCTTCGGATACATTAATAATGTGATCACCAATTTTCTCACAAGAAGAGAATATGTCATTGTAGACCATACCTCCTTTAAAAGAATAATTTTTATTCTGCATGTCTTTTAAGTGAGCTATTCTTAATTCATTTCTTAATTCATTAATTTCTTTTTCTTTCTCAACAGAAGATTCCATAAGTTCTGTTCCGTAATCAGACTCTAAGTTTTTAAGCATTATCTCGAAAGCCTCATCTACTTTAGAAAGGATTTTAATGACATTGTTTCTTTGCTCTGGAGTAAACCAAATTTTTTCTTCTTCTTTTCTTTCTAAAGTTTTACTCATTTGATAAAAGATGTCTCCAATTCTTTCTAAGTCGTTTACAATACTTAGCATTCCTCTTAGTCTTTGCGAGGTAAGAGTTGTCATTTCGTTTTCAGAAACTTTTGCCAAATAGGTTGAGATTTCAATTTCCATTTGATCTGTAATCTCTTCGTACTTCTTGATTTTTTCGTTAAGTTTCTTTTTCTTTTTCGGGTCAGACTCCAATAGTAAAGTCCTTATGAATCCTGACATTCTAACCGTAATTTTCCCAAACTTAGCCACCTCTTTTTTAGCCTCCATTATTGAAAGCTCAGGAGTTAGCATAATTCCCGTATCAATATATTCTAATCTAAATTCTTCATCATCTCCTTTAGAAGGAACCATCTTTGTTACCGTTCTAGCTATGAAATCAACTAAACCGATTAAAAAGACAGCATTAGCTATGTTAAATACAGTATGGAAAATCGAGAGTGCAGCAGGAATTGCAGCAGCAGTTACAAATGGCGATTGAGCCCCTGAAGCAACCATATATTTATCTATACCAGCGGTTACTCCATTGAATGCGACAACCATCCATATTACTCCAAATAGATTGAATATTAAATGGGCACGTGCTGTTCTCTTTGCATGAATGTTTCCTACCATTGCAGCTAAATTAGCAGTAATTGTGGTTCCAATGTTTTCTCCTAAAACCATTGCTGCTGCGGCTTCAAATGGAATGATTCCGTCTGCACATAAAACTAAAGTTAATGCCATAGCAGCACTAGAAGATTGAACAACAACGGTCACGATAGTTCCGATTCCAACAAAAAGTAAAGTTGATAGTATTCCCATACTAGTCCATTCTTCTAAAAAATGTAGTATTTCTGGGTTATTGCTTATGTCTGGCACAGCTCCTTTTAGAGCATCTAAACCTAAAAATAAAAGTGCGAAACCTATTAGAAATTCGGAAAGCGCTTTATACTTGTTGTTAGATGAAAACATAAGAGGAAGTCCAAATGCTATTATAGGTAATGCTAGGACATCCATTTTAATCTTGAATCCTAGAATTGTAATAATCCATGCTGTGATGGTTGTTCCGATGTTGGCGCCCATAATAACACCAATTGATTGACGAAGTGTAAGGAGTCCAGCATTCACAAAGCTGACAATCATTACAGTTGTAGCAGAAGAAGATTGAATCAGAGCAGTTGTAGTAAAACCTGTGAAAACACCAGCAAACCTATTAGATGTCATTGCACCTAAAAACTGTCGCATTTTATTTCCTGCAATTTTTTGAATTCCTTCACTCATAATTTTCATCCCGTAGATGAAAAAACCAAGTGCTCCAATAAGCTGTAATGCCCCTAATATAGAAAACGCCATTTTAAAAATTGAATGTTACGCGCAAATTTAAAACGAATGAAAATGAAAGCTCTATTTGTATGTTAAGGAATTGTTAACAGTTAACAATTGTTAAATGATCTAAGCGTTTTATTTTAAAGCATATGCGAGGGTAGCACTAAAAGTCCTTCCTCTATAATAGTAATCGTAAATTTGACTTTCTGCATTAAACGATTCAAAAAATCGCTGTTTTTTGGCACCTAAAAGATTTTGAGCTCTTAAACTCAATTTCCATTGCTTTTCTTTTCCGAATTTTTTAGAAGCTTTAAAATTTAAACTGTGAAACGGTTGTTCAAAAACATCAGGGATATTTCCAATACCTATAATAGACAATCTTTTGCCTTGAACATTGTAGCTTAAATTGATGTCTAACCCTAATGAATCTTGCGTGTAGTTAATAAAAGTATTTACAATGAATGGAGACTGACCAGACATGGGTCTGTATTGATCTATTGTTTGCCCATCTCTCGCAACTGACACTCTATAGTCGTATTCTGTAATAGTATCCAGCCCTTTTCTTAACATAACTTGGTTCATGTCAACTCTAGATTGAACATATGTAAAGTTAAAACCAACAGTCAATTTGTTAGCTTTAGCTAAATCTGTGGTGTCATTAAAACCAATTCTTTTTCTTAGTTCAAATTCACCTCCAAATATGTCAGCTTCACCAGAGTTGATTGGCTGAACATTCGTTGGGCTGTTTGGTAAAAATACAATTTCAATAGGGTTTGTAAACTTTTTGTAAAACCCACTGAATGAAATCACCTCTGTTCTTCCAAAGAAGCTTTCCCATCTTAAATCCAGGTTGGTGATGTTTGTTTGTTTCAAGTTAATGTTACCATTATAAGTAGTTCCCAAAAGTGGGTCGTAAATTTGAGCAATAGAAATTTCTTTGAAAGAAGGTCGAGCTAGTGTTCTACTATAGGAACCTCTTAAATTAGTGTTTGTTTCTTTAGATTTCTTCAACGAATATACAAAGTTTGCAGCTGGGAGAAAGTCTATTTCGTTTAGCACTACAGAGTCGTTATATATTTCTGTTCCTTGATTGTTTTGTCCAGTGTATCTGTTTTGAACAGTTTCCATTCTAAGTCCGTAGATCGTTTTTAATTTTTTAGAAATAGGTAGTTCGTTCATTATGTATGCTCCTAAAACATTTTGCTTGCCGATGTAGGAGTTAGTCAACTCTCTTTCTCCAAATCCATAAGTTCCTGTATCTGATTCTGGAGTCCAAATGTTTTGTTCTTCAAAAAACCAGTTAGGATTGTTAACTACTTCAAAAGCATTTTCCATATCAAACTGATATTGTAATATCTCGTATTCTCTTTGCTTAGCGGTTTCTAAAACTCCAAATGATAATTTCGATTCAAGAGAGTCCCATTGCATAAATGAGTATTCAAAATCTAGTTTTCCGTTAATGTTATATTCTTTAAGAGATCTAAATATTCTTCTAATACCTGCACCTACAGCAACATTAAAGTAATAGTTTCCTTCCAATTCTTCAAAAACCGTAGATCTAATGTCTGGATCTTGGATGCTGGATATAGTAGGAGATACTTTCCATGTCATTTTCCATTTTCTTAAGGAGTCAAGTGTATGTTTACCACTTAGATTAATGTTAGTTACAGATCTCTGTTGGTATTGTAAATTTTCACTTAACAAAGTAGCATCATTTCCCTCAAAAATAGTTTGAGTAGAACGAGATGCTTTCGCATTGCCATTTTGAGTATGGAAAGCTGTTAATGAAATTTTATGCTTTTTATTAATTTTTAAGGCTTGTCCAAGCATTGCAGACCAAATTACGTCTCTTTCTGCAAGTGTTCCTGTGGTAGTTCTCCAATGAAATAATTCGGTTACACTTGAATCTCCTTCTCTTTGAAAGTCATTGATGAAAGTAGCGTCCTGGTAGAAATTAGTATTGACTCTGTAATTTAAAAAGAAATTTATTCCATAGTCCAAATTTAAACTGTCAAAGTTGAATTGATTTCCAATTCCAAAAGAAAAGTTTTGGTTTAAAAAATTATTTTGATTTTGTACAGCCATGGTTTTCCCAAAAGCGGAGGTTAAATCGGTTAATTGTTGATCATTTTGAGTTGGATCAGGAAACTCATCTGTTGCTCTTATTGGTAAAGCCCTGGTTCCATCATCAAATCCTAAAAAGTCTGTTTTTCCTCCTTCATATAAAAAAAAGTTTTTATTGAAGGTAGCTTCTGAATTATAGCTTCCTCCAATTTTAGCAACAAGTATTTTTCTAGAAGGAAAATCTTTAGTTCGGATATCAACCATTCCTCCAGTAAAATCTCCTTGTAGGTTAGGGCTAAATGTTTTGTAAACAATAATGTTATCAATCAGATTTGTTGGAAATATATCCATCTGAACAGAGTTCTTATCTGGATCTAGCCCAGGTAACTCCATGCTATTTAGGATGGTTTTAGTATATCTATCTCCAAGTCCTCTTACGTATACATGTTTCCCATCTACAACCGATACTCCCGTTACACGTTTCATTACTTGTCCTACATCGCTATCTCCCGTTTTTTGCATTTGTTCAGAAGATGTTCCATCAATCATATTTCCAGTATTCATTTTTTCTCTGTCAAATGCGGCTTCAGTTTTTGCTTTTACAGCTTCAACTATTACTTCAACAGCTTTTAAAACGTCAGGAGAAGAAGAAAAGGTTATATCCTTTGTAATGGTTTCACCAGCAGCAATAGTTACTTCTTCTTTGTGGTCAGCATAAGAAACAAATGAGAACACAATTGTGTATGTTCCGGGATCGAGTTGTAACGCATAGTTTCCATCAAAATCGGATGTGGTTCTAACATTAATATGATTTTCCCAGTAAACGTTTGCAAAGGGCACAAGTTCTCCCTCTTCATCGTGAATGACCCCTTTTAGTGTTCCTTTTTGAGCAACCGCCGAAATTGAAATTAACACGGTAAATGCGATTGTTAGAAATTTGATCATTTTTTGTTTGTTAACTGTATATAAGTACAAATGCCCCTCTGATATCAGAGGGGCAAAAGTAAAATATTATTTATTATATAGATTATAGTTTTCCATTAATTGAAGACCAAGTCCAAGAGAATGATGAAACCGTGGCACCAATTGTAGCAGCGCTCACGATAGTAGCTCCTACTGTGGATTCTGCTGTTGCTTCTAAAGGATCTGTACAAATATCATTTCCTGAATCAATATAGGACTTTGTGTAAACATCTACTTGATCAACGATTGTTGCCGACCCTGCAATTTCGCAAGATGTTACATTCAGCACACCTGCAATTAAGTTGGTGTAAGAATCTGTTTTGTCTGTGCAATTCACAGTATCAGAGAAACTAGCTCTAAATTTTATTGAATTACTAGAATAACCTTCCCATGAAATGTTAGTCAGGTCTCCTTGAGCTGCAGATTTCAAGTCAGCTCCAGAACCAATCCCGTCAGATGATTTGATCGTACCGTTTGAAAGTGTGAATGATCCAGTTGTGTAAGTAGATCCCTCAGGTCCATCAATTTCTAGAGCTTCATCTGTGTCAACTCCATGAACAACCATAAAGTTGTTGACAGTTCCTGAGTAGTTTTGGTCAATATCAATTCCGTCATCACCTTGGTAAGAAACCAAAGCATTACTTACGTTAACAGATCCTCCGAAAAATTCGATTCCATCATCAACATTGGCTAAAACCTCAATGTTGCTAATTGTAGTTCCAGTTCCAACACCACCAAGTGTTAATCCGTTGATTTCGTTTCCAGCTCCAATTAAAGCTCCACCATGTCGGATTGAAACATAAGATATAGTTCCAGAATTGTCAGCGTCGTTAGAGCCTCCATATGTACCATAAGTATCAGTTGCAGGAATTCCTTCAATTTGACCTTCTGTATCACCATTGGCGTCTGAAACTTTTGCATATCCTAAAACAATTACTCCTCCCCATTTACCTCTATCGTTTTCGTCAAGGTTTGTACCACTTGTTTGACCCATTTCAATGTTATCTAAAACAGTTGTAAAGATGATTGGAGCAGATGATGTTCCCACAGCATTAATTTTAGAACCTCTTGCAACAATAAGAGCAGAAGCGTTTGTTCCTGTTCCTTGTTCTCCTTTGATAATAGTACCAGCTTCAATCGTTAAAGTAGCGCCACCGTCAACTACAACTTTCCCATCAAGAATATAAGTCATATTTGCAGTCCATGTTGTGTTAGCAGTAATTGTTCCACTTACTCTTTCTTCTGTTGAAGGCTCTTCAGGATCGAAAGTACATGACCCGTCATCTTTTTTTGCTTTTTCGTTGTAGTTATTTGCTAGAGGATCGGTACATCCTTTCTTTTTACAAGAACTTAAAGTAATAGTTCCCACTACTAGTATTAAAATTCCGATTTTTGATAATATTAAATTTTTCATTTTTCTGGTTTAATTTTCGATTTAGTTGTTTATCTTTTTGTTTATGGTGCAAATAAAGGGCGTTAATATTAATTACAAATAAACAAGCAATTACCAAAACATTAGATGTTTGTTACCGTAAGGTTACCAAATGAAAAAAATGAGTTAATACTCCGGTAAGTACAGAGGCTTAAAGTACTGATAATGTTGTGGTTAATAGGTATTTGTACTATTTTGTTTAAGTAAGTTTAAATAGACGAATAAAAAAAAAGCCATCATTTCTGATGGCTTTTTTTGTTTAAATAAATACTAATTTTAGTAAGACTTTTCGTTTGTTAGTTCTCCATTTTCATTCCAAACTTTCCAATTTCCAGTTCTAGATCCATTCTTATATTCCATAGAAGCTCTTTTGATTCCGTTGTCATCCCAGATTTCCCAAACACCATCTCTTTTTCCTTTTTTGTTAAAGTTAACTACTCCAATAACTTTACCATTTGAAGACCAAGATTTCCACTTCCCGATTTTAGTTCCGTAATCGTAAGTTCCTACTTCTTTCACTTTTCCATTTTCGTGGAAGAAAGTAGTGGCCCCATTTTCTTGACCATCTAAGAAGTTATATTCAGCTTTTACATTTCCGCTATTGTAAAATGTTTTATATGTTCCATTTGCTTTAGCCCCATCATCAGCTAAAAACTCTCCTTCAACACTAACTAAATCTTGTGCATTGAAAGTAAGTGTGAATAAACCTATACCTAAAAGAGAAAATAACTTGCGCATAATTGTAGTATTAATTGGTTGTTGTAAATTGTTATACAAATATACGTAAATTTTTGTAATTGTTACATTAAAGTTAGTTTAATGTTAAGCCAATGTTAAGAAATATTCATTATAGCCTGAAAGTCAGTAATTTATGACTCAATAAATAGCCGGTAAGGAAGTGGTATTTTGCTAAGAAACTACCAGCCTGGTTGAAAAGAAGTGTTAAAAAGTGAAGAAATGTGTGAGACTAACTAGGAAATAGCCTGATGTTTACATCAGATTTCTTTTTCAATACTACAGCTTTAACTGTTTTAGTTGAGTAACTAGGGTATTGAATTTCTAAAGAATATTCTCCTGCTGGGAATTGAGATAATGAAAACTGACCATCAATATCAGTATAGATAGTTTTTCCTAATTCAACGATGTTAATTTTTACTCCTACTAGGGGCTCAGCGTCGCTAAAATTAACAACTTGACCGGTAAAAGAAACTAAGCTCTTTTCGGTTTTGTCTTTTTTATCTGTAGCAAAGGATGCGAAGGATAAAAAACTAAGTAGTGAAACAATAACTATTTTTTTCATGGTGCAAATGTAGAGCAGGAAAGTTATTCTAGTGTTTACCAATTATCATGTAATCTTTATTTTAATGTTAATCCAATGTTAAGTCATTTTTGTTTACCTGTAAACAGAGAGATGAGGTATCATAGTTTAGTATTGATTTTACCTGCTTTTAATGGGGATAAAAAAGATTAAGGTTAACTTAATACAGGTTTATGATTATTGAAATGATATTCTATTTACATTTACATAATAACAGGATTGATATGAATAAGAAGGTACTATTAGTAGATGATGAGCCAGATATTATTGCGATTTTAAAGTATAATCTGGAAAAGGAAGGTTTTGATGTAAGGACAGCTACAAACGGTAAAGAAGGGATTGCAGTAGCGAACGAGTTTGTGCCAGATATAATAGTATTGGATGTGATGATGCCTGAAATGGATGGGATTGAAATGTGTATTGAGCTAAGGTCTTTGCCGAAGCTTCAGAATATTTTGATTGCATTTCTAACTGCAAGAGGTGAGGATTATTCTCAAATAGCTGGATTTGATTCTGGAGCGGATGATTACATTACAAAGCCGATTAAACCAAGAGTTTTAATTAGTAGGTTGAAGGCATTGCTCAGAAGAGGAGGAGTTGAAAAGGTAGTAGAGGAAACAACAAGTGGCTTGAGAATAGATAGGAATCAATATGCTGTGTTTTCAGGGGATAATGAAATTACACTTCCAAAGAAGGAGTTTGAATTATTGGCTTTGTTAATGTCAAAACCCGGAAATATCTTTACGAGAGAGATAATATTAGATACTGTTTGGGGCAGTGATATCGTTGTTGGAGACAGAACGATCGATGTTCACATTCGGAAATTGAGAGAGAAAATTGGTGATCATTATATAAAAACCGTTAAAGGAGTAGGCTACAAGGTGGTTATTTAACAGTTGTTTTAATTCAAATTTGTTTTGAAAAGCAAAGGAAATTTATTTGAAGTTGCTCAAGTGTTTTTTAAAATGGGATGCATTGCATTTGGTGGTCCTGCTGCGCATATTGCCATGATGGAGGAAGAGGTGGTCAATAAAAGAAAGTGGATGAGCCGGCAACATTTCCTTGATTTAATCGGTGTTACCAACTTAATTCCTGGACCTAACTCTACAGAAATGACTATGCATTGTGGTCATGAAAGGGCAGGTATTCCGGGTCTTTTTGTGGCAGGTTTTAGTTTTATTTTTCCAGCAGTTGTAATAACAGGGTTTTTAGCATGGTTATATGTAAGTTATGGCAGTCTGCCTAACGTGGAGCCCTTTGTTTATGGAATTAAACCTGCTGTTTTAGCAATTATAGCAGGAGCAGTTTTGAAGTTGGGAAAAAAGCTTTAAAAGGTTGGGAGTTAGGGTTTTTAGGAGTGCTAGTCATTGCAGCAAGTCTCCTCGGATTCAATGAAGTTACGTGTTGTTGATTGCAGGAGTATTAGGAACAATTTATTTTACTTCAAAATCAAAAGTTAATGATTCCCTAAAATCAATTGTCCCATTTTTTGTTGCAATTCTTCAAGCTGCATTATTGAAAATTACTTCTGTAAAGTTTTTTGGACTTTCTTAAAAGTAGGTTCAGTATTGTACGGAAGTGGTTACGTTTTGTTTGCTTATCTAGATGCTGAGTTAGTTACTGCTGGATGGATGACTCAGCAGGAGCTGATGGATGCAATAGCTGTAGGTCAGTTTACGCCAGGTCCAGTGCTTTCTACAGCGACTTTTATTGGTTACCAATTAACAGGTTTCTGGGGTGCAGTTGCAGCAAGTTTAGGTATTTTTCTTCCTTCGTTTTTGTTCGTATTACTTTTGAATCCACTAATTCCGAAAATGAGAAAATCTAAGGTATTAGGTTATTTTTTAGATTCAGTGAATGTGGCAGCTGTTGCCGTGATGGCGGGTGTTTTGATTGAGATGAGCAGAGTTGTTTTAATAAATGATTGGAGAGCAATTGTAATTGCTGTAATCAGTATTGGAGTAACTTTTGGATTGAAGAAAAGTAATGCTATGTGGACTGTTTTAGGCGGTTCTATTTTAGGTTATTTATTACTTCTATTTTAATCCATTGATTAGCATCTGTCGGACTTCACTTAAGATAGTTGCAGTTGCTCCCCAAACAGTATTGTGGTTTAAATCAAAATAAGGAACATCTATTAATACAGGTGTCTCCGTGTATTTGCCTACTTTTATTTTCTTTTGTTTTATATTGCTATCGTCTGTCAAATCTGAAATTTTCACTTCAATTATTTCCTCGACTTCTTTCACTTCTGGAGTAAATACAGGTTCAAAATCCACAAAACCAACGAAGGGTGAAACTAAAAAGTTACTTGGAGGAATGTAAATTTGCGTTATTTCCCCAAGAACTTGAATTTTGTCAGGTGCAACGCCAATTTCTTCAAAGGTTTCTCGAAGTGCAGTTTCTTTTAAAGACTCTTCTGCTTCTTGTTTTCCCCCTGGAAATGATATTTGTCCTCCATGTGTTCCTTCATAGGCAGTTCTTTGAATTAAAGTGAAATGTGGAATGTCATTTCTTAGGGTAGATTAACATCAATACAGCCTAACTTTGCTTTTTGGGATTGTTTTATGGAATTGATGAAGTTGGCTTCTTTTGTAAGGAGCCATTAATTCATGAGCGCTGTCACCGGGAAGGTTGAAATTTATTTCTTGAAAAAGTAAACTTGTCAATTCTGATAATGTCATTAATCTGCTTCTAGTTTAAGAGAAGCCGAATTTACACAATATCTTAAGCCTGTAGGTTTTGGGCCATCATTAAAAACATGCCCTAGATGACCATCGCACTGGGCGCAGTTAATTTCAGTTCTCGTCCAACCATTTGAGCTATCTGTTGTTTCGGATACATTATGCTGCAATCTCTCGAAAAAAGCTTGGCCAACCTGTACCTGATTTAAATTTGGTGTCTGAATTAAATAGTGGTAAGCCGCATGCTTTGCAGCAATAGGTTCCTTTTGTGTTTGTGTCCCAATATTCTCCAGTAAAAGCTCGTTCAGTGCCCTTTTCTCGGATAATATGAAATTCGCTGGGTGTAAGTATTTCTTTCCATTCAGCTTCCGTTTTTATTACTTCAGCCACTTTGTTGTCTTGACAAGATACAGACAAAGAGCCGACAATAATAAAAATAAATAATATGTTTTTCATGATAAAGAATTTTCTAATAGAACTAAGATAATACTTATTATAGTATGGAAATCTTAATATTTTAGTTGATTAAGTAAATAGATTTTTAAGCAGAAAGCTATAATATCTTAAAAAAGGGAATATTTTTACAAAAAAACATTATTTAAGTTATGGAGGAGCTTTGGGGAAGCGGACCAGTGGGAAGAATTGCTGTGAATGTAATATGGGCTAGCTCCTTTTTGGTTGCTGCTTATTTGTTATACGTTGCTTACAAAAAAGTCTTGAATTTAATTGCTACGGGAAAAGTAAAAAAAGTTACGGTTAAATATGCAGAATTATTTGATGTTAACCCCCCATATGCGAAAGGAGAAATTCAATTTGGATTTCAGCTACCCGAAAAAATGGATGTGCAATTTAGGATTGTAAATAGAGATGATGATTTGATCAAAGAATTAAAAAACGGAGAGCTTGAAGAAGGCGTATATCCTATTCTTTTTGACACAAGTTCAATCGCTGATGGAGAGTATTACTATCAAATTATCACAAATTCCCAAAAGACGAGCAAGAAATTTTTCGTTGTAAATAAGTCATAATATCATAAGTAAGTTCAGACATATTCGATTTTTAGTTTGTTTACTGATAGGAGCAATTTCCTTTTTACCTAAATCTTCTTTCTGCCAGGAAAGTACTCCTGGAGAACATTCTGTAATAATGGCTAATTTTAAATTGCCAAAAACCTTAGGAAATAAATCTTTCAAGGGTTTGATGAGTGGTTTGGCGAATATTGATTTAATTTATCAATATAATTTAGCGAATGGAATTGGGTTTGGAACAGGGTTCTCTTATTCTTATTATGAATTAAATGGTTCGGTTTTTCAGGGCTCTGTACTTGGCCAAATGGAAGCCTATAATCCCTTTCTGAAAATATCCCAAAGAAAGGAAATGAATGAAAATTCATATGTTGAACTTTCGTTAAGTGGTGGTTATAATGTCCTTAATACAACTGGAAATCAATGTTCAGGTATTTTTAGGCAAGAAGCATTCAATGTTGCTCCACAATTGGGATTTTACATGGTGAGTTCTGAGTTTTTATCTTTTGGTATTGTTGTTTCGTACAATTATTTTGCTGCGGAATTTTCCCCGGCTAATATTTGTATGACAAGTTTCCCAGGAATAGATCCTGCCAATAGTGTTGGTAATTCTCATGTGTTTTCAGTAGGGTTTGGTTTTTCAACCTACTTACCTACAAAATAAATAATCTATTTAGGTCAATTGTCTTTGTAGCTCTTTTGAAGTTCTGTTTTCTCCATCATGACTCCAACCGGGAGGGTTAATTAGATATTTTATTTTATCGGATAACTTTTTAGCTCTACGTATATCTTGCCAAAGACTAATGTATTCATGGCTGGCTATTTTGAGCGGGCTAAATGAGTTAATATTCTCGGTAATACCGTAAATAGGTACTTCTATTTCTTTCTGAAATGTACCAAACATCCTGTCCCAAATAATTAGTATTCCTGCATGGTTTTTATCCAAATATTGAACTTGTGTAGCATGATGCACTCGATGGTGCGAAGGGGTGTTGAAAATCCATTCAATAGGACCTAGCTTACCAACCAACTTTGTGTGCGGAAAAAATTGGTAAACCAAGCTTATTGCTTGCATAATAAGAATATAAACAGGGTTAAAGCCAATAAATGGCAGCCATATGTAGAAGAGGAATTTAATGAAAGGTTCTCCCCAACTTTGACGCAATGCTACTGAAAAGTTCATGTGTTCGGATGAATGATGTTGAACATGTGCTGCCCAAAAAAAGCGTATTTGATGCGCTAATCTATGGTACCAATAAAAAGTAACGTCATCTGCCAATAGAAGTAAACCCCACATCCACCATGTATTTGGAATTTCGAATAATCGAAATTGATAAATCCAAAGGAAAACGAAAAAGGCAAATGTTTTAGTAAGTAGACCAATTACTACAGACCCTAATCCCATGGTAATGTTTGCTGAAGAGTCTTTAAATTTATATAAATTAAGATTCTTTTTCGCGTTAATTACGACTTCAATAATAATAAGTGCAACAAAAACAGGTATAGCAAATACTGTGGGATCGTTCGTTATGGCTTCGTTAAACATTATTTTAAATACGTTATATTATAATTACAAAGATAAATGGAAACTATGGAAGTTGTTTTCGTTTAGTCTTTTAATCTTCTAAATTCCTTTACCTCTATTATTTTTCCGGTTTCACCCTTTTTTAATGTAATCAAAAGTGCATCGGGGCTAATTATTCCATCAAACTCAACGAAGTGAATGTTTTCACCACTTCCCCTATTAAAAGAGAAGGATATTTCAAGGCTGTCAATTTTATAGGTAGTTTTTTTAGCTGTTTGGCAATTATCGTTTTCAACGCAAGAAACTAGATTTCCTTTTGCTTTTTTTCTTTTTTTAGAAATAATAATAGCAATGTTTCCTTTGTTGTCAAAATACAAAAACTCTTTGGTTTTGTTTTCTGTCTGCAATTGATAAAATCCTTGGAGTGTTTTTCCTTTTCTAACTTTTATTGTCTTTTGAGCGTGAGCTAATGAAGATGTCAGAAAGAAAGATATAATAAGGAATATGCGCATTTTATTTCAAAGGAAGATCTTTGATTTTTACGTTATTCTGATACTCAGCTTTTTCAATTACCGCACCTTTTTCATTATAGGCAATGGCGATTCCATTTCTTGATCCATTTGAATAAAGGTTGTGAACTTTTAATTTACCCGAAGGATAGTAGAATTTCCAATTTCCTTCTTTTATTCCATTTTTGTATTCACCTGTATGTGAGAGAAGACCACTTATTCTTTCGTAAAATTTAAATTCACCCGTTTCTTTATCGTTACTATAATTACCTACCTGCTTTTTTATCTTATTTGGGTAAAACACTTCCCATTTCCCATTATACATATTATTAAGGTAGGTTCCTTCATAATATTTTTCGCCATTTGGATAAAATGTTGACCATGTACCCGTTTTTTTTCCTTTGGAATAAATTCCTGTTGTATATATTGCTAAGGAATCAGTGTCAAAATATTCGGTATAGCCTCCTTCGATATTGTCGTTAATATAGCTGCATTCATTCATTAAATTTCCACTCGGATAAAAGCCTTGAAACTTTCCAGTCAAAACTCCATTTTCATAAAAACATATTTTCTGCACTGTGTCTTTGTGTTCTTTGTGATAACCAATGAATTTACCTATATATTTTCCGTTGGCTCTTTCGGCTTTTTCTTGGAGATTTCCGTTCTCATAAAATTTCTCACTGGGCCCGTTTTCAATACCTTTAACCATAGTGTATGATTGACGAAGTTTGCCGTTTTGGTAGTATCCTTTACAAATTCCGCTTGGCAAGCCATGCGAGTAATTCGTTTCTTCCATCAAGTTTCCATTCTCATGGTATATGATAACTTTGCCATGTAGAATATCATTTTTGTAATTTGAAATTTGATGAAGGCTTCCTAATGGATAGTAAGACTTTATTTCCCCTTCTAGAAAATTATTTGAAAAGAAGAGGTCTTGCTTTAGTTGCCCATTGTAATGATTGTCAATCCATTTTCCTGTAAGCTGGTTGTTTTCGAAATTTCCTTTTTGCCAAAGGTTTCCGTTTTTGTGATAGATTAAATAGTTGCCATTTTTGATTGTATCACCTCGTTTAATTTTCGCAAAATAAATCTCTTTTGGTTGGCTATTTTCACTGTCCCAGAAGGTCTTGATTTTTTTCTGAGCAAGAAAGAATAAGGGAGAGATGGTTATTAGTATTGTCAATAACAATTTCATTATCACAGGTCAATAAGTATTTGCGTGCCTTCTAAGTTAGTTCCGTGACCATAATCTAAAATAGCTGCTAAAGCATGTTTCCCTGTTCCAATAACGCTTGGTAATTCAAGTGTAAAGGTTCTTTTTTCCCCTGGGTACACTCTTTCCATTTTCGAAGGAAATTTTTGCTCCTTTGCGGTTTCTAGATTTGCCAATGCAAGTTGAACCCTTGCTTCAATAATCTTGTCTCCAATATTTTCTACAGTTATAGCAAAACTTCTAATAGAATCGCTTTCTTCCGTCTTTTCAACCAGGTTACCTATGGTAGCTTTAAATTTATCATTTGTTTTTGGAGATTGATTTACCAAAATAACGATCCGTGGAGTAATTTTTATTCCAGTTGCTAATTCTTTGTCAATTGGGTTCTCATTCTGCTCAGAAGCTGCTTGTACATATATCATTCCCCATTTTGATGCGTTCTCACCTTTTGGCACAGTCATAATAACTGTTATTTGTCTTTCTTCGTTTGGGTTTAATTCAATGAAAGAAGGATTAACTGTAATCCAGTTTGCACAAGATCTATTAGAGGATCCAGCTGGCATTCTTTTTTTTCTCCCATCTACATCCATTTCAAAATCACCTAAATTGAACGTGAATGCTTGTTTAATGTTTGCATGATTTCTAATAGTTACTGTTGATTGCTGAATTTCTCCAGGGTTAGTGCTGTAATTTAATACGACTGGAGCCACTTCAAAATCTTGTGCATTAACAAAGGTGATTCCAAATAAAAAAATAAAGAAGAATGAAAATCTCATAAGATTGGTTTTGTACAAAAATAACAATTGTTAAACAAAAAACAATTTTAATATCGCAGACAAATAATCCCCTAGTATTTGTAATTCAAAACTAACTATCTGGTTAATGAAAATTGTTAGTCACATAATTTTTTACCTAAAAAACGTAACCATTATTCCATTTTATATGTATATTGTCATCAATTAATTAAAAAACATAAAAAAAATAAAAACAAAACTTATGAAAAAGCTCACTTTTTTGTTGGCAGGTTTCCTATTGTACGGAACAACTTCTAACGCACAAGCTGTAAGGGATAGAAATGTTATTCCTTTAGCAGTAAACCTAAATCAAGTATTGAGAATGTCAATTACTGATGGAGGAAATATTGAATTTACTTTTAACAGTATTGATGACTATCGTTTTGGTCTTTCTGGTGATGCAGCTACCTCTTTGTCTGCCAATCCTGCAACTTCTGATCCGATGTATGTTTCTAACTTTATCATCGCATCTTCTACTAGATGGGAATTAAGTTATGGATCGGAAGAAGCTACTTTTATAGGGACTGATAATCCAGCTAATACATTAACTTTGGATAATGTAGGTTTTTCATTGGTAGCGAATACAATACATCAATTTGGTACTGAGATAACATCGGTTCCAACAGTTGACGGAGCAGAGGTTTCTGCTTTAGAACAATTTCCTGTTGTATTAATCACAGATAATGGAGATCCTTTGTCTAGTGCAGGTGATGTTTTGGATAATGATTTTACAATGACATGGAGAGCAGGTACTGCTGAAGCTGGTGCTGCACCAGCTCAAATGAATACTGTTGTTCTTTTGGAGCAAAGTCCATCTCCAGCACCGGATAGATATATTACTAATGTGTTGTTTGAATTAGCGTCTTTATAGTATAAGATAGTTATAATAATTATTAAAATAATCAGCGGTTTGTTAACCGCTGATTATTTAATAGTTCATAAATTGAACCCTATTAGAATATTTTACTAGTACTCATGATTAATTCTTCTAAATGTCTTCTGTTATTAGGTTGTTTAATGTTTCATTTGCAGCAATTATCGGCACAAGATAATGTTGCTCGTTTAACTACAATAATAGGTTCACATATAGAGTTTAATTTTAATTCACTAGATAAATATAATACTGGAATTACTGTCACAAATGGAACAACTATTGGTATAACGATGTCAGAGATTGCTCCAGCCGTATTAACGGGCTGGCATTTAGATTTTCAAACTTGGATGGGACAGCCAAATATTGATGGAGCTGTAGGGAATACTTTACCTCTCAACACTATACAAATAGAAGCGACCGATGCAAATGGGAATCTAGCAGCTGCAGTTTTTAATGGATTACAAGATTTAGCTGTTTCTCCTGGAAACACTTTAATGTCAACTACGGATTTAGCCCATAGACCAGCAGATGCAAATACGCATCAAATTAACCTATCCTATGAATGTGGGATAGCAAATGGTTCATTGTTAGGGCAATCTTCTGACTATTATACTGTTGAGGTAGAAGTGATATTAATTCCTGATTTCTAATAATTTCGTAGTGATAAATGGATAAAAAAAGATATTTCTTTTTTATAGTATTGCTAGTTTTTGGAATGTTTGGGTATTCTCAAGCACCAGACTCATTAGGCTTGATTAGTGATAGTGTTAGCGTTGTTGATACTATGAGTAATGAAGCAGATAATGTTATGGATGATGTAATTTCCATTGATTCTGCAAAATTCAAAAAGATTCATATAGAGTTTATCAAAAAGAAGGTTGTGCAATCTGCAGACTCTCTCTATTTTAATATTTGTAAAATAACGAATACGACTTCTGAGGTTTATAAAGGAAACTTTGAAGTTAGAGCTCCAGCTGGCTGGAACCTCATTGGAGATCCTTCATCTGGAATCGTTTTGGCGGCAGGTGAAACTAAGATATTTCCCATTAGAATGTCTATGCCTGTTAATGCAGTTGGGGGAATTGCTTACGTTTTAGATGTGTCATTTACAGCAAAAGATGGCATGTTTTCAGGGGTGTCTTACATTAAAATCCCGTTAAAAAGTGATTGGGATATGCGTGTAGAAAAGAATAGTTATTATTTTAATGAATATTTCGATGACATTCAGTTCAACATATATATATCTAATAAAGGTAATGCTGAAGAATTAGTAAAACTCAAATTCGAGATTGGCAAACTACTAATTATAGATGAGATAATGGAGGAAGAAATATATACGCAAATCCCGCCAAATACAGACACCATATTTACGTATTCAGTTCGCAGAAGTAAGTTAAATGAAGAACAGAAGCATTTGTATAAGCAAATGTGGAATGAATCAATGGTTAATGTTACCGCATTATCAGGAATTAAAAAAAGAGTAAGAGAGTCTATTCGATTTGTAGATTTAGATAATGAATATATTCATGAAAGACAAGAGCATGCTTCTCCTTTAAATGCTGATTTCTCAATATTCAATTTACTTTCATCTGCCAAACCAAGAATGAATATGATGTTGTTTGGAGAGTTGTTGTTCAATGGAGATCATGATTTAGGTTATGTATTCCAAGGAAGGAATTTATTTTATAATGCTAATTCTTTACCTAACTATTTTAATAATCCAAACAATACAACATTTAGAATTCGGTATAAATGGAAAGATAAAATAAAAGCCGAAATAGGAGAGGTAAGCAATTACTCTATGCACTCCATAAGAGGTTGGGGAGTAAGAGGCTCTTACCAAATAAATGATAAAGACAAGGTGAGTGTTTCTTATAATTTGGGGAAATATATGCCTACTTGGGGAATAAACGCCCGATATGACACTAAAATTAAAAAGGTAGGGCTTTATGCCTCTGGCACATACGAAGAGAATAGGTTCTTATTCTTTGATGGAATATCGACAGAATTAGGCAGTAGTTTTAGTTTATCAAAAAACCATTCCTTTCGAGCTTCAATAATGGGTACACAGGCAGTTTATGATAAAAACCAAGGTGTTGGAACTCTTCTTGATACTACTGTTCTTGGTATGTCATATAGGTTCAGCTATAATGGTAAAGTTGATAAATTTAGATTTGGAGTTAATACCAAAAACGACCAGTTTAATTATTTAAGAATTAGACCGTCTAATACTATTTATGGATATACGCGGTTTATTATTGATCCAAAAAATAGAATAAACGCTACAGTAAATTATAATTCAATTAAATCTTCAAAAATTGTATTCAATCCATTTTTTAACGGGTCATATAATAGCCAACAAATATTTAGATTAACATTTACACATCAGTTTAATAAAACGCTAATGCTAGAAACCGGTCCTTCGGCAAGAGTATTGAACAGGGTTGTGATTGATACTTCAAGTACCATATCTTCAAATTTCGACAATTATTTTTACGGTTTGTATAGTTTGGTTAGAATTAAATTTAATGAATTTAATATTTTAACCCCTTCATTATCGGCAGGAGTAACAGCTTTTAGGAATAGACTAAACACAGCTGAACAAATTAAACCACTGCCAACTGTCAATATTGGGGCTAACTTTACTTCAAGAAATTGGGGTGCTAGTTCTAGATACATTTATGGTCCAAATTTCTTCTTAACCGAAGGTTTCTTTGATTATAATCCAGCTGCTTTTGAAACAATCTATCTAAGGGCTAATATGAATAGGTATTTTTATAATCGTAAGGTAAAACTTACGGGTTACGGGACATATTATTTGAGGCTTCCAGCAAATTGGCAAAATTTTGTTGCTAGTGCCCGATTTGATTTTCAATTACCACAGCGGTGGAATGCATACATAACTGGGAATTTATTCACAAACAGCATGGATGAAATAAATGAAGGAATTATTTCGCACAGGAGTTTTAGTTTAAATGCAGGTGTTCAGAAATCATTTGATATACCTCAACCAAGAATTAAATATTATGATTTAAATGTAGTTTGTTTCAATGATTTTAATGGTAATGGGGTAAGAGAAGATAATGAGCCATTACTTTCAAATATTAAAGTGAAGGTGTCTATGAATAGAAACATCCCGAATTTAAAAGGAATTCGTTTTGGAGAAAAAGAGTTAATTACAGATCCTGAAGGGCAACTTGGAGTAGTTGATATTCCAGAAGGTAATTATTTGTTAGAATTTGAACCACTAATGAATCTTGGTAACCTTTATAATTCTAAGGGGGATATTCAAGAAATCTTAATGACCGAAAATATGACATTACAGATTCCTTACGTTGAAAGCTTTAAGGTAAAAGGAAGAGTTATATTAAACAGAGATGAGTATAGTAGTAATGGATTAATCAACATAGGTGGAATTAGGGTGGAAGCAAGCACGGTTGATGGTCAAGTTTTTTCTGCTCTTACTGATAATGAAGGAAATTATTTAATTAACGTTCCACAAGCTGGATTTTACAAGATAAAAGTTAATAATATTTTTGGAGATAAATTTGAAATTGACAAAGAAGAATTTTCAATTCAATTCAATGGTTTCAAAACCTTTAATGTTGATTTTACATTTTTTGAAGGGAAGCGAAAAGTTAATTTTGGTGGGAATAACTTTTTTAATTTTGGATCAGGAAGTGGTTCTGACGATTTTTCAAGTGACAATAATGTGGATGACATAGCGCCAATTAATGTTGATGAAAACCTAATGCAAAATAAAGACGACCTTAATTTTATTATCAACGGAGTATCTGAAAGTAACATACGATCTATAACTGCAAATATCGACCCCAATAAAGTGAAATTTATGGTGGAGATTGGCGTGTATTCTGATGTTGTTCCAGTGGAGGTAGCGAATAAAATGATAGAATTACGAGTAGTTCCAACTCCTATTGAATCTGCTGGTATAACCATTTATGCAACTCAGGTTGTTGCCACACATGATGAAGTTGTCAGACTTCACAAGAAAATTGTGGAAGTTGGTTTTACTCAAGCTCTAATTGTAGGAAGTTATAATGGGAAGGTTATATCAGAGGCAAAAGCAATTCAGTATAAGAAATAAAGTTTAATTAATTTAAGCAACAAAAAAAAGACCGCTAAGTAGCGGTCTTTTTTTGTTGAAATATATAAATTTTACTATTCAATAATTATTTTTTGTGCAGTGGTTGTAAGTCCATCAACAATATTAATGTAGTACAATCCACTAGCAATATCTAAATTATAAATAAGGGGAACCTAAATCGTAGTTAAATTCGTTATCTATAATATTTACGTCTTCTTTGGAAGCAATTTTTCTTGTAATACCTACAATTGTGATTTTGTGTTCTCCAGCTTAAATGTCATCTAGGTTAATTAAGAACCTTTTCTTTCTTCAATTTTAAGACATAAAAAAGGGCAATTTTCAATAAGAAAACCGCCCATTTTGTTTAAATCAAAGCACTATTTGATGATCAATCTTTTCGTTGCTTTCTGTCCATTAACTGAAACTTCAACTAAGTATATACCTGATGGATAATCAGTCGTATTTAAATTAATAACAGAAGATGTAGAAAGTATACCGTAGTTTTTAGTCGCTACTTCTTTTCCTAGTAAATCTAATACGCTAACAGCAACTTCTGATTCGTTATCAAGAGAAACCTCGATAGAAGCAGATGTAGTTGCAGGGTTAGGAAATACAGTAAATACAGTAAATGAAGATGTATTATTCAACTCATCAAGACCAACTCCAGTCCAATCATTTATTTCAACATCGTCAATATAAAAATTAGATGTTATTTCTGCACCACCAGTACTTGCATATCCAACTCCGAAAATATCTACAGAGCCAAATCCAGATGCTGCTCCCCAGTTTCCATTGTTTACTGCAGTACCATTAATTGAAAGGCTAAAAGTAGATGCATAAAGATTAATCATTACACTTACAGCATTCCATCCGTCCATGCTATAATTAAATGTACTATCATTATTCTGAGCATTGGTAATAAATCCGGTCCCATCTGCATTGAAAAAGAAATCTCCTCCATATTGGTAGTTAAGGCCATCTGGAGCCCATGTTCCTCCTAGATTGAAGTAACCCGAAGATCCAGAAGCAACATAAATTGCACAACTGTATTCATAAACTCCAGTTGTATACGTTTGCTGTGTTGCTAAAACCATATCATGAAGATAGTTTCCTTGCCCCGGCCCTGTGTTATAGACATTCATTGAATTAGTACCACTATTTGCTTGTTCTGCACTAACAAATGCATCTTCGGCTGTTGTTCCTCCCCACGTTTCCCATAGTCCTGAACTCTCTGATGCCACTGTATTTCCCGCAGTGTAGCTATCAAAGTTGTCTGATAGAATGTTTGTTTGTGCCATTAAAATAGTTGGAGCAATTAGTAATGTTGAAAGTAGAATTCTTTTCATAATCTTTTTTTTTGGTTTTGTTTTTAGCCAAAGTAGTTAAAAACGAGTTATTTAAAGAATTATTTTTTACTTATTATTGAATTAGGGAAAAGAAGAATAAACTTCTTTTCCTCTTCTTTCCCCTTTGCAGAGACATTTATTCCAGCACTGTCTGTTGTTGCTATATAAAAAAAATCGCTGATAGTTTCTTCACCATACATCGAATAGGTGATGGGTGAAATTCTAATTGAATCTTGATAATAAAAATATTTTCCTACGGAAGAATTTAATTGAAGCCATTGTTGACCTTGACAATTACTAATAATCTTTTTTTCTTTTAAGTTGGATGAAAAATAGTAAACATAGCCGCTTTTTTTAAAACAGTAATATTGATTCAGTTTTGTTTCACTAGATAAAGATTTATAAATGGCCTCTATTGTAGTCGATGTTTTTTTAACAGAAACAGTGTTCTGACCGTTGCTTTGTAGAGAGAATAATAGAATAGAAAGTCCTAATAATTTAGATGTCCAAGGGAATTTCATATTTGTAAAGATAGGTGTCCAAGGTAGCTTTTAATGGCCAATAGAAATAAAAGTAGGAAGGAGTTATTAATTTTAGCAGGTGTTTTTTAAACTAAATACGGTTATTTAAAGATTTAGTTTTTCTTTTATGTTTTTCACAGTCATAGCTTTTATATCAATAATTTCCATTTCAAATTGATGCTTTTTTTCTTTCGACATATTTTTGAAATATAGTGGCTTAATAATCGCTATATCATTGTTTGCAGTAAAAGCAACAATTGTGTTTTCTTCTTCTGGATTGAATTTAAAATTATTAAACTGTGATTCGTCATATGTAAAAACAGCATTTTTGTTTTTCTCAATAAGATTAACATTGTGCAATCCCAAATTTACTCCTACGTTGTCGGCGAAAGACGCATTAACCTTAGCTCCACTTGGTTTAGATACGGGAGAGTCGCAATTCCATGTTCCGAAACGAGTTACTTCAAAAGCCCTTGCAACGATGTTAATTCCTAAAATATTTTTTTGGTCTTGCTTGACTTGAGCAAAATAAGCAGCCTGATTCTTTTCGAAATCAGCTTGCCTTTTCTTCTCCATCGCAAGCTCAGATTCATAAATTTTCATTTGCTTTTCATACTTCTCTTTTATGTTTTCTTCCTTAGAGATTCTTTTGTCTAATTCTTTCTCGTATAGCAGTAAATTTTTGATTGAATTCTACCATTGCTTGTTTATAATCAGCGCCTTCAAATATTGGGAAGACTGAAAATGTTCTTTTTGCACTTCCCTTAAACAATGTTAAGTAATAAGATTTCCCCTTTTCTTTCTCCGATAATGAAATATCTTCCCATTCGATTTCATAAACATCCGCAGAAAAGTTTCTGTCATCCGTATCCACTTCAAAAGTTAATGAACTGTAATTTTTTAGTTCTGGAAATTCTTTTGGATCCACGTCTAAATCAAATTGTCGGTCTTTGTTGATCGATGATTTAGGTTTGGAAGGCTGTGTTTTCTTATGCTCAATAACTTCCTTTTTCGCAATAGCTAATTCAGTTTTGGTTACTTCTATTGCTTCTTTGGTTTTCATTATATCAGTAATTACATCTTCATCTGAATCTTTGATAAGTAACTGTAGGTGCACCAGTACTTTCATCCATGCCTTCAGATACGAGTTCAGTTTTTCCTTTATACTCCCAGTCTCCAGATGAAGTGTCCAGCTCATATAGGTTAAACCTACTCGAACCATCTTTTGGATGCATTTCTATACGAATTGGCTTATCATTTGCCAATTCGATGGGTTGACCATTTTGATACCCATAAATTTCGATCATTCCAGCAGATTCGAAAGTATATTCGGTTCCTGCACTATCATATGTCATTGGAATACCGGATAGCATGAAGTCTATAGGATCGTGAAACTCTCTGTATCGGAGTTCAATTTTTCCGTTTAATGAATTCCCATTAATATCTACAAATGCATTTTTTGGAACTAATATAGTACTACCCGAGCTGTGTGTAAATTCACCACCAACTTCATTTTCACAATAATAAGAGTCGGATTGAATGTCCAGTTTTTTAATTGGAGGGTTAATACATGGGGTATCTTCATCATAAGTAATAATACTTTCTGTCGTAAAAGGGGGGGGGGCGCTAACAATAATCTCTTTAGTGTTATTGCTTGAAAATAGTATGGCCGCAACGGTAACTAAAACAGCAACACTTGCAACTGTTGTAATAAACCATCCTGTTTTATAAAAAGGAAGTTTTATGTATCCTGGGAAATTTGTCAAGAGTTGATTGAAATTCATTCTTGACGCTATCTCCTCTCCATTAATTGGGTCTCTGTCAATGTTAATTTTCTTTTTCATAGTTGTAACTTTTTCTCATAGAAAAACGCTTTTTGAGTTTTTCAACGATCCGATAAGCCTTCACTTTCGCATTATTCTCAGTCATCCCAAGAATATCCCCAATTTCACGATACGAACGCTTTTCAAAATACCTCATTTCAATAATTTGTAGTTCAATTTCTGGTAAATCACCAATTACTTCTATAAGGGCTTGTCTCATTTCTCCTGTATTATCTTGCTCCACTTCATCTATAATGTCTTCAACATTACTCGTGTCTACATTTACAGTTCGAGTTGATTTCTTATCCTTAAAAGATTGATAAACTTCACTCATTGCAATTCTATATAACCAAGATGAAAAAGGGACTCCTTTGTATTTATATTTTGGCAAATTTATCATTGCCTTTAAAAATACTTGAGAGGTAATGTCAAATGCCATTTCCTTATCATCCATTCGCTGATGTATGTATCTAAAGATCTGTTCGTAGTACTTTTTGTAAAGTGCTTCGAATTGCTTTGGATCCTTTTTCGCAGCTTCAACAATATCGTTTTCTGACAATAATTGCTTTTGAGACTGATGATAGATACTTTTTCCCTGCATTAGCGAGCTTGGGTTTTATTAATTGCGGTTTTTTTACTACTGTTATTTCCTTGGTTTTAAAGGAATAACTGAAAATAGGTAATTCGTTACAATTATAATTAACAAATATTACCCCACTGAAACTTTTTCAGCAGGAACCTGTAAGTCAAGAAATTTAGTGTAAGGAGGTTGTGGTCTATTAAACAACGGAGAATATAATATAATGTTGCGTAAGAAAATATAATTCTAACTTAGCAATAATCAACGCAATATTAGTTGTATTTTTGAAAGGAATTGGGCATTTTCTATTGCCATTATTAAGTAAGAGGGGTGTCGTTATATAGTTACATATCAGTTTGTTTACTATTGCTGTTAAACAATGTTGAGTTTCAAGCTCAAGCAGATCGAAATAAATTGGATAGTTTATTTCATCTACTTGGTCATGTTGAAGATACTTCTAGACTATCTACCTTAAAAGAATTATCTGAAGCGTATATTCCATTTAGTTTAGATTCCGCACACCTATATGCTAACCTACTTCTACAAGATGCAAAAAGCCTGGATAATCTTTCTTTTACAGCCGATGGATTCAATATGATTGGATATGCGTTAAGGGAAATGGTCAGAATGGAAGAGTCATATGTCTATTTTCAAAAAGCGTTGGATTTAAGACTCGACCTAAAAGAATACGATAAAGCCAGTAATACATTAAACCTTATTGGAACTGCATACCACAGAACTGGAGATTTAGAAAAATCTTTAGATTATTATATGCAAGCTATTGAACAGGCAGAAATAAACGGAAACCCACAGTGCCTAAGTAGCCCGATTAGTAATATTGGATCATTGTATTCGGATATGGGAGATAATGAAAAAGCACTAGAATATGATTTAAGAGCTTTAGCAATTGCTAAAGGGGCTGATGATTTTGGAGGTATGGCCTTGGCATACAATAAGCTAGGTACATTTTACCAGGAGACAGGTCACCTTGATACGGCAAAACTTTTTTACAAAGAAGCAATGAAGTTGTATGAAGAGACCAGGGATAATTCAGGAGCAGCTCATGTGTATAATAATATGGCGATTATTTATTTTATGGAAGGAAACACTGAAGAGTCGTTAATACATTTTAGAATGGCCATGAAAATGCGTTTAGCCAGCGGAGATATGATAAATTATTCTCAAAGTTTAATGAATATGGGGATTTATTATCAGATGTTAGAAGAATATGATAGTGCAATATATTATACTGATTCTAGTATTGTTATTGCCATTGCTCATCACGGTTTATTAGAACAGAAAGATTCCTACTTGGTTTTGTCTGAATGCCACGAATCAAAAGGAGATTTTAAAAGATCTCTTAGTGCATATAAAAGTTTTGTTTTAATTAAGGATAGTGTAATGGATGAAAATGGCTTGAAAAATATCCAAGAAATGGAAACAAAATATCAAACCAAAGAAAAGCAAAAAGAGTTAGAGCTTAAAGATTTAAAAATTAAACAAGAGGCGGAAGAAAAGCAATATGCTCAAAGCAAAAATAATTTTCAGTTTTTAATAATTGGTATTGCTGGAGCTGCTATGTTTGTTGTCCTAATATTAATTGGTAGGGGTTATTTTACGAAAAGAAAATCAAACATAAAATTGGCGGAGATTAATGATGAATTAGAAAGTCAAAAATCGATTATAGAAGAAAAGAATAAAGATATAACGGATAGTATTTTATACGCGCAAAAGATTCAGGAAGCTATGTTGCACTCTCAAACAGATGTAAGTAATGTGTTTCCGGATTCTTTTATTATTTATAAACCAAAGGATTTAGTTGCAGGAGATTTTTATTGGTGGGTAAATGAAGGCAATAGGTTTTATTTAGCAGCAGCTGATTGCACTGGTCATGGTGTTCCTGGGGCTATGATAAGCGTTGCCTGTGCTAATATATTAAACAAGTCATTAAAGGAGTTGGGGCTTTCTAAACCATCTGATATTTTAGATAAAACTACGGAGTTGGTAATTGAAGCTTTTTCGGTTAGTGAAAACGAGCAAACCTATATAAAAGATGGAATGGATATAGCTCTTTGCGCAATTGAAAACGGGGATAGGGATAATGTCACTATAGAGTTTTCAGGAGCAAATAATCCGTTGTGGATATTCCGCAAGAATGGTGAATTTGAAGAGATTCGTGGAGATAGACAACCGATAGGTTATTTTGAAAATCAAAAACCATTTACGAACTCCTCCATTACTTTGGAGAAAGGTGATACGATCTATATGTTCTCAGATGGATACACAGATCAGTTTGGAGGAACAAAAAATAAAAAATATAAAGCTTCTAATTTTAAAAAGAAACTGAGTTCCATTCAATCCAGTTCGTTAGAAGTGCAAAAAGAAATTTTAGAAAAGGAATTTGAAGAATGGAAAGGTGATTTTGCACAAACAGACGATGTTTGTCTAATTGGACTCCGTATTTAACTATTTAATTATTTTCCGGATTGTTTTAAAAATCAGTTTAATATCCGTACCAAAACTTTTTTGTTCAATGTATTTAAGGTTTAATTGAAGCTTTGCAGGCATTATTTCTCCAATATATGTTTTTTCAGGATTGTCTGATTTTCCTAGCAATTCATTTTCATTGATATATTCAATAGATGCAAAATCTGATAATCCAGGCCGAACGGAAAGAACTTTTAATTGTTCTTTAGAATACATATCTACATATCTTCTGACTTCTGGACGTGGACCGATAATACTCATATCTCCTTTAATAACGTTTAGTAATTGTGGGAATTCATCTAATTTAAATTTACGTAAGAGATATCCAATTTTTGTGATCCTAGGATCTTTACCTCCAACTGTAATTTGTCCAGCTTTTTCGGAGTTGGAACGCATAGTTCTAAATTTAAATAATTCAAAATCTTTATTATCTTTTCCAACGCGCTGCTGTATGAAAAAGATTCCTCCTTTACTGTCTAATGCAATAAGTATAGATATAATTATAAAGAACGGAAAACCTATTGTTATTACAATTAAAGAAGATGTTATGTCGAATAAACGTTTCACTTTATTGCAAAACAATTATCCCAACACTTCATCGACAGACTCTGCAACTGCCTTAATAATCGTATCAACTTGTTCATTGGTTAAGTTATACCAAACAGGTAATGTGATTTCGTTATGGTAATTGTCAAATGTTGTAGGGTAATCATTTATGCCATAGCCCTTTCCTTTATAGAATGAAAGCATTGGTAACGGAATGTAATGAACATTTACGGCTACTTGTTTTTCTCCTATTTTGTTAATAATCGTATCTCTTTGAAGCTCAGAACAGTTATTAATTCGGAGCATATATAAATGAAAAGAAGACTTTTTTTCTTCTGTTTCATAAAGAGGTGTATTTGCCCAACTATATTCAGCGAGTCCTGCAGTATAACGGTCAAAAATCTCTTTCCTCCGATTTAAAGTTTCCGTGTATCGTTCTAGTTCTACTAACCCAATAGCAGCTTGTAAGTCAGTCATGTTGCATTTAAAACCTGCTTCTATTACATCGTATCGCCATGCACCAATCTGTACTTTACTTAAAGCGTCCTTTGTTTGCCCATGCAGAGAACTAATTTTGAAGCGCCTTTTTAATTCTTCATGATTAAATTTATCCGCAACATTAAAGACAACTGCGCCACCTTCAGCCGTAGTCAAATTCTTAACAGCGTGAAAAGAAAATGAACTCATATCAGCAACTAATCCAGCCTTCTTTCCTTTGTATGTAGAACCAATAGAATGTGCAGAATCAGAAACTAAAACTATTCTTCCAAATTTTTCTTGGACATCATTTTTGGTAGAAAACATTCCTTTTTTCTCTTCAATGATGTTGAATAACTCTTCATAGTCAGCCGGCATCCCAGCAATATCAACAGGTATGATTACCTTTGTTTTTTCTGTAATTGCGTTTTTAACAGCCTCACAATTAATATTGAAATCAATACTATTGACGTCCACCATAACTGGTTTAGCTCCCGTATGAGTGACAACATTCGCTGTGGCAGTATATGTATAAGCTGGTATTATTACTTCATCTCCTTCTCCTATTCCTAGCCAATGTAAAATTAGCTGCAATCCTGCAGTTGCTGAACCTAAAGCAACAACATGATCTGTTCCTAGGAATTGGGCTAAATTTTCCTCAAACTTTTTAGTTTTTGGACCAGTAGAAATCCATCCAGACTTTAAAGTATCAGTGACTTCATCAATGGTTTTCTGGTCTATTCTAGGTGGTGAAAATGGTATCATATAGTATATTATATTCTTACAAAAATAGTGTTATTTAGACGTTTCAGGTTTGTACTTGCTAATAAATATAAATGTAACTACCATTACTAACAGGTAAAAGCAACTTTGTGCAATAGTAAACCACCATAAACTGGTAAAGCCATCGTTGTATATGGTATGTGAATAATTTATACAGCCATAAACCAAAACAATATGAACAATATCAAATATTAACATTTCCTTTTGACGACCTAACTTTATGTAAATGTAAGATAGGGAAGAGGAGACAAACATTATTCCCATCCAGATGGACATAATTTTCATAATCTCTAAAGTTCCATTCCAAGCTTTTCCCAATACGACTTCATCCCATGAATTTGGAATAAATTGCATCATAATTACACCGATAAAAGCAATTAAAAAAAGCCGTAAAAACCAAAAAGTATAATTTTTTCTGAGTTCTTCCTTTGATTCTATTGTGCTTAACTTACTATAATATACTTGGGCAAAAGATGTTGTGATTACCGCAATACTAATTCCTAGGTAATGATAAGCAGAACCAATTTTACCACTAAAGTCGTCACCGTAATATTTCATAAAAAGGTCAATGAGTAAAAAATTAACTACACCGCCAAGCAGCACGCTTGGGGAAGTGAAGTAGATAAATTTATTGTGTTTTACGATCATTCTTTTTTCATCTCCTTTTTCTTTTTGTATTGCAGGTCTATTCTTTAGGTATTTAAAGAAAAATATAAAGTTTGAAACCAGTAATCCTATAGTTCTTCCGTAAATAAGCCCAAATGATTTTATGTTTGAAATTGCGAATACCACCTGACCAAAAAGAGAAGTGGAGTTTTGGGATACTTTATTTATACTCATTAATTTAAAAGAATTTTTTCGTGTAAACCATGAGTTGAAAACCTGTGTAAAGCCTAAAGAAATAACGGTAACGGGTAGTAAAATTAATAGATAAATGTTATTTGTTATCTTCATTAAATTGCTGTCAAATTGCGAATATGCAATTAGCGCAATAAAACTAATTAGTCCGGTAATTAGTACAAGTTTCAAGCTTAAATTAGTTAGCATCCGAGCAGCATTGTCATTCTTTTCCAATACGATTCCTGTTTCAAGTTTTAAAGCACTTATTCCAACAAATATTGCAGCGAACTCATAGAATAATTTGAAATTAGCGAACTCCTCTGGACCATAGTAATATCGCTGAATATAGATTAGTCCTAATAGTGAAATAATTTGGGCGATTACCGTTCCAGTTATTAGGGTGGCTACATTCTTTATGAACGATTTGTTATTTTGGAGATTCAATATTTTTGATTTATCCGTCTAGAACGCTAAATCTAGTTTATTATTTTCAATTTAAAATAAATCTTGTAAACAGGATTTCAATTCTTTTGCTATTTGATTCCTATTAAAGTGGTTATTTACATATATCCTTCCATTTTCCCCAAGTTCTTTTCTAAGTGCATTATTTTCAGCAAGTTTTAAAACACCTGTTTTAAGATCTTCAGCGTTTTCTGGTTCAAAATACAGACCAGATTTTCCTTTATCAATAAACAAACCTTTTGCCTCTCCATCTACTCCTAAAAGGATGGGTGTTTCCATTGCTAAACACTCAAATATTTTAGAAGGAATAGCTCCAAGAAAAAGGTCTAGTTTTTTTAGAGGAATAATTGAACAGTCAATAGATGATATTATTGATGGCATTTGAGCTTTTGACACTGGACTCATAAAAAACACATTCTCAAGTTTTAGTTTCTCTTTTAAAGCAAGTAATTTTTCTTTTTCCGGTCCACTGCCTAAAATAATAAATTTTACGTTTGAATTGTTTTTTAATTCTTGAGCAGTATAAATTATTACTTCAAGACCTTGGGCATGTCCAATTATTCCCCCATAAAAAAAAAGGACATCATCATCATTGAATTTGTTTTGAATTCTCCATTCTTTAGAGAAATTATTGGGATTGTAGAAGTTTAAATCTACTCCGTTGGGTAGCCAATGCACTTTTTTATTTGGAAATCTTCCAGAAATATTTTTGGTAATTCCCTTTGTTTGACCTGTAATTAATGCTGCTTTCTCATATAAATATTCTTCAAGAATAGTTGCTAATTTAAGAAAGAATTTATTTTTCACTATTCCTAACTTTTCAGCACTTTCGGGCCAGAGATCTGATACGTTAAAAATGAATTTAGCTTTTTTCTTTTTACCCAGACGATAAGCAGAAAAACCTAGAAATAGGGGCGGTGATTCACATAATACAATATCATAATTTTTGTCTAGCTTCTTCTTCCCTATTTTATAGGAGGACCAAACAAATGAAAAGTAGTTTAGAAGTCTTTTTGAAATGGATTTAGACTTCGTGATATAAATAGAAGATCGATGAACTTTTAACCCGTCCATTTCATTGTAACAATACTTTTTACCAATAAACTCTTTATGGATTTCCATTTGGGGATAATTGGGCATTGCTGTGAGAACGGTAATATCGATTCCCTCTTTTTTTAATCGAATAGCTAATTCGAATAATCTATTTTGTGGGGCTCCTATTTCTGGAGGGAAATATTGTGTGATAATTAATAGTTTCATATATAACAGAAGCAATATTACTTATTAAATGTTAGATATTGCCGATGAATTTGATACTTTTCAAATGAAAAATTAATCTAATGTCAGAAATAAACTTGTTAGAAACGGGATGTAAAACATTATTCTTTTTACAAAGAAGATGGTATATAATTATTGCAATGACAATTGTTGGCGGGGTGATGCCTCATATGAAATGAGTTATAAAATTGTTGGAGTTAATATTTGATGTTAGGATCGTTCTTTATGCAAACAATCTACGGAATACTCCAAAGAGTAATTATCTAAAACATATTGACGGCCATTTTGCCCAAGTTTTAGTCTTAAATCTTCGTCAGATGCAAATTCTAAAATAGCATTGGCTAGTTCTTGAGTATTTTCTGGATCAACGAGCACTCCTGTTTTTGAATTTTCAACAACCTCTTTTAAGCCACCTACATTACTCGCTATTACAGGAATTCCACTTGAAGATGCTTCTAAAACAGAAACACCAAAACTTTCAAAGCGAGATGGGTTTATAAACAGATCTAGTTTTTGATATTCTGAAGCAATCTGATTATAGGGAACTCTTCCCACTAATGTTACGGCATCTTTTAAATTTAAATCAGAAATTAATTGTTCTATTTCTGTTTTTAAAGAACCATCTCCAACAATTCTTAAATGCAGTTTATTAGTTTGTTTATAAGCAATAGAAAAAGCTTTTACTAAGATGTCAATTCCGTATATTTTTTCAATAGATTTAATAAAACCGAGTGTAATGATGTTTGATTTTTCTTTATTCTTAGGAATGAAAATAGTTGTATCCACTCCAAAAGGAATTACAATCGCTTTTTTATCGGTATATAACTCAATTTCCTTGGCCATAATACGACTGGAAGAAAATATTTTATCAGCTGTTTTAAAAACTCTTTTAAGAATCCTTTTTGTTAGACTGGATCGTTTTGGGAATTCAAATACATCAGAGCCCCAAACGGAAACATAATAAGGAGAAAACTTTAATAAACTTCCCATTAAACCATAGCTAGATGCATAATGGGAATGTATAATGTCAGGTTGAAAGTCTTTGACACATTTTTTAAGAATAGGTAAGCTTTTAAAATAGGTAAGCTTTGTTTTAGCAAATAAAGAAAAAGCTTTCCCTTTTTTATTATAGCCTAAACTGAGAAAACTGAAGTTTGAATATGACTTGTACCAATCACTAATTGGATCAGTAAATGAAAATAACATTACCTGATATCCATGTTTAATCATTGCACTCACCCATTTTTGAGTATGTGCTGAATTTATATCGGATAGTATTAAAATTTTATTCATGATTTTTCGATAAAATGCTTTGTCTATTTATAAGAGCAATTAAAATAAATAAACTGAATCAATCTAAAAGCCAATTCAGACAATCTATTCTGTGGTGCACCAAACTTCGGTGGAAAATATTGAGTAATAATTAGTAATTTCATTTTACAAAAATAAGATTACTTTTGAGCGCTTGATGATACAACGCATAAGAAATAGCCAATTTGTTAAAAACACAGCCCTTTTACTTTCAGGAAATGTTATTGGACAACTCATTTCTATTTTGGCTAGTATTTTACTTACAAGATTATATTCTCCCAATGATTTTGCTGTTTTAGCTTACTTTTTAACCATCACGGGAATAATTAGTGTCATAGCTGGCGGAAGGTATGAACTCGCAATAATGCTTCCCAAAGAAAATGTGAAAGCGAACGCATTGTATTTAATTAGTATAATTTTCACTGTCACATTTACTTTTCTTGTGACTCTTTTGTGTTTTCTTTTTGGGGAGAAATTCGCTTTGATTTTTAATGTTAAAGAATTGATTCAGTTTCTTTATTTAATACCTCTCTCCATTTTTTTAATAGGTATATATCAAGCATCTAATTTTTATTCTAACAGACTTTCTAAATATAAACTAATGGCAGGTACATTGGTTACAAGAAGTATTTTTACGTCATCTTCTAATGTAATTATTGGATGGTTAAAGTTATTTCCAGGAGGATTAATTCTTGGAACAATTCTTGGCCAATTTGTTGCAGCTGTGTTTCTTACTTTAGGTTGTTTTAAAGAATTTTTAAAAGAACTTCCTACTAAAGAGGATGTTTTCTTGAGTATGATAGAATACAAAGATTTTCCTCTTAAAAATGGATTTAGTATTTTTTTTAATTTACTTGCAAACCAACTTCCTATACTGTTGATTGGATATCTTTTTCAGAATAACGATATAGTTGGATATTATGCTCTGGTATTAAGAGTTTTAAATTTACCTTTAATGACAGTTGGTAAATCTGTTTCTCAAGTTTTTTATCAGCAGACCAATCAGGTTGAAAAAATTAGTCATGCAAACTTATTTATCAAAACATCTAAGGCATTGTTTATAGTGATTTTAATTCCATCCCTTTTGTTACTTTTTGCAGGACCATCTTTGTTTGGTTTTGTTTTTGGAGATGTTTGGGAAGTTTCAGGGTATTACGCTCAAATTTTTATTTTATTTTATGTTTTGAGATTTATTTTCTCTCCTCAAAGTACATTATTGATTAGTTCTGGCCGATTAAAGACAGAATTGATTTTTAATGTTTCATTTTTCATTTTTCAAATTCTTTCTGTTATAATTGGATATTATATGGGGAGTTGTGAATATTCTTTTATTTTTATGTCTTTTACAGGGTTTTTACATTTTCTAATTCTTGGAAGAATTTTATTAAAATCGAGTATTCAATTGGACAATGAGAAGATTAATTAAAAATATTCTTAGGTTTTTTAAGTTTATCCCTTTTGTAAATAATTTCTTCTTCGAGTGGAAATTATCAAGAGTTCCATTTCCCATTTTAGGGGTTAATTTTTTATATCAACGAATTTTTAGAGTTAATTCAAAAGTTAAATTTCCTGTGCATTTCACTTCCAGGGTGATTGGTTTTGATAACATTAAACTTCATAAAGATTCTAATACTGTTGGTAGTTTTTGTCTGAGTAATAATTGCTACATACAAGCATTGCAAGGTATTCATATAGGGTCGAACTTTTTATTTGCTCCTGGAACAACAATTATTTCAGTTAACCATGGTGTGAACAATGAATTTAAAGATGATCAAATTAATCCAGTAGTTATTGGTGATAACGTGTGGCTAGGAGCTAATGTAACTATCCTACCTCAGGTTAAGTTAGGTGATAATGTTGTTGTTGGTGCAGGTTCTGTTGTAACTAAGTCGTTCCCGAGTAATTCTATAATTGCAGGTAATCCTGCTAAATTGATTAAACCTTTATAGGATGTCAAAAAAGATATTATTTATTAGCGGTATAGATTTTAAAGAAAAATCTATACAAGTTATTCGTAAAACTCCTCAGGCTTATGTTGATAGAGGCTGGGAGGTTGATTATCTAGTGCTCAGAGATGTGTCTCGAAAGGGCAATTACTACTATGAAAAACCGATTTTTCCAAAAGGTATAAACGTTTATAGGTATAATTATAAAATGTCTTTTTTGTTGGATGTTATTCCATTTCAACTTCCAAGAACGATACTAAATAAAATGATTTCATATTTAGGTGTTTTACAACTTCTTTTTTATGCACGGCGGTTACTCAAAACAAATAATTATTCTGTACTTTATGGCTATGAACATATTGGAACTAGAGTGGTCTCAATTTTAAAAAGACTGAGGAAAACTAAAAATAAAGTTCTTGTTTCTAGGTTTCAGGGGACATGGATGACTTTGTATTATAAGAGAAAAAAATATTTAAAGTTGCTGTTGAATTTTGATTTTTATATGGCTATGCGTTTTAAATCTGATTTATGCATTATGACTGATGACGGAACTCAAGGAGACTTTATTATGCGTAAAATTCAGCCCAAACACCTTGATTTTAGATTTTGGGTTAATGGTGTTGATAGGCACCAATTTAATAAAGAATTAGTTGATGAAATAGCTAATAAATATAATTTGGATAATAGGTACTCTCTAATCTCAGTAAGCAGGCTAGAGGGTTGGAAAAGGGTTGATAGAGTGATTAATATTGTTCGAATATTTTGTGAGCAATACCCAGACTATAAAAATCAGTTAACTTATTTAATTGTTGGTGAGGGTGTTGATAGAGAAAGGTTAGAAAATATGGTAAAGCAATATAATTTAACTAGTCAAATTCATTTTGTTGGAGCAGTGCCGAATAATCAGGTTTCTAGTTACCTTAAAGCTTGCCAAGTTTTTATGTCGTTTTATGATTTGTCTAATGTTGGTAATCCATTACTAGAAGCAATGAGGATGAATAAAGTAATAATGACTCTTTCTAATGGTGACACATCTAAATGGATAAGTCATAAAAAGACTGGTTTTATATATTCTCCAAAAAATGATTTTTATGAAGAAGTAGCTAATGATCTAGCTCTACTTATTAAAGATGATGAATTAATTGAAAATATTACTGGTGAATTATTGAGTTTTTCCGACAAAAATCTTTGGACTTGGGAGGAAAGACTTGATGAAGAAGTTAAAACTGTTGAAAGTAAATTAAAGTGTTGAAGCTTAAAGAAAATAGTGTTAATATTTTTTTAGCTGCAGCACTTATCGGGTTGGGTCTTTCTTTCGGGAAAATTTATGCATTTCATCTTATTTTTGTTGTTTCTTTTATACTTTTTCCTTTTAAAAAAGCAAAATATTTTTTTCTAAATAAACCTGCCTTTGTACCGTTTTTTCCAGCATTAATGTTTCTGTTTTATTTTCTATCAATGTTTTGGGCACCGAACGTCTTTTATGCAATTGAGTATTTGGGATACTTGTTTTTTGGAGTAGCTATAATTTACATCACATTTTTCAGTATCAATAACACAAAACAGTTGAAAAAGGTTTTCATCTTTTTAGGTTTGGTTTTATTGTTGGAAATAATAATTTGTTTGTTAGAAATGTATTCAAGTTTTAGATATCCAATCTCCCCATACTCTGAGTTGGTTAGCTATTTTGGTCATGGATATAAAATAGATCTTAACATTAGTTCATCTGTTAAATCTTTGATATTGTCTGTTCCTACTGGCTTTCATTGGAATCCAAATAATTTAGCAACGCTAATTAGCTTAGCTATACCTTTTACTTTACTAAATACTAATAAATGGATTAAATATACAGGTACTTTATTATTGTTACTTGTTCTTGGCGCAACTAATTCTAGAGCTGGAATGCTTTCTGTTTCAATAATGATTTTATATATTTTTTTTACAAAATTTATTGTTTCAAAAAAAGCATTTTTAGTTATATTTGGTTTGTGTCTTGCTCTTTTTATTATTCCTAATAAATTAAATCCATTTAGTTCAGTAAGTAATAGAATTTCTGATTCTATAGAAGCAGTTTTTGGAATGTTTGAAAATCAAGAAAATACTAATTCTCTTGGAGCAAGGCAGGAGCTTATGAAAAATGCCTTAGATGAGTTAGATAATAACTTATGGTTAGGCACGGGGGCTGGAAATTCTAAATTTATACAAGAAAAAAATGGAAAGGTGGCAAATAAATTAACAAGTCTTCATAATTTTTGGTTAGAAATAGTAGTAGATGTAGGGATTGTTTTTTTCTTAATTTTTATTGGATGGTATTTTCTAATTGTAAACAAATTATTTAAGATTTCTGTTAGTAGTGATAATGACTCTTTTCTTTCATATGTTGCTGAATCTTCAGCTATAGCTTTGTCAGGATTATTAATAAGTGCGATTAGTTGTAGCTCTATAATCTATTTTTTTCCTTTCTGGATACTTCTTTCTATTTCATTAGTTGTGTTAAAAATTCCTGAAAATAAAACCTTAAATATTAGCTGATTTTATTTCTGAAGTTTAAAATAATTATTAGAACAATACTTAACGAAAAGAAGCATTTGAAAAAGTTTTTAATAAAATTTATTCTTGTTTTTTCAATTATAACAGGGACCCCAAGACTCTTTTTAATGGGAGTGTAGTTTTGAAGAGAAACGAGTAATTGTTGTTTTTCAATTAATTTTTCTGTCAATGAAAGTTTAATGTTTTTATTTCCAATAAATCCATTATTTTCAATTATTGAGTCATTTGATAATTGTTCATTTAAAAGTTTTATAATTTTTGCAGTGCTATTGGTTTGGTTATGAAGAGAATTTTTGATTAAAGAATCCGATAAGATATATTTTAAAAGTTGCCTTTCTATTTTTTCAGTTGAGTTAGAAAATAGATAGAGGTCTAAATAAAACCTTGTGCTTAATTTAAATGTGTCAGATCTTAATTGATGATTTTTAATATCTAAATTATCTTCTGATTTAAAAAAGTCATGCACTATTTCTTTCATGACATCTCTTTTAACTAATTCTTTACTATCTAAAATACTAGTGCAGGTATATAATTGTTTATTATTGTATTCCATGTAGATTGAATATGAGATAGCAAGAGTTAAAATAATTAGAATTCCTAATTTGTTGTTTTTTGAAAATGTGATCAAATGAGATGCTATACTTAAAGATTGATCATGGTTTGGATTTTGTTTATTACTATTCATTTATTTAATTTTTCTAATTTTAAGCAAAATATGTACTTATCTTTTCAAATCAAAGAATTAAATTGTGATTAATGCTTCTCAAATAGGGTTTAGGAACTTGTCAAAATGGATTACTTCAAAAGGAGCAGCTATTTTTGCATTTGCTCTGCCGTTACACTTTTTGGCATCTTCATATGCTTTGGTAATTTGGTTGTTATTCACACTTTTTTATTTAATGTTTGGTGGATGTTCATGGAAAAATTTTGTTTTTAATGCTCGTCATTCAAAATCAATTTTTTTAATCATTTTTTTATACTTGTTGTTGATTTCAGGTTTGCTTATTTCAGATAATATTGCTGTAGGACTAAATAAAATAGAAGTATCTATTCCTTTTTTTGTTATTCCTATTTTGTTTTTGATTAACAAAGGGTTCATTAATGTCAGTTTAATTTTTAATGCATTTATTGGTGGTTTGTTGCTTTCAATTATTCTTTCATTTATTAATTTATCAATCAAGGGAACCATTACTTTAGATGGTTTTTATGCTGATTTTAATTTGTTTCATCACTCGTCATATTATTCCATGTTAATGAATATAGCAATAGCTGTGTTTTTATTTACATTAGAGAAAATTAATTTTTCTAATTTCTATAGCTTTATTTTTGTTGTAGTTTTTTCGGTTCTAATTTTTTTAATTTCATCAAAAGCAGGTGTTACTATTTTAATTTTTTTGTTTTTCATCAAATTTATTCAGGTTGTTAAATCATCTTCAAGTTTATATCCTAAGTTCTTTTTTCTCTCGTTTTTAATTTTTTTTTCGATTTTATTGGGTATCAATAAAAGAGTTCAGAATATGGTTGTAAATTTTGAAAATATAGTTAAACAAGATACCCCTTTGTATCCTACTGAAAGTACAGCCATAAGGTGGAAAATTTGGGAGAAGTCAGTTAAATTAATTTCACAATCAATTGTTTTTGGTTACGGAACAGGAGATGCAAATTCTGAATTGTTAAAAGCATATAATGAAGAGCCTTATCTTTTAAGGCACATCATTAAGAAGAGATACAACGCTCATAATACATTTTTCCAATTATGGATTATGCTTGGGATAATGGGTCCATTGATAATCTTTAGTTTGTTGTTTTTTACGCTTAGAAGTCACCATTATTCCTACTTTAGTGTTGGTGTTGTTGTTATTTTTCTAATAAATTTTTTTCTGGAATCAATGTTGGAAAGACAAGCTGGAGTAATGACTTTTACGTTTTTTATTTGTTTACTAATTGCTTGTAGAGATTCACCTTTTTTTCAACGCAAGCTTGCTTACTAAATAGCTCAATTACTCTTTTTCTGGCTTTTTGCGCTTTGTCTTTATGAATATTTGGATATTGTATGCAACCTTTGATTTTAAATGCTAAATCAGCTAAATTTCCTGCTTCAAAGTAAGTTATGGTTTCAGATGTTCCAACTTCATTAAAAATACTGATGTCTGAAGCAATAACTGGTATTTCGTAACACGCGCCTTCAAGAATAGAGATGCCAAAACTTTCTCTAATAGAGGAGATGACCATAATGTCCATTTTTTGATACTCTGGATGTAATTGATCATTGCAGATGAATCTTGTAAAATTTATACAATCAATTATTCCTAATTTATTCTCAAGTGTGATATAATTATTTCTTTCCTCTCCATCTCCAATAAGTAGTGATTTTAAATTTGAATATTTTTCTTGTTGTTTAAGAATAGCAAATGATTTAATAAGGGTTTCAATTCTATAAATCTTTTTGAAATGCTTAACGATTCCAATTGTTACGGAATCACTTTGGAAATTCAAAAACATCTGATCCCCAAACTAAAATTACAAATGGTTGAATTGAGCATAAGGGGCCTATCCGGCCATAGCTACTTGCTTAAAATGAATGTAAAATATCTGGTTTATCCTCTTATTATTATTTATTTTAAAAAGATGTTTGAGGATAATTAATTTATTGAGATCCAGTTTTCTTATTTTTACGAATCTCTATTAAACTATGCAGCATTAGCAAGTAACATTGGGGACATTTTTATACAGCGATGCTGGTCTATAGCTTATGCCAATTAGTAGAATATGGAAACCTCTTTTGGATAGATTTTTCACCCATTTTATAGTATATGTTGAGTGTGGGTCTGCAAGAATAGCCAGTTTAGGCATATTTAATGGTTTTATCTAATTTATTAATCACCACGATTAAAACCTAAACAATTGGTTTTGATTAGGTTGTTTATTTATTTTATTTCATTTTTTATTTAATCCTTTCTTCCATTTTACCGGCAGCACTTGCTGATATTTTTTACTCAAATCAACGTGAATATTTAACTTTTTTTAATTCATTTATCCCCTTATACCAGTTGGGTATATTACTCCAAGCAAAAATCTGTTACATGAAGTGTGCATGATTTGTTAATACTAATTACTCAAAAATAAGTTATAAATTCTCCCAATACCAATCAATAGCTTCTTCTAGGCCTTTGTTTATACTATGTGTTGGGTTGTATCCTAAATTCCGTTTAGCTTTATCTATAGAAGCTAAGGAGTATCGAACGTCTCCTAGTCTTTCAGGTCCATGCTCTGGTTCTACATCCTTAATTTTAGGATCATGCGCAGAAAGTAATTCTCTTAATTTATTGATAAGGTCTATCAAAACAGTTTCCTCTCCAAAAGCAACGTTATACACTTTGTTACACGCATCTTTATTCGTTGTGGTTGCTGCTAATTCATTTGCCTGAATAACATTGTCGATATATGTAAAATCTCTCGTTTGTGTTCCGTCTCCATGAATAATTGGGGCCTTGTAACTCATAAAGGCTAAAATGAATTTTGGAATCGCAGCAGCATACGCGCCATTAGAATCTTGTCGTCTTCCAAATACATTAAAGTATCTTAAACCAATAAGTTCCATGCCGTATAATGATCCGAAAACATGTGCATATAATTCATTTACATATTTAGTCACGGCATATGGAGATAGTGGCATTCCAATGTTCTCTTCAATTTTTGGAAGTTCTTTAGAATCTCCATAAGTGGAAGAACTGGCCGCATAAACAAATCGTTTTATACCCTCTTCCTTTGCTGCTAAAAGCATGTTTAAAAATCCAGAGATATTTATTTCGTTGGTCGTTCCTGGGTCTTCAATAGATCGAGGAACAGATCCTAATGCAGCTTGATGTAACACTATATCCGCTCCAGAGACAGCTTTTTTACAGTCATCAAGGTTTCGAATGTCCCCTTCAATAAAGGTGAAATTACTGTTATTTAATAAATGTGCAATATTTTCTTTTTTACCAGTAAGTAAATTGTCTAAACAAACAATTTGGTTGTTTTGAGCTAATAATTTGTCACAAAGGTTAGATCCTATAAACCCTGCTCCTCCGGTTATTAAAACTTTTTTATTGGTAAGTATCATTTTGCAATTTTTTCAAATGTAATTAATTTATCAGCTATGCGGTGAATGATATATCATCTTTCATTATGTATATCTTTCCCTTTGGATAAAAAAACAATTTCTTAACCCGTCATATTTTTTGTGCCCAACTCCTTCTTTGTAGAATAATTATTTAGCGTAATTAACGGATCTCTTTTCTCTAATCACTGTTATTTTTACCTGACCTGGATAGGTCATTTCTGTTTGGATCTTTTGCGAAATCTCAAATGATAACTCATCAGCTCTCTTATCAGCAACTCTTTCGCTTTCTACCATTACACGCAATTCCCTACCTGCTTGAATAGCATAAGCCTTTGTTACTCCTTCATAAGATAAAGCTACGTTTTCAAGATCTTTGATTCTTTGAATATATTGATCTGCAACTTCTCTACGAGCCCCTGGCCTTGCACCAGAAATAGCATCACAAACTTGAACGATTGGTGAAATTAAGGTTGTCATTTCCACTTCATCATGGTGCGCTCCAATTGCATTACAAATATCCGGTTTTTCACCATGTTTTTCAGCTATCTTCATTCCTAGAACTGCGTGTGGTAATTCGGGTTCATCTTCAGGAACTTTGCCTATATCATGCAAAAGTCCAGCTCTTTTGGCAACTTTTGGATCTAAACCTAATTCAGAGGCCATTGTAGCACAAAGATTCGCTACTTCTCTAGAGTGTTGTAGTAAGTTTTGCCCATAAGAAGAACGATATTTCATTCTTCCTACCATTTTAATTAACTCAGGGTGCAAACCATGAATACCTAAATCAATACAAGTTCTTTTACCTGTTTCGATTATTTCTTCAGTTAATGTCTTTTTTGTTTTAGCAACCACTTCCTCAACACGAGCAGGGTGAATTCGTCCATCACCAACTAATTGGTGTAAAGATAACCTTGCAATCTCTCTTCTAATTGGGTCAAAACAAGAAAGAATAATTGCTTCAGGTGTGTCGTCAACAATTATTTCTACTCCCGTAGCAGCTTCTATTGCTCGAATGTTTCTACCTTCTCTACCAATAATTCGCCCTTTCATTTCATCACTTGCGATGTTAAAGACAGAAACCGAATTTTCAATTGCATGCTCAGCAGCAACCCTTTGAATGGTTTGAATAACAATTTTCTTGGCTTCTCTAGAAGCATTTAATTTAGCTTCCTCTTGAATCTCATTAATTGAAGCCATTGCATTTGTTCTAGCCTCGTCTTTTAAAGATTCTACCAGTTGCGCTTTAGCATCTTCCTTAGAGTAACCACTTAGTTTTTCTAATTCAGAAACTACCTGCTCATGAGATTTAGCAAGATCATCTTGTTTTTTATTGACAATTTCTAGCTGTCTCTCAAGGGTGTTCTTGGACTGGTTCAGCTGCTTGTCTTTCCGATTTGCATCTTCCAATTTATGATTCAAAGATTTTTCTTTCTGACGGAATGAATTTTCACGTTCATTTAATTTCCTGTCACGATTATTAATTGCTTTTTCGTGCTCTTCTTTTAAATGTAAAAATTTCTCCTTCGCTTGAAGGATTTTCTCCTTTTTGATTGCTTCTGCCTCATTTTTAGCTTCCTTTAAGGCACTTGCTTTTTTTGCCTTTAAACCGCTATTTAGAGCAATGTAGGCTAAAATACCTCCTAAAACTAAACCTATTAAGGCTCCTATTACTATTTCCATAATTCAATATTAAGTGTGTTTTTAAATAAGCCCTTTGCTTATTTACTAATATTGATGGAGAATTAGAAGATTATTTCTCAAGGAAATCACTCAACTCTTTATCAAGAGTCTTTAATTCATTAGCAACCTTATCATCTTCAACTTCTTTCGAAATTGTATTTGATTTAGTACTTAGTTGTAAAGCTGTCATAGCAAGTAAATCTTGCATGTCCTTTACAGCATAGTTTTCTTTTAAGTCATTAATGCTTGCGTTAATATTGTCAGCAGCCTTTCGAATCATCTCCTCTTCAGATCTTTCAATCGTCAAAGGATAAGTTCTTCCAGCTATATTTACTTTTATAGAAAGCTGACTCATTACCGTTTTATTTATTTAAGAGTGAAATACACTTGTCAATTTCTCTAACCAACTCATTTATCTTTAGTTTCATTTCTGTGTTTTTTTCAGAATCTCCAACTAAAGATTTTGCCATCTTCAACATTTTAACCTTTCCATTAAAATTTTCAATCTCTGATTTTTGTTGTTTTAACGTATTTTTAAGTTCAGATACTTTTGTCTCAAGTTGAATGTTTTGTTCTTTGAGTGAGCTATTGTTGCTCATTAGCGTATGAACTTTTTTCTTTATACTATTTAAAACAGCATTTTCCATTTATTCAAAATCCTTTTAAAAAGATTAATTCCCTACAAAGTTAATATTGTAAAAGGACTAAACAAATTTTCACGAAACTGTGTGCATATCTAAGCCATAATTAAATTTTACAGATTGTGATTAATATTACCTTCATGGCTTGATATTGGTATAAATCCCAATAATATTGAATTGTATGAATATTTTGAATAGATTTTTAATTGTGGTAGTTTTTTTGTTGACTTTTCAACAATATTACACACAAGTTGAATATGATAAAACGGATTTCGTTGCGCCAATGCATATACCATTGATTCTAGCGGGTAATTTTGCGGAATTAAGATCGAATCATTTCCATACAGGATTAGATATTAAAACAAAAGGTTCTGAAGGATATCGAATTTATGCTGTTGATTCTGGCTATGTTTCTAGAATAAATATTTCACATTGGGGCTATGGCAAAGCAATTTATGTAACGCATCCAAATGGATATACTTCGGTGTATGCTCACCTGAGTAGATTTCCCGAAAAAATTGAGAAGTACTTGCGTAAAAAACAATTCGAAAATGAAACAGAGACTATTACCGTTTATCCGGATAGTTTAGGTTTATTGATTTCAAAAGAAGAAATAATCGCGTATTCGGGCAATTCGGGCAGTTCTGGTGGCCCTCATTTACATTTTGAAATAAGAGAAACGGAAACAGAAAAAGCAGTTAACCCTTTACTCTTTGGGTTTGATGTTAAGGATGATATACGACCAACCGTGAGTAACATTAAACTATATCCTTTAGAGAACGGGTTCATAAATGGAAAGGATATTGCGAAAGTCTATCCAACCACTGGGAGTATAGGAGAATATAGGTTAAAGGATAATCCTATAATTGAGGTTGATGGTGAAATTGGAGTAGGAGTGCATACAATCGATAAATTAAATGGAGCTGGTAATAAATGTGGTATTTATACCATAGAGTTATTTGTTGATGCTAGTTTGGTGTTTCGGCAAACAATGGAAAAAATAGATTTTTTTACGAATAGATATATAAATGCACACAAAGATTACAAAGAATATCATAATAATAACAGAAGTATCCATAAGTCTTATGTGTCGGATAATAACAAACTAGAGCTATATGATGGATTGATAAATAATGGGAAGTTGTTTTTTAATGATGATGCTATACATCAATTGAAATATATCATTAAAGATACATATGGGAATACTTCAACTGTAAAGTTTCAAGTTAAATCGAATACAAAAATGGCTAAGACGCTAACACAAACGCAATTGATTGGTGATACAATCCTTATGGCTGGAGATGTTGTAATTGAAAAAGAAGGGTTTAAAGCTTATTTACCAGAAAACTCTGTATATAATGACCTCCGCGCAAAATATAAGGAAGAAGAAATGGCTAAAACTGCTTCGGGTCTGCATCAATTTGGGAATTCTAAAATACCTATTCACCATTATTTTATAATGAAAATAAAAACGCAAAATATTGCGAAAAACATGGAAAATAAAGCAGTAATTGTTTCTATTAGTGGTGATAAAAGAAAAGTGTATGCAAAAGGAGGTGAATATAAAAATGGATGGGTTGAGACCAAAGTCAGAGCATTTGGTAATTATGCAGTTAAAATTGATAGTGTTGCTCCCGTTGTTACAGCTGTAAATATTTCAGAAGGAAAAAATCTAAGCTCAGCTAAAAATATACAATTCAAGATATCCGATAATTTGAGTGGGATTGAAACTTACGATGCTTTCATTGATGGAAGATGGGTGTTAGGCAGGTATGCTCCAAAACGTGCTACTTATACAATTTCATTTGACGCGTATAATAATATTTCAAAAGGTAAGCATTTGTTAAAAGTGTTGGTGACAGACGAAAGAGGAAATGAGTCAATGAAAGAATATAATTTTACTCGGTAGTCTATTTCGATTTATATTAATTACAAGCCGTTCAGTCTAAATTTACTAAATCGGAATATTAAACGACCCCTTAATCTTATTTTGGTTTTACGATTACAATTTTGAATGAAATAAGGACATCAAATTGTATCATAAATTACAGCTCTATCAAATGATAATAATTACATTTGTTTGCTAAAATTAAAGTAAGAGTAATGAGTGAAGAAATAGAAAAAATTAAATGTTTGATAATTGGTTCGGGCCCTGCAGGTTTTACAGCTGCAATATATGCTTCAAGAGCTAATATGGCCCCAGTATTGTATCAAGGAATGCAGCCAGGAGGCCAATTAACAACAACAACAGAGGTCGATAATTTTCCCGGATACCCGGATGGAGTTAACGGGCCAGAGATGATGATGCAATTGGAAGCACAGGCGAAAAGGTTTGATGCGGATATACGATCAGGATATATTACAAAAGTGGATTTTACAGGACCAGTTCATAAAGTTTGGGTCGATGGAGACAAAGAGATTCATGCGAATACTATTGTTATTTCTACTGGAGCTTCGGCTAAATACTTAGGATTAGAATCTGAGCAACACTATTTAAAAATAGGCGGTGGAGTTTCTGCTTGCGCTGTTTGTGACGGTTTTTTCTACAAAGGACAAGAAACAGTAATTGTTGGAGCAGGAGATTCGGCATGTGAAGAAGCACATTACCTTTCCAACATTTGTACGAAAGTAACTATGTTGGTGCGCAGAGATGAGTTTAGAGCGTCTAAGATAATGGCTGAGCGTGTTAAAAACACTGAAAATATTACCATTTTATTTAATACTGAGACTGAAGAGGTTTTAGGAGATGATAATGGTGTGACAGGAGCGAGAACGAAGAATAACCAAACAGGAGAGGTTATGGATATACCTTGCACGGGGTTTTTCGTGGCAATAGGTCATAATCCGAATACAGAAATTTTCAAACCTTATATTGAAATGGATGAGACAGGATATATTATAAATACCCCAGGTTCTTCTAAAACAAATGTTGCGGGAGTTTTTGTTTCAGGAGATGCTGCGGATAAAGATTATCGTCAAGCAGTCACTGCTGCTGGCACGGGATGCATGGCTGCTTTAGATGCTGAAAGATACTTAGCGGCATTAGGGCACTAAAAGCGCAGAGCCTCTTACATTATTTTACCTATAGTAACGACATCATTTCTACTGGAAATGGTGTCGTTTAGTTTCAGGAATAATTTAGATCGAAGTTCGAGGGGTCTTATTTTTTTTGGGAACTTTCTGATTAATAATGTCAGTTGCAATAATGCGTGTTCGCAAAGCGTATCATTTTTAATACATTGCTCATGGAAAATCTCAGCAAGCAGCATTCTACTGTTATAGTCATTAGGGTCCATTTTAAGAAGTTGGTCTAATAGTTTTTCTGCATTATCTATTTCTCCTTTCTTATAGAGCTGTGCTGCTTCCATAATTGGAGTAGGGTTTCTAATTATACTTTGCTGGGCGTATTCTTCCCTATCTTGTTTTAAATCCATGGTAAGTGAATACATTATCCATAAAATACCAAATAGAAATATTGAAGATTTTAAAATCGAAAAAATGATATGCGGTTTTTTCTTCAAACTAAATATTATTTAACATTTCACTTGCTTTTTTTGCATAAAACCCATTTTCAGTAGCTATTTCATTCAATATCGTTATACACTTGCTTATTTTATCTAATTCATGCAAGCTCATCGCTTTGTACCATTTTGCTTCCTCATAAAAAGTATTGAAATCATGGTTTAATACTCTGTCAAAATGCTGAATGGCCTTCCTTTGTTTATTGATATTGAAATAACAAAGAGCCATATAAAAGTGCGCATTCACATCATTTGAATAGTGATTCAAAATGGTTCTGTAATCTTTTAATGCATCTTTAAATTTATTCCTTCTGAATTTTGCTTGTGTCTCCTCTAAAAAATCCACATAAGTGATTTTTTGAGTATAGCTATTTACAGCTAATTCACTTGCGCCATTATCGCTTTTATTTTCTTTGTCAGCCGCTGTGCCGGTTAGTTCAAAGTTAGGGATAGTGATTTCCTTTGTGTATATATTCGTGTAGTCAACAACCAATAGTCTTGAAAGAAACAAAGTCCCTATGTTACTACTTATAACATTTGTGGTATTCACTTCGGTGATTTCTTTTTTGTCATCTGATTTAGCGTTAATTATTTCTTTCTCTTCATTAATTAAAATGATTGCGCTATCAATTTTAGCTGTTTCATTAATAGAATTATCCATAACCATAATTAGGGGAGCATTAAAAATAATTCTATCAGAAGTTAGTTGTTTACTTTCCTCCAATGGAGTTGCATCTTCTATCTCTTTATCGTCTAATTCTTCGATTGGTTGGAGATTAAGATCAGCGAAACTTGAATCATTTATTACCTGTGTGGTTAATTTACTTTCATCAAATTTAATTTCGTCTAAATCAATTTGATCTAGAAAATGGTGCCCAATAAAATAGAGTCCTGTAGCAACAGCAATTATAAGAATAAATGAAAATTCGAATCTCCAAAATTTACTAGCCACTTTTCGAGGAAGGTTTCCATGAAACTGACCTTCTAATTCATTGAACCCTTCCATGGCACCAGGAGTAGATTCAAAACCCTCCATAGCGTCGCTGTTGAATTCATTCCCAGCAATTTTCTGCTCAAGCTGATATTTGTCTTTTTGTGACATATCACCTTTTAAATAAGCGTCCATTTCCTCTTTGGTAAGCGGAGTGTTGCTTTCGAATATTTTCTTTTTCCTGTTCATTTTATTCAGGTATGATTTTCAGTTAGAATGATCTTTAAATTTCGTTTACCATTTTGGATATAACTTTTAACGGTTTTTTTTTCGTAACCTGTTAGATCTGCAACTTCATCGTATGTTTTTTCTTTCAAATAGAATAAATCAATACACTGTTGTTGCTCGTCTTTTAGTTTTTTTATTGCTTCTTCAAGGTTTTTTAATTGACTTTCTTTAATGAACACATGCTCCGAATTGTGGTTGTCTTCGAGTTTGTATTCTAATTCAGCAATGTTTTCAGTCTCCGCAGGTTTTTTCTTTCTTAATTGCATTAGGCAATGGTTCTTGGACACCATATACAACCAAGATTTAAAATTCTTCACATCCATTCTAAGTAAGTCAACCATCACCTTTTCAAAAATTAAAGATGTAGCATCTTGACTTTCCTGTATATTCTTTAAATACTTTAAACAAACACCATATACAAGGTGTCCATACCTTTCGAATAAAATACCAATGTATTTATTGTTCTTACTTTTCTTATACTGAATGATTAGTTCAGTATCAGGAAATTGTTTGATATTTTTTTTCGTTTTTCTCAAAAAATACGTTTGAATTGCAAATATACTAAACTAGTTATGGCTTTGTAAAAAGTTTAATTCATCATGGTTATTATGGAATAACAAAACAGCGAGAATGAAACGCTGTTATGTTACTTAAGTTTATTAATCAACTACTTTATTTTGACTTTCTTTGTATGCTCTCATTTCTTGTTCTCCTTTCCAGATTGAGTAGTAATCAAAGTAACTTTTTGTTTCTACCATGATTACTCCTCCCAGAACATCGCCATATTTAGCAGGAACTCCACCTGTATACACGCGCATAGCTTGAATTGCAGCACTAGGTAAAGTCGGTCTTCCTCCTGTTATTTTTACTCCATCCACAATATACATCACATCTCCGTTTCGTGATCCTCTGAAGTATATTTCATTACCATCTTCGGATACTTTTATCTCAGAACTCATTGTTCTTGCTATCTGATTTATGTTCGTTCTAACCGGAAGAACTGCAATTTCTTTAGCTTTGATTGTAACAATTTTAGTGTCTTCTGGATCTATTAATTTTTCTCTCCAAGTATGGATTTCGATAACTCCTAAAAGTCCTTTTGTCATAACCAGATCGTTGACAAATGTGATTTTGTCTGCATTAATTTGTATTCCATTCTGTTTGAGTGTATCAATTCCAGATGCTATCATTAAGTTATAGGTCCCAGGATTTAAGGGCTTAATTGTGAACTTTCCGTCAAAATCGGTTATTGTTTGTACTTTCTTTCCAAGAACATCTAGTGTTACCATTGCTCCTGGTATAGGGTCGTTTGTTTCGTTTTCTACTATTTTTCCTTTCAGGGTTCCAAAATTAGCTTGTGCTAACAATGTCGTTGTCCCAAATAGTAGAAGTGTTGTGTAAATTAAATTTTTCATGTCTCTTATTTTTTAATTGGTTCTCTATTGTGATGCAGTTAGGAATAAGATTCCACAAATAGTATTTATATTTTTTCATAAAAAAGCCGACTCCTTCCGATAGGTATCGGAACGGAATTGGCTTTAAATAAAGAGGTATTCTACTTTATTTCTTTATTAAAATTTGCGAAGAAAAAGCGTTGTTGTTTGAAATTGAAACGACATAGCCTCCACTTTCAAGAGAAGAAACATCGATCATTTAAATAGTGTTGTTTGTATGAGTATTTAGCACAATTTGGTCTTTACAATTTAAAAATTCTTACGCTTGTTCTAAATCGAAATCCATCAACTCTTCAGGAAAAGTGAGTGATCTAAATATCTCTTTTAAGAGATTAAATGTGGGAATTAAAAAAGTATAAAACACTGAAAATAAATTAGTTGATTCTGTTTATAATCTACTTTGCCCAATTAGTTAGGAAAAAAATAAGTAAAGAACGATGAGGTGGTATTTTTTAATGTTTGAAACATTTATTGATCATTAGTAATTTCGTATTGTCTTCCGAGTAATAATATTACTATATTTGTTTTGTTGCCTTGTTGATTTATTTTCTAGCTCAATAGGAATACTGAAACTACTAGAGAAACATAAATTGAGAACAATTGATTGATGCTTATGAAAAAAAAATTATCTACTTGCCTAAGTAAACGATTCTTCTCAGCTCAATTGTCAACTAATAATATGTGTCTTTCTGTTGGTTCCCTAATATATTTATTCAATTATCAATTAAATTTTTAAATTATGAAAAAAACATTACTTCTTATTGGATTTTTTGCGAGCACATTAACGTATGCTCAAGATTGCTCTGATTTGTTTATCTCAGAATATGTTGAGGGATGGTCTAATAATAAGGCGATCGAAATTTATAATCCTACAGATGACCCGATTGACCTATCTCAGTATATGATTATTCGTTATTCAAATGGGGCAACTTCTGCAACATCAGGGAATGCTGTTCAATTGGAAGGTATTTTGGGCGCAAAGGATGTGCATGTAGGTGTTCTTGAGAAACTAGACTCACTTGGAGTGGACCAGGAGGCCCCAATTTGGGATTCTCTTCAAGTTAGAGCAGATCAGTTTTATTGCCCGGACTACAATACATCAAATGCATTCTACTGGAATGGCAATGATGCTTTAGCTCTCGCTAAAGGCTCAGTTGACAATATTTCGGATTCTGAACTAGTAGATGTTTTTGGTAAAATTGGTGAAGATCCTGGAGATGCTTGGTCGACCGACTTTCCATATACTGGAGCGGGAAACGCAGTGACTAAAGATCATTCGATGATCAGGAAGTCAACTATCCTTAAAGGAGAAACAAGTCCAGTAATTTCTTTCTTTGATCCATTGTTAGAGTACGATTCGATTCCAGCTGTAGTAGATATAGGAGGTTTAACTTACGGTAATTGGTTCTCTCTGGGAGAGCATGTTTGCGATTGTAATATAGTTTCTATCAATGAAGTTACTAGCAATGAAGTTATAATATATCCAAATCCAACAACAAACGGTTCGTTCGTTGTTAAAGGAATTGATAATGCTGATAAGATTGAAGTATTCAATGTGCTTGGTAAGTTGAAATACTCTGCTACGATAAATAGAGATATAATTACTGTTGAATTGGAAGATATGAAAGGTATTTATGTTGTGCGTCTTTCTGGTCCAAATGGAATAGTTGCTACAAGAAGAGCTATTTTGAAATAACTAAATTCACTAGGGATGCGGTCTACGTTTCCTTTTTTTTTGACTATTTTAAATGAATTCAATTCGATTACTTTTCATATTGCTGCTGTTATGTTTGACGTTGGCTTCTAGCGCTCAAAAAGCTACGGTTAGCGGAAAAGTGATAGATAATTTCACAAATGAGCCTGTGCCTGGTGCAACGGTTACCCTAACCCTTGAATATAGATCTAAATCAGATTTTGATGGTATATATAGCATATCAAGTGTTCCTTTTGGTAAGTATAAAATGGTTGTTGCAATGCTTTCATTCGATACAATCTCTTATGAAATTTACGTTGACGAGGAGGATTTTGTGTTTGATGTTCTTCTTAGTGGAAGCCAAGAATTGGCAGAGGTAGAAGTGATTGCAAATATTGCAATTGATAGAAAAACACCAGTGGCTGTAACTACATTAGGGAAAAAAGAAATTGCGGAAGAGCTTGGCTCACAGGATCTTCCTATGGTGCTTAATTCAAAGCCTGGTGTTCATGCTACGCAAGCTGGAGGTGGTGACGGAGACGCCCGTATTACTATTCGAGGTTTTAGTCAACGTAACGTTGGTGTTATGATTGATGGTGTTCCCGTGAATGATATGGAGAATGGCTGGGTGTATTGGTCTAACTGGTTTGGACTTGATGCCATCACAGGTCAGATGCAGGTGCAGAGAGGTTTAGGTGCTACTAAATTAGCAATGCCATCGGTTGGAGGTACAATAAATATTCTTACTCAAAACACGGGTGGTAAGAGAGAGATAAATGTGCGACAGGAATATGGAATAGCAAATTTTCTCAGAACATCACTATCATACAAATCAGGAACATTAAAGAATGGATGGGGGATTCTCTTCTCAGGTTCTTATAAGCAGGGAGACGGATGGGTTGACGGACTATTTACACAGGGAGCATTTTATTACTTAAAAGTTCAGAAAAGAATAGGTAATCATGTATTATCGTTGAGTGGGTTTGGTGCTCCTCAGCAACACGGTCAGCGTTCGTATTCTCAACCAATAGAATACTGGGATTCGGATTTTGCTTCGAAAGTTGGTATTCCCGATAGTTCGTTAGATGTAACGCGTGATCGTGGAATACAATTTAATGAACATTGGGGGAATAAAACAATAGATGGTAAAAAGGAAGTTTTTTCCGAAAGAAGAAATTATTATCACAAGCCACAAATCACCCTAAAAGATTTTTGGAAAGTGAATGAAAAATTGTCTTGGTCGAATATTATATACATGTCTATCGGGCGCGGAGGTGGTCAGCGTTATTTTAACTCGGCGAGCACAATAATAAGAGATTCACTTGGATTAATTGATTGGGATGAAATCGTGTACAATAATCAATACAAAACACTTTTTGGTCAGACATATTCAACTGAAGACGTTGCTTATCATCCAACATTATTGAAGTCATCGCAGATACTTTCAGCTTCTGTAAACAACCATTTCTGGTTAGGGGGATTGTCTCAATTTGATTATGCAGTAAATGACAAATGGAATATTGCTGCTGGACTTGATTACAGATACTACAGTGGAGAGCATTATACAGAGGTTATAGATCTACTTGGTGGGGATTATTTTGTAAACGAAGCTGATTTAAATTCAGGAACAAGTATGAAGGTGGTAGGCGATAAGATTGCGCGTGAGGATCGACCTTATCAAAATCACAGAGTTGGACTTGTACAGTGGGCCGGAGGTTTCGGACAAGCTGAATATTCAGAGGGAAGATGGACAGCATTTGCCAATTTATCTGTTGTGTCCAACTTCTACAAAGGAATTGATTATTTCCGTAAACAGCAATTAAGTATTGGAGATACTACACTTGAAATAGGTTACAATGATACGGTCTTATATAATGGTCAGACGTATGACATAAATTCAGATGGTTTGGAGTATAATCAGACGGATTGGGTGAAGAGATTCGGTGCTACATTTAAAGTTGGAGCCAACTTTAATGTAACGGAATCATCTAATGTATTCATTAATCTTGGTTACTTGAGTAGAACACCGCAACACGCAAATGTTATCAATAACAATCGAAACCAAGTATTTGATAACCTTGTAAATGAAAATATTATTGCTACAGAATTAGGTTACGGATACCGTAGTAAGAAGCTTAGTATGAACGTTAATGGATATTTTACTATGTGGGAAAATAGACCCTTACCATTTGGACTATCAATTCCTGATCCGCTGGATCCAACTGAATTTATTAGTGTAAATGTTCCAGGAATGGATGCGTTACACATGGGAATTGAAACAGATATTTCTTATGTGATCGCTAAACGACTTACATTAGAAGGAATGGTCAGTGTTGGTGATTGGAGGTGGGCGTCGGCGGAAGATATTGAAATCTATGATGATACAATTTCTTTCGATGCAAGGGGAGTTCATGTTGGAGACGCTGCTCAATCTACATATGCATTAAGCCTGCGTTATGGATTCGGTAAAGGAGGTTACATTAAAATGAAATATACATACTTCGATCGTTATTTCAGTAATTTTGATCCGAATTCATTGACAGGAGCCACTGCAGGAACAGATTCTTGGAAAATTCCTGGTTATGGATTGATGAGTGTGCATGCGGGTTATCGATTTAGGTTTGAAAATAGTTCGCTTAACCTTAGAGCAAACATATTTAATGCGTTAAACACAATGTATATATCTGACGCACGAAATAATTATCATTTAGATGGGACGAAAGATTTTGATGCAAATTCAGCAGTAGTCTTTATTGGGCAAGGTTTGAGATTTAATGTTTCTATTGGTTTTCAGTTTTAAAGTATAAAAGAATAAATAAATATGAAAAAGGTATTATTATCATTTATTGGGTTGACATTATGTTGGAGTGCAATTGCGCAAACAGATATTCTTGACGCAAGATCTTACGGTATTGGACAAACAGTAACTGTTACAGGAATCGCTTCAAATGGCGCTGAGTTGGGAGCAATAAGGTATATGCAGGATCTTTCAGGAGGTATTGCGGCTTATGGAAGTTCATTGTCTGGTGTAGCAAGATATGATTCGATTACAGTCACTGGAGAGATTTCTGAATTTTCAGGATTGTTAGAAGTTGCGCCTATTACAAATGTTGTGAATCATGGACCTGCTATCGTCGTGCCGATGCCTGCTCAAGTTCCTATTACATCAGTCGATGAGACTTGGGAATCAGAATTAATAGAGATTCAAAATGTAACATTTATTCAAACTGGAAACTTTTCAGGAAATTCAACTTACACGATTACCGATGGAGCTAATAATTTGGATGTACGTATTAATAATGGGATAGATCTTGTTGGTACGGCCATTCCAACGGGGCCTATTACGATTACTGGTATGACCGGTCAATTTAATGCGAACTATCAAATTGTTCCGCGCGATTTGAATGATATTACTGCTTACGTCGCTCCAGCAGAAGAGATTAACGTTATGTTGGAAGGATTAACGGTTCTTGATGGTTCAAATTACTTCATTGGTAATGCAACTTTAATCGATGTAACAATTCAAAACTCTGGTATAAGCGACTTGACTATTACAGGGCATTCTTTCTCTGGAGTGGATATGGGAGATTTTTCCTCGGATATTGTTGCAGGAATAGTTGCTGGAGGTTCTTCTCAGGCTTATACAATTAGTTTTTCGCCCGTTGGAAACGGTTCTAAGTTTGCGTCAATTGAGATCGGGTCTAATGATTCAGATGAAAATCCTTACATCATTAACTTCGAAGGTGTAGGAACGGATAATTTGGCTACTGAGCCAACAGCAAATCCAACCGGATTGACTTTTCCTATAGTTGAGGCATATACCCTGGGAGGTCAATATACTGCTGGTTCGGGTGCTGATAATTACCTCGTTTTATGGAAGGTAGGAAGCATGATTACAGGAGTTCCGGCAGATGGAACAACTTATTTAAGAGGAGATGCTGTGGGTGACGCTAAAGTTGCTTATGTAGGGGCAGGAACAGCTTTCACACCTCGGGGTATTGTTGCTAATCAGGAATATTACTTCGCTATATACGCCTTCAATGGTCAGGGAGGATTTGAAAATTATTTAACAGCTGGTCCGGTAACAGGGAGTGCAAGTTCACTTGGAGCTAATATAGGTGCATACTATAATGGAATTGATATAAACAGTGGAACATTATCAAATGATCTTAACTCTTTGATTAACCCACATACATTTATTTCTTACTTTTTATATAAGCAAACGCTTATGCAAGAGTTTGAAGTAAGAGATACGACAAACGGACAGTCTGTTATTACTTGTGCTTACTCCGGTGAAAAAATGATCTTTGATGATCCTTTTGACTGGACAGCGACAGGTTATAGCCGGGAGCATACTTTTGCGCACTCTTGGATGGCAACATGGCCTGCCGATAGCCCGGAGCAGCCAGAATATACTGATCAACACAATCTTTACCCAGCGAATCTGCAGGAAGCAAATATACCGCGCAGTAATCTGCCTTTAGGTGAAATAACTGGAGCGGTTTTAGATACCTATTTAGAAGGAAATGTTGGTGAATCAATTCCAGGAGGACAGCTCGTGTATGAGCCTAGAGAAGCCCAAAAAGGAAATGCAGCAAGAGCAATCTTTTACATGTCCACAGCATATAACTTCCCTCTAAATGGAAATGTGAATTCTAGCAAACAGAATCAGGATCTTTTGAAGAGTTGGCACTTTGCAGATTTACCAGATAATTATGAGATTGCAAGACACGAGTACATTTTTGATCTTCAGGAAAACAGAAACCCATTCATCGATTCTGTTGAATTTGTTTGTTACCTAGATTTTGATGATAATACGCATATAGGAAACCCAACAGATTGTTCATTGTCAATTGATGACATTATTCAAATGAATACGATTGTGTTTCCAGTACCTTCTCAGGATAAGGTGTTTATTCAGGTAAACTCGCAAAATATCACAGGGTATGAAGTAATGGATATGCAAGGAAGATTAGTGAAGAGTGATTTTGACATGAATACTTCTAAACTTACATTGACAGCGAATGATCTTCAGAGTGGAGTTTATTTGATACGCGTAATTACACCAAATGGTCAATCATTGGCAAAAATCATTATGCAATAAACGCCCGGTCATTTTATTTACATATTATGCTTCTAAAAGCGTTGAAATAGATAGGTTAAATGGTAGTAGCGTTTTAACAACACTTTCCATAGGACTACATTTTTATTTAGTTTAAGTTATTGATAAAGTTTTGCTTACAATATATTCGATCAAGATTAGTCGATTGAAAAGTTTACTAAATTGATGGTTGTTTTTGGGGAGTTTGGTTTTGGCTATATATTTGCTTAATCGGTTCAATAATTATTTTAACATTAAAGTCAATTAAAATTTCAATTCTTATGTCGCTATTTAAATATGCTTTTTCAACGCTTTTATTGCTATTTTGTTTCACAACTTTAAAAGCCCAAACACTGAATCCAGACAAGAGTTATGAATTTGCGTGTGTTGGTTTTTATAACCTTGAGAATTTATTTGACACCATTGTTGATCCGGATACAAATAAAATTCTCCAAGAAGATTTTACACCAAAAAGTAGTAAGCAGTGGGATTCAAAAAAATACTATGGTAAGCTAGATAATATGGCTGAGGTAATTAGTAAAATTGGTGTTTCAAAATCTGTTCCACAAGGAGCAGCTGTTCTAGGCGTCTGTGAAATAGAAAATAAATCGGTATTAGATGATTTAGTAGCGCACGAAAAACTTCAAGACAAAAATTATCAGATTGTTCATTATGATTCTCCGGATAAAAGGGGAATTGATGTAGGATTTTTGTACCAGCCAAAATACTTTACAGTCACATCAAGTAAATCTTTTACCTTAAAACTTCCTGATAATCCTAATTGGGCAACTCGCGATCAGTTGCTAGTTACAGGAGAGTTAAATGGACAAAAAATGCATTTTATTGTTTGTCACTGGCCTTCAAGGAGAGGAGGGCAAAAAGAGAGTTCATATAAACGTGTTGCAGCAGGTGAACTGGCTAAAAGTATTGTTGATTCATTAACAAAAGAAGATCCTCTAGCAAAGGTTTTAGTGATGGGAGATTTAAATGATGATCCGGTTGATCCAAGTGTTAGAGAGACAATGAACTCAGTTGGAGAGATTGAAAATATGGTGACAGGAGATATGTTTAATCCTATGGAGTCACTTTTTAAATTAGGGATAGGCACCCTAGGTTACAAAGGTGCTTGGAATTTATTTGACCAAATGGTGTTGACGCCTAGTTTTATTTCTTTGGATAACAGTTTTTCTACTTATTCTTACTTTACTGCTAAAGTGTTCAATAATTCATTCTTGAAAAATAGCTCAGGAAAATTTGAAGGCTTTCCATTTAGAACCTATTCTTATGGGAAATTCATCAATGGTTATAGCGATCATTTTCCGGTTTATTTGTATTTGGTTAAACAAAAGTAATACGCAATTAAAACACCTTTATTTCATTTTATGAGGAATTTGAAATTATTGATTGTTGTTGTGTGCGTATTTTTTGCCAACACTGGAAGAACGCAGGAAACACTGAAAGTTATGTATTATAACTTGTTGAATTTTCCATCAACATCTCAGGAAAGAGCAGATACCTTAAAAAAGATTGTGCAACACGTCTTACCCGATATGTTTTTGGTTAATGAATTAGATAATCAATTTGGAGCAACCTTAATATTAAATAATGCATTAAACCAAAATGGAATTACGCATTACCAACAAGCTTTGTTTGTGGATGGACCTGATACTGATAATATGTTGTTTTATAACTCGAATAAATTGGGGTTAATTTCTCAAAATGAGATACAGACAGCTTTAAGAGATATAAATGAATATGTTTTGTATTACAAAGCTCCAGATTTATCTACGACATTGGATACGGCTTTTTTCTATATGTATTCATGCCATTTAAAAGCAGGAAGTACAGATCCTAATCCAGATTATCGATTAGCCGAAGCACAAGTTTTTAAAAACTATTTGTCTGGAAAAATAGGACTCAAAAATGTAATGTTTGGTGGTGATTTTAATTTTTATGGAAGTTCAGTTTCTGGCGAGCCTGGGCATAATTGGGTTTTAAATGGTGGAACTTTTCCGCTGTTTGATCCTATTGATATGACCGGTGAGTGGCATGCGAATTCTTTTTATGCTAATATCCATACGCAAAGTACACGAACGACAAGTTTTGATGGTGGAGCAACCGGGGGTTTAGACGACCGCTTTGACTTTGTTTTTATAAGTAACGATTTACAAACTGGAGCAAATAAGGCAAAATATGTCGATAATTCTTATACTGCTATCGGTAATGATGGAGCTCATTACAATACCTCATTGCTAAACCCTTCATCGAATGGGGCTGTGCCAGATGATGTTGCAAATGCCTTGTACCAAATGAGCGATCATTTGCCAGTTTACCTGGAGATACAAGTAGGAGGGGGTGTTGGTATTACGGATAATGAATATGTTAGTAGTTTCAGCTTCAATAGTACTTCCAGAGAGTTGCAAGTTTTTCTGAAAAACAGTGAAAGTCAAATTTCATTAACGGTTTACGATATTTCAGGTAAAAGAATTCTATATGAAACGCATTCCGGATCGGAACAGGTAAAAACGTCTTTTCCTTATTTAAAAAGTGGTATTTACATTATTAATCTTCGCGTTTTAGGAAAAAGTACTTCTTTGAAAGTTGTTGTTCTTTAAAATTACTTGCTAAAATCCATAACCAGATTGTAAAAACTGAATGGATTCTCAGCATGTACCCAATGCCCAGCATCATAAATGGTTTCTATTTCACTATTCGGGAATTGGTCGTAGATGTTTTGAAAATCGTCTTCTACAATGTAATTTGATTTTTCGCCACGAATAAACAGCGTAGGAGTGTCTAAAATCTTATCTGGAATTGCGGCAATAATATCTGGCATCTTCTCCTCTAATACAGGAATATTAATCCTCCATCCCAATTGACCTTTTTCTACCCAATATAAATTCTTTAATAAAAATTGTTTTACCCCGATATCTTCAATGTATTTGGATAATTGTTTATCGGCTTGACCTCTTGATTTTGTGATAGCTAAGTCTATGGCGTTAAGTCCTTCTAATATAATATTATGGTGCATTGGGTAAGCTTTTGGTCCAATGTCAACCACAATCAACTTCTCAATAAATGTTGGGTGTTGTTGAGCGAAATGCATAACTGTTTTCCCTCCCATAGAGTGTCCAATAAGAATTATGTTTTCTAATTCTAGGTCCGCAATGAGTTTGTAAAGATCGTCTGAAAGCAACTGGTAATTGAATTCATTGCTTTTTGGTGAATGTCCGTGATTTCGTTGGTCCACAAGATAAACCTCAAAATTCTCAGCAAACTTTTTACCAAGGGTTTGCCAGTTGTCGGAACTGCCAAATAATCCATGCAATATAACTAAGGGTTGCCCCTCTCCATATTTTCTGTAATGTAATTTCATTTTAACTCTCTCAAATAAAGTTGAACGGTGTTTTCCATTCCAAATTGCAAGGCATCAGAAATTAACGCATGTCCTATCGATACTTCCTGTAAGCCAGGTAAATTATCTTTAAAGAATTTTAAATTTTCTAAAGATAAATCATGTCCAGCATTTAGCCCTAATCCTAATTCTACGGCTCTTTTTGTCGCTTCTATAAATGGAGCAATTGCTTTGTGTTTATCTATTAAGTAATTAGCAGCATAGCTTTCTGTGTATAATTCAATTCTGTCTGCGCCGGTTTCTAAAGCTCCTTCAATCATTTCAATATTGGGGTCTACAAAAATTGATGTTCGAATGCCTTTTTCTTTAAAACGACCAATAATTTCTTGCAAATAGATTTTATGTTGAATCGTATCCCATCCATGATCCGATGTAAGCTGACCACCACTATCAGGTACAAGCGTTACTTGTTCGGGAATTAAATCTAAAACAAGATCAATAAACTTATTTTCGGTAGGGTTGCCTTCAATATTAAACTCCGTTTGGACAACTTTCTTCAAGTCGTATACGTCTTTGTAGCGGATATGGCGTTCATCGGGTCTTGGGTGTACTGTAATTCCTTGAGCCCCAAAAAGCTCAATATCCTGAGCCATTTTGATTAAATCAGGCGTTTTTCCTCCCCTTGCATTCCTAATGGTTGCAATTTTATTAATGTTGACACTTAGTCGAACCATTGTTTTTTGATTAAATTGGTTTAATAGTTGATGCAATAGCAAGAAAAGAAAAACGTTCTTATCCTTAAGATGTGAGTCTTTAAATAAAAACAAACAGCTTAAAAGGTAAATCGTAAGCCAAATACTTACATTTGCACTGCAAAATTAAAAATAAATGATTGCAAGAGAATTAATAACGAATGATGTTCCTCCGATTCGATCTTCTGAAACGGTAGAAAAAGCTTTGAACTGGCTGGATGAGTTTAAGGTAACTCATTTAGCTGTTGTAGATGGAACTCAATATCAGGGTTTAATTTCTGAAAATATTTTATATGATGCAGCATCCTCTGATATAACAATAGCAGAATTAAATGTGACGTTAAACCGTCCTTTTATTTACGAAGACCGGCATATTTATGAAGTGATGAAAATGGTTTCAGATATGCAGCTTTCAATAGCCCCTATTCTAGATAAAAACGATAATTATATAGGGTTGACAACACTTCCATCCTTAATGCATCTGATTTCAAATACAGCATCGATAAGTGAACCTGGTTCTGTAATTGTACTCGAATTGAATCAAAATGATTACTCTTTAGGTCATTTGGCGCAAATAATTGAAGGCGATGACACCAAAATATTAAGTACTTATATTACTTCTTCCACTGATTCCACAATTATGGAAGTAACCATAAAGGTAAACAGAAATAACATTCAGGGAGTTCTACAGGCATTAGCTCGTTATGATTATGTAGTAAATGCATCTTATTCAGAAATAGATTATCAAGAAGATATGAAAGATCGATTTGAATCTCTCATGAAATACCTGGATATGTAATTAGAATAATGCTTCTAAAATTACGTAAACCCCTATATTTTATTTTCGCTTGTATGGTTTTTCAAACCGTTATTTTGGCGCAAGATCAAGACGCTATATATGAAATTACCAATATTAGGATTGTTGGAAATGATAAGACAAAAGAATTTGTTATTCATAGAGAATTAACTTTTTCTATAGGAGATTCAATTTCTTATTTGGCAATAGATTCAGAGCTTGAAAAGTCTCTATTAAATTTAAAAAACACATCTCTTTTTAACTTTGTAACTGTCGAGCACCATCCTATTGATGCTAGGTATACAGAGGTTCTTATTGTCGTTACTGAAAGGTGGTATGTTTGGCCATTTCCTATTCTTAACGTGGCAGATCCTAATTTTAATACTTGGCTGGAAACAAAAAACTTGGCTAGAATAAATTGGGGATCCATGATTATGAATAGAAATTTTAGAGGGAGAAAAGAAAAATTGGGGTTTTTATTTCAATTGGGTTATTCCAAAAAAGTGGGTTGTTTTTATGATGTTCCCTATACAAAAAAGCATCAGAACTTTGGGTTTGGTGCGTACGCTTCTTATTTTCAAAATTATGAGGTTGTTTATGGTACAAACCGCAACAAACGTTTATTTACTAGGCCTACTGGTAAATCAAAAGAGGAATGGTACAATGCATTATATTTAAAATATAGAAACAAGATATTTGTTTCTCATCAGCTAATTGGTTTTTTTCAAGATGTTGTGGTAGAGGATAGTATCGTAATAAATAATCCTAACTATTTTGGAGATGGTGCAAGTAGAATGAAATCGCTTGGATTGAAATATGTTTTTAAAGATGATCATAGAGATAATAAATCATATCCCTTAAAAGGTTATTTTCTAAAAGCAGAGTTTCAGCATAATGGTTTTAGCTTATTTTCTGATAAATCATTTACTAAATTAGAAACTGAGGTGAAGAAATTCGATAAGATTGGGAATAATTTTTATTGGGCTTCAAGTATAAAAGGGAAATTTACATTTGAAGAGGTTCAACCATATTATTTTCAGAATATGCTTGGATATAGTGATTTTGTGAGAGGCTATGAATACTATGTAATAGATGGGAAGTACGCATTGTTAATGAAAAGTAATATTAAGTACAAGATTGCATCTTCTAAAAAAACAATTCTTCCTGTTTTGCGAAACCCTGGTATTTCTAATTTTCATTATGTATTTTATTTAAATGCTTTTGCAGATATTGGTTATGTCGGGGATGCTTATTTTAATAATAATTTATTGGCTAACAATACAATGGTTGGATATGGTGTTGGCCTTGATTTTGTGACTTATTATGATAAAGTTATTCGAGTTGAATTCTCTACGAATAAATTAAACGAATTTGGATTTTTCCTACATTTTGTTCAACCAATATAAAAGTAGGTTACTTTTGAAGCAGAAAATTAATTTCAAACGATGAAAGTAGCCATCTATTGTAAAAGAGTTCCTGATGAAGCGGTAGTTTCTGTACTGATTCTTGTGAATGAATTAATGCGTAAGAATGTTCAATTATATATGAACGCTTCTTTTTCTGATTTCTTAAAGAGTAAAAATATATCAGAAGATTTTATTATTGGCTCTTCGTTAGAGGATGTTGATACAGCACCAGACTTATTAATTAGCATAGGAGGTGATGGTACCATGTTAGATACTGTTACTGCTATTGGGGATTCTGAAATTCCGATCGTTGGCTTCAATACAGGAAGACTTGGGTTTTTGGCGAACAATGCGAAGGAGAGAGGCCAAGCAAATTGTAGAAATGCTATTAAAAGGTGATTATGAGTTAGAACAACGGTCATTATTGAGTCTTGAGACTGATGATAAACTATTTGGGAAGAATAATTTTGCATTAAATGAGTTGACAGTTCATAAAAAGGATTCGGCATCAATGATGACAATACATACATATATTAATGATGAGTATTTGAACTCTTATTGGGCTGATGGGTTAATATTATCAACTCCAACTGGGTCAACTGCGTATTCATTAAGTTGTGGAGGTCCAATATTAATCCCGCAATCTAAAAGCTTTGTAATAAACCCAATCGCACCGCATAATCTTAGTGCCAGACCAATTATTGTTTCTGATGATGTGGAGATAAAGTTGCGAATAGAAGGTAGAGAGGAGGAGTTTTTAGCTACCTTAGATAGTCGTACTAGAACGATAAATAACGCTACCGAGCTAAAGGTAGTAAAGTCAAAATTCTGCATTAATTTAGTTAAATTCGAAGGGCAGAATTTTTACAATACCATAAGGAATAAATTATTATGGGGAATGGATAAAAGAAATTAATAACATATCCTATAGTAATTCTTGGTATTGTGAGCAAACCTTATTAAAATATCATTAAATTTGTAGAGTCGTCAAATTATAATCCAGTGTTTAGCAATAAAACACTGGTTTTAATGTTTTAAAGGCTTTTAGTAGCTATTATGAGAAAGATTATTATCATATTAATTACATTTTTTTCTGTAATAAATGTAACGGCGCAAACTCCTGAAATTGGAGTGTTTGGAGGTGGAGCTTATTATATAGGAGATTTAAACCCTTATGCTCATTTTAATCAAACTAATTACGCTGTAGGAGTGGTTTATCGTCATAACTTTGACAATGAGAGAATAGCTCTGCGTGTTCAAGCAATATATGCTAAGGTTTCAGGAAGTGACGCTAAATCGAACGATATAAGCCAATTGAATAGAAACTTGAGTTTTAGTTCTGCTGTATCTGAAATTGGTCCGCTGCTTGAAATAAACTTTATTGACTATATCGTTGGAAGTCTGAGTAAAAAGAAATTTAAGTTTCGAACTCCTTATTTGTTTGCTGGTATTACTTATTTCAAAATGAATCCTTTAGGACCTTATCAAGGTGAAACCATAGCGTTACAACCTTTGACTACAGAAGGCCAGGAAACGTCACAGAATGCTTCTCAAAAAAGGTATCAACTAAATCAAATTAGTATCCCTCTAGGTTTGGGATATAAGTTCAACTTAACAAGCAGGGTCGCTATCTCGCTGGAGTATGGCATCCGAAAAACGTTTACCGATTATTTAGACGACGTTAGTGGTCGGTATCCTGATTTACAGTTATTGGCTGTTGAGGCTGGTCAGCTTTCGGCCCACATGAGTGACAGAACACTTAATGAGGAAGGCTATACTGATTTAAACTATGGGATGTCACGAGGGAATTCTAAAAATAAAGATTGGTATTCGTTCTTCGGAGCTATTATTAGCTATAGAATCCATGCCTACGAAACGTGTAGTAAAAGATTCAAATAGATTTCCATAGGTTTAAATTCACAAAAAAGCATAAATCATTTCGCAAAGTCCTTATATTTCCTCAAATTCGCAGGAATTTTTTATGAGTTTCAAAGATCAAATAGATTTAACCAAAGTTCCACAACATGTGGCCGTTATCATGGATGGTAATGGGCGTTGGGCTCAACAAAAAGGAGAAGAAAGGGTGTTTGGTCATATTAGTGGCGTTGATTCTGTAAGGGAATCACTTACTGCTGCTGGTGAAATAGGGGTGAAATACCTGACGTTATATGCTTTTAGTACAGAAAACTGGAATAGACCTAAAGAAGAAGTTGCTGCTTTAATGGATTTACTCGTTAAAACGATTGCCGCTGAGGTAGATCAATTAAATGAAAACAGTGTAAAACTTCAAGCCATAGGTGATATTGATGATCTTCCAGAAAGCTGCCAAGAAGCCTTAGCTGAAGCTATTGAGAATACAAAGAACAATACACGAGTAACATTAAACTTAGCGTTAAGCTACAGTTCTAAATGGGAAATGACTAAAGCAATTCAGGAAATTGCAAATCAGGTTAAAGGAAAAAACATTTTACCAAGTGAAATAAATGAGGAATTAATAAGTTCATACCTCAGTACTGGAAATATTCCAGATCCTGAATTGTTAATTCGCACAAGTGGAGAGACAAGGATAAGTAATTTTATGTTGTGGCAATTGGCCTATGCAGAGTTATATTTTACTGAAACTCTTTGGCCAGATTTTAAGAAGGAAAATTTTTTCGAAGCAATATTGAATTACCAAAACAGAGAAAGAAGGTTTGGAAAAACAAGTGAACAAATATCTGAAAATGAATAAAGTTATTTTAACACTTCTACTTGTTGTTTCAAGTGTTTTAGTGTCTGAAGTGTCAGCCCAAAATGACGGTGTAGATTATTTATCGCCGAAGAAATATACGCTTGCAGGAATAGTCGTGGACGGTGTTCGGAATTTTGATCATACTCAAATTATTAATAAAACTGGACTTGTAAGAGGGGAGCAGGTTACAATTCCTGGTGACGATATAGCTAAGGCTATAAATAATTTATGGAAGGAGAAACTTTTTTCGGATGTACAGATAGTTGCAGAAAAAATTCAAGGGAATAATATCTTTCTAGTGATAAAACTCCAAGAAAGAGAAAGACTGTCTCGTTACAGTTTTAAAGGTGTTTCCAAATCCGAAGCCAACAAAATCAGAGAGGTTTTAGACTTATACACGGGTAAAATTATTACTGAAGATTTGCTGTTGAGAGTAAAACAAACCAGTAGAAACTATTTCATTGATAAAGGTTATCTAAAAACTAAGGTAAATGTTGTCTCCCAGCCGGATACATTGATAAATAATAGCGCTCGACTTACGATTAAAGTAAAAAAAGGAGAGAAGATTAAAATTAGTAAAATTCTTATTGATGGAAATCAACAACTTTCGGATAATAAAGTCAGAAGAGCAATGAAAAAGACCAAGCAGAAAAGATGGTACTTTTTTAATATTGGTTCTAAGTTTATGCAATCGAGTTTTGCAAATGACAAAAGACATGTGATTGAGAAGTATAAAGAACTTGCCTTTAGAGACGCAGAAATAACATTTGATACATTGTTCGATGTTGATGAGAAATCAATCAATATAAAAATGACGATTGATGAAGGAAATAAATACTTTATTCGAAATGTTGAATGGATTGGTAATCTAAAATATTCTTCAGGAAGGTTGGATACTATATTGGGAATTAGGGCTGGAGATGCCTATAATCAGGCAACTTTAGAAGCCCGACTTTTTATGAATCCTGGAGGCTCTGATGTATCCTCATTATATATGGATGATGGATATTTGTTTTTCCAATTAACACCCGTAGAAACCCAAGTTACGAGTGATTCTGTGGATTTGGAATTACGCATTTATGAAGGGAAACAAGCAAGAAATAGAAACATAACGATTGTAGGGAATACTAAAACGAGTGATCACGTAATTTTACGTGAAATTTATACTAAGCCAGGTGACTTATTTAGCAGAGATGCTGTTATTCGAACACAACGGCAATTAGCACAAAACGGGTATTTTGATCCTGAAAAGTTGGCTGTAAACCCAAAACCTAATCCGGCAGATGGAACGGTAGATATTGAATATGTTGTTGAAGAAAAACCAAGTGATCAGATTGAACTTTCCGGAGGTTGGGGAGCTGGAAGAGTGGTTGGTACATTGGGAGTCGTGTTTAATAATTTTTCTAGTAGAAAGTTTTTTAGGGCCTCTGAGTGGAAACCATTACCATCGGGTGACGGCCAACGTTTAAGTGTAAGAGCTCAATCGAATGGATATTTTTATCAATCTTACAATGCTTCATTTACTGAACCATGGTTGGGGGGAAAAAAACCAAATTCATTAAGTGTTTCAATTTTTCATTCGGTTCAAGCATCTGATCCAGTGAATTATCGTGATTCTACTGATTTAGCTGGAAAAAGAGTAAAAAACCCTAACAGAAGATATATTAAAATTACTGGAGCATCAATTGGCTTGGGAAAAAGGTTAAAATGGCCAGATGATTATTTTACACTTCAATTAATGGCTGGTTACCAGTATTATGATTTAAATAATTATGGGAATGTATTTTCATTCTCTGATGGGTATGCTAACAATTTATCTTTTCAAGCAACTTTGTCTAGAAATTCAATAGATCAACCGTTGTATCCAAGAACAGGGTCTTCATTTACATTATCAGCTAAAATTACACCTATGTACTCTTGGTTTGATGGAGTTGATGATTATTCTGATCTGTCTGACCAAGAAAGATACAAATGGTTAGAGTACAATAAAATTAAATTTACTTCATCGTGGTTTACACCATTGTCTAGAGACAAAAAATTGGTTATTAATGCAAGACTTGGATTTGGGTTTTTGAATGCTTGGAATTCGGATAAGGGAGCTCCACCTTTTGAAAGATTTTTTATGGGAGGTAGTGGTCTTACAGGGTTTAGTCTAGATGGGCGTGAAATAATTGCGTTACGTGGTTATGATGATGGACACATATCTCCACAAGTAAATGGTGGTAGAATAATCAGTAAATATACAATGGAGTTACGTTATCCACTTTCGTTAAATCCATCAGCAACAATTTATATGCTTGGATTTATCGAAGCAGGAAATACATGGAATGACTATAAAAAATATAACCCATTTAAAGTGAAGAGATCAGCAGGTGTAGGTGTAAGAATATTTTTGCCAATGTTTGGATTAATGGGACTTGATTATGGTTGGGGGTTAGATGAGGTTGATGCTGGAGCAGCAGGAGAATTTATTCACAATTCTGAAATTCAATTAAAGGGGTATCGTGGACAGTTTCATTTTACCATTGGCATGAATCTTGGAGAACTGTAATTCAAATTTTTTAACTTCGCTAAATCAAATAAAAATCACATTCGCAGTATGAAAAAAATAGTTTTAAGTCTATTTGCAGTTATTATGTTATCATCAGTAGCACTTTCTCAAAAATATGCTTTTGTAGATATGAACTATATATTGAGTGAGATTCCTGCTTATAAGGAAGCTCAAAAAGAATTGGATGATTTATCCGAAAAATGGCAAAAAGAAATTGAGGCAAAGTATAAGGAGATTGAAGCGAAATACAAAGCGTATCAGCAAGAGCAAATTTTGTTGCCAGAAGATACTAAACGTCAAAGGGAACAGGAAATTTTTGAATCAGAAACAGCAGCAAAAGAATTACAAAAAAAACGTTTTGGCGTTGATGGTAGCATGTTTCAAAAACGGAAAGAATTAATTGAACCCATACAAGATGAAATTTACAAAGCCATAAAAACAATGGCAAAAGAGAAAGGTTATGATTTTGTAATGGAGAAAGAAAAAAATTCAAATATCTTATACGCTAATCCTAAATATGACAAGAGTGATATCGTATTGAATAAAATAAAAAAATAAATATATAACAGTAAAATTAACAAAATGAAAAAAGTAATAACAATAGTAGCATTAGCTTTAGCGACAATCACTGCATCAGCTCAAAAATTGGGTCACATCAATTCTCAGGAAATGATGGTAGAGATGAAAGAATATAAAGCTGCTGAAGTAGAGTTGGAGAGATATCAAGGCGAATTAATGAGAGAACTTGAGATGTTTGCTACACTGATTAAACAAGATGAAGCTAAGTATATTGAAGATGAGCCAAATTTAACAGAAGAAATAAAAGCTTCTCGTTATCAAGAACTGATGGAGAAGAGTCAAAATTTTCAAGGGAAACAAGCGGAGGCAGAAAAAAAATTGCAAGATAAAGAGGCAATGTTAATGCAAACGGTACTTAAAAAAATTCAAGAAGCTGTTCAAAAAGTAGCGAAAGAAAATAGTTTTACTTATGTATTTGATACTTCAAGTCTTCATTTTGCAGGTGGGGAAGATGTCACTCCATTATTGAAAAAAGAATTAGGAATTATTACTGAATAAGAACAAAACTTACTAATTTTAAAGCCACTAGTGATTCGTCACTAGTGGCTTTTTACTTTTTACTAAATGATAAAAAAAGCACCCATAGGAGTTTTTGATTCGGGTTACGGTGGATTAACTGTGTTATCTGAATTGCGAAAGGCTATGCCAGATAATGATTTTATTTATTTGGGAGATAATGCTAGAGCACCCTATGGCACGCGTTCTTTCGATGTGGTATATGAATATACGCTTCAAGCTGTAAAATCATTATTTGACCAAGGATGCCACTTAATTATATTAGCTTGTAATACGGCCTCGGCTAAAGCTTTGAGAACAATTCAGCAAAATGACTTGCCAAAAATAGCTCCAGAAAAAAGAGTGTTGGGAGTTATTCGTCCATGTGCAGAAATGATAGACACGTTTTCTACGACTAAACATATTGGCGTTTTAGGAACTAGTGGTACGGTTAAATCTGAATCATATGTGCTAGAAATCGAAAAACTACACCCGCACATTACGGTGAGTCAAGAAGCTTGTCCAATGTGGGTTCCGTTGGTTGAAGATAACGAATTCAATACTCCAGGAGGAGAGTTTTTTATTAGACAAAACATAGAGTCTGTATTGTCCAAAGATTCTGAGTTAGACACGCTGATTTTAGGTTGTACGCATTACCCAATTTTGCTAGAGCAAATTAGAAAATTCGTACCCAATTCGGTTAAAGTAATTGCTCAAGGAGAAATTGTAGCAAAGAAACTAGCGGAATACCTTAAAAGACATTTAGATATGGCTGATAAGTGTTCTATGAATGGAATTACGATGTACTATACGACAGAGAATCCAAGATCATTTGAAGAAAAAGCGAGCTTGTTTTTAGATGAAAAAATTGTTGCAGAGCATCTAGATTTGAAATAATTATTCTATTTTATTAAAGTTGTTGGTTCTACATAATCAAAATAAATGGTGAGCAAAAAAAAAGCTTGTCCTAATGGACAAGCTTTTTTTAGACATAATTCCGTTATTTATTCAATAATCAGCTTTTTAGAAATTCTATCAGCGTCATTGAATAACGTAACAATATAAGTTCCTTTGCTTGCATCCGTTAGGTTTATCACACCGTTTGTGGGTACCGTATTTTTGTACACCGTCTGCCCAATAATATTAGCAATTTCAATTATTACATTTTGATGCTTTATTCCTTTTAATGTAATGCTCCCATTTGATGTTGGGTTAGGGTACATAACAATTGATTCCAAACTATTTTCAACGAAACTGTTAGATTCATTGTCTGTAATATTAATTGTGGTTGTGGCATTTGAGCCAATTGTGGCTCCATTTGTTGGGTTTTGTAAGTTCAAAACGATATTTTCTGATGTTTCTACAATTGCATCATCAATAATTCCCAAAAACACGGTTTGTGTTGTGGAAGATCCTGCAGGAAATGTCACTGTAGTGGTTGTATAAGTAAAGTCTATACCAATTGTTGCTGTAGAAACTCCCAAAGAAACATCCACACTTGTAGCATTGGCATTGGCATTTGCTAAAGTTATATTTAGTAATACCGTTCCAGCGCTTTCATTTACGGTTAGAGCTGCTGCCTCGAAAGATACAGTAACGGCATCATTATCCGCAATCGTTATTGTTTGTGTTCCAACGGAACCAATTGTGGCTCCATTTGTTGGGTTTTGTAAGCTCAACAGTATGTATTCATTCCCTTCTATGATAGCATCATCAATAATGGTTAAAGTAACGGTTTGTGAAGCACTAGAACCAGCCGGGAAGGTTACCATAGTTGGATTGAAACTAAAGTCAGAGCCATTTATTGCACTGGAAGCACCCAAAGAAACATCCACACTTATAGTATTGGAATTTGGATTTGCTATGTCAACTTGCACGGAGATTGTTCCAGCACTTTCATTCACAGTAGTCGCTGAAGTATTAAAAGAAATTACCGGATCAGCAGCATCATTGTCCACAACTGTAATGGTCTGAGTGTCATTGGAGCCAATTGTCGCACTGTTTGTTGGGTTCTGTAAGCTCAATACGATGTTTTCGTCTCCTTCTATATCTATATCATCAATAATGGTTAAAGTAACGGTTTGTGTTGTGGAAGAACCAGCCGGAAAAGTAACCGCAGTTGGAGTTGTATAATTAAAATCGTCTCCATTTGTTGCGGTGGAAGCACCTAAAACAACATCAACCGAAGTAGCATTGCCATTTTCACTTAGTAATGCAATGTCCACCGTAACTGTTCCAACGTCTTCATTTACCGTAACTGTTGCGAGATCGAAAGTAACAACAGGGTTAGAAGCTACATCATTGTCTGTAATGATAATAGCATGTTGCGAAACAGCTCCAATAGTAGCATTGTTTGTTGTGTTTTCGAGATTCAACACCACGTTCTCAGATAGTTCTACAACTACATCATCGATGATTGTAAGCATAACAGTTTGTGAAGCACTAGAACCAGCCGGGAAGGTTACCGTAGTTGGAGTTGTATAATTAAAATCGGAACCATTAGTTGCAGTAGAAGCTCCTAAAGCAACATTTACTGTTGTAGAGTTTGCATTTGGATTAGCTATATCAACTTGCACAGTAACTGTTCCAACGTCTTCATTTACCGTAACAGATGCAAGATCAAAAGTAACTACTGGATCAAGAGCTACATCATTATCTGTGATGGTAATAGCATGTTGCGATACAGCTCCAATAGTAGCATTGTTTGTTGGGTTTTCCAAATTCAACACAACGCTCTCAGATGTTTCTACAATTGCATCATCAATAATAGTTAAAGTAACAGTTTGTGTTGCGGAAGATCCTGTAGGGAAAGTAACCGTGGTTGGAGAAGTATAATTAAAATCTACACCATTTGTTGCTGTGGAAGCTCCCAAAGCAACTTCAACAGTTGTAGGATTAGCGTTTGGGTCAATTAAGGTTACATCTAACGTAACTGTGCCTACGTTTTCATTTACCGTAACAGATGAAGTGTTGAAAGAAACTGTTGGGTTTAAATCGTTATCTGTTATTGTAACAATGTAGGATGAATTTGTGCCAATACTTAAACCATTCGGATTCTGTAGATTTAGCACAATATTTTCTGAAGTCTCTACAATTCCATCATCCAAAATATAAAAAGTAACTGTTTGCGAAGCAGTAGAACCTGCAGGAAAAGTAACTGTAAGTGATGTATAAAGAAAATCTAAACCATAATCTGCAGTTGATGCTTCTCCCAAATCAACTTCAACAGTTGTTGCAGAAGCAGGTGCATCAGAGATATTCAAAATTGCCGTTACTGTACCAGCACTTTCATTAACTGTAACTGCTGAGCCGGCAAAGTTAACTGTAGGAATTAGATTTGGATCGAAATTCATCCTTACCATTGGGGTTTGAGTTGTGTAGTACTGAGCTCCTGCCCCATTTAAACCACCATAAAGTATGTAACTTGTTTGAGCTTCAGAGACACCACTTCTTCCGTAGTAAAATTCAGAATAACACCCAACCATTGGTAATGCAGTTTGACCGGCAGTTAGTGTAGGAGAGGTGAATAATGGCAACGTAATAGTAACGTTATTATCAGCATCAGCTTGAGTAGTTGTGTATTCAGGAGTTTCGTCTAAATAAACATAATCTCCTACACCAGCATCAAACACATATAATTTACCATAAATAATAGTTCCGGCAGGAGTATTTGTTCCAATAACAACGTCTATTCCGAAAACTTGTTGATCAGCAAAGATGTCAAAAATACTTCCAGCTTCGAATGCAGTAGAAGAAGCATCAGCTCCATCTGCCCCACCCCCTTGACCTTCGTAAACGCCTCTATCACGTCCATATTGACCAGTAGCAGCAACAACTTCGAAAGCATCCGTTACAACGTTGTTCGTTGGTGTAGCATCTGCGTTAGTGGCAGCAACAGTCATAGTAATTGTATGTGTGCCAATTGCAGAAGGAGTAAATGGAGTAGTAGTAAAGATACTATCAGTTCCTCCAACAGGAACTGTAACAGCTGCACTAGTTCCAGTAAAAGTACCGAAGTTAATATCAGCAGTTAATACCGTGTTAGTTTGCTCTAAGTATCCAACATTTTCTATTTCAGCAGAAAAGTCGATAGGCGCAACCTGCGTAATTGGAATAGAGAAGTAAGGACGCTCTAAAGACCCCCATTTACTGCTACGAACAATAAGGTCATCAGCATCAGTTTCAGTGATTTTTATATCATCAATGGCCCAGTACCATCCCCAAGATGCTTGGTAATTAAACTCAATTAAAACTTGAGATTGCCCTCCGGCAACCGCAGAAATGTTAATTGAAGTCATCACTGGGTTATCAGAGTTTTGTCCCGTTGGTGTGGTTCCATCAGTAATTGTGTAATCTGTCCAAGTAGCACCATTATCACCACTCACTCTTACAGTACGAGTGTCCTGATAAGTTTTGTATGTTTGCTGAAATTCTAGAGATACCAGAGGATTTGCTGATAAATCTACAGCAGTTGCTAAAGTTAAGCTGGCGTTTTGCGTAGCGGCGTTTCCTGAAGAATCAGAATTAATGTACGCAAACCCATTAGCAGCAGTAGCCATTCCGGCTGGATTTAAAGCAGCAACTGGACCAACTTCTGGATCGTTAGGAAACCAAAATCCTTGAGCTGGAGAACTCGTGTTAGATCTTGTCCAGTTTACATACGGATCAGAGAAATCCCAAGAGAATAAAGTTGCTCCTTTTTCGCTAAGGTTTAACATTGGGGTAGTTTTCGGACCTGTTTGATCTAAATGTTTAAAAGTAACAGCTTCTTGAATTACAGACTGTCCAATTGACGCTGCACATAACGAAACTGTAACTAAACTTAAGTAAATTTTTTTCATAAAACTGTGATTCTTTATATAACCGTCAAATTTAGCTATTTTTCTCTTATAATTAAAATAATAGCACTGGTAGTTAAAATTCACTTCTTAGTCGGTATTTTACTCTATGTAATTTTCAATTGGGGCGTGAAAATTATAATCAATTAACCTTTTTGCAATGATATAGGATTTATGTGTGGTGTTTATAGAAGGTAAATGTCTGCAACATGTTTTAAAAAAAAAAGTAAGTCACTCAATCATTCCATCTTTCATAACTAGAGTTCGATCAGCCATTTTTGCTAAATCTTCATTGTGCGTTACGATTACAAAAGTTTGTTGGAATTCATCTCGCAGGTCAAAGAATAATTGATGTAACTCTTTAGCGGTTGTAGAATCTAAGTTTCCACTCGGTTCATCTGCAAGAATTAGAGCAGGGTCATTAATTAATGCTCGAGCAACACTTACTCTTTGTTGTTCTCCGCCTGAAAGTTCGTTTGGTTTATGCTCTATTCTGTCTTCTAAGCCCAATTGAACCAATAGCTCTTTCGCTCTTTTTTCGACTTCTTTTTTGTTTCTTTTTCCAATATATCCGGGTAAGCAAACGTTTTCAAAAGCTGTAAATTCAGGCAATAAATGGTGAAACTGGAATACGAATCCGATGTTCTGATTCCTAAATTGCGCCAAGTCTTTTTTGCTCAAAGCACTTGTAGATTTGTTTTCGAAAACAATATCGCCTCCGTCTGCACGATCTAGTGTGCCAAGAATTTGAAGTAAAGTCGTTTTACCCGCACCTGAAGCTCCAACTACTGATACAATTTCTCCTTTGTTAATAGTGAAGTTAACACCTTTTAGCACTTTTAAGTCGCCGTAAGATTTAGTTATGTCTTTTGATTCAATCACGTTGCTAAGTTATTCAAATTGTTTTAGGTAATCCAAAACAAAAGGAAAATGATCTTTGGGAGCGTCTTTGTGAGTGAGTAGATTGATGTGATCATAATCATTTTTAAAACCATTCTCTTTCCCCACAATTTGTAATGTATTGGTTTGGTGTTTCCCGGTTTCCTCCAAAAGCCTTTTTACATCTTTCGGATGGCCTAGAAGTTTGTCGCCCTTTCCAGTTATGTATAAAATAGGAGGGAGCTTCACATTCGCTAATTCTTGTTGGTAATTATAGCCGTCTTCAGGAGAAATCCACTTTTTCCCTTTTACCCAAATATTTGCATCTTTATAATAAGCTGCTGGTTCATTTTCAGTGCCCATCTTCATTTTTTTTGCAGGCAAATAACCATGTTTTTTGGTCAAATAGGTTCCGTATTTATCCCATATCAAATCAACTCCAATGAACTTTCTCCAACCTTTTATCGCAATTCTTCTTTTAGTGCTAAATGCAATCATCGATTTAATATTAGGGTCTTGCGTTCTGGATAAATAAGCTATCGCTACAACACCACCCCAACTATGTGCTCCCAGGTGTATTTTGTCTATCCCAGTTGTTTTTCTTACAAATGCTAGATAGGTCGGTATATCTCTTGTAATTATTTCAAATTGACTGTGGTTGAATTCCTTTTTAATTTTTGGAGTACTTTCTCCTTTTCCAAGTAAATCACATACAAAAACATCAAAGCCGTTTTCTGCAAGAAATGGAGCGAATCCTTTCCCTTTTTTAGTAAAAAATATTCTGCCATCTTCAAAATACCCATGAATTAAGAAAATTGGAGTATTGCCATCTTTTGTATGAAAGCGGTGAACCTTAGATGTCCCTTGAGTAAAATTTATATCATATGATTCGTATACCATGGGTGGTAAAGATACTATTGTAAAATTGTTAAAAGTAAATTTTGTGGATTGGCCTTGTAAATAATCTTCTAAAATACATCCGCAAGGAGCGTTAAAAAGGAAAAGCTGTTTGAACGAAGTGAGTTCTTTTACTTTAGCGATGAGGAATTGAATTTTGAAGGTTATTTGCGAAGCCTTGACTTTTTTGTTTCGTTTTTTGTGTTAAGACAAAAAATGAAATGCCCTTCCGGCAATAGGACTTTAAGCTATTATAGTTGAATTTAAATGAAAGAGAATATCTTTTTAAAAAAACATTCAACTATTTATGGCTTAACCCAAGACTATTTTTACATTTGGGCAACTAAAACCCAAAAAATGAATTTACACGAATTTCAAGGAAAATCGATTTTAGAAAGTTACGGAGTAGCGATACAAAAAGGAATTGTAGTTGATGATGCATCTCAAACATTAGAGGCAGCTAAACAACTTACTGCAGATACAGGTACCGAATGGTATGTTGTTAAAGCACAAATCCATGCTGGAGGCAGAGGGAAAGGAACTATCGAAGAAACGGGTTCCCATGGTGTTGAAATTGCAAAAGGAATTGATAAAGTTGAAGGTGTTGTAAAAGGAATTTTAGGTGGACATTTAGAAACTGCTCAAACAAACGGTGTTGGAAAATTAGTTAGTAAAGTGCTGGTTGCTGAAGATGTATACGCTCCAGATTTTGATAAATGTGAAGAGTATTACATCTCTGTATTAATGAATAGAGGCAATGGTAGAAATATTATCATGTACTCCACAGAAGGTGGAATGAATATTGAAGAAGTTGCAGAAAAAACACCACACTTAATATTTAAAGAAGAAATTGACCCTAAGGTAGGTTTACAAGGTTTTCAATGTCGAAAAATAGCTTTTAACTTAGGATTAAGTGGTAAAGCATTTAAGGAAATGACAAAATTCGTAAAGTCACTATATGCAGCTTACGAAGGTTGCGATGCTTCTATGTTTGAAATTAACCCTGTTCTTAAAACCTGCACAGATACAATTATAGCTGTCGATTCTAAAGTTACTTTAGACGATAATGCTTTATACCGTCATCCAGATTACGCTGCGATGAGAGATGTAAGTGAAGAAGATCCAACCGAGGTTGAAGCAGATGCAGCTGGTTTGAGTTATGTTAATTTGGACGGAAATGTTGGTTGTATGGTAAATGGTGCTGGATTAGCCATGAGTACAATGGATATTATTAAGTTGTCTGGTGGAGAACCTGCAAATTTTTTAGATGTAGGTGGTACTGCTGATGCTGAAAGAGTTGAAAAAGCTTTTAACCTTATTTTAAAAGATAAAAACGTTGAAGGTATTTTAGTAAATATCTTTGGAGGAATTGTTAGATGCGATAGAGTCGCAAATGGTATTGTTCAAGCTTATAAAAGTATTGGGAATATTCCAGTTCCAATTATTGTAAGGTTGCAAGGAACAAACGCTGTTGAAGCAAAAGAGATTATTGATAACTCAGGTTTAAATGTTCATTCAGCAATTACATTGCAAGATGCAGCAGATAAGGTGAAAGAAGTTATTATTTAGGTTATTAAATTAATGGAGATCAAAAAGGAGAGCAATTGCTCTCCTTTTTTATGCTTAAAATTTTTCAATAACAATTTTGTGCATCAAGCTAATTAAAACTCAAAAACCGTCAAGCCACTTCTTATTTTAGGTTCTATCCAAGTGCTTTTTGGCGGCATAATATTATTTGTATCTGCAACCCTTTTTAACTGTTCTATCGAGACAGGAAAGAATCCAAATGCAACTTTGGCTATGTTGCTGTCAACAGATTCTTGTAAAGCTTCCATGCCTTTAGTTCCTTCAATAAAATTAACGCGATTGTCTGTTTTTAAATCGTGTATCCCAAGAATAGGAGAGAGAACCAAGGTTGATAATAGTTGCGCGTCTAAACAGCCAACAGGATTTTCATTGTCAATAAATTCATCTTTAATTGTAAGCGAGTACCATGATTCACCAAAGTACATGGATAAATTGTGTAATGATTTGGGACAATACGCTTCTGTGCTTTTTTTTAGCGTAAATGATTTTTCTATTTGTAGTAAAAACTCTTCAGAAGTAAGGTCATTTAAACTACTAACAGTTCTGTTATAACTAAAAATTCTCAGTTTACTTTCGGCTATATAAAAAGCCATGAAGTAATTAAAGTCTTCATCTCCAATGTATCCTTTTTCTCTTTGACTTTGCGTATATAATGCAGAGGATGAAACTCTATGATGTCCATCAGCAATGTATGAATGCTCTACATTGGCAAAAGCATCTTGAAGTGCCGCAATATCCTTTTGATCGCTAACAACCCAAAGGTCATGTTTTATTTCTCTCGTGTTGGTGAATTCGTATTCGGAGCGTGTGTTAATGTATTTTTCAAAAAGAGAATCAACGTCCTTATTGTCTTTGTAAGTTAAAAGAACTGACTCTGCATTAAATTTACATACATTCAAATATTTTTTAAACATTTCCTCTCTTTGAGAAAGCGTATGTTCATGAACTTTAATTTTTCCGTTTAAATAATCATCAACAGAAGCTGCTGCAATAATACCAATATAAGTATTTGCTGGCGTTATTTGTCTATAAATATATATAGCAGGAACTTCATCCTGCGTAAAATATCCGAGTGACTTAAACTCATCGTACTTGTCTTTCACTTTTTCGAAACGCTCAACCGTATTTGGTTTAGTCGAATCATCCTCTCTAAACTCGGGGTTGATAACATGTAAAAAGGTATATGGATTCCCTTCAAGTTTTGATTCTAAGTGCTTTTTCTTGTATGAGTAGGAAGGTCTGCTAGATACTAAATATGCTTTGTCTCTAGTCGGACGTACCGCTTTAAATGGAATTATTTTACTCATTTTTTTTAGTGCTTAGATTTCAAGACTAAGACTAACAGGTTCTTTCTCAAAGCATCCTTAGTCTTTAAGTCTTTTGTCTTAAAATCAATCTTCTAAAGTCTACTTATTGTAAAAGTCAATTATTTGGCTTGCTAGCTCAGTTCCAATTCTATCTTGCGCTTCACCCGTTGCAGCTCCAACGTGTGGTGTAAGTGCTATTTGTTCGTGTGCTAAAATATCAGCTCTTGGAGATGGTTCTCCTACGAATACGTCTAATGCACATGCTGCAACTTTTCCGTTGTTTAATGCTTCGAGTAAATCGTCTTCATTGATTACTCCACCTCTGGCTGCATTAACGATACGTACACCATTTTTCATTTTATCGAATTCAGCTTTAGCAATTACAGCTCCTTCTTTTGGCATAGGAACGTGTAAAGAAATGTAATCAGCTTTTGCCAATAAATCATCTTTAGACACCATGTCAATTTTTACATCAACACTTTGATTTCCTACTTCAACAGTGATGCGTAGCATTTTCTACAAATGGATCAGAAGCAATAACCTTCATTCCGCAACCTAAAGCATATTGAGCGGTGTATTGCCCAATTCTTCCAAATCCAATAACCCCTAAAGTTTTACCTCTTAATTCAACACCTTTCCCGTATTTCTTTTTAAGTACTTTAAAATCAGAATTACCTTTGGTTGGCATGTTTCTTTCAGAATCGTAAGTAGAGCGAGAAATGCTAAATAATTGCCCTGTTACTAATTCAGCAACAGCCAAAGATGAAGCAGCTGGTGTATTAAATACAACCAAACCATTATCTCTTCCGTACTGAACATCAATGTTGTCCATTCCAACGCCACCACGCCCAATCATCTTTAATCCGGGGCAAGCATCCATCACTTCTTTACGAACAGTAGTGGCACTCCTTACTAAAACAACTTCGTAGCCTTCGTTGTTTATTGCGTCAATTAAATCGTCTTGTGCAACAGTTTCCGTTACCACAGTAAATCCTTTTGCTTCTAAAGCTTCTTTTCCTGATGGTGCAATACCATCGTTTGCTAATACTTTCATTTATTCTTTTTTTTATGCTGTTTGAAGTGCTAGTTTTTTCATTACATCAACTAAAACTTGAACACTTTCCAAAGGAAGAGCATTGTACATTGATGCTCTATATCCACCAACTGAACGATGCCCTTTTAGTCCGTTAATTTTTTCTTCGTTCCACATTTTATCAAACTCTTCTGCCTTACTGTCGTCAGTAAGAACAAAAGTTACATTCATGCTACTTCTGTCTTCTTTTGCAGCAGTTCCTTCAAAAAGAGGATTGTTGTCTATTTCATTGTAAAGTAATGCAGCTTTTTCTTCATTTCTTTTTTCAATCCAACTCAATCCACCATTTTTCTTTAACCATCTTAAAGTAAGCATTGCAGTGTAAATAGCAAAACAAGGAGGTGTATTAAACATCGAGTCTTTATCTGCGTGTGTTTTTAGGTTCAGCATAGTTGGTATATCTACTGATGAATTACCAAGCACAGAATCCTTAACTATGTAAAGAGTTGTTCCTGCTGGCCCTAGATTTTTTTGAGCTCCAGCATAAATAATATCAAATTTAGAAACATCAATTTTCTTTGAGAAAATATCTGAACTCATATCACAGACAAGAGGAACATCCGTTTCGGGTATGTTTTTGAATTGTGTTCCAAAAATTGTGTTATTAGATGTAAAGTGCAAGTAATCTATATCATTAGGTATTGAATAACCTTTTGGAATGTAATTATTGTTTTTATCTTCTGAAGAAGCGATTAAAAAAGACTCGCCCATAAAATCCGCTTCCTTCACAGCTTTTTTAGCCCAAGCTCCAGTGCTAATGTAACCACCTTTCTTGTTTACCCCCATCATGTTATAGGCAGCCACTAAAAATCCAAGACTTGCACCTCCTTGAAGAAACAATACGGTATAGCCATCTGGGACTTCTAATATTTCTTTTACCAAAGCTCTAGCCTCGTCCATCACTGCTACAAAATCTTTGCTTCTGTGAGACATTTCAAGAATTGAAAGCCCTGAATCATTATAATTTAATACTGCTTTTGAAGCTTCTTCGAATACTTCTTGTGGCAAGATACATGGGCCTGCACTGTAGTTATGAACTTTAGACATTGTTTGTTTTTTTGAGTTCTAAAAAAGTTTTTACAAAGGTCATAAAAAATAGGCATATAGTGTCTTGTTTTGAAAGTTATTTTTGTCTTGATTGTTACTTATTAATTGTTACTTATTCTGTATGAGTGTAACTGAAAACATTTTTCTTCTATTGCTTCTTTTGTTTGGCAACCTTTTAAAATATAAATCGTCTATTATTATAGTATGTAAAGATAAAAAGATAATATGATTTGTTATTTTTACCCTTTAATTAGTATTTAATAAACTATAAATTTTTGATGCTGTCTTTTTTAAAAGATTTTGTCTTGTTCTTTTTCACTAATTTTATAGCTGCCATACTGCTAGTGGATTTAAATTTGATAGAACTTCTGATATATTGTAAATTCAATCAAAGTCTGACCTCATGAAAACCACTCTTCTTTTTTTTCTTATCATATCAATTCAAACTGTCTGCTCACAGGTGATTGATTCAGTTCAAACTTTACCAAATACTGCAAGAATGGCCTTAAGTTCGACAGTGGTTAAAAGTTCTAAAAATATGAAACTTACATCGGTCGACTTTAATTATTCTGTGCGTTTGGAGCAGATTTTGAATGAGATTAATACAATAAAAAAATCTATGAATTCACCTGTTGTTAATGAAGACTCCGGGAGCGAAAAGATAAACCAATTGAAAAGTGAATATTTGGTTATTTTTAAAAAGGATGTGAAGCTAATACAAACTTATCATGTTCACTATTTTAATAAATTCAAAAAAGAGAGAGAATAATGTTGGCAAAAGGATTTAGAATAGGATTAATTATTGGATTTCAATTTATATTTCAATCAGTATTGGCGTGCCACGAAACTACGATCACGGAACTATCATCCACTGCCAATACTAATGGTACTTATACCTATAACTTAAGAGTTTGTTTTGGAGCTGAGGATACTTATGGATTTTTTCTTGATTTTGACATTCAGAATGGTGGTTCTGTGCTTTCTTACGCGAACACAATTAACTCTTCAGTTACTAGCAATAATGCTTCTGCTTCATCTCCAGCATCTTCCGGATTTGGTGACATTGAATATGGTAATTGGGATAATTCAGGAGAACCTCTTTTGAATACGAATGATTTGGTTTTGAATCCTACTGGAAGTGATGTTTGTTTTGATATTACAATAACACTCTCAGATCCTGCTAACTCGGTTTTTCTGGGAGGGACAGAACTGGGATATGCTTTTGGGCCATGCGATGGAGCAACTAATTTAACAAGCTGTTTTCCGGAAAATACAGATTACACAATTACAATTACTACTCCAAATTGCGATGGAGGAGGAGCTTCGTGGACAATTATCGATGATCTCGGTAATACAACTTCATCGGGAAGTATGGGCGATAATGAGACTGTAACATGGAGTGTTTGTGCATGTGGATCTATTTTTACTTTAACACAACCTGGTGGTACTGGTTCACCTCAAAATGATTGTCCAGGAGCGGATATTATTGCAGATATCTATGATGCTTCAGGAAATTTAATTGGCTCTGTTTCAACTGATGGACAAACGTTAGACGTTTCTAATGGTGACCCGAATTGCTCTAATACATGCGCTGCTGATGCGGGTACTGTAAGCATAACTCCTGCTGTTGCCGGCGCAACATATTTATGTGCGGAAACGGCAGAATGTGTTACTCTTACTTCGAATGGTGATTATCTCCTGCCACCTCCAGTTATCGGTGAAGAATCTGAATTAATGTATGCTCTTTACAATTGCCCCCCAACAGCAGGTTTGGGCCCAGCAACTGATCCCTGTTATTCAGGTTCACTTTGGACTGGAGAGAATTTCAACGATTGTAATCCATCTACTTGGGGATTTACCGGTAGTTGGTATTTTGTGCCCATCACTGCAGATGATGGTGATAATGCTGGTAATCCGAATGGTGTTATTAATTGGGATAATAATAACGATGACTGTTTTGATCTAGGAACACCAATAGAAGTTATTTATTTAAATTTAATTACTTATTCTGCTTCTGAAAATTGTGATGGCACTGTTTCAATAACGGTATCCGGGGGTTCTCCAGAATATACAAGTCTAGATTATTCGATTTCAAATACAGGAGGAGGTACAATGACTGGAACACCTATTTCTCATGGAGAAAGCCTAGTGATTTCGGGACTTTGCAATGGGGGTGCTTATTCAATATTGGTGGCGGATCCAGAGGGCTGTCCATCAACGTTCTCTGGAATGTTCTCTACTCTTAATACACCTACATATACTGAGCCATCAGATGCAACTGTTGCATCTTGTGACTTTGCTAATCAAGGAGCTATTGATACTGATTTTGCAGATTGGGTAACCAATCAAACCACAGCTATTAGTTTAGGTGGTGGCTGTGCCCCAGCTATCACCAATGACGCTCCCGTTGCTGGACCTACTATCTGTGCGGGCGGAACTATTACCGTGACTTGGACAATCACAGATATATGTATAACACCAATTGCCATTAACGCTACCTATACAGTAACTGCTGCTTCGGCAATAACAAACAATAGCCCTGCAATTGCAACTGTTGCATCTTGTGACTTTGCTAATCAAGGAGCTATTGATACTGATTTTGCAGATTGGGTAACCAATCAAACCTCAGCCATTAGTTTAGGTGGTGGCTGTGCACCAGCTATCACCAATGACGCTCCCGTTGCTGGACCTACTATCTGTGCGGGCGGAACTATTACCGTGACTTGGACAATCACAGATGTTTGTTTAACTACGCCTACTGAATTGACTGCTACCTATACAGTAAATGCTGCTCCGGCAGTAACAAATAATAACCCTGCAGATGCAACTGTTGCATCTTGTGACTTTGCTAATCAAGGAGCTATTGATACTGATTTTGCAGATTGGGTAACCAATCAAACCACAGCTATTAGTTTAGGTGGTGGCTGTGCCCCAGCTATCACCAATGACGCTCCCGTTGCTGGACCTACTATCTGTGCGGGCGGAACTATTACCGTGACTTGGACAATCACAGATGTTTGTTTAACTACGCCTATTGAATTGACTGCTACCTATACAGTAAATGCTGCTCCGGCAGTAACAAATAATAACCCTGCAGATGCAACTGTTGCATCTTGTGACTTTGCTAATCAAGGAGCTATTGATACTGATTTTGCAGATTGGGTAACCAATCAAACCACAGCTATTAGTTTAGGTGGTGGCTGTGCCCCAGCTATCACCAATGACGCTCCCGTTGCTGGACCTACTATCTGTGCGGGCGGAACTATTACCGTGACTTGGACAATCACAGATGCTTGTTTAACTACGCCTACTGAATTGACTGCTACCTATACAGTAACTGCTGCTCCGGCAGTAACAAATAATAACCCTGCAGACGCAACTGTTGCATCTTGTGACTTTGCTAATCAAGGAGCTATTGATACTGATTTTGCAGATTGGGTAACCAATCAAACCACAGCTATTAGTTTAGGTGGTGGCTGTGCCCCAGCTATCACCAATGACGCTCCCGTTGCTGGACCTACTATCTGTGCGGGCGGAAATATTACCGTGACTTGGGCAATCACAGATGCTTGTTTAACTACGCCTACTGAATTGACAGCTACTTATATAGTAACAAGTGACAATATCGTCCCAACAGCCTCTGATCCATTAACTCAAACAGTAACTGTAGGTAATGTGCCTCCAGCAGATCCCCTTGTTGTTATTGATGAAGCTGATAATTGCGACCCTAACCCAACTGTTACTTGGTTAAGTGATGTCTCAGTTATAGGGGTTTGTTTAGAAACAATTACAAGAACTTATAAGGTGATGGATGCTTGTGATAATTTTACAGAAGTTGAACAAATTATTATTGTTGAAGGCATTCCTCCTACAATAACGACAAGTGATATGGGGGTTTGTTTAGGGGGGGCAATAGATATTACAGCTTCAGGAGCTGGAGGGACAGGAACTTATTCATGGTCTCCAGGAACAGAATTAAATACTACAACAGGAGCAACGGTAACAAGTACGCCAACAGGAGATATTTCATATACGGTAACCGGAACAGACGCCAATGGTTGTGTAAATACAGCTATTTCTAATGTTACAGTTTCAGGGAGTGCCCCTATCAATGCAGGCATAGATGTTTCCATTTGTACTGGCGAAACTACTACTTTAACTGCAATAGGAGGTGTAACTTATACATGGGACAATAGTCTTGGAGCAGGTTCAACATTTAGTGTTAGTCCAACTGCAACAACTACCTATATTGTTGATGGAGTTGATGGAAGTGGATGTGCAGGAACGGATCAAATAACAGTGACAGTTAACCCACTTCCAACAGTTGCTGCCGGAGTTGATCAAATAATCTGTGAGGGTACAGCAGTTACCTTGAGTGGTTCAGGCGCAAATACTTATGTTTGGGATAACGCAGTTACAAATAACACGCCATTTACACCAGGAGTTGGTCAGGTTACTTATACCGTAATTGGAACAGACGCGAATGGTTGTGTTAACACAGATGATGTTGAAGTTACTGTGAACACTTTACCAACAGTTGCTGCAGGAGTTGATCAAACAATTTGTGAGGGTCCAACAGTTACTTTGAGTGGTTCAGGCGCAAATACTTATGTTTGGGACAATGGAGTGGATGATGGAATAGCTTTTATCCCGGGAGTTGGAACGATTACTTATACAGTAACAGGAACAGCTACAAATGGATGCGTGAATACAGATGATGTTGTAGTTACTATTAACCCAATCCCAAATGTTAATGCGGGTGTTGATCAAGCAGAATGTGAAGGAACTGCTATTACTTTAGTTGGTTCAGGGGCTATGGATTATGTATGGAACAATGGAGTTATAGATAATACAGCTTTTACACCAGGAGTTGGAACAGTTACTTATATAGTAACCGGAACAGACGGGAATGGCTGTGTTAATACAGATCAAGTTGATGTGGTGATTAACCCAAACCCGACTCCAACAATTAATGGAGCATCTGACTATTGTGTTGGTACTTTTGCAACACTCTCTACAGCAACTCCATATATTACTTATTTTTGGACTACAGGTGACGTTACACCTACTTCAAATGTCACAATTGCTGACAATCCAATTTCGGTATTGGTAACAAATGCATTTGGATGTTCAGGTGTGTCTGTTGATTGGCTTGTTTCAGAAAATGCTGTTATAACGTATAATTCGACAGAAACAATTTGTCAAGGCGATGCTATTTTAATTCATGGGGTATCTCAAACAGTTGCAGCTGTTTATTCTGAAACCTTTATTTTAGGAACAGGTTGTGATAGTGTTTCTAATGTTACTCTGGTTGTAAATCCTTTACCAACAGTTGATACAGGGATTGACCAGGCTTTATGCGTTGGCGGAGATGTTACATTAACGGCTACCGGAGCAAATACTTATGCTTGGGATAACAGTGTTATAAATGGTGTTCAATTTACACCTTCCGTTGGAACCATTACTTATACGGTAACAGGAACAGATATAAATGGCTGTGAGAATACAGATGCGGTTGATGTTACTGTGAACGCTTTACCTATAGTTGATGCTGGATTCGATGAATCAATATGTTTAGGTGGGAATGTTACTTTAACTGGTTCTGGAGCGATCACTTATGTTTGGAATAATGGAGTAGTAGAAAACACTGCATTTACACCAACGTTAGGAACCGTTACTTATACAGTAACAGGAACTGATGCGAATTTATGTGTAAATACAGATGCGGTTGAAGTTACTGTGAACGCATTACCAGTAGTTGATGCAGGAGTAGACCAAATAATATGCGATGGTCTAATGGTGACATTGAGTGGTTCAGGCGCGGATACATATGTTTGGGATAATGGTGTGGTTGATGGCATAGCTTTTACGCCAGGAGTCGGAACAGTCACTTATATGGTAACTGGAACAGATGGTAATGGATGTATTGATTCTGATGACATTATAGTGCAATTCTCTGATTTAGATTTTAATAATGAAGTGGTTTCATCTACCTGTGGCGCTGCCAATGGAGAGATTACTTTAACAGGAACCAATGGGATAGTTAATTACCAGTATTCAATTGATAATGGTGCGAATTTTCAAGCATCTGGTAATTTTATAGGATTATTGGCTGATGATTATATTGTTGTTGTTCAAGATGGTCTAGGGTGTGATGCCACAGGTCTGATTTCAGTTTCCAATTTGGATGGACCAGAAATAAATACTGTCAACCCAACTCCTCCAACTTGCTTTGGTGAATCTACTGGTTCAATTTCTATTAATGCCACAGGAGCCACAGGTTTTAGCATAGATAATGGTGCAACATTTCAACCTAGCAACGTATTCTTAGGTCTTGAAGATGGAACATATTTGATTGCTGTAGAAAATGGCATTGGATGCGAAGCTTATTCTACAATCGAGATTATTGATCCAGCTCAATTGACATTTACGACAGCTCCTTCACATTTATCTTGTAATGGTGTTTGTATAGGTGAAATTGAAGTAAACGCATTAGGCGGAACAGGAACGTTGCAATACAGTAATGATAATGGGGCTAATTTTTCATTAGGAAATACCTTTACAAACCTTTGTGCAGGTGATTATGATATGGTAGTGCAAGACGCAATTGGTTGTCTAGCATCATCTATTCAAATAGTTACGGAGCCTGTTGAAATGAAAATGACTTTAGGAATCACAAATCCTTTATGTAATAGTTCATGTGATGGATTGATTAATTCCATTCCAACAGGTGGAGATGGAAACTACACTTATATTTGGTCAAATGGGGTAACTTTGCCATTATTGCTTAATCTTTGTTCGGGAGCTTATTCATTGAACATTGAAGATGGAAACGGATGTTCTATAGATACAACAGTGACTTTAGTTGGCCCTGCAGCTGCGGTTATTACTAATGTAATTGAAGTGATGAATCTTGCCCAGGAATGTGCGATGGCTTATAGAGATTGTTGCCAGCAATGCTACACAATACAGTATAGATGGGGTTAATTTTGTGGCTAATCCAATATTTACTAATTTATGTTCAGGGAATTATACTGTACATGCTCAAGATGCCAATGAATGTTCAACAGATAGTCTGGTAGAGGTTGGCAGTCCAATAGCTGTTGGGGTATCTGTAACTGCTACTAGCCCAATTTGTATTGGTGGTTCTTCTTTTTTAGACGGAACGGTAACCGGTGGTAATCAACCATTTACTTATGAATGGTCTGATAACGCAGGAGTAGTTCTGTTTGCTACTGAAGACGGAAACGTTTCACCTATACTAGATGAGGTATATACATTTACTGCAACAGATGCAAATGGGTGTACAAATGCAGAGACTGTATTAGTGGAGGTTAATGGTCCTTTAACCGTTCTTTCAATAGATGGTGATACTCCAATTTGTGAAGGTTCACCTTCAAACCTATCAGCTTCAGCAGGTGGTGGAGATGGAGGTCCTTATACTTACACTTGGGATCAAGGTTTGGGTGTTGGTCAGAATCAAACGGTTACCCCTACTGCGACTACAATTTATACAGTAACAATAACAGATGGATGTCAAACCCCATCAATTTCTGACCAAGTGACTGTTATAGTAAACACAGTGCCAACCATCTCATTTACAGGTGATGAATTATTTGGTTGTGTACCTGTTACAACTAATTTTACCGATAACTTGGTTCCAGCTGGTTCTACATGTTTATGGGATTTTGGTGATGGAGGAACAAGCACGCAATGCGCAAGTCCCTCTTATGTTTTCACTCAACCAGGTTGTTGGGATGTAACTTTAACCATTACAACCGCTGAAGGTTGTATCGGAACTGTTACGATACCAAATTATGTGTGTGTTTTTGGATACCCTACAGCTGATTTTACATTTGGACCTCAACCCACGAGTGTATTAAATCCAACAATCGATTTCGTTAATTTAAGCTCAAATGCGGATGCATATAATTGGACTTTTGATGTTGGAGGATTAGAAGACCAAAGTACGGTAGAAGATCCTCAGTACACTTTTCCAAATGCAAATCCTGGAACTTATGAAGTATGTCTAGAAGCTATTACGCTTAACGGATGCACTGATACAATCTGTCAGAACGTTTTAATCGATGAGGAATTTATTATTTATGTTCCAAATGCATTCACACCAGGTGGTAGTGATTTAATTAATAACGAATTTAAACCAATTGTAAAAGGTGAAGATCCGTTGAAATATTCGTTCATGGTGTTTAACCGATGGGGAGAATTAATTTTTGAAACTTCTCACTCCTCTGAGGGGTGGGATGGCACATATAAAGGCCTTATGTCTCAACAAGATGTTTATGTTTGGAAAGTAACTTGTATAGATCCTTCTTCCAAGCAATCACATGAGTATATGGGGCACGTAACGTTATTAAAATAAACAAAATTTAGTTATTGGGAAAGGATGTTTCCTTGGGCTGAGTAAAAATCTTGTCATTTCGAGATTTACCAGTTCTTGCATCAAAGTCTTTTAAGTACTTCCACTTTCCACTTTCCAAAACGAAAGCATCAAAGCTTAAATCCGGAACCAAATAATCAGGTATCCCTACTAATTGTCCAGACATTGGAGAAAGGTGGTCAAATATAATGTACTCTTTCCTTTTTATTAATTTATATTTAACGGAAATGGTTGCTTTTTTGCTGTACTGAAAAACAACTCTTCTTTTGGTATCTTCATCCTGTTTAAATATTGGTAATCCGAATTTGATTTTATCCCTCCCTTGGAAAGCCATTGTTTCAATAATTTTTTTGTTGGACATTCTATTATTTCCATCCCAGCCTAATAAAGTGTATGTTGTATTTAGACCCTTTTTTACAGGAATAATTTCATAATATAATGCTCCAAACCATTTTTTTTCATTGTACAACGTATATTCTACTCGTGTGGCGTATTTGGATTTATCAAATAATTCTATAATAACGTATTCGCCTTTTCGTGAATCGTATTTCATTACTAAGCAGAAAAAATAATGTTCTTGGATACCTGGAACTTCAATATTCCAATTGAATATTCTAAAAGCATTGTCAGGAGAGGTTTTAGTACTCATTACCTTAGATAAGTCATCGAATTTATAAGTAAAAGCTTCATCATATCGAAGTGCTTTCCTTAAGGTATTTTCAAACCGTATATTCAATACAAATTTTTCTTTTAATGTCTCCGCTGTTCTTATTTGCTCAAGTGAAGTTACGAGCGAGTCTTCAAAAGATTTAATATTCTCAATTGCACTTTGGGCCAAAGCCGATGAAGTAAATGAGAGTAAAATACCAATGAAAAGGAAAATTTTCATAAAATGTAATTTATAATATAACCGTTTATTTGCTTCTGGGTTACAATAATTTATCCAAAAAAAACACCGTTGCTAAGTACGGTGTTTCGATAGTATAGTTTCAATTGAAAGTTAATCTATGTGGAGACTATCTTTCTTCAGTAAAAGTTCTTCTTCTGTTTCAACATTGGCTTCATCATCTACACAGCAATCAACAGGGCATACAGCAGCGCATTGTGGCTCATCATGAAACCCTTTACATTCAGTACATTTATCTGGAACTATGTAATAGACATCCATATCCACTGGTTCTTGTTCAGCGTCAGCATCAACAGTTATACCAGAGTTTTTCCCTTTAAATTTTCCACTTAACGATGTTCCTTCAGAAAACTTCCATTCAGCACCACCTTCATATATCGCATTATTAGGACATTCTGGTTCACAAGCTCCACAATTAATACATTCGTCGGTTATTATAATCGCCATCGTTAAAATCTTTATAATTTTGCAAGTGCAAATATAATCATTATTTAATTTGGAAATGGATTTATACCAACGAGTTAAGGCATTAGAGAAACTAGGTAAAATTCTTAGTTCAATAGGAGAGAATAGAAACTGGACAGGATTTGAGTTGGGAATTACTGAAAATGAGTACAAAGCTTTGGAGGAATTGACAAGAAGTGTTCGCATTTTTAATGGATGGTTTACCGAAAAAGAGGTAAAGAATTCTTTTAAAGCTTGGGGAAAACAACTCTCATTAGAAAATATAGAAAAATGGATTAAACGCTATAATCTAGATGATATTGAATCCAACAAAGAAGTAGGAATTATTATGGCAGGTAACATCCCGTTAGTTGGTTTTCATGATTATGTATGTTGTTACATTGCTGGGTATAAAACAAAAATAAAATTATCAAGTGACGATGATAAGCTCTTTCCAGCTATTCTAACTATTTTAAATCATTTTGATAATACAGTTGCAGAAAGGTCTGAGGTTGTCATTACTCAATTAAAAAACATAGATGGAATAATTGCTACTGGCAGTAATAACACATCCAGGTATTTTGAGCAATATTTTGGAAAATATCCAAATATTATTCGCAAGAGCAGAACTTCAGTTGCTATAATTACAGGAGCAGAATCGGAAGAAGATCTGCGGGGACTTGCTAATGATGTTTTTGCTTTTTATGGATTGGGTTGTAGAAATGTGACTAAAGTATTTTTACCAAAAGGTTATGATTTGGATAATTTATTCAAAGCTTTTTTTCCATTTCAATATGTTTCAGAGAATAATAAATATGCTAATAATTATGATTATCATAAAGCTGTTTTTATGATGGAGCAGTATGATTTGCTTGAAAATGGGTTTCTAATCATGAAGGAAGATCAAAGTTTGCATTCTCCGATTGGTACGCTATACTATGAATACTATAGTGACGCTAGCTCAATTCAAGAACATTTAAAGCAGTTGGATGAAAACATTCAGTGCGTTGTGTCCAAAAAAGACATTCCTTTCGGTAAAGCACAAAATCCTGAATTATGGGATTATGCAGATAATGTGGATACACTTGAATTTTTAATAAGTTTGAAATAATAGCCCATTCATCGTATTGTAATGTAATTACAATTGTCAACGAAATCAAAGTAGTAATTAACAATGTGATAGAAATGGGTACAACATTCTTTATTTTTATCTTTTAATCACTCAAAGAATAAAGGATGAGGAAAGAATTACTACTCAAAGATTGTATTGATAATGTTAAAACATTTCACGAAGCATTTTTAATAGCTAACGAAGAAGAACCAAAAGCAGAAATTCCTAAAACTGACTACTTATTGCGTTATAAGTTAATGCGAGAAGAGAATGAAGAATACCTTGAGGCAGCTCAAAATGGTGATTTAATAGAAATAGCTGATGCTTGTGGCGATATGCTTTACATTTTATGCGGAACGCTTTTAAAGCACGGTTTACAGCACAAAATAGACGAAGTTTTTACCGAGATTCAACGAAGCAATATGAGTAAGTTGGATGAGAATGGACAGCCCATTTATCGCGAAGATGGAAAAGTACTAAAAAGTACTAAATACTTTAAGCCGAATATTGCTGAGATTTTAGGGTAGGTTTACCTCAAAATAGTTGGGTTTAGTTTTTATTTTTTCTCCAAAATAAAAATATATTAGTTAATTATAGCTGTACTTTCTATCTTTATCCTATGCAAAAAACAGCCATTATACTGGGAGCAACAGGCCTTACTGGATCACTTGTTTTAGAACAGCTTCTTTGCAGCACAAACTATGAAATTATCAAACTTTTCTCAAGAAAATCAACGGGTATTTCGCACCCAAAAGTGAAAGAGTACATAGGAAACCTATTAGTTTTAGAGGATTTTAAAGAAGACCTAACTGGAGATGAACTGTACATCTGTATAGGAACCACCAAAAAGAAAACACCCAATCATCAGCAGTATCGAAAAATAGACTTGGGTATTCCGGCACAAGCTGTTGAAATTTGCAAAAACAATGGTGTTTCTAAAGTGGCTGTGGTTTCTGCTATTGGTGCCAATACAAAAAGTTCTATATCCTACAATAAAATAAAAGGGGAGATGGAGCATGCTGTATTGTCTGTTAATATTGAGCGTACCTATATTCTAAGGCCAAGCTTTATTGTTGGCAACAGGCAAGAGCAGCGTACGGGAGAAGAATGGGGAATAGCGGTTTTTAAATGTTTTAAATTTTTAATACCGAAGAAATACCGTGCGGTTGAGGCGAGAGACATTGCTGCTAAAATGATCGAGTTGTGCAATTCTAACGCCTCTTCAAAAATTATAGAGTCGAACGATATTTAGTTCATGCGGTTTTAACGCTTCAATGGTTAGATCTTTTCTCAATGGTGTAACATCAATTGTATAATTGCGCCTCAAAGTTCCAGTATAAAAGTAGTGAAGCAGCATAGGTCGGGTGACTTTTTTATAGCTTATTACGTATCTGGTTTTTATGTTTTTATAAATTAATTTCCAGCATATCTTTTTCTATTTCTGTGATCAAATAAACCAATTTTCGTTGATCTTCTTTTGCTAATCGATTGAAAAGATTATCACCTATGTTTATCATTTCAAGACCTATTTCGAGTCCCTTAATTTGGCTTGCTGAGTAATATTTTTCTTTGTTTTTCATTACAAGGATTAAATATTCAAGAATCTCTTTGATTTTCTTAATAAGAATTCTATCGTGTAAGATTTCAAATAAAGATTGGAAAGTATCAATAAATTTTTCTATTTCTTTCCGAGGCAATAGTTTTATAAGTGTTGTGATTTTTGAGGGATCGTAAGGAGCTTCTATTCTATTTTTAATGGCTTCATCGACAAGCATATTTTCAAAACCTGTTGCTGCTCGGAATGATTTCATTACTTTAAGCGCAGTATTTAATATTTTGGGTAGATGGATTCCATAATTAAAGATTAGATTAGAAGTGTCCAATAAAATACTTAATAATTTTTTGGGATGCTTAATATAATTATCTAGACTTTTGAATGATTCGTTTAATTCTGCTCGCTTATTAAATTCTGGATAAATGTAATTTAGGAAGTAATTCCTAAGTAGATTTACTGTCTCTTCATTTATTGATTCGGGGATTTTATATTTACCCTTGATATTTTGATATTGATATCTTTGATAAATAGTATTTCGATATCCTTCAATTATATCCTCCAAAACTTTCTCTTTGGTCATCTCCTTCTATTTTTTTAGGTTTTTCTCAATTAGAATTGCAACATTTTAGTGTTTTAATCAGCGACAAGTTGTAAGTTTCCTCTTTATTAGGAATGGTTAAGTTACTGACATAGATAAGGTTAGTTGGAGAGGTCAGTTATTATTTTCTACAACGTTCCAACTAAGCTACATAATAATGGTCCGATACCCCATCGGGAGGTAGGCAAGGATTATGTTGCTTAGCTTTTGTGCATGTTGCACAACGTTGTTGATAAAGATAGTAAATCTGATTAAGATGAAGTAAGGCTTATCTTTAATTGTGCAAGGCAAGAAAAAATATCAGGAAAAACTTTTCACCCATTTTCAATTAAGTGATCGTGTTCCCAAGGACAACTTTTACCGTCAACTGAATGAGGTTTTGGATTTAGCAAAAGTGGTAAAAGCTGCTTTGCATTATTTTATTGTGATAATAAGAGTCGAAATAAAGGCTTACAAGCCACTTACTTTATAAGAAATAGTACTAAAACGAAAAGCAAAGTGTGTTTAAACCACTTTAAATAGAGCCCTATTTTAATGAAAAATGGGAGTTGTGCATCAGTTACCTTTGCTGCCAGTAGCACTTAATTTTCAGGTAAAATAAGAAAGGTTTTCTTTACTTAATGTAAAGTTTATTTGTCAATTTGATTTGTTTGTTTTACATTTGTGAAAAAATTAAACTTAATATTATGAAAATAAAGTATCTATTTCCTAACAAATACAAGAAAGTCGGCTTGTTTATTCTTATCCCTTCTGCAATCATTGGTTTATTAACCTTTATTTTAAATTACGAACCTGATTTTTTAACTTTAAATGTTCCTGCTATTTTTATTAACGAGTTTTTTGGTGATAATTATTTATTTGGTTTCATCAAGAATAATATTTTGAATGAAATCCTTGGAGTTTTAACAATCATTAGTTCATTGCTAGTCGCTTTTTCGAAAGAAAAGTCAGAAGATGAATTTATTTCTAAAATAAGACTTGAATCCTTAGTTTGGGCTGTATATTTCAATTATGCTGTTCTTTTGATCTCATTTTTATTCATATATGGTTTATCGTTTTTATGGGTTATGGTTTTTAATATGTTTACAGTTTTACTGTTTTTCATTATTAGATTTAATTGGCAAATTTTTAAACTTAAAAAATCAGATAGTTATGAAGAATAGTATTAAAGTGGAGAGAGCCAAAAAAAATATTACACAAGCTGATTTAGCCACATTAGCAAAAGTTAGTAGGCAAACAATTAATGCTATGGAATTAGGGAAGTATGTTCCTTCAACAGTTTTAGCTTTGAGGCTGGCTCAAATTTTTGAAGTAGAAATTAGTGAAATATTTACTTTGGAAGAATCAGACTGGAGTTAGTTTGCATTACTGCTAACGTTCAGTATAAGAAACAGGCGGGTTTTGGAACACGCATCTATAAGCCCAGTCACGAGTTATATTTTGTGTAATTACTTTCATTTTACCTGATCAGTCCGCATGTTTTCTTAGGTTGTGTGGGCGCATTTTTTTCTTGTTTCTTTTCAAATTCTCAGTCCGATAATGCAGATATCATCCACCTGTTCAAGTTGACCTCTCCAGTCTTCAATTGCCTTGTCAAGTAGTTGTTTTTGCTCGTCCATTGGTTTGTCATGATTGTCAAGTAGCAGTTGTTTGAACGGTTTGTATTTGAATTTCTTTCCCTTTGGTCCCCCGAACTGGTCTGCAAAACCGTCAGTGAATATGTAATAGCAGTCGCCTGTTTTGATGTCAAGTGTATGGTTATTGTAAGGTTGCCTATCGTCATACCTTCCAATCGGTTGCTTGTCGGGTTTTATTTCTTTTAACTCTCCCCTCGTAATGCAGTAAAGTGGGTTATTAGCTCCTGCATAGTCAAGTTTTTTGGTTTTAAGGTTAAGACAACAAAGGGCTAAATCCATTCCGTCCTTTACTTCCTCCTCACTCTTAGCGAAACGTTCCTCCAAAATCTCAACGGTTTTGTCTAGAATTTTGGCAGGCTGGTGAATACCTAATTCTTTCACTGCCTTTGATAGGGCGTTACTACACATTACGCTTACCATTGCTCCGGGCACGCCATGACCGGTACAGTCGGCTGAGGTGAAGAACACCTTGTCTTCTACAATTTCAATCCAATAGAAGTCGCCTGCAACAATGTCCTTGGGCTTGTAAAGGATAAAACTGTCCTCAAGGTATTGCCTCACCAATTTGGGCGCTGGCAATATGGCACTTTGGATGCGTTTGGCGTATTGGATGCTGTCGGTTATTTCTTTGTTCTTTTCATCTACCACTTCCTTTTGCCAGGTAATAATTTTCTTTTGCCTTTGTGTTATTCTGAAACGGTTGAAGATGAATACTGAAAATGCTAGAAGTAGCAGGAAGCCACCACTTACTGACCAGATGATGGTCTGCTGTATTTTTTTCTCGGAAATTGCAACCGCTCTTTCCTTTTCCTGTTCCAATATCATAGCGGCTTCCTTTAGCTCAAACTGATAACGGGATTCCAACCTGCCAACTTCCATTTGTCTGTCACTGCTGAAAATAGTATCTTTTATATTGCTAGATATTTCTAGCCATTGAAGCGATTCCTCAAACTCTTCAATGGCCTTATAACTTTCATACAATCCAAGAGCAGCATATTTTTCTTTTTCCAAGAGACCATTACTTGCTGCCAATTCAAATGCCCATGTATAGGTGCTTATTGCTTTTTTGTACTTACTTTGTAATTGCAGGGTTTTGCCAATTCCGTTTAAACAACTGGATAAATCATAATTAATATTAGTGGATTTATAGTATTCCAATGCGATTTGTTGATAACGCAAAGCTGTGTCAAGTATTACTGATTTTTTGATTGGGCCTGTCAGAAACCATTTATTCCAAATCCAATCTAAGCTATCAGGAGTGGCGCTTACTACACTACTGTAGGTGTTTCCCAAACATTCATAAGCTTCTGCCATTAGTTCTTCATTGAATACTCCCTCACCTAACTGCAGTTCTTTTAAATAATAATCTGCTGCTGCGGGATAATTCCCTTGGTTCGAATACACATCGCCTATGTTATTGATGGCGATTGCCATTCACCAGGTTTCCCCATTTTCTTCGCATAACCGTACACTCTTGCAAAGATACGCTATAGCTTTGGTATGCTGCATTTGGCGTTTATACACAACACCAATATCGTTATAGGCACTTGCGATTCTCCATTCATCTTCTATTTCCTCACCCAATTTCAATTGTTTAAAACCATATTCCAATGCCTTGGGATAATCACCTTGTCCATAATAATACCAGCCTATACTGCTCATTATAGAACCCATTTCTTCATTTAAGCTTTCGTTCTCTGCTAATTGTAGAGCTTTAAAAAAATAGGGAACGGCCTTTGAATGCTCATTTGTTTTCTTTACAGTGGCTCCAAGCCTATGATAGGCACGAATTATACCAATTCTTCCTGCTTTAGCGATGACATTATTGGATGAACTTGCAAGAACTTGCAACAGTTCAAGAGCTTGGTTACAGTAGTCCAGCGCTTGGTCGAATTTACCTGCGCTTCTGTATTCTTTGCTAATTCTGAGTAGGGCATCCATTCTCAAAGTGTCGTGTTGTTCGCTGTTAATTATAGCTTTAAGCGAGTCGATTTCGTTTTGAGCACTCAACGACAAGTTGCTCAATAAGAAAGTAGCAGTTATGATGAGGGTTTTATAGGTCATTCTTCAAATGTGTGCCAACAACTGGATAACACACATATGTGTGTTATCCATAATATGTCTTTACCGTAAATATAAAAAATCTAGCGTACTTCTAATTGAAAACATTCTTCAAAGCACTTTTTAAATCAGGATATTCAAGCTTAAACCCTGATTTCAATAACCCCTCGTTACCTACGCGGCTTCCTTTTAAAAGTATATCAGCCATCTCTCCATAAATCGTTTTGATTAAAAAGGAAGGAACTCTTTTTAGGCGTATTTTTTTATTGAGCTGAATCGCTATTTCTTTAGTAAGTTCTTTGTTCGTTGTGTGCTGGCCAGAAACAGCGTTATATACGCCTTTCATTTTATTGGTTAACGCATAGATGTATAAATTAGCAATGTCGTCTATGTGGATCCAAGGCATGTATTGCCCTCCATTTCCAAGAGGAGCTCCCAGCCCTAGTTTGATAGAAGAGCTCATTTTTGGAAGAGCTCCATTCTCCTTGTCTAGTACAATTCCTGTTCTAAATTTAACGACTCTAGCAAAAGGTTTGAAAAGATCAGCTGAATTCTCCCATTGAATGCAGCATTTAGCAATAAAATCAGCATGTGGTTGAGAGGATGTTGTGAATATTTCTTCAGTATTTCGAGCGCCATAATATCCTATTCCAGATGCGGAAATAAAACTTTCTAATTTGTCTAACGCTTCAATATGTTTAAAGAGTAATCGGGTGGTGTGTACCCTGCTTTTAATAAGGAAACGCTTACGTTTAGTTGTCCAAGCCTTGTCAGCAATCCCAGCTCCAGCTAGGTGAATAATGTGGGTTACCTCGTTAAAACATTTTAAATCAATTGTTCCTTTTTCCCAATTCCACTCATACGTTTTAACCCCTGATTTTGAATTTAGATGTCTTGTTAAGTGAACTACTTCTATACCTTTTTCAAGTAATAGTTGTGTAATTCTATTTCCAATCAATCCTGACCCACCTGTTATTAGAACTTTCATATTGCAAAAATGAGCATTATTAGTAATAAAAAAGCCGAATTACCTTATATAAAGTTAAGTGAAGCTCCGTTTTCTTATCACTAAATCAAATTCTGTCTAACTTTTGATGAATTCTGAGTTGTTGATAGAACATTCAATCAGAAAGTCTTTATTGAAAATAATCAAAAGAAAACAGAGGCAACATGGGTATAGGCGTGCCGCACAAAATTGATGGCAAGATCGAATTCAATGTTTAGGAAGGTTGGAAAGCTTCTTCCCGATAGCTATCGGGAAAGATCATCCAGCCGAACTTGACATTGAAGAAGAGATAGTGATTGATTTTGCGGGGTCATTGGCGCAAAAGCATTTTTGTTTCTTTTTTTTTGCCAAAAAAGAAGGAGCCAAGTCGCGGCGGTGATCGACGAATGCCGAATAGAAACAAAAAAAGTTTAACGTATTTAAATCTGTTGTAGTAAGTTAGCGGAGCATCATTTAAAGTTTTTTCATGACGATTTTATTTTTAAATTTGAAATCAAAGATATAAAGATAAATGAGTTTGGAAGTTAGTTATCAAGGCGTTTCATTAGTAGAAGAAGGAATATTAAAAGAAGTAATAGTTCAGTTAAATAAAGATTTAACGTTGAGCGGTATTGAATATGAATTTGACATTGACTCAGAAAAAGATAAATTTATTATAACGCTACTAAATTGGATAGAAGCTACACTTAGTAAAAATGAAGATGTACTCTTCAATTTTCTGTATAGAGTGGACGTTAATCAGCAACTCATTTATTCGAACGATGGCTTGCCGCAAGAAAACCTTTTAAAATTAATTTTGAACCGTGAATTACAAAAAGTCGTATTAAAAAGACAATATAGTTCTGGCTCAAATTCATTATTCAGTTAAAATAATACTCCTATTTTTTTATTGTTTGATAAATTAATTTCACCAATTAAATGAAATGTGACCAAAATGAAATGGAGTTGGATAAATAAAATTATACATTTGTAATATACAGTGTTTAAATTGAACAATACGAATGGATAAATTTTCATATATAAGTAATGCAGAGGGATCTGTTATAGATGACTTATACAGCAGCTATTTGAAAGACGAAAATTCAGTTGATGAAAGCTGGAAAAAGTTTTTTGAAGGGTTTGAATTCGCAAAAACAAATTTTGAGGAAGACGGAGCTATACCGGATAATGTTCAAAAGGAGTTTAAAGTAATTAAGCTAATCGGAGAATATAGAAGTCGAGGTCATTTATTTACAGATACTAATCCCGTAAGAGAGCGAAGAAAGTACAAGCCTTCTTTGGATTATCAGAATTTCAAATTAGAGGAATCTGATTTAAATGTAGTTTTTAAGGCTGGAGAAGAAATTGGCTTAGAAAATGCCACTTTACAAGAAATTATTGATCACCTAAAAGAGACTTATTGTAAGTCGATCGGTATCGAGTATATGTATATCCGTCATCCAGAAAGGGTAAGGTGGTTGCGAGAAAGAATAGAATTAAAAAACAGACCGCTGCTTTCAAAAGAAAGAAAGATTCATGTAATGAATAAATTGAATCAATCCAGTGTGTTTGAAGAGTTTTTACATAAGAAATTTGTTGGACAAAAACGTTTTTCAATTGAAGGAGCTGAGGCATTAATTCCTGCTTTGGATAATTTAATTGAAAGAGGGACGGAGTTTGGCGTGGAAGAATTTGTGATGGGAATGGCTCACAGAGGGAGATTGAATGTTTTGGCAAATGTTTTTAACAAAACATACGATGCTATATTTAGTGAGTTCACGGGGAAAGTATATGAAGACAGTCTTTTTGATGGTGATGTAAAGTATCATCTAGGATATACAAGTGAGATCGTTGCAGATACAGGAAGAAACGTTAAATTAACATTAGCACCAAACCCTTCTCACCTAGAGGCTGTTGATCCAGTTGTTAGTGGTATATCAAGATCAAAAATAGATTTTGAATTAGGAGGAGATAATTCAAAGTTGGTGCCTATTCAAATTCATGGAGATGCTGCTATTGCAGGTCAAGGAGTTGTTTATGAAGTGATTCAAATGTCTCGATTGGCAGGTTATAAAACCGGCGGGACATTGCATATTGTTATCAATAATCAAATTGGGTTTACTACAAACTATTTAGATGCGCGTTCAAGTACTTACTGTACGGATGTTGCTAAAACAACTTTAAGTCCTGTTTTTCATGTAAATGGTGATGATGTAGAGGCATTGGTTCAGACAGTCCAGATTGCTTTAGAATATCGTCAGAAATTTAAAAATGATGTATTTATCGATATTCTATGCTACCGTAAGTATGGACATAATGAAGGAGATGAGCCTAAATTTACGCAGCCAAAACTATACAAAGCTATTGCTAATCATCCTAGTCCAAGAGGAATTTATTTAAAAAGATTAATCACAGAAGGAGTCTTAAGTGCTCAAGAAGGGAAGGATATGATGAAAGAATTTGATAACATGCTGCAAGATCGTTTGGAGGATGCTAAGCAAATTAAAAAGGCTAAGGTGACGGATTTTCTTCAGGAAAGATGGGAAGGGTTTAGGCCTGCAACCGATGAAGATTTTGACTTTTCACCGAATACAGGTTACCCGAAAAAAGAACTAGTAGCCCTAGGGCATAAAGTAGCAACACTTCCAGAAGGGAAAAAATACTTCAGAAAGATTGTTAAGCTCTTAAAAGATAGAGTAGGTATGCTAGAAACGAATACTCTTGATTGGGGTATGGCGGAAATGCTAGCTTATGCTACTTTATTGGAAGAAGGTTATCCGGTAAGAATTTCTGGTCAAGACGTGGAAAGAGGAACTTTTTCTCACCGACATGCTGTAATCAAAACGGAAGATACAGAAGAGGAAATTATTACGCTAAATAACTTGTCTGATAAACAAGCTGATTTTACAATCTATAATTCACTATTGTCAGAGTATGGAGTATTAGGTTTTGATTACGGTTATGCTTTTAATACGCCAAATGGATTAACAATTTGGGAAGCGCAGTTTGGAGATTTTAATAACGGCGCACAAATAATGATCGATCAATTTATCAGTGCGGCCGAAGATAAATGGCATACACAAAATGGATTGGTAATGCTACTACCTCATGGTTATGAGGGAATGGGTTCAGAGCATTCTAGTGGGCGAATGGAAAGATATTTACAATTGTGTGCAGATTTAAATATGCAAATTGTAAATAGTACTACTCCTGCCAATATGTTCCATGTCTTACGTCGTCAATTGCACAGAGATTTCAGAAAGCCACTCGTAGTTTTTACTCCTAAAAAGTTGTTAAGATATAACAAAGCAGTCTCTACCGTTGATGAATTAGCAAATGGTGTTTTCCAAGAAGTAATTGATGATACATCGGTGAAAGCTAAAGAGGTTGATACTGTTGTATTTGTTTCAGGTAAGTTTTACTACGATATAATTGAAGAGAAAGAGAAAATTGGAGCAGGAGAAAATATTGCAGTAGTTAGAGTTGAGCAATTATATCCAGTTCCTCATAAACAAATGGATGCTATCGTTGATAAATATGGTAAGGACTCAAAATATATATGGGGCCAAGAAGAGCCAGGGAATATGGGCGCATGGTCACATATGTTGAGGCACTATAGAACAGTTCATTTAGAAGTAGCTTCTAGATTAGACTCAGCAAGTCCAGCTAGCGGTTCACCAAAAGTTCATGCAATACGTCAACAAGCTATTTTGGATGAATTAATGAGTAATGTAAAAGAGAAAGTATAAATTAGATTTTAAGACTAAAAAGACAAAAGACTATAAGACAAAAGAGAAATCTTAAAGTCTTAACATCTTGGAAATCTTAAAGTCTTAATATCTTTTAATCTATAAAAAGAATGTCAGTATTAGAAATGAAAGTTCCAAGTCCAGGAGAATCTATCACAGAAGTGGAGATTGCAGAATGGTTGGTAGAAGATGGTGATTACGTAGAAAAAGATCAAGCTATTGCTGAAATCGATTCAGATAAGGCGACCTTAGAGTTACCAGCTGAAGAATCTGGGATAATAACATTGAAAGCAGAAAATGGTGATGCAGTTGATGTTGGTGCGGTTGTTTGTTTGATTGACACTGCGGCTGAAAAACCAGCTGGTTTTGATTCTGTGAAAGAAGAAGCTCCGGTTGTTGTGGAAGAAGTAAAAGCTCAAGTTCAACCTGATCCGATGCCGGTTACCAAGAAAGAGGCTCCTGCAAAAGAATCATATGCTGCTGGTCATCCATCAATTGCTGCAAAGAAATTAGCCGACGAAAATAAGGTTCCATTGCAAATGGTAAATGGAACAGGCAAAGATGGAAGAATAACCAAACAAGATGTTGTTTCAGCTATGGCTGGTGGTATAGATGCTTCAGCTGCTCAAGGTTGGGGTGGAACCAGGGATAAGGAAACGATTAAGATGAAAATGCTTCGTCGTAAAATTGCCTCTCGTTTAGTTGCAGTTAAAAACGAAACAGCAATGTTGACTACGTTCAATGAAGTTGACATGAAGCCAATTATGGACTTGCGAAAAAAATATAAAGCACAGTTTAAAGAGGTGCATGGAGTAAACCTTGGGTTTATGTCCTTTTTCACAAAAGCTGTTACTGAAGCGTTAAACTTATTCCCACAAATTAATTCAATGATTGATGGTGATAATATGATTGCGCATAATTATGCGGATATAGGCATTGCTGTTAGTTCTCCCAAAGGATTGATGGTGCCTGTTGTTCGCAATGCAGAAAGAATGAGTTTGGCTGAAATTGAAGCTGAAATTAAGAGGTTAGCTATAAAAGCTAGAGATGGTAAAATAGCTATTGAAGATATGGAAGGTGGAACATTTACTATCACAAATGGTGGAGTGTTTGGTTCTATGTTAAGTACGCCTATTATTAACCCACCTCAATCGGCTATACTAGGAATGCATAACATTGTAGAACGTCCCGTTGCAATTAATGGTAAAGTAGAAATACGTCCAATTATGTATTTAGCACTTTCCTACGATCACAGAATTATTGATGGAAAAGAGTCTGTAAGTTTCTTGGTAAAAGTAAAAGAAATGTTAGAAGATCCTTCTAGACTTATTTTTGGTTCAAAAGAACCTCATGAAGTTTTATTAGGATTGTAATAGTATCTTATTATACAGTATTAAAAAAGGCTCAACAGTTCTGTTGAGCCTTTTAGTTTATTAGTGAAATATGTATCTTAAAGATCACAGTTTCTATCTTTAAGTACCGCATCTATTTCATTTTTAGTATATTTTCCATCAGCATATGCTTGTTCGATTTCTTTTATGTAAGCACTGTGTTTTTCGAGCAAGTCTTTTACTTTTTCTTTGTCATCAGAGTTCATTAATATTTCATCTCCGACTTCGCATAAGCAAGTTGCTGCTCCTTGCACCGTCGAGGTATCGCATTCAGCGATACAAGATGAAAGAACATAGATTGAACTGATTGCGGCTATTATTAAATTTTTCATTTTATAGTTTTTAAATTATAATTACCTATTACTTTGATTGGTCTAGTTTTCGTACCATTGTTAAAATCGTAGCTAATCCAACTGTTTCTCCCTCTTGGTCATAGATGTCAACTAAGAATTTTACAATTCCTTTAGCTATATCATCTTCGTCTTTCTTTTCTTGGTTTATTTTTTCTTTAACTGTAAAACGAACACCTATTGTTGCACCAGCATAAACGGGTTTTGTAAATCTGCATTCATCGATACCGTAATTTAAAAGAACGGGTCCTTTTTTCGGTTCAACAAATAAACCTGCAGCTTTTGCCAATACAAAATAACCATGTGCCACACGTTCTTCGAAAATGGTTCCATCTAAAGAGGTTTCATCCATGTGCGCATAAAAATTATCTCCACTTACGTTAGCAAAGTTTACAATGTCAGTTGTGGTAACCGTGTGTTTATGTGTAAATACAGTCTCACCGATTTCTAATTCTTCAAAATGCTTTCTAAACACATGTGGATTTGCTTCTGGCATTTCAGCTCCAACCTGAAATTGTTGCGTGATTTTAGAAATGGTAGTTGGATGCCCTTGAATAGCGGTTCTCTGCATATAGTGTAAAACACCTCTTACTCCACCCATTTCTTCACCTCCACCAGCGCGGCCAGGTCCACCATGGGTTAATAATGGCATTGGTGATCCATGTCCAGTACTTTCTTTGGCACATCTTTCGTTAAGAACCAATATTCTACCGTTCATATGTGCAGCTTCTGTAACGAATTCTCTGGCTAATTTATCATCGTTTGTAATGATTGAAGTAACCAAGGACCCTTTTCCTAATTCTACAAGTTTTACTGCCTCATCTAAATTTTTATAGGGCATTAATGTAGATACTGGTCCAAAAGCTTCAATTGAATGTACTCCATTTTTTTCAAAAGGATTATCATTTCTAAAAAGAATAGGGGAGAAGAAAGCACCTTTGTTTTTGTCAGCACCGGTAACTTCGAAATTATCTAAATCTCCGTAAACAATGTCTTGTTCTTTCATCAAAAGCTCAACATTTTCTCGAACTCTTTCAACTTGCAGGTTTGTTGCTAATGCTCCCATTCGAACACCTTCAGTGGCAGGGTCACCAATAATAGTTTTGGCTAACCTTGCAGAAAGGGCAGTTTGAACATCTTCCATTAATTTTTCTGGAACTAATATCCTTCTTACTGCAGTACATTTCTGACCCGCTTTAACCGTAATCTCTCTTTGGACTTCTTTTATAAAAATGTCAAATTCTGGAGTTCCAGGAACAGCATCTTCTCCCAATAAACAGGCATTTAGAGAATCTGCTTCTAAGTTGAATGGCACAGACTCTTCAATAATATGTGGAAGTCCTTTTAGTTTTTTTCCAGTTGCAGCAGAGCCCGTAAATGTTATCACATCTTGGTTGGTAACATGGTCAATAATTCCACGACCTAAACCGGAAACCAGTTGCAATGCTCCTTCCGGCAGTATTTTAGACGCAATAATTTCTCTAACCATTAGCTCAGTCAAATAACTCGTAAATTCAGATGGTTTAACAACAGATGGAACACCTGCCATAATGTTTACTGCTATTTTTTCAAGCATTCCCCAAATAGGAAAGTTAAAGGCATTAATATGTACAGCAATACCTTTTTTTGGAACCATAATATGGTGCCCAATAAAAGTTCCGTTTTTTGACATCGGTGCTGCACTTCCGTCAACATAATAAGGTAAGTCTGGAAATTGCCTTCTTAGTGATGCATTGGCAAATAAGTTCCCGATTCCTCCTTCAATATCTATCCAAGAATCCACTTTTGTGGCTCCGGTCACAGCGCTTAATGAATAAAACTTGTTTTTAATTTCTATCAAATGAAGAGCTAGAGCCTTTAGCATTAAGCCTCTTTCTTGGAAGGTCATTTTGCGCAAAGCAGATCCACCTTTTTCTCTTCCATATTCTAATATAGATGCATAGTCAAGACCCGCGCTTGAAACAGATCCAAAATTTTCCCCAGTAATTGCGCTGTGTAGTTCCAATTCAACACCTTCTCCATCTTCCCAGTTTCCTAATATATAATTTTGTATTTTCATTTTTGTTTCTGATTTGATCCACTAAAGATAAGAATTCCCTTGAGTATGGAAAGATAGACAAGATCTTCTTGTATTTTCCGCGCTCTTAAGCAGAATGAGTTTCATTTAGGATAAATATAATAATAAGTCAATAAATGAATATAGTTCAGAAAAAGAAAGTAGAAGTGTCATGCATTTTAATTACTTCTAGTAATATTGTGAAGCTTTAATCAAAAATAAAAGTATGCGAATAATAATAGATATAGATGTAACCAACGTGGAAGAAGTTGTTAAGGCGCATAAGGGCGAATGGCAGAATTTATTGGCAGGTGTACTTTTATCCAAAAGCAAAAGGAAAAAGCGGGTTGAAAAGGGTGTTTGTGCAGAAATTATTAAAGCATTTGAGGTGGAATTACCGAGAGTGTTAAAAGAAGAAATGATTGAAGCAAATATTTCTTATTCTATTGAAGATATTAACGAAGATGATAATCTGAGTGTGTAGTTTTTACAACAACTTTTGATTGACTGCCAAGTAGCTCATCAAATACCTTAAGAATCTTTCCAAATTTTATATGCTGCTTCCTGTTCAGGACGATTTGGTTCATCTTCACGAAGGGGTTCACATTCTTTTAAAATAGTGTGGCACTCATGTGCTAATTTCTGATAAAGCTTTGTTCCTTCAGTTTTCCATTTTAACATTTCTTCACTCACATCTTTTACCACTTTTCCTGGGTTTCCAACCACAATCTTTCGAGCGGGTATATCAGTTTTAGCGGGAACAAAACAAAGAGCTCCAATAATACACCCTTCTCCAAGTATAACATTGTCCATAACCACTGCATTCATACCTATTAAACAGTTTTCACCTATAGTTCCACCATGAATTATAGCTCCGTGACCAATGTGAGCATTCTTTTTTAATGTCGTAGTGGTTCCCGGAAACATATGAACTGTGCAGCTTTCTTGTACGTTGCATCCATCTTCAATAATGATTTTGCCAAAATCCCCTCTAATAGCACAGAATGGGCCTATATAAACATCTTTGCCAATAAATACGTTGCCCGTTACATTCGCTTGAGGATGTATAAATGCAGATTCATGTATGACGGGTTTAAAACCGTTAAATTCGTATATCATAATTAGTAGTTTTTAAACTCTTTCAATTATGGTTGCGTAACCTTGACCAACACCGATGCACATAGTCACCAAAGCATATTTTTTATTTTGCTTGTGAAGTTCAAGCATTGCTGTTTGTAATATTCTAGAACCTGTCATTCCGAGTGGATGGCCAATTGCAATTGCTCCACCATTTGGGTTAATTCTTGGATCATTATCCTCTAGACCCAATTCCCGAGTACAAGCCAATGCTTGAGCAGCGAATGCTTCGTTTAACTCAATTATATCCATGTCGTCAATAGTTAGACCAGCTCTTCTCAGTGCTTTTTGCGAAGCTTTAACAGGTCCAATTCCCATGATTCGTGGTTCAACACCTGCAACAGCAGATGATACTATTCTTGCTTTTGGAGTAAGGTTATTTCTTGCAGCTGCTTCAGCAGAGGCAAGTAAAATTGCACCAGCTCCATCGTTTAATCCAGATGCATTTCCTGCTGTTACAGTTCCACCTTCTTTTCTAAATGCAGGTCTTAGTTTACCTAATATCTCAAGAGTTGTACTTGGTTTAATAAATTCATCTTTCTCAAAAATGATAGGATCTTTTTTTCGTTGCGGTATAATCACAGGAACAATTTCCTGAGCAAGCCTTCCGTTGTTTTGCGCTTCAGCAGCTTTCATTTGCGACCAGAAAGCAAATTGATCTTGATCTTCTCTGCTTATATCATACATGTCTACTAAGTTTTCGGCAGTTTGACCCATTCCATCCACACCATACAGTTCTTTCATTTTTGGATTGATAAAACGCCACCCGAAACTTGAATCGTGCATTTGAGCATCTCTGCCAAATGGCTGAGACACTTTAGAAATAACCCAAGGTGCACGTGTCATGTGTTCTACACCTCCTGTAAGGTATATATCTCCATCTCCAACTTGAATAGCCCTAGCTCCATTTATGGTGGAAGCCATTCCAGACGCGCAAAGTCGATTAATGGTTTCTCCACCAATTGAATAGGGAAGTCCTGCTAACAAAGAACACATGCGCGCTACATTTCTATTGTCCTCACCTGCCTGATTTGCGCAACCGTATAATACATCTTCAATTTCTTCTGTATTAAGAGATGGGTTTCTTGCCACGAGTTCCTTCATTACAATTGCTCCTAAATCATCTGTTCTGACAGGTGATAATGTACCTCCGAAATTTCCTATTGGGGTTCTGATTGCATCTATTATATAAACATCTTTCATGTAAGGTTTTATTTTAAGAATTGAAATTAACTAAAATAAGAACAGTATTAATGAATAATTACCAATTAAAGCTCCCAATTCTTATTTGTTCTGTAAACGGTTCCTTTAAATAAGGCGACTGTTTCGTTGTCTTGATTTTTCACAGAGATATGATAAATAGCAATTTTGTAGGATAAACTTTCCTCAATAGCTTCAGCTGTTAAAACATCTCCAATATGACAGGGTTTTGTGTGAGATATGGAAGTCTCAATTGACATAGATTCCCTTCCTTGCGAGTTGCAAGCAAACGCCAATGCACTATCGGCTAAAGAGTAAGTGATTCCTCCATGAGCAATTCCAAAGCCATTTACCATTTCTTGCCGAATGGTCATTACAAGTTTGGATTTTCCGATTCCTTTTTCTACAATATCAATACCTAGCCATTTGCTGAATAAATCGTTTTTATACATTTTATCGACGATGGAAGAGGAGGAAGGCTTTTCCATTTGATATTAAGCTTCTTGAGCAGTGGTTTTTGATTCTACTTTCCATTTTTCTGCAGCTTTAATAAAGTTTACAAATAATGGGTGTGGATTTTCGACAGTACTTTTGTATTCTGGATGAAATTGCACAGCAACAAACCAAGGGTGTTCCTTAATTTCCACAATTTCTACTAAATTGTTTTCAGGGTTAATTCCTGTGGCAACCATACCATTCGTTTCAAACTCGTTTAAGTACTTGCTGTTGAATTCATAACGATGCCTATGTCTTTCTTCAATGTCATGTTTTTGATAGACATCATAAGCTTTCGATTTATCTTTAATGTTACAAGGATAAGTTCCCAAACGCATGGTTCCTCCCATCTCTTGAAGGTTCTTTTGTTCCTCCATAATGTCGATAACAGGAGCATCTGTGTTTTTATCAATTTCCACAGTATTGGCATTCTTGTGTCCTAGTACATTTCTTGCAAATTCGATTACGGCACATTGCATACCTAAACAAATACCAAAGAATGGTACTTTATTTTCTCGTGCATATTTAATTGCCAATATTTTTCCGTTAATACCTCTTGTTCCAAAACCTGGTGCAACCAATATCCCTCTTAGATTACCTAGCTTTTTATCAATATTTTCTTCTGTAATTGATTCCGAATGAATCCATTTTACATTTACCTTACACTCGTTAATTGCGCCTGCATGAATAATTGCTTCTGCAATGGATTTGTAAGAATCTTTCAGCTCAACATATTTACCTATTAATCCAATCGTAATTTGTGATTTAGGATTCTTAAATTTATTTAGAAAATCTTTCCAAACGGTTAAATTAGGTTCTCCATTTAACGGTATATTCAAATGCTTTAAAACTACTTGATCCAATCTTTCATTTTGCATTAACAATGGGACATCATAAATAGTTTCAGCATCAATTGATTCAATTACTGCTTCAATGTCAACATTGCAAAACCGGGCAACTTTTGATCTGATTTCTGGGCTTAAATTATGTTCAGTTCTACAAACCAAAATGTCGGGCTGAACGCCATATTCCAAGAGCATTTTTACCGAATGCTGAGTTGGTTTTGTTTTCAACTCTCCAGAAGCTGCTAAGTAAGGAATTAATGTTAAATGAATAAACAAGACATCCTTGGGCAATTCCCATTTTAGTTGACGTATAGCTTCTATAAATGGAAGTGATTCTATATCTCCAACAGTTCCACCTATTTCTGTTATGACAAAATCATACTTTTTAGTATTTCCTAAAAGTTGAATATGTTCTTTAATTTCGTTTGTTATGTGGGGAATAACTTGTACTGTTTTACCCAAGTAATCACCTCTTCTCTCCTTAGAAATTACTGATTGATATATTCTTCCTGTAGTAACATTATTTGCTTGAGAAGTAGGAGTATTCAAAAACCTTTCGTAGTGGCCTAAGTCTAAATCTGTTTCTGCACCATCCTCCGTAACGTAACATTCACCATGTTCGTATGGATTTAATGTTCCTGGATCAACATTTAAGTAGGGGTCCAGTTTTTGAATGGTTACCGAAAATCCTCTAGCTTGAAGAAGTTTAGCTAGAGAAGCTGAAATGATACCTTTTCCGAGTGAAGATGCTACACCGCCTGTTACGAAGATGTATTTTGTTGTTTCTGACATGCCGTATCTTAAAGATTAATGAATACGGGACGTAAAGATATAGCAGAATCACTTTCTAACAGCCATTTTTTCGCAAAAGTTTTCAAAAAAGTCAAACTAGGTCAAAATCAACAATAGGTAAGTAAAGAGAATTACTTAGAATGTCCAACTAAATCCTAGGCTAGGAATCAATGGAAGTTGGTAAATTTTTTCGTTTGTAATTCTATCAACAAAGAAAATGTTTTCACGACTATATGCATTTGTTGCACTGGCTGTAATTTCCATCTTGCTCTTGTTTTTTAATTCAATATGCTTTTTTAAAGTAATGTCTAAACGGTGGTAAAAAGGTAATCTTCCATTGTTTATATCGGCATATAAAATTCCTAATTGATCTGTATTGTCTGTTGTTATATTCGTTCCTATACCTTGAGAAAAATCAATGTTTTGATAGTATCCTTGGGTTTGCGTAAATGGCAATCCAGAACCAAGGTTCCATCTTCCATTTAATTCCCAGTTTTTCTTCTTGTCTAGGAAATAAGTTGCTATAAAATTGATGTTATGTCTTCTGTCAAACACTGGTGCATATGTTTGTATTCCATCCCATCTATCAACTTTTCCGAGGGAGTAAACAAACCAAATATACGTTTTGCTTGTCGAATATTTTAGGACTAAATCAACACCATATGCTTGACCGGTTTCAACGATATAATCTTTTTTCAAAACATCCGGAATAGAAGGGTCTGTGCTTGGAGAATCATCATATATTTTGTTTCTATTGGTATTCGTTAATTGGTTAAACCATTTATAATATCCTTCCACGTTAAGCGATAAGTTTTTTCCTAAATCATATTCAAACCCAGCAATTGCATGTGTCGCTTTTTGAAGGGAATGTTTTAACTCTTTAGTCTTCCCATCAGGATAAGTAAGTTCATCTTGTAAATCCTCAGAACCCGTTAAAAAACCATAAAATAAATTTACGACATCTCTATCAGAGTTGGCACTTGTCAAGGTTTTGAGAGTATAATCCTCCAGCAAATTTTAAACGAAAACCTTCATTAACATTGTATTTAATACCTAGTCTAGGTTCAGGCGATGTTACTTTTGATGTTGCATAAACTTGCATTCTAAAACTAGGATTAAGGACGAGTCTTCCTCTAACTATTTTATAATCGATATAGGTAGAAATCTCAGTTGTATTCTGCGTTTGCTCAATTTCTCTCCCTGCAGAATTAAAGAAAGAATATTCTGTACGCAAACCTTCTAAAGATATTCCATATCTTATTTCATCATCACCCTCTAAAAAGTACTTGAAATCAAATCCTCCACTAAACCCTTTAACTGTACTTGAATCGGGTAAAACCATTTTTGTAGGGTCTGGAAAACTTTCTCGCATTCCAATTCCATATTTTGAGTAATTAAATTTACCACTAATAAGCACGGGACTCCCTTCGGGCACCACAACGAAATTTGTGCCTATTCCATAAGAACTCCACTTTAATGTAGATAGTTGTTGCCACGTAACATTGTCTCTAAAGTTAAAACCAAATACATTGAATTTACTGCCGTTATTTCCGTGCATAGATATTTTTCCATATAAATCAGTAAAACCATAAGGCAGCCCTGCAGTCATCTATCATCAGCTGTATAACAATTTGGAACTTTGATCTAAATAGGAATGTTTTCCAGAAAATAGGTACGTGATATTAGCTCTACCATCATTCGCTTCTCTTTTCTTTTTGCCTTGCAAAGGGCCTCCTAAAGTTAATTTTGCTCCAAATGGGTTCAAAGCAACTCTTCCCTTTGTCTTTCTTTTGTTACCATCTTTGGTTGTTATATCCATAATGGAAGAAATTCTTCCACCATAGGTAGCACTATATCCTCCTGTATAAATGTCAGCATTTCGAATAATTTCGGTATCAAACACAGAGAAAAAGCCAATTGAGTGAAAAGGGTTATAAATTATCATACCATCCAATAACACTTTGTTTTGCACTGGAGAACCACCTCTAACATACATTTGTCCACCTTGGTCACCAGTTGTTACCACACCAGGCACTGTTTGGAAATAAGTGGCAATGTCAGATTCACCTCCAACTGAAGGAACTGCTTTGATATCTTTTTTTGTAGCTTTTATCACGGAAATTTTAACCTTTGTTTTATCTTCTATTCTACTTGCGTTAATTTCAACTTCATCTAGTACACTTTCTAAAAAAAGATTTTGGCTAGTTATTCTTCCTGCTCTTACAGTTACTTCAATTTCTATTGGAGCATATTCCATTGAACCAATAGTTAAAGTATATGTGCCAGCTGGTACCTTTGAAATTTGATAAAAGCCATTTACATCTGTTGTGCCGCCATATGCTTTATCCTTGATTAAAACACTGTTAAAAATAACAGGGTCTCCTGATTCTTTTTCAAGGACAGTTCCCCTAATGGTTCCAGTTTGACTAATAGCAACTGAGCATAATAGAAACGTGAAAATAAAAGTTAAAATGGTATTGGTTGCTTTCTTCATTTCTGAATTAAGAAGTTAGGTTTTATAGAATTCAAATTTAGGCTAAAATATGAATAAACGAATTAAAAAAAACAACGGAAATATAATTAATACATATACGGTATTGATTCTTGAGTGAAAGGAAAAAAACGGGCTATTTGTTATTTTCAATTATGTAGTTTAATACCTTCGTCATTAAATGAACTCTGTCTTTTCCGCTAACATTGTGAGGATGCATTGGATAAGGAAAGAAATCTATTTGAACTCCTTCTTGAACACATTTTTGAACAAAAGCTAAATTATGTTGCATTACAACAACATCATCAACTGTTCCATGAATCAAGAGTAGTTTCCCCTCTAAATCTTTAACATAACTCAATGGACTAGCTGTTTTATAGCCTTCAGGGTTTTCTTGCGGTGTGTCCATGTATCTTTCTCCATACATTACTTCATACCATTTCCAGTCTATTACTGGGCCACCTGCAACACCTGTTGTAAATGTCCCAGGAGTTCGAGTCATTAAAGAAGTTGTCATAAACCCACCATAACTCCATCCATGAACGGCCATTCTTTCACTATCAACGAAGGAAAGTGATTTTAAATAGTCAACACCAACTAATTGATCTTCTATTTCAATTGTGCCGCACTGCCTATGAATAATTTCTTTAAATTCTCTACCACGGTTGGAAGTTCCTCGATTATCAATTGTGAAAACGATATAATCTTGCTCCGCTAGCCAGTTCATCCATAAGCTAGCTCCAGCATTCCAACTGTTTGTAATAAGTTGAACGCCTGGCCCTCCGTATACATAAACAAGTACAGGGTATTTTTTGTTTTCATCAAAGTTAGCTGGTTTAATCATTCTTCCATAAAGCGGTGTTCCATCTTTTGCTTTTAGTTCAACAAATTCAATTTGTCCTGTTTTATATTCAGCTAATGGATTGTGCGCGGTAAATAAGTTTGTTATTCCTCCTTTCTTTGTGTTGCATTACATCAATTTGTTTAGGAGTAGTTAAGTTAGAATAACTATCTAAAAGATACTTGCCATTCGAATGTACCGTTGAATTATGCACCCCATTAGCTTGGGTAAGCTGAGTTACTTTTTTAGAATTTATATTTACAGAATAGGCGTGTAGCTCTCTGGCATCCTCACTCGTTCCCTCAAAAATGAGTGTGTTGTTTTCTTTGTTAAAGCCTTTTATATCTGTTACTTCCCATTTGAAGTCGGTTAATTGACTAATTAAAACACCTTCTGTGTTATATAGATAGATATTGAAATATCCATCTCTTTCGCTTAACCAAACAAACTGGTCTTCCTTTCCGGGAATAAAATATGGCTCGTAAATAGGTTGTATAAATGTAGGGTGTTTTTCCTCGAAAAGTGTTTTTATTTTTTTACCAGTAATAGCATCATATTGGTTGAACCAAAAATGATCTTGACCTCTATTCATTTCAACAATAAAAATCGTTTTTTCGTCTGGACTCCAAGTTAAGTTGGAAACATAATGTTCCAATGGCTCTCCTGTTTGTAAATAAATAGTTTTGTTATTTGTCACATTATAAATTCCAACTCTACCATGTTCACTGGCCTCACCAGCCATTGGATATTTTATGCTTTTTAAAGAGCCGGTTCGAGTTGTGATGTCTAATAATGGATAATCAGCTACATTGGTCTCATCCTTCTGATAAAATGCAAGATTATTTCCAGAAGATGACCAGAAAGTTCCTTTGCTAATTCCGAATTCGTAACGATGAATTGCTTGCCCAGAGACAATATTTTTGTCATTACTTTTTGTAACCGCAATCATAGAATCTTTCTCAGTAGCTAAATATAAATTGTTTTCTGCAGTGTAAGCAATTGTCTTTGTGTTTAAATTAAAGTCACTATTCGCAGCGTTTAATGGATAATGGATAGAAGAGAATTTTCCATTGTTGTCTCCTTTATAGTTGTAGACAATCTTATTTGCATTATGGTCAAATACAAGTTGCTCTGAAGAAATTGCTTGAGGATAAGGAAGATTTTTCAAATCAGCAATGTTTTCCTGAATGCTGTTAAGTGTAATTTGTTCAGCAACTCTAGCATCGGGGAGCGCTGTAGCAGGTAAAATAAAGTATGTATCTCCTTTAACATGAGCGTATTTATCTGCATCAGTCAACCATTGAACCCATTTTAATGACTTAGGATATAACCCTTGGTAATACCCCATTACTGAACTTTCAATTGTTAAGTCTTTGTCTTGAGCAATAGCCGAAGAGGTAATAAATAGTAAAAACAATAATTTTTTCATAAGCTTTATTCTTTTGGAAATAATTTGAGTCTTCTTTTTAATTTGTCAATCTCATTTTTCCCTTTTTCAATATTTCCATTAACACCTTTAAGAAGAGCTTCAGCTCCTTTAGAGTTAGCAAAGAAGCCTAAGTTGTTTTCGTAATTAGCAACTTCTTTAACGATGTCATTTATTTTGTTTCTAATTTTTTCTTTCTCTTGCTGAAATAACTTTTCTGCATTACCACTAGCTTTTAAACTATCTAATTTAGCTTCGAAAAGAATTTTTTCTTTCTCAGCATCGTCCATTTTTAAATTATTGTAATGCTCATCAATAACACTTTTGTATGCTTTGTAAACAGTATCTTTCTTTTTAAAGGGAACATTTCCAATTTCAGTGAATTCAGTCGAAAACGCTTTCAAATCTGTAATTACTTCTATTGGGTCCGCTTTGTGTTTGTATGCTTTTATTTTTTCAATCAAGGCCTCTTTTAGATTCAGGTTATCTTCATTTTCGATGTCCATTTTCTTAAAGTGCTCCTCTCTAGTAGTAAAAAACGCATCGCATTTAGTTCTAAATGATTTCCATAGTTTTTGTTCAGCATGCTGCCCTGCATGACCAATTTTTTTCCAATCTTCTTGTAATCTTTTTAGTGCATCAGCAGCGTTTTTCCAATCCGTAGATTTGGATAATTCTTCCGCTTTCTCAATCAATTTGGCTTTTAGTTCTTTCTTTTTATCGAAAACATCATTTCTAGCTGCATAAAAAGTAGATTTTGCATCAAAAAAAGTATCAAATAACCCCCTAAAATCATTCCATACTTTTTGGTTACTGTCTTTTGGTACCTGGCCAATTTTTTTCCATTCTTTTTGAATTTCCAATAATTCTTTCGTGAGTTTATCCCATTCTTTATGCTCCAGAGCTTCTTTTGAAACAATTTCTTTTACTTTTTCAATGAGAGCCAATTTTTTGCTTAAGTTCTCTTTTTGGATTTCTTTTTGATCTGTATAATGTAATTTTATCTTAGCGTACAGTTCTTTTACGGCAGTCCAATAATCTTCTTTTAACTTCTCCCAATGCTGCTTAAATGTTGGTCCAACTTCATCCCACTCATTTTGTAGTTTGCGCAAAGATCTTTCCACTTCTTTGATTTTCTTTTCTTCTAAAAGAGCTTTTGCCTGATGGATAATTTGATTTTTCAAAGAGTAGTTTTTCTTTAAGTCATTTTCCTTTAGCTCTTTATAAATATCGATGTTGTAACTGAATTCCTCGCTTAATTTACTGTATTCAGCTTGGATTTTATTGTGCTTATCTTGTGGTATTGCTCCAATAATATTCCATCGTTCTCTAATTTCTTTAACTGTACCAAATAGCTTTCCTAAATTCTCCTCGTTTTCAATCAGTTTAGTGAAATCCGCAATAATTTCTTTTTTTAAGATTAGATTTTTTTCTTCTTCCATCTTAATGAAGGTATAGTAATCTTTTTTCTTTTTTTTATACAATTCGAAGGCTGCTCGAATATCTTTATTTAGCTTTTCGCTTTCTGCTTTAACTTCATCATTATCCGTATCTTTTTCTTGAGAATCACTTTCTTTTTGTTCGCTGCTATGTATTGCTTCGAATGCCTTTTTTAATTTGTCAATTTCAGAACCAATTTCAATAATTTCACCCGTCTTTATCAAAGCTAGTAGCTTTTTCAATATTTCTATTTTATTCATTTTACCAAAAGGTTTTCAATTAAGCGAAGCGAAATTACTCCGAATAGATTATTTATACAAAATTATATTAACCACCTATTTCAACTATTCTCATTAGCTCAGCGCAAAGCATGGCTCCAAATGTTCCAACGGCATATCCTAGTACAGCTAATAATACTCCCACGGGAGCTAAAGAAGGACTAAAAGCAGATGCGACAACTGGCGCGGATGCCGCTCCTCCCACATTAGCCTGACTGCCAACAGCAACAAAAAAGAAAGGCGCTTTAATTAATTTAGCTACACCCAATATAATACTTGCATGAATCAGCATCCATATTGCACCAATTAAAAACCAAGAAGGGCTTTCAAAAATTTCTGTAAAATTCATGTGAGTTCCTATAGCGGCAACCAATACATATAGAAAAATACTTCCCATTTTGGAAGCTCCAGCTCCTTCATAATTTTTTAACTTCGTAAATGATAATGCAACGCCAATTATGGTTGAAAATACAATCAACCAAAAAAATCCGCTAGCAAACGAGGTTAATCCAATTTTTTCAAGCGTGTCTTTTATTTCACTAAAATAAGGAGTAATGATTTGAGACAATATGTGTGCTAACCCGGCACCTGCAATTCCAATTCCAGCTATTATCATTAAATCTGTTGTACTAGGAATTTTAGAAACTTTAGCAGCAAAACCTTCCATTTTTTCTTTCAGAGCAGTGATAGCAGAAGAATCGGCTTTGAATTTTTTATCAATTCTTTCATGAATTCCAGCTCCATAAAGTAATACCGCCATCCAGACATTTGCAACTAAAACATCAACAACTATCATTTTTGAGAATATATCATTGGGAGTTTCATAAACCACTTTCATTGCTGTTTGGTTTGCTCCTCCTCCAATCCAACTTCCTGCTACGGTTGCGAGCCCTCTCCATATCTCTCCAGCATCAGCACCTAACCATTCAGGAGCAATAGAAGCAACAATCATTAATGCAATTGGACCTCCAATGATAATTCCCAAAGTACCTGCAAAGAACATAATTAGGGCTTTTGGACCAAGGCGTATAATCCCTTTTAAATCTATACTTAAACAAAGTAATATTAAACTAGCGGGTAATAAATACCTTGAAGAAACATAATATAAATTGCTGAAATCACCAGAAATGATATTAAAGGAGTTTAAGAAAGCAGGCAAGAAATAGCACAAAAGCAACGCGGGTACAATTCCATAAAATTTCTTGAATATTGGGAGGTCGGAAGTGTAAAAAATTATTGCTAGTAAAAATAACAGTAATCCAATAACGATAGCGTCATTCGTAAAAAGTGGTGTTGCTTCAATTGTCTTAAATTCAAAATTAATAGAGCTTTCTTTTTCATTAGAATCCAGATGCATAAACTTTATTTCTACTTCATGATCTCCTTTTGATAAACCTTCAATGAAAAAGTTACTATATCCTTTGAATCTAAATTCATATCCGTCAAAATTTAACAGCGTGGAATCAATAGTTTTTGAATTGATGTTTACGTCGTGAACATCAAGATAAATGAAAGGTGTTTTATCCAAAAAGAACTTAATACCCGAATTTTGTTTGTTTACTACCTGATAATTTAATTCAGAGAGGTTATCCGTTTCAGTAACTGGGGTAATATAGATTTTTTTATCAAGTTGAATTGATTGTGTTTTCTCATTGAAAACCAATGGTTCTCCAGCGTGGACTGAAAAACTAGCGATAAAAAATAAAAGGCTAAAAATTTTATTGTACATCTTACTCATGTGTAAATTGTTTTTAGAATAATTAATGAAGGACATAATAAAGGGCTTAAAAACAGACGCCGATAACCAATATGTCATCTACTTGCTCAGTGTCTCCTTTCCAGTTTTCTAGTTCGGTATCGAGCCTAGATATTTGCTCATTAGGAGATAAAGATTGAATTTCTTGCAGCAGTACTTTGAACTTTTTATTCATAAATTTTTTATCTTTTGGACCTCCAAATTGGTCAGGAAAACCATCGGAAAACATGTAGAAACAATCACCTTTGTTAATTTCAAATTCATGAGTTGTAAAACCATTTTTACTGTAAGAACTTCCACCACCAATAGGATATCGATTTCCTTTTGTTTCTTCGATATTTTCTCCATTGATTTTAATTAGTGGCCGAAAAGCTCCAGCATACTGCATCTTATTGTTTTTTAAATCGAAGGAGCAAAGGGCCATGTCCATGCCATCTTTACTCTCTTGGTCATATCTTTTTGAACTCAGTGCATCAAGCACAGCTTCGTCTAGTTTTTCTAAAATATACCCTGGGTTAGATTTTTTTTTATGAGATATTGCATTTAGTTTGGAGAAACCAATCATACTCATTAAAGCACCTGGAACTCCATGGCCCGTGCAGTCGACTGCAGCGAGTAATAGCTTTCCATCAATCTCTTTGAACCAATAAAAATCTCCCGATACAATATCACGTGGTTTGTAATAAACAAAAGAATTAGGTAAAGTATCTTGAATCTGTTCCGTATGCGGTAAAAGCGATTCTTGAATTTTACGTGCATAGTTTATAGAATCCGTGATATCCCTATTTTTTAGCTCAATAACTCTGTTTTTCTCAACAATAGATTGAGTCAGTTTATCCTCTTCACGAAGGATTCTTCTGGCATAGGGAATTAATAGCAGTGCCATAAAAAGTATAACAGCTAATGAAATCAGTGCTTGCGTTTTATATTGGTTAAAAACCATATCCCTGAAGTAACCAAATTCTACATCCGCTTCCAGCAGACCTACAGTTTTATTCTTTGAATCTATTATAGGGAAAAAAGCGGATAACCATTCCCCATTTTCAGTTTTGTATCTTGGGATTGTTCCTCCTTCATTCATTTTTTCTAATAAGATTTCAGGAAACATTTCGTATTCATGACGGAAATTCACATTAGTATCAGAACTAACACCGAAATAAAAAATTTCTTCCTCAGCATTGTATATAAGAGTATATAGCGGTGTATTCAGCTTGTTTTGCTCATGCACTTTTCTTAACATTGAATGAATTTCAGAATATTGAGCATTCTCATCTGCAGATGTTATGTCATCTTTCCATGGGTGATCTTTCATTAACTTGTTGTGCACATCACCATCAATATTTATTGCTAATGAAGAGGCAAGGGCTTGTAATTTCTCATATTCTTCTTCTTCATATAAATTCAATTGATTTATATATCCAAAAACGATAAAAAAGGTAGTAATCCCAATAATACTCAAATAAATGAGGAACATTATTCTTGTAGTTACATTACCTAATATTTGTTGAAATAAATTACTCAAAGCGAATGTGATTGATTATCAAAATTAAGACTATCTGATTGTTTAGCAAATAATAAGGGATGCAATATTACAGTCAATGGCCTTTTTTTCCTTTATATAGAGGCAAATGCACTAGTTTACTTTCGTCAGGTCCATTGTACAAAATAATATTCCTATTTGGTCGCAGGCCTATTCTTTTGAGAGCAGACAAGTTTGAAGAAATTATCCAAGCGTCATATCCTTCCCAGAAATGTTTTAATCGAGTACCCATATCACTATAAAAAAGAACATCATCTTGTAGCTTAATTCTCTTATCGTAAGGAGGATTCGTGATAATGATTCCATTTTCAGCAGCCTTTTCTAGACTAAAAAAGTCGGCTTGATTGAATGTTATGTTTTTTCGAAGTTCTCTAAAAGAAGACATATTATTTTTTGCAATCCTTACTGTCTGCTCCGAAATATCATAGCCATAAATTTTCACATCGCTCGTTGTGATAGCATCTTTGGCTTCAAAGTAGAGCATGTCCCATAATTCTATATCAAAATCCCTCCATTTTTGAAAAGCAAAATCATCTCTTAAAATACCCGGAGCGATATTTAGAGCTTTCATACCAGCTTCTATACAGAGAGTTCCTGAGCCACACATTGGATCGATAAAGGGAGTTTTTCCGTCCCATTCAGAAAGGTGTACCATTCCTGCAGCTAAAATCTCATTGATAGGTGCATCTCCTGTTGTTTTTCGATAGCCTCTTTTAAAAAGAGGAGTTCCTGAACTATTCAATAAAATAGAACATTTGTTTTCAGAGATTCGAATAACAATTTTTAAATCAGGATCATATTTGTCAACATCAGGTCTGTCATTTGTTTTTTCTCTAAACTGATCTACAATGGCGTCCTTACATTTTAATGCCGCAAATTGTGAATGATTAAAATAAGATGAGTTGACAATTGCTTGAACAGAAAAAGTTTTCTTTAAATCAAGGTATCCACTCCAATCTATTTCTGAAACTCCGGCGTAAAGTTCTTCAGTAGATTTAGCCTTGAATTGATGTATGGGTTTCAGTATGTCTAAAGCAGTTCTAAGCCAAAGGTTACTTTTATAAAGTATTTCTTTGTCACCCGAGTATTCTACAGCTCTTTTGGCAACCTTAACGTGTTCTGCACCTAGTTGTTTTAATTCTTCTGCAAGAACTTCTTCTAGTCCAGCATAGGTTCTTGCAACTAAATTCATTTTCATAATGCAGTATTATTCTTCGTTTTTATTTTCTTCCTCGTCGTCTTCATCTATCACTTCAAAATCGACATACATATCATCATCTATATCGGTTTCCTCAGGCTCATTTTTAGCCAGAGGGGTTCCAGTATTTCCAAAAGGAGAGTTTCCTCCAAAGGGGTTATTTTTTCCCATGTTTCCAAATTTCCCCAATGGGTTTTTAGGCTTCCTTTTTGGTGCGGGTTTTCCAGTTAATAAAGCTACTATTGTTTGAAATAAAAATCCCGTAGCATTTATACCTTTAAAAATCATATTAATTAAAAAGAAGAATCCAATTATACCGATTATCCATCCTATTATAACCGTATTATAAAAATCATTAATACTTTCTAAAAACCATTGATTGATAGGGTTTTGAATTAATGGAAGGTAATTAAATGAAATAGCATATAAAATTAATGTAAGCCCAATTAAATGGGGCTCGTACTTTGAAACATTGCTTGAATTACTATTTCCTAAATTAGACCGCAATTGAGACATCATTTTACTTCTTTCTATTTTTCCCGCTAGGTATAAATATAAAACGATACCTCCAATAATAATGTATAATGGCCCCTGCTTAGGATCAATATTTTTCTTTAAGATAAATTCTAAAGCCTTAATGGCTGTTAGCGAGGCTAAAAAATAGAATTGTGCTGCTTTTATGGTATAATTTAGGATAGTATTTTGTATGTTATTCTCCTTGTTGCCGAATGCATATTTTGGCATTAAGGCAATGAAAAACCAGATGATGCTAAAAACTATGTAGATAATCCCTAAAAAGAAAATGTAACTGAGTATTTCCATGAGTCGCAAAAATACTTTTAATAACCGAAAGCAAAAATCAATTTTATAAAAAGGTATCGCTAAGAGTCATATAATTCAAAACCAATAGGTACATTCGCATAATTAAAATTTAAAAACCTCTATTTAAAACACTAAAAATGAAAAAGTTATTATTTATTATAACAGCCTTTATATTCTCTTTAAATAGCCTTGCTTACGAAGGGATGTGGATTCCGTCTTTATTGAAAGCATTAGAAAATGATATGCAAGCGCAAGGAATGAAATTGACTGCCGAAGATATATATTCAATTAACCAGTCAAGTTTGAAAGATGCGATTGTTCATTTTGGTGGAGGTTGTACGGCAGAGGTTGTTTCTAAAAATGGATTAATTCTTACGAATCACCACTGTGGATATAGCCAGATTCAACAACATAGTTCTTTGGAGAATAATTATTTGAAAGATGGATTTTGGGCAATGTCTTCTTCCGAGGAATTAAGAAACCCAGGATTGACCGCAACTTTTATTGTTCGAATTGAAGATGTTACAGAAAGAGTAGGTAGAGGAATTACAAATGAAATGGATGCTCAGACTGCATATAAAATGAGATACGAGACAAGTTTGAAGATTGCTAAAGAAGCAAAAGAAGGAAATGGTTACGAAGCGGTAGTTAAGCCTTTTAATTATGGAAATGATTATTATATGATTGTAACAGAAACGTATAATGATGTGCGTCTAGTAGGTGCTCCTCCAAGTGCAATTGGAAAATTTGGCGGCGATACAGATAACTGGGTTTGGCCTCGACATACTGGAGATTTTTCCGTGTTTAGAATTTATGCAGGAAAAGATAATAAACCAGCAGCCATTTCAGATGATAATATTCCTTATACACCAAAGAAGCATTTGCCAGTTTCTATGGAAGGTGTTGAAGAAAATGATTTTACAATGGTATTTGGTTTTCCTGGTAGAACCCAACAATATCTTACTTCATATGCTTTAGATACTTATATCAACAAAGTTAATCCAACGAGGATAGCTATGCGAGAGCAAAGTTTAAATATAATTGATGCTGCTATGGCATCAGATGAGAACACTAAAATTCAATATGCATCAAAGCAATCTAGAATTAGTAATGCTTATAAAAAATGGATAGGTCAGAATTTAGGATTAAAGAAAAAAGATGCTGTTGGTAAAAAGCAAGCTTTAGAGGCGGAGTATATGAAAAGAGTTCCAAAAGATGGGCCTTATAGCAATGTATTAGCAGATTTAAAGCAAAAACAAATTGATATTGAAAGTTCTGAAGTAGCTTACAATCTATTTTGGGAGATATGGTATTATGGTCCTGAAATAATTCGTTTTTCAAACGGATTTGACAAATTAGAAGGACCGGAATTTACAGCTTTGGTAGAGAGTAAAAAAGAAAATATTCAAGCATATTTTAAAAATTATAAATTAGAAATAGATAAAAAAATATTTATCCAATTAGTTGATATGTACGTTGGATTTTTACCTGATAACTTGAGACCAGAACTCAACTCTAAGTATGCGAATGATTATGATGCTTATGCTGAATATTTATACAAGAAATCAAATTTTACTTCTAAGGAAAAGGTTGAAAAGTTTTTAAACTTGAGCGAAGCTAAAATGAAAAAGAAATTGGTAAAAGATCCTGCTTACTTACTTTCTAAAGCAATAATAGAGAATAATGAAATGAACATTAAGCCTGAATATTTTCAACATTATGTTGAGATTGATGCCTTAATGAAGAAATTTGTAAAAGCACAACAAGAGTATTTTCCAGAGAAAACATTTTGGGCTGATGCAAACAGCACGTTACGTTTGACTTACGGAAAAGTAGAAGGAACTTTTCCTAGAGACGGAATGGCTTATACTTGGTTTACTACGCTAGATGGAATTATTGAAAAGAACAATACAGGAAATGCAGATTTTGAAATTCCATCTCGAATGAGGGATTTATGGGAAAAGAAAGATTATGGTCCTTATGCTACAAATGGTGATTTAAGAATCTGCTTTTTAGGCTCTAATCACACAACGGGAGGTAATTCAGGAAGTCCAGTCATTAATGGAGAAGGACACTTGGTAGGGATTAACTTTGACAGAAGCTGGGAAAGCACAATGAGTGACGTAATGTTTGATGGAGAAATTTGTCGAAATATAATGGTAGATATTAAGTATGTACTTTGGGTAATGGACAAATATGCTGGTGCTAAGTATTTGGTTGATGAAATGACTTTAGTAGATGCAGAGTGGAGAATAAATCAAGAGCAAGTAGGTGTTAAAACGCATTTAAGTCAATACACTAATAGATTAAGAGATGTGCCATCTGATTTATATGCACTATTAGGTCGTGCTGAAATCTATTTAAACCTGGGGCAAAATGATAAGGCAATAGAGGATATGAACAAAGCGATTGAATTGCATCCGAAAAGTACATCTGCATTGAATATGAGGGGTGGTTTTTTTGCAAAAATTGGAAGACAGAGAGAAGCTATGGCTGATATACAGGCATCTCTAAAGGTCGATAAGAATAATCTAGAAGGTTATTTTGTTAGAGGGTTAATTTATGCTGATTTGGGTAAATACGAGGAAGCAATTAAAGATTTTGATAAAGTAATTCAAATGGATTATACTTTTTATAAAGCGTATTATGATAGAGGAGTTTGTTATGAAGGCTTAGGAGATGTTGATGAAGCTTGCAAGAATTTCGAAATTGCCAAATTGATGGGTGATAAGAAAGCAGCAGACATGTACCACATAGGCTGTGAATTTGGAGCGTGGTAGTTAGTCCTCTGTCAATAATTTTGTAACATTCTTATAGCTTAAATTCTTGGTTACAAGGTTCTTTATTGCTTCATAATGTTCATCATTCTTCAGGGTTATTTTTTGAAGGGATATTTGGGGTGTACAATAAATAGTTATCGTTTTAGATTTATCATGTAATTCAAAATCAGCTAGATCATCCCAAATAATTAGCATTGTTTTAGAAGGGTATCCGTATAAAACACCTTTGCTACAATATCCAACTAGAAAGCCTGCTTTGAGATAATGATAAATTAGCGTAATTGCGATCATTAAAGCAAGGGAAAAGAGTATCGTTTTATTATATCCTGAGATTCCTTGGTTAGAATTATAAATATTACTTAAAAGAAAAATAAATCCTATACTAGCTACCATTGCGTACCTCAGTATTGATTTTGTGTTATTTATGTGAAGAGCTTTCTTTTTTTTTACTTTCCATAGTTGATCATCATTTATTTCTATTTGGTGCGCTTTTTTTTGCAGAAAAACAACAGCCACAAAAAGAAGGGGAAAGAAATGTGCATAGTTCAGGATAATTTCGGGCAACGGTAAATGGAAAATAGAAGCAATATTTTCTAAATTAAGACCGATACAAACTAATACGAAAGCAACAATAGTAATCGTGTTTTTATTTTTAGTGACTTGCTCAGCAATCATTTTGAAACGGCTTGTTCGAGAATTAATATAGAATTTTTCAGTTGCTTTCCTACCTGTAATTTAATCGTTTTTATGGGTTGATTGGACTTGCATGTAATAATAATTTCGTTGTTTTTTTTGTCAACATCATATTTAGCTATGTCCTTCCAGATGATTAGTTTAGTGTCAAATTTAGAACCAAAAATGATGCCCTTGTCAGCCAGCCCAAGGTTCCAATTTCGTTCTAATACTATAAATTTTAACGCAAGGGCAAGAACACCTCCAATGCCATAATCATAAATTAGAGGCATTATGTTGCCTTTGTATTCGTAGTCGATATAAAAGTGTAAAGCAGTTAATCCACCCAATAATATAAAGCCAATTATTTTAAGTGAATAGTTAAACTGAAGTGAACTGTATTTATTTGCTTTCCAGGCAAAATAAGGTTTTACAGATGTTTTGTTTTGCATCATTTGTCGCATTAGAATTAATACTGCAATGGCTTGAATTAGAATGGCAATTATTATGTAGGTAGAATACATTGGAAACGCATGGTTTAAACTATAAGAAATAAAAATACAAAACAGTATAATCCCTAAAAGTAATTGTATGCATTCCAGTTTCTTATTTGCAAGTTGAGTAATCATCTTAATATTCTACAAAAAAAGTATAATTTCGACAGAGAATAAAGGAATGGATAAAGTTCGTTATAATTTTTCATATCAATGCTAATAAAAAGGAGAGAAGTATATTGTTTTAATATACTTAAAACGATAGTCGTAAATACAAATTAGTTTATTTTTGCGCATATTCTAAAACTCAGAAAATGTCTGTTCATAAAGAAGTGAAAAGAGTAACCACCCACGTATTGCAAGAAATGAAGCTTCGCGGGGAGAAAATATCCATGCTAACTGCCTATGATTATTCTATGGCAAGTATTGTAGACCAATCTGGAATGGATATAATTTTGGTCGGAGATTCTGCCTCAAATGTAATGGCTGGGCATGAAACTACACTTCCTATAACGCTAGATCAAATGATTTATCATGCAGCTTCTGTAATAAGAGCTGTAAATAGAGCATTGGTTGTTGTTGATTTACCATTTGGAACCTACCAAGGAGATTCAAAAGAAGCACTACGTTCCGCTGTTCGTATTATGAAAGAAGCTGAAGCACATGCTGTTAAGTTGGAAGGTGGCCGTGAAATTAAAGATTCGGTTGATAGAATTTTATCTGCAGGAATACCGGTGATGGGGCATTTAGGATTAACTCCACAGTCGATATATAAGTTTGGTACATACACGGTTCGCGCAAAAGGAAAGGATGAGGCAGAGATTTTAATCGAAGATGCCAAAATTCTTGAAGAGGCAGGTTGTTTCGCTTTAATTTTAGAAAAAGTTCCAGCTGAATTAGCCGCAAAAGTAGCCAAAGAAGTTACTATTCCAGTTATTGGAATAGGTGCTGGTGGTGACATAGATGGACAAGTATTAGTGGTGCATGATATGTTAGGGATTACGCAAGAATTTTCTCCACGATTTTTAAGAAGGTATCATAATTTATATGAAGAAATGAGTGGTGCTTTTAAAAATTATATTAGCGATGTTAAGAGCGGAGATTTCCCTAATGAAAAGGAGCAGTATTAAATAATTGTATGATGTATTAAGTAGACTCAAAACAACTTAATACTTTATACAATTATACTTTATACATATAATGATGAGTTTAAAAGTACTATACGAAGACAACCACATCATTGCCGTGCTAAAAGTAGCAGGTGATTTGGTGCAAGCGGATAAAACGGAAGATGAGACTTTGGCGGATAAGGTAAAAGCTTATATAAAAAAGAAGTTCAATAAGCCTGGGGATGTATATTTAGGGATTATTCATCGATTGGATAGGCCTGTGGGAGGAGTTATTGTTTTTGCTAGGACAAGTAAAGCATTGGTTCGAATGAATAAGCTTTTTCAAGATAAACAAATTCAGAAAACATACTGGGCAATTGTAGAATCAAAACCACCTGAAATAGAGGAAACATTAGTTCATTACTTAAAGAAAAACCAAGAGAAAAATAAATCTCGCGGATATGATAAAGAAGTAAAAGGAAGTAAGCGAGCTGAATTGGATTACAAGCTTTTAGGAAGAAGTAAAAACTATTATTATTTAGTGATAGATCCAAAAACGGGACGTCATCATCAGATTAGGGTTCAATTAAGCACAGCAGGGTGCATTATTAAAGGAGATGTTAAGTATGGAGGAAAAAGAACCAATAGAGATGGTTCAATTCATTTGCATGCTCGAAGTATTAGCTTTATCCATCCAATTCAAGATAAGCCGTTAACGATTACAGCTAATCCTCCTTCTGATCCACTTTGGGATGAAATGCTCACTTTAGTTTAGTAATTGACGTGAAAAAAAATGTTAAAAAAAATCAAGAAGTTTTATCCAAAATTTAAAAAAAGAATACATTTGCCCAACCTATATTTTAATTATAAAATAAACAACTTAAATGTCAGAATTTCAATCAGAAATAGATGCTTTTATCGATAGTGTTAAAGCAAAACAAGCACACGAAACGGAGTTTTTACAAGCAGTAACGGAGGTAGCTGAGGCAATTATTCCCTTTATCGCTGATAAACCACAATACAAGGATGCTAAAATTCTTGAAAGAATGGTTGAACCAGAAAGAACAGTTATGTTTAGGGTTCCTTGGCTAGATGATGCGGGAGTTCCTCAAATTAATAGAGGTTACCGCGTTGAGTTTAACTCAGCAATAGGTCCGTATAAAGGAGGTTTACGTTTTCATCCATCTGTAAATTTATCCATATTAAAGTTTTTAGGTTTCGAACAAATATTTAAAAACTCACTAACGACTTTACCGATGGGTGGAGGAAAAGGTGGTTCTGATTTTAACCCAAAGGGGAAATCGGACAATGAAGTAATGAAATTTTGTCAATCTTTTATGTCTGAATTATCTCGTCATATTGGACCCAATACAGATATTCCTGCTGGAGATATTGGTGTTGGTGGACGTGAGATAGGGTATATGTTCGGTCAATACAAAAGGTTACGTAACGAGTTTACAGGTATTTTAACTGGGAAAGGCCGTAACTGGGGAGGATCATTGATTCGTCCTGAAGCTACAGGTTACGGAACAGTATATTTTGCAGCAGAGATGTTGAATACAAAAGGAGATTCTTTTGAAGGCAAAACAGTTGCTATTTCTGGTTCTGGAAATGTTGCGCAATATGCTTGTGAAAAAGCAACGCAATTAGGAGCTAAGGTTATTACAATGAGTGATTCTAAAGGATATATTATTGATCCTGCAGGTATTGATGCTAATAAATTAGCCTGGATAATGGAATTAAAAAATAATAGAAGAGGAAGAATTAGTGAATATGCAACTCATTTTGATGGAGCTAGCTTTGTAGAGGGTAGCAGACCATGGAATGAAAAATGTGATGTAGCACTTCCCTGTGCAACTCAAAATGAGTTAGATCAATCTGAAGCAAAAACATTATTGTCTAATGGTTGTATTTGTGTAGCAGAAGGAGCAAACATGCCGTCTACACCAGAAGCGATTGCAGAATTTGATGGAGCAAAAATATTATTTGCACCAGGAAAGGCATCTAATGCTGGAGGTGTTGCAACTTCAGGTTTAGAAATGTCTCAAAACTCTTTGCGTCTTTCTTGGACAGCAAAAGAAGTAGATGAGAAACTACACACGATTATGAGAAGTATTCACTCACAATGTGTTGAATACGGAACGGAAGGTGATTACGTAGATTACGTAAAAGGGGCAAATATTGCTGGTTTCGTAAAAGTTGCAGATTCTATGTTAGATCAAGGATTGGTTTAACAGGAGAAAAAATTAAAACTGAAGCTCTCTATCGAAAGGTAGGGAGCTTTTTTGCTATACAAACCAATATTTGGTCGTATCTATCTCAAAAAGTTGTTGCGTTTCGCTGTATTTCTCAAATGCAGAAACCAAAATTGTTTTCATTTCAGCTTCGGAAATAATTTGACTTACTGGCTTTTCATTATTAAGTAGAATTGACTTTATGCTATCGTTAATTTTTTGATCCCAATGTTCGAATGCTATTTCCCTCACTTCATCATCAGAAGGGTTTTTAAATTCTAAAATAGTTCGAATAGCGTCTTTTGCTTCTTCTGTATAGTCATCACCAGATTCAAGAATAATAATCAATTCTTTTAAAGTATGGTTGGAGTATCTTTTAATCAAGCTCACGCTTTAAAGTTTTGCAAGTAATAAATGAGCTGCTTTAAAAGGACTTAAAGAACCGTCAGTAACCTCTTTTTCTAATTTTTTAATCTCTTTAGAGATTTCTGGATTATTGAAAAAGCTTCTTTTTAATTCTTTATTAATGGTTTCATACATCCAATATTTTGCTTGGTTTTGCCTTTTGTGATTAAAAAAACCATTCGTTATAGTGTGGTTCTTGTATGATTCAATGGTATTCCAAATGTCTTCAATCCCGGAATTGTCATATGCACTGCAAATGCTTACCGGGGGAATCCAATTGCTTTCACTGGCAGGGAAAAGGTGCAATGCGTTTTTATATTCAGTTTTAGCCCTTTTCGAATTTTCTATATTGTCGCCATCTGCTTTTGTTATAACAACTGCATCTGCCATCTCCATAATACCACGTTTTATGCCTTGTAGTTCATCTCCAGCTCCAGCGAGCATCAATAGTAAGAAAAAATCTACCATTCCGTGTACGGCAATTTCAGATTGTCCAACACCTACTGTTTCAATTAGTATAGTGTCATATCCAGCAGCTTCGCATAATATTATAGTTTCTCTTGTGTTTCTTGCTACGCCTCCTAAAGAATCTTTAGCTGGCGATGGTCTTACATAGGCATTTTTATTTGCAGATAAATCCTCCATTCGGGTTTTGTCACCTAATATGGAGCCTCCACTTTTTTGACTACTCGGATCAATTGCTAAAACAGCAACTTTTCTTTCTTGAGTTGTTAGAAAAGTGCCAAATGATTCAATAAATGTGCTTTTACCAACGCCTGGAACACCTGTAACTCCTATGCGAATGGATTTTCCACTGTGTGGTAGGCATTCTTCAATTATTTGCTCAGCAAGTTCTCTGTGTCTTGGATTTGCACTTTCAATAAGCGTTATTGCAGCACTTAACAAAGATATGTCTCCAGATAAAATTCCAGCAACATATTTTTCCAACGAAATTTCATCCCGTTTTTTTAAATGAAAATTCTTATTGATACTTTCGTCACTCATTTGGTCTAAAGTTAATACTTTGCATTAAATTATAAAAAATAATACAAGTTGAATATGAAATGGAGTTGTAAAGCATTTAAAGAGTTGTCGCTAGATGAGTTTCATGATATAATTCAATTGCGTGAAATTGTATTTGTTGTTGAACAAGATTGTCCATATTTAGATGTCGATGGCAAGGATAAAGACGCATTGCATGTGTTTGGAAAGTATGAAGGAAATATTGTTGCTACCACACGTATTTTAAAACCAGGAATATCTTATGATGAGGTTGCCATTGGCAGAGTAGTTACTTCTCCAACTGTTAGAGGAATGGGAATGGGTAAACAGTTAATGGAGGAATCCATGAAATTTGTACAGCTTCACTTTGGTAAGGTTCCAGTTCGAATCTCTGCTCAAACATATCTGTTAAAATATTACAAATCCTTTGGGTTTATAGAAACTGGGCAGGAGTACTTAGAGGATAATATTCCTCATTTTGAAATGCTTTACGAGCCTTAGTTTAGTTGAAATAAATTATCTAGTTCTCTTAGGTTAAATGTTCTTCCTGTATAATAATTCGTTTCTTTTTTGCCTTTAACTTTAAAAAATGCTGGAAACTCATTGCCTGCTTGTTTTCTAAATTCATCTTTGGAAATTCTAATATAAGGGAAGTCACATCTGTTTCTTTCAATAAATGCTTCGGTATCTATTTTGTTTCCAGGAAAAACGAGCACAATTTGGGTAGAATTTAATCTAGCTCTTTTCGAAACACCTAGCTTAATTGCTGCAAGATTACAATAGTAGCAGGAAGTACTTAAAAAGGCAAAAAGCACTTCAGGTCTTACTGCTATTCCTGAGTCGGAACATTCTTTATAAATATTATCCCAGTTAAGAGTAGGATTCGCAATGGAGGTTGTGTGTTTTTGGAAATCATCAATGTAAATAGGATTTATTATGAATAAGGGAATGCCAATTATTACTGCTAAGCAGGAGTTTATTGTCATGTTTTTCAACCTGCTGAATGAATTCTTCTTGCTTTGCTTTTTTGGACTGACAGCAAAAATTATAAGATACAATACCCCTGCTAATGTTATCCACTTATTAAATAAAAAAAAGGTAAATTCATTTGCATATAACCCATCAATAGGTTTTCCAAAAAAGTCAATTAAATAAAAACTGCTAAGTAAAAGAATTGATAGGGAGAGTAATTTAATGTGAATTGATTTGAGTAAAAGTGAAATTGCAATAATAAATTCTACAATAACAATTGCGCTGGTTGCTACAGGTGCAATTTCCCAATTGAAAATGCTGCTTTCAACTAAAGAAAACACTATAGGCTCAATAAAAATTATCTTTGTAATACTTGAAGCTAGAAGTATTAGTGCTGCTAATATGTTAAACAGGAAGTACAAGAGATTTAAGAAAGGAAAAAGCCCTAATGATTGAGGGCTCATCTGGAGTTTATTGAGTTTAATCTAGGCTACAACTTACAGCTGTTCCTACATAAATGGCATTTAATTCATTACATGCCGATTCTGCATCTTTTTTGGTTTCATTTTCAATTGCGAATGAAGCACTATCTGCACTATCTGAACAAGTACAAGTCCAATCTTTTTTGCATGAAGTTGTTCCTGCAAACAATGCAACAACTCCAAATGCTACGATAATTTTTTTCATAATAGTATTTAGATTAATTTAACTTAAAGCTAATATAATATATTACTGCTTAAGAGCAAAGTAAAATATATTATGTAGCAAATATACCGAACTATTATTTTGTAACAATTGAATATATAATTCATTATATGAGATATCAGAACGGCAGGGTTGTTGATTTTGATAAGATTATAATGTAAATTTGTATGTATGCAATGGATTGTATTAATTTTTCAGTTATTTTTAGTAACATTAATGGGGTTTGGTCAAAGTCAGGGAGATGGAAATAAGACAGATTCAAAAGGTAGAAAGCAGGGGAAGTGGGTTAAGTTTCATGAAGGTACTGAAAAGAAAAGGTATACAGGGACGTTTGAAAATGATATTCCTATTGGGAAGTTTACATATTATTACCTAACAGGGGAAGTTTCAGCAGTTACAGATTTTATTAAGGATGATAATACGGCATATACCCGAATGTATCATTTAAACGGAAAAGTGATGGCTGCAGGAAAATATACAGATAAAAAGAAAGATAGTACTTGGTTGTCTTTTAATGATAGAAAAGAAATCATGAGTAAAGAAAATTATCTTAAAGGAAAACTAAATGGAGAAAGCATCGTTTACTACCCTAGTGATCCGTCAAAAGGAAAAGTAAAAAGATATGAAATCACGAACTATGAAGGTGGCTTAAAGCACGGTAAGTGGATTCAGTTTTATAGTTCAGGTAAAACTAAAAGCAGAAGGTGTTTATAAAGATGGAAATTTTGACGGAAGGGTTAAATGGTACTTCTCAAATGGTAAGGTAGAAATAGAAGGTTACTATAAACATGCTGTTAAATATGGCTATTGGAAGTACTATGAAAATGATGGTGCATTTAAAAGATAAGGTTTATTACAGGAATGGTCAAGTAATTAAAGACGATGTATTAGAGAGGCATTTGGATAGATTAAAGAAAGCAAAAACAGAACAAAAAACTAAGCTATAATGAATAGATTATTATATACCGTATTTGCATTTATAACCTTATTCTTCGGATGTAAAAAATCGAACAATGAATCCGTTCGTTATTATTACAGTTACTTTCCCTTTAGAGCTAGATGCTTGGATAGAATATGACGTTTTGGATATTGTTCATTCTCAATTAGGCAGTGATACCGCAGAGTATCAGTTGAAAGAAATAACTACTGAGGAATTCTTAGATAATGAAGGCAGATTAACTTATCGAGTCGAGCGATATTGGAGAGATGATAGTAATGCTAATTGGAGTATTAAAGATATTTGGTACAGTAATAAAACATCAACGACTGCTGAGAAAGTTGAAGAAAATGTGCGGTTTACAAAATTAATTTTCCCAATAAATACTGCAAAATATTGGGATGGGAATGCTTTTAACAACTTGGAAGAGTGGGAATATTCCTATGATAGTTTGCATCAACCTAAATTAATAAACAACCTAAGTTTCGATTCAACAATTACGGTAATACAGCGAGACAATGAAAATGTTGTGCAATATGAAAAAGTAAAAGAGGTTTATGCGGTTGATATAGGACTGATTTACAAAAGTCATATTGATTTAGATATTAACTTAGCCAATATATTGGATATAAACAGTGGGAGAGAATTGGAAATGACTCTAACAGCCTACGGTAAATGAAAATAACTATTATCCTCGTTATTTGTTTCCCCCTTTCCTTTTTTGCACAGAATTCGAGTTTTTGGATATCTTTCACAGATAAAAACAATTCTCCCTATTCTATTTCTCAACCATCTGAGTTTCTATCACAGAAGAGTATTGAAAGGAGAACGAATGCAGGTATTACTATTTTAACAAACGATCTTCCTGTAAACAAAACTTACATTGATTCTATATTGCTGTCTGGAAATTTTAAGCTATTACAATCTTCTAAATGGTTTAATGCTATTGCGATTAGTACGGATGATACGACATCATTAAATACTATTTTAAATTACTCTTTTGTTTCTAATGTGGTGCAAGTTAAATCTTTGAAACAAGACAAGATTATTGATAAGTTCGAAGAGATTGCAATTTCAAAAAATGAAATTAATTTAATGAGTATTCCACATTATCCATATGGATATTCGTATAATCAATTAGCAATGCACGAGGCAGATAAAATGCAAGACTTAGGTTTTAGAGGGCAGGGAATGCATATAGCTATAATTGATGCAGGTTTTTTCGGAGCAAATGAATTAAATGCGTTAGAAGAAGTTTTTAATGATGGAAGAATATTATCCACCCGTGATTTTGTTAATGGAGGAGAATCTGTATATGAAGATCATCAGCATGGAACGATGGTGCTGTCAGTTATTGCAGGTTCAATTGATGGTGAGTTTAAAGGAACTGCTCCTTTGGCTAGCTTTCATTTATTAAGATCTGAGGATGTAGGTTCTGAAACGCTATTAGAGGAGTATAATTGGATTGCTGCAGCTGAATATGCAGATTCTGTAGGAGTAGATATAATAAATACCTCATTGGGGTATACAACATTTGATGATAGTCTTCAGAACCATACATATGCTGATTTGGATGGGAATACTACGGTTGTTGCAAAAGCTGCAGATATTGCGGCGTCAAAAGGGATTTTATTATGTATTAGTGCTGGAAATTCCGGTGCTTCTGCATGGCAATATATAAGTACTCCAGCTGATGCAGATAGCGTCCTTGCCGTTGCTGCGGCTGATAGTAATGGGACATATGCCTTTTTTAGTAGTGTTGGTCCAGCATCAGATAATGATATAAAGCCGAACGTAGCTTCTGTTGGTTGGAATACCTATTTAATATCTCCATTTACAGATGAGGTTATTCAAGGAAATGGGACTTCTTTTAGTGCTCCGATGATGACAGGTATGGTTGCTTGTTTATGGCAATCGTTACCAGGTAAAACGAATATTGAGATAATGCGATTAGTAGAGGAAAGCTCTAGTCAGTATAGCAGTCCAGATAGTTTATTGGGGTATGGATTGCCAAATGTATTTAATGCTTATAGTAAAGAAACTGGAGTTGTTTACAGTCATCCTAGAGAAGATCTAATTGAAGATGTATTTCCTATTCCTGTTACAGATTTGGTTAATATAATTTTCGTTAGTAAGGTTAGTCAGGGAGTAGTAATTCGACTTTATTCGGAGAAAGGAGATTTAATAGTTTCAGTATCGGATACAGTTTTACAGGGAAAGAATAAGCTTGTATTGAGTCAATTAAACGCTTTACCTTCGGGGAGTTACATTATTGAAGTCGAATCTGCAGAAGGAAATAGAGCAACTACCACTATTGTGGTTATTTGATGTTTAAATCAAGCATTTTTCTATCTCCGATATATCCAATTAATTGATCTCCAATTTTCACTGGGCCTACACCAACCGGCGTCCCTGTGAATATTAAGTCCCCAATTTTCAGCGTCATAAATCGGGAGAGATAACAGATTAAATGATCGAAATCAAAAAGCATATCTTTTGAATTTCCTTTCTGAACCAATTCTCCATTTTTTTCTAATGAGAAGGTTATATCGTTTATGTTTTTAAATTCACTTTTTCGAATTAATTCTCTTGATAATGGCGCTGAATAATCAAAAGCTTTTGCTTTTTCCCAGGGAAGACCTTTAGCTTTGCATTCAAGCTGAATGTCTCTTGCAGTAAAGTCAATTCCTAAACCAATTTCATTGTAATAAGTTCCCGCAAATTTTTCAGAAATATTTTTTCCTAATTTACAAATTTTGATAACAAGTTCAACTTCGTAATGAAGGTCTTTTGTGAAATTTGGATAGAAAAATGGTTGTTTTTTTGGTAGCAATGCAGAATCTGGTTTCATAAAATATACTGGTTCTGTAGGTATAGAATTCCCTAATTCCTTAGCATGTTTCGCGTAGTTTCTTCCAATACAGATAATTTTCATGATTACATTTCTTCTTTAATTTTCCTAAATTTATTTTTGGTGTCTAGCGTGAAATCTCCTTTCATTAACCAATTGAAATACCCCGGTTCTTTTTTAAAGATATCTACCACAGGTATCCCTTTATGCTTCCCAAAATTAAAAATAGGTATGTCTTCCTCATTGATTGCAATTCTTTTGGAAAAGTCTAAGGTTTTCGCCCCCATGGTTGTGAAATCACTTAAAAAATCTACATCACCTTGTATATTGTCATATTTTCCTATTTGCGCTTCCAATACTTCTAAAGTAGCTAATGTGTCAGCTTCTGCACTGTGAGCGTTAGTAAGGTCTTTGTCGCAGTAAAATTTATAAGCAGCAACTAGTGTTCTTTGCTCCATTTTGTGAAAAACATTTTGTATATCAACAAACTTTTTTTTGTCAAACTCTGGATCTATTCCAGATCTTAACATTTCTTCAACTAGCAAAGGAATGTCAAATCGATTGGAATTAAAGCCGGCCAAATCAGCGTCAGTAATAAAAGTTTTTATTTCTTCAGCAATATCTTTAAATTTAGGACAGTCTAAAATGTCAACGTCATAGATCCCGTGTATTTCCGAAACAACAATAGGGATTGGCATTTCTGGATTTACTTTTTTAGAATAAGATTCTTTTGAGCCATCTGGATTTAATTTAATGATAGCTATTTCAACTATTCGATCTTTTGCTGTATTTGTTCCAGTTGTTTCTAGATCAAAGAATGCAAGTGGTCTGCTCAATTGTAAATTCATGTTTTATTTTGAAAGTTTAAATAATTTTTTAATCTCGCCTTTATCTGCGTCAAATTCAGAAACTACAAGTTTAACTATTTTTAACTCATAACCATCTGCTTCAATTTCTAATTCATAAGTCCCGGGATCAAGAATCATTGTAATTTCACCTGTATGCTTATTACTTATATAGGTCCTGGGTTCATCTTCATTATCCATGAATATAGTAATCATTCCATTTGCTATTTTAGCATTGGAGGCAAGGTCGTTAAGATCAATAATGAACAATGCTTCTCTAACTTCAATCTCTTCAAAAGTGACTCTGTACAAATCTAAATCTCCAAATCCTTCTTCTCTTACAGCTGTAATATATGCGTGTTTTTCGTCATCAGCAAAGCTTATGGTCTTTTCATCATAAGATGTATTAAGCGGATACCCTAAATTCTCAGGAGCTCCCCATTCCTTATTTTTATTGTCCCATTTAGATTTGTACAAGTCATAACCACCCATCCCTGCGCGACCATTGGAACAAAAATAGAGTGTTTTTCCATCCGGAGATAGAGTAGGGTAATCTTCATTTAGAGAAGTGTTTATAGTGGATAAGTTTTGCGGCATTCCCCAAGTTCCGTCAGGAAGTTGCTTGGTCATATAAATATCTAGGCCTCCATTTCCTCCAGATCTGTTACTTGCGTAAATAAAAGCAGTTCCATCACTAGAAATTGAAGACGATGTTTCAAGGTATTTGGTGTTTACTCCTTCCTTTATTTTTTTCTTTTTACTATAATTAGAGCCTTTTCTTTCAGCTTCATAAATATTGCCGTTTTCTCCTGTTACGAAATTATCTATGTAAACGAATAATTTTGATCCATCATCGCAGATTCCTACACATTCTTCATCATAGATACTATTTAATGATTTAAGGTTCTTCGCTCCAGAAAATTTCGACCCATCAAAAGAACAGATATAGATATCTGAGGGATAGTAACCATCAAATTCTATTGAACCCTTTCCTTCTTTTCTGCGAGAAGTGAAGACAAGTGTCTTTTCATCTTTTGTAACGAATGGACTATAGTCAGGGAATTCAGAATTGATGAATCTACCCATATTTTCAAATAAGACATTGATAGGCTTACCTATCATATCTAAGGCAATGGTGTAGTTTTCAATTAAGTTGGGTGTTTCTGCTCTATGCTTACCAGGATGTTTTTGATACTCTTTTAACATTTCTATAGCTTTGCTATAATTATTGGCATGCGTGTAAGCTAAAGCAAGATAATATAGGGTTTCATTGTCTTTTGATTCTAAATCTTTTACTCTTTCCAAATATTTTATGGCGGCCGATTTATCTATGTTACTATTTAGGTAGCATAAAGCCAAGTGCGTTAATACTTTTTTGCTTTTTGGGTCAAGTTTCAGTTGTTTTTTGTATTCAGGAATGGCCCCTAAAAAATTTCCAGCTTTAAATAAATCTTCAGCATGTCGAGGGTCAGGTGTTTGCGACCAAGAAAGTTGAGAGTTAATACATAAAGTAAGTATTAAAGCTATTTTAAGTTTTAGATACATGGTTGTTGACAAAGTAAGCAAATTAAGTACCAAATATAATAAAGACTCATTTCTATTGTCGAAATGAGTCTTTATTTAATACAGGTTTTAAAAGTAATTTTATTCTTAAAATTAGAATGCTTTCAGTTTTATGTATTGGAATTTACCATACTTTTCTGTGTCCTTAAAGTCACCCTTATACTTGGGGCCTTGCACAACAGAGTTAATAGCTACAATTTTCACTGTCGATAGGTCTACTCCCGCTGTTTTTAATTTATTTATTAACATTTCTTTGGCTTCGCTGCTTCTATAGGTAGATAGTTTTTTATTTGAACCAAAAGTTCTTGTAGGAACATACGAAGCACTGCCTTCGATTTCAATATTAACGGTTCCTTTTTGTTCTAGTATACTTTTAATTCCGCTTAAAAATGTTTTAAATCTCACTTCTTCTGACACTAAGCCCTTCTCATTATACCCATAGAATTTTTGGAAAGATATAGGTTCAATAATATCAACAGTGTCAATGGTGTGAACAGTGTCAATGGCGTTTTGAGCTATGGTTGTGTCTACTTTTGTTTCGCTTAATGAAAGACCTCCAAGTGTAATAACTTTATCAATTACATGATAGTCTGAGTTGCAAGGAACTTTAAATTCAGTTTCATGAAAAGTGGTTTCATCTCTAAGGTATTCCACTAAATATTCATGGCAAGGTATTAATGCGAAAATATAGGATCCGGTTCTTCTGTTAGGTATATAATTCATAGATTCAGCATCCTCAGTTAAATCAGTTACCCATATTGATATTCCTGCAGGAATTTGAGGTTCTGAACCTTTGTCAATATAACCTTTAAGTATAGATATTGGTTCAAGAATTGCAGTATCTAGCTTTATAAAGTAGATGTCTTTTTCACCTATTCCTCCATCATGTGCAGAAGAATAAAAACCTTTTTTCCCATCAATTGTTGTGGAGAAGAAGACATCATCACCAACAGTATTAAGAGGGTATCCCATGTTAAGAGGTATTCCCCAAGTTCCATCTTCTCCTTTCTTAGTAAAGAAAATGTCAAATCCTCCCATACTCTTATTCCCATTAGAACTAAAGTAAAGTGTTTTGCCATCTGGATGAAAGAAAGGTGAATCTTCATCATATTCAGAATTAATAGGAGTGCCAATATTTACAGCTTTACTCCATTCATTATTCGGAAGTTTCACACTTCTGTAAATATCTCTGCCCCCAAGCCCTCCCGGACGATCACTTACAAAGTAAAGTGTTTTTCCATCTGCAGACAATGTTGCGTGGGTTTCCCAGTATGATGTGTTAATATCTACTTCAGTGTTTTTGCCGCCTAAGTATTTTAAGTCTCCATAATCAAAGCCTTCTCTTTCTGAAATATAAATATTTCCATCGCCATTGTCATCTTTATAAATAAATAAAAATTGTCCATCCCCAGAAACGCTAATCGTTGCTTGGTTGCTTCTTGGACTGCTGAAATTCATTAGCTTTGGTTGTTCCCATGTGCCTGTTTCCTTATTTTTGTAGGCAACATATACATCTTCATAATGTTTACCATCTTGTGGAGTAAAGTTAAATTCATTAGAAACTTGATTACTATCTGTTCTCAGTCTTCTAGAAGTAAAAAAAATGGCACTTTCGTCTGCAGTTATAACAGGATTAAAATCAGAAAATGCGCTATTAATTGGAATGCCTATATTGGTTATTTTGAAGTTCTTTTTAGCAGTAACTTCTATTTTCGCATTAATCGAGTAAATAGAATGCATTTCATTTTTATTGAAAAGGGTGTGCTTGGATTTTACTTCTTCTTTAAAATGCTTATATTCAAACAAAGCTTCGTCAAACCTTTCATTTAGATGGTATGCTTGACCTAAGTAGTGGTGTGCTTCAAAAGGTGCGTTCGTTTCACCTGATGAAAATGGGTCATATCTCGGAGAAACATTTTCTCCCGCAACGATGAGGTATTTTAAAGCTTTATTCCTGTCCAGGCTTGAGTTAAGATAACACAGCCCTAGTTTATAATTTATATTAGCATTGGTTGGTTGCTCTTCGATTAAATTCAACCATATTTTAGTTGCAAATTCATACAGTTGGTCCTCCATAAGTGTATTTGCTGTTTCAAATTTTTGCTTGAAAGATGCATTCTTAAGGTTTTTTTCAAGATCAGCTGGATCAATTTGAGAAAAATGAGTTCCGAAGAGGCCAAACGAAAGAAGAATAAATAAAAAACGATATTTTATGCTGTTAATCATAGTTTTTCGGGATATACAAAATGTGTTTTGTCTTCTTAGAATAAATTAAATTTCTCTGTCAATGTCGAATTTTTCCAAGTAATCAGCAACTCTTTTTACAAAGCTTCCGCCTAATGCGCCATCAACTATTCTATGGTCGTATGAGTGTGATAAAAACATCATGTGTCTAATTGCAATAGCATCTCCCTGTGGAGTTTCTATTACTGCAGGCTTCTTTCTTATAGCTCCAAGAGCTAAAATGGCACTTTGCGGTTGGTTGATAATTGGAGTTCCCATTACGTTTCCAAAAGTTCCAACATTTGTAACTGTGTATGTTCCTCCCTGTATTTGATCTGGGTTTAAACTGTTGTTTCTAGCGCTATTAGCAAGGCTATTAACTTGTTTAGCTAGTCCAACTAAGTTTAATCTTTCTGCATTATGAATAACAGGTACAATTAAATTTCCTGAAGGAAGAGCTGTAGCCATTCCAAGATTAATGTCTTTTTTGATGACAACATTGTTTCCATCTAACATTGCATTCACTTTAGGGAAGTCTTTTAGCGCTTTTACTACAGCTTCCATAAAAATTGGTGTAAAAGTTAATTTTTCACCTTCTTTTTTCAGGAATTCATCTTTCATTTTTTTACGCCACATTACGATGTTTGTAACATCAGCTTCCACAAAGGAAGTAACGTGAGGAGAAACGTGAACTGACATTACCATATGATCAGCAATCAGTTTACGCATACGGTCCATTTCAACTATTTCATCATGTGGACCAATTGGGACTGGAGGAGCTTTGTAAAATGGAGTCAATTGACCATTGCTACTTGGGGCAATAGCTTCAGGAGCTGCTACAGAAGCTTTAATTGGCGCTTCGATAAGAGGGGCAGAGGTACCCGTTCGTGTATTAACATAACCTAAAATATCCTTTTTAGTAACCCGACCATCTTGGCCAGTTCCTGAAACGGATTCAAGTTCTCCAACAGAAATACCTTCAGTTTTAGCAATGCTTCTAACTAATGGGGAATAAAACCTTCCACTAGGTCCATTTTTTGGAACACCAACACCATTTTTGCTAACTTCAATTTGTGTAAGTAATTCTTCTTGGATTTGTTCATTTGCAACTTCAACTGTTTCTGTTTTGGCTATAGCTGGTGCGCTAACAATAGTCTCTTCACCCTCTGCACCGATTATAGCAAATACAGCTCCTACTTGAACAACATCTCCGTCGTTAAAAAGCTTTTGTTTTAGCACTCCAGAAGCAGGAGCAGGAACCTCAGAATCAACCTTGTCGGTCGCAATCTCAACAATCGGCTCATCTTCTTCAATTGTATCTCCAACTTCTTTTAACCATGCAGTAATGGTTGCTTCTGCTACACTTTCTCCCATTTTAGGAAGTAATACCTCTAAATCAGCCATGTCTTTTTTAATAGATTTACGTCGCAAAAATAGGTTAAAAAAATAGGAATAACAAGAACTTTATCCTTGTAAAATAGTATTAATTTCCTAGTTTTTTTATATTTCTGCAAATGGTTTTAAAATCTCTTAAGAGTACATAATCTTTGGCATAAATAAGGTTCAATTTTTTCTTGATTTCAGGAGAATGTATCTTGATATTATCTAACAAACTGATAATTCCATTTTTTATTAACGGAAGCTGTTGATTTTTACTTTGTTTACTGTATCCTACCCAAGTTTTTTTTCCAAATAGGGTACTGAAAATATTTCCCAAAAACTTAATCGGAGATTTCACTACAAAAAATAAAAAAGGGAAATGTCGAAAGGAAAATAATGCTCGAACAAACGTCTAAAATTCGTTTTTTTCTTTTATTGTTTGGTTTGTCAATGCTGTTTACATCTAACAGATACAAATCTCCAGCTGTATTGATGGAATTACTCCCAATTAAAAAGAGGCTGTCAGGTTGCGCAATTTTATAATCAACTTCTCGATTAGATTTGATTGTTGCCATTTGCTCGATGATTTGCTGTGCACTAATATCTTTTGCACAAAATATTACTTCATCAATTTTGTTAATATGAATGAAATCTTCTAGTTGATTTAGTGTTCCATCGTAATCATCTGAATTGTTATTATGCAAAGAAAGTATTGCTTTGTAGCCAACTTTCGTTGTTTGTGTTAATAAAGCATGAATCCTTTCGGCTTCCACTTTTTCACCAATAATTACCAATCGTTTTTTACCTGTATTTCCAATTTCAAAGCCTTTAAATCCAATTATATGTAAAACGAATCTTGAAAATAAAAGAGATAGGGTAGTTCCCATTGCTCCTAATAAAATAATGATTCTTGAAAATTGAACAGATTTAGGAAGTAAACCATAAATAATCAGGATGAGTGCAGTTCCGATAATAGCCCCAATCAAGGATTTTACAGGTTTTATTGGCCTGTCATGGGCTCCTGATAAAAAAGCAACTAGGACCCAAACAAAACTATATATGGGAAGCGCCCAAGCTATAACTTCAAGAGGAAACTCCTTGTTAGAAAAAAGTTGGTAAGCAATTGTGATTCCAAAGATTGAAGCAAGTACTAGGCAAAAGTCCAATAACGGAAATGCTGATTTCTTAAAAAAACGGGTTGTAATGGCCATAGATGCCCTTAAGTAAATTGCAAGGTTGATTAGTAAAGAAAAGCTTTTGGCATTTTTCTCTGAGAAGTGTTTTTTAGCAAAAATGACCATCGCATTGTAAAATACAAAAACATAATTAACCGAACTTTTTTTAGTACTTTCTCCTTTATAGTGAATTATTCTTGTTTTAGGGAAGTAATAATTTTTATAACCCCCTAAAATAATTCTATAGGATAAGTCTATATCTTCTCCATACATGAAAAAATCTTCATCGAGAAATCCAACTTTATCTAATACAGTTTTTCGCATTAACATAAATGCACCGGATAAAATTTCTATTTCATTGGTTTCCTTTTGAGGAAGGTAACCTAAATGGTATTTACCAAATTTTTTCGATCTCGGAAACAAAGAAGAAAGTCCAAATATTTTATAAAAAGCTACACTAGGAGTCGGTAGACCTCTTTTCGATTCGGGTAAAAACTTACCTTTTCCATCCAACATTTCAACACCTAAACCACCTGCATTCTTATGAGAGTCCATGAATTCAATACACTTAATGAATGTATCTTCTTCCACCACAGTGTCTGGATTTAGCAACAGTACGTATTCCCCTTTGGCTATTCGCATAGCTTGGTTGTTTGCCTTAGAAAAGCCCGTATTTTCTTTATTAGCTATAAGAAGAACTTCTGGGAATTTACTCTGCACCATAACAACAGAATCATCAATAGAGTTGTTGTCAACTACAAATATTTCTGTTTCTAAATTCTTAGATGCAGATTTCACCGAATTCAAGCACTGCTCTAGGAAGTACTCAACATTGTAATTAACTATGATTATCGAAAGTTTCAATTATTAATTTACTGATGATTGGGCAAATATAACAATTCCTCCAACGGTTTTTACTTGTGTTTATTTCTTGCTTTGAAAAAAAAAGTTCTATTTTTAAAGTAGATCTTTCCTTTGGACAATATTTATCTAATTAACATGAAAGTACATTTAAAAAAATTGCAAGACAAATTACAATTCGAAGGAATTAACCCAAGTAAAGATTCATTGAGTATTGGAGCAGCTGAAAGTATAGGAGGTACTAATGTTGGCACTCGACCAATGGAACTCATGTTGCATGCTATTGCTGGTTGCGCTAGTATTGATGTTTGCTTAATTCTTGAAAAACAAAGACAGGTTATAAGGTCTTACGAAGTAATAACTAAGGGAGGAAGATTAGAGGGGCTTCCTGCATATTTTGAGGCTATTCATATGGATTTTATTTTCTCAGGAAATTTGGATGATAAAAAAGTCAAAAGAGCGTTAGAACTATCCGTTGAAAAGTACTGCTCAGTTGCCAAAACAATTGATGAAAAGGTGAAAATTACGTATGCGTATAGAATAAATTAAAAAGAACTTGAAGCAATAGTTTCATTGCGAAAAACTTCAATAATTAACTCGAAATGACATGGAAAACCCTACTTGGCTAAACTATTTTCAAAAGGAGACCGATTCAGGATGGATCGACCAAGGGTAACTTCATCTGTGAATTCTAATTCGTTTCCAATACCAATACCTCTAGAAATAACGCTAACGTTAACATTACAATCTTTTAGTTTTCTAAAAAGAAAAAAATTGGTGGTATCACCTTCCATAGTAGCGCTTAGCGCTAAAATGATTTCTTTAGAATCCTGTGAACTTGCTCTTTCAACTAGGCTTGCAATATGCAAATCATCTGGTCCAATTCCGTCCATTGGAGATATTATACCTCCAAGAATATGGTAAAGTCCTTTGTATTGCTGTGTAGCTTCAATTGCAAGGATGTCTCTGATGTCTTGAATAACGCAGATTGTCGATTCATCTCTTTGTGGATTAGCACAAATATTACATAAATCCGCATCGCTTATGTTTTTACACTTCTTACAAAATTTTATTTCGTTTTTTAAACGTGTCATTGCCATTGTAAAGGCTTGAACATCGCTTTCAGAACGGTTCAGCATATCAAGGACTAAACGTAATGCAGTTCTCTTGCCTACTCCAGGAAGAGAAGCCATTTGTTCTACGGCATTATTCAATAATTTAGAATGGAAATCCATGCAGCAAAAATAGTAGATATTGAGATTGAATAACCAACAAGTTTGAAATGTTATTAACGATATTTTGTTCTTTTTTCTCGTTCAGTATTCTTTGTGAAAGATTATTCAAATAATTCTGAACTAGGAACTGAAAATAAAAAACTAAGAACTATTTTTTCAATCCAAATATCACAGCTTGTTCCTCCATCATTTCTAAAATCAAGTCAATTTCTCTTTTGTGTGTTCTAAAAGATAAAATGGCAAAACGTAAAGTATAAATACCTTCTATTCTAGTTGATGAAATAAAGATTCTTCCATCATTGTGAAGACCTTCAAGTATTTTTTCGTTGAGTTTATTCAAATTTTCATCAGAAGTATTTTCTTTCCAAAATCGGAAAGTTTGTACAGATAATTCATGCTCTTTCCCAACCTCTATATAAGGGGTCTCCTTTAGTTTTTGATAAGCGTATTTGGTTAAAAGATATTTTTCTAAAATAGCATCTTTAAATGGTTTTAATCCGTGAACCATTAATGGTAACCACATCCTTAAGCCTCTAAAGTTCCTGGATAATTCAGGAGAGACATCTGCGGGTGACCATTCATCAGGAGCTTTATACGCATCTTGCATATAGTTAGCCGTGTAGTAATGAGAATGCAACATTGCTTTTCTATCCTTTACTAAGACCATTCCTGTTCCGTACGGTAGAAATAACCCTTTATGTGGGTCAATTACTAACGAATCTGCTTTTTCGATTCCTTTAAACTTATCTTTCAGTTCGTCAATGAGATAGAAATATCCTCCGTAAGCGCCGTCAACATGAAACCAGCAATTATTCTGCTGTGAGATTTCAGATAATTTATCTAGGTCGTCAACTATTCCAGTATCTGTTGTTCCTACTGAGCCAATTATTAAAAATGGCTTTAGCCCTTTTAATTTATCTTTTTCAATTTGATGAGACAGGAAATTAGTATCCAAATGATAATTCTCTTTCAGTGGAATATTTCTGTAAATACATTCTCCTAAGCCGGCAATTCGGATGGCCTTATTAAGGCTATGGTGCATTTGAGATGAACCATATATTACAGTTGTTTCGAAGTCTTTTCCTTTTATGCAGTGCGCATCTCTTGCAGAAACGATTGCAATAAGGTTTCCAATACTTCCACCAGTTGTCAGATTTCCTCCGTATTCTCCAGTAAAGCCAAATTGTTTGGCTGTCCAATCAATTAAATGGTTTTCTAGTCTAATTGCTCCTGGATTTCCAAAGTATATTCCAGAATATTTATTCGTAATTGCAGCTATTAAATCTCCATATCCCGCAAGTGGTATGCCACCACCTGGTATGTAGCCAAGATGTCCGCCAGAAGCTGGTTGAAGTCCTGTGTTATTCACTGATCTTTCATAAAGACGAAGTAAATCTTCTAGTTTGTATCCGTTTTCAGTGATAGGGAAGTCATAGATTTCTTTACTAGGTTCGGAGTCAGCTACCCATGAATTCTTACCTTCTAATTCATCCAAGAAGTTGAATAGATAGTCTCTTATGGCAGTGTCATACTCTTTTCTTTCATTAGAAGTTAAGTCCAATTGTCGTGCCGATTTTTCGAGTTGTTTGAGCTGGTGTTCTAGGTTCATAGGTGATACTAATAAATCAACGTGGAAATCTAATTTGTAACGGTTTTCTACAAACATAAGAAAACCTTTTCTTTGTTGCATGTCAAATACGTTGATCATATCTGTAATAGTCATTTACTTTTTAGTACTTCTGTTTATTGCATGGCTAACAAGTAGGAACGCAGATAATGACTCTTTCTTTTTAGGTGAAAAAAAATCTCCTTGGTACATAGTTTCTTTTGGAATGATAGGAGCTTCATTATCGGGAGTTACTTTTATATCAGTACCAGGAGGAGTGGGCGGAGGTCAGTTTAGCTATATGCAAATGGTGTTTGGCTATTTTATCGGCTACCTTGTAGTTTCTTATGTTTTGATGCCTATTTATTATAAAATGAATTTGATATCTATTTATGAATACTTAAAGCATCGTTTTGGTTTCTGGAGTTATAAAACAGGAGCGGCATTTTTCTTAGTGTCCAGGATTTTAGGTGCTTCTATCCGGTTATTATTAGTTGCAAGCGTATTGCAGCAAATACTATTTGATGACTGGGGAATCCCTTTTTGGGTAACAGTAGTTTTTTCAGTCTTACTTATATGGATATATACCAATAAAGGAGGAATTAAAACAATCATCTGGACAGATACGCTTCAAACAGCGTTTATGCTTTTCGCTGTATTAGCTACTGTTTGGCTAGTTAGTGATGCACTTAACTTATCTGATAAAGCCGGGCTTGTAAAATCAATTTCAAATAGTAAGTATAGTCAGATTTTTTACTTTGACGATTGGCACAGTGGAAATTATTTCTGGAAACACTTTTTGGGTGGAATGTTTATTACCATTGGGATGACCGGTTTGGATCAAGATATGATGCAAAAGAATTTAAGTTGTAAAAACATCAAGGATGCCCAAAAAAATATGATGAGCATGGCGGTTGTTTTAGTAGTTGTTAACCTTGTTTTTGTAGCAATGGGAGCATTGTTGTTTATGTATAACGCATCTACTGGAATTGGGAATGATGTACTCGAAGCAGGTAGAACGGATTTGCTCTTTTCATCAATTGCAATGGAAGGTTCAATGGGAGTAACAGTTGGGTTGTTGTTTTTGTTGGGGTTAATTGCAGCAGCTTATAGCAGTGCTGATTCTGCACTTACTTCTTTGACAACTTCGTTTTCAGTAGACTTTTTGAATGTAAAAGAAAAAAAGCATGGACCTGTTTCTTCAGATGAATTAACTCATAATTTTAAAGAAGGAAATGGAGAACAAGAAAAATTAAGGAAGTTAGTTCATATAGGGATGTCAATAGTACTTGTATTGGTTGTGGTATTATTACGCTACACTACTGAAGACTCAGCAATATGGTTATTGATTAAACTAGCAGGCTTTACATATGGTCCTCTTATTGGATTGTTCTTTTTTGGAATCCTGACTAAACGGAAATTAACAGACACTTTAGTGCCAATTATCTGTGTTTTGGTTGGAGGAGTAATGGCTACAATTTGGTACTTGGCAAGTAACGATATTGTTTGCTGGTTTGGAGAGTACAAGTTTGGCGCTGAATTGATAATTTACAATGCGCTGCTCTCGTTTGGTGCTTTATTTTTGATTAGTAAGCAAAACCCGAAAGCTTTAAATTAATCGTTACATTTGATACTACTTATAAATTAGACTAACCTATCTTTATGAAGTGCTTAGCCATACTGCTTCCGCTCTTTTTATTTTATTCTTGTAAAAAGAATGAACTTATTGCTTGCATAAGCTCCATGGATGAGAAATACGAGTTAGATGATAAAGTTACTTTTTTAGCCAATTGTTCAGAGAATGGATTTGGTTATTATTGGGATTTTGGAGATGGAAATAATTCAAATGAAAAACACCCAGAGCATATATATGCATCGCCCGGAACTTACACGGTAGAATTAAAAGTATATTCTAAAAATAATAAATCTTTTGAATCTGATTTTAAAACTGTAATAGTTAAAGATTTCCCTGTATCAGTTGTAATAACCTCTATTGTCTTGTCGTCTTTTCCAGAACTTAATTGGTTAGAAAATTCTTGGGATGTTGGTGGTTTACCTGATATTCGATTTCAAATAGTAGATGGGATAACCACCTATTTGGATGGTGCAGAGGTTGCTCAGGATGCTGATTTTAATCTATCGTATACATACTATAATGACTTTCCCATTACACTTCCGTATGACTTAAATTACTTGATAAATGTTCTTGATGAAGATGGAATTACCGATGAATTAATTTCCGTAATAAATTTTAATCCTACATCATATTCATTGGATGAAGAATCAAGTGTTACAATTATTGATGAGGATTGTACTCTAATCTTAAAATTAGATTGGGTGTATTAATTATGAATGTAAAAAGCTTATTTCTTATTCAAAACAGCCTTGTTGATTCTTTTAACAAGATTTGGACCTTCGTAAATAAAACCAGTATATATCTGAACTAAATCTGCACCAGCTTCTAGTTTTTCCAGAGCATCTTCTTCAGAGTGAATACCTCCTACACCGATAATTGGAAATGCTTTCTTAGATTTTGTAGCTAGGTATCGAATTATTTCAGTAGATCTTTCTCTTACGGGTTTCCCACTTAGTCCACCATTGCCAATTTTTTCAACGGCCTCCTTCGACGTTTTTAGACCATCTCTGCTTGTTTCCGTATTGGTGGCAACCACACCATCAATACCTGTATTGGCAATTAGCTCAATAATTTCATCCAAAGCATTGTGGTCCAAATTTGGTGCTATTTTTAAAAGTATTGGACGTTGAACTTTTTTGGTAGCGTTAATTATTTTTAATTCACCTAATAGTTCCGTTAAAAAGTCAGTGTCTTGCAGTTTGGTTAGATTTTTAACATTAGGACAGCTTACATTCACTACAAAATAATCAACTGCATCGTGCAAGGCATTAAAGTTGTAGACATAATCAGCTATTGCATCATCATTTGAGGTTACAGTATTTTTACCGATGTTTCCTCCAATAATCAAATTGGTTCTTTTCTTTTTAAGGTTTTCTACAATTGCATCAACTCCGATGTTGTTAAATCCCATTCTATTTATCAGAGCCTCATCTTTTTTTAAGCGAAACATTCTCGGTTTAGGATTTCCAGCCTGTGGTTTTGGAGTGGCAGTGCCTATCTCAATAAATCCGAAACCGTAATTTTCCAATTGATTAATTAGGACAGCATTTTTATCAAATCCAGCAGCAATTCCAATTGGGTTCTTAAATTTTAGGCCAAAAAGCTCTCTTTCTAACTTTTTGTCTTCAATATCGAAGATCATTTTATTGATAGCTGCAACGCCTGGAATTGCATTAGTAAATCGAATTAATTTAAAGACAAAGTGATGAATTTTTTCTGGATCAAATAAAAAGAAAAAAGGTCTTAATATCACTTTATACATGCCGTAAGTCTTAATTTACGACAAAAATACTACTTATTAATTAACTCATTCAAAATTGAGTAGACTTCTTCTGTATTCCAATCATGTGCTCCTTTCATTTTATGGGTAATGATTTTATTTTTGTCTATGATGATTGTTGTTGGATAGCTATTTGTTTGAAGTTGAGAAGGAGTTTGACCTATAGCAGTGTATATAGGAAGCTTGTAATTATTGTCTTTTGCAAATTCTTTTAGGATTTTGATAGATTCATTTGGGCTAACGAGGATAAACTCGATATCCTTTTCATATTTCTCGTATAAGCTATTTATGGATGGTAATTCGGTTCTGCATGGTCCACACCATGTTGCCCATATGTTAATGAAAATTGGCTTATCAGTATCGGATAACCACATTTTCTCATTGTAAATATCCTGAATGTTCCAGTCAGCTGATAAAAAGTTGTCACTACTTTTATACTTGTTCATGTTGGGAGAGGATAGAAACAGACCTCCAATCCAAGTTCTTGTGGCTCCTCCCCAAGGCGTTAAATATAAAAAAGCTAGAATTAAACCAAATCCAATCCAAAATAGTAAATCTGATTTTTTCTTTTTTGATAGTTTCATGCTTCAAAAGTAAAATATTCTTGATTAGTAGAATGTCACATATGTTTCAAAGGATATGTTTATTTGTTGATATTTCTAGCTATTTGTTGGTGAATTCAGTACAATAAAAGCAACTGTTTAGGTGATAATTGCTATTTTCGTCAACTCAATTCATTTCATGATTAAAGGAAAGAAAATAGTAGTAGTTATGCCTGCGTATAATGCGGCAGATACATTAGAGAAAACGTATAAGGAAATCCCTTTTGAAATAGTGGATGAAGTTATTTTGGTTGATGATCATGGCACCGATAACACCTCTGAATTAGCTAAAGGATTGGGAGTAAATCATGTGATTCGCCATGATGAGAATAAAGGCTACGGTGGGAACCAAAAGACTTGTTATAATAAAGCTTTGGAAATTGGAGCTGATATTGTGGTAATGCTTCATCCTGATTATCAATATACTCCCCAATTAATCCACAGTATGTCTTATTTGATTGCAAATGAAGTTTATCCTGTTGTTTTGGGGTCTCGAATACTAGGAAAAGGAGCATTAAAGGGAGGTATGCCTTATTATAAATATGTAGCAAATAGAATTTTGACATTGTCACAAAATATTCTTGTTGGTCAAAAATTATCTGAGTACCATACCGGGTTCAGGGCATTTTCTAAAGAGGTATTAGAGGCTATCCGATACAATGAAAATTCAGATGACTTTGTTTTTGACAATCAAATGCTTTCTCAGATTATATATAATGATTTTGAAATAGCAGAGGTTACTTGCCCAACTAAATATTTCGAAGAAGCTTCTTCAATCAACTTTAGTAGAAGTGTAACTTACGGCCTGGGAGTTTTAGGAACATCATTTAAACACTTTTTTACAAGAATTGGCGTTTACAAATGGAATTTGTTAAACAAAAAATAAATTGTGATTGATTCTATACTAAAAAATATAAAGAAGCAGCCCTATTTCTTTTTACTCTATTTCGCTTTTTTGTCCATTTTTATTTTGATTCTTTTTAAATTTTCCAAAACTGATGCTACGTTATGGGCGAATCAATATTGGTCACCTTTTCAAGATGTATTTTATAAATACATGACTTATTTGGGAGATTTTGCAATGGCTGCAGTGGTTGTTTTCGGTCTTTTGTTTTGGAAGTTTAAATATGCTGTTATAGCAATGCTTAGTTTTGTTGCGACTGCTGGTATTACACAGTTTTTAAAAAAAATAATCTATCCAGATCTACTTAGACCTTCAATAGAGATGTGGGATGAGATGCAATCAAAGGTGTTGCATTTAGTTGATGGAGTAGAGCAGTTATTAGGCTATACATTTCCTAGCGGCCATACAACTTCAGCCTTTAGCATTTTTTGTTTGCTAGCATTATTGACAAAGAATAAGTGGTTAGGATTTATTTGCATCGTTTTTGCCGCTTTAATTGGGTACTCTAGAATTTATTTATGCCAGCATTTTTTCGAAGATGTTTTTACGGGGGCTTTAATAGGGGGTGTGGGTTCATTATTGGTTTATTCATTTTTTGAGAATAAAACTTTTGGGAATTGGGGTGAAAAGTCTTTGCTGAAATTGAAATGAAGACATTCCTAGAAAAACCATATGGGTATCAAATACTTTTAGCCATTGTAGGTCTGGTTTTTTTTCTGCCTTATTTAGGTAGTGTTCATTTATTTGACTGGGATGAAATAAATTTTGCGGAATCTTCTCGTGAAATGTTAATTACTAAAAACTTTTTCCAGGTTCAAATTAATTTTGAACCATTCATGGAGAAACCTCCATTTTTTTTCTGGTTGCAGTCAATATCAATGTTTGTTTTTGGAGTAACAGAGTTTGCTGCAAGGTTTCCCAATGCTATTTTTGGAGTGTTAACAATGCTTACCCTGTTTAAGATTGGAAGAAACCTTCATTCTGAAAAATTTGGGTTAATATGGGCATTGATATATTTTGGTTCGTTTCTTCCTAATTTATATTATAAATCCGGGATTATCGACCCCGTTTTCAACTACTTTATTTTTACCTCAATTTATTATTTAATTAGGCTTATCAATAGTGATAAGTGGAAGGAGCAAAACAAGTTTGCCGCATTATCCGGTTTGTTTGTTGGTTTGGCTATTATTACAAAAGGACCTGTAGGTCTATTGTTGTTGATGTTATCGTTTGGTGTGTATTGGGTTTTCAATAGATTTAAAAGAGTGGCTTCCGTTAAGAGTTTCTTAATTTTTATTGTTACAATATTTGCTGTTTCGTTCCTTTGGTTCGGGTATGAGTTAGTTCAAAATGGACCTTGGTTTATTGTTGAGTTTATTAAGTATCAAATAGATTTATTTACTACTCCTGTTGCTGGACATTCACAACCTTTCTATTATCATTTTGTTGTTGTGTTAATTGGTTGTTTTCCATTGTCAATAATAGCAATTCCTAGATTTTTGAATATGAAGGAACAAGACACTTTTGATCCGATGGCAATTGAATTTGAAAAGTGGATGAAAATATTGTTTTGGGTTGTCATGATTTTGTTTAGCATTTCAACTACGAAGATTGTGCACTACTCTTCGATGTCATACTTGCCACTTAGTTATTTGGCTGCAACTTATTTGTTTAATATTTCCGAAAAAAAATTAGAGGTAAAAAAATGGATGTTGGTTACTATCGTTTTTTTTGGATTCGTTTTTTCTTCCCTTCTAACTTTATTGCCAATTATTCTTGATAGAAAAGATGATTGGCTAATACCTAGTTTAAAAGATCCTTTTGCCGCAGCGCAATTATCTGTTGATATTCCAATATCGGGATGGGAATTTTTAATTGGGATATTCTATTTTATTTCCATTGTTTTTGGAATTTATTTATTATCCAGATTGCAAGTAGTAAAATCTGTTTTAGTATTGTCCATAAGTACTGCATTTTGTCTGCTTGTTTTTACAAGGGTTATGGTGCCAAAAATTGAAAGTTTTACGCAAGGGCCAATGATTAGTTTTTATGAAAACTTAAAAAGGCAAGATGTTTATGTTACTCCGGTAAACATGAAAAGCTATGCGCAATATTTTTATTCAGATATGCAGCCATTAAAAGAATCTGCTGTTTTAAAGAATTATAAGAAACAGCTGCTGAAAAAATATCAGGCAACTTCTTTCAACGATTTAACGCAAAAAGATAAAACAATTTTTAATTCGGAAATTATTCATTACCTAATGTTTGATCCCGTTGATAAACCAACTTATTTTGTCGTTCGTTTCAATCAAAAAGATCGAATGGATAGTAATCCAAAATGCGAGTTTCTATATCAAAAAGGTGGTTTTGCTTTTTATAAGAGGAAAGAGTAAAATGTTTAATTATTACATTGACATTCTTCACAAGCTTGTCTGGTTTCAAAACCAATTGCGTTACATCCACTATAGCCGGTAAGTTCGCATGAGTTTGTGCTTTTATTGTAAAGCCAGCTTTCCCAATATGCCATGCAAGTAACTCCCGATGGTAATTCATCACTACACTCGGAAGGTTTAGCTGTTGCACATGCTTTACCGTATGAGTTAAGGCATAGTAGTGCTAAAACTGATAAAAGACTCTTCATTGTATGGTTACTTAATTGCAATAAAGCTAATTTCTACATTAACCCTTTTCGGTAAACAGGAAACCTCTACCGTTTCTCTTGCTGGAGGATTGGTAGGGAAGTACTTTCCGTAAACCTCATTTACTTGCAAAAAACTATCCATACTACTTAAAAAGATAGAGCATTTTACAATGTTTTCAAAAGTCATATTAGCCTCTATTAATACGGCTTTAATATTTTGCATCACTTGTTCCGTTTCAATTTCAATAGAAGACATCTCAAATTCTCCGGTAGCTGCGTTAATTGCAATTTGCCCACTAGCATACAATGTGTTTCCTGCTAAAACCGCTTGGCTATAAGGCCCAATAGGAGCAGGTGCACTTTTGGAATAAATTATTTTTTTCATAGTTTCTTATTTATCTAACTCCACTGTCAAACCAAGCCCTTCTTCTTTGCAGTTTTAAGTCTTGAAGTAGCGCTGATTTTACATTAATTTGAACACTGTAGCTTTTCATAAAACCAAACGGTATCCATCTGAAACTAGCTTCCCAACAGTGCAAGTTTCTATTAATGTTAATAGAAGAATAACTGAATTTTTTTCTTGTGAAATCATAATTAGTTCCAAATTCGATTTTCCAATTCTTAGAAAGGCTTAAATCGCCATTTATGCTTAAGGTTTGCGTGACAAATATAGTGTCTATGCCCTCAGAAATTATTCTGTTTCTATCAATTTTATAATTAAAAGCAATTGTCCAAGGAATACTAAAGTCTAAATATGCATCTGGATTAATGTTGATGATGTCCAAATCGGTTTCTGTACCTTTTTTACTTGCATAGGCACCTTTATGTCCTTTTTTACTTTTAAGTCTCAGGTTCAAAGCTAAATTTATATTTTTAATAGTCCCCAATTTTCCATTTACATTATATTGCAATCTATCATGTTTAGTTCCGTTGTTATAATCGTAAGGGTCTAAGTTTCCACCAAATCGTAAGCTAAGGTTTTTGTATAGAGTAGTTCTTCCAGACATACGAATATTGTCAAGTTTTATCGAGTCTTTATTAAAATCATAAGATGAGTTGAATGTAATGTTTTCTAATATTTTAAATCTATTGAATGGACTTTTTCCTGTTGTATCATTCAGGTTTTTTTGTTTCATTTCAAATGCGTTAATTAAATTAAAATTAATTCGATTAGACTCCCCTGTTGAAGGTCTTCCAAAAACTCCATTTTGATAAGGAGAGTATTCGATTTCTTCCACCGATGAATTGTTCTCTATTTGGTAATTATTTATATAGTTAATATCTGGTCGATAGGAATAATTGAGATTTGGAGTTATGCTGTGTCTGAATTTAGTTTCTTTTAATCCAGTTAAGATTTTTGCAAAACGGTAAAAAGCATAAATCTTTGTCGTTAAACTAGCGCTAAAGCTGTGCCAGTAGGGGGCTGAAAATTTTTGAATTGTATCGGTTATTTCTTGAGTCAATAGTGGGTTCCAATTTTTCTGAATTTGATCTAAATAAAACAAAGATGTCAATTGGTATGAAGGGTTAAGCGTAATCGTTTTATTAAGAAATTTGAAAGAAGTTGATGCATTAATATTATGTCGCATTCCATTACGCATACTATCCGGAAAGGTGCTTAGGTTATTTAGGTTTACATCAGAATCTTTCAGAGAAAGTTCATTTTTGAGAGTGGTATTGTAGTTCAATCCTATTTTGTTTATTTCTTTTTTAAAGCCACTTTCAATTGCATTTTTTGAGCTAATAAACTTAAAAGGGTAAAACCGATTTATATTGTAGGTTATTTCGGGAAGGGCGAAAGTAATGTCACGCGAGCTCTTATTTTGGTTATGCCGCGCGTTAATAGATAAATTTGACCGAACTTTTCCTTTAAATAAATTTATTTTACTTCCCCATGAGATGTTTGAATTGAAATTATTAGCCAGGTAATCAATTGTGTTAACGTTGTTAAAATCATTTTGGAAATTTGTAGATGTTCCGGCATTAATTGTGGCACTAAATGTTTTCCCAGGTTTTGATTTTATATCTTGATTATGTGTCCAGCGTATAAAAAATTCGGAAGTTTTTGAAAAATCAATAAATTCAGATTCTCCTCGTATAACCTCTCTAAAGCTTAGATTGAATTTTCCATTATATTTGTATTTGTTTTTATAAGAAGTAATATTCTTTATTCCCCAACTCCCTTTGGAATAGATGTCTCCAAGTATTTGCGTTGCTATTTTGTCATTTTTAAATTTATGATAATAACCACCACCAAGCAAGTAGATTCCCAATGTAGATTTTCCATATGTCGGGATTACAATTCCATTTGCCCCTTTAGCCTTATTAGGGAAATATCCAAAAGGTAAACCTAGCGGAGTTGGGACGTCTGCAATGAATAGGTTTACAGGGCCTGATATAATCTTATCATTAGGTTTTATTATTGCTTTCCTCATTTTAAAATAATAATGGGGATGGCCTAAGTCGCACGTTGTATACAGAGCTGTATCAATATGAATATTACCATTTCGTTGTCTTTTAACTTTAGCCCCTAGGATGTAGCTTTCACCTTCTTGAAGCTTAACCTGATAGGTGATTCCTCTTTTTGATTCGAAATTAAATCTCAGACTATCGGCTTTAGTTTTTGTTCCTCCATCCGCTAGTTCTGGTATACCAATGTTATTTCCTGCGGAGTCGATGCATAATCTTGCGAAGACTTCTTTTGTTTCAAAGTCAAATTCAATGTAACATGCATCGAGTACTATTTCATCGTAATCAATATGTGCTTCATTATAAAGGCGTGCTTTTTGATTAAGCATGTCCATTACTATCGAATCCTTTGCATGATAAGATAATGGAGATTCAAGCTCGCTTTCAAGGTGGGCAGTAGAATCGTTTTGTTGTTGAGCAGAGTAATTACCCGGGTTGATTGTTAACAATGCACCGATAATAATTAACCGTACAGCCCAAACAACCTTAGGTAGTTTGGGCCTAAATTTGAAGATGGTCTTTTGTATTGTTTTTGATGCGTGCAAAATCAGAATAATGAATAAAACGAACTTATTATATAATTCTTATGCGAAGAAACGTATTTTTTTGACGATTCTTATCAGTATGGCTCTGCTGTTTTCAAATACTGTCTATTCACAAATAGGTTTAGGAATTAAAACGGTAGTAATAGATGCTGGTCATGGCGGTAAAGACCCTGGAGCTGTTGCTAAAACTAACTTACAAGAAAAGGATGTGGTTTTGGATGTAAGTCTTCAGTTAGGAAAGTTAATAAGTGCAAGGTTTCCAAAGGTCAAGGTAGTTTATACACGTTCAACGGATGTATTTATCGGACTGAGTAAAAGGGCTAAAATAGCGAACGATGCTGGAGCTGATTTATTTATTTCAATTCATTCAAATGCGGCAGCAAATACATCTGCCAAAGGCTTTGAGTCATTTGTATTAGGATTGCACAAATCGGAAGCAGCTTTGGAGGTAGCAAAATGGGAAAATTCCTCAATTTTAATGGAGGAAGATCATGAACAAAAATATGAAAGTTTCGATCCAAACGATCCAGATGCTTACATAGCACTTTCACTCCGTCAAAATGCTTTTTTAGATCAAAGTTTAAAATTAGCACATCTTTTCCAGAAAAATTGCGTAGGAGATTTACAAAGGCCGGATAGAGGGGTGAAACAAGCAGGTTTTTTGGTTTTATATAAAACAACTATGCCTTCAGTACTGGTTGAACTAGGTTTTTTGTCTAATGTAGAGGAGGAAAAGTTTTTGGCGAGCAAAAACGGAAGGAGTTTAATTGCAAAAGAGTTATTTGATGCATTTGCGACCTATAAAGAACAAAATGATAAGGTTGATGGAACGCTTAAATCGGATTTGGAAGACCAAGTAAAATCTGTAAATGCAAGGAAGAATGACAAAGTTGATTTTTCTGAAGGGAATCAAAGTATTGTATTTAGAGTTCAAATAGCAACTTCCACAATTAAACTTGAATTGAAACCATTTAATTTTAAAGGAATGAACGATGTAGATAGAATTGAGAGTGGTAATAAGCACAAATATATTGTTGGAAAATATAGTTCAATTGAAGAGGCAAAAAGCCGGCAGACGGAAGTAAGGAAGGTTGGTTACGAATCTGCCTTTGTAATAGCTTATGAAAACGGAAAAAGAGTAGATTTGCAAAAAGCAATTGAAAAAAGTAAAATGTAGCTTTGCTTTATGCAATATTCTGCACTAATTGTAAACAAAATGGGGGATATGAAAATTGGTTGATATGAAAATAAGAAAAGAATTTATTGTTGGTGTTGTTGCTTCAATAGCAATTTCAGGATTAATTTTAGGATTTTTCTTTTTGAAAGGAGAAATTTTATGGAATAATACGCAATCATATTTTGCCATTTTCCCAAAGGCTGATGGGCTAACAACAAGCAGTAAGGTTTCATTGAATGGGGTTAACGTTGGTTCAGTCTCCGAAGTCGGTTTATACCCGGAAAATCCAGCTGAGGTGCTTGTTCGATTTGAAATTAAAGATACATTAGTGAGTATTCCATTAGGTTCTATAGCAAAATTAGAAGCTGATTTGTTAGGCACCGGCTATATAACATTACACTATAACGATCAGGAAACTACTTTTCATGATGTAGGAGATACTCTGTCTGTTGGGGTGCAGGAGAGTTTGCAAGGAGAAATTGATAAAAGAATTCAGCCCTTAATGATTAAAATGAATCAATTGGTAGGAACTGCAGACACTGCGATAACAGTAATTCAATCTATTTTTAGTAATAATACGGATAATTTAAATGAATCATTCGATGGACTGCAAAGAACAATTGAAAATTTTGAAAGTATTTCGAATGAACTAGATTCTTTAATGATAACTATGTCAGCCAGTAGATATAAGATTAGTTCGATACTTACCAATATAAATTCTATAACAGGAAATCTTAAAGAAAGTAATGCGAAAATAACTGCTGTTCTGACTAATGTCAATGATATTACAGATACAATTAAGGAAATGCAGTTAATTGGTGTTGTAAATGATGCAAGAGCTGCTTTGAATGGGGTGAACATACTGTTAGATGAAATTCAGAATGGAGATGGAACATTAACCAAGTTGATGCAGGATTCTGTATTATATGAGAATATGAATATTATGGTGGAGGAAGCCGGAAGATTGGTAGAAAATATTCAAGAACATCCGAATAGATACCTTCAGTTTGCTATATTTGGAGGTAAAGACAAAGGATTCTTGAGCTCAAAGGATGAAAAAATAGTGAAGAAGTGGGTTAAAGACACGCTTCGAGATAGAATGGATTAATAAATCAGCATGGTGGCAAGTATTATTTTTATTTTATTAATTGTTGTTGGAACTGCATTGTTTGGGCTAAATGTAATGCGAATTCGAAAGAATATTTTATTAGGAAAAGACCTTAATCGTTCAGATAAAAAAGGAGAGCGTTGGAAAACAATGATTTTAGTGGCATTAGGTCAAAAAAAGATGTTTCAAAGACCAATTCCGGCCTTATTACACTTTTGCATTTACGCAGCTTTTATTATCACGCAAATAGAATTATTAGAAATTTTTGTTGATGGATTTTCTGGATCTCATAGAGTTTTCGCGAGTTCTTTAGGAGGGTTTTATACATTTCTAATAAGTTTTATTGAAGTTCTTTCAGTTCTGGCCTTAATTGCAACATTTGCATTTTTGGCGCGGAGAAACTTATTGAAAATACCCCGTTTTCATATGAGCGAGATGACGGGTTGGCCAAAGTTAGATGGTAACATCATTCTTTACATGGAGATTGTGTTAGTGCTCTGTATTCTTACCATGAATGGTGCTGATGAAGCATTAATGAATGTTGGCCATTCACATGCAGTTGGGTTATCAGGAGATACTTATGGGTTTGCTGTTTCAAGTATTATTGGTCCTAGTATTTTTGGAGGAATGGATGTAGGAAGCTTGGAGCTATTAGAACGAATAGGTTGGTGGGGTCACATCATAATGGTATTTACTTTTTTGAATTATTTACCAATTTCAAAGCATTTCCATGTATTACTTGCGTTTCCTAATGTTTATTATTCAAATTTGAAAAAGAAGGGGCAGTTTACAAATATGGGATCTGTTAAGAAAGAGGTTGAAATGATGTTTGATCCCAATGCAGATCCGTATGCAGCTCCTCCGGAACCCATAGGCGAGCCCGAAAGGTTTGGTGCAAAGGATGTAACTGACCTAACATGGAAAAGTTTGATGGATGCATATACTTGCACAGAATGTGGAAGGTGTTCTTCAATATGTCCTGCAAGCCAAACGGGCAAAAAACTTTCTCCTCGAAAAATAATAATGGATACGAGAGATCGATTAGAAGAGGTTGGGAAAAATATTCGTAAACATGGAAAAGATCATGTTGACGGTAAATCATTATTAGGTGATTATATAACGGAAGAAGAACTTTGGGCATGTACGTCATGTAATGCATGTGTTCAAGCTTGTCCAGTTAATATAGATCCGTTAACTATCATTATTGATTTAAGAAGATATTTGGTTATGGAAGAATCAAAAGTTCCTTCCGAATTGGCAACTATGCTTACAAATATTGAGAATAATGGAGCTCCATGGCAATTCTCTCCGATGGATAGGTTAAAGTGGGCTGATGAAGATTAACACATTAAGAAATTGTATAAAGTAGTATGTAATTTTCGAGACACGTAATACTTTATACTTCATGCAAAATTAGATATGAGTGAAAAAATTAAAGTACCTACAGTAGCACAAATGATAGCAGCGGGAGAGGTTCCTGATATTTTGTTTTGGGTTGGATGCGCGGGGAGTTTTGACGATCGAGCAAAAAAAATTACTAAAGCTGTTATAAAGATATTACATGGCTGTAAAATAAAATTTGCTGTTTTAGGAACGGAAGAATCTTGTACTGGGGATCCAGCGAAAAGAGCAGGAAATGAGTTTGCTTTTATGATGTCTGCTATGCAAAATATTCAAGTTTTAAATGGTTATGAGATTAAAAAAATTGTAACTGCTTGTCCGCACTGTTTTAATACAATTAAAAACGAGTATCCGGAGCTAGGAGGTAAGTATGAAGTAATTCATCACACACAGCTGATAAATGGATTAATGAAGGAAGGGAAACTTTCTGTTTCTGGTGGCGATTTTAAAGGAAAGAAAATCACTTTCCATGATCCTTGTTATTTAGGAAGAGCGAATGATGTTTATGAAGCGCCGAGAGAAGTGTTGCAAAAGCTAGATGCGGAATTGGTTGAAATGAAAAACTGCAAAGCAAAAGGTTTGTGTTGTGGAGCTGGAGGTGCTCAGATGTTTAAGGAGGCAGAGAAAGGAAATAAAGAAGTTAACGTTAAGCGTACAGAAGATGTGTTGGAAACAAAGTCAAATATTGTCGCAACTGGCTGTCCATTTTGCAATACAATGATGACAGATGGAATTAAGCATTTTAATAAGGAAGAGGATGTTGAAGTACTCGATGTTGCTGAAATGATTGCTAATGCTATGGACTTATAATATGAAAGTCGAATTAACATCTCAACCAGATAATGCCAAAGTGTGGGTATATCAATCAAGTTTAGAATTGACTGATAGTGATTTAGCACAAATAAAAGAGCTTGGAGATTTTTTTCTAGGCCAGTGGGAGAGCCATAACTTACCTGTTAATGGCTCCATAGATGTTTACGACAATCATTTTATTGTTATTTCAGCATTTAGTGATGAAGACGCTATGTGTGGTAGAGCACAGGATTCTCAAATGAGATTGATTAAAGAGTTAGAGGAGGTAGTTGAAGGCAAACTAACAGATAGAATGTTAGTTTTTTACCAAGAAGATGATGAATTAAAGTCATTTCATTTTTCTGAATTAGAACAATTATTGTCAGATAATAAAATAACAAGCGAAACTATTGTTTTTAATAGTTTGGTAGCAACTAAACAGGAATTTGAAAACTCTTGGAAAGTGGCTGTGAAGCTTACTTGGTTAAACCAGTTTGTGCAATGAAATAGATTTTAGATCGCTCCCGATAACTATTGAGAGCTCTTAAACAAAAGACACTAGACTTTATAAATCTAGTGTCTTTTGTCTTTTAATTTCTTACTTTAATAAATCTTCTCTAGATTTTGGTCGGTCGCTTACTTTCCAATGGAATCCTTCTAGTTTTTTTTCTTTTTCTGATAAACTTGAAATAGGAGACATTTTAGAAGAAGGCTTTGTAATAAACTTAATAGTCTGAATTTGACTACTGTCTAATTTGATTTCAATATTGGTGCAAATTGACTTATTCATATCTGTAACCGGTTTTCCTTCATCTCCTAAAAAATAGATTGTTTCCCCGTTTCCATTAACAAAAATCTGGTCTAATTCATTATTCTCAAAATAACCTGTGATGGTTTTTCCTTTTATCTGATTGTAATTATTTGTGTCGACTTCAGATACAATTAATGCTTCATATTCAATAAATAGATTGCTGATTTTTCCTCCACTTTTTTTAAGCGTTATTGTCTCACCGGTAAGCTGGTTTTCATCAGACCAAATAATTGGGTCAATAAACATGTGCATTAATGAATCTTGTTCATTGTATGCAATTGAATCACATCTAGCCTGAAGGTCTTTTTTGAATAATGCAACGTTATGAAAGCCTCTAAAAGATTGTCTTTTAGTTGCAGAATCAATTTTAAATGTCAATGTATCCGCATGCAAGTATAAGGTGTCCAAGTCTTCTATTTGCGTGAAGATTGCATTACGTGTGACTAATGAAGAATCATTTTTTTCATCATGTATCGCTATATCTCCATTTATGATTACGTTATTAATTGTATCTGTAATTTGTACATTTCCATAAGCTTCTCCAATTCCAATATTTCGATCGTAATAAATACTATCTCCTTCTAGTTTTTGTTCTTTAGAAATGATATACGTATTGCTCCAAAATGAAGAAATTTCATTTTGTGTATCATACCATCCATGCTCACAATAAATAAGATTCTCATCAGAACGAATGAATGTAGGTCCATGAAAATAAGAAACTTCCATAAGAGTGTTATAGGTGAGTGTGTCAGATTCTATTGTGTATTCAGGGTTAATTAGACGGACACTGTCCTTAAAAAACAGCGTTTCTGTCTTACTGTTGTATGTTCCAGTTCTGCTAGAAAGTTTATTGCTATTCTCAGAGCTTACTATAGTCCCTCCAGAATGATAGGTAGCAACTCCAGAATTTAAATCGTAATTCAATATGTTCGTCGTTAGTTTTAAATCTTTCTCTTTGAAAAAGATATTACCCCTTAATTTAGCTAGTTTTTCATCACCTGAATAGAAGAGGGAATCACCTGTTATTGAAATGGTATCTCCTTGGTTAATTTTAATGTTTCCATAAGCTTCTAAAGAATTATCCTCTTGAAAAATGAGTGCACTATCGCAATACATTAAAGCTTCATCATGTTCGAAAATTACATTTCCCTGTAATACTTGAGCATCAGATACTCTATCATCTCTGTATAGTCTATCTGCTTGTTTAATAGTTACCTGTGTTTTATTGCTTTCATTTTGAGCGGCCAGATTACCAATGGAAAACAGAATTAATGCTATGTGAAGAATATATCTCAATGTTATTAAAGGTCGAAAAACGCTGAATCCTTCTCTTTAGTGTGCGAAGTTACAGATTTTGGTATATTTGATTAAGAGCCGTAAAGGGCAATAAAAAAGTACTCTGAAATTTTTCAGAGTACTTTTTTTAATTTTTTTACATATAACTTTATGCCAATACCTTATCTCTTTGAATTGTTTGACTTCTGTCGGGTCCAACAGAAACAATAGAGATTGGAGTTTCTAATTCTGCTTCTAAATAAGCAATGTAGTCAACTAATTCTTTAGGGAATTCAGCTTCACTTGTGATTTTTGTTGTGTCAACGTTCCATCCTTTTTTCTCAATATAAACTGGTTCAACACTATCGTCTATATTATAGGGGAAATAATCTATTTTATTTCCGTTGTGAATATAATGTGTACAAACCTTAATAGATTCAAAAGAGTCTAATACGTCTCCTTTCATCATTGATAATTCGGTAACACCGTTTATCATAATCGCGTATTTTAATGCAGGAAGGTCAATCCATCCACATCTTCTTTCTCTACCTGTTGTAGCACCAAATTCAAATCCAAGCTTTCTAATTTTTTCTCCAGTTTCATTGTCTTCTTCACTTGGAAATGGTCCACTTCCAACTCTCGTACAATAAGCTTTAAAAATACCCACAATGCGTTCAATTTTATTTGGAGCAATTCCTAAACCAGTGCATGTTCCAGCAGTTATTGTATTGGAAGAAGTAACAAAAGGGTAGGTTCCGAAATCAACATCAAGCATCGTTCCTTGTGCGCCTTCAGCCAAAATGTTTTTTCCAGCTTTGATAGCGTTATTTAAGTAATGCTCGCTATCAATAGCGGTTAATCCTTTTATTGTTTCTATTCCTTGGTAGAATTCAACTTCCATTTCATCTAGATTGTAGTCCATGTCATAAAAGTTCAGCATGTTTTTGTGCTTGTTGACAAGGTTTACATATTTTTCATGAAAATCTGCTTCAAAGATATCTCCAATTCTTAAACCGTTACGACCTGTTTTGTCCATGTAGGTTGGTCCAATTCCTTTCAAAGTCGATCCGATTTTAGCCTTTCCTTTGGCCATTTCAGATGCTTTGTCAAGTAATTTATGCGAAGGAAGAATCAAGTGCGCTTTTTTAGAAATAAGCATTTGTTCTTTAACATCAATACCCATTTTTAAAAGCTTGTCGATCTCTACTTTTAAAATAACTGGATCAATAACAACACCGTTCCCAACAACGTTTTTTACCCCTTTATGAAAGATTCCAGATGGAATGGTATGTAAAACATGTTTGATTCCTTCAAATTCAAGTGTGTGTCCAGCATTTGGCCCTCCTTGAAAGCGAGCAATTATATCGTATTTTGGAGTAAGGACATCAACTATTTTCCCTTTTCCTTCGTCTCCCCATTGAAGACCTAAAAGTACATCTACCGCCATTTAAATTTTGTTATAATGAGTTAGTTAGAATTTCATTTGCTTGCCCAACACTATCTTTAATAGTGAATACAGTATTGAGTTTAGAGATTAATAATAATTTTTTTATTTTTTCAGGAACATTTACAATTACAGCATCTCCTCCCATATTCCTTGCCTTTGTAAGCAGTTGAATAAAGCAATTCAAACCATTACTATTAATGTATTCTATATTTTCTATGTCTAAAACAATCTTATTAATTTTATCCGAAAGAGTGTTTTCCACTTCCGATATTAGTCTGTTGGTTTGCTCATTGTCAAGAATTCTCCCACTTAATTTTAAAAGTATAATCGAGTTTTCTACTGTTATTGTAAATGAGAACTTATCCATTTCAATTTGATTATTTACGTTTACCATAAAAATAAAGAGAGTGGTTTTCAATTTCAATATCGAAAATTTCTTCTAATGTTTGTTTAATTTGTTGAATTCTTGGGTCGCAAAACTCTATTACTTCGTCATTTTCTAAAATGATGTGGTCATGTTGTTTAAACTCATGAGCCTTTTCGAAGTGGGAAATGTTTTTTCCAAATTGATGTTTTCTCACTAAGCTGCAATTTAGAAGAAGCTCCATTGTATTGTACAGTGTAGCTCGGCTTACTCTATAATTTTTATTTTTCATATTGACATAAAGAGCTTCTATATCAAAATGACCAGGAAAGTCATAAATTTCAGTTAGTATCGCAAATCGTTCGGGAGTTTTCCTGTGGCCTTTTTCTTCTAAGTAATCGCAAAAAATTGCTTCTACTTTTTCCTGAACAGTTAACGGTACTTCTACTTCTTTCATTTATGAAGAAATTGATTTATCAATCAATGTCCAAAGGTAAGCTTTCGAAGAAGACGTAACATGTTTTTTATTTTAAAAGATATTAAGAAAATAAAGGGGTTTTACACATTTCCCATCCCTATTATAGCTATTGCAAGCTTTTCTTTTTAGAAAAGTCCGAGGACCTCGTGATTTTATCGGTGGGATGACTTCAGGTTTAACCTTTGTAATCAAGCTATATTTAAAACGAAAGGTTATTCTTCGGTCGCGTCAACTCTTTCAATGGTGTTAACCCCTTCGATATTTTTTAGGGTTTTTATTAATTCCGTTAAATGATTGATATCACTAATGTATAGCATTACTTTTCCCTCGAAAATACCGTCGTTTGAATCAAAACTAACAGCTTTCATGTTTACCCCTTTTTCACTAGAGATAATGGATGTAACTTGATTAACAAGACCAATGTCGTCTATGCCAGTAAATCGTATGCCAGTTAAAAAATCTGCTAATTCTTTACTTTTCCATCTAGCATTAATTACACGATAAGCATAATTCGCTCGCATCTGCTTAGCATTTGGGCAGTTATTACGATGTATTTTGATTCCATCACTTATTGTTACGAAACCGAACACATTATCGCCAGGGATGGGGTTACAACAAGGGGAAAGTGTATAGTCCATTTGTCCAATGTTCTCTCCAATTATTAATTCCTCTTTCTTTCCAGCTACCTTTTTATATAGCGCTTCGAATGACTCTTTAATTGTTTTGGTGATCGAGCCATGTTTAAGATTCCCTCCTTTAATAACAAGTGGTTTAATCTTTTTGAGGTCCAGTTTTCCCAACGCAATTTGAACGTACATTTCTGTGTGTTCAACTAGCTCATAAAGTTTTAATAATTCTTTTATGTTTGGTTCTGTAAAATGTACCTTTAAACTGTTCAGTTTTCGCGTTAGAATTTCCTTACCATCATTGGCAATTTTTTTCCTTTCGTCTTTTAAAGAAGATTTGATTTTTGCTTTCGCTTTTGATGTAACTACATAGTTTAGCCAATCCTCCTTAGGTGTTTGTTTTTTAGATGTAATTATTTCAATTTGATCTCCACTTTTAAGTTTGTGGCTAAGCGGAACTAACTTATGATTGACTTTAGCTCCAATACATTTAGAGCCTACTTCCGTATGTATTTCAAAAGCAAAATCAAGCGCTGTTGCATTTAGCGGAAGTGTTTTTAAATCTCCGTTAGGCGTAAAAATAAAAATTTCTTTAGTATATAGATTTAACTTGAAATCATCTACAAAATCTAAAGCATCACTATCTTTATTTTCGATAAGATCACGAACTTGGCTTATCCATTTGTCAAACCCGCTTGTTTTGTCGTTTTCTTCTTTGTACTTCCAATGTGCTGCAAAACCTTTTTCAGCAATTTCGTCCATTCGTTTCGTCCGAATTTGAATTTCTACCCATTTTCCAGTTGGACTCATTACAGTTGTGTGCAGCGATTCGTAACCATTTTGTTTTGGGTGTGATATCCAATCTCTTAATCTTTTCGGGTTTGGTTTGTAATTATCTGTTACTATCGAATAAGCTTTCCAACATTCAGATTTTTCATTTTCGACTTCTGCATCAATGATTATTCTGACAGCGAAAACGTCAAATATTTCCTCAAACTGGACTTCTTTTTTATGAATTTTATTCCAAATGGAATGAATAGATTTTGGACGACCTTTAATTGTGTAATTAAGCCCTTGTGCGTTCAATTCTTTTTTTATGGGTCCACAAAATTTTTGAATAAACCGTTCACGTACTTCCTTTGTTTTATCTAGTTTCACTTCAATCTCTTCGTATTCTTCTGAATGTGTGTATTTCAATGAAAGATCATCCAAAGCAGATTTAATACCATTTAATCCAAGTCTGTGCGCTAGTGGTGCATAAATAAAAGAAGTCTCGGAAGCAATTTTCAACTTTTTGTCTTCACGCATCGACCCAAGAGTCCGCATGTTGTGTAGTCGATCTGCCAGTTTTATTAAAATAACTCTTAAATCTTCAGGAATGGTAAGAAGCATCTTTCTGAAGTTCTCTGCCTGAGCAGATTTACTCAAATCAAAAGCTCCAGAAAGTTTGGTTAAACCATCAATAATTTCCCGACACTTTATACCGAACATCGATTCAATATCGTCCAAGGTAATATCCGTATCTTCAACAGTGTCATGCAATAAAGCACATGCAATAGAAGTTGCACCTAGCCCTAATTCTTCTGCACAAATTCTTGCTACAGCTATCGGATGAAAGATGTAAGGTTCTCCTGATTTTCGTCGCATTTCCTTATGTGCTTCAACGGCAACGTTAAATGCTTTACGAATAAATTGTGTGTCTTTTTTTGTTCGTTCAACTTTCATCGAACGTAATAAACCTCTATATGCGTTTAGAATCTCTTTCCTTTCTTTCTCTTCGTCAATTCGCATAATATTTTGGGTTTTAGGATTATTTTGCCGGTAATACTTTAGTTGACACTTCTCCAAATCCAACACGAATACCATCCTTTTCAGAGTAACCTCTCATAATTACGGTATCATTGTCATTGATGAATTTTCTTTCAGAACCATCGGGCATTGGGAATGGTTTTGTTCCTTTCCAAGATATTTCTAACATAGAACCATACATCCCTTCTTTAGGGCCACTAATAGTTCCAGAGCCATAACAATCTCCATTGTTAATGTCACAACCATTAACTGTGTGATGCGCCAATTGTTGGTTCATGTTCCAGTACATGTATTTGTAATTAGATTTCCCAACAGAAACTTCTTCGCCACCTTCCGGCTGAATTAAAACTTCTAGGTTTATATCAATGTGTTTGTTACCCTCATATTCTAAGTAGGGGAATACTTTAGGGTCTTGAATTGGTCCAGCAGTTCTAAATGGTTCTAAAGCATCTAAGGTAACAATCCATGGCGATAATGACGAAGCAAAGTTTTTACCTAAAAAAGGTCCTAATGGCACATATTCCCATCCTTGAATATCTCTTGCACTCCAATCGTTAAACAATGCCATTCCAAAAATATAATCATCTGCTTCTTCGGTAGATATTGAATCCCCAAGAGGGTTTGCATCAAACGTAATGAATGCGGTTTCTAGTTCGAAATCTAGTAAATTGCTATTGCCAAATACAGGAACTTCTGCTGTAGGAGGTTTCTTTTGTCCTTTTGGTCTGTGTATAGGAGTTTCTGAAACAATAATAGAACTTGATCTACCATGATATCCAACTGGAATGTGTTTCCAGTTAGGCAATAAAGCATTATTCGGATCTCTAAAAAGGCAACCAACGTTATAGGCATGTTGTTCTGAAGAGTAAAAATCGGTGTAATCCCTAATGTTTACGGGAAGATACATCTTTGCATCCGATTGATTGAATAAGATTTGGTTCAACTCTTCTGTATTTTGCTGTAACTCTTGATTCGTCTCATCCAGTAAGTCAGAAATTCTATTTCTTAGTTGACGAACAGCCATTTTTCCATGCTGCATCATTTTATTTAGAAAGTTGTAATCAAAGTCTTCTAATGCAAAAGGAGTATCGTTTAAGTATCCTAATTCAAACAGGTTTTTTAAATCAAGAATTTTTTCTCCAATAGCAATACCAACTCTCGGTGAATCTGTTAATACAGAGAAAACACCAAAAGGAAGGTTTTGAATTGTGAAATCACTATTTACGGGTACGCTTACCCATGACTTCAAATTTGGGTTGTTGGCTTTTATCATTTATTATTGGTATTAAAATTTAAATATTGGAAGAGGACTCATCAAAGCATTTACTTCTTTTTTTACCTCCTCAATTATAGTGTCATTTTCGTAGTTTTCAATGACTCTATCAACTAATTCAACAATTATTTGTATTTCTTCTGTGTTAACGCCTCTTGTAGTAATAGCAGGAGTTCCTACTCTAATTCCGCTTGTTACAAATGGAGATTCTGTATCAAATGGAACCATATTTTTATTAACCGTAATATCTGCTTTTACTAAAGCATTTTCAGCATCTTTTCCTGTAATATTTTTTGATCTTAAATCAATTAACATGGAGTGGTTGTCTGTTCCTCCAGAAATAACTTTATAACCTCTTTTCACAAAGGCGTCAGCCATAGTTTGCGCATTTAAAATTATTTGCTTACCATAAGCTTTGAAATTATCTGAAAGCGCTTCTCCAAACGCAATTGCTTTAGCCGCAATAACGTGCTCCAGCGGTCCACCTTGAGAACCTGGAAAAACAGCAGAGTCTAACAATCCAGACATCTTTCTTAGGTTTCCATTTTTCCATTTTATTCCAAAGGGGTTTTCGAAATCTTTTCCCATCATAATAACTCCACCTCTAGGGCCTCTCAATGTTTTGTGAGTAGTAGTCGTTACGATATGGCAATGCGGCATTGGATCGTTTAATATTTTCGCAGCAATTAATCCAGCAGGATGCGAAATATCTGCCAATAATAAAGCACCCACTTTATCTGCTATTTCTCTAAAACGTTTGTAGTCCCAATCTCTAGAATATGCAGATGCACCACAAATAATAAGCTTTGGTTGTTCTTCAATAGCTTTTGCTTCTATTTTATCGTAATCAACAACACCTGTTTCTTCTTCTACTCCGTAAAATGATGGAGCATATAGTTTTCCAGAAAAGTTAACAGAAGATCCATGTGTTAAATGTCCTCCATGCGATAAATCGAAACCTAAGATTTTGTCACCAGGGTTTAAACAAGCTAGCATAACAGCAGCATTCGCTTGGGACCCTGAATGTGGTTGGACATTTGCCCATGCTGCTCCAAACAATTCTTTTAATCTGTCGATTGCTAGTTGTTCTACCTTATCGACAACTTCACACCCTCCATAATAGCGTTTGTTGGGGAGTCCTTCGGCATATTTATTTGTAAGAATAGATCCTTGTGCTTTCGTAACATTTTCGCTTACAAAATTTTCGGAAGCAATCAATTCGATTCCGTTGATTTGTCTTTTTTTTTCTTCTTCAATTAAATCGAAGATTTGCGTGTCTCTTTGCATCCTAATTAAATTTGAGTACAAATTTAATTATTTGCTTTGAGAAATGACCATTTGGTTTAATTAAAAAGCATCTAATATTAACATCCCACAAATATTTCGAAAAGCGTTGATTAATTTTCTTGTTCAACTTTAAAACTAAGATGAAGTTTAAAGGCCAATATAAGAATTAATGTAGGCAACGATGATTGCAAAAAGTGCATTAAGCCAAGGGAAATTAGATAGGTGTTTTCCTGCCAGTTGTAACCTGAATATAAGAACCTCAATCCATAAATTAGTAATGCTGAAGCGAAGATGATTCCGTACAATGTAACGGCATATTTAATAATTACCTTTTTCTTATAAATAATGTAAGAAATGACAATACTGAAGATTAAAAAGTAGAAACTAAATAGCATGGTGAACAACCATTTCAAGTTGCTTAAAGTTTTTATCGATTTTCCTTCTAATAGTTTCTCCATCAATGAGTCAGAGTAATTATTAACCATTGGAAAACCATCTGCACTAAAATTACTTAGATAGTGGATTTGGTAATCTAAGTTTTTAAATACGTAGTCTCGCATAAAATCAGAATAAAACAATATAAATCCCAAAATAAATAAGAGTGTTATTTTAAGTGATTTATTCACTTGATTTTGGTTTGTGTAATCCCCGATAATTTCTGAACCCACCAGTACCAAAGCATGAAAATTAGTCCATAAACAACAACTTGAAAAGTGATGTTATGGTTGAAATCTAACGCTTTGGGGTTTTCAGCAGACATGATTGTAAGTAAGGCTATTCGAACGGCATTTGCTGTATGAACAATAAGTATTCCTAATGGTATAAACCATAGTTTCTTTTTCCAGGGTCCAGGGAAAGCTAAAATGAATAATGTGAATAATCCAAAAATCTTTACTCCATTGCAAGGTTCGCCGATCCAAACACCATGATTAAAAAAGGTGCCTTTTACAGATGTTATTACTATTTCAGTAGAGGTATCTAAGATTGGTTCATAACCAAATATACTTACAAATACATTTGCGTATTTAGCTAAACCAACCGAAATATTCTTTTGAATATCAACTTGATTAGCATCTGAAGAGAATAGCTTATCTAGGTTATATATATTGTGATAGAGGCTAAACCATAAAATAGCAAGTCCAGAAAAAATAAGGATGAACTTAATAAATGGGTTTTCGAAAAGTTTTTTCACGCCAAACATTTTTGAGTGAGAACTTATTTCTTTTTTATGCTGTCGTAAGCTTTTTTTCCACCAAAAGCTGCACCTATTGCAATTAAGAAACTAATGCCTCCGTCAATAGGCACGCATGGAGGGGGCCAACAAGGAGCTGCTCCTCCAGCAGGGCCGCCAGGAGGTGCTCCTCCAGCTGGTTGTCCCAGTGCGACGCATGCAAGCATTATAAGTGATATTGTTAATAGTATTTTGATATAATTCTGCATTATTAAGCCTACAAATATAATTATTGATAACAAAGAAACTTGTTTTTTTTCTACAAAACATTATTATATTGATGAGGATTGACCATAACTTATGCGAAAACCGCATAAATAGTGTTAAAGGGGGTTGATCAGTAAATTACAAACCGTTTTTAATGATTAAGAACTGTTATTTTGTTTTTTGGTTCAAAAGCAATGTTATATTTGTAGTTGAATAATAATTCAATTTAAAATAATTGAGGGACTCGTTACAAAATATAAAGGAAGAGAAACTGATAAGTCTAGAGGACTTAAAATGGATTTGGAGTGCTATAGTTAAGGGTTGGTATCTCTTTATATTAATGCCAGTTATTGTTGGTGCCGTTGGCTTTTTTTACTCCTATAGAATTACCCCAGAATATTCTGCCAAAATTCAAATTCTTTTGAAATCTAATGATGTCTACGATTACCAATCTTCCATACAGAAAAGTGTAGGATACGCTCAATCGTATACTGATATTAGAACCCAACAAAGAATTTTGAGTTCTTATGATTTGATTGAAAGAACGTTGTCTAAACTGGATTTCGACATTTCGTATTATATAGTAGGTCGCGTAAACACGAAAGAGTTTTTTGAGAATATGCCTTTCCATGTGGATATGGAGGTAATTAACAATGGGATTTATGAAATTCCAATTGAAATTAAAATAATTGATGAAGAAACTTTTGCATTAGAGTTTATGTTGAGAAATTCGAAAGTTATTCGACAGCATAAATTTAATGAAACTGTAATCACAAATGAGTATATTATTGAGGTTGAAAGTAGTGATCGGATAAATAAGGCTTCAGTAGCTAACTTGGCTCACATTAATTACCGAATTAAAGCACATGCTAAAAGTTATTGGGTAGGCAGGATTATGTCAGGAATGACAATAAATAATTTAGAATATACAAGTATTTTGGACATTACGTTAACGGATGAAGTGCCACAGCGAGCAAAGATGTTCTTGGATACATTAGCACTGGAGTATATCGATTATACATTGACAAGTGAGTTTACGGTAAACGACAATACTTTAGAGTATATTAATAGACAATTGGATGAGGTTGTGGAAGTGTTGGATTCAATCGAATTGGAGGTGGATAGTGTTCGAGAGGATAAAGGAATCTTAGATTTATCGAAAGAATCTTCTGCGTATTTTTCTCAAATGGTAACTGCTGAATCTATACTTAAAGGGTTGCAACTTGATTTGCAATCGATAGATAATTTGAAGAATTATATTATCAATACTAAGGAAGATAATCTTTTACCTCCTTCCTTTTATGTTTTAAAAAACGACGTGTATTTAGCTAAAGCTTTGAGTGAATTTTACAATGGTCAGATAGCTAGAGTAAATTTGAAGTATGATGTGAAAGAAGGACATATGGGTTTGGCTAAATTGGATGAGAAAATGAATCTCCAAAGAATAGATATTTTAACTTACATTGAAAATACGAAAATAGCCATAGAAGAAAAAATTGAAGAAGTGAAATTACAATTGTATTATTATGAGGGCTTGGTGAAGAAAATTCCAAAATCACAAAGCGATATGTTATCTATAGCGCGAAGAATGCAAGTAAACGAGAAACTGTATATGTATTTATTGGAGAAAAGAGCGAACACCTATATTGCAAAATCGGGTATTGTTCCGCAAACAAAGGTGATTGAAAAGGCTCGAATTGGTGGTTTGGTGAGTAAAAATAAAGATTCCGTTTTATTGATGTTTGTGATTATTGGACTTGTGCTTGCAGGCGTTTTTTCTTTATTGAAATATTTATGGTACCACACTTTTGAAAATTCAAAAGAATTGGCTCAGAATACAAGCATTCCTTTATTAGGTAGCCTTCCTTTTGTAGGAGAGGAAGAGTTGAAATCGGGTGTGCTGCAATCATCTAAGTCGAATATCATTGAGGCGCTAAGAGGGATTCGTACATCTCTTAGCTACATGAATGTAAATGGTGAATCTAAAGTGCTTCTTGTTACATCCATTCATCCAGGAGAAGGTAAAACTTTTACCTCTAATAACTTGGCTTCTATTTATGCACGTTCCGGAAAGAAAGTTGTTTTAATTGATTTTGATTTGCATAAACCAAAAGTGCATAAGGTACTCAACTTGGATAACTCTATTGGAAGTTCGGTTTACTTATCAGGGAATACAGCGATTGAGAATGTAGTACAAAAAGAGGTTGAAGAAAATTTAGATGTAATAACTAGTGGTCCGGTTCCTCCAAATGCATCTGAATTAATGTTGTCAAACCAGGTAGAAGAAATGTTTGAATATTTAAAAGAGAAGTATGATTATGTTTTTATTGACACTCCTCCAATTGGTTATATTAGTGATGGTGTCGTATTATTAAAGCACGTGGATGCTTCCATTTTTGTTATGAATACCAAAATGGCCAATAAAAAAGGATTGAAGTATTTAGAAGAAATTGTAGAGAAAAGTCAATTAACCAATAATGGAATTGTGTTAAATGGAGTTCGTTTGAAGCGTTGGAAATACTATTACGGGAAGTATGGCTATGGCTATGGCTATGGCTATCGGATATGGGTACGGCTACGGTTACGGTGGAGATGGTTCTAAAGGGAAATAGTTCATGGGAAAGTGGGACAAGGAAATTACACCAAAGAAATCACTATTTGATTTAAATATAAATCAAATATGGAAATTTAGAGATTTACTGTTTTTATTTGTTTGGAGAGATTTTGTTTCGGTTTACAAGCAAACTATCTTAGGCCCATTGTGGTTTTTTATACAACCTATTTTAACTTCAATCACTTTTACGATTATTTTTGGAAATTTTGCTCAAATTTCGACAGATGGGATGCCTAAAATAATATTCTACATGGCAGGCATTACTATGTGGAATTATTTTGCTGATTGCCTAAATAAAACCTCTAACACTTTTGTCGTAAACCAAGGATTGTTTGGTAAGGTTTATTTCCCAAGGTTAATTGTTCCGCTTTCTATTATTGTTACCAACCTTTTAAAGTTTGGAATCCAAATAATCCTTTTTATTGTGTTTTGGACTTATTTTTATGTAACGACTGATACAATGCAGCCTAACTGGTATATACTTATTTTTCCTCTGTTAATTATTATTATGGCAGCTTTAGGACTAGGGTTTGGTATGGTGATTTCTGCTTTAACTACCAAGTATCGTGATTTAACGTTTTTAATCGGATTTGGGGTTCAATTATTAATGTATGGATCTCCAGTTATCTATCCAATATCAACTGTCCCGGAAAAATACCAATGGATTATTAAGTTAAATCCGATGACCAGTATAATAGACACGTTTAAACATGCATTTATGGGAACTGGTTCGTTTGATGGATACAACCTCTTGTACAGCGGTGTTTTTGCAATATGTATTTTAATGTTGGGATTAGTAGTGTTTAATAAGGTAGAGAAATCATTTATTGATACGGTTTAAAAGATGAGTGAAGTAGTTTTAAAAATAGAGAATGTTTCTAAACAGTACCGATTAGGACTTGTTGGAACAGGTACTTTGGGTCATGATTTAAAACGATGGTGGTATTTGGTGCGGGGTAAAGATGACCCTTATTTGGAGATTAGCGAAGTAAATGATACAGAGGTAAAAGGGGGCCAATATGTTAATGCGTTGGCAGCTATTAACCTTGAAATAAAAAAAGGAGAAGTTGTAGGGATTATTGGTGAAAATGGAGCGGGTAAATCCACTTTATTAAAATTATTGTCCGAAGTCACCAATCCCACAACGGGTTCAATAAAAGTTAAGGGGAAAATTGCTGCGTTATTGGAAGTCGGTACGGGCTTTCACCCAGAGCTTACAGGTAGAGAAAATATATTCTTAAATGGGGCTATTTTAGGAATGAATAAAAAGGAAATTGACTCAAGAATCGAAGAAATAATTGATTTTTCTGGAGTTGCTAAATATATTGATACGCCAGTAAAGCGATATTCAAGTGGTATGAAAGTCCGATTAGGATTTGCTGTTGCAGCTCATTTAGAACCAGATATTTTGATTGTGGATGAAGTATTAGCCGTTGGGGATGCTGAATTTCAATCTAAAAGTATTGGGAAGATGAAAGATGTTGCATCCGAGGGTAGGACTGTTTTGTTCGTTAGCCACAATATTGTGTCAATTAAATCTCTATGTGATAGAGTTATTGTCCTGGATAAAGGAGAGGTTGTGTGTAGAGGAGGAGTTGATGAAGCAGTTTCCTATTATTTAAACTCTGCGAAGGAAAGTATCGCTATTCCATTATGTGATAGAGAGGATAGGCAAGGAAATGGTAAAATTAAAATTACAGATTGTTATTTTATTGATGATGCAGGAATGAAATCTAAGGAACTAATCTCAGGTTTATCTGGAAAGCTGATATTAGAGTATGAGAAAAGTGGACAGCTGAACCCTCAAGATCTGTTTGTAGGAGTGAATTTTTTTGATGAAAATGATATTGTTCAAACTGTTATAGCCAATGACGAACTTGGAGTAAAATTTGATGAAATTGACAATAAGGGGTTTTTTACAATTGAGTTTGAAAAGTTAGCTTTTCGAGCGGGTAGATATCATTATTCTCTTTTTATCAGTGAAAAGCTTAACAATTCTGCAGAACACGTCAAACTAGATGTTATTCAGAATGCTGGGGAATTTTTAGTTGCTCAAGGAGATTTTTGGGGAGTAGGAAATGTTAATCGACCTAAAGGGTTTATTATGGATGTTAAAATGTATTAGCGTATCATAAGTTTATGGGAGAACTGGTTAAAATATCTATTTATGGAGACTCTTTAGCTTTACCGCGAAAAGGAGTAGTAAAGTATAAAGAACGCTATTTTTTTCTAGTTCAAGAATGGTTTAAAAAAAATCATAACACAGGAAGTTTTCAATTGATTGATAGAGCTAAAGGAGCAGCGACTGTTATCGAGATATTAAAAGCTTATGAGCATGATGAGGGATATTTTGAATTTCCAAGGGATGTAGTAATGTTTCATTTTGGGGTGGTAGATTGCGCTCCAAGACCTATAAATGAGAGTAAAAGACAGAAAATATCTAAATTACCTTCATTTTTTAAGAAAATTGTAATTCGTTATTTGCATAATAATAGGAGTAAAATTATAAAAAAGGGGAAAGAATATGTAAAAACTGAAAAAGATGTTTTTCTAAAAGAAACTAGTAAATTATTAGAAAAGGCTTCTAAAGACTATAAGAAAGTATATGTAATAAATATTTCCCCTACTAATACTGACACCGAGGTTCATTCTCCAGGGTTAACAAAGAACATTAAGATTTATAATGAAATACTAAAACAGACCGTTAATGCTTTAAGAGCGAAGAGCGTTTATTTAATAGATATTAATAAATATATATCAGAACGCTTTGAAAAAATAGATGAATATATTTTAAAAGAGGATGGACATCATATTACTCCACTAACAAATTCTGTAATCGCTAAAATGATAATTGAAATAGAATTGGGCAATATGGTAACACAATTTGGAAAATAAAGGCATGTGTCAGATCAGTGTCTCAATAATTGTTAGAAAAATTGAAGCCTTTGATATCATGAATTTCATCAATTTTTTCATTGAAGAATATTCTGAAAAAATAGTAGTTCTGGGAAATATATTTCTGACATATTATTTCGGAAATAATGACAAAGAAGAGTATGTCAGATATAATAATTCTCTCAATTGTTTATCATTAAAGCCAGTTTAAAATGCATATTCAGGAAAAAATTAGAGTGATTAATCAAATAGAAGCCAAGGGGTTTGATGAGTTTACTTTTGATGAGGTCAATTGGTGGCCCTTAATTCGAATATATTTGTTTGAGAATCATAATATTAATGATTCGCGAGAATCTTCGAAAAACGACTTAAAAAAATCATCGAAAATTGAATTAGGATATTTTAAGAGAGTGCTTTGGGATTTAAGGGTGTTGAAAGGAATCTTCTATAAAAAAAAGAAATTAAACGTAGCTGGTAGCCAAATTTATAAAAAGTGCGATTATGCGTTTGTATCCAATTCAAATAATTATAAATTGAATTTTGAAAAAAAATGGATAAATAGATATATCGACCCGTTATTTATTGAAACTAAAGAGAAAAAAAATCTTTTTATTCGTGGTACAAAATATATTGATAACGAGTATGTGGTGAATTCAGCACAGAGTATTGATTACCTGGAGCAAAAGCTACTTTTTAAAAAGCAATACAATTTATTGTTGAGAACAGTTTTCTTTTTAAAGGAAAGAGAGAAATATTCTGTATTAAATATTGAAAGAATTACTGAAATTATTAAGTATTTAAAAGAATATTCAGAGTTGAATAACTTTAATTTTAATAAACTCTCTGATTGGATTGACATTGCGATTTACCATTCTGAAATTGCGACTATATTGTTTGGGAAGGTTACACCAAGTGTCTTTATTCAATATTGCTATTATTTCCCAATGCAATTTGGCTATAATTTAGCTGCGTCAAGTATGAAAATCATCTCCGTTGATTACCAACATGGGAATCAAAATAAATGGCATTATGGTTATGGGTCCTGGAAAAATGTGCCTAATAATGGGTTTTCTATTTTGCCGAATGAGTTTTGGGTCTATTCAGAGAGGGAAAAAAATAATTTATTAAAAGGATTTAAAAGCACACCTCATGAGGTATTGGTTAAAGGGAATTATTGGTTTAATTACTGGAGGGGTTACAAATTAAATAATGACAAATTGAACTGGGTACTTGATAAAAAAAGTGAAGGAAAAAAGGTGATATTATTTACAGTATCAAGTTATCTTTTGGACCGTGATAACTTTTTTTGGGAGTACTTAAAAACATCTCAAGATGAAAAAACATTCTGGTTGTTTAGGTTGCACCCAGCATACCTTAATCTTGAAGATGATTTGAAATTGATATTGAAAGAATGTGGAGTAAGTTTTTATAACATTAAAGAAGCAACAAATGTTGAACTTTATGATTTATTGAATATTATCGATTTACATATTACACAAAACTCTTCGGTTGCTGAAGAAGCGTTAAGTTTTGGTCTAAAAACAATAATTTTAGAGCAGGAGTGGAGTCTTTACTTTGAAGATTATTTGAATGAGGGAAAAATGGTAATGCCTAAATCAGTTAAGGAATTTTCAGAGATATTGAATTTATATACTGATTAGTTGATAAAAAAATAAAAAGGAGTTGTAAGTTAGTGATCTATTAAAAACATACCGAAAATGTTAGATTTAAATGGTAAGTCTGTTTTGATAACTGGAGGGACGGGTTCTCTTGGTAAAGCACTTACAAAAAGAATATTTAAAGAGTATCCAGAAGTAAAAAGGTTGGTTATTTTTTCAAGAGATGAGCAAAAACAATTTGTAATGGCTCAAGAATTCCCACATGAAAAGTACCCTGCAGTTCGATTTTTTATTGGAGACGTTAGAGATAAGGATAGGTTGGTTAGAGCTTTTCAAGGGGTTGATTATGTTATCCACGCAGCAGCAATGAAACATGTTCATTTAGCAGAATACAATCCATCTGAATGCATAAAAACCAATGTTAATGGAGCGGAGAACGTAATTCATGCTAGTTTAGAAACGAAGGTTTCAAGGGTAGTGGCACTGTCAACAGATAAGGCATGTGCCCCAATAAACCTTTATGGCGCAACAAAATTAACTTCAGATAAATTATTTGTTGCTGCCAATAATATCAAAGGATGGTCTGATATTAAGTTTTCGGTTGTGAGGTATGGAAATGTGATGGGTTCAAACGGCTCTGTTATTCCTTTTTTTATGAATAAACGTAAAGAAGGTTTTTTACCAATTACAGATCCTAGTATGACTCGCTTCAATATACCTCTTGAGGGAGGTGTTGATATGGTTCTATATGCTTTAGACAATGCATGGGGAGGTGAAATATTCGTTCCAAAAATAGCATCTTATAAAATAGGGGATGTGGCAAAAGCGATAGCTCCTAATATTGAGCATAAAATTATAGGAATTAGACCAGGTGAAAAAATACATGAAGAAATGATTACGCACTCTGACTCTTTCAACACGTATGATATGGGGAAATATTATGCAATACTGCCTACCATTCCCAACTGGAGCGTTGATAAATACGTGTCCGAATTTTCAGCAACTAAGGTAGAAGAAGGATTTGAATATAATTCCAACGAAAATACCGAATGGGAAACACCTGAATCTTTAAGAGAATTGATAAAAATACATGTAGACCCTTCATTTGAAGTTTAATGGGGAAAAAGATAATACCATACGGGAAACAGAATATTGAACAAGACGAAATAGATGCCGTTATTAAAACGTTACAGTCTGATTTCTTAACACAAGGGCCCAAAGTTAGAGAGTTTGAAGAAAAGTTTGCAGAATACGTGGGTGCCAAATATGCAGTTGGAGTTAGCAATGCTACTGCCGGATTACACATTTCTGTGCTCGCTTTAGGTTTAAAAAAAGGTGAAAGAGTGATAACGACTCCTATAACATTTGCGGCTACAGCTAATTGCGTTAAATATGCAGGGGGAGAGGTTTGGTTTGCTGATATTGACCCAAATACTTATTTATTAGATTTAAAATCTGTAGAACAACTCATATTATCTCAGCCAGTGGGTTTTTTTAAGGGAATTATCCCCGTTGATTTTGCGGGACTCCCAATTAACTTAGAACAATTCAAAATACTAGCAAAGAAACATAACCTTTGGATAATTGAAGATGCATGTCATGCACCTGGTGGCCACTTTACTGATTCATCAAATAATATACAAAAATGTGGTAATGGGAATTTTGCTGAATTAGCTGTTTTTTCGTTTCACCCTGTCAAGCATATTGCATGTGGCGAAGGAGGTATGGTTACTACCAATTCTGAAGACTTATATAATAAGTTGCTTAGCCTTAGGTCTCATGGTATCACTAAAGAGAACATGGGCGAAAATCACGGCGGATGGTATTACGAAATGCAAGAACTAGGCTTTAATTATCGACTAACAGATATTCAATCAGCTTTAGGTATAACACAGCTAAAAAAAAATATTAGCGGTGTAAACAGAAGAAATGAAATAGCAGCCATTTATAAAAAAGCTTTTAAAGGAAAAGTGACGTTTCAAGGCTTACTTGAAAATGATTTAAATGCGCATCATTTATTTGTGATTGAAGTTAACAACAGAAAAGATGTGTATGATAAATTAAGAGGTAAAGGGGTTTATGCTCAAATTCATTATATCCCAGTCCATCAATTACCATATTACAAGGCGATTGGCTATAAGGGGGCAGATTTACGCTATGCTGAAAACTATTACAAACACTGCATAAGCTTACCGATGTATCCCGCTCTGACAAAAGAAGAACAAGATTACGTTATTACTAATTTACTGAACATAGTAGAATGAAAAAAGGGTATCACATATTAGAAATTGCCAATGTGCATGGGGGAGACTTCAGTTATTTCAAAAAATTAATTCAAGGGATTTCTGAATATAAATCACCTGACTTTGGAGTTAAACTACAGATATTTAAATCAGATTTAATTTCACTACCGGATTTTTCTTTTTATCATGTTTATGAGGAATTATTCTTTGACTTTTCTGAATGGGAGGAAATTATTGACCTTACCAGTGCCACAAAAGATGTTTGGATAGATGTATTTGACTTATACGGAGTGCAGGCGCTTGAAAAATTCTCAAACAAAGTGTACGGTATTAAGTTTCAGGCATCTGTTTTAGATAATATTGAAGTATTTGAAGCGTTGTCGACATTGGACTTAACCAATAAATACTTGATGATTAATGTTTCTGGATTAACAATCGAAGAAATTAAAACAAAAATTACTGTCATCAGTAATTTAGTAGATTGTAAAGAAATCCTCCTACAGATAGGATATCAATCTTATCCAACGCCAATTGAAAAGTCTGGGCTAGGTAAGTTAGATTGGTTAAAAGATGAATTTGATAATAGAATTATTTATGCGGATCATACTGCTGGAGATGATGAAGATACTTATCTAGTTCCAATTTTGGCAATGTATGCTGGTGCCTATGGTATTGAAAAGCATATTATGTTGGGTGACGAAGAAACAAAGTATGATTTTCAAGCGAGCATTACTTTAGAGCAGTTGTCCAAATATATGCAACAGTATAATAAATACTGCAAAGGACTTGATCTAAGTTTTATTAATGATAAAGAAGTTGAGTATCTTGAGAAAACGATTCAAAAGCCAGTGACTAATGTAGGGTTGAAGGCCGGTAAAGTTCCTTCTTTAGAAGATTTTTACTTTAGAAGAACGGATTTTGATGGTTTGTCTCTTGATGAAATAAAAAAATACCAAGAAGAAGGTTTTATTTTGCGTAATACAATTCCTAAAAATAGCACGATTAGAAAAGAAGATTTTAGAAAGCCAAATGTTGCTGCAATTGTAGCTTGTAGGTTGAAAAGTTCTCGGTTAAAAAATAAAGCATTATTAAAGATAGGTGATTTAACTTCTATCGAAATGTGTCTGAAAAATACAATGAGAATTAAAGAAGTAAACCATGTTGTATTGGCTACTTCTAATTTAGAGTCTGATGCTGATTTAGTTAATTATACGTACCATGATTCTGTGATTTTTCATACGGGCGATGCAGAAGATGTTATACGTCGATATTTAGATGTCTGTGATCAATTGCACGTAGATACGGTCATTAGAATTACAGGTGATTGTCCTTACATCTCACATGAAATTGCCTCGTATTTATACGAAAGCCATCTGAAAAGTGGAGCAGATTATACTGCAACAAATGAGGTGTCTGTTGGTACTTCAGCGGAAATAATTGAAGTAAGTGCTTTAAGGAAAATAAAAAGTTATTTTGAATCAGCAGATTATTCAGAGTACATGACATGGTATTTTATCAATAACCCAGATCACTTTAAAATTAATAAAATTGATTTACCAAAAGAGTATGTAAGAAATTATAGATTGACTTTGGATTATCAAGAAGATTTAGATTTGTTTCTTGAAATAGAAAAACATTTTACAAATGAAAAAAAGGAATATTCAATTATAGAATTGAATAAGTTTTTGGATGATAATCCAGAAGTTGCTGCGCTAAATTCTCACCTAACATTAAAGTATAAAACAGATCAATCATTAATTGATACATTGAATAAATGTACAAAAATAAAAGTATAGGCTCACTGTTCCTAATTAAGCGCTAAAAGAGAACTAATTTTGAAAGGAATATGGAAGAAATTATTAAAAATCAACACGGTTACTATTCGGTGAAAAATATTCCTACGGAAGTTGAACTAGCTGAATACTACGAAAAGAAATATTATCAAGCAGCTGTTGGAAGTTACGAAATAGAGTATGACTCTGAAGAGATATTGTATTTTAAAAACAAAATAGAAGAACGAGCATATATTATTGAGCAAAATTTGTCTGCTAGTAATAATAGGAGGTTTTTAGATGTTGGTTGCGGAGAAGGGTGGGCATTAAATAATTACAAGGAAAAAGGATGGGAAGTTGTTGGACTTGACTATAGCGATTTTGGTTGTGAAAAGTTTAATTCATCTTGTCAGGAAAATCTTATTGTTGGGAATATTTATAGTAATCTAAAAAAATTAATAGAGGAGAAAGAACAGTTTAGCGTTGTTTGGATTGATAATGTTTTAGAGCATGTTACTGCCCCTGAGTTCTTAGTGAATGAAATCAAGGCTATTATTGAGCCAGGAGGAATATTGGTAATTGAAGTTCCTAATGATTTTTCTTTTATTCAAAAACATGCTATTGATAAAAAGTTGGTTGATAATGAGTTTTGGGTGGTTACCCCTGATCATTTATCTTATTTTAATAAGGAAGGATTAAATAACTTGCTATCTTCTAGTGGGTATCAAACTATTGATTTTATTGCTGATTATCCAATTGATATTAACTTGTTAAACCCGAACACCAATTATGTTAAAGATAGGACGAAAGGGAAATCTTGTCACAAGGAGAGAATTAGTTTTGAAAATTTAATTCATCAGCGTTCCATGGATGATGTTCTTGATTTTTATAGAGCGTGCGCTCAATTGGGGTTAGGTAGGCAAATAACAGGCTTTTTCAGAATGTAATAATTAACAAGTTTTGATTTTGAATAGGAAAATTATTTTCAGAGTAGATGGTAATAACAAAATTGGGTTAGGACATATTACTCGTTGTATTGCATTAGCTGAAATGATAAATGCAGAATACAATTGTTCCTTTGCAATTATGCAGCCAGAGCAGAGCTTAGCAAATCAAGTTACAATTGCCGGTTGTGATGTTTTTCCTTTAGAAAATTCAAGTTTAACTGCATTTTTAGATTGTTTAAAAGGGAATGAAATAGTCGTTCTTGATGGATATAAATTTGATGAAGTCTATCAAGATAGAATTAAAGAAAAAGGCTGTAAGTTGGTTTGTATAGATGACCTATCACAGCAACATTTCAAGGCAGATGTGATAATTAATCATGCTCTAACTGCTTCTGCTGAACAATATTCGAAAGAAGAATACACAAAAGTATTGGTAGGTAATAAGTATGTTTTATTGCGGAAAGAGTTTTTAGGAATTCCGCAAAATCAAAAACATCAAAAACATCAAAAATTTGATATTCCTTTCGTTTGTTTAGGTGGGGCGGATAAAGATAATTTATCTTTTAAGGTAGCTTCTCTATTGGGGCAACTTGAGGGAATAAAACATGTAAATGTTTTAGTAGGAAGTGCATACCTTGGTAATATCCAGGAGTTAAAAGCAATAGACTCTAGAATTAATGTTTTTCAAAATTTACCTGCAGAAGAAGTGGTAAAAGTGATGCGACAAAGTACTTTTGCGATTGTATCTGCTAGTGGCATAGCTTATGAGTGTGCAGCTGTAGGTTTGCCTATGATTACAGGACATTATATAGACAATCAATTACTTTTTTATGCAGCATTAATATTGCAGCCAAATATTGTAGGATTAGGTTCTTATTTTGATTTATCATTGGATAAATTAAAATATGTAGCTTTACAATTAAAATTAGCCTATCAGGGTGATGTTGATGGTTTGATTGACGGGAAACAAAAACAACGATATTTGGAAGTTTTTAATGAATTATGTATAGATTGAAGAGATTAATTATAGTTACTGGAGCTAATAAAGGCTTAGGGAAAGCATTTTATGATCGGTTTATTAGTGAAAAAAATGAAGATATTATTATTTCTATTTCTAGAATAATTTCTGAGGACCAACAGCAATTAATTGACAAGAAGAGTAGTAAATTTGTTTTTATTCCAATAGATCTAGGGCAAATGCAGGATACATCTGGTTTAAAGCAATTGGTAAATTTTCAAAATGAAGTCAAAGAAATTATTTATATCAATAATGCAGGTGTAATAGATCCAATTGGTAAGGTTGGAGATATTGCAATTAAAGAATTGGTTAATTCGATCAATGTAAATATTTTGGCACCTGCAATAATAATTAACTATGTATTTGAATTGTTTAAAGGAAAAAAAATAACAATAGTTAATATTTCATCTGGAGCTGCTGATCATGTTATTGAAGGTTGGGGAGCTTATTGTAGTGGTAAAGCATTTATGAAGATGTTTTTAAACGTTCTTGGAGAGCAAGAAAAAGATAGCTCTTTAATTGAAGTGTATAATATATCCCCAGGGCTTATTGATACTGAAATGCAGCGGAAAATAAGAGACACTAATGTAGATGGATTCACCCGGCATAATGAGTTTGTACTATTCAAAGAAGAAGGGAAATTGCAAAGCGCAAAAGAAGTAGCTAATAAAATCTTATTAGAAACAAATATATCACCATGAAAATAGCTATTCTTTCAGATATTCATGGTAATCATTATGCGCTTGAACAAGTGTTAAAAGCCGCTAAACAAAATAAAGTAGAAAAGCTATTGGTTTTAGGTGATATTGTTGGGTATTACTATCATCCAGATAAAGTTTTATCGATGTTGGATGAATGGGATTATGAATTAATCAAAGGGAATCACGAAAAACTGATTGAAGGGTTATTGAATAACACTATTGACGCAAGTACACTCCAGAAAAAGTATGGAAGTGGACACCGAATGGCACTGGATAAATTAACTAAGACTCAGATAACGAAACTAATTTCTGCCTCTGAAAAAAAAGAGATTACATTAAATGACACCACTATATTAATGTGTCATGGTACCAATTGGGATTCAGACTTCTACCTTTATCCAGATAGCGATCAGAAGTTATTAGAAAAAGGCAATGTGGTTGGAGTTGATTTTGTGGTTATTGGGCATTCGCATTATTCATTTGTTCACAGAAACACTAATAGCACCTTAATTAATGTCGGTTCTGTTGGTCAGTCCCGTAGCGTTGGAGGAATAGCGAATTGGATTGTTATCAATACAAGGAACAATTGTTTTGAACTAAAGGCAACTCCTTATGATGTTAAACCACTTATTGAAGAAATTGAACGAATCGATCCTGAGGTAAATTATTTAAAGAAAATATTAATAAGAAATAACCCATGAAACCTACTTTTAACATATTAGTGACTGGTTGTGGAGGAGATATAGGCCAAAGTATAGGGAAAATACTTAACGAATCACCTTATGTAAATAAACTGTACGGTTGTGATATTTCTGATAAAAATGCTGGACAGTTTATTTATAGAAACTTCTCTCTGGGCTTAAGGTTTTCCGATAAGAATTACTTAAACAGCTTAGAAAAGTTCGTAATAAACCAAAATATAGATGTCATTATTCCTGTTTCTGAACCCGAATTACGTTTTTTTTCAAAAGAAAATGTGTTGAGTCAAATTGGAGGAGCAAAATTGATTACTGCTTCATCTGTTGCGTTAGAAATTGGATTTGACAAATTAAAAACTGCTAATTTTTTAAAGGAAAATGGACTGCCTTTTCCAGTATCAAATAAAATAGCGGATGTTGAACGTGTAGAGCGCTTTCCTGTTGTTTTAAAATCCAAAACGGGATCTGGAAGTTCAGAAGTACACCTTGTCAAGGATATGAAGTCATTTGAATTTATAAAAGCAGGGAACCCAGAATTTATCGTTCAAGAGTATTTAAATGAAGGTGAAGGAGAGTTTACTTGTGGTGTTTTTAGGAGTAAAAAAGGTGTGCTGAGAACAATGATTCTAAAAAGGGAATTAATGGGAGGATTTAGTGGCTATGGTGAAGTAGTTGAAAATCAACAAATCAATAAACTATTGGCAGCGATTGCAGAAAAACTAACATTGGTTGGGAGCATAAATGTTCAATTGAGAATTACGCAAAAAGGACCAGTAGTTTTTGAAATAAACCCTCGTTTTTCAAGCACTGTACGTTTTAGGCAAATGTTAGGATTTAATGACTTGGAATGGTCTCTTGAGGATAGGTTAGCATTGTCGCTGTCGGAATACGCAGATACTGCTATAGGAAAGAAATTTTACAAAGGATTTAATGAATATATTTCATGAGAAAGAATGGAAAGTTTTAGAATAAATAATAGAGGAATTGGAGGTGATAATTCATGTTTTATTATTGCCGAATTATCGGCAAATCATGGAGGGAAAATAGAAATAGCTATTGAAGCCATTCGTGCTGCTAAACATGCTGGAGCGGATGCAATTAAATTTCAAACTTTTACTGCAGACACAATTACATTAAATTCTAAGAAAAAGTGGTTTAAAATAGATCATGGAACAGTTTGGGATGGACACTATTTACATGATTTGTACCAAGAAGCAGCTCTGCCATGGGAATGGCACAAAGAACTTTTTGAGACTGCGACAGAAGAAGGCTTGCTTTGTTTTTCCTCTCCATTTGATAAAACTGCTGTTGATTTTTTGGAAGAATTAAACTGCCCTGCATATAAAATAGCCTCATTTGAGATTACTGATATTCCTTTGATAAAGTATGTCGCTTCAATAGGAAAACCAATTATTATTTCAACTGGAATTGCGGATGAAGAAGATATTCAATTAGCAATCGATACTTGCCGAGCAGCAGGGAATGAGAAAATTGCAATTTTAAAATGCACTTCTGCATATCCCGCATTACCAGAAGATGCTAACCTATTAATAATTCCAGATATTTCAGAAAGTTTTAATGTTGTTGCCGGATTATCAGACCACACATTAGGTGTTGAAGGACCAATCGTAGCTGTCGCTCTGGGAGCAAAGATAATAGAGAAACACTTTATATTAGATAAATCTATTGGAGGACTAGATGCACACTTTTCATTGGATGAAAAAGAGTTTAAGATGATGGTAGAGGCGGTTCGAAAAGCAGAACTGATGATGGGTAAAGTAGATTATGAGATGACTGAAAGTAAGAAGAAAAGTAGAGAGTTTTCAAGATCTCTATTTGTTGTTGAAGATATAAAGGGAGGTGAGATGCTGACTGATAAGAATATTCGCTCAATTCGTCCGGGTTTTGGAATGCATCCTAAGTTTTATAAAGATGTTCTCGGTAAAAAGGCTTCTAAAGATATTGAAAAAGGAACCCCGCTCATTAAAGAGTTGTTCAAATAAATACTTGTGTAATTTTAGAAAATGCAAAAAATTAAAACCAAATTATACAATACATTAAAATCTTGGTTGAAACGAATTGAGAGCGAAAATCATGTTTCGAAAAATTCCAAATGTACAATCCATGAATCTGTAAAACAAGAAAGTATTTTTATTGATGGATTTATTGAGTTAGGTGAGAACTCAGTTTTACGTAAAGCTAAATTGTATGGAGTAGTTAAGGCAGGGAAAAACATAAAGATTACAGATAGCTTAATTAGTGGAGAAATAACTATTGGCGACTATTCGAAAATAATTGATGGAGTAGAGTTGCATGGGAATATCGGAATTGGAAAAAATACAACTATTAATGGAGGTAATACTGATTTAAGAGCTTCTGTAAATAAAATTTCGATAGGTAGTTTTTGTTCAATTGCTCGAAATGTTACGTTTCAGGAGTATAACCATGATTTAACCAAGCTGACTTCATATATGGTTCGAACTAACCTAGAGGGTAAATCGTTTAAAGAAGACTTGGTTTCAAAAGGAAATATAGAATTGGGCCATGATGTATGGATAGGAACCCAGTGTGTAATCCTTTCAGGTGCTAAAATAGGAACAGGAGCTGTAATTGCCGCAAATAGTGTTGTTACTGGAGAAATACCTCCATATGCTATTGCAGCAGGTTCACCAGCCAAAGTTATTAAATATCGATTTGAAGAAAAAGTAATTTCTGAATTATTGCAATCTAAATGGTGGGATAAAACACATGAACAGATTATTGATTTGTTTAATAACTTTAAAGGGTAATTAAAATACAGTAAATGATCTCCATAATAATCCCCGTTAAAAACAGAGAGCAAGAGTTGAAAAGAGCAATTGATTCAGTGCTAAAACAAACTGTTCAGGATAGCTTGGAGATAATTGTTGTAGATGACAAATCAGAAATGGATATTAATTCGATAGTGGGTAATTATAATGATCCAAGGATTGTTTGTGTTCTAAACGATAAGTCCATTAGCAACGCAAATGTTTGCAGAAACCTAGGCTTCAAAAGAGCAAAAGGAGAATACATTGCTATGTTGGATTCGGATGATGAGTGGCTTCCTAATCATTTAGAACAAAAAATTAAATTTTTAGAAAAAAATAATTGTGAAGGAGTTTTTGGAAGTTATTATATCGATGATTCTGTTGAGAAAAGAGATGTGATTAGTCGTCCTTTCAAAAAAGGAGAGAATATGATTAATTATTTATTGACAGATGGGAAAGCGGCTACTCCTTCTCATGTTTATAAGGCTGAAGCTGCCAAATCAATAATATGGGACGAAGCGTTATTGAGGCATCAAGATTTTGATTTTAGTGTACGATTTGCAGAGAAATTCTCATTCTTGCCAAGCAAGGAGGTTACTTGTATTGTGCATTGGACAAAAGGAGAGAAACGTCTAGAAGATGTGGATTCTCAAATTCGTTTTATTAAAAAGCATAAACAAAAAATTTCCCCTGAAATATACAATATGTATCATTCAGGTATTTATAGTCAAATTCAGTATCGAAAAGATCTTTCAGAAGACACTCTAAGGTACTTTAAAAAAGAAAGTGCAAGGTTTATTCAAGCTATTAGCCTAAATGAATACTTATCCTTAAATAAGGAAGGAAAAGGCAAGTTAGGCAGACTATTGCTAAGAGTTAAATATATTGTAAAAGTTTTTTTCAATTAAATTGAAGCCTACATCACTCATACTACTAACCAATGGCTTTCCTTACGAACAAGGAGAGCAGTTTTTGGAAACAGAGATTCTGCATTTATCAAAGTCGTTTGAAAAGGTGTTTATTTATACAACATCAACAAAGGGAGAAAAAAGAGATTTACCCAATAATGTTGAGGTTAAGGAGTTTAAATGGGGAAGTACTTTTTCTGTTAAAAAACTTGTTTTTAGGAGAAGTGGATTGATAATGAAATTGTTCTTAAAAGAATTTTGGTCTCCTAAGCGTAAAAAGCATTACAAAGGTAATTATAAATTTCATTTCAATAATTTACTGGGAATTATCAACGATGCAGAAAAATTTCAAAATGAACTTGGGAAACATGAGTTAACTAATGCCAAAATATACTCCTATTGGTTTGGACCATGGGGAGATATAATGTGTATGGTAAATGTCATAAGTAATAAAAAGTATCCATTTATTTCAAGAGTACATGGATATGATTATGACGTTGACCAACGGAAAGAAGGTTTTATTCCTTTTCGAGATTTCCAGATGAAATACATTCATCAGATATCTGCGGTTTCTGAGTATGGCTATAATCGAATTGGAAAAGAATACCCAGCATTCAAAAACATTTCCGTTTCACGGTTGGGTGTTACTGATAATGGAGATAATCCTATGAATGAAAACGAGTTGTTTCATATCGTTTCATGTTCTTCTTTTATCCCATTAAAAGGAGTTCACTTAATAATTGAAATTTTAAAACGATTGACTTTTACGGTGAAATGGACACACTTCGGAGATGGACCTTTAAGGGATCGTATTTACTCTTTAGCACAAGAACTTCCAGAGAACATCGATGTTAATTTTAAAGGTTTTGTTGCCAATGATGTCATTATTGAATTTTACAAGAAGGAACCTATCGATTTATTTATGAATGTAAGCGAGCTGGAAGGAATTCCTGTTTCAATCATGGAAGCAATTAGTTTTGGAATTCCTTCAACCGGATGTAAAATATGCGGTGTTCCTGAAATAGTAACAGCACAATCTGGGTTTTTGTTTGAAAAGGAATTCGAGATTAATGATGCTGTTGCTCAAATTGTTATTTATCAGAAATTAACTAAAAGTGATAAATTTAAGTTTCGTGAGGAAGTTAAAACGTTTTGGAAAAAGAAATTTGATGCAGACGTTAATTATCCTACTTTTATTTCTGAAAATTTACAGTAAGTAATATGTGTGGAATAGCAGGTATCATAAAGTTTAGAGGAGGAGTTCAACTAAGTCAGTTGAAATCAATGACAGATGCTATAGTTTACCGCGGTCCAGATGGGGAAGGACATTGGATAAATGCGGCAAGTACCGTTGGTTTTGGTCATCGAAGATTGTCTATTATTGATTTAGGCGAAGGCGGACATCAGCCCATGCATTACCAAGATAGGTATTCCATAACTTTTAATGGGGAGATCTATAATTATATTGAACTAAAAAAGGAATTACAAGCAAAGGGGTATGCTTTTAGGTCTGAAAGTGATACAGAGGTATTATTAGCACTTTACACTGAATATGGAGAAGAGTTATTAGAACATCTTGACGGGATGTTTTCATTTGCAATCTGGGATGAAAAAGAGCAAGTGCTATTTTGTGCAAGAGACCGTTTTGGTGAAAAACCTTTTTTCTATTTTTTAGATGATAAACAGTTTGTTTTTGGTTCGGAAATGAAAGAAATATGGGCGTATGGTATTGAAAAGGATATAAAAAAATGTAGGATAGAGAGTTTTGTGATGCAAGGTGCAGTAAAAGATTCTAACGATATTACTAGTACTTTTTATAATGGGATTAATAAATTGGATGCAGCTCACTATTTGAAAATTGAAAGAAATCAGAAAGTGACAATAAAGCGATATTGGTCACTAGATAATATCAAAGTGAATTATAATATTTCATTCGATGAGGCTGTAATCAAATATAGAGAGTTATTTGAGACATCAGTAAAAGTGCGGTTAAGGTCAGATGTTCCGGTTGGGTCTAGTCTCTCAGGTGGGATTGATTCTTCAACAATTGTAGGTCTGGTAGATCAGTATAAGAAGGATGGGCAATTACAGAAAGTTTTTTCAGCACGATTTAAAAATTTCCATAGAGATGAGGGTAAATTTATAGAAGAGGTTGTAATGAGTTGCAAATCAATTGAGAGTTTTTACACATGGCCTTCAGAAGATAATATTGTTGATGTTATGGAAAATGCAGCGTACCATCAAGAAGAACCTTTTGGTTCTTCAAGTATTTTAGCACAATGGAAAGTGATGGAATTGGCTAAAGAACATAATATTACGGTTCTTCTAGACGGGCAAGGTGCAGATGAATTTTTAGCAGGCTATATGCCAGAATACAAAACGTATTTAACTCAATTATTTTTTGAAAACAGACGGCTATATGAGAAACAATATAAAATGTATCAAAATCATTTCAAAGAGACATATCCCTTGGATCAATATAAAAATACTGAGACATTAAGGATGAAAGCAGGAAGGATAAAGAGAAGGATATTAAACCAGCCAATAGAATATTCAGCTCTAAAAGACCGATTAAAATTCATGTTAACATCGAGTGGTTTAAAGGAGTTACTGAGATATGCTGATCGAAACTCTATGGCCCATTCTCGAGAGGTTCGACTACCCTTTTTAAGCCATAAGTTGGTTGAATTTGCTTTTTCATTGCCGGATGAGTTTTTATTACAGGACGGTTGGACAAAATATATACATCGGAAGGCGTTTGAAGATGTATTGCCAAAAAATATTTGCTGGCGAATAGATAAAGTTGGATATGAACCCCCACAGCAAAAATGGTTAGATAACCAACTTGTTTTTGAGCGAATTAAAGCACAACAAAAAAAATATCAAATACCCGATAATTTAATGGGAAAAGGGAATTATACTAATAGTATGGATTGGAAACTGTTTATGTCATCTTATTTTGATTAATTTAATAACTAAATGAAGAGAGTGGCTCTATATCTTTCTGGTGTTCATGACATTTCTGGTGGCGGCGGTGCCGAGCGATTTTTTGCAGATTTATTTTCAATCTATCAAAATCACCAAAACAGAAAATTTGAGTTATTTTTCTTTTGTGATGAATCAACTTTTAATGCATTGAAAAATGTGGGGAAGCTTCAAGAAATAAAAAATGTAGTGTTACTAAAAAATATATCAAATCGCTTTAAGAAGAAATTGGAGAATATTGATTTTCAACGAAAATTGAAGAAGTATAAAATCGACCTGGTACATTGCGCAAACTACGGGCGACAGGATTTTGACAGGTTGGATGGTTTGGAAAATAAAAAGGTATTGAGGGTATTGAATATTGTTGATTGCCAAGTACCTTATGTTTTAAGCGATGAAAACGATTCAAGATTCTCTGTCTACAAAGAGCGATATCTTGATCAGCCTCAAAAAATACAATTTGATGGCGTTTTTTCTTGGTATGAAAAGTTTATTCAATTTTTCAAGGAGAAGAAACACTACCCATGGAATCCTACAATGTTTAGCATACAGTCTCGATTTGCAGATACCAGTAAATTTAAACCAGCAAAAACCAAAGAGAAGGTGATTGTGTTTGCAAGTAGAATGCATTTCCAAAAACGTCCAGATTGGTTCATTAAAGCAATTTCTATTCTAAAAAACGAGAGAATTTAAGGAATTGACTAATTGGAAATTCTATTTTTTAGGCGATGGAGATTTGTCAAAAGAAATGGAGGCTTTAATTATTGCTGAAGGACTTGAAGACCTTATAGTAAGAAAACTTTCGGGAGATTTATCTACCATTTATCCAACTACTTCTTGTTATGTTTCTACCCAAGATTTTGAAAACTTCCCTTCATTGAGTATGATGGAAGCCATGGCATGCGGTAATGCTATTATTTCAAGGAATGTAGGTCAGACTAGTTTAATGGTTGATGATGAAAAAAATGGCCTTTTATTAAAAGAAGATTCTCCAGAAGGATTGGTTGAAATGCTAAAAAAATACATTAAGTCAACTGATGATGAACGGATTGCCATGCAAAAGGAAAGTATTCGAATTGTAGAAGAAGTTCATACGTCGGTCCTCCTTTATCTCTCAGATTGAAGATTTTTGGGTAACTTTGTTAAAAGGAGAATAAAAGAACAATGGTAGCAGAAATTGAAGAGTTTATTAATAAGGTTAAGGACCTAAAGGTCTTAGTAGTTGGAGAAACCATTATTGATGAATTTGTAGAAGTAGAATACCAAGGACAATCAATGAAGTCATTCTGTCCTGTGTTTCGATTTACAGGTGCAGAAAAAAAAGTGCAGAATGGTGGTGCAGGGGCTGTTGTTGGACATTTAAAGGACTTTGTAAAGTCTGTTGAGTTAATTACCAATACGAACGAAGAGATTGTTAAAACTCGTTTTATAGATAGAGATGGAAAAAAGAAACATTTAGAATTGAATAAAATTGATAATTCTGAATTTGGTGAAATAACGGTGGATGTAACAAAGTATGATGTTGTTATTGTCGCTGATTTTGGACATGGTTTCTGTGATAAAATGAATATCGGAAGTGGCTTTAATTTAATGTGTCAAACCAACTCTAACAATTTTGGGTTTAACCGTTTGAGTAAATGGAAAAATCACCGTAAACAAAGTATTTGTTTGGATTTAAGAGAGGCTAGTCTACAAGTAAACGAGAGGTTTGAGACGTGTTCTGATGAAAAAGCTATTGAAATTTACAATTACGAAATTAATTGTGATGATTTATTTGTTACGCTAGGTGGAAAAGGGGCTTTACTGACAGAAGGAAAGGATATATTTAGACAGGCCGTTTTTAAATCAGCCATTGTTGATACGATTGGTGCTGGCGATACATTTTTTGCTTTTACATCTTTAATGTCTTCAGTAGATATAGCTCATGAAGATAAATTAATGATACCATCTTTAGCGGCAAGTTTGTCAACAACATGGCTTTGTAATGAGCAATCTGTTACACGTCAAAAATTAAAAGACTATGCAAATAAACATATATAATAAGTTCTATAATGAGTATTTCGAAGGAGAAGAATTTAAAGAGTCTTTTTCCAAAGGGATGCAATTATTGGAAAATAGAAAGCGTATCTTTTTTATTGGAAACGGAGGGTCAAATTCTATCTGTTCTCACATGATGGAGGATTATGCAAAAATTGCAAGATTTCAATCTTTTACATTTTCTGATCCAGTATTTATTACTTGTTATTCAAACGATTATGGGTATGAGAATGCCATGAAGGAATGGTTGGAAGTATATTTTGAAAAAGGAGATTTACTGATAGCGATTTCATCATCAGGGAACTCACCTAATATTTTAAATGCAGTGGACAAAGCATACGAAAAAGGAGGAGATGTTTTGACTTTAAGCGGGTTTAAACCAGATAATAAATTGCGTCAAAAAGGAGATGTTAATTATTTTCTTGAAATAGAGAATTATGGTGTTGTAGAATGTTTTCATCAAGTAATCTTACATTCTATGTTGGATGAGTATGCTAATAAGTAACATTAATACCCCTTCTAGTGCCTCAGGGCTTTTCAATATAATAAATTAAATGCAAAAAGAGATTAATAAAGTTCTTATCACAGGTGTTTGTGGATTCATTGGTTCTAACTTATTGGATTATTTATTTGAAAAAACGAGTTGGTTAATAGATGGTGTAGATAACCTAAGTACTGGTAATAAAAAGAATATCCAGCATCACTTAAACGATAGTCGGGTTGCTTTTTTTGAAAAGGAATGTAAGGATTTAACTTCATTAAAAGAATATGACGCTGTTTTTCATTTAGCGGCTTTACCGCGTATTCAGCCTAGTTTTGAAAGAGTAAACGAACATCTAGAAGCTAACTTGAATCAAGCAATTCATTTAGTTGAATTAATGATTCAAGATAAATATTACCCAAGGTTAGTATTTAGTGGCTCAAGCGCTATTTACGGAACACCTGAACAGATACCAACTCCTGAAACAGAAAAAGTAGATTGTTTGAGTCCGTATGCGTTTCAGAAATACGAATTTGAAAAATATTTAGAACTGATTTCAACACGGTTTCCTTTGGATTATATTTCTTTGAGGTATTTCAATCCATATGGAAATAGAAGCTTTAATCCAGATAATCCAGATAATGCATACAGTAGTGTGGTTGGGATATTTTTAAATCGTAAAAAAGCAGGAAAACAATTATTGGTAACTGGAGATGGTTCACAAAAAAGAGACTTTATTCACGTAGCTGATTTAGCAAAAGCAAATTACTTATCTGCAATCCATCCTGAAAAAATTAATACAGCCTTTAATGTTGGTTTGGGAGCTACTTTAAGTGTTTTGGATTTAGCTAAATTGATAGATGGAGATAATTTTGAGTTTATCGAAAAAAGAGATGGAGAATCTGATATTACATTTGCCGATACAGCAAAGATTAGGGAGGTATTAGGCTGGAAGCCTTCTATGAATATTAAAGAATACCTGGAGGGTGAGTTAATAAGTTGAAATCACCATCTAAACCTTAATTTAATAAGTAAATTACTTCATACTTTTTTCCTGCGTCAAAAAAAGTATGCAAAAAAGGACGCTTACTATGCGGCTGCTTTTGATTCTCAATCACCATCAGCACAAAGCTTAAGTGCGTCCAAATTATCTCTTCGAGCTATTTGGTCTTACTAAATCTTTTACTTTATGCTTCAACTTAGCGAAGCGATCTCATAAGCGCTAGCGCATAATCGATCAAAAAAGCCCGAATACATTGGTCGGTTTTTTAATCTCGAATAAAACAAAGAGGATTATGATAGTAGCATAAACCAAACCCGGCCTTCAGAGGAAAGCTGTTGAAGTCAAAATGAATGAATAGAAAGACTGGATAGCTTTGAGGAACGAGAAGATCATTCAGCCGCACTTATCATTTATGAAGAGTGAGATAGTTTTTCGCTGGCAGCCTTGACTTTTTTACTTCGTTTTTTGCGTCAAGGCAAAAAATGATGAGCCCGTCCGGCTTGAGGGCAATTACTGATTAAGAGATTATTTAGAAGCTTTTGGAAAAATACCCAAAAAAAGCCTAAATTTCGCTAACGAAACTAATTATGATAAAAGGATTTGTTTGTGGAGTTTTTGATATGTACCATGCTGGTCATGTGTTAATGTTAAAAGAATGCAAAGAAAACTGTGATTACCTTATTGTAGCATTGAATAAAGCAGAGAATATTGATTACTCTATAAATCCAAATAAAACAGCACCCCTATATTCGATTCAAGAAAGAGTTATGATAATGGAGTCTTGTTCTTTCGTTGATGATGTCTTGATATATAATTCTGAAGATGAGCTGCATAGTTTAATGGAGAAGTTAGACTTAGACGTTAGATTTTTGGGAGATGATTATAAAGGGAAACCCATAACAGGTTCAGAATTAAATATTCCTATTTATTATGCGGATAGGAGCCATGGGTTAAGTACTTCAAAGTATAAGAAAGCATTATTTGACTTAATGAAGTGATGATGAATCAGAGGTTACTGGAGAAATGGAACGTAGATGAATCGTGGACTTTATTTTTAGATAGAGACGGCGTTATCAATCAGGAAACTTTTGAAAATTATATAACAAGTCCAGCTAAATTCATCTTTTTGGAAGATGTTTTAGTGGCTTTGAAAAGTTTGTCATCAACATTTAATAGAGTTATTATTGTCACAAATCAACAAGGAGTTGGGAAAGGTTTAATGTCTGAAAATGATTTAAATACTGTGAATAGCTTTATGATTGAAGAAGTTGAAAAAGTAGGAGCCAGAATCGATGCGGTATATTGTGCTACAGAACTTCGAGGAACTGTTAATGGATTGCGGAAACCTGCTAGAGGTTTGGCTGATTTGGCGAAATCGGATTATCCCGAACTTAATTATGAAAAATCGATTATGGTTGGGAATTCTGAATCGGATATAGTTTTTGGAAAAAATTTAGGAATGAAGACTGTTTTTATTGGAGAAAGCCAAGCGCACGATGCTTTGTTAACGTATCCAAGTTTGTTTAAGTTTGCGGAAGCTTTATAATGTTAGAAGACTTACTGCCATATATTGAAAAAGGAGAAGCTACTTATGCTCTTAAGGGGTATAGAGGTTTGAATGTTGCTGGGAAATTAAAGTTTACTAAGATATTAGTTGACAATCATAATCAATTAAATTCTTTTCATAAAAAAGCGATCCAACTAAAAGAATGCTATGTAGGGCCATTTATTGGTGAGTTTGGTAATTTTTTATTACACATGTTGCCCTTTATAAGCTACTTGCATAAACAAGATGTGAAAATTCATTACTGCGGAATGGCAAACCAGACACCTTTTTTAATTGATGAGTCAGGGAGCAGTTTGTTGTTTGAGTTTGTTGAGTTAAGAGATTTTTTTCATGAGGTTAGACCAAGTGGTAACAGCATCGAGTTTTTGCCAGAAGATGTTGATATACAAGTAAAGGGGTTTCAAAAGAGAGGAAATGAAGGACTTGCTCCTTATTTAGATATTTTTTCAAATTCGAATTTATATTGGTACTCTTATCGTAATTGGCAATTAAAAGGAAAACAGCATGTTTATAATCTGTCGAATCACTATGGGCCAGGAGGAAAAAAAAATAAAGCAGTAATTTTCCCTCGAAAGATGAGTTCTGAGTTTACGCCAAATAATGGAGGTAACTGGGATTATAATGCGATTAGTGAAATTTTAAAAAAGTATTTTGAAGAAGTTGTGTTCATTGGGCATCCTTCGATGTCTGCTGGTTTGGATAATGTTTCTTCTGATAGGGTAACATTGGCATTGTCCGCAGATAATAAGAATGTTTTGCAACATTGTTCAACTGCTAAGTTGGTTATTACACAGCACTCTGGAGCGATGCATGTGTCTGGATATACACAAACGCCCGTTTTGTTAATATTTAACGGGAAACCTCCTATTAAAGGATTGGATGATAGTATTAGATATAGAAAGAATTTTGAATTTAGGGAAACTGATATTTCTTTTGGGTATGAAGAAATTGAGGGGTACTGTGAAAAGCTAAATGGTGAATAGTTTTTTATTTATCATACCGGCAATTCCTAAGAAGTTTTCTGACATTCATAGAGTTGGATTACAAGATTTATGCATTTCTCACTTAATCTCACAGACATATTCTAAATGGGAGGTTCTTTGGATATCTGAAAATGCTCCAAATACAAGTGACAAAAGATTTATTCATATTGATTACGAGGGTCCGAAAGAAGAAAAACTACAAGTAGCGACCAAGTATATTATCGATAATAATATTTCTGCTGATTATATTATTCGATTAGATGATGATGATTTATTTAATACAAAAATATTGAATGAAATAAAGGGGGCCACATTTGATGTAACGGTTGATAAACATCAATCATTTTGGATGTATGGAACAAATTATTTTGCTTCGAGAGTTTGGTATTGGTTCCCAAATACTTGTATTCATAAAAAAGAACATGCTCTGGCAATATATGGTGTTTTGGCAAATGGGGATGTAAAACAACTAAATTCTAAAGTTAGGTTGATTGAGAATGATCATTCGAAAATTCATCGATATTATATTGGAAAGCAAATACGATTTTCGTTAAAGAATAATCCAATATATTTAAGGACGATTACAAGTAATTCTGTTACTTACAATAATAGTAATGACAAAGAGAGCTACTATTCCAAATTTGGGAACTGGAAACAAAAATCATTTGATCAATTTAATATTCCGCATTCATTAAAAAAGCCTCCTTTTAACCAGTCGATTAATCAAAAGTTGAATAATTCGAAAAACGATTTTATTGCAAATGTTAAATATCAAAAAATTGTTTTTGAGTAGTATTCTAAATTATGCACTTTTACTAATCAAATGAAAAGTGATATTTTTGAATCTAATAAAGGAAATGGATGTGAATAAATGAAAAAATATTTATTAAATATTCTGAGAAAATTAATGGCCTTTTTAAAAGCCATTAAACGTCTGTTTTCTAAAAAGAATTTATTACGCTTTTTGGTTTTTATTCTTTTGTTGTTGTGCCTATTGTATCAAGTGGATTCAGTCTATGTTCTTTTTAGAAATAAGGTTAATACTCGAATTGTAAATTATACAGGAGTTGATTTACTTTCTGGGGTAGATGAAATAGCTAATGCCTTAGATATTGTGGGAGGGATTAAGGCAATACAAAAACCCGTTGAAGAAAGTGATTATATTGATCTCTATTTTTCAGACTCTTCTAAGAGAAATTTAGATAAATATCTAACGATCAGTCCGGTAAAAAAGAAGTGGGTTAAAGCTGAAATAGATATAGATGATAAAAAATACCAGTGTAAAATAAAATATCATGGAACCGATGATGCTCATTATATCAATGGGAAATATTCCTACACAATAAAATTAAAGAATATAACAGGGTATTATCAAAATGCTAAGCGTTATAAATTAATTAAAGGAGAAGAAGCGGAACCAACCATTTTTGCTGCTAATCATTTGGCACATGAAATGGGTCTTATAGCGCCCGTTGGTAGCATGAAAATGTTAAGGATAAACGGAGCTGAAGTTGGACATTATTATTTTACAGAAGATGTTAAGAAAGGATACCTAGAACGAAAATTTGGAATATCAAATTATGCCGTTTTAGCCAATGTGAGTGACTGGACTAGAAAAGAAAGAGCTGTTCTGGGGACTCCGCATATTAGCGATTTAGATTTGTATAAAGAACATGTCGAATCAGACGACGCATTATTACACAGCAAAGGAATTGAAGTCTATGGAACCCTATGTGAGCTGATTACTGAACATAATGTTGATGAGTTAGTAAAATATTTTGATGCTGAGTATATGGGGAAGTTTATGGCATTAGCGTCTTTATTTAATGATGTCCATTTTATTACGGGAGATAATTTGAAATTGATATATGATTTTAATAGAGGGAAATTTTATCCTGTATATAGAGCTGAACACGCATGGAGACCATTAAATAATGAGGTGGTTATTTCCGAAGGAAGAACAATCAATAAATACCCTGATTATAATAAAATATTGTTTGAGTCATTTCCATTGTACAGAGCATCAATGAATACAAATCTATTTAAATTATTATTAAGTAATAACAAAGTAAGAGAAGCAAGAGATAAAGTGTTATTTAAATTGGTTTCTAATAAGAATAATATAATCCATAGTGTTTCAAAAACCCATTCTGAAAATGAGCGTGTGATGTTAAATGCTGATGTATGTCGAAAACCCTATAGAATAAAGAAAAATGATCAAATTAATTTTGTTTCATCTATGCTACGAATGTCATCTCAGTATCTGCATTATAATCATGTCTATGGTAGTTATGATAGTTTGGGTAATAAACTGACTGTAGTGAATGATGGATTTTGCAATGTTAAAATTGTAAGGAAATCTGATTTAATTGATGTAGGAGTCGCTCCTGGAATTGGAATGAGTAGTAATCTAGATTTTCAATATGGAAGAAGTAATTTTGCTATCGTTGATACAATTTTTAATGCCAAGAACTATTACTTTATTAATACGGTGACGAAAGATACTATTTCAAAAAAACACATTCATTTTAATTTTATAGATAAATCAGGTGTAATTAAGGCGAAAAATACACTTGAAATGCTAAATACAAACAATATAGATTTTGTTCTAGATTCAAATACATTAATGATAAAGACCGGAAACTACTCTGTGTGTTCTGATATTATATTTTCAGACAATTATAGTGTAGTTATTGAAAAAGGAGTAGAGTTTTCAATTAGCTCGGGTAAAACAGTTTTGTTTCATTCTAACCTATCCGTGAATGGAACGGAAGAATCTCCGGTAATTGTTCGAAAAAAAGATACGACTGCTTATGGAACATTTGCAATCGTTGGTGGGCACTGTACTCCCATAGTGGAGATAGATTATTTACAAGTTTCAGGTGGTGGAGAAGCCTATTTGCAAGGTTTACTGTTTACAGGGCAATTTGCGATTTATAATGCTAATGTATCGATAAATAATTCTTCATTTGTTCATAGCTCTGGAGATGATGGCTTGAACCTAAAATACTGTAAAGCGAAACTAAATAACTGTTCATTTGAGTACAATAAAGCAGATCAGGTAGACTTGGATTTTTGCTGGGCAAAAGTTGAGAGTTGTAGTTTTTCTCCATCACAATTAGATCCCAACGGAGATGGGTTAGATGTTAGCGGGAGTCACGCAAGTGTCAGCCATTGTAAATTCCAAGGGTTTGTTGATAAGGGAGTTAGTGTAGGGGAGAATTCTACAATTTGCTTGTTGTCAAATAGTTTTTACAATAACAGAAGTGCTATTACAATTAAGGATCAATCAGAGGCTTATGCTTGGGAAAACAAATTTTCAAATAACGAGTTTGACTATTCATTATTTATAAAGAAAATGATTTTTAATAAACCTGTATTATTCATGGAGAAAGCTTCAAGAGAGTACATAATTGATAATATTACTGGTGAGGTGAAAGAATTGGAAAAGAATGACTTAGGCCTAATCTATGAGGCTTTTTTAGAATCTTACGAAAAATATAATTCTGAAGGAGCCTTAACGAAGCTGGCACAATAACGTATAATTTTAGCTGACGCATATTTTGAAAGATAGAATCCTGATAATATCTTATGTATACCCTCCATCAACAGGTATTGGGGGGAGAAGGTGGAGTAAGTTTGCTAAGTATCTCAATAAATCAGGGAGCGATATCTATTTACTAACACTTAAACCTGATAGGGAAGCTGTTAATCGTCTAAATGAATATGACTCTATAAAAAGTGTATCTCACTTAAAAAATGTTTACCCCAAAGTTTTAGGAACCCAGCCAAATAGTGTTTTCGAGAAAGTAAAATATAAAATAGCTCTGCTATTTGTTCAAGTTTTTTCAAAGGGGAACTATTACGATAGAAGTGTGTTCTTCAAAAACCAATTTCTTAATGAGGCGACAAATCTGATTGAGAAGCATAATATAGAAAAGGTAATTATTACTGGAGCTCCTTTTAGAATGTTATATTACGGAGTGTTATTGAAAAAGAAACATAATATTAGGTTGTTATCGGATATTCGAGATCCTTGGACTTGGGGAGCGGGATACGGAATGAAATTATTATCTAAAAGAAGAAAAGAAAAGGAGTTGTTTTATGAAAAACAAGTTTTAATTGATTCAGATGTTGTGACCGTTCCGGTTGCTCCAATGTTGGGTCATTTACAAAATGTATATTCCAAACAAGCAAGTAAAATTAAGTTGCTTTCTCATGCTTATGATTTGGATGATTTTGAGATTGGCAATGCGACCCGAAAACTCGGTGATAGTTATAGATTGGTGTATGGAGGGACTACATACAGGAACCTGGAGGAAGAATATGATGCTCTTTATGAATTGTGTAAGTCAAGTGACAACGTAGATTTTAATATTCAAATCCATACCAATAAATTTCAGTATTTGAATAATGACAAGAAAGGTGAGATAAAGAGTAAGTTAGAAATTAGTCCTTATATTACTCCAAGTGAAATAAATACAAAAATTAAAAATGCTGATGCTTATTTATTGATTTTCCCGGATGAGGTAAAAGATTTCATAACAACTAAATTTTACGAGATTATCTATTGCCAAACACCCATAATTTTTGTTGGTGCAAAAGGAGTTGTAAGTGAATTTATTGTTGAAAACGGCTTGGGTGTCCATATTTCACCTTGTAACCTTAAGGAGGAGTTAAATGAAATACTTTCGGGACATAAAAGTATTTCATTTAATAAGAATTTCTCTGTAGAGGATTATAGTTTTGAAAAAGTGACTGATATTCTAGTTTCACTCTTGGAAAAAGAGTAATTATCGTTTTTATATGTTTGTAGGGGGTTCTATTAAGGTTAAAATACCTGAAAAATGGTTATCATTGTATGATTGTTAAATTTATAGATACAGTCGATTAAAAGCGAAATGCGTAAAAACTTATTTAAAATAGGAATATATTTTATGTTAATTGCTTGTGGATATATGATTCACAAAACAGGAATTATAAATAGAGTATACCAAAAATATTTAAATTCAATTGAGTCTGAAGAGTATAAGGAACATGTTGAGTTATCAAAGAATTCGAATCCTAAGTCGATTGAGCTTATTATTCCAGACAGTAATTTAAACACCTTAAATGATCAACGAAGATTGGCTCTGGAATTAGGGCCTTATTATCAAAATGACCCAAGATTCACAGGTTATGTAAAAGGTAAATTGGTACATGGGAACGATACCATGAAAATTAAATTAAGGTTAAAGGGTTTATTTCCCGATCATTATGCAGATTCTTTAAAGTGTTCGTATAAAATTAAAATCAAAGGAAGCAAAACCTTTAATGGGATGAAGAAATTTGCAATTCAACATCCTAAAACAAGAGAGTATCTAAATGAATGGTATTTGCATCGACTATTCGATTATGTAGATATAACTTATTTAAGATATAAATTTATTAATGTAACTATCAATGGAAGAAACTCAGGGATTTATGCATTGGAAGAAAATATGCATAAAAACTTAGTCGAAAATAACCAAATGAAAGAAGGTCCCATTTTCCGTTTTAGTATTGAAGATGGTGCTGGCCCAATGTTTTGCAGACCATTAAAACCATATGGTAGAGGACGTTTAAAATCTGATAGCTCTCTTTTGTTGCAGTACCAGTATGCCGAGATGTTGATGTATGAATTTAGGGATGGACATAAAAAAACTTCAGAAATTTTTGACGTAGAAAAGATGTCAAAATTTTTAGCACTGATAGACTTAACTGGACATCATCATGCATCTCATCCTCACAATTTGAAGTTTTATTTTAATCCTGTGACTAGTCTTATAGAGCCCGTAGGTTATGATAACTCAAGTCTTCTTCCCTTAGAAAATCAGGGTTTGTTGGGAAATGTGAAAAATGTAAAAGCACCTATTCGAAATAGAGGAGAGGTTCAATGGAAAAATGATCCATTGAGCGAACAGCTTTTTAATGATTCAATATTTTTTAATTCCTATATGCATTATTTAACCGAGTATTCTAATAAAGAATGGTTAACCTCTTTTTTTTCAAAGTATAATGAAAGTGCCCAAGAACAATTACAGACAATTTGGAGATCGTATCCCGAGTATGATTTTTTAGGAAAGGAAATTCTTTTTCATAATCAAGAGATAATCCGGAATAACTTAGAATTATGTATTGAGCCCGTTATTAAAGATGATTTGATTGTTAACGAAAATGGGGAAGCTGAACTGAAATTTAGAAACCCAAATTCATTACCATTAGAGCTGCTCTCTGTTAAAGTAAATAGTAAAGTATACACTCTTGAAAACCTATTTTTAGAATCAAGTTATAATAGAGAAAGACAGCAATTTACTTCTATATCGATAGAGGAAGTTTTTGAGGATACAGTTAATGTGCAGTTGGAGTATAAAATTTTTGGAGTGGATAGGGTACACATATTTGATTATGAATGTACAACTGAAAATAGAATAAGCACTGATGTCTCTAAAGTACCTGCGTTAAATAATTTTAGTGATTTGTCATCTTTAAAAGCGCTTGTTATTGAGGATGGAAATATAGATTTTACCAAAGGAGAATATTTATTCGATAGTGATATTATTATTCCTTCTGGTTATGTGGTTAAACTAAATCCTGGAGTAAGAATTAATTTGGTAAATGGAGCTAAGTTCATTTCTCAATCTCCATTTATAGCTGAAGGACTTGAAAATGATAGTATTCATTTTTATTCTACGGATAAAACAGGAGAAGGAATTTTTATTTTGAAAACGGCGGAACAATCTAAATTTGAGTATTGCAGGTTTAGTGGTTTGTCAAATTTAATAGATGCGCCATGGAAACTTTCTGGAGCAGTGAATTTTTACAATGCTGAAGTATTAATGAATCATTGTTTGCTTAGCTCTAATCTTAGAGGTGACGATATGTTAAATATCATGAATTCTAATTTTGAAATAAATAATTGTGTTTTCATAAAAGTTTTAGCTGATGCTTTTGATGGAGATTTTGCAATTGGAAAAATAGTAAATTGTGAGTTTGAAATGATTGGAAATGATGCTATGGATTTCTCAGGAAGTAATATTACCATTGAATCATGTAGAATCTCTGATGTAGAAGATAAGGCATTAAGTGCTGGAGAGAAGAGTGTTGTTGATATAAAAAGTTTAGTAATTCGTAATAGTGCAATAGCTATTACTGCAAAGGATAAGTCGATGATAAAAGGTGAAAATATTACCATCTCAGGTGCAGATATTGGAATTAGTGCATTTCAAAAGAAATCCCAGTTTGGGTCTGGAACGATAGAATTAGCAGGTTGTAAGTTTAGTCAGGTTAAAATAGAAAACATGATTGAAGAGGGAAGCCTACTTTTATTAAATGGAATTGAAATAAAAGGAGAATATGCTGATGTTGAAGATCTTCTTTATGGCAGCGTATATGGTAAAATCACTATTAAGTAATTCTAAATGAAAAAAATATACATCCTAATAGGAACTCGTCCCAATTTTATCAAAGTGACTCGATTCAAAGAATTAGGGGAGGCAAAAGGAATGGAGATTAAAATTATCCATACGGGTCAGCATTTTGATGCGAACATGGCGGATGTGTTTTTTACACAATTTGGATTACAACCGGATTATTTTTTAAATGTGGGGGGACAAACTCCGAATTCACAAATAGCTAATATTATTTTAAAATTAGAAGAGCTTTTCAACGAAAAGGGAAAACCCGATTTGTTTATCGTCCCAGGAGATGTTAATTCAACAATGGCAGGAGGAATTGCAGCTAATAAATTAGGAGTCACATTGGCACATTTAGAAAGTGGATTGCGATCGTATGATAAAAAAATGCCAGAAGAGCACAATCGAATTATTACGGATAACCTTTCTGATATTTGTTTTGTAACAGAACCATCAGGAGTTGAGAATTTAAAAAATGAAAATATAGCAGCTAAGGTTGAATATGTTGGTAATACAATGATCGACACGCTAGTGCATTTTGAGCCACAAATTGAAGCAAGTGATGTGTTGGAAAGATACGGAGTGGAGAAAGGAAATTATCACTTACTGACTTTTCATCGACCATCCAATGTAGATAGTATAGAAGAATTACAAGTATTGATTGACATCATTAAAACGGTAGCTAAATTTGGTAAAATGGTTTTGCCTTTACATCCGCGTACTCGAAATAAATTGAACGATTTTGGGTTACTTGCAGAATTGGAAAATATGAATGATTTGATCCTTACAGGACCAATTGGTTATTTTGAATTTCAAAAACTAATAAAATATGCTAAGGTTGTTCTAACAGATAGTGGAGGAATACAAGAGGAAACTACTTTTAGACAAGTACCTTGTCTGACTTTACGAGAAAATACAGAAAGACCCGTCACGATTACAGAGGGCACTAATACTTTGGTTCCTATAAATGCTGTTGCAGTGCAAAAGCATTTGAAATTAATAGAAAGTGGTAATTATAAAAAAGGATCTGTTCCTTATCTATGGGATGGAAAAGCCACAGAACGAATTTTAGATATAGTTAGTGTTTAATGTATTACATTACTTTTAACGATACTCCCTCTGGTATTTATCAAAGTCAAGTAATTGATGTAGTTACATACCTTTCTCACTTAGGGGATGTAGAAGTTAAATTGATTGCTTTTTTACCCTATTCGAATTTTAAAGAGAACAAAAAGAAAATAAAAATGCAATTGCCCAGTGCAGTAGTTTTTCCAATTTTTTTGGGTATTACTCGATGGCGAATGCTTAAACCGCTTTTGAAAATAATTACAAAAAAAGGAGAAGTCACAATCTGTAGAGGACCAATCGCGACTGAATTAGCTTTGGGAAGTTTTCGGAAAGTTGTTTACGATGGTCGTGCAGCTGTTAAGGCGGAGGTAGAGGAATTTAATGTAACAGGGAATAAACAATTAGGAGTAGATTTTATTAAAGCGGAAAAAAATGCTGTACTTCAATCCGATTATCGAATTGCTGTTTCAAATAAGTTAGTTGATTACTGGGAAAAGGAGTTTGGTTACCAAGTAGATAAGCATATCGTTATTCCATGTACACTTGCATCTAAAAGCTCAGGTGAATTATTGATGAATAAAAATGATGACTCAATTAAACTGGTCTTCTCGGGAGGAACAGGGGCATGGCAGTCAATTGACTTTGTTGCAAACCTTTGTAGAAAAGCAATGAAAGAGAATGCAACTATTAACGTTCTTTTTTTGACGAAAGAAAATAGAGTACTTGCTGATTTTATAAAAGAATTTCCTGATCGGTGTGAAAGAAAATGGTTGAAGCATGAAGAGGTTTTTAATGAGCTGTCAGAATGCGATTATGGAATCTTGATAAGAGAGCAGAATGTTACGAATCAAGTTGCTTCACCCGTAAAATTTGCAGAGTACTTAAATGCTGGATTGAAGGTTTTGATATCCGGAAATTTGGGAGATTTCTCTGAGTTTGTCAAAGAGAATGCTTGTGGAATTGTGATTGAAGATGAGATACCAGAGTTGATATCTGTGTCCCCCTCTGAAAAGAAAAGATTAAATGAAATAGCAAATCAGTATTTTTATAAGAATTCTGAAAAAATAAAATCATCTTATTTCAAAATGTTAAAAAGCCTAAGCGAATTAGATAAATGAAAATACTTCTTTTGACAGACGGAATAGCACCTTATGCAATGGGCGGAATGCAAAAGCACTCTGCAAACCTAGCTAAGTATTTAACCTTAGCAGGTGTTAAAGTAACATTGGTTCATTGTGTTGCACGGGAAAAAGAAATTCCCTCAGATTATGAGGTAAATGAAAGTTTATTTTCAAGTCAACAAAAGCTGAATAAAATAATTGGATTAAAATTCCCATCTATGGGAAAAGCCCCAGGACATTATTTGAAGGAATCTTACCGCTATTCAGAAATGGTTTTTGAGAAAGTTAAAGATGAATTGAATAGTTACGATTTTATTTATGGAAAGGGATTTTCAGCTTGGAAATTATTGCAAAAAAAGTCAAAAGGAATGAAGATGGCTCCTATTGGAGTGAAATTTCATGGATATGAAATGTTTCAAAAACCTCCTTCCTTTCGAGCCAAAATTGAACAGCTTTTTTTACGTAAACCCGTTAAATGGAATACTTTAAATTCGGATTTTGTGTTTTCTTATGGCGCAAAAATTACAGAGCTTATTAGAGGGTTAGGAGTAGGAGATGATAAGATTATTAGTATTCCTTCAGGGATTGATAATACTTGGATTCGTCAATCCAAATTAAAGGTAAACAGTCCTATTCGATTTGTTTTTTTAGGGCGCTATGAACGAAGAAAAGGAATAGAGGAGTTAAATGATATATTAAATTATATTATTGAAAACAATGAATTTGAGTTTCATTTTATTGGTCCTATTCCACAGGATAAACAAATTGAAAGTAAGAAGATAGTTTATCATGGAGTTGTGCAAGATAAAGAGAAGTTGACTGGGTTGTTAGATGATGCAGATGTATTGGTCTGCCCAAGCCATTCCGAAGGTATGCCGAATGTTATTCTGGAGGGAATGTCAAGAGGAATGGCGGTAATTGCAACTGATGTTGGCGCGGTCCGGCTTTTAGTTAGTGACAAAGTTGGAATTTTACTGAAACAGATTGATAAAGAAGAGTTTAAACAAGCTATTTTAAGTTTATCCAACGTTGAACCTGCCAAATTATTAGAGATGAAAATAAATTCATTGGAATTAGTTTCGAATGCGTTTAAGTGGGAGCGAATTGCAGAACAGCTTATTGATAAAGTAAAAGAAGTTATTAATGACTGATAAAAGTCAATATAGCGTTTATTTGCCTGGGCTAAATGCAATGCGGTTTTTTGCAGCTTTCTTGGTTATTGTAACCCATATTGAATTGTTAAAGGGACAATTGGGTTTTTCGAATTCATTGAAATTCCTCGAACAATTTAATCTAGGAGGATTGGGTGTGTATTTCTTTTTTGTGTTGAGTGGATTTTTAATCACCTATTTATTAATTCATGAAAAGGAAAAAACGGGAACTATTAAAATAAAGGCTTTTTATATAAGGCGGTTGTTGAGAATTTGGCCACTTTACTATTTTATAACATTACTGGCTTTCTTCATCTTGCCTAATTTCGAAATGATGGAGGTGCCTTGGTTACAGCAATTTTATCATTCCAATTTTACAGTGAATCTGGTTTTGTTCTTATTGATGCTTCCGAACCTTGCCTTGGCCTTAAATCCTGCTGTTGCTCATGCAGGTCAACTATGGTCTATAGGGGTAGAAGAACAGTTTTATTTAATCTGGCCAGTACTATTTAAACGGACAAATAATTTATTACGCTTGTTAATTCTATTATTTGTTGTTGTTGTAGGAATAAAAGTATTGTTTATACTCCTTTTAAATTCGAATACAATTCCTTCTTCTGAGAACATGTTGGCTTTAAAAAAGTTTATGGCAATGAGTAAGTTTGAATGCATGATAATAGGAGCTTTTGGTGCTTATGGGGTGAAATATAATTCAAAGAAGATGTTAAGTATAGTGTATCATCCAATTGTATTTGGTATTTCTTTATTGTCGTTACCATTAATGAATTATTTTTCTCCTGAAATATTGAATGACGCGATTCACCTACCTTATTCTGTGATGTTTATCGTAATTATTCTAAACGTGTCAACCAATAACAAAGGGCTTATGTTATTAGAAAATAAATTCTTTAATTTTTTAGGAAAAATATCTTACGGGCTGTACATGTATCATATGATGATTGTTGTTTTTGTGATACAAATGGTGGCAAAAATTCATGGAGAAATAGGAGTGAGGGAAAATATTTTAATTTATTTTTGTTCAGTAGGTTTAAGTATATTAGTAGCTTGGCTATCTTATGAATATTTTGAGAAGCTTTTTTTAAAGTTAAAACCCAAATTTACAATTGTTAAAAGCGGAAAAATATAGATATTCTCCAGTTTCAGTTCGAATTGAAAAAGTAATTTTTTTAACACTTTTCACATCCGCTTTTGTTTTTTTTAAAACCCCTTTTGAATTTTATTTTCACTATATTATATTTTTAGCTTTACTACCTTTTTTCATGTTAAAATACCGGTTTCCAAAACTGGCATTTCAAATAATGACAATTCCTTTAATAGTAGGAGTGGTTAATGTGTTGGGAGAGAATACCGATCAATTTTCCTTCATTAAAGTATTTGGAGGTTTATTGCTTACCCTACTTTTTTATCAATATGTAATGCTTTATTATGAATTTAATGTGAAGCGTTTGTTTAAAATGTATGTTAAATGGTGCTACTGGATAGCTTTAATTGGCATAGTGCAGCAAGTTTCTTATATAATTGGGTTTAAATTGGGTTATGATTATAGCTGGCTATTCAATAAATGGGGAGTTATCCCTGGCGGTATATTAGGATTGCGGGTAAATTCGATTATTTCAGAACCCTCAGGTCTAGCAATTGTGCTGATGCCAGCGGTGTATGTGGCTATTTATAATTTATTCAGAAAGGAAACTTATATTATCGATAAAAAACAGTCGTTAGTAATTTTGTTGGTATTGATATTAACCTCCTCTTCTACAGGGTTAATTGGGCTTGTTGTAGCGTTTATGTTAGCCTCAGACACATTGAATATTCGGTATGTAGTAATAGGTGTTGCAATATCGATAAGTGGTGGGTATGCAGCGTATTATAACCTAGATGAATTTCGCTCAAGAGTAGATACTTCAATTGGGTTATGGATAGAAAATGATTTTGATATTAAAAATACAAATTCATCAAGTTTTGTTCTTTATAATAACTTACATGTTGCAATGGAGAACTTAAAAGAACACCCCATTTTTGGAACTGGTTGGGTTCTCATGAGTCTGCTTATGAAAAGTATTCGTTAACCAATACAGTTGTCCTATATGATTTTTCTTTTAATACGAAAGATGGAAATTCATTGTTAATTCGATTGTTGTCCGAGACAGGTTTGTTAGGTGCTTGTTTTATCTTATTAATCTTGTTTAGGTCTTTTGTGCATAAAAATCAGAATAGCGAATTGAACGAATATCGAATCGTAAGCCAAGGACTTTTTATTCTGATATTTGTTACTTTATTGCGGCAAGGAAACTACATGTTAAATGGGTTTCCGCTGATAATGTTGATGTATTATTACACAAAGAAGGAATATATCAAAAGGAAAAATGAGTTACTTCAGTTAGAAGCTGATACTGGAGGAATAGAAGAAACCAATTAACTTGAAAAAAAGAGCTCTTATACTATACACCGAGATTGCAGGTTATACGATAACCTGTATAAATAAAACAATTGACCTTTATCCTGATGTAGAATTTTATGTTGTTCGATGGCCAGTAAACAAAGAGGCTCCTTTTAAATTTGAATTAAATAGCGCTTATATTTATGAAAGAAATGACTTTACCAATGAGCAGTTGCTAGAATTGGCGAATACAATTAATCCTGATCTAATTATTTCATCGGGATGGATGGATAAAGGCTATGTAAATGTTTGTAAGCATTATAAAGGAAAGTAAAAACGGTGTTGGCTTAGATAATCATTGGTTTGGGAGATGCTAGACAAAAAATCGCAACTTTACTAAGTTCCTTTATAGTCAAAAATAAATTCTCTCATGTCTGGGTGCCTGGAAAACCACAACGTCAATTTGCTAAAAAATTAGGTTATAAGTCTTCAGAAATATCAGAAGGATTTTATTCTGCGGATGTGGACTTGTTTTCGTCCTATTTTGAAAAGGCGAAAGAAAGTAAGATTAGTAATTTCCCTAAACGTTTTATTTACGTAGGAAGATATGTAAAACATAAGGGGATATTTGATATGTGGAATGCTTTTATTGAATTACAAAAAGAACATCCAAATGATTGGGAATTATGGTGTATTGGGACTGGGGATGAATTCGAAAATAAGATAGAACACGATAAGATTAAACATTTTGGCTTTGTTCAGCCAGAAAATTTTTTAGAATACATTGAAAAAACAGGAGTATATATATTGCCAAGTCATATAGAACCTTGGGGTGTTTCTCTGCATGAATATGCTGCAGCCGGTTTTCCTGTGATTTGTAGTAATAAAGTTGGATCATCAGAAAAGTTTATACAAGAAGGCAAGAATGGTTATGTTTTTCCAGCAAGAGATATAGAAGCAATTAAAGATTCTTTTCGCAAAGTAATCGATTCTTCAGAAAATGAGCTATTAGAGATGCAGAAAAAAAGTATTGAGTTATCTTTGTTAACTACTCCCGCCAAATGGGCAAATACATTAATTAAATTACTCAATGATTAATCCACAAATCTAAATTTGAAGAGGGTGGTAGGAATTTTGGTTGATCGAAATTTTGTTAACTAACAACAATTACTTTACAGAAAATGACCTATTTTTTATGTAAAATAAAAGCATTAACTATATTTGTTATATACCATATAATAAGAATGTAGTCACATAAATGAAATTACCAAATGATTAAAATATTAATTACAGGGGGAGCAGGAAATGTAGGGGGAGCATTGGCGAGAAAGTTAGTTCAAAACCCTTCCTATTTTGTTGTTATCGTGGATGACTTAAGTACGGGTGATAAAGCCAAATTACCTTCATCAGATTATTCTAATTGGACATTTGTTTATTGTGATGTAAATGAGCATCAGGACTTATCTGAAATCATGATAGCGAATAATTTTGATTATGTTTTTCATTATGCTGCTGTTGTTGGGGTTCAAAGAACCTTGGAAAATCCAATAAAAGTTTTAGGCGATATTGACGGTATTAAAAATGTGTTGAGTCTAGCAAAAAACACCTCTGTAAAAAGAATATTTTATTCATCTTCTTCTGAAGTTTATGGTGAGCCTGTTGAATTACCTCAGCATGAGGAAACTACCCCATTAAACTCGCGTGTTCCTTATGCAGTTGTAAAAAATGTTGGTGAGGCATTTTTTCGATCTTACAAAAAATCGTATGATTTAAATTTTACAATCTTTCGGTTTTTTAACACCTATGGTCCCAACCAAAGTGTGGATTTTGTTGTCGCTCGATTTTTAGAGAAAGCCTTAAAGAATGAAGACATTGGTATTTATGGTGACGGTTCACAAACAAGAACATTTTGTTACGTAAATGACAATGTAGATACTTGTATAGCAATATTAGAAAGGGAGCTAGAAATGAACGATGTTATAAATATTGGCGGAGAGGTAGTCCTAACAATTCTTGAACTAGCCGAACTGATAATTGAAGAGACAAATTCATCTTCTAAAATTATTTATTTAGAGCCGCTGGAGGAAGGCGATATGACAAGGAGGCAACCTGATAATTCTAAAATGCGAAAGATATTAGGGAGACCCTTGTTAACTATTCGAGAAGGAGTAAAAATGATGATTGCTGATCCTATTTTTCTGAAGAACATAGGGCTTTAATGGAGGTTCTAGATAAAAGTAAGAAGATTTAGCTTCGCTGAGAAAAGTTCTCCATTATGGTCGTACTCAGCAGAGTGCCCAAATATCGGATAGTATGGTATAGTCAAATAGATCGCTATGTGCGGAATAAACGGAATATATAATATTTCAAAATTAAATTCTCCTCTCCAAGAGATGGAGAAGATGATCGCTAAGCAAAACCATCGTGGTCCGGATGCTTCTGGTACTTATGTCAATGATTTTGTTGCTTTTGGACACAGTCGGCTATCCATCATTGATTTAGAAGCTTCTTCTAATCAGCCATTTTATAGTTCAGACAACAAGTTTATACTCATCTTTAATGGCGAAATTTACAACTATAAAGAAATAAGAGAAAGTTTACCAGATTATCACTTTAGAACGAACTCTGACACTGAAGTTGTTTTAGCTGCTTACCAAACATGGGGAACGAATTGTGTTCATCAATTTAATGGGATGTTTGCATTTGCTATTTGGGATGTTGAAAAACGAACTCTATTTATAGCAAGAGATAGGTTAGGTATAAAGCCACTTTACATTTATGATAATAATGAAAGTATTGTATTTTCTTCTGAGATAAGAAGTTTAATGGAATGCTCATTAGTAAAGAAGAAAATTGACAAGGATTCCTTTGTCGATTATTTACGATACAATACGGTGCACGCGCCAAAAACTATAATAGAAGGAGTTAAGATGCTTATGCCAGGTCATTACATCTGGGTTAGTGACGATGAATATAAAAACGAAGCCGTATTGGGATATTAATAAATATATTAACCGAAAATCAGACAATCAGTCTTACGAAGAAATTAAGATTGAAGTAAAAGACCGATTAACTAAATCGGTTAAAAGAAGGTTGGTAGCAGATGTTCCATTTGGTGCATTTTTAAGCGGTGGGATAGATTCCAGTGCTATCGTTGCATTGATGAGTGAAGTAAGTGATGAGCCTGTGAAAACATTCAATATATCTTTTGCAGAGGAAGCGTTTTCTGAAGCAAAATATGCTCGGATTATTGCAAAGAAATATAAAACAGATCACACTGAAATTAAATTAACTCCAGCAGATTTTTTAGCAGACCTTCCAAGCGCATTATCGGGAATGGATCACCCAAGTGGTGATGGACCCAATTCATTTGTTGTTTCAAAAGCGACAAAGGATGCTGGAGTTACAATGGCGCTATCTGGGTTGGGAGGTGATGAATTATTTGCTGGTTATGATATTTTCCTCAGAGCCGTCTCCTTATTGGATAAAAAGTGGGTTTATTCCTTTCCTATAGGGATTAGAAGATTAATGGGGAAAGCATTAAAAATTGTAAAACCCACAATAGCTTCAGATAAAATAGTTGAAACGATAACTCAAAAATATTTAGAGCTTCCGTTTTATTACCCAATTAATCGGCAAGTTTTAAATGATGAACTGATCTCTAAACTAACAGGAATTGGAATTCTTCCCGAAAATGCAGTTTATAGAATTGGTCTTAATAGCATAGATGTGAACGCCCCTGGCTTTAAATCACCGTTTTTAAGCAAAGTTTCCTATATGGAAATGAATACTTACATGCAAAATGTATTGTTGAGAGATACTGATCAAATGAGTATGGCGCACTCTCTTGAGGTAAGAGTTCCTTTTTTAGATCACGAGTTGGTCGAATATGTTTATGGTGTTGCTGATGAACACAAATTCCCCTATTCTCCAAAGAAATTATTGGTAGATAGTTTGGGTGATTTATTACCAAAGGAAATTGTAAATAGACCCAAAATGGGGTTCACTTTTCCATGGGAACAGTGGATGAAAAATGAATTAAAGGATTTCTGTATTAAGAACTTAACCAATCTTGTTGATAGAGAGTTGTTAGACAAGAAACACTTGTGGGATATGTGGGATAGGTTTTTAAAAGGAGATAAAAAAGCTACTTGGTCTCGTTTATGGGCTTTGGTAGTTCTTGGGTTTTGGTTGGAAGAGAATGAAGTTGAAGTATAAAGAAAATAGTTAATTTAGCTTTATGCAAAAAACTGATTTAAGTAAATTTGATAACTCTTGGTACAATCCTGGAGGTCTTTTTAAAAGAGGCGTATGGTTTTTTGTGAATGTTTGTGTTATGCAAAACAGAATGAATCCATTCAATGGGTTACGTGTTTTTTTTCTTAAAATATTTGGCGCTAAATTAGGTAGTGGAGTTGTTATAAAACCAAATGTGAATATTAAATATCCATGGAAATTGGAAATTGGAAATAACGTTTGGATTGGTGAACAAGTTTGGATTGACAACTTAGGAGAAGTTAAAATTGGAGATAACGTTTGTTTATCGCAAGGAGCCATGTTATTATGTGGAAATCATAATTATAAAAAAGTTGAGTTTGATCTGGTAGTGGGGGATATCACTTTAGAAGAAGGTGTTTGGATTGGCGCTCATTCAGTAGTTTGCCCCGGAGTTAGTTGTAAATCTCATTCTATATTATCGGTAAACTCTGTTGCAGTAAAAACACTAGAGCCATATACTATTTATCAAGGTAATCCAGCTGTAGAACTTCGTAAAAGAGAATTTAAGGACGAATGAAAGTTAGTCTTATTACCATAGCTTATAATAGTGCAGAAACAATAGAAGACACTATTAAGTCTATTGTTGCGCAGGATTACTCCAATATAGAATATATTATTATAGATGGAGGTTCCACTGATAATACGCTTTCTATTATAGATAAATTCAAAGATTCAATAACAACTATTATTTCAGAACCTGACAAGGGAATTTATGATGCAATGAATAAAGGTGTTCAAAATGCCACTGGCGATATTGTAGGGATATTAAATTCAGATGACATTTACGCTGATAATAAGGTTGTTTCGCGCATTGTAGAAGCAATTGGAAATAAAGATTCTATCTATGCGGATTTAGTGTATGTGAATAGAGACAATACGGATAAGGTAACTCGTTATTGGAAATCTGGTAAATATAGAAAGGGAATCTTTAAAAAGGGGTGGATGCCACCGCACCCGACTTTTTTTATAAAGAAATCATGTTATGATCAATACGGAACTTATAATTTACAGATTAAAGTCAGCAGCGGATTATGAACTGATGTTACGAATGCTTCATAAACATAATATCTCTGTTGCTTATTTACCAGAAGTAATTACTAAAATGAGAGTTGGTGGTCAAAGTAATGTTACGCTATTGAATAGGTTCAAGGCTAATAAAGAGGACAGACTAGCATGGTCTATAAATGATTTGAAACCAGGGCCATTAACGCTTATAATGAAGCCCATTCGAAAGATTAGTCAGTTTTTTAAGAAGGGGAAAAAAGTGCATAGTTTACGAAACTTTTCAGGTTAGACAAGGAGAAACTAGTCTTCTTAATCCCAGAGCTAAATATCTCTTTCTTCCTTTTCTAACAGGAGAAACATAAGGTGTAATGTTTAATCCTAATTTACTAATGTCAATTTGGAAGATATCTGCATCTCCTTTGGATTCGATATCATAATAAGCACCAACATACATTGTTTTGCCATCTGCAGAAACTGAAACTGTTTTTTCTTCTTTAACTGTATTAATTGGATACCCCATGTTTTTTGGTTTGCTCCAAGAATCACCATTTTTAACTGAGTAGTAGACATCGTAACTACCTACACTTTCTTCATATCCATTTGAAGTAAAAAATAGTATCTCTCCATTTGGATGAATAAAGACACACTTTTCATCTGAAAGCGTATTGATAGAAGATCCTAAGTTAATAGGCTCAGACCATTCTCCCCCTTTTTTCTCCACATAATATATGTCAGCTTGACCTTGACCTCCTGGCCTTTCAGATACGAAATAGATTCTTTTCCCATCAGCGGTCATACTTGCAGAACTTTCAAAATAAGTTGAGTTTATTTTTTTAGCGATTTTAGGAAATTTGTTAAGGATTTCTTTTGGAGCTCCCCATTTACCTGATTTACCTCTTTTGGAAACGTAGATGTCACCACTACGAGTAGCGCCAGACATTCCATCTGTAATGTTTCTGTATATAATTAAGTCACCAATTGGCGAAAAACTTAATCCCCCATCATGGTATTCTGTATTTACTTTTCCTGATAAGTTTTGTGCTTCACCCCAAGTCACTATCTTCTTTACTCCATTCAGAGATATAAATATCTGAATAATACATATGGTCATAATTTACATCTACCATTCCACCTTTTGTGTCTGGTCTGCGAGAAGTAAATACCATAGATTTTCCATCTAAAGAAATACAAGGAGCAAATTCTGGAGCAGAAGAATTAATATTTTCTCCAATGTTTTTAATCAGGACATCCACCGGTGAAGCAATGGCAGCTTTTGCGTAATCACAATGTTTCAATAATAAGTCAACATCATAATCTTCTAGTTTTTTGATGTTTGGAGTAGCTGATTTGAATGCTTGATAGCTAATAATTGCACTGTCTAATTCTCCTAATCTAAAGAAGATGTTACCGTGCAAATAATCAACATCCTTGTCCACTGGTTTAATAGAATCAGCTGCTCCATGTAATTCAATCGCCATATCAATGATGCGTTTTAGCAAGTTCGAAATTTTTTAATGAATATTGACATTCAGCAATTCCATATTGTGCTTTAGGGTTGTCTTTATCTATAGAAATTACCTCACGATAAATGGTCAGTGCCCCACGATAATTATGTGCGTAATACTTATGCTTTCCTTCAGATAGTTTGTATTGAATCTTAGCTTTGTCGATAATGTTTTTAGTAGTATCGGTAACCAATTTAATACCTCGCCTGTGCAGAAGCAGTGAAGAATAATGCAAATGCGATTGTCAAAAAACTTTTCATATATTTCTATTGAATTGTATATTTTCTTTGCTTAAAAACAAATATAGTTAATTTAGATTTAATTATTTCCTTTTATTTTTCAATATGCCCCTTGTTTTCATTGGATTTATCTTCCTTTTTAATTGCAAAAGCATTTTTATTTAAGTCAACTAATTCGTGTACACCTAGAGTTGCAGCAACCATTGTTACAATTGGGATAACAGCCATAATGATAGAAGAAATTATTATAATAAACATAAATGTAGTACTCGAAACATCCTCTTTTATTCGATAAAATACTTATTTGTGTAGTGAAAAAAAAGCGTAAAAACCAATCCTAATGCAACAGCAAAACCTTTATGTTTCTTGACAAATTTCACACTTTCTTTAATCGTTAATCTTCTTCTTTCATTCATAAAATCAATAAACCCGAATCCGTAATAATAAAATGCTACAACCATAGCAAATTGACCTGAGATAAATTTAGCAGTCCCTTCAGGTGAAGGTACTATCCAAAATATAATGTATAGAATTAAGGCTACACCATAAACAATGCCGAATTCGAAAAAAATATTTCGAATAGCAAGGTTAATAGTTCGTTTAATGTCCTTGATAAGTTGTTTTAGATTGAATTTGTAGTTATTTCCCGTTATTATTTTTTCAACTTTTTCGGATACAACGGAAAGTACTGGAGAGATTAGTATTATGAGAATGTATCTCATAAAATTAAAAATAACATATGACATCATAAGGAAGAAACCAGAAACAAAGAAATACCATACTTTTTTTATCATCCCTGCATCATCGCCGGCAGTATAATCTCTTTTAAGTTCTTGAAAAGTAAATCCAGTGTAATAGATTGCAAAAAAGATGATTATGGGGAACAAGAAATAAATCCAAAGCTTATGCTTTTTTATAAATCTTACAGCATTAATATAGCTGTTAACACCTAATTTAAAATCTTTAATAAACCCCATCTTTCAAGTTCTTTTGGTTCAACGATGATCGTTTTTCCATAAATACCAACCCGTAATAAAATTATAGTTGATAAATAGTAGGCTGAAAATACAAAATCTTTATGGCAGGCGTGCAGTATTTCCTATTTTTGCAATCCTGATTTTTACAATAATTTAACAAAACAGTAAATGAGCCTTACTACTTTAACCGCAATTAGTCCTGTTGATGGAAGATACAGAAGAGTAACAGATCGATTAGGAGATTATTTTTCTGAAGCAGCATTAATTAAATATAGAATATTAGTTGAAGTAGAGTATTTCATTTCACTATGTGAATTACCCTTGCCGCAGTTAGCGAATTTTGATAAAAGTTTATTTTCTACTTTAAGAGGTTTGTACGAAAACTTTACGGATGCGGATGCTCTTCGAATTAAAGAGATTGAGAAAGTAACGAATCACGATGTTAAAGCAGTAGAGTATTTTATAAAAGAAAAATTGGATGCGATTGGAATAGGTGTAGGGGGTAAAGAGTTTATTCATTTTGGATTGACATCTCAAGATATTAATAACACTTCTGTTCCGCGTTCAATTAAAGATGCATTAGCGGATGTATATTACCCGATGATCGAAGAAATTGTTGAGCAATTAAGTGGTTTGGCAGCAGATTGGAAGGATATTCCTATGTTGGCTAAAACACATGGTCAGCCCGCTTCTCCGACAAGACTAGGTAAGGAGATATATGTTTTTGTTGAACGATTAAATGTTCAATTGGAACAAATGAAAGCTATTCCGTATTCTGCCAAATTTGGTGGAGCAACAGGTAATTTTAACGCACATTTTGTTGCTTACCCTTCTATTGATTGGGTCAATTTTGCAAATAAATTTCTGCATGAAAAGTTGAAAATATCTAGGTCTCAAACAACTACTCAAATTGAGCATTACGATAATTTAGCAGCACTTTTTGATGCCATGAAACGTATTAACACTATTCTAGTTGATTTAGATAGGGATATGTGGACATATATTTCAATGGAATATTTTAAACAAAAAATTAAAGCCGGAGAAATAGGATCCTCTGCTATGCCACACAAGGTAAATCCAATTGATTTCGAAAATTCTGAAGGAAATTTAGGAATAGCGAATGCTTTTTTCGAACACCTATCTGCTAAATTGCCTATTTCAAGATTGCAAAGAGATTTAACAGATAGTACGGTTTTAAGAAATGTTGGTGTTCCAATAGCACATACAATGATTGCTTTGGCGTCTTTAAAGAAGGGGTTGACTAAATTACTGTTGAATGAAGAAGCAATTGCAAGAGACCTTGAAAAGAATTGGGCGGTAGTAGCAGAGGCAATTCAAACAGTTCTTAGACGAGAAGCGTATCCAAACCCATACGAGGCGCTTAAGGAATTAACAAGAACAAATGAGGGCATCAATGCGAATTCAATAGCTAGTTTTATTGAAGGCTTAAATGTAAATGAAGAAATAAAAGCTGAATTAAGGCTAATAACTCCTGCTAGTTTTACTGGAATTAATTTAGTTAAGGATTAAGGTTATTCACATAACATACAGTATTTAGCTTTCGAATCATGTGCAAATAAAATGCTTACGTTATATATTTCTTGAATCTTAGAAATTAAGATTTCTTCAAAATTGTTGTAGAGCTCTTCTTCCGAAATTTTTTCTTCCCCTTTCTTTTCTTTGAAAGAAAAAGGTATAAGATTTTGTTTCAAGTTTCTCATTGAAACTATTCCTGATATTGCTCCAGAATTGGGATTTTCTTTATTGTATAAGTATCCATAAAACAATAATTGAGCGGCTTTAGGTTTCTCGAATACTTGTTCTATGGATGAAACGCTAACTTCTTCTGGCTTGACAAATCCAGATTTATAATCAATAATTCTAGTTTGACCATTTTGAGTGTCTATTCTATCTACGTTTCCTTTTAAAACAATTGTCTTTCTGCCTTGTGAAGTCTCAATTTCGATAGCTGTAGTAAAGGTTTTTTCTAAACCTAGTATTTCAATTGGACCCTTTTTTTGAATTTGTTTTTTTTCTTGCGTTAAAAAAAGCTTTATCTCTTTTAAAGCCATTTTATAGTACAAGAGGTTTTTTCCATAGCGATAACTTTTCGAAGGGAATTGCTTTAGGTATAGCTTTGTCTGTTAAAGCTTCATATTTCTTCAACATTGCGTCAACAGATGATTCTGTAATAGTAGGAGAATGCTCTTTATATAACTCTTCTAAAACTTCGTGTATTATGGTCCCTTGCGTACTATTTTCAATAGTTTCTTCTAGCTCTTGTTTTTCGTTGATTCTTAACGCATACTTATAGTAAAAATCAAGTGGACATGATAAATAGGTGTTTAATGCTGAGGGAGATAAACCTTTTTCGAAGAGTAAATCAATCTTTTTCAATGTACTGCTATCTTTTTTAATCTCATTAGGAACAGATTTATTGTCCCATTTAAAATTATAGTCCTTACGGGCAATTTTATGTGGCAATTCACTTTCTATTTGAATTAAGTAACGGCTAATTTCATTGCTGTCAAGTCCGTTAGGTAAACCATTGTTATATATAAAGTGAATGTTCTTTACACGATGCAACAGACGGTAAAAATAGTAGGAGAAAATAGCTTCTCGATCTTGTTTTGTTGGTAATCCTAGGTAGATTTTTAAATCATGTGGAATAAATGAATTGGAACCTTGAACTCCAGGAAGAAATTTTTCATTACATGAAACAAGAATTATATTATCAAAGTCTATTGCGCGACTTTCTAATAATCCCATTACCTGAAGACCTTCAAGTGGCTCTCCATAAAATGAAAGTTTTTCACTTTTATTAATAAGATTGAATAAGTTTCGAATTCCTTCAATGTCATCAATGTATGGGTATTCTCTATTAATTGATTCAATTTTTTTGAGATTGGAGATGATTTTATACAATACTTCAATTTCAAATGTTTTGTTTCCTTCATCAATTAATGTTAAACGCAACTTATCACAAAAGCTAGCTAATTGTAGTATCGTGCTTTCTATATTTATTGCAGAATGATAGAATAATATGTCTAGTAAACCAGCGTTTGTGCCGAATACTTCTTCTAGATTTTTCTTTGTAATAAAAGAAGAGTTATTCTTTGTAAAATGACTAATTACATAACTTGTATCGATTCCTTTACTCTTAAAGTATTTGATAACCAATACATGTTCTAAAAATGTAAAGAGGTCTTTAAAATAAATAGTGTTTTTATTTTGATTAGATTGAAATCGTTTAGAATTGATTTGAATAGTAAAAATAATATCTAGTAATTCGAGAGATAAAGTATTCGAAAATGAATACCCCATTGTAATATTCATTTTGTCTATTCCAATAGGAATAGCATTTAAAAACGGTTTTAATAGTTGTTCATCTGAAAGGATTACAGCGCTTTTTGTATCTCCGAACTGAGGTTTACTACTCAGTATTTGAGCAGCAATGTTAACCTGATTCAAATTTGTGTTGGCTGGATAGATTGTAACCGTTTTATCTTTAATCGTATTATTAGGGATTTTTTTTAAATTCTCTTCATTCCATTTTTTATACTGACGGACAAAATTCCCGGCTTCCTGAATGTTGTCATTCATGTAATATTGATCCACATCCCAAAACACTTCTGCTTTACCCAGGTTTTTAAGCCATGCAAATATGGTTTCTTCACTTTTTGAAAGTGCATTAAACCCTATGAAAATAATTTTCTTATGTGGATTGTTATTTAAATACTTTTCAGGATTATTTGCTACATCTTTATAGATTCTTCCTTTTGTAGAAAACCCTTTCTTTTCTAATTTTGAATTAAAAAGAAGGTAAAGTTCTCCTAGTTTTTCCCAGAACTCTAAAAATTTCTCCTGACCAGCACTTAATTCATCCGCATTGAAACTCCATGCTTCAATTTCTTTAATGTCTTTTAGGTTTTTAAAAACCAATTCACTTGGTAATAAATACCTGTCTATTTCATTAAAATCACTTAGCACTTGACTTGACCAGCTATGAAAAACATCGAAACTTCCGGGCTCTTCAAAAAGTTTGCAATAACAGGAAAACAATTCGAAATGAACGGAAATAGGGTCGATGGGTGTTAATTCGTGTAAGTCAATAATATAATCATCAAGACTTTGAATTTGTGGAGCCCAAAATGTTTGTTTAATCTGTTTCGCTAATTCTGTTTTGAAATGTCAGCCAGCTCTTCTGGATGGCACAATTACGGCAATGTCCTTTAATTCCTGGACAGAATATTGCGTTAATAATTTTTGCGCTACTTCAGATAGAAAAGAGTCCATTCAGCTTAATTATTTTTTATTTTAAAACCGGATCGTACAAATTTGACAAACTCTTTAAATGTTTCTTTTTTTGTAAAAACTTCTTTAATTATTCTATTTTTTGATGTTGGAATTTCAGGTTTTGGTTCAGGAAGTTCACTTTTTTTTTCTAAAGTAATATCTTTATCCTTTAAAACTTCTCTAAACTATCTGCCTTTTTAAATGTTTTTCCCGCTTTTTTGTTCCAACCTAATTGGTCTTCTAGTAGTCCCATATTATTCCAAGAAATAGCATCTTCAGGGTCTAATTCTGTACATTTTTTATAATCTAAAATAGCATCTTCTGTCATTCCAAGACTCGCTTTAATGTATGCTCTGCTGGAATAACGATAGCTGTAATTCGGCTCTAAATCAACAGCTTTGTTCATGTCTATAAGAGAGTCTTCTTTTCTGTCAAGGTGAAACAATACCACACCACGAGCAGAATATAAATCCGGATCATTTGGAAGGACATCAATTGCTTTCGAGTAAAGTTGAAACGCTTCTTGATAATCTTCTGCTGCGTTACTTTCTTTCGCTTGTGTTATTAAATCTTCTATCGTCATTTTGTGTAATTTTGAGGTATGGATTTTCCTCAATACCGAAAGTACAAAAATATAGAAACCTATTTCAAGATTATCTCCGAAAAGGAGTTTGAAGAGATATCTTCTTTGGGGAGTAATTATGTTAAACATTCGATTGTTGCAAAACAATATCCTGAATTATTGCGCATTCAAGATATGTTGAATTGTGAAGAGAATATTTGGGAAATTATTGAAGAAAATGAATATTTTAAAATATGTTTAAATTTTTAAGACATAAAACACGGATAAAGACTTATTTGTTTTTTATCTTATTTGTGGGTATTGTGCTGTGGTACTTTTTTATAAGAGTTCCTAATTACAAATTAGAACAACTTCGGATTTATTTTCCGGAGGAATCGTACAATAAACTTTCTGGTTATGCCGATAATGCTTTAGATAAAGGTTATCTTAAAAGAGAAGAAGACGATTATGTTCCTGGAAATATTGTTTATCGAAACGAAATGATTGAAGGAAAATTTCGGCTGAAAGGGGATTGGTTGGATCACGTCAGAAATAACAAATGGTCATTTCGGATTAAGTTGAAAGAGGAAATGAAGGATGAGCTAAAAGTCTTTAGTGTCCAAAATCCTAAAACACGTGGGTTTTTAAATGGGTACGTTTATTATCAGATGTTAAAAGATGAAGGGGTGCTGACCAATGAATTTAGATATGTGCACCTTTATGTAAATGATAGGAGTTGGGGTGTTTACTGTTTGGAAGAACACTTATCGAGTAGAATGATGTCTAACCAGAATAAGCCCGAAGGTGTGATATTAAAGTTTGATGACATGGAATATTTTAATGTTGCGAAGGATTCTGACGCAAATACGGATGGTCTGATAAAAAAGGCGGAGATTAAGCTGTATGGTGATTTGAAGAAGAAAAAGAAATATAAATCACAAATACAACGAGCATGCGATATCATTCGTGCTTATCAGTTTCAAACCGATACTGTGCTCTTGAATTTTGATGCAAAAGTAATGGGTGATTATTATGCATTGTGCGATCTTAATACTGCTTACCACGCAATGGGGTGGATTAATATTCGCTTTTACTATAATTTTTTAAGCCAAAAAATGGAGCCTATAGGATATGATCCATACCCTATAGTTGACGAGTTAAAGCCAACTTTAGGTTCAAACATTGATGCGAAATTGCCTCCGTTTGAAACAAAAAATATTATATATCGACCGCTTAAAAATAAAGCGATTGCAGATGAGTATGCTAAAACACTAAATAGGGTTTCTAATCCTCAATATGTTCAAAATTTCATGAATAAATATATGCACTATTTGCAGTTTCTTGAAAATGAAATTCAAAGGGAATATTATTTTTATAAATATGATTATAATTTCTTGATAAATCGGGCTAAAGAAATAAAAAGTCTTTAGTAAGTGTCTATCTGGGGCAATGGATTTATATGAATATACATTACAAAACATCTTAGGTATGATATGCTAGTAACTTAACAGTCGACATAAGTTCAAATGGGCATCCTTTTCTAGCCCAGTTATATGGAGGAATCATAGAAAGTAAATATTTTCCAAAACCCTGTTGATATAGGTGTTAAATGTGATTAAAGGGTTAAGCCGTATTTCTAAACTGTAAATTCTCTCCGAAACATCAACTCTATTTTGAATTTTATTTGCTTGTTGCTCCGCATCAGAATGAGGCTTTTCTGTAATATGGTTGTCAACTATTAGGTTTATAAATTATCGTTAAATATTTTTTCTCCACTCATACTTCAAATTGCTCAAATTCATGTATTTCCGAGGCTATAGCCACTTTAAATTTATTGTATAATTAAAAAAAAATTCTAACTTACAACCATGTATGCTTCCCCCCAAGAAAAACCTTTTAAAATATATCAATCTTCAGCTGGGTCCGGAAAAACCTATACACTTGTAAAAGAATATATTTCGATTGTTCTGAAAAGTGATAATCCAAATAAATTTAGGCAAATATTGGCAATTACATTTACCAATAAAGCAGCTACTGAAATGAAAGAACGCGTTTTGGATGCGTTACTTCAATTATCCAAAGATGCAGATGCGAGACTTGATGAAAGATTTTGTTACTTCTACGGGCATTAAGAAGCCTGAATTAATTAATAAATCTAGTAAAGCCTATAAGAATATTATTCATCAATATGGAGACTTTAATATTTTAACGATTGATAAATTTGTCCATCGAATTATTCGTTCGTTTGCAAGGGAATTGGATTTAAGCCTCAGTTTTGAAATAGAAACGGATATAGATACTTTTTTACAAAGAAGCATAGGCGTTCTGCTAAATAATATTGGAGCTGATGAGGAACTTACAAGAGTATTTAATTCGATTTTCGGAACAATTGATTGAAGATAGCGATAAAGGTGACATAGAGAAACAATTGTTGCGTTTAACAAGTATTCTTAAAAATGAAAAAACAAGAATTCCATTAGCAGATTTTGAAAAACATGACCTTACTTTTTTCTCTGATTTAGGAAAAAAAGTAAAAGAGAATGAGAAAAAGTTAATCCTTGAAGTGGAACTTCGATTTCTAAAATAGTTGAGTTATTGTCAAGTCAAGGTTTAGGTATAGATTTCTTTAAAGGAAAGATGAGCAGTGGATGGGGAGCTTTGATAAATAAGTTTTTAACGAAAGATGAATTTACATTAACAGACCCCACTATAAAACAATACCGCGAAGAAACTTGGTATACTCCAAAAACAGAAAGTTTAGTTAGACCCATTATTTCACCTTTACAGGGTGAAATGGAAAAATTGATCAAAATCAATGAGGAATTGAACTTTGCAAAAGAATTCAATAAACAACTAGTAGGCTTTTCATTATTGAATTCGATTCATCAGATTTTATTTAAAGTTAAATCTGAGAATAATATTGTTTTTATAAGCGATTTTAATGAGGTTATTAGCAAAATTGTAATAAATGAACCTGCTCCTTTTATTTACGAAAAAATAGGAGCTCGATATAAAAACTATTTGATAGATGAGTTTCAGGATACATCTAGTCTGCAATGGACCAATTTAGTTCCGTTGGTTTATGACTCTTTGTCAGAAGGGAATAAAAACTTGATTGTAGGAGATGCGAAACAAGCAATCTATAGATGGCGAAACGGAGATGTACATCAGTTTGTTAACCTGCCAAAGGTTGAAGGAGAGTTTACTTATTTGGATGAAATTAACGCTGTTTTTAATTATTCGGCAACGAGAAAAGTTTTAGAGAATAACTATCGATCAGCATCGGCTATTGTTCAGTTTAATAACTGGCTGTTTGAAGCTTTAGCGGTTGGTGAAAATGAACAGATTCAAAAGATCTACAAGGACTCTTCACAAAATGTAATTAAAAAACAAACGGGTTTTGTTAATGCTAAAATAATTGGAAAAGACATTGAAAGTCCAGCAGAAATCGTGTGCCAAAATGTTTTACAATACGTCAAACAAGCAAAATCTGATGGCTTTTCGGATGGAGATATTGCACTTCTTGTTAGAAGTAAAAGTGATGGAATGACTATCGCTGCGTTTTTAAAAGAACAAGGTTATCCCGTTGTTTCATCAGATAGCATTGTTCTTGGAAGTTCTAAAGATGTTTCTTTTCTCGTCTCATTTTTACAGGCTTTTGGAGATGATAAAAACGAGCATGCAGCAATAAAGTGTCTAGATTACCTAAAAGAGGACCCTTCGTTAACAAAGGAATATGATAACTGGAGAATCCCAGATAGGAAGAACGATTATCTACACTAAGGGAATTGACCTAAAAAAATACTTGTCAGAGCGGCATCCAATATTTAAGCAAACTTATTACTTGTCTCTCAATTTATATGATAAAATTATCTACTTGATTCAAAGTTTTAAGATGAATCGATATGATCCTTTTCTGGATCAGTTATTAAACACTGTGCATCATTATTTGAAAAGAAATACTTCTAGTATTCAATTATTTGTTGAGTTTTATGAAAATAAAAAAGAATCAATTTCCGTTAATCTTGGGAGTGTAGATAATGCAATTCAAATAATGACCATTCATAAATCTAAAGGTCTTCAATTTCCAGTGGTTATAATTCCTTTCGCAAAATGGCAAAACACAAACCCTGGGATGTCAAATTTAACGTGGATTGAGCATGAGAAATTAGATGATTTAAATTTACCGAAGTACATAACTCCTCTTACGAAGTCTAGTTTGAAAAATTATAATTTGGAAAAAATAGCGGAGAAAGAAGAGGAGGAAGCTGTTCTGGATAACTTAAATCTATATTATGTTGCATTTACCAGAGCGATTGAGAGATTACATATTCTATTAGAAGAGCCCAGGAGTAAAGGTAGTGTGACTTCTAAAATAATTAATCAGGTTGCTAGTCACTCCGATTTTAATGAGGATACCAAGGAGTTTGTTTCCGGTGAATTGGAACCAAATAAAAAGAAGCGTAAACAGCAGGAAGATTTTGTAAAAGGGGTGGAGGTCATTTCAAAAAGAGAGAGCTTAAACCTTAGCTTTGATAGAAATGCACATATCGAAGAATTTAATACAATTAGTGAAAGGGAAAAAGGAATTGCCATTCATGCTGTTCTTTCTGAAGTTAATAGTAAAAATGATATTGAGGCAGTGGCAAATCAGTTAGAAAAAAAAGGCATAGTGCCAAGTTCTATCAAATCAGAAATTATTGTTTTGATAAATAAGTTATTTAATATTCCTCAGGTAGCTAGCTGGTTTAATTCCTCTAGTGAGGTATACAATGAACAAGAAATAATTTCGAAAGATCGGGTCATTTTTATATTCCAGATAAAGTTATTTCGAAAGGTTTGCATGCAATTGTTATTGATTATAAAACAGGAAAACCCTTAACAAAGCATACTTTACAAATAACGGAGTATGGAAATCTGTTAGAAGAAATGGGATATACGCATATCGAAAAGTATTTACTTTATATTAATGATTTAAAAATAGTGACTGTATAATGTTTGATGATATAAGAGGTGATATTCGATTGAAAACCTATGTTTCGTACATTTTAGCAGCTTGTATGGTTATAATTACCCTTATTACTATTTTTATTCCTGAATTGAAGGCTCTTTATGGAGTAGGAGATGGGCCGGCAGTAAATATTTTTGTCCGGTTAACAATTCCTTTTCAGCATGGTTTTGATACTGTTTCGTCAATAATTCATTTAGTATTTAACCTTATTATAATGTGGGTGTTAGGAACATATTTAGAAAAAGTGCTTGGTTCGTATCGCTTTCTGATTACAACCTTGGTTTCATTTTTTATGTATGTTCTATTTCATAGATTACTGTTACTAATAGGTCATGGTTTTACGCCTATATTAATGACTTACTCCGGGGTTATGTTTGTCGTTATGGCAGAAGGAAGGTATGTGAAAACTCGAAGTATGTTTGAAGATTATTTTATCACTCTTCGTGGAGTTCAATTAGGTATTTGGATTTTATTACCTGTTTTGATGGTCTTTGTACCCTTGTATTATAATTCATTGTCCAGTTTATTGCAAAATATTTTTTATGGAAACATTACACATGTTATATGCGGGGCTACTGGAGTTGGACTAGGGTTTGTATTTAGACAGCATATTCGTCAAAAATTAACACAACAAACTAGAAAACATTATATAAAACATTCCAAATCAGATAGATTAGCAGTTTATGTTGCTTTTGGATTTCCTTTGTATCTGGCATTGATCTTTTTCATCTGACCGTTTTAGATTATCTTTTGATAAATGCTCCAGGATAATCAGTAATAATTCCATCTATTCCGTATCGTTTTAGTCGCTCAAAATCTTTGTAGGAGTTAACTGTCCAAGCAAAAACTGCGATGCCTAATTCATGTGCTTTTATTAATTTCTCTTTTAGAAATTGTTGGGTTGTACATTCCTATCGCGTAAGGCTGGATAGTTAAGTCTTTAATGCTGCTCTTGACTGATTTAAATGGGGCGTAAGTCAGGTAGACTCAATTTATATTGTGGAGCTCGTTTGTGTAACTCGTTAATAATATTTGCGTCAAAAGACATGAAAACAATATTTTCCCTATGTACATAATTACTAACCTCTTTTAGAATGATATCGACATATTCATCTAGGTTGAGGTTGATACTTTCCATAATATCTTTTTTCAGATTTTATCTCAAAAAGAAGCATAACCTCACTAAAATCTATTTTATCAAATAATTCTTGCAAGAGAGGTTTGTATGTCTTTAATTTCTTTTGTTCCGGAAAATTTGGATGATATTTAGAGCCACAATCAAATTGTTCTATTTCCATTTGTGTCATTTGAAAAAGATTAAATTCTTTTTCTTGCTTAATTCTTCCTCCATCCGGCAGTAAACAATACTTCTGTTCCATATAGGGTGCGTGCGAAATTACAATCTGTTTGTCTTTGTTGACTACCACATCAAACTCAATACCATCTACACCCAGATTAATAGCTTTTTGAAAGCCATCTATGGAGTTTTCAGGCAGAATACCTCTACAGCCTCTATGTCCAAATATTTTAGGAGCGTCAGTCTTTGCAGTTAAGATTATATTTGCCATAATCAATAGGATTAAAATCAACCAGAATAGACTTGTTTTAATTTCTTTAAGGTAAATAATAACAGCATTTCTATGAAAGAAAAATTCCTAGGTTTTCTGTTTTTTCTTTTTGGCAGCAGGAAAAAGGATGTTATTCAATATCAACCTATATCCAGCCGAGTTTGGAAATAAATTTAAATCAGTTGGGGGGTCATTTACATAATGTCTAAAATCTTCAGGATCGTGGCCACCATAGAAAGTCCATTGCCCCTTGCCGTATTCCCCATGAATATAACGAGCAGTGCCTAAAGCTTTGTTTTCTCCCATAATTAATACATCGGATTTAATGTACTTTGTGTAAAAGTCGGTTGTTTGTCCCATGAACCCTTTTACAATGCCTGTGTGGCTTTGGCAAAGCATTGTAGGTACAACATCCCACTTTGCAGAAAATTCAAATAATGAAAATTTGTCTTGACTTTCTGGACTTCTATGAGAAATAGTAGCGTCAATACTTGAGAACTCATATTCCAAAGGATTTGATTTTAATACAAAATCTTTAAATGCAAACGTGTTGTTAAAATCTAGTTTAGACTGAGCTGCTGGGTCAGCAGGATCTCCGTCATACATATAATCACAAATATCCAATCCTTCAGCTGCTAATGCTATGTCATAACTATCTGTACCAGAACACATGGTAAACAAAAAGCCGCCACCGGCCGTAAATTCTTTTATTTTGTTAGCTACACCTAACTTAAGTTGAGATACTTTTTCAAAACCTAATTCTGCTGCCATTCCTTCCGTTTCCTCTTTGTTGTCGACGATACCATTCTGCGTTTTTATAATTACGATAAAACTTGCCATATTGCCCTGTGAAATCTTCATGGTGTAAGTGCAGCCAGTCATACTTTATCATTTCTCCAGCAATTACTTCGCGGTCATAAACTTTATCATATGGAATTTCAGCGTAAGCTAAAACCATTGTAACAGCATCATCCCATGGTTGTTTTCCGCCTGGAGTATAAACGGCAATTTTCGGAGCTTTTTCTAGTTTTACGATTTCTTGATTTACTTCGGGATCAGCAATTTCACTTTTTATTTTCTGAGCTTGAACATCGGCAATAACTTCATAAGTGACTCCGCGGATAATACATTCTTCTTCAATGGTTTTGTAATGCTTAATCAAAAAGCTTCCACCTCTGTAATTTAAAAGCCATTCGACTTCTATGTCATTTTGTAATATCCAAAATGCAATTCCGTAAGCTTTAAGATGATTTTTTTGTCTCTCCATCTCCCATTGGTATTAGAATTGAACTTGCAGAAACTTTAAAAGTAAAGACAATTAAAAATAATATGAATAGAATTTTTCTCACTTATAAATCGGTAATAATAACTATTGTAATAGTTAACGAATATATTTTGATTATGTTTTGTTAGAATGGGCTTTCTTCTTCACTATCTTCTAAGAAGTCAGAGGGGAAGGTATCTTCAGCATCATCATTCATTTTAGATTGAACGGTTCTAAACCCTCCTCCGTCGGTATCGAAATCTGGATTAGGAAGCATAGGGTTAAAGTCAGCACCATTGTCAAAAGTATCGAGGTTTTCGAATTTAGCAAACTTTCCAATAAAGCGTAAGTCGAACATCTTCTAAAGAACCATTTCTATGTTTTGCAATGATAATTTCTCCTTGTCCATTACATGGAGTATTGTCTGCCCATTCAGTAAGGCCGTAATACTCTGGACGGTAAATAAAGCAAACAATATCTGCATCCTGTTCAATTGCACCAGATTCACGTAAATCAGAAAGCATAGGACGTTTATCTCCACCACGTGTTTCTACAGAACGACTTAATTGAGACAATGCAATAATTGGAATATCTAATTCTTTTGCAATTTCCTTTATAGATCTTGAAATAGTACTAATTTCTTGTTCACGATTTCCCGCCATTCCCGCCAGCTGACATTAATTGAAGATAATCGATTACAACCATTTGAATATCGTGTTGCTGTTTTAATCTTCTACATTTTGCGCGTAATTCAAAAACAGATAGGGCAGGAGTATCATCAATAAATAAAGGTGCTTCTGCTAGTTTTTTTGTTCTTTCAAATAGTTTAGAAAATTCATCTTTGGATAAATTACCTTTACGTATATCGCTTGCTCCAATTTCTGCTTCACCAGAAATTAAACGATTGACCAACTGCACGGAACTCATTTCTAGTGAAAAGAATGCAACCGCTTTATTATGGTCAACAGCGGCATTTCTAGCCATTGATAAGACGAAAGCAGTTTTTCCCATACCGGGACGAGCGGCTAAAACAACCATGTCCGATTTTTGCCATCCAGAGGTTACTCGGTCTAAGGCAGTAAAACTAGAAGGGATTCCACTAATTCCATCTTCTCGGCTCATTGCATCTTCGATTCCTTCAACAGCCATTCTCATTAATTGAGACATGGTGTCATGATTTTTACGAAGGTTTCCTTCAGCAACTTTGAATAATTCAGCTTCTGATTCATCTAGCAAGTCAAAAACATCTGTTGTTTCGTCGTAAGCCTTTTGAATAACAGTTCCTGATATTCTAATAAGTTCTCTTAATATATGTTTTTGAGAAATAATTCTTGCATGTGCTTCAGCGTGAGCCGCAGAAGCAACTCTATTTGTAAGTTGGCTAATTAAATAAGGCCCTCCAACTTCATCTAATTCACCTTTAGAACGTAATTTTTGTGTAACCGTTAGAATATCAATAGGTTCAGAATCTCCAAATAAATCTCGAATCACACCGATATATTTTTTGATGGGCTTCTTTATAAAAGCTCTCTGGCGTAAGAATATCTATAATATCATTGACAGGACCTTTTTCAAGCATCAATGCTCCAAGAACAGCAGCTTCAAGCTCAACTGCTTGGGGTGGTAATTTTCCTCCTTCAATAAAATTGGAAGGCATAGCATTTCCAATTTTTCTGGTTTTACCAGCATTATCTATAATTTTTCCAATCTGTTCAGCCACAGTACAAATATATATTTAACAAGTATCATGATCGATGTTTTCCATAATTAATGCTATGAAAAGTTATTGACTAAGGTTATTAACAATTGTTAGTAAAGTCAAAAAAAGCCACTAAAGATTTTTCTTTAGTGGCTTTTAAGTTTTTTTTAATTCAGAAATCTATTTTTTATAAACTCCCATGTCACAAAATTTTTCAATTCTGCTTTCAACCAATTTGTCAATAGGTATTTCAGAAAGTTTATTGATGTGTTTTTTTAATTCGGTCTTTAATTTTTTCTGCATTTTTTCTGGAGAGTATGCGCTCCACCCTAAAGGCTCCTTAATTATTCCATCAATTAATTTGTTTTTAAGCATGTCCTTGGCAGTAAGTTTTAGTGCTTCAGCTGCTTTTTCTTTGTTGTCCCAATTTCTCCAAAGAATAGACGAACATGATTCAGGAGAAATAACAGAATACCATGTATTTTCTAGCATTAATACTTTGTCTCCGATTCCAATACCCAGGCACCACCAGAAGCACCTTCACCTATTATAACGCAAATGATAGGAACTTTTAGCACCATCATTTCATAAAGGTTTCTCGCAATCGCTTCGCCTTGTCCTCTTTCTTCTGCTTCTAATCCAGGAAATGCTCCGGGAGTATCAATTAAACATACAACAGGTTTGTTAAACTTTTCGGCAAGTTTCATTAAGCGAAGTGCTTTTCGGTACCCTTCGGGATTCGCCATTCCAAAGTTTCTGAATTTACGTTGCTTTGTATTTCTACCTTTCTGCTGCCCGATAAACATGACTGATTTTCCGTCAATCATTCCAAGGCCACCTACCATTGCTTTGTCATCTTTAACGTTTCGATCACCATGGAGTTCTAAAAATTCTCCATCCGTAATCCCGTTAATATAATCTAGCGTATAGGGTCTTTCTGCATGACGACTTACTTGAACCCGTTGCCATGGCGTAAGATTATCGTAAATATCTTTGGTCGTGTTTTCCAGTTTATTTCTCCAGTTCTGTTAAAGTACTGGTAATGTCAACCTTTCCCTTTTCTCCAATTTCCTTGGTTTTAGCGATTTGTTCGCTTAACTCTTCGATTGGTTTTTCAAAATCTAAATAAATTGTACTCATTTCATATAATTGATTAGCTGGGCGAAATTACGAATTATACTGTTTGAATGAATTCTAATCTTAGAAAAATCTATATTTGAAGTGTAAATCTATATAAACAGTGGGAAGAAAGTCATTAAATAAAACGAGAAGTAGTGATTTAGAGAAAAGAAAGAAGTGGATTAATAATGCTATGCCTTATTTTCAAGAATATGGTATTCGTGAAATTAATATGGAGAAAATGGCTGAATACTTGGGTATAAGTAAAGGTACGATTTACAATCACTTCTCCTCTAAAGATGAAATAGTAGAGTTTGCTGTTCGTTTAAAAATGGATTCGATTAAGGATTTTCATAAAATACTATTTGATTATCAATTAGGCTTTGTCGAAAGGTATTATAAAGCTATTCAGTATTATACACAGCAACTGTATGATATATCATTATTAATTATTGATGACTTGAAGGAGCTATATCCTGATGTATGGGCATTGATTAGTAATTTTCAAGATGCTGCTATGAAAGGGTTAGTTAGGTATTATGAAGAGGGTATGGCAAGTGGTAATTTTATAAAAGTAAATCCAAAATTATTAGCAAGAGAAGATCGTTTGTTTTTCGAATTGTTATTCAATCAAAGATTTTTAATTAAAAATAACCTTACTATAAGGAAGGCTTTTAATGATCACTTTAAGATTAAATTTAATGGTTAATTGAGTCTAAAATTCCTTTTGAATTGGAATGATGGGAAGAAAATCGACTGAAAGATACCGTTATAAGGATCGTGAAATAAAAGAAAAGCACACGGTTCGATTTATGGTATATTTCCAGAATAATGGTGTAGAAAATTTTTCCATGTCCAAAATGGCAAAGGATTTAGGAATGAGTAAAACAACTATTTACAATCATTTCTCATCCAAAGAAGAAATAATTGAAGCGGCTATAACTTATAAGTTGAATGTAATTTCTGAATACCAAACTGTTTTAGAAAATATAACTTTACCCTATACGGAACGTTATCGTAAGGCTATGTTGTTTTTTTGTGTACAAATTTTTGATGTGTCCAACAAGCTATTGCTTCAAATAAAAGAGAGTTACCCAAAAATTTGGAGAAAAGTTGCGGTTTTTCAGAAAAATGTAATGTTAGATTTGAAGAGTTATTATGAAATTGGTATTGAAATAGGGGTGTTTAAATCTGACACGAATCCATTATTATTGAGTTTGGATGATCAGAAATTTTTTGATTTACTTTCTAATCAAGCTGTTTTAAAAGAAAATAACATAGAGGTATTAGAAGCCTTTAATCACCATTACCGTGTTAAGTTTAATGGGTTGTTGGATCCTAGTTTTGAAATTTTAAATCAGCTACCAAAATAATAATTGGCAGGACGTATCATTTTGTGGGTCAAATAGTCACAGTTTAGTGCGGTGTCAGAACTAAACGTTTCTAGTACTCATTAAAACCAATTTTCTTCTTCCAAGAATTACAAAGGTTTAGTTTGACATTGTCAATTGTTTTAATGGTTTCGGCTGCGTCTTGCATGATACAAGATTTATCAGAGCAATGCGGTAATCCAAAGTTGTGGCCATGATATAAATCTGCTAATGAAAATTTAGAATAAAATGCTAGAAAGAATAAGCGTATCGATGCAATTATTATACGTTATTTAATTTTGTTCGAACTGAATACTGCTAAGCTTAGCATAAATACCTTCATTGTTAGAAAGTTCTTGATGTGTTCCAGACTCTACTATAGCACCTTTGTCGACCACGAGTATCTTATCTGCGTTTTTTATGGTCGATAATCGATGCGCTATGACAAAGGATGTTCTCCCGATCATCAACTTTTCTAAGGCATCTTGCACTAGTTTTTCTGATTCTGAATCAAGAGAACTGGTTGCTTCATCCAGTATTAAAATTTTTGGATTTTTCAAAACTGCCCGTAGCAATGGCAATTCTTTGTTTTTGTCCACCAGATAACTGAATCCCTCTATCACCAACCATTGTTTTAAAGCCTTCAGGGAATTCTGTAATGAAATCGTATGCATTTGCTTGTTTTGCAGCATTTTCGATTTCTTCAAAGGATGCCTTTGGATTTCCATAAGCAATGTTTTCTTCTATTGTGCCTCCAAATAATAGCACCTCTTGCGGAACAATAGCCATTTGATTTCTCAGCTCCCTTCTGTTAAAGTCCGAACTTGGAATGTTGTCAAATAAGATACTTCCTTTTGTTGGTTCATAGAAACGTAATAATAAAGAAGAAATAGTAGATTTTCCAGCTCCTGAAGGACCTACAATTGCCGTAGTTTGTCCTTCTTTTACTTCAAAATTTAAATTATTGATAACGTTTATATCTGGCCTTGTCTCATAGTGAAAGTTAATGTCTTTAAATACTACATTTCCTTTAAGGGTGTGATTGAATTCTGTTTCATTTTCTTGCGTTTCATTCGTGTCATCTAATAAGTCCATTAACCTTTCAGTTGCACCAATGGCTTTTTGAATTGTTCCGAACATACTGCTAATGCCTCCAAATGATGCGCCAAGGAAAATTGTAAATAATATAAAACGAATGAAGTCATGCATTTGAAGTTCTCCAGTATTGGTCATATTCACCCCTTGCCAAATTACAATTGTAACCGCACCAAACATCCCAATTATAATGAATGCAGCAAATAGTCCACGAAATATTGCGCCACGTATCGAAAGGTTTTTTATAGATTCTGTAGTCGTATTAAAGCGAATAATTTCAAAAGCTTCATTTGTGAAACTTTTTACATTTTTAATGCCCATTAAAGTTTCCTGTAATATAGTATTGGAATCGGCAGATGCATCTTGGGCTTGCTTGGATAATTTTTTAATCTTTTTACCAAAAATCACTGCTAATATTGCAACTAAAGGAACTGTTGCTAGCATTATCCCAGACAATTTTAAGGAAACATAAGCAATGAAGAAAATGGAGATGAAAACCGTTATCCACTGCCTTATAAATTCAGCAATGGTAGTCATTAATAGTTCTTGAAGGAGGTTTATGTCGGTTGCAATACGACTGCTTAATTCTCCAACTTTATTTTTGTCATAAAATGAAATAGGAGAGAAGATTAGTTGTTTAAATGCTGCATTTCTTAAGGTCTTGCAAAGATCTTTCAGTAACTATACTAAATAAGTATACTCTAAAAAAACTGAATATTGCATTTGCAACAAAAACTCCAAATAATAAAGTGACTATTACAGTACTGCTTTGCATGTTGTCTATACTGAACCCTTCATTTTCTGCACCAGGAGTAGTTCCAAAGAAGGATCCAATCAAGTATGGAAATCCCATAGTAGTAATACTAGATAAAACCAAGAAAAATAAACCAATAAAAAAAGTGAAACGATATGGTTTTATATATCGAAATACTCTAAACGCTCTCTTAACCGCTCCTTTTTTAAGTTTAACTTTTTCTTCTTTATTTTTTTTACCAAATGGCGCCATAATCGGCAACGAATCTACTATATATTTATTGGTTATGCTGTCATGGAATTGTATTTATATTTTCCCGCATGTTAATTTTATTTTTAATAAATTTGAAATTACTTTTGTAAATAGAAAAAAAGGTATATTTTTGCAATCCAAAATTTGGTGCACCTTTATGGTGTAGCTTAAACAAAATACAATGAAAAGAACGTTTCAACCTTCAAATAGAAAGAGAAAGAACAAGCACGGGTTTAGATTAAGAATGTCTACTAAGAATGGTAGAAAGATTATAAACGCTAGAAGAAGAAAAGGTAGAAAAAAGGTTTCTGTTTCTGATGAACCTCGTCCGAAAAGATAATAAATAGATTACTTAAACTTTAAAAAGGTCGTTTCTAGTGGAGCGACCTTTTTTTGTTTAAAAATTAATTGAGCAAAAAAAAACTCCGATATTGGAGGTTTTTTCTTGTTTGTTGTGAAATGGTTTTATTTAACCCATTTTTGAGAACTTAACATTAATGCCTCTTGAACAGTGATTCTTTCTCCACTGTTATAAGCAGTTACAAAAGGTCCAGGGAAGTCATACTTCTTAACGCCGTTTCTAGTGTCTCTTGCTCCTTTATAAGTGTTTACACCGTCTGTTGTGTATTTAACCCATCCTTCGTGGTTGTCTAGATTTAATTTATTGTTGTATCCGTTGTATCTTTTCTTGATGTATTTTGCATCAACAGTTTTGTGAGCTGCTAAAACTTGAACTCTAAAGGAAACTCCTGTTATAGGGTTTTCATGTGTTACAATTGTTGTTGACTTCTGCTGCTTCTGCTGCTTCTGCTGCTACTTCTTCTGCTTCTGCTGCTTCTGCTGCTTCTTCCCTGCTTCTTCGCTCTTCTTCCGCTGTCTTCCTCTGCTGTTTCTTCCGCTGTCTTCCTCTGCTTTTCTTCCGCTGTTTCTTCCGCTGCTTCTTCCGCTGCTTCTTCCACTCTTCTTCCGCTGCTTCTTCCCTCTTCTTCCGCTGTTTCTTCCGCTGTTTCTTCCGCTGTTTCTTCCGCTGTTTCTTCCGCTGTTTCTTCCGCTGTTTCTTCCGCTGTTTCTTCCGCTGTTTCGCTAATTAAGTGACTGCTGGAATATCTATACTCTGTGGTATATCATCCACCATTAAAAATTCAGCTGAGAAATATCCTGTAATAGTAAATTCTTGAGGGGCATTTTCAGTAGGTGTAAGTCTGTATGAAACGTTTATGATAGATTTGTCTGCTGGAATATTAGTCCATAAAAACTTTACTATGTTATTTGTAAATTTATATACACCTCCAGCAGCTTCAATCTTTGAGGCAGTAAATCCAGCAGGTATATTTTCTTTTAATCTAGAAAATCCAGTTTGATTTCCTTTTGTTATCGAAACAGCTACGATGTATTCATCGCCATTTTTTTCGATGGTTCTAATTCCAGATACGGGTGTATTTTGGCTATTGTTATTTTCTACACTTGCGGTCGGATTGGTTGAGTTTGTTCCTTCAGATACAGTAAATGTAATTGGATCTATCGTTTCTGACTTTCTTTCTTCTCCGTCCAAGTAAGAAAAAGTACCATCAATAGTTTTATTTCCAATTGATCCAGCTTCCGCTGTTAATTTATATTTTAATGTGATTGTTTCTTCCGCGGGAATTGAATACCAGACAAATAAAGCTTTTGATTTATCAAAGGAAAATGAAGCACCTGCATTTGATATTTCCTCTATTAGATATGCCAGAGGCATTTTCAAAGTTAAGCACCAATCGTGCTGGACCAGTTGCAGCTCCTTTATTAATAATTATTGAAACCTCTACACTTTTTCCTCTGCAACTTCAGAAGGTAATTCATGTATAACGGACACTTCTCCAACATATAAATATGGTAGTAGGATAAGTCCTACTAAGTTTAATGAGATGAACAATGATTTAAACATAGCTGTATGTTTTGCTTATTTACAACCAAAAATACCCTAAGTTTAATGTGCTCAAGAGCCTGCTTTTTATAATTTTCTACAGATGTTTGTTAATAAGGAACAAAAAATGCGACCAATTGGTCGCATTTTTTAACTTGAGTTTAGAATGTAATTTACTGTTCAAAGAAATAGTCTATAAGGTCATGAAGTATTTTAACTGTAAAGTTGTTAGAGCCTTCGAAGAAACCATCAATTGCTTCAGTAATTTCACTTGCAGAAATAATTCCATTTCCGTTTGAATCTGCTTCTAGTAAATTTTCAGGGATATTAGAGTCTTCGCTTGGATTATCGTTATTGGCTCTAGTTTTTCTCAATGCTTGTCACTTATTTTATTAAGTGTAGATAAGGAAGCGTCTTCTGAGAAAGATTCATGTCTAACCGTTTCTATGGAGTCTCTTGCTGAAGCGCGGGCGGCTAATAATTCATCCGTTATCTCCATACCCATTTCGTTTACCTGCGCACCACTCTTAGTTCCTTTTTCTTTATCTAGGTAGTCTGGAACACCATCGTTGTCTTCATCCATAGGGCATCCAGAAGCGTCTACTTCAACTCCTTTTGGGGTATGTTGACAAGCATCTTTAAGTGTCAATAATTCCATCACCATCGTCATCCCCTTTTTTTAATTCAGCGAAATCAACATCGTCATATCTATGTTTTAGTTCTTGATCTCTTCTTCCAACTACATAATGCAAAGAGAAACCAACGTAAATAAACTTATCATTATTTCCATTTTCTTTATAATTATCAATTCTGTCTGTAAGTGCTAAGTTGTATGAACCGAAAACTCTTCCTTGGGTGCGGTCACTAAATTTCCATTTTAATCCAAACGTTAACGGAATTGATAAAGAGTTCCTTTTGTAATTTTCTGTAGAGTCAGTTAATTGACTCTCGTAAGTATAGTCTCTTGTAAGTTGCACAGCATTTGTGTCAATGTCGGTATTAGTAAATGCAGCGTCATTAATAGTCCCATTCTCCCAGTAATGGTAGTCATTTCCATTTTTATCCTGTAAATCAGATTTTGCATCAAATGTTAAATAACTTATTCCTGCAGAAAGGTATGGTGAGAATGGAGAATTTCGTTTAAAAATCAAATCATCATCCATATGAAAAACAAAGTTGATTCCTATTTGCAAAAGCGGAGATTCAAAATTTCTATTATTTGCAATAACACTTGAATTTTCATTGTATGCTAATGATCCATATAGTAAATCAATTTGCGCTCCAGCAACATCACCAAACCGATGTTCTAAATTAAATGTGTAGCAACTTCTAATATTCGAAAGTGTTGAGACTTTCGAATCCGTTGCTAAATCACCAATAAAGCTAGAAAATCCAGTTCCAATACCAATGGTAAAATAATCTAAAGGACCTTTATATTCTGTCTTTAACTCCTCTTCTTGCGCCATTCCTATTGAAGTTACAGCAAGTAAAAAGAATAGTATTACATTTTTCATAAATTAGTTTTTTAAGTCCAATATGACAATTCCGTAGACTAATCGTTACTAAGTAACTGTAAAAATACACAAACTAATTTAATTATTAAACTTATAACAGCAAGATAGATATTAGAAGTTGGGAGAATGTGTATGTTGTTTATAAAAGATGTTAATCTCATTTACCGCTTCATCTGCTGAATCAACAATTTTAATTAAATCTAAATCTTTTGCACTTATATTGTTTTCTTTTTCGAGAAGAGTTGACTTTATCCAGTCTAATAAGCCAGTCCAGTAAGCAGTTCCTACCAGGATTACAGGAAATTTTCCTAATTTTTTAGTCTGAATTAATGTCAAGGCTTCAAATAGTTCATCAAGTGTCCCAAAACCACCTGGAAGAACAATAAACCCTTGAGCATATTTAACAAACATCACTTTACGAACAAAGAAATAATCAAAGTTGATCATTTTATCGTTATCAATATATGGGTTATAATGTTGCTCAAAAGGGAGCTCTATGTTTAAGCCAACAGATGTACCTTTCCCTCTTCTTGCTCCTTTATTTCCAGCTTCCATTATACCTGGGCCCCCTCCAGTAATTACACCGTAATTATTAAGGGTAAGCTTATAAGCAATTTCTTCAGCTAATTTGTAATATTCGTGGTCTTCGCTTGTTCTTGCAGAACCAAATATAGATACACAAGGCCCTATTCTAGCTAACCTTTCGTATCCTTCAACAAATTCAGACATAATTTTAAAAACTGCCCAACTGTCATTTGTTTTAATTTCATTCCAATCCTTTTTCTTAAAGGATTCTTCAACTCTATTTCTATCGCTCATCTATTTTGGTTTTTATTCATTGATTATCATGGAAATCACAACGAAGCTTTACGTAAATTTAAAAGAAAGTTCCAATGCAAATGGATATTAGCTCAATTCTTGTGCAAGGTATCTTGCGGTGTGACTTTCTTTATTCGTAATAATCTTCTCAGGTGTTCCTTGGCAAAGTATATTGCCTCCATTTTTACCACCTTCTGGGCCAATGTCAATAATGTGGTCGGCGATTTTGATTATATCAAGGTTATGCTCAATTACTAAAACAGAGTTACCATTATCAACTAACCTGTTTAATACATCTAGGAGTAATTGAATATCTTGAAAGTGCAAGCCGGTTGAGGGCTCATCTAAAATATAGAATGTTTTTCCTGTGTCTCTTTTAGAAAGTTCTGTTGCTAATTTTATTCTTTGGGCTTCCCCGCCAGAAAGCGTTGTGGAAGGTTGTCCTAATTTAACATAACCCAAGCCAATAGAGTTCAATGTGTCTACTTTTATAAAGATATTTGGAATATGGCTAAAAAAGGTAACAGCTTCATAAATAGACATTTCCAAAACATCATTAATCGAATGTCCTTTATACCTAACTTCAAGTGTTTCTCTGTTGTATCTTTTCCCTTGACAAGTTTCACAACTGACATACACATCCGGTAAGAAGTTCATCTCGATAAGTTTTACCCCAGCTCCTTTACATTCTTCACATCTTCCTCCTTTTACATTAAAAGAGAATCTTCCTATTTTGTATCCTCTAATTTTAGATTCAGGCAGTTCTGCAAAAAGTTTTCTGATTTCAGTAAACAACCCAGTATATGTTGATGGATTGGATCTTGGTGTTCTGCCAATAGGGGATTGATTAATTTCAATAACCTTATCCAGGTGTTCTAATCCTTTTATTGACTTATAAGGTAAGGGTCTTTTTACTCCTCTATAAATGTGTTGATTAAGAATTGGGTACAAAGTTTCGTTTATCAATGAAGATTTTCCACTGCCAGAAACACCTGTAACACAAATGAATACTCTCTAATGGAAATTTTACATTTACATCTTTTAAATTATGTCCTGATGCGCCTTTGAGGATTAAATTTTTCCCTGATGATTTCCTTCTTTTTTTTGGAATTGCTATTTCTTTTTTACCAAGAATATAATGTGCAGTAGTTGAATTTACTTTATCTAATTCTGATGGTGAACCTTGAGAAACAATATTACCACCATTGATTCCAGCTCCCGGGCCAATATCAATTAAATGATCAGCATGGAGCATAATATCTTTATCGTGTTCAACCACAATTACTGAATTACCACTTTCTCTTAGTTTGGCTAAAGATTCAATTAACCGATGATTATCTCTTTGATGCAGTCCAATGGATGGTTCATCAAGAATGTAAAGCACACCTGTTAATTCTGACCCAATTTGCGTAGCTAATCTAATTCTTTGAGCTTCTCCTCCCGACAAGGTTCTAGCACTTAAATTAAGTGACAGATAATTAAGACCAACATTTAATAGAAATTGAATTCTATCTTTGATTTCTTTTACAATGTCTTTTGCAATTATCCACTGATTATCGGATAAATACTCCTCAAGTGAGTTGTTCCAGTTTGCTAGGTCAGACAAGTCCATTTTAGTTAATTCTGAAATCGGAGTACCATTAACTTTATATAATAATGAATCATCTTTTAATCGAGTTCCATTGCATGCAGAACATTTAATTTTATTGGTAAAGCTATCCGCCCATCTTTGTATTCCTTTCGAACCTTGGTCTTTTTGATGCCTTATTACAAAGTTGATTATTCCTTCGAAATTTGACACTACTTCATGAACACCTGAATTTCCAATAATTTTTATTAATTCATCCGTTCCATATAGAAGTTTATTGCGTATTTCTTCTGATATGTCTTTTAATGGGGTTGTTAAATTGTGACCAGCATTAATCAGAATAACTTCTACTTGCTTGAAAATCCAATTTTCTTGATACTTTCCCAAAGGAGCAATCCCGCCTTTTTTAACCGAAAGTTTTGATCAGGTATTATTTTATTAATATCAACTTCTGTTACTTCACCTAGTCCATTGCATTTATTACAAGCTCCATAGGGAGAGTTAAATGAAAATACATTTGGTTCTGGTTCGGGAAGAGAGAAACCACTGGAAGGACACATTAAAGAGCTACTAAAGTGCCTTATCTCATTTTTTTCGGTTGAATTATGAGTAGCTCACCTTTACCTTTCTTTAGTGCAAGCTGAATTCCTTTAGCTAAGCGTTGCTTCGATTTTTCATCTACTTTGATTCTGTCTATAACAATTTCAATAGTATGTGTTTTATATCTGTCAAGTTTTAGTCCTGGAGTAATCTCAGTTATCTCGCCATCGATTCGTACTTTTAAAAAACCTTGTTTGTGAAACTTATCAAAAAGCTCTCTGTAATGCCCTTTTCTAGATTTAACTAATGGGTGCAAGAATGATGATTTTTTCATTAATAAATTCTTTTCCAATTAAGTCAATAATTTGTTTCTCGGAGTATTTGACTAATTGTTTTCCTGTTTCCGGAGAATAGGCTTCCGATGCTCTTGCATAAAGTAATCTTAGAAAATCATAGATTTCTGTAATCGTACCTACTGTAGATCTCGGATTTTTACTAACCGTTTTTTGCTCTATTGAAATTACGGGGCTCAAACCTGTAATTTTATCTACTTCAGGCCTGGCTAATCCTCCCAGAAATTGACGGGCATAGGCCGAAAACGTTTCAATATACCTTCTTTGTCCTTCTGCAAATATTGTATCAAAAGCAAGTGATGATTTTCCACTACCACTTATTCCAGTTATTACCACGAGCTTGTTTCGGGGTATTTTTATATCTATATTTTTAAGATTGTGGGCCTTTGCTCCAAAGACTTCTATAAAACCATCTTCTATGATAAAATCATCCTCCATATTATTACTTCTTTGAAGTACTGACGGGATCTAAATTAGAATTTTCTATTGGCAGTTTAAGGTGTAATTTTTTCCGTTTAAATTCGGTAACTTCTTTCCACGTAACCATGGGTTAAGTAATTTTATCGTTTTATAATTTGAGTTCTGCTGAATCGCAAAATCGGTTAAATCATTGATAGTTGAATCAACCTTGATGTTTTTAGTTTGGTATTGCTGGTATAAATCTTCCTGCCTAATATTAAAACCATAATTTTTAGAATTGGACAAAATGTATTTCGCAGCAACTATTCTGTATACGTACCTTCCTGTTTCTATATTCAAGCAGTAAATCATAATAGCTTGTCGTTTTTTGTTCGTCAAGTTTATTTTGAAGTCCAGTTTTCCCCATGTTATAGGAGGCAGCTGCAAGTGTCCAACTTCCAAATTTGTTGTATGCTATTTGAAGATATTCACAAGCCGCTTGAGTAGCTTTTTCTAAATGGTAGCGCTCATCAACGTATTCATTGATTTCTAAATTATAACTTTCTCCAGTGGATTTCATGAATTGCCAAAATCCTTTAGCTCCAGAGGGAGATGTTACATTGTCAAGTCCACTTTCAATTACAGCAAGGTACTTAAAGTCATCAGGAATATTATTTTCTGCAAGAATTGGTTCAATAACAGGGAACCATCTAGCCGCTCTTTTGTGCAATAAAAAAGTATTGGAGTGCCAAAAGGTGTTAACAATCATTTCCCTATCTAGCCTTTCATAAACATCGACGTTCTGCTTTGGTACAAGTTCATTTGCAAATATTGGCTTAGCGGGAACAGGAATGCTGTAAATTTTGTAATTATCTTTTACAAAAGTCCGGTAGGAGCTATCGGATTCAGTAACGCTTGATTGGTCTTTTTTTTCTGTTAAATGCGTTTGTTCAGTTTTGCTAGAGCTATTGAATCCAATCAACAAAAATGTGGTTAACCCTATTATTATTCCTATAAGAATGAGCGTGGGCCCTTTAATTGAGCTCATTATCTTTTATTCTTATTTTGTTGCGTTATGTAAAACATAATTCCGAATAATAATAAGAAGTACAATCCAAATATAGAAGTGTGTATCCAATTCCAGTTTTCTATATAACGAAATGATGCAAAACATATAATTAAGGATAGAGCAGCTATTCCAAGATATACAAATCCAACGCGACTGTCATTTAAACCCAGATAGGATAGGTGATGAGTCGTATGATCTTTTCCCCCAACAAAGGGTGATTGCTTTCTTGATATTCTATTAATTACAACGCAAGTTGTATCAATTATTGGAAGAATAAATGCCATTATTACAGTCGCGATTTGTTGAAACTGATTAGATTCACCAGTATAACTTGTTGCATTCCACATGTATTTTATGCTGATAATTGCTAAAAATACACCAATAAATTGGCTTCCCGTATCACCCATAAACATTTTTGAGGGGTTCCAGTTGTGGAATAAAAATGCAGTTAAGGATGCCAGCACACCTAAAATTGCAAAAAAGTCGAAGTTATTGTAGTCGTTGTGAATGGCTAGATAAAATAGGGCGATTAACAATATGAAAATAGAGACAATGGTGGTTATTCCATCCATATTGTCTAACATGTTGATAGAATTCATAATTCCTATAACCCATAGCACAGTCAGTATGTAATTCAAATAGTCATTCTCAAAGAAATGAATAAAAGTTCCAGTTGCTACGAGTATTACCCCACAACGAAACTTGTGCAAGAGATTTGATTATGGGTTTCGTGTTGTATGCATCATCTGCAAGTCCCATCATAAAACCAATAGCTACCGAAATGAGGGTTCCTAGGGTCTGTAAATCTTTAAAAACTTCGTCAAAAAAGATTGAAAAACATGTTGATGAGATTAGAAAATGAAATGTATAGTGTTATTCCTCCAAGAGCAGGTTTAGCAACATTACTCCATCGCATAACAGGTTGCTCATTATTTCTTATGCCCAGGTTTGTTGCAAACTTCAGCATAATTGTATTAAGCAAAACACTAAAGAGTACAATGCTTACGAAAAATGATGAATAGATTATAAATAAAGACTCTGATCCTTCCACGTTGCTTAAAATTGAGAGACAAAGGTGCTAAAATTTTCTCCAACTTTATCTTTTGCTGATAAAATTGGGTTTTGCACCTCCCAATCAATACCAATTTCACTGTCATTGTAGAGGATACATCCCTCAGAATCTTTGTGATAGTAGTTAGTGCATTTATAAGAAAAAATTGTATCATCTTCTAGGCTAACGAACCCATGGGCGAACCCACTCGGAATCCATAATATTTGTTGTTTTTGGGTGTCTAAAATAATTTTAAAATGCTGGCCATAAGTGGAAGATTTTTTTCGAATATCAACGGCAATATCTAAAACACTGCCTGCTATAACCCGAACTAGTTTTCCTTGGTCAAATGGCGGATTTTGAAAATGTAATCCCCGAAGCACATTCTTTTCAGATTTTGATTGATTATCTTGAACAAAATCAATTGAAGACTTGGTGTGTTCTTCAAATATTTTCTTATTAAAAGATTCAAAAAAGTACCCTCGATCGTCTTTAAAAATAGTTGGTGTAATTACCAATAATCCTTCAATATGCGTCGCTTTCAATTTTCATTTCAATTCGGAGACAAAGTTAAAAGGAAGATTGTAAATCTTGTTACTTTTTGCGTTTTTTGAATAATTTACTAAAAAAGCCTGTTCTTTTCAATTGTTGAATCGTCATCAGTATAGTATCCTCCATAAGCTGAAGATGAACCATAGTTATATCCGTATCCGTATCCGTATCCGTATCCATAGTTATATCCATACCCTTTACTTTCAACATCAACGCTATTTAGAATAACAGCAAGTTTTGGAACGTTATTTTCATTAATAATTCGATCTACATTTTGAATGAAATTCTTCTTTGAGTAGTTTGCTTTAAATATGTAAATGGGATAATCAGCTTTCTGTATTACTGGAATACCATCTGTTACAAGACCAACGGGTGGGTGTCAATGACGATCATGTCATAATCTATTTTTAATTTTTCAATTAATTATCAAGCTACTCCATTAATAATTAATTCCGAGGGGTTAGGGGGTATTGGTCCTGCTGTAATGAAATCTAAAGCCATCTAAATCACTGTGTCGAATACAATTTTCTAAAGAATCTTTTTCTATCAATAGTGTACTCATACCGTTGTTGTTTTCAGCTCCAAAACCAAGATGAAGTTTTGGTTTTCGCATGTCTAAATCTAAAACAATCACTTTTTTGCCGGAGAAAGCAATGATGCCAGCTAGGTTCAATGCAATAAAAGTTTTTCCTTCTCCAGATATAGTGCTCGTTATCGCAACGATTTTAGCACTTTTTTTGTTGGATATAAACTGCATATTCGTCCGCACGGTTCTGAAGGATTCTGTTATTTTTGACTTCGGACTTTTATCAACAATCAGTTGAGATATGGGAATATTCGATTTGTATTTCGGGACAATTCCTAATATCCCGATTGTAGCACTTGATAACTTTGTGATCTCGTTTAAGGATGTAATTTGATCATGCATCAAATATTTAATTACCGCAAAAAGAACACTTAACATAAAGGCCCCAAAAAATACAAGCAAATAAGTGAATGTTTTTCTTGGTGTAATAGGGGTTGTTGGTACCTTGGCCTCTTCTAGAATTTCGTTATACGTAGTTAGCCCTGCAGTTGAAAGTTTGTATTCAGTTTCTTTTTCTAATAGTAGCGTATAATATTTATTATTAATCTCTAGCACGCGATTTAGTCTTGCTAATTCTAATTCTTTTTCAGGAAGTGTGTATAATTGGCTCTCCAGAGTATTTTATTTTTTCGTTTATTATGGCTTAGCTTTTTTCTTCCTTGGTTATTATAAATTTCGATTGCGTCAATAATTAACTTTATTTGAACTTTAATCTCTTTATTTATCCTTGATATATGGTCATTATCCGGCGTGACTGAGCGTAAGAGTGCTGTTTTGTTATCAATTGCTTCTTTTAATTTGATAATCAAGTTGTTTAGACTTGATTTGAATTCCATACCTATTAATACAGGGATTATTGAGGCCATGTCTGATTCCAATCCTTGGGCAGAGAGTAATGATTGAATTTCTCCTAAGATTGAATTTTGAATTTCAATTTCGACTACTTGATTTTCTATATTTTCAATTTGAGAAAGTATAGAATTTGTCAGTCCTACTGTCTTATGAATATCATTACTTTTTTGAAATATTTGTATTAATCTTTCACTTTCTTTAAGTCTTATATCAACAGAATCTTTTTGTGCTGCAATAAATTCGACGATGTTCGCTGAACTTGTATTTTGACGATCATAAACGAATTTATTATACTCGGATGCCAGCGTTGAGATCAAATCTGAAGTGAATTTTGCATTTTTATGTTTGAATTGTATTCTAATGGTCTTTGCTTGAGCATTTTCGATATTTACTTCAATTTTGCTCTTAACACTTGCAGCAACCGTTTTAATGTCGTTGAAAACAAAGTACAATTCATTTATTTCCAATTCTTCTACAAATGAATTTATATTTAGTACCGAAAATGTACAAGAAAAATATTTGTTAGAGATATAATCACCTATACTAAATGATTCATCATTTAGTAAGTTCCAGCCTCATTTTTCAAAATATATTTATCATTGCCATCAGATGAAATGAATATTTTTTTATTCATTATGGATGAGTCTAGAATGGTGAAATCTACAATTTTAAAAGAGGAGGATTTATACCTGTCTGAAGTTAGAATTTCTCCTTTTGAAAAATACCCAATTTTTACAGGCATAGCATTAATAGCTTTTTCTAGCATAAAAGATGAGCTAAGCAATTCAACATCGGATGTTAACTGCGTATTATCTTGGAAAGATGAATAAACATTAAGAAGCTGCCCAGCTTGATCTTTTTTATTGATCTGCATAATCAGATCTGATTCATAAATAGGATCTGTATATCGAATGTATAGATAGCCAGAAGCAATTGCAAGAGCAAAAATAAGGATGTAAATTAGAACACTTTTCTTTAAAAGATAAACGAATAACCCAATCTCAAAGTTGTTACTAAAGTTGGTTACCCTTTCTTTATATCTTTCGAATGTTTCGTTCTGTTTCTGTATGTCTTCAGATATCATGGCGTACTTTTAAGATTTGAAAAGGTTGCCCAAACTAATAATGCAGTAGAAAGTAAAGAGAGGACAGGCGTTATATCTGCCAATGCTTCTCTGGCTAAATTAGGATTTGGTTCCACATATATAATGTCATTTGCTTGCACAATCATGCTGCCTGCTTGGATGCCTTCGATGGTTGAAAGGTCAACAAGGTAAACGTCTTTTTTGACTTTTGTTTGCCTAACAATTTTTATGCGACTTGCTTTTGAGTTGCCAGCGATTCCGCCAACCAAAGCTAATACTTCTATTAAGTTTGTATTATTATTTGAGAGGCTAACTACCGAGCAGAACTACCTGTTCCAGGAAAAACAATAACCCGCTTATTTGTAATAGTTAGGATTACAAAGGGCTCTACGTAAAATTTCGCGTATTCTGCTTGTAGGAAAGCTTCTGCCTCCACAATTGTCTTCCCAACGATGTTAATGTTGCCAAGAATTGGAAGACGCGCCAAACTATCTGTCTGAACAACGTAATTTATGTTAGTTCTTGCAGCAATTGCTTGTTGAGACCCCGCACCAGCTTGTCCAGCGGCAATATCGATTAATTGGAACCCATCATTGGCAAACAATCTAAACTGTAATATGTCATTTACGGATATGATGTATTCATCTATTGGTTTGTCTGGAGGCGTATCAAAAACATAATCTTTCGGTGTTTTTAACATAACGTGCGAGTTAATTGTGCAGCTAGACCAAAACATCAATCCTGCTAAGAAGCAGCGCAATAGGATTTTTCATATAAATAGATTAGAGTGCAAATGTATAAATAAAAATCGGTAAAATAAAAAGTACTTTGAAAAACAAAGTAAAATTATTTTAATAGTTGGCAGTATAATTTTTCCATATCACATACTAGTCGGTCGTAGTGGAAGCTTTTAAAGACATGTGTTCCTTTCTGTGAAAAAGCAATTCTTTTATTATCATCCTCAATAAGGGATAACATATTTTTTGTAAACAATTGTTCATCATTGATATTTGATAATAGTGCTGTTTCATTTGGTATCACAATATTCTCAATACCTCCAACATTTACCGATACGATGGGTTTTCTAGCCGCTTGGGCTTCGATAAGGCTAACTGGAGTCCCTTCGTTTTTAGAAGTTAAGGCTACAATATCTAACCCAGCTAAAGCAACATCTATATCCGTAATCCAACTGGTGAAAGTTAAAAGATCTTTGCGCGTATTGTTCTCTGTTGAGAAGTCTATTTTCAATTGTTTACAATAATCTTCCAACTCCCCTCTAAGTTCTCCATCTCCAATAATTATAAATCGAACCTTTCGGGTGGTTAGTTCCGAAATATTCTTTACCACATTGAGAAAAAAATGATGGTTTTTAATTGGTACTAGTCTTCCGATTATGCCAATTGCAATTTCATTATCTTCAATTAACCATTTCTGCCTAAAGCTATTCCGTTTATCCTTCTGATTCTCTTTGAATTTATTCAAGTCAAACCCTAGGGGGATTACCTTTATTTTATTGGGCTTCGCTATTTTATGGATTTTTGCTAGTTCTTTTTTCTGAATAGCACTAATAGCAATTATTTTGGTAGATTTCCTAGCTAAGTTTCTTTCTATTGTTTTGTAAATAGTTGTTTTCACTTTTCCAAAGTAAGAGTGAAAAACATGCCCATGAAAAGTGTGAAGTATGACAGGAACTTTCATCTTGTAGGCTGCTAGCCTTCCAATAGCTCCTGCTTTCGAAGCATGTGTGTGAACAATGTCTGGTTTGAAGTCTGCAATTATTTCTTTAATTTTTTGATAGGCAATTCGATCATTTTTAAAATTAATCTCTCGCTTCATTTCAGGGATAATAATTGGTTTCAGTCCTAATTCATGCAATATAAACTGCGATGAATCTTCAGTCTCATCTTTCTCTCCTGCGACCAGTAAAGTTTCAAAATCATCTGATAAATATTTAGACAGGTAAGCAGCATTATAGGTAGGGCCACCTATGTTCAATCGATTTATAATTCTTAAGACTTTAGGCATATTATTTTTTATCTAGGCAAATGTAACTTTATACTTGCTTTTTTTTAGAAAAAATGTGATTCTATTATAAACACCTAGTAATAGTTGTTTAATTGAAGAGTTTTGGAAATAAAAGTTTCAGTATGATTCAATTAATTTCATGTATGGTCTAAAAATTGAATAATATTAACTAATCTTATCACTTGATGTTTATTACGTGAAAAATAATTTAAAACATATCACATTATTAATTTTGTTTATTTGCTCGTCTGCATCAGTCCAAGCCCAGCATAAAACGAATTCAATAGACATTGCCATAAGTGCTCTTGCAAAAGATTCTTCATTGAAGAATGCTTCAATAAGTTTTGTTGTTAAGGACTTGGATTCTAGTGCAATAATTTCTGAATATAACCCGAATTTAAGTTTGCCATCTGCTTCTACTATGAAAGTGGTTTCCACTGCTGCTGCTTTAGATATTTTAGGTTCATATCTGAAATTTGAAACTAAAATAATGTATGATGGGTATATTGACTCTAATAACGTTTTGACAGGGGAATATATATATAAAGGGTGGTGGAGATCCAACACTTGGGAGTAAGTATTTTAAAGAGAAGTACGGTTTGTTCCTATCAAGTTGGGTGGATGAAATAGCAAAATTAGGTATTGATTCAATTGCTGGTAGTGTAATAGGGGATGCTTCTTTGTTTTCAGATGAGTATGTTGCATCTACTTGGAGTTGGGGTGATATTGGAAATTATTATGGAGCTGGTGTTTCTGGATTAACTATTTATGATAATACTGTAGAGTTTGAGTTCTCATCTGGTCCATCAGCTCATGACTCCACATTTATAGATTGTTTTTACCCGTATACACCTGACTTAATAATTGATAATAAAGTTAAAGCTTCAAATACTAAAAAAGATTTGGCATATATATACGGCGGTCCAAATAATCCAACGCGTACAATCACTGGAACAATACCAAAAGGGCAAGTAGGGTACATGGTTAAAGGATCAACTCATGAACCTGCATATGTGACAGCTTTCGAATTAGAATCAGCTTTATGGGAATATGGAATCAGTGTGGGAGGAAACGCAACTACTATTCGTAGAATGAAATCTTCAGGGAATTATTTTGAATCAGAAAGAAAGGCTATTTTCATTACAAAATCCCCTACTGTAGGTCAAATTGTTTATTGGACAAATCTTATTTCTAATAATTTGTATGCAGAACATTTACTAAAACATATAGGTGTAAAAAAATACGGTGACGGAAGTGTGTTTTCATCCACATTAGCTGTTACGAAATATTGGAGCTCTAAAGGGATTGATATGACAGGATTCTACATGAATGATGGAAGTGGGCTTTCTCGATCAAATGCAATTACTGCTTCTCAACTTGTTGAGATTTTAGCGTATATGAAGTTAAAAAGTAAATATTCAAAATCATTTTTATCCTCATTGCCAGTTGCCGGAAAAACGGGAACATTAAGAAGTATTGGAAAGAAAACCAAGATAGCTGGAAATCTAAAAGCAAAGAGTGGAACGATGACGCGCATTAAAAGCTATGCAGGTTATGTTAAAAGTGCTTCTGGAAGAAACCTAGTCTTTGCAATTGTAATTAATAATCATAATTGCACCTCTTTTCAAATCAAAAAGAAACTGGAAATTGTAATGGTAGCTCTAGGAAATTATAATGGTTAAGGAAACTTTGGAAACTTCTTGAAGTTAGGCTCTCTTTTTTCTAGAAAAGCATTTTTTCCTTCTACAGCTTCGTCAGTGCCGTAAGCTAGTCTTGTAGCTTCTCCCGCATATACTTGTTGTCCAACCAATCCATCATCAATAAGATTGAATCCGAACTTCAACATTTTAATGGCTGTAGGACTCTTGGTCATGATTTCTTGTGCCCAATCGTAAGCTTCCTGTTCTAACTCATCATGCGGAACAACTTTGTTTACCATTCCCATATCATAAGCTTCTTGAGCCGTATAATTTGCTCCTAAGAAAAAGATCTCTCTTGCTCTTTTTTGTCCAACTTGGCGTGCTAAATAAGCAGAGCCAAAACCTCCATCAAAACTGGCAACATTAGCATCTGTTTGCTTAAAAATAGCATGTTCTTTACTGGCTAAAGTTAAATCACAAACTACGTGTAAGCTATGACCACCACCAACAGCCCATCCTGGGACTACAGCTATAACTACTTTATTCATGAAGCGAATCTGACGCTGAACATCTAAAATGTTAAACCGATTAACGCCGTTTCCTCCTTTATAACCACTTGTAGATCGCACTCTTTGGTCACCACCAGAACAAAATGCCCATCCACCATCTTTAGGTGAAGGCCCTTCTCCTGTGATTAAGACCACTCCTATTTCTTGGCTTTCATGACAGATGACCAATGCTTCCCATAGTTCATCCACTGTTTTAGGTGTGAAATGCATTTCTACACTCTGGTCTATTGAAAGCAATTCTTGCAACACCGTCAAGGGTCTTAAACGTAATTTCTTCGTATTCCTTTTCCGTTTTCCATTCTAGATTTGCCATGGTATTTTGTTTAAGTATGATCGTTTGTAAATGTACGAACTATAAAGGATAGAATAAACCTGTCTATTTAGAATTTTCAATTCCTAGTCAGAATTGTCTTTAATAGCTTCAAAATAGCTTTTCAATACGACGGCATTTGCTTCTTTTGGGGTAAATATTTCTAGAACAGCCGGTCGCTTATTTTCTTGTTCGTTATAAAATGTAGGTAAAGCTTCTTCTAAAGACTCCTCGTTGCACGCCGCGTAGTAATTAATATTATGAGCCTGTAACTAAATGCTGAATGTTCACATTATTACCTACTTCAAAAAAATCTTCAAGCTGTTTTGTGCTAGAAGGTCCGGGGATAATTCTAAAGATACCTCCTCCAGAATTATTAATTACGATAATTCGAATATTAGACGTAAGATGATTATTCCAGAGTGCATTTATATCATAAACAAAACTCAGGTCTCCAGAAAGTAGAAGCGTTAAGTTGTTATTGACAGAAGCGGCTCCAATCATTGTAGAAGTGCAGCCGTCAATCCCACTTACCCCTCGATTTGCATTATACTGGACCGTGTTGATCTGTTCAAACAATTGAATATAACGCACTGGCGAACTATTTCCCATGTGCAAATTTGAAAAATCAGGTAACGTTTCTACTATTATACTAGTCGCCTTCAAATCACTCCAGGTACACTGTTTGATAAACTCTTCATGTTTTCGTTGAGCTAAGAAGGATTTTTGTAACCATTTATCTCCAAAATTGCTCTGAAAATTGGGTTCTAATAATTGGATTTGTGAGAAAAAGGATAAGGGAGAAATAGCTAGTTTTTTAGTCAAAGATGAAAATGTGTCTATTGGTGCAGATTCTAAACTTATTTGCCAATGCTCTTGCGCTTTATTATTTCTTAAAAAGGATTTTATTCGTTTTGATATTATTGCTCCCCCTATTGAAATTAATAGGTCAGGCGCGTAATTGGTTACCTCATCCTCGTTAATCGAGCTTAATGTTCTATCGATAGAAGAAATAAATTTTATATCACCTATATTAGCAGTGCTTTCCGTTAAAATAGCAACGGAACAATTTTCATTTATCTGTTTAAGTAAATTGTTTAATTCTGTACTTTTTTCTAAAACGCCACATAGAATTAAGATTCGATTTTCTTTTGTCCATTTATTAGAAATAACTTTAAACTCAGTATCTGTTATTGTTGTTCTTTTTCTGCTTTCAGGCGAATATTTTGGTGTGTAAGCATCGTCAATTGCTACAGTGTTGTATAGGGGTTCCTCAAATGGAATGTTTAAATGAACCGTATTATTAGCTATTGCTTTAACATTATTCAAAGCTGAATTGATTTCGGCTTCCCACTTAGATGTGTTTTCATCATTTTCATCGCTTGATAATGAGTAGTTATGATGAATGTAATTTTGAAAAACATTCACCTGGTCTATCATCTGTCCTTCTCCATTATTTAACCATTTAGCAGGCCTGTCCGATGTAATAACAAGCAGCGGGATATTTTGGTAATAGGCCTCTGAAATTGCCGGGGCATAATTCAATGCTGCACTTCCTGATGTGCAGCAAATAATTACTGGTTCGCTTAGTTGTTGCGCTTTTCCTAGTGCATAAAACGCAGCTGATCTTTCATCAACAATTGAGATGCAATGAAAAAATGGATTTTCGTTAAAAGAAATAATTAGGGGAGCGTTTCTGGACCCAGCTGAAAAGACAACATTTTTAATTCCATACTGTTCGCATAGGTTTACTAATATTTGAACACTCTTTTTGTCCGAAATCATAGTACAAACTTACGCATTAGGCATGAAGTAGAATCGCTTATGGATTAGTTAATCTAAAATATTTAACAAAGTTTGTGCTTTTAGCGCTGTTTCTTCCCATTCATTATATGGGTTAGAATTAGTTGTGATTCCTCCGCCAACATAAATCCAATATTCATTTTTAAACAGCTGCATGCACCGTAAATTAACGAATAAGCTACATGAGGTATTATTAATAATTCCCAGGAATCCCGTGTAAAATTCGCGGTTGTATCCTTCGTTTTTAAGAATAAAGTCTTGTGCTTTTTTTTGAGGAATGCCACAAACAGCAGGGGTAGGGTGGAGTAGGTCTGCTAATGCTAAAGGAGTCTTATTCGTTTGTATATTGAATGTTGTTTTAAGGTGTGCAATATTTCCTGCTGTAACAGTTTCTGGGTTTGAATTGAATTGATGGTTTATAGATTCACTTTCTAGTTTTTCTTTGATGTAATTCGTTACAAATTGTTGTTCGTCAAGTTCTTTCTCTTTCCAATTGATATTGTCAAGCGCTTTGCTACCCGCAAGCGCAACGGTTGAGTACTTTTCTGCAGAACCTTCAATTAATGTTTCAGGTGTAGCTCCCATCCATGTTCCTTCATTAGGAATGTTGAATAAGTAATTAAAAGAATGGTTGTACTCTTTACAGAGGTTTAGATAGGTTTGAAAAATATCACCATTAATAACTGGATGTTTTTTAATTCGAGAAAGAACAACTTTACTCATGTCCTTTGTACATGCATTTATAAATAACTCCGCTTTTCTAAGGTAGTTTTTTTTATCAAGTTCTTGACGTTTAGGAGAGCTACTTTCTAGACTTAACTTATACGCTGATAAAATAAATTCTGCTTTACCTTCTAAGTAAAAAGACGCAGACTTATCTGCGTTTGAGATGATGAAACCATTAAGAGTAGGATTTGAGTTTAAATCAATTTTCACCCAAGTTCCTGATATAAAATGTATTTCATTATCGTTAGGTTTCTGATAAAAGACAAACCCGTCTTGTTGGGATAATTCGGTCATTATTTTTTTCTTTCAATAATCATCATAGTCATTCGTGAAGTTGAGATTAATTTCTGTTTTTCGTCTTTAATTTCGATACTCCAAATATGGGTTGTTCTTCCTTGATGCACTAGTTTGGCAGTTCCGAATACAAAACCATCCATTACGGAACCAATATGATTTGCATTTATTTCAATGCAAACACCAAAATGCGTTTTGCCATCAATTATCGAAAATGTTCCAACACTTCCAAGCGTTTCAGCTAATGCGACATTAGCCCCGCCATGCAGCAGCCCCATTGGTTGAAATGTCCTTTCATCTACGGGCATTTTGGCAATTAAAAAGTCATCTCCGATTTCGGTAAACTCAATTCCAAGATTAGAAACCATGGTTTCTTGGTTGATTAAATTTATATCCTGGATGGTAATTTTTGGGTTTATCATAAGGCAAAGATATAAACAAAAAAAAGGTACTCAAATTGAGTACCTTTTTTAACGAAAATTATAAGCTATTTTTATTATCTAATAATAGATATTCTTTTAGTTATGCTTTCATTATTCGTTTTAATGTTAACAAAATAAAATCCTTCAGCATTGTTGTTTAAGTTGAACTCAATAACTGAACTTGATGTATTATTCATTCTTCTAGACTTCAGAAGTTCGCCTATTGTATTGAATATTCTAATTTCCACATCTTGTTCTATTGCGAAATTAAGACTTAAATTAAATTCACCATTGCTTGGATTTGGATAAAGGTTAACAGATTCTTCTAAATTAACTTCTTCTAGTCCTGTAAAACCAACATTAATAGTAATTGTGTCAGATGATGAACAATTACCTAATGTGCCCGTTAATATAACTGTATAAGTACCAGCTGTTGTGTATGTGTGTGAAGGACTGCCTAGAGTAGAAGATGTGCCGTCACCAAAACTCCAAGAGTAAGAAGTGGCACCGGACCCAGCATTACTAAAATTGATTGTTCCACCCGCAACAATTAAAGTTTGGTCTGATCCAGCAATAACAACTGGCGCTACATTAACAGAGATTGTTGTTGATACAGCCGCTCCTTGACATACTCCATTCGATCCAATTACCGTATAGGTAGTTTGGTTTGTTGGCGACACCGTAATAGATGATGAAGTGGCACCCGTATTCCAATTGTATGTCTGAGCTCCAGAACCTGTTAAGGTCAGGCTTTCTCCATCACAAATAACCGGGTTTGAAGGTGATATTGTAACTGTAGGTTCCGTTTCCACTGTGATAGTTACACTAGCTGTTTCGGTACATTCACTAACATCTTCCATAGTAACTGTATAGGTGGTGGTGGTAGCAGGAGATACAACTTGAGTTGCCCCTGTTCCTAAGCCACCGTCCCAAGTGTAAGTTCCTCCGGAACCAGCTCCACCACTAGTTATAGTAGCAGAGTTGCCGAAACAAACTGTTTGATTTGAAGAGATAGTAGGAGTAAACCCACCCGTATTTGTGATTGTTGAGGTGTTTGCTCCTTGACAACCATTAACATCTTCAAGTACAACATTATAAGTTCCTGCAGATAATCCGGTAAAACTACCAGAAGATTGGAATGTTGCTCCACCATCAATACTGTATTGATAGGGTGCTGAACCTCCTGTTCCTGTAAGAACAATTGATCCGTTTGTTGCAGCACAGGTTTCATTAACTGGTGCAGCAGCAGCTGTAACGTTGCCTGTTCCAGTAATCGTTTCTGCACTTGCGATAGATGTACATCCATTCCCGTCCATTGCTAATACTTGATAAGTTGCAGCAGCAAGTCCAGAAAACGTTCCACTTCCTTGGAAAGAAGAACCATTATCTATACTGTAAGTATAAATTGCGTTTCCACCGCCACCTGTAACATTTATGGTTCCGTTGTTTGCACCGCATGAAGCATTCGTCGAGGTAACTGAATGTGAAACAGAAGTAGGTTCCGTAATTGTTATAGAATTTATAATAGACACGCAACTATTTGCATCTTGCACGGATATATCATATGTTCCCATAGGTAGTCCAGTAGAGGTAAAAGGGCTTGTTCCTGCAATATAATTAACTCCTCCGTCAATACTGAAATTAAATGGAGCAGTTCCAGTAGCTGTAGTTGTAATAGATCCATCATTTGCATTGCTACAGGTAATATTAGAAAAAGTTGAAATTTCTGATGGTGCTGTGGCATTGGACAAAGTAACCGGTTCAGTTCCTTGACAAGTGTTAGCGTCTTCAACAACAATACTATACGCACCAGTTCCTAAGGTGCTAAAAGTGTAAGGGCTAGTGCCTGCAGTAAAGGTCATCCCACCATCGTTACTAAATGTATATGGACCGGTTCCTCCAGAAACAGAAGTTACTATTGAGCCATCATTCGCACCACAGCTAGGCTCATTTGTTGTTGAGCTTACTGTTAAGGTAATACCTGATATTGTAAGAGTAGCAGAAGTTGTTCCTTGGCATCCTAGTCCATCTGCTGATACAATATTGTATGTTCCGGCAGCTAAACTAGTAAAAGTAGCACCGGATTGAAATGTGATGCCACCATCAATACTATAAGTATAAGCCGGTGTTCCTCCAGTAGCGGCAACAACAATTTGTCCGTCATTATTAGCGCATCCAGGATTTGTTTCCGTCGCTGATACGGATAAGGTAACTCCAATAGTAGTAAGAGTAGCAGAAGTTGTTCCTAGACATCCTAAAGCATCTGCTGATACGATACTGTATGTCCCAGCGGCTAAACTAGTAAAAGTAGCACCGGACTGGAAAGTAGATCCACCATCAATGCTATAAGAATAAGCCGGTGTTCCTCCTGCAGCTGTAACTACAATTTGTCCATCATTATTAGCGCATCCAGGATCGGTCGTCGCAGAGGTTACTGCAAGTGCCCCTGCACCTGGGTTCAAAGTAGCTGTAAATGTTCCTTGACATCCATTGGCATCCTCTACAACTATATCATAAGAATCATCAGACAAACCTGTGAAAGTATCTCCGGACTGGAAAGTAGATCCACCATCAATGCTATAAGAATAGGCAGGTGTTCCTCCTGTAGCTGTAACTAGAATTTGTCCATCATTTCCAGCACATCCTGGGTCAGTAGTTGTTGCAGTAGTTGTTGGTCCACTAGTAATTACAACTTGAACACTATCGATAACTTGACCATCACAAACTCCATCTAATACAAGATATGCAGTATAATTTCCTGCTGTGGCATACGTTACTGTTTCTGATTGATTAGTTGATGCAGCAGGCAAACCTCCTGTTGTATACCAATTATATCCACTAATATTTGAACCAGTAGCAGAAAAATCAATTGAACCACCAGCGCATGTAGTTGTAATATTTGAACTTGCTGTTCCTGTTACCGGTACATCTGTTACGTAAGGAGTTATGTACAATGAGTATGGATTACCCCATGAGTCTGGGTCATCAAAAGTATACCATATATTATCAGACCATTGTTCCCAAGCTGTATTTTGAGTTGGATCGGTAGTAGAATTTGAAACAATTCCTAAAGAATCATTTGCTCCGAAACCATTCATGGTAATTCCACAATAAAATGGTGCACCACCCACATTGACAGCCGCTGGAAATGAAACTTGCAAAACACCTTGTCCTGAATTGGCAGTAAGTGCAGCACTTAGGTTTGCTAAAGTAATCGTTGTAGTTCCTACAATTGTTCCTGGAGTTCCAGCATTATCATCCCAAATATTGAAGTCAACTGTAGCCCCTGCTCCGCCATCATAGACTCCAAAGAAATAAACTGCCATGCCATTAACATGTGTATTCGGAGCGTAATTGCTATAAGATTCGGCTTTCGAAATATCCCCATATTCATTCCATCCAGCTACATAACCATTTGCAGTTGTGTAGATATTTAAAACATCAGTTGCTGCAATATTTGTTAATGTATCACATCCTAATGAAGCTGTAACATTTATGTTTACCGCTGTTGTACAAGGACCTTGTGCATTCGAAGCTGTTAATTCAACTTCATATGTCCCTGGAGTAGCGTAAGTAATGGCTCCTGGATTTTGAGCTGTGGAAGAAGCTGGTGATACACCACCTTGTGATGTATTGTCAAAATTCCATGCCCAATCTGTTGGTATACCAGTTGAACCATCAGTAAAAGTTACCGAACCACCTGCATTAATACTTGTAGTGCTGGCATTAATTCCACAAGTAGGTGCAACAGGTGTACAAGGTTGATAGGTTCCGTCCATTGTTAATGCACCAGTATTTCCAGGATCTAACCAAGGCTTTAATTGGGCAGTGGCAGCAGAGCCACATTGATCCCAGTTTGTGTACATTTTTCCGTATGAATCTGACTGATTAGGAGCAGAACAAAATGACAAGCCTCCTGAAAGCTGTCCAACAAATCTTCCATTGTTATCAAATATAGGAGAGCCTGAAGAACCACCTTCAGTAACTCCATGGCCATTTGTTGTAGAAGACCAATTAACACTCCAATGCGTTCCAAAAGGACCTCCATTGTAGCTCGAGCTACTTAACGAGCTCGTGTATGTAGATATTTTTTTAGCACTTCCTGCGGGGTGGTGAACACCAACACCAGAAGTTGCGGCTGTATTAGATCTATTCCAACCATTGTAATAAGCGTTGTAGGAAGATGGTGGTTCGGAGGATAATTCTACTAAATAAAAATCAGAACCAGCCAATTGATTACTACCCGGAGGGTTGTTTAATGTGCCATTCCCAGATGAGGCTACTACCGTTCCGCCAGTCATTGTTTCGTTTCCTGGAAAAGGGTCTGAAGAATTATCTGTACCTGGAGAGCATGAAGATTTTTGATAATTCCAGTACCACACTGTTGAATTAATATTGCTTCCTGCATCTGGCTCTCCACAGTGCCAAGCGGAAATAATGTAAGGAGTACAATCTGCTGCAGTGTTGTTTATCATTGAGGCTGTACATATAGCGGTTCCACCTCCGCTAGAAAATGTGTACCATACAACAGCATCTATCTGTTTACTCCATCCCGTACTTTCAGGTGTACAAGCAACATCTACTTGACAGTTCTCAGCTTTGTTTAACCCGTAGGTAAGAACACCATCCCTAGCCAATGCAATTTGGTTAACAAAATCTTCAACTCCTCTATAGAAGTAAACTACTTCCTTGATTTCAATCGCAGGCAAACCAATAGTACCTGGTGATTCGTAGTATTCAATTGTAATAGTTTCTCCTTCAATCATTTGAGTGGCTCTAATCTGATTTTGAATGTTATTCGCCTCCGTAAATGCTCCAATAACATGATCTTTAGTTTCGTTGTAAATAAAAACTTGTCCTCCATTAGGTACATAAAAATTGTTGTAGTATAAACCAAGCGCCATTGCATCTTCTGAATGAACAACCAACCTCCATAACCTTCCTCCATTTGGCAAGTTTTGCCATTGACCAGAGTTGTTGACATTTAGGTTGACAGGAAGATTAACACCTACTCTGTATTTTTGTCTGGGATCATTAACTGCATCTTCTCCAGCAAGAACATTTAAGTCGGGGTTTTGCAATGTTATGGTTGCAGAAGTCTTGTTTTGAAATTGAATGGCATTTGTAAATGAATAAGGAGTTCCTCCTTGACTAATTTGAGCAGATAATGTCGACGAAAACATCAACAGCAATATGGCAATTAAGCCTATCGATACATTTTTCATGAATTAATTTTTGTTAGGTAATAGGTTGTTTGTAATGATATTGGTTATTTTTTTGGTTTAATGGCAACTGGTTTATTAACAATTTTCTTTTCTTCTTTTTTGGTAGCAGTCGTTTTTGAAGAAAGCAGTTGTTTTTTTGTAAGCTTTACAGGTGCTTTTTTTGCTAAAACAACATTTTTACTTTCAATTTTTGCTTGTTTTTTTTCAACGCTTTGCGCGTTAACAGAAGTTGAAAGAAGGCAAATACCTCCGATTAATACGATGAGAGTTTTCATAATTGAATAAATTTTGTTGAGTTTATTTTGGTTTCAAAACATAAAAGTATAAAATTATTTTCATAAAGTCAAACATTACAAAAACAGAACGGCAAGTTTAAAAAGACTAAATACATTGATAAGTGAATCATTTTTAATGATGAGTGAAAAAATAAAATAATAAGAACTTACTTAATACAAGTAAGTTGGGCGGTAGTGAAGTAAATTGTTTTAGTACAAGACCATGCAAAAAAGGGATAGGTTGCTTCGTCATAACCATTATTTTGTATTTAGCAGTATCATGTAGTAAATAATCCAGTGTAATTTAATGAATGAGGTATTAATAATTACCTAAATTTGATTTTGGATAACGAATCAGGCTAATCTATGAAAAAAAGAATATTATTGGTTGAGGATGAAGAGCATTTGCATGAAGCAATTAGATTGAACCTTGAATTAGAGGATTATGATGTTGTATCTGTTTTTAAAGGAAAAGAAGCTATTAATAAATTCAGGCAAGGCAGATATGATCTAATTGTTTTGGATATTATGCTTCCGGAAGTAAATGGCTTTGATATTTGTCAAACGATTAGATTGGAAGACAATCATACACCTATTTTGTTTTTAACGGCCAAAAATTCAGCGCAAGATAGAGTAAAAGGTTTAAAAATAGGTGGAGATGATTATTTGGCAAAGCCATTTAATTTGGAAGAGTTTTTATTGAGAGTTCAAAAATTAATACAGCGAACAAGTACTTCTGAATCATTGGATACTAATTTAGAAACATATAAAATTGGTGGATCAATTATAAATTTTAAATCGTTTGAAGTTGTGGGTGAAGATGGTAATTTGCATAAATTAACCCAAAGACAAATAAAATTATTAAAATTATTAATTGATAAAAAAGATGAAGTTGTTAGTCGCCAAGAGATACTTGAAAAAGTATGGGGTTATGACGTTTATCCTTCAACTAGAACCATTGATAATGTAATACTATCGTTTCGTAAGATTTTCGAGAAAAATGTTGACGCTAATACTTACCTGAAATCCGTTAGGGGTGTGGGATACAAGTTTACGCCTTCTAAATAAAATATAAAAACTTAGGCAACCATTTTAGTTTATTCTCGTCTAATAAATAATAACTAAATTGCAAGATTTGCTAACTCTTGTTTTTTTAATGGTTTTATATTTTCCTTGCAAGCAGTCCTGAGGTTCCCCAATCTTGGGATTGTTTATTTTACCGCTTTTCGATCTTCCTAAAAAATGTTAAACAAACTATTGTTTTGCTATAAAAGTGTATCTTGCTTTCAGTTGTTTTAGGATTTACAACTGATTAAATCATAGAATATGAAAATTAATAACTTATTGTTGGTAGGTATATCGAGTATTGTATTTCTTGTCATTTCCTTTTTTTATGCCCAGCGTATAATTGATTTTGGGAAAAGTTATCAAGAAACTATGCATGAGCATATTGAGGTATTAGATTTTAATAAGCGACTATTAAGTTCAAAAGAATGGTTGGCAAACGGATTTAACAGTGATTATGAATGGGATAAAAAGAGGATAGCATCTGAATCACTGTTAAGAGTAGCAGAGGACGAATATCGTTCTGCGATTAATCAATCTAAATATTTAATCTACATATCTATAGGTTTCTTTTTTATTGTATTTATATTATATGTTCGAGGTGAGTATTTCCGGAAAGCAATGGCAGGTTGTTTGTTGGCTTTATCAATCTGCTATTTGTATATTGGAATATTTACACCTATGCTTGAGATAAGTGCATTTTCAGAAGATTTGACTATCCCCATTGAACTTGATACTGAATTAGTTTCAGTACCTATTAGCGAAGGTCTTAATTATGCAAGTGAATTAACCAAGGAGTATACAGGATTAGATTTAGGTACAACTGATCCATTAGATTATTCCTTATTCAAAAAGAATGTTGTATTCAAAGGAAGAACTTATTATTTCCACCAAAGTAAGTCAATTGCCGATTTAATTGGAATTTTATTTAAAGATAAGAATTATGTGGTTGCATGGGCTATACTTGCGTTTAGTGTCTTACTTCCGGTTTTAAAAATATTAGTCACATTGCTAATTACTTTTATCAAGCCATTTAGAAAGAATAGTGGTTTCCTGATCTTTGTTAAAGTAATTGGAAAATGGAGTATGGCGGATGTTTTTGTAGCCTCTTCATTTTTAGTTTTTCTATCGTTTAATAATATGAATGTTGGGGTGCAAAATGATAGTAAAGTACTATTTGGATTGTACTTTTTTCTTGCTTACGTAGTAATTTCAATTATAGCTTCAATTTTTGTCTGGTTTGCTATAAGTAGAAATGCTAAGATTAAGCTTTACGAATTAGCTTCATAGAATAATGGATAACATAACCTTAGTTTTCGGTGCTAGTTTGAAGCCAGAAAGGTATTCAAACAAGGCGATTCACGCTTTAATTGATAAAAATTATGGTGTTGTGGCGTTTGGATTGAGAGTAGGAAATATTCGAGGAGTTAAGATAAATAATAAATTGCCACTGAAGATTGCTATTGATACTGTAACTTTATATTTAAATGCGGGTAGACAAAAAGAGTACTATAGTTACTTGGTTAATTTGAAACCGAGAAGAGTTATCTTCAATCCGGGAACAGAGAATTTTGAATTAATTTCGATTTTAGAAAATGAAGGAATAATCGTGGAAATCGCCTGCACTTTGGTTCTTCTGTCTATAGGAAACTATTAAATTTAATTTATGTTAGCAGAATACGATTATCATTGTCCTCATTGCAACCAGCTGTTAAACGCTGATAATACGGTTATTTTTAAAATTGAAAAAAGTACGGGTGAAAAGGGTTTTATTGATTTAAATCCAAAAGTGGGAGAGTATTCATATAAGTGCGAACCAAATATGGTTTTCAAAAATGGGGAAGAAATGGAGTTTTTCTGTCCGGCTTGTAAAGTAAATTTGAAATCTGAAAAATTCCCGAAATTTGTTGAGTTACTATTACGTGTTTCCAGCAGTGTTCATTTTGAGATGCTCTTTTCCAGGGTTTTTGGTGATAAGAGAACTTATGTTATTACAGAGGATATGACTGAGAAGTATGGTGATAATCCCGAAGATTTGATTTAGTTGTTTTCTTTGGGTTTACCAGTGGTTAACAAATAGGATTATTTATACCTGATTAAATTCTATTAAAATCAGTTTTTGCTCTGAAACTTCATTATCGTGCAAGCGACAATTCCAGCAGTTTCTGTTCTTAATCGATTGTCGCCTAAACTTACGGGCGTGAAGCTATTCTTTAGAGCTAGTTCAATTTCATTTGGGCTAAAATCTCCTTCTGGACCAATAATTATTAATTGATCTGTTAGTAATGTCTGAATAATCTTTTAGTTCCTTTTTGTCTCCGTCTTCGCAATGTGCTATAAACCGATGTTTATATGTGTTTTCTTTTACAAACTCATTAAGTTTGATAGGAGGTGAAATTGCAGGTAACCAGAGTCTTTGAGATTGTTTCAACGCTGATATAGCAACTTTATTCCATCTTTCAGTATTGAATTTTTTTCTTTCTGAATTTTCACAGATGATTGGAATAAAATGTGTGATTCCGATTTCTATTGCCTTTTCCAGAAACCATTCTGTTCTGTCGTTACTTTTTGTAGGTGCTAAAGCTACAGCAATTTCCTGTGCTGGTTTTTCTTTTTGAATAATTGAATCAACCTGTACTTGGCAATGTTTGGGGTGCGCGTTTGACACAGCTCCAAAAGCTTCAGAACCTTTGCCGTCAATTAGTCTAACATTATTTCCAGCAGCCAAGCGAAGTACTTTTACGGCATGTTTAGATTCAATTTCCGAAAGCGTTACTTCATTTGAGATATTTTGCGAAAAAAAGGTATGCATGACTGAAAATAAAAAGAGGCTGCTTTCACAACTTCTTTATTGTTGTAATTAATCTAATTTAAAATTACTTCTCTAATTCAGCCAGCATTGTTTCACATTTTTTAAAGCACTTAACAGCATCTTCATATTTTTGCGGAAGTTCCATGGCTTTCTTAAGGAATTTGATGGCATATTCGTCATTTTTCATTTCATGGTAAGTCATTGCTAGTTCATATGTATGCAGCATATACCATGGTTCTATCTTGATAGCTTTTTGAAACATTTCTAAAGCATCTTTAAAAGACCCTCCTTCTGGAGTTCCTCCGTAAAAAGTATTTACCATTGTTTTTTCAAATTTACTAAACCCAGCAAATGTTCGGTGCCATCTACCCATTATGTGGTATGACCCTGCTTCATTTGGATCTAATTTAATTACTTTATCGCATTCTGTTTTAATTTCCTTTGCATTTGCAATTTTGTCCTTAGTTCCGGCATTTTCATTTTCACGTGCAAGAGCTAATGCATAAGAGTAATGAGCAAATGCATGATTGTCATTAAGTTTTTTTGCTTTAGCAGCTATAGATTTAGCTTTAGCGTAAAATTTTAGTTGCAATTTAGCGTCAGTCAAGTTTGCACCAACTTTACTGTATGCAAAACTTAGGTTGGATAGATAGTCAACGTTAGTGGAGTCCATCTCTACTAGTTCTTTAAAAACAGGTAACATTTTTTTGTTGTTAATTTGTTTTTTGTACTTCAGACCTTGCTGATATAATTCTGCTTCTGTCTGTGCTGTTGAGATAGAGGCTATGAATAATGTTACTGTTGTTATTGCTAATGCTATTCCTTTTTTCATTTTTAAATATTTTTATTGATTTTTTTTAATCCAAACCAGATGCTAAAGTTACAGAATTTTGTTTTGTGTTTAAATTACCCCTTGCGGAAAGTTCAAAACCAACCAACATAATATAACTCGCTACGTTAATCCAAATTAAGATCATTAACAAGGATCCAATTGATCCATACAGTTCATTGTATTTTCCGAAATTTGCAAAGAAAAACGTTAATCCGTAGGAGGCTACCACAATAATTAGCGTAGATAGTGTTGCCCCCGCTGAAAAGAATTTCCATTTAGTTCTTTCGGTGTTCCCAATATTATATAAAGTGCTAATAGCCAGAATAAGGCTGATAACGATAATTATCCATTTTAGAAACTGATAACCAGTTCGTAACATAAAACCTAGGTTTTGATAATCTTTATTGTAAGCAACATATTCTCCAAGCATTATTGCTGATAACGCAGTAATAAACAACGCTGAGATTATGCCAAATATTCCTAATGAAATGAGTCGTTGCCGTATTGGTTTTCTTTTTAACTGTAATTGATGCGAACTATTAAAGGCATTAAGCATTGTATTGATTCCGTTTGAAGCAAAATATAGCGATAAAAAGAATCCAATTGATAATACGCCGCTGTGTTTATGGTTAATGAGGTCGTTTATTGTGTTTTCAATTAATGCATAAACATCGCTTGGTAACATGTTGTAAAGTCCTTCTAGCAAGTTACTTTGAAAATTTTCAATCGGGATATAGGGAATTAAAGACAAGAAAAAGATTATTCCGGGGAATAGGGCCATGAAAAACTTGAATGATATGGCGGAACTCCTTATTCCATATTGAGATTTGCTAAAAGATTCAAATAAAAAATGAAGAGTAACATAAAGAGTCATTCCTTCAAACCCGGGAAGAATAATTTTTTTACTCCATGCGGTTAGTTGTTTGCTGAACTTATTGTTTTTTAAGAAATATAGTAGTTTTTCCAACATTAAATCGCTTTTAGACTTAAGTCCATGTTGTGCACAGAATGTGTTAAAGCTCCAACAGAAATAAAGTCTACACCGCATTCAGCATAATTCCTTAATGAATTTAGAGTGATGCCTCCTGAAGCTTCTGTTTCTGCTTCACCTTCAATTAATTGAACAGCAGTTCTTATATCTTCGAATGAAAAGTTGTCCAACATAATTCTTTGAATTCCTCCAACTCTTAAAATTTCTTTTACTTCATCAAGGTTTCTGGCTTCAACTTCAATTTTTAAATTTAAATTATTTGATTTCAGGTAATCAGTTGTTTTACGGATAGCTTTTTCAATGTTTCCAGCAAAATCAATGTGGTTGTCTTTGAGCATTATCATGTCGTAAAGACCCATTCTGTGATTATGACCGCCGCCAATTAATACAGCTTCTTTTTCCAAAAATCGGAGCAAAGGAGTTGTTTTTCTTGTGTCTAAAACTTTTGTTTTAAGTCCATTCAATTCATTGACATACTTCTTGGTGAGCGTTGCAATAGCGCTCATTCGTTGCATTACATTAAGAACTAAACGTTCAGCACCTAAGAGTTTTTGAGAATTTCCATCTATGTAAAAGGCGATATCACCATATTTTACTTCAGATCCATCTTCAATTAATTGTTCAAATTGAATACTGCTGTCAAATTCTTTAAAAATCTGTTTAGCAATTTCAATTCCTGCAATAATCCCATCTTCTTTTACCAATAATTTTGCTTTTCCAATAGCATCATCAGGAATACAAGCCAAAGCCGAATGATCTCCGTCTTGAATGTCTTCCTCAATTGCTAGCCGAACAAATTCTTTAATATCCATTTCTGTAAAAATTTAATGGAACAAAATTAAAACAATTTTTTACTGTAAGTTTGTTTTATAGGAGTTGTTTAAAGTCCTATTTTGATAATGAAAAGTGAATTATTTTTTAATTAAATCTTACTAATTAATACAAATTCAGAATGAAGATTACATTAATAGCAGTTGGAAAAACGATTAAATCTTTTTTAATTGAAGGAGAGGTTACATATGAAAAACGTCTAAAACATTACATAGGTTTTGATGAAATAATTATTCCTGAATTAAAAAAAGCGTCAAAATTATCAGAGAATCAAATTAAGGAAAAGGAGGGTAAGTTAATTTTAGAAAAAGTAGAAAAATCAGATTGGCTAATTCTATTGGACGAAAATGGAAAGGAATTTTCATCTATTAATTTTAGTCAGTTTTTACAAAAGCAAATGAACTCGGGTGTTAAGCGAGTGGTATTTGTTATTGGAGGTGCATATGGTTTTTCTGAAGACGTTTACAAAACTGCTAATCAGAAAATTTCATTATCTAAAATGACTTTTTCCCATCAAATGGTGCGCATGATTTTTAAAGAACAATTGTATAGGGGGTTTACAATATTGAAGGGAGAGCCTTATCATCATGGGTAGATGTGTTTATTAGCATTTAGTGAATATATTTATCAGTGATCAAAAATTCTATTAATTATTCGCTTACGCAACGCTTTAATAATCTCCAAATAATTTATTTATCTTGTAAAGTACATCAAAAAATCTTTTTACCTTTTGATTGTTGTTATTTTTTATAATATTTACCGAAAAAAAATAATGATTAAAGTTGGAATTGTTGGATATGGATATTGGGGCAAAAATTTAGTTAGAAACTTCAATGCATTGGATACTTGCGACTTAGTTTATGTCTGCGAAAAAAATGCTTCTCTAGCTGAAAAATGCACTAAACTTTATCCGAATATCAAGGTTGTTTCTGATTATGCTATTTTATTAAACGACGACACAGTAGATGCTATTGTTATTGCGACTCCTGTAGATACACACTACCCTCTTTCCAAAGCTGCTCTGCTTGCAGGGAAACATGTTTTAGTGGAGAAGCCATTAACAAGTTCTTTGGCTGAAGCGGAGGAATTATTAGAACTTGCTAGTTCGAATAATTTGTTGCTAATGGTCGATCATACATTTCTTTATACAGGAGCAGTTCAGTACATGAAAAAAATGGTGGACAATGATGCTATTGGGCGATTGCAATATATAGATTCTACTAGAATAAATTTAGGTCTTTTTCAGCATGATGTAAATGTACTTTGGGATTTAGCGGCACATGATATTTCTATCTGTTTGCATTTAATGGGAAAAGATCCTTTATCTGTTGATGCAATTGGAGTTTCTCATACAGCGAATGAAATTGAAAATATAGCTTATTTAACACTTAAGTTTGAAGATAATTTAATTGCCCATTTTAATTGTTCTTGGATTTCACCAGTGAAAATTCGACAAATGTTAATTGGTGGAGATAAGAAAATGATTCTCTTCAATGATAATGAGCCAACTGAAAAAATAAAAATATACGACACTGGTTATGAAGCAAAAACAGATGAAGACAGGACAAGAATTTTAGTAGATTATAGAACAGGAGATATCAATGTGCCTAAAATAGAAAGCACTGAAGCTTTGTCGCTAATGGCTTCTGATTTTATTAATTGTATAGAAACAGGGTAATACACCTGTTTCAGATGCAAAATTAGGAGTTAGTGTTGTTAAAATTTTAGAGGCTGCGCAAAAATCGATAAAACAGCACGAAGCAGAAGTTCTAGTATAATGAAATTAATTACCGTAGATTCAGACAAGCAAAGCTTGAACAATGTTCAAGTGGGAGAAGGTGTTCGGTTTTTTAATTTCGTTAATGCTTATGGTTGCTCTATTGATGATAACTCAAAGGTAGGTGCCTTTGTTGAAATTCAAAAAGGGGCAAGTGTTGGTAAAAATTGTAAAATTTCATCGCACACATTTATTTGTGAAGGAGTACACATAGATGATAATTGCTTTGTAGGCCATGGTGTAATGTTTACAAACGATTTATTTCCACGAGCAACTAATCCTGATGGATCACAGCAAACAGATGCGGATTGGAATACGGAGGAAACTTTTGTGAAAAAAGGAGCTTCAATAGGAAGTAATGCTACTATATTATGCGGTATAACTATTGGAGAAAATGCATTAATTGGTGCGGGTCTATGGTTACAAAAAATGTTCCAGCTAATACTGTTGTGGCAGGTAACCCTGCAAAAGTTATAAAAAAAATAAAATGAACGAAACTATAAATTGTTTAGACCTTAAAGGTCAGCACGCACAAATAAAGGATGAAATCTTTGAAGCTTTTGAAAAAGTATATGCTAAAACAGCTTTTTCTGGAGGCCCATTTGTGCAAGAATTTGAAGATAATTTTGTCACAATTTATTGGAACAAAATATGCTATAGGAGTTTCAAGCGGAACAACAGCTTTACACCTATCAATGTTAGCATTAGGCATTGGACCAGGTGATGAAGTCATAATGCCTGCAAATACATTTATTGCAACTCCATGGGGTCCATCTCATGCTGGAGCAACTCCAGTTTTTGTAGATTGTGATCCTAAAACATGGCAAATAGATGCAGCTAAAATTGAAGATGCTATTACAGAAAAGACTAAAGCTATTATCGGAGTCCATTTATATGGTCAGCCATTCGATATTGATACGGTCAAAAAGATATGTAATAAACATAAGCTATTTTTAATAGAAGATGCTGCTCAGGCTCATGGAGCAAAATATAAAACACAACAGTTGGAAGTTTTGGTGAAATGGCATGTTACAGTTTTTATCCTGGTAAAAACTTAGGTGCTTGTGGAGAAGGTGGTGGAATTACGACTAATAGCGAAGAAATTAAAAACCATTTACATTCACTAAGAAATCATGGATGTAAGAAGCGCTATTACCATGATGAAATAGGTTACAACTATAGAATGGGAGGGCTTGAAGGTGCTTCATTAAATGTTAAGTTAAAATATATTGAAGGCTGGAACCAAAAAAGGCAAGAAATTGCAAAAAGATATTTAACAGAGATCGATAATCCTAAAATTCAAATGCAATTTCAACCAGATTGGGCTGAATCTGTGTTTCATTTATTTGTCGTAATTCCTGATAATAAGTTAGCATTTGAAAATCATTTGAAAGAAAATGGAATTAACCCAGCTTATCATTACCCTGTTCCATGTCATTTACAAAAAGCATACTCTCATTTAAATCATAAGATCGGTGATTTTCCGAATTCAGAATATTTGGCTGAAAACTGTATTAGTTTACCAATGTATGCGGAACTTTGCCAAAAAGATGTTAATAAAATTATAAGTATAATAAACAAATATTAAAATGAAAGAAACATTAGAATACTGGAACGAACGCGCAATATTAAACAAAGACGGCCAGGAGAAATAACACATTTTGACGTTCATCAAAGACAATTTGAAATTGATTTTATATTAAAAATATCTAAATCAAAATCAGAATGTATTAGATCTTGGATGCGGTAATGGATACACTACAAATAAAATTAAAAATTCAGTAAAAAAAATAACAGGTATTGATTTTAGCCCTGAAATGATTAATAGAGCAAAAACAGAGGTTGGAGAGGATGAAAATTGTAAATTCTTAGTAGGTGATGCTAGAAATTTTCAATTAAATGAAAAATTTGATGTAATTATAACTCAAAGATGTTTAATTAACATTTTAGATTACAACAAGCAAAAAGAAGCTTTAATTAATATTCATAAACATTTGAAAAGCGGCGGGTTATTTTTAATGTTTGAAGGAGCTGCAGAGGGTAAAAAAAACCTAAACAAAATTAGGAATAAATTTGGTCTTGAAAACATCCCCTAAAGTTGAATATAATTTAGATTTTAAGGAGTCTGAATTAGAAGATTTCATGAAAGTCAAATTTAATCCTAAAAAAGCTGATAACATTTGGACAATATGAATATATAACAAGAATTATATACCCATGCTCTATTTTTCCTGAAAATCCTCATTATGAAAGTAAATTTCATGATATTGCTCTAAAGGCTGTGCAGAATAATGATGACAAATATCCTGAAATCAGCAAACTTAAATTCTGGATTTGGCAAAAAAAAATAAATTAATAATATAATGATAAAATCACATGAAATGGTAGTTCATAAATAAGGTGAATATGAATCTTTCAATATGCATACCGTGTTACAATGAAGAAGAGAACATTTTTGAAACGATATCAGAAATAAAAATTGAATTAGAAAAAATAAAATCAATTACCAACCATGAATTTATAATCATTGATGATCATTCAAATGATAATACTTTTAAAAGTATTAGTAAATTAAAGGATAATACAATAAAGTGTCTTAGACTTTCAAAAAGAAGTGGTAGCCACATTGCCATGAGGGCAGCAATAAAGCATGCTATTGGAGATGCTGTTCTATGTATTTCTGCTGATGGGTCAAGAAGATTACATTTCAATTTCAAGGATGATATCAAAATTAAATGATGGAAACAACATAGTTTGGGGGAGTACGCAACAATAGAAATGAACCATTTTTTAAAAAGGGTATTTGCTAATGCTTTCTACTTTATGCCTTAAACGAGCTGGTTAAAGTTTCAAATGAAGAAATTGACATATCAAATGTAGATTTTTGGGATCTTAGATAAAAAAGCAGCAAATGCCATTAATGAATGTAATGAAAGAAACACATCTTTATTTGGACTAATTGTATGGCTAGGTTTCAAACAAGAACAAGTTCATTATGAAAGAAAAGAAAGGAGAATGGGAAACTCTAAATGGAGTATTATTAGTAGGTTTTAAATTAGCGAAAGATTGGATTATTTCATTTTCCGCACTACCTCTTAAACTAATAACTTATGTTGGGTATATCTTTAGCATTATTAGGTTTTTTATATGCTATGATAATTTCAATCTTAGCTCTTATGGAAATCACTACTCCAGGATGGGCTGTGAAACTGTTCTCGTTAATTTTAATTATTGGTGGTGTTCAAATGACAATGATTGGCATAATAGGAGAATACTTATGGAGAACATTAGATGAAACTAGAAAAAGACCTAATTATTTTATTGAAAATGGACTCTACAAAGGAATAACAATTTGATTTGGAAATTAAGAAAAGTAATATTTAAAAATGATAATAACTTAAAAGGAAGTATACCTTTTTGCAACTCCCTTTTATTAGATGAACAATTATCAAATGAAAATTCAATCGTATCAATTTTTAATTAATCATACTGAAGTATCATTAATTTATATTGACTATAATGAAATTAAGTTAAATTTTGATTTTGAATTTTGGTATAATAATTTAATAAATGAAAACTACAGGGAAGAACACGTTAAACCCTATTTCTGCAAAACTCCCATTTCATTATCATTATATCCCAGCAAAGATTAGAAAACTTTATTGCCTCAAAAATAATTACTGATGAAATTAAAAAATACCCTTCTAATTTGTTAGACTTCAGTGTTCAAAGAATAATTAATATTATCGGCAAAAAATATTCTGAGGGCACCATTATTAGTTCTAACACACGATATTGATAGTGCAAAAGGGTTTAATTATATCGAAGATATTATTTCAATAGAGGAGAAATATAAACTTAAATCTAGTTGGAATGTTGTTCCTGACCTTTATAAAATAGATCATAAAATTTTATCAAACCTATTTAATAATGGGTTTGAGATAGGTTTGCATGGTCTAAGACATGATAATAATGAAGCATTTATGAGCTACAAAAAGTTTAAATACAACCTAGAACTTACACTCCGGTTTTATAAATAAATATGAAATAAAGGGGTATAGAGGTCCTTCATGGTATAGAACTAAAGCCTCATGAAAGTTTTATCGGAAAATTTTCAGTATGATTTATCATGCTTAGATATTGATGTTATTTGTCCAGGTGGAAGAAGGTGGTGTTGGTACAATGAATCCTTTCAAATTTGAAAATGGGCTCATAGAACTTCCTTGTACCATTCCTTTTGAAACTCCTATATTATTAAATATGGTAAATCAAGAAGACATCGTTGAATATTGGAAAAATAAAGTTAACTTTATTATCCAAAATAATTGTATGCTTTTGATAAATACTCATCCAGATCCCAATTATTTAGGAAATAAGAAAATGTTAGATCTCTACGATGAATTTTTAAGTTTTGTGTCGAGCTATAATTGGAATCATAAATTACCGTCAGAAATTTTAGTAAAATGAATGAATTATTATACTACCAACTTGAAAAAGTTTGAAGAAATCATTGGTGGTTTCAAGCAAGAAAAAGTCTTTTATCTAAATTATTGACCAAATATCCTCACTTTAAAATCACTTGAAGGAGTTGAATGTAGGTATGTGGAACGGGATTTCATTTAAATACTATATCTCATTTTTGTAATAACGTTTATGGGATTGATTCTGAAAAAATAGCAATTGATATTGCTAGAAAAAAGAATCCTGATTTTAATTTTTTTATAGGAGATGCTAATAATCTTAAAAGCTCTTTATTGAACAATAACAACTTAGGTCTCGTTACTATTTTTAACGTTTTATATCATAAATATGTAAAGGATGAAAAAAAAATAATCAGTGATGTGTTTTATCTGCTTCAGCCAGGAGGAATTTTAATACTAAATGAACCAGCTTTTGATCATTTAAAAGAACAACATGATGTTTATGACATGGGTTTAAGAAGGTTTAAACTTTCACATTTGGAGTGAATTATCAAAAGAAATTGGTTTTAATATCTTGAGTCAATCATATTTATAATGTAACCAGTTATTTTCCAGCACTTTTACTTGCAAAATTTGATCAACTAAAAGGATTGAAAATATTGATGAAAATGAAAAAACTATTGTTGGTGAACTTAAGATACCAATCAAATTTGTAAACCAAATAATGAAAATGTTTATTAAATTTGAAAATGAATTAATTTTGAATTCAGTTAAATTGCCCCTTTGGAGTTTCAACCCTGTTTGTTTTACAAAAACCTTACAATTAAATGAATAAAAGTCATTAAAATTTTAGTTACCGGAGCTGCCGGTTTTATTGGAGTCTCATCTAGTTGATAGACTATTGCAAGAAGGGCATCAAGTTGTAGGTTTAGACAATCTTTTTAACGGTAAATTAAACAACTTAGAAGAAGCAAATAAAGATTTAAATTTCCTTTTTATTGAAGGTGATATATTAAACCGTAAAGATGTCAAAAAAGCTATGAAGGGCATTGAAATAGTTTATCATTTGGCCTGTCTCGGAGTGCGACATAGTCTTCATCTCACCATTTGAAAACCATCGAGTCAATGCAGAGGGAACACATATTGTTCTTGAAGAAGCTACTAACCACAATATAGATAGATTTTTTTACATCTCCACAAGTGAAATTTATGGAAAAACTAATTCATTTCCAATAAAGGAAACTGATCCAACGTGTCCCATTACCATTTATGGATCTAGTAAACTTGCAGGTGTGAACACTATTACAAACTCTTTTAATCAATGTTATGGTTTAAATACAACTGTTTTAAGAATATTTAATAATTATGGCCCTAGGGCTCACTATGATGGAGATTCGGGAGAAATTATTCCTAGAACAATAGTCAATATTTTATACAACCAAAATCCAATAATTTTTGGCGATGGATTAATTACCAGAGACTTCTTTTTTGTTAGAGACACTGCTAAAATATTAACTTCTTTGTTAGGGGAGACTAAATTAAATGGGGCATACCATAAATATTGGAACAGGTATAGAAATTACCATGAAAAACTTGTTAGATACCATCTTAAAATTAATGCCTGAAAATAAATCTAAAATTAAATATTTAGAATCTAGACCTGCTGATGTTCCTAGGCTATGGGTAGATAATGGGAAACTAAATTTAATGATTAAATTATCCCCATTTAAAAATTTTGAATCTGGTTTAATTGAAACTATAAATTATTACAAAGAGTTAAGTAATGAAGCTAATTTACTTGATGAAATTAGCTTATTAAACTGGAAAAAATAATGAAAATACCAATTACAAGACCTCTATTAGGAATTGAAGAAGCAGATGCTGCTCATAAAACAATTCTTTCTGGTTGGGTTACTCAGGGCCCAAAAGTAGCTGAATTTGAAGAAGATTTTGCTGAATATGTAGGTTCAAAATATGCAGTTGCTGTCTCTAATTGTACTACAGCATTGCATTTAGCCATGATTGTTGCAGGAATTAAATCAGGTGATGAAGTAATATGCCCATCAATGTCTTATATCGCCACTGCTAATTGCATAACATACGTTGGAGCTAAACCAATTTTTGCTGAAGTTAATGAAGATTTCAATTTAGACATAGAAGATGTTAAAAACAGAATCAATTCCAAAACGAAAGCTATTTTATTGGTTCATCAGATGGGGATGCCTGCTGACATTGATGCATTTCAAGCTATTTGTAAAGAAAAAAAATATAATATTAATAGAAGATGCTGCATGTGCTATTGGTTCCGTTTATAAAGGAAAAAGAATTGGAAGTCATTCTGATTTAGTTTGTTTTTCTTTTCATCCAAGAAAAGTTATAACAACTGGTGATGGTGGAATGATAACAACGTCCAATGAGAAATTTAATGAAAGACTGAAAATACTAAGGAAACATGCAATGTCAATCAGCGATCATGAAAGGCATAGTTGTAATGAAATCATATTTGAAGACCACTTAGAAATAGGTTACAACTATAGGCTAACTGATATACAGGCAGCAGTCGGAATTGAACAACTAAAAAAAATCGGTTCAATCATAGAAGAAAGAAGAAAAATATCGTTTAAATATTTAAATAGTTTTAATGATATTGAATGCATAAGACTACCATTAGAAAAAAATGGATACGAGTCTAATTATCAGTCATTCTCTATATATTTGAAAGAAAATGCCCCTATTCAAAGGAACGATGTAATGAGGAAATTATTAGAAAAGGGAATTTCATCTAGAAGAGGAATAATGACAGCACATCAAGAAACGGCATATAATTTTATGGATATACAACTTCCAATTAGTGAGGATTTAAGAGATAACAGTATTTTGATTCCTTTGTATAATGAAATGACTATCGCTGAAATAAATTATACCATAAGAGAAACGAGGAAATTATTGCTTTATCCTAAAAAATAAATGACCTGTATGATTATCTTTTGAAACAAGGAGTAATTTGTTTTTTATAAATTCGGGTATCAATAAACTATTCTCAACTAACAAATATCTTAATTTAGTTTTTTCAATATAATCTGTGAATAAATATTGATTGCCATTTTTATAATCACAGATAGGGTGCAATTCATTGTTATATTTATCACACCAATTTATTATGTTTTCACTATTAATTGAACTTATATCAAGTGGAAAATCCATTCTTTTATTCGTTAATATAAATTTACCAATGAAACTAGAATTATATGCCCAATAATTTGAAATATGATCAGTTATGTATGCCCATTTTATTAATCCATTATTTTTACAATTATTAATTTCTTGAAAAACATCTATTGAAAACTTCTTAGAGTATACTTGTTTTAATTTAGGAAATTGAATTGCATTAAATTCATGAGATTTAGATAGATTAAAACAACTACTTAATATTAATAATGATAAAACAAAATAAATATGTTTCTTATTTTTAATTAAAGCAATAATAAAGAATGTAATAACAACAAATAAAGGAAATAACAAGTTAGTTAAAACTTGGTAAATGTCATCTAAGCCATTATTTAGAATTATAAATATTGAGGAAGAAAAGTGAGAGGCAATAAGAAACACTAAAGAATATTTAACAAAAGGAATTGAAAATATATTACTCGAAAGAAGAGCAATTATTATAGAAAATGGAAGAAAAACATAAATAATGTAAGGTGATATATTATACTCAAATATAAGAATTAATATAGATTTGAAGGAATATTCACTATTGAGATGAGCATTAACATTGTTTTCCATCAATAAATTTTTGAATATAATTATAAAAAACAAAAACAATAATATTATTGAGGTTTGTTGAATAACAATATTTCGAATACCAAGAATTTTAAGCTTTCTGAAATTTGAAAAACAAAAATAAATTAAATAGAAAACCATTCCTCCAAAAACACCTGGTATTAATGTGTTGTAGCAAAAAACGCTCAAAACACAAAAACATAAAAAGTAAATATTTTCTTTATCGTACAAGCATAGAAAAGCACAAATAAACAATGGAATAATAACTATTATTTTAGAAAATCCAGGAATAGAAAATAACAAATAATTATAGTTTGAAGATGCATTTTGATATATATTACTATCGAAATATGGTAAATAAAATGAAATGCCAATAAATATTAAAAAGACAATTAAAATTAATAAAAATTCATTTTTGATTGCAGATATCTTTTTTAGTATGCCGACTCCGCCAATTATAGAAATACAGAATAAAATTGGATAAGAAACAAATAACAATATTGAGACATCATCTAATGATGAAAACTTTCCGATGAAACCAGTAAACCAACATTCGGAAAAATGATAAAAACTATTACGATGCACCTCAATGTAATTTGAGAATAATGATAACGGTGTTTCAACTCCAGAATCAAATAATTTTCTTGAAAGCATTCCATAGTGATAAAAGTCAAAGTAAACATCTAAATTTTCAGACGAATTAACATTACCTAAAAGAAAATATAGGTAAAAAAATGACAAAACTTGAATTATAATTAATTTAAAAAACAAATTTCGGTTGTAAAAAAAAATATTTTTGAAATTTAACTTCTCTCCAAGAGATATTTTTTTTCTGCAAAAAAAAATCAATATTACAGGGATTAAAATTAAAATTGTAAAAAACTTGGTCAAAATAATTGCACAAATTGAGGAAATTACAAGAAATGCGATCGTCAAAGAAAGAAAAACAGAGAGAAAAGAGTTATTGAATACATCATTTAACCTTTTGTTAATAACTAACTTTAGAAAGAAGCCTAGAAATATCAACAAATAAAATACGATTGAATAAACAATGAAATTGTTCACTAGATATAAACTCATAAAAATATTCTTTTAATTAAATCTTAACAATGTTTTTCAATTGAAGTTGGTTCATTGCTAATTAGAATGACATCTATTAACAAATATAACATAATAGTTTATCCCCCTCAAAACATAAGTTTGTAACTTTAGCTTTTATTCTTAATTCTTTTTATTGTAAGCTATTATTTTTCCGGTTAAGCTAAAATATGGTTCTCATTAAAAATGGAATCCTAAGAATATTTATTTCACTTAATTTTTCTTCTAAGATAAACAAGATTTTTCAATTATAATTGCTTCATTTGTAATTCAAAATAATTTTGTCCTACAAAAACAACATATCGTTCATCGTACCCAAAAGAAAGTTTTTCAAATTAAACTTGATTGAGCTTTGGTTGTATAAAGATTTATTGTTCCTGTTTGTTAAAAGAGACTTTATATCTGTTTATAAGCAAACTATTTTAGGTCCAATGTGGTTCTTTATTCAACCGGTGTTTACTACAATTATTTTCACTGTTATATTTGGGAAATTTGCTGGTTTATCAACTGAGGGCACCCCTCAGATTCTGTTTTATCTTTCAGGAATTACTTGTTGGAATTATTTTGCTGAATGTTTAACCAAAACATCAACAACTTTTGTTGATAATCAAAATATATTTGGAAAAGTTTACTTTCCAAGACTAATAAGCCCTCTTTCGATAGTATTATCAAATTTACTTAAATTTGGAGTTCAATTTTCTCTTTTTCTTATGGTATATTTTTATTATTTATTTAAAGAAGATACCGTTTTAAATCCTAATTTATTGATTTTTATGTTTCCATTTTTGATTATTTTAATGGGGCTCCTCGGATTAGGTTTGGGTATGATAATATCTTCATTAACTACTAAGTATAGAGATCTTCGTTTCTTGATACAATTTGGCATTCAGCTATGGATGTATGTTACTCCAATTATATATCCCTTGTCATCTCTTAATGGTAAACTAAAAACAGTCGCAATTCTTAACCCAATGACCTCAATTATTGAAACATTCAAATATTCTTTTGTTGGAAATGGATCCTTTAGTTGGGCTTATTTAACATATACATCAGTAATTACCATATTTATTCTTTTTGCAGGAATATTGATTTTTAACAAAACTGAACAAAATTTTATGGATTCAATTTAAATGGATATTACAAGAATTAATATTGAAAATTTATCCAAACAATATAGAATTGGAGAGATTGGTACAGGAACTTTATCTCACGACATAAATAGATGGTGGTATAAATTAAGGGGTAAAGATGATCCTTATAAGATGATTGGTTCTAAAAATGATAGAACAGCTAATATAGATACCAATTATGTTTGGGCGTTAAAGAATATCAACTTTAATGTCAAAGATGGTGAAGTCATAGGTATAATTGGCAAGAATGGAGCTGGTAAAAGTACATTGCTTAAAATATTATCCAAAGTTACTGGTCCAAGTAACGGAAAAATTACTGTAAATGGAAGAATTGCTGCTCTTTTAGAGGTAGGGACTGGTATGCATCCTGAACTTACTGGAAAAGAGAACATATATCTCAATGGAGCCCTTTTGGGGATGACGAAAAAAGAAGTTTCTAGTAAATTTGATGAAATCGTTGATTTTGCTGGTATATCCTTGTATATCGATACGCCTTTTAAAAGGTATTCTTCCGGAATGAGAGTTAGGCTGGGTTTTGCGGTGGCCGCGTTTTTAGAACCAGAAATTTTAATTGTTGATGAAGTTTTGGCTGTAGGGGATGCCGAGTTTCAAAAAAAAGCAATAGGAAAAATGAAAGAAGTTTCCGCTGAAAGAGGAAGAACTGTCTTATTTGTCAGCCATAACATGAATTCAATTAATTCCCTATGCAATCGTTGTATATATTTAAAAGATGGTGAGATTTATGCTATTGGAGAAACAAATTATATTATAAATAAATACTTGAGTGATGATTCTAATGGTAGGTTTAAAATATCATTTAAAGAAAATCAACCAGGAGATGAAATAGCTATTCTTGAAAATGCAAGATTAATCAATTCTAAAAAGCAAACAATTGAGTATTCCAATATAACAGATAAAATAGGTGTAGAATTTACTTATGAAATACTAAAAAATGGATACTTTCCCATTCCAAATATTAGAATGCATACATCAAAAGGAGAATGGGTATTTACTTCTGCAGAACAACAGGAGGAAAATAATTGCAAAATAGGAAAATATACAATTGTTTTCTGGATTCCTGAAAATTTTTTAAATGTTGAAAACTATTTGATTACAATTGGTTTATCAACCATGTCTCCTTTAATTATTCATTTTATTGTTAAAGATGTTTTAGCTATAAATACAATTGAAAATATAAATGATAGAAATGAAGGACATAATCAAAAAATTGCTGGAATTATCAGACCTAAATTAAACATCGAAAATAAAAAACATTAAAATGAAAGTTGTTATTCTGGCGGGTGGTTTAGGTACAAGGATAAGTGAAGAATCTCACTTAAAGCCAAAACCCATGATAGAAATTGGAGGAAAACCTATCTTGTGGCATATCATGAAAATATATGCTTCACAAGGCTTTAATGATTTTGTTATTTGTTTGGGTTATAAGGGACATATGATAAAAGAATACTTTCTAAATTATTATCTATATAATTCTGACCTTTCAATTGATGTAAGCAAAAAATAATGTTGAAGTTCATTACACAAATGCAACTGACTTTAAGGTAACACTTATTGATACAGGATTAAATACTCAAACTGCTGGTAGAATAAATAAAATAAAAGAATACATTAAGGGAGATGATTTCTTTTTAACTTATGGTGACGGCCTAGCAGATATTGATTTAAAATCTGAATTGGAATTTCACAAAAACTCATGGGAAAATTGCTACAATGTCCCATTGTTCAGCCAGAAGGTAAATTTGGTGCTTTAGAATTTAACAAAGAAAATCTTGTTAAAGACTTCAAGGAAAAACCAAAAGGAGATGGGCTCATGGATTAATGGTGGGTTTTTTTATTTTAAATAAAAAAATATTTGAATATCTATCAGAATCATCAGATAATATAATGTGGGAAGATGATCCTTTAGTAGAATTAACTAAAAATCAACAATTAATGGCTTTTAAACATCATGGATTTTGGCAATGCATGGATGCTATGAGAGATAAAGTTCAATTGGATCATATGTGGGAGAATAATCCAAAATGGAAAATATGGTAATTTATGGAGGATTTATTTGGATCTATATATAAAAACAAAAAAGTTTTAGTTACTGGTAATACAGGTTTTAAAGGTTCTTGGCTTGCATTTTGGTTAATAAAACTAGGTGCCTAATGTTAAAGGAATCTCATTAGAGCCAAACACTAATCCAAATCATTTTAAATTTACTAAACCTTCCAATAGAAACTAATATAATTGATATTAGAGATTATGAAAAACTTAAAACCTGTATAGCATCTATCAATCCGGATATCATTTTCCACCTTGCAGCTCAACCTTTAGTAAGGTGTTCTTACAAGGAAACTTTAAAAACTTTTAATACTAATGTTATTGGAACTGCTAATATTTTTGAAATAGCTAGGCAGCATACAGAAAACCTAAAAGCAATAATTAATATTACCACAGACAAGTGTTATGAGAACAAAGAAACTAACAGGGCTTACCTTGAAACCGATCATTTAGGAGGATATGATCCATACAGTGCAAGTAAAGCTTGCTCTGAAATAATTACCAGCAGCTATAGGAATTCCTTCTTTAATAAAAATGACTATAACAAGACTCATTCAATTTTATTAGCTTCTGCTCGGGCAGGTAATGTAATTGGCGGTGGCGACTGGTCAAAAGACCGTTTAATTCCCGACCTAGTAAAAGCCACTAAAAAAGGTAATCATACAATAATAAGAAGCCCTGATGCTATAAGACCATGGCAACATGTTTTGGAACCATTAACGGGGTATTTATTGCTTGGACAGGAATTGTTACAAGGCAAAAAGCAATTTGCAGATGCATGGAATTTTGGTCCTAAAGAAAATGAATTTTTATCTGTTCAAGATATTTTAATTTTATCTCAAAAACACTGGAACGAAATAAAAATTGAGGTTAATAATAATACCCATTTACATGAAGCTAAAATTCTCAAATTAAATAGTGAAAAAGCAAATTTAGTTTTAAAATGGAATAGTATTTGGTCGATAAACGAAGCCATAGAAAAAACCATTTCCTGGTATAAAGAATACTATATTTCCAATATAATTTCTAGTGATACACAACTATATGAATATGTTGGTAAAGCTAAATCTCTAAAATATAGTTGGACATGATATTTAAAGAATCAAAGTTAAAAGGGTTGTTTACAATTGATATGGACTTGCACAATGATGAAAGAGGTTGGTTTGGAAGGACTTTTTGTGAAAAAGAATTTAATTCAATAGGTATTTCAAAAAAAATGGTCCAAATTAATCATTCTTTCAACCTAAAAAAAGGTACACTAAGAGGAATGCATTATCAAAAGCCACCATTTGGAGAAACTAAACTTATTCGCTGTATCTCTGGTGAGGTATATGATGTTGCTGTTGATTTAAGAAAAAACTCTTCTACTTTTTTAAAGTGGTATGGAGCTGTGCTATCATCCAAGAATAAAAAAATGATATTAATCCCATCTGGGTTTGCGCATGGTTTTATAACGCTAGATGACAATACAGAACTTTTATACCATCACACTGAATTTTATAATCGAACTGCTGATTCTGGGTTTAATTACCGAGATAATATCATCAATATTGATTGGCCAGAACCTATTAATGTTATTTCAGAAAAAGATAGAAAATTACCAAATATTAAAAAATCCTTTCAAGGCATATAGAATGAATTGTAGACATTGTAATAACGAATTAAGCATAGAATTTACAGACTTGGGTTCTAGTCCGCCTTCAAACTCATATTTAACTAAATATGAGGATAAACATACTGAAGATAGTTATCCCTTAAAAGTTTTTGTATGTGATAAATGCTTCTTAGTTCAAATTGATGAGCATAAAAATGCTTCAGAAATTTTTGATGAAAATTACGCTTATTTTTCTTCTTATTCATCCAGTTGGTTACTACACTCGAAAGAATACGTAGATTACATGACTGATAGATTCAATTTCAACAGTCATAGCTTAGTTGTTGAACTAGCATCAAATGACGGTTATTTGCTGCAATATTTTAAAGAAAAAAACATTTCAGTTCTTGGAATTGAACCAACTCATAGTACTGCTATAGTTGCAAAAGAAAAAGGAATTGAAACCATAGTAGATTTTTTTAATGAAAAATTAGCTATTGAACTTTCAAGAAATCAAAAAAAAGCAAATCTCATTCTTGGAAATAATGTGCTTGCGCATGTTCCTGATATTAATGATTTTGTTAAGGGGATGAAAATTCTTTTAGCAAAGGATGGCATAATAACTATGGAATTCCCTCATTTGTGCCAATTAATAGACCAGACTCAATTCGATACAATTTATCATGAACATTTCTCTTATTTATCTTTTACTACAGTAAAAACTATTTTTAGCTCAGTTGGTCTAGAATTATTTGATGTTCAAGAAATTTCAACTCACGGAGGGGTCTTTAAGGATATTTGCCAAACATAAAGAGGATAATTCAAAATTAATTTCTAATAATATATCTATTCTACTCGACAAAGAATATATAAAGGAGTTACCAATCTAAATTATTATGAAAACTTTCAACCTAAGGTTAATCAAATTAAAAAAGAATTAATTTATTTTTTAAAGGAACAAAAACTTAATGGTAAAACTGTTGCTGCATATGGAGCAGCAGCAAAAGGGAATACTTTATTAAATTTTTGTAATATAAAAAATCAAGACAAATTAATTGATTTTGTAGTTGATGCTTCACCTTTTAAACAAAACAAATTCTTGCCGGGGTAGTCATATTCCAATCGTCGATGAACAAAAAATCAAAGATGCAAAACCGGATTTCATTTTAATTCTTCCCTGGAATATTAAAAATGAAGTTATAGTTCAATTAAGTTATATAAAAGAATGGAATGGTAAATTTGTTATTTCAATTCCAAAATTAAAAATACTGGATTAAATGCAGAACAAAATATCCATTACAAAACCTTCAATTTCAGAACTTGAGATAGAATATGTTAATGATGCTATTAGAAATGGTTGGGGCCCGAAATGTTATGATTATATTAATAAATTTGAAAAGTCATTTCCAGAATACATAGGGTCTAAATTTGGGTTAGCTACTTCAAGTTGCACTGGTGCTATTCATTTAGCATTAATGGCAATGGGAATTAAATCTGGAGATGAAGTAATTGTTCCTGATTCAACATGGATTGCCAGCGTAGAACCTATTTTATATATTGGTGCTAAACCAGTATTTGTCGATGTGCTAGAAGATACATGGTGTATAGATCCTATTGAAATTGAAAGAGCAATAACTAATAAAACAACTGCAATAATCCCTGTTCATTTATATGGTAATGTATGTGAAATGGATGAAATTATGGAAATTGCAACAAAGTATAAACTTAAAGTTTTAGAAGATGCTGCTGAAGGTTTAGGTTCTGAATATAAAGGAAAAAAATGTGGTTCTATTGGAGATGCTGGAGTATTTTCCTTTCACGGAACAAAAACTATGTCTACTGGTGAAGGTGGAATTATTTGTACTAATAATAAAGAAATTTATTCTAAGGCTTCTATTTTAAATGATCATGGAAGAGATCCAAAAATTGGAAAAACATTTTGGATGGAGAATTATGGTTATAAATATAAGATGTCTAATTTACAGGCAGCTATGGGGTGTGCTCAAGTTAAAAGATTAGAAGAATTAGTAGCTCACAAAAGATTAGTTTTTTCTTGGTACAAAGAAGGTTTTAAAATATTAAAGGGATTCAAATTAATGAAGAACAGGATTATGCAATAAATAGTTATTGGATGCCTACTCTTGTTTTTGACGACACTATAAACCTGAATAGGGATGAGTTAATTAATTTTTTATCAAGTAGCAATATAGATTCTAGACCATTTTTCTATCCTCTATCCTTATTGCCAATGTTTAATGATCAGCCAGAAAATACAATTGCTTACAAAATTGGTGTTAAAGGAATTAATCTTCCTAGTCATAATGACTTAAAAAAAATCGGGGGTAGAATATATTGTGAAGCAAAATAATTAATTTTCTAAATATCTCAAATTAATTATCTGCTCCAGAATTAAAATAGTAAAATCATTATTTTTACTTCTAGATAATCTATAGAAGAAAACAAATTAAAGATGAGTTTGAAAAAAATTATTTTATGGGGTGCAACTGGTCAATCTATTATGATTGAGGAGATTTTATCCAATAAATATCAGCTTGCAGCTTTGTTTGATAATAATCCTGAAATTAAATGTCCTTTTACAAATACTCCTATTTATAATGGATGGAAAGGCTTTGACAAATGGAAAGAGAACATTAATCTGTCTGAATACTATTTTATGGTTGCAATTGGAGGAGGAAATGGTAAAATAAGAGTTGAGATTCATAATAAATTAAGACAAAAAGGTCTCTTGCCAATTACCGCAATACATAATTCGGCATATGTATCCCCTAATTCCTATTTAGATGATGGTGCTCAAATTCTCCCAAATTGCAACTATTTGTCCAAGGGTTAAAGCAGGATTATCAGTAATCATTAACACATCAGCATCTGTTGATCACGAATGTATCTTAGGAAATGGAGTACATATTGGACCAGGTGCTAAATTAGCGGGATGTGTTGAAATTGGAGATTATAGCTTTATAGGAACTAACGCAACAATACTTCCAAATATCAAAATAGGAAAAATGTTACTATTGGGGCTGGAGCAGTTGTTACAAAAAACATAGAAAATAATGTTGTCGCTCTATGGAAACCCATGTAGGGTAATTAAAAAAATAAAGTAATGTGTAATGATTTAGTGACAATAGGAATTCCTACTTACAATAGACCAGAAGGATTAAAAAATGTAATCAAAAATTTTATTCAACAATCATATTCTAATATAGAAATTATAATTTCGGATAATTGCTCTACAAATAAAGATGTCGTTGAAGTTTGTCAATATTTTGCGAAAGAAGACGCGAGAATAAAAGTATTCAGACAAACGGAAAATATCGGCATGTATGAAAATTTTAATTTTTTAGTTACAAAAGCTAGAGGGAAGTACTTCATGTGGGCTTCAGATGATGATGAATTTGATTTAGATTATATTAAAGAGACGATTAAAATTTTTAAAAAAGAACCCAATGTTGTTTTGTCATCAGCTTTACCGACAGTAGTCAACAATGGGACTGTTAAAATGAAATATAAACCAGATTTTGATACAATTGGATTAAATAAAATTGAAAGAATAAGGAAAATTGCATTTTATATAAAAAAAGGCCACAGTGCGATAGTAGGATTAATTAAAACAGATATTTTAAAAAAAATAAAAATAAAAACTTATCTAGACTGTGATGGACTATTTTTAATAGAACTGAGTCAGTATGGAGAATTTCACAAGTTAAACAAATACCTTATGAAGGCTAATTTGGATTACCCTGAAGATGGAAATAAAATTAGTTTAACAAAACAAAAGTCTAAGTTAATTAAAATGTATAGCATGAAACCATCATATTTTTTTAATTAACCATGAGAAAGTAACACTGTGGATTTACTTTTCATTTATGAGCTTAAAGTTTGATAAATTAAATTTGGTCGAAAACTTAAAAGTTATTGCCATAATATATAGAAGTTTTTGGGGGTTATAACACGATTAGACTTTTAAGTATTATTAGAACATTTGTTTTTTTTCTTAAAAAGAAAAAAGTTGTTTTAAATATTCATGTAAATCATAATCAGCTTAACTTATTACAAAAAGAAGTTTTTAATTATGTGAATTTTGATCAAATTATTATCAGTATGAGTGAAAATGGTGCAACAGAATCTCAAGTTTTTTAATAATTTAAAATCTAATTTTCATATGACGTTTTTTTTCAAAGATTACACATGTGAATATTCAAAAATACAATACTCATTAGATCATATTAAAGAAAATTTCTCGCAATTTTCACATTGCATATTGATTAAAGATATTAATAGAATTAATGAGTTAGATTTGTATAAATTAAAAAGTAAATTGCTTAATAAAAAGAATTTCAATAAATGTTATGTTTCAAAAGATTCAGCAGCCTTTGGTTTTCCAATAAGAAAATATATTTCATTTAAAATGAAATACCATGGCGATAAAAACATCTCAATTAGAAAATGATAATTAAATAATATGAATCGTTTTATACAATATCTTCATTTAATATTTGGAAATAAGACAATATTAAATTTATTTCAGAAGATTTCTGGAACAAAAATATACAAATCTATTCCATATGGGGTAGATTTTTTTAATGACGTGAATGAACACTTAGGTAATTATACTTTTGAAGTTATATTTGATGTTGGTGCTAATATTGGTCAATCTGCTCAATATTTTAGAGAAAAGAAAAAAAATTCAAAAATTTTATCATTTGAACCTTTTGAACAAACTTTCAATCAACTTAAGAAAAATGTCAAAAAAAAAGATATTGAATGCTATAATATTGCTTTTGGTTCAAAAAATGAAAATATTAAAGCAAACTATGATTTAAAAAAGCCATATTCTGTAAAAAACAGTTTATCAGAAAAATCTAAACCGAAATACTCAAAAGAATGTATCATTAAAGTAGAAAAACTTGATGATTTTATTTTTGAAAAAAAAATTGAAAAGATTAATTATTTAAAGATTGATACTGAAGGTTTTGATTTGGAAGTATTAAAAGGTTGTAAAAAAAACACTTTCAGAAAGTAAAATTGATTTTATAGAAATAGAAGCTGGGATGAACCCAACAAATAAAATTCATGTTTCATTTACCAATTTAAAGAATTTTCTTGAAGAAAAATAATTACTTTATATTTGGCTTTTATGAACAAATAAATGAAAAATCATTCGCTAATGGTATATATCTAAGAAGGTCTAATGTAGTTTTCGTATCCAATAAAGTTAACCATGAGTGCTTCAGAAAATAATATTAAAGTATCTATTATAATGATGGCATACAATCAAGCTAAATTTATTGATAAAGCTATAGATTCGGTTATTAAGCAAATATTGAATTATGACTGGGAGTTATTAATAGCTGATGACGCATCAAATGATGACACCTCTGAAATTGTAAAAAAATGGGTAAAGAAATATCAGTCAAATATATTTTACCACCAAAATGAAAAAAACATTGGCTTACAAAAAAATTATGTAAAATTAGAAATAAATGTAATGGCCAATATATAGCTCATCTTGAAGCTGATGATTATTGGATTGATCCAATGAAAACATCCAAACAAATTAAATTACTTGATGAACACCCTGACATGACATGGTGTTTTACAAATGGTCAAAAAATAGATAACCAAGGAAAATTAATTAAAGAAATAAATAATAATTTACCTTCGTCATTTGACTTTTATTTTTTCTTGAAAAACAAACTAAATCCTTTAAATAATTCAATTATTTACAGAAATAATTTAAAATCAAGAACCTTTCCAAAATATTTTTTTTCAATAATTCAATGGGACGTAGTATTAATGTATCAAATGAGTTTGAATTCAATAATTGGATTTGTTCCGGTAAACGGACTTGCTTGGAGAAGACATGAAAATGCAACTTCATTTTCAAAAGAATTTACTGGATACAAAAGATATAAAGACTGGATGGTTATTAATGAAGAAATGAAAAAAATATTAGATATTAAGTTTCATAAATTTTTTACCAATAAGTATGCCTACGAATTTTTAATGCTTGCAGCTTTAAAGAACAATAAAATTTTTAAATTTCTATATTATTTAACATTTTTTCTTCTAACCAAACCAATTTTGAATTTGAGTTACATGAGGGATGTTTTCTGGAAACTTAGGAACGTGTAAAACTAAAATTATCAATTAATGAATTCGGAAGGTATAATTAGGGAAAAACATTTGATTATTGATTGGAAAATAAATTTTGAAGAATCTGAAATGATTAATTATATCAGTGAATTCAAATTAAGCCTCATAGAACTTATAAAGCATGATAAAATCAAAAATAAATCTACTGTAATGAGTAAATTTTATAATATGGAGGTTGATGATTTTAGGGGGGAATCATGTTTTCATATTTATCTCATTAATGACTTAAATCCCTTGTATGATTATAGATTAACATCTAAAGGTCAAAGAATTGTGAACACAAAATTATTTGATTTAAAAAAAAAACTACGAGAAAAGTCAGGTGGGTTTTACAATTCATGGCACGGATAACATACAAGAAACAAAAGATAATTTAAGAGTTTTAGGTTTATTCAATAAATACTACAAGAGAAAAAAATTTAATACTATTAATGAAGTCTTCAGGGCTCTAAATAAGACTGAAAGATTAAAGTGGCTTGTGCTTAGAAACTTTGATAAAATGCCAAATCAAATACAAATAGACGAACATTTAGATATTGACTTATTAGTTAATGATTACTATCTTGTTAAAACCGTTTTGGATTCGGAGAGTCTCAAAGAAGGCTTTGGATGTGCTGAGAAAAATAGCTTTGAAAATGGAGGTTACAGAGTTTTAAATACAGTTTCAATAAGTAATAATGAGGTCCTTTTTGATTTTAGATTCCTTGGCGATAATTACTATGACATTAAATTTCAAAAAGAACTACTTAGTTCAAGAGTAAAACGTAATAACTTTTATATACCCGAAAAGCAAAACTATCTATATAGTCTATTATATCACGCTCTCATTCATAAAAAAAGAGTATCTAAAACATACATTAAAACGTTTGATTCATTTAAGACATTACAAAATAAAGAAATTAACCAACTTAAAGAATTATTAGATGAATTTTACAAAAAAAGAGGATATAGTTATGTCAAGCCATTGGATGAATCAGTAATATTTAACTATAAAACCATAAATAACACCGAGGAAAAGAAATTAAAATTCATAAAATCATCTATTAATAGAATTGATTTTACTGATTACTGCAGTGAGGTTTATTTTTTAGAGGATGAATCAGTTTTGAAAAAGGCCACAAAACCAATTTGTGAAAATGAAAACAGATCCCTTAAAAGGTTAAATAGATATGATTTTTTTCCGAAAATAACAGAATTCAAAAAAGATGATCAAATTATAATTGAAAAAATAAATGGTTTTAATTTTATAATGGTTCATGAAGAATCTTCTTTTTGGACAAAAAACAATATCATAGATATTTATTTAGATGCTATTGATATATTGATTGCAATGCATAAAGAGGGTGTAATTCACAGAGATATCACACCTCATAATTTAATTGTCGAGTGTATTAAAAACAGCTATAAATTAAAACTAATTGATTTTGGATGGTCCACTTATTTCAATGAAAATAATCCCATTACTCCAAATGGTCTTGGGTCAAGTTATAAATACAAAGAGGGTGAATTCTCTGATATATATTCAATGGGTATGTCGCTTTGTCACTTCAACATTTTGAGAAGTTTTAAAATAATAAATGACCATTTACTTAAATTTAGTCCTGACAATTATGAATATCCACAAGAAACAATTGTAAAACTGAAAATTATAAGAAAAAAGGTTTTAAATATTAAAAAAAGATTTTTATTAAAAGATGAGTTATACTTTTTCGCTAAACGAAAAAAATTGAGCTCAAGAATAAAAAAATCATTTCCGTATAAAATTTTATTAAAATTGAAATCCAAATTATTTGTATGATTACGATTTTTCGAAAAAAACTGAAAATAAAAACTCAATTACCCAAAAACTGTGCAAACAAAGATCTATTTATTTTTAAAAGGAGAGAATTTTACTATCTTCCAAAATTGATAGTTAATGAGAAAAAAAATGTATTTCTCACCCATTATGGAATCATTTTGAAAAACATGTTGCCAATTCGCTACTCACTTCCGAATGCATTCGGTTTTAGAAAGCCTAACGCCGGATTCATTTTTCAATTTTACCGTAAAGCTTTAGAGACATTCCTCGTATGCCGTTTTGGCAAGAGTCTTGAATCAATAAAACTAAGTAAAGAAAAAAAATATCTTTTTGCTTTTTCTCCATGGTTTGGCTATTTTTCCTGGATTACAGAGAGCCTTCCAAGGATTTACTCAACTGAGAAGGAACATGAAAAGCTAACATTAATATTACCTGAATCCTACTCAAATAAATCCTTTGTAATGGAAAGCCTAAAGGTATTTCCTAATCTGTCATATGAAATAATACCAGAGGGAGTTCATATGAATATACCTAAAGCAATCATTCCCGAACTAAAGCCATTTACCTACGTCTTTAATCCTAAGACAATGATAGAGTTCAGAAAAAAAATGTGGTCATATGTTGATGATTTAAATTTTAATATTGACCGGCATAAAAAAATATATGTCTCAAGATCTAAGGCCAAAAATAGAAAAATTGTCAATAATGATCAGGTTGAATCTTCTTTCATTAACAATGGATTTGAAGTTCTAAATTTCGAGGATTATTCATTTTTTGAGCAAGTTTACCTAATGAAGCACTGTAATATTCTTGCCGGTGTTCACGGCGCAGGATTTGCTAATATCGCATTCATGGCTGAAAATTCGTCGTTATTTGAACTTATAAAGGAATATTCGTCTTATAAAGAGGAACGTCCAAGCTATTGGAGACTTTGCTCTGCATTAAGGATTGACTATTACATTCAATATTGTGAACCAAAAGAATATGGAAATTATGATTTATGGGTAGGTGTCGATTTAAAAGTAAATATAAATGAACTTGAAGATAACCTCAACAATATTTGTTAAAGAAAAATGCAATTGTCGTGGTCAATTTACTGATCTCTGATTTTATATTATGCAATTAGATCCTTTTTTCTCTATAATTATTCCGACTTATAACCGTGAAGATTTTGTAACATTCGCAATACAAAGTGTAATTAATCAGACTTTTAAGAACTGGGAACTCATTATTATTGATGATGGATCTACCGATAATACAAGAGAGATTATTCAAGATAACTTTTCCGATTCACGAATTAAATATGTTTATCAAGAAAATCAGGAAAGAAGTGCTTCCAGAAATAATGGTGTTAATATTGCTCATGGAAAATGGATATGTTTCTTAGATAGTGATGATCAATTTTTATCAAATCATTTAGAAGTTTTTGCAGAAAATATAAAAGAGCATAAACATATTCATTTCTTCTATAATTTAAAGGTTGGAGAAACATATTATAAAAAAGAAGATAAATACAATCAAGTTTTTACATCTGTTATTCATTCTCAACAAGTTTGTATCCAGAAAGAATTGCTAATTGAAAATAAATATAACACAGATTTGCACATTGGTGAGGATTTGGAACTTTGGATGCGTATTATAAAGCAAACGGATATTATTTGTACCGATGTACAATCGGTAAAAATCATAAATCATGAGAATAGAACTGTTGGCATCAAAAGATTAGAACCGTTGCAGAGGCATCTTGAGCTAATTACAGAGATAGCAAGCATCTATAGTCCAAAAATCAAAGTTCAATATCGAAGAAAGTCAATTAGTGATGCTTATTTTAACATTGCCAAATATTTTATAGGAAATGATTTTTTGAAGGCCAGTTTTTATATTATGAAATCATTACTTCATAATATTAAAAATGAACAGTCTAGACATCGGTTTTTGGTCTTGTTGTCATTATTAAAAGTATATTCAAGAAAGGTATTAGAACCGTATATACAAAAGGAATGGTGATAAAGGTAAAATACATATTAAATCTACTCAAAAAGGCACAAATTGACAACACTATTTCCCCTCATTTTATAAAGCTATTTCCAATGAAAAAATCCAGTTTTGGCTTCTTCATTTGTAAAAATTAAATGATGAAAATTCTTCATATCATACCAAGTTTAATGACAGGTGGTGCGGAACGACTGGTTATTGATATTTGCAATGAACTTGACAAAAGGAATGAAGTTGAGGTAAAATTACTTGTGTTATCAGATAGAATTGATTTTGATGAAAAAATGATTGCATTTGATTTCTCGGTTATTCAATCTCATCTAAATCTATCCTTAAGAGCTTCAAACTATGCGGATTTAAAGGAATTTGAAACTACTGTTAAAGAATTCAAACCAGATATTATTCATTCTCATTTGTTTGAGGCCGAGCTTCTATCAAGATGGAAAGTTTTACCTGAAATTACTTATGTAACACATTGTCATGATAACATGAGTCAAATTAGTGTTTTTTCAGTAAAGAAATCATTGAAAAAAAACCTAACCGACTTTTACGAGAAGAAACTTTTATTCAGGAGATATAAAGTTTGTAACAATAATTTTATTGCTATATCCAAGAATACAGATAATTATTTTACCAAAGTAATACCGAAAGCACTCAAAAAAAATGTTTTTCTTTTATCCAATGCCATAGACTTTAAAAGATTTTATTTTGAAAAAAGAGCTGAGCCCAAACCCGATAGTACAATTACTGCAGTATGTGTTGGAAGTTTGGTAAATAAAAAAAACCAAGCTTTTTTAATTCCAATAGTTTCCTATTTAAAAACCAAAGGTTACGACTGTAAAATTGATATTTTGGGTGATGGACCAAACAAAGCATATCTGCAAAAGGAAATAGAGTCAAGTAATCTTAGTAAGGATATAATTCTTCATGGTAACGTAAAAAATGTTGAAGAATTCATGCGAAATGCAGAGTTTTATATTCACGCAGCAACCTATGAGCCTTTCGGCCTTGTTCTGCTTGAGGCGATGGCTGCTGGTTTACCGGTTGTCTCTCTTGACGGAAAAGGCAATAGAGATATTATAGAACATGAAAAAAATGGATTTATATTTCAGGATCAAAATGCAGAACAGTTTGGAAATGCATTGATTAAATTGAAGGAAAATCCGAATGAATACTTAAGATATGTCAAAGAAGGACATAAATTCTCTTCAGATTACGACATTGAAAACTATACAAATAAATTAATCTCATATTATCATGAAATTATTAGAGACTAAAAATTTGGTCTATAAATTCATTGTAATTGGATTTTGCAGAGTAATTATCCTTCCATGTTTCATAAGCTGCTCGTCTTTTAGTTCTCTTTTCATTTTGGTTCAATGAAATAAAATCATTAAGGTTCCGGGCTACTTCTCTAGGATGTGGATTTGCCTCTAGTAAAATGCCATTTTCATTATTTACAACTTCTCTTGTGCCCCCAACATCAGTAGCAATTACTGGGATTCCAAAACTCATTGCTTCCATAATAGAAACGGGTATACCCTCAGAAGAACTAAGATTTATAAATAAATCAGGTTTTTCTTTTTCATAAAGATTGTAAATATCTTTATTCGGCATTCTCCCCATTATTTTTACTGAACTAGAATCCGGTAATAACGAAATATTAGCTTCAATGAACTCTCTTTGCGGCCCATCTCCAATTACAATCCATTCCCAAGAACAACTTTCAAGAAACTTTAAGCTTTCTATAATCAAATCTATTCGTTTGACAGCAATCAAATTCGAACAGCTTACCAGTTTAAAATGATTATTAATTGTTTCGATAGGTTGTCTATTATTTAAAATACCCAAACGCGATAAGCGAATGTTAGAGGTATTAGTAACCTTCCATGTTTTTGCTATGTAATCTATCCCATCCTTTGAAATTGAAAATACCGCATCTAAGCAATCACATATTATTTTTCGAAATGGTAAGTAGTTATATTTGCTTTCTTCAAAGTAAAGATCCCATCGATGAAGTCGGGTAAAAGTTTTTATTTTCTTATTTGAGTTTTTTAAAAATGCAAGCGCTAAAGCGCTATCATTGCACCAGTAGGAATATAAAAAGACATTGTGCTCTTGATTGCTAGATATATAATGATTATACCTTTTGGATAGTCTTCTAGAGTTTATTAACGAAATCATCATTGTCTTCAAAACACCAATCGACAACGTCTTTTTGTAAGTAAATTTAATTCGATACAATTCACGCCAAAAATATTTAGTAAAAATAACAGAAAAACTAAAAATTTTAAATATCATTTTAGGTTTGTAATTAACCCTATGTATACTAACATTGTTCGGCACTTGTCTCTTATCAATGGAATTGATATCATGCGCCAAGATAATAACATTATCAAACCGAATCGAAAGTTCTTCAATTTCATTTTCAATAAATGTTTCTCCCTTTCCAAAAGGAAATCCTCCGGTTAAAAAAAATAAAATGTTTTTTTTTATTGCCTACATTTGCCATGTGACAAAATTGGAAAAAATACTAATAATATCCTATTTCTATCCTCCATGTAATTTAACTGCTTCTCAAAGAGTCGAAAGTTGGGCGAAATATTTAAACAAATCTGGATATTATCCGATTATTATAACGAGAAAATGGGAAAAACAGGTAAAATCTTTTGATGATTGTCATTATTCTACTTCAAAAGAAGTATTAATTGAGAAAAACGAAACTTATGAAGTCTATTATTGTCCATATTCTGCAAATTTAAGAGATCGATTACATACAGAAAAAAGGTTTCTATTTTTCAAAAAGGCTCTTTCTGTTATAGAAGTTGTTTTTCAGAACATTTGGGGTAGATTATGTCCTTACAATAATTTCTTGGCGGAGGCAGAAGATATAATCAACTCTGAACATAAAATTCATGCCGTTATTATCAGTGGCAATCCATTCGTACAGTTCAAGTTTGGCTATGAAATAAACATGAAATATAATATTCCATGGATTGCTGATTATCGCGACGCTTGGACTACAAGTACAATAAATAATATTTCTGGAAGTCGAATAAAAAAGGTTCTAAATCGGTACCAACAATATTTTGAAAAAAAATGGGTAAAAAGGGCTAGTTACATTACGGCTAGTTCAATGCCTATAGGTAAAAGTGTTGGAGAAATGGTTGGATTAGAATCAGAAGCTATATACAATGGTTTTGAGCCCTCTGATTTTCTTCCGTATGCCGATACACCAAAAATTAAAAATTATTTCCAGATAGCATATATAGGTACTCTCTATGATGGTCAGGATATTTCCATATTTATAGAAGCTTATAAACGATTTATTCAAGCAAAAAAACCAAGCTGTAAATTATTTTTCCCAGGCCTTGATCTAGATTTAGCTCAAAAAACCAGAGTAGAAAAATTATTAAAGGGTTACGAGAATTACTATAAAACTTCTTTAAGAATTCCTAAATCTGAAATTTTAAAAATTGAGAAGGAATCTCATTTACTTTTACATGTTGCTTGGAAAGGTCATGCGGGTATAATAGCCAGTAAGATATATGAATATATTGGCTCAGGATCAAAAATTATTGTAGCGCCCGGAGATGGAGGTTCTATTGATGAGATTGTTAAGACATCAAGATCTGGATTCATCTTTGATGATGTCAATTCTGTTTATGCTTTTCTTTGCAATGAATATGATAAGTTTATGCAGAATGAGGATGTAAGCCAAATGGATAATGAGTTAAGAATGCAATTTTCAAGGGAAAGTCAGGCAATTAAGCTGGGTTTAATGTTAAATAAGATATAAAATGTGCGGGATAACAGGTTATATTGATTTTAATAAGCAATCGTCTAACGAGGTTTTAGAGGCGATGACTAATTCATTGGATCATCGCGGCCCAGATGGTAGTGGTGTTGATCTGCACTCGGAAAGTGAATTCCAAGTAGGTTTCGGTCATCGAAGATTGTCAATCATTGATCTTACTGAAAATGGCAAACAACCAATGCGGTTTAATCAGTTTTCGATTACTTTTAATGGCGAAATTTATAATTACAAGGAAATAACAAAAGAATTAGAACAGCTAGGACACATCTTTAATTCCTCATCGGATACCGAAATGATATTGCATGCATATGCGCAATGGGGTTCAAAGTGTTTAGAGAAAGTTTATTGGAATGTTTGCTTTTGTAATTTATGACAAAGAAAAACAAGAAGTTCTTTGTGCGTAAGAGATAGAGTAGGAGTTAAACCTTTTTTTTATTATTGGAACGACGGTTTGTTTTTGTTTGGATCAGAACTAAAGGCTTTTCATCAGCACCCTTCTTTTCAAAAAGAAATTAATTTGGATGCTGTTGCTGCATTTATGCAATATGGTAATGTGCCTACAAATCATTGCATTTTTCAAAATTGCAGCAAATTAAAACCTGGTCATTATTTACTATTTGATTTAAAAACGAAAAAACACAATTCGAAATGTTATTGGAATGTTTACGATGCTTACAATAGTCCCAAGCAAAGCATTTCCATGGAAGAAGCAAAAGCAGGAACAGAAACCATATTACAATCGGCTTTTGAGTATAGAATGGTTGCGGACGTTCCTGTAGGCGTGTTTTTAAGCGGAGGTTATGACAGTGCTTGTGTAACCGCTTTATTGCAAAAAGACAGGACAGATAAGTTGAAAACTTTTACGATTGGTGTTCCGGATATTGGTTTGAACGAGGCTCCTTATGCTAAAGATGTAGCCAAGCATTTGGGAACAGATCATCATGAATATGCATGTACGCAAAAAGAAGCAATCGATTTAATTGATGATTTGCCCTATTATTATGATGAGCCGTTCGCCGATAGCAGCGCTCTTCCAACTACGTTGGTGAGTAAAATGGCAAAGAAAAAGTAACGGTTGCGCTCAGTGCTGATGGTGGTGATGAAATATTTGCAGGGTATAATCGCTACGATTATTTAATTCGTTACGGGAATAAACTCAATAAAATACCCGGTTTTGCGCGAAAGTCTCTAGCGGGATTAATGAATGTGATTCCTTCTAATAGCATTCCTCTTCTAAAGAATAAATATAATTTTCATAATCGCTACGAAAAATTAAAGGGAATATTGAAAGATCCTTCTCCCGAAAAAATAATGTTGAGTTTGAGTCAACAATATACAGATGAGCAAATTCAAGAAGTATTGAAAGATTCTGTGATGTGTTAGATACTGCATACATTAGTAATGAATTAAAAAAAGACACGTTTTCTCCATTAGCTTATATGATGGCGATAGATTACCAAACGTATTTGGTAGACGATATAATGCAAAAAGTTGATCGAGCTACTATGAGTGTAAGCTTAGAAGGTAGAGAGCCATTTTTGGATCACCGTATTATTGAGTGGGCGGCTACACTGCCTGATACATTCAAATACCATAACGGAGTAAAAAAGCATCATTCTTAAAGAAATTGTGCATCAATATATTCCCAAGGAAATGATGGATCGCCCTAAAATGGGTTTTGCAATTCCTATTGCTAAATGGATGAATGAAGAATTAAAAGAACGTATTGATTCATTTATTAATGAAAAGAACATTGTTGAACAAGGGATTTTTAATTGGGAATATATTTCAAAATTAAAGACAGATTTTTATAACGGAAAAAAGGAATACGATACCAAATTATGGTACGTTTTAATGTTTCAGATGTGGTATGCAAAATGGATGTAAATTTTCATATTTGTCATTCAGAAGAACATTCCTTCTCATTCAGACGACCTTTTAGGACTGATCATCCGGGGAGACGGAAACACTACTAGGTTTGTCTTGAGCTACTAGTTCATCTATTTCTTCGTGAAGCGCCTTATGAAGTTTGTTATAGTGGGTAAAAGAATGAAGTACCATTACTCCAGCTTTGACCTCTGCATTCAAGTTACCTTGGAAGTGAACCATATGAGGGTCGCCATTATGATTTTAAACCACCTTCGAAAGGCTCCAGCTCTTTTCATTGCCTCGCCATCCCCATGTTCACAAATATATGCAAGAATTGATTCGGGTTGGTTTATAAAGAAAGCTCTGACTATTGCGACTGCAGTTAATTAAATTTTGAAATCAATGGGTTTGTCCTTCTTGACAGACTTTATTTCTTCGATGTTAAAATGATCGATTACGGCTTCAATCTCAATTCCGAAGAGACTAGGTTCTTTGTCGTTTATAAAGAAAAAACAGGAATAAACACTCTAATTATCTGTAGTGAATTCATAATGACCGTCTTCATTCTATACAAATTTATAGGGGTTGCACAACTCTGACACCTAAATCCTTCTCTACTTCTTTCAGACTCTCACCACCTCTAACTCTAGTTTTTAGGGCTAGTTTAGTTTCTGCTAATTGCTTTATTAATGCAGCTTTTTGTTTGATGTTTTTCTTTTTAGACTCCATACAATTGGTTATCTGATATATAAATATACGTAAAAGAGTACTAAATGTTTTGAATAATCAAGCCTTTTTATCCCTCACACAGGGCAAACTCACACTTTCTCATTTTTAGTGATAATAATTAAAAATTAGCAATAATTTAATTGTTTTTGTAGCTTTTGTCAGTTCGAGTGTTCCGATTTTATTCATCGGAATATATCGAGAACAAAAAAGCTTATTCTCGATACACTTCTCGTTCCTCGAAGCACTCGAACTGACAGCTTTTTACTGTTTTAACAAAATTAACTGTTGTAAAAAAAGTGTGAGTTTGCCTTGATCCCTCACACGTAAAACTTAGTGAGCACGTTAAAAAAGGTTAGATTTGAGTTACACAATTAATTCAATAGAATGGACCTAAGTTCCCTTATTTTACCGACCGAATTTCATAATCATTTTACGAGGATAGAAGTTTTGGAATTATGTGACATTTCCACAAAGGAGCATATTTTAGAACTTCATTTAGAAGAGAAGAATAATCTTCCGTCAGGATATCCTTCTTCAGAATATGAATCAAAAGGATTTTATCCCTTGATTGAAAACTGAAAACTGGTTATAGTTTTCGGATTCCCGGGATTAGCAAAGAGGAATAGAAATTACAAGGTTATTTGCTGCTATTTATCTTTTGAGTGAATCATGAAGTTCCCAAAGTATTTGCAGTCTTTATGGATGTACAAACGACTAGTATTTTCGGCCTTTTTTGATTGATTGAAGTATCGAGTAAAAGGTTTAGTAAGACCGAATAGCTTCGAGGAACGAGAAGATCATTTGGCCGCACTTAAGCTTTGCGCTGATGGTGATTGAATATCAAAAGTAGCCGCATAGTAAGCGTCCTTTTTTGCCTACTTTTTTTGACGCAGGAAAAAAAGTAGGAAGAGTTGCTCTTTACAAACTATTCGATAAAAAGTCTTTCTAATCATTCATTTTGAATTCAATAGCTTTTCGGCCCCCACTGAGCTGACTCTACTGAGCTGGTCGAAGTGCTGAAGGCACTAGAGTTCTGAATGAAATTTTTCTAGTAATGTTTTGCGTCATTCAGAACAATGTACAATAGTTTAAAATAATTGTCCATTACCTTCGGTGATAACGCTTCGCTAAGTGCGAATGCTTCCTGTTTTTTCATCGGGATTGTATCGAGAATAGATATTTTTATTATCCCAAACTCATCCTAAATATTTCTTTTTTCCTTTTTGGTGTTTAAAGAATAAATCAAATAAATAGCTGAGAAATAATAGGGCATAAATGGAATTTTATAGCGTGTTAATGCTCCAAAATTAGTGCTAGCCATTCCCACTCCAAAGGCGAGTAATAAACTAAAGAATATGGAGTATAAGATTAAGGGTTCGCTAAGAATTATGCGGAATATTTTTCTAGGATTTGTTTTAAGAAGAGAAATAATGTTAGAGTAAAAGAATCGTATTTTCTAATGCAGAAATTACCATCATAGGAGACCCTATCTCAAAAAACAAGGGACGGTAAAGGCTGTAAATATTGCAAGCGGAGCAATAGAGGTCATCCCTCCTGCTGTTCCGTCAATCTCCCCTAAATTATAATTATTACCACCATATTGTTCTTCACGTAGTAAATCTTGTTGAATAATTTTTGCTTTTTCTACAGCCTGATCAATGTTTCCATAATCTCCCATTAAACTACCCATATTTCTGTAAAGAAAAACCCACCACCAAGAATGATCAATCCTAGTAGTGGCATTACCAAGATTTTTACAAAACCGGAAGAAACCTGCTTTAAGTAAGCGTTGTTTAGCCATAATAAAGCTCCAGGAAGAATAGAGAGAATTACATATGGTTTCAAGGTCATGATAATTGAGATATTGATAATGAGAAGTAATGCATTTATTAATATTTTTTTTCTTATAATAAACACATGATAGAAATTGTAAGAAAACCAGCACGCGGCTCCGAGTACATAAGAATCTTTCATTATTCCTGATCCCCAAAATATCAATGAGGGCATAAATAATATACAAATTGCCAATGCTTTTTTTGTGTCAGGGTAATTAATGGTAAATAACCGATACAATTTCCACATTCCGATATAAGAAAATGATGCTGTTAATAAACTAGTAATAAGGAAGCTTTTTGCTCCCAGTAAACAAAATATTGCGGAATATCTTGAAACGGCAAACGAGTTAGGATCTCTCCAAATGTGCCATGCAGGGTTTCCTGTTTCTTTGTAAAAGCATACCAGGTTTTTCTCTAATTCATTTTCAAATACAATGGAGTAGAAAGCATCAAAATCTTCTGTCATTAAATTAGCTAGAGCAAGTGAGCCTTAATAATAATCTACCGTGTCACCTCCGCCATAGTAAAGACCATAAACCAAACAAAATGCTGTAACTCCAATTAACTTTGCGGTCAGTCCACCAATAAAATATTGACTATCTATCCCATTTTTTTGTTGCTGTGATTTAAGTCCATAAGCTACGGCATAGATTATACCCAAATAAACTATACCTAAAAAAATATCTTGTATTCCGAAGTAAATTCATTGCTTATATTAGCGACTTCAAATATATGCAAAATGAAGATACTTTACCTCTCATATGACGGAATGACAGATTCATTGGGGCAATCTCAGGTATTGCCTTACCTTCTCAGGTTGGCTGAGAAAGGAATTGCATACACAATAATTAGTTTTGAAAAGAAAGAAAACTTTATTACCAATAAAACTACGATCGAAAATTTGCTGAAAGGAACCTGTATTAAATGGGTTCCTTTAAAATATACGAAAAGACCACCCGTATTATCTACTATTTTTGATGTTTGGAAATTGAAGAAGGCGGTTAAAAAGGAACTTCAACAAGGCAAAGTAGATATTATTCATTGCCGCAGTTATATTAGTGCACTGGCAGGTTTGTCATTCAAGAGAAAAAGACAATATTCCTTTTGTTTTTGATATGCGCGGTTTTTATGCAGATGAAAGATTAGACGGTGAGATTTGGAGCCTTAAGAATCCTGTTTTTAAATTAGTCTATAATTTCTTTAAAAAGAAAGAAAAGGAATTCCTCACAGAATCGCAAGCGGTAGTTTCTTTGACAGATTGTGGTAAGCAAGTAATAGAATCCTGGAAATTACCGAATCAATCTCCGATTTCAGTTATTCCTTGTTGTACAGACGAAACACATTTTGACCCTGCTAAAGTGGATTTAGAGCGTTTAAAAGTCGCTCAAAAAAGAATTAGGAATTGAAGAAAAGGATTATGTGATATCCTACTTAGGCTCAATAGGTACTTGGTATATGTTGGATGAAATGTTGGATTTTATTAAAGTTTTGTTTACTAGAGAAAAAAAATTCAAAAGCTTTGTTTATAACAAGAGAACCTAAAGAAATGGTGCTTTCTGAAGCCAAAAAGAGAGGGTTGGACACTTCGAAAATAATTATTCAATCAGCAAATCGAGAAGAGGTCCCAACGATGGTATCATTGAGCGATGTCTCCTTGTTTTTTATTAAGCCTGTTTTCTCTAAAAAGGCTTCTTCACCGACCAAGATGGGGGAGATATTGAATTTAAATATCCCTATTGTTTGTAATTCAGACGTAGGTGATGATGATTTAGTGATGAATGAAATTCTACCGGAATATTTAGTAAAAGAGTTTTCTAATGAAGAATACGAAAGAGTGGTTGCCGCTCTTTTAGAGAATCAAAATAACCCAAACACAGAATTAAGAAAATATGCTTCAGATTTCTTTTCTTTAAACAATGGAGTCGAAACGTATTTGAAAATTTACAATCTTAGTTCGGAAACTTAATTATGGTTTCATTGAGGTTTCCGTACTTTACTACAGCGTAAAGTTCGCAATGAACTGTGTTAAAAACCAAATTTAATTAAGTTTAATTTCCAAATTTAATTTTGGTTCTACATAATTTTAAAGTTTTGTCCCAATGGCAAAAGCTTGTTTTATTAATTTATTCATTACCGCAACTAAAGCCACTTTTTTCGGTTTACCTTTTTCTACTAATCTATTAAACATTTGTTTACAAACTAAGTTATGCCTGGAGGCTTTAAGGACCTTATTCTAGTTCCTTTCTCTTTCTGTTCTGTTTATAATTCATAAACAAAATTATATTTGCTTTTTAACAATAAAAAATCCTTTTTACAAACATAGGATGACGCTGTAAAAAATCTTTCGGCCCCCAGGGAATTCACAACAGTGCTGAAACTCGGTTTTTACAATACCATCCCATAATTTTATACAAATAATGGGTAAAATACGATATCTTTAAAAAAAACATTAATACCTTGCGTATAATACCATAATAATTCTAATAGAAATCATGGAAAAAATACTTATCGTTGAAGATGAGCAAGGCATTAGAGATACTTTACAAGAGATTCTTGAATTAGCAGGCTACACGGTTTTAATCGCTAGTGATGGAAAAATAGGGTATGATGTTATTGTTGAGAACCAACCAGATTTGGTGCTTTGTGATGTAAATATGCCAGAATTAGGAGGCTTTGAATTACTTGAAGCTGTTAATCAACGATTTAAAGATGAAATCATTCCACCTTTTCTTTTTCTTACGGCTAAAGTAGAAGTAGAGAGTTTGCGCTATGGGATGAGCTTGGGTGCTGACGATTATATTTTTAAACCTTTTGCTACCAGCGATATTTTAAAAACAGTAAGACTGCGTTTGGACAGACGCAATCAATTGTTAGACCAGCGGTCTGCTAGTAAACCAGAAACTGTAATAGCAGATGCAAATAAATTAGCGCTGCCTTGCAATGATGGATTAGAACTAATTTCTTTTGATAAAATAATTAAGTGTCAGGCTGATAGAGCTTATTGTAACTTTTATTTAGCTGACAAAAGGAAAATACTTGTTTCTAAACCTATGAAAGATTTTGAAGAAGTATTAACGAGTAAAAACTTTTTAAAAGTTCATAAATCTACCATTGTAAATATTAAGCATATTGAAAAATTTGTGAGAGGAAAAGCAGGTTATTTATTAATGTCGGATGGTTCAAGTGTAAATGTTTCGGTTCGCAAAAAAGAAGAACTGATGCACTTATTAATAGGAAATACTTAAGTACATCTTGTAAGAGAAAAGTGAAGTTTGACTAACATGTTGAGGCCGCTATAAAATGACCTAGCTTGTCACATTTTTTAGTGGTAGTGTACGATTACGTTGGGTGAACAAAAAGTAATTTTCGGAAAGTTAAAGTATTACAATACGAAATAGTTAACTAGGTTTGTATTAAACAAAATTCATTTGCATGGGTAAAATATTAGTAATTGAAGATGAAGCATTAATTAGAGAGTCTATTTGCGATGTTTTGGATTTAAATGGCTTTGAAGTAGAAAGTGAGCCTGATGGAGAAAAGGGATTACAAAGAGCATTCAGTTTAAAGCCAGATTTAATACTTTGCGATATAAATATGCCTAAAATAAGTGGCTTAGATGTATTAAAAGCAATCCGTGCCGATGATGAATTAAAACATACACCTTTTGTTTTTTTAACTGCGCTATCCACAATGGATGACCTCCGAACAGGAATGAACCTAGGAGCAGAGGACTATTTAGCCAAACCCTACCGCAATAAGGAATTGATAGCCATTATTTCACATCAGTTAAAAAAAGTGGAAGACTTAAAAAATATTGAAAAAGAACATTCAAGAAAAAAATTAAACGATTTTAAGGTTAAAATAAAGGAAAAATCCAAGGGGTTCCATGATAGCTTAAACCGTGCAAGAACAGTACAAAATGTGATTTTGCCAAGTGATCAAAAAATGAATGAATTATTTCCTGAACATTTTAATTATTTTCTTCCAAAATACAGTATATCAGGTGATTTTTATTGGGCAAAAAAACTGAATGAAGTTACCCTAATTGCTGTTGCAGATTGTACCGGGCACGGAATTCCTGGCGCATTAATATCAATGGCTGGTAACATAAGTTTAAATAATGCAGTGGATCAGTTTGGTCTAACGAAACCTGCAGAAATTTTAACGAAAGCAAATGAACTTTTTTTAGACTTTATGAATGCAAATGAGAGTAATGTTTCTCATGATGGCATGGATATTTGTCTATGTTCCATAGAGAATAATTCTAATTTAATTCGTTTTGCCGGAGCAAAGCGCCCCTTATATTTAGTCACTAAAAAAGATAATTTTGCGCCTGTAAGCGGAGTTGATAATTATTCAGAATTAAACCTAGAAGAAATGGCTCTTTATGAAATGAAGGGGAATAACTGCTCAATAGGGGCCGACGATCTATCTTTTCATGTTGAAGATAGGGTATTTGAATACAATAAGGGAGATGCTATTTATTTGAGTTCAGACGGTTATGTAGATCAGTTTGGAGGAGAAGGAGACAGGAAGTTTAAATCCAAAAGACTAAAAAATAGACTATTATCTATTCAAGGTAAAAGTATGTCCGAGCAAAAAGATGCCTTAGCTCAAGAATTCCAGAATTGGAAAGGAGATAAAGAACAAATTGATGATGCAACAATTATTGGTATTAAGTTGTAATTGAAATAATGCCTCCTTTAATCACAAGACCTTTACTTAAAGTAAAGCTATATTAATTTATGTATAATTATCTGATTTTAAATTACATGTGTTAAAATATTTTACAGAATTAGAGCTTTTAGGTTTGTCTTTGGAGTTACACTGAGATTTTCATGTAGCACCCCACGAGGCATTTCATATAAACTAGTTTAGGCCAAGTCTAAATTATAAAAACCTCCTCTTTTTTCCTTTCTCTGAATAGAGCGTGATGCGGCACATAGCCAATCTTGATTCAATAGTTACTTATCAAAGGACTCCATAATATTCATCTATTACAGGAGCTGAGATAATGGGGATACGAGAAAACCCAAATCTTTAAAAGAGTTTTTTTAAATAGTCTTTACTATTTTCTTTCTTTATTAAATTTGCTTTAAGTAAAAAAGAGATTACTGAGTCAATATGTTTTGGCTCAGTATTTTTTTCTTCTGCCCATTCGGTTTCTTTAAGCCAGTTTTTGACTTCTTGCTTTTCAAGATGATATCTCCAAGATAATTTTTCGATTGCTTCCGGATCTTTTTTGAGTTTCGCGGCTCTTTTGCATACAATTTGAATCATCTCAAACAATTCTTTTTCGTATTGCTTTTTGATTTTTTCAGATGCTACAATAACAAAACAAGGCCATGGCGTTACTACTTCTCCAATAAATTTGCATTTATTTTGTTTTACAAATGGGTTGGTTGTATATTTTTCCCATAAAAAACCTTGAGCTTTGTTGTTCTCAAGTGACCATAACCCGCCATATAAATCACCAACAACTCTAAATTTAAGTGAATTTATATCCCATTTTTGTTTTTCTGCTTCAACATATGTCATTAAATGTGATCCAGACCCTTCGCGTGAAATGGCAAATGTTTTTTTATTTAAATCAGCAGGTGTTTCAATGTTTGATTTAAATGGAACATGGATGCCCCATCTAAGCGGTGAGGTCACATAATAGGATAGTATTTTGGCTGGTAAACCTTCTAATATTGCTTTACTTACTCCTTCTGTTAATAAAACAGCAATGTCAATTGATTCACTTTCAAGCCCCCGAATCATTTGTCCTGTGCCTCCAGGCATGTCACTCCAATGCAGCTTCATGTTAATTTTTTCAAAAGACCCTTCTTCAATGGCAAGTCTCCACGGAAGATTAAAATGCTCTGGAACTCCCCCGATTTTTAATCGAATCATAATGTAAATTGTTTGTCGTAGAGTTTTCTGTAATGTCTCTTGGTATTCATTAATTTTTGTTACTCTGTTAATTGGGAACAAAAGTACTTTTATTATTATTTCAAAGTGTCATTTATACGAAATAGATTGTTCCTTTTAAGAAAAGTTTAAAGCCAGTCTAGGAGTTGGGAAAAAGAGTGCTATTATTAGGTAAGTATCAATTATCTAATGAAGATTGCGATTTGCGTTTACTTCTAGGTTACCGTTTAAAAGATGCATTTGTGATTGGGGTGGGAATGAGGTACAAAGATTTTGTTGGAATGATTAGTTACGATTTTAACACTTCTTATTTGTCCAATTACACGAATGGTAAAGGTGGTTTTGAGTTTGGGATATCTTATCAAGGATTCTATAAAAATGAAAAGATAAAATCCATAATGAAATATAATGCATCGTTTGATTGATATTGCTCCAAATTAGTCTAGTCTTTTAAGTCTTTGTTTTAATGCACGCCAACGTTTAGACGATGCGCCGTTGCTTTTGAATAAAGATAAAACTAATTTCGGAGTAAGGCCTTACGAGTTTGAATGATTTATCATTCGAAGCGAGATTTAAGCAATGGAGTATCGGTGATGTTATAGGCTCTGCTCATGATCAATTATTTGTATGCGTAGCAAACCGATATTTGTCTTTGTGACAAATTGTGGGAATAATAATACCAATTGAGGATGCCGCACAAAGTATAGAGCCCATTAAAATAAGGCCACCACTATCTCGAACCACAGTCTTGGTCCCTCCGCCACCTAATCCTACAAAATTAACGGTTTCTTTTTCAATATATTTTGGGTTTTCCTTACGTTGAAATCCTTTAACAATGAGCGCTGTTCCAGCAGAGAATAGAATACCACCAAGAACTTTAATTCCCGGTTTATGCGCTGAAACCATGGCAATTTCGTTTAAATCAATTCTAACGCTTTCCACTATTATATAGGTATCACCAATTTCATCAATAAAACCTTTAATAACATTTTGATTATCTGATTGAGTATAATTAACTTTCAATTTCTCACCTTCTTTAAACACCACTTTAATTTTGTTGTGGTCAGAAAGTTTTGTTACAAAAAACGTATTAACATTTTGTCCGTAAATACAGAGCGATAGTAGGTAAATTATTTAAGTTAGTAAATACTTCATCCTAAGATTTTTGCAGTAAAGATAAACACAATTAAGCAACTGATTATCACAAGAGATTTTTTGATAGTTGCGTTTTTTACAATTGTCATAACAAGTAGATAACACACGTATATGTGTTATCTGAACTGTGTCTTTACCGTAAACATAGAGAATATATTACAGTTTTTAATTTTATGACATACGATTTTAGCAAGCTTTTTATAATCACTCCCTTACCTCCTCAACGAAGGTGAATAAACGGATTAGATCAAATCGAAGAAAAGTACTGGCTGAAGATAGAAGAATGAAGAGGGTTATCGATTACTAACTTTTTTTACCCTCCAATTGCAATCATTGCCCTGTTTTTCATGTTCTCAACAAAATCCTCATCAAACTCTTCTGCACCACCTCTTTGTTTCTTTTTAGCAAGAATTGCAGAAATAATTAAGGGTTTGATATCTAAGTTTTCTCGCTGTGCTTTTAGCAAGTCTGTTTCAGTTTGTGAAAATAAACAGTTTTTAATTTTCCCATCAGCGGTTAAACGTATCCTGTTACAAGTATCGCAAAATGGGTTGGTAACTGAACTTATTATTCCAAAAGTTCCAATTCCATCTACCAACTGATAGCTTCTGGTAGTATCATTCTTGCTGTCTTGTATTTTTGTAATAGCGTTTTCTCCAAAAGCCTCATTTGCTATATCAAGAATTTCTTTAAATGAAACTTTCTTGTCCCAGTTCCACTTATTTCCATCAAATGGCATAAACTCGATAAAACGAACGTGAATAGCTTGTTTCTTCGTCCATTCAATAAAAGCGGGTATTTCATGTTCGTTCAAGTCACGCATTACAACTACATTGACTTTAACGATAAAATCATTTGCAATGAGCAATTGGATGTTTTTCATGATTCTGTCGAAATAATTTCTTCTAGAAATCATGTTAAACCTTTCTTCTTGCAATGAGTCCAGACTTACGTTAACTGATTTTATTCCAGCTTCTTTAAAGACATCAATAAATTGATCTACGAGAACAGCGTTAGTCGTAATAGCCAATTCTACGGGGAGTTTTCCTAATTCTCTGATTATGTTGGCAGCATCTTTTTTGACGAGAGGTTCACCTCCCGTTAAGCGAATTTTTTTTACGCCCATTCCAACAAAAACTTTAGCAATTGCCAACGTTTCTTCACTAGACATAAACTCCGACTTTTCTCGCAGAGGTATTCCTTCTTCAGGCATGCAATAAAAGCATCTCAGATTGCACCTTTCTGTTAACGAAATACGCAAATAATCGTGCACTCTACCAAAAGTATCGACAATATTTGCTGTAGGTTGGTCCATCAATTTCATTTAGTGCATCTGATATTAAAACCGTTATGTTTTGATAAAGATATCGCTTTACAAAGTAAATCCTTTTAAGCAGTAAATAGGTGTAAAAAAAGAATAAACTGTATAAACAGTCCCCCACGTGTCGTCATTGCGAACTTTGCGTTTTAGCAAAGTGCGGCAATCTCATCAATCGAACGTGGGGTTGCCACAGGCTTCGCCTTATCAATGACTACAGATAGGCAAATAATAAAAACTATAAATAAGTAGATTAATCGTGTCTTGCGCCCTTAAATATTCTAAATACATGTAAGACTGCAGGGAATAATGCATCCATAGATTCGGCAGCTCCTTTGGTAGATCCAGGTAAGGCAAGTACCAATGTTTGATCCTTTACACCAGCAACGCTTCTTGAAAGCATTGCATAGGGAGTTCTATCTTGTCCGTAACTTCTTGCAGCCTCAGCAATCCCAGGAATTTCTCTATCCAATATTGGTTTTAATGCTTCAGGAGTGACATCTCTTTTAGATAATCCAGTTCCTCCTGTAAATAGTATCATGTCCGTTTTTTCAGCAGCATGCTTTAATACCGCTTTTTGAATGGCTTCAATTTCATCCGGAATAATTGCATACTCTTTAATTTCAACAGAAGACTCTTCTAATTTTTGAATAATCGCTTTTCCAGCTTTGTCTTCTTTCTGCCCTGCTGATATAGAATCGGAGCATACAATAACAGCGGCTGTAAGATCTGTTCTATACTTATCTTTAAAATCAGATTTGCCCCCTTTTTTACTCAGGAGTTTAATCGTTTGTATTTCAATACCTTTATCAATAGGCTTAAGCATGTCGTACATGTTTAATGCTACAATGCTAGCACCATGCATAGCTTCAACTTCAACACCCGTTTTATAGATTGTTTTAACGGTCATTGTGATTGTTATTTCTAATCCTTCAATGTTGTATTCAATACCGGTAAATTCAATTGGCATTGGATGACAATCAGGTAGTAAATCTGCTGTTTTCTTGACACCCAATAAACCGGCAGCTTTACTCATTGCAAAAACATCACCTTTAGGAACGGTTTTATTATTAATTGCATCAATCGTTTCTTGCTTACTCACCACAACTCAGCTTGCGCTGTTGCTATTCTCAGTGTGCTAGCCTTAAAAGTTATATCTACCATTTATCTAAAGTTTTTAGCCGCCCGCGAAAGGAGGAAGTAAAGCTATTTCTACAAATTCAGACTTCGTATCAATAACCTCTGTTAAGGTTTGATTTACTGCTATTTGATAATCTATTTCATTTAAAAATGGATATTCTTGAATGAAATAACTGCGTAAATTAGATTGGTTTTTTTCGTCCAAATCAACCGATTCTTCTGATTTCCCAATCTTTTCAGCTATCATTCCAAAATATTTAATGTTTGCTTTCATGGGCAATGCTGATCAATTCATTTTTGGTGTTAATATTACTGAATATCAATTCATCAAAATTAGCATATTCTTTTTCAATGTCTATTATTTCACAAGCCATATCCTTGTTAACTTGGCTTAATTTTAAATGTTCTTTTTCTGTACTCTCTTTAAAATTTGATAAAACTTGTTTTGAATAAACGCCAATCATTTGGTGTATTTTGTCTTTGTACATCGGAAGTGTTATGGATGCGTTTCCACTTTTATTTAATAACCAAAAAATGAAATCCGATGAAATCATTGGAACATCACAGCTAATACAAAAATTTAATTCTGTTGTAGAATGGTAAAGGCCCGTATAAATTCCTCCAACAGGTCCTTTGTCTTTAATAATATCTGAATAGACAGGAACACGAAATTTATTATAGGATGCGTTATTAGAAATTATAATAATATCCGAAACAACTTCTTTTAAAGCTTCAATAACGTATTGAATCATTGGTTTGCCGTTTAGCAGAACCAGGCCTTTGTCTTCACCCATTCGAGAACTTTTACCTCCTGCTAATATGATCCCAGTTGCCTGCATCTTTAAAAACTATTTTTTTTACTCTAGTCGATTTATTTTAAAATCTAAGGTTGTTAAATTGGAAGGATGTAAACAAGAACTTTATCTCCTTTTTTTATTTCGCTATCCTCTTCTGACAAGTAAATTAAACTATTTGCACCTACAAATGAACTTAACATAGCAGAACTTTGTCCTGCATGAACTTGAACTCCTTCAGGTGCAATGTAAGCCTTTAAAAGGTGTGCTCTATCTCCTTTCTTATTGAAGTCATGCAATATAGATACTTCTCTTTCTTCTAACATTGGAGTTGAAATACCTATTAATGATTGAATTGCTGTGCGGACATACATATAGTAACAAGTTAAAACTGCAGCAGGATTTCCTGGCAATGCAAAAATACTTTTGTCTCCTTTTTTACCATAAAAAAGAGGTTTACCTGGTTTCTGTTTTACCTTATAAAAAACTTCTTCAACGTGTAATTCTGCGAGTGCTCTTCCAACAAAGTCATAATCACCAACAGAGATGCCGCCTGTAATGATAACAACATCATTCTGATCAATTGCATTTCCAATGGTTTCTTTTGTCGAATTAAAATCATCTTTTACGGTAACTAGACTTGAGTCGAAACCTGCATGGTTTAATACTGCTGTTAATGTTGCAGAATTAGATTCATAGATTCTACCAGGAAGCAGTTTTTCTCCAGGTTTAGTGAGTTCATTTCCTGTGACAATTACGGCAATTTTAGGTTTACGATATACATTTACTTCCTGAATCCCCAAGCCACTTAAAAACCCTATTGCTGCTGGGGTTAAATAAGTTTCTTTAGAAATGGCAATGTCATTTATCGCTAATTCTTCTCCTTTTTTTCGGATACTCGTTCCTTTTCTCACATCCTCTAATAGCGTTATTGTTTCCCCATCTCTTTTTACAATTTCTTGTTTTGCAATTGAAACCGTTCCCTCCGGAATCATAGCTCCCGTAAAAATTCTTGCAGCTTCACCACTGGACAGTGATTTACCATTAGCCGATGCACCGGCTTGAATTTCAGTAACGACATTATATACTAAAGCCTCTCCTCCTAAAGCATAGCCATCCATAGCAGATTGATCAAATGGTGGCATATTTATCGGGGATTGAATACTTTCTGAAAGTACGCTTCCTAATGCATTCAATAAATTAACATTTACAGAGTCTAACTTGGCTGTGTTTTCCTTAACTCTCGCCAGGGCTTCTTTTATGCTTATCATAATACGCTGTATAACTGTTTTACTTGTCTAAATATAGGCATTATGAACTAATTAGAGCTTTCTGCCATGCTGATAGAAAAATGCGTCGATAGAAGTATATTGAAGCCGAATGGCATTAGTTTATTATTATCCACTTATTCATTTACCTTTGTCAGCTTAATAAATATAAATGACATTTAAAGATTTACATATAATAGAACCTATTCTTAGAGCAGTTGAAGAAGAAGGTTATACACACCCAACCCCAATTCAAGAACAATCAATTCCAATATTACTTAAGGGTAAAGATTTATTGGGGTGTGCGCAAACCGGAACCGGTAAGACGGCATCTTTTGCTATACCTATTTTACAGCATATTTACCTAGATAAACAGCAAAATACGGGAGCTCGAACAGTTAAAGCTTTGATTGTGACACCTACTAGAGAACTGGCAATTCAAATTGCCGATAGTTTTACTTCTTATGGAAAACACACAGGGATTAAAAATACAGTCATTTTTGGTGGAGTGAAACAAGGGCAACAGACCAACGCATTAAGAGCTGGAGTGGATGTTTTAGTTGCAACACCGGGGAGGTTATTAGATTTAATGCAACAAGGGTTTATTACTTTAAAGCATATTGAATATTTTGTATTGGATGAAGCTGACCATATGTTAGATATGGGTTTTATCCATGACATAAAAAAGGTGATTGCACAATTACCGCAAAGAAGGCAATCTTTATTCTTTTCAGCAACAATGCCAAAATCCATTGTAGAGTTATCTGGGAAGATATTAGGTAATCCAGAAAAGGTAACGATTAAACCTCAGCAGGCGACAGCTGAAAAGGTAGATCAAGCTTTGTATTATGTTACTAAACCAAGTAAGACCAAATTATTGATTCATTTAATTGAAGAAAAGCAGGCAAAGTCTACATTGGTTTTTTCAAGAACAAAGCATGGAGCAGATAAAATTGTAAAAAATTTAATAAAATCAGGAATTAAAGCTGCAGCAATTCACGGGAATAAGGCGCAAAATGCAAGGCAAAGAGCCCTTAATGCTTTTAAGGATGGTGATTTAGCCGTTTTAGTAGCTACGGATATTGCAGCACGTGGTATTGATGTCGATGATTTATCCTTAGTAATTAATTTTGATTTACCCAATGTGCCTGAAACGTATGTCCATCGAATTGGAAGAACAGGCAGAGCAAAAGCAAGTGGTATTGCATTGTCTTTCTGCGATGCTATAGAGAAAGCCGATTTAAAAGAGATAGAGAAGCTGATAAAACAAAAAGTTCCAGTCATATCAGATCATCCTTTTGCGCATGAAGGAGTAGAGCAGGCACCAATGGAAAAGAAAGCACCACAACAGCAAAGATCTAGACATTCTAATAGCCAAAAGAATAGAGGAGGAGGTTCTGGAAACAGTAACAGTGGAGGCAACAAGAGAAACTGGAAACAACGTAGGTAAGAATTCGATTATTTAATGCCATTAACCGCTGAGGAAAAATATCGTTATAGCCGACACTTATTGCTAGAGGAGGTTGGATTGGAAGGCCAAGAGAAATTGAAGCAGGCTAAAGTACTTGTTATAGGTGCTGGAGGATTAGGGTGTCCTGTTTTACTTTATTTAGCCGCTGCTGGAGTTGGTACCATCGGTGTTATTGATTTTGATACGGTTGATGCATCAAACCTGCAACGTCAAATACTGTTTAGCGCGAATGATGTTGGTAGGAGCAAGGCTGAAGCTGCAAAAGAGAAATTGAATGCCAACAATCCATTTATAGATGTCATAGCTTATAATGAGGAATTGACAAATGAAAATGCCTTAGAGATATTTAGCACATTCGATATAATTGTGGATGGCGCAGATAATTTCCACACCCGTTATATGGTGAATGATGCTTGTCTGATAGCAAATAAGCCATTGGTGTATGGAGCGATTCATAAATTTGAAGGACAAGTATCGGTGTTTAATTATCAAGCAGGACCTACTTATAGATGTTTGTTTCCTACTCCGCCCGAAGCAGGAAGTATTCCTTCTTGTTCTGAAGTCGGAGTTGTTGGTGTTTTGCCTGGAATTATAGGAACACAACAAGCAAATGAAGTAATTAAAATCATTTTAGGAATCGGAAAAGTGTTATCTGGCAGATTATTGATGTATAATGCACTTCAATCTTCATTTATGGAGATAAAACTTAATAAAACCGTTGTTGAAGTTTTTAATAAAGAGGAGTTTTTAAAATTTGATTATCAAGGTTATTGTAAAGTTTCAATAGGTATGGGAAAAAGTATTACGCTAGAGGAATTAGTCAAATTATCTTCAGATGTTTTTGTTGTTGATGTTAGAGGGGTTTGGGAGCAGCCGCAATTAGAAAGTAAACATGTTTTGCATGCGCCATTGCACGAAATTGCCGGTTATGTAAATGAAATTCCGACAGACAAAAAAGTATATGTTATCTGTCAACATGGAGTAAGAAGTAAAGTGGCAATTGATTATTTGGAAAAGGAGTATAATTTCACAAACCTAATAAATATTGAAGGAGGAATGTTAGGGTAGTTCTGTAAAACATTAAATATGAGTGAAAAAAAAATAAAAAACGTTTTTGTAGATGGAGCAATAACTCCGGAAAAAATAGCTACATCAATAGCCCATCATCAGGTGAAAACAAATATAGGGGCGCACGATATATTTTTGGGACAAGTTCGAGCAGACACCATAGAAGAGAAAGAGGTTGTAGCTATAGATTACTCTTGTTATGAAGAGATGGCTAATCAAACTTGTCATGAGATTCGTGAAGCTGCATTTGAAAAGTATGATCTTACTTGTATGCATATTTATCACAGTAAAGGAGTTGTAAAAACAGGTGAAATCTGTCTGTTTGTATTTACTTCTTCAGCACATAGAAAAGATGCAATGGATGCTTGTGGTTATTTAGTAGAGGAGATAAAGGCAAAAGTTCCTGTATTCGGGAAAGAATTATTTTCGGACAACACCCATGTTTGGAAAGAGAATAAATAATTAAAATATTCTATACAGTTGCTTTAATAAACGGGTTTATCAGTTCTCATTAATTTAAATGAATATTCAAAAAATAATTAGAGTCTATTTATTCTTGATTCTAACTTTAGGTATTATACATTAAATCAAATTGTTATATTCATTTACTCTAGATAACTCTATCCATAGTTAAGAATCTTTGGAAATAAAACTACATTTGATGATAAGATGGCACAGAAATTGGAAAGTGCGAGTCGAACTAAAAAACAAATAATTATGTTAAAATCAATACTATCAACATCACTTATACTATTATCGGTAGCTGGAAATGCGCAAAGTGATAAATCAAAAAAGGTTAAAACACAATATATGCAATTGCCTTCTTATGATGTTTCAGTAACTAGTCCTTCTTCTATCGGAATTGAATTTGCGATGAATGAAGTTTCTTATGGAACTGAAAAACTAAAGGACACAAAATCTAAATGTATGCCCAAAGGAGGAGGCTTGAAAGATATAATAGAAATAACAGCTTATCATTATGAAGTTTCCCAAACATTGCCTGAGTCTTATGTTGTAGCGAAAAGCTTAGATGGAACAATTGTTTATGCGGTTAAGTCTTCTGAGGTGGGTGCGTCTTCAGTAAAATTTGGTTGGGATGATAAAATGAAACAATCTTTATGCGAATATTGGCAAGTAGCGCAATTAAAGAAGGACTGGGCTAGTAAAGCCACCTTGTTTAAAGACCAGGAGGCTGAAGCTTACGAAGAGAAAATATATAAAAAAGCATATGCGGAAGCTGTAAATAATGTTTCTATCAATTATGTGCTGCAGGAATTTTCTGTTTTTACTGCAAAAGGAAAGGGGTTTGATTACTCGGAATTAGATGTAGCATTTGAAAGCGCATTGACCGCTTACGAGGGTATTAGTGAAAATGGGTACAATGAAAAAGATTTCGGAATATTGAAAGAATCAATAGTTATATGGGAAAAAGAATTGGCTAGTGCCGATCTGGAAAATAAGAAAGCTAGAATCAATAGAAAGATTGCAAAGGGATTAGAAGAAAATTGTACGCGTGCTTATTTCCATATTATGGATTACGATAATGCTAAGAAGCATGCAGAAGCTTTTGATAAATTATTTGGAAACATGAGTACAACAAGATCTCAAAATTTTGAATTCGTTGCAAAAAGAATTCGTTTGCAAAGTGTTGCTGCTTCCAAAAATAAATCAAGTCTCAACGATATAGCTGCATTAAACGCAAAAGCAACTGCTGAAAAAGGAGGTTTAGCTGGAAAAAAACTAGAAAGTATTAATGTTGAGAGATTAAAAACTGATTATAATGCTTTGCGAAGCACTCAAAGTCTAGAGGTAGCTGATGAATTGAAGCAAGGAGAGGCGGATGCAATTGCAAGCGGTGAATTGAATCCTTATCAGAAATTTTATATCGATGCTGCAGCCGGTGGAGCAGGAGTGATTATGAGTCTTCCGCCTTCTACTCTTAGCGGAATTCCTGAGCTAACTGAGTTCCCAAAAGAAATATGTCAATTCACAGAAGCGAAGCAAGTGGTGATATTAAAAAATAAAATTGCAAGTATTCCTGCAGAAATTAGTAAGATGACGAATTTGAAAAAGTTAAATTTATCAAATAATAAGTTAACTGCTTTACCCTCCGAAATAGGAACGTTAGGAAATTTGGAAACATTAAAGTTGGCCAATAATCCTTTAGAAAGTCTTCCTGCTGAGTTGGCTAATTGTAAAAACCTTAAAAGTCTTGTGCTAAAAGGTACAAAAATACCTGCTGATCAGATAAAAGAGCTACAAGCTAAATTACCAAATTGTAAAATAAAAATTTAGTAGCTATGAAGAATTTACTGAATGCAAGTTTAATTTTAATGGTGTTTATTTCATTGGGATGCAAGAAAGAAGAAGCAGGGCCGAGTGCTGCGGAATTGGTTGCTGACCAATGGACAATTGATTCGTCAGAAATTTTAGGGGCAGTTGTTCCTGGTGATGGTTCTTACTTGCGCTTTGATGCATGCGGCTCTTCATGTAGCGGGGTAGATTACAAAGTAAGCGATACAACATCAGGTATTTTTACCTATACGATTAATGAAGAAGCTACGATTCTAGCGATAACAGATAACTCAAGTGATGGAGGAAGTTGGTCTGGAGAATGGGATATTCTTGAATTAACAGAATCAGATTTGAGAATTACTACAACGACAATTTTTGGAAGTATGAAAGTTGAAATGTCGAAGTAAACTTGGTATTTTTTTATTGAAAGCCCTTTTTTATAAAGGGCTTTTTTTTTGCTAATTATTACACAGATAAATTCATTACTCAGTTTCTTTTATAAATTGGCTTATCAGTTCAATTGTAGTCTTTGGGTGAATCATATAAAAAAGGTGCTCTTTAAAGAGTTCTTTCTCATTTGTATTTGTGACATCAATAATTGTCGTGTTGCTGCTAGTCTCGTATAAGTGAGGGACAAACTTAGCTATTGGGTCAATATCACTTTTTAAGACTAAAGTCGGTATATGGTTATTTTCAAATCCAGTGAGGGCTTTAATCTTGTCCAATTCTTTGGATTCTCTTAAGGCAGATTGTATTTGAATGGCAAATATTTTAATTGGCAATTTATTTAGTGTATGTTCAATGGGTATTTTATTTAGCTCAGGAAGCATGTCCATTTCTGAAACCAAAACCATTACACGTTGTTTTATTGCCTTCCATATTCTATTATGAACTGTGGAGTCTGATTTTATCAACCAATTGGTTAAACCAATGGCGAGGTAGCGCATTCCCTTTTTAGTTTCAAAAGGTCGCATAGTCCGTAAAGCTAGAAATAGGGACTTATCCACCACAGAAATTTTGGATTTGAGAATTACATTATCCATAAATCTTGCTGTGGCATGTTTCGTTTCAGATCCAAAAAACGGATTACAGGCAATTCTTCCTTTTAGGTAGGTTTTTATAGCATCATATTTCTCAATATTCTCACTGATCATAAGGAGGTATGTGTTTGCCATTGAATGATCAAAAATGTATACAGGGTGGCCAAGTTTACCAAAGTAACCTACAGTATGGTTGATGTTTTTCGCTACAAATTTTGAATATAGTTTTGGAGGTAAAGCATGTGGGATTGAACCATAATGCATTGCAGCAGCAATATATTTATCGGAAGGAATAAAAGCTAATAAGGCATCAAAAGTATTTAACCCTAAAAACCCGTGAACCATAATTATGACGGGCAATTTTTTTTTCTTTTTTTCATCGAAAGGCAAGGCCATGTCTATGGTGATATGCGAATCTCCAAATTTTGACGCTCTTTTCAATTTTACCTGTGGCCAAGTTAATGCCTGATCATCAATAAATACAGTCATTCTACTTTTAACATCATCGATAAATCGCAAAAAATTGGGGCTTTCATTTTCTTTTCCCCATCTGTAATATAGCCAAGCAAGCGGCATTCTTTTTTCAGATTTAGTAGCTAGGAACGCAATTCTAGCGGATTTTTTTAAAAAGTCTGGAGTATACGTCAGTTCGGGCTCTGCAGTATCTTTTACTATAACCACTAAGTCTTTTGATTTAAAAGCTGTTGAGTTTTTTGTTATCCCTGCAACTTGCCCAGTTGTAGTAGAGGCTACAAAAACATAATCAAGGCCATTTTTATTTAGTTTATTGAGGGATTTTGCCAAAGAGGTGTTTAGCCCATTTTTATAGGCTTCTATATTTTCACGATCCAAACTTCTTCCTAAAATTTGATCCTTCCTTATTTTTTTAGTCTCGATTAAAGCTTTCAAAAATGAAATTGCATCCATAACATCAACCAATCCTCTCTGCCTTTTTAACCGAGAGTTGATGCATGTGTAGTTAATTCTTTCTGGGTGCAAGATTTCATCATAATGAGCCAGAATGTAAGTGTATGCTCCAGAGGGTGATTGTCCGTGCGATAACCCCACTAAGAACTCTTCATTATTCTCAGTTACTTGGTTTGCATTTCTTATAAAGTCGGAACCTATTTCTTGATCGAATTCCTCTTTGCTTTTACAATAGATAGTTGTAGGTGCTAAATATCGCAATGACTCTTTAAGTGTAGGTATTATTTTAGCTATCGCTTCGGTCAGCATCTTCTTTTTGGTTTGATAAAAAAAAATATACAATCTACAATATACTGGTTTATCGAATGCAAAGAGGCTATGCATGGTATATATTCGCCGATTAATTATTATCTTTAGGTTTATTGAATGATTTACTAAAAAAGCAGAATAGCAGCAAGATGAAAAAAAAAGAGGTGAAAGAGATGTATTTAGCCAAGAAGTCGGCTAAAATTCTTAGGCCTTTATTAGAAAAGTATTATCGTGCAAAATTTATTGGTATTGAAAATATTCCAGACACTCCATTTTTAGGAATTGGAAATCATTTGGGAGTTTACTTTATGCCTGAATCTTTTTTGTGGCTTACGAAGTATTATTCTTTGAAAAACAAACCTCCCATGAAAGTGTTGGTGCATAATACTTTACATAATATTGCAAAATTTCTTGTATTACCTGAAAAAGAATTTGGAATCTTAGATGCGAATCCAAAAAACGCTGTTGAATCTTTAAAAAATGGTAATTCTATAACAGTTTATCCTGGGGGAGACCGGGAGAATGCTAAACCTTTTTCAGAAAGAAATGAAATAAACTTCTACAATCATCTTGGGTACATAAAATCAGCATTAAAAGCGAATGTGCCAATTTTACCAATTGTTGGTGTAGGAGGGGGAGAAACGCTTTTTGTGTTGTCATCGGGAGAGGATATTGCTAAAAAAACGGGATTGACTAAATTATTTAACCTAAATACTTGGCCGATTTATTGGTCGTTTCCTTTTGGTTGGCATGTAGGCCATTTTCCATTCTTATCTTTGCCGCTCCCTTCGCAAGTTACACTTAGTATATTACCAGCATACTTTTTGGATGAATATACTGCTGAGGACGCAAATAACACTGAAGTTTTGGAAGTAATTAACAAAGACATTATTTCCCTAATGCAAACGGAATTGGATAGATTAGCGAAAGGTAGAATACCGATTATAGGCAATATTAACCCTTGATATAAGAATAAAAATATTTTTATGCCAAGACCTTTTTAGATAATTTTTCTAAATAGTAAGTCTATTTTTATTTGCTGGTTTTCCCTTCAGTATTATATCATTAATTGCATCCCAAAGGGAAATTCTATTCGATAATGATTGCTTCGCCACTGCTAACGTTTCAATCCATTTTTCGTCGTCATTAACACATAGTTCTGAAATCATCTTAAGAGAAAGTGGTCCATGTTCGTCCCCGTCTAAATCTATATGCCTTTCAAGATAATATGTCAATTTATTGTATATGGTATTTTCCGAGTCTGCAGATTTCAGGATTTCAATAAACATATCTGGAATAACATCTTCTCGTCCAAATGTGAATGCAGAAGCAACAAGATGAGCCTTGTTAGTTTCAATAATTGAAAAAGAAAATTTCACGAAATCAGCTACTCTTTTATCAAGGTTGATTTGGTTTAAAGAATATTCAATTGTATTTCCAGCTTCAACAAGCCTTATGAAATTAGTAATATCGGAGGTGTTTCCATTGAATTGATGCATTGCATCTAAATACATTTCGAAATGACTTTTAGGCTCTCCTAATTCATTAATGTCACTTTCCTCTCCGTGTACGATTTCATTTATGAATCTGGAAAGAGTGGCGTTTTTAGCGGGAGTCCACGGAATTTGAACATTTGTCAATTCGATTTGAAGATATTTTACAAGTGACATAAAGTCCCACACGGCAAATACATGATTCTCCATAAAAACCGTTATGTCATCTACAGTTTTTAAATTTTCATACAACTTATGATTATGCAACTGATTTCTTAGCGCTGAAATTTCATTTTCTATATGTTGTATTCTATTCATGTTTTAATTGCAAAGATAATTCAAATTTAGTCCATTTTCCAATCTGGTAAAGGAATTCTGCCAGGAGTATATGGAGCTTTGTATTTGTCTAATTCTTTTTCCATTTCTTCCACATCTGTTATCAGTTTTTTAAGTTGGTTAAGAAGAGGTTCAAATTCTTGTCCTGCTTCTTCATACAGCCTAATAGAAGTTTGTGAGGCAGTTGATGAATGACTTAGGGTACTCCAAATAGCTGTTTCAATTCTATCTGAAAGACTATTTTTAACTTCGAACTCTCTAGATGATAAACTTGATTCACCATAGAATGCTGTTTCTAAATTGATAATATCATTTTCTGCTTTTTTAACTTTTGGCATTAAAGAAAGCGGTAGTTGAGGAACAGATTCGACAGCAACCTTTATAAAATTCACGCGAGTATCTATATCCGAGAGGATTTTTTCAGCCCCACGAACAGCTCTTTGCAAGTCACTTATTTTTTGTTGAAAAACTAAAGCTTTTTCCTTATTTAATTCAGGAAGAGAAAGGTTGTTTAATGTTTTGATTTCAAACGATACAGGGCCTGTTAATTTTGAAATAACTCCATTATGGCTTTTGTACATTTCTACAGAATACTTTCCAGGAACTGCAATTGGTCCCTCATCAGCTCCAGAATACCTTCCAATAACTTTTGGTTTAAGTCGCAATGGAACCGATGGAGCGTGTCTGAAATCCCAAACTAATCTGTTTATTCCTGTTGTAACTTTAGTTTTTAGCTTTCTAACTTCAGTCCCTTTTGAATCTCTTACAAGGAACAAAAGGAAAGGTTTTTCTTCATTGTCCTCAGCTTTAATTTCGTCTAACGATGGATAGAATACATCTCCTCCCAATTTTTTTATTTTAGCTTCTTCAGTTTGTCTAATTTCTTTTATTGTTTTTAGAGTATCATTCATTATATAAGTAAATACAGCACCAACTGGAGGGTTTGGTGAAGTGAAAAATGATTCGCCCATTGAACTTTTGCCTTTCATTCCCTTAGGACTACTTTCTTGGAACATTAAACCTTCTTTGATTGGGTATAACTTACTTTTTACTTCAAAGTCCTGTGGGTTTAAATAGCGAAGAGGAGTGTAGTTATCTAGGATGTAAAACCCACGTCCAAAAGAAGCTAGAACCAAATCGTTTTCGCGTTCTTGAATTTCGATATCTCTAATCGCAATAGTTGGAAGTCCTGATTTTAATTGTGTCCAATTTTTTCCACTGTCGTCAGAAAAGAAAAGCCCAAACTCGGTACCAGCAAATAATAGGTTTGGATTTATATGATCTTCGGCAATATCATATACAGAACCCTTTTCTGGTAAATCTCCCTGAACAGGATTCCATGTGGTTCCTTTATCAATACTCTTAAGTATATAAGGTTTAAAATCACCTCTTTTATGATTGTTAAATACTGCATAAACAGTATTGATATCATGTTTAGAACAAACAATTGCATTTACATATGTCATAGGTGAAATTCCTGGGAAGGCTTCTATTTTTTTCCAAGTACTGCCGTTGTCTTCTGTAATTTGTATTAGCCCGTCATCTGTACCAACATAAAGCAGTCCTTCCTTTAAAGGAGATTCATCTAAAGCAACAATATTACCAAATATAGTAGTGGATTTATTTTTCATAACGGCGTCCATTCCCCAAACACGGTCCATTGTTTTCATTTTATTTCGATCCAATTGCCTTGTTAAGTCACCGCTTATTTCTTGCCAACTATCTCCTCTGTCATCACTTCTAAAAAGCTTGTTAGCTGCAAAATATAAGCGTTTGTTATTATGCGGTGAGATTATTAATGGCGCATCCCAATTCCACTTAAGAGCGGGGTCTCCCTTTTTGTGCTGCGGTTTTATTGTTACTCTTTCGCCACTTTGTTTATCGTATCTAACTAACCAACCATATTGACTTTGTGCATAAACAATGTTTGGGTCAATTGGGTCAATTGCAGATTCGAATCCATCACCTCCATTGGTAATAAACCAATCTTCATTCATGATTCCATGATTTGTAATCGTACGCGATGGACCACCTTGGCTATTATTATCTTGTGTTCCACCATAAACATTGTAAAAAGGAAGGTTGTTGTCTACAGCTACTTTATAAAACTGCGTTAACGGAAGATTTGGTTTGTATTGCCAATTTTCGGCATGATCCCAAGTTTCGTAAAGACCGCCATCACATCCTACAATCCAATGATTTGTGTTTTTAGGGTTTATCCACATACAGTGATTATCAACGTGCTTTGATTTTTCTCCGGTTTTAACAAATGTTTTACCACCATCGTTAGTGTGATGCAGCCATGTATTCATTGAAAATACTTTATCAACGTCAATTGGATCACAGTATATTTCTTGATAATAATTCCCACTCGTGCTATAATCACTCATTTTACGCCAACTAGCACCTCTGTTTGTAGTCTTAAAAAACCCACCTTTTTTATCAGAAGCTTCGATAATCGCATATAAATAATCTGGATTTACCGGTGAAATGGCGAGACCAATTCTTCCAACATCCACGGTTGGAAGCCCCGAGGATAGTTTGTTCCAAGTTTTACCCCCGTCTGTTGTTTTGTGTACCCCCGAACCGGGACCACCTCCGATATAAGTGTATACATGTCTTCTTCTTTGTTGAGAAGCTGCATATATTACGTGTGGGTTTCTTGGGTCCATCACAATATCAGAGACACCTGTATTTTTATCAATTTCTAGAATTAGATTCCAAGTTGTACCACCATCAACCGTTTTATATACTCCTCGTTCTCCTCCTTCATTCCAAAGAGGCCCCATTGCCGCTACATAAACGGTATTAGAGTTATTGGGGTCTACAATAATTTTTCCAATATGCTCAGATGTTTTTAATCCAACATTTTTCCATGAACTCCCACCATCTTCAGATTTGTAAACACCGTCACCATAGGCAACACTTCTTTGGTTATTGTTTTCTCCTGTTCCAACCCATATTACATTTTCATTGTTAGGGTCAATTGTTACGCAACCAATAGAGTAGGAGCCTTCATTATCAAAAATTGGTTTATATGTGGTTCCTGAATTTGTTGTTTTCCAAACCCCTCCAGATGCTACCGCTATGTAATATTCGGATGTGTTATTTGGGTTTACAGCAATGTCTGCAATTCTTCCCGAAGTTAATGCAGGTCCTATATTCCTAAATCGTAAGCCACTAAATGTAGAGGATTTATACTTTGTCTCTTTTTTGTTCTTTTCATCTTTTTTATCTATTGCTAGCGCAGTGTTAAAGGAAATTATTCCAATAAGTAGAAATACAAGTTTAATTTTTTTCATTGAGTTGGGTTTTCGTGACTCCGAAAGTAATTCATTCTTATCAACAATAGAAACAATTTCCATAAGAGGTAAGAAAGGTAACTCAAGGAAAGCTAGGATTTGAACTTTAGTAATAAGTAATTTAGCTCTTGTTACTGTGTTGTTATTTAATCTAAAATAGCAGCAATACCAGGAAGTGTTTTTCCTTCCAAATATTCTAGCATTGCACCACCTCCGGTACTAACGTGGCTAACCTTATCAGCTAAGTCAAATTTATTGACAGCTGCCACACTGTCTCCTCCACCAATTAGAGAGAACGCTCCATTTTGTGTTGCTTCTGCTACAGCGAGTGCTATTTCCTTTGTCCCTTTCTGAAAGTTATCCATTTCAAAAACTCCCATAGGACCATTCCAGAGTATGAGTTTTGAATCTAATACAGCTCGTTTAAATTTGGTTATGGACTCTTCAGCAATATCTAGTCCCATCCATCCATCAGGTATAGACTCTGTGGAGCAAGATTTTCTATTTGCATCATTTGAAAAAGAATCAGCAATAACTGTGTCTATCGGAATTAAAATATTAACTCCTTTCGCTTTAGCATTTGACATGATATCTTTAGCCATTTCTAGAAAATCATCTTCTACTAAAGAGTTTCCTATTGTTCCTCCTTTTGCTTTAGCAAAGGTATAAGCCATTCCACCACCAATAATTAAATTATCTACTTTATCGATCAATTTATTAATGATGGTTATTTTAGAAGAGACTTTAGCTCCCCCAACAATTGCTGTAAGTGGCTTTTCAGAACTGTTCAGTACTTTGTCTACACTTACAATTTCTCTTTCAATTAAGTAGCCAAACATTTTATCATTCGGAAAGAATTCAGCAACTACCGTTGTAGAAGCGTGAGCTCTGTGGGCTGTTCCGAAGGCATCGTTTATATAAAGATCTCCATGTTTTGCCAATTTTTCGGCAAAGGACTTATCTCCTACTTTCTCCTGCGGGTAAAAACGAAGATTTTCCAACAATACGACTTTCCCTGGCTTTAAATTTTCGGTAATCGCATAAGCACTCTCTCCAATGCTGTCTCCAGCAAAAATAACTTCTCGGCCTAATTCTTTTTCAATTTCAAAAACTATATTTTCTAATGAATACTTCGGTTCTGGACCTGATTTTGGTCTTCCCATATGTGACATCAGTACAGCACTTCCCCCTGCATCAAGAACTTTTTTAATCGTTGGAATTGCTGCCTTAATTCTCGTATTGTCAGTTACCGTTAATATCTCTTTATTCATAGGAACATTAAAGTCTACTCTAATCAAAGCTCTTTTACCAGAAAAATTGTATTTGTCGATTACTGCCATTATTGAAATTTTGAACAAATGTAAAAATGATATTCACAGTAACATTTTTTAAAAGTACTTTTGATCAAATAATTTTGATATATGGCACAAAAACTAATTTCGTGGAATTTAAATGGCATTCGAGCCGTCGCAAAAAAAGGCTTAATTGATATTTTACATAGCGTTAATGCTGACGTTTATTGCTTTCAGGAAACAAAAGCCCAGGATGATCAGGTTATTGAGGCGCTAACTGGTTTGGAGGGGTATCATATTTATTCTTTTAGTGCTGTAAAAAAGGGATATAGTGGAACGGCTATTTTAACAAAAGAAAAACCAATTTCTGTTGTTAACGGATTAGGAGTGGATGAGCACGATGATGAAGGTAGAGTATTAACCGCTGAATTTAAAGATTACTATTTAATTACGACTTATGTTCCCAATAGTAAAAGTGGGTTATCGCGATTACCCTACAGAAAAATCTGGGACGCAGCTTTATTGTCGCACATGCAAGAACTTGAAAAAGCAAAACCTGTTATTATTTGTGGAGATTTGAATGTAGCCCATCAACCATTAGATTTGAAAAATGATAAAGCAAACTTTAATAAAACTCCTGGATATACTGAACAAGAAATAGGAGGGATGGACAACTATATTAAAGGTGGATTTACCGATAGTTTTAGACACTTTTATCCAAATGAAGAAAAATACTCCTGGTGGAGTTACCGAATGAATGCCAGAGCAAAGAATGTTGGATGGCGGCTCGACTACTTTTTAGTAAGCGATGGCTTAATGAATAAAGTAGAAGACGCTTTTATTTTAAATGATATTTTTGGAAGTGACCATTGTCCAGTTGGAATCGATATAAAATAATTACCTGTTATTTTTGAATTCAATTCCAGTAATTTTAAATTCAGTTCTCCGATTCATAGCTCTTCCATCTGGAGTAACATTTGTGTCAATAGGTGCTGTTTCTCCATAGCCTTTGTAAGTCATTCTTTTTGAGCTAATCCCATAAGCCAATAGGTAATCTACAACTGCTTGTGCCCTTCTGTCTGATAAGCCAATGTTGTATTGATCAGACCCATTACTATCAGTATGTCCGGATATTTCTACTTCAAGGTGTTTGTTTTTTTCTAAGAAATCACCAATTTTTTCCAATTCAATTATAGATTTCTTTTTAAGAGTAGATTTATCATTATCGAAGAATACATTGTTTAGCACAACTTTATTTCCAACTTCTAATCGAGTTAGTTCATTGTCTTTTTCAATTTCGATATCTTCTTCAATTCCAGTTTCTCCCTCAATTCCGGAGACTTCTTCATCTAAGGTGTCTTCTTCAATAGCTTCATTTTCTGAGTACAACATATAATTATCTGAGGTAATAGTACTGTCATATTTATTATCGGATTTAAGCGGGATTAAAAATTCATCTGATTCTGGCACACTAATTTTGGGCTCTTCTTCATCTACGGTGTCTACATTAATTCCGATGCTTTTTTCAATTCCAGTGTCTCCCTCAATTCCGGAGACTTCTTCACCTAAAGTGTCTTCTTCAATAGCTTCATTTTCTGAGTACAACATATAATTATCTGAGGTAATAGTACTGTCATATTTATTATCGGATTTAAGCGAGATTAAAAATTCATCTGATTCTGGTACACTAATTTTGGGCTCTTTTATTTTGGCTAAGATCGAACTGTTTTCTATAGATAGTAAATCATCGTTATTACTTAAGAAACCGATTATTTTTGTCCCTAAAAAAGTTATTTCGTAAATATCTTTATCATTCATTTCTTCTCCTTGAGAAGCATAATATGCTTTTTTGTTATCCAATGAAGTTGTGTAGCTAATATCATCTCCAATACTATTTATAGGATATCCCATATTATTTAAATTGATAGGCTCTCCTTTGTCATTTATTTTTGCATTAAAAACATCATAACCTCCCATAGAGTTATGGCCCTTTGAACTGAAATAAATTTCATCTTTAATTGGGTTAACAAAAACTGTGGTTTCATCATATTTTGAATTTACAACATCACCTAAATTTTTAGGTTCAGACCAAATTCCATCGTCTTGCTTTTTACTTACGTATATATCTTTTCCTCCATATCCACCTGGTCTATTCGAAATAAAATAAATAGAATTTTGATCTGATGAAAAACAAGCTGACGATTCGTGATACTGTGTGTTAATTCCTTTAATAGCCTTTGGTTTTCCCCATTCGTTTTTATGCAAATTGCTTATTAATACATCTCCTCCATTTATGTCTCTATAAACCAGCATAGTTTCCCCATCCATTGACAAACCTATTATCGCATCGTTTGTTTTTTTATTTATTCGGCTAGGTAAACGGGTTGAAGGTGTCCAATTATAATTCTCCTTAGATGACATGTAAGTGTCTTCATAATACAGCCCATCAAATTCTGCTAAATTTCCACCTTTACCAGAAGGTCTTCTCGATGTGTAATAGAGTTTTTCTTTATCGCTAGTCAAGAAAATGGCATAGTCTTCGTTGTTTGAATTAATGTTGCTATCGAGTTTGCTGATAATTATTCGGGTGGGGTTACTGGTTAACTCTTTTGCAGACAAACATTCTTTTTTTTTCTTGTCAACTGGTAATATGTTTTCATTAACCAGACCATCATATCGATTAAAGCATAGCAGTGCTGAATCTATTAAGTTACTTTGCTGAAATGCAACCCCGAGATAATAATAAATTTCTGGGCTACTATATCCTTTGTCTTTTGCCTCGTAAAGATGATTAAGAGCTATTTTATGATTTCCGCTAGTTTTTGTATAATATACTCCTAATTTAAAGCTAGGAACATTAGACTTTTCAAAATCTTGATAGATTGTTAAATACAATTCTAAAGCTTTTTCATAATATAATGGTCCGGCGTCAAAATATCTATCTGCTTTTCTAATTCTTTTGGTCAATTCCTTGCTCGTGTTCAAAGAATCAACATCAGCAGCAAACCCAAAAGAATAGTTACAGGCAAAAAGCGCTATAAATACAAATAAATATTTCAGATATATCAGTTTCATTGTTATTCGCAAGTACTTTTTACATGTTGAGTTGCAGCATTAAATCCTAAGTTAGATGCTTTAATCCAGTCTTCACATGTACTTTCTTTATTCATTAACTGCATATTGCACATACCTCTATTAAAATAAGCTACACCATATTTGGAATCTAATATGATTGCATCATTAAAATCTTTTAACGCTTCTGAATATGACTCCAATTTATACATTGCATATCCTCTATTATTGTATGCGAAGGCATAAGTGCAGTCAACTTTAATTGCATTGTCAAACTCAAGAATAGCCTTCACGTAATTCCCTAAGGAAAAAAAACAAGTTCCTTTATTGTTATATGGGATAGCGTATAGAGAATCCAAATCAATTGCTCTATCATAGTCAGCAATTGCATCCTCGTACTTTTTCAACTCTCTGTAACAGCTACCTCTATTATTATAGACATATGCCAAAGTAGGAGCAATTTCTAATGCTAAAGAATAATTTATTATCGCATTTTCAAAATCTCCTTTTTGTCTATATGCACTAGCCATGTCATTATATGCATAAACATAGTCCGATTTAATTTCTAAACATTCTTTGTATGCATCAATTGATTCATCGTATTTTTGATTTAAGAAGTAAGCCCTTCCTAAATAGAAGTGAGTTTTATAATTGCCATGATTTAATTCCACTGCAATTCTTAAATCAGTGATTCCTTGCTCAATTTTTCCTTTGTCTACGTACAGGTTTCCTCTTCCTATCCTTGCAAGTTCAAATTGAGGGTGTGCGGAAATAGCTTTTGAAAAGTATGTCACAGCGCTATCCGGTTTTCCAGTCGATAAGAAATCTATAGCATCGTTATAATGGGTTTCAGCAGCTTGAATTTTCCCCAATTGTTCATCTAATAGAATAGCCGTAGAATCATTTTCCATTTGAGCTGCACCGGATATACAAACAAAGAATAATAAGGTATGTACAATCAGTTTCTTCATCAGTAAATACTAGGAAGTAATCCTTCCAAAGATTTTTTATAGGTTAAACTAAATTCGAATCCTCCTCTATAATTTGTTGCAGAAGAAAGTGTACTAATATTAAAATCGTAACTAATACCAAGCCTTATACTTCTATAAAGTCCTCCAAAATGAATAGCAGCAGCATCAAAGTATCGATAGTAAGGTCCTGCAAATACATATAAGTCAGACGCAGAAAGGTATTTGTTCCAAAGAAATCCAATGTTTAATTCATTTACATTTTGTTGTCTCATAAATAAAACATGAGGCTCCAAGTAGTTTTTATTAGCCATTTCAAATCGGACTCTTGAATATAAAGTCCATCTTATAGGTAGTTTATTGTCTGTATCTATAAATGTTTCTTTAGGACTTGTTAAATGATGAGCAGAAACTCCTACAGTTGGTTTTACTTTACTTTTTTTCGTGTTATTAAAATAACAAACTCCAAAATTTAATTCCGGAAGCATCATACTTATGTTTGCAAATGATTCATAGCTAGGTATTCCTGAATTATATCCACTTACAGAATTTTCGAATTGATTATTATATACGAATTGGTTGGAACTGATACTTTTCTGAATAAAACCTAATTGGATCCCAGTAGTTAAATGATGACCATCAGTAGGAGTGTTGGTTATTTCATAAGCTGTCGATAATGTTAGGTTGGTAACGGTATAGTTGCTTAGACCAGCTTTATTATTCATAGCGAGTAAACCAAATCCAAATTTTTTGTAAGGTTTGTCATATGAAAATATGGAGGTAGTAAATGGATTTGAAGCGACAGCACTCCACTGATTTCTGTATTGAATATGAGCTTGATATTGTCCTTTAAACATTCCTGTTATTGCCGGGTTGGTTTGAAGTCTTGATTGATAGAATTGCGACAAATGAGCATCCTGAGCATGCATTGAAATGCAGGTCATTATTAATACATATATGCTAAATATTTTTCGAATCATTCTACTATTATCTGACTAAAGTTATATCACCTTTCATAGTATACTCTTTTTCATTTAGAGTTACTGCTCTTACTGTATAAACATAAACACCAATTGGTTGATCACTATTTAATTTCATTCCATTCCAACCATTACTCTGCTCGGTTGATTGAAAGATTAATTCTCCCCAGTTATTATATATTCTAAATTCGAATTCTAAGAATGGTCCTCCATCTACAAATAAAATATCGTTTACTCCATCTCCGTTTGGAGTAAAACCACTCGGAACAAAAGGCACTCCATCTAATATTGGGCATTCTCCACTAACAAGATTCGTAACAGAATCTCCGCAGCCATTCATTGTGGTAACTGTCAAGCTTACGTAATAATCACCTTCAACTTCATAACTATGAGAGGGCTCGATTAATGTGGAAGTATTTTCATCTTCAAAGTCCCAATAATAGCTAATTATGCTATCTCCAGTTACTGCGGTTGAATTTACGAAGGTTAATAAATCTGTAACACAATCTCCTTCAAAAGTAAATTCTGCTGCAACAGTTTGTATCGAAACAGATTGTCTTATTGTATCTGAACAACCAGCAACTGTTGTTACAATTAATTGAACAGAGCTAGTGTCAAGTCCAAAAGCATAGGTTGGGTTTTGAACCAAAGAGCTATCTGTTCCAAAATTCCAATTCCAATCTGAAATTATTCCATTTGAAATTGTGGATAAATCGATAAACGGAACTAGTGAGTCGTTACACAATAGATTAAAGCTGAAGTCAGCAACTGGTGATTCAAAGAATGATAAATCAATTGAATCAAAGTACATTGGACAATTAGGAGATTCTATAAATAATTGTACTCCTCCGTTACTTATGTCGTTGTCACTAGGTATATACGAAGCATTGAGGACCGAATCGTTTGGTGAAAACACCCCTGTTCCAGTTGTTTGCCATACTAAACTACTGTTACCTCCAAATACGTATACGTCCATGTTTACTGGTAATTGTCCAAGACAAACGGTGTCTGGATTTAATATTGAAATGATAGGAGGTATTTCCCAATTTACCATTAATGTATCAGAAATTTCAGGACAACTTCCGTTATTTGTAGTAGTTAATATTAAGTTTGCAAACCCTTGCGCTGTATCTGCCTGACTTGGTATATATATCGAATTTAAGACTGTGTCTGAAGGAAAGAAGCTTCCGGTTCCGAGTGAGCTCCAGCTTCCAGTGGAAGTCCCAGTAGAAACGTTTCCGTTTAATTGAACGTTTATTCCATTAACCGTACAAATTGTAATGTTGGCACCGGCATCAGGATTAGGATAAGGATTAAATAATATATCTGTAGATACAGTTACGGCATTGCAAGTGCCATTTCCAGTACTTGTAAGCGCAACAGTAACGATTCCAGCAGTGCTATCATTTGCATCACCAAAGTATTGTGTTGATAGACTGGTTTCATCACTAAACATCCCTGTTCCTATTGAGTTCCAGTTAGCCCCGGATGCATTATTTACAGTGCCTTCTAAGTCAATCAGAATGTTTTCAATACATACTGGACTTACAACTGAAATTGTAAGTTCTGGAGCTGGAGTTACTTCAATGTCTATGGTGTCAGAAGCTTCTATACAGGCATTTACTGAAGATAGAACTAGTTGATAGGATCCGGCACCAGGTGGATTGATAAAGTTGGTGTTTACCAAACTACTGTCCGTAAAATATCCTCCATTTAGAGAAGTCCACTCGGTTTGTCCAGATCCACCTATTATCGATCCGTTGAGTGGCAGCGGCACGTTAGAGCAAGTAGTGTCATTTAATCCTGCAATAATTAAGGGAATCGATGTGATTATTATTTCTAAGGTATCATTCTCCGGAAAGCAGTTGCCATTGTCAATAGATTCCAGAACAAGTGTTACAGCATGTGCAATAGTATCCGCACTGCTTAATACATATGTTGCATTTAAGGCACTATCATTTGGTAGAAAATATCCAGTTCCTAAAGTAGTCCATACTCCAACTGTACTTCCAAGTGATACATTTCCTGCCAAAACAGCGGTTGTGTCACCTTCACATAGTATTTGATCTATACCTGCATCAACCAATGGGGCTGGAGTAATCACCACAAGCAGAGAGTCTTGTTCAAGACATGCATTAGTTGAAGATAAAGTTAATGTGGCAAACCCCGCTAAAGAATCTTGAGAGCTTGGCTTATAAGTTGCGTTTAAAGCGGTGTTGCTAGGAGTAAAAATACCTGTACCCGAAGTAGACCAGATACCAGTGGCTGTGCTTCCGGAAACATTTCCTGATAAGAATACATCTGAGTTGTTTGAACAAACCGTATCATTAGGGCCAGCTATAACGACTGGTCTAGAAGTGAATTGAACAACAATTGAATCGCTAACATCAATGCAGAATGTTGAGTCAATAGTTTGAGCACTAATAATGATATTTGCAACGGTTGTATCCATTCCACTTGGAATATAAGTAGCGTTTAAATCACTGTTATTAGGCAAGAAGCTTCCAGTACCTGATGAACTCCAAATAACACCGATAGAACCACCTCCAATAATAGCGTTTAATGGAATAACGTCATCATTACAAACAACTAAGTCAGTGCCAACATCAACGGTAGGAGCAGGAGTTATCGTGATTAAAACCAAATATGTTTCTTCAGAACATATTCCATTGTTAGTAGTAGTAAGGGCTAGAACTACAAAACCTGCCATTTTATCTGCTGCACTTGGAATATAAACATTATTAAGAATAGTTTCATTTTCAGTGAAAAATCCAGATCCAAAGGTACTCCAAATACCAGTAGAAGTTGGTCCAAATATTTGACCTACAAGATAGGCTGTGTCGTTATTTGCACATATACTAATATCTGGACCACCATTGGCATAAGGAGCAGGAGTTATTGTGGTAATCATGGTGTCAATATCGGCAACGCACCCGCTAAAATTAGTAGGCGTAAAGGTTAATGTTACATTTCCTGCCAAAGAATCATCAGAGCTAATTACATAAGTAGCATTGAAATCAGTTGCATCCGGCACAAAATATCCTGTTCCAAGTGATTCCCACAGGCCTTCAGAGGCTCCAGTGATTGTTCCTCCTAACTGTATGGGCACGTTTGCGCAAACAGTTTGATTATTTCCAGCACTAACAGTTGGGTTATCAACAATATGTATATATATTGTATCTTCTTCAGGATTACAAGATCCGTTATTTGTTGAGGTAAGGGTAATTTCTACAAGTCCAGCAATAGTGTCTGCAGGGCTCGGTATATATGTTGCTGTTAAAGTCGTATTATTAGGACTAAAAGAACCTGTTCCAGATGTTGTCCATGTCCCTGTTGTACTTCCTCCTGAAACACTTCCATTCAGAGCAACATTTGGGTTTGAAATACATACAAAAACATCAGGGCCAGCATCTACAACAGGGGATGGAGTGTAATTGATGTAAACTGTGTCTGCCTTATTACAACTATTTGTACTGTTTAATATCAATTGAACAAAGCCAGAATTTTGATCGGTTTGACTTGGTATATAATTTGTCGTTAAGAGTGTATCTGACGGTGAGAAGTTACCTGTTCCTAAAGTACTCCATTCTCCGCTAATCGCGCTTCCACTGACAGTTCCGAATAGATTTACTATTCCATTATTTCCGCATGCAGTTTCATCATTCCCTGCATTAACAAAAGGGGTAGGAACTATTGTTATTAGGAGTGTGTCACTTACGGTATTGCATGTTCCATTATTTGTTGAAGTTAAAGCTATATTTACGAAGCCATTAGTAGTATCCGCAGGACTAGGGACATAAGTTGGATTTAAAACTGTATTACTTGGTAAGAATGTTCCGGAACCACTACTAGTCCATTCTCCCGAAGCAGACCCACCTGAAACCGATCCAAGAAGAGAAATATTATCTGTTGTACAAATCAATTCATTAATTCCTGCTTCAACCAATGGAGGAGGGGTAATCGTAACCAACATTGCATCTGCATTAGGGTTACAATCACCATTGTTTGTAGATGTTAAAGTTAAAATTACACTCCCATTGTTTTTGTCTGGAACACTTGGCACATAATTTACAATCAAACTACTATTATTCGGAATAAAGATTCCTGAGCCACTACTGGTCCATAAGCCAGTAGAGGATGCACCTGTTATTTCTCCAATTAAGGATATTGCAGGGTTATTATAACAAACCACTTGGTTGCTTCCTGCTATAGAAACAGGAGGTTTAGAAACTAAATAGTTTACTGTGTCACTTTTATCAATGCAAGCATCAGTCGAAGTTAAAATTAAATTTACCGATCCAGTAGCGGTTTCTGAAGTTCCAAACGAATATATAGGGTTCATACTAGAACTATCGGAGAACGTACCATTACCGAGGGTCGTCCAGACACCAGTAGTTGTTCCTCCACTTATGCTTCCAATTAAGACTACTTGTGTGTTGGCACAAGCTGAATTATCAAATCCAGCATTAACCAGGGGAGCAGTAGTTATGGTTATTGCAAGAGTGTCATCATTTGAGTTACAAACACCATTATTGGTTGATGTCAATATTATCGAAGTTCCATTAGCCGCAATATCATCAGGGCTAAGAACGTATAACCCATTTAATGTCGAATCATTTGGGGAAAAATAACCTGAACCGAGTGTAGTCCATATTCCTGTAGTTGTTGCACCAGAAACAAATCCTACTAAACTAGCAGAAGTGTCTCCAACACAAACAGCAATGTTGTTACCTGCATTAACCGTAGGTGGTGAACTCAAATAAATTTTAAGAGAATCCAAATCAGAATTACATTCACCATTGTTAGTTGTAGATAGTATTAAGCTAATACTATCTTGTAATATATCTGCTGCACTTGGTATATAGGAAGCATTAAGTGCGCTGGGATTTGGAGAGAAAATACCTGTGCCAGATGAGGTCCAAATACCTGTCGTGGTTATGCCACTGATAATTCCATTCAGGTTAATATTTACATTATTTGAACAAACAGTTGTATCATTTCCTGCATTTGATATTGGACCTGGGGTTACAACTAATTCTAAGGTGTCGCTAATAGAAGCGCAAGCAAGTGTAGAGTGCAGCACTATATTAACATTTCCTGCTGAAATATCCCCAGCTCCAAATTGATATTGAGCATTAAGATCTGAAGTGTCTGGTGTGAAATTGCCGTCACCTAAAGTTTCCCACCCACCAGTAGTTGGTCCTCCTGATACATTTCCTGATAGAGAAACTAATGCATTTGAACAAGAAGTATCAGGAATTCCGGCATCAATAATTGGTACGCCGGTAATGGTAATTGTTAATGTGTCAGTGTTTTCGCTACACGTTCCATTATTAATTGAAGTTAAAATTAAATCAAATCCTCCAGCTATGCTATCAGCTGTACTAAGATTGTATGTTGCGTTTAATATGCTGTTATTCGGCGCAAATGTTCCTGAGCCTGAACTAGACCAGACACCTTCTGTTGTAATGCCTGAAACTGAACCATCTAAAACAGCATCCATATCTCCAAAACAAATAAATTGATCAACATTGGCATTAACTTGCGGAGCTGGAGTGAAATATGCAGTTGCAGTATCCGTGGAAGCACATGAGTTGGTTGAAGTTAGAGTTATCAGAACGCTACCCGCCGCAATATCTGCTATGCTTGGTATATAGGTAGCTGTTAATGATGAGTCATTTGGAGTAAATGATCCAGTACCTGATGAAGTCCATATTCCAGTGGTGCTGCTTCCTGAAATGTTTCCGTAGATATTAATATCTGCATTATTTCCACAAACTGATCCGTCTAAGCTATCTATAGCAACCAATGGACGTGGTGTGAAATTAACAACAAGTGTGTCGTCCACTGCTAGGCAGCCTAAGTTATTTGTTGAGGTTAAAACTAACTGGACGGTACCTGCTAACGTATCCGCACTTCCCGGAACATAATAAGCGTTTAAATCTGTACTTATTGGATTAAACGATCCAGTTCCTAAAGATGACCAAATAGCTGTATTAGATCCCGAATTTATCATCCCATTTAATTGCAGACTATCATCATTACAGATGGATGGAGCAATTCCAGTATTTATTAATGGAGGTTGAGTTATGTTCAACCTAACTGTATCCGCAATAGGTAAGCAAATTCCATTATTCGTTGATACTAAAAAGAGGTCTACAAAACCGACAGCTATATCAGTTGGACTAGCAGTATAAGTAGCATTAAATGTTGTGTCATTAGGGAAGAATGATCCTGATCCCAATGAAAACCATCTTCCTGAGGTACTTCCCCCAGAAACAGTTCCTGATAATATTATTGAGGGATTATTAGCACAAATATTTTCATCCAGGCCTGCGTCTACTGCTGGCATTGGAGTGTAGGTTATTAAGATCGAATCCTTCTCCAGTAAACAACCTCCATTATTTGTGGAAGAAAGGGTTAAATAGACAGAGCCAGAATTATGGTCAGCTGCAGACGAGTTGTATGATGCCGTTAGTAAACTATTGTTAGGGTTGAAATCTCCTGACCCACTTGTAGACCAACTTCCTGTTGAGGTAGCTCCCGTAATTATCCCATTCAAGTTTATTGTATCGTTATTTTCACAAACTGTCAAATCAATTCCTGGATCAACTATTACACCATTTGAAAATGACAATTCAACAGTATCAACAATAGCTTGACACATTCCGTTAAGTGTTGAGGTTAGATATAAGTTTACTGATCCAGCGGTGGTATCTGTATCTCCTGCAGTATAAATAGCATTCAAATCTGTAGTAGGGATTGAAAACGCTCCATCTCCATCTGTAGTCCATATACCTGAGGAAGAACCTCCACTGATAGTACCGGAGAGGTTAAAAACTGGATTCGTCGCACAAGCCGATAAATCTAAACCTGCATTTGAAACAGGTGGAGCTGTCATAATAATAAAAATTGTGTCAGTAACAGCGATACATCCTCCATTTCCAGTAGAACTTAATACTACCATTACCGAATCAAATATTGTGTCGGATGCAGTAGGTAGATAAGATGCTGTTAATAAGGAATTATTTGGAGAGAAGGATCCGCCACCATTGGTAGACCATTGGCCGCCGGTTGCTCCGATAATAGTTCCAGTTAAATCAATACCTGCTGTATCGGCACAAACAGTTTGACTACTTCCAGCATCAACATAAATCCCTGGGTTTATTGTTACAATAATAGAATCAATTGCAGCTGCGCATCCTCCATTATTGGTAGATGTTAATGTTAATGTTACCTGGCCAGCAGTTGAATCGGCAATTGTTGGAATATAAGATGCAGTCATCAAACTATTATTAGGGGAGAAGCTTCCCGTTCCGCTTGTAGACCATATTCCTGAAATAGGAACTGTTCCATTTAGGTTTACATTAGCTGCATGGAAACAAACAATATCATCTAATCCTGCATCTACATTTAAGGAGTCTAAAATTGAAATGTTAAAGCTGGCGGTGTTAGGGCATATGCCAGTAGTGGTGTATGTAATGGCATAAGGACCTCCAACTGTTGATGCTGATAAATTTATTTCACCTGTTCCAGCATTTATGCTAACACCTCCTGGTGCAGAAAAAGTACCTCCAGATAAACCAGTCAACGAAGGAATAGGGTTTGACTCACTTTGACAATAAGTAGAAACATCAAATATAAACGAAGGATCATCTTCGGAGTCAATTGTAATGTCAAATGTAGTTGCACTAGAACATGAACCTGCTGTCGTGTATGTTATTGTGTATGGACCTCCCAATGTACTTGAGATGAGGTTTATTTCACCAGTACTTCCATTTAAAACAACACCTGCTGGAGCAGTAAATGTTCCTCCCGCAGCTCCCGTAACAATTGGAACCGGGTTTATATCTCCCTGACAATAAGTGTTAGATGAATATGCAAATGAAGGGTCGTCATCTGTAACAATTGTAATATTGAATGTAGTATTATTAGGACATAACCCTGAAGTAGAATAGGTCACAATATAAGGACCTCCAACTGTGGATGTTGCAACGTTAATTTCTCCTGATCCAGCATCAATTGAAAGACCAGCTGTAGCGGTAAATATTCCTCCTGCAGCACCACTAACCGTAGGCGTTGGATTTAAATCTGTTAAGCAATAACTAGCAGCGCCATAAGTAAATGCTGGATCATCTTCGGGATTAATTGTAAGATCAAAAGTTGCACCAATTGGGCAGGATCCAGAAGTGGTGTATGCAATGGTATATGGTCCACCTACAGCAGAAGTAGAAAGATCAATGACCCCAGTAGAAGCATTTATGGATACAGCAGCCGGAGCAGAGAAGGATCCACTAGCTGTACCAGTAATGGTAGGAGACGGATCGGCATCCCCTTGACAGAATGCAGCAGCTGCATAAGTAAATGAAGGATCATCAAGAATGATGGTTACGTTAAAAGTTGTTGCGTTAGGACAAGTTCCACCAGTAGTATAGGTAACGACATATGGTCCACCTGCAGTAGAAGCAGAAGCATCAATTACACCAGTACCTGCATTAATGATAAGTCCAGCGGTGGCAGTAAATATACCACCTGATATTCCAGTAATAACAGGGGTCGGATCAGCTCCTCCTTGACAATACGAAGGAGCTACATATGTAAATGAAGGATCATCTTCTGGATCAATCGTAACTTCAAAAGTAGCACTATTTGCGCACCCTCCAGGAGCAGTATAGGTAATTGTGTAAGGTCCACCAGCTGTGGAAGCTGAAAGGTCAATAACTCCAGTACTCAAGTTAATTGAGATGGCGGCAGGAGCTGAGAAAGCCCCTCCTGGATCGCCAGTTATAATCGGAGCTGGGTCAGCTGCACCCTGGCAATAATTAGTAGATGCATAAGTAAATGAAGGGTCATCTAATACTATTGAAACGTTATACGTTGTACTGTTCGGACAAGTACCTCCTGTTGTATAAGTTACAGTATAAGTAGCTCCTGAAGTTGAAGCAGAAAGATCAATTACGCCAGTCCCTGCATTAATGATAAGTCCAGCAGTAGAAGTAAATGTACCACCAGCAGTTCCCATAATAGTAGGAGTAGGGTTAGCATCATCTTTGCAATACGTAGCAGCGGGATACGTAAATGAAGGATTGTCTTCCGGTAGGACATCGATATTAAATGTGGTAGAGCTATTACAAGACCCTGGAGTAGTGTATGTAACGATATAGGGTCCACCTATACTAGAAGCTGCGAGGTCAATTTCACCAGTAGAGAGGTTAATAACTAAGCCAGTAGTAGCGGAGTAAGTTCCTCCAGGTCCCCCTGTAACTGTAGGTAATGGATTAGCATCACTTTGACAATAATTATTAGCGGTATAAGTAAAAGAAGGATCCCCAGTAGTTACAATTGCTATGTTGAATGTGGTGCTATTAGGACATATTCCCCCAGTTGCATAGGTAACAGTATATGCTCCGATAGCAGATGTAGCTAAATCTACTTCTCCAGTTCCAGCATTGATTACAAGACCGGCTGTTGAGGTAAAAGTACCCCCTGCATTACCAGTAATGGTAGGAGTAGGATTAGGATCACTTATACAATAGCTAGCAGCTGTGTATGAAAATGCAGGATCATCTTCCGGATCAATAGTTACATCAAAAGTTGTGCTGTTGGAGCATGTTCCAGGAGTGGTGTAGGTAATGGTATAAGCCCCACCCACAGTAGAAGCGGACAGATCAATTTCACCAGTAGAAGCGTTAATAGATACCGCAGCAGGTGCAGTAAATGTACCCCCAGCGGTACCAGTAATGGTTGGAAGTGGATCAGCATCCCCTTGACAGAAAGAAGCCGCGGCATAAGTAAAAGCAGGATCTTCTTCTGCTTCAATGGTTACATCGAATGTTGTGCTATTAGGACAAATCCCTCCAGTGGTATAGGTTACAGTGTAAGTAGCTCCTGTAGTAGAAGCCGATACATCGATTACTCCAGTACCGGCAATAATGGAAAGTCCCGCAGTAGAAGTAAATGTACCCCCTATGGTACCAGTAATAGTAGGGGTAGGGTCAGCATCCCCTTGACAGTATGAAGCTGCAGGGTAAGTAAAGGCAGGATCATCTTCAGCATCGATTGAGATATCAAAAGTAGCCCCAATCGGACAAGCTCCTGAAGTAGTGTAAGTAATGGTATAAGGTCCACCCACAGTCGAAGCAGATAAATCAATTACCCCAGTAGAAGCGTTTATGGAAACAGCAGCAGGAGCGGAGAACGAACCACCTGGGGTACCTGTAATAGTAGGCGAAGGATCAGCATCTCCTTGACAGAAAGCAGCAGCAGCATAAGTAAAAGACGGATCATCTAAAATGATTGTGACATTAAAAGTGGTAGCATTAGGACAGGTACCAGCTGTAGTATAAGTTACAACATAAGGTCCACCTGCAGTGGAAGCCGACACATCGATTTCCCCCGTAGCAGCATTAATGGAAAGGGCAGCAGGCGCGGTAAATGTACCACCGACTGTACCCGTAATAGTAGGGGTAGGATCAGCGCCCCCTTGACAGTAGGAAGCTGAAGCATAACTGAATGAAGGATCATCTTCTGCAACCACATCCACTGTGAAAGTGGTAGCATTAGAGCAAGTCCCTGGAGTGGTGTATGTAATAACATAACCAGCTCCCACCGTAGAAGCAGAAAGATCAATCACTCCAGTGGATGCATTAATAGAAACTGCAGCCGGAGCGGTAAATGTCCCCCCAATAGTTCCGGTAACCGTAGGAGAAGGATCAGCATCTCCTTGACAGAAAGAAGCGGCAGCATAGGTAAAAGCAGGGTTCTCTTCTAGCTCAATGGTTACATCGAATGTTGTGCTGTTCGGACAAGTTCCGACAGTAGTATAAGTTATTGTATAAGTAGCTCCACCAGTAGAAGCCGAAAGATCGATTACTCCGGTACCGCCAACAATGGAAAGACCAGCAGTGGAAGTAAATGTACCACCGGCAGTTCCAGTAATAGTAGGCGTAGGATCGGCATCATCCTGACAGTAAGAAGCCGCAGGATAAGTAAACGAAGGATCATCTTCTGGATCAACAGACACATCGAAAGTTGTACTACTATTACAAGATCCAGGAGTTGTATAGGTCACTGTATAAGGTCCACCTACTGTTGAAGCTGACAAATCGATTTCTCCTGTTGAAAGGTTGATAGAAAGTCCCGCAGTGGCGGTATAAGTTCCTCCTGGAGTTCCTGTTACGGTTGGTAGTGGATCAACATCACCTTGACAGAAAGAGGCTGCGGCATAAGTAAATGAAGGATCCCCAATAGTAACAATAGATACATCAAAAGTGGTACTGTTTGGACATATACCTACGGTGGTATATGTCACCGTATATGGTCCGCCAACGGTAGAAGAAGCAATGTCGATTTCACCGGTAAGGGCATTAATAGATAAACCAGCAGGAGCTGAAGTAAAAACACCGCCAACTGTTCCAGTAATGGTTGGAGTAGGGTCGGGGTCGCTGAAACAATAGCTTGCAGCGGAATACGTAAAGGCAGGATCATCTTCTGGATCAATGGTTACATCAAAAGTTGTACTGTTGGAGCACCCTCCAGGAGTTGTATAAGTAATAGTATAAGCCCCACCCACAGTAGAAGCGGACAGGTCAATTTCACCAGTAGAAGCGTTAATAGACACCGCAGCAGGTGCAGTAAATGTACCACCCGCTGTTCCGGTAATGGTTGGAAGTGGATCAGCATCCCCTTGACAGAAAGCAGCCGCTGCATAGGTAAATGCAGGATCATCTTCAATATTAATTGTCACATCAAAAGTTGTACTGTTCGGACAAGTACCTCCCGTAGTATAAGTCACGGTATAAGTAGCCCCAGCAGTAGAAGCAGAAAGATCAATCACTCCGGTACCTCCAACAATGGAAAGCCCTGCATTAGAAGTAAATGTACCACCCGCTGTTCCTGTAATGGTAGGCGTAGGATCTGCATCATCCTGACAATAAGCTGCTGCAGGATAAGTAAATGCAGGATCATCTTCCGGATCAATAGTTACATCAAAAGTTGTGCTGTTGGAGCATGTTCCAGGAGTGGTGTAGGTAATGGTATAAGCCCCACCCACAGTAGAAGCGGACAGATCAATTTCACCAGTAGAAGCGTTAATAGATACCGCAGCAGGTGCAGTAAATGTACCCCCAGCGGTACCAGTAATGGTTGGAAGTGGATCAGCATCCCCTTGACAGAAAGAAGCCGCGGCATAAGTAAAAGCAGGATCTTCTTCTGCTTCAATGGTTACATCGAATGTTGTGCTATTAGGACAAATCCCTCCAGTGGTATAGGTTACAGTGTAAGTAGCTCCTGTAGTAGAAGCCGATACATCGATTACTCCAGTACCGGCAATAATGGAAAGTCCCGCAGTAGAAGTAAATGTACCCCCTATGGTACCAGTAATAGTAGGGGTAGGGTCAGCATCCCCTTGACAGTATGAAGCTGCAGGGTAAGTAAAGGCAGGATCATCTTCAGCATCGATTGAGATATCAAAAGTAGCCCCAATCGGACAAGCTCCTGAAGTAGTGTAAGTAATGGTATAAGGTCCACCCACAGTCGAAGCAGATAAATCAATTACCCCAGTAGAAGCGTTTATGGAAACAGCAGCAGGAGCGGAGAACGAACCACCTGGGGTACCTGTAATAGTAGGCGAAGGATCAGCATCTCCTTGACAGAAAGCAGCAGCAGCATAAGTAAAAGACGGATCATCTAAAATGATTGTGACATTAAAAGTGGTAGCATTAGGACAGGTACCAGCTGTAGTATAAGTTACAACATAAGGTCCACCTGCAGTGGAAGCCGACACATCGATTTCCCCCGTAGCAGCATTAATGGAAAGGGCAGCAGGCGCGGTAAATGTACCACCGACTGTACCCGTAATAGTAGGGGTAGGATCAGCGCCCCCTTGACAGTAGGAAGCTGAAGCATAACTGAACGAAGGATCATCTTCTGCAATAATAGTAATGTTGAAAGTTACCCCTATTGGACAAGCTCCAGATGTAGTATAAGTTATAGAATAGGGGCCTCCAGCCGTTGAAGCTGATAAATCGATTACACCGGTGGAAACATTAATAGACACAGCAGCTGGGGCAGAAAAGGTTCCTCCTGCAGTTCCAGTTATTGTGGGAGAAGGATCTGCATCTCCTTGACAAAATGAAGCAGCAGCATAGGTAAATGATGGATCATCAAGTATTATTGTAATGTTAAAAGTTGTGCTGTTTGGACAAGTTCCACCAGTGGTATAAGTAACTACATAAGGGCCTCCAGCTGTAGAAGCTGATACATCAATCTCTCCAGTTCCTGCATTTATGGAAAGACCAGCAGTAGAAGTAAAGGTTCCACCTCCAAGTCCTGTAATGGTTGGGGTAGGGTCAGCTCCTCCCTGGCAATAAGATGCAAAAACGTATGTAAACGAAGGGTCATCAATTGGATTAATTGTAATATCAAAAGTTTCTACTACACCGATACAACCACCAGATGCTGGAATTGTGTTAGATATTGTATAAGTTCCTGGTGTTGATGCTGTTAAATCTACTTCACCAGTATTTATGTTTACAAAACTAAGCCCACCAGGTATAGCTGAAAAAGTTCCTGGACTACCAGTAGTGTAAACAGGGGATGGGTTGATACCTTGTTCGCAATAAGGTGATCCAACGTAAGAGAATTCAGCATCAAATCCTGACGTTAATGTTACATCAACCGTTAGGCTATCTGGGCAAGGTCCGTTTGTTACATAGTCGATACTATAAGGTCCACCTAAAGTACTAGCGGATACATCGATTTCTCCAGTTGCTGTACTTATGAAGATAATGTTTCCGGAAGCTTCGCTAAAAGTTCCACCACCTAAACCAGTAATAGTTGGAGTTGGATCTGATCCTGTTTGACAAAAAGTGGCGGCTGTATATGTAAACGCAGGATCGTCATTAGCAACAATTGTTACATCAAACGTATCAAAGTTTGAGCATGTTCCTGGAGTTGTGTAAGTAATAACGTAAGGTCCTCCAGCAGTGCATGCAGATAAATCCAGTACTCCTGTTAAAGCATCTAATACGATACCTGCTGGAGCAGTAAATGTTCCTCCGCCTGTTCCAGTTATTGTTGGAGTTGGATCTGCAATTCCAGTACAATAGCTTGCCGCTGCATAGGTAAATGCAGGATCATCTTCAATATTAATTGTCACATCAAAAGTTGTACTGTTCGGACAAGTACCTCCCGTAGTATAAGTCACGGTATAAGTAGCCCCAGCAGTAGAAGCAGAAAGATCGATTACTCCGGTACCTCCAACAATGGAAAGCCCTGCAGTAGAAGTAAATGTACCACCCGCTGTTCCTGTAATGGTAGGCGTAGGATCTGCATCATCCTGACAATAAGCTGCTGCAGGATAAGTAAATGCAGGATCATCTTCCGGATCAATAGTTACATCAAAAGTTGTGCTGTTGGAGCATGTTCCAGGAGTGGTGTAGGTAATGGTATAAGCCCCACCCACAGTAGAAGCGGACAGATCAATTTCACCAGTAGAAGCGTTAATAGATACCGCAGCAGGTGCAGTAAATGTACCCCCAGCGGTACCAGTAATGGTTGGAAGTGGATCAGCATCCCCTTGACAGAAAGAAGCCGCGGCATAAGTAAAAGCAGGATCTTCTTCTGCTTCAATGGTTACATCGAATGTTGTGCTATTAGGACAAATCCCTCCAGTGGTATAGGTTACAGTGTAAGTAGCTCCTGTAGTAGAAGCCGATACATCGATTACTCCAGTACCGGCAATAATGGAAAGTCCCGCAGTAGAAGTAAATGTACCCCCTATGGTACCAGTAATAGTAGGGGTAGGGTCAGCATCCCCTTGACAGTATGAAGCTGCAGGGTAAGTAAAGGCAGGATCATCTTCAGCATCGATTGAGATATCAAAAGTAGCCCCAATCGGACAAGCTCCTGAAGTAGTGTAAGTAATGGTATAAGGTCCACCCACAGTCGAAGCAGATAAATCAATTACCCCAGTAGAAGCGTTTATGGAAACAGCAGCAGGAGCGGAGAACGAACCACCTGGGGTACCTGTAATAGTAGGCGAAGGATCAGCATCTCCTTGACAGAAAGCAGCAGCAGCATAAGTAAAAGACGGATCATCTAAAATGATTGTGACATTAAAAGTGGTAGCATTAGGACAGGTACCAGCTGTAGTATAAGTTACAACATAAGGTCCACCTGCAGTGGAAGCCGACACATCGATTTCCCCCGTAGCAGCATTAATGGAAAGGGCAGCAGGCGCGGTAAATGTACCACCGACTGTACCCGTAATAGTAGGGGTAGGATCAGCGCCCCCTTGACAGTAGGAAGCTGAAGCATAACTGAATGAAGGATCATCTTCTGCAACCACATCCACTGTGAAAGTGGTAGCATTAGAGCAAGTCCCTGGAGTGGTGTATGTAATAACATAACCAGCTCCCACCGTAGAAGCAGAAAGATCAATCACTCCAGTGGATGCATTAATAGAAACTGCAGCCGGAGCGGTAAATGTCCCCCCAATAGTTCCGGTAACCGTAGGAGAAGGATCAGCATCTCCTTGACAGAAAGAAGCGGCAGCATAGGTAAAAGCAGGGTTCTCTTCTAGCTCAATGGTTACATCGAATGTTGTGCTGTTCGGACAAGTTCCGACAGTAGTATAAGTTATTGTATAAGTAGCTCCACCAGTAGAAGCCGAAAGATCGATTACTCCGGTACCGCCAACAATGGAAAGACCAGCAGTGGAAGTAAATGTACCACCGGCAGTTCCAGTAATAGTAGGCGTAGGATCGGCATCATCCTGACAGTAAGAAGCCGCAGGATAAGTAAACGAAGGATCATCTTCTGGATCAACAGATACATCGAAAGTTGTACTGTTAGAGCACCCTCCAGGAGTTGTATAAGTTATAGTATAAGCCCCACCCACAGTAGAAGCGGACAGGTCAATTTCACCAGTAGAAGCGTTAATAGACACCGCAGCAGGTGCAGTAAATGTACCACCCGCTGTTCCGGTAATGGTTGGAAGTGGATCAGCATCCCCTTGACAGAAAGAAGCCGCTGCATAGGTAAATGCAGGATCATCTTCAATATTAATTGTCACATCAAAAGTTGTACTGTTAGGACAAGTACCTCCCGTAGTATAAGTCACGGTATAAGTAGCCCCAGCAGTAGAAGCAGAAAGATCAATCACTCCGGTACCTCCAACAATGGAAAGACCAGCAGTGGAAGTAAATGTACCACCGGCAGTTCCAGTAATAGTAGGCGTAGGATCGGCATCATCCTGACAGTAAGAAGCCGCAGGATAAGTAAACGAAGGATCATCTTCTGGATCAACAGATACATCGAAAGTTGTACTGTTAGAGCACCCTCCAGGAGTAGTATAAGTTATAGTATAAGCCCCACCCACAGTAGAAGCGGACAGGTCAATTTCACCAGTAGAAGCGTTAATAGACACCGCAGCAGGTGCAGTAAATGTACCACCCGCTGTTCCGGTAATGGTTGGAAGTGGATCAGCATCCCCTTGACAGAAAGCAGCCGCTGCATAGGTAAATGCAGGATCATCTTCAATATTAATTGTCACATCAAAAGTTGTACTGTTCGGACAAGTACCTCCCGTAGTATAAGTCACGGTATAAGTAGCCCCAGCAGTAGAAGCAGAAAGATCAATCACTCCGGTACCTCCAACAATGGAAAGCCCTGCATTAGAAGTAAATGTACCACCCGCTGTTCCTGTAATGGTAGGCGTAGGATCTGCATCATCCTGACAATAAGCTGCTGCAGGATAAGTAAATGCAGGATCATCTTCCGGATCAATAGTTACATCAAAAGTTGTGCTGTTGGAGCATGTTCCAGGAGTGGTGTAGGTAATGGTATAAGCCCCACCCACAGTAGAAGCGGACAGATCAATTTCACCAGTAGAAGCGTTAATAGATACCGCAGCAGGTGCAGTAAATGTACCCCCAGCGGTACCAGTAATGGTTGGAAGTGGATCAGCATCCCCTTGACAGAAAGAAGCCGCGGCATAAGTAAAAGCAGGATCTTCTTCTGCTTCAATGGTTACATCGAATGTTGTGCTATTAGGACAAATCCCTCCAGTGGTATAGGTTACAGTGTAAGTAGCTCCTGTAGTAGAAGCCGATACATCGATTACTCCAGTACCGGCAATAATGGAAAGTCCCGCAGTAGAAGTAAATGTACCCCCTATGGTACCAGTAATAGTAGGGGTAGGGTCAGCATCCCCTTGACAGTATGAAGCTGCAGGGTAAGTAAAGGCAGGATCATCTTCAGCATCGATTGAGATATCAAAAGTAGCCCCAATCGGACAAGCTCCTGAAGTAGTGTAAGTAATGGTATAAGGTCCACCCACAGTCGAAGCAGATAAATCAATTACCCCAGTAGAAGCGTTTATGGAAACAGCAGCAGGAGCGGAGAACGAACCACCTGGGGTACCTGTAATAGTAGGCGAAGGATCAGCATCTCCTTGACAGAAAGCAGCAGCAGCATAAGTAAAAGACGGATCATCTAAAATGATTGTGACATTAAAAGTGGTAGCATTAGGACAGGTACCAGCTGTAGTATAAGTTACAACATAAGGTCCACCTGCAGTGGAAGCCGACACATCGATTTCCCCCGTAGCAGCATTAATGGAAAGGGCAGCAGGCGCGGTAAATGTACCACCGACTGTACCCGTAATAGTAGGGGTAGGATCAGCGCCCCCTTGACAGTAGGATGCAGCAGGGTATGTAAAAGCGGGATTATCTTCTGCTTCAATATCAATTGTAAAAGTTGTGTTGTTTGTACAAGTCCCTGGAGTTGTATAAGTAATGACATAACCAACGGCCACAGTAGAAGCCGATAGATCAATCATGCCAGTCGAGGCATTAATAGAAATACCAACAGGAGCAGTGAAAGTTCCACCGATAGTACCTGTAATAGTAGGAGACGGATCAGCATCACCTTGACAGAAAGAAGCGGTAGTATAAGTAAAAGCTGGATCTTCTTCGGGAGCAATGGTGACATCAAACGTTGTACTGTTCGGACAAGAACCTCCTGTTGTATAAGTTATAGTATAAGTAGCTCCTGAAGTTGAAGCAGAAAGATCAATTTCTCCAGTCCCTGCGATAATAGAAAGCCCAGCAGTAGAAGTAAATGTACCACCGGCAGTTCCCGTAACAGTTGGAGTTGGATCTACATCATCTTGACAGTAGGATGCAGCAGGGTATGTAAAAGCGGGATTATCTTCTGCTTCAATATCAATTGTAAAAGTTGTGTTGTTTGTACAAGTCCCTGGAGTTGTATAAGTAATGACATAACCAACGGCCACAGTAGAAGCCGATAGATCAATCACGCCAGTCGAGGCATTAATAGAAATACCAACAGGAGCAGTGAAAGTTCCACCGATAGTACCTGTAATAGTAGGAGACGGATCAGCATCACCTTGACAGAAAGAAGCGGTAGTATAAGTAAAAGCTGGATCTTCTTCGGGAGCAATGGTGACATCAAACGTTGTACTGTTCGGACAAGAACCTCCTGTTGTATAAGTTATAGTATAAGTAGCTCCTGAAGTTGAAGCAGAAAGATCAATTTCTCCAGTCCCTGCGATAATAGAAAGCCCAGCAGTAGAAGTAAATGTACCACCGGCAGTTCCCGTAACAGTTGGAGTTGGATCTACATCATCTTGACAGTAGGATGCAGCAGGGTATGTAAAAGCGGGATTATCTTCTGCTTCAATATCAATTGTAAAAGTTGTGTTGTTTGTACAAGTCCCTGGAGTTGTATAAGTAATGACATAACCAACGGCCAAAGTAGAAGCCGATAGATCAATCACGCCAGTCGAGGCATTAATAGAAATACCAACAGGAGCAGTGAAAGTTCCACCGATAGTACCTGTAATAGTAGGAGACGGATCAGCATCACCTTGACAGAAAGAAGCGGCAGTATAAGTAAAAGCTGGATCTTCTTCGGGAGCAATGGTGACATCAAACGTTGTACTGTTCGGACAAGAACCTCCTGTTGTATAAGTTATAGTATAAGTAGCTCCTGAAGTTGAAGCAGAAAGATCAATTTCTCCAGTACCGGCATTGATAATTAAACCAGCAGTCGAAGTAAATGTTCCTCCCACAGTTCCCGTAACAGTAGGAGTTGGATCTACATCATCTTGACAGTAGGATGCAGCAGGGTATGTAAAAGCGGGATCATCTTCTGGGTCAATTGTAAGATCGAAAGTTGCTCCAATTGGACAAGACCCTGAAGTAGTATAAGTAATCGTATATGGACCACCCGCTGTAGAAGCAGATAGGTCAATAACCCCGGTAGAAGCATTAATAGAAAGACCAGCTGGCCCCGCAAATGAACCCCCAGCCGTCCCCGTAATAGTAGGAGAAGGATCAGCATCCCCTTGGCAAAATACAGCCCCGGAATAAGAAAATGAAGGATCATCCAATATAATAGTAATATTAAAAGTTGCGCTGTTAGGGCATGCACTAGCGGTTGTGTAAGTAACGGTATATGCCCCTCCAGAAGTGCTTGCAGAAACATCAATTTCTCCAGTAGCAGCATTAATAGAAACTCCAGCTGGCGCAGAAAATGTACCTCCAACTGTCCCTGAAATAGTAGGAGTAGGATCAGCACCACCTTGACAATAAGAAGCAGATGTATAAGAGAAAGAAGGGTCATCTTCAGCGACAATATCTAAAGTGAAGGTTGTGTTATTAGCACAAACACCTGGCGTAATATATGTAATAATGTATCCAACTGCCACAGTAGAAGCAGAAAGATCAATTTCACCAGTAGAAGCATTGATAGAAAGCCCAGCCGGTGCAGAGAAGGTTCCTCCAGTAGTCCCCGTAATAGTAGGGGTAGGATCAGGGTCCCCTTGACAGAAACTTGCAGCGGTATATGAAAAAGCAGGATCCTCTTCAGCCAAAATTGTAATTGCAACGTTACTACCAATTGGACAAGAAATACTTGTACTATAATTTATAAGGTACGGCCCTCCAACTGTTGATGCATCCAGATCAATCAGACCAGTTACAGCATTAATTGATACTGCGACAGGAGCGGAAAAAGTCCCTCCTCCGGTACCTGTAACGGTAGCAATTGGGTCTGCATCTCCTTCGCAATATGAGGCTGCAGGGTATGTAAATGTTGGATCATCTAAAATAATAACAATATCAAAAGTTGTGAAATTAGGGCAGGTTCCTCCGGTTGTATAGGTAATTGAAAATGGACCGCCCGCTGCGGAAGCAGATACATCAATTACCCCTGTTCCCGAATTAATTGAGATTCCAGCGGGAGCCGTAAAAGTTCCTCCAGCTGTTCCCGTTATGGTTGGAGTGGCATCTGCTCCAGCTTGACAGTAACTTGCAAATGGATATGTAAATGACGGGTCGTCTTCAGCAGCAATAGCAACGTTAAAAGTTGCTGAATTAGAACATACGCCACCAGTTGTATATGTAATAATGTAGATTCCACCAGAAGTTGAAGCGGACACATCAATCGCACCAGTTCCAGCATTAATAATTAATCCAGCTGGAGCAGTAAATATACCGCCTGCGGTTCCTGTAATTGTTGGAGTAGGGTCTGACTCTCCTTGACAATAACTAGCAGCACTATATCCAAAAGTGGGATCATCTTCAGCTATTATGGATAGGTTAAAAGTCGTATTACTTGAACAAGTTCCAGGAGTAGTGTAAGTTATGGTATAAGGCCCTCCAATTACGCTTGTGGATAAATCTATTGCACCAGTAGTGGTATTGATAGAAACTCCAGCAGGACCTGAAAAAAGTCCGCCAGGAGTTCCTGTGATAGTAGGAGCAGGATCAGTACCTGCTTGGCAAAATATAGTTGATGAATAAGTAAAATTAGGATCTTCCATTTGATTGATAGTCAAAGTCATATCATTGCTTGCAACAGGGCATCCGCCATTTCCAGTGGAGGTTAATGTTAAAGTTACACTGCCGGCAGTTATTTCACCGGCAGTAGGCGTGTACGTAGGGTCGATAGTATTTTCATCCGGTAAAAAGACTCCTGCACCCCCAGACCATGTTCCGCCGGTTGCCATTGTAATTGTTCCATCTAGTGAATAAGTTGGGTTATCTTCACAAACAGTATTATCAAATCCAGCGTTTGCTGTAATTGGAGATGTAAATTCTATAACGGTAACCGAATCTCTTACGGATCCGCAATCCAAAGTATCGGATATTTCAACCCAATAAATTCCAGTAGCAGTAGCAATTATAGACTGTGTTGTTTCACCTGTATTCCATAAGTAGGTGTAAGGTTCCGCACCTCCACTTCCATTTGCGGTCATTCCAGTACCGGTTCCTCCAAAACAAATGACAGGGTCTTTAGGATCAATGGCGACGGCTAAAGTTGAAACAAAAAACACACGAACAGTGTCAACTGAAGTTGAAGAAACGCATCCAGCTAACGGACTTCCTGATAATTCAAAATCTACATATGGAGGATACCCTGGCGCAGGAGTTACTAAAACAGTGTCACATCCTGTGTTGCAATCAATGTAGCTGTCATAATCTCCATTGGCTCCCGGGAAAACAGATGTCCAAATCACAGAGGTTTCATCATATCCTGTAGCAATTAATGTGTCTTGACAGCCTTCACTTACGGTTATATCGTTTGAAACTTCAGTTTCTTGAACAGATGTTATTTGATAGTCATTTGTGTTTCCGCCTGGCTTACAGAAAACTACATAAAAAGGTCCAGTTCCTTCTAGGCAAACCAATTGATTAGCGGGTTGAGCTGGAACCTCACATTCTGTATTAAGAGCATCCATTAATTGCCATTCAATAATGGAGGGTGCGGCACCACCCGTTATCTCAAATACAATTCCATCAGAATCAGGATGCAGTGTAACTTCAAATTTTACACAAGGCTGATTATTGGGTCGTCCACAGCAATTTTTTAAAGACCTGCCAACGCTAGCCATAGTCCATACACTATCTGCGTTGTTGGATAAATCTACAACAATAATAGGTGAGTTTGGGCTACAAGCACCAACTTGTGCGTTTACATTATTTGAAAATAGCGCAAAAACAAGCAGATGTATTATGGCAATCTTGCGCATTAATTTACTTGCTAGTGTTAATTGTAATGTTATTTGTTCTCTTGCCCCCATGTACAAAAACTAACTTTGCGAAAAAACAAAGTATTTTACCTGTATATGAGGTCACAATATAGTAATTAACTTAGGAATGTTAGTAAGTTTCGTTATGTTTTATGCATTACTTGTAGAAATTTTAGAATAAACTTCATTTTCATAAGAAATTAATCAAGGTTAAGTGGTTTTATGTGGCATAAAAAAAGCCGATTAATTAGAATCGGCTTTTCAATATTGAATACGTATTATTTTTTATACTTCTTTTTAATCTTTTTGACTTTTTCCTCAATCTTGGATTGACTTCCGTCTAGTTTGGAATGCTTAGCATCTATTTTAGCTTGTTCTTCTTTTGCTTTTTCAGCATCCATCTTTCCTTTCTTAATTTTTTTATCCAGCTTTTTCTGCTCAGCATCTATCTTACTTCTTTTATCATCGATACTAGATTGACTCGACTTTAATTTTTCAAGTTCAGCTTGGTATTTTGCTTCTACTGCTTTTGCTTTTTCAGCTTCTTTCACTTTCTTTTCTGCTTCTTTAGCTTGCTTTTCCGCCTCTTTAACTTCTTTTTCTACTTCTTTTTGCTCTTGTTCTGCTTCTTTTTTAGCTTTTTCTTGCTCTTTTGCTTTTTCTTTTGCTTCCTTTTCTTCCTTTTCTGCGTCTTTCTGTTCCTTTTTTGCTTCTTCTTCTTTTTCTTTCGCTTCTTCTTCTATTTTTCCTGTTTCTTTTTTAGCTTCTTTTTCCGCCTGATTAACATCTTTCTTGGCATTTTTTTCAGCTTTTTTAGCTGCTTCTTCAGCTTTTAATCTCGCTTGTTCTTCTTCTAGACTTGTTAGATTAGCTTCTCTTTCTTTAGCTAATCGAGCTCTTTCTTCAGCTCCTTTTGCTCTATCATCAGATGTGTTTGAAATCTCTTTCTCCGCATCGGTACTTATCTTAGAAGCTTCTTCACGTATTTTATCTGCATTTGCTCTTTTTTCGGTGGTTTTCTTTCTAGCTTCTTCTGCTTTCTTTCTTATCTCTTCAGTTTTGTTATTTGCAGAAACAACAGCATCTTCTGTTTTCTTTGCTTGTTCATTATACCTTTCTGTTCCCTCATGCGCTTTTTCAGTATCTGAGACATGTTGTTCTGCCTTTTTCCCAATTTTATTTACTTTGTCTTCAGATTTAGAATAAATCGATTCAACCTTACTTTCAATAATAGTAGTTGCAGAACCTGTTCCTTTCATTAGGCTAACATTGATAGTTTTGCCACTGCTTAATGCAGTGCCATCAATTGTGTTACTTTGATATCCGCCTAAAGATGTTGTAATAGATACTATGCTGCCATTATAATCAGTTATGTTTATAGTTGCTGTGCCTTTTTCATTGGTAGTAGCTGATCCAATACTTTTGCCGTCTTGCATAACATTTACAGAAGCTCCTGAAAGAGGGTTCCCAGAATAGGTAACATTTACAGAAAATTTTACGCTGGAAACGTTTGTAGTTTTGTCAATGTTTTTGTCTATTGAATTGTTGATTGCAGCGGCATTCAAATTTATTGTAGCTGCTATAATTCCAAAAAGGATTAAATTCTTTTTCATAATAAGTTTTCTAGTGTTACAAATATAACGTTATTCATAAATCATTCCAATTTAAATCTTATGTGGTTTTCTTCACCCATCCATTTCTACCACTTTTTTTCAGTGTGTTTTTTGCTTCATTTGCAGTTGGAAATAGACCTAATGAAACACTTTTTAAATTTCCATTTTGGAAAATAAGAGCATTGTTGTATCCTTCCTCATTAAGTGATTTCATCAAGTTTATTGCATTCTTATCTTTAGAAAATGAGCCTACAACAGCATAGTAACTTGCTTTGTCTGCATTTTCTATCTGGGTTATCTCTTTAGGTTCAATTATCGTTTCTTCTACTAAAACTTCTTCCTCTTCTGCGCTATCCAAAGTTTGATTGTCACCCTCTAAATTTTCGATTTCTTCAGGAATTATTTCCGGCTTAATAATTTGTTCTACCTTTTCTCCTTCTTCTTCTATAGTAATTTGTTCTAAAAGTTCTTCTTCGATTTTTTCTTCCTCTCCATTGTTGTCCAATTCAGAACCTACTATTGTATTGGAAGATGGGTTATGCGAAAGTTGCTCGGAGTTTTCAAACCAACCTACAATAACGCCCTGTTTTAAGTACCCTATTATACTGCCCCCGCTGAGAATACAAATTAGCGCCAACCAAAAAATAATTTTATTTCTTTTTCTCCCTTTAGCTTCCTTTTCTATCTTGATTGCTCCTTCAGTAAGTACGACCAAATCTTCCTCTTCTTTCGTTTCTGTATTTTCAATGTCCTTCTTTTTTATTGAAGGCATTGTAATTTCTGTTTGTATTCCCTTTTTTTGAGTCGGTACGATTACCTCTTCTTTCTCAGGAATTATATTATCCGCAATTTCTTTTTCAAGAACTATTTTTAATATATCACTTTCTTTGGCCACTTGTTCTTTAACTTCTTTTTCTGAAGCCTCTTTAATAGCAATGCGTTTGACGTCTTTATTTTTATCTGGTTTTATTTGAGAAGCTTCTAGGATATCTAATTCGGCATTATCAATATTATTGAGTGACTTTAACTTTTGGTTTAACGTTTCAATAATTGATTTTCTTTTGTCACCTCTAGTAAAATAAATAATTTCTTGTTTGTCTTTTAATGCTTTTATTTTTTCCTGCGCTTCTTTTACGGGAAAGTCTATAGACAAATTAGTAGCTATTTTTTTAGTTTGTTTTTCCTTGGGAGCTGATTTATCCTCTTCTTTTTCAGCAGTGAAAGACAATTGTTCTAGTTTTATCTTTCCATCTATTAGGTTTAGCGTTCCAATCTCATTTAAAGAAAAACTTCCTGTTGCCGCGAGAGCGGTCTTTATTTCTTTAATGAAATCATCAATTTTAACATTTGCCTCTTCTTTGCTAAGCCCATCAGTTTCTTGTAAGAATTTAGAAAATTTTCCATCATTAAATTTTAGGAATTCGTTAAACATGTAGGATGACCCCATTTTCATGATCCCGCCAAAATTAGGAAGGGTAACGTTGTTAGAGCTATTAAGGGCTTCTAATAAGGATTTTAGCATTTAATATATTGTATTAATTAACAAGGTGATAAAAATAGAAGAGTGATAGGTATTTTCAAAACTTAACTATCAACAATAGTTAAGTTTTTATTAATAATTATTTAATAACATCTACAGTAATGAATAAATCTTCAATAGGTCTATCATAAGCATCAGTGCTTTGCGTTGCAATTTTATCGACGACACTCATTCCTGAATAAACTTCTCCAAAAACTGTGAAATCGCCATCGAGGTGTGGCACTCCTCCATACTTGTTATAAGTGTTTCTGTTTTTAGCAGGGATGGTAAATTTATACCGCTTTTCAATTTTATTCATATAATTTTCTGATAAGGGTTTTTGTTGAACAATATAAAAATTGTAGGGGCTTGATCTTTTGTCTTTCTCGCTTTCCGGGATGTCGTTTTGCTCGTGAACAGCCATTGCTATTACTCCTCTTTTATGTATGTGGTGAGAATGGATTTCATCGGGGACTCTGTATTGCCCAATTTTAGCCATTTTTACAGCTACATTGTCTCTGTCTGAGTTTCCACCTTGGACTACAAAGTTATTGATCACTCGATAGAATAGGGTAGAGTCGAAATAGTTCCTTTTAGTGAGCATAATGAAATTAGCTCTATGTAATGGAGTGTCTTTAAAAAGTCGAATTTTTATGCTTCCAAACTTGGTTGTGATATTCACTTTAGTTTCCTGATTTTCTTGGCCATATTCTGTTAGTTTTTCCAAAACATTAGAATTGTTAATTAAATTTTGTTGTTTTTCGACAATAGTTGAAATAGGAATAAAATTGTTGTCAATAATTTCAATAGAATCTTCTTGAATGTCAACTCTAGAAATCAGTGGGCCAGAATGATTACCTTCCTTTTCTGACGAACATGAAAAGAGTAGTAATGGAGTTATTAATAATGTAATAATACTATATTTCATAAAGTGTAAAATTACAATAAGGCTACTAATAGTGCAATAAAAACGAAAATGGGTAAATAAGCATTTACATGAACAACCACTAAATAAAGTGTGTTAGGACCTCTTATTGCAAAATTTAGAATCGGTAGAAGAAAATAACACAATAAAAACCCAAAAAGCAATATAAATCGAAAATCGGTTAAGCATTGATGTTTGGTATGTATCATCTGCATGAGAAAAAGAAATGTTTTGATTTAATATTCTCGACTTGTAAATTTTTATAAAGCTATTGTATTTCAGGCCCTTGAAATTGTCACCAGAAAAAGCTGTAGAAACTTCATATTCCCTTTTTTCTGTTGGGATTTGATAGTTTAAATCATATACATTGTACACTACATTATCAATGTTATAATATTGGTTCAATATTACAGCTGTTTCAGCCTTGGGTTCTAAAACTGAATAATCAAGGAATAATATAGATCCAATGATAAGGCTACAAACAGCTACAATATTGGAAAATTTATAGAGAAATGATTTTCTTAAACCCTTGTAAGAAATTGAAAGAATGTATTCTTCATACATTTCTTTGTATTTATTGTGTTCTCGAGCTTTCTGTCTTCTTTTTGCTATATCTTCCTTGGTAAGGTTTTGGTTATATTTTTTGTAAAACTCATTCGTTTCCGGTGGAATAGTTTCGTCAATATTTTCAAATGTCCCGCTCGTTAAATTTTGATATGCATCACAAACTTTAATGAATTCGTTTTGTGCATTGTCGCTTGGGTTTTTATCTGGATGAAATTGTAAAACCTTTTTTTTCCAAGCTTTTTTTATTTGCTCATCACTAGCATCATCATTTAAGCCTAATATCTTCAAATAGTCTTTCCTCACAAGCTTTTAATCTTCTTTAATTAATAAATAAACGACTAAAAATTGTTTTATCCATGTATAATATAAAAAATTAAAAATGTTGCAATCGGTTAATTTTTATATTTGCAAAGAATTTACGTGAAACTACAACTGGTTAAAATATGTCAAACAATTTATTAAAAGGAAAAAGAGGGATTATTTTTGGTGCTTTAAATGAGCAATCAATTGCTTGGAAAGTGGCGGAACAAGCTCATGAGCAAGGAGCGACGTTTGTGTTGACAAATGCTCCGATAGCAATGCGAATGGGAGAGATAAATAAATTAGCTGAAGATACTGGTAGTCAGATAATTCCAGCGGATGCTACTAGTGTCGAAGACTTAGAGAATTTGATTTCTCAGTCAATGGAAATATTGGGCGGGAAGATTGATTTCATTTTACATTCCATTGGTATGTCTGTTAATGTAAGGAAAGGAAGACACTATACAGATGAGAAATATGATTGGACTATGAAAGGCTTAGATGTTTCTGCATTGTCATTCCACAAGGTTCTTCAGGTTTCTAAAAAATTGGATGCGGTAAATGATTGGGGTTCTATTGTAGCATTAACCTATATTGCTGCGCAAAGAGTATTTCCTGATTACAATGATATGGCTGATAATAAGTCTTATTTAGAGTCGATTGCTCGCAGCTTTGGATATCATTATGGTGTTGATAATAAAGTCCGTATAAATACAATTTCTCAATCCCCTACAATGACCACAGCAGGAAGTGGAGTTAAAGGTTTTAATGAGTTTATTAACTATTCAGAGGCAATGTCACCTCTTGGTAATGCAACTGCTTTAGATTGTGCCAATTATTGTATTGCAATGTTTTCTGATTTGACTCGATATGTTACAATGCAAAATCTTTTTCATGATGGAGGATTTTCAAATACGGGTGTTACCAAAGAAGTAATCGATAAATTTTCGGATTAAATAGTATTATATATTTTACCAAAGGTCATTCTATATTATAGGATGGCCTTTTTTTATGGAAATTATTTTTTCGTATCTTGTTATAATATAGTTAAATATGAAGCCAGGTAAAAAAGCAATCCATGAAAATCCATGTTCCGAAACATGGGAAAATATGAAGGATTTCTCTGAAGGAAAATTTTGCGGAGTATGTAATACCAAGGTTTATGATTTGTCAGAGAAGTCCTTGGAGAAAATTGAGTCAGATTATATCAATAAAGATTTTTGTGTAAAAATGACAGAAGAACAAGTAGATGCTTTTCGTTATGTTCATCCAGTTAAACGTTTTGCAATAGCTGCTTTTTTTATTTTTGGAACTTCCCTTTTTACAATAACTTACAGTCAAGAGCTCGCTGATTCCATACCAATGTATAAGTCTAATGAATGCAAAGTTTTTGGTAGGTTTGTTTTTAGAAAATCAAGTAACCAGGTAATAGGAAAATCCGTTGTGATTGAAACTGAAACCAATATATATACTGCAAAAACAGATGAGAAAGGAAGATATGCCATTGCAGTGCCTCATGGATCGAAAATAACAAAAATTGATAAACAAAATGTTACTCTTTATATTAGCAATAAAAAGGCTATTAATTTAGGTAAAACACGCCTTACAATTAATAGATTCGGGTTAATCGGATGTCCATCATTTTGATTTTTAGTTACAATAGTTCCTTTTGCTTTCAAGTAACATACCTACATTTGCATTATGATGGGACTATTTTCAAAAGATAAAGGCGAGACGATTAATTGGAAAATACTTGAAACAGAAGCTCAATTAAAGGAATTTATAGCGCTTTCTAAACGTAAGCCAATAGCCATATTTAAGCACAGTACCAGATGCTCCTTGAGTTCTATGGTCAAGTCTCGCTTAGAGAGAGGTTGGAATATTAATGATAATGATATTGAGATGTATTATTTAGACTTATTAAACTATCGCAATATTTCGGATAAAATTGCTTCGGTTTTTAATGTAGAACACCAGTCTCCTCAATTAATAGTATTGAGTCAAGGAGACGTTTTGTACCATGCTTCTCATGGAGAAATTGATGCAGGAATTTTAAAGAATAGCATCTAAAATTGACTCCATAGGTAGGCAATAAAAAAGCCACTTTAAACAGTGGCTTTTATTTATCTAGAAAGGATTTAGTTATCTGTTGTCTAATTCAACAAATGGTCTATCTGTTTCACCATTATATACTTGCCTTGGTCTACCAATAGGTTCTCCGTTTAATCGCATTTCTTTCCATTGAGAAATCCAACCTGGTAAACGGCCAATAGCAAACATCACAGTAAACATATCTGTTGGTATTCCTAGAGCTCTGTATATTATGCCAGAATAGAAGTCTACATTTGGGTATAAGTTTCTCGATTTAAAATATTCATCTTCTAAAGCAACTTTTTCTAATTTCTTTGCGATATCTAAAACAGGATCCTCAATTCCCAAAGCTCCTAAAACATCATCAGCAGCTTTTTTGATAATTCTAGCTCTTGGATCAAAGTTTTTGTAAACTCTATGTCCAAATCCCATCAAACGGAATGAATCGTTTTTATCTTTTGCTTTTAAGATAAATTTATCTATGTCTCCACCATCAGCTTTAATAGCTTCTAACATCTCAATTACTGCTTGATTAGCCCCACCATGAAGAGGACCCCATAAAGCAGAAACTCCTGCAGAGATAGATGCAAATAATCCAGCGTGGGAAGAACCAACGATTCTTACTGTTGAAGTTGAACAGTTTTGCTCGTGATCAACGTGTAATATTAATAATTTGTCTAGTGCATTAACTATTTCCGGATTAATCTTGTATTCTTCTGTAGGTATTTCGAACATTAACCTCAACAGGTTTTCTACATAACCTTTAGAATTATCATAATAATTTAGAGGGAGTCCAACATGTTTTTTGTAAACCCAAGAAGCAAGCACCAAAAATTTACCGAGCATTTTGCAAACAGCATTATACAGCTGATCTTCAGAATTAATGTCTAGCGATTTTGGATTGAATGCTGTGAGTGCACTTGTAAGTGAAGACAAAACTCCCATCGGGTGCGCTGATTTTGGAAATCCATCAATAATGTTTTTCATTTCCTCATCAATCATTGTGTGCTTTCGAATATCGTTTTCGAATTTCGTTAATTCAGCTTTAGAAGGTAAATTTCCAAAAATTACTAAATAAGAAGTTTCTAAGAAATCAGCGTTATCGGCCAAGCTTTCTATTGAGTGCCCTCTATATCTTAATATACCTTTTTCACCATCTAAATAAGTAATTTCACTTCCACACGAACCTGTGTTTTTAAACCCTGGGTCAATGGTTATATATCCCGTACTTCCTCTAAGTTTTGAAATGTCAATTGCTTTCTCATTCTCTGATCCCTCAATAATAGGGAATTCAAACTCTTCTCCGCCAAGTATTAATTTTGCTGTCTCACTCATGTTTAAAAAGGTTTTTTGTTTTCAAAATTTGAAGCGTAAAGATAAGCAAATTGTCAAGTTTTAAAAGCTTTTCGCTACTAAATTCTTTTGTCATTGTTTCCGTTTAGTCTGTTTTGTAGAATAAATAGAAGCAGCAGGAGTCTATCTTAAAATCTTTCTAACAAATGCAACCGTAAAATAGCTCATCATAAATACACCAATCCATCCTTCTAGTGGTGCTATTATTTTGAAAAATCCTTCTGGAGTGCATTCTCCATATCCAATAGTTAAGAAGGTAACCGCACTAAAGTAGAAAGAATCAATTATTTTTTCCCATGCCGACATGTTTTCAGTGATACAGCTAATTTGACCATGCCCTGTTAATTCGAAAAGCACATAAAGTAAGCTATAAAGACCATAAACCATATATATGCTAAATAAAACTCTGAATGGACTTGTTGCATAAAGTCCCATGTAATCAAAGACAAGCTTTTGTGAAAAGGCAGATGGATATACCCAAATTGTATTCCATTTATTCTTCTTGATTTTCTCTATTGTTTTGTATTTGAGTTCATAACGTTTAAATTCTACATATGCTTTATCTTCATCGTTGTATTGCCCAGAATCGTGAAAGTCTTCTTTTAGAATGCGGTATTGATCTGCTTTTTGAAGAGGTGTAGTTTTGGTTTGTTGACCAATTAGTTTGGGTATGTTATTGAACCTCCATGACACAAATATTTTACCCAAGTTCTTAACACCATAGATATATAGAGTATCAATGTCAACTTTGGAAACACCTGGTTTTAAATCGATAATGTCTCGAATTATTGTATTGGATAAGTCGAGTACTTTGCATTTTTCTAGCCGCATGTCTACGTAGTTAGAAAATCGGCAGTTTTTAAATGAAATTTTTCTGGCTTCAGCTTTTAACAAAGAAAGGTTTCCGCTACCAAATTCTGTTTCATCAAAGATTACATCAGCATCACCAAAAAGCGCCATCTTAAAAGAAATAGCACCTGAGCCAAATTTTGCTCTTCTAAAGTTAATTCTTTCTTTTCCATGCTCCATTTCTTCAAATGAAACATCAGCATCACCAAAATCAGCTCTTCTGAAATCTAACTTACCATTACCGAAATCAACTTTACTGAAATCAACATTTTTACCATTAAAAGTTACTTTATCAAAAAAGATGTTGCCATCATCGAATCTAGAAAACTGAAATGTAACACTCCCATCTCCAAAATTTACATTTTTAAAATTTGCAATTCCCTTTTTAAAATCGGCATTAATAAATGAAATATTTCCATTAATAAAAGAAGCGTTTTCAAATGTAAATTCTCCATTTCCAAAGTCTACATATTGCCAACTGTTATTTCCCTCACTGTAAGAAGTGTTAGAGAAATCTACATCTACATCAGCAAATATACTTCTGTAAAAACTCAAATTTCCAGAACCAAAATGCGCACTTTCAAAATGCGCTTTTTTACCTTTAAAGCGACAACGGGAAAAATCAACAGTTTTGTCAGATTCAAAAAAGGCGTCTTTAGCACAAAAGTTATTAATGTCAAAAAATGCATCCTTTTTAAGGTTGAATTTATTCCGGTAATCATTAGAAGAAAAGTTACCTATAAAACAATGGGTTAAATCGATATCATCACCTTTTTTTATGCTCTCATATAGAGCTTCAATATCAATAACCCCATACTTTCTTTTTTCGATTATGTTTTTATTACTATCACGGAAAGTAATACGCGCGGTTTGTTCACATTTTCTATCATTACCAAAATCGAAAGATTCGTCGGTAATTTTAAGGGAGTATGAAAAAACAACTCTATTCAGCTTCATAATCTAATTTTGACGAAGTTACTTTACCTCTTTTAATGCATTTTCAATTAGTAATAGCAAATGACTTTTATGTGCTTTTGTTGAGATGTCTCCAGCCGAGTTATTCGCCATTTTATATATTAATTTTAAATTGTAAATAGCATTTGACCGAACATTGTGAATATGCATTTTACTTTTAGGGTCAGTTACCATTTCAATTAACATTTTGGTATATTCTATTTGTAAATTTTGTCTGAAAGAATTTACAGAACCAGAGATATCATTTTTAAAAATACTATTGTTTAGGTCAGACATAAAATCTGCTAACTTGTATGAATTCCCATATAATTCTGAATTGACAATACGTTGGAGCGTATTTTTATGCAACAAATGGTTTAGAATACTTTTTTGATTTGCTAGCACTGTTTCATGAATTTTTGGATCTTCACCTGCTCCGAAAAAGCCAAAACCTCTTCGTTGTAATTGAAGATAATTGTAAATATCATTTGGAAATGTAAATGCATCAGGAGAAAATACATATTCATCTAAGGCAGTCATGGCTTCTTTTTGTTTTTCTAGAGGAACAGGAGTAAAAGGTTTTGTAGCTCCTTCCTGACCAATAAATGCTCTGTCGACATAAACGCCACCTATGTATCTAGAAATCGTTGTAGCGGCCTTTGATTGTTCTCTTAGCAAAGAATGGTAAGAAATACGATGGTCATGATAAGACTTTCCGTCCTCTTTCAGACTTTTCAATAAACCTGCGCCTACTAGGCGCGTAAGTTCAAATCTTTCAGCCGCATAGGGGATCGCATCGCTTGTTAGGTCTCCTACATTTACTCTTGGGTCCATAGCTTTACCGGCTGATCGCATATCGTCTGCGTCATTTCCAAATAGTAAATCATGCTGGGTAGATTGCGCCATTAAATCAATTGTTTCTTTATCTGTTCGTCCTGTTTGATAGGCAAATTTAATTGCCCACATATCATAAGGCCCCGGTCGTGTTGTCCAATATTGTCCTTGTTTTGTATTGTCCAATGCAAAGTTAATTGATGGGTAGTCCATAACAGATCCAATTAATCCAACTTTTGAAGTTATTTCGGCATTGTGAATATCCGCTAATGGGTGCAATTGACTCGACTTCATGTTGTGGTTGAAACCTAAAGTGTGTCCCATTTCATGCAGCACTAAATAATATAAGAATTGTTCAATAATTATGCTTTTTTCAATTTGTTCAGTTCCTAATGTTTTTAGCGCAAAAGTGGCAAATACGTTATCCATTTGAGCCATATCTCCGGCATAACATAGTGTGTGGTTGCAATGTGCTAAATCGATCGGTAGTTCATCATTCTCCATGCTATTATCACCTAATAATTTTTCTACACGAATTTGATTGGTTAATGATTTGTATTCGAACATAATGTCCGCGCCTAAAATCTCTCCTGTTCTGGGGTTTACGAAACTTGGCCCGTATCCTCCAAATGGAGGTCTAGGAGAGGAGGTCCATCTTAATACATTATAGCGAATATCTCCAGCATCCCAATCTGCGTCGTCGGGTTGTTGCTTAATTACAATAGCATTTTTAAATCCAGCTTCCTCAAAAGCAAGGTTCCATTGCTCACCTGCTTTTTTAATGATAGGCCTAATTTCTTTGGGTGTTGTGTTTTCCATCCACCAAACAATTGGTTCAACGGGCTCTGAAATAGCTGCATTGGTGTCTTTTTTCTTTAAATTCCAACGATGTACTAAATCCCTGTAGTTTGCAGAAGTAATAGTTGTCATGTCTGTTACTTGTGTCGTAAAGAAGCCAACTCTAGGGTCATCTATTAAGGGTTCATAATCATTATTAGGCATTTCAATTAAGCTATGATATACTTTGATGCTAACATTTCTTCCGTCTGCAACAGACCTTGTTCCGTTATTTAATGTATTTGATTTAGAATAAACATATTCAATTGCTAAGTCGGTATTAGCGGGGTAATTTCTTATTCTATTTATTTTAGTTTTATCCTTATTTAAATTTCCTAAATAAAAAGCATAAGGGGATTGTTTAGGACGTTTTGCAGGTTTGATCTTGCGAAAAAGTTTCGTTTAAAAATAGCTTATTTGCATCAATTAAATAAAGTCCTTTATCCGAATTGGCATTTTCAATTTTAAGGCTGGCTAAAACACCGCTACTCATATTTGCTGCAGCTGATTTTGAAACTTCATTTTCAGGGTCAAAATAAGAAGAGGTGTTTTGAAAAATAAATTCAATTTTGTCAAAATACTTCTCGATTTTAAAAACTTTTGCTCCTCTATATGCTCCTCTAAATGCTCCAACTTCAACGACGCCATCTGCAATCTGACTAAAGTAAATGTATTCTTTTCCAATTTGGTCTTCTTTAATAACCATTTTAATATCGCCAGTTACACTATCTTGATAAATTGCGAAAAGCCCTTCATAGAATACACTTTTTTTTGCGATATCAATTATTGATTTTTTATCACCTTTCTTTTCTGTAGAGGCTTCAGTCTTAACTTTTTTAGATTTCTTTTTTTTCTGAGCATTAATAGGCTGAAAAGAGAATGTAATTAAAATTAAAAGAGTTGCTGCTAGAATGTTCTTTTTAAAAAGAGGAGAAGTCATTGTTTCTTAGTTATTGGTTCGGTTCAAAAGTGAATGTTCCAAATATAACGAATGAACACAAGAATAAAAGTCTTATTCGAAACTTTCTAAAATATCTCTAAATTCATACTGTACAGTCTGACCTTTATCCTGAATATACCATTTTTGAAGATCAACCTTAACTTCATCAAAACTTTTCACAGGATTTTCTTTATGTGCGATAACTATTTGTTGCGCAGGCTTTGGTCTTGCACCCCAGCTTGTAAGTTCATTGAAGTTATCATCCAAGAAAATTACAATGGGAATTGCTCTAGCGCCATTGGTTAAAAACCTATTCATAATTTCTGGGTTTTCGTCTCGTAGTATTATTTTTAAAGAAATTTTTTTCTCAGCTTCGGCCATTTTAACAATGCTTGGAATGATGTTTACAGCGTCTCCACACCAAGCTTCACTTATAACTAACCAATTTATACCTTTAGTTTTATTTAATGTATCCATTACCTTGTTTATGAGGGTTATTGTTTTTAATCCTCTTTTTACTCTTTGAATTCCAAGTTTCGTAAAATATATATAGTTTGGAGACTGATTATCGCCAGTTGTTTTTCCTTGTGCAAATAATTCTTTAACATGCTTGTCGTACGTTTCAAAATCCATTGCATTGTTAAATATTTCTTTGGTTATTTTCATCGGTTTAGACTTTCTGTAAAGATAGGTTTCAGTTTTCACTCGCCTGTTAAAATGGCAATATATCTTAATTTAATAGCGACTGAATCGCCTTTCCTATTCCTTGCAAAGTTAGTGGGTACATTTGATCCTTTACAATGATTTTCATCATGCCAATTGAACGGGTATATTTCCATTCCTTTTCTTGAATAGGGTTCAGCCAAACAACATTATTAAATTGTTCTGTAAACCTACGCATCCACGTTTCTCCTGACTCTTCATTGTAATGCTCTACACTGCCATATTGAGAGGCAATTTCATATGGAGACATACTGGCATCACCTACAATTATTACTTTGTATTCTTTATTGAATTTGTGTAAGATATCATAGGTAGGAATATGCTCATTGTGTCTTCTAATATTGTTTTGCCATAAGTTTTCGTAGATACAATTATGAAAGTAATAATGTTCCATATGTTTGAATTCATATTTCGCAGCTGAAAACAGTTCTGAACACAATTTTATATGGTCATCCATACTTCCTCCAATATCAAAAAACAACAAGACTTTAATATTGTTTTTTTTGCTCGGCACCATTTCTAGATGAAGTATTCCAGCATTATTTGAAGTACTTTTTACCGTTTTTTTGATATCTAATTCTTCTTGCTTTCCCTCTCTGGTAAGTGTTCTTAATTTTCGAAGTGCCATTTTAAGATTACGTGTTTCTAAATCAACATTTTCATCTAAATTTTTAAATGCGCGTTTATCCCATACTTTAATAGCTTTTCGGTGCCTGCTTTCATTCTGACCTATTCTAATTCCTTCAGGATTATAGCCGTAAGCGCCAAAAGGAGAGGTGCCTCCAGTGCCAATCCATTTGCTACCTCCTTCATGTCTTTCCTTTTGCTCTTCAAGTAGTTCTTTTAATCGATCAAGAACTTTATCCAAGCCTCCCATGGCTTTTATTTGCTCCATTTGTTCAGGCGAAAGCAGTTTTTCTGAATTTTTATTCATCCATTCTTCTGGAATCTTAAAAAAATCTTCATTTGTTATAGATTCCATTCCTTTGAAGTATTCTCCAAAAATATGGTCAAACTTATCTAGGTGTTTTTCATTTTTTACCAGCATCGATTTACTCAAATGGTAGAATTCATCTACCCTCTGGTTAATAACGTTTTTGTGCAAAGCTTCTAATAAAGAAAGGTATTCTTTTAATGTTACCGGTACTCCTTGGTTTTTTAATATGAGAAAAAAGTCTAGAAACATATCTTTAAGACATTATATTAATAAGACGCTAACTTGAATCGAAATAGTCTGATGCTTAGCGTATAAAATCAATATTCTATATTTTAAGCGTAATCAAATCTTGTTCATTTTTTATAAGGGCACCCGAATAAGGGAAATCTCCGCTGCCTGGTTGCCAGCCATCTAATTCTTTGGCCGTTATTTTTCCAATCGTTAGTAGTTTTATCCAATCGATTATTTCTGAGGTTGAAGGTCTTTTCTTTATGGATCTAATATTTCTCAAGTCATAAAATACGCGCATAGCAGAGTTAATCATTGTGTCTTCGAGTTTCTCATAATGGACATTGATGATTTCTTTCAAAGTATCCCGGTCAGGGAAAGAAATATAATGAAACAAACATCTTCTTAAAAAAGCATCTGGGAGTTCCTTTTCATTGTTTGAAGTAATAATTATTATTGGGCGTACTTTCGCTTTTATTGTCTTTTTTAATTCATAACAATAGAATTCCATTTTATCCAATTCTTGCAATAAGTCATTTGGAAACTCAATGTCAGCTTTATCTACCTCATCAATTAACAAGATTACTTGCTCTTCACTATCGAATGCTTCCCATAGCTTACCTTTAACGATATAGTTTGCGATATCATTTACTTTTTCATCACCTAATTGAGAATCTCTTAATCTAGAAACAGCATCATATTCATATAAACCTTGTTGAGCAGTTGTAGTAGATTTAACATTCCAAGAAATTAACTTTTTACTTAAAGACGCTGCTATTTCTTCTGCTAATAAAGTTTTTCCTGTACCGGGCTCTCCTTTAACAATTAGTGGCTTTTGTAAAGTTATTGAAGCGTTAACCGCAATCTTTAAACCATCAGAGGCGATGTATGTACTTGTGCTTTTAAAACTCATAATAATATTCTTTTGTCTCTATAAAAAATAAAACCCTGCAACAAGTTATCGAAGCAGGGTTTTAAAAAATTTATCGAATTTTATTTTTTAAAATTACCTGCTACAATTAGGTCTTTAGTGCCGTGACTCCAAGAATAGAAACCTTCGCCAGATTTTACACCTAATTTTCCTGCAGTTACCATGTTTACCAATAACGGGCAAGGTGCATATTTAGAATTTCCATATCCATCTTGCAATACTTTAAGAATTGCCAAACAAACATCTAAGCCAATAAAATCTGCTAATTGCAGTGGTCCCATTGGATGAGCCATTCCTAATTTCATAACAGTGTCAATTTCTTCAACCCCAGCAGTCCCTTCATGCAAAGTAATGATAGCTTCATTAATCATGGGCATTAGTATTTTGTTTGCAACAAAACCTGGGTAATCATTAACTTCGGTAGGAACCTTTTTTAAGCTTTTAGAAGTCTTCATTATAATGTTGGTTACTTCATCTGAGGTGGAGTAACCTCTTATGATTTCAACTAATTTCATTACTGGTACAGGATTCATAAAGTGCATTCCAATAACTTTATCAGGACGAGAAGTTACAGCTGCAATTTTAGTAATAGAAATGGAAGAAGTGTTTGTAGATAAAATTGCATCCTCGGGAGCATATTCATCCATGTCTTTGAATATTTTTAATTTCAAATCCACATTTTCCGTAGCTGCTTCAACGACTAGATCTGCATTTTTTACTCCTGCTTCAAGTCTTGTGAATGTGGTAATATTGTTAAGTGTAGAAGTTTTATCTCCCTCTGTAATTTTTTCTTTTTTAACCATTCGATCCAGGTTTTTTGTAATGGTGGCAACAGCTCTGTCCAAAGAGTCTTGTGCTACATCAACTAATGATACCGAATAATTATTTTGAGCAAATACGTGCGCAATTCCATTGCCCATTGTTCCAGCTCCAATTACTGTTATATTTTTCATGAAAGAATAATTTAAAATTTAGAAAGGCTAAAATAGGAAAATGGTAGAATTGGAAGATGATTAAGTTTATATTAATTCGTTTAATATAAAATAAGATGACTAGCTAATTTCTACTTTCCGGCACCTTTTAATACTATTAGTACAGTGTAAATCAGTATTTTAAAATCTAATGCAAGTGACATGTTTTCTATGTAAAGTACATCGTATTTTAGTCGAGCAACCATCTCATCTACATTTTCAGCGTAACCATACTTAACCTGTCCCCAGGAGGTAATTCCCGGCTTTACTTTTTGCAAATGTTTATAGTGTGGAGCTACTTCCATTATTTTATCAATATAGAATTGTCGTTCAGGTCTGGGCCCTACTATTGCCATATCTCCTTTTAGGACATTAAAAAACTGCGGCACTTCATCCAATCTAGATTTTCTTAAAAATCTGCCAATAGGAGTTATTCTTGTATCACTTGAACTAGAAAGTTGAGGGCCGTTTTTTTCAGAGTCAGAGTGCATTGACCTGAATTTATAGATATAAAAAGGTAGTCCGTCAATTCCTATTCTTTCTTGTTTAAAGATTATTGGTCCTTTGGAAGAAGTCTTTACTAGGATCGATAAAATAATTAAAATTGGACTTAAGAAGATTAACGCAATGATGGATGCAGATAAATCCATTAAACGTTTTAATGTGATTTGCCACTGTGGCATTATTTCTTGGTTGACTTGAATTAGCAAAGCTCCGAACAAGGCTGTCATTTTAACTGATCCTGTAAGAATATTATAAGTATCAGGAATTAATTTTATTGAAACATTACAATCGCTCAAATCATCTATAATTCGCTTTAAGTTTTCGTGTTCAGAGGATTCGACGGCTACAATTACTTCTTCAATTTGCTCCTCCTTGATAACAGCTTTGATGTTTTCATATTTACCAAAATAGGTAATGGGAGTATCTAATAAGACTCTATCAACTCCATTCGTGCTAACGAACCCTCTAAAGTCGTACCCGGGGTTTGCTCTAAGCGTTTTAATTTCATTGTAAATTCCAAGTGCATTTTCATTTCCTCCAACGATTAATGTAGGGAATCCAATTTTTCCGTAGTGAATTTTTCTTACTGTAGCAGAAGTAATTATTAACCGTGGTATTAATGTACAGCTAAAATGAAATCCAAATAGAGTAATCAATAATTTATAATAATCTTTGTATTGATTTATTGCATCATCAAGGAGTAATACAAAAAACAATATTAAGCATCCGATTGCTGATATCATTAGAGTTTGACCGGTTTCCTTCAGTCGGTATTTTCTGAATATATTTTTGTAACTACCAATAGATGTATAGAGAATAATCCAATAAGTAGGAACCATTGCTAATCCATAATAAAAATTATCACTTGTTGTAAATACAGCTTGTTCAATGCTTGTTTTACGAAAATAATAAAATGCTATCCATGCTACCAAGGACATTAAAATGTCTAAAAGGACATACTTTGTTACTTGTAGCTTTCTGTTCATTATTGATTGTAAATAACTTTAATATTGTCTATAAAGACTTCAATACCATCTTTAGCATCCGCATTAAGCACTTGAATATAGAGGTCGAAGTCTGTAGCGGCTGGAAAGAAATTCGTTCCATCCGATATATAAACGTATGTTTTATTCCATTGAGAAATACCATTGTCATCATCAGTAGGGTAAAATGTGACTAACGGCATCTGCTGGTAACTTGGCACTGAATTGTCTTTATGGAGCAATCCGATGTAGAATTCGTGGTTGCATTTGTAATCGAACTCTATATAGGCTGGAATGTCTAATTGTTTTGGGAAATTATTAAAACTTCAATTCATTTGTTCTCATTTCAGAAGAGAAATTGTCCGCATCCATAAAAATGGCACCGGCATTTCCTTCAATAAGGTCTGTGTATGGGGGGTTGGATACAACAATCATGGACGTATCACTCGTTGAATGATTGAATAATTTTATTCCTGGATCTTCAAAATCTTCTACCCAAATACTAAGACCACTTTCATACTGAATGGATGGAGTAATTGATATAATTGAATCTTGAATAAGTTCAATATTAGCCTCATGTGCGGTGTAAAATGGGTATTTAACTCGATAGCCAGATGCTCCATTTTTTTTAATCCCTGGATACAAACTTACTTTATGGCTTCCGTTATAGTGCAACGGAATGGTTGCTGGAAGTTCCCACATCCCCGCTAAGATATCGTCTACATAAACCCATACATCTGTTATTTTATTACTACTTGAACCTTGATTTGCAGATGGTTGAAAATCAAAGTTTTCTACATAAATAAATGAAGGTACTTCCTCAGGCTTATCAATAATTTGACAACTGTTTAGAAGCGCCAAGAGTATTAATATATATATAAATACAATTGATTTCATGAACAATAGATTTTGAACGCAAAAGTAAAATTATTATTGTTGAGAGTAGTAATTAAAGGAGTGAATTCCCTCATTTGTAAAGGCTAGAAGGTTATACAAGATTATAATTTTTTCATTATTTCATGTGCTGCATGTAAAGCCTTGTAACCAGCATAAATTGAAACTGAAGGTGTTAGGTCATTTTCGATAGCATTTACAAAGGACCTTAATTCATCTTCTATTGCATTGTTGGGTTCTATCTCTTCTGAGAGAATATCGATTTGTTTTTTACCTTTTTCACCCAAATCAATAGTTACGACGAATGGATCCTCTTCCGTAACATCATGCATTTGAATTACTTCATTTTTCTTTTCTAAAAAGTCTACAGACACATAAGCATCTTGCTGGAAAAATCTCGATTTACGCATGTTCTTCATAGATATTCTACTAGCAGTTAAGTTAGCAACACAACCATTGTCGAACTCTATTCTTGCATTCGCAATATCTGGTGTGTCGCTTAAAACGGAAACTCCACTAGCGCTGATTGCTTTAATTTCAGAATCAACTACACTTAGAACAATGTCTAAATCATGAATCATTAAATCTAAAACAACAGAAACATCTGTTCCTCTTGGATTGAACTGAGCTAATCGGTGTGTTTCAATAAACATAGGGTTTTGTAAATGTTTAACGCTAGCCGTAAATGCTCGGTTAAACCTTTCTACATGCCCAATTTGAACCTTGACCTTCGCTTCCTCCGATAAACTAATTAAGGCTTTAGCTTCTTCAAGTGTATTCGTGATAGGTTTTTCGATAAACACATGCTTGAAAGAACGCATAGCAATAGCTGCGCAATCAAAGTGAGCAATGGTTGGTGTTACAACGTCTACTATGTCACACGTTTCGATTAAACTTTCAATGGAATCAAAAGGTGTCAAGTCCATTTCTTCCTTAACGTTATTTCTAACTTCTTCACTTTGGTCAAAAAAACCAATTAACTCCACAAAGTCAGCATTTTGTAAAATTCTGAGATGAATTTTCCCTAAGTGTCCTGCACCAACAACTCCGATTTTCAACATACAATTTTTTTATCTTAATCAAAATTAAGACTTATGTTAACTAGTAATTGGAAACAATAAGGTAATTATCAACACCCTTGTTTTATAAAATGAATGATTTTTATCCTTGTTTTTTGAATTAGCGTATTATTTTTGAATAATGAAAGACACGTTAAGAGACCAGGGAAAGAGAAAAATGCTCGTTCAAGAGTTGCAGGAGAAAAGAGGGATTAATAATGCTAATGTATTAAAGGCAATTAATAATGTGCCTAGGCATTTGTTTTTTGACAAAGTATTTCATGATAATTTTGCATATAAGGATGTTGCCTTTCCAATTGCAGCAGGCCAAACAATATCACAACCATTTACAGTTGCTACCCAATCTTCATTACTGAAAATTGAAAAAGGAATGAAAGTTTTAGAGGTTGGTACCGGTTCAGGTTATCAAACTGCTGTATTATTAGAGTTGGGAGCTAAAGTTTATTCTATAGAACGCCAAAAAGAATTATTTCAGTCAGCTAAAGTTAATCTTTCAAAACTGAACTATAGAGCTAATTTGTTTTTTGGAGATGGGTATATGGGGAAAGAAGCTTTTGCTCCATTCGATAGGATAATAGTAACATGTGGAGCTCCGTTTGTTCCAGAAGAACTGATTAATCAATTAGCTCCTAATGGAATAATGGTAGTTCCTGTTGGTGAGGGAGTTAACCAAACTATGGTTCTTATAGAGAAATCTGAAAATGGAGAAATTATAAAAACAGAACATGGAAGTTTTAGTTTTGTTCCAATGTTAAATGATAAACAATATTAACTTATTCTGCTCGTTAAGGATTTACTAGATAAAACATAGCTATGAAAAACATTAAATATTTACTAATATTAATTTCTTTCGGAATGTTAAATCAGTCTTTTTCTCAAGATACGATAGGTAAATTAACTTTTGAAACACGTTACCAATTAAGACATGACAGCACATATCTACCCAATCTTAATGTCCGCTATTTTTTCAAAGAAAATAGTGCGTTGAGAATCGGGTTAGCTTATCAATTCACGAGTGTCTTGAGAGAAATAAATGAGGTAGACGGAGATGGGGCTGGAACTGTGGAGAAATTAAACGATATGTTTACGTTTAACATTGGATATGAAAAACATTTTAGAATAAACAAAGTATCACCCTACTTAGGAGGTGAGTTTCAATTTGGAATAGGAAAAAATGAAGAGTATGGTTCACGAACTGATTCTGTAATATTTATAGCTGACTATAATTACTCAGTAAAAAAACCAATAAGCCGGTTTGGAGTGCACGTTTTTTCAGGCGTTGATTTTTACGTGTTTGATAATTTATATTTAGGGACAGAGTTAGGTATTTTGTTTTCTAGCATTCATGCCAAGACTGGAGAGTTTAAAATTACCGATGAAAGTTCACTTACTGATCCCGAGATTATAACAAGTATTCCTTCTGTCAAGACCAAGACATTTGGTATTGCAAATGTTGGTATGATAAAAGTTGGATGGAGGTTTTAATCTGTTAGAATGAAATCAGCTATTGTTTCTTCAAAATGGTTAAGTGATAATTTTGACAATCCTGATTTGGTAGTTTTGGATGCAAGTCAATCCAATGATAAGTCAAAATCGAATAGGGTCCAAATAATAGGAGCAAGGCCTTTTGACATTAAAGATGCTTTTAGTGATAAGTCAAGTTCCTTTCCAAATACTTTTCCCTCGAAAAAACAATTCGAAGAAAGCTGTCAAGAATTAGGTATTAGCTCTTCAAGTAAAATTATTGTGTTTGATTCTTTAGGGGTTTATTCAAGCCCTCGAGTATGGAGGATGTTTAAGGCTATGGGGCATATAGATATAGCTGTATTAGACGGAGGTTTGCCAGAATGGATTGCCAAGGGGTTTGAAACAGAACCAATACTAGAAAGGAAATATTCACCTGGTAACTTCAAAGCTACGTTTCAATCAGAAATGATTCGAAGCATTGATTTCGTTAAAGAAAACTTAGATACCAATGAATCGTTAATTATTGACGCAAGGTCTGCTGATCGGTTTAACAGTTTAGTTCCCGAGCCGCGCGCAGATTTACGAAGTGGAAATATACCTAACTCGATAAATATTCCTTTTCAGAATACCCTTGAAAATGGAAAGTTTAAATCGGTGGAAAAACTAACGCGTTTATTTAAAGAAAATAAGAGCGAGAATAAATCGCTGGTGTTTAGCTGTGGTTCCGGCATTACAGCCTGTATTGTATTGTTAGCTGCAGAATTAGTTTTTGAAGGGAATAAAGCCATTTATGATGGGTCATGGACTGAATGGGCGCAATTAGAAAATTAATAATCTTTTTTTAATCGATCCATTTCACGTTTAGCATCTTTATCTTTCATGTCCTCACGCTTATCATGTAATTTCTTTCCTTGTGCAACAGCGATATCTAACTTTGCTTTCCCTTTTTCATTAATAAAAAGCTTGATTGCAACTAAAGTAAGACCTTTGTTTTTCAGCTTTTTCTCAATTTTAGTAATTTCTGTTCTATTTAATAAAAGCTTTCTATCTCTTTTCGGTGAATGATTGTAGTGTGTTCCGTTTTCATATTCTTGGATATACATATTTCTAAGAAATATTTCCCCTTTTTCAAAAACACCATACGATTCCATAATGCTAGCCTTGCCCAAACGAATTGATTTAATTTCTGTACCTGTTAGTTGAATACCAGCAGTATATTTATCTATAAATTGATATTCAAACTTGGCTTTTTTATTTTTTATGTTAATCGTGTTACTCATTCTGTTCTTGAAAGACAAAGTTAGCAAAGGTTTTTGAGTTTTTAGAAATTAAATTGAACCAATACGAACTTTGGATGTATCTACCACCAAACAAAAACAAACAGACATGAAAAACTCAATTATTCCATTAATTCTTTCTTTATTATTCTTCAATGTTTCCTATTCTCAAATGGGGATTACAAGTGCTGAATTCGATGCACGCATCATGAGTGAGAGCCATTCGGTATTTGGGAATGTTGCTGTAGGTAACTCTTATGAAGTAATAAGCATTGATGTAGATGTGAAAATGAAAGATCAAATTGCTGAAGTTTCGGTAACGCAAAAATTATTGAACTCCACAGATAGGGATTTGGAGATTGAAATATTTTTCCCCCTTCCAAATGGTGGAATTGTTCAGAATTTTATGATGATGGTAGATGGTGTTGAGGTACCTGGAGAATTATTGGAGAAAGACAAAGCAAAGTCTATATATGAAGGAATAGTTAGAAGAAAACGCGATCCTGCATTAATGGAATATGTGGGTTATGGATTATTTAAAACTAGTGTTTTTCCTGTTCGTGTTGGAAAAGAAAGAGATATAACCGTACGTTATACGCAAGTATGCGATCGAAAATTGGATATGATTAACTTCTCTTATCCTTTTGGGACGCAAAAATTTTCATCTAAACCATTAAGATCTGTAAAATTTCATGCAAGAATACAATCTAGTGAGGAAATAAAAAATATCTACAGCCCTACAGATGATATATTGGTTAAAAGGGGAAGTGACAAGACTGCTGATATAAGTTATGAGAAAACATATTATACACCGGAGAATGATTTCAAAATGACTTATTCATTACAAAGTGGTCCATTAGGGGCAACAGTATTATCTTATATGCCTGAAGCAGGAAAAGATGGGTATTTTATGCTATTAGCAAGCCCTTCAGTTGCCGAAGATGTAGTGGATAAAACTGAAAAGAATATAATTTTTGTTTTAGATAGATCTGGTTCAATGTCTGGAAAAAAGATTGAGCAATCTAAAAAAGCATTGGAGTTTGTTTTAACCAATTTAAATGAAGGAGATAATTTTAACATTGTGGATTACGATGATAGAGTTGAAATGTATAAACCTGAAATGCAGAGATACACAACTGAAAATTATAAGGAAGCCATTAATTACGTTAGCGGAATTAGATCAGGAGGAGGAACCAATATAAATGACGCAATGGTAAAATCTTTAGCAATGTTTCAAGATGAGAATAGACCGAATTACCTGTTGTTTTTAACGGATGGATTGGCCTCTTCAGGAATTACAAATGAAATGCAGATTGCTAAAAATGTAGTTGATGCAAATGGAATAGGAGCAAGGATATTTGCTTTTGGAGTAGGAAATGATGTCAATGCAAGATTATTGGACAGGCTTACTTCTAACAATGGAGGGGTTACCGAATATGTTAAACCGAATAAGGACATAGAAGTTGCCGTTGCTGATTTATATGGAAATATAAGTAGCCCAGTTATGACAGGTATAAAAGTTAGCTTTAGTAATACAGATGTCAGAAGTATGTATCCAGATAAACTGCCCGATTTATTTAAAGGAGGTCAATTAGTTTGGGTAGGAAAATATAACAAAGCAGGAAACAATACTATAACTGTAACAGGTAAAGTAGGTGGGAAGGAGCAGAAGTTTGTTTTTAAAGTTGATTTAGCATCTTCTAAGGATGGTGACACTTTTGATTATTTAGAACAAATTTGGGCTTCAAGGCGAGTAGGTCACCTTATTGATCAAATTGATTTAAATGGTAGATCCGATGAATTAGTTAATGAATTAGTTAGTTTGAGTAAAGAGTTTGGAATCCTAACTCCTTACACGGCTTTTCTTGCAAGAGAAGATGTTGTATTGTCTGATAATAGATCTATGCAAGAGGAGAGCGTGGATGAGTTAAAAGCGTTAGAACAAGTAAGTGGGGCTTCTGCGAATAATTTAAGAAGTCAGAAGAAAGATTTTGCATCAAATACAAAGATGTCAGCAGCTAGTGAAGCAATGTCGTATGAAGATGCGGAAGGGGCATTACAAACAGTTAATACAATAAAACAAATTGGAACGAAGACATTCTATCTAAGAGATGAAAAATGGGTTGAAGGAACACTCGATGATAGCGAATTAAAAGCAGCAATTGAAATCAAGAAGTTTAGCGATGGTTATTTTAAAGTGGCTAAAGGACAAAAAGCACAATTTAACAAGTACCTAGCTTTTGAAGAGGATATTGTTGTTAGGATTGATGATAAGGTTTATAAGATATTGAAATAAGCTCTAAGACAATAAGGTGTATTTCATTTTACAACCCACCAAAAACAAAAAACAATTGGCCAAATCCAGCAGCCATTCCTAAGAAAGCGCCAATAAGTATTAATTTTAGCTCATCTTCCTGAAAAACAGGTCGTAAAAAATCTACAAACTCGCCGGGTGAAAGAGCTTGCATTTTTGTTCTAAATATCTTTTCAAGTCCCATAGCTTTTTCGGCATAACCAAAAGCTGGCCGGACCGATGTTGGCATGTTCCGAATGGTTTTATCTACAATTATGTTTTTCATTTTCTCATAATTTCTTTTGCCAGAAACAATGGTAATTAGAGGTTTAGATATGCCAACTCCATCATCTATAGCTTTATTGGCATGACCTGCAATCATAGTAACAAATCTTTCCTTAGTTGGACCACTAATAATTGCAGCAAATATGCGATCGAAAGTAAAAATTTCGTTGGCCAACATTTGCGCATATTCTGCAGAAACTTCATTTTGACGTGTAATGAAAAGTCCTTGAAATTTCATTCCTAAAAACTTCTTAGGATGAATTGGCTCGAAAATTAACTTTAATGCTAACCAATTAGTTGCAAAGCCAACAATCAATCCAAATAATGGTAGAAGCCACCATTGATGAAAAAAATACCATACAGCCATTTGTATGAGGCCAAAAGTAAAACCAAAGTATAAACCAGAAAGTTCAATGAATTTAAATTCATCTTTTCCGCAATTTAAAAAGATGTCATTCATAAGCTGTTTGTCCTGCGTTAGTCTTTTAACAACCATGTCTTTTATGTCAAAAACATCTTCAATATTTTCCTTCACATCTTGCATTATTCCCTTAACTGCATGCGGCATATCTCTCGAAATACGCGCATAAACGACCTTTTTAGCAGATTCTGGTATTCGTTTCCAAACCTCTGGAGATTGATCTACCATTATTTCATCCATTATCTCTTTAGCTAATTTATCAAATTCTGGGCGCATTTCCTCGGCAATAATTTCTGGATCAATTTGTGAAAATAATTCTTGAACATCAATTAGTTTAGTTGTCCACAAATCAACTGATATTCCGGACATTTTCTTTGCTTTACTAGGGATAATTCCTTGCCAACCGAAGGGCTTTATTCCAATAAACTCAATTGGGTAAAATGTCATTTTTAAAGCAAGAACATTTGTTCCCCATCCAACAATTGCACTTGTTAGTGGGATAGAAAGGTAGAGAAATATCTCTTTATATTGTTCGAAAAAATCAAGCATTACTTTACAAAAGTAGCATACTACCCTTAATACGAAAGTTTATTTTAGTATCTTCGAAAATAATTTAATTAAATGCGTAAGTTTTTATCTATATTGATTGTTTCGGCTTTGTTTTTTTGTGCAACATCTTGTTATAAGGTTCACCATAACTATATCGTAAAAACGGAGTGGTACTTAAATGCTTTGGAATTGGACGGTGGATCTACCAATTTTATGAATGGGATTCTTCCAGATTATGATGATGGTGGTGGATACTACAAAATTTACATGTTGGATAATGGCCTTACAAGAGGTGAATACTATGTTTACGATACATTGAATTATTTTGTAACGGGTACATGGGATTTACTATCTCCTGATAGTATCTATATTGAGTTAGACGAATACGTTGAAGGAACATTCTTTATTGAATTAGTCGATTTGAACGAAATGATATTATCTACGAATCACAATAATGTGAAGTTTTTTGGAATAGGAGATGTGAAAGCGGTAGTTCGTTGTTCAAAGGGAGAAACAACTAGTCAAGCTAGTACAACTCCTTAGATTTGAATTTAGGGAGGCATTGAGTTAGAGCATTTAAACTTCTCGGAAGGAATTATTACCCAATAAGAATACTTGCTCTCATTTTTTTTAAGAGTCATTTAAAGTCTTTGAAGTGGAGTGCATACTCCATCAACACAGCTATAGCATTTTAGTTTATCTTTAAATACAGATGATTTAAAAATGGATTTATTTAGGAGCATTCTTACACATTCTTGAATTCCTTCAATAATAGAAGGGTGAGGATAAATCATTTCTGCTAATTCCTCAATACCCTTATCCATCTTCATCAATAAAGCCACAGCTTGAATTGCACTAGAAGCATGTTCTCCGATAGCACGCATTCCTAGTATTTTCATTTCCTTGTCATTGGTGACAATTATTTTAAAGAACCCTTCTGTTTTACGCATGGCGATAGCTCTGGCAATGCAGGAATAATCAATTTTTACAACTTTTACGTCAATGTTTTTCTCTATGCATTGTTTTTCATTCATGCCAACAGATGCGACTTCAGGTTGTAAAAACATTATTGTACTAACATTATCGTAAGAAAGAGGTGCTTTTTTACCATCGAACATTCTTTCCACTGCATGCCTTCCTTCAAGTTCTGCAATATTATAGAGCGCAATATGGCCACTTGCATCTCCACAGGCATATATGTTTGGAACGTTAGTCTGGGTGTCGTCATCTCCAATATGAACACCTCTTTTACTCATGGACACACCAGCCTTTTCCATTTCAAGTGAATCTGAATTTATAACTCTACCAACTGATAACAAAGCTTTCTCGACGCGAATAACTTCTCGTCTTCCATCTGGGTATGAGAGTTCATATTCCACTTCACCGTCTTTCTTTTCAAGTCTTTCCAAATTAGCTCTATGATGAACAATAACACCATTCTTGGCTAAGTTGTTTTCTATCATTCCAGAAATATCATCATCTTCAAAAGGAAGTACTTTGTCAGCTCTGTCTATTAGATGAACTTTTGTTTTACCAAAATTTGAAAAAATAGTGGCAAATTCACAACCAATTACACCAGCACCAACTATAACTAAACTTTTTGGAAAATCGTCAATTTCATGAATACCATCACTTGTCATGATAATTTTTTCATCAACATCTACGCCTTGCAATAAACGAGGTTTACTACCAATTGCTATTATAGTATTTTCAGCGTATATCTGTTTTTTTTTGCCATTTTCTTTGGAAATTTCTATCACATGATTATCTACAAATGATCCTAGACCTCTTTCGTATTTAAAGGTTTTGTTCATAGATTCTGCCTCCAATAATTTTATATGGCAGGAATATTGAAATTTTCTATCAAAAATTGCTTCATTAACTGTTTTATTGATTTCTTCCCAAGTAACTTCCAGCTTCTTTCTACCAACAGATACAATACTTTCATTAACTGCTTTTACTTTTTGAGAAAGTTCCCATAAAGTTTTAGATGATAGAGCTCCTTTATAAAGTCCAGCTCCACCAACCTTTTGCTTTTCAATGAGAACAACTCTTTTTCCGAAATCTATTGCACGCATGGCAGCCGCATATCCTGCTGGTCCTGCACCTATTACACATAAATCGTATTTTTCCATAAGGCTACGCGCTCATTATTGAGAAGACCAAATTAAAAATTATTTGGTACATAATCGTTTCTTATCCCTTTATTCTTGAAATGAAAGGACAATGACGCACCTATTAAAGATGATTGATCAATATAAAATACTTTTGGCTGAACTATAATGGATAAATCATCACTACTGTCAAAATGAAGCAGATTACCCGAAACATTAGCATCCACAATATTTAATATATATACTCCAAGCACTGAAACAATGGATAAATCCCTCCATCTGGAATATTGGTCGGTAATAGATTCTAATTGAGAATCTGAATATCCGCTAATGCTATACGGATTACTTATGTCATTTTGTAAATCAAGTCGTTCATTTCGATAAAACGTATAGGATTTTTGATTTTGAATAACAAAGTAAATACTGGTTCCTATGCCTGCGTAAATTAACGGTAATTTCCACCAAAGCCTGGATTTAAACCCTTCAGATTTTTTCATCTCATTATAGATTTGCCCCAATCCAGGTAGCACTGCAGACATAATAGTAGCCATTTTTGGTGAATGACTAGAATCAATACTGATATAAGTACTGTCTTTTTGGCTGTGAGCTGCAAAAGAAAAAAGAGTAATAATTGCAATACAAGCAATGTATTTATGCAGTGAAAGAGTCATTTTTTTACTTACTTATTCGACTTAAAAATAATTTCTTAGTCTAAAAGGTCTAAAATACATTTAAGGTGTTCTTCATCATCAAAGGGTATAACGATTTTTCCTTTCCCATTATTGCTTTTCGCTATTTTTACCGCACTGCTAAAATGAAATGATAAATCTTCTTGTACTTTCTTCTCAGATAAAGAAAGAGCAGGGGTATTCGGTGTTTTTGACGAGAAATATTTAGCAGTCTTTGTTTTTTCTTCAATACTTCTTACTGAAAGGTTATTCTCTAAAATATCTTTATAAGCCGCTAACACTTCTTCTTCTGTTTTAAAGGAAAGAAGCGCCTTAGCATGTCCCATTGTAATTTTGGCATCTCGTAAACCTGCTTGGACTTCATTAGGTAGATTTAATAGCCGGAGGAAATTTGTAACAGCAGATCTACTTTTTCCAATACGCAGGCTTAATTTTTCTTGCGTAAGGTTACATTCATTAATTAATCGTTGATAGCTTAACGAAATTTCAATAGGATTAAGGTCTTTACGTTGAATGTTTTCAACAATAGCCATTTCCAACATGGTTTGATCATTGGCAATTCTAACATAAACCGGTATTTCTTTAAGACCTGCAATTTGGGACGCTTTAAACCTTCTTTCTCCTGAGATTATTTGGTATTTGTCATATCCAATTTTACGAACCGTAATGGGCTGTATAATACCGTGTTCTTTTATAGATTTTGTGAGGTCTACGAGAGCTTCTTTTTCGAAATGCGTTCTGGGTTGAAAGGGATTGACCTCAATTTGGGTTATTAAAATGGATGCAATTGCTCCAGCTGAAGGTAGGCCAACAGAATCATCATTTCTTGATGAAGTAATGTCTGTGTTTGCATTTTCTAATAATGCACTTAACCCTCTACCTAAAGCTGGTTTTTTAGTGTTCATCTGCAGCTGTTTTTTCCACTTCCATTAACTGAGAAAGAGTATTTTTTAATAAAATTTCCTTTGCTAAGTTAAGATAGTTTATCGCTCCCTTACTACTTACATCGTGCATGATTATTGTTTCCCCATGGCTGGGAGCTTCTCCTAGTGTGGTATTTCTATGAATCAAAGTGTTAAAGACCAATTGTTGGAAATGCATTTTGACTTCTTCAACAACCTGGTTAGCTAAGCGTAAACGTGTGTCGTACATCGTTAGTAAAATCCCTTCAATGTCTAGTTCGGGATTCAGTCTCGTTTGAACAATCTTAATCGTATTTAATAGTTTACCCAACCCTTCTAATGCGAAATATTCACATTGTACAGGTATAATCATAGAATCCGCAGCAGTTAATGCATTTAAAGTAATTAATCCTAAAGACGGAGAGCAATCAATTATAATATAGTCATAATCTTCCCTAATGCCGGCGATTGCATTTTTCATGATATATTCTCTTTCGGGAAGGTTTATCATTTCGATTTCTGCTCCAACTAAATCAATATGCGCAGGAAGTATGTCCAAATTCGGACTGTTTGTTTTACTAATTAATCCAGAAGGGTCTTCACCATTAATCAAACAATTATAGATACTTGTGCTTACGTTCTCGATACTTATACCAACTCCTGAAGTAGAGTTCGCTTGAGGATCAGCATCTATTATTAATGTTTTTTTATCAAGCACTCCTAAACAGGCTGCGAGGTTAATTGCTGTTGTGGTTTTTCCTACTCCTCCTTTTTGATTTGCTATTGCAATAACTTTTCCCATTAACTAAATTGTTAAAATATATGATTAGACATCTATTGTTTTTCAATCATTGTAAAAATAGAAAGGATACCTATAAAATTTACCAAAGCTCCAATTGTTTTATACACACTTTTCTGTTTATTGGTTGTTAGTCTATTCGGTTATAAACATTTTTGAATTAGATTTGCGCACTTAACTACAATCAATATCCAATAAACTAAGAGATTGGTAAATCAAAAATGAGGCATTGCATTGTTAATAACTAAAAACCTATATGACGACTGTAATTTGTGGAACGAATAGAGAGAACAGTAATAGTTCTATTATTTCAAAGGTATATGAAGAGTTAATCAAAAAAGAAGGAGAACAAATAGCTGTTCTTTATCTAAAAGATTTACCTAAAAGTTTTGCGTACGATGAAATTAACGGCGATAAATCGGATGAATTTAAGTTTGTTATCGAAAATTACATCAAAGTGGCTAATCGTTTTATTTTTGTCATTCCAGAATATAATGGTGGTTTTCCAGGTGTGTTGAAATCATTCATAGATTCTGTTCCACCAGCAGATTTCAGCTATAAGAAAGCAGCTTTAGTAGGCGTTTCATCTGGTCATGCGGGTGCTTTGCGCCCATTAGACCAGTTTACAAATGTACTGCATTACCTCAAGGTTGAGGTGTTTTCAAATAAACCAAAATTATCATCTATAGAAGCGTTGTTAGATGATGATAAAATAAATGATGCCGATGCGTTAAAAAGGTTATCAGAACATGTAAAAACATTTTTAAAATATTAATATGGAGGTCGTAAAATCGAAATTAATGGAAATGAAAAATATATATAAAGGAGTAGGTTTAGGGAGTTTGAAATTTGGAATCTATACTACTGATGTAGAAGAGGAATTGGGAACCCCATCAGAAGCTGAAAAAAACGAAGATGAAGATGGAGGCGAAAATTGGCACTATGATGATTATGATATGTCTATGTCTTTTGATGAGGATTCAAGATTGGTTACAATTGCTGTAAGTGATGAATCTTATTTGTTAGAAGGCGTAAGTTTGATTGGGAAGGACGTTGAGTTTGTGGAAGAACAAGTTAAAAGTATGAACTTGGGAGAATCATTTCATGAAGAAATATCTGAAGTTGAGGAGGGAGGAATAAGTGTTCTTGGTTTTGAAGACAGTAGTATGAACCTTTGGTTTGAAGATGGCATTTTAACGGAAATTCAGTTTTGGCCGCTGTTCAAAGATGAGGATACGATAGTTTGGCCAGTCTAATGAAGAAATAGGAAACAAAAACGGAGGGCATTTGCCCTCCGTTTTTGTTTAAATATATTTGAATTAATTACAAATCGTCAAAGCTTAAATCGGTAAAATCTTCGCTGCTTTTTTCAGGCTTTGGTTCTTCACTATTTTCATTAAAGTTATCACTTTTTAAATCTGGATATTCTCCAGATTGTTTTAGTTTTGAGATAGCCTCTAGTGCTTCTCTAAAACCTTCTTCGAACTTGTCAAAATCTTCTTTGTATAAAAACAATTTATGTTTTTCGAAAAAGAATTTCCCATCATCATTAAACCTTTTTTTACTTTCTGTAATTGTTAAGTAAAGGTCTTTCCCCTTTGTAGATTTTACATCAAAAAAATAAGTTCTTTTCCCTGCTCTTACAGATTTTGAAAATATTTCATCTCTGTAATTTTCTTGTTCCTTTCCTTCTTCCATTATTCAATGATATATGAGTTGTTACTAACAAAATTAAACTTATTTGTTTAGCATCAAAAAATAATCAGAGATTAATGTGTGATTTTTGATTGTTTAGGTGTTGAAAAACGCGACTTGTCGAAGTAGCATCTTAATTCATTTTTTCCTCAAGCAGTTGTTTTTCAAACGTTGTGGAATAATACTCCTTATTGTTAATGAGTTCAGCATGTGTTCCTTTTTCAGAAATCAATCCCTTGTCCAACACAATAATATAATCAGCATGTTTAATTGAAGAAATTCGATGACTGATTATTATTGATGTCTTGTTGTTCATTATCTCTTTTAAATTTGAGAGTATCGCTTCTTCCGTCTTTGTGTCCACTGCTGATAGGCAGTCATCAAAAATTAAAATTTCGGGGTTGTTGATTATAGCTCTTGCAATCGAAATACGTTGCTTTTGACCACCGGATAAGGTAATTCCTCGTTCTCCAATAACTGTATCAAAACCGTTCTCGAATTCAATTATGTTGTCATAGACTGCAGCTTTTTTTGCGGAAGATTCGACTTCTTGGTTATTCGGTTCACTTGATTTATTTCCAAAAGCTATATTGTTGGCTATAGTATCAGAAAACAGAAAGACTTCTTGTGGTACGTAACCTATGTTTGTTCGCAGCGATTTTTTTTGAATACTTTTTACGTTCATCCCATTGATAGAAACTTCACCAGTATTAACGTCAAATAAGCGACATATAAGATTGGCTAAAGTGGATTTTCCTGAACCTGTTTTTCCGGTTATAGCTAATGTTTTTCCTTTTTCAATTTCAAACGATACATTTTTTAAAGCTTCTGTATTTGTGTTGGAATAGGTAAAATAAACATTATTAAAAATAATATTTCCACTTTCGAATGCAACAGAATTTTTTTTATCAGTAATTTCTGGGTTTTCTTGAAGGAATTCATTCACTCTTTTTTGAGATGCAGCAGCTCGCTGTATTAACGATGTTACCCAACCTATTGACGCAATTGGCCAAGTAAGCATATTAATATAGAAGATGAATTGTAAAATTTCACCGATACTTAATTCACCATTTATGGATTTTAAGCCTCCGAAATAAACAGTAATAACTGTACACAATCCAATGAGAGAAACTATTACAGGTATAAATAAGGCGTTTGTTTTAGCTAGGCTCAAAGAAGCCATTTTATAATTTCTGCTCTCTTTGTCAAATTCATTTTTAAAAAAGGCTTCTCTGTTATAAGCTTTAAGAACTCTAATTCCTGAAAAAGTTTCTTGAACGAAAGTGGATAATTTTGACTGCTGAACTTGTGTTACTTCACTTTTTTTATTGATTAGTGAACTTACCTTGTATACGAGAATCGACATTAATGGTAATGGAATTAAAACATATAAAGTTAATAGGGGACTGATTTTTATCATGAATGAAACAACCATAACAATTAATACAGCTACATTAATTGTATACATAATAGCAGGCCCAAGATACATTCTAACCTTACCAACATCTTCACTGATTCTATTCATCAGATCACCCGTGTTATTGCGCTTGTAAAACGACATGCTGAGTCTTTGGTATTTATCGTAGATTTCATTTTTTAAATCATATTCAATTAATCGAGACATGATAATTATAGTTTGTCTAGTTAAGAACAGAAAAATGCCATTTAATAAAGCAAATAACATGAAGAGGAATCCGAGTTTAATAGCTATAGAAGTAATGTCTTCAGAAGTGTAACTTGTAATGTTATCTAAAACAATTTTAACGGAATTAGTAGCATCTTTTAATATTTCGGGCATTAGCACCTTAAAGATATTGGAAACAATAATGAAAAGCGTACCTAAAAGTAATCGACCTTTATATTTGACTAAATATTTATTTAAGTACGATAATTCTTTCATTTATTACTTCTCTAATACAATCGTTAAATCCCCATTTTTAGCAGATAAACAATGAAAAAACAGCAACTTAATATTTTAATAAAACAAATGGTTTCTTTCACTTGTTTATGCTATTTTTGTCTTTCCTAAATTTGGAGGAACAAAAGTAGTTATTCATAGCGTAATATAAGCAAAATGGAAGTGAAAGATATTTCAGGTGTGATGCCAACGGATTCAGGTGTTTTGTCACAGATGGGAAGCATGGGTCATGAACAAGTATTATTTTGCCAGGACAAGGAAGTTGGATTAAAAGCAATAATTGCTGTTCATAATACTGTATGTGGGCCATCTTTAGGAGGGACAAGAATGTGGAATTACGCTTCTGACGAGGAAGCTTTGCAGGATGTTCTTCGCCTCTCAAGAGGAATGACTTATAAAAATGCAATATCGGGTCTTGATTTAGGAGGTGGAAAAGCTGTAATAATTGGTGATTCTAGAAAAGACAAATCTGAGGCTTTAATGAGAAGATTTGGTCAATTTGTGGATTCGCTTGGGGGAAAGTACATTACTGCAGAAGATGTTGGCATTTCTCCGCAAGATATGTCTTGGGTTGCTATGGAAACTAAACATGTTGCAGGTTTGCCGGGGAAGAGTGGAGATCCATCCCCAGTTACTGCCTATGGTGTATATATGGGAATGAAAGCCAGTGCTAAAGTTCAATTTGGATCTGATTCATTAGCAGGAAAGAAAGTTGCTGTGCAAGGTGTAGGACATGTAGGAGAATATTTATTAGGATATTTACAAAAGGAAGGAGCTGAAATTTATATTTCTGATATTCATGAAGAAACATTAAATAGAGTTTCAAGGGAATATGGAGCTAGTGTAGTTGGATTGGATGCTATCTATGACATTGATATGGATATTTATGCACCTTGTGCTCTAGGTGCTACAGTAAATGATGATACTTTGCGAAGATTAAAATGTTCAATTATAGCAGGAGCTGCTAATAACCAATTGGCGAATGAACTTGTTCATGGAGAGATGGTCATTGAAAAGGGGATGATTTACGCACCTGATTATTTAATTAATGCTGGCGGAGTAATGAATTGTGCGGGTGAAGTTTATAACATAGATAATGACGAAGTAATGTCAATGGCTGAAAATATTTACAATACAACATTAGCGATTATTATAAAGTCAAGGGAAGAGGGTATACCATCATATTTGGCGGCTAATATAATGGCGGAAGAGAGAATAGCAGGCTTGAAAAAGGATAAGAAATAATGTTGAATAGAAGACATTTAAGAATTAAAGTACTACAAGCGTTGTACGCATTTTCATTATCGAAAAATGAAAATACAGTTGCTGGGGAAAAAGAATTATTACACAGTGTTAATAAGATGTATGATATGTATATCTACTTTTTATTAATGTTCGATGATCTTTCAAATTTTGCAAATATTCGGATAGAAGATGCGAAAAGAAAAAGAATTCCAACGAAAGAAAATTTAAACCCAAATATGCGATTTGTTGACAATAAGTTAATTGGACAACTTAACGTAAATGTTTCTTTGAAAAAGGCATCAGAAAAAGCGTCTACCAATTGGGTAGGGGATATAGAACAGGATATGCTCAAGAAAATGTTTATTTATTTGAGTGAAACGGAGACGTTTTCAGACTATATGCAGCAAGAGTCTTCAGATTATAAATCGGATAAAAACTTTATCGTTCAGTTATTTAAAAAAGAAATTTGCAATTTCGAATTGATGCATAATTTCTTTGAAGATAGAAGTATTTACTGGCAAGATGATATGGATCATGTCTGTTCAATGGTCCTTAAAACGCTAAAGTCATTTGAAGAAAACACGGACGAGTTTTACCCAATATCAGAATTGTATAAAGATGATGAAAAAGACTACATTCTTCAGTTGTTTCATAAATCAGTCAAATTAGAGGGAGAGAATTTAAAAATGATTAATTCTTATACAAAAAATTGGGATTCGGATCGCTTGGCTAAAATGGATATTTTATTGATGAACTTAGCTATTACAGAGGCAAAAGAGTTTTCTTCTATTCCTTTAAAAGTGACATTAAACGAATACATTGAAATTTCTAAATTTTATAGTACGCCGAAAAGTAACGGTTTTATTAATGGAGTGCTAGATAAAGTTTTTGTGGAATTAAAAAATGATGGGGCAATTAAAAAGGTTGGAAGAGGTTTAATGGAATAAGAAATAAACGATGAAAGGGTTAATTATAATTTTTATATTATTAAGCATCACTATTGGGTGTCAGGTTACCGATAAGAATGAAGACAGAGCTATTACCTCAGATATGCTTGAGAACCCTACTAGCATTGAATTTGAAGATCCAGAGCATAATTTTGGAGAAATATCATTGGGAAGTTCTGTTGACTTTTCGTTCAAATTTAAAAATACAGGAGAATCGCCATTAATTATTCAATCCGTAAAGGCTGCTTGTGGTTGCACGGTTTTAAAGGATTGGCCAAAAGAGGCAATCTTGCCTGGTGAATCGGCAAAGATTCCTATCGTGTTTACGGCAAAGTACCCAGGAGATCAGAAAAAATATGTTTCGATAATAGCAAATACGAGACCTTCAATTACAAAAGTTTACTTAATAGGAAAGGCAATAGGACCTGAATAATTTAAAAATTATAAAACATGAATAATATTACAATTTTACAAGCTGCAGGGCAAGCTAACCCGATGAGTTTTTACCTAATGATGGGTGCGGTTATTTTTGTTATGTATTGGTTTATGCTTAGGCCTCAAAACAAAAAAAGAAAAGAAGCTCAGGCTTACCGAGAAAACATACAAAAAGGGGATAAAATAGTAACAATTGGAGGGATTCACGGAAAAGTAGATAGTTTAAAAGATACAACAGTAGTAATTGTTGTGGAAGGAGGTATGAAGATTGAGATGGAGAAAAGTGCTGTTTCAATGGATGCTTCTACTCAAATGACAGAAGAATCTGTTAAACAAGCAACTTAATTTATCGGGTCTTTTAGTTGACATTAGTTATGCTAAAAGTAGGGCTTACAGGAGGAATTGGTAGCGGAAAAACTACCGTAGCGGAAATATTTTATTCGTTAGGGGTTCCTGTTTACTATTCTGATGTAAGAGCTAAATACCTAATGGAGAATGATCCTTCGTTAAGAATTGCTATTATTGAATATTTCGGGGAAGAATCTTATAGAAGTGAAGGCTTGAATAGATTGTACCTTTCGAAGGAAGTTTTTACAGATACGACAAAACTACAAAAGTTAAATAGCTTAGTTCATCCAGTTGTAGGAAAGGATTTTGCTGTGTGGTGTAAGCAGCAATCAGCTCCTTTGGTAGTAAAAGAAGCTGCAATATTGATCGAATCTGGAGCTTATAAAGGATTAGATAAAATAATTATAGTTACAGCATCTGAAAATACCCGGATTGATCGAGTGATGGATCGCGATGATGCTAAAGCGAGTGAAGTTAGAGATAGAATAAATAATCAAATGGCGGATTCTGAAAGGCTAAAATATGCTGACTTCATTATTGATAACGATGGAAAACAAATGCTAATTTCTCAGGTTAAGGAGATTTTTCTGGCACTTTGCTCTAAATAGGGAAAAACATATAGGAAATGATAATAGCGGCTATAATCCCTGCTAAGTCAGCCATTAATCCTGCTCCTAAGGCATATCTTGTGTTTTTAACACCAATAGAACCAAAGTAAACAGCCAATACATAAAATGTAGTCTCAGTTGATCCTTGCAAAGTAGAAACAAGTCTTCCCACAAAACTATCTGCCCCATGAGTGTGCATGGCTTCAACCATCATGCCTCTAGCACCACTTCCACTTAATGGTTTCATAAATGCGGTTGGTAACCCTTCTACAAATTCAGTTCTTACAGTAAATAATTCTACAAACCATTTAATTCCTTCTATCAAGAATTCCATTGCTCCTGATGCACGAAAAACTCCAATTGCTACTAGCATAGCAACCAAGTATGGAATTATTTTTATAGCTACAGAAAAGCCGTCTTTTGCTCCTTCAATAAAAGCATCATAAACATTGACTTTTTTCGTCAGGGCTAGAACCATAAATAAGGTTATGATAATCATTAGAATACCATTTCCTGCAATGGAAGAGTATGAGCCAATTTGCTCCGGCGCCAAGGAGCTGAAGTACCATATTATTCCAGCAATAGCTGTAGAAATGGAAAGTAAATATAAAAATACAGTAGGGTTTAGTAGACTTATTTTTTGCTTGATGGCAACAACAGATAGCCCAATCAAAGTTGAAAAATAAGTTGCCAGTAATATCGGGATAAATACATCTGCTGGATTCGCTGCACCTTCAGAAGCCCTTAGAGCCATAACGCTAACTGGAATTAGTGTTAAACCTGAAGTATTTAAAACCATAAACATTATTTGAGAATCAGAAGCTTTATCCTTTGTCGGGTTTTCTTCCTGTAATTCACTCATAGCTTTTAATCCTAGAGGGGTTGCGGCGTTGTCCAAGCCAAGCATATTTGCTGAGAAATTCATAAGCATGGACCCGTGTGCCGATGAATTATGTGAAATGTCAGGGAATAATTTTCTAAACAAAGGACCAAAAATCCATGCCATTCCTTTTACAGCACCACCTTGTTCGCCAATTTTCATAATACCCATCCAAAGTGCCATCACTCCTATAAGATAAATCGAAATATCGACACTTGTTTCTGCCATTTCAAAAGTACTCTGAACAAGATCATTAAATACGGTAGCATTAGATTCATCAAATAACCATTCCGCGCCTATAGAATCTCTAAAGTAGTAGCCTATAGTTCTTATTGTTGCCACAATAAAAGCAACTAAGAAAAAACCTATCCATATGTAATTAAGTACCATTTACTTTAAACTTGGCGCTAAGATGCTATAAATAAAGAAAATAAATGAAGTGATTAGAAACAAGTTTTACAGAAGTTTTTCAACAATTGTAATCCACCTCTTTCACTTAACTCCGGATGAAATTGTACACCAAACAGTGGTTTTATTTTGTGTTGCATAGCCTCATTCTTGCAAAATTTAGATGTAGCCAAGAGTTTAAACTCTTTTGGAAGAGAAATTTCTTCGGTATGATCTTCCATCATTTTGTAAGGCTTTCTTATATAGTTAAAAAGTGTAGAAGATTGCTCTATTATGATTGCTTGCCAGTTTCGGTCTTCTTTACAAAGAGATACTTGAGCTCCATGCAGAAGCCCTAAAAGTTGATGTCCGAAGCAAATACCGAGCACTGGTTTTTTATAGGTTTTCAAGAAGTCAAGCGCTTTTAGATAGGGTTTTGGTTCTGTTTCGGTCAAGAGGATAGGGGTTCCACTAATTATGATTCCACCGAATTCGTTTAATTTATCAATAGGTAGGCTATTCCAATTCTCAGTTTTAAAGGCAATATTTATTGCTTCTAGCTGATTCTCAATGTCAATTACCTTACTGCTTCCACAGTCAATTATTAGAATGGATGATCTCACTTTTTACTATTTTATTATATAAAATCAATATTGCCAATCCCTTCACGAACAACTACAATATCTCCAGAAGTGCAATCCAATACCGTAGACGGAACATTATTTCCAAATCCAGCAGCAATAACTATGTCCACATCATTTTCATGTCTTTCAAATATTGCTACTGGATCAGTAGTATAATCAACAATTTCATCCTCGTCATGCACAGAAGTAACGGCTAATGGGCTACATAGTTTCAATACAATTTGTCTGGTTATATTGTTATTAGGAATTCTAATTCCAATCTCTTTCTTTTTATTTCCAAATAATTTTGGAACTTCATTACTAGCATTTAAAATGAAGGTATAAGGCCCAGGCAAGGCTTTGTTTATAGCTTTGTATACCTTTCGTTCCATCGGTTTGGTATAGTCGGCGATATTACTTAAATCATAGCAAATTAAAGAGAAATTTGCTTTAGAAAGCTTTTCTCCTTTCAGCCGCGCCAATTTTTCAAGACCTTTTTTATTCTTTAGGCTGCATCCAAAACTATAAACTGTGTCCGTAGGGAAAACAACAATACCGCCTTTTTGTAAAACTTCAACTATTTTAGAAATTTTACGTTGGTCAGGATTGTTATCAAACAATTCTATAATCATTGTTTATAATTGAAACTATTAAGAAATAATTCCTAAGCGTTTACTTTTTTATAATCAGCTAAGAAAGTTGCCAATCCACTATCAGTTAATGGGTGTTTTGCTAAGGCAGTAATCGCACTTAATGGACCAGTCATTACGTCAGCACCAATTTCAGCACATTCAATAATATGCATTGGGTGCCTCACTGATGCCGCTAAAATTTCTGTAGTGTACATGTAGTTATCATATATGAGGCGAATCTGGGCAATTAAATCAACGCCACTCGTAGAGATGTCATCTAATCTACCAATAAAAGGAGACACATAAGTTGCGCCAGCTTTCGCAGCTAATAATGCTTGCCCAGCAGAGAATATTAATGTACAGTTTGTTCTTATTCCTTTATCTGAGAAATATTTAATAGCCTTAATTCCTTCGGGAATCATAGGTACTTTTACAACGATATTATCATGTAAATTAGCCAGTTTTTCACCTTCAGAAACCATTCCTTCAAAATCTGTAGAGATAACTTCTGCACTAACGTCTCCATCAACAATATTACAGATGTCTATGTAATGTTGAATAATGTTTTCCTCTCCAGATATTCCTTCCTTTGCCATCAAAGATGGATTAGTAGTTACGCCGTCAAGTATTCCTAAGTCTTGTGCTTCTTTTATTTGCTCTAGGTTTGCTGTATCGATAAAAAATTTCATGCTTTTTATTTGTTACGTTAAATTCTGTGCAAAAATAAAACGTTTATTGGAGTAGCATTATAAAAGTAATTAACAATCGTTAATTTTTATTGAGATCCAATTTATAAACAATACCAGAGCAAATGCAAATGTTCTCTTTAACCGGGCAGTTGAATGCATTATTCTCACATTCTTTCTTCCAGTTGAAACCGAGATGATTTACTTTATTAAATTCATATTTATATAGTATTTTCTCTAGGTTGATGATTCCTTTGTATTCCCAAGCTAGTGTGTAAATTGAGGAGTAATCTCTTTCCAAAATAGAAATTGCTTTCTGTATCAAATGGCTTCCATAACCTTTTCTTTGGAAGGAACTGGCTACGCAAATAGCATCAATATGTCCTACACTTTCATTCAGGTCTATACCATAGGTTCTGATGCTGCACGCTGGAGAGGTAACCTTAAAAATTAGAAATCCAATAACTTTAGTTTCTAACATTAAAACGATCCCTTGCTTTTGTTGAACCTTTTTTTTAAAATATACTTTATCGTGATAATTTACTCCAAATAAGTCATTTGATATTGAAATGCAATCAGCAAGATGTTTTGTCGATAAAGTTTCTATAATACCCATAATACCTACTTCTCGATTTTTCTAATCAACCAAATATACCAAACAATTGCGATAAAGTAGAAGATGGCTGTGTAAGCAAATATGTACATGAATGGAAGATTGAGAGCGCTTAAGTAAGCGAATAACAACCCACTTATTACAAAGCTACCATTCCAAATTAAAGCAAATAACGCACTGACAATCTCATGGTTTTTTTCTCCTACATATTTCATTACAATGTCTGTGGTCATAGGTTGTGCTATGTTCATTAATGGCTGTCTGATAATAAAAAAGAAAATAGCAAAGTAGAAAATAAATGGTATTGAACTATAACTTTCAAAAACGCCCAGTGCAATTAAAGATAATACGGATAAGGTCTGCGTGATTGGAATGGCCTTTTTGTACCCAAATTTATTTTTGACAGTAGGAGATTGTAATATCATTAAGAAAACGAAACAATGCGTTACAAAACCAACAGCAGCATAATTACCAAAACTCATATCAAATGTTTGCTCAAAGTATATGTTCATAAAAGGAATGCTCATTCCTGCACCAATTGCGATAAGGAAAGTAGGGAAGAGGCCTTGAAAAATTAGTTTCCAATCATAATTTTTTAATTTAAGGTTATTATTGTTATAGTTAAGGTTTCCTAGCTTTTCGTTAGGGTTAACTTTATATAAAAAGTAAAGGGAAAAATAGCTAAATATTGTAATAAAAATAATACAGTTTTGCGACGTAAAAATAGTTGAAAATAAATTACTTAAGGTGAAAATTAATGTCCCTCCCAGAACATTTCCAAAGCTCCATGTAGAATATGATAATGTTATTCCTTCAGTGATTTGGTCTTTCGGACAATGGCGTAATACAAATGGCAATTTGCAAATTTGAGAGAAACTAAAAGAAAGTCCCCATAAAAAGAAGGTAAGAATAATTAACCATTCAATATTTTCATGAATAGCATACACCATCAGTAATGTGATTATGGGTAATGTGAAGATACTAACTTTAAAAAATGGAAGGAGTTTTTTCCCTTTTATCCAAAGTCCAAAAGGGAATGAGAAAAAAAGTACACTGGTAAATCGAAAGACGAAATAAAAAGCCTTTTCTGAATTTGAATAACCTAATTCTCCCATATATAGGAATAGAATTAGCATTAAACTTCCATTGATTAGTTGTAAAAAAGATTCAGATATAATTAAGTTTAAAGAGTTCTTTTCTAGGGTTCGATATCTTTTAAACGTGGAGATCAATTTATTTCCTTGTCTAAGTAATTAAGGATGTCATTTAGTTTATTTGGCTCAAACCAATTAGTAGTTTGGTCTTTTTTAAACCATGTTAGCTGTCTTTTTGCAAAATTCCGAGTGTGTTGTTTAATGAGTTCTACCGCCTCGTCTAAGGTTTGTTCATCGTCTAAATAAGCAAAAAGTTCTTTGTATCCAACTGTATTTAATGCGTTTAAATTTTTATTTTTTTCTAATGATTTAACTTCATCTAGTAAGCCTTCCTCCATCATTAAGTCAACACGTTGGTTAATTCTATGGTATACAACATCTCTATCCGCGTTCAAGCCAATTTTAATAATCTTAAAGTCACGTTGTTTTACCGTGTTTTTTCGAAAGGATGAATATGTTTTTCCAGTTATCCTGCATACTTCAATAGCTCGCACCAGCCGCTGTGGGTTTTTGGTGTTCATCCTTGCATAATGCTCGGGGTCTTTTTCTTTTAATTCTTCTCGAAGTGGCTTTGCTCCAAACTCTTTTAATTCTTTATTTAGTTGTTCTCTTACTTCCAAATCAAATGGAATATCATCAATACCATCGCAAACAGCATTTACATATAAGCCAGAGCCACCAACAAGGATAGCTACATCATTCGTTTTGTGTAATTCTTTCAATTTTGCTATCGCTTCAACTTCAAAAGTTCCAGCTGAATATTTTTGGTCAATTGATTTGTTGTTTATAAAGTGATGCGGTGCTTCTGCTAATTCAGTTGTTGTAGGTTTAGCAGTGCCAATAGCCATTTCTTTAAAAAACTGACGACTGTCTGCTGAAATTATGTCGCACTTGAAATGTTTTGCTATTTCAATTGATAAACTGGTTTTACCAATGCCTGTTGGGCCAACTATTACGATTAAATTTTTCATTGTTACAAAGAAATGAAAAGCAATTGAACTCTCCTTAGAACTTAATCTTTTTAATTATGATTAGCTTTTCCGTTTTAACTTGAACAAGGTGAAATTAGTAGGAGTTAATATCTAGATTATAAAAGTTAATAAATATTGGATTGAAAAAAGTTGAAATGAAAGGTAACTTTTTATCTTTACGCGATGCAAGAAATGATATTGATATTGGATTTCGGTTCGCAGTACACGCAGTTGATAGCCAGAAGAGTGAGAGAGTTAAATGTCTATTGTGAAATACACCCTTACGATAATATACCTGAGATTGAAAACGATATCAAGGGAGTAATTCTTTCAGGAAGCCCCTATTCGGTTCATGATCCGGAAGCTCCAAACCCAGATTTATCGAATTATCGTGGGAAATTTCCTTTGTTGGGAGTTTGTTATGGAGCACAATTCCTTGTTAAAAGCAATGGAGGTTCAGTTGTTCCTTCGGATATTAGAGAATATGGTAGAGCCAACCTGTCTTTTGTAGATAATGGACACGAATTAATGAAAGAGGTGAGTAACCTTTCTCAGGTTTGGATGAGTCATGGGGATACGATAAAAAATATTCCTGAATCATTTGAGATAATTGCAAGTACAGAAGATGTCGAGATGGCGGGATATCGCATAAAAGGAGAAGAAACTTACGGGATTCAGTTTCATCCAGAGGTTTATCACTCAACAGATGGTCCACAATTATTAAAGAATTTTGTAGTTGGAATTTGTAAATGTTTACAATCTTGGACTCCCGATTCATTTGCTGAGAAAACAGTACAAGAATTAAAAGACAAGTTAGGGAATGACAAAGTAGTTCTAGGTTTGTCAGGAGGTGTTGATTCTTCAGTTGCCGCTGTATTATTGCAAAAAGCTATTGGAGACAATCTACATTGTGTTTTTGTAGATAATGGACTCTTAAGAAAAGATGAATTTGAAAGTGTTCTTGAGAGTTATATGTCTATGGGTCTAAATATTACCGGAGTTAATGCTAAAGAAAAATTCTATTCTGAATTAGCTGGAGTTTCTGATCCTGAATTGAAAAGAAAAGCAATTGGAAAGGTTTTTATAGATGTTTTCGATGAAGAATCGCATAAGTTAGAAAATGTAAAATGGTTAGGTCAAGGAACAATTTATCCAGATGTAATTGAGTCCATATCAGTTAATGGAGGTGCTTCTCAAACAATTAAATCTCACCATAATGTAGGAGGTTTGCCTGATTATATGAAATTAGATATAGTTGAGCCACTTAGGTCTTTATTTAAGGACGAAGTAAGGAGAGTTGGTAAGTCTTTGGGGGTTTCACCTAATATTTTAAATCGTCACCCTTTTCCTGGGCCTGGATTAGGAATTCGTATATTAGGAGATGTGACTGAAGAAAAGGTACGCATTTTGCAAGAAGTTGATCATATTTTTATTGAAGGTTTGAAAACAAGTGGGTTATATGATGATGTTTGGCAAGCAGGAGTAATGTTATTGCCTGTACAAAGTGTTGGTGTAATGGGAGATGAAAGGACCTACGAAAATGCGGTTGCCTTAAGAGCTGTTTCTTCTACAGATGGTATGACAGCAGATTGGTGTCATTTACCTTATGAGTTTTTAGCAAAAGTATCAAACGATATTATCAATAAAGTAAAAGGAATAAACAGAGTGACTTATGACATTAGTTCAAAGCCACCTGCAACAATAGAATGGGAATAGATCATTTTAAATGACAAATATGTTAACTAGAGTAATATTAATTTTGGTTGGAGTACTTTTCTCTGTTGGCTTTTTTGCTCAACCTGGAGAAGTTCCGGTAGAAACAAAAGATGGCATCAAGGTTCATGTTCATACTGTGGATAAGTCACAAACAGCATACGGTATAAGTCGTCTATATAACATTACTTTAAATGAACTATATGAATCTAATCCCGAAGCGAAGCTGGAATTAAGCATAGGTCAAAAATTATATTTCCCGGTTAAAGGAGAGGTTTTGCAGGAGGAACCTTTATCAATCGATACTGTAAGTGATAAAAATAGTATAATGCATACTGTAGAAAATGGTGAAACACTATATTCTATAGCCCGAAAATATGGTGTACCTGCAAAAGACGTTATCGCGGCAAATTCAAATGGAACATTAGCATTGGGTTCTAAAGTGAAAGTCCCTTTAAAGAATGTTGTTAAGGATGATGTGATTATACCAATAGTTAAAGATCCAATAAACCCAACTGCCAACCCAGGTGATAGTATTATATTGCATAAGGTGAAGAAAAATGAAACAATGTATAGCCTTTCCAAGCAGTATAATGTTTCAATTGAGGCAATTACAGCCACAAATGATGGATTATTGGATGGTTTGAATAAGGGAATGAAATTGAGAATTCCTCTTAAGAAAAAAGTAACAGATAGGTTAGATGATATTGTGCGAGATACGTTAACTGGTACTTCATTTGATTCCTTAATTGTGGACACTACTTTAGTACAAGAAGTTTATGATATAGCAGTTATGATTCCTTTCTTTTTTGCTGAAAATAATGCTAGAATAGAGAAATGTCCACCTATTGGAGATTGTCCAATTTACTCACATACAATGAATGCATTAGATTTTCACCATGGTGTTATGATGGCAATTGATTCTCTTAAAAATGCGGGCTTAAATGTAAATGTTCATGTGTATGATACAAAGCATGATACTGCTGCAGTTAGAGGAGTGCTGGGCAAGGCAGAGTTTTCTGAAATGGATTTAATAATCGGGCCATTTTATGCCAGTCAAATTAAATTGGTAAGAGAGTTCGCTAAAACGAATAGCATTCAACTCATTTGTCCAATACCGGTGTCAAATAAGGCATTGTTTAATAATCCTTTTGTAACGAAGATGACAGCATCTACACCTACTCAAATTAAGTTTATGGCGCAAGAGATAGCTAGAAAATACCACGATCAGAATGTTATTGTTGTTCGAAATCAAAAAAATGAGGAGGATGAATATTATTACAGGACTTTCAAAAATGCGTTTGCAGAGGAAATACACAAATATCCAAATCGTTATTTGGATTCAGCTAAAGAAACTAATGTAAATGCTGAAGGAAGTAGACTTTCTACTGTTGAATCTAAAATGGTTTTAGATAAGAATAATATAATTGTGGTTCCTTCTCAAACTGTTGGTCATGTTAGTGATTTCTTTACAAAGTTAAGTTCTACGACTAATTCGAACCCATATAGAAATTACGCATTGCAGGTTTTCGGTTTAGAAGATTGGAGTGAATTTCCTACAATAGACGAAAAGTATAAGAACAAGTTTAAGTTAAGTCTTGTAACAAGTAGTTATGTGGAATATGAAGATCCTACGGTTTTGGAGTTTATCCTTAATTATAGAACTAAATACGCTACTGATCCGAGTGACTTTTCATTTATCGGATTTGATGCTGCTTTTATTAACCTTAAAGGGCTTTTACTTTATGGTAAAGGCTTTTCAAATCACTACCAACATTTAATTAATACCGGGTTTAACACGAATTCATTATTTGAAAAGGTTGATCCAAAAGGCGGTTATGAAAACAAGAATGTCTTCATTATTAGATATGAAGATTATACGGTGATTAAGGAGTAATCCACAATTCCTTCAACTTATATACATTATTAATCATTCTCAATTGTATAGTTTAAATTTGAGTAGATTCAATTGTGTATTTAGATGAAACTCTGTATTGCCGAGAAACCAAGTGTAGCTAAAGACATTGCAAAAGTGTTGGGTGCAACTACCATGAAAAATGGTTATTGGGAAGGTAATGGTTACTGGGTGTCATGGACTTTTGGCCACCTCTGCACGTTAAAGGAGCCTGCAGATTATACAGATAAATGGAAATGGTGGGATTTGGAAACACTTCCTATGCTTCCGTCTAAATTTGGAATTAAACTCATTCAGAATTCCGGAGTTGAAAAACAATTCAATGCAATTGCTGATTTAGTTGCGAAATGCGATGAGGTTATAAACTGCGGTGATGCTGGTCAAGAGGGAGAATTGATTCAAAGATGGGTATTAGCTAAGGCGAAGTTAAATAAACCTTTAAAACGTTTGTGGATTTCGTCTTTAACAGAGGAAGCTATTAAAGAAGGTTTTCAAAAATTGGAAGAAGGATCCAAATATGATAATTTATATGCGGCTGGTGCGGCTCGTGCAATAGGTGATTGGATGTTAGGGATGAATGCCACGCGGTTGTTTACACTTCGATTTGCAGATAAAAAACAAGTGCTATCTCTAGGGAGAGTTCAAACCCCAACGTTAGCACTGATTGTAGAAAGGCAAATTCAAATCGATAATTTTGTTTCGGAAACATATTATGAGTTAAAAACAACCTACAGAGATGTAGTATTTTCTAGTACGAAAGGGAAATTCAATTCCAAAGAAGAAGGTGAAGGGATATTGAAAGAAATTGAGACTAGAAGAATTCGAAATAGAAGCCTTTGCTCAAAAAGAAGGGAAGGAGCAACCGCCGCGATTATTTGATTTAACTACTTTACAAGTAGATTGTAACAGAAAGTTTGGCTTTTCTGCTGAAGAAACATTGAATCTAATTCAAAACCTTTACGAACAAAAATTAACGACCTATCCAAGGGTTGATACAACCTATTTATCTGAGGATATTTATCCAAAAGTACCTGGTATATTGGAAAAGTTACAATTTTATAAGCGATTTACAGATAAGTTAAAAGGGAAGAAAATCAGAAAATCTAAAAAAGTATTTGACGATAAGAAAGTAACCGATCACCATGCTATTATACCTACAGGTGTAACTCCGAGTGGAATTTCTGCACAGCATCAAAAGGTGTATGATATGATTACCAAACGTTTTATTTCGGTGTTCTATCCAGATTGTAAGGTGAGTAATTCCACTGTTTTAGGGTTTGTAAAAGAAGTCAAATTTAAAGCTACAGGTAAACAGATTCTTGAAATGGGGTGGAGAGAAGTATATGCTGATACCTCTCCAAAGGAGCAAGCGAAAGAACCGCAGAAAGAAGAGCAGGTAATGCCTGTGTTTGTAAAAGGAGAAAAAGGTCCTCACACTCCAGATTTTCAAGAGAAGCATACTAAGCCCCCAAGTTATTATTCTGAGGCTACATTGCTGCGTGCTATGGAATCTGCAGGGAAACAAGTAGACGATGACGAGTTACGCGATATTATGAAGGAGAATGGTATTGGGAGACCCTCTACCAGAGCCAATATTATCGAAACGCTTTTCAAAAGAAATTATATCGCTCGTCAAAAAAAGAGAATCATTGCTACTCAGACTGGTCAGCACCTGATTTCCTTAATTGAAAATGATATTCTAAAATCCGCTGAACTTACAGGTCAATGGGAAAAGAAAATTAGAGATATAGAAAGAGGGGAGTACGCCGTTGAAAAGTTTAAAGCAGAGCTTTTTGATATGGTAAATGAGTTAGTACATCAAGTGAAACATCAAAAAGCAGAGCCTAAGAAAATAGGGTGCCCAAAGTGCAGTAAAGGCCATATGATTAGAGGCAGGTCTGCTTGGGGTTGTTCTGAATGGGAAAGTGGATGTAAGTTCACACTGCCATTTAAATTTAAAGAAATTACCTTTTCCGATAAAGACATGAAGTCTTTAATTGAAGAAGGTGAGTCTCATTATCGTTTCAAGCGCATGGTTAAGAAGAAGGAGGAGTTATCAAAAGTAACTTTGAATAAGAAGTTAAAGTTAGAGTGGTAGAATTAAATTAACAGCTCTTGTACAATCCAAGCTTGAATCTAGCGTTATTTGCACCAATGAGTCGAACACTTTTCATCTTATTTATTTTAATTTCAAGTATAGGAGTTTCTCAAAGCGACTCAATATTTCATGTTATTGATGTCCGTGTTGAGGGAAACCAACGAACGCATGAGGATGCTGTAATAATACATTCTCGGTTAAAGATTGACAGCTGGATTAGTGTTCCTGGAACACAAACCATTCATGCAATGAAGGCACTGTGGCAAACTGGGGATTATAAATCGGTGGAGATCAACCGGGTTAATGTACCAAAGGGAATAGAATTAATTATTAAAGTCGAAGAGTATTTTAAACTTGGGAGCATTCGTTATATAGGGTTGACAAAAAGTGAACACCGGAGAATGGTTGAGAATTTGTCTATAAAAAAGAGAATCGTTTATAGTCCACAATCATTAAAAGTGATTGAAAGTCAATTAAATAATTACTTAAATAGTAAAGGCTATATTGAAAACAAGTTTTCTTTAGATTCTGTTATAACTAATAATGGATCTGTTTCACTTGTCTATAAAGTAATAAAAGGACAGCGGTTTAGAGTAGATAATATTGAATATTCAAACGCAGAATATATATCTAAGAGACAATTTAATAAGTCCTTAAATAAAATTCGACCTTCCATGTTTTTATGGCCCGGTAGTTTATACGAAGATAATGGTGATAATGAGATTGAAAATATCGAAAATATTGCCAAAACAAATGGTTATCCATATGCTGAAATTGATTCATTAAAGCTTGAATTCGATAAGCGAAAAGTAAATTTAGCTTATTCTTTTAATGAATCAACACGCTATAAATTTGGTGAATTTAAATGGGATGGTAATGCGTCCATTCATGATACGGTATTAAATAAATTGGTAGAAAAATTCAAGGGATCTATTTATAGTATTGATTTAATTAATGAATTGCTTTATTTTTCAAATAGTTACAATGATGTAAGCTCTTTATATTATGAACAGGGATATGCATCAATGCGGTTATATCATCAATTAGTACCAAATGAGGAAACAGGTATTATTGATATTGATGTCCATATAGAAGAAGGAAATATAATGCGTTTTGGAAGCATCTCGTTTTCTGGCAACATTCGAACAAAAGAATTTGTTTTGTTACGTGAAGTACTAACTGTACCTGGAGAAAGGTTTACGCGTTCTCAAATAATTATATCACAACAAAAGCTATCACAGTTGGATTATTTTATAAATGCTGAAATGGATGTAAAAATGAATACTGACACAGCAACCAAAACTGTCGCCATAGAATATATCGTTAAGGAGAAGATAAGCGATAAATTATACATTGGTGGAGGGTATGGAACGCGGTTAATTGGTACCGTTGGTTTTGATTTTAAAAATTTTTCTGGAAATGATTTGTTTAAAAAAGGAACTCGCTGGAACCCGCTTCCCGCTGGAGGAGGACAGCACCTTTCATTAAAAGGCCAAACTGACGGAATCGGCTATTATGGTGGATCATTCAATATCTATGAACCTTGGTTCATAGGAAATCCAATAGGTTTAGCTTTTAATACAAGTTTTGCATCCATTAATGACAGTTTGGGTAACCTAAGGATATTCAATATACAGTCTACGCTTTCTCATAAACCCTTTAAGAACGATCTATTTACGTATTTTAATTATTCTTTAGGTTATAGAACTTATAACGCAAATAATTTTGACGTTTTTGGAGAAACTTTAGGGAAATTTAACGCAGTGACTTTGCAAGCGGGAATGCTTAAGAATACAACTTCGGGTGGTGTGTTTCCCACAAGCGGAAATAGAATCGAAACATCTATTATATCAAGTTTACCACCTTATTCACGATTTACTGAAACAGAAGCGTTAAGTTTATCTACTGAAGAAAAGTTTAAATGGTTTGAATATTATAAGTTTAAATTCTCGTTGAAACATTATCAGAGTTTAAACCCCGCTAAAAATATAGTATTAGCATCAAAGTTTGGAATTGGATATTTGGGGCATTTTAATAAAGAAGTTGGAACAGTTCCATTTGGACGTTACTTTATGGGGGGGACTGGGATAACGAATTTCGATGTTTCTGCAAATGAATATATAGGCTTACGTGGTTATGAATCTGAAGATATATCTACTGCCATTGGCGACCCTCTCGCTATAAAGTTATCTTTTGAATTGCAAAAAAAAGTAATTGAGACAGATCAATTTATGCTTTCAACTCATCTGTTCGGAGAATTTGGAAATACCTACCAATCCTTAATGGATTTAGATCCATATAATTTAAAATCATCGATTGGGTTTGGAGGGAAAGTATATGCACCAATTATTGGTGTAATAGGAATTGATGTCGGCTGGGGCTTAAATAAAACTGATTTTAACTGGAAAACACCAGCTGTCCAATTTACAATTGGAATGGATATAGGTGATTTTTAACTTGTTTATTTAACTTGTTTGTCAAATGAAGTAAACACGGTTTCCGATAGCTCTTCAAACACAGCAATATCTGTAAGTGTATCGGTGCTTCTTACATTGGCTAATTCAATGTTCCCATACTGTAAGTAATTATCCCAAGTAGTGCTAAATGCAGGTTTTATCATTGTAGGAGTTGGAAAGAAATCCCATTGTCTTACTTTATAATCGTAGGTGTCTACATAAATAATATACCTGTTATCTGGAGTCTCTCCAACCCCACTAAAGGTTAGCTCTAATGCATGCGCATATTCATTATCGAGCATCATTCTTTTTTGTTTAGACTTTAAAGTTACCCCATCATCTTTTAGTTTAAATGGCATAAACATCCAATAAGAATCATTAATCCACATTTCTTTACCTAAATCTAGGTATTTGTCAAGAGAATCTGCTTTGGTAGGCTCTACATCTCCTAATTTAACTTTTCCCTCAAGTGTATTTATATTCATAAGAATAATAGCATCCGAGCTTGGGATTTCAATTCTAATATCACCTGTTTCTTTATTCCAATAATGTAAACGTTTTCCGAAAAAATTCCACTTTAGATATTTTGTATTATCCCAGTTTTCTCTTCCTCCCATAGATTTCATTACTTTATTTGCAATTTCAATGGCTTTCTTATCCGAATGCAATACATCAAAATCTACATGGGCAGGATTAACTTCACTTTTAACGTTATTTTCACTTTTCGGAACCTTTTTTTCTCCGCAAGATGCAAAAAGAATATTTGCAAATACAAAAATGAATAGTAATGACTTGATCATAGGAGTTTTTAATTTTCTCAAAAGTAAAACTTTGAGTTGATTTATGATAATTTTAGATAAGAAAACTGCTGATTTAGATATCGTAGGTAATTCTTAGGTATTCAAACTTTGTAATGAGTGTCATTATAAAGTGTGCTATTTGCCGAAAGTGACTTTAAATCATGCATATAATTCTCATTCACGACAAATTGTCACAATTTTTTTGGTGGCACATCATTTGACAAAGGGAGCATAAATAAATTAAATAATTGAAAATGGAAAAAGGAACAATTAATATACAAACGGAAAATATCTTTCCGATTATTAAAAAATTCTTGTACTCAGATACGGAGATATTTGTTAGAGAACTTGTGTCTAATGCGGTTGATGCATGTCAAAAATTAAAAACAATGTCTGCTGCTGGAGAGGTCAAAGGAGATATAGGAGAATTGAAGGTAGAAGTTATTTTGGACAGTAAAGCTAAAACAATTACCATTAAGGATAATGGAATCGGCATGACATCTGAGGAAGTAAATAAATACATCAACGAAATTGCATTTTCTGGTGCTACTGAGTTCGTAGAGAAATACAAAGACAAAGATGCCAATTCTATTATTGGGCATTTTGGGTTAGGATTTTACTCTTCTTTTATGGTTTCTGATAAGGTTCAGATTAAAACATTATCGCATAAAAAAGCAGCAAAAGCTGTACAGTGGGAATCTGATGGGAGTCCTGAATACACAATTTCTGAAATCGATAAAAAAGATAGAGGAACTGAAATTGTTTTGCATGTTTCAAAAGACTCAAAAGAATATTTAGAGGATGCTAGAATTAATACTGTTTTAAATAAGTATTGTAAATTCTTACCGATTAATGTTATTTACGGAGAGAAATCGGAATTCATTGAAGATCCTAAAGGAGAAAAAGATGAAGAAGGAAATGTAAAGAAAGTTGAAAAGAAGGTTCCTAATGTTTTAAACAATACAGCTCCAGCTTGGATTAAAAAACCCGCTGATTTAAAAGCTGAAGACTACAAAGGGTTTTATAACGAACTATACCCTTTTTCTGAGGACCCAATGTTTCACATTCATCTAAACGTTGATTATCCTTTTAATTTAACGGGGATTTTATATTTCCCTAAATTAAGGAATCAAGTAGAGGTACAGAAAAACAAGATTCAATTATATAGCAACCAAGTTTTTATAACAGATTCTGTTGAGAATATAGTTCCAGAATTCTTAACACTTTTACATGGTGTTATTGATTCGCCAGATATTCCATTAAATGTTTCACGCTCTTACTTGCAAAGTGATAGTAACGTCAAAAAAATATCGAATCACATTTCAAAAAAAGTCGCGGATAAATTAGGTTCAATGTTTAAAAAGGATCGTAAAGATTTTGAATCTAAATGGAACGATATTGAGGTATTTATTCAATACGGAATGCTTACTGACGATAAGTTTGGTGAAAGAGCGGAAAAATTTACGCTTCTAAAGAATACAGAAGAAGAGTTTTTTACTTTTGAAGAGTACAAAGAAAAAGTAAAAGGTGCTCAAACTGATAAGGAAAATAAATTGGTTTATTTATATACGCATAATGCAGAAGAGCATCATTCGTTAATAGAGACGGCGAAGTTAAAGGGGTATAACGTTTTATTATTAGATGGACCATTATCAAGTCATTATATTCAGAAACTTGAAGAAAAACAAGGTGTTTCGTTAGCACGTTTGGATGCTGATACTATCGATAAGCTAATTAACAAAGAAGAAGCTCAGCCATCTAAATTATCTAAGAAAGAAGAAGACAAAGTTAAGCCTGTTTTTGAAAGTAATGTTAGTAAGGATAAGTTCACGGTGCAGTTCGAAAGCATGAGTGAAACTGAACAGCCTGTTGTTATAACGCAAAGCGAGTTTATGCGAAGAATGAAGGAACAGCAAGCTATGGGTGGAGGAGGAATGCAGATGATGGGAGCATTTCCTGAAATGTATAACCTAGTTGTTAATAGTAATCATCCGCTTACATCTAAAATACTAGGTGAAAAAGATAAAGTTAAGAAAGAGAAATTAGCGAAACAAGCTGTTGATTTAGCTTTACTTTCCAACGGAATGTTGAAAGGTAAAGATTTATCAGAGTTCATTAGTCGCAGTGTTGAGATGATTGATTAATGGGGTAATTTTTATTTTGATTGCAGAAGAGAAGTTCTATGAATTAATAAGATTTCTCTTCTGTTGGTCGAAATGTTATGAGAATAGATTTTTTTAAGTCTTAAAAGAAGGACCTAATATACTTTTGAAATAACCATTTTGTTCCCCTGTAAGTTAAACTCCCAGTTTTGATCAAACATTTGGTCTAAGTAACGATTGTAAAGGTTTAGCCTTTTAGCCGGGAATTCATCATGCTCATTAGCAGTTGGTTCACCGACAAATTCATAAATTTTTACGTTTGGATGTTGTGCCATATATGCTTTTACAATTACAACAATTGTTGTCATTACTCTATAAGCTTCTCCTTTGTTGGTAAGCGAATATTCTTCACCTCCAAATTCATCATTGAGAACTCCAAAGGCAATACTCGTATGTAATAAATTGTTTTTTTTGCGTGCAAATCGAACCTCGTACTCAATTTCAGATTGGGTTTTGAATTTGTATATGCTACCTGATTTTATTACAGGAAATTCTATTTGGTAGGGAAAAACAGCCATTAAAGGCCTAAAACTAAAGATAAAAAATGATAAATTTACAGGCAGAATAAAAAATCTATTTAGAATAATTTGATATAACAAAATGGGAGGATTAATAGGAGGATTAATAGGGTTTTTATTATTTAAAGGGATTTGGGGAGCTATGATTGGCTATATGATTGGTTCTGCTTTTACGAATGTGAAAACTTTTCGAAATGGTGAAGGACCGCGAAGAAGCTTTTCTGGTGGATTTGGGAGTATGGGCGGCGGATATAATCAAGGATATTACCGACAACAGATTAATCAAAATGATTTTGCTACGGCATTATTGGTATTGTCTGGCGCAGTAATGAAAGCGGATGGAAAAGTATTGAAATCCGAGTTAGATTATGTAAAAGCTTTTTTAAATCAACAATTTTCACCTCAATTTGCAAATGAACAGATACGTAATTTTAAAGATATATTAAAAAAGGACTTTAATCTAAGTCAGGTTTGCGGAGATATAGTAGGTGTTATGCCGCATCAACAGCGTTCTGTTCTAGTTCAATATTTATTTGGCATAGCGAAATCAGACGGTCATGTTTCTGAATCTGAAGTCAAAGTCATTCAACAAATCGCGGCTTACTTGCGTATTTCTTCAATGGAATTTGAACAGCTGAAAGCAATGTTTTATAAAAGTACTTCAAACGCATATTTAGCTCTTGGTGTCGAAAAGAACGTTACTGATGCAGAGGTTAAGAAAGCCTATAGAAAAATGGCAGTGCTCCACCATCCAGATAAGTATGAGCAAATGGGAGAGGAGCATCAGAAAGCGGCTAAAGAAAAATTTCAAAAAATTCAAGAAGCCTACGAAACAATAAAAAAAGAAAGGGGATTTAGTTAAGGGGAGTTCTAATAATTCATTCGCATCAAAATTCACATAGCTTTTTAGAGACAATGAAAATTTCATCTTTCTATCTGGATACTAAGATGAAATTTGAAGTAGTATATGAAAAACTATGTGAACCCATAGGGAATAAAGACAATAAACAATCTGACTTCGTTAAACTATTTTTAAATATCAGATGCTATTCAAAAATAGTTGTGCCTCGCATCTTATGCATTATCTTTGTTTTTTGAAAGAAATGAATTATTAGAACTCTCTTTAATGTACAAAAATGATAGAAAATCGCTTTTAGAAGGTGCGTTAGTTCCTTTTTTCATTCTTTCTTTGATGTGGATTATCCATGCTTTTAATTTACATTATCAATTGAATTTATTTCAATATGGCGTAAAACCTAGAATTTTTTTTGGGTTAAAAGGGGTTTTGTTTTCTCCATTAATTCATTCAACTAAGGACTTTTCCCATATCATTAACAATTCTGCTCCTTTATTGATTTTAGGATGGGCTTTATTTTACTTTTATAAAAATATAGCTTGGAAAGTCCTTGTTGTTTCATGGGTAGTAGGTGGGCTATTTGTTTGGATTTGGGCAAGGGAAAATAGCACGCATGCCGGAATGAGTGGTGTTATTTATAGCTTAGCATTTTACCTGTTTTTTAGTGGAGTTTTCAGAAAAGATGTAAGGCTTATGGCGATTTCTCTTTTCGTTGTATTTTTATATGGAAGTATGATTTGGGGTCTATTTCCTTTAGACCCATCCGTATCGTATGAGTCACATTTTTTAGGAGCATTAGTTGGTGTTGTTCTAGCATTTTTCTTAAAAGAAGAGGGGGCAACATTTAAAGAAAAAAAATACCAATGGGAAATTGATGAAGAACAAGAAAAGGAAATGGAGAACAATGGCTATACGTCCATAAGTGATCCTGAATCAGGGTTTATTATTCACTACGAATATAAGCCAAAGGAAGATTCAGAAAAATTAGATTAAAAATCAGAAGCCACATTAAAAGCAAAAGGGACAACTTTTAAGAGTGAGTGGATGTCTTCCTTTCCTAATTTAAGTTTTCCATTAAGGCAGATAAAGTCATCATTCATTTTATCGTAATACATTTCGAATGCTTTAAAATCAAACTTATTGATTGTTGGAATTAACAATGCCTGAAACATATCTTTTGGGGGGTAGTTTGAAATAAGTCCTTCAATGTCCATATTAAAAGCGAATGTAGAATAGACAGGTTCATACTTAAACTCCAATGGAGTGGAAGAGAGGAGTAAGTTGTTTCCTGTTATTTTTATATAAATATTTTCATTAATAAGGTTGGGTATTTTGGAAAAAAAGTATCCATCTTTTGCAGGTATTGTTGAATCTATTTTTAATAATTCAACAACCGTTTTTGCGTCTTCAAGTTCGATTGCTAATACGAAATGTGGCAAGTTCACCAATCGAGATAGTTCGACAGTATCAATTTTAATTAAAGTGTCTCGTTTAATCTTGTCAATAATAGTATCTGCTTGTATTTTGTAAACGGGTTCGTTCCTAAACCCAATAACACTTGTGCAAACTTGACCTGTCCAACCATCTGCGAGAAAATATTTTTCAGAAGGAAGTAACGTATGAAAGTAACCTTTAAATTTCTCTGGATTTAAGCTCATACTTAAACGAAATAATTCTTGCTCATTGAGGGGGATTACCTCATTACTTTTTTCGATAATTAAATCTTTTTCGTTCAAATATAAATGAATCTTCGTTTCTATATTTTCATCTTTTAAATTTACAGATATGGCCTGACTATTAAACATTTTATTAATACCAATCATGTCTCCACCAAACCCTTTTAAAAACCCTTCTCCGTTTGGGGACCAAATATTAACATGATTCTTTTTTTTAGAGGTTTCAGAAAAGCTTGCGCTTTCATCCATAAGTGAAATGGCTTCCTTCGAAAAAACAGACATATAATGTTTTTCCCCGTTGGCCATATTCAATTTAAAAGCGGGGTTAAGGGGTTCAATTACAAGGCCAATATCATTCTTTATTAATACAAGTTTATTGTCTTCTTTAAAAAAGTGAACCCGACCTCCTTCAATGTCCTTTACAATTGCTTTTTCTCGCATACCATTCATCTTTTTCAAAAACTGAGACTTATCTGATAAGGTCGCTATGAAACATTGAAAGAATTGTTGGTCTTTGGTTTCGGCATCTTGATAAAGGTAAAAAGCCATTTTTTCCAAAGGAAGAATACCAGGTAATTCTGTAGGTAATTCAGCTTCATATTCTCCTTCTTCAGAGGGTAAGATTTCATCTATTTTGGTCGGATTAAATTGTAATAATTCGTAGAAATCGTTCGCTAAATACTTTGAATCTAGAATAACTACAGCTTTTGCATTTGATGGTATGAAGTCTAAATGTTTATTCACCGCTTCAGCACTTATGTAAGTGTATCCAATTAGAATAAGTGCGACTAGTATCGGCCAAAAAGACCATTTTATGAGGTTTGCTTTATTCATGCTTCGTTCTACCTACTGTAAATATAATCGTTTGCTTTAAAAAATTCAATAATATTAAATAGGGATATTGTAAATTCGTGATATGTTTTTCGGGCATGAAGAAATAAAGGGTCTAGCTGATGCAAAAATCAAAGATTTTTGGCAATGGACTTATTCTGACATTTTGATAAATAAGAACCGTGATGATTTCGGTTTGTATCTAGTAGCAAATGCACTTAAACTAACAAAAATGCCCAGAATTGACTGGGGTAATATAGAGTTTAGATACCGAAGAAAAAAAATTGCAGTTAAAACTTCAGGTTACATTCAGAGTTGGAGACAGAAAAAACCTACGAGAGTTTTATATGATATTGCACCAAAAAAAGGAGTAAATAAAAAAACCGATGACTCTGTCACTTTTCGAAATAGGGAAGCAGAGATCTATATTTTTTGTTTATTGGATCAAAAAGATGTAACAAAAATTGATGTGTTAGATTTAAATCAGTGGAAATTCTATATTGTCCGAACATCTGATTTGGATGAACATTTCCACGACAAGAAAAAGATAGGAATTCAACCTCTTAATAAATTAGCAAGTCCCGTTCACCATTCAAGAATTAAAGTCATTCTAGATGATATAATCGAATTAGATTTAGGTGAAAAGATGGTTTTGTAATGAGCAATAGAATAATAGACATTAGATACTAGACTGTTTGACCTAGTGTCTGACGTCTAAAAGTAAAGCGATTTTTTGTTTAATTTGCAACCTCTAACTTATTCTTCAACTCGCCTAACACTTTTCCCATTCTAGTCATAGCTTCCGTTAAATTTTCTTCGCTTGCAGCGTAAGAAATACGAATGCAATTCGGAGCACCAAAAGCCGCACCTGTAACCAAGGCGACATTCGCTTTCTCTAAAATATAAATGGTTAAGTCGTCAGCGCTATTAACTGTTGTAGTTCCATCTGATTTTCCAAAGAAAGAACTGATGTCAGGGAATACGTAAAATGCTCCTTCTGGTAAATTGATTTTTATACCCTCCATTTCTCCTAACATTCCAAGCACAAGGTCTCTTCTTTTATGAAAAGCCTCTTTCATTTCATCTGTTATGCTAGGCTTTGCAAGTACAGCAGCTATAGCTGCTCGTTGTGCTATTCCGCATGTTCCTGATGTAATTTGCCCTTGCATTTTTGTGCAAGCTTGTGCAATCCATGCAGGAGCACCGATATATCCAATTCTCCAGCCTGTCATAGCAAATGCTTTAGAAACCCCGTTGATTGTAATTACTTGCTCATAAACATCCGAAAATTGTGCTAAACTTTGATGTTTTCCAACAAAGTTGATGTGCTCATAGATTTCATCACTAATTACAAGAACATTTTCATGCTTTACGATTACGTCAGCCAAGCTACGTAATTCATCTTTACTATATAATGATCCAGTTGGATTACAAGGAGAACTATACATCATCATTCTTGTTTTATCCGTTATGGCAGCTTCAAGTTCCTCAGCAGTAATTTTAAAATCGTTATCAATAGAAGTTTCAATAATCACAGGAATTCCCTCAGCAAGCGCGACAATGTCAGCATATGTAACCCAATAAGGAGCTGGAATGATAACTTCATCTCCAGGGTTAACTAGACTCATCATAACATTTGCAATCGATTGTTTCGCCCCGGTAGATACAACGATTTGGTCAGCATTATAGCTTAGGCCATTATCTCTTTTAAATTTAATAGATATTGCATCACGTAAATCTTCATAACCATTTACAGGCATGTATTTCGTGTAGTTTTGATCAATACCCTCTTTAGCAGCTTCTTTTATGAAATCTGGGGTATTAAAATCTGGTTCACCCAAGCTCAAACTGATGATATCTTTTCCTTGTGATTTTAACTCTCTACTCTTACGGGCCATAGCAATGGTAGCTGATTCGGTAAGTCTGTTTAATCTGTCTGAAACTTGTTGCATTTTGATGGTTTTTAAGTTTTGTACAAATTTACAAAAGATGTTTTTCAGGAGCTTTTATTTTTCAACTAAAGTTGTCAATGATTTTCTTCTGATTGTTAATAGCTCTTATCCATTTATAATAAAAGAATATAATTACTGGTATCTTTTAACTTTATTTGCATTTACACGTAGTAGAATAAAATTGATAGAAAGATTCGAATAGTTATGAAGGATGTAATTGAAATAGTAAAAATATTAGTACCAGCATTGATTGTATTTTTTGCTGTCTATATAATTTTAAAACAATTTTTTGATAGGGAACAGTCGATTCGAAGAGATGAATTAAAAATGAATACGACTAAAGAATATACCCCTCTTAAAATCCAGGCTTATGAGAGAACGGTTCTTTACATGGAAAGAATTGACCCGAACAATATGATTATACGCTTACATAAGCCGGGAATGAGCGCGAGATTGCTGCATTCAGATATGCTTAAGGCTATTCGTGAAGAATATGTTCACAATATGACCCAGCAAATTTACATATCTATAAAGGCTTGGGATGGTGTTAAAACGGCAAAAGAAGAAACAAGTAAGATTGTCAATATGGCAATGCACAATTTAAAAGACACCGCTACAGGAATAGATTTGAGCACAAAAATATTCGAGATAATAGCTAATCTAGAAAAAACGCCAACTGAAATGGCAATAGCTGTTCTCAAAAGAGATTTTCAAAAAGGAATGCGTTAGATTGCTATGAGAGATTCAGCATGTAAAGAGGATGTTATTCTAACGGCCTTTTCAATAGCAGTATAGGGGAAGTTTAAAGTCCAATAGTAAAAAATTATTGACTAACTAAATCAAAAAAGCTCCGATTGAATCTTCAATCGGAGCTTTTTTATAAAAATTAAGATCTATTTAGTGTGCACTTGTTTCTGTGGGTTCCTCAATTACTTCTTTTGGTATAGCTATTTCAGCTTTTTTAATTGGTTTTACCGGCTCTTTAACTAAAGTCATTTCTTTCACTAAGTGTCCAGCACCTGCATACTTGTCAATAATAAACAATGTGTATCTAATATCAACCGAGATAGTTCTTTGGATATTTGGTTCGAAATAAATGTCACCACTCATCGCTTCCCAGTTTCCGTCAAATGCAGTTCCAATTAATTGACCTTTAGCGTTGATTACTGGACTTCCTGAGTTACCACCAGTAATGTCATTGTTTGATAAGAATCCTACAGGTAGTCTACCATCTTTCATGGCATATTGACCATAGTCTTTACTGTTGAACAAGTCCTTTAATTTTTGAGGTACGTAAAACTCATGATTCTTATTTTCTGTAATTACCTCTTTTTGCATAACCCCTTCTAATGTTGTTATATGGCTGTAATGAATCGCATCAGCACCATCATAGGCGAGTACATTACCATAAGTAACACGCATAGTTGAGTTTGCATCAGAAGCATACGCTTTGTCTTGATTCATTTGTTTTGTTCCATCAACAAACAAGCGCATCCCTTTGGCTAAAGATTCGGCAGATAATTGTTGAGGCATAATAATTTGTTGGATATATATTTCGATAAATTCATTCATTAAGTTGTAAATAGGATCTTTCTCAACGGTTTTTTTACTAAACTTATCTAACCATATAGTTAACTTCTCTTCTGAAGCAAATGGAGATTTAGAATAATACTTTTTAGCAAATGATTTAAAATCTCCTTTGTACTTAGTTTTAATTTCAGTCAAAGTTGCCGGATGATAAGCAGCATCTACATTTGTGTAAAACATCTCAAGCATTGAAGCCAAAAGGTTCTCATCAATTTCTTGGTTATAATCTTTAAAGTAGGCTGGAGCAGCTTCTTTAATTCCATTTTTAGCTGCTTTAATTTTTCCTTCATCTTCACTTGCAAGTGCTCCTTTCATCTCCGATCTAAATCCAAGGTTCCCCATTACAAAAGAAAATACATCAGGTCCTTGAAAAATAGCTTCTTCAAAGTAAACATTTGGTAAGGTATATTGCTTGTTTTTATTATAGGCTTCTTCAATTAGAGTTATAGCGTTTCCATATTTTGCAGCCCTTACTTTATCAGTATTTGCCCATTTTAGATACGAATCTTCAATGGCTTTCTTTTTAGCATAAACATTATTTTTCACCAGTTGTGCGCTTTGTCCCACAAAATATTTCCAATAGTTACTGGTACTAGCATGCTTCGAAGCATATTGAATGCGAACTTTTTGTTTTTTATTCATTCCTTCTTCCATAATGTCCAATTTTGTTCTTCTAATAAGAACTCTCGCAGGTTGTTCAACAGAAACAGCATCTTGGACTCCATATGAAGTTAAGTATCTGTCTGTGCTTCCTGGATATCCCATTATCATTGCATAATCTCCTTCTTCAACCCCTGCAATAGAAACTGGTAAATGATGTTTTGGCTTGTAAGGAACATTATCTTTAGCAAACTCAGCTGGTTTATTATTTTTGTTAGCGTAAACTCTAAACATGCTAAAATCTCCAGTGTGTCTTGGCCACATCCAGTTATCTGTATCTCCACCATATTTTCCAATAGAACTTGGAGGTGCTCCAACTAAACGCACATCATTAAATACATTGTACTTAAACATGTAATATTCGTTTCCGTAGTAAAACGATTTGATTTGTAGTCTAAAGTCATCTCCTTTTTCAGCACTTTCTTTAGCTTTTAAGGCAGCAATATTTTGTTGAATTAAAGCAGTTCTTTCACCTTCTTTCATTTCGTCTGTTACTCCGTTCAATACAATATCTGTTACATCGTCCATTCTATCTAGAAACCAAACCCCAAAATCAGCAGGAATTTCTTGCTCTTTGTTCATCGCCCAAAATCCATCAGTCAAGTAATCGTTTTCTGTAGTACTGTTTGCTTGTATTGTTCCGAACCCACAGTGGTGGTTTGTTAACATTAAACCTTCACCAGAAATTATTTCACCAGTGCAAAAACCTCCACCTAATGCAACAATAGCATCTTTTAAACTTGAGTTATTTACGGAGTAAATTTCTTCGGCAGTAAGCTGTAATCCGCACTTCTGCATATCTACATGATTTAACCTTTTAATCAATAAGGGAAGCCACATTCCTTCGTTAGCTTTAACCGTAAATGTGCTTGATGCAAATATAAATGCGAGTGCAATTGCTATATTTCTTTTCATGTTTAAATTATTTTTTACAAATTTTATTTAGAATCTTATCAAGATTTTTTTAAAAATATTCTCGCAAATTTAATAATATAATTGAACCGTGCCATTTAAAGGTAAAAAAAATGAGGTGTATACATGGAATGGCACAATTTTAAAATTAATGTTTTGCTATCGTCTATTTTTCAATTCAAATGTATTGGCACGTTTTTTTCTTTCCAATTATATTCTATTTTTGCAAACCAATAAATTAATAATATGAAAACCAAAGTAATAATATTGACAATGCTACTTACAGGTGGCTTGGGTGTGTCAGCTCAGAAGAATAATAAAAATAAAACAGAGATGAAATTAGAAACAAAACTAGATTCAGTAAGTTACGGAATAGGTATTAACATTGCTGAGAATTTGAAAGGACAAGGTTTAGGAGATTTAAACGTTGAGGCAATGGCTAAAGGATTACAGGATATTTTGAATGATTCGGAATTGGCAATTAGTAAAGAAGAAGTGGGTCCTTTATTGAATGAATATATGGGGCAACTACAAGCTGAAAAAGCAAAAGGAGCTTCTAAGGAAGGTGCTGATTTTTTAGCGAAAAACGGTAAAAGAAAAGAGATTACTACACTTCCAAGTGGTTTACAGTATGAAGTGTTAACTACTGGTTCTGGAGCAACACCAGGTCTAAATGATAAAGTAACTACGCATTACACAGGTACATTAATTGATGGAACTGTATTCGATAGCTCTGTTGAAAGAGGTCAACCAGCATCTTTTCCAGTTAGTGGAGTAATAAAAGGATGGACGGAAGCTTTGCAATTGATGAAGGAAGGTGATAAGTGGAAACTATATATTCCTTACGATTTGGCTTATGGAGAAAGAGGAGCTGGAGCTAATATCGGACCATATGCAGCACTTATTTTTGAAATTGAATTAATTTCAGTAGATTAATAAATATGAAAAATTTTTGGATATTTGCAATTGGGTCATTAGTAGTGACGGGTTGTATTGAAAATACATCAACAGAAAATGTAAAAGAGGATAAGGAAGAAGTTGTTTCTACAAGCAATGAAATCAAAAACCCTCCGAGAGTTGAAAGTCCAGCTGATGTTAATTTAAGAGAAGGACAGGAGTTTCTAGCAGCAAATTCGCTAAAGGAAGGAGTTGTTACTTTAGAAAGCGGGATGCAATATAAAGTATTGATTCCAGGTTCAGGAGTTTCTCCATTATCTACTGATAGAGTTTCGGTACATTATCATGGAACGCTAATTGACGGAAGAGTTTTCGATAGTTCTGTCGAAAGAGGTACGCCTGCATCATTTGGAGTTACCCAAGTGATTCAAGGGTGGATTGAAGCACTTCAGTTAATGAATCCGGGTTCAAAATGGATTCTTTATATCCCTGGTGATTTAGCTTATGGTGTTAGAGGTAGTGGTGATTTAATTGGTCCAAATGCGACTTTGGTTTTCGAAGTAGAGCTATTAGGAATAGAATAAAAATATAGAGGGCGTTATTACAATCATAAATATCTGTGGTATTTAAAAAGTAAGTTACATTTTGCAGCACCGAATCAACCAATGGGTTGCTAAATTGGTGACAGCTCAAGCCATCTTCTGGAATGAAGCAAACGTAGGTCCAGAAAGTGGTAACCAATTATAGACGTGTGCAGCGTGGCAAAAAGGGGTAGTATCGCTTACAACAACGCCATCTCCAAAATACCATGATAAAAAATCTACTTCAGCATAATTGTCTATGGTAAAGGTGATAGCGTCTCCTTTACAGATATTATTATTGTCAATAATTATACTCGCTTGTGGGCCAATAATATATATATAGGATAAATAGATATGTCTGTGCAGCCGTATCTAGTAGAAACAACTAATTCAATAGCGTGCAATCCAGAAGGACAGAGTACAAAATTTTTGGGAAATTAGTTCAAGAGCTAATTTATGATGATGGTTTTGATGACCTTGATAAGGAAGAATAGCATTTAGAATAGTAAGGCTCATTGCTTCTTTATTTCTTTCCAGCATCAACTGCTTTGCGAACGCTTCCATGTTCTTTTAGTAGCTTGTTAGCTTCGTCGTAAGAGTTTCCTAATTGCTCCATTACCATTTTAGTTCCTCTATCTACTAATTTGTTATTACTAAGCTGCATGTCAATCATTCTATTACCTTCCACACGTCCTATCTTTATCATAACGGATGTTGAGATCATATTAAGAACCAACTTTTGAGCAGTTCCTGATTTCATGCGCGTACTTCCAGTAACAAACTCAGGTCCAACTACCGGAACTATAGAGTGTTTAGCTAATAAGTCCATTGGGCTTCCTGGATTACAAGTGATGCTTCCAGTTAAGATACCTAGTTCATTACATTTATTAAATGCTCCAATTACGTATGGAGTAGTACCGGAAGCTGCAATTCCAATAACGGTATCATCTTCTCCAACTTGATATTCTTGCAGGTCATTCCATGCACCGTTTTCATTATCTTCAGCAAATTCAACAGCCTTTCGTATTGCGTCGTCTCCTCCTGCAATAATACCTATTACCATTCCATGTGGCACACCAAATGTTGGAGGGCATTCACTTGCATCTACAATTCCAAGTCTTCCACTAGTACCTGCACCAATATAAAATAAGCGACCACCTTTGTTAATACGAAGTACAATTTCATCAACCAACTTCTCGATAGCCGAAATTACTTTTTCTATAGCATCAGGAACAGTTTTATCTTCTTTGTTCATGTTTACAAGAAGGTCTCTTGTGCTCATTTTGTCCAAATGATTATGATTGGATTCTGATTCCGTAATTTTGTCTATCGCCATATACTACAATGTTAGTGATTATATATGTAATCCAAAATGTATTTTATGTAATGTTCAAAAACTGAACATATATTGATTAAAAAATGAGTTGTTGATAATTTTGTATATCTATTATTGATATATTAGCGAAGTATTCGGTCTTTTGTAGTTAAAACTAACAAATTATGAGTGATATTAAGGAGGGAGTTAAAGCTCCTAATTTTAGTGGAGTAGATCAAAATGGAAATACAGTTAAGTTATCTGATTTTTCTGGAAAAACATTAATTGTTTATTTCTACCCAAAAGATAATACACCAGGGTGTACAATGCAAGCATGTAATTTGAGGGATAACTATGCGTTATTGTTGGAAAAAGGATTTGCAATTGTTGGAGTAAGTGCTGATACAGAAAAAAAACACCAAGGATTTATTGAAAAATATGATTTACCATTTCCATTAATTGCAGATACGGAAAAGGTAATGATCAAGCAATTTGAATGTTGGGGATTAAAAAAATTTATGGGAAGAGAATATGACGGAATTTTTCGTAAGACATTTATAATAAATGGGGAAGGAATGATTATTAAAATATTTGAAAAGGTTAAAACAAAACATCATACACAACAAATTTTAGAAGAATTGGAGGGTTAAAAACACAACGTAAATAGCTTACGTTCACCTTCTCGTATAATTGTAGGAAAATTATTCATTATGGCAGTAGCAAAAGAAAAAGTAGCAAACACAGAAAAATTAAAAGCGTTACAAGCAACGCTTGACAGATTAGACAAATCGTATGGTAAAGGTACGGTTATGCGATTAGGAGATAACGCAATAGAGGATATGGAGGTTATATCTTCTGGTTCTGTTACAATAAACCGAGCATTAGGAGTTGGCGGTTTTCCAAAAGGAAGAGTTGTTGAAATTTATGGTCCGGAATCATCAGGTAAAACAACTTTGACAATTCATGCAATTGCTGAGTGTCAAAAAGCGGGAGGAATTGCAGCATTTATTGATGCAGAGCACGCGTTCGATCAATTTTATGCCAGATCTTTAGGTGTTGATGTTGAGAATTTATTAATATCTCAACCAGATAATGGAGAGCAAGCATTGGAAATTGCGGATAATTTAATTCGCTCTGGGGCGATTGATTTAGTGGTAATTGACTCAGTTGCCGCACTTACTCCGAAAGCGGAGATTGAAGGAGAGATGGGAGATAGCCAAATGGGATTGCAAGCTAGATTGATGTCTAAAGCATTGAGAAAGTTAACATCTTCTATTAATAAGGCAAATACCTGTTGTATATTTATTAATCAATTACGAGAAAAAATTGGTGTAATGTTCGGAAACCCGGAAACAACGACGGGAGGAAATGCTTTGAAGTTTTATTCATCTATAAGATTAGATATTCGTCGTTCCACTCAGATTAAAAATGGAGATGAAGTAGTTGGTAACAGAACACGTGTTAAAATTGTTAAAAATAAAGTAGCTCCGCCTTTTCGATTAGCAGAATTCGATATCATGTACGGAAAAGGAATTTCCAAAATGGGAGAAATAATAGATTTAGGTGTTGAATTTGAAATTATAAAGAAAAGTGGATCTTGGTATAGTTATGGAGATACCAAGTTAGGTCAAGGTAAGGATGCAGTTAAAGATTTATTAATGGATAATCCTGAACTTTCTGAGGAATTAGAAAAGAAAGTAGTTGCTGCTTTGGGAAGTAAATAAACAAATTAGTAAAAGGCTAAGCCAAGTTATTGATTGGTATGTAATAATCCCTTTCAATTGACTATATTTGGGCGCTATCATTCATTTGATAGCGCCCATTTTATTTAAAATTAATGAAAAATATATTTTGGTTACTTTGTTTATTGTTTGTTACCAGTTGTGGAACGAAAACGGATGGAGAGACATCTGAGACAGAAATTAATGATAACAAGGATTCTATTATTGATAATGTTATTGTAGCAAACCCTTTGACTGCATTAGAAGAACAAATTTTAAGTAATCCAGAATCTCCAAATGGCTATTACAAACGAGCGTTGTATTATAAAAATCAATATAAATTTAAGAATGCAGTTGATGATATTAATAGAGCATTAAAACTTGCTCCGGAATCAGCAGCGATGAATTATGCAAAGGCAGACATACAATACGCAGCTGCTATGTATAAGGGGGATATATCTCTGTTAGATCAAGCTGAAATTTATTTAAATTATGCATTAGAGTATGATTCTATTAATTCGGATGCATTATTATTATTGGCAGAACTTAAGGCTGCATATAGTGAACCAGATAAGGCGATGATTTACGTAAATAGAGTATTGAAAGAGAATCAGTATTTGCCGCGTCCTTACTATGTTAAAGGTAAGATCTACGAATCATTAGGAAACATGAAGTTGGCAGAGTCATCTTACCAGACTGCGATAGAAATGGATGCGAATTATTATGCTGCCATGATTCAATTGGGTTGGATTTATGCACAGCAGGAAAGTGATTTAGCGATTACGTATTATGATGCGGCATTGGAAATTTACCCAGAGAGTATGGAAGCTATTCGAAACAAGGGTTTATATCTACATTTTGCGAATAAGCCACTGGAAGCTAGGATTTATTTTTACAAGATGTTGGAAATTGATTCTACTTTTGAGGAAGCATATTTCAATATTGGAAACACGTATGTTGGAATTTATCGAGATCATATGTTACAGTATACTAAAGATACAATCGTCGAGAAAGCACTAGAAAATTTTCAGAAAGCAGTTGATATAAACCCTAGATATGTTCAAGCTTGGTATAACCTGGGTCTTGGAAATGAAATCAAAGGTGATAAACAAACTGCTAGAGAGGTTTATAATTATATTCTTTCAATTGAAACGAATTATGAACCAGCTATTGAGGGCTTGAATAGGTTATGAAGCTTGTTGTAAAGATAGGGAAGTGGCTATTGATATTGGTTGTTGTGCTTTACATTTCAGCATGTTCATATTTGTATTTTCAGCAGGAAAGTATCCTATTTCACCCTACTAAATTAAGTGCAGATTATCAATTTGATTTTGCTGTTGATTTTGAAGAAAAAGTTATAGTTGGCCAGGATGGAACGAAATTAAGTGGAGTATTGTTTAAAGCGGATAAATCGAAAGGACTTGTTTTTTACTTGCATGGCAATGCTGGTGACATTACAAGATGTGAAAAGGATGCTTATGTTTATACCAAATTAGGTTATGATTGTTTCGTGTTAGATTATAGAGGTTTTGGTAAGAGTGAGGGCAAAATTATTAGTCAAAATCAATTTTATACTGATGTAGAAATAGCATATGATAGTCTTTGTGAGCATTACAACGAAAGCGATATCATTATTTTAGGCTATTCGATAGGTACGGGTCCTGCGGCTATGCTTGCTTCTGAATCTAATGCAAATCACTTGATTCTTCTAGCGCCATATTACAGTATGGTTGATATGATGAATAATCAATACCCCTTCATACCGAGTTACTTTTTAGAGTATAAGTTAAAAACGTATGAGTTCATTCCAAAAGTAAAATCCCCAATTTCTATTTTCCATGGAGATACTGATGAAATTATTTATTATGGGGCATCTGTTAAATTAAAAGAACACTTTAATAGCAAAGATGAGTTAATTACACTTCCCGGACAAACCCATGTAGGAATGAATCAGAATCCAATTTTCGTTGAGTGGTTGAGAAATAAATTTTAGATTAAAGGTCTCTTTTCTTTAATATCAAATTGGATAAAAACACAAATATTGCAATGTACATTGTTGCTACAACTGTTCTTATTGGCTGAGAAATAATCAGGTTTACTTGTTCCATTCCTTTTGACCGTGCCGCAGGATCAGGGTTAGATTGAACCATATCCGTTAACCATTGAAGTGGGAATGGTGTCAATTCAGAAATTGAATTAATTGGAAAAAACTGAACAATAGAATTATCTCCTATAGTTAATGATATTGTCATAGAGATTAATGGGTTTACAACTATAATAGCAAGTGTGAAAATTATAATTGATAAAGCCGTTTTCCTTAATAGAATTGAAAAAAGAAAGGCAAGTGTAAAATAACCAATGGTTTGAATAAAATAAATTCCTACGTAATATATATCATTAAGCATATTACCTACATCCGAAAAAATAAATCCAAATACTGTTCCTAGCAAAAATGTATATAGAGTAGCCGCCATGGCTAATGCTATAAGAAATAAGAATTTTGAAGCTATAACTTGTTGCTTACTTAAGCCATCTATGACGTTTTGTTTAAATGTCCGATAATTAAAATCGTTGCAAATAATTAAAACAATTAAAATACCAAGAAGTAGATTAAACCAACTTGCAACCCAGGTTACACCATTCCATACAACAGGGAATTTAAAAACTGAAGATCCTTCCCAATACATAGGTGTTCCTTCTTGTCCGAAATGGAATGCGGAAATGCCCCAAATAATTAATGGGATTAGAGTAGCGTAAATGATAAGCATTACCCAAAAAGTAGTGTAATTCTTTACTTTACTATATTCTATGCCTAATAGGTGTAGCATTATTTGATAATCTCTAAGAACTGTGTCTCTAAACGCTCCGAATGAGATTTTAATTTTGATAGCACAACTCCTTTATCAAAGAAATATTGATTTAACATTTCTGTGGTCATTTCTTTAGATACCTTAATTGTTATTTCAGTGTCAGTAGATTTAGAAATCTCCATTTGAGAATTTTCATCGATTACTGTTTTTATTAAAGCCATATCATTGGCAGCTATAATCACAAAATTATCACCACCAATTATCTCTTCTATTGTCCCTTGTCTAATTAAATCACCAAATTTGAGAATAGCAACATGCGTACATACTTTTTCTATTTCATCTAAAATATGTGAAGCAATAATAATTGTCTTGCCCTCTTTTGATATTTTAATGATCAATTCTCGTATTTCGGCTATTCCTTGCGGGTCTAAACCGTTTGTAGGTTCATCTAAAACCAAAACCTCAGGGTCGTTTAACAACGCGCCAGCAATAGCCAGCCGTTGTTTCATTCCCAATGAGTAAGTCTTAAAATTCGATTTTCTTCTATTGTATAAATTAACGACCTTTAAAACCGATTCAATTCTATCAATTGGATTGTCTGTTTTTTTAATTTTTGCAATAATTTTCAAATTTTGAATGGCTGTTAAGTATGGATAGAAATTAGGTGTTTCTAATAATGCGCCAATTCTTAATCTATTTTCAGCTGTATCTCCATTTCCAAACCAAGAATAACTACCCGCAGATTGTCTTAAAACTCCTAATAAAATACCAAGAGTGGTTGTTTTACCACTCCCGTTTGGTCCAAGCAGACCAAAGACAGTTCCTTTTTCTACTTTTAAACTAAGATTGTTTAAAGCAAGTACATCTTTATACTTTTTGGATAATTTGTTTATTTCCAGTATTGTAGTAATCAATTTCTCTTAAGTTTTGGTCTAAATTAACACTAAAATAAGATAACCAGCAAAAAAAAAGGAGAAACAAACGTTTCTCCTTTTTTTTAATAAGTAATAACAAAGTATTTATTTTACTTTATCGACAACAGCTTTAAAAGCATCAGGGTGATTCATTGCTAAATCTGCTAATACTTTTCTGTTTAATGAAATTCCATTTTTATTCACTTTTCCAATGAATTCAGAATAACTCATTCCGTACTCTCTTGCACCTGCGTTAATTCTTGTAATCCATAATGAACGGAAATTTCTTTTGTTTTGCTTTCTGTCTCTATAAGCAAAAGTAAGTCCTCTATCAACCGCATTTTTAGCAACTGTGTGAACGTTTTTTCTTCTTCCAAAGTATCCTTTGGCTTGTTTTAATATCTTTTTTCTTCGGGCCTTTGCGGCTACGCTGTTTACTGATCTTGGCATTTTTCTAGTTTTTTAATAATTAGTGGCTGTTTAAGCTCTCCTTGTTTTTTTACTAATTACTTGGTTAAACATTTAATTAATTAAACCGACTTAGTGTTTCTAAGCACAAAGCTGCGTCTTTATGTGAGCTACATCTGATTTATGAACCAATCCTGATTTTGTTAGATTTCTCTTACGTTTTTTAGATTTTTTCGTCAAGATGTGACTTTTAAAAGCGTGCTTTCTTTTGATTTTTCCAGAGCCCGTCAATTTAAAACGTTTCTTGGCACTAGACTTAGTTTTCATTTTTGGCATTTTGCTTCTTTTTTATATGGTTATTACTTACTTATTCTATTTTTTCTTTGGATTGATCATCATAATCATTCTTTTACCCATTAGCTGAGGCATTTGCTCTACTACACCTAGATCATCAATTTCTTGGGCTAACTTTAATAATAAAATTTCACCTCTATCTTTAAATACGATTGTTCTTCCTTTAAAGAAAACATATGCCTTTACTTTAGCTCCTTCTGAAAGGAAAGCTCTAGCATGTTTTAATTTAAAATCAAAATCATGCGCATCAGTATTAGGGCCATAACGGATTTCCTTAACAACAACTTTACTCTGATTCTTTTTCAGTTCCTTATCTTTTCGTTTTTGTTCGTAAAGAAACTTTTTGTAATCTATTATTTTACAAACAGGAGGAACTGCTTTAGGCGATATCTCAACCAAATCCAAATCTTGGGCAGTTGCTAATTCAAGTGCTTCTGCAATCGGATAAACTGCAGATTCAATTCCATCTCCTACAACACGAACTTCTCTTGAAAGAATTTTTTCGTTTATTTTGTGAGCGTCCTCTTTAAAGACTCTTCTCCCTCTGTTATTTCTTTTAGGTTTAATAGTACTAAATGTTTAATTATACTTACTTCAAAAATTATTCAGCTAACTGAACTAATTTTTCATTTATTTCATTTTCAACGATTTCAGCAAACTCTTCTAACGAAAATACACCTAAATCACCCGCTCCTTGTTTTCTAACTGAAACCTTTTTTTCGTTCATCTCATTCTCTCCAACAATCAACATATACGGTATTTTCAGCATTTCAGCATCCCGTATTTTTTTGCCGATTTTCTCGTACCTTTCGTCAACAAGTCCGCGAATATCGTAATTATTTAACGAATTAAAAACTTCCTTTGCATAATCATTGTATTTCTCACTGATTGGAAGGACTGTAACCTGCTCGGGATTTAACCACAAAGGAAACTTTCCAGCAGTGTGTTCAATCAATACAGCAATAAATCTTTCAAGTGAGCCGAAAGGAGCTCTGTGTATCATTACTGGCCTATGTTTTTGGTTGTCAGAACCAACGTATTCTAATTCAAAACGCTCAGGTAAATTGTAATCAACTTGTATGGTGCCTAGTTGCCAGCTTCTACATAAAGCATCTTTTACCATAAAGTCAAGCTTTGGTCCATAGAATGCTGCTTCACCATATTCTACAACGGTGTTTAGTCCCATTTCCTCAGAAGCCTTAATTATTGAAGCTTCAGCCTTTTCCCAGTTTTCATCACTTCCAATGTACTTTTCATTATTATTAGGATCTCTTAATGAAATTTGTGCTGTGTAGTCATCAAAATCAAGCGCATTAAATGTATACATTACCAACTCAATCACTTTTTTAAATTCCTCTTCAACTTGGTCAGGACGACAAAATATATGTGCATCATCTTGTGTAAATCCCCTAACACGAGTTAATCCGTGAAGTTCTCCACTTTGTTCATAGCGATATACTGTACCAAATTCCGCTAGTCGTAAAGGTAAATCTTTATACGATTTAGGAGAAGTTTTATAAATTTCACAATGATGCGGGCAGTTCATTGGTTTTAATAAAAATTCTTCGTTTTCATGCGGTGTTTTTATTGATTGAAAACTATCTTCTCCATACTTTTCATAATGTCCAGAACAGACATACAAATCTTTATGGCCAATATGCGGAGTAACAACTGGTGAATAACCTGATTTAACTTGCGCTTCTTTCATGAAATTGATCAAACGTTCTCTTAAAGCTGCTCCTTTAGGTAACCATAAAGGTAACCCCATGCCAACCCGCTGCGAGAATGCAAATAGCTCTAGTTCTTTTCCTAATTTTCTATGATCTCTCTTTTTTGCTTCTTCAAGCATTTCAAGATGAGCAATTAACTCTTTGTTTTTTTGAAATGTAATACCATAAATACGCGTCAATTGCTTTCTGTTTTCATCACCACGCCAGTAGGCTCCAGCAATGGAAAGTAACTTAACAGCTTTTATGTATCCAGTATTTGGAATATGCGGTCCTCTGCACAAATCAGTAAAGCCACCTTGCGTATAAAATGTGATTGTACCATCTTCTAATCCTTCAAGTAGCTCAAGTTTGTATTCGTCGTCTTTTTCTGTAAAATATTTTATCGCATCAGCTTTAGAAATCTCTTTTCGAATGTACGCACTTTTAGTACGGGCAAGTTCGATTATTTTTTCCTCAATTTTTTTTAAGTCACTATCGTGAAATTCATAATCCATGAAATCGACGTCATAATAAAAACCGTTCTCTATATTTGGTCCAATGGCTAGTTTTACGCCAGGATAATGAAACTCAATAGCCTCCGCCATAAGATGAGCGGAACTGTGCCACATTGTACCTTTCCCTTCTTTATCTTTAAACGATAAAAGGCTAACCGAAGAGTCTTCAGTAAGTGGTCGGGTCAAATCCCAAACTTCTCCGTTTACTTTTGCCGCAAGGACATTTCTGGCTAATCCTTCGCTAATACTTTTTGCAACATCCCATGAAGTTGTTCCACTTTCATATTCTCTTAAACTATTGTCCGGTAACGTTACTTTTATCATTTCAAAAAATTAAGTCTGCAAATGTAAAAATATTGAGCAGAAATTCTCTCGATTTTGCTATTGAATTCATTGATTTATTGAGATTACAATGTTAAAAGGTAATTGTTTTCCATATTGTTGTTTCTTTGTTCTTTAATAGTGAAGCAATGGATATACTAGATATATATAATAAATACAACAATTTTGGTCGTTTCTTCGATATGGATCATAAGGTAGTTGCACCTGGTCATATTGAGTACAATATGGTCGTAACAGCGTCTCATTTAGCTACACCTACTGCTATGCATGGAGGCGCAATGGCTGGATTTATGGATGGTGTTTTGGGGGTTGCTGCTCTATCTGCTGTGGAAGCTGAAAATAAAGTTGTTTCCACTATCGAGTTTAAAATTAACTATTTATCAGCTGTATTTCTTGGAGATGAATTGAAAGGTGTTGGTATAGTGCTTCGGAAAGGAAAACGGATATTACTTGCTGAAGGTAAAATATACAATCAAAAAAACGAGCTTGTTGCAACAGCGACAGGAACCTTCAATGCATATTCATTTGAAAAGAGTGATATGTTTGAATGATTAAAAAAAAGACTTATGAAATACGATGTAGAGAAAGAAGTTTACGATGAAATTGCGAAAGTCATAAACAGTGAGAAGAGCCCGGTAGGAATTGATGCTAAAAAAACACATATTCTTATATTGAACAAACTCCAGGAGATTACCGAGAGATTAGACTTGATAGAGGCAAAATTAATAAAGTAATTTATTAGCTAAATAATCCATCTACACTCCATGCCTCAGGTGGAGCGCAAAAGCAAGCTTTGGTTTTTTTCCAAACACCGCCGAAAAGTTCTGATTTTCGGTATTTTTCAATATATTCTTCCCCTTCCCATTTACTATACGTAAAAAATACATTGTCGTATTTTTTGTCTTGAAGAAGTTCAACATGCAAACAACCTTCAAAGCCTCTAATATGCTCTTTGTTAGTAATGAAAATCGATTTGAATTCTTCTTTCTCAGAAGGAGAAATGGTAAGTTTAACTATTCGAGTAATCATGGTCGTCAATTAGGTTTTGTATTTTATTATCTGCTTCTTTGAATTCAATGGTAATAGTATCATTTATTTTTAATCCAAAAAGCTTGTTGGCACCACCTCCGGAACCTTCGACTCCTTTGTTGATAGCAATTTCCAAGTTACCTGAGCTGCTAAAAATTGCAATTTTCTCACCTTCTGGGACATCACTATATTGTTGGTGAATTTTAGTTATCATATAACCTGCACGGGTTAAATAAATCCTAAATTCTCGTCCTTTTCCGACTTCTTGAAAAATATCTTCTGAGATATTAGTTATTATATTCCCATAACAATCAATGTAAGCAACGGTTCCTTTTATCACATGATTTTCAACTGTAGCTCTAAAGAGTTGTCGTTTTTTGATTTCTGTAGTTCGTTTTCCAATAATTTCAGGAGTACCTCCTCGAGCAATGTGACAAGCTGCTTTCGCAAATACATTTTTTGTAGGAAAACATTGCGTATTTTCTTCTTCTCGTATGGTTAGTTCAAAAATATTATCAGGTTGTTTGTCAAACAACAATGAAAAAATACCATTATCAGCTCCAATAAAGTAATGTCCAAAGTTCTCTACCAATAAATGTTTTGTATCGGAACTATTTCCTGGACTAATACTGATAATATGAATAGTTCCTTTTGGAAAGTCGTTGTAACAATTTTTTATTACAAACGAGGCTTGAGCAATATCGAATGAAGCGATTTGGTGGCTTATATCAACAATATTAACATCTGATAATTCACTCAATATTGCACCTTTGACTGAGGCTACGTAGTAGTCTTTGAGGCCCATGTCAGTTGTTAATGTAATGATTTTCATGCTATGTTATAAACAAACTGTTCAAAAGTAATGATTTCGTTGAATAAAAATAATGAAATTATAACTTTGGATTGTATTACTTTTGAAAGCTGAATTAAGAAAGAAATATTGCACGAGAAAATTATTGAAATATCTGGTATTAATCCTCTTGAATTATTTGGGGCAAACGAAGTGAAACTTAAGTTGATTAAGTCTTTTTTTCCTAAACTTAAAGTAGTTGCACGAGGAGCTAATTTAAAAGTCTTAGGAGAAAAGGTATTACTTAGCGAGTTTTCTGAAGCAATTAACCTTTTGATTCAACATTTTGAAAAGTACAATGATTTGACTGAGAATAATATAAAGAATGTGTTAGGAGGCAAAGGAGGTATTGTTGTTGAAAGTTCAAAAGGAGATGATATTATCGTTCATGGAAATAGAGGTAGGCATGTAAAAGCCCGTACGGTTAATCAAAGAAAAATGGTTGATGTGCTGGAAGAGAATGACATGCTTTTTGCTATAGGTCCAGCAGGTACTGGAAAAACGTATACAGCTGTTGCTTTGGCAGTAAGGGCCCTAAAAAACAAAGAAGTTCGAAGAATTATTTTAACTAGACCAGCAGTAGAAGCTGGAGAGAATTTAGGTTTTTTACCAGGTGATTTAAAAGAAAAATTAGACCCTTATATGCGGCCTCTTTATGATGCATTACAAGATATGATTCCTGCTGAGAAATTAGCAGAATATCTTGAAGAGGGAGTTATTCAGATTGCTCCTCTTGCTTTTATGAGAGGTCGAACGTTGGATAAAGCTTTTGTGATTTTGGATGAAGGTCAAAATACAACAGAAGGTCAAATGAAAATGTTTCTCACGAGAATGGGGAAAACTGCCAAATTTGTAGTTACTGGAGATATAAGTCAAATTGATTTACCAGGGCATCAAAAGTCCGGATTGAAGAAAGCAATTGAAGTTTTGGATTCCGTAAAAGGAATTGGCTTTGTGCACCTTGATGATAAAGATGTAATAAGACATAAGTTGGTGACTAAAATAATAAATGCATTTAAAAAAGAAGAATAAAATATTAAGTATGCTGTATTAAGTTTTGAGTTGAGAAAAACTTAATACTTTTTCATTGTACTTAATACAAATAAAAAACGCTATAATGGAAACAGCGCAACAAAACATGGAAGCAATTACAAGTACGGATTTTAATTTCGAAGGTCAAAAAAACGTTTATCACGGAAAAGTAAGAGATGTCTATAATGTCAATGATGATTTGATGGTGATGATAGTAAGTGATAGAATATCAGCATTTGACGTGGTATTGCCCGAAGGAATACCTTATAAAGGACAAGTGTTGAATCAATTGGCTGCGAAGTTTTTAAAAGAGACAGAAGATATCGTTCCGAATTGGGTTATTTCAACTCCAGACCCGAACGTAACTATTGGACACAATTGTGAGCCTTATAAGGTTGAAATGGTTATCAGAGGTTATTTGACTGGTCATGCTTGGAGAACTTACAAAAGTGGAGAAAGAATGTTGTGCGGTGTTCAAATGCCAGATGGAATGAAGGAGCACCAAAAGTTTGCTGAGCCAATTCTAACACCCTCCACAAAAGCTGATTTCGGAGAACATGATGAAGATATTTCTAGAGAAGAGATTCTTTCACGAGGAATTGTTGCTGAAGATGAGTATGTTAAGTTAGAAAAGTATACTAGAGCTATATTTCAAAGAGGAACCGAAATTGCTGCAGAACAGGGGTTAATTTTAGTTGATACTAAATATGAATTTGGAAAAAAAGAAGGTAAAATCTACTTGATTGATGAAATTCATACACCAGATTCATCTCGTTATTTCTACTCAGAAGGATATCAAGAAAGACAAGATAATGATGAGCAGCAAAAACAACTTTCTAAAGAGTTTGTACGAGAGTGGTTAATGGCAGGTGGTTTTCACGGTAAGGAAGGGCAGCAAGTTCCAGAAATGACTGCTGAGTTTGTGAGTTCTGTAACTGATAGATACATTGAGTTGTTTGAAAAAGTTTCGGGAGAAACTTTTAACAAAGATACCAGTGGAGATGTTATGGGTAGAATCGATAAAAATGTTTCTGCATTTTTAAAAGAATACTATTCTTAGAAGAATAAACCTATATTGTATTAAGCCTAGCTTACCAATGCGTATGTTAGGCTTTTTTTATTGAACTTCTCCATTTAAGATAACTGTCTCAATCAGATTACTGCCAAAGCTATACGGTAAAAAGGCATAAGAGTTAATTTCTTTGGTGATAAAAAGATTCGCTTTTTTTCCAATTTCTATACTGCCTAATTTTTCGCTAACTCCCATTGCGTAAGCAGAATTTATTGTTGCTGCGTTAATAGCTTGTTCTGGTGTCAATTTCATTTTAATGCAAGCTAAGGAGACAACAAAATTCATGTTTCCAGATGGGGTGGAACCGGGGTTGTAGTCACTTGCCAAAGCTATCGGTAAATTGTTATCAATTAATTCCTTTGCGGGAGCATAAGGAATTCCTAAAAAGAAAGAACAGGAAGGGAGTAAAGTTGGCATGGTTTCGGATTTTTTTAGCGCTTCAATATCTTCTTTATTTACGACTTCCAGATGGTCAACAGAAAGTGCATTATTGTTAATTCCAGTTTGAATGCCTCCAATTGTAGTAAATTGATTTACGTGAATTTTAGGTGTTAGTCCGATCGCTATGCCGGCCTTTAATATGCGGTCGGTTTCTTCTGGTGTGTAATAATTAGTCTCGCAAAATACATCTATGTATTCAGCTAAACCCTCGCTTTTTATAAGTGGAATTATTTCATTGATTATCAATTCTATATACTTGTTTCTATCGGCTTTATATTCTTTGGGTATTGCATGAGCCCCAAGAAAATTTGCCTTTATTGTTAACGGCGAATTTTGTTTCAGTCTTTTAATGACACGGAGCATTTTTAATTCTGCTTCAACCGTTAAGCCGTACCCACTTTTTATCTCAACTGCTCCGGTACCTAATTTTATGATTTCACGAATCCTGATCATTGCAGAGTCGTATAAATCGTCTTCTGAAGTCTCTTGAAGTTTTTCAGCAGAGTTTAAAATACCACCTCCTTTTAGTGCAATTTCTTCGTATGTTAATCCATTAATTCGATCAACAAATTCCTCGTCTCTGGGAGCGGCAAAAACAAGGTGTGTATGTGAGTCGCACCAACTTGGGAATACTAGTTTATTTTTGGCGTCAATAACAGTGGAATTATCATTTTCTATTGTAGTTAAATCAGTCATTTCTCCAAATGATTCAATCAACCCATTTTCAATAATTACAAAGGCATTTTTAATAGTAGAAAGTTGGTTCATTTCTGCTCCTTTTTTCAGTAAAATACCGGATTGTGATATTCCAACTAGTTCTTTTATGTTTTGAATAGTAATTTTTGACATCCGTCTAAGTAATTAGTGTTTCACAAAAATAACAACAAAGATTGTTCAATTAATGAATTTATAAAAATATAACTTATATTCGAAACTAAATTTTGAGCTTACTCGTTTTAATGGATGTAATTTGTATTTTAAGGAATGGATAATATATTTATAGAGCAAACATCTAAAACTCCTAGAGTCGATTTTAATGCGCAGACGGGGTTTTTACATTTAGCGGGAATTTCGATTCCAGAAAACACTGTTGGTTTTTATCGTACTCTTATTTATTGGATAAATGAATATGCACTGAACCCGCTGCCAGAAACAACTTTAGTTCTTAAGTTAGAGTATTTTAATACAAGTAGTTCAGTGGTTTTACTAGATATGTTTAAAATACTATCTAAAATAGAAGGAGCCAAGGTTGATTGGTATTACGAAAGTGATGATGTGGAAATGGAGGAAGTTGGTAAAGATTATGCAAATATGATTAATCTTCCATTTAAGCTTATTGCAGTCGATGTTTTTTAGTAATTAGTTTATTGAGTTTTCTGTACTTTATTAGATTAAAAATAATTTTCAAAACACTATATTTATTGTCTTCGTTTTGGTATATTTCGAACAATATATTTTAATTGTGTTTAAATAAAGCCGAATATCAATTATAAGAATGCAAAGGGGAGTAATATTTATTTTATTTTTTATAACGGTTGTGGTTTTTCAAGCCCAAGACTATGGTTTCTTGCTCGAATCCCAAGAGTATAAGTTGGATGAATTTGATCAAAATGTTGGTTTAAATAATCCTTTTGTTAATACAATAAATCAAGCAGATAATGGGAGCTTGTTAGTTGGTACTAAAGAAGGTATAGGTGTGTTTGATGGGGAAACTTTCGAAATGTATTATACGGATGATCATTTAGCTGAAAACTCGGTTTCTTCAAGTTTTAAGGATGATATCGGTAATATTTGGTACGGACATCAATCAGGAGGAGTAAGTATATATGATGGAGTTAGTTTTGATTTAGTTCATCCAGGAGGAGGTATTAATAGTGTAATAATCGATATTGATCAAGACGACAAAGGATTGATTTGGTTTGCAGCAAAAGATTTTGGACTTTTTAATGTCAACGAAAAAGGTAAATGTGAATTTTTTAATAATCAATTTGAAGGTCAATATTTGCATTCATTAATGATTACCAAGGATGGGTCTTTTTTCGTAGGAACAGATGCGGGAGTTGATGTCTATAAGTACTATCCAGAGGAGGGAGTTCTCAGTAAAGTTCAGCATATTAGTGGTATTCCAAGAGATCAAGTGGCTGGAATTATCGAAATTGAATTAGGAAAGATTGTTGTGTCGACTTTTACTTCTGGTTTGTATTTGATAGAGAAGGAGAATGATGTTTTTTTAACTTCTAAAATTGAATTTTCAAATTTTGAAGACGACATATTAATCAAAGATGTTAAAGAGTTTGGAGATGCTATTTGGATTAGTACTCTGCGTTCAGGATTACTAAAATGCAAATGGAATAAGACGGAGTTTTTGGTGGTGGAAAGCTATCATTCAAAAAGTGGATTACGAACAGATGCTGTTAACACAATGTTTATTGATCGTGAAGGTACTTTGTGGATAGGAACTTTTGGAGAGGGACTTGCATCTAAAGGTGGTAATTTGTTTACTTTTTATTTTGCTAATCCTAAAGGGCTTTACAAGGTGAAGAGTATTCTTGCAAACAAGAATGAAATTTGGGTTGCAAATACAGGTGTAATATCTGTTCGGAATAAACATACACTAAAAGAATTAAAACATTTTAATGAAGAAAATGGATTACCTGAGGATGTAATAACAGCGATGCATTTTACTGAAGACTCAACTCTTTTTATCGGTACGGAACATAAAGGAATATATCGGTACGTTTCCGAGACAAATTCGTTTAAAGAAATATTACTTTCGGGAGATGATTTGTCATTAACAATAACAAGTTTAACATCACGCGAAAATCAGCTTTGGATAGGTACTTTAAATGGTGTTTTTAAGATGAACGTAAAAACAGAGGGTATTGTAAGTTATAATGTTTCTTCTGGCCTTTCTCATAACTCTGTGGGAGATATTTTAATAACAAAAACGGGGGATGTTTTTATCGGTACCAGAAGTGCATTTTTAAACAAGTTTAATGATGGTATTTTCGAAAAAATCAGATTAACACCGGAATATGATATTGTAACTGCAAATAAATTAATTGAATCGAGCGATGGTGCTATTTGGATTAGTACTTCGGATAATGGCGTATTTAGAGTTGGTGAAAACATTCTCAATATATCTGTTCTTGATGGTTTAGCATCGAATTATTGCTATGGGATCGAACAAGATGTAAAAGGCAGAATGTGGGTTATGCATAACGGAGGTCTTAGTAGGGTAGTGTTTGATGTTGATTCTAAAGGCTTTAGGATTGAACTTTATGGAGCCAAATATGGAATGAGCAAAAGGTTTTTAAGGAATTCAATATCTAAATTTAATAATCAGCTATGGTTTGGTTCGGAAAATGGAGCAGTTCTTTACAATGCTAATGAAGATAAGCAAAATAAGGTTCCTCCAATAACAAGCTTTTCTGAAATTACGATAAATGAAATAGAGTATGATTCAAATGAGGATATAATTTTGCCATATGGCGAGTATGATATCTTTATTGACTTTAAAGGGGTTAGTCTAAAAAAGCCAGAAATGGTGACCTATCAATTTGTGTTGGAGGGGCACCAAAGTAAATGGTCAGAGAATTCTGTTATTAATGTAGCTAAATATCATAAGGTGTATGATGGCGATTATACTTTTAAAGTCCGATCATATAATGCAGATGGGATAGTTGGAGACACTATAACAATTAAGGTTATTATTGCAAAACCCTTTTGGAAAGAGTGGTGGTTTATTATTGCATCAGGCGTGGCTTTAATTTTTATAATAGCTTTTATTGTAAAAATGAGAGAACGCAGTCATTTACGCTATCAAAAAGAATTGGAACATCAATTAGCGTTAAGAACAAAAGAGGTTGTCCATCAAAAAGAAGAGATTGAGGAGATAAATAAAGACATAACGGATAGTATTAATTATGCTAAACGAATTCAAACAGCAATTTTGCCGGAAGAAGATGAGTTTGATAAGATGTTTCCGAAAAACTTTGTGATTTATAAACCAAAGGATATTGTTAGCGGTGATTTTTATTGGGCCAGAAAGTTTAATAATCTTCAATTAATAGTTTGTGCCGATTGCACAGGTCATGGTGTTCCTGGAGGGTTTTATGAGTATGATTGGAATGATGCTATTGTATGAATCTTGCGTTTTGAAAAACATATTAGACCCTGGAGAGATATTAAAGGATATGGATAATAGCTTGAAGGAAATCCTTCGACAAAATGATGATTTTGAATCTAACAAAGATGGTATGGATATATCCCTTTGTTTGGTTGATGTAGATTCAAATAAGATGTATACAGCTGGTGCAATGCGTCCAATCTACGTTTACCGACAGGGTATGCAACATATTATAAAAGGGGATCGTTTTTCATTAGGAGGAACCATTGTAAAAAATAAGGTTTTTAATACGCGAGAATATGATTTGATGAAAGATGATTTGGTCTATATGTTTAGTGATGGGTATGCAGATCAATTTGGAGGTCCTAACAGAAGGAAAATGAAAGTACTGAAATTAAACGAACTCTTAGATCAAGTTTCTCAATTAGATATATCAAAACAAGGTAAAGAGATTGATTCCTTTTTTGAAAGTTGGAAAGGTGATACACCTCAAATGGATGATGTGCTATTAATTGGTTTTCAATATTAAGTATTACGGTTGTATAGAAAATAAAAAACGCCTTTCAATCGGATTGTTATCGGAAGAAAAGCTTTTTTTTTGGTTAGGTAGTTTTATTTTTCTTCTGAAGACGTAGATTCATCTTCCTTTGTTTTCTTTGGAGCTTTCTTTTTCTTTCCTGTTTTAATTAGGATTTCACTCTTTTTTACATCTAAGTCAACATTTATTATATCTCCCTCACTTAAGTTTGATTGTATTATCTCTTCCGCTAAAGGATCTTCAAGGTATTTTTGAATTGCTCTTTTCAATGGTCTTGCTCCATATTTAGCATCAAAACCTTTGTCAGCAATATAATCTTTTGCTTTTTCAGATAATTTAATAGAGAAACCAAGTTCTTCGACTCTTACAAATAACCTTTTAAGTTCGATGTCAATTATTAGATGAATATCTTCCTTTGTTAATGAGTTAAACAATACAACATCATCTATTCGATTCAAAAATTCCGGAGCAAACGCTTTCTTTAAAGCAGTTTGAATAACAAATTTCTGATTGTCATCTTTGCCTTCTTCTTGTGCTCTTGTTCCAAATCCAACACCTGTTCCAAAATCTTGCAATTGCCTTGATCCAATGTTAGATGTCATAATTATAATAGTGTTACGGAAATCAATTTTTCTCCCCAAGCTATCAGTTAACTGACCATCGTCTAGTGCTTGCAATAATAGATTAAACACATCAGGATGTGCTTTTTCTATTTCATCTAATAATATAATGGAATACGGTTTTCTTCTTACTTTTTCAGTCAGTTGACCACCTTCTTCATATCCAACATAGCCCGGAGGTGCTCCAATCAATCTAGAAACAGCAAACTTCTCCATGTATTCACTCATGTCAATTCTGATTAGAGCTTCTTCACTATCAAACATATTTTTAGCCAATACTTTACATAGCTGGGTTTTTCCTACACCGGTTGGACCTAAAAAGATAAATGTGCCAATTGGTTTGTTTGGGTCTTTTAATCCGGCTCTATTGCGCTGAATAGCTTTAACTACTTTTTTAATTGCTTCGTCTTGTCCAATAACTGAACCTTGGATAGCTTCTCCCATTTTGACTAAGCGGCCACTTTCTTTTTCAGCTACTCTCTGAACAGGGATGCCCGTCATCATAGCTACAACTTCTGCAACATGCTCTTCAGTTACAGTTTCTTTATGGGACTTGCTGTGCTCTTCCCATTTTTTCTTAGCTGCATCTAATTCGTTGTTTAATTTTCTTTCAGTATCTCTTAATCGAGCAGCTTCTTCGTATTGTTGACTTCTAACAACTTGATTTTTCTCTTCTTTAATATCATCAAGTTTACTCTCAATCTCAATAATCTCCTTAGGAACATTGAGGTTGGTAATATGAACTCTCGAACCAACTTCATCTAAAGCATCTATAGCTTTGTCTGGTAGGTGTCTGTCAGTAATATAACGCGCGGTTAACTTAACACAAGCTTCTATCGCCTCATCTGTGTAATCAACATTATGGTGATCTTCGTATTTGTCTTTTATGTTATTTAGAATTGTAATAGTCTCTTCAATATTAGTTGGTTCAACCAATACTTTTTGAAATCTTCTTTCTAAAGCTCCATCTTTTTCAACGTACTGTCTGTATTCATCCAGAGTAGTAGCACCAATACATTGCAGTTCTCCCCTTGCTAAAGCTGGTTTAAACATGTTAGAAGCATCTAAGCTTCCAGAAGCTCCGCCAGCACCAATAATAGTGTGAATCTCATCAATGAAAAGAACGATTTCTGGTGACTTCTCTAGTTCATTCATCACTGCTTTCATTCTCTCTTCAAACTGACCTCTGTATTTTGTTCCAGCAACTAAAGATGCTAAATCAAGGGAGACAATTCTTTTATTAAACAAAACACGTGATACTTTTCTTTGAACAATTCTAAGAGCTAGTCCTTCAGCGATAGCTGATTTGCCAACTCCAGGTTCACCAATAAGTATAGGGTTGTTTTTCTTTCTTCTACTTAAAATTTGTGATACTCTTTCTATTTCAGCTTGACGACCAACTATAGGATCTAATTTCCCTTCTTCCGCAAATTTTGTTAAATCTCTTCCGAAATTATCTAAAACAGGTGTCTTAGATTTTGAGTCGGAAGGCTTTCTCGTAGTGCCTCCTGAAGAAAAATTTTCTTCATGTTCATCATCAGCAGGACTTCCTGGTAGTTCTGCTTTTGGATTTTGATATCCTTGTTCCATCATTAGTTCCAATTCGTCTTTTACGAGTGTATAGTCTATTTTAAACTTATTTAATGTTTGTGCCGCAACGTTGTCTTCTTCTTTCAGAATAGAAAGTAATAAATGCTCCGTACCTATCATATTACTCTTAAATAATTTTGCTTCCAAATAGGTTATTTTCAGAACTTTCTCAGCTTGTTTGATTAATGGAATGTTGTTCGTATCTATCTGTTTACTATTTCCATTTTCCAGATTACTTTCCAAAACTTTCCTTAGTTCCTTTAAGTCAATGTTGGAGTTTTCAATAATTTTAACAGCAACACCATCACCTTCTCTTATTATTCCAAGTAGCAAATGTTCAACGCCAATATAGTCATGCCCAAGTCTCAAAGCTTCCTCTCTACTGAAACTTATTACGTCTTTTACTCTCGGAGAAAACTTCGCTTCCATATCTATCTATCTTTAATTAAAATTTCATTCATCAATATCAGTGAATGCAGAGTTACAAAAATAAGACCAAACATTCGTCTTTTTTTATAAAGAATTATTCAAAAAAGAACATTTCAAAGATAAAAAAATCAATTGGAAAATAATTGTCAACAATTAGCTTATTTTTCACAGAATTTTGTTAGCAAGTAGCGATTGTTTTTATGCCTCTATGAATTAAGGATTGATTATTTTCGAACCGTATTAAACCAAATGCAGTCCTGACTATTTCAATAGACGTTTTTTATGTAGTTAGGATGCTTTTGAGTTAAATAAATTTGAATAGTTAGATTAAAGAAAATATATGTCAGAAGAAGAAAAAGGAGAGAAAATTATTCCCGTTAGTATTGAGGAAGAAATGAGGACGGCCTACATCGATTATTCGATGTCAGTTATTGTTTCGCGAGCTTTACCGGATGTGAGAGATGGTTTAAAACCTGTTCATCGAAGGGTTCTTTATGGAATGTTAGATTTAGGAATAAGAGCTAGTGGGAGTCATAAAAAATCTGCACGTATTGTTGGTGAGGTTTTAGGAAAGTATCATCCACACGGCGATTCATCTGTTTATGATGCAATGGTTCGTATGGCTCAAGTTTGGTCTTTACGTTATCCTTTGGTTGACGGACAAGGTAACTTTGGTTCTGTCGATGGAGATAGCCCTGCTGCGATGCGTTATACTGAGGCTAGACTTCAAAAAGCGGCAGAAGAAATGTTGAACGATTTAGATAAAGAAACGGTAGACTTTACTGCTAATTTTGATGATTCGTTGATGGAACCTACGGTTCTTCCTACAAGGATACCTGCGCTGTTAGTAAACGGTGCTTCTGGTATTGCCGTTGGTATGGCAACTAATATGGCTCCGCATAATCTTACTGAGGTTGTTGATGGTATTGTTGCTTACATTGACAATAGAGATATTGATATTGATGGTTTAATGGAATATGTTAAGGCTCCTGATTTTCCAACTGGAGGAACTATTTATGGTTACGAAGGTGTAAGAGATGCATTCCACACAGGAAAAGGTAGGATTGTAATGAGAGCGAAAGCTTCGATCGAAGAAATTCGTGAAGGTAGAGAAGCGATTATCGTTACAGAGATTCCTTATCAAGTTAATAAGGCTGATATGATCCAGAAAACAGCTGGATTAGTTCATGAAGGGAAAATCACAGGTATTTCTGAATTAAGAGATGAGTCGGATAGAAAAGGAATGCGCATAGTTTATGAATTAAAAAGAGATTCAATTCCAAATGTTGTATTGAATAAATTATTCAAATACACCGCACTGCAAACTTCTTTTTCTATTAATAATATTGCTTTAGTTAAGGGGCGTCCGGAAGTATTGAATCTAAAAGATATGATTCATCACTTTGTGGAACACAGACATGAAGTAATTGTTCGAAGAACGAAGTACGAATTAAGAAAAGCCGAAGAAAGAGCGCATATTTTAGAAGGATTAATTATTGCATCAGATAATATTGATGAGGTAATCAAGATTATTCGAGCTTCTAAAAATGCTGATGAAGCAAGAGAAAACTTAATCATGCGTTTTAAATTATCTGAAATTCAATCGAAGGCAATCGTTGAAATGCGATTAAGACAATTAACAGGTCTTGAACAAGACAAGTTAAGAGATGAGTACGATGAAATAATGAAATTAATAACGAACTTAAAAGATATTTTAGATAACGAGTCAAGAAGAATGCAGATCATCAAAGATGAGATGATAGTTATTAAAGAGAAGTACGGTGACGAAAGAAGATCTATTATTGAATACTCTGCAAATGAAATGCGTATTGAGGATTTAATTCCAGATAACGAAGTTGTTATTACAATTAGCCACGCAGGTTATATTAAACGTACCAACTTAGACGAATATAAAGTTCAGAATAGAGGAGGAGTCGGTTCAAAAGGCTCTACGACAAGGGATAAAGATTTCTTAGAACACTTATTTGTAGCGACTAACCATAATTATTTATTAGTATTTACCGAAAAAGGAAAGTGTTTTTGGATGCGTGTGTTCGAAGTTCCAGAAGGAGCTAAGGCAACAAAAGGAAGAGCTATCCAAAACTTAATTAACATCGAACAAGACGATAAAGTGAAAGCTTATATCAATGTAGGAGATGTTAAATCTGAAGATTATATTAAGCGACCAGCTACCCAAGAAGATGTTGACATTGAATTAGCGGAAAACATTGGCGATTTAGTTGATAGACATTACATCATAATGTGTACCAAAAAAGGTGTAATTAAGAAAACTAAATTAGAAGCTTATTCTAGACCACGTACCAATGGAATTAATGCAATTGGTATTCGAGAGGGCGATGAATTACTGGAAGTGAAATTAACTGGAGGGAATCACGAAGTGCTAATGGCTTTAAAATCGGGTAGGGCAATTCGTTTTAACGAGGAGAAGGTTCGACCTATGGGAAGAACAGCTTCTGGAGTAAGAGGAATAACGCTTTCTAGTGATTCTGACGAGGTTGTAGGAATGGTTACTGTAGAAGATTTCACAAAAACAATTTTAGTTGTTTCTGAAAAAGGATATGGTAAACGTACCTTGTTAAATGATCCGGAAACAGGAGAGGCTATCTATAGAGTAACGAACCGCGGTGGCAAAGGTGTTAAAACATTAAACGTTACCGATAAGACTGGAAACTTAGTTGCAATTAAAGTGGTAACAGACGAAGATGACTTAATGATTATTAATAAATCTGGTGTTATGATTCGTATGCATGTTGATTCTTTGCGTACAATGGGTAGAGCGACTCAAGGAGTTAAGTTAATTGACCTCAGAGGGAAAGACACCATAGCAGCCGTAGCTAAAGTTGAAAAAGATGATAGCGAAGATGATTCCGTACAACTGTCGGAAGAAGATGTAGAAAACTTGAACGAAACAGAAGGTGGAGAAAGTCCTTCAACGCATGAGAATACTACAAACGAAGAATCATCTAGTGATGATAGTTCAGAAGGAGATGATTCATCGGAAGAGGAAACGACAGAAGAATAAATTATCACAACCTTTAAATAGTAATCCCTCATTCTTTAATTGGTTTGAGGGATTTTTTTTGAAAATTGTAACAATGGCAAAGATTTTGGTAAATGCATTATGAAATTATTAGTAATATTGCATCATAGTAAAAAACAAGTAAAATGAAAAAGTCAATTATTGTATTATCAATGCTATTTATCTTAGTAGGTGGGAAAGCTCAAAAAACTGAATTAATCAACGCTGCTATTGAAATGAAAGGGATAAACCCTTTACGATTGGCGATGTCTATTGCTCAGAAAGCTGAAGGTGTTGATGATTTGAAAAAGAAAATCATTAAAGCAAAAGAAGAAATTGATATTTGCCAAGCAAAACAAAAGGAATCTGGGTCTTTAACAAAAGCAAAAGATCTTGGTAAGATGCACTATTATACAGGTCTTATATATATGTCTTATCCAATGTTTGCAGAAGGAGATGAAGCTATTAAAAAGGATGTTGAGGTAAATGAAGAAGCTTATACTAAATTGGGCTCTGAATCATTTAAAGCTAGTTTAGCTGCGAGTGACTATTATAAAGAAGAAATTACGGGAATGATGGGGCAAATGAGAGCTATGGCAATCAATGGTGGTGTTCAATTATTTCAAGATAAGGATTTCGTAAATGCTTATTTAGCATTTACATCTTCTGTAGAGGCTTATGATGTTTTAGGAAAACAAGATACCGTTGCAATGTATTACGCTGGATTGTCGGCGGATAATTTAGATGAATACAACAATGCATTAAAATACTATGGAATGGCTGCAGCATTGAAATACGGAGGTGACTCTAGAACGCACCAATTAATGGTAAAAGTTGCTACTCGTAAGAATGGAGGAAATCCTAGTGAAGAAACTTTTAAAATCATTCAAGAAGGAAGAGCATTATACCCAGGAGATTTAAACTTGATTTTGGAAGAGTTTAACTACTACTACAAAACAGGTGATGCGGTTAAAGCTCAAAATAGCTTGCAGGAAGCTGTAAAAGCGGATCCTGAAAATCCTATTTTACACTTTAATATTGGTGCTACATTTGATGAGATGTCAACAGCTGCTCACAAAGAAGGGAAGCATGAAGACGCAGCACAATTCGTGTCAAAATCTGCAGATGCTTATAAAAAAGCAATAGAGTTAGACGCTAGTTATATGGATGCTTACTTTAACTTAGGAGCATTATATTATAATGAAGCTGCGGAATTAAATAATATTGCAAACAAGATTGAAGACGCTGCATTATACGAAGCGGAAAAAGCAAAAGCTGATGAAATGTTCAAAGCTGCTGTTCCGCAATTAGCAAAAGCGCACGAATTAGCTCCTGAAGATATAACTACACTGAAAATTTTAAAAAATATCTATATTCAAATAGACGATACAGCAAAGTTTACAGAGGCTAATGACAAGTTAAAAGCTTTAGGCCAGTAGGAGTTTAATTCAATTAACAAAAAAGGCTATTGATGTATATTGATAGCCTTTTTTTTGTTTAAATTTAAAATATGATATACACCGGCAACATCCGCAAAATGCGCTCTAAATTAGAAGAGCAAGTTCAATACGAATTACCTTTGTATAACGTTCTTGAGCAAGGAGAACTTGTTCCAATGAACCAGCTCATCGGGCAAGATATCTCTATTCGATTTGAGCATGTAATTAATTGTGTTGTAACCGGTAAAAAGATCAGAAAACCCTATGGGGAAGGAATGAGCTATGATGCTTTTATGTCTTCACCCATGGCGAGCCCAAGTATTATTCGTCCCGAATTGAGTAGAATACATGAAGGAATAGCTTTGAGAGACCAAGAGTGGGAGCGAAAGCATCACCTTACTCCGCATTATGTTTATCTCTCCAAAACCTCTGGATTAAAAGTAGGCGTTACCAGAGCAACGCAAATACCTACTCGTTGGATTGATCAAGGGGCAGTAGAAGCTGTAATAATTGCTGAGACACCTTACAGAGGTGCTGCAGGATTAATAGAAGTTGCTTTAAAGGATTACATAGCTGATAAAACCAATTGGCGTAAAATGTTAACGAATGATATTAGTTCAGCTTCTTTGTTGGATAAAAAAGAAGAGTTGATTGAATTAATACCAGAGGAGTATGAGGATTTCATAGAATATGACGGTGAGATTACACATATTAATTTTCCGGTACTGCAATACCCAACTAAAGTTAAAAGTTTAAAACTAGACAAGGTGCCTATAATTGAGAAAAAATTGGTTGGAATTAAAGGTCAGTATCTTATTTTTAATGATCAAACTGTTATTAACTTAAGATCACATGCTGGGTACCATGTAACATTAGAATTTTAAATTTACTATAACGTCTGTAATAGTTTATTTTATTAGGGAGTAGTAATTATACTTATTGAAATTGCCTTAAGTTTTCTTTATTTTTATTTCGCTTAATAATACAATAATTACGATAGATGTTAAGATTATTTCGACTGATTGTTCATATCATTTATTTGCTAAAATTTGTTAAAACAAAAAATTAGTATAATATTGGAGTTACAAAAATGTGAAACTAACTATTTAAAAATTAAAATTATGAGTGAAGAAGTAAATGCAGGTTCTGGAGAAAATCCAGGAAAAAAATTAGGAGTTGCCGGATTTGTAATATCATTGGTTATGTTATTATTAGGTTGGTGGTTTACAGCCCTTTTTACGGTATGGTTTGGAGCAGCTGGACCATTTATTGGTTTATTGGTTATTGTTGCAGGTCTTGTTATTTCGGTAATGGGGATGAAAAAATCAAAAGCTGCTGGCCACAAAAATGGCTTGGGACTTACAGGAATGATTTTATCAATTGTGAACTTAGCTATTACGCTAATCATAATTTTTGTAATTGGTGCAGTAGCAGGAGCTGCTATTAATGCTGGAGCGGATTTGCAAGATTCGATGGATGCATTAAATAAATTGAACGAAATGAATCACTAGTTCTGAATGATAAGAAAAAAAGCACCGATATCGGTGCTTTTTTTTTGCTCCAATTTTTAGATTTTATCACTCAAATAGTTCTTCTCTTTACTACAATTTCAACTTGTAAACGTAAAGTTTGATTTGAATAAAGCTAAAGTTAGAAGGTGGTTTTGGCCTCAAATACTGATTGAAGAGAAACGCGGTAAAGCATTAGTAAAAAGGGTAGTTCTGAGGAACGAAGAAATCACCCGTCTGAACTTATGTTTTACAAGTTGAACAATTGAAGAATTTGCAGCCTTGACTTTTTTTCATTGTTTTTGTGTCAAGACAAAAATAATGTGCCTCCACGATAGCTATCGGGACGGCATAACGGCTATAATGAATTTGGTTGTTTCTAGGTTTAAAGATGTTACTCAAATAACGCTCGATTCTCTGAAACAAAATGCATTCCTGTTTCCAAACCTAACCTGTAGTCATCTTCAATTTTTTCCAACGTACTCGCGTAACTGGTAGTTTTTAAATATTTTTCGGGAGCTAGCTGATAAATATCTATACCATCATGCTTTTTATCTAGAAATTCAACCACGTTGTTATAATATAGATAGTCTTCAGAAAAACGTTTGCTTAATTTTGGATTATTTCGATGCCAAAACCCGCCAAAAACCCCAAAATAACTCCAATCTTCTTTGTGGTTTTTCGGAAGTGTTCTAATCACCACGATTTTTTTTGCTCCCTTTTTTATTCCTCGTTTCACAGGAATAGCATCGCTCCATCCGCCATCCATTAATTGACGACCATTCACATTACAAACACCTCTAGAAAAAAAAGGCAATGTTGCGGAGGCACGAAGATATAAAAGCCACTTACGCATTGTAGGTTGTAAATAAACCGGATTGCCGTTTGCCATATCTGTGGCTACAATTTCAAAAGTTTTACCTTTTAAATTATTCATTGCAGATTTAACATCTAAAGGATATTTGTCCTGTGTAAACTTCTCTAAATATTCTAAGTTGACAAATCCCTCTTCAGAAAACACATTTTTAATATTAATAAATTGATCATCATGTGAGAGTTCTTTTAAAATGGTTAGTAGCGTGCGGTCTTGTCCGCTCAAAAAATAAGAAAGGCTCATAGCTCCTCCTGATACACCCGCATAATAATCAAATGGGTTGAATTGCAATATATTAAACGCATCTAGCACGCCAGCAGAAAAAACAGAACGTAACGATCCTCCCTGTACTATTAGACCTATGTTGTGTTTTTTTTTCATGAAAATTTAAATCCTTTATTAATAGTTAACTCCATTAAATGCAAAATGTTTATATTTATTGACGAATTAAAACATTTTGACGATGACATTTTACGACCAGCTGAAAGAATTTTTCAAAACCAACGATCCACATAGGCTTTACATGGCAAATAAAATCGCTAGAAAGTTTCGTACGGGAACTGAACAAAAAGTAGTTTTAAATAGATTGAAAATAATTTATGAGAACGGAGGTCCTTCCGAAATTGTATTAGGTCCGCCAGCTGCGGTAACAATTACAGATTCTGTTGAATCTGAAGTTTCTGAGATGGATAGTGAAACAGCGGATGATCGAGAATCTTTAGATATTGATATTGATATTGATATTGATGGTGAAGCTCCAGAAATTACAATTGAAACTCCAGATGATGAAAAAGAAGCATAATTAGAAAATAATATGTACAAGAGCCATTCGTTATTTCGCGAATGGCTTTTTTTTTATTTAGCATGAAAAATAGATTAGTAGGATTTATTGCATTGATAACACTAAATGGCTGCAATGCGGTAGATGAAAATATTGATAATGATGGCCAAGCCGAAGTTTCGGTATCGGAAGTTGAAATTGAAGAAGAAGATACTTATCGAAAGTTTGTTCTCAAAAATAGGATAGAAACTAAAAAAGCTTCGGCTTTTCAATACAAATTTGGAGAGCCAATCGAACAAGGTATTCTGGTATATGAAACAAACTATGATCGTAAAGGAAATATCCTGGATTCTATAGTCTATAAAGCAAATGAGATTTCTTTTCATGAAAAATATACTTACAATGAGAAGAATGAGCTGATAATACGTGTGCTAATAGATAGTTTAGGAGTTGAAGTTCAGAAGTCGGAGAGGTTGCTCAACGATAAAGGGTTAGAAAGTGGATTTGTCATGTATCATCGGGATAGTATTTATTATCAGCAACAAAGAGAATACAATGAGAAGGACGAATTAATTAGGCTAACTGAATTCGATGCAAGTGGAGTGAATGAAGGAATTTCCAAATTAGTTTCTGAATATGCTTACAATGAAAAGGGAGAATTATTATCGCAAACAGAATTAAATAACAGTGGTACCATTTTATCAAAAGTTAGCTATACCTATGATAGTGAAGGGAACAAGATTAGCATTGCTAACTATAATTCTCTTGGAGATCTACAGGGTAAAACATTATTGAAGGCGTATGAAAATGGAAATTCCAAATTGATTGAAAAATACGATGCCTTCGATAGTCTTTATGCTTTTTATAAATATGAATATAATTCGGATGGAGTGGAAACTAAGAATGTTATATTAAATGGTATTGGACAGGTAATTAGACAGTCAAATACTACAATAGATGAGAATGGAAACAAAATTCTGTTTGAGATATATGAAGGTGAGGTTGGTTTTTTAGGGAAGGATGAAGTTAAGTACAACCAAAATGGACAAGAAACTGAATTAACTGTTTTTGATAGTAAGAATAAACAAGTGAAAAGAAAAGTGACTGTATATAGTGAAAAAGGTTTAGTATCTAAAGAAGTGAATTACAATAAAATTGATGAGCCAATTTATCAGTTTGTTTATGCCTATACTTATTTTAAATAAACAATTTTATCCAGGCATACATGCCTATGAATTTAGATAGGAAAGAAGATGAAGTTACAGAGTGATTTTTTAGCTAAAACAACAAATACTCCATTCAATATCGAAGTTGAAAAAGCAGAAGGAGTCTATATTTTCGACAAACAAGGAAAAAAATATTTTGATTTAATTTCAGGTATTGCCGTCAGTAATTTGGGGCACAATAATTTGGCAATTAACGCTGCTATAAAAGAGCAAGTTGACAAATATTTACACGTTATGGTGTTTGGCGAGTATAGTCAAACTCCGCAAATCGAATTAGCCAATAAATTAAATGAGTTATTACCGGATAACCTAACTACCAGTTATTTTGTGAATTCGGGTACTGAAGCGAATGAGGCTGCCCTTAAATTAGCAAAAAGATATACAGGAAGGACAGAGATAATAGCATTCTACAAGTCGTACCATGGAAGTACACACGGTTCTTTGAGTGTATCGGGTAATGAGGTAAAAAAAAATGCGTTCAGACCTTTGTTGCCGGATGTAAGATTTATCCATTTTGATAATTTATTGGACTTACAAAATATTACAAAAAAAACGGCTTGTGTAATTGTTGAACCCATTCAAGGAGATGCTGGAGTTCGCATTCCGACGAAGGTTTTTATGGAAGCTTTAAGAAGCAAATGTGATGAAACGGGTACATTGTTAATTTTTGATGAAATTCAGACGGGATTTGGCAGGACAGGTAAGTTTTTTGCATTTGAGCATTTTAATGTTGTTCCCGATATCTTGACAATAGCGAAAGCAATGGGAGGGGGAATGCCAATTGGTGCTTTTATAGCATCAAAAGAGATAATGGATGCATTAACGCGTAATCCAGAGTTAGGTCACATTACCACTTTCGGAGGGCATCCAGTAAATTGTGTTGCTGCTCTTACAAATATTAATGAGCTTTTAAAAGACAACCTTATTGCTTCCGTTGAAAAGAAGGGACAGCTATTTGAGGAAATTATTACGCATCCTTCCATTAAGGAAATCCGTCGTAAAGGATTGTTTTTTGCAATAGAAATGGACAGTCCAGAAACGGTGCAAAAGGTTGTAGAGGGGTGTAAAAGTAGGGGAGTGCTTAGCTTTTGGTTTTTATCTTGCCCAGAAAGTTTTCGAATTGCACCACCCTTAACTATTTCAGAAAATGAAATTAGGATATCTGCTAAAATTATTTCGGAAGTGATTAATGAACTTGATTAATCTTCCTTTTTTAGTAGAACAAACACCTGCAACGGTTTGGCTAAACTAAGTAGAAAAGGATGCGATGCTATCGGAATGTAGGCAAGACTGTTTTCTTTAGCTTTGTTGCGGTGTTGTTTACTGATTTAACATTCATATAAGCAACTATATTACTCTCTCTTCAGTTTTATTTGGTAGTCTTCTAGGTCCCCTTTAATTTGAATATTCACATATCGAATCCTTTTACCTTCCTCTGCATATATTATTTCGTCTTCTTCATCTGGGTTTACAGTTTCGCCTTTTTTCTTTCCAAACAATTTTGAAGCGCCTGCTTTAGTCACCATTTTCCACGGTACTCTTAAATAATATTCATAGCTGTAATCATTGTATTGTACGCCAGACATTTCGACAAAACCAAGGGAGGTGTTTATTTTCATATTTGGAATATTTAATACACCACCTTTCACGTCTATGTGGTTTTGAAGTGTATCAAATAAGATTTTGGATACGTTTTTATCAGCAAAATATTCTGCTAGGTATTCCATTGGCCCAAAGTTCTCCAGCTTACCAGAAAGAACATTAAAGTCAAGGTGAATTTCACTATCATCGATTATCGGAACCAAGTCTTTGTGGATGTGAATTTTACCCCATAAATTACCACTTATTTTACCGTGAAGATTTTCCGAGACTAAATAATCTTGGCCAAAATTTTCAAATTTAACGAGCAATTTATCCAGGTTAACTTCTGTTATTTTCATGTTCGGACTGAAGTAAATGAGGTCAGGGTTTGATCCATTAAAGTATCCATTCATTCTAATATTTCCGCCTGCAGCATCCAATGATAGTGTATCTAAATATATGTAATGATTCGGCTGAATTCTAATAGACCCATCAAAGTTTTTTATTTTGTAAAGGTGGTAGTTTAAATCCTTAATGTTTAGGTCAACTTTTAAATTTGGAAAAGGATCTTTGTAGATGTTGAATCCTTCTTCATGCTCCGCAGGAGAATTAGCATAGGAGGAATCTGGTTCCTCGTATTTAAATAGTTCATCAAAATCCAATTTAGAAGCTTTAATACTGATGTGATTGTCTTGGTTTTTAAGAAGCGTATCGGTTCCTATACCTAGTTCTGCATTAATAACAAAGCTGCTCTTTCCTAAGGTGCCCTTAAAGTTCTCTACCAACAAATCATTGTTCTCAAAATGCAGTCTTCCTCCAAAATCTTCAAACCTTAAGTGGTGTATTTTCATCTTAGCTTCAAAGACATCAAAAGTTACATCTGTGGAATGAAGATTTTCTTTAAAATGTAAATCAGCAAAACCATGAATTTTTAATTCGTCAAACTCTTCATGTCGATAATCTTCTGGAACGAAGTTTTCTCCTCCATAAGAAAAAAGATCCTCTAATTGAAGCATTTGGGAAGTTAAGTTAAACTCAATCTTGGTGTCTCCTTGTGGGTGTTCTTGAAACCACATGTCATAATGAGTAAGTCCACCCGTAAAATGAAAATCACTTTTATCTATCAGGCCTGAAAAATCAATAAGTTTTAGATTGTCTTTTTCAACAATGAGGTCGGCATGAAAATCGTGAAAATTGTGCGGGTAATGTTTTAATTGAGCATGAAAATCATCGATAAAAAACTCACCAATTGGGAGATTTGGGGACTCAGTAAAATCTCTTGCAGAACATTCGAAAGACAAACCTAAACTCATATTAGATAGAGATTCATTTATTCCCGCAATAGTGTCTCTTGTGGAGCTTGTTAATTCTAGAATGTCTAATTGACTTGATGAAATTTCAAGGTGCGTTAGAACGTCTTTGTTTGTATGATGCAAAATAGCAGGAAGATCATCTACCTTCCCTTTTATGTGCAAATCCGAGCTGCCAAAAAGTATATCGAAATATTCAATATGCGCTTCATGGCCATCCATAACAGCGTAAATATCAAGATCTTTTATTGGTAAGTGAAAATCCGGGAGTTCAAAACTAAGGTCGGTAACTTTTAATTCTGTGAAATAGGATTCGTTCAGTTTTTCAATACTCTTTTCAGGGTGCTCTAAGTCAATAATGTCATGAAAATTCATAGTTAATTCAACATCACCAGAAAGGTCTTTTAAATCTTCTAGATTTAAAAATTTAGCTAAAAAGTCCAGCTTAAAATCTGAAACTAATCGTAAGTTAATATCTGGCTCTAAGAAATTCACTACATTAAGATCTCCACTGAATACGCCTGCATCGGGGTTTACGGAAAAATCAGCGATAGAGAATTCCATGGAGGATAGATCTCTGTTATCTCCAGTCGAAAAATGCCCATTAAACTGAAGGTTGTCTAATTTTTTATCATTTGAAGCATTTTCGATAAAGGCTTCAGAACATCCGAATACGGCGTCAATAGCTGGAGTATGACCATTAATAGATTGTCCTAAAATGGAGCCGTTGAAGAACACTTTCCCTCTGTTATTATACGCTTTTAATGTAGGAGCTATTTCTTCAGGAGCAAATGCAATAAGTAAGTCGAAATTCGGCTTTTCTCCCTTAAAGTTGATGTCCAAAAACATATTATTTGCAAAGTCAATATTCCCCTCCATGTTAAATACGGAACCTTCAAGTGCAATTTCAGATGGAACAATTTTCAGGATTTCTTTTTCGGCGATATAATCTATTTCTGTATGTACATCAAGGTGCTTGTCATGAATGAAAGTTGTATCTCCATTATCGATATAGGTAATAATAAACTTAGAATCCAAAAACATTTGAACATCATCGTCTACAGTTTTGAAATTCGATTGTGCCTCGTTGATAAATAAATCAAAGTACATTCCATTCGATTCATTTAGCTTGTTGACGTCAATATCTGTAAGATTTATTGATTTTAAATTTAAATGAAATTCCTCTGTTGGGTCTTCAATTTCCTTTGTGGTGGATAAAGCTTCGGCAATGTTAAAACTCCCATCTTTATGCTGCACCAAATTGATTGATCCTTGATTTAGCAATATTGACTTAATTTCCATATTTCCAGACAATATATCCCAAACGTTAAAGCCAATATATAAATCATGTATGTCAAAAATGTGAACCCCTTTTTTTGTTTCATCCTCATAGAGAGTCAAGTTTTCTAAATCAATAGACATGTGCGGAAAATTTTCGAAAGGAGAAATATGACTTTCTCCAATTTCAAAGTGACCTTCAAAGTCCTCATTCAAGGTGTGCAAAAGTTCTTGAACAACCTGATCTTGTTTCCAATAGAGTATCGAAATAAGAACAGTTGAGAGTATTAAAGGAATTAGAATTAAAATTGAAATGCTTCTAATCCAAAATCTTCGTTTTTTTAAAAAATTTAGTTTCATTATTACTAATATAAAAACTAATAAGCAATTAACTAAAAAGGATTATAAGAATTGATATTTTCAATGTTGGTTTCTGAGCCAATAAAAGTAGATAACAATCAGCTTTATTCTATTTCTTGTCAATGTTAAGCTGTTTTCAGCCAATTCAGCACAACGCTTCGGCTAAATATACGATTTAGGCACGAAATCGGTTTAGGTTAGGTTCCCAACGTTGCTTTTATTCTTTGCTTATTTTTCATACAAATTGCTTTCCGCTGGGTTGACCAACCTATAGTTATTATTGCTTCAAAATCATTTTAGTGAAAGATTTATTAGCTTGAGTAAGGCTTACCCAATATGCTCCTACTGGCAAAAAAGATATATCAATAATTGAGTTTTCTTCAAGTTCAGATAGTATAATTTTACCAGAGACATCTGAAATTTTAACATTTTCAACCTTACGGTCTGAGTCAATGATTATAAGATTATGACAGGGGTTTGGGTAAATAAGTATGTTTTCATTTGTAACAGATATTTCAGTAATATCAACAGCAGTTATCCCATTGACTTCTATTGTGAAAATTTCTTCTGTGGAAGATTGATATGCAAAATTAATGTTTCCATTATTTACATTAATGGCTATTAGACTATCACTGCCAACAAAGTCACCCACAGTTATGAAATGGTTGTTTTGATTATCAAAAGCTGTTGCCTCCGGATTATAGTCATTCAATTCGGATGGCAAATATGTTTTAACGATACTTTCTGTACCAAGAGACATGTCAAATTCTACGAGATTTAAGTTTCCTCCACCAACTGGACGAGTTAGTGAATAGGTTTTTGAGCCATTTTGTTCTAAGGCAAAAATTTCTTCTGTGGAAGATTGATATGCAAAATCAATGTTTCCATTATTTACATTAATGGCTATTAGACTATCACTGCCAACAAAGTCACCCACAGTTATGAAATGGTTGTTTTGATTATCAAAAGCTGTTGCCTCAGGATTATAGTCATTCAATTCGGATGGTAAATATGTTTTAACGATACTTTCTGTGCCAAGAGACATGTCAAATTCTACGAGATTTAAGTTTCCTCCACCAACTGGACGAGTTAGTGAATAGGTTTTTGAGCCATTTTGTTCTAAGGCAAAAATTTCTTCTGTGGAAGATTGATATGCAAAATCAATGTTTCCATTATTTACATTAATGGCTATTAGACTATCACTGCCACCAAAGTCTCCCACAGTAATAAAATGATTGTTTTGATTATCAAAAGTTGTTGCCTCAGGATTATAGTCATTCAATTCGGATGGTAAATATGTTTTAATGATAGTTTCTGTGCCAAGAGATGTGTTAAACTCTATTAGATTTAAGTCCCCCCCACCAATTGGGCGAGTTAATGAATAGGTTAAATTAGTTTGTGCAGATACTCCAAAATTTAGAATAACGACACAAAGTAATGTAAGTATTCTTTTTTTCATGTTTCTGTATTTTAATATATGCCAAGAACTAGATAAAACACATATGCGTGTTATCCATACTATGTCTTTTCCGTAAATGTATAGAATAAATTGGTTTTTATTCTAAAATCACCCTTTTGACTCTTCCAACTTCACCAGTTTCTAATTTAACTTTTATTCCATGTGGATGATTGGGAGATTTTGTAAGGATTCGCTCAACATGTCCATCTGTTAATTCACCACTACGTTGATGGTGTTTTTGAACGATTTCAACATAACCGCCTATTTCTATATTTTCACGAATTGATCCGTCTGTATTACTCATTTTCTATTTTTATTTCTTTTAGCAAATCTTTATTGTATTTCTTTTCTTGGTTCAGTTTAGCTTTAACCGTTTTTTCTTCTTTACCGATTTTTTGAATTTTGTGCAACTGAGTTTTATACAATCCCTTTTCATAATGAATGTCAGCCTTGAATCTATGGTGTTCTTTACCAGTTTCCGCTAAAGACTCTTTCATTGCAAAATTTATATGTACTCTATATTCTTTAAACCAAGCTATAAAAGAATTATCTCGTTCTTGAATGCGTGCCATAATTTCACCTAAATTTGAAAGACGGTGTAATGAGATTTCATTGAGCGTTTCCAATTCAGTAATGTAGTTTTCTATTGAACCGTTGCTGTATATTGTTTTCAATAGGGTATAAGCTTCCTTTTTAATTTGATTAATTGTATTCAATTCTTTTTTATAATTTGAAAGTGTTTGTTTCTGGAGCCAGATAAATTTTTTCAGCAAAGAATCAGACAATTTTATATGGTGAAGGTGAAGTTCATTTAAGCTATTTCTACACGAGAAATAGGCCGAATCTAGATTGTGATCGTATCTCTCAACAATTAACTTAGCCTTTTTTCCCAAGGCCGTTTCTTGAATTAAGGAGTCAATAATGTTCTTTTTTAACGAGGTGAAATCTTCTTTAAGCTGTTCATCAAATTCATTTTCTAAACTGTCCAATTTCACTTTAATAACGGGGGTGTTAGAGAAAAATGTTTCGATGGTTTTTATTGACTGATTATAGACTTTGTCAGAAACAGGTTTTGTTTCCTTGAAGCTGGGAGTCCATTCTTCGTATTTCCTTATTTTATGCTGATGCGCGGCAGATTTTTCTTTTATCTGTTTGGCTTCATTCTTAAATTGCCTTGATAATTGAACAGTTTTATCTTGAATTACCGAAAGTTTGTTCTGTCGTTTCCTATTCTCACTCGTTACAATTTTATTCCTCGTTTTATGCACTTTTATATTCGATGCATATATCTTTTTTTCTATTTGATTAGCATTTTTTAAATGAGATTTTGCTGCGTTCAGTTTTGAAAATAAAGAATCAATTTCGATTAATCGATCTGTATACTGGTATTCTTCATAAATCGGTTTTTGTTTAAACAGACTAATGGACTTATTTACAAAATTTACTTCTCCATTTGCTAGAGCAACAAAATTGGTGTCATTGTGTTGATTTCCATCTATACCTTCAACCAAATCAGGGTGAACTGAAAACACATAGTCATCAATTTTCTTGTTATAGTCGTATTCATATTCTCCAGAAGAAGAATTAATATGCGCTTTTCGCTCCCACAATTTCTTTCTGTAAATATTTGATGAAATAGTATCTTCCGATAATTGCCACATAGGCATTAACGGAAAATGAGTCTCCATCATTTCTTGGTTTTTTAAATAATAATCTCGGGAAGGTTTGTGTACAAATTTTGATTTTTTTTTAATAAAATAAAAACGTTTAATACCTCCTGGGTAAGGCATCACAATGTTTTTTTCAATAAATTTTTTCACGGAGTATTTTTTCTTCTGCATACAACCCGCATCAAATGTGACATCTATTACAAACCAACTCCCATTAGTTTTAACAGCATTCCATGAATGATTGCTGATTTCATATGCTTTTGGATTGTAATTGGCAGAATATTTTGGGCTAACGTTGCCTCTTACTATTTCGCTCTCAATCTTGGCGAATTTGCACATTTCATCAAACAGTATTGCATATGCATTTGCAGGACCTTTTCTTTTTAGTAGTGCTTTTCTAGCTGTGTTATAATGTGTTTCGCGGGGTTTTGAATTCTTCCACTTGAGGTTGTGTGTAATCCATTCATGTATGGCTAAAACTTTATCTTCTTCAGTAGACATGTCTTTAGTCACGTTGGCTGTTAGTTTGGCAATGTTACCGCGGTTGAAGAAGTACTTTTCTGTGTTTTGAGAAACAGCCTCTAACCCGAATAAACAGAAGAGTAGTAGAAGATGTATTTTAATTGGTGTGGTCATTTGTAAGTGGAACAAAAGAACAACCAAAAAGTTACAATTTTACTTTCCAATAGAAATATCTTTATTTTCAATACCTCTTATTCTACAAAATTCATCAACAACTCCTTTGTGCGTAACCGTTTTGGTTTTAAATAGCTCAACAATTTGTTTCTTTTCGGCATCAGTAGCCTCTAATTGATTTAGAATATTCAACAAGTGCATTTTCATATGCCCTTTTTGTATTCCTGTAGTAACCAACGATCGAATAGCTCCAAAATTTTGCGCTAATCCTGCAGTAGCAGTTATCATCATTAATTCTTCTGCATTCGGATTTCCCAATAGCTTGTGTGAGAATTTCACAATAGGATGTAGCTTGGTAAGTCCTCCAACGGTTCCTAATGCCATTGGTATTTCTATCCAAAACCGGAATATTCCATTTTCTACAGATACGTGCGTTAAGCTTTTGTATTGTCCATCTTTTGCGGCGTAGGTATGCCCACAAGCTTCAACAGCTCTAAAATCATTTCCCGTAGCTAATACGACTGAATCTATCCCGTTAAAAATACCTTTGTTGTGTGTGGTTGCTCTATAAGGCTCTATTGTAGCAACATGAATCGCCTGCACAAACTTCTCTATAAATACTTCAGGAGACATATCTGTTCCTTCTGTTAATTCTTCTACTTTGCAACTTACTTCACTTCTAACTAAGCACTCCGGAGTATAGTTAGAAAGAATACACATTATTACTTGAATTTTTTTCTCTTCATCCCTAAGAATAGCGTCATTCTCTATTTCAGTGGTTAATGTTTTCGAAAATTCTTCCAAAAGGCTATTTATAAAATTCGCACCCATAGAGTCACAGGTCTCAAATTTTGCCATTAGCTGGTAGTAATTTGGTTCTAGGTCACATTTATTAACCAGTTGGATGTCTAATATCCCGCCACCACGAGTCCGCATGTTTGCAGTAAGGTTTTCTGTATTTTGAAAGAACTTATCTTTTACACGGTTAAAGAAATCAAGTAACCTTTCGTATTCTCCATACCAAGCAAAATGTACATGTCCGACTTTAGTTGTAGAAATAACTTCAGCTTTGAATCCACCTCTATTTAGCCAAAAAGATGCAGATTTTGCCGCCGCTGCGACAACAGAGCTTTCTTCAATAGCCATTGGAATACAGTAAATTGTATCATTAATCATAAAGTTGGGAGCAACTCCAAAAGGTAGGTAAAAATTTGTCAACGTATTTTCGATAAACTCATCGTGTAACTTCTGAGTTTTTGTATCGTTGTGCCAATAAGATTTTAGTAATTCAATAGAAGCATCATCTCCTTCTAAATACTCCTTGGTTAACCACTCAATTTTAGCTTCTTTCGATAGCTTGCTAAATCCTTTTATTGTCTTATTCTCCACAATTAAATATTTTCGTTATGCAAATATAAAGCGTTCTTTTTCTAATAAAGAACATTAAGTTGAATAACCTTATGCAGAGAAATAAAGTATTGTTGATTTTTTGTAGTTTGTTAAGAGAAATTGATTTGTTTAAAAATATGTTAAACTTTCACTATTAAAATGGTTTAATTTAAATAAACTGGCATGCTATTAATATGAGTTATAGCGTTTATAGATTCATTATTTTTAACTCGGTTTATAATTCCATTGATAATTTTGTCCAATTGATTTTCGGAACAAGAATTCACTTGGCCCTTTTCATCGAATAAGGACCAAAAACTTAAAATAAACGCTATTTTTTCAATTCTTGTCATGTTGTTTGATATTATTATACGTAAAATGAATAGAAAAGATTGTGCCAATTATTAAATGGGCAGTTTTTAGGTATAAATGAGCCTTATTTAATGTTATTCGTAATTTTAGGAAAATGAGGAAGCTAAAAGATTATTGGAAAAAGTATAATTCATTCTTTGTTGATGTCTGGCAATATCTCATTATTATTATTTTGTTTGCTTTGGCAGCTATATTCTTTTTATAACTAACAAAAAGTTAAATGTCTTTGTATAGTTTTTCCACAATTTCTTTGGTGTAATTTGCAAATTCTTCAGCTTTCTTATCAGCGAATGAACTAGTTTTTATTGGCTTACCTATATTAATATAAACTTTTCCTGGGCGAAATTTTAAACCTCCCGGCTTGTGCAATACTTCACTTCCTTTTATTGCAATTGGAATAATATCTACTTGAGCGCTATGTGCAATAACAAATGTTCCTTTTCTAAACCTTTCTATTTTGCGAGACCTGGATCTTTTTCCTTCTGGAAAGGCAATTACATTTTTTCCAGATTTAATTAGTTGACCAGCAACTTTCATGCTTTCTAATGCTTTTATTCTGTTTTTTCTGTCAACAAAAATCATTCCCATAGCAGCTATACACCATCCGAATAGAGGGATTTTCTTGAGCTCCTTTTTTGCTATAAAATGTAGGCTTACGGAGGTAATTGCAAATAATATTGGGATGTCAAAATTTGACATATGATTAGAAGTATAAATGTATGTTTTGCTTGGGTCAATATTTTCTTTACCCTTTACAATTAATTTTCCTCCGACTAGTAGCAGTAAGATAGGTCCCCAAATTTTTCTACCTACCCAATACGAAGCCTTTGGGAAACCAAAAAGTGCAGGGATCAAAGCCAAAATAGTACACAAAAGTGTATGTGTAATTATTAGTATTGATTGAATGATATTTATTATAAACCACATGTCTGGAAACAAAAAAACCTTGTATTACCAAGGTTTTTTTGAGTTTTTATGTTTTTGAATTAATGCGTATTTACAAGCTTAATTCCGTATTCACCAGCGTTTAATTTTTCTTTCACTTTTTTAAATGTCTCAATTGTGTAGTCAACATCTTCTAAAGAGTGAGAAGCTGTTGGGATTAACCTCAAAAGAATCATTCCTTTCGGCACAACAGGATAAACTACAATTGAAGTGAAAATACTATGATTTTCTCTTAAATCGTGTGTGATAGCAATTGCTTCATCAACCGTTCCTGAAATCATTACTGGAGTTACACAAGAATTTGTTTTTCCTAAATTAAATCCAGCATCAATTAACCCTTTTTGTAAAGCATTTGTAATTGTCCACAACTTGTCTTTCTGTTCGGCTTTTTTAAGCATATCTAGCCTTTTAATCGCACCAACAACTAATGGCATTGGTAAAGATTTTGCAAATACTTGTGAACGCATATTATAACCTAAGTAATTGATTACATTTTCTGAGCTACAAATAAAAGCACCCACACTTGCCATAGACTTGGCAAAAGTTCCAAGCAATATATCAATCTCTTGATGAACACCTTGCTCTTCACCAGCTCCTTGTCCTTTTTCTCCTAAAGTTCCAAATCCATGCGCATCGTCAACCATTAAGCGGAAATCATAACCTTGTTTTCTTAATTCAACAATTTCCTTAAGTTTTCCTTGGTCTCCACTCATTCCAAATACACCCTCTGTAATTAAGAGAATGCCTCCACCAGTTTCAGCAACAATTTTGTTTGCCCGGTCTAGTTGCGTTTTGCATTTGTCAATGTCATTGTGTGGAAATACAAATCTTTTTCCTTGATGCAATCTTACACCATCAACAAGGCAAGCGTGACATTCACTGTCGTAAACAATAACATCATTCCTGCTTACCAAAGCATCAATAGCAGACATAAAACCTTGGTAACCATAATTAAGTAGGTAACAGGATTCCATTTCCATAAAATCCGCAAGTTCATCTTCTAATTGCTCATGTTTGCTAGTCTGACCTGACATCATTCTAGCACCCATCGGATAACCTAGTCCCCATTCTGTAGCCGCATCTATATCTGCTTTTCTAATGTCTGGGTGATTTGATAAACCAAGATAGTTATTGATACTCCAAGTTAGAACCTTTTTTCCTCTAAACATCATATGAGAGCCTATCTCTCCTTCTAGTTTGGGAAAAGTATAGTATCCATGTGCATCTTTTGAATATTGACCTAATGGGCCTCTGTTTCCTGCAATTCTTTCAAATATATCCATAGTATATTATATTGTTATCTAAAAATCAATGCAAATGTAAGCTATTGCAAGTAGTGTTCAAATATTGTTTTAGAAAAATATAAACAGAAATTAGTTAATTGTTTAAAAGAGAACTTTCTGATATGTTGAATTTAAAAAATAAATTACACCTTATATAATTTACTTTATGTATAATCGTTAGAAGCACGAGTTTAAATTTCCTACATTCGCGAACGAAATGAAAAAAGTCAAATTAATATTACTACTGTTTATTGCTTCAGCGGCTATTTTTGTTGGATGTTCTGAGCACAGTAAAATTGTAAAGAGTACAGATTACGACCTTAAATATAAAAAGGCGATTGAATATTATGAAGCTGGAGATTGTTATAAGGCTCTTCCGCTGTTTGAAGAATTAATGACCTACTTTAGAATGACTGAAAGAGGTGAGGATGTGTATTACTATTATGCGAACACGCAATTTTGCTTAAAGGAATACTATTTGGCAGCCTATTATTTTAAAAGATTTACTGTAAATTATCCAAATAGCCCTAAAGCAGAAGAATGTGCTTTTAATTCGGCTAGATGCAGTATGTTAAATTCTCCGGAGTATAATTTGGATCAATCAGATACCTATAAAGCAATCGATGATTTCCAGTTATTTATGAATCATTACCCAGCAAGTGGTTTAGTTGATTCATGTAATACATTAATAAGTGCTTTAAGAAACAAGCTGGAAACTAAGAGTTTTGAAAAAGCAAAGCTGTATTATAAAATGGAGAAATATCGATCTGCTGTCATTTTATTTAATACAACATTAGAAGAATTTCCGGATACAGACTTCAAAGAAGAGGTCTTATATTTAATTATTCGATCTAATTTTTTGTTTGCCAGTAACAGTATAGAGACAAAAAAAGAAGAACGATATGATAATACTATCAAATCTTATTATACCTTTGTCGACCAATTTGACTCAAGTAAATTTCTGAAATCCGCAGAAAGCTATTTTAAGTCGAGTCAAAAAGAATTAGATAAACTTAGAAACGTCAATTAATATGGCTTATAGAGACAGTACAGCAGAGAGAACTACAATTACTAGAAATATTGGTGATTTAGAAGAGAAAACAGGAAATGTTTACGAATCAATTGTGATTCTTTCAAAAAGAGCTAATCAAATAAATGCTGAGTTGAAAGAAGAGCTAACTTCCAAATTAGAAGAATTTGCTTCATCTACGGATAACTTAGAAGAAATTTTTGAAAATAGAGAGCAAATAGAGGTTTCTCGTTTTTACGAAAGATTGCCTAAGCCAGGTGCAATGTCAATGCAAGAATTCGAGGAAGATAAAATTTACTGGAGAAAGCCAGATTCTGAGACTAAGTCATAAAACAGTATGCTCAACGGCAAGAAAATAATTCTAGCTGTTTCGGGTAGTATAGCCGCTTATAAGTCGGCATTAATCATACGGTTATTAATTAAAGCTGGAGCTTCTGTCAAAGTAATTATGACTGAAGCTTCCGAGGATTTTATAACTCCATTAACACTTTCTACTTTGTCTAAAAATCCTGTTTTTAAGGATTTTACAAAGGATGATGATTCCGGAGAATGGAATAACCATGTAGAATTGGGATTGTGGGCAGATGCAATTATCGTAGCTCCCGCCACAGCAAATACCATAGCCAAAATGGTTTCTGGTCATGCTGATAGCTTGTTGTTAGCAGTTTATTTGTCTGCTAGATGTTCAGTGTTTGTTGCTCCTGCAATGGATTTAGATATGTATCAACATGAATCAACCCAAGAGAATTTAAAAACACTTATCGAAAGAGGTAATTTGATTATTCAACCGGAATCGGGTGAGCTCGCCAGTGGGTTGATTGGTGAAGGAAGGTTAACTGAACCCGATCACATACTTGAATTTTTAAACAAGTACTTTGCTGAGAAAGCATCGCTTTATGGCTTAAAACTTATGGTGTCGGCTGGTCCTACGCACGAACCAATTGATCCAGTTCGGTTTATTGGAAACCATTCTTCAGGGAAAATGGGGTTTGCATTAGCAGAAGAAGCAGCAAAAAGAGGCGCAGATGTGACTTTAATTGCTGGTCCTGTTAGCTTGGAAACACCACATGGTGTAAATAGAATAAATGTCAAAACTGCTCAAGAGATGTTTGATGCTTGTACAGGCAATTTTGATAAGCAAGACATAATTATAATGGCTGCTGCTGTAGCGGATTACGCGCCAATTCAAATTGCTTCAGAAAAGGTTAAGAAGAAAGCTGAGGATTGGAATATTGAGTTGAAGAAAACTAAAGATGTTTTGGCTTGGATCGGAGAGAACAAAAAAGTGAATCAAAAATTAATTGGTTTTGCTTTGGAAACGGAAAATGAACAAGCAAACGCAGTAGGAAAATTAGAAAGAAAAAATTTAGATATAATTGTACTAAATTCATTGAAAGATGAAGGCGCAGGTTTTCAACATGACTCGAATAAAGTAACTATTATTGATCGGAATAATAAAGTGATTAGTTTTGAGTTAAAGAGTAAGCACGAAGTAGCCATAGATATTTTGGATGCAATAGAAAATTACTAAGTTTGGTATTAATGTATTTGATTAGAATAAATATAATATTGCTGATGATTGCTATCTCTAGCTCATTGAATGGGCAAGAGTTGAATTGTCAGGTACAGGTTATTGCACCAACATTACAAAGCTCTCCAGCAAATTCAGAGATAATGCAAGAGTTGCAAGCAACTGTTTTTGAATTTATTAATGGTACGAAATGGACAAATGAAGTTTTTCAGGATGAGGAGCGTATAGAGTGTAGTATTTTAATAAATATTAATTCAAAAACAGGGAGTGACCAATTTAGGGCAAGTATACAAGTCTCATCTTCTCGTCCTGTTTATGGATCAAGTTTTAAAAGCCGTTTGTTAAATTATAATGATAATAGTCTTACTTTTCAATATCAAAGAGGTGGTTCGTTAGTTTTTACCCCAGATCGACATCAAAATAATTTAGCCGATGTTTTGGCTTTTTATGTTTATATGGTTATTGGATATGACTATGATTCATTTTCACTAAAAGGAGGGACACCTTATTTTGATAAAGCACAGCAGATTGTGTCGAACTGTCAAAATGCACCTGAGTCAGGTTGGAAACCCCAAGAAGGTACTAAAAACAGGTATTGGTTGGTGGTTAACCATGTGCAGAATTTGTTTGATCCATTACGCGTTTGTTTTTATGAATACCATAGACAAGGATTTGATTTGTTGTATTCTAAAAGAGATGAAGCAATTAAAAAAGTAACAAATGCAATACAATTATTAGAGACTATACACAAAACCAGACCAAATTCCTTTAATGTGCAAATGTTTTTTACAGCCAAAGCAGACGAGATAACGGCTCTTTATAAAGGGGCTCCTGCTGATGTTAAGAATAAGATTTTTAATACCTTAGTCAAATTAGATCCAGGAAATATATCGCGTTATAATAAAATGAAACAGGGTAAATAAAATCTGTTAATTTTAATTTAATCAATAATATTTTATATTCCTTTCTCTACATTTGTACGCAAATTAATAATTGAATAAAATGAACATGTTTAAAGGAGTTGGAGTTGCATTAGTAACACCTTTTCGAAGTAATGGGCAAGTTGACTTTACCGGTCTTCAAACGCTTGTTGAACATCAAATAAACAATGGTACGGATTACCTAGTTGTGCAAGGTACTACAGGGGAATCGGCAACTCTATCTTCAGATGAAAAGAAGGCTGTACTGGATTTCATAATTGAAATTAACACAAAACGATTACCAATTGTTCTAGGAATAGGAGGTAATAATACCGGAGCAGTGGTAGAATCAATTAAATCAACCGATTTAAAAGATGTTGATGGGATCTTATCTGTTAGCCCTTATTATAATAAACCATCGCAAGAAGGAATATATCAACATTACAAAACAATTTCAGCGGCGACTTCTAAGCCAATTATACTTTATAATGTTCCGGGAAGGACAATGAGTAATGTGTTACCGAAAACTACTATTCGTATTGCTCAGGAGTGTAAAAACATTGTTGCAGTAAAAGAAGCTTCAGGGAATCTTGAGCAAGTAATGGAAATTATTAATAATAAACCAGAAGGGTTTGTTGTGCTATCTGGTGATGATGCATTGACATTGCCTCATATGGCAATTGGTGGTGATGGCGTTATTTCTGTAGTAGCAAATGCCTTTCCAAAAGATTTTCTACGCTGGTTCATGCAGCTATGGAAAATAATATGGATTTGGCTCGTGAAAAACATTATGAGTTAATAGAAGTAATACAACAATTATTTGCGGATGGTAATCCAGGAGGGGTAAAACATGTTCTTAAATTATTGAATATTTGTGACGACAACCTACGTTTACCATTGGTTCCTGTAAGTAAAGACGTTGCAGACAAGTTATATGCGTTAACTGCTAAAATAGGAGAGAAGGTGGTTTAGCTAAATTTAAAGTTAATATTTTGAATAAGCTTCAATTTGTCTTCAAGTTGGAGCTTATTTCGTTTTGGGCAGTTTAGTTTTCATACACAATCCAATTGAAAGTCTTGTTCTACAATTTCCAATTCAAAAGATTTAACCAATCCCATAATGGCGTTCATGCTTTCGTATTTAAATTTAATAGTAAGAGATTCAGTGATTTCTTGTTCAATTATTAGAGCATTGTTTAAGGCGTCCTTAGCAGCTTCTCTATATGCCGTTATTAAACCCCCAACGCCAAGGTTTACGCCTCCGTAATAACGAATAACAATAATAGAAACGTTCGTTATTTCAAAAGAGCGTAGTTGTCCGTAGATTGGTTTTCCAGCAGAGTTATTGGGTTCTCCATCGTCACTATATCTGTAAATTTTTCCTTCAGGACCAATACTAAATCCATAGCAATGATGGCCAGCATCGCGATATTCTTTTTTAATGCTGGAAAGTTCTTCTTTGAATTGAATTTCCGAATTTATTGGAATTGCAAATGCGATAAACTTGCTTCCTTTCTCTTTGTAGATTCCTTCCGAAGAAGCTTTTATTGTTTTGAATGAATTCATCCAAATATATAATGTCCAAAACTAAAAATAGCAATTGCACCGCAAGCAAATAATATCCCGATCCAGTTTCCCTTGGTTAGTTTTTCTTTGTAAAGAATAATGCCAATGATAGATGATAATACAACAACTCCCATGCTAACCATTGGGAATATCACAGAAGCTTCTAGGCCAGGAGTGCTAAGTGCCTTTAGCATAAACAATAATGAAAAGAAATTGGGTACACCTAGAATTACTCCCCAAAGTATATTCTTTAATTCAAATTTTGGAGGAGATGCTACCGATTTTCCTAAAAGAATTAGTATTCCACTAATAGAAGCCATAAAGAATAGAACAATAAAGTATAGCATGTCTTCTCCTGGTTTAAGCATTGTTTTTGAATCATTAAAAATGGCATCTGCTATTCCTTGACCAACAAATACTAAAATAATTAGCCAGAGGTACTTTATGTTAAAACTAAGTTTACCTCCTTTTGTTGAAGCTAAATAAATTCCAATTAAAGCGAGTATAAAACCGATAATTTTCTCTGTAGAGATTTGATCTTCAGGGTACAGAATTAAGGCAGCTGCAACAGGAATTACTAACGACATTTTATTCGCAACAGTGGTAACAGCAATACCTACTTTTTGAGTTCCAAATGCATAAAAATTAAAGACAACGATGAAAAGAAACCCTATTGCCATAGCATGGTATAACCATGGAGCAGAAAGGATGTGCTGCAGGTTAATTGACTTCTCTGATAAAATAAAGCCAATAGTTCCTGCAGTAATATAATTTACAATAAGTGCCTGAAGGTTATCTACTTTAAACCTTGCGAAAAGTTTAAAGATAATAACCAAAAGGTTGAATACTAGTATTGTTAATATTACGTAGATCATTTTATGTAATAGGTGATTTTATCTTTGCCAAATGTAAATTGTTCAGCGGGTTCAAGATTTAAAAGAGGAGCTTTTACTCCTTCCGCAAAGAAAGGCTTTCCTGTTAAAACTCTGGCTTCATCCCATAATTCTTTTTCAATAAACTGATTTAGGGTAAAAGCGCCTCCTTCTACAATTAATGAAATAATGTCATTTTCGGTGCAAATCGACCATAAAACATCAAAAAATGACTCAAAATCAACTTTTTGGTGTAAAATTGAGCCATTTTCTTTATTTTCAAATTCGTTGAGAATAATAGTTTTCGATACAGAATTGAATATTTTAAGGTCTTTTGACAGTTCCAATTTTCTATCAATAACTATCCTAATAGGATTTTTCCCATCAACTGCTCTGGTTGTTAATTCAGGATTGTCGTTAATTGCTGTGTTTTTCCCAATTAGTATAGCATCTTCTTCACTTCGCCATTTGTGGGTTAATTGCTTTGTGTTGGGGTGGGTTATCCAGTTTATAGTTGGACAAGTATCTGTTCTTTTTTTGTCCATGAATCCATCCTGAGATTGGGCCCACTTAAGAATAATGTAAGGTCTTTTCTTTTCGTGAAAAGTAAAGAAACGTTTATTTAATTCAAGACATTCCTTTTCAAGAACTCCCATTGAGACCTTTATTCCTGCTGCTTTTAGTTTTTCAATTCCCTTACCAGCAACTTGTGCAAAAGGGTCGCTACAACCGATTACCACATTTGGAATTTTCGATTCAATTATCAAATTGCTACAAGGAGGAGTTTTACCAAAATGCGCACACGGTTCTAATGAAACATAAATTGTAGCCTCGGAAAGAAGTGACTTTTCTTTAACTGATTTTATTGCATTGACTTCTGCATGTGCTTCTCCATAAAGTTGATGGTAGCCTTCACCTATTATCTTATCGTCATAAACAACAACTGCACCAACCATAGGATTAGGTGACACATTACCAGCTCCATTTTGTGCTAGTTCAATACATCGTTGCATATATGCTTCGTACTTCATTTATGCGAAAATACGATTTTGAGGGCAATAAAAAAGCCTCTTTTTGGGAGGCTTTTAATATTTAAATAAGCTTTAAACTTATTCTGGGAGATGGTATTGATTTCCCTTCTATAATTTAATTGAGTCATTTAAAGGCAAGCCTTCTATTATTTTGTATTTGAAATAAGCAGAGTCCCTAAAACACGCATTAAAATGCCACCATTATGTTTGAATGTTAAAAAAACTTCCAGCATGCATAGACCTTCTTAAAAGTTTTCGATTATCAATCTGCTGCTTCGTAAGTAAGCTATCTTCTAGCATTTGTTTTTCTTTTATGGGCCAAGCTAGTATTCCAAAATAATCAAAATCCGTTCCCATATCTAAAGCTTTTTCTGAAAGACCATTTGCCAAAGTAATATCCACTGCAGCACCAAAATTATGTAATGACCCTTTTTTGGGATTCGATACAAATTTGGTTTTTTCATTGATAGGCATGTCTAATAGATCCCACATATATTGTTGAACGCTTCTTGGTCGAACACCATCGTAAATTAGTAATGTAAGAGTAGAATCTTTCTTTTTAAGATATTCTTGACAAAGCTTTAACCTATCTGCTATGTCTGGTTGTAAGTAGCAATTTGTTAAGCAACCATACATGTTTTTTTTCATAAAATTGTCTGTTGTTGAGTACTTTAAGTCAACTAATATGGAGGGGTCGAGACGCTGTATATTAATCAATCCTTCGTTAATAAGATACTCATCTAATAAACAAGAAGACTCTTTTATTATAGTTTTTTGAATTGGAGCAATTGAGTCTAATTTAATAGTATCCATGGAAATGTTTGGAGATGGGACTGCATTTTCATCCATCAATTCCGAAGTGCATTGTAGTAAAATGTCAGAAAATAAAAAGATGAAGAGTATATAGCTTGATTTACCCATTCCTTTAAAAGTAGAAAAACAAATTCAATCCTACTTTTTTATTTTCTCCTCATAGCTTATATTTGACCATAACAATAAAAACTGATGGATGGCTTCATTTGATATAGTTAGTAAAGTTGACGGACAAAGTTTAGACAATGCAATTAACTCTGTAAAAAGGGAAATTCAAAACCGTTATGATTTTAAAGGTTCAGATACTACTGTTGAGTTAGATAAGAAAACGAATCAAATTCATGTGGTTACGGATAATGACATGCGGATGGGACAGGTAGAAGGTGTGATTATTGGACAGTTAGTGAAAAACAAGATATCACCGGATTATATGGATATGGGAAAAGAGCTCTATGCAGCTGGTAAAATGCTTAAGAAGGATATTCTAATTAAACAGGGAATTGATAGAGAGACTGCAAAAAAAATTGTCAAAAGTATTAAAGCTACTAAGTTTAAAGTTCAAGCATCTATTATGGATGATCAATTAAGAATTGTAGGAAAGAAGTTAGACGAATTACAGGGAGTTATTGCTCACTGCAGATCTGAGGACTTTGGAGTGCCTTTGCAGTATAACAATTTTAAATAGGAATTGTTGTTTGCGTATTTAATTTACAAACTCAGCTAACTCCATCCATCTATCTGATTTAGTATCTATTGCAATTACTGTTTCTGTCAGTTCATTCGAAATTTTTTCAATTTCAGAATAGGGAAGGTCTCCTTTATTCAATTCCTCCGAGAGTTTATTTTTTCTATCTTCTAGCTTTGCTATATCTTTCTCTAGGTTGTCAAATTCTATTCTCTCTTTGTGGGTTAACTTAACTTTTTCTTTTTCAGCTGTTACAATTGGTTTTTCGTTTTGAGTTTGGATTTTCTTTCCGAGACTTTTCTTTTCTCTTTTAAATTCTCTGTATTTGGTGTAATTACCAAGAATATCATTAATAGAACCATCACCATTCATTACAAATAGGTGGTCAGCAATTTTATCCATAAAATATCTATCGTGAGAGACGATAATTAAACACCCTCCAAAAGAAAGTAGATAATCTTCCAAAATTTGAATGGTAAAAATATCTAAATCATTGGTAGGCTCATCCATTATTAAAAAATTCGGATTTTGCATCAATACAGTGATTAGATAGAGCCGCTTTCTTTCCCCTCCGCTCAATGTTGAAACGAATTGATAATGCATTCTATTGTCAAATAAAAAACGCTCCAAAAGTCCCGTAGCACTCAATTTTTTCCCATTACTCATGGGAAGGTATTCTCCGATGTCTTTGATAACATCAATTACTCTTTTATCCTCCTTTAAAATTAACCCCTTTTGGGTATAATAACCAAATCTAATCGTCTCTCCAATAACAACCTTCCCGCTATCTATAGGTTCTATTTCAGTAATAATATTCAAAAAAGTAGATTTGCCGGATCCATTTGCTCCTACAAGACCGACTCGTTCTTTACGTTTAAAAATGTAGTCAAACCTATCCAATATGATTTTATCACCATAAGCCTTTGAAACTTTGTGCATTTCCAAGATTTTATTTCCAAGGCGTTCCATGTTTACCTCAATTTCAACTTGGTCTTCTTTTATGTTTGTCTTCGCTATTTTTTCGGTTTCATAAAAATCACTGATTCTAGCTTTAGATTTTGTCCCCCTTGCCTTAGGCTGACGCCTCATCCATTCTAATTCCTTTCTGAAGAGGTTTTTTGCTTTGTCAATATTGGCTTGCGTGTTCGCATACCTTTCAGCTCGTTTATCTAAGTAATAGGAATAATTTCCTTTGTAACGATGCAAGTCACCGCCATCCAATTCAAGAATTTCATCACAAACTCTTTCTAAAAAGTAACGATCATGTGTTACCATGAAAAGGGTAATGTTTTTAGCAGCTAAAAATTTCTCTAACCACTCAATCATGTCTAGGTCAAGGTGATTGGTCGGCTCATCTAAAATGATAATATCTGGATCTTCAATGAAGATTTTAGCCATTGCCAACCTTCTTTTTTGTCCACCCGACATATTTCCAACCGTTTGATTATGGTCGTCTAATTTTAATTTCGAGAGAACCTCATCTATAGAGCTTTGCACACCCCATGCATCTAATTCACTCAGTTTTTCAAAAACCTCTTGCATTCTATCTGCCTTCTCAGGTTGGGTAAGAAGCTCCTCGTATTCTTTTGAGAATTTTATTTTTTCACTGTCTGTGTCATAAATGGTTTCAATAACTGTTTTAGAATTATCAAATTTTTGTTCCTGTTCTAAAAATCCAACAGTAATTTCCTTTCGATAAACAATTGAACCTTCATCCGGAACATCTTTTCCTGTTAAGCAGTTTAATAAAGTAGATTTACCAGAGCCATTTTTTGCAACCAAGGCAATTTTTTGGCCTTTGTCTAGTCCAAAAGAGATCTTTTCAAAAAGAATTTTTTCCGCGTAATTTTTGCTAATGTTTTCAACTGACAAGTAATTCATGACTGCAAAGGTAGTTTTTGAATCGAGTAAACATAAAAAAAGCGTTGAACCTTTTGTGAACAACGCTTTTTAATTTATTAACCTAACGGTTAATTGTAAATCTTATCAAATACAGCTGTGTAATTCGCCATAATGATTTTTCTTTTAAATTTAAGAGTAGGCGTTAATTCTCCAGTTTCAACTGTAAATTCAGCAGGAAGTAATTCAAACTTTTTGATTTGTTCCCAATTTCCAAAACTTGCGTTGTATTTTTCAATTTCTTCTTGGATTCTAGCAATTACCTTTGGATTTTCAATTAATTCTTGATTTGAACTTATGGCAATACCTTTTTCTTTGGCCCATGCTGTTACAAATTCAAATGCAGGAACAATAAAAGCAGCAGGCATTTTCTGACTTTCACCAATAACCATTATTTGCTCAATGAATCTTGATTCTTTGAATTTATTTTCCATTACCTGCGGTGCAATGTATTTCCCTCCAGAAGTTTTAAAGATTTCTTTCTTTCTGTCTGTTATTTTTAAATATCCATCGTCCGATAGGGTTCCTATGTCTCCAGTATGAAACCAACCGTCTTTATCAATAACTTCGTCTGTTAAATCTTGCCGTTTGTAATACCCCATCATCAAGCAAGGTCCCATGGTGCAAATCTCCCCATCTTCCTCAATTTTAATTTCAACGTTGTCCAGCTTTTTTCCGACCGATCCAAATTGCACTCCGGTAGCAAATGAGTTTACCGAAACAACCGGAGAAGTTTCTGTAAGGCCATATCCTTCAAATACAGGAATGCCTATGGCATGATAAAAACGCGCTAATCTTGGTTGAAGAGCCGCTGCGCCAGAAGCTATTGCTAAAATTCTTCCGCCTAATTTTTCTCTAATTTTACTGTAAACTAGTTTGTCTGCAATCTTTCTTTGGAAACTTGGATGTTTTCCATATTCATAGGTGTCTGTTAGTCCAATTGCCCATGAAAATATCTTAGCTTTCACACCGCCATCAGCGGTTCCTTTGGTAATTACACTATCATATACTTTTTCCAATAATCTAGGTACGGCAGTAAAAACATGTGGTTTTAGTTCAGAAATATTATCTACTAATGTGTCTATGGATTGAGCATAATAAAGCGAAACACCAGAAATTTGATACAAATAAGTAATCATCCTTTCATAAACGTGGCAAATAGGTAAAAAACTTAATCCTATTGAGTCCCTTGTTACTGGTAGTCTGGGGAAACTTCCTTTAGCATTTTCAACTAAGTTTTGGTGAGAAAGCATCACTCCCTTTGGTGTTCCAGTTGTTCCAGATGTGTAAATTAGTGTAGCCAAATCTGTTGCTTTTATTCCATCTTTTAATTTTTGGACTTCTTCATCACTTCCGTCTTTGCCATTTTCAAGAATTTCGGTCCAATGTTTAGCACCATCAACTTTGTTAAATGTATAGATTTCGCCAAGAGTAGGAACGGAGCTTTTAATGTTTTGAATTTTCTTAAATAAATCAGCATCAGAAACGATACACATTTTAATTTCTGCATCATTAAAAATGAATTTGTAATCATCTTCTGAAATAGTAGGATATACTGGTACGTCAATAGCTCCAACTTGCAAAATCCCAATATCCATAATATTCCATTCAGGTCTATTATTAGATATTAAGGCAACTTTATCACCAGGTTTAATTCCCATTTTTAAAAGGCCTTTGCTTATCAAATTTGCTTGATCTACATATTCTTGGGTAGAGTAAGTAACCCATTTTCCAGTATCCTTACCTGCGATACAAACATCTTGCGGAAAATTGTTAAGTTGGTAGTAAGGGACATCGAAAATTCTAGTAATATTTTTCATTATAGTATCTTTATTTTTGCTAAATATAGGAAATAGCCTTTAGATAAAAGTAAAAATAATTTAGTTAAGAATCAAATAATTGTAGATGAACGTAAAAATTACCCATTTATATAACTATTCTTTTCAGTAAACGTATTAACATAGGGTTTTGTTTATTCAAATTCTTGATTAGAATTAGGAATGTTTACTTCGTATAAAATACCATTCGTGTTATGAGGAGTGAAAAGAAAAAATTGGAGTAGGTTTATTATTTAGGGTTATGAGGAGAAATAATAGAATATTAATTTGGTTTCTTTTGCTATTTAGTATAGTTGGAGGAAATCAAACGACTTTTGGGCAAGATCCAATATTTACGCAGTTTTATTCAAATCCAATGTATTTGAACCCGGCTTTTGCTGGTTCTAGAGTATGTCCTCGTTTTGCTTTGAATTATAGAAACGAGTGGCCAAATATCTCAGGAAACTTTGTAACCATGGCTGCTGCTTATGATCAAAAAGTAGAAAGTATATTTGGAGGTATAGGTTTAATCGTTTTAACCGATAATGCAGCTAAAACAATAAAAACAACGCGGGTGAGTGCTGTATATGCCTACAATCAATCTATAACAAGAAAGTTATCTATTAACTTTGGTATTGAAGCAACCTATTTTCAAAAATCACTCGACTGGAATAAGTTAACTTTTGGAGATATGATTGATCCACGTAGAGGGTTTGTCTATCCAACTAACGACCTGTCGATAGGAGGTACTTCTAGTGGTATTGATTTTTCAGCTGGGGTTATTGGTTATACAGAGAAGTTTTTCGTTGGATTTGCTACTCATCATCTAACTGAGCCAAACGAATCATTAATGAGCAGTGTAGATGTTCCATTGCCTAGAAGATATACAGGTCATCTAGGGGCTTTAATACCACTAGAAGTAAACAGAGGAAAGTATGCAAAGACGGATGATTTCATTTCTCCTAATATAATTTTCACGCAACAAGGAACATTTCAGCAATTGAATATGGGGCTATATATTAAGAAAAGTTCATTGACAGGTGGTGTTTGGTATAGAAACAAGGATGCTTTTATTATTACCTTGGGATTAGAATCTGAATATATCAAAGTTGGATACTCCTACGATATAACAGTTTCAAAATTATCTTTAGGTTCAGGTGGTTCTCATGAAGTATCGATGGGATTCAATTTTGCATGTAAGCCAAAAAGGAAATCATTCAGGACGATAAGTTGTCCATCATTTTAAACGCTATTGCTGCGCTCAATGTAAACTCTTTAATATAAATAAGGTGAAACCTTCGTTATTATACTAACTCGACTATCTGCTTCGTAATCACAACAATTCCGCTGATTACCATCACATAAATTCTAAAATTATTTTTACTAGTCTGCTTTAACAATCCTTTTCCAATGATTTTGACAACTGTAGCCCCAATTCCCATTGCTAATTTGTATGCCCATGAATATGAATGTTATACTTAATCCTTATACCAACTAGAATACTTCACGTAATTATCTGCAATTCGCATAATTTCTCCTTCAAATAAAGCCTGATCAACTTCCTTGATTTTCTTAGCTGGAGTGCCAGCATAAATACAACCGGATTCAACATGTGTTCCCTTCGTAACAACTGCTCCGGCTGCAACGATAGAATTACTTTCTACAATGCAATTATCCATTACAATTGCTCCCATTCCAATCAGAACGTTGTCTTTTATGGTACAACCATGCACTATAGCGTTATGACCTATTGATACATTATTTCCAATTGTAGTTGGATGTTTTTTGTAGGTACAATGAACAATTGCTCCATCTTGGACATTTACTTTATTCCCCATTTTAATGAAGTGAACATCTGCTCTTACAACTGCATTAAACCAAAAGCTACAATCGTTCCCGCATTCTAAATCCCCAATTATTGTTGCATTTTCAGCTAAGTAGCAATTTTCTCCAAATTGCGGAACTTTGTCATTTATTTGTTTTATTAGTGTCATAGGTTTTTCTTTCGAATCAAAAGTAACTAGTTTTACATCGCAACAAAATAAAAAATATGAAAAGGCCTGTTAATATGTATGCTGAAAGTACTCCAAATCCTTCAACGATGAAGTTTGTAGCTGATGTTATGCTGGTAACTGATGGAAATACCGCAGAATATGTTAATCAGCAAGAAGCTAAGGGGAGTTCAAGCCTAGCGGAGGCATTATTTAATTTCCCCTTTGTAAGTGGTGTTTTTATTGCTTCTAATTTTATCGCAATTACAAAAACAGAAGCCTTGCAATGGGAATATGTTTCAGAAGAACTAAAAGCATTCGTTTTGGATTGGTTACAAAACAATGAGGTGATTATAGAAAATGTTCCTGAAGAAAGAGATGTTGAGGTAACTGAGAAGGGGAGTACAGAAACGATAAGTTCTGCTCCGCAAATAAAAACCGATGCGGATAAACAAATATTCGAATTGTTAGAAGAATTTGTGCGGCCAGCTGTCGAAAGTGATGGAGGTGCAATTGACTTTCAGTCATTTGATGAGGTGACTGGAACTGTAACAGTAGTTTTAAAAGGGGCATGTAGCGGATGTCCTTCATCTACAGCTACTTTAAAAGGTGGAATTGAAAGTTTATTAAAAACACACATGCCAGAAGTTCAGGAGGTTGTTGCTTTGGAGGGGTAGAAGTTTCCTGATTCGAAAAAAGAAGGAAAAAAAGAATAGTTTACCTCCTTCTTATACAACCTTATGCAAACAACAAGTAGTATGATACTTAGAACAATAAACCCATAGATGAAATAGTTGGGTTTTGTTTTCTCAGCTTCTAAATCTTGGTTTATCTCTTTTAGCTTTTTATTATTGTCGATAATTATTTCTATCTGTTCTTGTTGATTTTGAAATTGGAATTTAGCTTCCATTTCATGTAATTTATCAAATTGGTTTATAGAGAAAATGTCTTCTTGCAGTTCTGAGTATTGTAAATGAAATTCATAAGCTTTCTTATAATCCTTTAAATGATAATGTAATTCAGAAAGGCTTTCATAAATTTCTTTAATATTTGATTTTGAGTCAATTAAACTAGATAATCGCAAGCTATTATTGTAGTAAAATAAAGAGCTGTCATAGTTTTCTGTGTAGAAGAAGTAATCACCTAGGTTTCTTAAACTTTCTGAATAGGTAAGTGTGTCTCCTAACGCTTTACGTAAATTCATTGCATATAAAAAATTGCTATATGACTCTTTCATTTTTCCATTTAAAAAATAGATGATTCCCAGATTATTATATTGATGCGCAATTTTATGGGTGAAATCAATTTCGGAATAGAAAGCGAGCGCTTTTTTGTAGTAGAATTCTGCAGAGTCAAGTGTTTGGAGGTTTTGAAAATAGATTCCTCTAAAGTTACAAGCATTCGCATATTCCAAATTGTCATTTGCTAGCTGACTTATAATAAGTGATTGATTGTTATATTCAAGCATTTTTTCATTGTTACCAATATCTAGATAGAGGTAGGTAATGTTATTTAGGGTTGCGAGTAAATAGGAAGAATCAGGATCTTCTTTTTGTAATTTTTGAAGTGACAAAAAGTAATATTCTAAAGCTTTATCATAATCTGTTTGTTCATGATGAATTCTTCCTATCCAATTAAGTGTGTTTGCTGTTTCTGTTATTTTTCCATGTTTATACCTAATTTCTAAAGATTCTATAAAGAACTCTAGAGCACCCATTCTATTTCCTCTTCGGTATTCAATGTGCGCGAGATAATTTAATCCATGATGTTCTTCTTCTTTGTTTAAGTTAGTGTAGCCTGAGTGCAATAGTTCTTCGCTGTATTTTTCTGCAGAGTCTAAATCAGTTTCCAAATAGTTTTCGATAATTAGCTTTAATTCTTCTAGTTTCTCTTGCCCCGTTCCATTTAAAGAAATAAATAACAGGATTAGCAGGTATGTATAACGATTCCTCATTAATCAATAAATATTGGCTTAATTTTAAGCAATAAAACAGATAAAGAATGTGCAATAAAAAATGAAGCGAAAATGTCTATGCTGTAATGACCATGAGACATTAGTACAATAAAAACCATTATGATAGAATAGATTATTGCTATCCATTTTATACGTTTTACACTTGTTAATAGGGCATAAAAAAATGGTGTACCAACATGGGCAGAAAAGAATAGATCTGCGTTAAAAGAATAATAGGATAATTCTTCAGGGACAACTAATAGAGTTTCGGGAGGTCCGAGATGTGTAAGGGCTATGAAAAAGCATCTTACCATTACAAACAAGCTCATGGAAACCAGAATAAACGGAAATTCTTTTGGGAAAATTAATCTATATATAATGTTGCCTGCCCAAAATAAAAGAACCGCCCAAAAGAATATAAAGTTTAAGTCATAGATAGGAATATTATCCAATATTAAATCTCCAACTGATGGTCCTTGGACATGGTCTACATAAGTAGAAACTTTATTGTTAATAACAAATGAGGATAACAGTGCGGCAATTCCAGCAATGAAAAGGGCGATTTTTTTGTTGGAAGAAAGGATTTCCCTCCACTGAATTCCTCTGGGTGTCATTTAGTAATTGCTAATTTTTCTTTTAGGTGTTTACCAGTATAGGATGAATCGCAATTTACTAAATTTTCTGGAGTTCCTTCAAAAACGATATTTCCTCCAATATCACCTCCTTCAGGGCCAAGGTCAATAACCCAATCTGCGCATTTAATTATTTCTGCATTGTGCTCAATTACCAAAATAGAGTGACCAATTTCAATTAAAGCATTGACTGCAGATAGTAACTTACGAATATCATGAAAGTGCAATCCAGTAGTTGGTTCATCAAAAATAAAAAGTGTTTTAGATTGTGTTTTTCCTTTCGAGAGAAAGGAAGCTAGCTTAACTCGCTGAGCTTCTCCGCCACTTAGCGTATTGCTGGATTGACCAAGTTGAATATAACCTAAGCCTACATCTTGTAATGGTTGAATTTTCGCAACAATTCGCTTTTCAATTCTTTGGTCAGAGAGAGAAAAGAAATCAATAGCATCATCGACAGTCATACATAAGATATCGAATATGTTTTTCTCTTTATATCGAACTTCTAAAACATCATCTTTAAATCGCTGAGAATTGCAAGAGTCACATTCTAAGTAAACATCAGCCATAAATTGCATCGAAACTTTAATTGTCCCTTCTCCTTCGCAGGCATCGCATCTTCCTCCTTCCACATTAAAGCTAAAGTGCTTGGGTTGGAACCCGTTTATTTTTGAAATTTGTTGATTACTGTAAAGTGCTCTAATTTCATCATAAGCCTTAACATAAGTCACTGGATTTGATCGGGAACTTTTTCCAATAGGATTTTGATCAACAAATTCAATGTCTTCTATCAATTTAAAATCTCCAGAAAGGTTGTCATATTCTCCAGTTCTAGCAGAAGTTCCTCCTAATTGTTTTTTTAATGCTGGATATAGTATCTGTCTGATTAAGGTTGATTTTCCACTACCACTAACTCCTGTCACAACTGTAAGTGTTTCAAGAGGGATTTTAACGGTTAGGTTTTTTAAATTGTTCTCTCTTGCCCCTTCAATAGTTATCGAGTTTTTCCAAGGCCTTCTTTTTAATGGAACAGGAATTACCTCTTTTAAAGTTAAATACTTAGCAGTTAGGCTTTTATCTGAATGAATCAAATCATCATGATTTCCCTGAAAAACGACTTCACCTCCATGCGAACCAGCCATTGGTCCCATATCAATTATTTCGTCAGCATTTTTCATTACTTCCTCTTCATGTTCCACTATAATAACAGTGTTACCTAGATTTTTTAATGAGTTTAAGACCTTAAGTAATCTTTTGGTGTCTCTTGGGTGTAAACCAATACTTGGTTCATCTAAAATATACATGGAACCTACTAAGCTGCTGCCTAATGATGTTGCAAGGTTAATGCGCTGTGATTCTCCACCAGATAGTGAATTAGATTGCCTATTGAGTGTTAAATAACCTAATCCAACATCGCTCAAGTATTGCAATCGAGAATTAATCTCCAACAATAACCGTTTAGCAATTATTTGGTCATGTTTATTCAATTTAATTCCATCCATAAATTCCTTGCATGAATCAATGTTCAGAGATGCTATTTCCATTATAGCTTTACCTGCAACAGTAACATAGCTGGCATCTTTCCGAAGTTTATTGCCGTTGCAGTCAGGGCATAAAGTTTTCCCTTTGTACCGACTTAACATTACGCGGTATTGGATTTTATATATTTTACTTTCTAAATATTTAAAGAAGCCATTAAGCCCGCTGAAATATTTGTTACCTGTCCATATTAGTTTGATCTGTTCTTTATTCAACTCATGAAAAGGTTTGTGAATAGGGAAGTCGAATTCATGTGCGTTCATTACCAATTCATTTTTCCAAACTTGCATTTTCTCTCCCCTCCAGCAAATTAAAGCATCATCATAAACAGATAAATTCTTATTTGGAATAACTAAATCAGCATCTATTCCAAGAACTTTCCCAAAACCTTCACAAGTAGGACAGGCTCCTATAGGATTATTGAAAGTAAAGAAATTAATCGAAGGCTCAGTAAATGCTATGCCGTCTAGTTCGAATTTATTTGAGAATGTCTTGACAACCTCTTTATCACTAAGAATAATTACACTACAATCTCCTTCTCCTTCTAGGAATGCTGCTTCCGCAGATTCACCGATCCTCGCTTGATTTTCATCACTTTCATTGTCGCAGATTAATCGATCAATTAATAGCTGAATTATTCTGTTATCTTCTAGTGTTTTTGATGCTAATATTTCATCTATTCTTTCAATTTTCCCTTCTAGGTAAATTCGACTAAACCCTTGAGCGATAAATATTTCCAATTGTTTTTTTACGGTCCTATCTTTTTGAACAATAACAGGAGATAAGATTAAAGCTTTTGTCCCTTTTTCAAATGAGTTTAGGAAATCAACAACATCTGTTGCCGTTTCTCTTTTTACTTCCTTGCCAGAAATAGGAGAGTGGGTCTTTCCAATTCGAGCAAATAGTATCTTTAAAAAGTCGTATATCTCAGTGCTAGTTCCAACAGTAGAACGAGGGTTACTAGTATTTACTTTTTGTTCTATCGCAATAGCAGGAGAAATTCCTTTAATGCCATCAACATCTGGTTTGTCAAGTCTCCCTAAAAATTGGCGAGCATAAGAACTTAAACTTTCAACATAACGTCTTTGACCTTCTGCATATAAGGTGTCAAAAGCCAATGAAGATTTACCAGACCCAGAAAGCCCTGTAATTACTGTCATTTTATTTCGCTGAATTGCTACATTTATATTTTTCAAATTATGAACTCTCGCTCCTTTAATTAAAATGTGGGTTTTATGTGATTTACCTTTTAGCATTATTCAAGCAATGAAGCTAAGTAAAAAAGTGAATTTATTAGCTAACCGCTGGGAATATTTATGTGCTCATAATTAATAACTAACCATTATCCTCTAAAACAACCCTTTAAATAATTGAAAGTGCCAAAAGATGTTAATATTTTGGTGTACTTGTTTCATTGGTATATATTTGCTGCAATAAATAAAAAATGCGTTTTGAGCAACCTTAATTCATTTTTTAAGTTATATAATATAGACACTTTAAATTATAGCCTATTGATATAAAATCTACTTTTTAACATTTTGAATTAAAGTTAAACCTAAAGGTAGATATTATGCTATTAAGTAAAGTTGAGGACAAGCAATTGGTGCGTGAGTACCTAAATGGAAAGGAAAGGGCATTTGAAGTTCTAATTTCCAGATATCAAGACAGAGTTTTCGGTTACGTTTATAAGATGGTCAAGGATGAAGATTTGACCAACGATATATTCCAGGATACCTTTATCAAGGTAATTAATACACTCAAAAAAGGAAAGTACAACGAAGAAGGTAAATTTTTACCTTGGGTAATGCGAATTGCGCACAATTTGGTGATTGACCATTTTAGAAAATCGGCAAAAATGCCTATAGCTGGTCGTGGAAATGGAAATGAAGATGATGAGTTTGATATTTTCAATGTACTACGATTAGAAGATTGTACAGTAGAAGATGATTTGATTGAAGAACAGATTCATGATGACGTGAGAGCATTAGTAGATTTATTGCCGGATGATCAAAGACAAGTTGTTAAAATGCGTCATTATATGGGGATGAGTTTTAAGGATATTGCTGAAAGCACAGATGTATCGATTAATACAGCTTTAGGTAGAATGCGTTATGCATTAATTAACTTAAGAAAACTAATTGAAGAAAAAGACATTATGCTTACCGTGCATTAATTGCTGAATGAAAATGTTAATTTATACATCCACGTAATATTAGCAGTTTGTTTTTCTTGTAAGTAAAATCATGGGTACGTAGATGAATCAAAAATGAACGTTGATGGGGCTTGCGCAATGGACTATACTCCTGTTTGTGGTTGCGATAATATAACGTACAGTGATGAATGTCATGCAACAAATTCATGGCGTGACTTCTTGGACTAGTGGCGAGTGCAATTAATCACTTTGGCACAATTCTTTCTAAGTAGATAATATGCCTTTTTTAGGATTTGTAAAGTAAGACTCATGGTGACGATTACTAAGCATATTAAATATTGAAAAAGGATCCCATCAGGGAATTGAAATTTTGAATCTATTGATTAATGCAAACCATACCCGTTGGGTATAAGTGCCAATAGAATTAACACAGGTTAGTAGCATTTTGGCAATGCTCATGGTGACCGTTACCAAGCTACAACCAATCGTGTTTCAAAAAAAATCCTCCTTTCAATAATAAATAAAAAAACTTGACGTTAATTAAGTAGCTTGAGAGATACTTAAGCATATAATTTAAACGAATCTTTTATTTCGCCTATGAAAAAAGTTTTTACTCTTAATGAAAATGCCTTATTTACTCACCACATCTGCAAAAAAGACCTCTGTTAATGAAGTCTTAAAAGAAAAAGTTATTCGTCCCAAAAAGACAACAATTGATACTATTTTAAATTATTCTAAAGCTTTGAGCGTAAGGGAATCATCAATAATGAATCATATAGAAATGGTTTTAAATTAATTGATATTATGAGAACTGAAGTTATATTTAGAGAAATTTAACTTTATTGATATTAATCGAGATATTTTTATTTTGAATAGCTTCTGCTGTGGAAAATAAAAATAACGAAGAGAAATATTACAAGAGAAAAATTAGCATACAAATTTAGTTATTGTGATATCTGCAAGTTAACTTTTAGTAAAACCCCATTAGCATTTTGTTAATGGGGTTTTTTAATACTTAGAAATAATTTAATATGGTTGTTTACGTCTTTGGAAAAATTTCAACATGAAATTTTGTGGAAATCTCATCGTCTTAATAAGATTGCCACAAAAGCTATCGTTTTTTCATAATGACGATCGCTTTAATAATATAAATTATTGAAAACAAAAATCCCCGTTACTTTCGTAACAGGGATTTTGATTAAATAGTATTTACTAAATATTACCCCTCAACAACTTCAAATTCGATTTCTACAGAAATCTCTTTGTGCAATTGAACGTTAGCTTTGTATTTGCCAATTGTTTTGATAGCATCTCCGATAAGTTTAATATTCTTACGTTCAACTTCAAATCCAGCAGCAACAATAGCTTCAGCTACTTGTACGTTAGAAACAGAACCGAAGATCTTTTCGTTCTCTCCAACTTTCGCTGCAACTTTAATTTTAGCTTTTTCTAATTTAGCAACAGATTTTTCAGCCTCAGCTTTAACTTTTTCTGCTTTGTGCGCTCTTTGACGTAAAGTCTCTGCGTTCATCTTCTTGATGGACTCAGTAGCCAATACAGCCTTTCCTTGTGGGATAAGGTAGTTTCTTCCGTAACCGTTCTTTACAGAAACAATTTCGTCTTTATCCCCTAGGTTATCTACATTATTTTTTAATAAAACATCCATGATTTGGGTCCTCCTTATTTTAATTGATCTGCAACGTATGGTAAAATAGCTAAGTGACGTGCACGTTTTACGGCAGTCGAAACTTTTTTCTGATACTTTGCTGATGTTCCTGTTAATCTTCTCGGTAAAATTTTACCTTGCTCATTTATAAATTTTAATAAAAAAACAGGGTTTTTGTAATCTACGTATTTTATTCCTGATTTCTTAAATCTACAGTATTTCGATTTTTGAACGTCAATACTGATTGGGGTTAGATATCTAATATCTGATTCTTTTCCAGCCATGTTAAATAGTTTAAGTTAATTAATTAGGCTTTCGCCATTGTTCTTCCTTTGTCTGCAAATGCAACGTGATCTTTATCCATTTTCATGGTTAAAAAACGCATTACCATTTCGTCTCTTTTAAATGCAACTTCTAAGTTTGCAATTACACTTCCTTCAGCTTCGAACTCAATTAAGTTGTAAAAACCTGTGGATTTCTTCTGGATTGGATAAGCTAATTTTTTTAAGCCCCAATCTTCTTCATGAAGAACTTTTGCACCACTGTCTTTAAGAACTTTCTTAAACTTCTTTACTGCTTCCTTTGCCTGATCTGCCGACAAAACGGGAGTTAAAATGAAAACAGTTTCGTAATGATTCATATTCTTTGTTTTGTTATTAAGAACCATGGTCTATCCACGATTCGGGCGGCAAAGATACATATATTTATCGGATTATGAAACAATTGATCCAAACAACTTAGGTTTTCGAAGAGTTTGGTAAATTTATATGTGTTCATATTGATGCAAAATATTGATACATAGCTTTATGGGGGAATATTTTAAAGCAGATATGGAGATAAAGAAAGAGCCAAAAATTGGTAAACCTAAGTTTTTTGGGTATTAGCTTATTAACATATTGTTGATAAGTAATGAATGCTAAAGTATTGTAAATATTGGTGTATAGGAAGAATTAATTTAGTTTTGTATCCCTGAAAATGGCAGAGGAACAATTCATAGTATCCGCAAGGAAATATAGACCAACTACTTGGGAAAATGTGGTTGGGCAAGAGACAATTAGTTCTACGTTACAACATGCCATTGATACTGGACATCTAGCACAGGCCTATTTGTTCTGTGGTCCAAGGGGAGTAGGTAAAACTACTTGTGCTCGAATTTTTGCAAAAACGATTAACCAACAAGACGGAAGCGAGCAGGAAGATTTTTCCTTCAATATTTTTGAATTGGATGCTGCTTCGAATAATTCAGTTGATGATATTCGATCAATTACAGATCAAGTTCGAATTGTACCCCAGGTAGGAAAATACAAAGTTTATATAATTGATGAGGTACACATGTTATCGACAAATGCTTTTAATGCATTCTTGAAAACGCTAGAAGAGCCACCTCCTCATGCTATATTTATATTAGCTACTACAGAGAAACACAAGATTATACCAACAATATTATCGCGTTGCCAAGTTTATGATTTCAATCGTATATCGATTCAAGATATGGCAAATCACTTGGCCTATGTCGCAAAACAAGAGAATATTAAGTTTGAGTCAGATGGATTGCATGTTATAGCAGAGAAAGCAGATGGAGCTTTACGTGATGCACTTTCTATATTTGATCAAATTGTAAATTATTGTGATGGTAACATTACCTACGATGCGGTAATTAAAAACCTTAATATTCTTGACTACGATTATTATTTCAAAATAACAGATCATTTATTGAAAAATGAAATTCATCAATCGCTTTTGGTTTTTAACGAAATCCTTGAGAATGGTTTTGATGGCCATAATTTCATTAATGGTTTAGGAAGTCATTTAAGAAACCTTCTTGTAAGTAAAGATGCTATTACATTGAAACTTTTAGAAGTCAGCGACAATGTAAAGGCTAAATACAATGAGCAATCAAAATTAGCAAATCCCAAATTCCTCATTGATGGACTCAAGATAATTGGCGAAACAGATGTCCAATACAAGTCCAGTAAGAATCAACGATTACATGTTGAATTAGCCTTAATGAAATTAAGCTCTCTAACCGCCATAGAGGGAGAAAAAAAAAAGTAGCTCATCCCACTGGGAAATAATACCACCCAATTTTTTATCAGAAGGTTTACCAGTTCCCCCAAACCCCGTTAAAATTACTCCAGAAAAAATTAAGGAAGTTGTAAAACCTACTGAAGAGAAAAGTTCTAATAAGGCGCCAATAGAAGTTAAACCTGAGCCTGAACATAAAATACAAGGAAAAAAACCAACGACAGGAAATGTGGTTAGTGTCCAAAGAAAATTTGCTGGTAAGAAACGTTCTGGAATTTCTATTTCTGCCATGCAAAATGAGAAAACAGAAAAGCAAGAAACGGAAGCTATAGAGGACCTAACAAATAAACCAAGAACCGATTTTACTATAAATGAATTAATGTCAAAATGGAATGCGTTTTCTTATCAGTTAAAAGTAAAGGGTAGGCAAGGGCTCTATATTACTTTGACGAAAAGAAAACCAAGGTTAAAAGAGAATTTAATTTTGGAGTTTATAATAGATAATGAAATTCAAAAAATTGAATTGGAAGAAGAAAGGTCTAATTTACTGACTTTTCTGAGAGTTGAGTTAAATAATTACGGTATCCAATTAAAAGTTTTGCTCAGTGAAGAAGATAATACAGTAGAGCACCTTTCTAGCAAGGATAAGTTTTTAAAAATGGCGGAGAAGAATCCTGCTTTGCATGAACTAAGAGAAAAGCTGAATTTGGATATTGAGTATTAAGCTTGAATAGAAAGAGCAAAGGGTATTTTATTTATGAAACAGCTTTTAATGCTTGTAGTATTTTGTTCAATGTAGAACTTGGACGCATTGCTTTAGCTGACAAGGAATCATTTGGATAATAATACCCTTCTAAATCAATCGCGCTTCCCTGAGCATTGTTTAATTCCATTACAATTTTTTCCTCATTTTCAGTAAGTTGTTTAGCAAAGTCTGTAAAACGATTACTTAGGTTAGTATCGTTGGTTTGCGCTACTAATCCTTGCGCCCAATACATTGCCAAATAAAAATGACTTCCTCTATTGTCTAATTCCCCAACTTTTCTAGAAGGAGATTTTCTGTTCAATAAAAATTTCTCTGTGGCGTCATCCAGTGTGTCTGCTAATATCTTTGCCTGCGGGATATTGTGTCTCTCACTCAAATGATCAAGTGATACTGCTAATGCTAAAAATTCACCTAAAGAATCCCATCTTAAATGTCCTTCTTCGGTAAATTGTTGAACGTGTTTTGGTGCGGAACCACCAGCTCCAGTTTCAAATAATCCTCCACCGTTCATTAGGGGGACGATTGAGAGCATTTTAGCACTTGTGCCTAGTTCTAATATAGGGAAAAGGTCTGTCAAATAATCTCTCATTACATTTCCAGTCACAGATATTGTATCCTTTCCTTCTTTAATTCTTGCTAAGGTAAATTGAGTTGCATCTTCCAGAGACATTATTCGAATGTCTAAGTTGGCAGTATCGTGATCTCCTAGATACGTATTTACTTTCTTGATTACTTCAGCATCATGAGCTCTATCATCACATAACCAAAATACAGCAGGAGTCTCGGTTGCTTTAGCTCTATTAACAGCTAATTTTACCCAATCCTGAATAGGAGCATCCTTTGCTTGACACATTCTCCAAATATCTCCTTCTTCAACTTTGTGTTCAATAAGTACGGTGCCATTTGCATCTACAACTCGAACAGAACCATTACCTGACATTTCAAATGTTTTATCATGTGAGCCATATTCTTCAGCTTTTTGTGCCATTAAACCAACGTTAGGAACTGTACCCATTGTTGTTGGATCAAATGCACCATTCTTTTTACAGAAATCGATAGTTACTTGATACAATTCTGCATAGCTATTGTCTGGTATAACCGCTTTAGTATCTTGCGTTTTTCCTTCAGCATTCCACATCATTCCGGAAGTTCTTATCATTGCAGGCATTGACGCATCAATAATCACATCACTAGGAACATGTAAGTTGGTGATGCCTTTGTCCGAATCCACCATCGCTAAATCCGGACCGTTTTCAAAGCAAGTTTTAATAGTAGTTTCAATTTCCGATTTTTTATCAGAAGGTAGTTGTTTTATCTTGTTGATTAAATCTCCAAAGCCGTTATTAACATCAACTCCAAGCTCTTCTAGAAGCTCTCCATGTTTTTCAAAAACAGGAGCAAAGAATACTTTTACAGCATGTCCAAAAATAATTGGGTCAGAAACTTTCATCATTGTTGCTTTCATATGCAATGAAAGCAATACGTTTTGTTCTTTAGCTTCTTTAAATTGTTCTTGAAAGAAACTAACGAGTGCTTTTTTGCTTAAAATAGTTGTGTCAATAATTTCCCCTTCTAGCAATGCTAGGTTCTTTTTAAGAAAAGTTGAGTTTCCGCTTGCATCTATAAATTCAATATTTACAGAGCTTGCTTTGCTCATGGTAATTGATTTTTCATTAGATCGAAAATCTCCTCCATTCATATGTGCAACATGTGTTTTGGAATCACTACTCCAAGTTCCCATAGCGTGTGGGTTATTTCTAGCATATTGCTTAACTGCTTTAGGAGCTCTTCTGTCAGAATTGCCTTCTCTTAAAACAGGGTTTACCGCACTTCCCTTAATTTTATTATAACGCGTTTGAATTTCTTTTTCAGTTTCACTCTCTGGGTCTTCAGGGTAGTTAGGTATGTTAAAACCACTTTCTTGCAATTCTTTAATCGCTTCCTTCAGTTGTGGAACTGAAGCGCTGATGTTAGGAAGTTTAATAATGTTTGCATCCGGACTTTTTGCTAAAACGCCTAATTCTGCAAGCGCATCTGCTTGTTTTTGATCCTCGTTTAAATTTTCAGGAAAATTTGCAATTATTCTTCCTCCTAATGAAATGTCCTTAGTTTCTATTTCAATACCTGATGGTCCAGTAAATGCTTTTATAATTGGTAGAAAAGATTGGGTTGCTAAAGCAGGTGCTTCATCAGTCTTGGTATAAATGATTTTAGCCATTTTATTGATTTTTTGAAAGGTTTTTATCAGGGTAGCAAATGTACTATTCGAAAGAGGTTTTTCCTAATGATAACATTGATTTTTAATGCAGTATTTTAATGCTAAAATTAGAAACCCTATTACAAGACGTTATTTTTTGCTAGGTAATATCTTTCGCATCATTAACTATTTTTTGTCATTGAAAAATACAAATTTAAAGAAGGTGTTTATCTATTTCAATCAGACAATAGGGTTATTGCAATTTGTTAAACAATAAAGAAGTATGTTTTATCCGGGAAATACAGAATAGACTATTGCTTGTCTTCTTCAACGAATAAGAAGATAACTTCATTCGCCTTTTTCATTCTGTAAGTTTCACGAGCGAATTTCTCTAATTCTTCAGGATTGGTGGTCAATTCATTTATTTTGACTTTTATTTTTTCAATTTCAATTCTTTTTAAATCATTTACTTCTTGAAGTTCACTTAGCTTATTTAATGATTTAAATTGACGGTAAATATTGGTGTCTTCAAAGGCTATTAATATTAAAAGTAATATTAATGTTGATAGGAAATATTTATCTTTTATTAAGCGAAATGACCTTTTCATTATGAGAACAAAAATAGAAGGTAAATGGGAAGGATAGTTTTATTGTTTTTTTTATTGTAAACAATTATTTGTGAGTTTACTGTAAATTTTAACTTTACAGAAGTAAACACAGAATGAAATCGTTTTTCAAAACATATTTATTAGAAATGCTCATGATATGGTGTGCTTTAGGGTTGTATCTCTTGGTGCCCTTTGGAGAGTTAACTTATGGTCCTCAACTTGGGTTCTATTACCATGAAAACAATTCAATAGCAATACTATTTTATTTGGCATGTTTGTATTCAGTTATTGGAATTCCTTTATTCCTTGTAAAAGAAAAAGAAGAAAGTGGATCTAAGCTTTTGTATTTGGTTAATTCTTTTCTACAGAAAAAGTTTGACTATAAAGCAAAAACTATTGCTTTGGCTTTTGGTGTAAAGTTGTTCTTTATTCCGCTAATGATTCCTTGGACAGTGGAATTTGCTGTTGTGATAAAAGAGATGCTATTTGATACTACAAAGACATATAGTTCTTTTGTTTTGTATTTCAATGGATATTTATTCTTGCTTATATCATATCTTATAGGCTTTACAGCATTGGTGTTTTATAGCTTTGGATATTTAATTGAGTCGCGTTTTTTGAATAATAAAATTAAGTCAGTCGAGCCAACTATATTTGGCTGGGTAGTTACTTTAATTTGTTATCCTTTATTTTTAACCTTTGTTCTTATTGCTATCCCTTTTTACACAAACGATATGGCGTTTTTTAAGAGCCAGGAGATTACCTTTATTATTAGAATATTTTTATTGCTTGTAATGACATTTAAAATCTGGTCTATAGCTGTTTTGGGGGCGAAGTGTTCTAATCTTACTAACCGAGGAATTGTGACTAAAGGTCCCTATAGATGGGTGCGTCATCCACATTATTTAGCAAAGCTAATTGTATGGTGGATTACTTTAATTCCTGCCTTCGCCATTTATGATTTTTGGATTGTTGGAACTATGATTTTTTGGACAGTGATTTATGTGCTTAGGGCTTTTACAGAAGAAAATCATCTGCGCGCAGATGAAGAATATGTAGCTTACTGTTCTCAAGTAAAATGGCGTTTTATTCCTTATATATTTTAAGCAATAAAGCTGTTTTAATTAAAGTTGCAAATAGCAGAGCTGTTTTATTCTTAATATTCTTCAGTATCGTATTGATATAATAACTACTTTAAGCATCTAAAATGTAAATAAATGAGTACAGAATTAACGACACACAATTTTTCTGATATAGATATCGCACAAAATGCAAAGATGCAACACATTAGAGATATTGCCTCTAAACTAGGTATTTCGGAAGATGATCTTGAAATGTATGGCAAGTATAAAGCTAAGCTTCCGCTGACTTTAATTGATGAGAGTAATATTGCAAAAAACAACTTAGTCTTGGTAACTGCGCTTACTCCAACTCCGGCAGGAGAAGGTAAAACAACTACTTCAATTGGCTTGACAGAAGGATTGAATAAATTAGGGAAGAAAACAACTGTGGTTCTAAGAGAACCATCTTTGGGTCCTGTGTTTGGAATTAAAGGTGGCGCTGCTGGTGGAGGATATTCTCAAGTACTCCCTATGGAGGATATTAACCTGCACTTCACGGGTGATTTCTCTGCCATTGAAAAAGCCAATAACTTACTTTCTGCTTTAATTGACAATAACATTCAAAGTAAAACAAGAAACTTAAATATTGACCCACGAACTATTGTGTGGAAACGTGTAATGGACATGAACGATCGTTCGTTAAGGGATATAACAATTGGATTAGGTGGCACCGCTAATGGTATACCGCGCCAAGATGGGTTTAACATTACGCCTGCATCGGAAGTGATGGCGATTCTTTGTATGGCTGAGAATTTTGTAGATTTAAAAGCAAGACTAGGAAATATATTCGTAGGCTTTACATTTGCTAAAAAACCTATTTATGCACGTGATTTGAAAGCAGAAAATGCAATGGCAATTTTATTGAAAGATGCTGTAAAACCCAATCTAGTTCAAACATTAGAAGGGAATCCAGCAATTATTCACGGAGGTCCTTTTGCAAATATTGCACAAGGGACAAATACCATCCTGGCTACAAAAATGGGGTTGTCTTTAACCGACTATGTTGTTACTGAAGCTGGATTTGGAGCTGATTTAGGCGCAGAGAAATTTTTAGATATAAAATGTGTGTCTGGTGGGTTAAAGCCAAAAGCTTTGGTTTTGGTTGCTACAATTAGAGCATTAAGACATCATGGTGGTGCACCAAAAGAAGAATATAACACAGCAAGTGTAGAAAGAGTGTCAAATGGGTTTGCAAATCTTGAAAAACACATAGAAAACTGTAAGAAATTTGGATTGAACCCAGTGGTTGCGATCAATGCTTTTCCAACAGACTCGCAAGAAGAAGTAGATGTAATAAAAGAGAAATGTGGTGTAATGGGAGTTGAAGCAATTGTTGCGAACGGCTGGGCAATGGGAGGTAATGGAATGACTGATCTTGCAGCAGCAGTAATACGAGAAGTTGAATCTGGAAATAATGAATTCAAACCACTTTATGATTGGAAGCTTCCAATTAGAGAGAAGATTAAAATTATAGCAACAGAAATCTACGGTTCCGATGGTGTTGAATACAGTAAGAAAGCAATAACAGATTTGAGAAGAATAGATGAGTTAGGATTAAATGAATTACCAATCTGTATGGCGAAAACCCAGAAATCACTTTCAGACAACGATAAACTATATGCGCGTCCAACCGGATTTACTGTTAATGTTCGTGAGTTTGAATATGCTGCAGGAGCAGGATTTATTATTCCAATACTTGGTAAAATGATGCGTATGCCTGGGTTACCAGCTACACCGGCTTCTGAGGGGATGGATATTGATGACAATGGCGTTATATCAGGGCTGTCTTAATTAGATTAAATGGCAATACTCGATTATCAAGCAATAAAATTTGAAGGTACATCTTCTGAAAATAGGTTAGATGCACTTACTGTTGAAGAAGCTCTTCAAGTCAATGTGAATGGAAAACCATTAATGATTACGATGCGTTCGCCGGGTGACGATATTGAGTTGGTAAGAGGTTTGTTGCATTCCGAGGATATTTATACAGCCGTAAATGAAGATGTCGAAATTATTGTTAAAAGTGAGAACAAACAAGGGGTGATTTCTGCTGTGAATGTTAATATTCATCAAGATAAGCTGTGCGATGGTTATAAAAATAGTCGGAGCTTTTTATCTGTTTCTTCTTGCGGTATCTGCGGACAAACGGAGTTGCAAGAATTAAAAGGAGAGTTGGAAAATAAAGGAATTTTTAATCCTTTAGATTTAAAATATATGTTTGAATTGATGGATGGAAAACAAAAAACTTTCCGAAAATCTGGAGGATCTCATGCTGCAGCTGCATTTGATGAAAATGGTGAAATGCTGTGTGTTATGGAAGACATTGGACGACACAATGCAGTTGATAAAGTAATTGGAGCATTGTTGTTAAAAAAACAGTTAAACAAAGCGGTTGCAATAACTGTAAGTGGAAGAATTTCATACGAAATTGTTATGAAAGCGTTTAGAGCAAAAATTCCGGTTTTAGCAGCAGTTTCAGCGCCATCTTCTTTAGCTGTTGACTATTCAAAAGAACTAGGGATTACTTTATTTGGATTTTGTAGAGGTAAAAATGCAACCTGTTATTCAAATACACATAGAGTTAATGCTATCGATCAAACAAAATAAATAGGATAATTGAAAAGGTATGTCAAAAAATTTAAGTGAATTATCAGGAAGGAAAGGAATAGAAGATAACTTATTCGATAAGTTAGGGAAACTTTCTGTAAACGAAGGAGCACCTAGTAAAAAGGAATTACAGCAGTTAGCCGACGAATTCTTAGTTGGAAGTGCAAATACTTATGGGACTTCAACTTTTTATGATTTCATGAAACCGGAAAATAAAGGAATGAAGGCATATATCTGTAATGGAACAGCCTGTGTTTGTTCGGGTAAACAAGAGGCTGTAAAGACGGAGTTGAAAAAGCACCTGAAGGACGATGAAATTGGACATATGACTTGTTTAGGACGTTGTCATGAGAATGGAGCGTTTAATTTTAATGGAGAGAATTATTCAGCAAAAAGCAATGCTGAAATAGCAAGTATTTTAGCAGGTTCTTCAACGAATGCGAATAAAGATAAGTATATCGTCAAGGCAACAAAAGAAAACCTAACATTACCCTACGAAGGTTTTGAAGTACATTACGATGTGCTAAAGTCAGCTTTGAAAAGAGATTCCTCAGAAATTTTAGAAGAAATAAAAAAATCAAATGTCAGGGGTAGAGGTGGAGCAGGTTTCCCAATGGGTTTTAAATTGGAATCGTGTAGAAATGAAAATTCTGACACGAAGTTTATTATCTGTAATGCTGATGAAGGGGATCCAGGAGCATACTCTGATAGATATTTGATGGAACAACGGCCACATTCTGTTTTATTTGGGATGATAATGGCTGGTTATGCTACGCATGCTAAATGGGGGATATTATATATTCGTGCGGAGTACCCTGAATCCATTACCATTATTCAAGAAGCAATAGACGAATTAAGGTCAAATAATTTACTCGGAGAAAACATTGACGGGAGTGGTTTTAGTTTTGACTTGAAAATAATTAAAGCCCAAGGAGCTTATATATGTGGCGAAGAGACAGCGTTAATAAATTCAATTGAAGGACAGCGTCCCGAAGTTAGAACGCGACCTCCATATCCTACACAGCAAGGGTTATTTAATAAACCAACCATTGTCAATAATGTAGAAACGTTGGCAGCTGTTTATCTGATTATTAAGAATGGAGGGGAAGCTTATAAAGCTATCGGTACAGAAAAATCAAGTGGAACAAAATTGGTTTGTTTAGATAGTTTTTTCAATAACCCAGGAATTTATGAAGTTGAAATGGGAGTGCCGTTGTCTGCTATTGTAAATGAATTGGGTGGAGGCTTTAAGGAGCCGGTAAAAGCAATGCAAATAGGAGGTCCATTGGGAGGACTGGTTCCAGTAGAGAAAATCGATGCTTTGAATTTAGATTTTGAATCCTTTGCTCAAGAAGGATTTTTATTAGGACACGCCTCTGTTATTTGTGTGCCAGAATCATTTCCGATGATAGTGTTTTTGGAGCATTTATTTGATTTTGCGGCTTACGAAAGCTGTGGAAAATGTTTTCCTTGTCGTTTAGGTACAAAACGTGGACATGAAATGTTGAAAAAGGCGCATGAAGAAGGAGAAAAAATAAGCAAAGAACTTTTTGAGGATTTACTCACAACCCTGCAGGAAGGGTCCCTATGCGCTCATGGAGGTGGGATTCCTTTACCCGTAAAGAATGCAATGCAGTATTTCGAAAATGAATTAAAAGAATATTTTAATTAATGAGCTTGTTTACTCCAAATACAGATTCTATTAATAGCTTCTACGACAAGGGCAGGTATCTCATGGTTTGGAGAATTAGCCTGCTTTTCATAGTTGTTTTTGGAGCCTTAACTGCTATATTTATATATACGAAAGAAGATTCGTCATTCCCCACATTTGTCACTTTTGCTATAAGTTTCGTAAGTTTTATCTATTTGAATATTACAAAAAAATTTATAATATTTTTTTGGCTTTATGCGATTATAGGAACTATAGTGGCCAATTTGGCGCTGAATTTTATATTCGGACCTTCTCATTTTGTAGATTTTATTTGGCTACTTGTTTCTGTGCTAATTGCGTTTACCGGAATAAGTGCTAACGTGGGTTTAATGTTTCTTATTATTAACGTATTAGGAATGATTTATTTTATGTTTTTTTCACTTAATAGCCATATTGAAGATCAAGTAACTTTGTCTTTTACTAGGCAAATAGCTGAAACTATTGAGATTATGTTTTCTATTTTTGTTTTTGGATATATTATGGTTCAATTTATCGAGTTTCAAACGTATGCAAAAAAACAAGTTAGAATTATTAACGCTGATCTTCAACTAAAAATCAATGAGAATAAACTTTTGGTGAAAGAAGTGCATCACAGAGTAAAAAATAATTTACAAATAATCGTTAGTCTTCTGAGGTTGCAAAAGGAAGAGGATAGAAAAAAGGGAAAAGACAGTTTTGATGATTCAATAAATAGAGTTATGGCAATGGCTTTGATTCATGAAAAATTGTATCAGCAAAATGATTTGAAAGAAATAATAATTGAAGACTATATTAATGAATTCATTTCAGAAGCAAAAGCTTTGTATGGCATGAATGAAAAATTAACAGTTAATTTTAAATCTTCGGTTGGTTCAATGAAGCTAAAAAACATGGTTCCTTTTTGTCTTCTGCTAAACGAATTATTTACAAATTCAATAAAGCACGCATTTAATGAAACGGGAAAAGGAACTATATTTATTTCCATAGATAGAGAAAGCGATTCTTTCATAAGACTAATTTACAGTGATTCTGGAAAATGGAATAATTCATCAGAAACCTATTTTGGAACCGAATTAATTGAATCATTAATAGAGCAAATGGATGGGAAATACCAAAGGGAGAAAAGTGAATATTCATTTCAAATTTCTGATTTGGATGAATGAACCTTTGCAGGTTAAATAGCGTAGAAAGATTAAAGCCTTTTTTTTATAAGAAGGAAAGAGTGTTGTTGTTTACTTCGGTTTAAAGATTAAATAATAGATAATATGGAGAATATAGCTTTTATAGACAATATTAAACATGCGTTTAATGCGGGTGAATCGATACTCAGTTTTGTAAAAAGAATTGAAGGAGAGAAAATTATTCCAACACTTTGTGATGCTCCCAACCTTGAAGCTTTTGGAGCTTGTAGAGTTTGTAGCGTGGATGTTGCACTAGAGCAAAATGGTAAGACCAAGACGATGGCTTCTTGTCATACACCCATAACTAAGGGAATGTATATATATCCTAGCTCCGAAAGCATCCAAAAATTAAGGAAAAATATTATTGAACTGGTGTTGACAGATCATCCATTGGACTGCTTAACATGTGAAGTAAATGGGAACTGTGAATTACAAGATGTGGCTGCGGAAGTAGGGATACGTGAAGTACGATATCCTGCAGGAGACCATCATTTGGATAGAGCTAAAGATTTAAGTCACCCATATATGACGTCTGATTTGTCGAAATGTATTAATTGTTATCGCTGTGTTAGAGCTTGTGATGAGGTGCAAGGTGAATTTGTGTTAAATATGTCAGGAAGAGGATTTGATACTAAAATAATAAAAGGAGCAGACGAAAGCTTTATGGAATCTGATTGTGTGAGTTGTGGAGCCTGTTCACAAGCTTGTCCAACAAGTGCTATTTCCGATGTGTTTCAGTCTAAATCTTTAAAAGGTGATGAGATAACCAAAACTATATGTACATATTGTGGTGTTGGTTGTAATTTAAATGTCTCTACTAAAAATGGTAAAATATTATCTATTCAAGCGCCATATGAAGCAGAAGCAAATGCGGGACACACTTGTTTGAAAGGACGATATGCATTTAAATTTTATGATCATCCAGATAGATTAAATTCTCCGATGATTAAAAGAAATGGAGAATTTGAAAAAGTTAGTTGGGACGAAGCATATAACCATATTGCAAGTGAGTTAACGAGAATTAAAAAGAATAATGGGGCGGATGCTATAGCAGGAATCTCTTCTGCTAGAACACCCAATGAGGAAAATTATTTAATGCAGAAATTTATTCGAGCTGTTGTTGGAACAAATAATATTGATTGTTGTGCAAGGGTTTGTCATTCACCTACCGCCCTTGGTATGCAAAGAGCTTTTGGAACCGGAGCTGCAACTAACTCTGTGGATGATATAGAATACACAGATTGTATTTTTGTAATTGGAGCAAACCCAACGGATGCACATCCTGTAACAGGGGCTAAGATTAAGCAAAGAATGATGAAGGGCGTAACTAGTATTGTGGTTGATCCCAGAAGAATTGAATTAGCAAGATATGCAACTTATCACCTCCAGTTAAAACCAGGAACAAATGTAGCGTTGTTAAATATGATGTTATATTTCATTATAACGGAAGGGGTTGCTGATGAAGATTTTGTTGGTAAAAGAACAGCTGGTTATGCAGAATTCAAAGATGAGATATTAAAATTAGATATTGATGAATTGGAGCAAATTACAGGTGTAGATAAAAACCTTGTTAAAGAAGCAAGTATTGCTTATGCAACAGCGAATGCAGCCATGGAATTCCATGGCTTAGGAGTTACCGAGCACACGCAAGGAACTTTTACAGTCCAATTGATTGCTGATTTAGCAATGATTACAGGTAATATAGGAAAACGAGGAGGGGGAGTAAACCCATTGAGAGGTCAGAACAATGTGCAAGGAGCTGCCGATATGGGCGCGCAACCTCATCAAGGTGCAGGTTACATGGATGTAACAGACCCAGAAATGAATCGTAGATACAATTCTTTTTATGGTGCTGAAACTCCAAGCCATGTAGGGCTTAAAATTCCAGAGATGTTTGACGCGGCGATAGCTGGAGATTTAAAAGCGTTATGGATAATAGGAGAGGATGTTGTACAAACAGATCCAAATACAAAAAAGGTAATCAAGGCAATGGAGAGCTTGGAATTGTTGGTGGTTCAAGAATTATTTATGACAGAAACAGCGATGAGAGCTACTGTTATATTACCCGGAGCTTCATTTTTGGAAAAAGATGGAACCTTTACCAATGGAGAAAGAAGAATTCAACGGGTAAATAAAGTCGTAGAGCCAATTCCTGGATGTAAAACAGATGGACAAATCATTGTGGATATTATGAACAAAATGGGCTATTCTCAACCTGATTATACGGCTGAAGGAGTATTGAAAGAAATTGCTCAAATTGTACCTTTCTTTAAAGGAGTAGTTTGGGATGATTTAATTGAGAATGGTAAGCAATGGCCAGTATTAGATGGAGGACAGGATACGCAGATGCTCCATATTGAGGAATTTAAAAATGGCAAAGGTCAATTTTCATACTTTGATTATAAGGGGTCTCAAGAATTAGAAAAATACAGTGAAGATTTCCCATATATAATAACAACTAATAGAGAATTAGAACATTACAACTGTGGAGCTATGACACGTAGGACAGGAAATGTGGAGATATTGACAGAAGATGTATTGTTGATACATCCTGATGATGCAAAAGCAAACTTAATTGAAGATGGAGAATTTGTTTGTGTTGAATCTCCAAGAGGGAAGGTCGATATAAAAGCAAAAATAACGGATGAAATGAAGCCTGGTATACTAAGTTCTACTTTCCACTTTCCAGAAGTTATGTTGAATATAATCACTTCTGATGAGCACTGCTCAGAAGCAATGTGTCCTGAGTATAAAGTGGTTTCCTGTCGAATTAGAAAAAGTAAGGGTAAGTATAAGCAACTGGCAGAGGTTTAGATTGATTAATCCCGATTGGTTTACTCTGCATGAATCGAAAGAAATAGATGTTAAGTTTAAAGAACTCTCTTGTTGCCAACAGAAATTTCTGACCCTTCAGCTAACATAACAGATGTCGGTTGTTGGTGATTTAAAAATTCAAAATCAGCTCCATAGCTTGCTTTAAAATCAACATTAACCCTAGAATCTAATACATTGTAAATTTTCCAAGCTGGATGTTTTACTTCGTATTCATTGGTTTGTGCGTTGTTTATTTTGGTGTAACCCCAGTAATGTTCTGTAATAAAATCAGCTTCACTATTTTCGTTAAAAGAAAAAGGAGTGCTTTCAGCATTTACACTAACCGAATTCCAGATACCCTTCAATTTCCAGCTGTATGCAATGTTTAGTTCGCTATCCTCAGACCAACTATGTTTCATCGGCAGGGTTTGATAAGGTTCTTTGTAGATAGTTCTAGCTACTGCAGTTATTAAAGGTTTAGGAACCATTTCTTTAATAAAGCCGACACCGCGTCTTACTTCATCGCCATTTTGATGTTTGATGTAGTAACGTAAGTTGACCTCTTCGAAATTAATGTGTCCTGGTAATTTGCAGCCTTTTACTTTTGTGTTTAAAAACATAAACCCAACTAAACTGACATAACATTTCCCTTCCCATAAATCTAATTCTGTTTTATGGGGGAGATATTTTTTTAGAATTTCTGGATCGATTGCATAATTGATAAGAATCAACTTCCTCCATTCAGCGGTGAGAAAAGGTTTTTTCATATGAATTTGCTCTTATAGTTAACATTCAGAGGCAATTCGCAAGCTTTTCTTTTAAATATTTTATAGCGCATCTTGGCGATTATATCATAAAAGAAATCTCTGACAAATCGAGGAAATATTTTTAATCCGTATATAAATTTTCCTAACCCGCCAAGCAAGTATAGTATTTCAAATACGGCATTTGTTTTAATGAAAGCATTTCCATCTTTGTGGATGAGAACAACAGAATCTACTTTGTCATTAATATCATGTTTGTCTTGGTAATAAATTCCAGCCATTGACTGCAATGAAGCGAAGCGAAATTGATCGTGTTTATCCCGTTTTAGCACAAATTTTACCCAAAAACTGCAGAAAGTGCATTCGCCATCAAAGAGTATAATGTTTTTCTTATTATTCATGGATAAGATTATGTAGGCCATGGTAGATTAAGAGCACAAATTTTGCAGAAAAAACATACTTGGAAATCAAAAACCACGAGCCATTTTGGGTTAGTAAATATCTATTTAAACTGACAAAACTTTTCGGAAGTCCCATCTTTGTAACGAACAATCACAATGCCGTTATAAAATTGATCCACTTCTTGTCCTAAAAGATTTATTCTGCCTATTATCTCTTTAAAAGAATCATCTATTCTATTATCAATACTGATGGTGTTTGAATATTCAAATTTACCATCGAAATCGGTTTGTTTTAAACGATAATAATTAATTGTTTTGAGAATTTTGAAATCGGTTAATTTGTAATTTGTAATTTGTGTAGAAGGAGAAGACCCTTCTTTCGTTCCGACCCATTCAAAGTCGAATCCGTTATACGATTTCTCTATTGTAAAATAAGCATTGTTTATTTCACTCGCAGTTGTCCAATTCAATATGTTTCTATTGTCCTTTTTCTCTCCATAAAAAGAAACTAATTCTATCGGTAAAACATTTGTAGATGAACTACTTGCTAAGGTAAACGGACTAAAAGTACTTACCGCGGAACCAGAAGTAATTAAACCTGATGCATCCGTCCCCACCGGCGATGCTGTTATCATATCCCAGTCTGTTCCATCAAAATGCGCAAGTCTTAAATCAGCATAGGCTAAGACTGCATTATTCGCTACCCATGGAATTGCAATTTTTGCATTTGAAGGTGTACCATCGGTGCCCCTATCTAAATCCCAATATTCATATGAACTAACATGATCTAAATCACCAGAATTGGACCCATATGGATCTAAAGTTAAGGCTAGGGGAGCATTGGCTTGTAGAAAGTATTCAGCGGTCCAAACAGTAGAGTTTCCCGAGGAAGGTGTAATAGCAATTGATTTATATTGAGTTCCATCACCAAGAGGGAAAGTGAATTGTGAAGTAGACTCGGTGGTTTTAATCATCGTTCCAATAACGTGTGATGCATCGGTTCCACCTGATACAGTAGCAGCAGATGTTAATACTAAATTGTTTGATGATGCATCAATATCTCCTGACGAAAAGGTAATAGATCCATCAATTGAAATTACATCATTAAGTATGATGTTTCCACCGGAATTATTAATTGTACAATTGTTTAATTCGGCACCTGAAGTTGTCACATCTTCTTGAATTAAAACGTTGTCAAACTGGGCTCCATAGTCATTATTACCATAATAATGGAATCTTAGAGAATAGGAGTCAGATGTTGAATTTGAACCTGATAAGGTAGTTTGAGCAGAATACGTCTGATTATCAACCGAAGACGTAATATTAATTAGATCTGTACCGACCTGAGTAGCATCAGTTACATTATATAAATAAACTTCAAAATACTGTCCACCGTAATCTCTAACTGCGTAATTAAAGCTTATATCAAGAGCTGATGTTGTCGGTGAAAATTCGGCTGTAATTATTGTGTTGTCTTGTGTACATGAACTACCATAATATTCGATATGGGCTCTGTTGCCTGAACATCCTGAACAACTACCTGCGTAAGGAATGTCAGAAGACTCTATTTCCCACTTCTCAAATGTGCAGTCAGCTACGTTTTGATAGGTAGCAGTAGTGCTTACTGATTCGGTTAAGGAACCTGTAGAAAGACTATTGAAATCTTCTGATACAAGAGTCACTGTTGATGATCCTCCTGTACTACCTTCATGTGTTACAGTTTGATCACTAGAACCATCAAAAGTTACACTAGATAGAGCGTTACTTACATCTAAACCATCAGTAGCTCCAACTGTAATATTTCCTGCTACGTTTAAGGCGTAAGTAGACATATCTAATTTACAACCTGCTGTTGTTGATGTTGTTAAATCACCATCAATATTAATTGCTCCTCCAGCTGTTTTAGTACCAGCTGTAGAAATAGTTAAATTATAATAATTATCACCAAATACTGTTTGTGTTGCTCCATCGTATTCAACAGTACCCATTTCAGCATCTAAGGTACCCAAAGAAGTAACTGCTGCGCTTAATATTAGGGTTCCTGAACTATTAGTGAAGTCTATTGTTCCACCTGTGAAATCAGCTGTGCCATCAGCATTAACGGTTGCGTTATCGATATATAAATTGTCGTTTATATCCATTGTTCCGGTTACTGTAAGTGAATTACTACTAACAGTTAAACTCGCTCCTGAATTAATTGTAAGCCCACCTAAGGTCACATCAGAAGTAATAATAGGGGTGTTTCCTGACCCTGAGCTTACATCTGGAATAGTAATATTTTCACTTGTTCCAGGAACTGTTCCTCGACTCCAGTTAGATGAAGTGGCCCAAGCTGAACTTGTTGTTCCAGTCCAGTTATTAGGACTGTATTCATAACATCCCATATCAGGACTTCCATCTCGAGTAACTCCTAGTATGTCTGCATCTGGACCACCAGAAGTGCCAGCATCAACCGCTGGAGAAGCGCTTGTCAGTGTAAAATCATTACTTGCAGCGTCTGAGAACAAGGGGTCAGAGGTTGAGTTATTTCCCCCATCAGTATATGAATCTCCACCTGAACCACCATTTAATAAAGAATAGCTTATTGTTAAATCTCCACTATAACCCTGTATAACTTCATTTCCAGAATCATCAGACTGGAAAATACAATTTTTAGCAGTAACTGTTCCATCTACTTCTAATGCAGTAACATAGTAATCATTTACATTTGAACTTGTATTTTGGGCAAAGGTTGAATTATAAACACTACCTTGAACATTATATACTGTACAAGAAGCTCCATTAGAAGCACTGTTATCATGGAATAAAGAATTTTCTAATGTAAATCTACTGGAAACTCCGGAAGAACTTCCCAAATAACTAACATATAAACCACTACCATAATAATAATTGTTATTGTTAGAGAATGTACACTTTCTAACTGTTACACTATAACCTCTATCAATCATACAAGCTCCATGTGATGATCCAGAAGTAGTAACATCATTATTGTCAAAAGTAGTATTCTCTAAAAGGACCGAATAGTCGTAATCATAAGAGTATGAACGAATATCTAAAGCACAACCACCTGAAGCTTCTGCACTAGTATTGTCCGAGAATGTACAGTTTTTGATTACAACACTGTCGCTGGAAGAAGCTCCTGGGTCATGAAATATGAAAACGGCACCATCATAAATATTGGCGCTTACATAACAACTATTAACAGTGACATTTTCCATGACTACCTTATTATCTCTTCCATATGTATACAAAGCTGGCCCCCCTCCATCTTTGAAGTCTCTTATAGTCATATCTTTTATGGAAATATCTGCACCGTCAGCTGTTACTCTGAAGCAACGTTGACCAGATACATCATCATTGTCTATGATAGTGCCAGCTTCCGAAGTACCCTGAAAAGTAGTGGAATAATCAATATCCATGTCGTTTTCGTTATAGGTACCGTCTGCAATTTCTATTCTAGTTTCATTAGCTGTTGTAGCGGTTATGGCAGATGATATTGTTAGTTTCGGAGCAGATGGATCATTTCCTGAATTCGAATCATCTCCTGTTGTTGCTACATAGAAAACGTAGGTAGTTCCGCTTGTGGTTAATTCACATCCTGAACAGCCTGATCCTGATCCCATGACTGTGCCAGAACCTGTAACGGTCAGTGTTCCATAAGTGATCATTGTTCCTGTCCCTGAAATTGAAGAACCGTTTCCTGCAGCAAAATCACCAGTACAAATTAAAGATCCATTTAAGGTTGTTCCTGTGGAGTTATTTCTCACTTCACCAGTAGTACATTTTATCGTTCCTCCTGTAAATATGGTAACAGTACATCCGTTAAAAAACTCTAGACCATCAGCATGGTCAACGATTAAATATCCGTAAACAAATAATACTCCGTTGTTCCTTACTTCTAGCATCGCTGAATTTATCGTAACGGTATCACCAGCCGCTATAGTAACAAAATCACCACTACCTATTACTTCACTTGGGGATACTCCCCCCACCCATGTTGCACCTGAAGTCCAGTTGCCATTAGTTGTTGAAGTTTGGCCCGAAATAACAGCCGCAAATGCCACTAATATAATTGCACAGAAGAGTTTTGTATTTTCCATAATTTTCAACTTCTATTTATTCGTTAGCTCTACTTTTTATTTTTTCCTCTTGATACAGTACCTTTCTCTTTTCTTTACACAGTTTTATTAGTTCTCTGTAGTTTTCAAATTTAATCTGAAAATCTGTTGTTTGATCAACTGACAATTTTTCTTTTCTTTCCTCCATATCATTTTTGAGATGCTCAGCTCTCCATGATAAATGATTTTGAGCAAGGTCAGCATCTTCAATTGTTCTAAGAAAAGCCAATTCAAAAGAACTGAAATCTTTCATTTTTTTTTCAACAAAATTATCTAAGTCAGCAGTGAATTTTTGCTGTTCTGCTGTTTGAGCCAAAATATTAAGATTGGCTATGAAAAATAAGCAAATCAAAATTCTTTTCTTCAGTTGCATAGTCTTTATTTATTACTTTATTATAAGTAAATGTAATTAATTGTTTCATGATTTTAAAATAAAAATAAACAAAAACACAACAGAATTAATCTGATAATAAAGTTATTTCAGCAAATGTAACAAGTGTAATTTAATCCGATTATTAAATTTATTTGCAATTTAGATAGAGTTAGCTTTTTCTTTATCTGTCCAACCAATGATTAATTGGTAATTTACACGGATTCGCCATCAAAGAGTATAATATGTTTATTCTTATTCTTATTCATGGATAAGATTATGTTGGGCTGGTCCTAAGTTTTCGAATTTAAAAATAAAACCAGCTTCAAGCAAACGTTTTGGTTGAACACATCGACTTTTTAGTATTAATTGTGATTCTGTTCTAAGAAAAAAAGTGCCAATAATTAACATCCATATACGCGAATCAATAGCTAATAGGTACTTCAGTGAATTCTTGGCAATACGATCTGAGCTCTTTTCTGAATGCAGATTGGAGCTTCACACTTTATTCAAGTGCTAAAAAGTAATTATCATTGAAAAAGGCTTACTTTAGACATTCATTAATATACATACTATGATCAAAAATATACTTTATCTATTGATAACTTTCTTTATTTCCACAAGCTTTTTAGCACAAACATCACATAATGTGGATGTTGCTAGTAATTCTTTTACGCCTTCGGCCTTAACAATTGAGGAAGGGGACACAGTTATTTGGACAAATACAAGTGGTTCTCACAATGTAAATGGAACAATAACAACTTTTCCTTCAAACCCCGATAGTTTTGGCAGCGGAGCAGTTGCTTCAGGAGGATGGACCTATTCTTATGTATTTACAACTGCTGGGAGTTATGATTATCAATGCGACCCGCATGCTGGATTGGGGATGACTGCTACTATAACTGTTAGTGAGACTATTACCTCAATTAATGAATCTAAAATTGAAAATGGAACGAATGTTTATCCAAATCCATTTACTAGTTATTTTACAATTGCGTTAAATAAAGAGTTGATAAATGATAATTCTTCAATTGAGTTTATTTTATATGATTTATTAGGTAATCAAGTTCATAGTATAGCAAACGTGAACGCTGAGTTAACTAAAATTGAAACAAATCAATTATCTAATGGTATTTATATTTTTTCATTCAAATCGAACGGAAAAACACTTAGAACAGGAAAGTTGACGAATAACTAAATTAAGAGAATATTGCGAATTGAAATGGTTTTTATTTATAAAGACCCTTTTTTTGTCTCAGAATTTAACTAGCCAAGGTTAAATAGCTATTATTTAAGAATTTTTCATGTATAAAATAGCTAAACCAGCAAGTGTCTTGATGGTATATTAATAGGATTTGGTTCAAAAAAATGTTAGTAATTATGTTTTGTATCACTTATGTGGATATAAAAAGGGTTATCTTTGCACTTTATAAGCTAAAACATTGAGTTATGACTTTAAAGACGGTAAGATTTAACACAAAAGATAAGCCTGAGTTTTATAAGGTTTTGAGAAAGCGGGTAAATGGTTATTTCAAAGAAAATAACATTTCAAAATTTGCAAACGCAAGAATGAAATGGAAAACAGCGATTATTTTAATTGCCTTTTTCACACCATTGGTATTATTGTTAGCAGGCTTGGTTCCTAATCCTTACATTCAAGTATTACTTTGGATCTTTATGGGGATAGGTATGGCTGGCGTTGGGCTAACCATAATGCACGATGCAAATCATGGCTCTTACTCTAAAAACCAGATGGTTAATAAATTATTAGGAATGACTATTAATTTTGCAGGAGGTTATGCCTTAAACTGGAAAATTCAGCACAATGTTTTGCACCATACTTATACCAATATATCAGATATGGATCAAGATATTGACACGGGTAAGCTAATGCGCTTTTCACCAAGACAACCGCATTTTAAATTTCAAAAGTTTCAAATTATTTATGCATGGTTTTTTTATGGTCTTATGACTTTCTATTGGGTAATAGCGAAGGATTTTATTCAAATAGCATCTTTTAAGAAGGATGAGTTATTAAAGGCGCAAGGAAAAACATTAGGAATGGCCTTACTTGAAATATTTGCGGTAAAAATTGTTTACTTATTTATATTTGCTTTTTTACCACTTTACTTTATGGATATTTCTTTCGGATTTTGGTTCTTGTGTTTTTTCTCTAAACATTTTGTTGCCGGATTAATTTTAGCATTAGTATTTCAACCGGCTCATGTAATTGAAGATACGGAGTTTCCAGAGCCCAGATGCAGAGGGTAGTTTAGAAAATAATTGGGCCATTCATCAATTTAAAACGACTGCTAATTTCGCGCCTAAGAATAATATTTTAGGATGGTATATGGGTGGTTTGAATTATCAAGTGGAGCATCATATGTTTCCAACAATTTGTCACATACATTATCCAAAGATTTCTAAAATTGTAAAAGCTACTTGCGAAGAATACGGGGTGCCCTATTATTCAAAAGATACATTTACAGATGCTGTGGTTAGTCATGTAAAACTGTTGGCGAGATTAGGAAAAGGAGAGTCTGTTGCGCATACTTAATCCAACTATGCTATTCATTTTTACTTTTCGTAATTATTCACTGGTACACATCTTTATTTTTTCAAACCTTTTTCCTACATCGATATTCGGCTCACAAGCACTTTACGATGACTCCATTTTGGGAGAAAGTATTCTATATTCTTTCATGGATTACACAAGGGTTTACAGCACTCAGTCCTCATGTTTACGGTAAACTACATCGATTACATCATGCGTATGCGGATACAGAAAAGGACGTCCATTCACATAATTATGACAAACCTTGGTAGCTATGATGCGCAAAACAGATAAGATATTTCGAGGAATTACACGGTAGAATCGTATTAGAAGAAAAGTTCTGCAAGAACCTTCCTTACTGAGGGTTTATGGGAAAATATGCATATAGTCTAGGAGCAAGAATTTTGTGGGTAGGAATTTACGTTACTATTTATTATATGGTTGTTCCTTCTAAGGCATTATGGTTGTGGGCATTTTTACCTTTCCATTTTATAATGACACCCTTGCAAGGTATAGTCATCAATTGGTTTGCGCACAAAATTGGTTATCGTAGTTTTGATGTAACAGACACTTCTACCAATCTTATGCCTTTTGACCTAATAACTATGGGTGAAGGTTATCATAACAATCACCATGCACACTCTGGTAATGCCAACTTTTCTCAAAAATGGTACGAAACAGATTTAAGCTATCCTGCCATTGCTTTATTCGATACAATTAGAATTATTAAATTGGTTAAGACAAAGTAAGGTTTGTTCGCCTTCCTAAAAAACAAAGGTTCGAGTGAATTAGAAGAGTTTTAGAGAATGCGAAAATTAATTATTATATTTTTGATTAAGTGATAATTTTAGTTAAATGGAAATAATCGAAAACATATTTTAAAATTTATTAATATTTTTACCTCAATTTTGATAAAAAAGAATAGGATGTAATCATATTTTTATAATTTCGTAAAAAAGTATAATTTACTCATGAATCTTTATGTTTCAAGTTTATCACTATGCATAATCCAGAATTAAAGCTATTGGGTAAATAAGCTAAATGAGAAGATTTTATACATTTATTTTGGATTACTAAAATTAAGACGTGGCAATACTATATAGGTTAATAAGAGATTTATGTCTGGTTATTATAATAGCTATCTTTTTTACTGAGGATCCTATAACAACAAAACTAATAATTGGTTTGTCATCATTAGTGATGTATTTTTTCATGAGTATCCGTGTTGACTCAGCTGAAAGTAATAAAAAGTAGTTGTATCAATCTGAATAAATTTTCTGGAGGATTTCAATCGATTTGGATGTAAAAAAAGGAATTTACTTACTAATTATATCAATGCTCGCTTGTTTTAGCTTAATTAAAGAGTAAATTAAGGAAAGTTCAGAAGCCCCCAATATTAATCAATAAATTGTTGTATTGGAATGATGATTTAAGTTTTAAAAGCATAGACGGTTAACTGGATTAGTTTAATATCATTAACTTATTAACATCTTCTGCTAAGCCAAAGGCTTTTTCGTATTATTGCCAATCTCAACAAAAGGTCAAATGATAAACGTAGAAACAGCCAAATTAGGTCAGCTAGCAATTCATAGAGTTGGAAATAAGCACAAAGGAGAAAGCATCTTTGTTTCCCAAGAACCAGTTAAGCTTACAGATGACTTATCGCAATTGTTAACTGATTATTTTTTGAGGCCGTTTACTAGAACTACAGAGAAATTTCATTTTGTCCATGATGTAGATTTAAGTTACAATCCGCTAAATGGAATAAGTGAAAATATCTTTTCAGATAAGTCTTCCTTTTTTGAGAACTCTGTATTGATCCTTCGTCACTTGTTCGATCAATCAAATCATCCGCATATAAAAATAGGAGATTTGTTTATTGCTTATTTTGATAAGATGCACCATTTGGGGGAGCAGGTAAAAGCAATAGGTATCTTTAAATCGGAAAGAAAAGACGCTTTTTTACAAGTAGAGGAGAAAAATAAGAAGCTGACAATTAATACTGAAAAAGGCATTAGCGTTAAGAAACTAGATAAAGGTTGCTTGATTCTAGAAACTGAGGAAGGCTTGAAAGTTTTATCAGTTGACAATAATAACTACGATGCAGAATACTGGAAAAAGGACTTTTTAAAAATAGATTATATTCATGATGAGAATTACGAAACAGATGCTTTTCTAGATTTATGTAAGTCTTTTGCTAAAGATATAATAGGCGAGGAGACAAGAAAGGATGAAATCGATTTTGTAAATCATTCTATGCGATTTGTAGAGGGTAATCAAGAAATTTCTGTAGATGATTTTAGTGATACTTTGTTTTCTGATGAAGAAACCAAGGGAGAATTTAAAGATTATAAAAAAGCTTTTGAAGCGGAATTTGAACTAGAAATTTCAGATTCTTTTCAAGTTTCTGAGCTTGTCTTAGAAAAACAAAAGCGAACGATTAAAAATGCTATTCAGTTAGATACAAACATCCAACTTCGTTTCAATTTTGACAATCCTGATTCCATGGGGAAATTTGTTGAAAGAGGCTATGATGTGCAGAAAGGAATGCATTATTATAAAGTGTTTTACAACGAAGAGCTTAAATAGTGTTTGGGGGTTAAGACGAATTGTTGGGACTATCCAATTTTATTGAGGAATTAGTTCTTTTGATAACAGTGGTAATAAAGATACTCATGATGCTAGCGCGAGCGTTACGCTTGTGCAACTTCAACTATTATTTTATTTTTTGTTAAGACACGAGCTCGAAGCTCGCCATAGCAATGGGGGTAGATCCAAGAAATTTATGTTTTTTGCAGGAATGCTATAAAGATTTCTCTCTTACGAAAGATTATTAAAATTTTACGCCTATTACGCAAATGTCGTCCACTTGCTCATGGTCTAAACGCCATTCTTCAAACCTTTCATCTAGTAATCTTCGTTGTTCCTTTATAGGTTCACTAGCGATTGAGATAAGGAGTCTTTTAAATGACTTATACATGAATTTTTTCCCTTTTGGTCCTCCAAATTGATCAGGGTAACCATCTGTAAAGAAATAAATACAATCCCCTTTTTCTAGTTTAATAGAATGATTAATAAATGGCTTTGTGAACCCCGATGGGCCAATTGGTCTTCTGTTTCCTTTTATCTCATATAGGTTTTCTAATTGCTTAAGCCTTAAAGTATTGCCTTTTTCATCAATAACCGCATTATTGTTTTTACGTACAATGTAAAGAGGATTGTTAGCACCAGAAAACTCTACAATGTTATTTTCAAGATCTATCGAACAAAGTGCTGCGTCCATTCCATCTTTAATCGCGCCTTCTCCCTCATCATCGTTAAAAGAATTAATGACGTGAGTTGACAGTTGTTCTAGAATTGCTGAAGGTTTTCTGAGATTGTATTCAGTTACTGCACTGTTCATTCCAGAATGACCAACCATACTCATGAACCCACCTGGAACACCATGTCCTGTGCAATCTACTGCAGCTAGCAGGAATCTGTTTTCAATGTTTTTAAACCAGAAAAAATCCCCGCTAACAATGTCCTTCGGTTTGTAATACACAAAGCAGTTAGTCATTTCTTCTTTTAACGAGTTTTTTGGTAAGATAGCTTCTTGAATTATTTTAGCATAGTTTATACTGTCAATAATTTCGTGATTTTTTTCTTCAATAATACTATTTTGTTGCCTTACCATCTGATTAGCTTTTTTAATCAGTTTATTTGAGGCTCTAATCTTTAAATATGAATAAACAGCAGATAAAAATGCAATAAAACAAAAGGAATAAAACCACCAAGTTTGCCAAAAAGGAGGAAGAATCGTAAATGAAAATGTAACAGGTTTTTTATTCCAAATAGCTTCGTCATTAGAAGAGATAACTTTAAAAGTATAGTGTCCTGGTTTTAAGTTAAGATAATCAGCATTTGTTTTTTTATCTGTCAAAATCCATTCTTTATCAAGTCCTTCAAGCATATATTTATATCTAACTGCACTTGGGTTTTTATGACAAATACCTGTGAAGTCAAAAGTGAAATAGTTTTGGTTGTAATCTAACTTTATGTCTACTGGATATCCTCTTTCATCTAGACTATCAGAATATATGCGCCAATCTGTAGGTTGAGAAAATAATTTTATGTCAGTTATCACTGTGATGGATTCTAAAAAGTTGAATTGGTCAAATTCTTTATTATATGTAAGTAAGCCTTTGTCAGTGCCAATTAAAACTCTTCCTTTAGGGTCAAGTGTCATAGCGTTGTTGTTGCAAAAGTTTGCTAAAAACCCTTTACCTTCGTCGTAGTGCCTAACTTCTCTTATTTTAAATTTATTTAAAATAAGTTTGTCTAGGCCATCAGGCTGGCCAACCCATAATTGGTCATCAGTATCAAAGCATAAAGAATAGATCGTATTATTACTTAACCCGTCCTTTTCAGATAGGTGTGTAAATTTCCCTTTTGAATAGATATATATACCTTCACTGGACCCAATCCATAAATTATTGTCCTTATCTTTTATTATGCACCTTATTTTAATTGAAGGAATTCCATGGTTTTCATTATAAAAAGTAGTTGAGGTCCCGTCATAACTAAATAAGCCTCTGTCTGTAGCAAACCAATAAACACCTTGATGATCTTTTTCAATATCCAATACAGGAGTTTCAGGCATTTGAATGGAGTCGTTTATTATTTTTATGTAATCACCTTCAATTATTCCAATACCATTAACCCCACCATACAATACACCCGTGCTGTCTATGAAAGAGCAGTACCCTTTAAAAATTTGCTCATCACTGTTTAAATTATATATTGTTGAAATCCCATTTCTGATTATTTTAACCCCAGATTTCATAACTATATGTATGTTGTTGTTTTGATCTTCGTTTATTGAACGAATATCGTTGTGAACGATTATTTTTTGTTCAAGTATAATGTCGCCTAATTCGTTTCCTTTATTAAAAAGACCATTCTCCGTACCAATCCAAATTTGAGACTTACTATCCGTGAACACGGATTGGACGTTGTCATTTGGTAAACCAAAGTTTGAGTTTTTTAATTCAAAAGTTTCGTTGGGTAATTTCGACAATCCTTTGGTTTGACCACCAAACCACATATTATGTTCCCTATCTTGGAAAATTCTCCAGCAATGGTTATCGCCTAATCCATTTACTTCTGTAAATAATTTCTCTTTTGTTCCGCGCAATTTTATGACACCTCTTTTTTTTGTAGCAAACCAATAATTCCCATCATTGTCTTCATAGCAGTGGTGGAAATAGGTGCTCTTGTAATTCTCAAGTACTTTGAATTTTTTTTCTACAATTGAATCATCTATTAATTCAAATAATCCTTTATAGGTTAGGAACCAGGTTGTTTTGTCATTAGGATGAAATATAGAAAAGGTATATTTCATTGCTCTACCTGAAGAATACTGTGTTACTTTTTCATTTGGAGAGATTTTGAATGAGTTCTCTCCCATAGTTCCTAGCCAAATATTGCCTTTATGATCTTCATTGCAAAAGATGACGGGAGTTTTATTAAGAATTTCATTTCCAGAATTAAATTTCACAATATTGTTGTCAACTAATTTGGCTAAGCCTTCTCCTGTGCAAAACCAAACAGTGTTTTTCGAATCAATAAAAGTTTTATATATTCTTTTATGGACAAGTGTGTCCACACAAGAAATAGAGTCAAATGTTTTCCCATTATATATGCTAACACCATTATTTGTAGAGATCCATACATTTCCTTCTTTGTCGTGAAGAAAATCATAAATAACGTTGTCAACTAAGCCATTTTCTTTTGTAATGGGTGTAAATGAGTTTCCGTCAAAAGTGTTGATACCACCTTCATTTGTTCCAATCCAAATTTCACCATTATTCAATTGTGTTATATCAAGAATGGTGGTGTTGCTTATTCCGGCATCAGCGTTATAATTTTTAAAGTTGTGTACTTGACCTACAACAGTTTGGTGCAGCAATATTGAAAATAAAATAATATAAAAATTGAATCGCTTCACTGAATTTTAAATAAAAAAAGGACTTAAAAAGTCCTTTTTTTAGAGATTTGTATAGGTTTATTTTTTAATAATTCTTAGGCACTCAACACTTTCTCCAAGCGTAACTTTAACTAAGTATATTCCTGCATCGTTTATATCATTAAGAGTGTAGTTCGTAGAACCTACGTTTAATTGTTCTTGAATTACCTTATAAACCAACTTTCCAGTTATATCGTAGACATCTATACTAATCTTTGTTTCAGATTCAGTGTCAATATTTACTAAAGTATTATCCACAAAAGGGTTTGGATAAATCTTAACTCTTCTAGATTGATTAATAGTAGGTTCATTTATCGAAGTAATAATCATATTTGAGGGGAAAATCTCATCAGCCCCAACTTCAAAGTCTAAACCATTAACAACTGTACCATTTGAAACCGTAAAATTATAAGTTCCAGCCATAGGAAGTCCAGGCATATCAACCCAAATTTTGTAATCTCCGTCATCAAGTGCTGGAAAACTAAAATTCCCGAAGATATCTGTATTCGTTTCAATAATTGGTTCTTCCTCAGGATCTTTCTCTACAATAATGTCAATCCCGGGCACAGGGTCATTGTTTTTTAACCAAATATTAAGAGATAGATTTCCTCCTAATGAGCTTGTCCCAACTTGAGCATTTCCGTAAAGTACGTTAATGTCAATTCCTGCAGTATCTGCTGTTGTTATAGCTGTTTGACAATTAACCCAATCAGTAGTGTCTCCATAATAAGTAGTGAAAACATTAGGGTATGCTCCTAAATCTGGTCTTGCTGCTATTCGATATTCTCCATAAGGAATAGAATCAAACTGATAAGTTCCGTCATTGTTTATTTCAGTAGTTGCTAAGATGTCATTTTTTGTAAAGTTTGAGTTCTCACGGTACAAATACATTTCTCCAGTTATAATAGGACCTCCGGTAGTATCGTAGACTGTCCCGCCAATGGATCCAAAATCCACTGGTAAGGTGTACCAGCCATATCGTGCAATAGTTTCAGTAGCATCCGTGTTAATCTGCATCAAATGAGTACTTGCAAAAGTATTGTTTCTTAAAAAATGAAAACGATGTGTAACGTCTAACAATTCAGTAGCGAAAGTATAATTTCCCGTACCTATGAAATCAACGAAAATAGAATCTATTTGATTAATTACTTCTTTTCCAAGCATAACTTCCGAATAGGTAGCGTCTGGTGTAATTAGCGTTCCATATCCATCAGCTGACATAACTTTAGTCATAGTTCTAACAACTCTTACTGGTGTTCCTGAATAATCAAGAAATCCTTCATAGCGACTATTATCAACTAAGGTATCTTGATAAGCAAGAGTCATTGGCAATACGAATTCAGGTGGTCCGGCCGTAACTAAACCGCTAGAAGTTGATTTATCTGAATAATATCCTAAATTTTTTATTCCAACAGTATCAACAGTAAAGTACAACCACAACGAATCCGCTAGTACGAAAGGCGATCTTAAAAAAGAAGCGTGTGTTGCATCTGGGAAATCCGCTACATGTGGTGTAGCAATAGGGTCTTTCACCGCTAATTCGAAAGTGTCAGAAATACTTCCAAAAGCACCCGAGTAATCCCATAATTGGTTAGCACCAATAGTTGGAATCGTCATAGTAGTAGCCGCGGTGTCCCAAACTTGTAAGATTCTTGTGTTTTTAACCGGTAAATAAGTTCCTTCAATTGTAGTTTGAGAAAAGGTGATGAGACTAATTAATGAAAGTAAGGCTGTAGATATGATTGATTTCATAATAAAGCTATTTAATATTCTACGAAGATACTAGTTTTGCCATATTAATGTCAATTTATTATTGATTAATTATATATAGGCAATGTTATCGGGCTGATGAGATTCTAACAAATGCATTTATAAAAAAGTTCTTATTTGTCTGTGATCATAGGTGATAGCCATTGAAGATTTTCAGAAAGGTTGATCAACGTATCTGAAAATGCTCCGGCTTCAATTAGTGCTGTAATGTCACTCTGCAACAAATTTCCTGCGTAGTAATAATCTCTTGATTCTTTAGAGTTATTCATGCGAGATGGAGGAGTTAGTTCAATCAACTTATCCTTTTCTACTATTTCAAGTAATTTATCGTTGTCCAATAATTTTAATAAGATATCATTATTGTCTAGTTTTTCAATTTGAATCACTTGCCACATTCCATTATCTTCTAAAATGTTCAGTATAAAATATTTTCCAACTTTCTTTAAAATGATGCTGTTATTTAAACCATGTTCTAAATTCTCTGTAGGCTTTTGAATAAATAATGTATCTCTAATCAGGCTATACTCTCCTTTATATTCTAGATGGTCTCCTTCAAATTTGTAAATTGTTTTATCACTTTTAATATATGCAGAAGAAGTGTCAAGCGTGCTTAATGGGATTTTAGTCGTTTCAAAACCAGACTGAACTATCGTGGATTTGCTTATGGTTAAAGTATTTAGTTTGTATTTCCAGGTGCCTCTATATTTTTTTGGAATTGAAGTTAGACGTTTCCCATCAATAGGTTGTGGTTTGTCAAAATACACCATTTTACAGCCAAGGATTGCTGTAACAATTAATACGAGTAAAGTTCTTGTGATTAATTTCATTTTTTCACTTTTAGTAATATTGAATTTCCAATTACCACTATATCCGATAACCCCATTGTTGCAGTTGCTATAATTGGACTTAGAAACCCAAAAGCCGCTACCGGAATGGCCAATACATTGTAAAAGAAGGCCCAAAATAAATTTTGTTTAATTGTTTTAAAAGTCAGCCTACTGAGGTGGAGTGCTTCGGTTAATTTATCAATTCCATTTGTTCCTAATAATACAACTTGTGCGGTATTTATTGAAACATCTGTTGCGTCACCAAAAGAGATGCCAACATTAGCGCGTGCTAGGGCAGGGGCGTCATTAACGCCATCTCCAACCATTACAGTGTTTCCTTTGGAACTATATTCTTGAACTTTAGCAAGTTTTTCTTCTGGAAGTTGCTCAGCGAAAATAGTTTGAATATTTAATGTTTGAGCAAGGTCATCACATTTACTTTGTTTATCACCACTTAGAAGGATAATTTCAATACCTTGATGGGTAAGTTCTGCTATCATTTCCTTCGCTATGGGTTTTATTTCATCTTCGATATCTAATGTTGCTACTAGTTTATGGTTTTTTAGGATATAAACTTCATGCAATTTGTCATCCGTCAATTCACTCGCCATTCTATATGACCCCACTTTCCAGTTATTACCCATTTCATCGGTTGCAGAAAGCCCAATTCCTTTTACTTCTTCAATGTCTGATAGCGCAATGGCTTTTGCTTTTTCTTTTAAGTTCTCTACAATTGATTTAGCAATTGGGTGCGCGCTTCTTCCTTCTATGTTAAATAATACGTCAATAATTTCTTGCTCATTGCCGTCTATTACATTGAGAGATTTGATTGTGAACTTACCCGTGGTTAAAGTTCCTGTTTTGTCAAAAATAATGGTCTTAGTCTTCGCTAATTCTTCCAGTGTACTTCCTCCTTTTATGAGGATACCTTTTTTTGCGGCTCTACCAATTCCTACCATAACTGCTGTTGGTGTCGCTAATCCCATTGCACATGGACAAGAAATAACCAATACGGCTATCGCTTGCAACATACTTTGCTGTGTGCTTAAATCAAAACCAAATTTACTGAGTAGAAATGTTGTTAATGAAATACCAAGTACGATAGGAACAAAAATAGCACTGATTCTATCTCCTAATCGCTGAATTTCAGGTTTGTCTTGCTGTGCGTTTTTGACTAAGTCAATAATTTTGGATAGAACCGTATTTCGTCCAATAGCTTCAGCTTTAACGATTATATTTCCGTCTGTTAGGATAGTGCTACCAACTACTTTGTCTCCTTTTTCTTTATTTAGCGGAATACTTTCTCCAGATACCATGGACTCATCAATAGTTCCATTTCCTTCCATAATAATTCCATCAATGGGAATTACATCGCCTGTATTTACCAAGAGTAAATCACCGATTTGAATAGCGTTATAAGTAATTTCTTCGGGCTCTCCGTTTGAATTGAACCGCATAGCAGTTTTGACTTGCATAGCAGATAAATCCTTAATTGCAGAGGTTGTTTTGGTTATGGAACGATGTTCAAGTAAATTACCAAGTAGTACCAAAGAAACAATCGAAGCAGAGGTTTCAAAAAACAGAAAATCGTGGGTTAACGGTGTGCCATAGAATGTATATGCACCCCAACTGCTGTAGAAGAAAGCAGATGCTGATCCAATAAAAATAAGAACATCCATGTTGGGTGCGCCTGTGCGCAATGAGGATAATCCACTTTTTCCAAAGTGAAAAACGCCTAAAATAAAAACGGGAAAAGCTAAAAAAGCCTGTAAAATCGGATTTTGAATAAACGAATCATGTGGCAAAAACATGTGCGTTATTAAGGGCAAAGTAAAAATTAAGCTAAACCAAAACTTTTTTTCGATAGATGAAAGTCCTTGCTTTTCATCTATGTCATGTTCTCGAATACGCGATTTGTAGCCGATTTGCGTAATTCCTTTCGCAATTTCATCTGCCGAAATAGAATTTGGAGCAATAAAAGAAGCTTCCCCTAATGCAAAATTGACTTTAATCTCATCTGCACCCAATTTTTTCAATTGGTTTTCAACCCCAATAGCACAATTGGCACAGGTCATTCCTTCCACATCAAGAATGGTTTCTGTTTTTTCTACTGTAGGTTCGTTCATTACAGCACTAAGGTACGAACTTTAATAGAATCAAACTGGTTTTAATATTCCCAATTACTATATTCTGTATGCTTTTCTTTCATGTTTTCAAATAGATAAACCATTCTATCTAAAAACCACATTTTTCCCGCATAGATCAATACCATCCCAAGTAGGGTAGTCCAAAAATGAAAACTGTATAACCCATAAATAAGAAAAGGTAAGCCCGATCCATTAATAGTGTTTAATAGCATCGCCATAAATGCATACTCTTTAGGAATCGGAACTTTTTTACGGTTGATCCAAACGCGTTCGCCCAATACTGCTTTAGAAGCCCAATTTTTTGTTGACTTCGGTTTTTTAAATGCTTTCGGGTTAAGAATTAACCAAATAACGAGTAGTCCCACAATTATCCATGCATACCAGCTAATCCAGACTCTGCTCCATATAGCAAAAACTAAAAAAGGAAGGGTTATCATTCTTGTCCATACACTCATAGGGTTCGCGTGTTTTTCCCATGTTTCATCTTTCATGTTAAGCAATCCCATATTTTGGTTGTTGATTAAGTTTGGTTACTTCTTATAACGCTAAGGCACCAAAGCAATAGGTGTTTTTAAATTGCCTACAAAGCATAGATTGGGCGTAGGCCAAACGTTCTTTTTGATTCTTAAAGTTAATCAATTCTTATACTTCTTGTAAATCCACCATCCCGCATATATCATTACGCCTTGAATCGAAATCCTCACTAAAGCTATCGTTTTAGTGCCAATGAAGGGTTCTTCTTTGAGCATATCCCATACGTGAATTGGCAGGAAAATAATCATCAAAAGCATAAAACCGAGTCCGCCATATTTTCTAAACTTCGGAATTATCAAACCAAGCCCAATGGCTGCTTCAGCAATTATAGCGAATAAATGTGCTGTAAATTCTGGAATAAAGCTGGGAATTAGTGCTGAATATATTTTAGGAAAGGCAACATGGCCAATAGCTCCTAAAATCATAGTTATAGCTATAAATATTGAGGTGATTTTCTTCATTGTTGTATGCCGTTTTTGTTTTATTCATTTTTCATTCGGGTCATCTTGATTGGACTTGTTAAAAAGTCTTGACCAATTACTTCTTTTAAATAGGGCAAAAAATTCCATACCATTCAACCATACTATATATGAAAGAGAGAGTATAGCATAAACAAGTATCACAGGAATAAAGAGCAGTGACTTACTGGGCAGTGCTTTGATAAGCCACAACAATGGTAATCCAAAAACAGGCAATACCGCAAATATTTTTAGAAAGGGAACTTCCCCATAGCTGATTCTAATTATGGGAGCACAGATTGCCCAACCAAATACAGCTCCTAAAAAAAAGCTACTAAACCAATTTCCAGATAAATTTGAGGAATTAAAAACCATTGTACCAGTGGTAAGCGAAACAATTAAAAATACGATTATGATGAGCAAAAGGCTCTTAGGGTTTTTACTTTTCATGCTGTGTGATTGATGTGACTAGAGGTCATGTTTTTTTTTCGTTAAAATTCAAGTTTTTCCTTATGGTTCTGAATTTATCTAATCAGATACAACGTTTAGCTAAAGTAAGCAAAATCGGTTTGGTAGTTTAGGGGATTGGTTAAGATAAGTCTAAATTAATTTATGCAATTTGATTGAATTGCTTATTCCTTTTTAATAATTGGTTCTGAAAATAGTACTTTGTTGTTGTCCCATTTATAGGGGTAATATAAATTGGTAATCGGATGTTGGTTTCCTTCATGAATCTCAATACAAATAGCATCTTTTATATTTAATTCTGTTTTATGTAGAATACCATCAAAACAGATAGTCCACACTTTGATTCTTTTGATGTAGGCCAATCGATTTAATTTATTAGAGAGGTATTCAATTCTACTTTCTTTTAATTCCATGTTGAGTGCTGGATCTTCTATGATTATTTCATTTTGCATATTGAGAAAAGCCCCAAATGGAATCAGCGTTTGGTTGGATTCGATGATTTTTTTGGCATAAGAATAGCAAACTTCTTGTAAGATTAATTTCTCCTCAGTTATTTCTTGACTACTCATTTTATCAGTTACGTTTTATATACGGTGAGTTTAACTAACGCTTTTGGGTTGATATGTGTTTGTTTTAACCACTCCAACTGCAAAAGCGAATGTGTTTTATGGTTTTCTTATGTTTTTCCTTTCAATGCTGATGTGAACTTACTTCCACAGTTCAATAAGATAGCGCATCACATTTTTACTACTTATGCTTTCAATGGCTTCTGGTGAAACCTGCTCGGAAATTTTTTGAATGATAGACGGGTAGCAGCTAGCATCTTCATGTTCTTCAAAGTAATAAGGAACTCTTGACGGGTCAGGATGATTGCCAGTAGAGAAATAATCGGCTCCAAAGCAAATAGAGTTGAAACCTCCAAGATTAATTCCGTAATTCATATGTTGATAAAGGGCATTAGAGTTCTTGTTGTTCACAAACGCTCTTAAGAAATTGACTCCAATGACTCCATCTCGTTTGATGATTTCTTTTGCAATATTGTCAGAGAGGTTCCGTACATGGTTGAATACCTTTCTGTAATTTGAATGACTGGCTAGAATAGGTACTTCCAAGTTATATTCGGAGAGGTAATCCAAAATATCTTGAGCTAAGGCGTCACTGGCATGTGAAAAATCAACTGCAATTTTTTTTCCATTCAAATACTGAAGTAATTTTTCCCCATCTTTCTTAAGCCCTGCAACACTATTATTTCCTCCTCCAAATCTATTTTCTGCGTGATGCGTAAAACTGATATATAAGATTCGTTTTGTGTTGGTAATGATTCTCTCCAGACGCTCAAAACCAATTTTCAATGGCTCATCCTCTTCGCAAAATCCGGAGGCGTTTTCAATTGCTGCAATCATGCCTAGCTTCGACGAAGCAGCAATTTGATTCAACGTGTTTATGTCATGAACCAAGGTGCAGTCATTCGGGTACTCGGCTAGCAATGATGCAAAAATCTCACTCTGTCTCAATGCTAATGCCGTGCTTCCATTTTCGGTGGCCGTAAAAATAGCCATTACCTGCAGTTTCACATTTCCTTCAGCCAAGGCCGGAAAGGAACAGCCAATTCCTTCTCGTTTAAAGGGGTTTGGATTAGGCATATTCAACATATGCGCGAGCAAATCGCAATGTAGATCAATAACTGGGTACTTCATTTATGTATTTAATTTTATAGTGGTTTTTTATAGTTGGCTGGCCATTAGATTTACGTTGCTTGTCAAAGTTTATTATTCTTTTTTGAGATTAAGGCCTACTCTAAATTGAATTTTCGGGTTCTTTGCATGTTATAGGAGAATTAGGAAATGCGTCTTGAAATATTTCCAAAACTCTTCGTTTTTCTTTTTGACTATGAATTCTCTTCATGTAATTAAATGTTGGTCCAAAAGTAAATCCAAAAATCTAACTCATTTAGTCTTGTTCAGTTAAATACATACTTTAGACAATGGGTTATTACTGTATATTTTATTATTAGCTGATTTTTATGTCAACCTATTTTAGTACGATGCCTCATTTTTAATTGTAATCAAATGGCTATACCATATTTGGTCGTTTTTTGGATATACCATTAGTGTACATATCTACTATGGTCTTAACTACAAATTTAGTGAATCTAAAGGACTTTGGATAGGTTCAAATGAATTGACTGCCACATGGGTGTAAATCTAAGTAGTTTGGATACTATTCTGCCCAAGTAGGTGAGTAACAAATTAAAATTACATAATATCATCAAATATATCACAACTCAATCAATTAGGCTCTTTGTTATTTTTATGTTAAGCTCTAATCAATAAAATCAATTTTCTGTATATTTGTGTCAGTAATGAAAAGATTAGTTTCCATATTTCTAATGTTAACCGTATTGATTGCTTCAATAGGAGTGTCTGTTAATACGCATATATGCAAGAAAGAAGGAGTAATTAAGTCCTATTTTGTTGATTTTGGAGAATGTGTCTGTGAGGTAGAAATAGAAGAAGCTCCTGCCCACAAATGCTGTCATAAACAAACAGTAGAAAAAACAGAACAAAAAGGCTGTTGCCAGGATGAAACAGCTTTTTTTCAATTGAGATTTTGATTATGTAACGCAAATAGAGAACGTTTCATTAAACCCAGATTTGCTTGTTTACTTCGGCTTTGATTTACAACTATTTTTACCCCTCTTAATATTGAAGAAAATGCAAATATTGTTGAATTTAACCATTATTCACCCCCAATTCCCGATCGGGATATTCCTATTCTTATCCAGTCTTTCTTAATTTGATTTTTATTGTTAGCTACAGTAAAAATAGCACGTGTAAGCTTTCCTCTATTGGATAGCTAGAGTATTAATAACAATAAAAATTATACAGATGAAAAATTTACTAATAATAGTACTTACTATAATATCAACTACTGCTTTTGGTCAAAAGCAAAAAACTAAATACCAAGAAATCAATTTTAAAGTATCTGGAGTTTGTGAAATGTGCGAAGATCGTATTGAAAAAGTACTGGATGCACCAGGTATTCGGGTTGCGGAATGGGATGTAGATACACATAACTGCAAAGTAATATTTAATACAACTAAGATAACAGAACTGGCAATACATAAAATAGTTGCTGGCGCCGGACACGACACCGATAAGGTAAAAGCGAGTAAGGAAAGTTATGATAATTTACATGGCTGCTGTAAGTATAGATCGGATGTAAATCATTAATTTCTTCTTTTTATGAAAGCTGCAGCTAAACAAGTTGTAACTGTTCTTTTTCTGTTAGTTTCTTCGGTTGCGTTTACGCAAAAAGAAGATAAAACAGTAGTCGAAGGACAGGTTTACGAATTAGATTTAAAGGATTCTGTTGCTCCATTACCCGGAGCAAATATCCATTTTCCAGGAACAACTATTGGCGTTTCTACAGACGCTGATGGTTATTTCAAACTGGAGAGTTTAAACCATTACACACAAATTGTTGTTACGTTTATTGGTTTTGAACCGGATACAATTGATATTCCTAAAAGGAAGAAAATGTTGAATATAGTATTGAAAAATGGGAGCATTCTTCCTGGTGTGGAAGTACTTGTTAAAAAAGGAAATTATACAATTTCCAAATTCTCTGTGAGAAATGCACATACCATGAATACAGGGGAGTTAAGAAAAGCTGCTTGTTGTAATCTGGCAGAAAGTTTTGAGACCAATCCTTCCATTGACGCAAGTTTTACGGATGCTGTTACGGGCACTAAGCAAATACAAATGCTTGGCTTATCCGGTAAGTATGTACAGATTATGCAAGACAATATTCCTATGATTCGAGGTCTTTCTACTATTTATGGATTTGAATATGTTCCCGGAAGTTGGATTAATTCTGTTCAAGTTTCTAAGGGGACTGGTTCTGTAGTGAACGGCTATGAAAGTATGACGGGCAAATTAATTTAGATTGGAAAAAACCGGGGAATGCTGAAAAATTACATTTAAACCTTTTTGGTAACCAAGCGGGTCGAATGGAACTCAACTTAAATTTAAACAGAATTGTTTCGAAAAAGTGGGAATCCACACTGTTGATGCATGCGAAATACCAAGCTTTAGAAATAGATAATAATGCCGATGGTTTTTTGGATAGACCACTTGACGAAAATTTTATCATTCATAACCAATGGAATTATACGGGTACTATACTTCATATGGAATATGGTGTTGGCGCACTTACATTTTAGCAGTCTTGCGGGTAAAGGTGTAACAGATAAACAATTAGCACAGGATAATCTGCAAAACCCATATAAAGTTTCTTCTACAACAAATAGGGGGCAGGCTTTTGCCAAGATTGGCTATTTATTTCCGGACGAGCAATATAAAAGTATGGCTGTTCAGTTTTCAGGAGTATATCACGATCATCAATCTTTGTTTGGTAACAGGCAATATTTAGGGAAACAGACAAGTGGATATGCGAACTTCATTTACCAAGATGAAATTGGTAAAAAACAAGAGCAAAATTTTAAAACTGGGTTTAGCCTTGTTTACGATCTTTACGAGGAATCACTTCAAAACAATGATACATCTATTGTTCAACAATACAACTTAGAAGAGGTTGTGCCAGGTGCATATTTTGAATATAATTTAACGAAATCAAAATTAGGTCTGGTAGCAGGTGTAAGAGCAGATTACCATTCTGTTTACGGGGCTTTTATAACACCAAGAGTGAATATGCGGTATAATTTCACTGAAAAAAATGCGCTTAAAATTTCAGCTGGTAGAGGAAGAAGAACACCCAATCTAATTATGGAAAACGTAGGCTTATTAGCAACTTCTAGAAATTGGATAATAGAAAATGATGTTAACCTTCCTGGTTTCGGTTTGAAGCAGGAAAGCGCGTGGAATTTTGGCTTCGGATTTAATCAAGATTTCGAGATTTTGTTTAGAGGAGGGAATATTAATGTAGATTTTTATCATACGCTTTTTGAGAATCAAATAATTGTTGATTTAGATTACCATCCGCAAGAGGTGTATTTCTACAATTTAGAAGGACAATCTTTTTCGAATTCTTTTCAAATAGAAGTAAATTACGATATTTCCAAAAGGATGGATATTCGGTTAGCATATCGTTTTTTAGATGTTCAAAAAGATTTCAAAGTTGGAATGCTTTCAAAGCCATTATTAGCTCAAAACAAGGGGTTTGTTAATTTATCTTATGAAACAAAAAAGAATGATAAAGAAGGCCAATGGAAGTTTGATATTACCAGTCAATTGGTTGGAGAACAAAGAATTCCTTCAACTAGTTTAAATCCTTCTGAGTTTATTGTATCATCGAAATCTCCTTCTTACATGCTGTTAAGTGCACAAATTACAAAAGTGTTTTCTAAAAAATTCGAATTTTATATTGGGGGGGAAAACCTCACTAATTTTATTCAAAACGATCCAATTATACAAGCTGAAAACCCCTACGGAGAGTATTTTGATAGTTCGCTTATTTGGGCACCTGTTTTTGGTAGAATGGTTTACGGCGGCCTGCGTTGGACAATTGAATAGGCAATAATATTAGCATTAATAGGTTGAGCTGATTTATTTTGATTCTTTATTTTTATCAATAGCTAGAATCAAAATTGGAAGTAAAAATAAATCAGAAATGAGTGCAAATAGCAATGTTATGGAAATTAATAATCCAATATAAAAGGTACTACTAAAGTCTGATAGTAAGAATGTTAAAAATCCTGAGGAAAGAACAAAAGATGTTATTATGAGCGCTTTCCCTGTAGTTTTGATAGATTGAAACAATGCATCTTTTTTATCTCTCGCGTTTGGTAGCTCAATTTTATATCGAACTAATAAATGAATAGTATCATCTACAGCTATTCCAAAACCAATTGTAAATATAACTACGGTAGAAAATTTTAAATCTATTCCAATAAGGCCCATCAGACCGGCAACAAAAACAAGGGGTAATACATTTGGGATTAGAGAAATTAAAGCAATTTTTACTGACTTAAAAAGGATTCCCATCAGCAAGGCAACAACCAGGAAGCTGAAAATTAACCCCTTTATTATTTGCGTAGAAATATAAGCACTTGTTTTATCCATCATATCCGGTGCTCCAGTAATTCGAAAGTCTACTAAATGTATATTTTTATTTAAAAACTCTCGTAAATTTTGGTTTAATTCAGTAACTTTTTTTTGTCCTAAGTCGTGAATTTTACTCGATATTCTACCTTTTTTCCCCTCTTTTGTTAATAGGGTGGAAGTAGCAGTTTTGTCAACATTTTTATCGAAATATTTTTTTATGTTTTTCATTTCTTGAATGGAGTTGGGAACTCTGTAGTATTCTTGCTTTCCTCCGTTGATAGATCGATTAATTTCTTTCATAATTGTCATAGCAGAATACGACATTTTAGCACCATATACATTCTCCAAATAATACTGTACTGTATCAATTTCTCTAGCTACCTGTATGTCGAATATAGTGAGCGAAGTATCCTTAAGCGCAAACCCCATTTCAAATGGTCGGATTCCTGCAAATTGAGATTCAAAAAAGCGCATGTCTTTTTTTAAGGAGCTTTTCTCACTTAAATCATCCAGCACATAATTGTTTGTCTCTAATTTATAAATACCAATTACAGATATTACGAAAAGCAAGCTGGCAATAATTATTGTATGTTTTTTATATTTAAAAATTAGGTGAAATAAAGGAGTCAGTATCTTGTTCCATTTTTTTTCTTTTTTTAAATTGTTGGTGTATTTTTTTGTTTGTGTGATGCATATAGCCGAGGGCAATACGGTAATCGAAACGACCCAAGTTATCATCACTCCAACAGCAGTTGCAATACCAAAATTTTGAATAGGTGGGATGTCAATAAAGTATAAAGAGATAAATCCAATAGCAGTTGTAAGGGCGGTTAAAAAGGTTGTCTTCCCAATTTTCATAATAGTATTGTTAACCGCCTTATATTTATTATTTTCAATTAAATATTCTTCATTGTAACCTGTCAGAATATGAACAGAATTGGACACTCCAATAATAAATAGCAGCGTAGGAATTAAGGTCATTAATAAATCAAGTGCTCCAATAAAAACTTGAATTAATGTCATGGTAAAAATAAGGGAAGTAAGTAAAATTAATAGGGGAACGGCAACACTCCAGAATCTCTTAAAAGTATATATCAAAAAGAGAACTAATAAAAGTGAAGTTGCAGCTGTAAGTAGTTTCATCTCTTTATTTACAGTAGTTACATAGTAATTTTGTGTTTTTATTTTTCCTGCAATATGAAAGTCGCCACAATTGAATGTTTTCAGCGTGCTCTCTATCATTATGCAAAAGACTATCATTAGCGGAAGCAGAAATCGAAACATCTTTGGTTAAATAAATTAAAACAGATGCAGTATCTTGAGAGAAAAAGGATTGAAAAAAATCGTTTGTATTGTATATTATCTCCTTGTCCTCTGCCAATCTTTCGGGCTCATTTAGATGAATGACTGGGGCATTAATATAGCCGACAATGGGCACTTTAATTACCTTTTTTAGCGTTGTTGGAGATACAATGTTTTCAACGTATTTCAAGTCTTTCAAATGCTTTGTTACACTATCGATTAAATGGAGGAAATCCTTATTGAAAATACCCTTCTTGTTTTCAATTGCAATCAGAATAAAGTTGTTGTCACTTTCGAATGTCTCTCTATGCTGATGGTAGTATATTAAATCAGAATCTTCTGGGTCAAAAAAGTTTTCAATATCATAATCGATTTTCAATTGCAATAATCGCGGAATAGCCATCGCAGTTAGCGCTGCTGTAACTATTATAATAAACCAAGGTAATTTCTTGGAGGACACTATCTCTTTTTTATTTTTCAATAGATGCTTTCTTATTATTCTGCATTTGAAGTGAGCAAATCAAATTGATAGCTCAGCTTAATAATACAAAAAATACCCTTTTAAGCCATTCTTGTTAAATTCAATAGGTCGGTGCAGGGAATTTTAAAAATCCAAAGCTACCAAAAAGTAATTTAAAGAACTTTCTTTTGTATTCTATTTTAGATAAATCTGCATCGAAACTTAGGTAAAACTGTCTGTATCTTGTGAGGTCATCACATATAGGATTGGTTAGACACCAATCTGCATGAACATCTCCAGTAACCATTTGCTCTGCACCATAGCCAATAGCTACATTTAACCAGCTAGGAAAATTAGATTCTTCCTTTAAAAAATCTTTAATATTTAGACTTAGCCAATAGGTTTGGCCATTATAATCTTTCAAAATACGTTCTGTAAAATTACTACCGAGCAAATTAGGTCGATAAGCAGCAAATTCACTTTGATGTGTCGAAAACTTGAGCTTAATTCTTTGTTCATCCCATATAAGATTCTGGGCTATTGCCAATGCAGTGCCGGATGTATTGGCGAGCATATCATACCCTGAAAAGCCCCATCTATCTGAATAGCCATCTAAAAATTCAACTCCAGTTAAGTAAATTAATCCAAGACTTCCCCCCCAAATAGTAGCTTTGTTTTTTTTTGCTCCGCTCCATTTTAAAGCTTCTATACCGGCAATACCAACATAATAGGATACCATTGCATGTCCCATTTTATCTACTTGCATCCATTCTTTTCCATCATCAAAAAAGTGAAATTTTCCCGTATTGTAATTTTTATACCAGACTTCGTGTAATAGTGCCAATGAGGAAATTGTTGCAATACTTTCGCTTATTATAACTGTATTTCTCCTTTTTTTTATAAGCGAATCAGGATAGTCTAAAGTTTTCAGTTCTTGCCCCTCACATAGTGTGGAAATAAGGATGAATACCAAGAGCGAAATGCGTTTCATACGATTCAAATATAGTTGAGTAATTTGAATGTTTAATTTATTCAATTGAATTTTTAATAAATTGTCAATAACAATGTCCAAAACTTAACAGTTTTAACGCGTTTTTTGTATTATTTTTGTGTGTGAATTTTTCGGAAGCAAAAGAATATATAATTAATCGATTGGTAAAGGAGTTGCCTAAAAACCTTTTTTATCACGCTGCTCATCATACGTTCGATGTTGTTAAACAGGCCCAAACTATAGGTAAGTCTGAAGGGATATCGAATGACGAGATGTTTATTCTGTTAACTGCTGCTTATTTTCATGATGCAGGGTTTTTATTTAAGTATCAATCTAACGAATCAGAAGCTGTTAAGCTGGTTAGAGAAGTTCTTCCTGAAATGGATTATACCCAGGAGGAAATTGAAGAGATTTGTAAAATAATTTTAGCCACAGACATAAAAGTTCAACCGAACACATTATTAGAGAAAATAATGTGTGATGCTGACCATGATTATTTTGGTAGGGAAGGCTATTCTCAAACAGCGGATAACTTAAGAAAAGAACTAGAAGAATATGGAGAAAAGTTTGCTGATAAAGAATGGCTAGAAGTCCAGATAAATTTCTTAGAAGATAAACATCAATATTATACGGAGACCTCTAAATTAAATCGAATTCCCAATAAAAATAAAATTATTTCAGCGCTTAAAGTTGCGTTAATGAACTCGTTTTAGTGGGGTGGTGTTTTCTTATTTTAGGCAACAGTTCATGTGCGTTTCTTCTTGTGTCATTAACTTTTTCGACTTTTCTTTTGAAGTTTATAACATTGCTGGAAAATTAATTACTTCAAATACAGTTTCATCTACATATGAGGTTGTATCAAATGAAGGATTTGTTTCTGGAATCTATCTTGTTAAGTTAAATACACCAAAAGGTGTTATTACGAAGAAAGTTTTCTTAAAGTAGAAGTATTTATTTATGATATGAAAAAGCCGTTTTTGATGAAACGGCTTTTTTTGCATTTTGTTCGGAAAGAAATAAGTTAAAATCTAGAGACATATTCACTCACTTCTTTTAGCTGAAGCGGAACCCATTTCTTCATCAATTGAATTTCATCTTCAAAGTCAGTATCGTCATAAAACGTTTCGGCGTCAATGGGCCAGCGCTCCTCGTTCTTTTTTGCAAAGTCTCTAAGTCTCACATAATCCTTATCTATCATAGATGTTAAGTTTTCTGTGGTGAGTATTCCTGCTTCTACTAATTCAAAAAAACGTTGCTTAAGTCGGGTCTTATATCGAAGTGTATTTGAATTGACTAATCTATTTAAGAGTACGTTCCTTTCCCAATTTATAATGCCGGGCAAATGCGGCTCATTATCAGTATCTCTTCCAAAAGAGTTGTCATAATCCCAAACTGCAAGTTTAAAAGGTGTATTATCATCTTTTTTATATAAATAGAAACCTTTTATGACGCCATCAGAATTATGCGTAAGTAGCAGAAGAATATGCCAATCGATTATATCATCTAAGTTAAAGTGTGACAGTATCTCATTATCAAATATTGAATCGGGCGCATAAGCAATAAACTCTCGTAACCATTGCATTTTCGGCGACTTGTTTCGCTTAGTTAGGTCTGGAAATTTCTGATGATAAAAATCATTTTCTTTTTCGGGATTACTATTTACTTGGACTTTAGGGTCAATAAATATTGGCGGTTCTTTAAAAATGCAAGCGGTACTATCTTTTTTGTTTATTTCCAATCTGTTTCCATCCATTCGCTCCATAATAATGTATAAACCATGGTATTTGAAATTTCTGTAAATTTCTATAAATTCACATTCAGGAGCTTTATGTGCTGCGTTAAATAATCTATATAAATCAAATGAAAGTTTATGCCGAATAAATGATTTTTCAATAAAAGACGCCCCTAGTATCCAATTGTCTTCATTCTTTAACCCTGCTAGTTGATGTTTATTTTTTAATTCAATTGTAAAATTATGTTTTGGAAAGTCTGCACTGCCACCTCCTCTTGCCTTTGCTCTAATTTTCTGGAAATAGATATGGTCAATTTGAGGGTCGTTGCTCATGTAAGACATAAAGGTAGTTGCTTTCTTATGAAAAGGAATAGATCGCCATCGGTACAAGTAGATTTTAGGTAGTTCATTCGGTTTATTATCAAAAAGTTGACTAAACCATATTCCGCTAATAACAAGGGCTATTATCAGTAATCCAATTAATAATTTAAATACGGTTTTGGTCATGAAATTAGAACAACAATATAAGGATTAATACTTACTAATTAGATAAGACAAAAAGTTGTTTGTCTATGATCACATTCTAGTTGCTTCATATTTCATACAGGTTAGTTAGCCTAGCTGTTATTGTGTGATTATTGTGGGATGCATTTTCCATTCTAATGGGTGAGTTGAATACTATTTATAAATCGTGTAGCATTCAATTTTCCTTGCATTTCATCTTTTTTGCTATACCACGAACAAAGTAGCATCGTAAAGCCATTGTTGTTATAAATAAATTCATGGCGTATCTCTGGCATTTGGTGTCCTTGAATATCGTAAGGATCAAATTCATAGATGATTTCTGTTCCTTTAATACCGTTGATTTCTTTTTCTTTGTGGAATAATATTTTTGATGGGTATTTACTGTACCGTCCTTCCAAATAAGACGCATGCCCAATTTCGGGATTGAGTGGCGCATGCAAAAACCCTGCACTATAGAACTGATCCTTCTTATATGCAAACTCAGTCATTTCACTGTATTTATTCTTTTGTGGATAACCGGGTAGGTTAATCATGATTTGGGGAGTGAATTTGAAATCAATCCATATAGGTTCTGAGGGTAACTGTTTTTTGGTCGGGTATGTATAGGTATTTTCAGTTTCTCCTCCACACGATCCGATAAGTAATATTGTGCATAATGTAATTATTAATTTCATGTATTTAAAAATTAAGTAATTATAATTTAATATATGTTCTACAAAACCAAGTTGCGTAATTTGGTTTAGGTTTTTGTTACCATTTATTGAGTTCAATAATTATTCCAATTAAACCAATTATAACGCATAAAGGAGAGAATAATTTTGAATCCATTTTTCCGAAGTTAGAGGTTTTAATTGTCTTAAAAAACCCAAAATATTTAAAATCACCAATTGATCGTAAAATAAAAATGAATGAAACTACCCATCCAACATAAAGTGAAATCCAATTAGGGAATTTAAATGAAATCAAATCACTTATTAAAAAGTAATATGTTGCAAAAACTAATAGTCCAATAGCAACAAGTGAACTTTCAATTTTTTTTGGATTAAATATCTTATTGCCTTCTAAATTTGTTGGTATTGCATTTTCAAATCCCCAATTACCTCCAAATACCCAATTCCAATGAATTCCAGATAGAATACTGAAAATAGTGATTTCTAAAATTATTAATGTAAATATCATTTTTCTAATTAATGCTAACGTTCCAGCTAAACCATACAAAAATAAACCATTGTGATTTATATCAATTTTATTTATGAAATAAATAAAAAGAATTAAAGTGTAGTTTTGTAAGCGTGAATAATATGAAATAAATGCTTCCACCGAAAAAACAACATCCCAAAGTTAAAGCAATCTTACATCCTCGTAATAAGCACCGAGAACGATATGATTTTAAATTATTGTCGGAGGCGTGCCCTGATTTAAAACAGTTTGTCAATCTGAATGATTATGGGGATGAATCAATTGATTTTTTCAATCCAGAAGCTGTTAAAATGCTAAATAAAGCATTGTTGATGCATTTTTACGATGTAGTAGAATGGGATATTCCTGAAGGCTATTTGTGTTCGCCAATTCCGGGTAGAGCAGATTACGTGCACTATGTTGCAGATTTATTGGGCAGAGATAGAAAGAGTATTTCCATATGGTATTTGGCTGCTCAATTTTCATAGTATTCACTAAGTTTTTATGTTTTCTAAAGCGATGGTGAGAGTCTGTGGTAATATGACAACTTCTCTTGGGCTCTATAAGCATGTGATTTGCTCTTAATATCCTGAAAAGCTTGTCACGTCCCACGTTTAATTGGTATAATTCAATTTTAAGCATATAATATAATTTTCGTGTTCCTAATTTGAGCAATAAATTGCTTATGAAATGTTGATTTTATTGACCGATAATAGACCTGTCTATTTACCCCGAGTAAATCACAGGTAGAAACTAATGTTTCTTTGTGTTCTTCTTTGAAGGAGTCGATAACTCGGGTTTGTAATTTTTTCTGAATCGAATATTATATTCCTTTTCAGCCATATCCAATAGCATGTCAAAGATGATAACCTTATTATCGGCACGTTCTGCTCGGTGTTCAGCACGTGTTTTTTGTTTCTCTAAAAGTTTAATCTTAGCTTCTAGCTCTAGAATCTTTTGTTCCGGTGTTTTTGACATAGTAGTTTCATTTTTGTGCTCCCAATCAAATGTACCATACTTTTGCAACCATGTACTCACCGTTGAATCATCTTGAATACCATATTAATCTTGGCTTGAGTTTTTGTTAGAAAACCTAGTTCAATTTCTTCTACTAATTGTAATTTAAAACAAAGAATAGTCTTTCTGGGTTCGCTTGTTACCTAATTTTTTTACTGGTGTTTTCATTACACTATTGTTTTAGTGTATCGCTATGTTAGGATGGGACATATTAATAATATAAAAAAAGCTGTTTTTAATAAAACGGCTTTTTTTATGCCTATGCGTCTGCCTATTTGTGTATCTGAAAATTATGACGCCTCAGTAAAATCGACACCAATTTTTATCGTGAGGAATTTAGATTGTTTAAACCATTCTGGAAGCGTGCATCAACATGTCATCTTTACTAGGTTAATTAACATGGGTTTATTGCCGCGTGCTTGTTTAAATGGAAACTTGTATCTTTTTAGTTTGAAAGAAATAATTAGACCGTTTGTATCAAGGATACGCATGAAAATAGGAGTTTTACAGATTACGTAACGATTTTTATAATTTTAGTTACCTGAAACTATTGTTACTTTTTGAGCAATAGGGTTGCTGCTATAACCATTTAAAACTAAAACGTAGGTTCCATTAACTATATCAGTAGGTATTTCCATTTTATTCTTTACATTTAAACTGCTGAACACTATCCTGCCTTCTAAAGAATACAATTGTGCAGTCCAACCTTTAGCAGGTGAATTATAAAAATGAATTGTACCATTATCCACTAGTGTATTAATTACTATAGCCTGGTTAGGCTTAATTGAAAGTAATACATCTAAATACAATGGATCATAAACATGAATAAGCGTTCCAAACCGATCACCATCAGGTCTTGTTTCACCACAAATAAGTTTTCCTCCAGATAATGCTGGAATAATATCAAATCCTATATCAATAGATTCAAATCCATAAAATGCAGTTGAGAATATACTTCCTGCTGTGTCTGCAACTCCTACAATAATATCATTTGTTTGGTTAATTGCATTCCAACCATAACCAGTATAATAGAATTGATTTCCATTTATAGGTGATAAATCAAATGCGGATTCCGCTTTATTAGTATGTGGCAAGTATTTGGTTCCGAGAATATTTCCAGAAGTTGTGTCAAATCTTGATATAAAAGGGTCGTAAAATAAAGTAGTCGCTGTAGACGATTCACCTGTTACCCAAAGTTCATTGGATGCGATTTCAAGATTTTGACACCCTGTATTATAAGGTGTAACAATAGTGTCACACCATCTTTGAGCACCTGACAAACTAAATGATGCAACAAAAAAACTATATTCAAAATTGGCTTTTTGCTTATCATTAGATACATAAAAATTATTTCCATCTGTAACAACATCCTGAGAATAGCTGTTTTGAATTGTACTAATTTCTTTCCGCCAAACTTCATTTCCATTAGTGTCTATAACCCAAATAAATGCGTTGTTGTTATTGTTGTTTAGATCTGATATATAACCTACAGAGCATATTTTTCCATTTGCAGCTGTGACTCCTCTAAAACTTGTTTCCTTAGGAAGTTCATCAAGTACAGATTTCCAAATTAAATTGCCCGCCATATCAACTTTCAACACCAACCCAGAAGATAAACCAGTTATTGAATCCCACCGCTGTCCAGCAAGATATAAATACTCATCCATATATGCCATATCAAACGTATATTCGGAATGTGGACTTTGATAATCCACATTCCATTGTTCTTCACCATACTGATCGAATAGATATATTACAGGTTCTGCTTTTGCTAAATCATCCTCCTGAAAGCCACTTACGTAAATAGTAGAATCAGTGTGCTGGTAAATACCGCCGCCTTGAGTTGCATAACGACTATCTCCAAATTGAATAAAAAACCCTTGACTAAATCCTGTAATGCTAATAAGCAATGAAGATAAGACGATAATATAACTTAGTTGGATCATAGCATGTGTTTATTATTTCACAAGGTATCGAATTGTATCTAAAATAACTATTAGTTTATTTATTATCTTGTTATTAATACTCTAACAAACTACAGTAAGACTCTTATAGCAACTTTCATTTGAATTAGGATGGCTTTACCTATAGTTCTGGTAACCCAATTATCCCGGTTACAATTCATAAATTTTTCAAACGATTCTCTCTCGCCTGTTTCTGATTCCCAATAAATTTTTATTTACCAACTTAAAAATTCTTTCTTTTATTCACCTAAGCGTGTAAAATAATCCTTGACTTTGTCTTCATTAGTTTTATTCCAAAGGATTTTTCATATTAATTTGTTTTATGACTATGAGAGAAGTATATATATGTGCGATTAATACTGTTAGACTTTAATATGCAGCTAACATAATATTAGCATATCTATGAATCCATTAACAATTCTCTAGCAGAAAGAGGGGAGAAGCTTGATGCTTTTCGTTTAAAACCATTACTCTGAAACAAATAATGTTTACGGGTTTTCACTTTTTTTTACATTTACTAAAACAGTCCATTTAAACCAAGTAAAATCGATCCCAATTCTTATCGTGAGTGTTTTAGGTTATTCAGTTATTGTTGTACAGGATTTTTATGCTAGTTCTTTATAATTGTGAACTCTAGTTGGGCAGCCATAATCAAATTTGACAGTAGTTATTTTTATTCCAAAATTATTTTATGAAATAAATAAAAAGAATTAAAGTGTAGTTTTGTAAGCGCGAATAATATGAAATAAATGCTTCCACGGAAAAAACAACATCCCAAAGTTAAAGCAATCTTACATCCTCGTAATAAGCACCGAGAACGATATGATTTTAAATTATTGTCGGAGGCGTGCCCTGATTTAAAACAGTTTGTCAATCTGAATGATTATGGGGATGAATCAATTGATTTTTTCAATCCAGAAGCTGTTAAAATGCTAAATAAAGCATTGTTGATGCATTTTTACGATGTAGTAGAATGGGATATTCCTGAAGGCTATTTGTGTTCGCCAATTCCGGGTAGAGCAGATTACGTGCATTATGTCGCAGATTTATTGGGCAGAGATAGAAAGAGTATTCCCAAAGGAAAGAAAGTAAAATGTTTAGATGTTGGCGTAGGTTCAAATTGCGTTTACCCAATTATAGGAAACAAAGAATATGGTTGGTATTTCATTGGTTCAGAAACAGACTCTATTGCAATTGAGTCCGCAAACAAAATAATAGAAGCTAATCCTTTAGTAAAGGGAGTTGTTGAAATTAGACATCAGCCAAATGCGAATAACATTTTTTACGGGATAATTAAAAATGGAGAACGAATTGATATTACAATTTGTAATCCGCCGTTTCATGCATCGCTAGAAGAAGCTCAGGCCGGAACTAAACGTAAGTTAAAAAACCTAAAAGGAAAAAAGGCTGATAAGACTGTTCTAAATTTTGGAGGTCAAAATAATGAACTGTGGTGTGAAGGTGGCGAAAAGAAATTTATACATGCAATGATTCGCCAAAGTAAATCTTTTACTAATCAGTGTTTATGGTTTACAACCCAAGTAGCTAAACAAACAACATTGAAAAGTATTTATGCAGCTTTAGAGTCAATTGGAGTCTTAGAGGTCAAAACAATTGAGATGGGACAAGGAAATAAAAAAAGTAGAATTGTTGCTTGGACGTTTCTTAATAAAGAACAGCAATCAAATTGGTTTAATCCAAAAAAATAATTCGTCAGGTACCACGCAAGCATCGCCCATGCAATTGGGTTAATTTTCTTCTGAAAAAATAGGTACTATACTTTTGTTGTAAGTAATAACAGTAATAATTATGCCTTTACATTAGTTAGGAATGAGTCATGAACTTTCCTTTTTTAAAAAACAAACTAAGAAACCTCTTAAAGTTTTATTTAAAACAAAAGTTAATATATACCTTAAAGATTATAGTATTGGCGTAAATTTGCTCAACTTTTAATCTAACCAGATGTACGATATAAATCACCGAAGAGAAGTAATGCAAACCCTTGCAGAGTCAATGGATGAGTTACTTGATAAATTTCTAGTTTCACCTGATAAAAACTGGCAGCCAACTGATATGTTGCCCAACTCTAATTCACCTGATTTTTTAGATGAAGTCAAAGAATTACAGGAATTGGCAATGGAAATTGATTATGATCTTTTTGCAGTTCTAATTGGCGATACGATTACTGAAGAAGCACTTCCTACTTACCAATCGTGGTTGATGGGATTAGATGGTGTTGATCAAGGTGAAAGAAAAGGATGGACTCAATGGATTAGGGCCTGGACTGCAGAGGAAAATAGACATGGTGATATGTTGAACAAATACCTCTATTTAAGCGGAAGGGTTAATATGAAAGAAATGGAAATTTCTACACAATATTTAATTGGTGATGGTTTTGATATTCATACTGCTACAGATCCATACAAGAATTTTGTTTACACCAGTTTTCAAGAAATAGCTACAAACGTTTCACACCGAAGAGTAGGAGAGTTTGTTAAAAAACAAGGAAATGATCAATTAGCAAAAATGTGTGCTTTTGTTGCAGCGGATGAAGCACGACACGGTACTGCGTATAAAGAGTTTGTTCGCCGTATATTTGAATTAGATCCAAGTGAAATGATGCTTGCATTTCAATTCATGATGAAAAAGAAAATCACTATGCCTGCGCATTTTTTAAGAGAATCAGGCGAGAATATAGGCGACGTTTATACTTATTTCTCAGAAGCAGCGCAGAGAGCAAAAGTTTACACATCTACTGATTATATTGATATTTTAAAGTCATTATTGAAAGATTGGGATATTACGAATATTAAAGGATTGAATGATAAAGCTGAAAAAGCAAGAGATTATGTTATGGCTTTACCTGATAGGCTGCAGAGAGTTTCTGAAAGGACAATAATTCCAAAAACACAGCATAGTTTTAAATGGCTTATGAAGTAGAACTTTTTCTCATTGGAATTATCATCCGACCACAATTGCACCAATTATTCCTACTGCTAATAGCATTATTTTTACATAGAAAAGAGAAATCAACCAAATTGACTAAGTAAAAACAACTTTAATTCGTTCCTTTACAAAGTGAAAGTAATTAGATATCCAGCTACAACAGATCTCTCTCTAAAGGCTTGGAGTGCAGCAGATGAGTTCTTATTAGAACAGGTTTTGGATCAAAATTTATCTGGAAAAAAAATTATTACCTACAATGATAGATTTGGATATTTAAATTGTCAACTCCATCAAAATGATGCTCTTTCAGTAATAAGTTATAAAAGTCAGGAAAAATCGCACAAAATTAATCGAGAGAACAATGGGTTAAATTTTGATGATAGCCGCTTTATTAACCCGCTTTCTAGTATTGACGAAAAAATCGATATAGCTTTAATGAAGGTGCCTAAATCGGTAAATTTATTTGAATTATATTTAGCTCAGATAGCTACTTGTATAAAGGAAGAAGGTGTTGTTTATTGCTCTTTTATGACAAGGCATTTTACAAAACAACTATTATCCATTTCCAATAAATATTTTGAAGTAGTGGAACAAAGCTTAGCAAAGAAAAAGGCTCGAGTTTTGATTTTAAAAAAGAAAAAAGAAGTAATAGACAACGAATTAATAAACAAGCTAACCCTCAGTAATAAAGAAATCTTAAGGCAATACTACGGGGTATTCTCCGCGAAAGAAATAGATCAGGCAACTCAATTCTTTATCGATAATCTACAAATAGAAGAAAACACGAAAGAGGTTCTGGATTTAGCTGCAGGGAATGGCGTTCTAGGCCATATAATACAAAAGCAACTACCTAATTGTAAAATACATTTAATTGATGATTTTTATTTAGCTATTGAATCTGCTAAACTTAATTTAAAAGGAGAGAATGTTTGTTTTCATTATAACGATACATTAAAGGAAATTGAAGAGAATTCTATCGATTTAGTAGTGTCTAATCCGCCATTTCATTTTGAATATGAAACCAATATTGAAATTTCCTTAAGTTTATTTAAAGATGTAACGTATTGTTTAAAGCAAGGGGGAAAGTTTCAATTGGTAGCTAATCGACATTTAAATTATGGACCTCATTTAGAGAGAATTTTTAACAAGGTGATTAGAGTGGTGCATAATGATAAATTTGAGATTTACAATTGCATTAAATAAGTGTCTTTGAAAACGTATTACCCTCCACAGTATCAAATAGCTTACAAAACCTATAAAATTTGAGGTTGGGATAACAGTAAATTGACGATGAATGCGTTAGCCTAAATAAGGCTGGAGATAAGTGTAATCAAATAAAAGCATAAAAAAATTCGCTTTGTTCATTATTAGTGCTATTTTTGCGGTCTAATAAATTATTATAATGAAAAAAGGAACAGTAAAATTTTTTAATGACACCAAAGGATTTGGTTTCATTGTTGACGACGAAACAAAAACAGAGTATTTCGTACACGTATCAGGATTAATCGATGAGATTAAAGAAAATGATACAGTTGAATTCGAATTACAAGAAGGTAAAAAAGGTTTAAATGCTGCAAACGTAAAAGTTTGTTAGGATAAATAATTTTATTTTTGAAAAAAGCTATCTCAATGAGGTAGCTTTTTTTTTGCTTCATAGAATAGATTGTGACTTTCCTTACATGATTTATTAGGTTTATCATCACGTTACTTTTGAATGTAACTTTATGTTATACAGGATTTTGTGTAATTTCTTGTAACTATAGGTAGGGTAAAAGGTTGCAAATGCGGTATATACATAAATCTTAATCATAATGATACTATATTTCACAAAACGAATATTTATTTTACTACTGTTTATGGGCGCTTCCATAAACCTTAATGCTCAGGTTTGGACCAAAACGTTCACTGCAGGAGGATATGATTCAAATGGAAATTTCCTTGGAGGATCTGAAGTTCTGCAGCTGGTTAGTCATAAAAATAAGCTGTTTGCATCTGTTGGTTATTGGGAAGATGTTAACAATATATGGTACGGTGGAACAAACAGTAGCATTGGTTGGGGGCAAATAAATCGCTTGGATAATCCTGCTGGTAATTGGCAGGAAGATTTGACTCTTGGCACGAATTATCTGCGACCAGAAACTCTTAAACAAATTATTTTCACAAAAGATCAATTTGGGAATCTACTATCATCACCAGATACCGTCTTGATTGCAGCCGGTTATGCTCCAAACTATATAACAAGTAGCGTTAAGGTGAAGAGTTTTGCAAGGAATGATTTAAATGGTACCTGGGAAGAAAGTTTGATAGTACAAGGAAACTTCCCGGCCGGAGAGAACTACTCTGTGAGAGATGTCCAAATTTACAGTGACCAACAGACTGGTTTGGAATATATTTTTGCAACGGTTGGAACACAAGGAATTTTTAAAGGGAAATACAATCCATCAATTCCAGGAAAAATTGATTGGATTTCTGCGCCTGAACATGGTCCTTTAGATATAAGGCCATTGGGGATATCAGTAGCGAATGATACTTTGTATTTTTCTTCAGGAAACAAATTGTATAAACGTATTGATGGTGTCACTGCAACATATGTAATTGCACATGACTTTAGTGACTTGAGTACAAATATTAATTCTGCTGTTGGAGGTATTCGTGGATTGACAGTGATTGATAATCCAAGTGCCAATGGTAAAGCGTTATTATTGATGTGGTGTCCTAATGGTCAGTCTCAAGGAATTATTTATCGTCTCGAACCAGATTGGAATGGGGGTTTTAATCGTATTTATGAAGCTAAATTGTCCTTGCTAGTAGAAGATTTTTTGTTAGAAACCACTGCGAATTATATTCTAGGAGCGTACAATGAGTTTTACAATTATATTGATCCTGTGAGTTCTGAGTCCATCCATATGATAGGTTTTGAGGTAAATATATCGGGAGGAGGTTATCCGACATGGAACGGCTACTATAAAGGTGGCTTGTTTGCTAAAAGAGATGCTAACGGTCAATATTCTATTGAAGAAATAAACGGCCCTATAGGGATAAATGATCCTGCTTTGGTTGCTAATAGATGTTATGTGTCATCTCCCTTTTTGAATGAAAACGCTATTTACTTTGGTGGTTTTGACCCAAATAGTTTTACTTCTACAAGTATGGCATGGGTATATAAAAAAGAGTATCAAGCAAATGTTATAAGTGATTTTCTTGAAAATGAAAATAGTTTAGTTATCTACCCTAATCCAGCCAAAAATCAACTGAACCTGGATTTTGAAGTTTCGGCAAATCATGAATTCAATATTATAAATATTTTTGGAGAAATAGTCGTGTCTGGATTGATAAATGCAGCGAATATAAGTATTGATATTTCTTCACTGCCGCCTAATATTTATTTTCTCAGAATTGCCAATAAGACACTGAAGTTTATAAAAATAGATTGATTATTGTAACCAAATCTTATTTGAATAAACGATATTAACATTTTTATGAATACGTCTTTCAAGTATGTCGTTCTTTTAAATCATAAATAAAGGTCCGTAAAATATTATTATTAAAAAAGGAACATTTTTCCGAAATATTATTATTTTCGCTCCCTAATAAATTATTATAATGAAAAAAGGAACAGTAAAATTTTTCAACGACACCAAAGGATTTGGTTTTGTTGTAGACGAAGAAGACAAAAGTGAATATTTTGTACACGTATCAGGTTTAATCGATGAGATCAAAGAAAATGATGTAGTTGAGTACGAATTGCAAGAAGGTAAAAAAGGATTAAATGCAGTAAACGTAAAAGTTTGCTAATATAAATTCATTTATTTTTGAAAAAAGCTACCTCATGGAGGTGGCTTTTTTTATGCCGCGAAAAATATATGCTAAAATTTCATTCTTGCAGAAGGTGTAGTGCTTTGGTCCGAAACATCTCCCTTTTCTAGTTTGTACAACCCCGTAATAGCAATCATTGCTGCATTATCAGTACAATATTCAAATTCAGGAATAAAAGTATTCCAACCTTCTTGCTTGCCGGTTTTTGCTAGTTTTTTTCTCAAACAACTATTTGCTGAAACACCTCCTGCAATAGCAACATCTTTTATGTTGTAATGGGCAACAGCCTTTTTTAATTTGATAAATAAATAGTTAACGATATGCTCCTGGTATGAGGCGCAAATATCGTTTAGATTTTGTTGAATGAATTTATCGTTCAACTTTTCTTCTTTTTGTAAAAAATATAAAAACTGGGTCTTCAGTCCACTGAAGCTGTAGTTAAATTCTCCTACTTTAGGAAATGTAAAAGTAAACTTTGCTGCGTCACCCGCTTTACTTAGTTCATCTACAAGTGGCCCTCCAGGATATGGAAGTCCTAAAAGTTTGGCCGCCTTGTCGAAAGCTTCTCCAGCTGCATCGTCGATTGTCTCACCAATCAACTCCATACTTAGATGGTCTTTTACTAATACGATTTGCGTATGTCCACCACTTACTGTTAAGCAAATGAATGGGAAATTTGGCGTGGGTTTGTGATTTTCCTTTTTCTGAATAAAGTGTGCAAGTATATGTCCTTGCATATGGTTTACATCAATTAAAGGAATATTTAACCCCATTGCCATTGATTTTGCAAATGAAGTTCCAACAAGCAAAGATCCAAGCAACCCAGGACCTTTTGTATATGCAATTGCTGTAAGCTCATTTTTAGTAATACCCGCCTGTTTCAAGGCTGTATCAACTACAGGTAAAATATTTTGTTGGTGCGCTCTGGAAGCAAGTTCCGGAACAACACCTCCATATTTGGTGTGAACATCTTGGCATGCAATAACATTCGACAGGATTTCTTCGTTTTTAATTATTGCGGCAGAAGTATCGTCGCAACTTGATTCTATACCAAGAATGATGCTATATTTGTTTGTTACACTCATTTAATGAAATAAAGTGCTCAAAACTATCAAAAAAATAGGGTTTTACTCCATAAGAACGGTAGCAAATCTATTTGAAATAGTTTTTTTCTTCAGTCTTGTGCTTATATTTTTTATTCGGTCTGATTGGGTGCAAACGCAGCTTGCGGTAAGTTTGGCAGAATTTTATTCTTATGAATTGGATACTGATGTCTCGATTGAGAGTGTTAAAATCAATGGTTTTGAATATGCCGAAATTAATGGTTTCTATATTGGTGATAGGCATAATGATACACTATTGTATATCCCGCATATCAATGGATCTTTGGCCGATTTAAGTGTAGAAAGTAAGTTTGTTATTTTGAGTGGTATTAACGCTGAAGGTGCGCGTTTGAAAATTCAAAAGTATACGGGAGAACCAGAATTCAACTTGCAATTTCTTATCAACTATTTTTCCTCAGAAGAAGATGAATCATCCAGCTTTACAATGAAAATAAAGGAGGTTAACTTAAATAAATCACACATAACCTATTACGATTGGAACAAGGAACTAAAAGAATATGGGGTGGATTATGATCATCTAGATTTGTGGGATGTTTCTGGAAAAATAATTGAATTTAGAAACAGAGGAGATGTTACTACCATGAATGTTGAAGGTCTCGCTCTGACCGATAGGAGTGGTTTTCGTTTAGATAGTCTGAATGCGCACATATTGGTTAATTCCAGAAAGATTAAATTGGATAAATTATTGGTTAAAACACCTTGTTCAAATGTTGTCACTAAAGGTGTTGAATTGAATTTTTCAGGCCATCAAAACTTTTCGAATTTTGTAGAAGATGTTCGACTATTTGCTAATGTTGAAATGTCTTCTATTAACATGAAAGATATATCTTATTTCGTGCCTTCTATGGAAGCATACGACTTTTCGATTAATTTAATTACAGAGATAGAAGGTCCTATTAATGATTTAAATTTAAGCAGTTTATTTATCAGTGTTTCTGAAGGAACCTATTTCGATGGTGATATTTCTTTAAAGGGATTACCGAATTTGGATAGTACACAAGTAGCTCTAAACATTAATAGGTTGCAGACATCCAAAATGGATTTGGAAACAGTAGATTTGATGAAGTTTGGTTTAATGGAAAATGTTGACATTCCTAGACAAGTGTCTAGCCTTGGAGGGATTTCTGTAACGGGGAATTCTAATGGTTATTATCATGATTTTGACATATCCTTAGATATAATTACAGATATAGGGGCTGCCACTGGTAGTTTTGCATGCAATATTGATACCGCTAAAGAATTAAATTATGATGGTTATTTGAGTACCGCAGGAATCGATTTATCGACCTTAACAAACTCAAGTGTATTTGGTAATTTTACTTCAGATTTAACTATTAAAGGGAAAGGGTTAACAATTGATGACTTAGATGTTGTGGTAGATGGTCATTTGAATAAATTTGATTTGCAAGGATACACCTATGATGAAGTAAACATTAATGGCCATTTTAAAGAAAAATCTTTTGATGGTTTTTTAAATGTTGCCGATCAAAATATAGATTTAAATTTTGAAGGAAATATTGATTTAAACAAAGCACCTTATGACTTTAGCTTTGCCACAGAAGTAATAAAAGCTAATCCTTATGATTTGCATTTAATCAATACGCGAGAAACTGCTTCTGCTTGTTTTAATCTTATGGCAGAAGGAAGTGGAACTAATATAGATGATTTTACCGGGTTGGTTTATTTTACGGATGTAGCTTATTTTCAAGAGGGAACTGATTATTCTTTTGAATCTATTATGCTTGAATCAAAAGGAAATACAAATTACCATACCATAGATATTTTCTCAGAATTCGCAAACATTTCAATGGAAGGAGAATTTAATCTAGATTCCATTAAAAATAGTCTTTCTTACTTGGGAGCAAAGGTATTGCCATCATTGTTTCCAAATGCTGAAAGTTTTTACTTAACGCACGAAGAATTTAATTTGGGTGTTCAAATAAATGACCTTTCCAAATTGACAGAACTTTTTTTTCCTAGGTTACGGATAGCACCTGCAACAGCTCTTAGCTGTGATTATGTGAGTGAAGATGATGCTTTGGAGTTGTTTGTAAAATCGGATTGGATAGAGTATGGCGATATGCGTTTTGCTGGTATTCAGTTGGATACCACACAAAGAATATCTGGACTCGACCTTTTTTATACCTTAGACTTAACAATTGATTCATTATTCGTTTCAGAAGAAATTTACATCCAAAATGTTAACTTGATTGCAAAAGCTTACGAAGATAATATAGGTACAAATATTTATTGGTCCGCAGATGACTCTAGTTATTGGGGAAAAATATATGGTGATGGCTATATAATGAGTTCGAGTGAATTTGAATTTGATATTCATCCTTCTGAGATATTTTCGAGTGTTGGAATGTGGCATATTGACCGAGATGCTCATGTTCGCGTGGATTCGACGGCATTACATCTAGATAAAATAATTGCAAAAAATGAAGATCAATTGATCAAGTTTGATGGCATCGTTTCACAAATTCCTGGAGATAAAATAAATTTTGAAATAGCAGGGTTTAACTTAAATAACATTTCTGCCTTAACTAATTTAGATACAATGCAATTAGATGGCTCTTTGTTCTTAGATGGATATGCTTCAAACCTTTACGAGGATGGTTATTTATCCGCTTACTCCTTAATAGAGGACTTAAGTATAAATGGTTATTATACGGGTAATATTGAAACAAGTACATCCTGGAACGCCAACGAACAAAGGATGGAACTAATTGGGGAGTTAACAAGATCGAATGATGTATCGGATTTTGTGATTTCAAAAGGCCATTATTATGTGAATAGACCTGATAATAATTTGGACTTCCAGTTTGATTTTAAAAATACTGACTTAACATTTGTAAATGCTTTTATGCCTGAAGGAGTGGCTTTAGAAGGTAATACAAAAGGTGCTGTTTATCTTAAGGGAGAGGTGAGTAATCCCCAGTTTAAGGGTAGCTTGTTCTTAAATGAAACTGCTGTCCAAATGGATATGTTAAATGTAAAATATACAGCAAATGGACAGGTTCTTATAGAGCCTGATATGGTTTTATTAAATGGATTTCCTTTGATGGATAAATATGGGTCAGAGGCACTTGTGGTTGGTTCTTTCTTTCATCAAAATTTCGAAAAGTATAGTTACGATTTCTTCGCCACATTTGATAAACCATTTCAAGTGCTAAATACAAACTATAATATGAATCCATTGTATTATGGGGATGCTTTTGTGTCAGGAGATTTGTCGATTAACTACGAAGATATATTAGATATCACTATCAATGCTAAAACGGAGAAAGGTACAAACATTACATTACCATTATATGGATCCGAAGATGTTGTATTGAAAGAATTTGTGACGTTTGTAAATAAAGAAATTTCTGAGGAAGAATACAAAGTAGATCTTGAAGGTATTAACTTAAACCTGAGTATGGATTTAACGGAAGAGGCTGAAATTCAACTCGTATTTGATGAAGTAGTTGGTGATGCAATGCGCGCTACCGGAGCAGGACACATCGATATGTATATTGATAAATTCTATGATTTTTCCATGTTTGGAAACTATGAAGTTTCAGAGGGAAGTTATCTGTTTACGCTTAAAGATTTTATAAATAAAAAATTCCAAGTTAAACCAGGTAGTTCAATTAGTTGGTATGGAGATCCTTATAGTGCAGACCTGGATATTAAGGCATATTACCCATTGAAAGCAAGTTTATATGATATAATGCCTAGAAATGATAGAGAAGGGTATAAGCAAAAGGTGGACATAGAGTGTATAATGCATTTGACACAAAACTTATTTAATCCCAATATAGGATTTGATGTTTCAATCCCACGTTCAGACGAGAATGCAAAGTCCGTTTTAAGAAACTTAGTTTCTACGGAACAAGAAATGAATAAGCAGGTATTTTCATTGTTGATTTTGAACAAGTTTTTACCGCGTTCGGATGTAGAAGAAAAGGAAGGTGATAGGCTTGGCTTTGTAGAGACTGCAACGAGCGAGGTTCTTTCTAATCAATTGAGCAACATGATTTCAAATTTCTCAGATGATTTTGATTTGGGGTTTAATTATCGCCCTGGTGATGAAATAAGTAATGATGAAGTTGCAGTTGCTATGTCCACTCAATTGTTTAATGATAAATTAACAGTTAAAACAAATGTTGGTGTTTCTCATGAAAATGAATCATCTGGAGGAAATAGCAATAGTAGTTTAATTGGTGATGTAGATGTTGAGTACAAATTAAACCCACCAGAAGGAAACTTAAGGGTTCATGCATTTAATGAGTCAAATGAATATGACATTGCTAAAGTAGATCAAGGCAATTATACACAAGGTGTTGGGTTATTCTATCAAGAGAGTTTTGATAATGCAGGTGAGCTCTTTTGTAAATTGGCAAATCTTTTTCGGTTTGGTGATAATAATTGCACAGAATGCCAAGATAAGGAAAGCAGGGAAAGTTGGAAGGCTGCCAAAAAAGAAAAAAGTGCTGCTAAAAAGAGCAAAGTGGTTGAAATAGAAGAGTCTTTTCCAGATTAATCCACAAAATAAAAGTTCCGGCTCGTTAGAAAGGCCTCTATTGTTGTGTATCTTTAATAGGTTTACTCAGTAAACGGTTTTGTGTATTAATTGAATTTTGATGAATAGCATGGAAAACTTTCGAAATTAGTTTGGGTTCTAATGAGAGTTTTTCTGCCTGCTTTTGATGCTTTGCAAGCAACGAACTCCATCTGTTCTTTTGAAAAACAGTCATGCCATTGTTTAATTTGAATTGAGCAATGTCTTTTATTACATGCGATCTGTAACTTAATAAATCAATGATTTGTTCATCTATAAAGTTGATTGATTTTCTAAGTTCATCGATACTTTTTAATTCAATTCCCTCTGGTGTTTCAGCTCGCACGATTAAACGGTCCAGAATGTTGGTCAGCTGCTCAGGGGTAACTTGTTGTGCTGGATCACTCCATGCTTTATCGGGTTCGAAATGTGATTCTATCATTAGTCCATCAAAGTTTAGATCCATTGCAGTTTGCGATATTTTATGAATTAACTCGCGATTTCCACTAATATGACTCGGGTCATTAATTATGAGAATGTCAGGTAGTTGTTCTCTTAATTCAATAACCATTTGCCACTCTGGATTGTTTCGGAAAGATGATTTTTCGAATTGTGATACACCTCGGTGTACTGCTCCAATTCGAGTGATTCCAGCTTTACTTAACCTTTCAATTGCTCCTATCCATAATGCTACATCTGGGTTCACAGGGTTTTTAACCAATACAGGAATGTCAACACCTTTTAGGGCGTCTGCAATTTCTTGAACTGCAAATGGATTAGCTGTTGTTCTAGCGCCAATCCAGAGTATGTCAATTCCTGCTTTTAACGCTTCGTAAACATGTTTTAAATTCGCAACCTCGATCGCTACAGGCATTCCTAGTTCGTTCTTTACACGCTGTAACCAAGGAAGACCAATGCTTCCAACTCCTTCAAAACTTCCTGGTTTTGTTCTAGGTTTCCAGATTCCGGCCCTGTAAATCTTTACGCGATTATCACTTTTTAATTCCTTAGCAGTTTGCATTACTTGTTTTTCAGTTTCAGCGCTGCATGGTCCCGCAATAATTAATGGCTCATTTTTTTTTAGTTGTGGCCAGGCTTCAGTTTTAATTAACATCACTTTTTATTTTAAATTATTTATTCTAATCAATGCTTCTCGCAAAATCTCTGTTGTGTTACATAATGAAACACGGATGAACTTATTTCCACTTGAGCCAAATATGAATCCTGGAGTGATAAATACTTTTGCGTTATAAAGAATTTCATTTATCCAAATTTCGGCACTATCAAATTTATCAGGTATGCTTGCCCATACAAATAAACCAACGTTATCCTTTGAGTAAGAACAATCCAATTTGTCTAAAATTTCCCAGACTACTTTTCTTCTTTCAGAATAGGTAAAATTGAGTTGTTCAATCCAATCTTTAGAAACATTTAAGGCACTGATTGCAGCTTTTTGAATAGGAAGGAACATTCCAGAGTCCATATTGCTTTTTACCTTCAATATGGATTGAATTAATTCTGTTTTTCCAGTAACCCAACCAATCCTCCAGCCAGACATATTATGTGATTTACTCAATGAGTTGAGTTCAAGACAGTTTTCTTTCGCCCCATCAATCTGAAATATACTGAAGTAGTCATCGGTCAAAAGCGTGCTGTAAGGATTGTCGTTAATAACAATACATCCATTTTTATTTGCCAATGCTATCAATTCCGTTATTGCTTTTTTGTTCGCAGGAGTACCTGTCGGCATATGTGGATAATTTAACCAAAGAACCTTTGTGTTTCCGCTTAATAAACTGGACAACTCGTCCAAATCAAAGCTTCCATCTGATTTGATTGAATATTCAACAACAATTGCTTGAGCTAAATTTGAAACCGACCGATAAGTAGGATATCCCAGCATAGGAACGAGTACTTTGTCACCTTTATTAACGAAGGCTTGCGTAATATGGTGAATACCTTCTTTGGACCCCATTAACGGCAATATTTCATTATCTGCATTAAGGTCTACGTCATAAACTTTTTTGCTCCATTCTTTTATAGCCAATCGAAATTCAGGAATGCCATTATATCGCTGATAACCATGAACGTTATTTTGGGTTGACCATGTTGTCAGTTTATTTATAACTACTTTGGGTGGTTCCAAGTCTGGACTTCCAATTCCTAAATTGATCACTTGAATACCGTTTCGATTGATTTCATTTATTTCCCTCAGTTTTTTAGAGAAGTAATATTCAGAAACGTTATTTAACCTATTTGCTTCAACAATTTTCATGCGTAATCGATTTTTCCAGGATGGTATTTCCCTAATATTTTTAATTCAATTGTCAACGGCGTAAGCGCCTCAATTGTATTTTGATAACTAACTTTTTCATGAAGAATAAAATCTAAAAAAAATCTGTATTGAAAAGGTTTTCCAATCACTGGAGCAGATTCAATCTTGGTTAGATTTACACCCAATAAATGAAGTAAGGAAATTGCTTTTGATAATGCACCTGAAACGTTAGAGAGAATAATAGATAAACTTACTTTTGCTCCATCGGTAGAGGCGTCGATGTGTTTTCCTAAAACGGCAAATCGTGTGTAGTTACTTTTATCTGTTTCGATACCTTTAGCTAATAATTCCAATCCATATTCTTCAATTGCAAGTTTACTTCCAATGGCAGCAATTTGCAGGTTATCTTGTTCTGAAACTTCTTTTAGGCTTAAAGCGGTGTCTGCCGATTCAACTAATTTAACACTAGGATGGTTTTTAAAAAAAGCTCTGCATTGATTGAGTGCCATGTAATGAGAACTAACTTCAGTTAATTTATTAATAGTTGCTCCTTTTAACGCGCCTAGGTTTTGTTCAATCCGTAGATAAGTTTCACCAATAATTGCTAAATCATTATTCCGAATGAGTTCTAAATTTTGAAGAATTGTACCAGATATTGTATTTTCAATTGCCATTAGTGCATAATCTACTTCCTCGTTTACCACTTTGGTGGTTAATTCTTGAAATGTAATAGAAGGTGAAATATTAATATCATTCCCAAATACGTTTTTTGCTGCCTCTTCATGAAAAGCACCTTTAATTCCTTGTATTGCAATCGTTTTTATTGTCATAATTATTTTAATAATAAAAGAAGCCTTCTGGTTTACAAGGCTTCTTTTATATTAATTACATTAATATCCTTCATTCCATTTTCATAAAATAGGAGTGATAGCGGTATGTAAAAGTAGTCTTATTCATTGTGTTTATTTATCAAAAAAAGCCTTCCGGTTTGGAAGGCTTTTCAATTATGTAATCGATAAAACGTTTCCGGCTTCAGTAATTGAAATAAAGCCTTTCCGTATATATTGTAAACTTTTTCATTTTCTTGTTTTCGATGAACAAATGTATGAAATATAATTAATGAGCTACAAGTAATTTAAGAATTAAATTTCGAAAATGATACCTGATTATTATCTAAGGCAAAATATAGTTCTGTATTATGTTTATTTTTAGATGAAAAATTTTGATTTTTCAGCAGTTTCTAAAACAAAGTTGCCATAAATCTATTTCTTTTGCGCTTTCTTCATTGGGTTTGCTGCTCCAGTATGCCTACCTTTAGATTTTTTGTATAGCTCAAATCTAGTTGGCACAATTTTTCTGGGCCATGAATTATTAGAAATATCAGTATCGGCAGTTTCCAAATTTGGATCTAATTCAATTGATATGACTTCTTTTTCAAAAAAGAAAACTTTAGAGACATTGTAATTGTTCGATTTCCATATTTCAGCTGGAATTCTTAGGGTTTCAGAAGAATTGTCATTAAATGTAAATTTTAAAATTAATGGCATTACCAGTCCACCTTTGTTTGAAAATGAAAGTTGATAGTAATTAAACTTACTTTTTAAAATAGCTAACTCGTTAGCACTTAGACTTTCAATAAGCTTTTTATATTTTTTCTTATCTTTTTCGGTAACATCAAAAGGGTTGTAAGTATTATAAAAATCATATAAAGAATTATCTTCTTCAGCATACGTTCTTTCAATGTCCTTTTTATTTCTAGTAGTACTTATATCTTCTGGAAATTCATTCGCTTTAGCCTCAGCTAAAGGATTCTCTATCGTAGGATCTTTTGTGCTGATTTGAAACCATTGCACGTCATCCATCGAAATATCTACGTGATCAGTTGAGTAAAACCAACCTCTCCAAAACCAATCTAAATCAACTGCACTAGCATCTTCCATTGTTCTGAAAAAGTCAACCGGGGTTGGGTGTTTAAACATCCAACGTTGCGCATAAGTTTTAAACGCGTGATCAAAAAGCTCTCTACCCATAATTGTTTCACGAAGAATATTTAATGCAGTTGCTGGTTTTCCATATGCATTGTTTCCAAATTGGTGAATTGATTCACTGTTCGTCATAATAGGAGAGATGTTACTTTTATCTCCTTTCATATAGTCAACAATTTTAGAAGCAGGACCTCTTCTGCTCGGAAAATCTCTTTCCCAAGTTTGTTCTGTTAAATACTGTAAAAAAGTATTTAACCCCTCATCCATCCAAGTCCATTGTCTTTCATCAGAATTAATAATCATCGGAAAGTAGTTGTGTCCAACTTCATGGATTATTACTCCAATCATTCCATATTTCATGCGTGGAGAATAGGTGCCATCTTCATCAGGTCTTCCATAATTGAAGCATATCATTGGGTATTCCATTCCCTGGTCCTTAGCGTGCACCGAAATAGCTACAGGATATGGATAGTCGAACGTATAGCTACTGTATGTTTTTAATGTTTGGGCTACAGCTTTTGTGCTGTATTGCTCCCATAATGGGTTTCCTTCTTTCGGATAAAATGACATAGCCATAACATCTTTTGTTTCTTGGTGCACAACCATTGCGTCCCAAATAAACTTTTTAGAAGATGCCCAACCAAAATCCCGTACATTTTCAGCTTCAAAAATCCAAGTTTTTAGAGATTTGACCTTACTTTTTTCAGATTTTTCAGCTTCTTTCTGTGTTACAATAATTACTGGTTCTTTATCAGATTTTCGGGCAAGTTCTAGCCTTTGTAGCTGTTCTTTTGTTAAAACATCGGTCGCATTCGAAAGGGTTCCTGTCGAAGCAACAACATGGTCGCCTGGTACAGTAAGACTTACTTTGTAATTCCCAAAAGGAACAGCAAATTCTCCTCTGCCCAAAAACTGCTTGTTTTGCCATCCTTCTACATCGCTATAAACGCACATACGCGGATAGAACTGGGCAATTACATAAAGGCGGTTATCATCTTTTGGGAAATATTCATAACCTGATCGCCCTCCAATTTCCATCATGTTATTTACATTATACCACCAATTAATAGTAAAAGAAACTTGATCTCCTGCTTTTAGTGGCGTGTCTAAATCAATTCTCATCATTGTTTTATTAATAGTATGCTTCAATGGCTTTTCATCCATCGAAACTTCAGTAATTTTAAAGCCTCCGTCAAAGTCCGAATGAAGTCGTTTTAAACTATTAAAAGATGTTCCACCAATAGAACTTGTTTGAATTTTGTATGTGTCCGATGTTTTTGCTCTTACATTTTGGTCTAATTGAATCCATAAGTATTCTAAATCGTCCGGAGATTCATTGTGATAAGTAATTGTTTCTTCTCCTGTAATTTTCTGCTCACCGTCATTCAGAGTGATCTTCATGTCGTAATCAGCTCTATTTTGGTAATACATATGACCAGGTGCACCAGAACCATTCCTATACACATTTGGTGTAGCAACCTCTTCTTTTAATTGCTTAAATTTATTATGATTAGTGTTATCCTGAGCAATGCCAGAGACTATGGTTAGCATTGAGAGTAATAGGCTAAATATATTTTTCATAGTGTATGTTACTTAAATTGAAATTCTTTAATCGAACTATTTTTTTTAAAAATAAAATCCTTTTTAATCGGGCTAGAATTAAAATAGGTGATGTTTTCTTGTTCCGGAAAAGTATTAGTTAAGATGTTATTTATAATTTTCACTTTGTCCAATTTTTTCGGTGCATTAGAACTAAAATACAGATAAAGTGTCTCGTCATTTTCTATTTCTTTGCCAACAAAAACTAATTCATTTTGTTTATCGTTAATCCAGATACTGAAATGATTTTTAATATAAGATGCTAAAATTTGATTAGCGTTTGCCAACTCTTTGTCACTCCCTAACTTTAACCCTCCTCGATTCTTTAAAGCTTTTTCAACATCATGTGCCGTCAACTTTATGCTTATTTCAAAAGCCTTCAAATCCTTTTTATGATGGATAGTTGTAATACTTACGAAGTAATTATGTTCCGAAACAAAAGAACTGTTAAGGAACATTGTAGCAAGAATAATAATAATTGAAAGTATACGCATTTGATCTTCTTTTTAAAAGAACGTCAAATATAGAAAGATTAATGGTAAGATAATGTTATGTAATTTACAAACGGTAAATACATCCTATATTCAACAGCAGAATGAGCTTAAGCAAGGTCAGTTCAATACGCTTTGTAAAGTTTTGATACGATCTAGTTTTCTTGTTTTCGTTTCTAGAAAAGAATCTGTATAATAGATTGTTTTTGGCATTTCGAATGTGTCCAATAGTTTTTCTAGACTTGACTCAAGCTCAGAAATATTATTTTGTGACTCAATAACCAAAATGAGTCTTTCGCCGAGCAATTCGTCAGGTAAAGAAGAAAAGAAAAAACGCGCGTTATGAAATAGGTTAGAGACCCTTGTTTCAAGCTCTTCTGGATGAATTTTTATTCCGCCAGAATTAATGACATTATCTATTCTTCCAATCCATTTAAAAGTTTGTTTATCAATTATTTTAATAATATCACTTGTAGTTATTGTTGATATTGATAAATGAGGTGTTTTTATAATAAGGCAGTCATCCTTGTTAGGTTGAAAAGTGATGTTTGGAAGTGCTTCAAAATACTTGCTTTTGTATTTTCCATTTATTTTTTTTACTGCGATATGCGTGATGGATTCCGTCATACCATAAGTGCTATAACAATGTGTTTTAACTTCTTGTAATTTCGATTCTAATGGGCTGTTAACTGGAGCACCACCAATTATTAGTTGTTTAATTAAATTGAGCTTATCAGGAGATTGATTTAAAACAGTATTTACTTGCATGGGTGTCATAGCGGCAAAGCTTATTGATTGAATACAGTTAATAATCGGGTTAGATGAAGGTTTAACCGAAATTAAATCTAATCCTAAAACCATGGCTCTTACCAACATCATTTTACCAGCTATATATTTTAAGGGTAGACAAAGTAAAGCTGTTTGTGCATTTTCTAAATTGAAGTAATCTCCGGTCAATTTAGCACTTGCAATCATGTCTGATTTGAGAAGGTGAATTAACTTTGGTTTGCCAGTAGAACCTGATGTTTTTACAGGTATCGATGGTTCTTCATTTTCCCATTCTTCAAGGAAAGCCCTTATTTCGGAATCATCAATGCTTAATAAATTCTCGTTATCATAGTGTTTCCCGTTTATTTGAATTGACCAATTCATTGTTCTTCAAATAAAGATAAGTCCCACTTTACTTTTTGGTTGTAAGTCAGTTGGTCTCCATTTAGCGTAAGTGGACAATCAATATTATTCGTGTATAGTTGTCCTGTTCCTAATCCTTGGGGAAGTGGGTTGTTAAATGTTGCTGTATATTGGGATACAGCATTTAGGCCAATGTTAGATTCCAAAGCAGATGTAATCCACCATGGAATACTTAATTCTCCTGCTGCCTCAATCCACTCATTAGACCCTTTAATTCCTCCAATAAGACTTGGTTTTAAAATAATATAATGCGGTTGAATTTTTTCTAATAACCACTTTTTTTCAGTAAGTGTGGTAACTCCTATCAGTTCTTCGTCCAATGCAATTGGAAGCGGTGAAAGTTCACATAGCTTAGCCATTTCTTTGAACTGACCTTGTTTGATAGGTTGTTCTATTGAGTGTAAGTCAAATTCTGAAAGGGTATTAAGTTTATCTAATGCCTTTTCTGGCTCAAACGCTCCATTAGCATCTACACGGAGCTCCAAAACATCATGGCTGTATTCAGTACGAATACTTTTAAGGACATTAAGTTCTTCTTCGAAATCAATTGCTCCAATTTTTAACTTTAAACAGGAGAAGCCAAGTTCTATTTTGGTTTTTATCTGCTCCAGCATAAAGTCTTTGTTTCCCATCCAAATAAGTCCATTTATTTTAATAGGGTAGTTAGACCGCACAAACTGGGAACGGAAAAGATTTTTGCTGCCATTAGTTTGAATATCCAATAGCGCAGTTTCTAGTCCAAATTGGATAGAAGGAAATTTTGAGAGCCCATTCAATAACTCTTCTCTTTGATTTATGTTTTCACAAACGAATTGTAATTTGCTTTCATATTCCTCCATATTGTCAGGGCTTAACCCCTCAATGATACTACATTCTCCAATTCCTTGTGTATTTGTGTTGTCAGTGTCACAAAGAATTAAAAACCAAGAGTCTTTTGTTTTAAGAACTCCTCTAGAAGTTCCACTGGCTTGTTTGAATTGAAGCGTATGCTTTATGAATTTTGCCTTTAACATTGATTTACAAAATTATTCAATTAACTTGTTTATGGGGAGTTCTAATAATTCATTTCTTTCAAAAAGCAAAGATAATGAATAACATGCGAGGCGTAACTATTTTTGAATAGCATTCGCTATTTAAAAATAGTTTAACGAAGTCAGATTGTTTGTTGTCTTTATTCCCTGAGGGTTCACATAGTTTTTCATATACCGCTTCAAATTCCATCTTATTATCCAAATAGAAAAATGAAATTTTCATTGTCTCTAAAAAGCTATGTGAATTTTGATGCGAATGAATTATTAGAGCTCCCCTAATGTAACAGAAAGCGGATAATAATTAAGAATGAGCAAATGCCATTTATTGGTTTTAAGATAATAGGTTTGCCTTTACGTGTATAGAGAAAGTTGTACCTTTTCAAATAGTTAGCATTACCAAAAGAAAAAATGATGAACAAGCTACTTATACTATTTATGCCAATTGCAACAGCATGTGCGCAGGAAGATTCAACTGAATTTTTGGTAAACGAAGCTGCCGAAGAACGGGTAATTATTGAAGAGGTTCCGCAGGAGTTAGACTCTGTAAAATATAATATCCCGTGGTTGGATTCATTTTCTATCAACAATACCTTAATTAATAGGGTAGATTTACCTAGTGGGTACTTTCGGAAAAATGATAAGGAAGGAAATTTTGCTCATTGGTTGAGGAGGTTGCCTTTAAAAGAAGGAAACCCAGATGTCCAATTGTATAATGGAGTGCTAAAAGGATATCAAAATGGACATGCTTATATAATAAACATGGATGTTGGCTCAAAAGACTTGCAACAGTGCGCAGATGCTACTATGCGTTTAAGGGCTGAATATTTATATGGGAACAATAGGCATGATAGCATCCATTTTCATTATACGAATGGTGCCAATGTTCAATTTTCTAAATGGAAAAGTGGTCTATATCCCGTTCCAAAATCTGGTAAAGTTGATTGGGTTAATTCTACTAAAAACAATAAATCATATGCTAGTTTTAAAAAGTATATGATCCAAATATTTAATTACGCAGGGACTTTGAGTTTGAGTAGAGAATTAGAACCTGTAGCTATTGAAAGTATTCAGCCTGGTGATATTTTTTGTCATGGTGGTTCCCCTGGTCATGCTGTTATGGTTATGGATGTTGTAGAAAATGAGTTAGGAAATAAAATATTTTTATTGGCCCAAAGTTATATGCCTGCTCAAGAGATGCATATTTTAAAAAATCCTAATGATGAGGTTTTTTCACCTTGGTATAACTTCTCAGAAATAGGAGAAGAAATTAATACCCCAGAATGGACTTTTAACCGAGCAGAATTAATGCGATGGAATTAATTACTTTCTAAAGAAGCTGTTAATAAATCCTTCCATTCTTCAAAAACAGGCACAGAGTTATCTTTTTCAAAGTCCATGCAAACTAGAATGCTCCTTCCTTTAGTGCACAACTCATTTCCATTTTCACCATTGGTTTTGTACAGTTCATAAGAGAGTGTAAAGCTTTTTATTCCTACATGATCGCACTTTGTGACAATACAAATTTCATCATTTAAGTAAATGGGAGAGATGTAATCAATTTCATTTCTTCCTAGAACTAATCCTTTTTTTCTCCAATTCCAATCCGAACCAGCCATTTCAGAAAGAAAGTCAATTCTTCCTTGTTCAAAATAGCATAAGTATTTACTGTTGTGAACATGCCCTGCCATGTCGATGTCTGCAAATCTTATTTCTAATTTAGTTTTCATATTGTAAGTTTATTAATCTAGTTTAGTAAAAATAGAATTGTTACTTTTAAATTCGGGCACAATTTCCTTCATTTGTTTGACAAGATTTTCGTTATTTTGAGAAGAATAATCTTTTATTAATTTCTCTACGTTTTCCTGAACTTCTGCTAAGTTGTATTCACGAACTTTACCGATCAATATTTTGTCGTGGTGCGTAGGAGAAGTATTCTCATCATTATTAAGTAATTCCTCGTATAATTTTTCTCCAGGCCTCAAGCCGGTTATTTTTATCGCAATATCTGTGGTAATTTCTAAACCAGAAAGTTGAATCATTTTTTTAGCTAAGTCCATGATTTTCACACTTTCTCCCATGTCAAAAACAAATATTTCACCGCCTTTCCCCATGCTTCCAGCTTCTAGTACAAGTTGGCAAGCTTCAGGAATGGTCATAAAAAAACGGGTAACTTCTTCGTGTGTAACAGTAAGTGGTCCTCCTTGTTCAATTTGTTTTTTGAAAAGCGGAATAACAGATCCATTACTTCCCAGAACATTTCCAAATCGCGTTGTTATAAACTTTGTTTTAGACTCCTTGTTTAAAGACTGAGTATATATTTCTGCAATTCGTTTGGAAGCACCCATTACATTAGTCGGGTTGACCGCTTTGTCAGTGGAGATCATTACAAATTCGGAAACTTTATTTTCATTGGCTAAATCAGCAAGTGTTTTGGTGCCTTGTATATTTACTTTTATTGCCTCTGCTGGGTTTTTTTCCATTAGAGGTACATGTTTGTAGGCGGCTGCATGAAATACTACTTGAGGCGCAAAAGATTCAAACACATTTTTCATTCGCATATAATTTGAAACGTCGGCTATTACAATTTCCCAATTACATTCTTTAAACTTACTGCGAAGTTCCATGTCTAATTCGTAAATCGGACTTTCTGCTAGGTCTAGTAATATAAGCTGCTTTGGAGCGTATTTAAGTATCTGCCGAGCCATCTCACTTCCAATCGACCCCGCACCACCAGTAATCAAAATCACTTTATCTTTAATTTGAAGATTGATGTTTTCTTCATTGAGTTTTATTTCTTTTCTACCTAATAAATCTTCAATTTTAACTCTTTGAATTTGATTTGCTGTAAATTCTCCATTCATCCATCTATCTATGGAGGGCACTGAAGATACCTGAATGTTTAATTCTAAACATGTATCAATAATTTTTCTTTTGTTGATTGGGTTCATTTTCTTTACAGAAATAATTACACTATCAACTTGTTTTTTGTCTTTCCATTTTTCAAGCGCTTCAATAGACTTAATAGGAGATCTTTCTAGTAACTTTCCTTTTTTCTTCGAATCATCATCAATAAATCCGATTACATTATAAAGTGTATTTGCGTCTTTTTCTAATGCATGTTTAGTGATTAGTCCCATTTTCCCTGCTCCATAGATTACTACATTTTGGGTTGCACCCCTAGATTTATGCTGCTCGACGTAAATTAGCTTTACCGCAATTCTAAAGGTGATTAGTAAGAATACTGAGACCAAATATTCAACAAAAATTATAGATAAAGGAAGAAAGAAGAACCCATCATAAAAATAAAATCGAAGGGGGGCAAGTCCCATAAAGGTCATACTTCCAAGGGTTACTGTTAAGAATATTCTTTTTGCATCTTGCGTTCCAGTATGTCTAATAATGCCCGCATAAGTTTTTCCTAAAATAAAGGAAAGTGCTCTGATAAATATATAAATGGGAAGTGCTGGCTTTAATACTTCCCATTCGTTCTGTAGTATTATTCTATCAATATTTACAAAATCAAAACGAACCAAATATGCAACTATGAGGGCAAATAAACACAACAAAATATCTTGAGTAAAGATTAATGGTCTCGGTGTATTATTTTTAGGAAGTCTTATCACTTGACAAAGGTAGCTTTTGAATCGTTAAATAGAAAATTTTATAAATATCAAATTTAAATTGTGTAAAACCATTGTTATATTTTATATAATTAGTAGTAATTGAATTATATTTGTAACCATTAAATTAGTTAGTGTTTAGCAACCGTTAGATATATTGAATAGCAAAAAAAAATCATGTTAGAATATTCACGAAAACCTGTTAAGGAAATTGATTTTAACGATGTTAGAATAGCATCATTTGTGTCAGAGTCTGATCAGAATATTGATATAGATACCGTGGATTCTTTTGGGGAGGAATGGACCAAGTTCTCTAGTTTTTCGGAAGTAGAAATTAAAAATGCTGGTGACCAATATTTTGACATTGTAACTGAAGAGATTTGTAACTCTTCATCTGTTGTTTTAGACATGGGTTGCGGTACAGGAAGGTGGTCAAAGTATTTAGCAAACAGGGTTAAATTTATAGAAGCAATCGACCCTAGTAAAGCTGTTTTATCTGCATCTCACCTTACTAAAGATTTAAATAATGTAAGGGTTACTCAGGCGGGTGTAGATTCTATCCCGTTTGCCGATGAAAGTTTTGACTTTGCTATGGGTGTTGGAGTTTATCATCATATTCCCGATACACAGAAGGCAGTTCGAGATACAGTAAAGAAAATAAAGAAAGGTGGATATTTGTTGATTTATTTATATTACAGTCTTGATAATAGAGGGGCTGGGTATAAATTCATATTTAAAATGTCTACGATTATCAGAAAGATTGTTTCTTCAATGCCAAATAGATTAAAAAAAATAACATGTGATTTTATTGCATTTTTTGTTTACATGCCATTTGTAATGTTGGCTCGGCTTTTTAAAATGTTTTTTCCAAAAGGGGGGATTTGGGAAAAGATACCATTATCTTACTACCATGATAAAAGCTGGAATATTATTAAAAACGATGCTTTAGATCGTTTTGGAACACCTTTAGAACAGCGTTTTAGTAAAAAAGCGTTGGTTCAAATACTAGAATCTTGCGGGATGGAAGATGTTGTTGTTTCAGATGGTTTGCCATACTGGCATGCTGTTGGTAGAAAAATGAAATGAGGATGAAAAAAGTCTTGTTTATAGCACATCATCGCTTAGATCGCGCACCGGGACAAAGGTATAGGTTTGAGCAGTATTTTTCTTATTTAGAAGATAATGGTGTTATATGCGATTTGAAAAATATAATTTCTGAAGAGGATGATAAAATTCTTTATTCACATGGTAATTACCTAAAAAAGGCTGCAATTGGCTTAAAATCATTAAGAAAACGTAAAAGTGATTTGAAGTCAATTAGTCAATATGATTTGGTTGTAGTTTTCAGAGAGGCAATTCTTACAAGTTCTATATTTTTTGAAAAAAGGCTAGCAAAAAGTAGAGTGCCAATTTTATTTGATTTTGATGACGCTATATGGGTTAAAGATGTTTCTGAAGGTAATCAAAGGTTATCATTCTTAAAAAATCCAGATAAAATAAAAAAGATATTGCCTTTGGTGTCTCATGTTTCAGCAGGTAATAGTTATTTAAAGGAGTTTGCATTAAAATATAATAAAAGTGTATCTATTATACCATCCACGATAGACACCGATAAATATAAGGAGATTAAAAAGTTTAAAGAAGGTCTTGTGACTATAGGTTGGGTAGGGAGTCACACTACAATAAAACACTTTGAAACAATTGTACCTGTCTTAATTAAATTAAAGGAAAAGTACGAAGAGAAAATAGATTTTAAAGTTATAGGTGATCCGGTTTACTGCAACAGTGATCTAGGTATTAATGGGATGGCTTGGGATAATAGTAAGGAAGTTGAGTTTTTTAATATGCTAGATATTGGGGTAATGCCGCTACCTGAAGACGAATGGACAAAAGGAAAGTGTGGAATGAAAGGTCTTTTGTATATGTCGGTGAATACGCCGGCTGTAATGTCTTCCGTTGGAATGAATTCGGAAATAATAGCGAATGGCATAAATGGTTTTTTAGCGGATACACCGGAAGAATGGTTTGAAGTACTTTCGAAATTAATTGAAGATGATAATTTACGAAAGTCAATTGGATTGGCGGGGCGAAAAACGGTTGAAGAAAAATATTCTATGAATTCGCAAAAAGAGAAATATTTGGATTTATATTTATCCCTAATGAATTAAGGTATCAAGACCTTATTCGAATTTCACTAAAAAAGCATCGCTAAAAACAGATTGACGAACTTCCTTTAAACCCTGTTTTGCATTCTTTTTCTCTTTGTAGATTCCAACATAATATTTGTAGTTAAATGGAGTAGTAGGATTTTCAATTTTAACTTCTTCGATTGTTTTGCTTAATGAGGTGAAATCAGGATTTGAAAGGCCAATAGGTCCTGTAGATGCCATTATTTGAATCTTCCATACAGGTTTAGTTTCTGCTATAGTATCCATTTTTTCAGGAGTTCGCATGGATATGTTGTGGTTTTTTTTTGCGAAATTTCGAAATGATCTAAATATTGCTGATGCAATTAAGTCTTGTCCTTTTTCACTGTTTAAGTACCTTTCTTCTTGTTTATTGGTCATAAAACCAGTTTCTACCAGTATGGCTGGCATTTTACTGTCTTTTAGCACTTGTAAGTTGAAGCGTCTGTCCGTTTTTAGTTTGACACCTCGACTATTTCTTCCAGCCCTATTTTTAAATTGAGATTCTACCATATTAGCAAGTTCTGAGCTTTTTTTTGTGTTTAAATTGTGAATATGTGTTTCTGTCCCAAAAACTTCAGGTTTGGTTGATGAGTTGCAATGAATTGAAATAAAATAATTTGCTTTAATATCATTTGCGATTTTTATTCTGTCGTTTAGCTCAATAAATGTATCCGTTTTTCGAGTGTAAATTATCTCAACTTCATGACCTAGATACATTTCGACATACTCTCCAAATTGCAAGGCCATGGAAAGGTTAAGGTCTTTCTCTTGTTTTAATCCAGTGTCTGAACGAAGATTTCCTGGGTCTGTTCCTCCATGACCAGCATCAATGACCAGTATAATTTTATTTTGAGAAAATCCAATTGAAACTGAGATGATTGATAATAATGTTAGTAATTTTTTCATTGCTTTAATCTTTAACAACCCGTGCGTAATATTGAATTTTTGGTGTCCAGTAGCTATTATTTTCAATATTACTAATCATAATACCTTTACTTGAAGAAGCATGAATCATAGAAATGGAAGAGCCTTTTTCTGAAGAAACTATTCCAACATGTGAAATGTTTTTCTTGCTAGATCCAAAAAAGACTAAATCTCCTTTTCTAGCTTCACTCGATTTGATTTTGGAATAAGTGTCTCCTTGAGATTGTGCAGTTCTTGGAAGATTGTATCCATGGTGTCTCATTATGTATTGCGTAAATCCAGAACAATCAAAACCTTTTTTTGAATTGCCTCCATACAGGTAGGGAATTCCTATATAGTCTTTTGCATAAGAAATAATATTATCGCGTTGTACTGTTTTGTTGGTGATTGATGATAATGATTCTTCCTGAAAGGGCGTGTTTGCTGTTATTTCTTCAAATGGAATAGTGTTTTCAAACAATTCCTTAAAGATTGCGTATGTTTTTAATGCCTCTTTCCTACTTACTTTATTATTGAGGTATCTAATATGGTTTGCCATTCCAAGTTGCATATCATAAATATATATGTCAAACTTCAAAAGAAATAATCCATTGAGATCTCCTTCCTTAAATTGTCTGAAATTATTATATGCATTGCCTGCTGAGTGTTTTTTGCTAGTTTTTGAAAGCTGGTATTCAGCTAATGAATTGAATAGTGTTAAAGTCGAATTATTTTTGAATTCTCCTGTTTTTAACAGTTTAAGAGTCTTTTTGTAAACCTTTTTATAATTTCCCTGGTCATAGAACATCTCAATATTATCAAGGTTTTTGTTTTGACAAAACCCTAGAATTGAAAACATCATTATAGGAATAAAAATGAAATGAAACTTCATACTTAACTGCATAAGGCAAAAAAAGATAATTAATGAATATATTTGTGTCAATTGAAAATTGTATGCCAACAATTAAATGTTAATTTAGTTAGGTGAAAACTATTGTTTTATCCTAACTTGGGAGACTGATTGTTAGCCTAAGTAATTTACTATTTTCAAAATAAAATTATATGTATATTAACAAGCGAAGAACGGTTGCGAAATTTGTATTTATTTTTTTACTTATTCCTTTCCTTGGGATAAGTCAAAAGGCAACATTAAAAAAGTTAGATAAGTACTTTCAAACGAGTCTAACAGCATGGAATATACCTGGAATGTCAATAGCAATAGTTAAAGATGATTCTCTGGTTTTTGCTAAAGGATATGGAGTTAGAGACATTGTCACGAAAGAAGCTGTTGATGAAAACACGCTGTTTGCGATTGCATCAAATTCGAAATCATTCACTTCTGCAGCTTTAGCAATATTAGTGGACGAAGGTAAATTGAAATGGGACGATAAAGTTATAGACTATTTATCCTATTTTAAGCTTTACGACCCTTATGTAACGCATTCTATGACTATAAGAGATTTACTTTCTCATAGAAGTGGATTGAAAACCTTTAGTGGGGATTTAATTTGGTATGGATCTTCTCATAGTCGCGAAGAAGTTATTAGGAGAGCAAGTTTTTTAAAGCCTAGATATTCATTTAGAACCGAATTTGGTTATTCAAATATTATGTATCTCGCGGCTGGTGAAATAATACCAATAATTTGTAATACCTCTTGGGATGATTTTGTTAAGAATCGATTTTTTAAACCACTGGGTATGGCCAGAACAATTACTTCTGTCGAGGATATAAAAAGCATGAAGAATGTTGCTATTCCTCATAACAATATTGGTGGAATTAATATTAAAGTTGGTTACATGAATTGGGATAATATTGGGCCGGCCGGGAGTATTATTTCTTCTGCTAAGGATATGTCTCAATGGCTAAAATTACATTTGAATGATGGGTCCTTAAATGATAAATCAATTATTCCTGAAGAACAAATAAGAGAAATGCGCCATCCGCACGTAAGCAAAAGAGTTGGCGCTGGAAGTGAGTCTTTGTGGCCTACAAAACATTTTAGTGCTTATGGGTTAGGATGGGACCTTTTTGATTATAACGGCTATAAAGTAGTTACGCATGGAGGCGGTTATGATGGGATGATTTCTCAGGTAGTAATGGTTCCAGCGTTGAATTTAGGATTTGTTGTTCTAACAAATAATACAAACTCTTTGCCCTATGCTCTAATGTTTTCTGTGTTAGATGAATATACAAAGATGGATGAAAAACAAGATTGGGGCGATTTGTTTTTGGAATTTGATAAAAGTGGAAAAGAAGCGGAAGAGAGAGAAGCTTATAGCAATACGCAAAAAAGAGTTCCAGACACAAAGCCATCTATGCCACTTGGTCAATATGTAGGGACGTATTATGGCGAAATGTACGGTAAAGCAGAGGTAAAACAAATCAATGGTAAATTAGAAGTTCAATTTTTACCAACTTCGATATTTTATGGTAAATTGGAGCATTGGCATTATGATACCTTTACTATAGAAATGAGCGCTGTACCCTCTTTGAAAAAAGGAAAGTGTAGTTTTGTTATTGACTCTCAGGGTGAGGTAGAAGAAATGCGAATCGACATACCTAATCCAGATTTTGATTTTACAGAATTAGAGTTTAAAAAAATAAAATAATGAAACTAGATATTTTGGCTTTCGCCGCCCATCCAGATGACGCTGAGCTGGCTGCTTCCGGAACTTTGATGACGCATATTAGTCAAGGTAATAAAGTGGGAATTGTAGATTTAACTAAAGGAGAGTTGGGAAGTAGAGGTTCTGCTGAATTGAGAACAAAGGAAGCGTTAGTTGCATCTGAATTAATGGGTATTGATGCTAGAGTCAACTTGGATTTAGGAGATGGGTTTTTTAATAATGCAGAAAAAGAATTAAAGAAAGTAATTGAACAAATCAGGTATTTTCAGCCAGATATTGTATTGTGTAATGCTCATTCAGATAGACATCCAGATCATAGCAGAGGAAGTGAATTGGTTTCAAGAGCTTGTTTTTTAGCAGGTTTAAATAAGATTGAGACAAAACATAATGGAGAAAAACAAGCTCCTTGGCGACCTCAGTCAGTTTTTCATTATGTACAAGACAATTGGATTGATCCTGATTTTGTAATTGATATTACTGAAGTGTTTGATGGAAAGATGGCTGCTATTAGCGCGTTTGGCTCTCAGTTCTTTAATCCAGAAAGTGATGAGCCTGCAACTCCGATTTCATCACTTGAATTTATGGAACACATCAAAGGCAGGGCAATTGCTTTTGGAAGATTAATTGGTGTCAAATATGGTGAAGGATTTACCGTTGAGAGAGCGCTAGGTGTAAAAGATCTTACTTCATTAAAATAAAAATGTTGAGAAGTCGTTTTTTACATTGTAGTGGTTATTCAATATAATACCTACTATTGTTATAAATAATAAGATTAAAATGAAAAGAGTTTTTCTAATGGCCTTTTTGGCAATATCGCTTGTTTCGTGTGAAGATATAGAAACAGAAGGATTAATTAATAGCACTGCAAATACGGCTGCTGCAGATAAGGATAATGAGATTTTATCTCTGAAACAAGAATTGGCAGAGAATGACTCTACAATGAATTCTTATTTTTCTTATGTCAATGAAATTAGAGAGAACTTGCATATGATATCTAATGAGCAGGATTTAATTCTTCATCTTCAAGAAAATCCAGAGATGATTAGTGTTGATAATATTGATTTAATTGAAGAGTTAAAAACACTGGGAGTTTTGATGTCTGAAAACGAAAATAAAATTGCACAATTAAAAGCAGCATTGAAAAACGCTGATTACCAAATGGGGGAGTTTGAAGAAATGATAATGTCTTTAACGGAAGAGGTTGAAATGAAAAATAGGGAGGTTTTTCAATTACAAGAAGAATTGGAAAGTCTAGATGGGGCCTTTTCAGAATTGTTTGTTGCTTTCGAGGATCAGACGGAAGAGCTTGCTATTATGAAGGATGAATTGAATACAGCATATTTTACTTTTGGCTCTAAAAGCGAATTAATCGATAATGGTGTTATTACTAAAGAAGGTGGCTTTATTGGGATTGGTAAAATCAGTAAATTAAAAGACGATTTTAACAAAACGTACTTTACTGAAGTTAAAATGTCGGAATTGACTGAAATTCCATTGGGCGTCAAAAAAGCGAATATTGTGACATCGCATCCGTCTGATTCTTATGAATTAATAGGGGAGGATCCAATTGAAAAAATCGTGATTAAAGATGCTGCGGCTTTTTGGGGAGTATCTAAGTATTTGGTTGCAGTTGTGAAGTAAATACAATAAAACAAATAACCTAACTAAGTGTTTTGTTTAGTGGTTATAAGTTTTTTTTAAACTTGACTTAGGGATTCTTTAGTTAGTTGTAATTCATATATTTAAGTCTTTATTCTCAAGCAATGGTTTAATATGTTTTTCTAGGTTTGAATAGTAGAAATTTTTCCTCAAAGCTAGCGCGAGCGTCTTTCGCTCGTGATCCAAAGATAGTAGCGCCTTTCGCTCGTGACTAATCACAGTTTGTATCAGAAGCTATTTAATGGAAATAGTAGTGGACGTTAGTACGAGCGAATACGATCGCACTAGCGGAGGAATAAGAAACATCAGCCTTTCTCAAACAACATAATACTCTCTACGTGAGAAGTATGTGGAAATTGATCTACCAAACTAAATTTCTTTAATTCGTATCCAGCATTGCTTAATTCAACTCTATCACGAGCTTGTGTAGCCGGGTTGCAACTTACATAAACCATTCGTTTGGCGCCTAAATTGATTACTTTTTTTAACGTTTTAGGAGCAATTCCAGCTCGTGGTGGATCCAAAACAATTGTACCGATTTTTCCTTCGTATTGTGGGTATTCTTTTAAAAATTTACCAACATCGGCTGCATAGAAATCTATATCAGAAATATCGTTCAATTTTGCATTACGTTTTGCGTTATCTATTGCAGATTCAACAATATCCACGCCGATAATTTTAGTGTTTTTTGTTTTTGATGCAAGTATTTGCCCAATGGTTCCGGTACCACAGAATAAATCCATGACAACTTGATTTTCTAGGTCGTTGTCTTCAAACGTATAATCAATTACTTTTTGGTAAAGCTTCTCAGCACTTGCTGGGTTGGTCTGAAAAAAACTTTGCATACTGATTTCGAATTTCAAACCTAATATACTTTCAATAATGGTTTCGTTTCCGGTTACTAAACCACTAGGACCTTGCTCTAGCTTGGCTCTGTCGGCAACATCATCATTAATCGTATGAATAAAACCAGCCATGCGCTTACCTAATAGCTCTTTAAGAAAAGCGGCAAAGGCATGTTTGTCAAATTTTTCAGAATCAGTAGAAGAGGTAACCAGGTTAAGCAATAACTCATCATTTGAAAAGCTCTTGCGCACTATTAAGTGCCGGTAAAAACCTTCTTTCTTTGGCGGATGCCACGCCGGTAGTCCTGTTTGTTCTAAGTAGATTCGAATATCTTTTAAAGAATCCTCTATTTGTTTATCAAACAATCCGGAGTCTTTATCTAAATTTTCAACTTTCCACCAAGTTCCAGTGTGCTTAAAGCCAAGTCCAAAATCGTCGTGTTCTTCATTGGTGTTAATGTCATGTCGAATTACCGAAAATGAATATTCCATTTTATTACGGTAATTATATACCTCTGGAGATTCAATGTATTCATCAAAGAGTTCTTCTGTATTGTCAATTTCACCAATCTTTCTAAACAAGTCTATAGCAGTAAGTTTCTTGTACTCTTTTTGTTTGCTGATTGGTAAAGTGATATAGGGTGCACCCGAAATAGGCTGGAAAGGAACTTTAATCTCATCTGCAGAAGGAGTAATGACTTTAATTTTTCGCGCTTCGGCAAAACGCTTTTTCTTCTTCATTACTTTGGCCTTTACTGTTTGTCCAGGGATGCCATTAGTTACAAATATTACGAACTCACCATCTTCCGTTTTTACTCGGCTAATTCCTTTTCCCCCAGAGGCAATGTCATGAATTTCTAATTCAATTATTTCTCCCTTTTTAAAATTCATTTGATGATAGCTTAAAATCAGATGTTGTATGGAATGTGATTGCTGGATAGTCTCCTTGCGCTTGCGTAAGTAGAAAAGGGGAGTCTGCTAAGAAAACAGGGTTTTCATCTTTGTCATATCCAATGTTGTTGACTTTTCTTTTGATAAATTCATCTAATTGCCCTTTGTCAGTAGTTGTCATCCAGCAAGCTTTATGATGCGGCTTGGAACGGAAACTTGCTGTAGCACCGTACTCGTGTTTTAGTCTATATTGAATAACTTCAAATTGTAATTCTCCGACAGTCCCAATAACTTTTCGATTCCCTGGTTGTATTACAAATAACTGTGCAACACCTTCATCGGTTAACTGTGATAGGCCTTTTTCCAATTGCTTAGATTTCATTGGATCATCGTTTTGCACTTCTTTAAAAAGTTCTGGAGAAAAACTTGGAATTCCTTTGTACATCATTTTCTCCCCTTCGGTAAGTGTATCTCCAATTTTAAAGTTTCCTGTGTCGTATAAACCAATTACATCACCAGGGTAGGCCACATCTATTACTTCTTTCGTGGAAGCCATAAAGCTAGTAGGGTTGGGAAACTTGAATTTCTTGTCCAATCTTATGTGTTGGTAAAATGTATTTCGTTTAAATTCTCCTGAAACGATTCTTAGAAAGGCAATTCTATCTCTATGTTTAGGGTCAATATTCGCATGTATTTTAAAGACAAACCCACTGAATTTTTTCTCATCTGGGCTTACCAACCTTGTGTCAGATTCTCTACCACGAGGAGTAGGTGATATTTCAGTAAATCCGTCTAGTAATTCTTGAACACCAAAATTGTTCAAAGCAGAGCCAAAAAACACAGGAGCTACATCTCCTGAGAGATAAGTGTTGATGTCAAAAGAGTCATAAACTCCGTTTACCAATTCTACTTCTTCGCGCAGCATAGCAGAATCTTCTTCACCTATGTAATCTTCTAGTTTATTATCTTCGATTCCATCAATTGATATTAAATCGGTTTCGATACCTGTTTTATTCCCTGAAAACAAGTTTAAGCTATTTTTATAGAGATTAAAAACGCCTTTAAATGTCGATCCAATACCAATTGGCCAACTCATCGGGCGAACTTTAATTTTTAGTTTTTCCTCAATTTCATCCAATAAATCAAAGGCATCTCTACCTTCTCGATCCATTTTATTAATAAAAACAATAACGGGAGTATTTCGCATGCGACAAACTTCCATTAGTTTTTCTGTTTGTCCCTCGACACCATTGGCACAATCAATTACCATTATTACGCTATCAACAGCAGTAAGTGTTCTGTAGGTGTCTTCAGCAAAGTCTTTGTGACCAGGAGTATCTAGAATGTTTATTTGCTGTCCATTATAAGAAAAAGCCATAACGGAAGTAGCGACAGAAATACCTCTTTGCTTTTCAATTTCCATAAAATCGGAAGTCGCAGTCTTCTTAATTTTATTGTTCTTAACTGCTCCAGCAGATTGAATTGCTCCACCAAATAACAAAAGTTTTTCAGTTAAAGTAGTTTTACCAGCATCTGGGTGACTAATAATTCCAAACGTTCTTCTCTTATCAATCTCTTCTGTAAAGCTCATTAAATCTCAATTAATTAAGGTGTGCGAAGATATTGTTATTTAAAGTAAGAAACAAGACGAATGAAATAATCAAATATCTGGCAATAAAAAGTATCTAAAGTTAACAAAGAAGAATACAGAAACTTGTTTTCAAGACGGGAGCACTTAAGATAAATTAATAAAGGTTTTTATATAAAATCTCAAAGACACAATCATGCTTCATAATCGGTGCTTTTTCAGGATTAACATCCGTAAATTTTATGGTTTCAATATACTTGTACCCTAAATTCTCATACCACATTTTTAAACTATGCTTACGGGGCATTTCTAGAGTTGGAGAGAACAACAATTCTATATGTAACTTATCTACCTTATCTTTTTTTAGAAAGGTTTCAACATAATTAATAAGTTGTTTTGCAATTCCTTTTTTTCTGTGACCATAGAAAGTTGTAAGCATACCAAAATACCATTTTGAATCGATCTCATAAACTTTAATTGTAGCTACAGGTTGATTTCCATAAAAGGCAACGATTAATTCACCACTCTTAGCTGATTGTGTAAGGTTTTCTGCATTGGTGCGTTCATATTTGCCGTCTGTTGGCCATATGCCTTTTTCTTCCTCTAAATAGATGTCATTAACCTGTTTGGAAATTATATTTAAATCCGATTTCGATAGATTAGCGTAACGTTCTATTCGAATATTTCCGTTTGTTTGCAAATGCATGGTAAAAGTTTATGCGTAGAAATTAAGGTGTGTACTAAGTTAGCGTAATAATTCTTATCATTAAGAAGTTGTTCCTAGGGTAACGATTATTGAGTGGTGTGTTGAGAATTTATAATATTAATTAGTCGCATAAATGACTTTAGTCAACTGCATAGTTATATTTTTGTGCAATAAGGTAGTTGAATTCATTATTAGCTTATTTTGAAATGGATAAAAAGAAAGTTGTTGTAATAGGAGGAGGAGCAGGTGGTTTTTTTGCTGCTATTAATTTGGCTGAAAGTAATCCAGAAGTAGCTGTAACAATTTTAGAGAAATCAGGTCATGTATTGGGAAAGGTAAAAGTCTCTGGTGGAGGAAGGTGCAATGTAACGCATGCTTGTTTTGTGCCAAAAGACCTTGTTAAGTTCTATCCAAGAGGGAATAAGGAGTTACTGGGTCCTTTTCATCAGTTTATGACAGGAGATACTATGGAATGGTTTGAAAACAGAGGAGTTCCCTTAAAAATAGAAGGCGATAACCGTGTTTTTCCTACTTCTAATTCTTCTCAAAGTATAATTGATTGTTTTTTAGGAGAGGTAAAGCGCTTGGGTATAACTGTAAAAAAGAATTGTGGAGTAACTGAAATAACAAAAACACCCGTTAACTGGCAGCTTAAAACTTCTTTTCGAAATTTGGAAGCTGATGCAGTTATTGTTGCATCAGGAAGTAGTAAGTTGGTTTGGGGAATGCTTGAGAAATTGGGTCATAGCATCGTTGAACCTATGCCATCTTTGTTTACCTTTAATACAAAAGATATAAGACTAAGGGATTTGTCAGGTTTGGTAGCCTCCAGTGTGGAGGTTAAAATAAATGGAACAAAATTAAAAGAACGTGGGCCGCTTTTGGTAACTCATTGGGGGATGAGTGGGCCAGCAATTTTAAAATTATCCTCCGTAGGAGCGAGAATACTTTATGAAAAGCAATACAAATTTTCAATATCCGTTGACTGGTGTTTTGAATATGATGAAGAGGATGTTCGAGAAGCTTTTATAGATATGAAAGAAAACAATCCAAAACAGCAGTTACAAAAAACAAGGTTGTTTAAATTACCAAAGCGTTTGTGGTTTTCATTTCTTAATTATTGTCAAATACCTGAGGACAAAAATTGGGCTGATATTTCTAAAAAAGAAATGAATAAATTGATAGAAACGTTGAAGCGAGGGCAATTTAGTGTAAATGGAAAAAGCACAAATAAAGAAGAGTTTGTAACATGTGGTGGAATTGATTTAAAAGATATTAATTTCAAAACCTTCGAGAGTAAGTTACAGCCTAATCTATTTATTGTGGGAGAGTGTTTAAATATTGATGCCTTAACTGGTGGCTTCAATTTTCAAGCTGCGTGGACAGGTGGTTATATAGCGGGAAAGTCAATATATTTTGATTAATGATAAATTGATTTAATTCAATATTACTAACTTTACGCAACTAATTTATTTTATGAAATTGATTGAATGTCCGAGGGATGCGATGCAGGGGTTACACGATTATTTGTCTGTTGCGGATAAGGTTCGGTACATTAATGCAATTTTAAAGGTTGGTTTTGATACAATAGACGCAGGAAGTTTTGTTTCTCCTAAAGCTATTCCACAATTGAAAGATACGGCTGAGGTATTGTCTAAATTGGATATGAGTTCAACCAAGTCAAAACTATTGGTAATTACTGCAAATAAAAGAGGAGCAGAGGAAGCCGTAAAATTTGATGAGGTTTCTTATTTGGGTTTTCCTTTTTCTATTTCTGAAACTTTTCAAAAACGGAATATTAATTCTACGATTGAAGATTCGCTAAGAAGATTGGATAATGTGCAAAATTTATGTTTAAAGAATAATAAGAAATTGGTTACTTATTTTTCTATGGCATTTGGCAATCCTTACGGAGATGAATGGAGTCCTGAGATTGTAGCAAATTGGGTAGAAAAATTAATAGAGGAATCAGGAGTTGACATTCTTTCTCTTTCGGATACTATCGGAACTTCTAATCCCGATTCAATTAAATGGTTATTTGAATATGTTATACCTAACTTTCCAGAGGTTGAAATAGGAGCACATTTGCATACAACGCCAGGTACATGGAAAGAAAAGATAGATGCTGCCATAGAAAGTGGATGCAAACGTTTTGACGGAGCTATAAAAGGGTTTGGAGGTTGTCCAATGGCAACCGATGGATTGACTGGTAATATGGCAACTGAGAATATTATTTCGTATCTTAACGAGATGAATATTGATCATGGGCTTAATGAAAAAGCTTTTAGTGAAGCTTTGCTGATGTCTCTAGAAATATTTCCGAATTAAATAATGAAACTTAAAAAAAATAGAATTATTACAGCAGGATTAGCCTTGCTATTTATATTGTCTTTTCTAATGCCTGCATTACAAGGTCCATTAGGGATTAAATTAAACGGGTTTTCTGTTTTTGGAGCAAACATAGCTACAGTTGTTTTTGCCGAAGATTTTTATGATTATATATTGTTTTTACATACTGCTTTGACCAATGTATGGGTTGTTCTTTTGCTTATTTGGTCTTTACGGGGTAAGGTAAAGACTGTTCCTACTCTTATATTGTCTTTCTTGTCTTTTACTTCTGCACTTTCATGGAAGTTTAATATGGAGGGAGATCAAGTGCTGTTGATGGGGTATTGGTTGTGGGTGATTAGTATTGTGTTGATAATAAGCTTTGCTATTTACCGCTCTTTTAGAAATCCAGTGGAATAGAACTATTCAATTAGAAAAAAATCTATTACCGTTATATAATCCTTATATGGCTTTCAAATATCCTTCTCAAAAGCTATATTTGCATCGTTATTATTTAAAGTTTGTAAAGCAAAAAAGTTATCAATAAACGATTACTTGCGCTGTAAACGACTTCATTTATTAAATTATATAAGAAGATGTTTGATAATTTATCCGATAAATTTGACAGAGCCTTTAAGGTATTAAAAGGTCATGGTCAAATAACAGAAATAAATGTTGCAGAAACCTTAAAAGAAGTTAGAAGGGCTTTACTAGATGCTGATGTTAATTTTAAAACTGCCAAAGATTTTACAACTAGGGTAAAAGAAAAAGCATTAGGAGAAAACGTTCTTACCACAATTTCTCCCGGTCAGTTAATGACTAAAATTGTTCATGACGAGTTGAAGGATTTAATGGGCGGTGAAAATGTAGAGCTCAGTTTTCAAGGAAATCCCGGGATTATATTAATGTCTGGTTTGCAAGGATCAGGTAAGACCACATTTTCCGGGAAATTAGCGAACTACCTTAAAACTAAAAAAGATAAAAAACCTTTGTTGGTAGCCTGTGATGTTTATAGGCCGGCTGCAATTGATCAATTGCATGTAGTTGGAGAGCAAATAGGCGTAGAAGTATACTCAAATCGAGAATTAACTAACCCTGTTGAAATAGCTCAAAAAGGAATTCAACATGCGCGCAGTAATGGATTCAATGTCGTAATCGTAGATACAGCAGGTCGTTTAGCTGTTGATGAGCAGATGATGGATGAGATTGAAAAGGTCAAAAGAGCCATTCAACCCACAGAAACATTATTTGTAGTAGATTCTATGACAGGTCAAGATGCGGTTAATACTGCAAAAACTTTTGATGAAAGAATTGATTTTGATGGAGTTGTTTTAACCAAGTTAGATGGTGATACGCGTGGTGGAGCTGCCTTGTCAATTAAAACGGTAGTAAATAAACCTATTAAATTTATTGGTACTGGAGAGAAGATGGAAGCAATTGATATTTTCTATCCAGAAAGAATGGCTGACCGTATTCTTGGAATGGGAGATGTGGTTTCTTTGGTTGAGCGTGCTCAAGAAAACTTTGATGAAGAAGAAGCGAAAAAGCTCCATAAAAAAATACAAAAGAATAAATTCGATTTTGATGATTTCCTTTCTCAGATAAAGCAAATCAAGAAAATGGGAAATATGAAAGATTTGATGGGTATGGTTCCTGGAATGCGCAAGGCAATGAAAGGTGTTGAAGTTGATGATGATTCATTTACTCCAATTGAAGCAATCATCAATTCGATGACGCCTAAGGAAAGAGCAAATCCAGAGATACTTAAAACAAGTAGACGTCAAAGAATTGCTAAAGGAAGTGGAACATCGATTCAAGATGTAAATAAACTGATGAAGCAGTTTGAAGATATGCGTAAAATGATGAAGCTGATGTCCAATAAAAAGAACATGGCTAACATGATGCGTCAAATGAAAGGAATGGGCGGTAAAATGCCTTCGTAAAATAGATAATAGGCTTGAGTTTCTGTTTTATAAACCAACGTCTAATATTAATAGTCATAAATTATGGTATTACTAGACGGGAAAAAAACAGCACAAGATATTCAGTTAGAGATAGCTGAAAAGGTTAAATGTTTGAAAGCAGACGGGAAGAAAACGCCTCATTTGGCCGCAATACTTGTTGGTGGTGATGGTGCAAGTTTAACCTATGTAAATGCAAAAGTAAAAGCATGTGAGAAAGTGGGATTTGAATCTACTTTGGTTCATATTGATGCAACTACCTCGGAGGAGGATTTATTGAATAAGATTGATGAATTAAACAATGATGATGCTATAGATGGCTTTATTGTTCAGTTACCATTGCCAAAGCATATTGACGAAGCAAAAGTAACGCTAGCTGTATCTCCTCGCAAAGATGTAGATGGGTTTCATCCGGAGAATATTGGTAAAATGTGTTTAAATTTACCAACCTTTTTGCCAGCTACTCCGAATGGGGTTTTAGAAATGCTAAAGCGCTATAATATTGAAACTTCTGGAAAGCATTGTGTTGTAATTGGAAGAAGTCACATTGTAGGTTCCCCAATGAGTATTTTAATGGCTCGAAATGGTAATCCAGGAAACGCAACAGTAACACTGACTCACAGTAGAACTTCAAACTTGAAGGAAATATGTGCTACTGCTGATATTTTAATTGCAGCCGTTGGTAGGCCATTGTTTGTCACTGCTGATATGGTGAAGGAAGGCGCAGTAGTCGTTGATGTGGGAATTCATAGAGTAGAGGACTCTTCAAAAAAATCAGGATTCAAATTAATTGGCGATGTCGATTTTGCAAATGTTTCGGAAAAATGTTCGCACATTTCTCCAGTTCCCGGAGGTGTAGGTCCGATGACGATTGCTTCTCTAATGATGAATACCTTGTCAGCGATTGAATTGAAATAGTTACTTCATTGAATCGAATGAATAAAGAATTTGTAGTTCCGGGTCATTTTTTTTCCGTTGAAGGACACTTATAACTAATTTTACTGAGGATGTTCATACTCCGAATACAGTTGCATAGAAATTGTTACAGCATCAATTATTTGTAATTTTATTGTCGAAGTGGTTATAAAGAAAACAAAAGTGGGTGACAAATTGGTGTCTGTTTGTTTTTGTTATGAATAGACTTGGATATTGTTTAATGTTTTTGTATTTTTATTAAACAAAATTAAAATTATATGAAAAAGCTCATTGTGTTTTCAGTACTTTGTCTTTTGAGCGGTACTTTTTTTTCGCAGTCTTGTAGCGATTATAGAATAAGGTTGTCTCGAACAAATTCCTTTTTTTGCGATGGATGGGAAGGCAATTCGATAGCAGTAAAAATAAATAATGTAATTGTATATCCAGATGTCACGCTTAGTTCAAATCAAAATGTTTTTGATTTTTACTTTCCCGTCAACACTGATGATGTGGTAAGTGTTTTATTTAAACGAAATGGAAGCGATGCGGATTGTTGTAAATATGAAATTTTCGATGGCAGCAATAATCTCCTTGAAACGAGAAATGGCGATGGCACAGGATCTAATGGTGGCCCTGAAAATGTAATGGGTTTATTAGCCTGTCCTAGTGGATTTAAGTGCGGTACTTACAAAATTGAGATGTTCGATTATTACGGCAATGGATGGGGCGGCTCTTTTGTGCAAGTTTACATAAATGGCAACCCAGAGGTCATTGGTGAATTCGAAAACTTGAGCAATGCTTGGGCAGATACCGAAGATGTATCTTTTAGTGTTGAATCTGGAGATTCAATTGACATAGTTTGGATGCCTGATCCGAGCGTTTCTTACTCATTTTATTATAGCTTTATAGCCTACAAAGTCTTTGACGAAAATGACAGTTTGTTAGCTTTTGTAGAGACATTTGATACGACTGTATTGGCTAATACTTACAATTTATTATCCTGTCCAAATATACTTCCTTCAGCTAGCTTCACATCAACAACAACTTCTACGTGTTCTGGCTTGGTCGACTTTTTTGATGCTTCTTCCAATAATCCAACGCAATGGCTTTGGAACTTTGGAGATGGAAATACAGATACTATTCAAAATCCATCTCACAATTATGTAAACTCAGGATTTTACAATGTAACCCTTACAGTAACCAATACATCTGGGAGCAACACATTGATATCTAATAATTATATCTCAGTAAATATAGGGGCTGCTTATCCTATTGCAGTTTCATGTGTTCCGAATACACAAGACGGCTCATTGGGTTTTGGGATTACCAATGTGGCATTAGGAAACCTTAATCGATCCTCTGGTGACGCATCCGAGGGGTATTCAGATTTTACCTGTGATTCAACAGCTCTTTTTATTGGCTATACATATCCAGTTACTATTACCCATGACAATCCAACTTTCCATCAGTGTGCTGTATGGATTGATTATAATAATGATGGTTTTTTTGATAACGCTTCTGAGCAAATTATTTATTCCCCAAGTTCTTTGTTTACGGAAGGAGATTTCCAAGTTCCATCTTCCGCTGTTTTAAATGTTCCTTTGCGGATGAGGGTTTGGGCGGATTACGATTTAGCTGCCGCAGCGGATCCTTGTGCGTCACCTCAATTTGGCCAGATTGAAGATTACACTATTTTTATACTGCAAAACACTTCGCCGCCTTCTGCAGATTTTTCTAGTAATATTTCCTATACATGTGATGGTATTGTTCAGTTTTCGGATCTTTCAACAAATGCGCCTTTTGCCTGGCAGTGGGACTTTGGAGATGGTAACACTTCGGTCGCTCAAAACCCCAATCACACCTATATAAACGATGGTGTTTATAATGTTCAAATGACATCCTCAAATGCATTCGGAGACGGAATAATCACAAAAATGTCTTTAGTTGAGGTGAATATTGCAGATAATCTAATTCCTGCAGACTGTTATCCTGGCACTGTAGATTATTGTTGTGGATATGGAATAGAAAATGTAGTTTTTAACTCAATTGATAATTCATCATTCAATTCTAGTGAGGGGTATGTTGACTTTTCTTGTGAAAATCAAACTATTGTAAATATAGGAGATTCCTACTCAATAAATATTTCGACCGGACTAGACAATCCTCAAGACACTAAGGTTTGGTTAGATATCGATAATAATGGCTTTTTTGATAATGATGAATTATTGTTAGAAGCGTATAATGCATATAGCTTTAGTGCTAATATTACTATCCCTTCCGCTTCATTACTTAACACTCCGATTAGGATGAGGATTTCGTCCGATGAGGTAGGGAATAATTTTGGACCTTGTGATAATTTGATTAGAGGTCAGGCAGAAGATTATGCTGTAATTGTGAATGATGCTACTCGTCTTAAAGATAACGATTCTTTTAATTTCAAAATGTACCCAAATCCTTCCAGTGGCATTGTTACTTTTGATATAGGAAATACTGAATTAGATAAAATCAGCATATATAGTTTAATGGGGAAGAAAATAGTTGATTATACTTTTTCATCACCCTCAACCTCAATAAAGCTAGATCTTAATGAATTGAAAACAGGATCTTATTTAGTTGAATTAATTGACTCAAGCGGTTTTAGGTCAGTTAAAACATTGGTTATTCAATAAATTTGAAAATCAGAAGTTCTGTTTACTATTTCCTGTTCGTATTTATAACTCAATTCCTTCTTAATTAATAAATGGATGCTGCAACTGCTATTTGTTGTCCGATTTAACCTTAGTACTTCCTACAAATCGAAAACCAATATATGGAGAGGCTCCTTTATAAAGTTCGGAAGATTTAATCTGCAGGTAGTAGGGAAGACTTCCCCAAGAACCTCCTTTTGTAATACTTGAATCCGCTATCATTTCAGCTACATTTCCACTCATACAATACACGCCATAGTTGTTAGGATGGTAGCTGTTTACTGGTCCTGTTATCAATGAGCCATCTTGGGCAGAAGCATCTCTTAGTTCTGACTCGGAAATCCCAGATACTAAATATGTACTTCCAATGTCTAAAACCCACCTATCTTTAGCTGGTCTGTAATTACACAACATGCATCCTTTAGCATTTCGAATGTGTGGTCCTCCCCAAGGATAAGGACTTTCTTGCAATCCTCCTCTGGCAGCTAGTTCCCATTCTTTTGCTGATGGTAATCTGAATTCATAATTTTGATATTTCCTTTTAGGAAACTTATTGTATTCTTCGGTGAGCCAATTACAGAAAACTTCGGCTCCCTCTTTGGTAATATTTACAACAGGGTAATTACTGTAATTAGGGTGAGTAGTATAGTCATTTTCAATTACAGCAGGGTAGTCCATTTCTGTTATCCATAAGCTATTATCACTTGCATATTTTTGATTCGATGCACTTTCAAGAAAAAGGTTGTAAAGTTGATTGCTCACCTCATATCGACTTATTAGAAAGCTATTATCTCTTGAAATTTCCGTAAGCATACTTTCAATAAGTTTAGCGCTTAATTCAATTTCTTTTTTAGGCTTTAATGTTTTGAAATCAACAACCTCAATAAAGTATCTAAATCCGATTTTGCTGCTTGCTTCTGTGAAACCTGCATATTCATCTTTTCCATCAATCTCCAGAAATGGTGCACGACTTCTCCAACTACCTCCTTTCGTTCTGCCATCTTCAAAAACCATCTCGGCTACATTCCCACTCATATTATATAACCCATATGCGTTTGGCCAATACGAATATACAGTAGCTGTTACATCAGCATAATCATTGAAACTACCAGTAACACCCATGTAATCGCCCCTTCTTCTTAAATAATTTGCCTTTATTTGTCCTTTGAATTTTTTGTCCGTTCTTCTCATTTCTTCCCCTTTCCATGGAAAAATTGCATTTGGATTTCCCCCTCTAGCTGCTAGCTCCCATTCTGCTTCGGTAGGAAGTCGAACATTTATCTTTTGTACAGGGTGTTTTGGGTCATTGCTAAACTTATCGTTCAATATCATTTCCAGCCATTCACAATAGCTTTCTGCTTTTTCTTTTGTTAAACCTACCAACGGGTAGTTGCGATAAGCAGGATGTCGGAAATAATATTTTACATAAGGTTCTGCCTTTCTAAGGTTATTTCTCCATACTGCAGTGTCAGGAAGCATTTGGTTATGAGCTTCGATACCTTTATTTTTCTTTAGATAATATAAATATTCGAGATATTGTAAGTTGGTTAACTCAGTTTTAGCTGCCCATAGAAAGTTTGCTTTAATAGGTTTGCAGTTAAGAATTTCAAAATCAGCTTTAGGTTCCTGTGCAAAACAATTATTACAGATAAGTATAAGAACAAATAAGTATTTCATGTGGTTTTTACGGGTATAACAATCAAATGGAAAATAGTTACAGTAAATTATATAAATAGGTTTAAATCCTAAAGGATAGAACTTTTTTGAATCAATTATGTTTCAGTTGATAGGTTAGATTGCAGTTTTCAATCTAACTAATAATTAAATCAATAATTAAAAGCATTGAATTACAAAATAAAAGATTCCGTTTTAATAGTTCTGTACAAGCCCTTATAGTTGCAAGGAGCTATTAAAGATCTTGAATAAGATTACAATATATTTTGTACATTTGTTGACAACATTTCTAAACACATTATTGAATGGCGAGATCGCAAGAAACATTTGGAAAAAAGGAAAAAGAGAAAAAACGTTTGAAAAAACGAGAACGTGAGGATAAGCTTCAAAAAGCAGGCTGAGCGCAAAGAAAACTCTAATAAAGGAGGAAGTTTGGATTCGATGTTGGCCTATGTCGATGAGTTTGGGAATATATCTCAGATACTCCCCCAGATCCAACAGTGAAGAGAGAAGAGGTAGATGCAGAAAGTATTGAGCTCGGTGTTCCCAAGAGAGAAGAAATTGTTATGGATGCCGTTCGAAAAGGAAAGGTTGAATTTTTCAATGATCAGAAAGGGTTTGGTTTTATAAAAGAAGATGAAACACAAGAAAAATTCTTTGTACACGTTCACGGTTGTACAGAGGTCATTGTAGAAAATGATAAAGTTTCATTTGAATTAGAACAAGGACTTAAAGGACTAAACTGCGTTCGCGTAAAAAAGATTTAATCATAACAGTAGTTATATTTATTAAAGACGGACTAGTTCCGTCTTTTTTATGCCTATCTAGAAAAATAGATTATTTAGCTGAATGGTAATCAAGGATAACTTATATACAGCACAAAGTTTCTGTGAAATAAATTCCACAATCTTATCTAAACGGTCTTAACAAACAATTCTCTATCAAATCGAATTCTAGGTCCATAGATTCCATTTTTTGCTCTTTTTCCAACACTTATCGCCATACAGATTTTAGCAGACCCTGGAAGTTCAAGTAAGTCATGAACTCTGTTTTCATCCAATCCTTCCATAGGGCAGGAGTCGTATCCATAAGAACGAAAAGCTAACATTAAGTTTTGACACGCTAAGGCAGTCGATTTATGTGCCCAAGTCCTCATATCAGATTTTGAAGCTGGACCTCTTGGTGTAGGTTTTTTAAGTCCCATAAAAAACAAAACAACTTTTTTAATTGCTCCTTTAATGCCCAAAGGACCTTGGTCATAAGCTAAAGGAACAATTTTGTTGTAATATTGAATAGCAGCGTTAGGTGTTTTGACTTCATCCTGTTCTTCAAAAGCCTGTAGCATTAACTTTCGAGTTGTCCTCCACATTTCAGGACAAGCAACCGCAACAATAATTTCCGGAGCAGTGGCAGCTGCTGGTTGATTTAAGCAATAATTATTCAATAATTTTCTTTTATCTTTTGATTTAACCCAGTAAAATTGCCAAGGTTGGAGATTCGATGAGTTGGGCGCTAATAAAGCCAAATCAAGACATTTTTCAATTACTTCCTCAGGAACAGGCTCATCTGTATAAACTCTACAACTTCTCCTGCTATTAACTAATTTGGTGAAATCAGCTGAATTCTGATAGTCAGATTCTTCTTTGTAATTTAAATCTGGAATTTTAGAAAATATATCAACTTTAGCCATTTGTTTTATTTTAGATTGTAAAAATATATATTCAATTGAATTATTAATAATAACCAAATTAATTCATGAAATTTTATTTTCTAGGGTTCATTTATGCAGTTACTAAATACTGTATCGTAAAAATTGAAAAAAAGAAATCAGTTTTGGCAAATTAAATATCATTTATTTTTCAATAAAACAAAGATTAGTACATTATGTTTTAGCGTATTTAAGTACATTGTCATGTTTTAAATAATAAGGTATTAGGGATATGATGTTCAGGGTAATTGTACTATTTGTTTTTTCTATAAACCTTGCTTATTCTCAGGTTGAACCACTAAATATTGATATTGTTAGAGGTCCATATGGAACTCCTCATATATTTGCTAAAACAGATAAGGAAACTGCTTACGGTTTGGCTTGGGCGCATGCTGAGGATGATTTCAAAACGATACAACAAACATTTTTGCCGGTTAAAAATTCTCTCGGTAAACATTTAGGTAAAGATGGAGCAATGCTCGATTATGTTATTCAACTTTTGCGTTGTGAGGAAACAGTTGATGCTCATTACAATGATTTATCTCCTGAAGTAATAAATGTGATTGAAGGTTATGTAGATGGTATAAACGCCTATGCTTTATGTCATCTAGAAGAAATTTTAGTGAAAAATACTTTTCCAATTTCGGTAAAAGAATACTTGGTTGGATTTCATTTGGTAATACATTTTTTTTCTGATGCAGGAAATGTAATTAGAGATCTTTTTGGAAATAGGATTTCTTCAATGACTGATTCTACTTTAACGAGTATTGGTTCGAATGGTTTTGCTTTTAGAAGAGCAAAAACGAAAGATGGAAATACATATTTAAATGTGAATACACATCAACCACTAGAAGGTCCATTCGCCTGGTATGAAGCTCATTTGGTTTCAGATGAAGGATGGAACATGCTTGGGGGTTTATTTCCAGGATCTCCCATGCCTTTTATTGGAACCAATGAGAATTTAGGTTGGACCCATACCTACAATTATCCAGACTTGATAGATATTTATCAGTTACAAATGAATCCGAAAAATAAGAATCAATATCTTTTTGATGATAAATGGGTGGATTTGGAGATCTCAAAAGCAAAGCTCAAGGTTAAGTTGAAATTTGGGTTAACTATTCCAGTTCGTAAAGAGTTATTGTGGAGTAAATACGGACCAGTAGTTAGAAATGATAGTGGGGTGTTCTCTTTTCACCTGAATGCATTAGAAAATATTTCCGCTATTGATCAGTGGTATCATATGAATAAGTCTTCTAATTATGAGGAGTTTACGCAAGCATTAAATATTATGGGTATACCCAGATTTAATATCATGTATGCGGATAGAGAGGATAATATTTTTTATGTAAGCAATGCTCAACTTCCGGTGCGAGATACTTCTTTTGATTGGAATGCAGTTTTACCGGGGAACACCTCAAAAACTATGATTAGAGAATACCACAAGCTAAAAGAGTTGCCGCAATTATTCAATCCCTCTCAGGGATATTTATTCAACACGAACAATAGCCCTTTTAATTGTGCTCATCGAGATGATAATCCAGATGAGGAAGATTATCCGACTACTTTTTCATTTCAGGAGAAAATTAATAATCGGAGTTTAAGATTTGAAGAGCTGATTAAACAATATGATAAAATTTCCTATGAAGATTTTATTGACATAAAATATGATCAGCAATACCCAACCCCTATATTTTGTCCCTTCGAGATAAATGATGTTTTTGAATATAATTCTGCTGATTATCCAGGAATTAAAAGTTTAATTGATATTATCCAGTCCTGGGATAGAAAAGCAGACACAAATAGCATTGGAGCCGCACAATGGTACATTTACTACGAATTCCTGAATAAACGTATTGCCGAAGTTAAGCATAATCTAGATGCTCCAGTTCCTAGTGATTTGGTTATTGCCTCTTTAAAAAATACTAGAGACTATTTCTTGGATAAATTTGGAAGAATTGATATTGTGTTTAAAGCTTTTCAAAAGCATGTGCGCGGTAATGTTGAGTTGCCTGTTTCTGGTTTAGTTGATATGATCGCTGCAACATCAACAGCAAGTTATAAGGATGGTATGGTGAAAGCTGTTTCTGGCGATTCCTATATTATGTTAATCAGGTATGGAGATAATCAAGTGGAAATTGAAACAGTTTTACCCTATGGATCTAGTGCTCATGCAAACTCTCCTCATTATGCGGATCAGATGCATATGTATGTTAACCACCAAAGAAAAAAAATGTCGTTGGATAAAGATGTTATTATGAAGAATGCAATTGAAATTTATCATCCAAAGTAAATCAATTATATTTTTTGTTTGGAGATTAAAAGTTGAGATAATAACTTTAAATATATTTACAACCATGTTTGTCAATTCCAATATTGTAGATCAAATAGTAGCTTACTACCACGAGAAATTGAGTTCGCTATATCCTAGTAATGAAGTGAAAAACATTACAGAAATAATGTTTGAACATTTTATGGGTTGGGATAAAATGACACTCAGATCAAATAATAAATCTTCGCTATCCGAATCGGAATTACTCTTGTTTCATAAAGCATTAAAAAGACTGTTGAAAAATGAGCCTGTGCAACATATAACGGGAGAAATGGAATTTTATTCATTGCCTTTTAAAGTAAATAAAAATGTTTTAATACCCCGTCCGGAAACAGAAGAGCTGGTGGATTTGGTTATTAAGGAATGTAAGGGTTCTGAAACAATTTTAGATATTGGAACGGGATCCGGTTGTATTCCAATATCTCTTAAAAAACAGTTAAAAAATACGCTTGTTTATGGCGTAGATGTTTCTGAAGAAGCTTTGGCGATTGCAAGAGATAATGCCGCATTAAATGCAACGGAAGTAACATTTGTTAAAGAGGATGTTCTTCAAATGTCATCTATAGAAAATTCTTTGAAAAAAGAATTTGATGTTATTATAAGTAATCCGCCTTATATTACAAACTCTGAAAAGGCATTAATGAGTGAAAATGTTCTTACCTTTGAACCACATGTAGCTCTTTTTATTGAAGATGATGAGCCCTTGTTGTTTTATGATAAAATTGGCCATTTAGCATATGATAACTTATCTTCTGGCGGCAAATTGTATTTTGAAATAAATGAGCAATATGGTGATCAGACAATGGCGCTTTTAAAATTCATTGGTTTTTCGGATATTCGAATGATAAAAGATTTACAAAATAAAGATAGAATTGTTTTAGCAATTCGTTAAAATAAAAGAACTATCAGATTGCAACTATGAGTAAGGAAAAGGAAGCAATTAATAAATTAACCAAAGAGTTAAACGTGCATAATTACAATTATTATGTTTTAAGTTCACCTACTATTAGTGATTGCGATTTCGATGTTTTATTGAAGGAATTGCAGTCCTTAGAAGAAAAACATCCAGAGTTTGCAGACGATAATTCTCCAACAAAAAGAGTGGGTGGAGACATTACCAAAAACTTTCCAAGTGTAACGCATCGTTTTCCAATGCTTTCATTAGGGAATAGCTACTCTAAAGAGGAAATAACAGATTTTGACACGAGAGTTCGAAAAGTAATAGAAAGAGAAATAGAGTACATCTGTGAGTTAAAATATGATGGTGTAGCGATTAGCTTAACTTACGAAAATGGAGAGCTAACAAAGGCAGTTACGAGAGGAGATGGAACTTCTGGTGAAGAAGTAACTGCAAATATCCGAACCATTCGATCAGTTCCTTTAAAGTTAAAGGGAGATTTTCCCACTGATTTTGATATACGCGGAGAAATAGTATTTCCACATGCTAATTTTAAGAAACTCAATGAAGAAAGAAAGGAATTGGGAGAACCTGAGTTCGCTAATCCTCGAAATACAGCTTCTGGAACGGTAAAGATGCAAGATTCTTCTATTGTGGCAAAAAGAGGTTTGGACTGTTTTCTGTATGCGGTTTATGGGAATAATTTATCATTCAAATCGCACTATGAAGGCTTGTCAAATGCCGGTGGTTGGGGATTTAAAGTTCCAGATGAATCTGCTAATTATATCAAAAAAGTAAAAACCATTGAGGAGATTATGGAATTCATCGATTATTGGGATGAAAAGCGTGCTGACTTGCCCTTTGATATTGATGGAATTGTTATAAAAGTAAATGCTTACGATAAGCAAGAGGAATTAGGATATACAGCAAAATCGCCTCGTTGGGCCATTTCATACAAGTTTAAAGCAGAGCGTGTATTCACTAAGTTGAATTCCATTACCTATCAAGTTGGACGTACTGGAGCAATTACACCGGTAGCTAATCTGGAACCTGTTCAGTTAGGCGGAACAACTGTGCGAAGAGCAAGTATGCACAATGCAGACCAAATAGAAAGGCTTGATATCCGAGTAAACGATACTGTTTTTGTAGAAAAAGGTGGAGAGATTATTCCAAAAATTGTTGCTATAGATATTGCTGCGCGGGCAATAGATTCGAATCAAACTATTTATATCAGTGCGTGTCCAGAATGCGAAACACCTCTCATAAGAAAAGAGGGAGAAGCGCAACATTATTGCCCAAATGAAAATGGTTGTCCACCCCAATTAAAAGGAAAAATGGAGCATTTTATTGGCCGGAAAATGATGGATGTTGATGGCCTTGGTGCAGAAACAATCGAACAGTTATTTGAAGAAGGTTTAGTGAAAAATGTGGCCGATTTATATGATTTAACTTCCGAACAGTTGCTTCCATTAGATCGGATGGCAGAGAAATCGGTTAACAACTTAATTGAGGGATTAATCAAATCAAAAGAAGTTCCGTTTGCTAAAGTTTTATTTGCTTTGGGAATTAGATATGTTGGGGAAACAGTTGCTAAAACATTGGTAAAGCATTTTAAAACATTGGATTTATTGATGTCTGCAACTGCAGAAGAACTTGTTGTAGTTGATGAGATTGGAGAACGCATTGCAGATAGCGTTGTAAAATATTTTTCAGAACCAACAACTGTTCAATTAATAGCAAGGCTGAAAGAAATAGGACTTCAATTTGAAATTGGAGAGGAAGAACTCAAAGGAACCTCATCCCTTATAGAGGGGCTTATTTTCGTTATTTCCGGTACTTTTAATATGTCTAGAAATAATCTTAAAAAGGCAATAGAGAAAAACGGGGGTAAAGTAGCGAGTTCTATTTCTAAAAAGACGAATTATTTAATTCGTGGTGAAAATATGGGGCCAAGTAAATTAAAAAAGGCAGAAGATTTGGATGTTTCTATGATCTCTGAAAACGCGTTTTTAAAAATGATTGAACAATACCCTTCAGACGATTCTATAACCGAGAGTAGACCAACTCAAGGAAGTCTTTTTTAAATTTGGCATTCGATTGTGCGTAAGTATTAGAATATCATTTTTATTGAATGCCTACAATCACTTATTTTTGTAATAGATGCAAGTTATAGATAATATAAAAATTAAAGCTGGAAGACTTGTTCTTAATAGGGAAGTTAAAAAAAATGCAAATAGAAAACCTGTTGTTTGTAATTTAAATAACGCATCTAGTGTTGCACTTTTAATGAACATATCGGATGAATCTGATCTACAAAAAATAACAAAGTTTGAGAAGTTTTTAAAAGCAGAATTTGGAATTAAGAAGGTTTTCATTCTTGGCTATTCTGACAATAAAAAAGAAGATCCGGAATTTTTACGATCAAGTATAAGTTTTGACTATTTGCAGCGAAAAGATTTATCCTGGAATGGAGTGCCTTCTGGAAATGTTTATGAAAACTTTGTTGCTGAGCAATTTGATATTCTAATAGATATGACGAATTATTTTAATGTTCCATTGAGGTTTGTTTTGTTGCGGTCGAAAGCCAAGTTTAAAACCGGAATTTTCTCAGAAGAATCCAAGCCATATTTCGATATGATGATTGCTTTTGATAAAGATGATTTCGAAGAATATGCAAATCAACTCGTCCATTATTTGACCATAATAAATGCCAAATAATTCAGAACAAAATAACATTGTATTGGTTGGTTTTATGGGGGCAGGGAAAACCACCATTGGAAAACTTTTGGCAAAATCTATGGGCTTTAGTTTTATTGATACGGATGAAGAAATTGAAAAAGAAGCAGGAATGTCTATTGCTCAGATATTTAAAAATAAAGGAGAGGAATATTTTAGAGAATTGGAAAGTGATTTCATTACCAATTTACGTCTAAGCAATTGCATTATTGCAACCGGAGGAGGTATGCCGTGTCATAATGATAACATGACAAAATTGAAGGTGTTGGGAACTGTACTATTTATAAACACACCCTATGACTCAATAATTGAAAGATTAAAACTAAATCAGGATTCACGACCTCTTTTAAAATCGAGTTTGAGTAATGAAAAAGATGAATTGCTAAGTTTGTTTTCAAAAAGGCAACAAATATATAAGTCTTCGGATAAAGAGGTTTTAGGTGACAGCAATCCCTGTTTTATTGTAGAAGAAATACTGAAAATAGTAAACAGTTGAACGGTGGCAGTATGTGAGTTTTTCCAAAGTTGGTATATTTAGAAGTTGCGACTTCAAAAAATAGACTTTATAGTAAAAAGATTAACGGATTTCCCTTTTGTTTACCAGTTACAAGCTACTCTAAATAAATTGAATAGGAACCATTGGTCGATCTTCTTCGAAGCTTTACTCCTTTTGGTTGTGAGATCACAAAACTAAGTTCCAATCTCTCTGAACATTGAGTTCGATTTTGCGGTAAAAGAGGCAACAAAGATGGTCTATATTAAAGACTTTACGTGATGTTAATCGTGACTTCAAGTAGTCGTCCCACTTACTTTTCAGATAGAGATACATTTACGCAAGTCCTCAGTTCTATAAGCTTTCAGATAAAAATGTATTTTCTCGGAAGACCTTTTGAAAGCACTAGACTTTTGCTTCTTTTCGGCAATGGAAAAGAAGAGCCTAGCGGCTTGAGCGAAAACGTCAATATTCCATAAACGTTGAATATTAAATTGGAGTTACTCCCCTTAAGCTATCGGGACGGCGTTGAGCGACGAAAGCTTAACAGAAACGAACATATTGACTGATTTAAACTATTTGTTGCAAATTAGCAGAGCATCATTCAAATTAATTAGGGGGAAACTCCAAGGAAAACAGAAAAAGATTATTCTAAAAGAGTCTCTCGAAAAATAATTGAATCACTACGTTTTCTCATTTACTGTCTTATTAATCTTTATAACTTTTTACCTTTAACAGGTGAAATTAGTGAATCTCATAACAAAATATTTTCGAGGCCTTTATAATTGGAGTAAGAGAAGGAAGTATTATCTTCTAGGGTTTTTTAGCGTCCTATTTCTTATTTGGCTTTTCTGCCTACCAACGCAATTGTTTAGCACTCCTACAAGTACTGTTCTTTTAGATAAAGATGGGAATATGTTAGGTGCTCGTATTGCTAATGATGGGCAGTGGCGTTTTCCTCCTAGAGACGCTGTCCCCTATAAATATGAAAAAGCAATATTACAGTTTGAGGATAGAGATTTCTATTCCCATATGGGATTTAGTTTGAAGGCTTTTTCTAGGGCGATGAAACAAAACATCTCAGAAGGTAGAGTTGTTAGTGGAGGAAGTACGATACCAATGCAAACAATTCGCTTGTCTAGACAAGGTAAATCACGTTCTGTTTGGGAAAAAGTCATTGAGGTCTTTCAGGCTACTAGAATGGAATGGAGGTATTCAAAAGGAGAAATACTTGCAATGTATTCTTCTTATGCCCCAATGGGAGGTAATGTAGTTGGTTTGGATGCTGCATCTTGGAGGTATTTTGGACGTAGCCCTGAAAATTTAAGTTGGGCAGAAGCCAGTACTTTAGCTGTGTTGCCAAATGCGCCTAGTTTAATGCATCCTGGGAAAAACAGAGAAAAGCTGATTGCTAAAAGAAACCGTTTGTTGGATCGATTGCATTTGGTTGGAGAGATTGATAAAACCGAATTACAACTTGCCAAAAGTGAGCCATTGCCAACCGCACCGCCAAGTTTGCCAAATGTATCTCCACACGTGATAGATCGAGTCATGTCCTCAAAATACAAAGGCAAGATCGTCAATTCAACGTTAAAGTCTTCCTTGCAAAATGAAGTTAATAATATCGTTTACAGGCATCATAAACATCTAAAAAAGAATGAAATATATAACTTATCTGTTCTTATTGTAGAGGTAGAGACCGGGAATATAATAGCATATGTTGGCAATGCCAAAGGAGAAGAACCAGAACACGGATATCAGGTTGATATTATTAAAGCGAGAAGAAGTACAGGGAGTATTCTTAAACCTTTTTTGTATGCAGGAGCATTGGATGATGGAGTGATTACGCCCAATCAATTAATTCAAGATGTTCCAACTATTATATCTGGATACGCACCAAAAAATTATAATGAGAAATACGATGGTGCAGTTCCTGCAAGTAGAGCATTGTCAAGATCTTTAAATGTGCCAATAGTAAAATTATTGCAGGAATTTGGTGTTCAGAAATTTCATAATCAATTAAACAGATTGGGTATGACAACCATTGATCGCCCTTCTACGGATTATGGTTTATCTCTTGTTCTGGGGGGAGCAGAAGCTAGTTTAATCGACCTTACTTCAATTTACGCAAATATGGCAAAGACGCTTAATGATTTTTCGATTGGAAGAAAATCTAGATTTATTAAGCCTACTTTCGTAAAGTCATTTATTAACGATAGAGTGAATGATAATTTGCTTTTATCTCCGGGAGCTACATGGATGACATTTGAAGCTATGCTAGCTGTTTCAAGGCCAGATGCCGAAGCTAACTGGCAACAATTTTCTTCTTCCCAAAAAATTGCTTGGAAAACAGGAACTAGTTTTGGTTTTAGAGATGCTTGGGCAATTGGTGTTACTCCCAAATATGCAGTGGGTGTATGGGTAGGAAACGCGGATGGAGAGGGGAGGCCTGGCATAGTTGGAGTGAAAGCTGCAGCGCCAATATTATTTGATGTATTTAAAATATTACCAAAATCGGATTGGTTCAATCAACCGTTTGATGAGATGAAAAAGGTTCCTATTTGCAAGCAGAGTGGATTTAGAGCATCCGATATTTGCGAAGTTACTGATTCAGTATGGATACCGCTGTCATGCTTAAATACGGTAGCTTGTCCCTATCATAAAATTGTTCACCTAGATAATTCAGGAAAACGTGTTAACAGTTATTGCGAAGAAGTAAGTAATATGATTGCTACCTCTTGGTTTGTGCTTCCTTCTATTATAGAGAAGTTTTACAGGAACAATAACCCTAATTACAAACCCTTACCAGCTTTTAGAGAAGGATGCGCTACTACAGAAGAAGTCTTACCAATTGGAATAATATATCCTAAATCAAAAAGTAAAATTTATGTCCCTGTTAAATTAGACGGTACTTTAAGTAAAACGGTTTTTGAAGCTTCACATCGCGATAACACTATAAAAATATATTGGCACTTGGACGATCAATATTTAGGGGAGACGACTCGAATTCATCAAATGGAGCTTGTTCCTGAAGAAGGAAAGCATGTTTTAACCTTAATGGATGAGCTAGGGAACGAGAAGTCACGAACCTTTGAAGTTATCGTTAAAAGTGAGTAAATCCGACACAATGTCAGAAATACTGTCATGTTTTATAGCGAATTGTGACAATATTGAGGCTGTTTTCTTTCCAAATTCTATTGGCATAAGAATTGACTAAGCGAAACCAGAAAATCAAGAATTAATAAAGAATAAAAGATATGTCAAAAATTATTGGAATAGATTTAGGAACAACCAACTCATGTGTTTCTGTAATGGAAGGAAATGAGCCTGTTGTAATTCCTAACAGTGAAGGGAAGAGAACCACGCCTTCAGTTTTAGCCTTTATAGAAGGTGGAGAACGTAAAATTGGTGATCCTGCAAAACGTCAGGCAATTACGAATCCTACAAAAACGATTTCTTCGATTAAGCGTTTTATGGGGAACAAATTCAGCGAATGTTCTGACAGAGATTAGCAGAATGCCATACAAGGTAATTAAAGGAGATAATGATACTCCGCGTGTTGAGATTGATGATAGAAAATACTCTCCACAAGAGATTTCTGCAATGGTTCTTCAAAAAATGAAGAAAACTGCTGAAGATTATCTAGGACAAGAAGTTTCAGAAGCGGTAATTACGGTGCCTGCATACTTTAATGATTCGCAAAGACAAGCAACTAAGGAAGCTGGTGAAATTTCTGGATTAACAGTAAAAAGAATTATCAACGAACCAACTGCTGCTGCATTGGCTTATGGTTTAGATAAGTCTGGAAAAGACATGAAAATTGTTGTTTTCGATTTTGGTGGAGGAACGCACGATGTTTCGATTCTAGAATTAGGAGACGGTGTTTTTGAAGTGTTAGCTACCGACGGAGATACGCACTTAGGTGGTGATGATGTTGATCAAGCAATTATTGATTGGTTAGCTGCATGAATTCCAAAAAGATGAAGGCCTTGATTTGAAAGCTGATCCAATGGCTTTACAAAGATTAAAAGAAGCTGCAGAGAAAGCTAAAATTGAACTTTCTAGTACAACAACTTCTGAAATCAATTTACCTTACATTATGCCAGTTGACGGTGTTCCAAAACACTTGGTTAAGTCATTAACTAGAGCAAAATTTGAACAATTAATTGACAGTTTAGTTAAAAGAACAATAGAACCTTGTAAAGCAGCAATTAAAAACTCAGGTCTTTCTATCAACGAAATTGATGAAGTTATTTTAGTTGGTGGATCAACTAGAATTCCAGCAATTCAAGAAGCAGTGGAAAAATACTTTGGAAAAGCTCCTTCAAAAGGTGTTAATCCGGATGAAGTTGTTTCTTTAGGAGCAGCAATTCAAGGAGGTGTATTAACAGGAGAAGTTAAAGATGTTCTTTTATTAGATGTTACGCCACTTTCATTGGGTATTGAAACAATGGGAGGTGTTATGACTCGATTAATTGATGCAAACACTACGATTCCTACACAGAAGTCACAAGTATTCTCTACAGCAGCAGATAATCAGCCATCGGTTGAATTACATGTATTGCAAGGAGATCGACCAATGGCCAATGATAATAGAACAATCGGTAAGTTCCATTTAAATGATATTCCTCCAGCACAAAGAGGAGTTCCTCAAATTGAAGTAAGTTTTGATATTGATGCAAATGGAATTATTAATGTAAAAGCTACAGATAAAGCTACTGGAAAAGAGCAAAGTATTCGAATTGAAGCATCTTCTGGATTGAGTGATGCGGAAATCGAAAAAATGCGACAAGAAGCTGAAGCAAATGCTGACGAGGATAACAAGAAAAAGGAAGAAATCGAAACTTTGAACAAAGCGGATGGAATGATATTCCAAACGGAAAAACAAATGAAAGAGTTTGGAGATAAAATTCCAGAGGATAAAAAACAACCTATCGAAGAGGCTTTAGCTGAATTGAAAACAGCTCATGAAGCAAAAGATGTTGAAGCAGTTGGACCTGCATTGGAAAAACTAGAAACAGTATTCCAAGCAGCTAGTCAAGATATGTATGCGCAACCTGAAGGAGGAGCTCCGAGGACAAGATCCGAATGCTCAAGCTGAAGGCGCTGCTGATGGAGCAGAGGAAGTAACAGATGTTGACTTTGAAGAGGTAGAAGAAGAAGCAAAGTAATTGTCTCTTAATATAGTTTTAAAAGGCCTATTCTTAGAATAGGCCTTTTTTTGTGCGTTAAATTGTTAGGATACATAGTGTTTAGCTAAATGCATTTGCTAAGTCTACTAAAAATACTTACATTTATGACACATAAAAAATTCATAATATATGCCATTAGAAGAAGACGTATTGGATAACAATACAAAAGAAACAGAAGCAATAAAAGATTATGCATACCCATTAAACTTTCAATTTAAAGTTACCAGTTTAGCTAATGATTTTAATGTAAAAGATGCTAATGGAAATAGTTTAGCATATGTTCGTCAAAAGATGTTTAAGTTGAAAGAAGCTATTTCTGTCTTTTCAAATGAAAACAGGTCAGAATTACTTTACAAAATAAATGCAGACAGGATAATTGATTTTAATGCAAGCTATTCGTTTACCAATGCAGACGAAGAAGTAATTGGCCGTATTGGAAGAAAAGGAGCTAAATCGATATTAAAAGCACATTACGAAATATTCAACAAGGACAATAAGCAAGAATTTGTTATTAATGAGGAAAACCCTTGGGCGAAAGTTGGAGATGCTGTTTTAGGTGAGATTCCTGTTGTGGGTATGTTTACAGGGTATTTCTGTAATCCACGATACGCGATTAAGCGTGTTGATGGCACTATTATAGCTCGCTTATCAAAAGAAGCCTCTTTTATGGGAAGAAAGTTTAAGTTAGAGAAGTTGTCTGAATTAAACGAAGGAGAAGGAGAAAGAATGGTGCTGGCGATAATGATGATGTCATTGCTGGAAAGAAGAAGAGGTTAAAAAAGAATGTCAATATTATAAAAAAAATCCATTCAATGTAGAATGGATTTTTTTGTTATTGCCTAGTCTTCAAAAATTATTATCTTCTAGAGATTATATAGTAAATCACAAACTAAAAAATCCCTATAAATATAATTTACAGGGATTTAATAAGTAAGCAGTAGAGTGCGGTTAAGCTACAACTTCAGCTACTGGAAAATGAAAATTACCCTCTATCTCAGCATTTTCATCGCTATCTGATCCATGTACAGCATTTCGACCAATAGATTCAGCATATTTAGCTCTAATCGTGCCTTCAGCTGCCTCAGCTGGATTTGTTGCTCCAATTAGTGTTCTGAAGTCTTCAACTGCATTGTCTTTCTCCAAAATTGCAGCGATTATTGGTCCAGAAGTCATGTATTCGACTAATTCACCATAAAATGGTCTTTCAGCATGAATAGCATAAAATTCTTGAGCCTGCTCAGTTGATAATCTTGTTAATTTCATTGCTTTGATAGTAAACCCTGCATCTGTAATCATTTGTAGGATGTTGCCAATGTTGTTGTCTTCAACTCCATCAGGCTTAATCATTGTAAAAGTTCTTGTACCAGCCATATCTATATTATTAGTAAGTTTTGATTTAAATTCGGCAGCAAAAATAAGGAGTTTATTTCATTTGAAGTAACAAACCTTTGTGTTTTATTAAAGGTTCTGGTGATCATTACTTTTATTTTTCTAATGACTCTACCTGAAAAGGGGTGGTAAACGATAGCAAACTAATAATGACAATTTTTCAGTGTTTGTTGATTGGCATGTAGCTTGACATGTAAAAGTTGAAAGCAGCTGTAAAAAAGTATAAAATGTTCTAGGAGCATTGTAAATAGGGTTGTTTTTGTTTTAATAAAAATAAACGTCTAAATGGTTAGTGTTATTAATCTGCCAATATGACGTTACGAAAAATATATTATTGAGATGAGTGATTTTTTATCAGAAAATGATTGGGTTGGGTTTGCAGGTATAGGAGAAGAAGAAACAGAATTTATTCCCTTAATTTCTGCAGAGGATGAAGAAAGAATGGATAACGAGGTTGTTCCAGAACAATTACCAATCTTATCTTTGAGAAATAACGTCCTTTTTCCAGGTGTCGTTATACCTATTACTGTAGGAAGAGATAAGTCGATTAAGTTAATTCAGGATGCTTACAAAACAGATAAAATTATCGGTGTAGTATCTCAAAAAGATTTTGCTCTAGAGAATCCGGGCTTTGAGGATTTATTTGAAATTGGTACGGTAGCTCAAATAATAAAGATGCTTAAAATGCCTGATGGTAGCACAACGGTTATTATCCAAGGAAAGAAAAGATTGAAATTAATTTCCCCAATTCAAGAAGATCCTTATTTAAAAGCGCAGATTGAAACCTTTTTAGATGATAAACCTAAAAAGTTTGATAAAAGATTAATAGCGCTTTTTGATTCTTTAAAGGATATGGCACTAAAAATTATAAAGCAATCGCCAAATATACCCTCGGAAGCATCTTTCGCTATAAAAAACATAGAAAGTTCTTCCTTCTTAGTCAATTTTATTTCTTCTCACATGCAAGCAGAAATAGAAGAGAAACAAGGTCTTCTGGAAGAGGTGAACTTAGAAGCTAGAGCTAATCTTTTGCTAAAGCATTTAGATAAGGAGTTACAGGTTCTTGAGATTAAAAATGATATTCAATCTAAGGTCCGCACAGATCTTGATCGACAACAACGTGAGTATTTTCTTCAGCAACAAATGAAGGAAATTCAAAACGAATTAGGTGATAATCCAGTTCAAGAAGAAGTTAATGACATGCGGAGTCGAGCTTCTAAGAAAAAATGGCCTACTAAGGTTGCAGATGCTTTTTACAAAGAGTTAAATAAGCTGGAACGTATGAATCCGCAAGGAGCTGAGTATGGTGTTCAATCTAACTATTGTGAATTACTCTTGGATTTACCTTGGGATGTTTATACGAAGGATAAGTTTGATTTGAAACGAGCTACTAAGGTTTTAGATAGAGATCATTATGGTTTAGAAAAAGTAAAGGAAAGAATTATTGAATATTTGGCAGTGTTAAAATTGAAAGGTGACATGAAGTCTCCTATTCTTTGTCTGCATGGACCTCCTGGTGTTGGTAAAACATCTTTAGGGAAATCTATTGCGGAGGCAATTGGAAGAAAATACGTCCGAGTATCGCTCGGTGGAGTGCACGATGAGGCTGAAGTTAGAGGTCATCGAAAAACGTATATAGGAGCAATGCCTGGTCGAATAATGACTAATATTAAAAAGGCTAAGTCATCGAATCCAGTTTTTGTATTGGATGAAATTGATAAGGTGGGTAAAAGTAATCATGGTGATCCATCATCTGCTTTGCTAGAAGTTTTGGATCCTGCTCAAAATGATTCTTTTCAAGATAATTTCGTAGAAATTGAATACGATTTATCTAAAGTAATGTTTATTGCTACCGCCAATGAATTGGGTTCTATACAACCAGCATTGTTGGATAGAATGGAGCTTATTGAAGTGAATGGATACACTGTAGAGGAAAAAACAGAAATAGCTAAAAGACATTTAACACCAAAGCAGGTTAAGGAACATGGGTTATCAAAAACACTATTTTCAATAGAGGATAAGGTTATAGAGAAGATAATAGAATCTTATACTAATGAAAGTGGTGTAAGAGGTCTTGAAAAGAAAGTTGCTAAAGTTGTGCGTTACAGAGCAAAACAGATTGCAATGGAAGAAGAATATAATGTCGCAATTGATTTGTCCGATCTAAAAACAATTTTAGGACCAGCTCATGAAAAAGATGGTTATGAAAATAATGAAGTAGCTGGTGTTGTTACAGGATTGGCTTGGACTCGGACTGGAGGGACTATACTATTTATTGAGTCATCAATTACTAAAGGAAATGGGAAATTAACCCTTACCGGGAATTTAGGTGATGTGATGAAAGAATCTGCTGTTATTGCATTGGAGTATTTAAAAGCACATTGTACTGATTTAGGAATTGAACAAGAAGTATTTGATAATTATAATGTACATGTGCATGTGCCAGAGGGCTCAACACCTAAAGATGGGCCTTCTGCTGGTATAACAATGTTGACAGCCTTAGCTTCTTTGTTTACACAAAAGAAAGTGAAAAGTCATTTAGCGATGACAGGTGAAATAACGCTAAGAGGGCAAGTGTTGCCTGTTGGAGGGATAAAAGAAAAGATTTTAGCTGCAAAAAGAGCAAATATTAAAGAGTTGATTCTTTGCGAAAAAAACAGAAAAGATATTGATGAGATTAACCCTAGATATCTTAAAGAGTTAAAGTTTAGCTATGTTAAAACAATGGATGAGGTTATTCAATTAGCTTTAACAGACGATTTAGTAGCAAACCCCATTACTTTAAAAGTAAAGAAAGCTGCTGGAAAGCAATTATAAATATCTTTGGAACAGAAGTTGTTTGATTTTTCGTATCCCCAAAATGACATTATAAATAGATAATGGATTTGGGTAGTAAAAAGATTGATTCTGTTTTTTCGAAGAAATGGCGTTTTTAAGCCATTTTTAGCTTTATTATCAGTAATTAACATGGGAAATGTTAATAAAACCCATAGTTTCAAGGTATTTAGCACGTGTTTTATTCGTTAATTTCACCAACTTAATTGCTGCGTAGAATTATGGCTGAACAAAAAGTACAGTATACTGAAGATAATATTCGTTCACTTGATTGGAAGGAGCATATACGATTACGGCCTGGGATGTATATCGGTAAATTAGGAGATGGTAAATCAGCTGACGATGGTATTTACATCCTAGTTAAAGAAGTTGTAGATAACTGTATCGATGAATTTGTAATGGGTAATGGTCGTAAAGTTGTTGTCAAAATAAAAGAAGACTCAGTTTCAATTAGAGATTGGGGACGAGGAATTCCTTTAGGGAAAGTTGTGGATGTTGTATCTAAAATGAATACAGGAGGAAAGTACGATTCTAAAGCGTTTAAAAAATCAGTTGGATTAAATGGTGTAGGGACAAAAGCAGTAAATGCATTGTCTAGTTACTTTAAAGTTCAATCCTTTAGAGAAGGAGAGGAGAAAACAGTAGAATTTGAAAGAGGGAATATTTTAAATGATCATGATTTAGTTAAAACAGATAAAGAGAATGGAACATATGTGAAGTTTGTTCCAGATGCAGAAGTGTTTAAAGCATATCATTATAGAAATCAATACTTGGATAAACTTTTTTGGAATTACTGTTATTTAAATAGAGGGTTAACAATCGAGTTTAATAGCAAACGGTTTCATTCTAAACACGGATTAAGAGATTTATTAGAAAACAATATGGATGGTGATCCATTGTACCCAATTATCCATTTAGAGGGAGAAGATATTGAAGTAGCATTTACACATGCTCGTAGTTATGGGGAAGATTATTATTCTTTTGTAAATGGGCAACATACTACGCAAGGTGGGACACATCAAAGTGCTTTTAGAGAAGCTATTGCCAAGGTGATAAAAGATTTCTTTGGCAAATACGACCCGGTAGATATTAGGCAGTCTATTGTTGCTGCTGTGGCAGTAAAAGTAATGGAGCCTGTTTTCGAATCACAAACAAAAACAAAATTAGGTTCTTTAGAAGTTGAACCCGGAGGCAAATCTATGCGTGGATTTGTAATGGACTTCTTAAAAGATAAATTAGATAATTATTTACACAAGCACCCTGAAGTGACTGAGGTACTTGAAAACAAGATTAAACAAGCAGAAAAAGAGCGTAAAGAGCTTTCAGGTATTCGTAAACTAGCTAGAGATAGGGCTAAGAAATCAAACTTACACAATAAAAAATTAAGAGATTGCCGTATTCATTTCAATGATTTAAAACACGATAGAAGAGAAGATACTTCTATTTTTATTACGGAGGGAGATTCGGCAAGTGGTTCAATTACTAAAAGTAGAGATGTCTACCAGTCAGGCAGTATTTAGTTTGAAAGGAAAACCGTTAAACTCTTTTGGCTTAACGAAAAAAGTGGTTTACGAAAACGAAGAGTTTAACTTAGTGCAAGCCGCTTTAAATATTGAAGACGGATTAGAAGGATTGAGATATAATCATGTCATTATAGCTACCGATGCTGATGTTGATGGTATGCACATTAGATTATTACTGTTAACTTTCTTTCTACAGTTCTTTCCTGATTTGGTAAAGAAAGGACATGTTAAGATACTGCAGACACCTTTATTTCGTGTTAGGAATAAAAAGGAAACCAGATATTGTTATTCGGAAGAGGAGAGATTACAGGCTTTGACCGACTTAGGTAAAAACCCAGAGATTACTCGTTTCAAAGGTTTGGGTGAAATCTCTCCCGATGAGTTTAAGTACTTTATTGGAGAAGACATGCGATTAGAACCAGTATTAGTAACAAAAGATCATTCAATTGAGGAGATATTAACTTTTTATATGGGTAAGAATACGCCAGATAGACAGAAGTTTATTATCAATAACCTGAAAACAGAAGAAGACTTAGACGAAAAAGATTAACCTCTTAGAAAATACGCAAAATGAGCACAGAAGAAGAACATAGCGAAGAAGAAGAGTTGAATCAAGATGAAGCTAATTCTGAGGAAAAAGAGGAGCTATCTGTGGAGTTGATTGAGGTTGGCGACAATGGAGTTCCAGGTGGCGGTGATGATAATATTGTATCGCTATCTGGGATGTACGAAGAATGGTTTTTAGATTATGCCTCTTATGTAATTTTAGAAAGAGCTGTTCCAGCGCTTGAAGATGGATTAAAACCAGTACAAAGAAGGATTCTTCACTCGTTAAATGAATTAGATGACGGCAGGTATAACAAAGTTGCCAATGTAATTGGTAATACAATGAAGTATCATCCGCATGGAGATGCATCTATTGGAGATGCAATGGTACAGATTGGTCAAAAGGAATTGTTAATTGATTGTCAAGGGAACTGGGGTAACACTTTAACAGGAGATGGAGCTGCTGCACCTCGTTATATTGAAGCACGTTTAACCAAATTTGCAAAACACGTAGTATTTAACCCTAAAACAACAGTTTGGCTTTCATCTTATGATGGTAGAAATAAAGAACCAGATAACCTTCCTGTTAAATTTCCATTGCTATTAGCACAGGGAGCTGAAGGGATAGCGGTAGGTATGGCGTGTAAAATATTGCCGCATAATTTTATCGAGCTAATTGATGCCTCTATTAGTCATCTCAGAGGCAAAAAAGTAGATATTTACCCTGACTTCCCACATGGAGGAATGGCGGACTTTACGAATTATAATGCAGGCTTAAGAGGTGGTAAAGTTCGCGTTCGTGCTACAATAACTAAAGTAGATAAAAAGACACTTAAGATTAGCGATATACCTTTTGGAACAACAACTGACACGTTAATTGATTCCATTGTAAAAGCAACGGAGAAGAATAAGATTAAAGTTAAAAAGGTAGAAGATAATACGGCTGCAATTGCAGAAATAATTATTCATTTACCTACTGGAGTTTCTCCAGACAAGATGATTGATGCATTGTATGCATTTACAAATTGTGAAGTTTCTATTTCTCCAAATGCTGCTGTTATTCAGGGAGGAAATAAGCCTGTTTTTATAAGCGTCAATGAAATGCTAAAGCATTCGACTGATAGAACAGTTGATTTGTTGAAGCTGGAGCTAGAAATCCGCAAGGCTGAATTGGAGAACCAATGGCATTGGGCTTCTTTAGAACGGATTTTTATTGAAAATAGAATTTACCGCGATATTGAAGAGGAAGAAACTTGGGAAGGTGTAATTTCTGCAATTGATAAGGGGTTAAAACCGCATACTAAACATCTTAAAAGAAAGGTGAATGAAGAGGATATTGTTCGCTTGACAGAAATTAAAATTAAGAGGATATCAAAATTTGATGCCTTTAAAGCGGATGAAACTATAGCCAAAATAGAAGAAGCTTTAAAAGAAGTTCAAGGATATTTAGATAATTTAATTCCTTTTGCAATTGATTACTTTAAGGATTTAAAAGATACTTACGGAGAGGGTAGAGAGCGTAAGACTGAAATAAGAATTTTTGATAGTATATCTGCCAAGAAAGTTATCGTTACTAACAAAAAACTTTACGTAAACAGAGAAGAAGGTTTTATTGGCTGGACACTTCGTAAAGATGAATTTATTTCTGATTGTTCTGAGATTGACGACGTAATTGTCTTTTTCGCTACAGGTAAAATGCTTGTAACGCGTGTATCGGATAAGAAATTTGTTGGTAAGGGAATTATACACGTAAGTGTTTGGAAAAAAGGAGACAAAAGAACTATTTATCACTTGATTTATCAAGATGGTAAAGGCGGTGCCTCTTACATGAAGCGTTTTGATGTAAGCAGCATTACCAGAGATAAGGAGTACGACTTAACAAATGGTGCTACTGGTTCGAAGGTGCATTATTTATCTTGTAATCCGAATGGAAGGAAAGAAGTTGTTGCCGTAAAGATGCGTCCAAAACCAAACTTAAAAAAGTTAAGATTTGATATCGATTTTGAAGAATTGATAATTAAGGGTAGGGGCTCTAAAGGGAATCGTGTTACAAAAGACATGATTAGCAAAGTAGAGCAAAAAGAAGTTGGAGGTTCCACATTAGCTGCTCGTAAAGTCTGGTGGGACGATGTTGTTCGGAGGTTGAACGATGATGGAAGAGGAACGCTTCTGGGTGAATTTAGAGGTGAGGATAAGATTTTAACCTTACATCAATCTGGAAATTATAAATTAAGTGGATTTGAGTTAGCGACGAAGTTTGACCATGATTTGATTAGTATTGAAAAATGGAAGCCAAGTCATCCCGTGGCTGCTGTTTATTGGAGCTCTGTCAAGGAGTTGTATTATATAAAACGATTCTTAGTGGAATCTTCTTCTAAGAAAGTATTGTTTATACCTGAAGAAGAAGGAGTAGAGTTGGTAGTTGCCTCCACACAGCATAAACCTAAGATTAAAATTGTTTACAATAAGCGTTTAAAAGAAACCAAACACCTTAAAGACAAGGTAGAGGAAGTAAACGACATTATTGATATAAAAGGCTTAAAAGCGCAAGGGAATCAGCTTACAAAACTAGCGGTAAAAGATATTGAGTTATTGGCTACAGTTGAAGGAGAAGAATGGCCTGTTGAGGTTTTTGAGGAACCAATAGCTCAAATTGTAGAGGAACAAATTGATGAAACGGTTTCTGAGGAGTTACGGAAAACGAGGTCTCGTAGGTGCAGAAATACCTTCAGAAGAAGTAGCTGATCCTGAAACGGAAGATTTTCAAAAGAAGGCTAAAGCAAAGCCTGCTAAGAAATCAAAACCAGTCAAGGATGATAAACCTGTTGAGATGGAATGGGATATAGCACCTGTAAAAAAAGCTGATGAAGATAAACCTGCCAAGAAAAAGAATCCTTCGAAAGGGACTGTCAATGAGGATGATGAGGATGGACAGATAACTCTGTTTTAGTTAATAATTGCAGATAAAATATCGAATCAGTAGCCATTCTTACTGCCAATTATAACACAGTTATAGCTAAAAAATTATTGCTAAGAAAAGCACCCCCAAATGATTACTAAAGTAACCGTGAAAACAATTTACAATTGCTCGCTTGAAAGAGCATTTAAGACCCCTATGCTTTGTGATGTAGCCAAAATTCATACGGGATATTGGATTATGCCTAAGGTTACGCATTGCACGGAAGATGAAAATTGGGGGATTCCTGGCAATAGTAAAAAAGTATTTTTTGCAAAGTCATTTACGCAAAAAGGAGGATGGGGGTCAATGGATAAGGTTATTGAGCGAATTGAAAACAAATATTGGAAAATAGAAGTGAGTCGATTTTCAAACTTGGATGTTGGGGTTTTTTAAATTTGTTGGAGAATGGAGCACTACTGAAATTGAACCAATAAAATTCAAATTGAATATACCTATTCAATGCATTCAAAGAGTAAAATTCTTTATCCTTTAAATTGGTTGTTTGCAAAACTTTTTTGGAAAGTTTATATGAAAAGAGTTTTAGAAAATATTAGAAATATGGCTTCTGCTAACGAGCCATATCTTTTTCCTTAATCGATTTATATATATTTTCTTAACAATTGTTCCTCCTGTATGCTCAATTTGCAAGAGATAAATACCATTGGTTAAGAAAGATGTGTCAAAACTATTGTGGTTATTGCCTTCCATTCTTTTTATAATTTGTCCAGTGATGTCGATAATATTTAAAGACTCCAATTTATTGATATTTTTCAAAATAATTTTTTTGTTTGTGTTGTCCACAATTATTTCTATGGCTTCTTCATTTTCATTGACAATAAGTGCTCCAGGACAGGCATCTGCTTTTTGAAATAACTCTGCAGTTGAATAACTGATGTCCATTATTTCGGTAGTTTTATCAGTACATATTTTATATACTATTGGATAATAATTCACATTGTAATTTGTAAATATTCCTCTATCCGGGTTTTCTGCATTGATTTTAGGAATAGAGCTTCCAGTAATCCAATCTCCCTGAGTCCATCCTGCGGTTCCATTAAACTCGTTTGTGCCATTCCATTGATCGTATTCAATCATTATAACCATTATTTGGTCGGTTCCACTGGTCCATAAGTTTGATATAGGCTTTCCAATTTCCCGTATTATGATAGCTCCAACAAGAAGGACAATGGCAAGCAAAAAACTCAACAAATACAGTCTTTCCTTCTGCTAAATACTGATGCAGATGGTGCCAGTTTCCATTAATATCTGTTAGATTGAAATCTGGAGCAATTGAACCATTTGTTAATTGCGCATGCGAAGAATGTGAAATTACAAGAAATGCAATAATTGTTCTTCAGTATTTTCACAAGCGTTTATTTATACTATTACAATGCTAAAGTAGACCAAATTATTAATAAAATTATTACAATAGAATAAACCTTAGCAAGTTTGCCTACTGCGAATATATAATCTTGTTCATTCGTTAGTTTCTATTTATATTGCTCAAAATTAATATTGAGGAAGCGTAAAATGAAGGAAGATTTCACTATTCATATTTGTAATTCAAAAGAGGAATTCGCCATTGCTAGAATTATTACCCAAGATTACTTGAAGTGGTTAGGAATGAATCTTGATTTTCAAAATACGAAGAAAGAGTTTCAAGTGTTCGAAACAATGTATGGCAAACCTGGTGGTTGTTTTATCTATGCTACAATAAATGGAGCTATTGCGGGTGGTGTAGCGATTCGGAAATTAGATGCAAAAATTTGTGAAATGAAGCGTCTGTTCGTTTATCGCTCTTTTCAAGGAAAGGGATTGGGAGAGGTTCTTTGTAATAAAATTATTTCAATAGCTCGTGAGGTGGGTTACTGCAAGATGAGACTGGATACAGTATCAAAACTTAAAAGTGCTATAGGGTTGTATAAAAAAATAGGGTTTTATGAAATCGAGGCATATTGTCCCAATCCAGATCCTACTGTGAAATATATGGAGCTGGAAATTTGAATTATTTAGTGAATCGGAATATGTGTAATTGAAAATTTCAGCTACTGCCAAAATACTTTAACTTATATAATAAAAAAGCTGAACAATGCATACATTGTTCAGCTTTAGTTAACCTTATTGATTCCTTAATAAGCAGTATCTGCTATTAAGGATAATTTATGTTATTTGTTTATAACAACATTAAAGTTAGCAACACTTCCGCTACTCATTTCGGAATGGAATACGTAGGCTCCATTTGGTAAATTTGAAACATCAATTTTAGTTACGTCATTTGAAAGCATTGAAACAGAAACTGTTTTAACAATTTTTCCAGACATATCTGAAATTGTAATTGTAGCATCACCTTCTAATTTTCCAAAAGGAATACTGATGTAATTAGATGTTGGATTAGGGTACGGTATAATTTTAGCGTTTTCAGAAGTAGATTCCTCTATTCCTATTGAAGCTACTTCAATCATTGGAATCTGAATTCTTGGCATGTCACTATTGCCAAACCCAAGACCATACCAAGTTGCAGCACCATCGGCATCGGTACCATAAATAACTGAGATAGGTTCATCATACAAACTATCCTGGTTTAATTGATAATCTTGAGTTGTATTGCAAGGCATTTGAAATTCTGGACTAAAAGCAGTTATGCAGAATAGGTAGCGTTGGTTATCCACTAATGCAATATTTTCTTCAAAGTTTAAAAATACATTTTGATTTTGTAAGTCAGAGTCATATACGTATGATCCATAAGCTATTTCGGTTAACGCTGATAGGGCAAAATTTGGGTCGCTAATGCCCGTAAAGGAATCATCCCAGCTATAAGCTCGCCCCTCTATGTATTCATTGTCTAATGGAACATCCACTTACCGGAGATGTTGCTCCTGCAAATTCAATTCCGGTAACACCAACTCTGCTTGCGTTCGGATTAGAGAAAGCAATACAAAACCTTTGTTCATCAGCTGCATCTAAAGCCACAGATCTTCTAGCCGTGCCTCCTGTCATTTCCATTGTTAAAGAATCATAACCGCAATAAGAGAAACCTTCACCCGTGATAGAAAAATCAGCTGACCTATTGTTATCACTCATATATTCGTCAGCATTGTCACTGGTAATTTCATAGATTGTATGGTAATAACCTACATTATAGTTCGGCTGTGAAAAAGTTGGTAAAACCACGAAAGCACTATCTCCAGCTGCAATATCTAAAGGGGTTGAACTTCCAGTATATAGAGAGTTTCCTCCTAATTTTATGTCAGCTGAAAGTATAACATTTGTCTGATTCAATACTCCCAAATTATAAATCCAAGTTCCAACTTCAACACTAAATTCAGAAGCATTTTGTGCTAAAATTTGCGGAGTTACTGCGCTAGGAGCTCGTAGCATATGCTCTTGATTAAAACCGATATCATAATCAAAAAGGCCATTTTTAGTTCCGTAAAATATTTCTACATCAGTTCCAGCATCCATTTGAGCTCTGATAGCAGCACCAGTAACGGAAGAAATCATTAAAACAGGCACACTTACACTTGGACCATCTGTACCAGGTCCCATTCCAACAACTCCCGGAGCTATATTAATAATGATTACGCCAATAGCGCCTGCGTTTTCTGCATTTAATGCTTTTGTTCCAAATTCACATGAGCCTCTATATAATACGGCAATTTTCCCAGTTAAGTCAGCACTTAATGGATTACAAGACAAGGTATCTCCTCCAGAATCAGCTACCAATTGCAGTGTTCCTTGGATAAAATTTGATGGGATGGTCATGTCTGGTGTTAAGGGCCAAGTTCCAACGTCAACCCCATCAAAAGGGTATTCACCCGCAATTGCTGCAGGCGATTCAACATTAAAAATAACTTGAGCATTAGCGCAAATAGTAACAAGTGCCAAAGTTGTTAAAAGGTAAATTCTTTTCATAGTGTATGATTGTTAGTTTGTAAAAAGGTTAAAACCCAAAAATAGTAAAAAAAGAAAGGGTTTTAAGTATTATCAACTAAAAAATTCATTCTGTCGATTTATATTCTGTTTTCCTCTCCGAAAAAACATGTTTAGTCAATAGTTAGACTTGTATTTATTTGCTCCCGTCTTCATACGTATGTGAATGATTAGTGCTGAGATAATTGTAAGCCATCCAATTAGAGCGATTGAGGTATTAATATTCCAGATATCTGATATAATCCCTGTTATTATTGCTCCAAAAGCATATCCAGAATCTCTCCATAATCTAAATATACCGATGCTTTTGGCTCTTTGTTCGGGGTGAGTATAATCACCTATTCCAGCAAGGAATGTTGGATAAACAATTGCGGTTCCTATACCAAGAACCGATGATAATAGTGCAAAGTGCCAAAATGTTGTTGCATAAATCATGGATAAAAGAGCAGCTCCTTGAAGAAGCATTCCGAGGAATAGCATTTTCTTTTTGTCAAAAACATCAGCCATTTTACCCGTGAATAATTGACCAACTCCCCAAAATATAGGATAGACTGCTACGATGGTTGCTATTTCGTCTAGTTTAAAATGTTTTGTAGCTAATAGTATGGGGAATAATCCCCAAACCATTCCATCATTTAAGTTGTTAACTAATCCAGCTTGCGATATAGAGCCAAGGTTTCTGTCTTTCCAAGTAGTTTCCCAAAATATGTTTTTCAGTTTTTTAATACTGCTAACAGCTGTCTCTTTTGCTACATGCTGAATTGTATCTTTCACCAAGATCCACGAGCCCAATAGTCCTAAAATAGAAAAACCAACTCCTAAATAGAAAGGATAAGGTCGTAAACCGTATTCACTTGCAATCCAGCCAGTAAGAAATGCAATTCCACCTACCGCTAAATACCCTGCAGATTCATTGAGACCCATAGCCAAACCTCTTTGCTTTTCGCCAACCAAATCAATTTTCATAACAACCGTACTCGACCATGTTAACCCTTGGTTAATTCCCAACAGAACATTCGCAAAAATAATCCAGTTCCAGTTACTCGAGTACATTAGAATGAATGGAATAGGTAAAGCAAAAATCCATCCAATAACCAATAAGTTTTTTCGACCTATTTTATTGGCAAATGCACCAGTGAAATAATTGGTAATAGCTTTAGTAAAGCCAAATACAATAATAAAAGATAGGATTACTGCATTTCCTTTCAAACTAAATACACTTTCTGCTAATTCTGGTAAAATGGTTCGTTCCATTCCAACCATTCCACCAACAAATCCGTTAATAAGAACAAGTAGCGAAAATTGTTTCCAGTTTTCTGTAAGACCTAATTTAACTTGAGACATATTTTACAAATATATCAACTGTAGAATTAATCGAGGTGATGAATCTTAAATAAGGCTATGATAGTTGGAAACAATTTATATTGAAACGAAAAAGTCGGTATATAATTTTTATACTTGTGATACTAAAATTTTAACCATGTCATTACCCATATCTTTTATTTCGAAATCATTGTCTATTTCCGAAAAGCAAGTTTCGACTACAATAAATTTACTCGAGGAAAAAGCAACTGTTCCTTTTATTTCGCGCTATCGAAAACAAATGACAGGTGGGTTGGATGAAGTCCAAATTGATAACATTCAAATGGCTTTTTTAAAATTAAAGGATTTAGAGAAGCGTAAAAAAACCATTTTAGAAACTATTTTGGATCAAGGGAATCTAATTCAGGAATTAAAAGAAAAAATTGAAAACTCATGGGACAGTAACCAATTAGAAGATCTCTATTTACCATTTAAGCCAAGAAGAAAATCAAGAGCTGATAAAGCAATTGAATTAGGGCTAGAGCCTTTAGCAAAGATGCTAATGTCGCAACAGGGAGCTAGTTTTAGTTCAATGGCAGAGCGATTTGTTAAAGGAGAAGTTGAGAATATTAACGAAGCAATTAAAGGAGCTCAAGATATTGCTGCATTATGGATTAGTGAAAGACAATACATTCGTCAAAAAATTAGAGGATTGTTTTGGAGAAAAGGCGTGCTCAAATCCAAAATGGTAAAAGGAAAAGAGGAAGAAGGCGAAAAGTTTAAGGATTATTTCTCTTTCGAAGAACCAATTAAAAGAATTAAGTCACATCGCTTTTTAGCTGTTTATAGAGGGCAAAAAGAAGGTGTTTTGAAAGTTGCAATTGAACCGCCAACCAAAGAAGCAATTCTAATGGTCGCTGATTCCGTTTTAAAGCGAGACGGTGATTTTAAAAAGGAAATACAAGAAGTAGTTAAAGATGTTTATACACGGTTATTAAAAATATCCATAGAGACAGAAGTAAAAAAAGACCTAAAAACACAAGCAGATGTAGAAGCGATAAAAGTATTTGCTGAAAATTTGCGTCAACTATTATTACAATCTCCGTTAGGAGGAAAAAGAATTTTAGCTATCGATCCCGGATTTCGTTCGGGATGCAAAGTTGTTTGTTTGAGTGAAAATGGAGACTTAGTTGGTAATTCTAGTATTTTTCCGCATCCTCCTCAAAACAAAACAACAGATGCCATGAAGAAGATATCTACTATGGTGCAGCAATATAAAATTGAAGCTATCGCTATAGGTAATGGAACAGCAGGTAGAGAGACTGAAGCTTTTATTAAAAGAATTCGATTCAACACAAAAGTAAATGTCTATATAGTAAATGAAGCTGGTGCTTCTATTTATTCAGCTTCAAAAATTGCCAGAGAGGAGTTTCCAGATTACGATGTAACGGTTCGTGGAGCAGTTTCTATTGGAAGAAGGTTAATGGATCCGCTTGCTGAGTTGGTTAAAATAGATCCAAAGAGTATTGGTGTTGGTCAATATCAACATGATGTAGATCAAGCTGTATTAAAACAAAGGCTTGATTCGGTTGTTGAAAGTAGTGTAAATAGAGTAGGAGTCGATGTAAATACAGCGAGTAAGTATATTTTGACATACGTTTCTGGAATTGGACCGCAAATAGCAGAAAACATTGTCGCATACAGAAAACAAAATGGTGACTTTACCGCTCGAAAAGAATTGAACAAAGTACCAAAATTAGGAACAAAAGCATTTGAGCAAAGTGCAGGTTTTCTGCGTATTTCAAATGCAGAAAATCCATTGGATAATAGTGCTGTTCATCCAGAGAGTTATTCTCTGGTGCAGAAAATGGCAAAAGATGCAAAGTGTTCATTGAACGAATTAATTGGAAATGAAGCGTTGGTAGGTGATCTCGATATTAAAAATTATATTACCAAAGAAGTAGGGGAACTAACCCTTAATGACTTGATAAAAGAATTGGTTAAGCCTAGTAGAGATCCTCGTAAAATTGCCCGCGTTTTCGAATTTGATAAGCGCTTAAGAAGCATTGCCGATGTAGAACAGGGAATGGAAATAGTCGGTATAGTAAACAACGTTACTAATTTTGGAGCTTTTGTAGATATCGGAATAAAAGAAAGTGGCTTAATCCATATCTCCAATCTCGCAGATAGTTATGTAAGCAACCCTGCTGATATAGTTTCTGTGCATCAACATGTTCAGGCTAAAGTAATTTCTATAGATGTTGATCGGAAACGAATTGGATTAAAATTAATCTAGCAACCGGCGAAAAGGAAATTTAAAACAATTACAAAGAACCAATAGCTTTTTTCAAGGCCATTATATATCCAAAGTGCAAACCTTCGTGCACATTATTAAAAGCAATTGCCTTTTCTGTGCTGCTCAGAGTGATATTGTAACTTGCAGTATATTCAGAATATTCCGTAAATAAACCACTATCATAATCTTGTTGCATTAGTTTTGCAGAAGATATTAATAGTCCTTTAATTTCGTTGATTTCATTTTCTGATACATTTTTTGGCGCTGAAGTTCCTTTCCTATATTTCTCGATTAATTCTCCAGGTATAACTGGACTCTGGCCACTTAATTTATAAACTAGTAATTGCTGCGTGGCTAAGTTGTGAGCTGCATTCCAAATAATGTTGTTGTTAAACCCATTTGGAATTTTCGTTAACTCGTCAATGGATAAGTCCTTAATTGAATTAAGTAGATTTTTTCGGGTAATCAGTAAAATTTCAAATTCTTGATCCATTGTATTGTTGTTTGAAAAAAAATCATTTCCTAGCGTTCGAGGTGTAATATAGTAATAAACAGCTCGTAAAAATCTGAAAGTAACAGCTACTTTAGAATTTTATCAAAAATTGTCTCTAGAGTTTGCTGTGTAATATAATAATAAGCGGTCGTAGAACTCACCAGGGTCTTTGTAAAATACTTTAAAAATGTATTCGTTTTCAGTATCGAAATGAGTTCCTTCAATAAGAGAAATGTCGGCACTTTTAGCAGTGTCACTTACATATAGGTATGTGTAATTGTAAACCCCTTGTTTTAAGTAAATTTCAGTTTTGTAGGCGAGTGCGTCATAGTCGTATTTTAGTCGGTAAGCGTTGTCTATTTCCCAATTGGTTAATTGGCCATAGATGTATAAGTCTCCTTTGTTTAGAGGATGAGAATAAGGAATAGTAAAAGTGGTGTAAGCATAATCACTTTCTAGATTGTGATCAAAGCCATCTATATTTTTAATAAAAAGGCGTCCGTTAGCATCTCCCGTTTCAAGGTATTTTTTGTAAGTTCTTTTAATATCGGGTTTTAATCTAACCTTATATGAGTTATTTCTATCATCAATATTAAGCACCCGCTGGGTATAGTTTTTCAGTGTGGAAATATCAATAAATCGAAATTCGTTTCCTCCGTCAAAAACATTTTCTTCTTCATAGTTGTAAATCAATTGATCTTCCTTAACAAAATTTGGAGTTAGTTCGGTGCATGCATTATCCGATCTGTGATTTTGTTCAATGTGTACTTTTATATTCGAATAGGGATTGATAACCTGTATTTTGTCGTAGGACAGGGTAAAATCAACTTCTTGCCTATAATATTTGTCATCAAGTTTGGCTGGATACTTAATTTTAGGAAGAATCTGCATGCTATTTTCAGTAACGTAAAATTTTTGTGTTAGCACGGGATACTGTTCTTCACCTTCAGGATATACCGCAATAATGTAATTCCCGGACTTTGTTAATTGTATATTCTCATTAGGGAACTCTATCCAGTAATGGACATAGCTTTGATATGCATTAAAGGAATATTTATTATTATCGATATAGTTTTCGTCAAAACCATTAATGTAATCCATGTCTGTTAGGCCACTTTGTTTCCAATCTGCATTGCAGTGAATTATTTTATATTGATAGGCAGTTATATCACCATCTAATTCGTCAAACCTCAGTTCGAGTGTTTCTTCCGAGTTCAATCTAATTGTTGGATCAGAAAGTACCGAACCTTTCTTGTAGAGTAAAACTGTTTTTATTTTGTCGTTATAGGTTAAGTTCTTATACAGAATAGCTTCTTCTTCAAAAAATTCTTCCTTTTCGACTGCAATAGCTGGTGAGTTTGTAGTTTCTGTAGCGGCGAATCTTTCTTCAGTTGAAATTGCTTTTGGGGTGCAGTTGCAAAGCATTCCTACCAGCATCAACGCAAGTAGAAATATAGGTGACTGGCTTCTGTTATTTATAATCATTCTAAATTAGTGTTCTACAAATGAATATAAAGATATAACGCTTTATTAGAAACAGCAAATTTATAATTTTGCACAGTTAATTATTTGAAAAATCACCTTATGTCAAAATCCATAAAAATCCGTAAAGGGTTGGATATCAGAATTAAAGGAGAGGCCGAAAAAAGCTCTATTGAAGCTCCGTTGTCATCTACTTATGCTATTAAACCAACTGATTTTCATGGTCTTATACCCAAGTTGTTAAAAAAAGTAGGAGACCATGTAAAAGCTGGAACTCCAATTTTTCAAGATAAGTATAGAGATCACATTAAATATGTTTCACCTGTAAGCGGAAAGATTCAGGAAGTTAAGAGAGGTGCTAAAAGAAAGATTTTAGAAGTTATAATAGAAGCGGATAAAGAAATTTCTTACGAGGCAGGTGTTCCTGTTGATATAGCTTCATTAGACAGAGAAGCAGCAAAAGAAGCTTTATTAGCAAAAGGATTATGGCCATTTATCAAAATGCGTCCTATTGATGTTGTTGCAAATTATACAGATACACCAAAATCTATTTTCATTTCAGGTTTTGATTCAAGTCCTTTGGCACCGGATTATGATTATCTTTTATACACAAGAGACAAAGAGTTTCAGGCGGGAGTTGATATATTAAAAAAACTTACAGAGGGGAATGTTAATCTACAATTAAGAGTGAAAGGTGGAGCTGATGCTTCTTTTACTCAAGTTAAGAAAGTAGTTACGAATAAAGTTTCAGGTCCGCATCCAGCAGGTAATGTTGGACCTCAGATTCATCAAATTGATCCTATAAATAAGGGAGAAGTTGTTTGGACAGTAAATGCACAAGATGTTGCAATAATTGGTAGGTGTCTTCTGACAGGAAGGTATGACGCTTCTAAGTTAGTGGCGTTAACAGGTTCCGAAGCTACAAATAGAAAATATTATAGAGTAATCATTGGAGCGAATGCCAGCGACGTATTGAATGGTAATTCCAATACAGACAACGTACGCTATATTAGCGGTAACGTATTAACGGGTGCTCAAATTGAAGCGGATGGTTATATTGGTTTTTACGACTCGCAACTAACTGTAGTTCCGGAAGGAAATGAACATAAGTTTTTTTTAACAAAGGGTTGGTTAGAGCCAGGATTTAAAAAGTTATCGAATAATTCTGCTTACCCAAGCAAAATATTTGGTCCGAAGAAATTTGATGTTGATACAAACCTGAATGGAGAGGAAAGGGCATTTGTTGTAACTGGAGAATATGAAAAAGTTTTTCCATTTGATATTTACCCTGTTCATTTAATTAAGTCAGTTATGATAAATGACATTGATTCAATGGAAAAATTAGGGATTTATGAGGTAGCCCCTGAGGATTTTGCCTTATGTGAGTTTGTTTGTACTTCGAAAATAAATTCTCAAGAAATTGTTAGGGAAGGTTTGGATGTTATTCATAAGGAATGCATGTAGTTCATAATTTATATTAAATTAAAGTAATTAGATAGTGAAATTTTTAAGAAACATATTTGACAATGCTCATGCTAAGCTGAACAAGTCAGAAAAAACTAAAAAACTATTTCCATTGGTTGATTCTGTAGACACTTTAATGTTTACTCCAAATCACACCACAAATGGAGGAGCGCACATTAGAGATGGTATTGACCTTAAGAGAACCATGATGTTTGTTATTTTGGCGTTAATTCCATGTTTGTTATTCGGAATGTACAATGTTGGATTGCAACATGATCTTGCAAATTCGACTATAGAATGGTCTAGTTTTGATCAGTTCCTTTATGGTTTAATGAAAGTTTTACCATTTGTTGTGGTTTCTTATGGAGCTGGTTTAGGAGTTGAATTTATTTTTGCAATAAAAAACGGTCATGCAGTTCAAGAGGGATATTTGGTTTCTGGGATGTTGATTCCGCTCATTATGCCAATTGATACCCCATTATGGATGGTTGCGGTATCAGTAGTTTTTGCTGTTGTAATAGGTAAAGAAGTCTTTGGAGGAACAGGAATGAATATATTAAATATTGCCTTAACGGCTCGTGCTTTCTTATTCTTTGCGCATCCAACTTCGATGTCTGGAAATAATGTTTGGATTTCTGGTTTTAAAGAGATGAAAGAAACAGGCAATTTGGTCGATGGTGTTTCTGGTGCAACTCCTTTGGGTGATTTGGCATCGTTTGCTCAAGATCAGCCTGCTTATTCGTCTTTAGGTGGATTTATTCAAGATGGTCATTCTTTTGTGGAAGCTATGTGGGGTTTATATCCAGGTTCAATTGGAGAGTCATCTGTTTTTCCAATAATGTTAGGAGCTATATTTTTGTTGCTCACCGGGATAGCTAGTTGGAGAGTGATGGCTTCATTTTTTGCAGGTGGACTTGTTATGGCTTTAATACTGAATCAATTTGCTGGGGAAAATGCTTATATGCAGCTTCCGGCTATTCATCAATTAATGTATGGTGGCTTTTTGTTTGGAATGGTGTTTATGATTACTGACCCTGTAACAGCTGCTCAAACTACTAAAGGAAAGTTCTTTTATGGCTTTTTAGCTGGTTTCTTGGGAATACTTATACGAGTAGTAAACCCTGCATATCCTGAGGGAGTTATGCTAGCCATATTAATAGCAAATGTATTCGCTCCGTTAATTGATCATATGGTGATTAGTACAAATATTAAAAGGAGATTAAAACGAGTTAAAATAGCATAATCATGGGAATAAATAAAGATAGTAACGCATATACCGTAATTTTTTCAACTGCTATGGTTGTAATAGTTGGTGGCCTTTTGGCATTTGTTTCAACTTCACTCAAGCCGCTTCAAGAAGACAATGTTAGAAATGAGAAAAAGCAATTGATTCTGAAGGCAATTGGTTCTGAAGAGACTAAATCTATTACTAGAGAAGATGCTGGAGAGCAATTCGAAAAATACGTAGTAGAAAGATTAATCCTTGATTACGAAGGCAATATTATAGAAGGAACTAGGTTGACTAATGAAACTCCTGTAGATATAAAAAGCGCTGAGGATGCTTTTGCTGTCGACTTGACAAAAGAATACAAAAAGTTTGTTCAACCATTAACAAATAAATATGTAGGTAGTGATTTAGTAGATGAGTTGACGAAGGAAACGAATATTCATTATCCATTATTTATTTGCGAGGTAAATGATAAAAAACATTTTGTTATTCCTGTTATGGGCAAGGGTCTTTGGGCTGGAGTATGGGGTTACATTGGATTGGAATCAGATGGAAGAACGATATCTGGTGCTGTGTTTGATCACAAGTCAGAGACACCCGGATTAGGTGCTGAGATTTCAAAAGATTTTTTCAGTGATCAATTTATAGAGAAAACGATTGTAGATGAAACAGGAAATTATACGCCGGTAAAGGTTGTTAAACCAGGAACAGGTGTTACACAGCCATACGTAGATGGTATAAGTGGAGGTACATTTACAAGTGTTGGTGTAGATGAAATGATGAATAGAACATTATCCGTATATCACAAATTCTTCCAGAATGAATCTGGTAAAGAATTATTAACCAAAATTTAACTTCGAAAAACTAGAATTATGAGCGAAGTAGCTGTAAAAGAAAAAGAACCATTATTCTCCAAAAAGAATAAGAAGTTAATAACAGATCCATTGAATGATACGAATCCTGTTACGATTCAAGTATTAGGAATATGTTCAGCATTAGCTGTAACAGTAAAAATGGATGCTGCATTGGTTATGTCCATGGCAGTTTTAGCTGTATTGATTATTGGTAATGTTATTGTTTCTCTAATGAGGAACATGATTCCTGGAAAAATTAGAATTATTGTTCAATTGGTTGTAGTGGCTGCTTTGGTAATTATTGTCGATCAAGTATTAAAAGCATTTGTATATGATGTATCTAAACAATTATCTGTATTTGTTGGCCTGATTATAACTAACTGTATTATCATGGGGCGTTTAGAAGCATTTGCTTTAGCAAACAAGCCATGGGCATCGGCATTAGATGGGTTAGGAAATGGCATTGGTTATGGGGTTATATTAGTTGTTGTGGCTTTCTTTAAGGAATTATTTGGATCAGGAACTTTATTAGGTTTCGAAATATTTGGAAGTCAGGGTAAAACTTTAGCGGAATCTACCGGATTGTATTCAATGGGTTATGAGAATAACGGAATGATGTTATTGCCTCCATCCTCGTTGGTTCTAGTAGCAATATACATTTGGATACAGAAGAGTAGAAACCCTAGTCTGCAAGAAGCACATTAAAAATTGATAATACTGTAAAAAAGGTAAAAAATGGATTTATTAAAACTATTTATAAAAGCTGCATTTGTAGAGAACATGGTCTTTACGTTTTTCTTTGGAATGTGTTCTTATTTGGCAGTTTCGAAAACTGTTAAAACTGGTGTTGGACTTGGAGCTGCGGTAATATTTGTATTAGGTGTTACAGTGCCGGTAAACTATTTATTAGAAACGTATGTGCTTAAAGAGGGAGCATTAGCTTGGTTAGGTGAGCCAGATATGAACTTAAGTTTTCTGAGCTTTATTATGTTTATTGCAGTAATTGCATCTATAGTACAACTAGTAGAGATGTTGGTTGAGAAATTCTCTCCTGCATTGTATGGTGCACTCGGAATTTTCTTGCCATTAATTGCTGTAAACTGCGCAATTCTTGGTGGTTCATTATTTATGCAAGAAAGACAATTCGAAAACATTGGTGAAGCATCTGTATATGGATTAGGTTCTGGCTTTGGATGGTTTATAGCAATAGTATTGATTGCAGCTATTCGAGAAAAAATTCGTTATTCTCATGTTCCGGCACCACTAAGGGGTGTAGGGATGGCATTTATCCTAACTGGATTAATGGGCTTAGCATTTTTAGGATTTATGGGATTTGAACTTTAAAAAACTTTTAATACAAACAAAAGATGGATTTTAAATCATTATAATAACAATTGCAGTATTCTTGGTGGTTGTGCTCGTATTAGTAGCAATACTTTTATTTGCTAGAGCGAAATTAATGCCTTCAGGTAAACTTAAAATTACTATTAATGGCGAAAAAGAATTAATAGTTGAGGGTGGGAGTACATTGTTATCTACATTAAGTGCAGCAGGTATCTTTTTGCCATCTGCATGTGGTGGTGGCGGAACATGTGTTCAATGTACTTGTCAAGTTCATTCAGGTGGAGGTAGTATTTTACCAACCGAGGCCCCTCATTTTTCTCGTAAAGAAATTGCTGACAACTTTCGATTAGGTTGTCAGGTGAAAGTAAAAGAGGACATGGAGATAGAAGTAGAAGAGGAAGTTCTTGGTATTAAAGAATGGGAAGCTACTGTTGTTTCTAATTATAATGTTGCTACATACATTAAGGAATTTATTGTTGAGATTCCTGAGGATATGGATTATAAAGCTGGTGGTTATATCCAGATTAAAATTCCTAAATGTGAAATAAAATTTTCTGATATGGATGTAAAAGCACATCCGCAAGATCATCCAGGTGAGCCGGATAAGTTTGAAAAAGATTGGGGTGACGGTAAATTTGCAATGAGAGATTTGGTAATGAAAAATCCTGAAGAGGTAGTAAGAGCATATTCTATGGCTTCTTATCCTGCAGAGGGAAGAAAGATTATGTTGAATGTACGTGTAGCTGCTCCACCTTGGGACGGGAAGAACAATGCATGGATGAATGTTAACCCTGGTATAGCCTCTTCGTATATCTTTGGTCTTAAAGAAGGGGATAAAGCTGTGGTTTCTGGACCTTATGGTGAATTCTTTATTAATCATTCAGAAGCTGAAATGCTTTATGTTGGAGGCGGTGCAGGAATGGCACCTATGCGGTCTCACTTATACGAGCTTTTTAAAACGCTAAAAACAGGTAGAAAAGTTTCATATTGGTATGGCGGACGTTCTCGAGCAGAACTTTTTTATATCCATTATTTCAGAGATTTAGAGAAAGAATTTCCAAATTTTAAATTTTACATGGTTCTATCGGATTCATTGCCAGATGACAATTGGGTAGAAATGAAAGATATTAATGATACAGAAGGTGATGGTTTTTCAGGTTTTGTTCACAATGCTGTAATTGATCAATACCTAAAGGATCATGAAGCCCCTGAGGATATTGAATTTTATTTCTGTGGACCACCTATGATGAACGTTGCAGTTCAAAATATGTGTGACGACTGGGGTGTTCCTCCGGAGAATGTGCGATTTGATGATTTTGGTGGGTAATCAATAAATAATTAAAAGGGTAAATCCTCCTGCTTTTTAAGTAGGAGGATTTTTGTTTAAACGCGTAAAATGAAAGTTGTAACATTACTATTAATCACTTTTCTATTTGTAAGATGCGGAGAGAACCAGGAGTCTATTAATCCTAAAACTGAAGTCGTATTGTATGATTTCTTTCAAGTAACGGGATATGCTCAAGGAACAACTTATTCTATAGTTTATCAAGACTCCTTAAAACGAGATTTATCGAATTCAATAGATTCTTTGCTTAAAGATTATGATAGTTATCTTTCTACCTATGTGGATACAAGTTTAATCTCTCAATTTAATAATTCTGAATTTAGTCCTACGTCATCAAAGACAAGCTGGTATAATGATTTTTTAGATTTGGAGACTCAGTCTGATGGGATTTTTGAAGATTGTTTTAAAGCAGCAAAAGAAATTTACCACGCTACGGATGGCGCATTTAATCCTGCGGTATATCCATTAGTTAAGTATTGGGGGTTTTTAGATGGGAAACCTAGGGGCGATATTTTTCAATATGAAATAGATTCTATTTTGAAAATAGTTAATTTTTCTGATTCTATGATTAACCTATATACCGATACTGTCTCTAAAGGAGATGTTCTATTTGGTTCGACTCCTTTAATAGGTAAATTGAATGGAAATATGAAGATTGATTTCAATGGAATTGCACAAGGGCACTCAGTAGACATTATAGGGTGTTATTTATTATCTCTTGGAATCAATAATTTTATGGTAGAAGTGGGGGGGGAAGTGTTGTGCAAAGGAGTGAATAACAAGAACACTTATCTGGCAAATAGGAGTAGATAAACCTGTAGAAAACTCATCTCCTGGGAGTAAAGGTTTTCAATTTGTTGTTAATGTAAATAATGGAGCAATTGCTACATCTGGTAACTACCGTAAATTCTACGAAAAAGATGGAATAAAATATGCACATACTATTAACCCTAAAACAGGTTATCCAGTTCAGCACTCTTTGCTAAGTGTAACAGTAGCTGCAGATAAATGCGTTGATGCAGATGGATACGCAACTGCTTTTATGGTAATGGGAATGGAACATACTAAGAAATTTTTAAACGCAAATCCTGAACTTCATTTGGAAGTTTATTTGATTGCTTCCAGCGGCAAAGAGGAGCATGAAGTTTGGATGAATAAAGGTTTTCAAAGCCTTATTGTAGAGTGATAAACAGGTCCATTCTTCTGTAGCCTCTATTTTCTATTTGAACTCCAGCTATTAAAACTAGCGGAAGGTTCATAGCTAGCTTTTTCCGAATTGTCTTCTACAAAATAATTGGCCATAACAGCCGCAATTTCTTGCATGTTTGTATCTGTATTGTCCATAACAGTAGTATCTGAAAAGTATTGTGACACAAAATGCGTGTCAAAATCACCTGATTTAAATGCAGCATGATTAATGGTGAAATTACAAAAGTCTAATGTTGTTTTTATTCCAACAATATCGTAGTCACCTATTGCCTTGGTCATTTTTTCAATAGCTTCTTTTCGGGTAGGAGCATGTACAATCAATTTTGAAATCATTGGATCGTAATAAATGGGGATTTCCATACCTTCTTCAAAACCATCATCAACTCGAACACCTTCTCCTGTTGGCCTTTTATAAACTTCTAATGTTCCAATATCTGGCAAGAAATTATTTTGAGGATCCTCTGCATATACTCTTACCTCTAGAGCGTGTCCATTAATTTTTAAATCATCTTGCGTAAATGCAAGTTTCTCCCCTCTGGCTACTTTAATTTGTTGTTCTACCAAATCTAAGCCAGATATCATTTCTGTAACAGGGATGTTCAACCTGCAAACGTGTATTCATTTCTAAAAAGAAAAATTCTCCTTTTTCATATAAAAATTCAACCGTTCCAGCTCCAACGTAGTTACAAGACTTAGCTACATCACAAGCTGCTTTCCCCATTGCTTCTCTTAACTCGGGAGTTAAAATAACAGATGGTGCTTCCTCTATTACTTTTTGGTGTCTTCTTTGAATGGAGCATTCTCTTTCAAATAAGTGAACCGTATTTCCATGCGTATCGGCTAAAACTTGTATCTCTATATGACGAGGCGATCCAACGTACCTCTCAATAAAAACAGAACCATCTCCAAAAGAACTTTCAGCTTCGCTTATGGCTAAATTCATTTGTTCAACAAACTCTTCTGCTTTTTCTACAACACGCATTCCTTTCCCTCCACCTCCAGCAGCAGCTTTCACTAAAATAGGGAATCCAATTTCTTTTGCTTTAGTTAACGATTTTTCTACATCCACTATGGCTTCATCAACACCTTCAACCATTGGTATGCCATATTTCTTAACCGTTTCCTTTGCAGCTAATTTATTTCCCATTAATTCCATAGACTTTGGAGAAGGACCTATAAAAGTAATCCCAGCCTCTGTTGCCTTTCTGGTGAAATCTGCATTTTCACTTAAAAATCCATAACCTGGATGAATTCCATCAACATTTAAGTCTTTACAAACTTGAAGTATTTTATCTCCTAACAAATAGCTCTCAGAGCTAGGCGGTGGACCAACGCATATTGCCTCATCTGCAAACTTTACAAACGGTGTGTTTTTATCTGCTTCAGAATATACTGCTACGGTCTTAATTCCCATTGCTTTACACGTTTTCATTATGCGTAAGGCAATCTCTCCTCTATTGGCTACAAGTATTTTATTCATTGTATTCGAAATAAATTGTGGTTAAAGATACTATAAAAGGGGAAATAAAAAGAAGATCTAGAATCGTTCTTGTTTACAAAAGAAATTAACAAGTATGCTATGGAGCTGGCAATAAAAAACCTCGAAATCAATTCTACTGAATCGAAATCGAGGTTCACCCACCATAAAACAATTACAAATAGTTTATTTTCTTATTGAAAGTAAAGGTTTTGATAAATCGTGTAGTAAATTCATAAACAATGACTTACTTGAGCTTTGTCTTTGTGCGCTTCTTGAAATTTTATCTTGTTGTTGTATTGGAAGAAGCGTTAAGCTTAACAACAGCCTTTCGATTGAAATAAAAAAGACATCACTCTTGTAAAGCACTAATATTTCATGTTTTAAATCCAATTCCAAATTGGTTAAAATACTTTCGAAGGCTTTTTCTAATGGTGTCATTTTTTAATTCTGTTAAATATATTCTGTGCTATGCAAAGGCTGTGCCGAAAATTATTTATCAGTCCCTCAATACTTAATATTATGGATGACGCATATTGCAAATATTTCTTAAGCTAAAACTGATAGTCGCTGACTAAAAGGTTTGTCGTCTTTTAGTCTTAAAACCTTTTGTCCATGCTCTTTATTCCATATCTTAGCTATATGATTAGAGCATTGATAATTGATGACATAAAAGACGCGAGAGATAATATTCGTTTGGATATAGAGACTTACTGTTTGGATGTTCAAATAATAGGAGAAGCTGAAGGCGTTGTCACAGGCGCCAAAGCTATTCGAGAATTGAAACCAGAAGTGATTTTTTTAGATATTCAAATGCAAGATGGAACGGGCTTTGATTTACTAGATATTGTAGGCGATATTAATTTTAAAGTTATATTCACAACTGCTTCTGATGAATACGCCATTAAAGCATTTAAGTTTTCAGCGATTGACTACCTATTAAAACCAATTGATCCAGATGAATTAATTGCTGCAATTGAAAAAATAAAGAACACAAAAGTACTTCCAAAAGAAAATCTCAACTTACTTTCTGAAAGCATTAAGGACCACAAATCCATGACGCGCTTGGCGCTGAACACTTTAGAGAAGATTCTAATTGTTGAAATAAAAGATATTGTACGGTGTGAATCTAGTGTAAACTATACTACTTTCTATTTTACTGATAAATCTCGCTTAATGGTTACAAAGACACTAAAGGAATATGACGACATGTTATCTCCGTTAGGCTTTATTAGAGTGCATCAATCTCACCTTATTAACTCTAGCTTAGTTAAGGAGTTTATTAAATCGGATGGTGGCTACCTTATGATGAAAGATGAATCTTCTGTCCCCGTATCTACTCGAAAAAGACAAGCTGTAGTTGAAGCTTTAAACACATTGTAATAATGATTAGATTATTGATATTTATTTCTGTTCTGGCATCTATATTTGTCGTATTTCCAGGTCAATCTTTCTCTCAAGAAACGAAAGATATTCTTCAAAAAGAGGGAAAGTACGTTGTATTATCTGCAGAAAAGTTTGCAGAAATAAAAGCCGAAATGGAAAAACAGGATGATTGGTCTCCCATCCTTATTGAAGGCTATCCGAAAAATGAATTGGTTGCATTCTACATACAAAGCTATGATGAATCAACTATTCTAACTTGGGTAGATTTTGCCTATAATAAAATTCAGAGTCTTGAAAAGTTAAAACCAGACTCGCATCAAGAAAGGAAAATGCAAAAATCAAAACTGCTTCCTAGAACCAAGGAAAATATGCACGGATTTATGATGATAATGACCACTGAACAGATTGAGGCAATTGGTTATTAGCGATTCAAACACATGAAAAATATTAATGCTCGGTTTATAATATCCAATATAGTTTCATCAGTAATACTAATAATAAGTATACCACTATGGAACAATGAAAATAAATCTCTTTTTCATGAAACGGATTTGATGCAGGGTATATTTCTCCTTTCCTTTTTTACGCTAGGATTTTTTTTATGATGAATAATTCAGTTTTCACGTCATTAAATATTAAGAATATTTTTGTAATAGATAAGTCGTTTCTTAAATCTGACTATGTGGAAATCGATCTTTCGGCTAACAATGGATTTTTCAATGAAATTAATGTAAATAATGCGAAAGAAATGGAGCAATACATTGCTGACTTTACAAAATCAAAAAAGGCAAAAATTGCAATAGGTGGCTACCTTGAAAAAAGAAACTTATACAAGAGAAGTAAGCATTTCAATAAACAAACAGATCCAAACGATGAACGAAATATTCATCTTGGAGTTGATATATGGGCCAAAGCAGGAACAAAAGTTGTGGCAGCATTAGACGGAGAAATACACAGTTTTAAAAACAATACAAACCATGGAGATTATGGTCCATGCATTATCCTTAAGCACACCATAAAAGGAACTGTTTTTCACACACTTTACGGACACTTAAGTATAGATTCTATTAATAATATCAAAATAGGGCAAAGTGTGAAACAAGGTGCTAAAATTGCTCAACTAGGTGATTCTAGCATTAATGGCGACTACGCTCCCCATTTACATTTTCAAATCATTAAAGACCTGCATGGGAATAGTGGTGATTACCCGGGTGTTTGTGGCTTAAGCCAATTGAGTTTTTACAAAGAAAATTGTCCAAATCCAATGGAGTTATTAGGAATGAACAAGACTACTGAACAACAATTTTGATCCGTTTTATTGCGCCTTTTAGATTAACAGATAGCACATAGACAGAAGGAGGCATGTTCAGATTAATAGATGTTCCTTGAAATTTTTTTTCGAAATAAACTATTCTGCCCTGGAGATCTGCTACTATAATCTCATCAAAAGTAACTTCGTTTACAAAACGAATTATATTTCCCTCTACAGGGTTTGTAATGAGAACTTTTGACTCAAGAACATCTTCTATATCAACTGTTAGAAAACACAATTCAGATAATGAATTCTGATCTTCAATAATCTCCGCTGTAGTCATATCCTGACCTAAAAAGCCTAAGTAATCAACTGGATATTTCTCTGCCCTAAAGATTGAGTTAGCAATTACCGATTCATTCTGGTTTAGAATAGTTAATCCATGGGGATTTACATAAGACCATACAGGAGTGCCACTTTTTGTGATTTCAGACACCATTCCTCTCTCTGTCTCACAAACCATGAGATTCCCACCTGGCAAGGACTGCACACCACACTTTCTTCCTTGAAACATTAATGCACTTAACAATGAGCCATCCCATGACCAGTCAAAATTAATCGGCAGAAATCGACCACTAGATTCCTGATATAAATCATTTATTATTTCAGGTTCAATTAGATGGATAGAGCTATATTGATTAACCCAATTATTCAGGTTATTAAAAACTGAAATTTTACCAGCATCTAAATATCCAGACTCTACCCATTTAGCATCGTGTTGAAGAAATAATTTCTGATCAATCTCTAATCCCTGGCCATAAGCTTGTGGGTTTCCCCATCGCCATAAAAAGTCCCCACCTTTATTTGAGTTGCCTCCAGAGTGCGAAGCTGCTTCAGCAATAGTTGTACTGTGGTCCACTATATAAATTTCACTTAAATGTCGGCAAGAAATTAATATTTGATCTAATTCAGCATTATAATCCACAGCATTTACATGCGTGTAATCAGTTGAAAGAGTAGTTCCCGGAAGTGGGTTGCTAACTGAAAAACTGTAATTAATATCCAAAAGTTCAGGGTGATTAGAAACTATTCCATAATTATTAAAACCACTGTAGATATCTTGAACAAGGTGGTCTACAAACTTCCATTCCCATATTATCAAAGCATTATTTGTTCCAACTGGCTTCAACTCAACAATCTTATCCAGTTTAAAATTCACACCAACGTTTAACGAATCTCTACCCTCCTGAACTATTTCACCAGCTGAAAATTTATCTGTACAAACCATGAGTATATTTCCATTCGGAAGTGGCTCAATATCATGATGTTGATTCAGTCCGTTATCGCTTACAGCATAAGACCAAATCAATGTATTATCCCAGTCTCTAATTTCTAAAGAATCTTTTCCTGCTCTTAATAAGTTTCCATTTTCTAATAAATAACAAGTAGCTCCAGGTTTTTCTGAAAACGACCATTCGTTTACTTTTTCACCACAATTATTAATTAAGTAAACGGATGTATTTATCTCTGGAGAAAACAAGGTATATCCTTCTGAAACTCCAAATTCATTATAAACTAAACCAAGATTAGGCTGAGCCCATGCTGCAAGTGCGCTAAGAAAACTAAAAACGACGACAAGGCTTTTCATCTAACAAATTTAACAAATACTGAACATTTGAAAAAATTTCATAATGATAAATGTCAATTAATCTATCAACCCCAAACAGTATTTTAAGTCGAATAATCTTTTTAACAGAAGCATATACTTGAAAACGAAAGTCTTCGTCTTCATTCATTTTAGAAAGGATGTCATTAATATCTTTCTCTTCCTCTACTGGCATTAGTAATTGATCGCATCCTGCCATTACCGCTTTTAAACCAGAATTTGGAACAGTTCTAACCCCACCCATGTTCATTGCATCGGTAATAACCAATCCTTTAAACCCTAATTCGGTTTTTAACAAATCTGTTACAATCTCTCGAGAACAGGTGGATGGTAGACCTTCTGTATTATATTTTTCGTTATTCTTTACTGCAATATGAGCTACCATTATTGATAAAACTTTATTATCAATAACGGGTTGGTAATTTGGAACCTCTTTCATTTCTCCATCAATAAAAACTAATTTTTCATGTGTATCTCCAGCTACAAAACCGTGACCTGGAAAATGCTTTGCCGTAGCTATAATCCCATTACGTTGTGTTTCTTCAATAAAAATATTCGAAAACCCAATTACTGTATCCATTGCTAAACCAAAACTCCTATTACTCACAGTTTTGTTGGGTGAGGCATCTATAACCGGAGCAAAGTTTTGCGTAATTCCTATCTTATTTAAATCTGCAGATATAGTATTCGTTACTTCCTTGACCTTTTCCTTCGTTTTAATCGCATTTGTTTTTGGAACAGGAGTAGAACCTTTAATTTTATATTTGATTAACGTAGGCTCTGCATCAGCACTATAAATTGGCGGCAAATATCCATGGGCTTTGCAAATGCTATCAAACTGCTTGACAAATGCCGTAAAACTTTCAACTGTCCCATTCAGCAACAGAACGCCTCCAACTTTACCTTGCTGCATTAATTTAACAACGTGTTCTGTCGGTTTTCCATGTTTACCAACTGCGGGAACTATCAATTGTCCAGCACGTAAAGTATCATTCATATAACTGAATTGTTCATCTATACGCCTTTCTAATTCAGGATTGTAATTATAAAAATCAGCGAGTGTAAAATCTTGCGCTAAAGTGTTTAGTGCAAAAACGAATGCTATAAATAATGATAAGTATTTCATGATATGATATATTATAAAAGCTAAAGTAACACTTCCTTAAATGGCTAAAATTATGTGGATACTAATTTATTAAATTGCAAATGTTGACATGAACGTTATCTTTGCACGCATATGCAGGAAAGACAAGAGGAGTATCAAGCGAATATTACGAATAATACTGCCGCATTTCAAGAGGTGAAAAAGAAAATTACACAAATTGTAGTTCTTCGTATTTTCGTATTTGCAGCAACTTGTTTTGGATGCTATTTGTTTTCTTATAATGCAGGAATAGCAATATCTACAGGTGTTTTTGGTGCACTTTCTTTTGTGTTTATGGTGCAGTACCACAGTAAGTTAGATCGTAAAAAAAACTACTTTGAGGAATTGATTAGTATCAATGAAATTGAAATTGAAGCTTTAAATGGAAACATTGATAATTTAGAAAATGGAGCAGAATTCTTGAACTCAAATCATCATTACAGTTATGATATCGACCTTTTTGGAGATGGCTCTTTCTTTCAGTTTTTTAACCGAACAAAAACACTCGGTGGAAGAAAAAAACTAGCGGAGATTTTAGTCAGTAATGAAATTGACAATATTGAGAACAAACAAGCCGCTATTAAAGAGTCAGCAAAAAGCAGTAAGGAGCGTCAGCACTTCTGGGCTAGTGCTGGAACTATTAAAACAGAAACGACATCCAAAACCGTTGAAGACTGGTTAAAAAACTATAAAACGTTTGCATCAAGTAAACTCATTTCCTTTTTGATAGTTCTTTTCCCTATTGTATCTGCTGTTCTACTTGGACTGCTTAGTGTGGATCTTAATAGATTCAATGCTTTTTGTCATTTGGTTTTTTGCAGGATTAATTATTACAGGAGTATTTTTAAAGCGAGTTAACGCTATTTATAACGAAGCCAACAAAATAACAGACACTATTAACCAATATTCTGAATTACTGCAAATTATAGAATCATCTGATTTTAAATCTGAACTACTAATTGAACAACAAGAAAAAATAAAAACGGAAAATGCAAATGCTTCTCTGATTCTTAAAAAATTAGGAAGAGCTCTAGACAGACTAAACAGCCGAAACAACTTTATTGTTGGAATCTTTGGGAACGCACTATTGCTTTGGGATGTGCTATCTATTCACCTTTTGGAAAAATGGATAAATAACTATTCAATGAAAGTAGAAAGCTGGTTTGATGCTATCTACTACATTGATGCAATTCAATCCAGTGCGAATTACGCTTACAATCACCCTAACTTTTTCTTTCCAAAAATAAACAATGATAATATGGTTATTGAAGCTAAAGCATTGGGTCATCCCCTAATTCCAGAAGCAAAAAGAATTAATAATGATTTTAGTATCGATAAAAAGAAGTTCATTATAATTACTGGAGCCAACATGGCTGGAAAAAGTACTTTTCTACGAACCTTATCACTTAATATTGTATTAGCTAACGCAGGATTACCAGCGAGTGCTAAAGAATTTAATTACTCTCCTGTTAAGCTCATTACGAGTATGCGGACTTCTGATTCACTCCAAAAAGAAGAATCTTACTTTTTCTCTGAATTGAAACGATTGAAGTTTATTGTTGACAATATTAAAACAGAGAAATATTTCATAATTCTAGATGAGATTCTTAAAGGGACTAATAGTAAGGATAAAGAAATGGGGTCGAAAAAGTTTGTAGAAAAACTTGTAGCTTCTGGCTCTACTGGAATAATAGCTACGCATGATTTAGGCCTTTGTGAAATTCACAAACGTTTCCCTCAAGTTATTAATAACTACTTTGATGCAGAAATTATTAATGATGAATTATATTTTGATTATAAATTTAAAGAAGGAATTTGTCAAAATATGAATGCTTCTTTCCTGTTAAAGAAAATGGAAATTATAGAGGGTTGAAACTTTACTTCTTGAATTTTTTTGGTTTAATTATATTTTTAAACCCAAAATACATATATCATCAATCTGTTCAAGATCAGCTCTCCACTCTTCAAATACCTTATCCAACATTCTTTGCTGCTTGAATATCTAATGGATATTCCAATTCCGTAGCAATATCGAGTGATTGCTGGATGCATTCATCAGCTTCCAGATAATTTCCTTTTAGTATATAGGTTTCCCCTATGTTAGAAAGAGTGGTGCCCACACCTTTTACAGAATTATTATCGCTATAAATTTTTAAACTCAACATAAAAAAGTCTAAAGCTTTGTTGTATTCCAAATTATCTTTTGCTACAATTCCAAGCATATTATTGGACATAGCAATTACTTTTAGATCATTAATTTTTATGCGTATAGCTAAACTTTCTTGGTGGTATTTTTCAGATTTTATAAAACAAATGAGTTATTTAAAATTTGGTATTTGTAAACAGTACTGACCTCATTTGAGTTTAAAGATGAAAACACCTATCATGAAAAACCGATGAGGATATCATCATCGGTTTAAATTAATTTAATAGTAAAACTTTCAACCTATTTGTAGGATGAGACAAGTGCAATTATTGCAGGATAATCTTTTCAACCATTTTTTTGGTTAAAGTCCTTACTTCTATAAAGTAAACACCTTTTTCGAAATGGTCCATATTAATAGCAGTGGTTCTTTCCTTTAGTTCAATCGCGATTACTTGTTTACCAATTGCATCTAGCACGATTAATTGACCTTTACTAAATCGAGGTAATTCTAAATAGAATATATCTTTAGATGGGTTTGGATAGATGTTTAGTTCTTCTGTTTCATAAGAGACTATTCCAATTTGTGAAGAAACAGTGAATTGGGAAAATGTTGTACACCCAATTGCGTCTGTAACTGTTAGATAATAAATCCCGGCTTCTAATCCAGTAAGATCTTCTGTTGATGCAGAAAAACCATTAGTGCCTGTCCAACTATATGCGTATCCTGCTGTACCTCCCGTAACAGAGGCATTTATTGTTCCATCCATAGATGTCATTTCATCAGTTCCAGAGATTGTTATAGTTAGCTCTGTTAATGTATAAGAGTATGTAGCAGAACCATTATCATCAGTAATTTCTAAATAATAAACCCCTGCCTCTAATCCTGCAATATCTTCAGTAGTTGCGGAAAAACCATTTGGACCTGTCCATGCATAAGTTATATCTCCGCAACTTGCATCTAAGTTGATTTGAATATCACCTGTAAACTCACCAGTACAAAATGGATCCGTTTGACTCATCAAGCTTACTATCGGTCCGGAGAGGGTATTTACAACTATATTTGCAACTTCAGTTACTCCACAAACATCCGTAACAGTAACGCTGTAGTTTCCTGCTGGTGCGGAAATAATATCTTCAGGATCATCAAAGTCTCCTGTTCCGTCTGTGTCCCAATCAAAAGTATATCCAGGAGTACCTCCAGCAACAGTTAAGTCGATAGAACCAGATTCAATTAACTCAACTGGAGCAGAACTTGCGTAAGGTACTGAACTAAAACAAGTTCCTGCAACCCAAGAAAATGCACCGTTACATTGGTCCAGCCCGAACTCTGAAGGATATCCGGAAATAGTAATTATATCTTGCGATCCATCTGAATAATCAATTGTTAAATTCGACCATCCTAATAATTCTAACCCATTTGTTGCAATCGGCATCATATCAAAATTAAAGTTGTTCATTCCTTGAACAATCAGAGGATATGTTCCAGCTGCTAATGAATAATTTTCAATAATTCCACAACCGTTACCACCATCATTAGTCGCTACCGCTGACAATGCCAAACTCCCGTTAATGTTGAACTCAAATGCTCCATCACTTAACTGAAAACACGAGAGACCTCCACCTTCAAAAGTAAGCATGTTTAGTGTTAATCCTACAACTGTTTTAGGAGTAGAACAAACGGCATCTAAAACGCTAGAAGTAATTGTTATTGGATCTGGAGTTGGATCTGAAATTACAAATACCATTTGAGTCGTTCCGTTATCATCTGTTACATCAACTGTGTATGACCCTGCCTCCAATCCTGTAATATCTTCAGTAGTTGCGGAAAAACCATTTGGACCTGTCCATGCAAAACTGAATAAGCCACATGATCCTGCTAAATCAATATCAAAGGAGCCGTCTGCTCCTGCTGGACAAGTTGGGTCAGCAGAATTATTTAAAGTAACTACTGCACCACCTGAATTAGGAACAGAAACAGTAGCCGTCTCAGCGACACCGCAAGCATCAGAAACAACTACCGTATAATTATTAACAATGGCATTTGTAATATCTTCTGAATCATCAAAGTCTCCTGTTCCGTCTGTGTCCCAATCATAGGTATAACCACCACCACCGCCAGTAACGGTTAGATCAATAGCTCCGCCTTGTGTAATGTTTACATTTCCTGTACCATTGTATGAATACACCCCCACACATACACCTGCTTGACTAGTACCTCCTCCTGAACAAAAATGAGAACCATAAGAAGAAGGATCTCCAGATAATTCTATTGTTTCCATAGAGCCATCTGCATAATTAACTTCTAAATAAGACCATCCTATGTATTCAACTCCACCAGTAGCTAGAGGTAATAAATCAATTTCGAATGTATTGTTTCCGTCTGTGATCAATCCGTATCCTAGTGCGGGCAAAGCAAAAGATTCAACCAAACCACATCCAGAACCCCCATCGTTTGCAGCTATTGCTTGTAATGCTGTGGATCCATTAATTAGTAATTCAAAACTACCGTCTGTTCCGCTTCCACAATAAAGGCTATTAGATTCTTTAGTTAGCACATGTAAAGTAGCTCCAGAAATAACTCTTGGTATTGCACATATAACAGGTGTAATTACTGTAGTTAGTGCAATTGCAGAAGCTGAAGGATCTGTTAATGTATAAGAATAATTAGTAGAGCCATTATCATCAGTAATTACTAAAGAATAAACCCCTGCTTCTAATCCAGCAATATCTTCAGTAGTTGCGGAAAAACCATTAGGGCCTGTCCATGCATAAGTTATATTTCCACAACTTGTATCTAGGTTGATTTGAATATCACCTGTAAAACCACCAGTACAAAACGGATCTGTTTTACTTGTCAAGCTTACTAGCGGTCCGGAGAGCGCATTTACAGCTATGTTTGCAACTTCGGTTACTCCACAAACATCCATAACAGTAACGCTGTAGTTTCCTGCTGGTGCGGGAATAATATCTTCAGGATCATCAAAGTCTCCTGTTCCGTCTGTGTCCCAATCATAGGAATAACCACCACCACCGCCAGTAACGGTTAGATCAATAGCTCCGCCTTGTGTAATGTTTACATTTCCTATACCATTATATGAATACACCCCCACACATACACCTGCTTCAACAACACTACCTTGACAAAAACTATTGCCATAAGCAGAAGGATTTCCTGATAATTCTATTGTTTCCATAGAGCCATCTGCATAATTAACCTCTAAATAAGACCATCCTATGTATCCAAGTCCACCGGTACCTGGAGGTAGTAAATCAATATCGAATGTATTGTTTCCGTCTGTGATCAATCCGTATCCTAGTGCGGGCAAAGCAAAAGATTCAACCAAACCACATCCAGAACCCCCATCGTTTGCAGCTATTGCTTGTAATCCTGTGGATCCATTAATTAGTAGTTCAAAACTACCGTCTGTTCCGCCACAATAGCTGTCACCACCTTCTGCGGTTAGCATATGTAAAGTAGCTCCAGAAATAACTATTGGTATTGAACATATAACAGGAGTAATTACTGTAGTTAGTGCAATTGCAGAAGCTGAAGGATCTGTTAATGTATAAGAATAATTAGTAGAGCCATTATCATCAGTAATTACTAAAGAATAAACCCCTGCTTCTAATCCAGCAATATCTTCAGTAGTTGCGGAAAAACCATTAGGGCCTGTCCATGCATAAGTTATATTTCCACAACTTGTATCTAGGTTGATTTGAATATCACCTGTAAAACCACCAGTACAAAACGGATCTGTTTTACTTGTCAAGCTTACTAGCGGTCCGGAGAGCGCATTTACAGCTATGTTTGCAACTTCGGTTACTCCACAAACATCCATAACAGTAACGCTGTAGTTTCCTGCTGGTGCGGGAATAATATCTTCAGGATCATCAAAGTCTCCTGTTCCGTCTGTGTCCCAATCATAGGAATAACCACCACCACCGCCAGTAACGGTTAGATCAATAGCTCCGCCTTGTGTAATGTTTACATTTCCTATACCATTATATGAATACACCCCCACACATACACCTGCTTCAACAACACTACCTTGACAAAAACTATTGCCATAAGCAGAAGGATTTCCTGATAATTCTATTGTTTCCATAGAGCCATCTGCATAATTAACCTCTAAATAAGACCATCCTATGTATCCAAGTCCACCGGTACCTGGAGGTAGTAAATCAATATCGAATGTATTGTTTCCGTCTGTGATCAATCCGTATCCTAGTGCGGGCAAAGCAAAAGATTCAACCAAACCACATCCAGAACCCCCATCGTTTGCAGCTATTGCTTGTAATCCTGTGGATCCATTAATTAGTAGTTCAAAACTACCGTCTGTTCCGCCACAATAGCTGTCACCACCTTCTGCGGTTAGCATATGTAAAGTAGCTCCAGAAATAACTATTGGTATTGAACATATAACAGGAGTAATTACTGTAGTTAGTGCAATTGCAGAAGCTGAAGGATCTGTTAATGTATAAGAATAATTAGTAGAGCCATTATCATCAGTAATTACTAAAGAATAAACCCCTGCTTCTAATCCTGCAATATCTTCAGTAGTTGCGGAAAAACCATTAGGGCCTGTCCATGCATAAGTTATATTTCCACAACTTGTATCTAGGTTGATTTGAATATCACCTGTAAAACCACCAGTACAAAACGGATCTGTTTTACTTGTCAAGCTTACTAGCGGTCCGGAGAGCGCATTTACAGCTATGTTTGCAACTTCGGTTACTCCACAAACATCCATAACAGTAACGCTGTAGTTTCCTGCTGGTGCGGGAATAATATCTTCAGGATCATCAAAGTCTCCTGTTCCGTCTGTGTCCCAATCATAGGAATAACCACCACCACCGCCAGTAACGGTTAGATCAATAGCTCCGCCTTGTGTAATGTTTACATTTCCTATACCATTATATGAATACACCCCCACACATACACCTGCTTCAACAACACCTACCTCCTGACAAAAACTGATTGCCATAAGCAGAAGGATTTCCTGATAATTCTATTGTTTCCATAGAGCCATCTGCATAATTAACTTCTAAATAAGACCATCCTATGTATCCAAGTCCACCGGTACCTGGAGGTAGTAAATCAATATCGAATGTATTGTTTCCGTCTGTGATCAATCCGTATCCTAGTGCGGGCAAAGCAAAAGATTCAACCAAACCACATCCAGAACCCCCATCGTTTGCAGCTATTGCTTGTAATCCTGTGGATCCATTAATTAGTAGTTCAAAACTACCGTCTGTTCCGCCACAATAGCTGTCACCACCTTCTGCGGTTAGCATATGTAAAGTAGCTCCAGAAATAACTATTGGTATTGAACATATAACAGGAGTAATTACTGTAGTTAGTGCAATTGCAGAAGCTGAAGGATCTGTTAATGTATAAGAATAATTAGTAGAGCCATTATCATCAGTAATTACTAAAGAATAAACCCCTGCTTCTAATCCTGTAATATCTTCACTGAATGAAGTAAATAAATTTGGACCTGTCCATTCATAAGTTATATCTCCACAAGATTGAACATTTAAATCTAGGGAACCATCAAATTTCCCTGAACATGAAGGGTCCGTTTGCACTACTAAATCAACCTTAGGCGCAGACGCAAAGTTACAAAAATCAATTTGAGTTAATTGCCCAAAATATGAGCTTGCACCTGTTGTTGCATTATCAAGATCTCCTGTTTTAGTAAAAGCGCTTGTAGTTAAATTAAAAGAAAAGACTGTTCCTGCTCCACCTGATCCTTGGGAAGAAGTTACACCATATAGTAAGCCGTCGTATGCTTCCATTAATTGACAGTACGAAGCATCTCCATCGTTTGTGCCATCTAAATCATGTAAAATGGTTACCGCAGAAGTAGCTGGATCTAAAGAGTAAACTGATCCTGCGCCAAAAGCTCCACCATCATAAGTAGTTCCATAAAGCATTCCATTACTTGCTTCGAGTAATTCTCCTTTTGGGTTGCTGGAAGTACCGTCAAAATCGTAAATATTGGTGTAGACTCCACCTACAATGTCATACGAATAAATATTCCCCAATCCAGAAGCACCTCCAAAAGAGGTAGCTCCATACAATAATCCGTTAGTTGCCTGAATAACTCCTCCATAAGGCTGCGATCCATTGGTTCCATCCATGTCAAATAACATTGTATGCAGACCTGATAAAGGGTCAAAAGAAAATAAAGTTCCTTGTCCTGAAGAACCTCCATTTAATGTTACACCGTAAAAAACACCATTGCTTGCTTCGTATAATGATGTCAATGGTTTATTTCCCTGAGGATCATTAAAACTATGGAGAGGAACGAAATTTTGAGTAGCCGGATCAAAAGAAAAGATAAGTCCAGCTCCATCGGTGCCGCCAATAAATGTCATTCCATATAGTAAGCCATCGGACCCCTGTAATAGACTGCCATATGGAGTGGAACCATTAGTTCCGCCATCAAAATCATACTCTACAGTAAAAGTTGAAGTAGCTGGATCATATGAATAAATGTTTCCCGCTCCTATGGCTCCACCTTCTGAAGTCATACCATAAAATTTATTGTTATTGGCAAATATTAGGCTGCTAAATGCAGTTGATCCTGGTGCTAAATCTGCAACATAAGAAAGATTGCCTCCCGCTGAATCCGTTTTAAATATTGTTCCTGCTCCAGAAGGTCCCCCTTTATTTGTAGCTCCCCAAAACTCATATTGCTGGGCTTTTGCCGAAGAAAAGCTAATTAGTATGCCTAAAACCAGGAAGCTCAGTTTGAAATAATTGTTAATCCTATACTTCATATGGTAAATTATGTATTGAATCATGTAATATTTATATGTACAAAAATACTAATAAAGTAATGAATTAAATTGAATATTCTATTAAACAAGCTAATCTTTTTGTTGAATGCATTCTTCAAATTACCGAGTATATTTTTGTTTACTTCCGTTTTAAGGTTTAGCAGGGTAGAAGTGATATTCTGAAAAGTGGTTAATAAGTGTATTTTACTATGATTTTGACTGGGTTTTTATTATATTTGATGTGTTAATTATGTGATATCCTAGATGGTATTACCTGAAACCACATAATTACCTTATTTGACATTATTAATATTATGTACCTTAAGGTATTATTGTTACAGATACTAGCACTTCTTTATCTAACAAACTTTTCTGCACAAACACTAATTATAAATGAAGTTTCTCAGGGCTCGAGTGGAGTGCAAGAATATGTTGAACTTCTTGTCATACCCGATCCTTCTCAAACTATTTCTTGTACTGAAGTGCTTCCATGCTTGGATTTACGGGGATGGATCTTTGATGATAACAATGGTTATTTTACTGGTTTAGGCATAGGTTTCGGAATAGCGCCAGGTGCATGTCGTTTTTCTCTTGATCCTTTTTGGACTTGCATACCAGTGGGCACTATAATTACAATTTATAATGATGTTGATCCAAATGCTTCATTGCCTTCTGATGATCTATTAATGTTAGATGCAAATTGTGGTTTAGTGATAGGAATTAGTTCTGTTTTATTTGAAAGGGCCGACAATTCAATAAACTCACTAACACCAAACACAACAAGCTTGAATTATCCGACAGAATGGACGTCAGGTGGAGTATGGACCCAAATAGGAATGTCTAATGGTAATGATTCATTCCAGATTTATGATCCAACTGACACATCTACTCCTGTTCATTCAGTGTCTTGGGGAAACAATAATCAAAATAATTATATTTATTTCAGCGCATCGATGTCAGGAGACGTCGTTTATGCTGAAAATACAGTGGACTGTGATTTCTTTCTTCAAGCTAATTGGGTAGTTGGAGGAACCGCATCAGGCGCAAGTGATGAGCAGACACCAGGTACATTTAATACGGTTGCTAATCAAAATTGTATCGAAACGCTAAACAATGGTTGTCTTGATCCGTTGATTGCATCAGCTTTAAGTACCGATGAGAATTGTAATTGCGATGGAACGGCATCAGTTGAAGACCAATTCGGGAATCCTCTTACGGTTGGTTCGGATGGTAATTACTCTTACGTTTGGTACGATGATTCTGATCCATTTATTCCTCTAGGAGAAACAGGTGTTACAGTAACAGGTTTATGCTCCGGAACTTATAATGTAATAGTTACATCTGGAGTAGGCTGCATAGATACAGCTACTGTTATGATAAGTGCAACGGGAAGTCCATCAGCACCAATCGCTCTAGCAGATGCCACATATTGTTTTGGAGATGACTTGGTAGATTTAACGGCAAGTGGTTCTGGAGGATTGTTAATATGGTATAATGATGTTGATTTGACCAATGTTTTAGGTTCTGGAGGAACACTCACTCCAACTAATACGGTTGGAACGATAATGTATTACGCTACAGAAACTATTGCAGGATGCGAGAGTCCTGCGGATTCTGCTGCAGTAACAGTAAATGCATTACCAACAATAACTGGGACATTAAATGCATGTATAGGATTAACGACACAGTTAACTGGGTCAGGAACTCCAGCTGCTGTTTCTCCTTGGGTTTCCTCAAACGTGGCAGTGGCCTCTGTTGATAATACAGGATTAGTAACTGGAGTATCAGCAGGAACAAGTGTAATAACTTATACTGATGCTAATGGTTGTGACGTTGATGAAACAGTTACAGTTGATCCAAACGTAACCCCAACATTTGCTCAATTAGGGCCTTATTGTGTTGGAGATGTAGCAGGTACACTACCTACAACATCTACAAATGGAGCAACAGGGACATGGGATGCTGCTATATCTACAGCAGCGAATGGGACAATAACATATACATTTACACCCGGTTCTGGCTGTTTTACAACAGCAACAATGGATGTTACAGTTGATCCAAACGTAACCCCAACATTTGCTCAATTAGGGCCTTATTGTGTTGGAGATGTAGCAGGTACACTACCTACAACATCTACAAATGGAGCAACAGGGACATGGGATGCTGCCATATCTACAGCAGCGAATGGGACAATAACATATACCTTTACACCCGGTTCTGGCTGTTTTACAACAGCAACAATGGATGTTACAGTTGATCCAAACGTAACCCCAACATTTGCTCAATTAGGGCCTTATTGTGTTGGAGATGTAGCAGGTACACTGCCTACAACATCTACAAATGGAGCAACAGGGACATGGGATGCTGCCATATCTACAGCAGCGAATGGGACAATAACATATACATTTACACCCGGTCTCTGGCTGTTTTACAACAGCAACAATGGATGTTACAGTTGATCCAAACGTAACCCCAACATTTGCTCAATTAGGGCCTTATTGTGTTGGAGATGTAGCAGGTACACTACCTACAACATCTACAAATGGAGCAACAGGGACATGGGATGCTGCTATATCTACAGCAGCGAATGGGACAATAACATATACATTTACACCCGGTTCTGGCTGTTTTACAACAGCAACAATGGATGTTACAGTTGATCCAAACGTAACCCCAACATTTGCTCAATTAGGGCCTTATTGTGTTGGAGATGTAGCAGGTACACTACCTACAACATCTACAAATGGAGCAACAGGGACATGGGATGCTGCCATATCTACAGCAGCGAATGGGACAATAACATATACATTTACACCCGGTTCTGGCTGTTTTACAACAGCAACAATGGATGTTACAGTTGATCCAAACGTAACCCCAACATTTGCTCAATTAGGGCCTTATTGTGTTGGAGATGTAGCAGGTACACTACCTACAACATCTACAAATGGAGCAACAGGGACATGGGATGCTGCCATATCTACAGCAGCGAATGGGACAATAACATATACATTTACACCCGGTTCTGGCTGTTTTACAACAGCAACAATGGATGTTACAGTTGATCCAAACGTAACCCCAACATTTGCTCAATTAGGGCCTTATTGTGTTGGAGATGTAGCAGGTACACTACCTACAACATCTACAAATGGAGCAACAGGGACATGGGATGCTGCCATATCTACAGCAGCGAATGGGACAATAACATATACATTTACACCCGGTTCTGGCTGTTTTACAACAGCAACAATGGATGTTACAGTTGATCCAAACGTAACCCCAACATTTGCTCAATTAGGGCCTTATTGTGTTGGAGATGTAGCAGGTACACTACCTACAACATCTACAAACGGAGCAACAGGGACATGGGATGCTGCCATATCTACAGCAGCGAATGGGACAATAACATATACCTTTACACCCGGTTCTGGCTGTTTTACAACAGCAACAATGGATGTTACAGTTGATCCAAACGTAACCCCAACATTTGCTCAATTAGGGCCTTATTGTGTTGGAGATGTAGCAGGTACACTACCTACAACATCTACAAATGGAGCAACAGGGACATGGGATGCTGCCATATCTACAGCAGCGAATGGGACAATAACATATACCTTTACACCCGGTTCTGGCTGTTTTACAACAGCAACAATGGATGTGGTTGTAAATACCACACCAACAATAATTCTTAATAACCCATCACCAGTTTGTTCGCCATTAACAGTTGATATTACGGCTAATGCTGTTTCAAGTACAGATGTTGGCACGATGCTTTATTATTCAGATGTTGCAATGACGATACTTGTTCCAGATGCAACAATAGTTAGTGCAGGAACATATTATGTTGAGGCAACAAACGCAGGTTGTGCAGCAAATGGTTCAATTACGGTAACGGTAAATGCACTGCCAGTAGTTAATTCTATAACACCATCTGAATGTGAGAACGTTTCTGGATCCGGGCAAGCTTTAAATATTGATGTAACAGGATTGGAAGCAGGGTTGCATGGTTCTGGAACATTCATTTGGTTTACAGATAATAGTTATGTAACACCTTCTGCTCCGCAACCAACAGACGTTACTGTAAGTGATGGGGAAACCTTTTATTTTGAAGTAACAAGTAATGGATGTACAGTTCAAAATAGTATTACTTATGCAGTAGGAAATAATATTTCACTTAATGATCCTATGCCAGATTTTTGCGAAGATGCAGTTGGTAGTGGTGAAGTAACAGGAATAGATTTAAATGATTTTAATGACGCAGTTTTTGCTGGAGCAACTACTTATACATGGGCAACTGGTCCTACAGGTGTTACTATTAATGATGGAGATATTATTAATATAGAAGTGACACAAGGGACTTGTCCACCAGTCAGTATAGGTGTTAATTTTACTGTTAATTCTTTACCGATAGCAGCTGTAAGTGCTGGAGGTACTTATTGTGAAACAATTGAAGCAATTCCAGATGTTACAATTACATTTACAGGAACAGGACCATGGGATTTTGTATATTCAGATGGAACAGAAACTATCACTGTAACTGATGAATCAACAAGTCCTTATACTATATCTAATGGTATCGATGGGACTTATACTGTTACAAATGTTGTTGATGCTAATGGATGTGTTGGGAGTTCACCTAATTCAGTCAATATTACAACCAATGCCCAGCCTACTGCCGAAATAAGCGGTGGAGGTGTAATTTGTGCAGGAGAAACGGCTCCAGATGTAACAATTGATCTTACTGGGACAGGGCCTTGGGCAGGGAATTATTTCATTGATGGAACTGTAACTCCATTTTCATCTAGTTCAAGTCCATTTGTTATAACGGGTGCAGCAGATGGGGTTTATACGCTTCAAACTGTATCAGATAATAATTGTGTAGGGGACGTATTTGGAGTAGTTACAATTACTACAAATCCATTGCCAACAATTCTCGGAGTAACTGGTGGTGGTTCGTATTGCCCAGGAGAAATATTTCCTCAAGTAGAAATAGAATTGGAAGGGACTCCAAATTGGAGTTTAACTTATTGGGATGGGATTAACCTGCCGGTTACAGAGACAGTTTCAAGTAGTCCGTATATAATTTCATCTGGAGCAGATGGTGATTATAGTGTAATTTCTTTAACGGATGATAATGGATGCGCAGCAACTTCTTTAGGAGGATCAGTAAATGTTTTGACAAACGATTTACCGACTGCAACATTAAGTATTGTAGGAGCTA
>CALSRM010000004.1 GCA_943788755.1 uncultured Flavobacteriales bacterium
AACTTTAATTCTATTTAACCGCTTGATTTTCTAAGCGGGGTGCAAATGTAAATCTAATTTTAACAAGTGCAAATTTTATGTCAATTTATTTGAAAATAATTTTGATTTGTTTTAAAGACTTGGCTCGTTTGCCTGTTCTAAATTTAACTCCTCATTTTCAAAGCGGGTGCAAATGTAAATCTAATTTTTATACCTGCAACTTTTTTTATAATTATTTCAAACCTTTTTTTTTGATTGGTTTTACTTAAGCTCATTTGCTATATGTAAATATCACCTCTCATTTTCAAAGCGGGTGCAAATTTAAATCTAATTTTTATATCTGCAACCTTTTTAAAAATTATTTCAAAACTTTTTTTTTAATTGGTCTTACTTGAGCTCGTTTGCTTCAGGTAATTAACGACTTCTCATTTTCAAAGCGGATGCAAATGTAGATTCTTTTCCTTTCTTAACAAGGAAAAATCAATAAATTTTAAAACTAATTCTAACCTCCCTTGAATATCAATATTTTAGGGAGTAGAATTTGACACTGAAATTACTTTTCCGTTTATAAATCGCGGTCCATTCAATGCAAAACCATAAATATACTGAGCCATTTCTTTTGCGGAAACTGAAGCTTCATATCCAGGAAAGGCCTCATTTAGCATTTCTGTTTGAACTGCACCAAGCGCTAAACAATTAAATTTAATGTTTGATTCTTTATATTCTTCAGCTAAACACTCCGTTAAGATAGACATTCCGCCTTTTGAAGAACTATAAGCAGATAATCCTGGAAATTTGACAGAGCCTTGAACACCGCCCATACTACCTATACTTATTACATGTGAATTATCCTCTCTAAGTAATGGTAGAACTATTTGCATTAATCGAAAAGGACCTAATACATTCACTTCATACATCCTTCGTAAATTACTTTCTGAAATCTGACCAAATGTCTCATTTACCAAATAACCGGCATTATTAATTAAAACATCTATACCATTGTCAATAGTAAGAAACGAATTTAATTCGATATTGTTTAACGATTCAAAATCAAATTGAAGGAATTTAATCCTATTTGAATCACCAACTTCATTTTTGTATTTTTCAATTGGATCTATGTTTCTGCTCAAACAATATACATTATGTTGCTGTGAAAACAACTTCACTAGCTCTAACCCTATTCCTCTTGAGCAACCTGTAATAACAATATTCATTTATATAGTATAAAAAAAGCCACTCCTTTATTTAGGAAGTGACTTCATGTTTCGTTTGTCAATCTTATTCTACTATCAACTTTTTCGTTTGAATCGCTCCTTCAGAACTTACTTTAATAAAATACACTCCGTTTGAAACTGAGCTTAAATCTACTTTCATTGAAGCTCCTGTTACATCCTTGTAAGATGACATTAATCTTCCTTGTATATCAACTAATTCAATCGACACATTATTCAAACCATTAACAGAGATTAACTGTTACGCTACTAGATGCTGGATTTGGATACATTTCAAAGAATACATGATTATCAATTTCTTTTACACTTGTTAAACAAAAAGCTGGTGTCTCAACTCCTCCATTTGGATCATAACCATCTAATGATGTAACTCCAGACCCTGAAGGATCTAACCAATCGCTTAATCTAGACGAAGAAGAGCTAGAACCATTTCCAGTCCAAGACATTGAAAATTTACCATAGTAATCATTAACACTATTAAAACAATTTGCTTGCCCACCATGCAACTGTCCCAACTAAATGATGATTCTCATCCCATAATCCAGAACCAGAAGAACCTCCTTCTGTTGTTGTATTTCTTTCCCAAGCTTCTATTCTCCATGAAGAGTTAGAGATAGACAACCCTGCTGCACTTGTTAAGGGGTCATCATCAAATGCTAATTTCTTAACATCTCCTGCAGGATGATGAATACCTGCACCTGTTTGGGGTGCTGCTCCACCGTTATCCCATCCTGCATAAAAGACTTCATAACTTGCAGGTGGGGTTGTATTCAATTCTATTAAACCAAAATCAGATGCTGAATTACTCGCTTTAAAAGTAGATCCATTAACGCTATTCCCATTAGTTGCACCAGCTGCATTAGCATTTGAACTTGAACAGTTAGTGCTATTATAATTAAACTTAAAAACAGCACTCCCCATAGATGATGGACCACAGTGATTTGCAGTTAAGAAATAAGGAGTACCATCCTCACTTGTATTATTTACTAATGTTCCAGTACAAAGACCTCCTCCAATAGCTATTCTTGCTACTGACCTTATTTCATCTAACCAACCACAAGCATCCCAACAAACAACATCTTTATTGCAAGTTCCAGATTCACCTATTTTAGCTGGATACCAGTTATTAATATCTACATAACCGTGCACAACCATTCCTATAAGCAACCTACCTTGACCTGTAACTTCGCTCGGTTCAAAATATTCAATAACTACAGTTTCTCCTTTAATTAAGTCAGAGCCTAACATGTTATTTGCATTATTATTACTTGCTGTATAAGCGCCTACAACCATGTCCGTTTCTTTATTATATAAATGAACAGAAGCTCCGTTAGGAATAAAGAAATCATTAAATATTACATTCATCGACAATGCTCCAGGAGATGAAAATTTAATTTTCCAAACCTTATCTCCTTCATCCGTCGTTTGCCAAGTTCCAGAATTTTGTAAACTATAATTAGTGATATGCTCATATCCAAATCGAAAAGGACCTACCTTATTTGCACGGTTAATCAAATCTTCCTCTAATTGTTTTTCTAGATTAAAGACTGGCATTACATGTTCATTCATCTTACTATCGTCAGACAACAGGTTAGAATTAAAAGACACGGGGCCTCCAACATTGTAGGTTTGTGCTATTGTTGCAAAACTTATAGGTTAACCCTAACAATAAAGTAGTTGCTTTTTTCATGGTTGTTTTTTAATTTGGTGCGTCAAGATACAAAACAAATTGATGTCTGCCACTATTACCAATATCTGTACCTATTGGTAGATACAGATAAGAACTGCACCAGACCTTAAACATGAAGCCTTTCATAGCTTAAAAAAGTAGCTTAGCTAAATTATGCTTCATCGAAGTCTACCACCACACTTTCGGATGCAGGATGGGCCTGACACGCCAACACAAAACCTTCGGCAACCTCTTCATCACTTAATGCATAATTAGCATCCATTATCATTTTTCCTTCAGTAACCTTTGCCTTGCAAGTACAGCAAACAGCTCCTTTGCAAGAAAATGGAGCATCTACATCGTTTCTCATTGCAGCTTCTAATACGTTCTCTCCCACTGAGGCCAACTCAAACTCTGTTTCCTCTTCGTCATATATCACTTTAACCTTGGCAGTTCCTGTAAAGTTAGAAACCTCAACTTCTTTTTCTGCAGCTAATAAGACAGGAGTTGTAAATAATTCAAATTTAATTTTATCCTCTGAAACTCCTAGAGTTTGCAGTACATCTTTAACATTAAAAATCATCTCTTCCGGACCACACATGAAAAATGCTTTTGATTTTAATAAATCAAGATTAGATTTTAAAAGTTCAGTTGCTTTATTTTTATCAATCCTTCCATTTGTTATTGAATTACCTGTCTCTTCTCTCGATAAAATATGGTAAACCGATAATCTGTCTCCAGTCAAAGAATCAATTTCATTTTTAAAAATAGTACTATCACTAGTTTTGTTTCCATAGAAAAGAACGAATTTACTTCCAGGCTCATTATCCAATACAGATTTTATCATTGACCATATAGGTGTAATACCACTTCCTGCCGCAAATGCCACGTAAGTTTTTTGTTCCAAGCTTGTTTCTAAAGTGAAGTTTCCTTGAGGAGACATAACTTCAATTTGATCACCTACCTTTATTACATCATTAATATGATTGGATACTAATCCTTTATCAACCCGTTTAACAGCAATTCTAATTGGCTCTCCCGAAAATGGTGACGAACACATTGAATAAGACCTTCTTTCTTCGGTTCCGTTAATATCAAATTTTAATGTTAGATACTGACCTGAAGTATAGTCAAACGTATTTTTACCTCCTTCCGGGATTTCAAATGCAACAGATACTGTATCCGAAGTTTCATTCTTTATATCAATTACTTTAAGGCTATGGAACATACTCATGATAATATTTTGTAATAATTAAAGTGCAAAGTTAAAATTGCTATTCAAATTACCTTAACATAATATCAGGTATTTTTCATTAAGTAATTATTGAAAAGATTATCAACTATATAGCAGAATACTTTTACTTTTATGGAAATAATTTTTCCAAACAATGAAAACATACAAGAATATTGAATTTGAAATTAATGAAGGTGTTGCTATAATCACCTTAAATAGAACTGATGTATTAAACAGCTTTAATTTTGAAATGGCAGATGACACAATAGATGCATTGACTTATTCAAGAGACGAAAAAATTATTAGAGCAATTGTCTTAACTGCTAATGGGAAAGGATTTTGCGCTGGTCAAGATTTAGCAGAGGCCACTCGAGAAAACGGACCAAATATTGAAGAAATTGTTGAGCATACTTACAACCCTATTATAGGATTAATAAGAAATATTGAAAAACCCGTCATTTGTGCTGTCAATGGGGTAGCTGCTGGTGCAGGAGCAAATATCGCAATTGCATGTGACATAACTTTTGCGGCCGAATCAGCAAATTTTATTCAGTCATTTAGTAATATTGGTTTAGTTCCGGATAGCGGTGGGACTTTTTTCCTTCCTCGATTAATTGGACTTCAAAGAGCCACAGCTATGATGTTTTCAGGAAACAAAACATCTGCTATTGAAGCAAAAGAAATGGGAATGATTTATGAAACGGTTGCTGACGAACAATTAATGCAAGTTGTACTTGATTTTGCAAAGAAGCTTTCAAAAAGGCCAACAAAAGGTTTTGGCTTAACAAAGAAGGCGCTAAACAAATCTTTTACTAATTCTTTGCAAGAACAATTAGGTATGGAAAAGGAATTACAAGCTATTGCAGCTAAAACGCATGATCACCAAGAAGGAATAAAAGCTTTCTTTGAGAAAAGAAGACCGAACTACACAGGAGAATAATTATTTTTTCAGGAAACGCTTATTATAAATAAGGTAACCAAAATTAAATAGAAAACTCCATTGGTTTTCTCTCGCTTCATAATAGTTCGCCGATAGCGAAATTGGGCCAAGAGGACTTCTGTAAACTAAACTTCCTGAACCACTGTAATACCTAGTTGACCATGTGTTATTAATATCATAAGATGGCAAATTAAATTCATTTGCTAATATCTTAGTGTAAGGTTGAAACACAAAACCCTCAACCCTTAAGTCCAAAGAAGGCCTAACTGAAAAAATTGCTTTCATCCCTCCTGCAATATAATCATGTGAGGCATGCTCTGGAATGAAAAAAGTTTTACTTTCTAAAGTAGGATAATAAGAAGGCGCTTGTATCATAGTTGCCGTGTAATTATCCAAAAAATTATCAATCACCAATAACACACCTTCCATTTCCCCTCCTAATTTTATATGTTTCGAAATTTTAAAATACTGTTCTAGCCTCCCCTTAAAGAAATACCAGACATGATCAATGTTATCAGCTGGAGAAACCAACGGAGATGTGCTCCCAAGTATGCTATTTTCTTTCCCTAAAATATAATTCGCTTGTAAATGCACCAGGCCTCCTTCAGTAGCGTACATTTTACGATTAAGTGTTGATTGCGTATAATTCACCCCTATTGATTGAGCTTCAAAATTTGTTGCATCTGCAGTATCTGATGCTGAAAATTGTTCCGTCTGATAATAATTATTCTCAGTCAATCCAATGTCATACGACATTGATAGCTTGCCAAAGTTAGAAACAGGAATCTGTAAATCAATACCCCCATATCTTTCGTTTTCCACTATATACGATGGTTTTACATCTTCAAAAAAAGTTGCAAAACTTTTAAAGAAGTCCCATCTACTTATATAACCATACACTCCTAATTTAATTGGTAATCTGTAATTCGCTTCTACATCTACTCTACCTCCAACCGAACCATAGAACTTCCCAAAATAGGAATTTGCGGAAAATTTGAACGCAAATTTATTTAACCTCAAATAATCCATACCAAGGTATGCTGTATTAATCGGTCTAGATGAAAACAAACCTCCAAATTGAATATTGAACGGTTTTTCAGGTTTAACTCGAATTATCAACACATAGTTTCCTGTTACTTCATTGTACTGTGCTAGAGGGTATATGTTCTTTACTTTTTCATCCTCAGCCAATCGAAAAAATCTTTTTTGCAATTCTTCGAGACTTACTATTTCCTTTTTCCGGATTAAAGCTGACTTTATATACTTTGCTTGGTTTTCTGTAACCCCCTCAACTAAAACTTCTTCAAAATATATTGGCTGCAATTTTTTTCTAAATTCGATACGTTTTTGCGACAAAGCGGAATCACTAACCCTTAACTGAATTGCGCCTTTGATGCTATCCATTAATGCCATAGTTGCATCATAGCCATCTTGAACAATTTCCTCTGCTTTTCCAAAATCAAAAACTCCTATGCTTGCTGCAGGTTCTATTAAAATTCCATTTTCACAAATTATGGATGTTTCAGCTCTATTCAATATCATCGTTTTTAGTTGAGATATTGGATCATCTTGATCAGGAGGAGCCGCAGTATCGCTAAAATTTACTCCAATAATTATGTCTGGCATAAATTCATCATACATAATATCGGATGGAAAATTATTATACAACCCCCCATCAAACAAAAGCTTCCCTTCCACCATTATTGGCCTAATATAGCCAGGGTAAGTCATAGAAGCTCTAACAGCTTGATTCAAATGACCTGTTCCAAAAACAACTTGACTTTTTGTACTTATATCTGAAGCAACACATCTAAAGGGGACAAACAAACTATCAAAATTGTAATTCGCCTGTGCTGAAATATTTGAATACTGTTTCATATATTCAAAATCCAGTGAAATCGGATTTGTTAAGTTTGTCGGTAATGATTTAGCAACATTAAAATCATTAGAAAATCTAACATTTACTAATGATGCATCACTTTCTGTTTTCCTGAAAAAATATTTATATTGGGTTTCAATGCCACCATTAGACATTAACTCAAACTTATCATCGAAAAACAAATACTCCATTTGCTCAGGCGATATTCCTGCAGAATACATGCTTCCAATCATAGCACCTGCACTTGTTCCTGTTATATAATCAACAGGAATGTTATTTTCTTCTAAAGCTTTTAATACTCCGACATGTGCCAAACCCAAGGCTCCACCACCACTCAATACTAATCCAACTTTTTGCGGTGTATCCAAAAAAGCTGCATAATAATAATAGGAATAATATGAATTTTTTGCTTATCAAATTTAGAGTTATTGTCTTTACAAATATTACGAATTAATTACATCTATTAAAACATTTAATAAACCTAATTATTATATAAGAGACAATAGCGTCTAATTTGGTCGTATCTTTTCAACCTAAAGATATTGCAACAACGCAACTCTTCATACTTGCCTGAATGCACTATTTAAGGAGGATCTTTGATTAACCCTATTTAACCGGAATATCTTTCAATACATCTTTTAGTAATGTCCAAAACTTAACAACCGTGTCAATTTTCACTTTTTCATCCGGAGAATGTGGATTTCGAATTGTCGGACCAAATGAAATCATATCCCAATTTGGATAAATTTCACCTAAAATACCACACTCCAAACCTGCATGACATGCCATCACTTTTGGATCTTCATTATAAAGGGCTTTGTATTTTCCTTTCATTAAATCCAATATTTCAGAATTTGAATTTGGGTCCCAGCCAGGATAAGATCCTGTATGTTCAACATCACACCCCATTAATTGAAAACTTGCTCCAACTGTATTAGCAATATCCATTTTAGCTGTCTCTAATGAACTTCTTTGTAAACTCTGGGTATTAAATTCTCCATCTTTCACAATAACTCTTGCCAAAGAAGAGGAAGTCTCAACCAAGCCTTCAATTGTCATACTCATTCTATACACACCATTGTGCAAAGCATATATTGCATTCGTAAGATTCAAAACATCCCTTTTGGACATTACTTTTTTTGGTAAGTCAACAGCAGTAATCTCAATTATCAATCCTCCATCTGAAACAGAAAATTCATCCTTAATTTCTTGCACCCTACTTTCAAATTCTTGTAAATATGATTCATCTTTTACTGTAATGGTAGCAAAAGATTCTCTTGGAATAGCATTTCGCAAACTACCTCCATTTATTTCTGCAATTCGAAGTTCGTATGCTCCGCAATTCCAAAGTAAACGGTTCATTATTTTATTTGCATTTCCGCGTTGTAAATGAATATCCATTCCAGAGTGACCACCTTTTAAACCTTTTACTGTAATCGTATAGGCAATTCCAGATGAAGGTTCTTCTGTGTAGTTGTATTTCGTATTTGTATCAATACCACCTGCACAACCGATAGAGAATTCATCATCATCTTCTGTATCTAAATTCAACAAAATGTCTGCTTTCAAAACTCCAGCCTCCAGCCCAAAAGCTCCAGTCATTCCCGTTTCTTCATCAATTGTAAACAAGGCTTCTAATGCAGGATGAGCAATATCAGTAGATTCTAATAAAGACATTATTGCTGCCACTCCCATTCCATTATCCGCTCCTAAAGTAGTTCCATTAGCAGTAACCCAATCGCCATCAATTAACATCTCAATACCTTGCGTGTCAAAATCAAACTCTGTATCTGAATTTTTTTGATGAACCATATCAAGGTGCGATTGTAAAACAACCATTTTCCTATTTTCCATACCCACGGTAGCCGGTTTTGAAATTATCACGTTACCTACTCCGTCTACATAAGTATGTAAGCCTAAGTCCTCTCCAAAATCTTTTGCGAAAGCGATTACTCTCTCTTCCTTTTTGGAAGGGCGAGGAACGCTATTTAACTTTGCAAAATTATTCCAAACTGTTTGTGGTTCTAAGTCTCTAATTTCCATGAAAAATATATTTGAGGCAAATATAATAAGTATGAATGAATATTTTACCACACAATTATACCTCTTTCTTGTAATCCAATGTCCTATCTTTACAAAATGGATGATTTTTCAGATACGCCCAAATTAGAACCAGATGACTTTTATTGGTCTGAAGATGGGTATCGTGTGTTTACAGAGAAATATCATCTAAAAAGAGGGCGCTGCTGTAAAAGCGGATGCAAGCACTGCCCTTATGGTTATGACAAAAAGACTGGAATAGTTAAGGGAAAGGGGGAATAATTAATAACTAGTAACCAATATCTCTACTCGCCTATTCAGTGACTGTTCTTCCTCTGTGCCGGTTGTTGGAAATAACATTTGCGTGCAATTAAATCCTTTAACAGTAATGCGCTCAGAATCGATTCCTTTTTTTATTAAAAATGTTTTCACAGTGCTTGCTCTAGCCAAGGAAAGATCTTGACTTGATGCTATTCCACCAGGACAACCGTTTGTATGTCCATCAATTCTTATGATAAGAGATTTATTCCTTTTCATTAATTTTAATATTCTTTTAAAAGAAGGTATTGAAGTGGTCAAAGCTCTAGGAGAACCACCATGAAAATTTATATTATTTAAAACTATGTTCTTACCTTTCTTTAATGCAGGTAAAATGACATTTATAGGGTCAGGAAAAGTTTCAGAAGTAATTTTAATCATTTTCTCGAAGAAAAAATGATTATTACTCTCAACAGATAACGTATAATCTCCAGAACGTGATGTTTTCAATATAGGTGCATACAACTTAAATTTCCCTGTAGTTTTATCTGCTATTGTTTGTGCTAAGAGCTCTCCTGTTTTACTTTCCCACATAACTTTTACTTCCTCATTTATCAAATTATTCTCGTCATTTTTTATAACGCCAGTGACCTCAACTGTTTTGTAATAGTCAAACACCAATGAAAAACCAGCCTTATTTCCATAGACGTTATCCAAAACTAAATAATATTGGTCTCCTTGCTCGACATCTATTGCTTTACTAAGATGGTTTCCTGGTCCAGAATGTACTCTTTCTTCACCAGCACCAAGCCAAAGACCTGTAACACTATTTTCCTCAGGACTATATCGAGATATATTGGTTCGAAGCGGTTTGATTTTCTTTTTAACCACATCTGAACAAAAATTTTCATCCGTATACTTAAACAAAAGAAAATCAAAATCGGTAGCTGTATCTTTAGGAATGATTTTAAAAATCAGAATCCCATCAGTAACTGCGTCAAACTGAAACCAAGCGCTGTTATGCTCCTTTTTAAAATACTGCAATGAATTGCTTGAGTTCCCCGAAAACTCAACCTTCTCTCCTATTCCTTGGGGCGATTCTTCAAACCTATATTTTCCTTCTGCTTTAATTATAGGAGCATTGAAACAATCTTGGACCAATGGAGCTGTTTTTTGACAATAACCTATTACTAGAAAAAAACAGGAAAACGTGAATGACAATAAATATTTATTTGTACTTCTCATAAAATAACTTATAAATGTTTATGATATAACGACACCTTAATCAATTGGTACATTAATAATTAGTAAGGTTGTAAATCATTTAATATTTGAATGATTCTCCAAGCCTTCCAGTTTTTGACAAATATAACGAAACTGTATTTGCTTCCAACCTCAGGGTTGTCTACATTTGTGCTAATACAAACACTACAACATTGTCAGTAGAATATTTAACATATCATATTAGATGCAATCAACCACCATGTTAAGTTTTAAGGAACAAATTATTCAAGGAATTCCGCGCGAATTGCCTCCAAAAAGAGAATATGATAACTCTGTTAGTCATGCTCCAAAGAGAAAAGATATTTTATCGGAGGAAGAAAAAAAGTTAGCACTCAAAAATGCACTGCGTTATTTCGATAAAAAGGACCATGCAGAACTAATTTCCGAATTTAAAGAAGAACTAGAAACTTACGGACGTATTTATATGTATCGTTTTCGTCCTGAATACACTATTTATGCGCGTCCAATAAACGAATACCCAGGAAAATCTGTCCAGGCCAAATCAATAATGCTAATGATTCAAAACAATTTGGATTATGCAATTGCGCAGCATCCCCATGAACTAATTACTTATGGAGGTAATGGTGCTGTTTTTCAAAACTGGGCACAATATCTTCTCGTAATGCAATATCTGTCTGAGATGACGGATGAACAAACATTGGTTATTTATTCCGGACATCCAATGGGGCTATTCCCCTCTCATAAAGATGCTCCTAGAGTTGTTGTGACGAATGGAATGATGATTCCAAATTATTCGAAACCGGATGATTGGGAAAGGTTTAACGCTTTGGGAGTATCTCAATATGGACAAATGACCGCTGGATCTTATATGTATATAGGACCTCAAGGGATTGTTCATGGTACAACAATAACCGTTTTAAATGGATGTAGAAAAATTGACACTTCGACTTCGCTCAGTGCAGGAACAGCAGGCAAATTATTTGTTACTTCTGGATTAGGGGGAATGAGTGGAGCGCAGCCAAAAGCTGGGAATATTGCTGGTGTTGTCTCAGTAACTGCCGAAATCAATCCGGAAGCTACTTACAAAAGACATGAACAAGGTTGGGTGGATGAAGTCATTAAAGATTTAGATGAGCTATGTTCTCGCGTTCAATCCGCAAAAGACAATAAAGAAGTGGTTTCAATTGCATACGATGGTAACATTGTAGATGTATGGGAAAAATTTGACAAAGAAAATATTTACATTGACTTGGGATCGGATCAAACATCGTTACATAACCCATGGGCTGGGGGATATTATCCTGCTGGGATTAGCTTTGAAGAAAGCAATGAAATGATGGCAAACAATCCTGCTCTTTTTAAAGAAAAAGTTCAAGAGACTTTGTGTCGTCATGCAACCGCTGTTAATAAACACACAGCAAAGGGAACTTATTTCTTCGATTATGGAAATGCATTTTTACTAGAAGCATCTAGAGCTGGTGCAGACATCATGGCTGAAAACGGAATTGACTTTAAATACAATTCTTATGTCCAAGACATTATGGGCCCTATGTGTTTCGATTATGGTTTTGGTCCGTTTAGATGGGTTTGTACTTCAGGGAAACCTGAAGACTTAAAAATAACAGATGACATTGCTTGTGAAATTTTGGAAGAGTTAATGAAAACTTCTCCGAAAGAAATACAGCAGCAAATGGCGGATAATATCCAATGGATAAAAGGAGCGCAAGAAAATAAAATGGTTGTTGGTTCGCAAGCCAGAATACTGTATGCGGATGCTGAAGGGCGATCTAGAATTGCTGAAGCATTTAACCATGCTGTTGCTAGTGAAAAATTATCTGCTCCAATAAATTTAGGGCGTGATCATCATGATGTTTCTGGAACAGATTCTCCTTACAGAGAAACGAGTAATATTTATGATGGCTCTCGATTTACTGCAGATATGGCAATTCAAAATGTAATTGGTGATTCGTTTAGAGGAGCTACCTGGGTGAGTATCCACAATGGTGGTGGAGTTGGCTGGGGAGAAGTCATTAACGGAGGTTTCGGAATGACACTAGACGGATCGGCTGACGCAGATAGAAGATTAAAATCTATGTTGTTTTGGGACGTTAATAATGGTATAGCCAGGAGAAGTTGGGCAAGAAATGATGAAGCTATTTTTGCTATAAAAAGGGAAATGGAAAGAACACCTAATTTGAAAGTGACCTTACCAAACATTGTAGATGAGGATCTACTAAATTAAACGGGATTAATCAATTAACAACATCTTCAGTTGATTGGATATTACCTCTGTTTTTAAAGGGGTAGTTCCTACATATTCGCCATCCATATCAATCGGACATGGATTATCCATTGCTGTTATTTCACATTTTTCCGCAAATGAGTATTCTATCTCTTTATGAACAACCTTATGCCCTTTTTTAATTTTAGGAATATTCTTTAGGTAATCATATAAACTAACTTCCCCAATGATAACCAACTGCATTTTACCATCAGACAATTTAGCATCGGGAGCAATACACATTCCACTACCGAAATATTTGCCATTTGCCATACAAATACTCAACATTTTACCCGTCCAATTATAGTCTTTGCTCGTCAATTGAACTCTTTGCTTTTTATATGTAAAGAAAGCTTGAATTAGTGCTTTTGTATAAGTGAATTCACCACCTAATCTTTTTTTACTATCACTAATTTTATTGGCGACATAACCTCCTATTCCAATATCCGCAATATTGATAAAATATCTTTTACCTGGGGTATTATCAACATTATTAAAATGCATTAACCCCACATCAATCTTTTTGAACGAATCATTCTTTACTAAAAAAAGTAATTGTTCTAAATCATTCCCAACACCTAAAGATTTTGAAAAATCATTTCCACTTCCAGCAGGATAGACTCCTAATATTACCTTTTCCCTAAGTTCTGAGTTGGCATCAAAATACCCATTCACTCCTTCATTTACACTTCCATCACCTCCAACTAAAATCAAATAGTCTACACCTTTATTGATAGCATTCGTAGTTAAATCTTGGAAACTATTCTCTAAGGTGGATTTTCTGATCTCAACCTGAAACTCACTTCTAAAACAATGAATAATGGATTCTCGCAAAACTTTCATTTTACGAATCTTTCCATTTACTATAAAGGTTATTTTTTTCAACTGATAATTCGTTTATAACGAAGATACTAAAAACAGCTGCCAATGTATCTCAAATTATAACCCAAGCACAAATCCTTTTTATTTATACAAAAGATTAGAGTACATTTGACACCTGAAAAAGGTCATATGAAAAAACTATTACTTGTCTTAACACTAGCCATCTCTGCATCAATTTCTTTTTCGCAGTCCTTTATTGACTTCGGACCTAAGCTCTTTTTTGGCCCTAATGTTTTAATGAATTCAGAAATCATGAATTCTGGAGGGAAATACTCTATGAATCCAGCTTCTTTTGGTTTTGGAGCCGGATTTAAATTAGCGTTTGACATTAACGAAAACATTGCTATTGTTGGAGAAATCAACTATTTTAGTCACAATCAAAAATACGATATGGAAGTAGCTGGCTTGGACAGTATAAATGTTAAATACGGTAAAGAAATTTCTTATACGGCAATCGAAATTCCACTAATGTTTAGATTTAATACAAAAACAATGAGTTATTTTGAAGCTGGATATGTTATCTCCATGAATTCAAAAGCAACAGAAACATTGGAAGGACCTTATGCAGCTAATGGTTCTGAAGACATTAGTAACCAATTGGCACCTAAAATGGGAGGTCTTGTATTCGGCTTTGGAAGTTATGTTTGGGGGAAAAACAATTTTGGAATCTCAGCTGGATTAAGAGTGCGCTATGACTTAGATGATGCGTTTGCAAATGATATAACCAAATATGCGAATTCGCCAAATTACGGAACAGACGTAGCAGTTACTGGCCCTACAAACCCCTTTTCAGTAATGTTAAACATTGAGTTCAATTATGACCTTGGGTTTTATATGGCTAAGAGCCCTTGTACTGGAAGAAGATCATTAATAATAGGAAATGGCGGTGGAAGATAAAACGATTGCCATTATAGGCGCAGGAAACCTTGGAACATCATTGGTTAACGGATTAATCAATTCCAATAAATTTTTAGCAACTAACTTTATTTTAAGTAAGAGAAAAATAACTTCTCTCTCTACTTTTAGTGAAAAAGGCTGTGTTGTCACTAACAACAACCGCGATGCTGTAAAAAATGCAGACATAGTTGTAATAGCAGTATTGCCGCAAAAAATAGATGAAGTTCTTGAAGAAATAACTAATTCTCTAAACGAAAAACAGTTAATAATCTCCTTGGTTACAGGTGTTAAAGTTCAAGAAATCCAAACCCAAATTGTCTCAAACACTCCTATTGTGCGAGCGATGCCAAATACGGCTATTGCCATTCGAGAATCGATGACTTGTATTTCTACGAGTCCACAATGGAAAGAACACATTCCAATCGTTCAAGATATTTTCGAACATGTTGGAGAAACGGTTATTATTAACGAAGACCAAATGACTTCTGCTACCGCGCTTTGTGCTTGCGGAATTGCATTTTTCTTAAGAGCAATTAGAGCTGCAACTCAAGGAGGCACCGAGATTGACTTCCATGCTTCAATTGCGCTAAAAATGGCGGCACAAACTGCAAAGGGGGCTGCATCATTATTACTAGAAAACAATTCTCATCCAGAAGACGAGATTGACAAAGTGACTTCTCCAAAAGGCTGTACAATTGCAGGTTTAAACGAAATGGAACACACTGGTTTTAGTTCATCCTTTATTAAGGGTATTACAACCTCTGCGGATAAAGCAAAGGGATTGTATTGATCTTTTTTGTTCCTTGTTCCTTACCCCCTATTCTATTGAATCGCACTTGACATTGTCGAAAAAAACGGTAATTTAGTTTCTCACTTCATAACGAAACATTAAAACGTTTTTTACGATTAGGAGAAACAAGTGTTAAAAACCAATTTTAGATGTACGGAAAAATTAAAAGACTAATTCCAAATGTAATAATTAAACGCAATGAGAAATTATTGCGCACTCTTATATCGATAGTTTATATAGGTAACAAATATCAATGCAACATTTGTCATTTTAAAATGTCTAATTTCATCAAATTGGAAAACAATAATAAATTATGTCCAAAGTGTGGAAGCCTCGGAAGAACAAGAAGATTATGGAGTTTATTAGAAAATGAAATTCAAGGAAAAAAAATACTCCACTTTTCACCTTCTAAAAGCATAAAAACAAAAATAGAATCATATAGTAACTCTAAATATATAACTTCTGATTATGCCGGAGAGTTTGATGCGATGAAAAAATTAAATATCGAATCAATAGATGAGCCTAAAGATGAATTCGATTTAGTCATTTGCTATCATATACTTGAGCACGTTGAAAATGATATCAAAGCAATGAAAGAACTCCAAAGAATAATTAAACCTAAAGGTATGTGTATTATTCAAACACCTTTTAAAACTGGCGACATTTATGAAAACAATGCAGTAAAAACGGATGAAGAAAGACTAATACACTTTGGACAAAAGGATCATTTACGTATATACTCTGCAGAAGGACTAATGAAAAGAATGGAAAGTGTTGGTTTTCAAACAAGATTAAAAGAATATAACGAAGTTGAAAATAATCTTAATGGATATAATATTGATGAGAAATTAATAATCGCAGAAAAATCTGTAACTAACAATTAAGGATCAATGAACAGCTTTTTACTCTTCATTTTTGTAATCTATTCTTGTCAAGAAGCAAAAAACAATAAACTATTTGAAAATGCTTTTGAAGAAATTTCAGATATTGCTATTGATTGTATCAAGCCTTCCGAGGCTATAATCAAAGTGGATACTTTAAATCGCCAAATTTCAATAATTACTGAGATAGACTCAATACTACCAAACCCACATTCTACATTTTTTATTGATTTAGATTCATCAGATGTGAAAGCTATTCTTACAAAGTATGTTAATTCCTACAATATCAGAAACACATTTACAGACAACAATGATGGGTCGTATGAAATTGAGTTGAGAAATTACAGTTTTAAAGAAGTAAATAGAGTTTTGAAAATTTTGCTTCCTAAAGAGAATGAAGCTAATACTGACTTGGATGGATGGAGTAAAGGCATTTATCATTATTATGGCGTGTGCAATTTGGAGGTAATAAAAGGAAACAACACAATAATATTAGACTTTGGTTGTAGTTGCTAAAAACATTACTACCAACAAAAAATAAAGCTAATACAAAAATGCACTGTATTTATTCAAAACTTTATAAAAAACTTCCATAAGCCAATTAAAGAAAAGATAAAATAGAAGTTTCTTGCGCTCCATTTTAATTTTTGAATTATATACAATGAAAATAGATTATGATTTCTCAAGATAATTTTAGTTGATTTTAAAGGTTTGCATTGATTATTTAACTATCATTAAAGTGTGAACGATACTGAAATTTTATCCTAATGACGATTAATTCAACTTTGAAAAAAAATAAAATAGGAAAACATTAAAAATTATGAAACAATTATTACTAGCAATATCAATTTTAATAGGAACATCAATTTATGCACAACAAATTCCAAATGGAGGTTTTGAGAATTGGGTGCAAGAGCCCTACGGAGAAGAGCCTGCTAACTGGGGTGAGCTCAGCCTACAACTGCTAAATTCGTTAATTCCTGGAATATTGGATAGCACAATTGTTAAATCTCAAGATGCTTATTCTGGAAATTACGCAATGGAATTAAGATCCAAAGCAGTATCTGATACAATAACGGATACAATTATCCCCCTCGTAATGCTAAATTTAAAAAATGACAATCTTGATTCTGCGAGCATGAAAATTACTAATACTTTGCTATCATTATCGGGATATATTAAACAAGATCTAGTAGCCGTAGATAGTAATTCTACTTCTATATCTGTGTTTGTTTATTCAGAGGGCAGCTTCACTGGCATCGGAGCTATTGAGTTTAATGTGGATATTGTCGATTACTCCAGTTTTGATATCCCAATATTCTATTTTGACACGATAGCTAGCGATTCCATTGAAATCTGGATTACTGGCGGAAATAGTGTTGCGCCTGTTCCCGGAAACATAATGTTATTGGATGAATTTGAATTACATTATCAGACAGCAACAGGTTTAGAAGAAACTATTAGTTCGGAAATAAGTGTGTATCCAAACCCTTTTAATGACCAACTGATTATTGAATTACAACCCGCAAACACTATGGAGTTTAAATTATATTCCATACTTGGCGAAATGGTGCTAAAAGGAAATGTAAATTCTGATATTAACACAATCGATTTATCAAATTTACCTCCGAATATCTATTTCTTAAAAATGGAAAATGAATCTTTTAAGCTGATAAAAGAAAAGTAAATAGTAATTAAACTTTGTCTAAATACTGAATAAGCTTTACCAATATATAAAATATGATTCAATTAGTTTTGTTTAGCTTTACCACCAATGAGTCAGTTTACAAATAAAATAATTTGGATCACAGGTGCTACCTCAGGCATAGGAGAAGCATTAGCATATGCTCTTTCTGAGAAAGGAGTAAAACTTGTTCTATCTGCAAGAAGGGTTGAAGAACTCGAAAGAGTTAAATCCAATTGTAAAGGTGAAGCATTGGTCTTACCGCTTGACTTGTCTAAAATTGAGGAATTCGAGTCATTAACGCAAAAAGTAATTGCGCATTATGGTAGAATTGACTACCTCATCAATAACGGCGGAATTAGCCAGCGATCTGAAGCTTTTGAGACTCCTCTGGAAATCGACAGAAAAATAATGGAAGTCAACTATTTTGGAAATATTGCTTTGACTAAAGCTGTTCTCCCACAAATGCAAAAACAAAAAAGTGGGACTATTGTTCCAATTAGTAGCTTGAGTGGAAAGTTTGGTTTCTTTTTACGTTCAGCCTATTCTGCATCCAAATTTGCTTTGGTTGGTTTTTATGAATCATTGCGTTTAGAGGAAGAGAAAAACAATATTAAAGTATCTATTGTTTTTCCTGGATTTATTAAAACTGCCATTTCTGAAAATGCCCTATCTAAAGACGGCAAAAGCACGGGTGAAATGGACAACAACCAAAACCAAGGAGTAACGGCTGAAAAATGTGCTCAACAAATCATTCGCGGTTTAGAGAAAAATAAATTGGAGATTAAAGCAGGAGCTGGGGAGTTAAAAGCGATTACGATTAAAAGGTTATTTCCAAAGTTGTTTCATAAGATAATTAGGAAGAAAAGTGCTAAGTAAACTGTACTGTGTTTAATAGTCCTTATGCCGGAAGGGCACATCATTTTTTGTCTTGACACAAAAAACGAAGCAAAAAAAGTCAAGGCTATCAAAATAACCCGTAAAACTATAATCCTCAACGCTAAAGTGGAAAAACTCGCTGCGCTCAAACAACTTGCACTTTTTTACGCTTATTGCGGTTTAGTTTATCGGAACATTTTTAAGGCTGACTACCTGCTTTGACCATTAATGACTCTTTAAACAAATTAAACTCTGCAAAAAGTTGATCAAAACTTTCTAGTTCGAAGTAAAGTGTTTGAACAACATCCGTTTCAAACTCTGTACTTATAACTCGATTCTAAATTAAATGGAATGACCTCCACATTTTCACTTAGGCTATGAATTGTTTCACCAAAAGAGGAGCAAATTCCAGCTCCATAAACTTTTCGACCGTTTTCATAAATTAAACCAAACTCAATGGTGAACCAGTACAATCTTTGTAATTGAATAACAACTTCTTCATCATCAATAAACTCGACACCTAAATCTCCAAAGTCTTTCATAAACTGAGCAAACTTTGGCTCCGCTAATAATGGTGTATGGCCAAAAACATCGTGAAACATGTCTGGTTCTTCCAAATAATCCAATTGATCCATTTTTCGAACCCAAGTAGAGGCACTAAATTTTCTTTGTGCTAAAAGCCGGAAAAAATCCTCTACTGGAATTAATCCAGGCACCACTTCTATAGACCAACCCGTTGACTCTGTTAACTTGGCATTCATTAGCTTAAAATCAGGAATTTGCTTTGCATTTAGAACCCCTTTCATCATCTCCAAACAAGACAAATACGCTGTACAACTTTTACCTTGTAAATTCTCTACCTGTCTTTCAAATAGTGTTTTCCACACTAATTGATCTTCTTCTTTGTATAGTTTGTATTCTTGTTTCATATAATCAATTCTTTCTTCATTATGTCCTTCACTTCCACTTCGCTCAGAGCAAGCTCGCTCAGGATGACGATAAAAAAGCAGGTAAAAGCCTAATGCAATATTACATTGTTTCAGCTAATACTTTTAATTGTTTTAGTTGCTCAAACAATAAACCACCTTCTATATGACTTAGGGTTTGTTGACCATCAGAAAAAGCGTCTTCTGGTGTTTGATGTGCTTCAATAATAACACCATCTGCACCAGCAATAATTCCAGCCATAGCAATTTTCCCAACATGCTTACGTATGCCTATTCCGTGAGAAGGATCAATAACAACGGGTAAATGCGACTTCTCTTTTAAAATAGGAATTGCATTTATATCCAATGTATTTCGATAGGCTGTTTCAAAAGTTCTAATTCCTCGTTCGCAAAGAATAATTTTTTCATTGCCATTCGAAAAAACATATTCAGCACTTTGCAATAACTCATCAATAGAACCAGATATTCCCCGTTTTAACATTACCGCTTTATCTACTTTCCCCAATTCATCCAACAAATTGAAATTTTGTGAATTCCGCGCACCTACTTGAAATATATCTATATAATCAAGCATAGGTTCAATTTGAGAAACCTGCATGACTTCTGTGATAATTTTAATCCCATTCTCTTTGCAGTGCTTGTAGAATATTTTTAGACCTTCTATTCCTAAACCTCTGAAAGAATAAGGAGAACTTCGTGGTTTATAAACACCACCTCGCATTATTTTAATCCCATTTTCAACCAAAAACTGAACGGTAGTTTCGATTTGCTCTTCACTTTCTATGGAACACGGACCAGCCATAATAGCTAGCTCACTCCCCCCTATTTTAACACCATCTCCCAAGTCAACTATAGAAGGATTTAATTTCCATTTTTTAGAAACCAATTTATAATCATCGGTCACTCGATGAATATCTTTGATGCCCTCTAGCGAACCTATATTGCGAATATCAAAATCTGCTTTTCCCGTTGCAACCAAATAATCTTGAAATTGTGTTTTAACCAGTGCTGTTTTGTAGCCAATTTCTTGAATAATTATATCCAACTTTGTTCGACTCTCTGCTGTTATGTTTTTCTCTAACTGTATAATCATTGTAGTATGTTTTTATTCTTTTGATCTAATAGATTGAATAAATGAGCAAATATTATTATCCAATTCTCCTTCTTCAGATATTGCTTTAATAAAAGCACTACCTATTATTCCGCCGTTTGCAATTGCTGTAGCTTCTTGAAAAGATGTTGCATCATGAATTCCAAAACCAACTTGAATGGGGTTTTTTAAATCCAATGCTGCCAAACGACTTCCGTATTCTGAAAGGTTATTTGCAGAATTTCCGCCTGTAATGGAGTGACTAGAAACTGCATAAAGAAACCCAGATGAAGCTGCATCAATTTCTCTAATTCGCTCATCCGTAGAAGAAGGTGTTACCAAAAAAGTACACGTCAAGCCATATCGTTTAAAAATAGGCGCACATAGTTCATTAAATTCATCCACTGGTAAATCTGGAAGAATTAGCCCATCTACTCCAACTTCGCTTGCCATTTTACAAAATGGCTCTAAACCATATTGAAGAACTTGGTTATAATAACCCATTAGCACCAAAGGGACTTGTGTTTTGCTTCGAATATCTTTTAACTGCTCAAAAAGAAGATCGAGATTCATTCCATTTTTAAGAGATTCAGTACTGCTAGCTTGAATGACTGGTCCATCCGCCAAAGGATCAGAATAAGGCATTCCGATTTCTATTAAATCTACACCAGCTTTATCCAAGTCTAAAATAATATCTTCCGTATCATTCAAATTTGGATAACCTGCAGTAAAGTAGATAGTCAGTACATCCGATGGTTTATTTTTAAATAAGTTCTCTATCCGATTCATAATTCAAAGTGTTTCATGTAGGTGGATAAATCTTTATCTCCTCTTCCCGAAAGATTAATAACTACAACGTCTTCCTTTTTAAATTCCAATTGTTTTAAGGATGCTAGTGCGTGAGCAGATTCTAATGCTGGAATAATACCTTCTAATCTTGTCAATTCCAATGCTGCGTCCAATGCTTCTTTATCTGTCACAGCCATAAAAGAAGCACGCTTCGTTTCAAATAAGTTTGCGTGCATCGGTCCGATTCCAGGATAATCCAAACCTGCAGAAATAGAATAAGGTTCTACAACTTGCCCATCTTTCGTTTGCATTAATAATGATTTACTCCCGTGCAACACTCCCTCTTTACCAACAAAAGAGGTTGCGGCAGTTTGCCCACTATCGATTCCCATACCAGAAGCTTCACAAGCGATTAAACGGACATTTTCATCAGCTAAAAAATGATAAAATGCACCTGCAGCATTACTTCCACCACCAACACAAGCGATAATTGCAGTTGGCGTTTCAGAGCCTGTTTTTTCTTTTAATTGAATTCGCATTTCTTGGCTAATTACTGACTGTAATCTCGCCACCATATCTGGATATGGATGTGGGCCTACAACCGAACCAATAATATAATGTGTGTCATGTGGATGATTAATCCAGTCTCTGATTGCTTCATTAGTGGCGTCTTTTAACGTTTTACTTCCTGAAATTGCTGAAATAACTGTAGCGCCTAACATTTTCATTCGGGCAACATTTGGAGCTTGGCGCTGAATATCAATCTCTCCCATATAAACAATGCACTCCAACCCCATTAATGCACAAACTGTTGCAGTAGCAACACCATGTTGCCCAGCTCCTGTTTCAGCAATAATTCTTTTTTTACCCAACTTCTTTGCTACTAATATTTGACCAATTGTATTGTTTATTTTGTGTGCTCCAGTATGGGTCAAATCTTCCCGTTTCAGATAAATATTTGTCTGATATTGTTCTGAAAGATTTTGCGCTAAATACAATGGTGTTGGGCGTCCTACGTAATCTTTTAACAAAGCATCAAAGTCTGTTTTAAATTCTTCAGAACCTAAAATATCAAGATACGCCAATCGAAGCTCCTCTACATTATTGTGCAGTAATTCGGGAATGTACGCGCCACCAAATTTTCCGTAAAACCCTTTTTCATTTGCGTTATACATGCTTATTCATATTAATTCCATTTATAAATTCTCCAACTAAATCAATATTCTTCAGACCTGGTTTAATTTCAAACTTGCTGTTGATGTCCAAGACTGACAATAGCGGATAACTTTGACTGATTTCTTGTAAGGAGCTCAAGTGCTTCAACTCTAATCCTCCACTTAAAATAAAAGGAACAGCTCCTTTATACTTATTAAGAACCTCCCAGTTAAATTGTTTTCCATTTCCTCCAGGCTTTTTTCCTTTGGTATCGAACAATAAGTAATCGCAGAATTGGAATGCATTCGTATCATTCATATCGAAAGAATTATCGACTGAAAACACCTTGATTATTCTTAATCCTGCAGTCTTTAGCGCTCTACAATAATCTACTGATTCACCCCCGTGTAACTGAACATAATCCAATCCAAAATCATTTACTGTTCGCAGTAGCTTATCTTTTGGTTCGCTGACAAAAACTCCGACTTTTTTAGTCGTATCAACCTTCAGATCTCTAACAAAGTTGCTAGCGACAGAGCAATTACGAGAAGATTTATCATAAAAAATGAAACCAATAAAACCAGGTTGAAGTTGTACTACTTCTTTGACATTAGCAACATTATTTAATCCACAGACTTTTATTTTCATGCTTCAACTTTTTCTTGCGTTTGAATCGCTTCAATAAATGTTCGGCATGCATTAGATGGATTTGGAGTTTTCATAAATTGCTCACCAATCAGAAAGCCATTATATCCAACGCTTTTTAACAATGCAATATCTTCTGGAGTCTTAATACCACTTTCAGCAACTTTAACAACTGAATTCGGTAGTTTAGGAAAAAGGTCAATTGAATTCTGAAGAGAAACTTCAAACGTTTCAAGATTCCTATTATTAACACCAATTAACACCTCATCATTTGGCATTTTCTCCAATTCCTTTTCATTATGAATTTCCAAAAGAACTTCTAATGAAAGCTTTTTTGCTAAATCCGAAAATCGAATAATTTCTTCTTTTGATAATACACTTGCAATTAATAATATCGCATCAGCGCCAATCGAACGAGCTTCTATTATTTGGTATTCATCAATAATAAAATCTTTTCTCAAAATTGGACAATAGTTCAACTTCCTTGCTTGTTTTAAATCATTATCAGAACCACCAAAAAACTGTTCATCTGTTAAAACCGATAAAGCAGAAGCCCCTGATTGCATGTAGCCCAATGTTACCTCATCCACTTTTGCGTACTGATTTATATTCCCTTTGCTAGGTGACTTTCGTTTGAATTCAGCAATTATCCCTGATTTATCTTCACGTAATAAATAGCTTTTTAAGCTAATTGTGGGAGAGTTGAAATAGATACTCTTTTCAAGAAGAGCTGTTGGAATCAATGATTTGCGTTCACCTACTTCGATTCTTTTTTGTGCTACTATTTTTTCTAATATGTTCATACTATAATTCGTTACCTATTAATTCAATACTAATTTCAATTTATTAATCGCCTTTTGAGAAACGATTGACTCTCTTGCTTTTTCCATTGCAGCTTCTAAACTCATTGTTGGTTCAAAACACTGCATCGCTAATGCTGCATTTGCTACAATTACATTGGTTTGTGCCTCTGTCCCTTCACCACTTAATATTCTCGTAAACAAAGACGCTGCTTCTTTAATGGAGTTTCCTCCAAATAATTCTTCAGGTCTCAAAACTTCAGAATTAAAATCAGATGGAAACAATTGTAATTCTTTGTTTGTCCCTAACACTCTTAATGGGGCTGTCAATGTTGCTTCATCATAACCATCTACATTGTGTAAAACAGCGAACTGCTTCTGTTCTTCCTCCAGTAAATACTTATATTTTCTTGCAATTTTCAAATTATACACCCCAACTAATTGATGAGATGGTTGAGCTGGATTTACCAACGGTCCTAATAAGTTAAAGAATGTTTTAACGCCTAATTGTTTTCGTATTGGCGCAACATGTTTCATTGCAGAATGAAACAATGGAGCATGTAAAAAACAGATTCCTGCTTTATCTAGTTTGGAGTTTAGGTCATCTGAATCTGTAGTAAATTTAAATCCTAATTCTTCCAAAACATTGGATGAGCCACAAAGAGAAGAAACACCATAATTACCGTGCTTTACAACCCGATAGCCGGCACCTGCAACAACAAAAGAAGAAATAGTAGAAACATTAAAAGTATTCTTTCCATCACCGCCTGTTCCGCACATATCAATTGCATTTGATGCGTCGATTTCTACTTTAGAACACAAACTCAATAAAGCATCTCTAAAACCCTTCAACTCATCAAGCGTTATCTCTTTCATATTAAAAGCCGAGATAAACGACGTCATTTCAATTTCAGAAATTCCTCCATTTCCCATCTCTACCAATACATTAAATGCTTCTTGGTAAGAAAGTGGTATCTGATTGTATATTTTTTCTAAAATGTTTTTCATTTTACTTTTCATTTAACCAATTTTCAATCATCTTTTTCCCTTCAGGAGTCAGAACTGATTCTGGGTGAAATTGAACTCCTGTTACAGCAAACTCTTTATGACGAATAGCCATAATGCAATCGTCTTTTGACCTCGCTACAACTTCTAAATCAGCTACATTTTCATCTTTCATTGCCCAAGAGTGATACCTTCCAACTTCAGTTGGATTAGATACATTATTAAAAAGAGCGTCCTGTTTCTCAATACGCATAGAACTAGCAACTCCATGATAAACTTCATCCAAATTAATAAGATTACCTCCATATACTTCTGCAATTGCCTGCATTCCTAGACAAACTCCTAAAATAGGTTTCGAGCTACCGTAGTGTTTAATTACGGCTTTTATTATACCTGCATTTTTTGGTAATCCTGGTCCTGGAGAAATTAAAATTTTATCGAATGCTTCAATTTCATCTAATTCAATTTCATCGTTACGTCTTACCACAACTTCGCCCGCAGAAAAATCTTTAAGATACTGTACTAAATTGTACGTGAATGAATCATAATTATCTATTACCAATATTTTCATTTAATGTCCTCCGCTTTTTTAATGGCCATCCTCAATGCCCCTATTTTATTATCTACTTCTTTTAATTCTGATTCTGGAACTGAATTAACCACCACTCCAGCTCCTGCCTGATAGTGTAACTCATTATTTTGACTTAAAAAGGAACGAATCATTATTGCATGGTTTAAATTTCCGTTCAATTCAATGAAGCCAATCCCACCTCCGTAATAATTTCGAGAAACAGGTTCGTATTTATCTATTAGCTGCATAGCCTTATATTTTGGTGCACCTGACAAAGTTCCTGCTGGAAAGGTTTTACCAAAAACTTCCAATGGATTGTAATCTAAAGGTAAAGTTGCTTCTACTTCAGATACCATATGAATGACATGACTAAAAAACTGAATTTCTTTAAAGGCTTTTACCTCAATATTCCCACCTACTCTTCCCAAATCATTTCGAGCCAAATCAACTAACATTACATGCTCTGCATTTTCTTTTTCGTCTGCTTTTAACTCTTCTGCGGATTTCAAATCTTGCTTGAAGTTACCCGTTCGTTTGTACGTTCCTGCAATCGGATTTATTAAGGCTATTCCCTTATCTATCTTAATTTGTGCTTCAGGAGAAGATCCGAATATTTTATAATTACCCATATCAAAGTAGTACAAATATGGAGATGGGTTGATAGACCTTAGAGCTCTGTAAACCTGAAAGTCATCTCCTTTGAATTTTTGTTTAAACCTTCTAGATAACACCAATTGAAAAACATCTCCTAATTGACAATGCTCCTGACCCTTTTCTATTTGAGAAAGAAACTTTTCTGGACTCGTAAAACAATCCTCATCTTCCACTTTGGAAAAAGGGTAAGCGCTGAATCGTAAGGATTGAACACGCTCTATTAGTTGCTCTTGTTCAGGTTCCTGTTGCTCTTGAACAAACTCTGTAAATGTCAATTCATTGGTGAAATGATCAATTGCGATGACGTGTCGATAAAAAGAGTAACTCATTAATGGAATACTGTCGTCCAATTGTTTTTCATCTAGCTCGAGTGTTTCAAAAACCGAAATTGCATTGTAGTTGGTATGTCCAAAAACTGCTTGAAAAGAATCTCCTTCAATTTTGAAAGATTTTACATATGCAGAAAAAAAAGAAGGTGCCTTTTGAACATCCTTGCTTACAATTCTTTTAGCCCCATTGTCTGTTATTGCAACTTCATTATGAGTTGCTGTAAAAGTCGAAATTGGACCAAGACAAATAAAAGAGTGAGACTTTTCTCGCTTTTCATTCAAATTACTCTCCAGCAGAACGGCATTCGGATAAAGATCCCGAAGCTTTAAATATATACTAACCGGAGTTAGTGTATCAGCTATAATTGTATTTTGTATTGTTAGTAGTTTCATTTTCAAATTTCAAATTTTCGAACACAAAAAAAGGCTTGTCGCAATCGACAAGCCTTTTTAAATATTTAATATAATTAATAGCTTAGCCTATCTGCGACACATTGTGTTTTGCAGACCACCAATAATTATTCGATTTCAAGTTTTTCATTATGAGCACAAAGTTAACGTACTTAATAACCTTTTTCCTAATTAAACCTTAAAAAAAATTCATTTATGTTAATGAATACCTAAGATCACTACTTTACCCTGCTAAATTTCAATGCTTTAAGCATTATATTAGGCAAAGGCTTTGAAGGGTGTCTTTTTTCTACATTCAAATTTATTCCTAGCTTTTCAATAATCGGAATTTTGTATACTTCAATCAATTCAATCAGGGTTCCATCAGGATCTTCAATATAGGTACAATGCACTTTTGTTGAATCTCCCATACTTAAAACATTTTTGGTGTCGCATGTAAAACCAAAACCAACTTTATCTAACTCCTCTCCCAATTCTTTCATCCCCCTTACGTCAAACCCTAAGTGAACAAAACCTATATCTCCCCAAAGTCTACCTTCGTAAATCTTGATGGGTTTCCTTTCTGATAAATCTTGAACTAATTCTATATAAGTCTCTCCTGATAATTTTGTAAAACCTCCTCCAGATGGATTGGATTGCGTTAAAAGGACTCTTCTAAACTTTCCTTCACCTCCCGGTAATTTTGACCAATCTGCAAAAACTTCAGAAGTATCATAAACTACCTTATCATACCCCAAAACATTAGCATACAATTTCATAGCAGCAGCAATGTCAGAAACGCCAATACTACAACCAGCAATTCCATTGGTCACTCTTCCCGCATTTGTAAAAGAGTGCTTTGTCGGAATTACTTGAAAATACTGTCCTTGAATATCTTTTACATAAAAAGTATCCCAACCATTTGGTGTTTTTATCAAATCCGTAACTAGATCTGCATTATTTTCTTTAAAAAAAGCATATGCCTTTTTGACATCTAGTGATTTAATAAAACCTGTATAGATTCCTAAATCGCCTATTTGAAAAGCCTGTTCTGCATGTGCAGCTTGAAATGTAGTGGGACAAACTACCTCCATAGCACAACCCCCTTGGAGGTTTAGAATCATTGCAGCTCTTTTCGTAATTGTTTTGTTTTCTGTGTAGATATCCATCAATGGAGCTCCGGCTTCATCATTAAAAAATGGAATATCCATTCCAAAAAACTTTCTATACCAGGCCCATGCATCTGCATGCTGAGGTACACCAACTCCTAAATGTTGAATTCCTTGTACTGTATACATAGTTTGCTTTATTTTAGTCTCTCAGCGTACATACCTTTTTCCGTATCCACCTTAATTCTGTCTCCGATATTAATAAATAATGGAACACGTATTTCTGCTCCTGTATCAATAGTAGCAGGTTTCATTGTATTTGTTGCAGTATCTCCTTTAACTCCTGGTTCTGTGTAAGTAACTTCTGCTTCAATATATAAAGGTAAATTAACAATTAAAGGAGTTTCTTCATCGGCATTAAAAACGATTTGAACATTTGATCCTTCCACTAAGAATTCTGGATTAGCAACTAAATGTTTTTCGATAAAAGTTTGCTCGTACGTTGATGTATTCATAACATGAAACCCATCATCTTCTTTATATAAATACTGATAAGTTCTATTTTCTACCCTAATCACATCAATTTTATGGCCAGACGGGAAAGTATGATCTACCACTCTACCTGTTTCAATATTTTTCAATTTCGTTCTAACAAATGCCGGGCCTTTACCTGGTTTTACGTGTTGAAATTCGATTACAGTGACTGGTTTTCCCTTGTGAATCATACATAATCCGTTTTTTATATCTCCTGAAGATGCCATATTGTTTTTTTAAGTTTCACAAAAATAAGGTAATATTTGACAAAACGACAAGAATCTATAAATGCTTGGGAACGCATCATTAAATGCTTAAAACTTCTTTTAAGAGCACTTCCTTTAGTATCTTTGCACTGTGATTGAATTACAACCAATAACAGACTGGCTTCCAATTACTAAAAAGGAAGTGGAAAAAAGAGGATGGGAACAATTAGATGTTATTCTAATCTCTGGAGACGCTTATGTTGACCACCCTGCTTTTGGGGCTGCGGTAATTGGAAGAATTATAGAAAGTGAAGGGTTAAAAATTGCTATTATTCCACAGCCGAATTGGACAGACGATTTACGTGATTTTAAAAAACTAGGTACCCCTAAATACTTTTTTGGCGTAACTGCTGGATGTATGGATTCCATGGTAAATCATTATACTGCTGGGAAAAGAAAAAGATCAACAGATGCTTATACACCTGGGGGATTAGCAAATTTCCGACCCGATTATGCAACTACTGTTTATACTAAAATTTTAAAAGAGCTATATCCAGACACACCTGTTTTGATTGGCGGAATAGAAGCGTCTTTGCGAAGAGTTACGCATTACGATTACTGGTCAGATAAATTAATGCCAACCATATTAGAAACAAGTGGAGCTGATTTATTGGTTTATGGAATGGGGGAACAAGCGCTGCGAGAGATATTACAGCTTTTACAAAAAGGAGTACCTTTTCATCAGCTTACAATGGTAAAGCAAACAGCCTATTTAAGTTCTGAGAAAGATACTATTCCTAAAAACAAACATTGGAAGGATAAAGAATTAGTGCCGCATGAAACTTGTCTCAACGATAAAAAAATGTTTGCCTCCAACTTTAAAATTGTAGAACAAGAATCGAATAAAACTTTCGCTAATCGATTAACGCAGAGCATTGGGAACAGTAGTTTAGTAATAAACCCACCTTTTCCAACAATGACTGAAGATGAAATTGACACTTCATTCGATTTACCCTATACAAGATTACCTCACCCAAAGTACAAAAAGAGAGGGGACATTCCTGCTTATGAAATGATTAAGTTTTCAATCAATATGCATAGAGGGTGTTTTGGTGGATGCAGTTTTTGTACAATTTCGGCTCACCAAGGAAAATTTATTGCAAGTCGTTCGGAAAAATCCATTTTAGCGGAAGTTGATAAGGTAACCGAAATGAAAGATTTTAAAGGATATATATCGGATTTAGGAGGTCCTTCTGCCAACATGTACAACCTAAAAGGAAAAGATTTATCTATTTGCGATAAATGTGTTGCACCATCATGTATACATCCTGTAGTTTGTGACAATTTGGACACCAATCATTCTGCAATGACTAATTTATACAGAAAGGTTGACAGCAACCCTAAAGTAAAAAAAGCATTTGTAGGCAGTGGAATTCGTTATGATTTACTGACAAAATCGTACAATAAAAAAGGGGATAAATCATTAAAAGAATACATGATTCAAGTTCAAACGAGACATGTATCTGGAAGGTTAAAAGTTGCTCCAGAACATACCGCGGATGACACTTTAAAGATTATGCGAAAGCCGAAGTTTGAGCACTTTAAAGAATTCAAAAAAGCCTACGATGAAATAGACAAGGAATACAATCTAAATCAAAAGTTGATTCCTTACTTTATTTCTAGTCACCCTGGCTGTAAAGAAGAAGACATGGCTAACCTCGCTGCTGAAACAAAAGAATTAGGATTTGAATTGGAGCAGGTACAAGATTTCACACCAACTCCGATGACAGTTGCTACGGTAATGTATTATTCTGGATATCATCCTTATACTTTAAACAAATATTACACTCCGAAAACCAAACAAGAAAGACAAAATCAACATCGTTTTTTCTTTTGGTACAAAAAGGAAAATAAACAGTGGATAAGTGATTATTTAATCAAAGTCAAACGCCCTGACCTTTTAAAACGATTAGTTGACCCACCCAAAATAAAATCGAAGAATGCTCCAAAATGGTTAGCAGAACAGCGAAAAAAAAGACCTATTAACTCCAAAAGAAACTTTAATAAAAACAAGAGAAAATGAGAAATCTAATTGTATTTATCGGCCTCGTTTTCTCAATAGCAGTAGTTGGACAAGAAGACATCCTAGTTCCCAAAACCAACAAAGGAAAAATATTCGTTTACTGGGGATGGAACAGAGGTTACTATTCCAATTCTGACATTCATTTCACTGGAGATAATTACGATTTTATTTTAAAGGATGTCGTTGCTAAAGACAGGCAAACTAAATTTAACGTGGACCCTTATTTTAATCCATCAAGGATTACGATCCCACAAACAAATTTTAAAGCGGGATATTTCATCAGCGAAAAATATAACATTTCATTTGGTGTAGATCACATGAAATATGTTATGAAACAGAATCAAGATGCAATAATAAATGGATCTATAGGTATTGAGGGAAATGATTTTAATGGAATGTACCAAGATGAAATAATAAAACTTACGACTGACTTTTTAATATTTGAGCATACCGATGGGTTAAACTATGTCAATATTGAAATTAATCGATTCGATAATTTAGCCCAGCTCTTCCCAAATAAATTCCCATTAGAAATCAATATAACTGAAGGATTTGGCATTGGGGGGTTGTACCCAAAGACCAATGCCCGTTTATTATCTTTTGAACAACATGATGACTATAATATTGCGGGATTTGGAACAAGTGCAAAAGTAGGAATCGATATCGCCTTTCTTAAACATTTCTTTTTGCGTTTTGAAGGGAAGGCTGGGTATATCAATTTACCTAATATAAAAACTACCTTTGTTTCTGCTGATAAAGCAAATCAGCAATTTTTCTTTTTACAGCGAAATTTCTTATTTGGAGGAATTTTTAGAATCGGGAAGTAAGCACTAGCTTATTCTGCTCCAATCCGGTCTATTTTTAATTTGGCGAAACAATTGCATTCTCATTTCATAATTCTTTTTGTGTATTAAGTCAGGATCTTCTTCAAGAACTTTCACAGCAGCATCTCTTGCTAATTGCACTATCTGTCCATCTCTAGCAAGGTCTGCTATTTTCAAATCTAAAAGACCACTTTGTTGCGTTCCCATTATATCGCCGGGCCCACGCATTTTTAAATCTACTTCAGCTATTTCAAAACCATCATTCGTTCTGACTAATGTTCCAATACGTTTTTTTGCTTCTTCAGACAATTTAAAACTTGTCATCAGTAGACAATAAGATTGCTCTGCCCCTCTTCCTACTCTACCTCTTAACTGATGCAATTGCGATAAACCAAATTTCTCTGCACTTTCAACGATCATTACGGATGCATTCGGGACATTAACTCCAACTTCAATTACCGTTGTCGCAACCATAATCTGTGTTTTTCCAGCTGCGAACTGACTCATTTCATATTCTTTATCTGCAGCTTTCATTCTACCATGAACAATGCTTACCTGATATTTGGGAATCGGAAATCGACGCGTTATACTTTCATGACCATCCATCAAATCTTTGTAGTCCATCTTTTCAGATTCTTCAATCAAAGGATACACAATGTAAATTTGCCTCCCTTTGGCTATTTCATCTTCAATAAATTGAAAAACTTTCAATCTATTTTGGTCAAAATAATGACGCGTTTCAATTGATTTTCTGCCAGGAGGTAACTCATCAATAACCGAAACATCCAAATCACCATAAAAAGTCATTGCCAATGTTCTTGGAATTGGAGTAGCAGTCATTACAAGCACATGAGGTGGTTGTAAATTCTTTCTCCAAAGTCTAGCTCGTTGCGCTACGCCAAAGCGATGTTGCTCATCAATTACCGCTAAACCAATATTTTTAAACTTTACTTTATCTTCTATTAGCGCATGCGTTCCAATTAAAATATCCAAAGAGCCATCTTCTAATTTACTATGAATAATCTTTCGTTGGGCAGTTTTTACTGATCCGGTCAGCAACGCAACTTCAACACCCATTTCCCCAACAAATTCTTTTATTGAGTTATAATGTTGCGTAGCTAATATTTCTGTTGGAGCCATTAAACAGGTTTGAAAACCATTATCTAATGCGATTAAAATACTTAATAAAGCAACTAAGGTCTTTCCACTTCCAACATCTCCCTGCAACATTCTATTCATGTGCAAACCCGAACCCATATCCTTTCGAATTTCTTTCATTACGCGTTTCTGAGCGCCTGTTAATTCAAAAGGAAGGTAATTATTGAAAAAGGTATTAAAGTGGACACTTACTTTGCTAAAAACAAACCCTTGTGTTTTCTTTTGTGCGACTTGTTTTTGTTTGATCATTTGAAGTTGAAGAAAAAATAATTCTTCAAACTTTAAACGAAAGCTTGCTTTATTTGCTTCCTCCAATGAATTTGGAAAATGAATCTGTTTTAGCGCTTCTTCTTTCCCAATTAAATTATAATTTGCTAATATCTCCTTTGATAAAACCTCTACAATAATTCCGTTCAGCTGAGCGATTAAATTATGTAAAATCTTTTCAAACCCTCTACTATTTAATCCTCTTGCCGATAGTTTATCTCCAGAATGATAAATTGGCTGCAGATATCCTTCTATTTGTTTAGCATTTTTAATCTCTTCAATTTCTGGATGTGGAATACTGAACTTACTTCCGTATCTATTTACTCTTCCATACACTAAATATTCTTTTCCTATGGCTAAAGATGACTTGATCCAAGTCGCTCCTTTAAACCAAATAAGTTCAATTGTTCCGGTGTCATCTTTAAAAACAGCTACCAACCGCTTTTTCCTTGCAGCACCAACTTCTGAAATACTTAATAATGTTCCCTGCAATTGTACTTCTTGAGCACCTTCAAACACATCTCTAATTCGGTGAATTTTAGATCGATCTACATATCGAAAAGGATAATATTGCAATAAATCATCGAACGTAAAAATCCTTACCTCCTTTTGCAATAGTTCTGCCCTTTTAGGGCCTACTCCCTTTAAGTAGGAAATTTCGGTATTTAACAGTTTGTTGATATAAATTAAAATTTAGTTCTATAACTCATAAATTTCTATACTTATTTCACTCTTCTTTTTCCTTTATACGTCGTTAAAATTTTAAACCGTAACTATAGCTAGTTATGAGTTACAACACTAGTAAGCTTCTTTCAAAGTAATGGTAATGTTTTGAAATTCATTTGAAATTATTAACTCCTCGTTAAATCCTTGTAAAAACCATTTTATTTCTTTGTATCTATATAAATTCTCGATTGGCACATCTTTCGCATTATATGGAGTTCCATACTCCTTGATTAATCCTTCAATCATATATTGATAGACTCCGGAAATTCTCTGCGACTCAACATCCAATAACACTACATCAAACTCAGATAAAAGATTTTCACCTTCAAAATGAAATGTAGTACTTGCTTCAATTTCGTCGAGGTAAGTTCTTTTTATATAAAAATCATCATTAGATGACTCCTTTGAAGCTTCAACACATACCTTATGAACATCATAGCCGGAAAAGAAACCCACAACGAATTCATTATTATTCATTATTCGAGATGACTCTTTTAATATGAAATCCAAATCATCTATTATTTGGCCTGTAAGTTCAGACGAAACATGTTCGTAAACTTCAAACTGTTCCAGACGAGTACTATATAATCTAGATTCACCTAGAGTCATTGTATCCGCATCATAGTGAACCTTCCATAATTGGTCGAAATTTCGAACTAATAGCTTATGTGTATTTTCGGTGCTATCTTCTTTTTTGTAACGGCAATAGCAATATGCATGATCTTCAAATTCATCACAACTATCTACCTTAACAAAGGTGATTTTTGGCATATTAAATAGGAAAAAATAATCGTTTTCCAATTTACGCTTGGAGGATTTATCACAATATTCCATTGCATCGTAATAAGCTTCATCTGCTAATGCTAAATAAAATTGTTTCGAAACCCAAGCTGGAGTATTTGGAACATCTGTATCATCTCTATCACACGAACATAAACTAAAAAACAATGGAAGAATTATCAATATTTTATTTAGAGACTTCATTGGGTTAAAAATAAGAAAAGCCATACAAAGTATTGCATGGCTTTAAATAATCTTGCTTGAATATCCCTATACTTTCATAATGTCTGCCTCTTTCATACCTAATAAAGCATCCACTTTCGTAATATATTCATCTGTTATTTTCTGAATAGAATCCTCAGTATCTTTAACCTGGTCTTCACTTAACCCGTCATTTTTTAAGCTTTTTATAAAATCATTAGCATCTTTCCTTTTCTGACGAACACCAACTTTTGCATGCTCACCTTCAGCCTTTGCTTTTTTTACTAAATCTCTTCTTCGTTCCTCAGTGAGCATTGGCACTGCGATAATTATCATCTCACCATTACTTTGGGGGTTTAAGCCTAAATTTGCATTGGTAATACCTCTTGAAACTTCATCAAGAATAGATTTTTCCCAAGGTTGAACTGTTATCGTTCTAGCATCTATTGTATTTACATTTGCAACTTGAGCAAGAGGTGTGGGAGTATCATAATAATCTACCATAACTCCATCTAACATAGAAGGATTAGCGCGACCAGCTCTAATTTTAGCTAATTGCTTTTCAAGGTGATCTAAGGAATCTTTCATTCCATCTTTAGCATCATCAATTGCCATTTCAACTTCTTCATTCATTGCTTTACGTTTTTAAGTAATCCAAATATAACTAAAATTATACTTCTACTAATGTACCTATAGTTTCGCCAGAAATCACTCTAGCTAAATTACCAGGAGTGTTCATATCAAAAACAATAATAGGCACATTATTTTCTTTACATAAAGTAAATGCAGTCATATCCATTACATTCAATCCCTTACTATATGCTTCATCAAATGTTAAGTTACTATATTTTGTAGCAGTTGGATCTTTTTCAGGATCGGCTGTATAGATACCATCCACTCGAGTTCCTTTTAATATTACTTCCGCATCTATTTCAATTGCTCTCAATGAAGCTGCTGAATCTGTTGTAAAAAAAGGATTACCCGTTCCAGCTCCAAATATTACAATCCTTCCTTTCTCTAAATGGCGGACAGCCTTTCTTTTAATATACGGTTCTGCAATAGCGTTCATTTCAATAGCAGATTGCAATCTAGTTTGCAGCCCTAAAGATTCTAATGCAGCTTGTAACGCCATACTATTAATCATTGTAGCCAGCATTCCCATATAATCACCTTGAGTTCTATCCATTCCGCCTCTCTCAGCTTGGACACCTCTAAAAATATTCCCTCCACCGATCACGATACCAACTTCAATTCCCATTTCAGATATTGACTTGATCTCTTCTGCATACTGCATAATTCGATTATTGTCAATACCAAATTGTTTCTCTCCCATAAGGGCTTCTCCGCTCAATTTTAGTAATACTCTTTTATATTTCATCTTTTAATTCTTATTTAGGGGTAAAATGTAAGCAAAAAAAAGAGAGCTAAAAAGCTCTCTTTAAAAAATCGTTATATTGATAAGGATATTCTTTTAAAATCCGTAACGGTCAAATCAGGGTTCGTGTCAGTTAAGAATTGTTTAACTGTCTTTTTGTTATCTCTAACAAACATTTGATTTAACAAAGTAGTTTCTTTATAAAACTTCTTTAATCTTCCTTGGGCAATTTTATCAGCCATTTCTTCAGGCTTCCCTTCTTGAATAGCTAACTCTCTACCAACAGATAATTCTCTATCTATTATATCTTGAGGAACAGAACTCTCATCTACAGAAATAGGATTCATTGCTGCAATTTGCATTGCTACTTGTTTTCCTTCATCTTCGTTATCAGCTGTTAAACCAACAATCGTAGCTATTTGATTTCCTGGGTGGTTATATGCTACAACTTTAGCAGCTTCAACAGTTTCTAATCCAGAAATATCAATTTTCTCTCCAATAACTCCTGATTGCTCAGTAATTTTTTCTCCAACAGTCATTCCATTACCACTGTAAGACAAACTTTTCAATTCATCAACAGTAGAAGGTCCGTTTGCAATAACTATATCAACTATAGAATTAGCAAATTCACCAAACGCTTCATTCTTAGCAACGAAATCAGTTTCACAGTTTACACAAACTAAAACTCCTTTAGCTCCAGTTGATTTAGCAATAACTAATCCTTCTGTTGCGTCTCTGTCTCCACGTTTAGCCGCAATTTTCTGTCCTTGTTTTCTTAACAAATCCACTGCTTCGTTCATATCTCCATCAGCTTCTACAAGAGCTTTCTTGCAGTCCATCATTCCTGCACCTGTCTTTTTTCTTAATTCGTTTACTTCTTTAGCTGTAATTGCCATGATAATATATTTTAATTAATTAAGATACTTAATTTATTATTTCTTTTCAACCGCTTTTTCTGCAACAACTGCTTCAGCTTTAGCTTCTACAACAGGAGCTTCAGCAACTTTTTCAGCAGTTTTTTCAGCAGCTTTTTCTTTTCCTGCTTTTCTTTCGCTTAAACCTTCTTTAATTGCATCACACATAAGACCAACAATTAAATCAATAGATTTAGTTGCGTCATCATTTGCTGGAATTACAAAATCAATAGGTTTTGGATCAGAATTCGTATCAACCATTGCAAATACTGGAATTCCTAGTTTTCTAGATTCAGCAACAGCAATGTGCTCTTTTCTAACATCGACAACGAATACAGCAGCAGGAAGACGAGTCATATCAGCAATACTACCGATTACCTTCTGCATCTTATCTTTTTGACGCGTCATCTGAAGACGTTCTCTTTTAGACATTGTTTTTGCAGTACCATCTTCCATCATTTTATCGATAGAAGTCATTTTACGAATCGTTTTACGTGTAGTCTTGAAGTTCGTCAACATTCCACCAGGCCAACGTTCTGTGATATAAGGCATGTTTACTTCTTTAACATGAGAAGTAACAATTTCTTGTGCTTGCTTTTTTGTAGCAACAAATAAAACTTTACGACCTGATTTTGCAATTTGTTTAATCGCTGCAGCAGCTTCGTCAATTTTTACGACTGTTTTGTTTAAGTCAATTACGTGGATTCCTTTTTTCTCATCGAAAACATAAGGAGCCATTGCTGGGTTCCACTTTCTTTTTAGGTGCCCAAAATGCGCTCCGGCATCTAATAGGGTTTTAAAATTTGTTATTGCCATTTTGTTTACTTTCTTTTTACTGATTAACAATAGTTTCTTTAACTATTTTATTTACAGCAGATATGCAGTAGCGTTCTATACGATCTGCAACACTTAGATACTAAACAAGCACTCAAAATATGAATGCTTCTTTAAGTAAAATACTGATTAACGTTTACTAAATTGGAATTTCTTACGTGCTTTCGGTTGTCCTGGTTTTTTACGTTCAACCATTCTTGGATCACGCGTCATTAAGCTTTCAGCTTTTAACTTAGGCTTATTTTCTGCATCAACCTCAACCAAAGCTCTTGCAATTGCTAAACGAACTGCTTCAACTTGTCCATTAACTCCTCCACCTTTAACATTAACTTTAACGTCATACTGACCTTCTGTTTCTGTTAATTGGAAAGGTTGGTTAACTTTATATTGAAGAACTCCTGTTGGAAAATATTGTTTGTAGTCTCTGTTATTCACAGTTACATTTCCTTTTCCTTCAGAAAGATAAATTCTAGCAACTGAAGATTTACGTCTTCCGATTGTATTTATTACTTCCATTCTTTATTTATTACTTAATTGAATCTAATTCGATTTTTTTAGGCTTTTGCGCTTCTTTATCATGCTCAGCACCTATATATACATATAAGTTTGAGTATAAAGTTCTTCCTAATCTGTTTTTAGGCAACATCCCTTTAACTGCTTTCTCAACCAATCTCTCTGGGTGTTTATCTAAAATCTCCTGAGCTGTTAATGATCTTTGACCACCTGGATAACCAGTGTGACGTATATAGGTCTTATTTTGCCATTTATTCCCTGACAAAGTAACTTTTTCAGCATTAATAACGACTACATTATCTCCACAATCAACATGCGGTGTAAAGTTCGTTTTATGCTTCCCTCTAATCAATTTTGCTATTTTACTTGCTAATCTACCAAGTGTTTCGCCTTCTGCGTCAACTAACAACCAGTCTTTTTTGACTGTTGCTCTGTTCGCTGAAACTGTTTTGTAACTAAGTGTATCCACGTTTTCTGTCTTTTTCAGATGCTTACTATTCCCCAAAAATGGGCTGCAAATGTAAAATTATTTTTTCATCTGTCAAAATAAGAAACCTATTTATTTCCATAAAACTCAAGGAAACTTGCTTTTATACTAAATAACGAGTCATCTAACAACACGTAATACAGATAAACAAAAGGCTTAAGCAACATTAAATTACTTTTAATTCCTTTCCAACTTTTATAAACGCCGCCACAGCTTTGTCTAAATGATGTTTTTCATGCGCTGCTGAAATCTGCGTTCGAATTCTTGCAGCTCCTTTTGCTACAACCGGATAAAAGAATCCAATAGCATATACCCTTCTTTTAATAAGTCCATCTGCAAACTTTTGTGATAATGCGGCATCGTACAGCATAATGGGAACAATTGGAGAGTTACCTTCTTTCACATCAAAGCCAGCTGCCAATATTTTATCTTTGAAATATTTAGTATTCTCCTCTAGCTTATCTCTCAGCTCCGTAGAACCACTTAATAAGTCAAAAACCTTAATGGATGCTCCAACAATTGACGGTGCCAAAGAATTGGAAAATAAATAAGGACGAGAGCGCTGACGTAACATGTCTATAACTTCTTTTTTTCCTGTTGTATAACCTCCCATTGCACCGCCTAATGCCTTACCGAGCGTTCCTGTTATTATATCTACACGGTCTAAGCAATTATGAAACTCTGGAGCACCTCTACCTGTTTTACCTATAAATCCAGCAGAGTGACATTCGTCAGTCATGACCAAAGCATCGTATTTATCCGCTAAATCGCATATCTCATTCATCTTAGCGATATCGCCGTCCATAGAAAAAACACCATCAGTTACAATTATTCTAAACCTTTGCGCTTGAGCTGCTTTTAACTGATCTTCCAAATCAGCCATATCACTATGCTTGTACCTATATCTAGCAGCTTTACATAAACGAACTCCATCAATAATAGAAGCATGATTCAATGAATCAGAAATAATAGCATCCTCTTTTCCAAATAAAGGCTCAAACAAACCTCCATTGGCATCAAAAGCCGCAGCATACAATATTGTATCTTCAAACCCGTAAAAATCAGCTATTTTTTGCTCTAATTCTTTATGAATATCTTGCGTTCCACAAATAAAACGCACAGAAGACATTCCGAAACCATGTGTATCTAAGGCCTCTTTTGATGCCTGAATTACTTCTGGATGTGAAGACAATCCTAAATAGTTATTTGCACACATAATCACTACATCTTCTCCTGTCGAAACCTGAACTTCAGCTCCTTGTGGAGTAGTAATAATTCTTTCACTTTTATAAATACCATCGTCTTTTATTTGCGACAATTCTTTTTGCAATTCTTCTTTTATTTTTCCGTACATAGCTTTGCGATTTTAACCCATTTATTATAGCCGACGAATATAAAGAAAAAATAAAACCCTTATACATCTTAGAAAAAGGATTCCATCTGCCACAGAGTTTGGATATATAAGATTATGGAAATAGAATTAATAAGCAAGCCTTAGAACAGATTGATGATGTTTGTGTTATTGGCGTTACAGTTAAGAAGTAGAAGCCATTAATAGTGGATTATTTACACTAATGCTAACTAAATACAGTCTCGCAAATTCTGAAAAAAATATACTAATTATTAAAACTTATATGCAAAACCAACTGACCAAGCTTCTTTGAATTGCATTACTGGCCCTTTAACTTGAACCAAACTTCCGTCCGGACCTAAGAGATTATCCCCATTAGCATCTTGATAGTAACGTGCAGAACCATCCGAATTATACCTTGCAATATCAATATCGTGATCATAAATAAGATAGGTCGACAAGCTTATATTCATATATTTATTCAGCTTAACATTTGTTAATGTTTCCCATGTTACATCTATATTTCCAGGCTCATTTGAATAATTCGAAAAGAGGGTTAGGTTCGTTTTAAAAGTTACACCTTCCATTTTGAAAGGCTTTTCCTTAAAAACCGCTAACTTAATATAACCGCCAACTTCTGAACGAAAAACATTACCAGAATCCACTCCAAAGGCCCCTATTCCAGAAAGGTAATCATCCGTAACAAAAGTCATTTTACTTGTTAACGGAGCTACAAAAAACGTAAAATATTTGCTTGGCTTATAGTCCATTCCCAAAGCAACAATACTATACGCTGGTGCCATAAAATTTGAGATATGCACCGTATCTCCAACCTTACTATATCCATAATTAAATTGAGTCCTAAAGTTAAACAGACCCGAATAATACCATTTTTCAGATGCTTTTTGACCAACCTTAGAATTTACCTCTATTCTATCGTCATTTTTAAACCATGGCGTCGATTTCGCTTCGCCTTGTTTAATTACCCCATATGCCAAATCAATAGAGTTATCCCAAGAATTATTACCCTTAGCGTAGTTTGCAAAGAGACTTAAAATTCCTTGTGTTGATATAGCATTTTGACCACCCCCAGCCCAATTTGATAAATACACTTGAGAAAAGTTAACATTCGCCAAGCCACCAATTTTCCACAAGGTATCACTGCTTGAATTGCCATTTCTCTGGTCTTTTAATAATTTCTCAGTTTCTGCACTCATCTGAGAAAATGAAGAAAAAGTTATACAAGACAACACTATTCCAAAAATAATTTTCATACTAGTTTTTTTTTTACAAACAGGTAGAGATTTCACATTTGATTCTCAACCCTTATTCCTTTTTTTTCTAATCAATAACATACCCATTAACAACAATCCAAACAAGACCACTACTCCTACAATATAAAAAACTGAATTCCCTTGTTTTTCTATTTTTTTAGTCTTGATTGGCTCATATAAAACATTCTCCATTCCAGGAGAAGGTTTAACCGAGGCTTCCCAATTATCTAATAATGGATTAACTCTTTCAATATTCTTGTTTCCAGAATCTAATAAAGTTGGAAAGTCAATTTCAATATCATAACGCAACGAATCCACTATGTTATTCTCGGCATCTATTAAGAGTAACTTTTCTTTTTTCGATGATAATCCAAACCCAAGCGAAACATTAAATACCTGCCCACCCTTACTCATCAAAACCATCTCTTGCGGATTGGCTGACAAAAGTAAATACCCTTTAGGTTGGATCTTTGAAGAATCAGGAAAAACAAATTCATTATCATTTGAAACAACCTTCCAACCTGATAAATCCACTGTATCTTTAGAGGTATTATAAAATTCAATCCAATCTCCTTGAGAAAGCATTGAATCTTGCTTTGCACTCAACTCATTAATTACTACAATTGAAGAATAATGACTTAGCTCTCTTTCTTGAAATATAGGCTTAAGAACAGCATTCTCATTTAAAAGAAACTTCTCAGTGGTAACTGAGTCTAATTCGTCCCATTTCACAAATTCATATCCATATTTAGCCTTAGCCTCTAAAGAAGGAGAGGCATCTTTAAAATACACTCCACTAAACGATTTGTCTACTCGGATTGAATTTATTTGAACATACCCCATTTCAGGGTCTTGATTTTGAATTGCAACAGCGATTGTATCTGATAAGTCAAACCGATCCATTAAATGCAAGCGCACATAGTAAGGGCGATTAGAAGCATAATCTTTCATCCTTTGAACATATCCTTTCCCATCTTTCAATGTTTGAACTTCTCCATTTCTTAAAGTGATATGGCATCTCTTCTTTCAACATATTTTGAATAGAGTCAATTTTAAAATTGACGGTTTTAGCTGAAAAAATGGTGTTTAAATGATCTGCAAATCGGTTGACATATAGGTTTTTTATACTGTCATTTTCCAATAAATTTCGAATAATTAAAGTAGACCAAGCAGGATCTGGCCAAGCTTCATTATGCTTAACTGTCATTTTATCAAGCGTATTCTTTTTGTAGGCAGTTCTACTTGAAATTCCAAAACTAATATCCGTATCAAATAAAACCCAGCGCCACCTTCCTTCGGGTGTTTGTGGTCGCCAAAATCGAATATTTCCACCCGCATCTCTATTATCTACATATACTTCTGTGATATTATAATTAATGAAATTATCTATCTCCATCAAAGTATTAAGATGCAGTATTTCGGCGGTATCCTTAAAATCCGTTTTATTAATATACTTTTTCATCTTCAGATAATGGTCCCTTTTCCCCGCCAACAAATCATTGCGATGTTTCATTATATCCACACTATCAGGATTTGCTCCTGCATTACTTTTTAGGTAATATTCATTTATCTTTTCACGCACATTATGAATCCCCCAGTAAACACCATTTATAAAAACTACAGAAGGACGATATGCTTGTATATCGACATCCAAAGGCTCGATCAGGTTCGTTAATAATGCATCTCTGAATTGTGTATTATTAAAGTCACTTCCAGAGTTTCTTAACACAATGGACTTATATTTTTTAATATTCTTATTTGGGAATATTGGGTATTTAATTGTTTTCTTCTCGTACTTTTTTCGAGAGATTATAGCCAAAGACTTCATCGGTAAACCTTTGCTAAAACCTCCAAATATTCTAACTCCTACTTGCTGATTAAACCCTAATTCTCCCGTAGGCTCATAAAATTCAATATTGATTCTTCGCTCCCAGCCTTTCCAAAAATTTGCTCTTTTATATGGAGGAAGTGAATCTGCACAGCAACCCTTAACGTATATGCCGCGATCAAAACTGAAAAAATCGTCTGGATTTCCAGTAATCGAAATTACTGCCATATTATATTCTCTGCCTATTAAATAAGTTTGCGTAACGATTTTTCCAGGAGTTCCATCTTTATAAGCAACTGCTCTTATGGGTGTAGTTTTATCTAAATTTATGGTGTCTGAATATCTTTTCGAACTACTTGAGGGTTTTTTTCCATTGGTTGTATAATATATCTTTTCTCCCAAAGTAGATAATTCCAATTGAATTGTTTCTTGATAAATACCACCAGGAACTGAAAAAACAACGGTGTTAGAATCTACGTCCTGAGAATAAAAATTCCCCGTTAACAACCCAATAAACAATATTATTAAAACAGCTCTCATTAATTACCAGTAAAGGTGATTTTTTTATTCATTAAAAATCTACGGTCAAACCCTAGTTTTTCAATGCCAAATGTTAATACGTTGGAAAATTACCAACTCTCTTAGAAATGACTTACCTGTTTTTATTATCTGTAATTGTTTATCCTTTTTTCGTTAAATCAAGAGTTAATTAAAATCCATTAATTAATTGTTGATATCTCTATTTTGATTTAAAACTATAAATATGTACATTTATATAAGTATTCAACAAGACAAGCTCTTGCTTGAAGCAGGTAGCAATACCGACCCGTATAGCACAGTTTTTAAACTTAACAAATTAAAAATTGGGGATTAATTGTTTTGCCTATGGCGTGCCACTATCAGTTTACTGATCAGGTGGATTACAGAATCGAAATTGCGTCCTCAACCATGTTGAACTTGAAGTTTAACAACACAAAGACTATACGGGTTTTTATTTATCTTTCCGGATACTTCTGTAATAGGTATGGACCCGATAAACTCCAAGCAATATCAATAAGGGAGCACCAATTAAAATTTCTTTATCCTTTACCGGATGATCATAAGTGGATTCCGCAGTTACTGCGTAAATAATCAAAATAACACCCGCTACAATTGTAAATATACCTATATATAATCTAGATTTTTGATCCATTCTAGTAATCTAATAAATTTCCAATTGCAGTAGCAACTTTTTCTCCACTGGGCAACAATGTAAACTCTAATGTGGAGTTTAATGGAATTGCAGGAGTATCAACAGACCCAACTATTTCAACGGGCGCATCTAAACTCTTAAAACAATTCTTTTGAATACGAGCCATTAATCCTAAAGAAAAACCACACTCCACGGATTCCTCTGTTACGACCATTATTTTACCGTGTTTACGAGCTGCACGATACATTGCATCTTCATCCAATGGATTTAACGTTCGTAAATCAATAATTTCGACCTGCCCTTGGAATTGTTTTTCAGCCTCTAACGACCAATACACACCCCTACCATAAGTAATAATAGCAAGAGATTCACCGTTGCTAATCTTTTCAGGATTAGCTTCTAAAACTGTTCGTGCTTTCCCAAATGGAATTATATAATCCGCATCAGGTTCAACTGTCATTGCACCTTCTGTTCCTTTAATTTTGCTCCAATACAAACCTTTATGTTCTAATATAACAATTGGATTTGGATCGTAATATGCTGATTTCAACAAACCTTTTAAATCTGCACCAGTAGACGGATACGCGACTTTTACACCTCTTATTTGTGTGACAACAGACTCTACACTTGAAGAATGATAAGGACCACCTGAACCATATGCTCCTATCGGAACCCGCAAAATCATACTAACAGGCCATTTGCCATTAGACAAATAATAAGAACGGCTTACTTCTGTAAAAAGTTGATTAAGTCCAGGCCAAATATAATCTGCAAATTGTACCTCAACAATTGGTTTTAGTCCAGCAACCGACATTCCGACAGTACTTCCAATAATAAAAGCTTCTTGAATGGGTGTATTAAACACTCTATAATCACCAAAAGTTTCAGCTAGCGTTGCAGCTTCTCTAAAAACACCGCCTAACCTTCCCCCAACGTCTTGCCCATATAACAAACACTCTGGATGCTTCGTCATTAGCTCTCGAATAGCAAACAAAGCAGAATCCACCATTACGGTTTTCTCTTTTCCTGCTGGTTCTCTAATCCCTTTCTCCTCTGTAACAGAAGTAGGAGCAAAAATATGATCAGTCAAATCTTCTGGAAGAGGATTTTCTTCAGCCAAAGATCTTTGATAATCTTCTTCAACTAATTGTTGTGCTTCTACTAAAATTGCATCCAATTCTTTTTGTGCAACTCCTGCTTCCAGTAACTCTTTTTGCAATTTTGGAAATGGATCTTGTTTATTAGCTTCCTCTAAATCATCGCGATACCATTCCATACGAACACCGGAAGTATGGTGATTTAACAAAGGAACTTTTGCATGAATAATGAATGGACGTCGTTCTTTACGAACAATTGCTATAACATCTTTTAACGCGTTATAACATTCTGAAAAATTCGTTCCATCTAATGACCGGACTTCAATTCCTTTGAACCCTTTTGCATATTCTGAAATATCTTGTGCACGAATTTCATCAGCCTTAGCAGAAATATCCCATTCATTATCTTGAACGAAATATATAATTGGCATTTGCTTCAAAGCAGCCATTTGAAACGCTTCCGCTACTTCACCTTCTGTGCAAGAAGCATCTCCTAATGAACAAACAACCACCGGCTTTTCATCATCTGATTTGTAATCTACAAGCCCTGTCAATTCCTTATATTGAACCCCCATAGCAATACCAGTAGTAGGAATTGCTTGCATTCCTGTAGCAGAACTTTGATGTGGTATTTTAGGCATATCCTTACGGTTCAAACTAGGGTGAGAATAATAGGTCCTTCCACCGGAAAAAATGTCTGACCGTTTTGCTAAAACCTGTAGCATTAATTCAAAAGGAGTAATTCCTATTCCTAAAAGGATTGAATCATCTCTATAATAGGGAGAAACATAATCCTGTGGCTTCAACTGTAAGCCTAAAGCCAGCTGAACAGCCTCGTGCCCTCTTGATGTTGCATGGACGTATTTTGCTGTGATGGCTTTATTATCTTCGTATAATTCTGTCAAAGATTTAGCAACACACATCTTTTGATAAGCCACTAATAAAATAGCTTTATCTACTTTCCCTTTAAGGGTTATTTTATTCTCTTTCGACACAGTTACCATACTTTATTTCAATAAATATTATTCATGCTTATTGTATATACTGCAATATAGTAAAAATTACAATTTAACTTTTGACTTTTCGACGAAATACGAAATATTATACCCAAAAACCAAGAAGATTAAACAACTTCTTCGCCTGCATAAAACATTTTATTAAAATTGACAAAGTACAATTTATCGGTAGCTCTTGTTACAGCCGTATAAAGCCACCTCATATATTCCTTATCTAACATTTTTTCAGTTAAATATCCTTGATCTATGAATACGGCTGGCCATTGGCCCCCTTGCGACTTATGACATGTAACAGCATACGAGAACTTAACTTGTAAAGCATTCATATGAGGAGATTTCATAATTAAGTCATAGCGCTTTTTTCTGCTTCTTACGTCCATAAAATCTTCCTCTATAGCAAAGAACAATTCTTTCATTCGTTCTCGCGGTAAATTAGGCCCTTCTGCATCAATTGCTTCTAATAATATTTTACATTCCAATTCACTTTCCTCTTTTGCATCCAAAAACCTAATTGTAACATCTGCAAATCGAAATCCATACAACTCTTCGTAACGAGTTACACGCAGTATCCTTACAATATCTCCATTTGCTATAAACCCCATTTTTGAATTTGCGTCTAACCAATGATAGTTGTTTTTCACAACCATCATTAAATCGCCAGACGTTAGTTCATCTTCCATCCATAAAATCCTATTCCTGACTTGTTGGTTGAATAAATTTGCTCTTTTATTAGAACGACAAATAACCATTGTCCCTTCTATTCCATATTTACTTACACAGCTTTCTAGTTCATCTTGCAATTCCATTCCTGAAATACGGAAAGTGTCGGGAAAATCTGGATTTATCTTTAATTCGTAATTATTTTCTTTCTCTATCTGCGTCCTTAAATTGGTTGCATTAAATAATATCCCTGATTCTTTTTCTTGTCTCACAACTTCTTTTAATTCTGACAATATAAATGGAATATGGAATCTATCTTCCAAATAAATTGCATCTAATGCTGGACTTATTGCTAACCCAACGGGAGGTAATTGTGCATAATCACCAACAAAAATAAGTTTACAGTTTTTCCCATTGTATACGTATCTAAAGAGGTCTGTTAATAAATTTCGCTGTTCAAACATTCCATTTGAAATACCTGCATCTGAGCTAACCATCGAAGCTTCATCTACAATAAAGACTGTATTTGTATGTAAGTTCTTACCAAGGGTAAAGCGCATCGTACCATCAAAATCTTCCTGGAAATATATTTTTTTATGAATGGTTAATGCCTCTTTTTGGGCGTAAGTAGCCATTACTTTTGCGGCCCTGCCTGTTGGCGCAATTAAAACAGATTTCAATTTGACACTTCCTAAAGCTTTTACCAAAGCACCTATCAAGCTCGTTTTGCCGGTTCCTGCATATCCTTGAAAGACGAAACCTTCTTGAGAATTTGGATTCAAAACAAACTCAGACAATTTTTTAATCGCCCTTTTTTGATCTTTTGTTGGCACATGAACCAGTTCTCTCTCAAATATGTGTACTATTTCTTTCGTCTCAAGAAGTTTTATTTACCTATATCTGTAAAGGTATAGAATCTTACGTTGTTTGTTCATAAACACACACCGTTCTCGTTATTTTTCGTCCACTTAATAGAATAACCCGCTCCAGGCTATTAACTTTTGAAAAAAATATTAGCTTTGTATCGCAAGTAGATTTATTAGACTTAAACGAATAAAAGAAATATCACATGTTAGAAAAATTTGGGCTAATCGCAAAAAAATTCTTATTTCCAGTTATAATTATCATTGCCGGCCTGCTCGTGGTTATTAAAGGTGTGTCAGCTGATGCTGAAACTAACATCATGCAAACCAACGGCTTTCTCTTTGGTGGCTTGGCTATCTTACTAATGGGAATAATTATTTTACTTTATATTTTAGAAATCATCAACAGAACAGTTCACTTGGTGCTAATGGCTGTTCTTTTTTGCTCCACCCTGGGATTGGGAATTATGACAATCAACTCGGTAAATGATACGATTGCAGAAATGGACCTGAAAGAGAAAACAGATAACTTCATAAAACAAGGCCTCTCAGACATTAGAGACATTCAAGTAGAATACAAAAAGAAATATGGTATTTATACATCCTCCTTTTCTGTTTTGAAAAACTTTTTATTAAAAGATTCTATAATGGATATTTTAAGAAGTAACGGAGACGACTATCCAAATGGCATGCCGGACGGAAGGGTTTCTATGGAACACGGAGTTTTATTAGGCTATGACCCTATTAGAGATGATGCGCTTTATGAAAGTTATGATGAATCAGAGGCGCTTAAAGTCGGAATCTTTATCAACGACACAATCTGGAGGGGTGTTATGGGAGTTATTTTTGATAATGAAACGGCTCTTAAAAAGGAAAGAAGGTTTATGTTTGAAGTAAACAACTTAAGTAACGTTCCATTAAGCGATTCAAGTAAATTTTTGATGTTTGCGGATACTTTGGATGGAGGAACTCCCGTATTCTTGGTAAAAAACCCATATCCTTATGACCCATTCAACACGAAAGATACGTTAATGATGGGATCGATGACAGAGTCAAAAAACACCGGAAACTGGGGAGAAAACTAGACAGCACTCTCTTCTAGTTTCTCATTTATCTTGACGAAAAATCGAAAAGGAATTTTCCTACTTTTTATGCTATTAACTACTGAAAATTTCAAAAACAACAACAAATCAGAATTTGCACTGAAAATTATTGTTCTTGATACAGAAATAGTAGCTTTCGCAATAAACTCCAAATCCAAAGAAATAGAAGCTTTTGATAAGGTTGGATCCATTGCAGATATCGGATTCAAGCAATTTACATTTTCCGATGTCCAAGTAATTGTTCTGGATAATCAATTTACGTTGATTCCAGAAAGCATTTTTAAGGAAGAAAAAGCAGCTTCTTATTTAAATTTTAGCACCGAAACCCTAGAGGATTGCTCGATTGTTATTTCGAAAAACCACCAATTTTCATTGAACACAATTTGGTATTTGAAAAACGCGTTAAAAAACAACATTATTCAATATTGGCCAGGTAGTAAGTTTACCCATTTAATTGCAAGTAAGTTGGAAAACACGAACGAAAATGAGGAAAACAACACTTTATTTGTTGATTCGCTAAAAGGAAGTCTTACTATCCTATTATTCACTAACCAAGAACTCCAAATTGCGAATCACTTTGACACAAACGGAGATGAAGATGCGCTTTACTATTTGCTACTGACCCTGGAACAATCAAAAGTAAAAGTGGAAACCCTGCAAGTAATTTTATCCAGCACTGCTTCTTTTAAAACAAAGCTGGATAAATACTTTAATAAAATAACAATAACTTCTTCGAATAAATGTGCATTAAACATCACCGAAGGGGACAAAGTAATTTGCTCAATTATATGAGAATTATCAGGGGAACATATAAAGGGCAAAGATTAACCGCTCCAAAAGCGATTAAAGCTAGACCAACAACAGACTTTGCAAAAGAAGGTCTTTTCAATATTCTTGAAAACAAAATAGATATTATTGACGCTGCAGTTTTAGATTTATTTACAGGAACAGGGAATCTGTCATTTGAATTTACATCACGGGGAGCAAAGTCTTCGATAGCAGTAGATATTTCGCATATTTCGGTAAGGTTTGTAAACGAACAAGCTAAGAAATGGAACCTTCCGATAAAAGCATTTAAGAACAATGTCTTTAAATTTTTAGCAAAACCAGTTGGAACGTTCGATATTATTTTTGCTGACCCTCCATACGCACTAGATGGTATTGATACAATTCCAGATTTAATATTACAAAGCACACTTCTGTCTAGCGAAGGTTTATTAATCGTTGAACACGGAAAAGAAACCAACTTTAAGGACCACCCTAATCTAGTGGACTTTCGAAACTACAGCAAAGTCAATTTTTCTTTTTTCAAGCACCTTGTTGAATAATTTAGTAACTTCATAAAAAATTAAGTTATGGAACGTATCGCTGTATTTCCTGGTTCATTCGACCCAATAACAAAGGGACATGAATCTATTGTAAAACGAGCAATTCCATTGTTTGATAAAATAATAATTGCCATAGGAATAAACGCTGGAAAAAATTCAATGTTCGACTTAGAACAGCGAAAATTATGGATTAAAAGTACCTTCAAAAACAATCCAACAATAGAGGTTACAACTTATGCCGGACTTACCGTTGACTATTGCAAAGCTCAAAATGCCAATTTTATACTAAGAGGACTTCGTTCCTATTCTGACTTTGATTATGAATATGGTATTGCTCAAATGAATAAGTCATTAATCAGTAACGTAGAAACAATTTTCTTACTTACCGAGCCAGAATTCAGTCACATTTCTTCAACTATTGTTCGAGATATTATCCGAAACAAGGGAAAAGTGGAGCAATTTTTGCCAAATGCAGTAACCTTATAAGCCCACTTTGGTTATACAACTACAAAAATTGCAATTCGAATTTATGAAATACTTCGTGTTTTCTATACTATTCTGTATCAACCTCTTTTTTTATGGGCAAGTATCTATAGATGGAAATGCTCCTTCCCTCAAAGGAAAGTATGTCTCCATTTTACAAGTAGAAGATTATGTTACCAATACCTACAAAAACCTTGGAAGACAAAAAGTTGACAGCACAGGAAAGTTTTCATTTAAATTAGTTGTAGAAAAAGCTTTTAAGGCAATTATAGAAATTGAAGAAAAGAGCAGTATCTTATATATTGACCCAAATACTAAATTGTATAAAATAAATATCCCTAATGGCAAAAACACAGCTGGAAGTAACGTAAAACTTGTATTTGAAGACCTCCCTGACAACGATTTAAACGCGCTAGTTTTAGAATATAATCTGAGAGCAGATCACTTTATGTTTGGTGATTCCATGTATGTCTTAAAGTGCATAAAATCGAACAACTTTAAAGAATACAGTACACAACTAGACAAGTTCAAAGACTCGTTAATCCAATACTATAAGCCCATTAAAAATAAATATTTCCATAATTACATTCGTTATTCAATTGCTTCTCTAGAACAAATTTCTACCGGTAAAGAAATTGTAACAAATAGAATAAATGTTTTCAATAACTACATCAACAACAAACCTTTACTTTATAATAACGATGCCTACATGGAGTTTATAAATCAGTTCTATGAAAACACGCTGAAACTGCCCGTAAAAGGAGGCAAAGACAAGTTATATCTAGCAATTAACAACCATGCTAGTCTATCCATGTTAAATGAGATATTTATTAATGATATATTCTTAAAAGATGCTAAATTGAGAGAGCTAATCATGATAAAAGGACTTGGTGAAGAATATTATTACGAGAATTTCATTAAAGAAAACATTCTAAACCTCATCAAAGAAATAGGCAATACTTCTTTATTTCCAGAAAACAGAATTATTGCCAAAAACACGTTTACCCTTTTAACCCATTTACAAATTGGATATAAAGCACCTGACTTTTCAATCGTAACAAGCAAGGGGGACTCAATATCACTTGATTCGTTAAAAGGAAAATATATTTACCTAGGTTTTTGGGCTTCTTGGAACGAGTCGAGCTTACTAGAAATGGAAATAGCAGAAAAACTCTTCAAAGATTATGGAAAGTATATTGAGTTTATTAGTGTTTCGATGGATAAAGATGAAAATGCGTATTTACAGTACATAAAGGAGCACCCTGAATTTAAGTGGCATATTGCCCATTACAGCGGCGATGTTGGATTAATTACAGATTACAGATTAAAAAATATCCCTGAATATTTCCTCATTGATCCGGATGGAATAATATTGCAAGCTCCTGCATTTAAGCCAAGTCCAAATGGTGATTATCAATCCATTGATTTAACCTTCTTCGAAATTAAAAAGAAGTTAGAGCCAAAGAAAGTACGCGTAATTGGTGTTCGTGACTAATTCAAAACCGTATCTTTACCCCATGGATTTAGTAACAGGTGGAACAGGAATAGTAGGTTCGCATATTTTAGAAGAACTCACCCAAAATGGAAAGACTGTTCGAGCTATAAAAAGAGCATCAAGCGACATACAGCTAGTCCAAAGCATCTTTGAACATTACAACAACCCCAACTTTAATTGCATCGAATGGGTATTAGGAGATATAACTGACATCTCCAGTATAGAGGAGGCAATGATTGGGATTGAAAATGTTTATCATGCAGCCGCCATTGTAAGCTTCAATAAAAAAGACCGCCAACAGATGTATAAAATCAATGTTGAAGGAACTGCCAATATTGTTAATTTATCTCTTGCAAATAATATAAAAAAACTAGGGTATATCAGTTCAATTGCTTCGTTAGGAAGAACAGCCGGACAAGAATGGTATAGTGAGAAAGACACTTGGAAAACATCAAAGCAAAACTCTTATTATGCAATAACTAAATATACCGCTGAGCATGAAGTTTGGCGTGGCACTGAAGAAGGACTAGAGAGTGTAATGGTAAATCCCGGGGTAATTTTAGGCCCGGGAGAGATGCACAAAAGTAGCGGGACTCTATTTGGAACAATTTACAAAGGACTTAAATATTATACGAAAGGAACCAACGGTTTTGTGGATGCTCGAGATGTTTCCAGATCCATCATACAACTTGTCCAATCAGATATTAGTAAAGAACGGTATTTATGCGTTGGTGAAAATCTTCCATTTAAAACTTTTTTTGAGCTAGTTGCAGACAGCTTAAATAAAAAGGCCCCATCGAAATTAGCAAAACCATGGCTAACTGGAATTGTTTGGAGGTTAGCAGGATTTATTTCCTTTATCAGCGGTAAAAAACCTGCAATCACCAAAGAAAGTGTGAGCACGAGTCACTTTGTTAATCAGTATAATAGTGATAAGTTAAAACAAGCAATTGATTTTAAATTTACCCCTATAAAAGAAGCATGTGAAAATACGGGAGCATTTTTCCTAAAGAGAAAGTAGTATTTCACAAATTGTAATTACATCTGCTTCAGAAACATCCAAATGCATTGTCAATCGAACTCGCTGCGGCCCAAAGCCTACAGCCAAAATTCCTTTCTTCTTTAATTTCTCAAGAAACTCTGTATTTGTGATTTCATTTTTTAGCAAAAGAACAACAATATTGGTTTCTACGGGTAACGCTCCCTTAACCCATTGATTACTTAATCCAGCTTTTAATACTTTTTGCGCATTATCGTGATCAATAGCCAAACGTTCAACATGATTATCCAAAGCATAAGATGCGGCAGCGGCTAACATTCCGGCTTGTCGCATACCGCCACCAAAAGCTTTACGAACGCGTCTTGCTTTTTTTATAAAATCATTACTACCCAGTAAAACAGATCCCACTGGAGCTCCTAAACCTTTTGACAAACAAACAGAAATTGAATCGAAAACGGCACCATATTTTTTTGGATCTTCCTTATTTTTTACAATTGCATTGTAAACTCTTGCACCATCCAAATGAAGCGCTAAACCGTATTTTTGACAAACATCTTTAATCTTATAAAACTCCTCAAATGCATAACATACTCCACCTCCTCTATTGGAGGTGTTTTCTAAACTTACTAAGCTTGTATTTGGTAAATGAACATCGTCACTATTGATATTTGCTTCGATTTGTGCAGCTGTTAATAATCCGGAAGCCCCTTCGATAAGCCGAACAGAAGCCCCTGAGTTTGATGCAATACCACCTCCTTCGTAACAATACACATGCGATTCTCTGCTACAAATAACCTCATCACCAGGCACAACATGTACTTTAATTGCAATTTGATTGGTCATCGTTCCGGAAGGGCAAAAAAGTGCTTTTTCCATTCCGAATATTGCTGCAACCTTTTCCTCTAAGGCATTAATTGAAGGATCTTCAACAAATACATCGTCTCCCAAAGGAGCTGCTTGCATTGCATTTTTCATCTCTTTAGTGGGCAGCGTTACAGTATCGCTTCTAAGGTCTATCATATTTAATCCTGTTTATTGAACGAATTTAATTAATTTCACAGCATAATATTCAATAATGCGGATAGTTTTAGTACTCTTTTCCTTTCTTTTATTCAATGCTTACTTCTCTCAAGAAAAGTATTGGGTTTATCTAACTGACAAAGATGGTGTAGAATTTAATCCGCATAATTATTTTGATCAAAAAGCTATTAATAGAAGAATAAAAAACAACGTTCCATTAAATCATTTTACGGACAGACCTTTACGAACTGACTACCAAGACAAAATTTCCCATATTGCAGAATTCATTTGCGGACATACAAGATGGTTTAATGCCATTGCATGTAAATTAACTCCTCAACAACTTATTGAAATACAAAACCTCGCTTTCGTAAAAGAGGTTTTAGCTATGAGCACCAGGACAGTATTTGCTGAAGGAAATGATTACAAAGAACTGCATAAAGGTGAACAAGGTCTTTTGGAAGGTCAAATTGCATCGATGCAAGGGAAAGAGTTTACAAAAAAAGGATTGACTGGAAAAGGGATTCGAATTTGTATTATTGATGCTGGCTTTCCAGATGTAAACACTTCTTCAATTTACCAGCACATTAGAGATAATAACCGAATTATAAAAACATGGGATTTTAAAAAAAACAAACCCGATATATATAAATACAGTTCTCATGGTTCAACTGTGCTTTCCTGTATAGCTGGAAAAACAGATGGCGTTTTTATCGGCCTTGCTATTGATTCAGAATTCTTACTGGCAAGAACAGAAAGAATACTATACGAAGGAGACGCTGAAGAAGAGGATTGGTTGATGGCTATTGAATGGGCTGATAAGAACGGAGCTGACATTGTAAACAGCTCTCTTGGATACACTTCGGCAAGACATTTCGTTGAAGATATGGATGGGAAAACGTGTATTATTTCGAAGGCTGGAAATCTCGCAGCTCGAAAGGGGATCCTAGTTATTAATGCTGCGGGAAATGAAGGAGCAGGAAACTGGAAGTACATCGGAGCACCAGCCGATGCTGACAGCGTTTTATCTGTTGGAGGAATAAATCCTTGGACCGGCTTGCACACCTCTTTTAGTTCTTATGGACCAACAGCTGACCACAGGTTAAAACCAAATCTTTCGGCCTTTGGTCATGTTATGGGATATAGCCCAGGTACCGGTGTGCATGAAACACAAGGAACGTCTTTTTCTAGTCCTTTGGTAGCTGGATTTGCTGCTTGTGTATGGCAAAGCGATACTACCCTAACAAATATGGAGTTGTTCAAGAAACTAGAAGAATCTGCAAATCTGCATCCTTACTTTGATTATGCACATGGCTATGGAGTTCCGCAGGCAACGTATTTTACTGACCCATTAAATGGGACCGAGGAAAGCGAAACTTTTACACTAGATGAAAGTGAATCCTTTATCCAAATAACGATTAAAGATGAACATTTCACTATAGAAGATAAAATCGTTTTCGATTATTTTCCCTATACATTTAACAAGCTAAATAGAATTCCATGGCTTCACTTTCAAGATACATATAGCACTTTAGATAGTAATATTAAAAAAAGCGGTGCTGGTTATTTCTATTACCATATTGAAAATGATGCAGGTTATTTAGATGAATACCTTGTTTTATCTGTTTACGAAAAAAATATTTTAAGAATAAGAAAAAGCGAAAACATCGGAAAAACGTATCGATTTCATTACAAAGGAACTTCAAAAAAAATAACTCTAGAATGAGGATAGTGCCAAAACATAGTATTCTTTTCATCCTAATTATAAGCTGTACTTCGCTAGCTGCACAAACCGTACTAATAAAACAAACGGTACCTGAAAATTTTGAAGACAAAGACGAAGGACACGGACCAAACAGAGCGCATTTCTCCTACCCATACTTTGCATTAGGGGTGCATACAGATGGATATAGCCATGAAAACGACACCATTATTTCACCTGTATATGGGAGATCCATGGAGATGCGGTTTGGATCGCGCACTCGGCTTAAATTAAACCGGTTTCTTGGATTTGGAATAGACTATGAATTGGGATATTCGGCACACTTTATAAACCTGAAAGACGCTTATGCTTTAGCCAACTTCTCCCCTGATGTGAAAAAAGCTAGGTATCAAATCTATACGATAGGTGGAGCTAGTTACTTTCAATTTAACTTCGAACCTAAAAGAGGAAACCAACTAGGATCGTATTTAGATATAGGAGTTTTTGGTGGTTATAATTTTGGAAGAAAATACAGCCAAACGTTGAAAATAGGGAAAGAAAAGTCGGTTTACAAGCTTAAAAAATTACAGGATTTTGAAAAACTAAATTACGGAGCAATTATTCGTTTTGGGCAGAGAGTATGGGCAATATATGCTAAGTATAGGTACTCCAATAGCTTCAAAAACAAAACAACCACAGGTAATTACGAGCTACCTCGTTTGACCTTTGGATTTGAATATTTCTTTGGAAAAACATAACGACCAGCCAGAGTGGGCTCACGTTTTATTGATGAGATTGCCGCACTTAGAGTCACTCTATAGAAGATTTTAATCGGGTAGTTTGTAAAGAGTACTTCTTCCTACTTTTTTTCCTGCGTCAAAAAAAGTAGGCAAAAAAGGACGCTTACAATGCGGCTACTTTTGATATTCAATCACCATCAGCGCAAAGCTTAAGTGCGCTCGAATGATCTTCTCGTTCCTCGAAGCTATTCGGTCTTACTAAACCTTTTGCTCGATGCTTCAATCCATCAAAAAAGGCCGAAAATACTAGTCGTTTGTGCATCCATAAAAACTGTAAATAATTTGGGAACTTAATGATTCACTCAAAAGATAAAGAGTAGCACAAATTAACCCCTCGTTTATTGATGAAGGTCTATTAAAATTACATTCCTTGCGCAGACAAGGAATCTTAGACACAGACGTACTAAGATTCCCTGCCTCCGTTGCACTTCGCATGGAATGTTTGACTTAAAATGATTATATTTAAAACAAAAACTTTTAGTTCAACTTCAAAAAAATACTATCCTTATAAACTCTAACACAAATACTATGATAAAAAATATTCTATTCTTAACCCTATTCATAATGATTGGCTACTGCTCTTTTGGGCAAAGTGGTCAGTATCTTGTTATTCTAAAAGAGGGTTACTGCAATACAACAGGCATATTTGCACCAAACCCTTCAATTATCACTATTGATCCTTCAGGGATTATTAATGAAACACCATTGCAGCAGTCAAATACCTTTCAAGATGTTCTTGAACACACGGCACAATTCAATGTCACTGTCTCAAATATTATTAATCAAGGATATACTATAGCACCTGGAGATCCACAGACAACAATATTATATGCAGGGACTTATTCTGGAATTATGAATTGGTCTGATGCAACTTGTCCTGGTACATCTGCAACAGGTATACAAATTGTAACTCTAATCCCTTGTTGCGCTCCTTGAACTAATGGTGTGGATGATCAATCAGAGAACGTCCCCTTACATATTTCAAAAGTATATCCCAATCCAAGTAATGATCTGCTCTATTTGGAAATTAATTATGCTGTAGGTAATGCGCCTGAATATATCTTGGTGTATGATATTATGGGACATCAATTACTCTCAGCACCATACTCATCTTCTTTTGAGAAAACTGTTGAGTTGAACATCTCAAACCTTAGCGCTGGGCTTTATTTTGTGAAGCTATCAGGCACTAATACTGACAGTGCACCATTGACTTTTAGTAAATATTAATTGAGATCGTTAAAAAGAACTTTTCTTTAAAGCAGTAATACGCATGCCCACGAACCCCAACTAAACTATTTATTCCCCTCAATCAAATACCAATCTACCCAAGCATCCATTTGATTCACAGAATTTGGTCTGAGTAGAATTTCTCTATTGTTGTCTAACAGGTACATTGTTGGGGTACCAAATACATAATAATCTTTCACGATTTTGCTGTTCCACTTTTGATAATCGCAAGTGGAGATGAACGGAAAGTTTTTTACGAAATCTTTGTAAGCGATTTTATCTTCATCTAACGAAACAAACACTACATCTACTCCTTGCGCTTTCCATTTTTGATACAAGTTTACAATTTTGGGTAGTTCTTCGGTACATTTTGGACACCAGCTAGCACCAAATACCACAACAGTATAACTGCTGTTAATGTCAGATAATTTTTTAGGAATAGTATTAGCAGCATAGCCTGGAGTGTTATTATCTCCTTCAAATAGAATCTCAGGAGCAGTATTCCCCTTTTTCATGGCGCGGTAAGTTTCTAATTGCTTGGCAAGGTCATTATCTATGGTACAACTTACTTCATTGAGCACTTTTAAGGCGAGATACTCAGATGCCTGAAACAAGCTATGGCGTTCGAGTAAATCAAAAAGGAAATCGGTAACTTCATTGAGTATTTTTTCCTCTTTAATAAGATTTTCCATCATTGCATCAATGGAGACTTTCATTTCGATAAATACGGAATCCAATGAACGACCACTGTTTTCCAACAACCAAAAATGACTTTCGATGGCATCTTTGAACAAACCACTTTTATAAAGGCGATTATCCGTGTAATCTATTTCTCTAAAAGCTTTAATAGTTGCCGGAATCTCTTCTGGGCGGTATTGTGCAATGGTGGAAGCACCACTTACCAATTTACGCATGGGTAAAAACCAACTTACATAACTGTCTTTTGGTAGTTCTGCCAAAAATGTTGAATCTTCAGCTTTGATGCGTTGTTTTTCCTGTGCTATGGCTTGCTGAGGAGTTAATTGTAAGGCAAATAAGGTATCTGCGGTGTACATTTTTTCCAAATAGATCCAGGCGCTCAATGCTTGGTCTCTTTTTGGGTGTTCTTTTGCATACTGCTCAAACCACTGGTTTTCTTTTCCTTTTGTTATTTTAATTGATTCAGCATAGCTCAAAGCTGCTCCAGCTATCTCTATATTTTCTCCACTTAGTATTACAAAAAGTGGTTTTTTATCGGATGATAGTAAATAACCTACTCCATAATCTGCTTTAGAGTAAATAAGTTCAAAATTTCCTTTCTCATCAATTTTAGAAGATGAAATGGGATAGGATTCTAATCCGTTAAAACCTTCGAGTTTATGGTCTGATTAGTAAGCAGGGATAAGTTTCCTGTGATGGTTTGCGAAAAAAGACCTAAACAGAAGGTTATTCCTATAATTAACAAACTTAATTCTCTTTTCATAAAACTAAAAAAACCGACCCGCTGCGCGGGTTATTTAGTAAACTCTATGCCCTACGGGACAAAGAGTTAAAGTGTCAAATTATCAAATCGCTTCGCTAATCAAAGTGGCAACCCTTCAACTACGCTAACGCTGCGTTTAGTGTCAATCCTTGAGGCAACGCACAGAGAATCCGCCCGACTCGGTGTAGCCGTTCATGACGGCATTGCTGCCATCGAAGTGAGGTAGCGCGAGCTAGCGCAAGTAACCGTACTGCTCCAATAGTAGCCTTTGTCACCGACATGGCTGAGCGAACCACTGCTGTCGATGCGGCTGCCCGCCATGGGCAATTTAAGCGGGTGAGGCAATAGCCCCAGCCGATGTATCTGACTCCAACTTAAACGCTCTGCCTCTAACTCTGCTTCGGTTGGGATACGGTAGCCACTTGGACATGGATTGTTTATACCATTTACGCCTTGCCATAAATTAGTCATTTTGTGGGCTGCGCCAATCGTAATGGTAACTAAACTTACGTATAAAATCACCATGTGCAGGTTGGTCAACGCTGCTTAATGTAGCAGTAGTATTTGAAGTACGACACTGGTGGCCATCACTAAATCTACCCCATTGGTACAAATCGCCATAAGCATCCGACATCGGTGCTGCTTGTGGCTGCTTGCGTAGCTCCCAAATTACGGTCCATCCATATTGCTCCAGTTGTAGGGTTGGTTACATCTACTATGGCAGTTGGAGAACCCGATTACAAAATACTGAGCCGGTTGGATAGGTTCCGCCTCCTCCACCTGATGCATTTGCCGCACTAATTCCTGGAATGATTACAAAACCTCCGTTTTGTAGGTACAAAGTATCGCCTGTTGCAGAAACGGATAAAGTTTGCAGCTCATTGGTAGCATCTGCATCGGTAAGCGTTACGGAACCACCACCATTACTTAAAGACAAAACACCGTTAGCCTCAGATATTGTCTTGCAGTTCATTGACAGGGTCGGCATCGGCATCATCCACATCATCTATATTCCATCCGATAAATCAGCAGGTATATTCTGGTAGATTTGACCAATCTTGTAACTCATTGGTCTGGGTCCGCATCCGCATCATCTACTAGGTCATTCGTTACATTTTCTGCAGTTTTTGAATGCAATGCATAAGGAACGCTCATTAACTGACTTGTTCCCATTACAACCCAAGTCATTCCTCCTAAGAAATCTACCGCAGTCTCCATAAAATAAGGACCGTTTGCCCAATCTATAGTGGTAAAATCATCTGTTGTAGTACCTGTTCCTATTTCAAGATTCACCAAACCATAAGCATTTGTGGTAGTTGAAAACGTTTCGGTATAAACCCAGTTCCTCCAATACGATCCTTGTTGAACTGTTAAACGCATTCCAACTGCTTGGTTATTTAATATTAACCCACCAGCATCTCTTACCACTGCTTGGTATTTAAAACCTTCGGGTGCTTGTCCAAAAGAGCTTAGTGAGAGTGTTGCTATAGCAACGAGTGAGAGTAGTATTTTTTTCATCTTATTGTTGTTTAATTAATTGAAAAGTCTTTAAATTTTGTGTGTCGTTATTTAAGATCAAAGAATAAGCGCCTGGTGCTAATTGACTTACTTGAATAGGTGTTTGTATCGAAGAAAGCTTATCCTGTATTACCAATTTTCCACGCGCATCATATAGTGTGTAAGTAACATTTTCAAACGTGCTTGTTCTAATATTTAACACCTCTGAAGTTGGATTGGGAAAAATGATAGCTTCATAACTAGGAACATGATCTTCTATGCTCACAAAGTTCCAGTTCGTTTGATGAAAACCTTGTGTTAGGTCGTTGCTTCCATCGGTTCCTGTATTGATTACAACTTCACCTATTGTAAAGTCTATACTTCCACTTGAATTGGTATAGGAATCTCCTTGGGTGGCTACTACTTCTTGTGCCGAAACACACACGCTAGTAAGTAGTAAAAAGAATAATAATGTGTTTTTAAGCATAGGTTAACCTTTTATATTGGCTAAGTTAACAAATAATATTAAAAATTTGTGTGTGTGTGTGTGTGTAAAAGAAAGAAAATATATACACCTAGTGCAATATTTTAAACACCAACTCTTTCAATAGTTCTCCATCCGAGATGGAAACATTCCCAACCCCTTTGGAGCGAAGGTCATAATCTTTTAGGTATCCAAATATTCTGGCCAACTTTGCTTTGGTATAGTTTTGAGCTGCTACCCGGTAATCTTTTAAAAAATATGGATGAACTCCTAATATAACAGCTAGTTCTTTTTCGGATGATTTAGGTGCATAGAAATGATACTTCATTAACTTGGTAAAATAATTATACAAGCGTTCCCAACGTTGCGGGAAATGGATAATTCTTCGGGTTTTGTGCAAAATGATTTACTATAAAATTCGATTTATAAACGTTTTTTTCTGCCAATGCATTGCTTAATTCAAACATGTTAAAATCCTTTGAAATACCCACATTTTTCTGAATTACATCTTCATCGATAACCGTTTCGCCCTCGAGTATAACTTTTAATTTTTCAATTGTATTAGCAATCTTACTTAAATCATTTCCTAAATACTCTCCCATTAAATGAGAAGCTTTTGGCTTTATTTGCAGCCCTTGGCTTTTGCAAAAACCAACTATCCAATCTGCTAATTTGTAATCTTTTATTTTTTCAGCCGTGTAGAATACGGTATTCTTAGCAAGTAGCTTTCCGATTTTTTTTCGTTTATCAATGGTTTTATACTTGTAATTAAAAACAAGAATAGTAGAAGCTAACGGATTGGTAACATAAGCCTCCAGTTGATCGATTGTTCTCGATAAATGTTGCGCCTCTTTTACAATTACTACCTGGTATTGAGACATCATCGGATACCGCTTCGCTGCACTAATTATATCTTGGATAGAAACATCCTTACCATAAAGAATTGTTTGGTTAAAATCTCTTTCAGAAGCTTCCAAAACATTTTCAGCGATGAAGTCAGATATCTTGTCTAAAAAGTATCCTTCATCCCCTTGTAAAAAGTAAACAGGTTTGTAAACCCCACTCTTCAATTCCTTTATGATTTCTTCGTATTTCATTGCTTAATCGAATCGCATGTGACGCACAGATTTTCCATCATTGATTAACTCGTTCAGCGAGTCTATTCCTATCTGAATGTGTTTGTTTACAAAATCTCCTGTAATTTTTTTATCACTTTCATCTGTTTTAACTCCTTCGGGAACCATTGGTTGATCAGACACCAATAGCAAAGCACCTGTAGGAATAGCGTTCGAAAAACCACCTGTAAAAATGGCTGAAGTTTCCATATCAATTGCCATAACACGGATTTTTCTTAAATAACTTTTAAACTCCTCATCGTGTTCCCAAACTCTGCGGCTTGTTGTATAAACTGTACCTGTCCAATAATCCAAATCCATTTCTCTTACGGAGTGTGAAACCGCTCTTTGTAAATTAAATGCAGGCAGTGCAGGTACTTCTGGAGGAAAATAATTATCAGAAGCCCCTTCTCCTTTTATGGCTGCAATTGGCAACACCATATCGCCAATTTTATTTTTCTTTTTAAGACCTCCACATTTCCCTAAAAACAAACTGCCTTTGGCGAAATTGCAGACAACAAATCCATAATAGTTGCTGCATTGGCAGCCCCCATTCCAAAATTGATAATCGTAATTTTATTCGCTGTTGCACTCGGCATAGCTTTACCGGCACCATCTACCTTTACACCATTTAATTCCGCAAAAATATCTACGTAATTATTAAAGTTCGTTAGTAAAATATACTTCCCAAAATCTTCCAACTTCACTCCAGTATAACGCGGCAACCAATTCTCTACTATCTCTTTTTTCGTTTTCATCTATTTGCTTCTATATTGTGCGAAAGGTACGAACTCCTTTTGAATGGAGAAACTCCTATTTCAAAAATTCAAATAACTTTGTAGTTAGATGCAAGAACTGAATTTACCTTCCTATCCATTTAAAGTAAAAAGAGATGCTGATGTTTTGCAAATATTTGACATAATTAGAAAAAAATGGGTAGTGCTGCAACCTGAAGAATGGGTAAGGCAGCATGTTGTTTGGTATCTAATTGAAGAAAAAGGCTATCCTGCCTCTCTAATAGCTGTCGAAAAGAGTTTGCTTGTCAATAAACTTCAAAAACGTTTCGACATTGTTCTCCACAACAACCTTGGAAAGCCTTTAATAATAGTAGAGTGCAAGGCTCCGGAAATAAAAATAGGTGAAGACGCTTTGCATCAAGCATTGCGTTACAATTCTATTATTCAAGCACCATATATTTTGCTAACAAACGGGTTAGACATCTATTGCGGGAAAATAAATTTTACAGACGCATCTTTTTCTTATTTAAAAGACATCCCTTTTTACCAAGAAATTAAGTAACTTTGAAATTATGATATCAAAAGCTTTATTGTTTATACTAATTCTAGGATGTGGGATAACAGGGTTGTCCCAAAAGAAATTTGAAGGAAATTTCTATCTCCAAAAATACTTATTGGAAAATGCAAACTCCTCTGAAAAAGTAGGTTTGTTTGTAAAAGGGAACCTTTCCGAAATTAAAAACAGTACAAAACAACAAAACGGAATTTACCGTGGCTCAGTAAAAGGGTGGCACTATGTTCGAATCCCATCGAATGAATTACAAGAATTTGTTGAAAACAAGAATATTTTAAATGTCAATTTTAGAGCATACCAAGGAACAGCATTGAACGACACGATGCGGGTAAACAACCGTATAAATGATATTCATGCGGGTACTGCGCCCTTAAACACCTCTTTGGAGGGTGATGGCGTTATTATTGGATTCATTGATACAGGTATTGACTTTTTACATCCAGATTTCATGAATCCTGACAGTAGCACGCGGGTTATGGCTTTATGGGACCAATCACTTGGCGTTAACCAATATACTCCAGCACAATATGGTTATGGGCAGCATTGGGACAGCACTCAAATAAATCAAGGTTTATCCACTAATCATGATATATATGGACATGGCTCGATGGTAACAGGAGCGGCTTGTGGAAATGCATTTGCCAATGGAAAAAACAAAGGCGTTGCTCCCAAAGCAGACATTATAATGGTTGAAACGAATGAAGGAGCAGCTGATTGGCTTGCCACAGTTGTAGATGCCGTAGAATATATTTACACAATTGCAGACTCTATTGGTAAGCCATGTGTCATTAACGCAAGTGTTGGTGAATATTATGGATCACATGATGGACTTGACCCTTATGCGCTTTATATTGATAGTCTTATTAATGCTAAAAAAGGACACTTGTTTGTTGCAGCCGCTGGAAATTCCGGAGCTTTGGGTCCATATCACTTGCATACAGAAGTAACCGACACTTCGATGACTTGGTTTAAGCTAAACCCTTCTTCGGCCTTTGGAGTCCCTACTGTATTTTTTGAAGTATGGGCTGACACTGCAGATTTTAACAATATTAATTTTAGCATTGGTGCTGATAAAGTTTCTCCTACACACAGTTTTAGAGGCAGGGGACAGTTTTTCAATGCTGGTTCGATGCCCCTCAGCGCTTTGACTTTTGATACCATCAGAAACACGAACACTGATATTTTAGGAACTATTATGTATTGGATGGAGTCTAGAGATGGTCAATACCTCTTGCAAGCTTATATGCAAGAACCTGATTCAGCTCAATATCATTTCCGTTTTGAGACAGCAGGAACCGGAAGTTTCGATGTTTGGACAACGGCTACATTTGGAACTTCAGATATGGAAAACAGAGCAGATACGATTGTTGGTTTTACAGAAATCAATAAATATGTATATCCTGATACTTTGCAAACAATATGTAGCTCATTTCAATGTTCGCCAAATGTTATTACTGTTGGTAATTACGCTAATGATAGCGGATACGTGAACAAATACAGTGACTGGATACCTAATGGAGAAACAAGAGGGAAATTAGCAACAAGCTCTAGTAAAGGCCCAACTCGTACCGGCTTAATCAAGCCAGAAATAGCTGCATCTGGAGCGGGCACGAACAGTACTTTTACCTTATTTTGGATTGATTACTTTGTCGCCAATGGTTTAGACTCGGATTTAGCTCTTGGTGGAATGCATTACAGAAATGGAGGTACTTCTATGTCTAGTCCTGTGGTTGCAGGTGTTGCGGCTTTGTTTTTAGAACAATGTCCACAAGGAGGGGCTAGCGATTTTAACACTGCCCTAATAAATGCTGCATATACAGATTCTTTTACTGGAGTAGTCCCAAACAATGCTTTCGGATATGGGAAATTGGATGGATTTGCCACGTTGATGAATGGGAAAGAAATTGCAACTTTTTCTGGAAACAACTTAATATGTGAAGGTGATAGCAACCAATTTTCAATTACTTCAACTAATGTTTCTTACCTCTGGGAATCCGGAAGCACAACAGATTCTCAGTATTTTTCTGATAGTGTTGACACCTATTTTATCGTTACAAACTTAACAACGGGGTGCGTCAGCGATACAAATCGTATAACAACCTCAGTTGCTGAAAAACCCATTGCAACTTATTCTGGAAACAGTATAATATGTGAGGGGGATAGCAACCAATTTTCAATTACTTCGACTAATGTTTCTTACCTCTGGGAATCCGGAAACATAACAGATTCTCAGTATTTTTCTGATAGCATCGACACCTATTTTATCGTTACAGACTTAACAACGGAATGCGTCAGCGATACAAATCATATAACAACCTCAGTTGCTGAAAAACCCATTGCAACTTTTTCTGGAAACAACTTAATATGTGAGGGGGATAGCAACCAATTTTCAATTACTTCGACTAATGTTTCTTACCTCTGGGAATCCGGAAACATAACAGATTCTCAGTATTTTTCTGATAGTGTTAACACCTATTTTATCGTCACAGACTTAACAACGGAATGCGTCAGCGATACAAATCATATAACAACGTCAATTGCTGAAAAACCCATTGCAACTTATTCTGGAAACAGTATAATATGTGAGGGGGATAGTACTCAACTTTCAATTACTTCAACTAATGTTTCTTACCTCTGGAAATCCGGAAACATAACAGATTCTCAGTATTTTTCTGATAGCATCGACACCTATTTTATCGTTACAGACTTAACAACGGAATGCGTCAGCGATACAAATCATATAACAACCTCAGTTGCTGCAAAACCCACTTTGGAATGCTTAACAAACACCTATGATTTCTGCGAGAGCGACTCCGTTACGATTACAGAAAGTGGGGTTTTTAATTCTGTATTGTGGAATGATGGTTCAACAATTAATCCAAGGGTATTTTCGCAGGCTTATGATGGTTATATTCTAGGATTAGACAATAATTCTTGCAAAAGTGACACTTGCTTTATCACAATTACGGAACAGCCAAACCCAGCACAAGCAATAATTACAAATAACAATACTGTTTTATCCACATCTGGTGGGTATGAAAGCTACCAATGGTTTCTAGATGGCGAAATAATCATCGGCGCCAATGATAGTGTATACGCAGCACTGCAGAATGGAGATTATCAGGTAGAAGTGTTTAATTCATTTGGATGCAGTACATTTTCAAGTATCACAACAATTTTAAATGTTGGCATAAATGAACATACAATAAACGGAATAATTTACCCCAACCCGAATAACGGAACCTTCACTATTGAAACTAATCAAAACAACGTTACCCTAAGTTTGTATAGTAGTTTGGGTAAACTAATTTCAACTACATATTCCGCTAATTCAAAAATACATACGTATCAAAATTTAGCTACAGGAACCTACTTTTTGTTGCTTTCTGACGATTTACAAGTGGTTTACAAGAAAATAGTTGTGCTTAAATAGGCAAAAAGTTTTCCTGCCAAATTTATATTTATATTTTTGTGCGTAAGAAAATTTAATTTTAATACGAATGATGAATTTAAGTGGAATTATTGCTATTTCCGGAAAAGGTGGCTTGTTTACTGTTGCTGGTCAAAGTAAAAACAATGTTATTGTTGAATCAGTAATTGATGGAAAGAAATTTCCAGCTTTTTCATCCAACAAAATTAGTGCATTAGAGGACATTAGCATATATACTTACGAAGGTGATGAGCTTCTAGCTGATATATTTAAAGTTATTTTCGACAAAGAAAAAGGCGGTGAAGCGCCAAGTCACAAAGACAGTGTTGATGACTTAAAAAAATACTTAAGGGGTATTATTCCTGAATATGATGAAGAAAGAGTCTTTACTTCTGACATTAAAAAATTATTTCAATGGTACAATCTATTACATAGTGCCAAAAAACTGGAATTAAAAGAAGCTAAGGAAGATAAAAAGGAAGTTGAGGAAAAAGAAGCGGCTCCGAAAAAAGAAACCGCTGAGAAAAAAGCTCCTGCTAAGAAAAAGCCTGCAGCGAAAAAAGAGCCATCTAAGAAGAAGAAGTAACACTTTACAAAGCATAAAAAAAGCCACTAATATTGGTAGCTTTTTTATTACTCTCTTTTGTTCTATATACTCTGCTTACCTAATAGCAATACAGGGTTTTCCATATAGTTTTTAAAGTCTTTTAAGAACGCCGAACCAACAGCTCCATCCACCACACGGTGATCACAACTTAAAGTCACTTTCATTATATTACCCGGAACGATTTCTCCATTCTTAACAACTGGAACGGCATTTATACCTCCAATAGCCAAAATACATGCATCAGGCGGATTCACAATAGCTGTAAAGCTTTCTATTCCCATCATTCCTAAATTGGAAATCGTAAAGGTATTTCCTTCCCATTCCTCAGGTTGTAATTTTTTATCTTTTGCTTTTTGAGCCAACTCTTTTACTTCCGCTCCAATTTGCGTTAATGATTTACCATCAGCAAAACGTACAACAGGAACTAACAAACCGTCAGGAACAGCAACTGCTACTCCGATATGAATATGATCGTTTCTTCGAATAAAATCGCCATACCAAGCAGAATTCACAGCTGGATTATCTTTCAATGCTGTAGCACAAGCTTTTACCACCATATCATTAAATGACACTTTTTGTGGAGCTATCATTTTATTAATAGAAATCCTTGCAGCCATTGCATTATCCATATCAATAGATACATTCAAATAAAAATGAGGAGCTGTAAACTTACTTTCGGCTAAACGTGCAGCGATTACTTTTCTCATTTGAGAAACAGTCTCATCCGTAAAGCTTTCTGTTCCAACAAATGAAGTTCCACCACCTTGATAATTGTCAATGTCTCTTTTTACAATTCTACCACCCTCACCAGTTCCTTGAATAAAAGAATAATTAATTCCTCTTTCTTGTGCTAATCTTTTCGCTAATGGAGATATTTTAACTTTCCCATCGCTAATAGCACTCGCTGGCGGATATTTTGCAGGGGCACTAGCTGCAGCTTGAACTGGAGCTTTTACTGTTACTTCTTTCTTTACAGGTGGGGGACTTGGAGCTGCTGTTTCCTTTACTGGATCTTCTTTAACCTCTGGAGCCGCCTCGGCTTCTGCTTTTAATATTGCTTTGATGTCTTCTCCTTTCTTACCCAATATTGCAAGTATTGAATCTATTGGAGCCGCTTTACCTATTTCAACTCCAATGTGCAACAAAACACCTTCTTGAAACGCTTCAAACTCCATGGTCGCTTTATCTGTTTCGATTTCAGCTAACAAATCACCCGTTTCAACATTGTCTCCTACTTTTTTATGCCATTCAGCAACAACCCCTTCAACCATGGTGTCACTTAATTTGGGCATTCTTACTATTTCCGCCATTTCAAATAATTTGTTTCCTTTTTTACCAGCTAAATTTAATCTTTGTATTCCATTATATAAGGGTAATCTCCTATATATACATCTTCATAAAGTTCTTTTGCTTCCGGTTCTGGAGAATCTTCAGCAAATTTGACAGACTCATCAATGACGTCTTTAACTTTTTGAATGATTTTTTCAATCTCTTTATCAGTAGCCAATTTGTTCGTTTTAATCGTACTTAAAACTTTATCAATTGGGTCTTGGTTTTTAAAATCTTCAACCTCTTGTTTGGTCCTGTATTTCTGTGGATCAGACATTGAATGACCTTTGTATCTGTAGGTTCTAATATCCAGCAAAACCGGTCCATTACCTGAACGAACATGAACACATGCATCTTCAATCGCTTCATGCACTGCTTCTATAGTCATTCCATCAACAACAAAAGAAGGCATTTGATACGAATCACCCATTGTAGACATATCCATAACATTGGTTGTTCTTTCTACAGAAGTTCCCATTGCGTAGTTATTATTTTCAATAATAAAAACAACTGGTAATTTCCAGGTCATCGCCATATTAAATGTTTCGTGCAAGGCTCCTTGACGAGCTGCTCCATCGCCAAATGAACAAAAGGTAACATTCTTCGTTCCTTTATATTTTTCAGCAAATGCTATACCAGCGCCCATTGGAATTTGTGCACCAACAATACCATGCCCACCCATTAAGCCACTTTCTTTGTGAAACATATGCATTGAGCCACCTTTTCCTTTTGAGAGTCCAGTAGATTTCCCATAAAGTTCAGCCATCATATATTTTGGATGTACCCCCAAAGCAATTGGATGTGCATGGTCTCTATAAGCGGTAATATGCTTATCGCCTTTTTTAGATCCAGAAGCTGTACCGGTCACTAACGCCTCTTGCCCTATATATAAATGACAAAATCCACCAAATTTCTGTTGGATGTATAGGTGCCCTATTCTTTCCTCAATCTTACGCATCAACAACATATCCTCATACCATTTCAAATATTGCTTTTTGCTATATTTAAGTTTGGCAGTTGAATTTGCTGTTTTTTTGCTCTTTGCTATCGTTTTTGTCGCCATCGGTTTTAATATTGGTGCACAAATATAAATTAAATTCTAATCGGTTTTGAAGTATTACCTACTACTATTTAGAAACATACTATAATGCTTCTGTTTCAAATGCCAACGGAAGTAGTTCCGTTACAGTATCAAATATAAACACTTCGCCTTCTTCGCCTTTCAAAATCATTTCGATATTTGAATTTTGAATTCGCTCATATTCCGACATCACTTGCCTGCAGGCCCCACAAGGGGACACAGGCTCAATCAACTTTAGGGAAGAGGCTTTAGCTGTTATCGCAATCTTAAGAACTTTAACATCAGGATAATTTGCCTTACAATAGTATAACGCAACTCTTTCTGCACATAAAGAAGATGGAAACGCAATATTTTCTTGATTGTTACCTAGAATAATTTCACCGTTTTCAAGCAACAAAGCAGCTCCAACTTTAAACCCTGAATAAACAGCATACGCATTTTTTAAGCTTTTTTCCGCTGCTAACATTACATCAGCATCTGATTTTTCTAACTCTCCTAGGTTATCGTAAATTCTATAGCTAATGTTTAAATTTCCTTTTCTCATATTCTGTATTCTTTCAATTAGTCTAGACTTAAAATAAAAACACGTTTTTTAGATAATCTATTTTAACCAAATTGTTTTATTAACTGAATTGCTATCAAGCAACTATTACTAATACTTATTAGTTAATAACAAATATAGTCTGCTAATTTAAGGAGTATTTTTTACTTTATTTTTGATATCTTAGCAAACAAAGCAATTGAATAGCATTTTAGACATATTAGAAACGTTCGAACCTATTTCCCTCAAAGAAATGGACGCTGTTAAATTACTTAACAGGACGGACACCAAATTTGTGATTCCAAAAGACTTATTTGTTCGAATATTGCCAATTTTAAAAGAGAATTATAAAGTTTTAGAAATCAAAAACAAAAGAGTAGCTCAATATAAAACACTTTATTTTGACACGGATGATTTTGGTTTTTACACACATCATCATAATGGATGGCCCAATCGTTATAAAGTCCGGATGAGAAAATATATTGACTCAGATTTATGTTTTCTTGAAATAAAGAATAAAAAAAAGGGACGAACACTAAAGAGCAGAATAAAAATAACAGATTTCGAAGAAGAAATGTCTGCTAAATCCTTGCAATTTATAGATGATGTTATTCCCCGAAATATCCGCCTCATTAAAAAACTATGGAATTCTTTCCATAGAATTACTTTGGTAAACAAAACAGACACAGAAAGGCTTACGCTAGATATAGGGCTTGGTTTTCAATGGAATGAGAAAAACCTTTCATTAAACAATGTGATAATTGGAGAAGTAAAGCAAGAAAAAGTAAATAGAAGCTCTCCTTTTATGAAACTAATAAAAGAAAATGGAGTTCGACCAATGCGCGTTAGTAAATACTGTATAGGGGCGAAGCTTTTATATCCAGGATTAAAAAACAATAGATTTAAACAGAAACATTTACATATAAATAAAATAAATGAATTGGTTAATTGAAATATATAACATAGGAATTGAAATGTTTGATTTTCTAATGGATGGAGATGCAAATGAAACAATTAAAGGATTAGCGAAAACTATCGAGGATAGCGCAGATGGAATTAAAGATGTAATAAAACAATCCAAAGAGACTTCTTCTGGTGGTTTTTTAGGCGTGCCATTATTTGAAAATGATTTTTGGAAATTGGCATTCAAATTCGGAATGAATTTAAGTGTCATTCTAATAATTGTTCGGGCTATCTATTACCCAATAGCTAAAAGAAAGGACTACCTCTTTACATATATAATGATAAGTCTTGTCATTTTCATGATATGCTTTACGCTGAAGAAGTTTGAGATGGGGATGGGTATGGCTTTGGGATTATTTGCCATATTCGGGATTATTAGGTATCGAACAGATCCCATTCCAATTAAAGAAATGACCTATTTATTTATAGTGATAGGCGTTTCGGTTATTAATGCACTGTCGAATAAGAAAATGAGCTACGCAGAGTTGGCTTTTACGAATGCTGCAATTATAGGAGTAACATACGGTCTTGAAAAAATCTGGTTACTAAAACATGAATCTAGAAAGGTGATAACTTTTGAAAAGATAGATTTGATTACACCTGAAAAACATAATGAATTACTTGCTGACCTTGAAAATAGGACCGGGTTAACAATAACACGATTTGAGATAGGTAAGATTAATTTCTTAAATGACACTGCTCAAGTCTTTATATATTACAATGAAGATGAGCAAAAGGGCAACTATAGGGATGAAGGAATAAGTAATACGTAGTCTCGTATCATTTCCTAGTGTGTAATCCTAATAGATTGACTGATTTAGGATTAGACATGCTTAAACAAACTTTATAAACTACTTTCACTATTGACTTCACCAAAGTTAAATCTTAGTGTAAAACGAAGTGTATTGGCTAACGGGCTTGCTTGCGTTAAGGCAAGTATATAAGATAAATCTAATTCAAAAACACTATACCTGATACCAGCTCCAAGAGACATAAATCTTCTATTTCCTTTTGACCAATGCTCGTGAAAGTAACCCGCTCTTATTGCTAATAAATTATTGTATAAATACTCTGCACCAACAGATATGTTTACCTCTCTCAATTCTTCTTTAAATTTAGTTCCTTTTAAAACTTCAGTTGTATTTCCATCTTCATCTATAACTACATCACCGGGAGCATCATTAAATGACCCAAATATACCGGAAGCAACACCCACGTTTGGATCTTTACCTGAAAATACAACCGGTCCATCTGTCCCATAAATTGTAGAACCATTTTCTTGCATGTAAACAGGTTGAGTAGGCACCAATAACTTATTTGCATCCAACGCAAATGTCAATTTATTAAATTCATCTAGATTTAAGTTAAAAGCAGTCCCTAATCGCATATTAGTTGGGATAAAATCTCTGTTTGCAGCATCCGTATAAGACATTTTTGCTCCAATATTTGAAATATTTAAACCATAAGCAAGAGTAGCAGCTTTACTCGAAACGTCAAATTCTTCTGTTTCATAATATGCAGATATATCAACAGCAACCGACTGACCAGCTTTTACATCCGCTCCTGAAGAAGAAATCCCTCCTGTTAAATTTGAATAGATATATCTAGCTGCAAGTCCTGCGCCAAATCGCTCCCCTAACTTTCTTGAATATGTCGCGTCTATAGCAAATTCATTTGGCTTAAAATTACGTATTTCATCACCATAATTATTTGTAAATGTTATATCTCCTAAAGAGAAATAACGTAATGAGAATCCTATTGCAGAATTTTTATCTATTTTTTTATATCCTGACAAATACGCAAGGTTAATATCATTTACCAATGCTCTTAACCAAGGGGAATAAGACAAAGAAAAACCCATATCCTTATCATCATCAATAAAAGCAAGCTTCGCAGGGTTCCAATGAATAGAATTTGCATCTGGGGATAATGCTACACCAACATCTCCCATTGCTCCAGAACGAGAATCAGGAGAAATAAGTAAAAAAGGAACCGCAGTTGTTATTGTATTGATATCCGAACCCGTTTCTGCTCCACTTAAATTTACTTGAGCAACAGTAGAGGCTGAGAAAAGCAGAGCACTACTAAGAGTCATTGATATTGTTTTGAATCTCATTTTCATTATTTGGGTTTTCAAAAGAACGACAAATATACGCAAATTGTTACTTATTTATTGTTCAGGCTTAATTAAGAATTACTAATTTTTCAAATTTCTCCACTTTTTCTCCTCCTTCGTTAAGAACTTTCAGTTTATATACATAAACGCCTCTACCTATTTTTTCTCCATAATCATCACGTCCATTCCATACAATACCTTCAGACCTAAAACCCTCAGAACGCACTCTTTCGGTAATCGATTTAACTAAATTTCCTGAAACTGTAAAAACTTGAATTTGAACATCTAAATAGTCACACAACTGGTTATGCTCGAAGTAAAACTCAGTCCGCGTAGTAAAAGGGTTCGGGTAATTTAACACATGATCTAAGGTGAAATTTTCTTCCTTAGCAACCACAAATTCAATTTCACTTTTTTCTGAATTGTTGTAAACGTCCCATACCTTTAAACTCAAAGTATGATTCCCTTCTTCTAAATCGTAAAACGGATAAGATATTCTCCCACTTTTATAGGTGTCTAAGTCAGCTTCGTAAAAGTCGTTTAATATAATAGATTCAGAAGTATTTTCATCAATTACGGCCTCAATGTTATGACCAACACCATTACCAACCATATTAATTCCATTTTCATCAAAAATCTTAGCAAATAAGTCAGGATTCTCATCTGTTATTCCACCTGAAACGAAACTATCATCGTTCATATACAGCGAAATATCAGGACCCTGATCATCAGAAATAGCAGCGGTATCGATTCCACCAATTATTGCGTCTTCGCTGTATCCTTGGGCATCTTCTTCTCCATTCTCAGCATAATAACTTATGCGTGAATTGCCGTATTGAAACGAAATATCTTGAGGCACCACAAATGAAAACTTAAAAACACCATTTAAAACAGTAGCCTTCCCTTTGTATACAACATTTTTCCATGTTTCAAATGGCGCCACGGATGAACCTGCACTATTCCCTAAAGTAGACAGATTGAGCTTTTTGTCGTATATCAATGGATAAACAACCCCGTTAAAACTTGTTAAAACTTGACCTGCATAATCTTCTATATGTCCTGATATGGTTACAACACTTAGCGCTTTTATCGTATCAATTACCGCAGTAATTGACACCCCGTTTAATGAGTCTGTTACGATTTGGTGCTGCGGTAAAGCCAGTCTAACTGCAGGATCTCCTAATAATGCAAATTTTCTAAAATTGATATCTCCACCGCCATTTTGAACATACAAATCTTTTGTCTCAAGGTAAACATCCCCAATTCGTTGGGGCATTCCATCAACTTTATCATAGATTATACTATGAAAATGCTTATTTAATCTCTTATTACTACTGTTGTAGACTAATCGAGTCGTTGTAAACAGAGCTATTCCTCCGCCATCTGGATTAAGTACCACATATTCACCACCTGAAGTTCGATCGTGGTCATCATACCTACTGAATTCACATGTAGCGGTCATAAATACAGGTAACTTAACACCATTATTCCAATTCCTAATTGTTGGAACTCTTAAAATACGTTCGTGAGCCCATCCCGTTTCACCACCATGGCCAATATAATTAACTAAAAAAGCTCCCTTTTCAACTCTTTGCTGAATGGCTTCTTCGCACCCTATATTTTCATCACCCCCCGGCGTACTGGCTTCCACAAAAGCATCCATGTGTAATTTAACAATATTCATGCTTTTGTTATTTAAACGAATGGTATCAGCCATTTCTTCTGTGTCCATAAAATAAACGTTTCCATCTTCATCATCACTAATCAAACAAACAATATTTCGCCAATCATTTAAAGTTGCATTAGATTCTCCGTTGGAGCAAGATGTATTATTCTGGTTTGTAGCAGAAACTGAACTATATCCTTTGATTTTTGCAACCATATTGTTTGCTTCACTTAAAGAATTTACGGGTAATCTGCCGATAGCAATATCCATCAAATCAAAATTATTCATTGCACCATTATCTGAGAGTATTGCAAAATAATCATCAGTAGCGTAAGTGCTTGTTATACTTAAAGATTCTGTTGACTCATAGGTAGGTATGAAATTCAAATTATGACCTAACCTATTTCGAGGATCATAAGTCGCATCGCCAAAAAACAAACAATATTTGGGTATTAGGGTGGGATCAGATCCTGCTCGCACATAGAACATTCTCAAAAAGTGCTTTATCGCGGTTACATCTCTCATCCCGGAAGAATATTCATTATATATTTGATTCGGAGTAACTACATGACAAATTAACCCATCATTTGCTTGGTGAAAACTTGCTAGCTCAACTGCGGCAGACATATACTTTTCAGGGGCAATTATAATTAAATCTGCAAACCCTAATCCATGTAAATTTTGAGAAAGCACTTTATGATGGAATACAGGAGTTTTTGACAAAGCGTCTTCCAATACTATAAAAGTTCTTAATGAATCAGTATTAACTTTATATTCTGCTGTGGAACCAACCGTATTAAAATTAACAATAGAGACATTAGACAAGTCAGTTACCTCCCAAATTCGGTGTATATTACTCACGTTTCCTATAGAAAATCGACTTACATTACCTAATCCAACTGAGGCTACATCTCTAAATTCCATCTGGCTCCCTGTCATTGTCAATGCCCTTGGAACATTTACCTCTAAATAATCTAACCATCCCTTTGAAGAAGATAATCCATTTTTATTATACGTAATTTGAACATCCACGCTATTTCCATTACCTATGTAATCCAATACTCCGATAACACTTTTCCCTAATGGAGCATAAGTTCCTGTGCCAGATGTTCCAACAGGGATGTCTAGTGAATTTCCTCCAGAGCTAAATGTGTAACTAGTACCACTGCTAGAAGCGTGACCTATAATTTTAGCATAAACCCTTACCGAATCGGTATTAACAATGTTCGGCATCGAGAAACTGTAGTTATAGGACGTCTGAACATCGTAAATATCTCCAAACCATTGTTTTCCGGATTTTCCTAAATTGTAATCATCTTCCTCGATAAAATCATAATCAATAAAAGTTGTTACAAAATTCGTTTCTAAACTAGAAGATAATTGTGCTCCCCCCATTCGTTTCGGCGCTGGATTAGCATTATTAATATTGACAAAATAATAAGAGGTATCACAATATTCATGGGATTTATGTGAAAAAACACTACCATCAAAACTCCATCTATGCGGACCCTTAGCGTAAAAGAGAAGGTAATCACCATTATTAAAGACTCCATCATTACCATCTTCAATAAGAATAGCATTTTTCGATATATCATCAGGTCGAAAATCATTATTATTTTCAGATAACACACCGGAACCATTTCCAAAAACATTAATTGCATTGGAACTTAAAGAAGACATATCTACACCCATGTCATTTAAAAAAGAATAATCAATTTTATAAACACCATCTTCCACAACACCAACCTTATACCATTCTCCAGAACCTGACGCAAAAGCTGAAGTAGTCAAATAGGATGCTTTTGAAGTTGTTAATGCACTTCCTGAAACACTTAAACTTCCTTCATATCTCACCAATTTTTCAAACTGTCCGGATATCGGATTTCTCCGAACCTCATTAACTCCAACAACTGCATAAAACTTTTTTCTTTTGTCTGTAATATTGGCTTCAAAGTCAAAGGAGGATTTAATTTTAGAAACATCTATTAATGATACTTCCGAACTCGTTAATGGAATCACTTCTATATTCGTTACATCAAACTTAACAGATGTATTTAATATTGGAATATATTTTAACAAGTAGGGTTGTTCTTTTTCAAAATCCCAGTATCCATTGGATGAATGAAACACACTCACATAGTCCGTTCCATTAATATTCATAGAATAGATACCTTTCCATTCTAAATTTTCAACAACTTCTTTTCTCTTTTGAGAATAACCTGAAAATACAGAAAATTCGCAAACAAAATAAAATAGAATAGAAAGCTTATAAGTCATTGTAGAAAGGTGGTAAATGGTTGATTAATTACAGTTATTTTCGGAAAAACGACACCTACATACCAATTATTGTATAAATCTAGTTATTAAATTGTAACCGAACCGTTTTTTTTTCGTAATATTGGATCGATTTTGCATAATCATTTATAAATATATGACTAAGTATCTTAAAGTATTCTTTTTGCTTACAGCTTTTATTTTTAGTGGTGCAGCGCTTAAAGTAAAGGGGCAGGACCCAGAGTTTAGTCAGTTTTACGCTAATCCTCTTTATTTAAACCCTGCCTTTGCTGGAACAGCAAGATGTCCAAGAATTTCTCTGAACTATAGAAATCAATGGCCAGGAATTTCTGGCACTTTCATAACCACATCAGCTAGTTATGACCAGCATGTTGAGTCTTTAACTGGAGGTCTAGGATTAATAGTAACAAATGATCAAGCAGCAAATACACTAAGATCTACTAGAGTTAGTGCTATCTATTCATATCAAATTAAAATCAGTCGTAAATTTTCTATTAGAACAGGAGTTGAAGCTACATTTTTTCAAAAATCACTTGATTGGAGCAAGCTAACATTTGGAGACATGATTGATGAGCGAAGAGGTTTCGTTTACCAAACTGGAGACTTACCAAGAGGCGGAACTGTTTCAGGGATAGACTTCTCAGCTGGTCTTTTAGGTTTTAGCGATGTATTTTTCTTCGGATTTGCTGCTCACCATTTGTCAGAACCTAATGAATCCTTGATAAACGAACAAAGTCCGTTACCAACTAAATTAACCGGACATGCTGGTGCTATGATACCATTATCGGGTGGAGCCTCAAAATATAAGGAAGATGATGCTATGGTGTCTCCAAATATACTATTTAGACAACAAGGTACTTTTACACAACTTAATATGGGTCTATATATAAAGAAAGGACCTTTAGTAGGTGGCGTTTGGTATAGAAATAAAGATTCATTTATTGTTTTAATGGGGATACAGTCAGATATAATTAGATTGGGATACAGTTACGATTTAACCGTATCTAAACTTTCGATCGCTACTGGAGGAGCGCATGAAGTATCCTTACAATTTAATTTTGAATGCAGACCTAAGAAAAGATCATTTAGAACCATAAGCTGCCCATCTTTCTAAAAAAAATAAAATTAATTGTAACCATTTTCTTTAATCACAGTTATAAGTAAAAATTATCTCGCATTATGAAGAGGAAAAACATATTGAAAAGAGTTGTGCCTTTCGTGTTAATAGTATTATTAACTTCATGTACATACGAAAGGTCTAGTGTATCCGGATGGGATTACAATAATCCTAGAAATGGTGGTTTTCAAAAAGTCCCTTATGAAGAACAAGAAACAGGTCCTGGACTTATTTTAATTGAGGGAGGCACGTTTACTATGGGTAGAGTTGAAGAAGATTTAATGAAAGACTTCGCTAGCACACCCAGGCGAGTTACAGTTTCTTCATTTTATTTAGACGAAACTGAAATAACAAATTTTAACTGGTGCGAGTATCTATATTGGACAAGTAGAACATATACCGATTTTCCAATGGTATATAAAAAAGCTCTGCCGGATACGTTGGTTTGGAGAGAAAAATTAGCATACAATGAACCTTACACCGAATACTATTTAAGACATCCCTCTTATAGAGATTATCCTGTCGTTGGTGTTTCTTGGTTGCAAGCAAGTGATTTTTGTGCTTGGAGAACAGACCGCGTTAACGAGTGGATTTTAATTAGAGAAGGAATTTTAATGATGAACCCTAACCAACAAAATGAGCCATTTTCAACTGATGCCTACTTTGCTGGGCAATATGACCAAGGAGTTAATCCGAGAGGACAAATTCCAGACATGAACCCTTCTAGAGGTGGATATGATCCATCAACTGGTAAATTCAAAGCTAAAGATTTAGTTACGCGAAATGTTCAAATGTCTGATGGTATTTTGTTACCTCGCTACAGACTGCCAACTGAAGCTGAATGGGAGTTTGCTGCATACGGTTTAATTGGAAACACATTAGATGAAAGAATTGTAGAAAGGAGAGTTTATCCATGGAATGGTCATTGGGTTCGTAACCCAGATGATAGATGGCAAGGATTAATGTCAGCTAATTTTATTAGAGGTCGGGGTGACATGATGGGAGTTGCTGGTAACTTGAATGACAATGCTGACATAACTGCCCCAGTATTTTCTTACTGGCCAAATGATTATGGACTATATAACATGGCAGGAAACGTTAGTGAATGGGTTATGGATGTATACCGTCCTTTATCTGGAGAAGAATACGATGAATTCAGACCTTTTAGAGGTAATGTTTTCAAAACTAAAGTCTTAAATAGTACAGGTAGTATTGCAGAAAAGTATGACGAAACGATGTATGATGTATATGGCATCAAACAATACTTAGCTGAATTCCAATTAGAAAGATTAGGAACAGCAGACAGAAAATATACTGAATATCCTCATGGCCCTAGGCTAGATTCATTAGAGCGAGAGCTTCTGAAAGAGGTTAATACATATGTAGATGAAGCTATTAAATTCTCAAAAGAGAAACAACCTATTGAGGCCTCTAGGAGAATTAGGGAAATTTTTGATAATGTATTTGATGATTTCGATAATCGAATTCAACAAAATCCAGACTTTATAGATTACAGCTTAGAAATTTCACCAATGCTAAGGTCTGGAATCTCAGAATATGTAGTAAACACACCTGGTAACGTAAAAGTGAGAGAAACAACTGCGGAAGAGAATTTAAAGCGTAGAAACTACAGAGTGGCTGATAACATAGATGAGCTGGATGGCGATATAAACTCTTCTATTTATTACCCTGCTAGTGCCAATGGAGGTAGTAGAGTTGCAGATATTAATGCTGGAAGTTTTAATGAAGATTGGGTTATGTATCAAAGCGGCAAAGAGAAAGGGCTAGCTTTAGCTCAAGACCCAACAAGTTTAATATCCGATAAGTCTAGAGTATTTAAAGGTGGATCTTGGAGAGATAGAGCTTACTGGCTGAGTCCTGGAACAAGAAGATTTTTAGACCAAGATTTATCAACAGCAAACATTGGGTTTAGATGTGCTATGGATAGAGTTGGAAGTCCTGTTGGATTAGGTGATCCAAGATAGTGTCACTAAAAAAAAGAACTAAAAGAGCCTCAATTTCTTGAGGCTCTTTTTTTATGCGCTTACTTCGCCTCTATTAATTACAGTAGCTTATACCAAATTATATATTGTAGCCACACACCACACAAAAAGCGATAGTTTCATCCGTACCTCTAGCTTTCTAACAAATAGGTGTAAAATGCTAACCTTTCAATATACTTCGAGCTATTACAATATTCTGAATTTCAGAAGTTCCTTCGTAGATCTGTGTAATTTTAGCATCTCGCATTAACCTTTCTACATGGTACTCCTTAACAAAACCATATCCTCCATGAATCTGAACAGCTTCAACCGTCGTTTCCATGGCTACCTGCGATGCAATTAGTTTTGCCATAGCTCCAGAAGTAGTATAATCCATGTGCTCATCTTTATGCCAAGCAGCTTTTAACACCAGCATTCTTGCAGCTTCAATATCTAAAGCCATTTTTGATAATTTAAATTGAATAATTTGGTGTTCACAAATTGGTTTCCCAAATGTTTCTCTTTCTTTAGAATAGGCTAAAGAAATTTCATACGCACCTGACGCAATACCTAAGGCCTGAGCAGCTATACCAATTCTTCCGCCAGAAAGCGTTTTCATTGCAAACTTAAATCCAAACCCATCCTCTCCTATTCTATTCTCTTTAGGAACCTTAACATCATTAAATAATAACGTGTGTGTATCGGAACCTCTAATTCCTAACTTATCTTCTTTAGCTCCAACAATAAAACCTTCCATCCCTCTTTCTATGATAAAAGCATTAATTCCCTTATGCCCCTTATCCACATCTGTTTGAGCAATTACAATATAAGTGGAAGCAGTACTTCCACTTGTTATCCAGTTTTTTGTGCCATTCAGTAAATAATGGTCTCCCATATCTATAGCAGTAGTTCTTTGGGAAGTTGCATCCGAACCAGCCTCTGGCTCGGAAAGGCAAAATGCTCCAATTTTATTTCCAGAAGCCAAATCAATTAAATATTTTTGTTTTTGTTCTTCAGTTCCGAATTGTTCCAAACCCCAGCAAACTAAAGAATTATTTACAGACATAGCAACAGAAACAGAAGCATCTATTTTTGAGATTTCTTCCATAGCCAAAACGTAAGAAATCGTATCCATCCCACTTCCTCCATACTTTGGATCAACCATCATCCCCATAAAACCAAGTTCTCCTAGTTGCTTTAATTGCTCTAAAGGTACTTGCTGATTGGTGTCCCTTTCAATCACTCCTGGCTTACACATGTTTTGTGCAAAATCTTTAGCAGCATCTCTAACCGCCATCTGTTCTTCCGTTAATCTAAAATCCATGTTATCAACTATTAGTATTAAAATTCAATCTTTAATTAATACTTCAAAATTAGTTGTTATCTTCACCTTGAGCAACTTTTTTAAGTTAAATTATGGAATCTTTCGACGTAATAGGGTTAATGTCAGGCACATCTTTGGATGGTTTAGATATAGCATATTGCAATTTTAAATTTGACAATAAATGGCATTTTAATTTAACGCACCATGAAACAGTATCTTACTCCAATGAACAAAAATATAAGTTAGCGAATTTAGAAAATGAAACTGCTATAAACTATGCCCTATTTCATGTTGAATTTGGAAAATTAATGGGAAATAAAGTCACCAAATTCATTGAAAAAAACAAAATTTCAAATGTCAATTTCATAGCCTCACATGGACACACTGTCTTCCATCAGCCTAAAAATAACTTGACTACCCAAATTGGATGTGGAGCCCAAATAGCAGCTACTACAGGCATCGAAACAATTTGTGATTTCCGCACAAAAGACGTTGCTCTTGGGGGACAAGGTGCTCCACTAGTCCCTATCGGTGATGAATTACTCTTTGCCGAATATGATTACTGCCTTAATCTTGGGGGAATTGCTAATATCTCTTTTAAAGAAAAGGGCAAACGAATCTCCTACGATCTCGCAATGGCAAATATGGTTAATAACTATATTTGCAGCTTGGAAGGAATTGAATACGATGACAAAGGTAAATTAGGTGCTTCAGGGAATTTTAATCAAAATTTATATACTGATTTAAATGCGATCGCATTTTTCTCAAAAGCACATCCTAAGTCTTTAGGTAAAGAAAACTTTATTAAAAATTTCAAACCTATTTTAGATAAATATGACATTTCAAACGCAGATAAACTAAACACATTTGGAAAACACTTAGCACATCAAATTTGTAAAATACTCTCCAGTACTGCTGATAAAAAAGTATTAATAACAGGAGGCGGAGCATTTAATGCTTTTTGGATTTCAGAGATAAAAAACACTGCCAATGCGCAAATAATTATCCCTGAAAACAAAATAATAGAATATAAAGAGGCCGTAATTTTTGGTTTCTTGGGAGTTCTACGTAAAAAACAACTCTTTAATTGTCTTGCCTCAGTGACAGGAGCAAAAGAAGATTCTACAGGCGGAACTATTTATTTATAAAATTTTTTAAATCAATTGATTACTATTAATTAACAAGATGTCTTGAAAAAAAACAAAATGGTAAAATTAATAACTCTTAAATTTTGTTACTTTTGCGTGAATTGAATAAATACAATGATAGAATTACTAAAGAAATTTGAGAATAAACAACCTGAGATTGTTTTTGAGTGGAAAGATCAAGAAACGGAGGCTGAAGGGTGGGTAGTAATTAACACGCTGAGAGGTGGAGCTGCTGGAGGTGGAACAAGAATGAGAGTTGGCTTAGACAAACGTGAAGTTGAATCTTTGGCTAAGACCATGGAAGTAAAATTTACCGTTTCAGGGCCCGCTATTGGAGGTGCTAAATCAGGAATCAATTTTGACCCAAACGATCCCCGTAAAAAAGGAGTATTGGAAAGATGGTATAAAGCGGTTACTCCATTATTAAAGCATTACTACGGTACAGGTGGAGATTTAAATGTTGACGAAATTCATGAAGTTATACCAATGACTGAAGATTGTGGAGTTTGGCATCCGCAAGAAGGTGTCTTTAACGGTCACTTTCAACCAAGAGAATCGCAAAAAATAAACCGTATTGGTCAATTAAGACTTGGCGTTATAAAAACTATTGAAAATTCAATGTACAGCCCATCAGTTGCCCGTAAATATGTGGTAGCAGATATGATTACTGGATATGGTGTTGCTGAATCCGTAAAACATTATTATAACATCTATGGCGGCGAACTTAAAGGAAAGCGCGTTATCATTCAAGGGTGGGGTAATGTTGGAAGTGCAGGGGCATACTACTTAGCGCAAGAAGGTGCGGTTATCGTAGGCATTATTGACCGCGTTGGTGGCTTGATAAAAGAAGATGGTTTTTCTCTTGAGGAAATAAGAACACTCTTTTTAGAAAAAGATGGAAATGCCTTGAGTGCTCCAAATATGTTATCTTTTGAAGAGGTAAATAATAAAATATGGGACTTGAAGGCAGAAGTCTTTCTTCCGTGTGCTGCTTCTAGACTAATAACAAAGGATCAGGTCGATAGGATGATTTCTGCGGGGATGGAAGTAATTGCAGCTGGAGCAAATGTTCCATTTGCAGATCCTGAAATTTTCTTTGGAGAAATTGCTGACTATACAGATAATAATATTAGTGTTATTCCTGATTTTATTTCAAACTGTGGTATGGCAAGAGTTTTTGCTTACTTAATGAGCACAGACTTAGATAAAATTGAAGATGATGCAATCTTTATCGATACATCAAACACAATAAAAAAGGCATTGGAAAATGCTTACAACATTAACAAGAGTAAAACGCAAATTGCAAAAACTGCATTTGAAGTTGCTTTAAATCAACTTGTTTAAATTATGGAAGTTTTAATTGTTGTCATATTCGTTTTAGGTTATTTAGCAATCACCTTAGAACATAGTTTAAAAGTAGACAAGTTAGTTCCTGCATTACTGATGATGGCGCTTGCTTGGGCAGCAGTTGCATTTGGACTTGGTGATTTTACACAATGGTTTGATTCAGGAAACCATACAATGGTAGATGGATTTGCTGCATTACCAGACCACGTTGAAGGACATGCAACTTACAGCGCCTCCAAAGCTGGATGGTTAGAGCATACGCTTTTACATCACTTTGGTAAAACCTGTGAAATTCTTATTTTCTTAGTAGGAGCAATGACTATCGTGGAAATAATTGATCATTTTGACGGATTTTCTACTATTAAGAACTACGTAAGAACAAACAAGAAAAAGACTTTACTATGGATCATGTGTATTCTTGCATTTATTCTTTCTGCTATTATAGATAACCTAACGGCTACAATTGTATTGATTACAATTCTTAGAAAACTAATCCCTGAAAATAAAGATCGAATTTGGTTTGCAGGTTTAATAATAATCGCTGCAAATGCCGGTGGAGCTTGGTCTCCAATTGGAGATGTTACAACTACCATGTTATGGATGGGAGAAAAAGTAAGTGCTCTTAAGTTAGTTGAGTATTTAATATTGCCATCTTTAGTTTGTATGTTAATACCTACTATACTAGCTAGTTTCTTAAAACCATTTCAAGGACACTTTGAATCACCTCCTGCAGCTGGAAATGAAAACGCGAAAGGACCATTAATGCTTTATTTAGGTTTATCATTAATTGTTTTTGTTCCTATCTTTAAAACGGTTACACACCTTCCTCCTTACATTGGTATGATGCTGTCTCTTTCTATTGTTGCGTTGATTGCAGAATTAATTACAGCACGTCAATTTAGTATGACAAATTTAGGAGATGAAATAGATCAAGTAGATGACGGAGGTCACAACAGCCCAACATTCAAAGCTTTGGCAAAAATAGAAATGCCTTCTATTCTTTTCTTTTTGGGTATATTAATGACGGTTGCTGCACTAGAATCTTTAGGCTTGATCTTTACTTTCGGTAAAGATGTTAATGCAGCAATGGACACCAATGTCTTTATCATGCTATTAGGTGCAGGTTCTGCAGTTATTGACAATGTGCCATTGGTCGCTGCCAGCATGGGGATGTTTGACATACATGAAGTAGGAATAGATGACCATATTTGGCACTTTATTGCTTATGCAGCTGGTACCGGTGGAAGTATGTTAATTATTGGCTCTGCTGCGGGTGTTGTAGCTATGGGAATGGAAAAAATCTCTTTCTTTTGGTACTTAAAAAACATGGCTTGGTTAGCATTATTAGGTTATCTTGCCGGAGCTGGTGTTTTTCTAATTTTTTGATGAACAACAATTGAACGATTATTACGTTAATAAAAAGTAAATATGAATATTTTCGATTTAATAAATAAAATTCAAATAGAGGTTGGTGATGCCTTATCAGACACATTAACTAAAACAACAGACATTTCTCTTTGGGAATTAATATGGGGATTTGATACGGAAACTGGAGAATACAGTTGGACAAGTATTATCATCATGTCGATGTTGTTTCTGCTTTCTGCATTAACCGTTTATATCTTTATCGAACGCTTCCTTGCAATTCGAAGAGCTTTGAACGAAGAGAGAGATTTCATGGCTAAGATTAAAGAATATGTTAATGATGGGAAATTAGATGAAGCAAAACAATTGTGTACCACATCTGACAACCCGATGGCTAGAATGATTGAAAAAGGAATTTCTAAAATTGGAAAACCAATGAAAGATATTGCTGTTTCTATTGAGAATGTGGGTAAAATTGAAGTTTACAAATTAGAAACAAGACTATCAATATTAGCTACTACAGCTGGTGTAGCACCAATGATTGGATTTTTAGGAACTGTATTAGGAATGATTCAGGTAATGCACACAATGAGTAACGAAGGCGTTGAAATTCAAAGTCTTTCTGGTGGTATTTTTGAAGCAATGATAACTACGGTAGGTGGGTTGATTGTGGGTATTATAGCTTATGTATTCTACAATTATTTAGTAAGTAAAGTTGAAAAAGTTATTCAAAAAATGGAAGGGAGTTCTATCGAGTTTTTGGATATACTAGACGCACCAGGTAAATAGCAAGAGATGAGTTTAAGATCGTCCAATAAAATTAAAATTGAAGGTGGAATGTCATCTATGACAGATTTAGTATTTCTGTTATTAATATTTTTTATTATTCTTTCTACAATGGTAACTGCTGGTCACAGTATAGACTTACCAAAGTCAGGTCCTGCTTCTACTACCGATAAATCAATTACCAAAGTATTTGTAAACAAAGACAATATCATTTGGATTAAAAATGATAAAATGGATGTCGATCAAGAAATTTCATTGGAAGAATTACGAACTACAATAATGCAATACGTAGATTATAAAAAAACCATTGAATTGGTTGGCGACAAGCTTTCCGACTGGGAATATTCTGTTGGGGTTATTGATATTGCGAAACAAAATGAGTTAAAAATCGTTATAAAGACGAAACCATAACTAATTCGTTTATTCATGGCACATTTAGCACCCATTAATAAAAAGGATAAACAAGCGGGTATTATAGGAGCTTCCATCCTTTTACTTCTTTTATTTCTAATGCTATTTTTCACTTCAATGAAGCAAGCAGACCCTCCATACCCTACTAAAGAAGTAGTTATGGTAATGGATTTTACGGATGCTGGCGGTGGCTCTGCAGGTGGAAGCAAAGAGGTGAGTAAAGAAACTTCGCAAAGTGCCAAAGAACAAAACGAAGAAACCAACGAGAGTTCTGAAGATGAAGTAGCAACACAAGAAGAAGAATCTGCTGTTACTGCAGAATCTGCCCAAGAAGCAAGTGGTTCTGATGGTAACGGAGAATCTGACGAGCAAGAAGCTGAATATGATTTAGGAAATGTTTTTGGAAGCGGAAGTGGCGAAGAAGGTGGAATCGGAGAAGGTGGTTCAGGAGGAGGCACTGGAGGTGGCGATGGCCTAGGAAATGGTGAAGGTGTTGGTGATGGTTCTAGTAGAAAAATAAAGAACGTTCCTAGCTTAGATAACTTAACTACTACTCCTGCCAAAGTAGCTGTCAAAATTAAAATCAATAAGGATGGTAAAGTATACTGGTCTGAAGCGCAACTATCAAATTCTTTTACCAATACATCAGATAAAGCTATTATTGAGCTAGCAGAAAAGAAAGCATTAGAATTCACATACAAACCGACCAGTGCTTCTACAGAATATGATGTTAAAACCCTCAAATTGGAATTCAAAGTTAACTAGTTGTATTAAGTAAATGACGTATAAAGAAACGGTTGCTTTTCTTTTCGAACAACTTCCTCAATTTCAAAACATAGGAAGTAAAGCTTACAATGGCAAGTTAGATAACATCATTGATATTTGTGAATTATTAGACAATCCACAAAACAAATTCAAAACAATACATGTTGCAGGAACAAACGGAAAAGGCTCCGTTTGTAATATGCTTGCCTCCATTTTAACCCAAAGCGGATATACCGTTGGATTATTTACCTCTCCTCACCTACTCGACTTCAGAGAAAGAATAAGAATTAATGGAGAAGTTATATCAGAACAATATGTAATTGACTTTGTCCAAAACAACAAGGCTGTTTTCAATAAGATTAAACCTTCCTTTTTTGAATGGAGCACAGCATTAGCTTTTGACTATTTTGAATCCAACAAAGTTGACATCGCGATTATAGAAACAGGCTTGGGTGGAAGATTAGATTCTACTAATATAATTTCTCCTCTCGTTAGCGTTATTACCTCCATCGGAATAGACCATACACAATACTTAGGAAACACTTTAGAAGCCATTGCAAGCGAAAAAGGTGGGATTATAAAGCCATACATTCCTGTTGTTCTAGGTGAGGGAATCGAAGTGCTATCTGTATTTGAAAAGATTGCTTCAAAAAACAACTCTCCATTACATATAGCGTCTCAAAACAATAACCAACCTCTTTCTAGTCTCAAAGGTGACTTCCAAAAAAACAATGTAGCAACTGCCCTAACCGTTATTGATTTGATCCAAGAAACATTTCCAACAATAACTTCTAGATCCATTAGCAAAGGATTACGCTCCATAAAAACAAACACTGGTTTAAGAGGGCGGTGGGAAACCTTACAAAACTCACCTAAAGTTATTGCTGATATTGGCCATAATGTGCACGCAATTAAACAAACAGTAAAGGAACTAGAATTAGAAACTTATAATAATATTCATATCATTTGGGGAATGGTTGCAGATAAAGAAGTAGATAAAGTCATTAATTTACTTCCGAAAAATGCTACTTATTATTTATGTACGCCTAATATTCCAAGAGCTTTAAGCGCAACAGAATTAGAAAAATCCTTCGCAGAAAAGCAAATTAAAATTAGCTTTTCGTCTTGTTCAGAAGCCTATAAAGCGGCTATGAAATCTGCAAACTCAAATGATTTAATCTTAGTGGGTGGAAGCACTTTTGTGGTATCTGAAATACTTCACGATTTTTTTTCCTAATTATTTGGTGAGAGACAGAAAAGATATATATTTGCACTCCTCAAATGAGAGGGCTCTTAGCTCATTCCGATTGCTATCGGAAGGTTCAGAGAAAAAGTTACCTTTGAGGTGTTTGAAATAAAAAGAATGTGGTAATACCCGAATATAATCGGGCTCTTAGCTCAGTTGGTTCAGAGCACCTGCCTTACAAGCAGGGGGTCGTAGGTTCGAATCCTACAGGGCCCACATAAAAAGCTAGATACGAAAAGTATCTGGCTTTTTTTATTTAAGGTCGTCAGAAATTCGTTTCTGTAAGAGACTGATCAAAAAACAACCTATGACAATAATACTTACCTTTCACAAAAAATAACCCATGACTAAAGTATGGCCTATTCCAGTTATTGCAATTTTAAACAAAGGGTTTTCCTTAGAAGAAATTGGAATAGAAAATTGGGCTTTTAAAACATCGGATGCTTTAATTGCCATAAGTAAACTTGCTAGAATAGGTGTTCCAGTTATAAAAGGAGATGTACTAGAATGCATGGATGGAGCGATCGAAAAAAATTACGATGGTTGGGAATGTGAATTTCAATCCGGAGAACCAATAATTGATTTTATTAAGCGAAGCATGAATCAAGCAATGGACTACATTGAAGATTACCCTTCAGACCCTAACATTCTATTTGTTTTAACTCCAGCAGTATAGCAAAACCATTCGTACCATTTTAATTTGCAAACCACTAACAGTTTCCTAAATTTGGCTACCAAAACGAGAATCATGAAAAGAGTAATCATCATTGCCCTAGCTTTTACATTTAACTGCACAATAGCGCAAGATACGCTATCATTCAAAAAAGTAGTTCAATGGGATGCCAACCCCGTCGAAAGCCAGGGACACACAGGAACATGTTGGAGCTTCTCAGCTGCTCTCTTTTTTAGAATCTGAATTAATCAGAATGGGAAAAGGAACTCACAATCTTTCCGAAATTTTTATTGCAAGACAAGTGTACATTAACAAAGCGGAAAATTATGTCCGAAGACATGGGAAAACGCAATTTGGAGAAGGAAGTTTAGGGCATGACTTATTAAATGCTGTAGACGTGTACGGAATTGTTCCTAATGAAGTTTTTAACGGACTACAAATGGACACAGAAAAACACAATCATGCTGAATTGGCAAGTATTCTAGAAGGGTTTTTAAAAGCTATTATAGCAAACAAAGGAGGAAAACTAACTCCAATGTGGAGAAATGGATACAGTGCTTTACTAAATGTTTATTTAGGAGAATATCCTCATAACTTTTCTTATAACAAGAAATCGTACACACCAAAAAGTTTTGCTGAGGAATTAGGGTTATTAAGCAAAAACTACATTACATTGACCTCTTACACGCATCAGCCTTTCTATACCAACTTTGTATTGGACATTCCGGATAACTGGGATAATGGTCGATTTTACAACGTTCAATTAGATGAAATGATAGAGACTGCTAAAAAAGCTTTGAAAGATGGATTTACACTTGACTGGGATGCAGATGTTAGTAATAATGGATTTAACTCAAAGGAAGGCATTGCAATTGAATCACCAGAGGGTGAAAAACCAAATTTTATTACCACAGCTAAGGAAAAGGTAGTAACTCAACAAATGAGACAAGAATACTATGATAATTACACAGTAGGTGATGATCACTTAATGCATATTGTTGGATTAGCAAAAGGAGTAGATGGTAAAGATTATTTCATTGTCAAAAATTCCTGGGGAGATGAAAGAGGTTTAGATGATTTCAAGGGCCATATTCTTGTCTCAGAAGCATACTTTAGAATGAATACTATTTCTATCCTACTTCACAAAGGTGCTCTATCTAAGGAATTAAAAGGGAAGTTAAAGATTAACTAAAACAACACTTTACTTCTACTAGCATATTTGATTTTATATTACTTTCGCAGCATGAAACCTATTCTATTCATAGCTATCCTGTTTTTTGCCATTGCTTGCATGCCACCGCCAAAGGAAAAAAAAATTGAAAAAATTGACGAAGGCAAATTTGACAGTTTACACATGGATGCAACTCCAATCTCAAAGCAATCAGATAGTCGCTTCATACAGCACGACTCTTTCCCTTCTAGAGATAGCTTATTAATGTTCGCTGATATCTACGAAAGAAAAGATAGTAAGCCCAATGTTCTACTATGTCACCAAGCAGGATATAGTAGAGGTGAATATCGAGAAACTGCATTCAGAATTGGTAGCATCGGATTTTCAAGTATTGCCATTGACCAACGATCAGGAAATAAAGCAAACAACATTTTAAATAAAACGGCTCAACTAGCTAAAGAAAAAGAATTACCTACGGAATACCTAGATGCAAAACAGGATATTGAGGCTGCGATTGATTATTTATTTAAACTTAATGATAATCAATCCATTGTATTAGTAGGAAGCTCCTACTCTGCTTCACTGGTTTTGTTAATTGGCAAAAACAACGACAAAGTAAAAGCAGTAGCAGCTTTTAGCCCTGGAGAATATATTAAAGGAATAAATATTAAAGATTCAATCATAGGATACAACAAACCAATTTTTATTACCTCCTCTAAAACAGAAACAGAGGCTTCTAAAACGCTTATTTCTGGAATAGACACTGTTTGGGTAAACCACTTCCAACCTGATTTTGAAGGAATTCATGGTTCAAGCGCACTGTGGGAAACTACAGAAGGTAATGAGAAATATTGGGGTGCTTTTAAAACTTTTTTAAAAGGATTATAAATGAGCACAAGCATTTGTTACAGATGAAATTTAAGGTAACGATGCCCTCATTAAATTAGTTGACTGAGCGTAGCCGAAGTCAATGTAATTTCTGATTGTTATGATGCCTATCTGCATCTCTAATCGTTTTCTTATTTAAGTTTTTTTCTAATGCTTCTTCCAAATTTACTCCTGTTTGATTGGCTAAGCAAAGTAACACAAACAATACATCTGCCATTTCATCTCCCAAGTCCTTATCTTTATCTGACTCCTTTTCTGATTGCTCGCCATACCTTCTACCAATAATACGAGCAACTTCTCCAACTTCTTCCGTTAGCATTGCCATATTTGTTAGTTCACTAAAATAACGAACACCAAATTGCTTGATCCAATTATCCACTTTCTTTCTGAGCTTCTTTTATACCTAACGCATTTTTCATTTTTGATATGATTTGTGTACAAACTCCTTTAACTTTTCGTGTTGAATTTTTAACTTTTCTAAAAGTGTCACCTTTTTGCTTTTGGAGTTTATTGTAACGTATTTTTCCTTTCAACTTTAAGAACGAAATCCAATATTTATAGCTAATCCAAGCTGAAACAATTAATGACCCAAAGTACATTGCCCAATAATAATTATCTGTAAATATTGCGACCAAACTAATTTGAATTCCCCAAAAAATCACAAACAAAATGGATCCAGCAAGTAATTTTATCGAAGCATGAAAGTGAATATCAGCTACTTTTTTCTCTACGAACCAAGCGGGAATTCGATAAGGCAAATAACTATTAAGCATTCCATATAAATGCAATGGAAAAAGTAGAATTAATAAAAAGACGTGACCAAAAACAGCGTAACTCTCTTTATTAAATAACCAAGCAGACAGCTTCTCTTTCTTAATACCTTCCTTAAATTCTAAAGCTACTTTTAGGACTACATTCGCATTTTCAACATCCTTTTCAATGTAACTCTCAGCTTTCTCGATATATCCTTTTTGTCTCTTGAATTCCGAAACTAAATCATTACGCTCATTCTTGCTCCAACAAACCAATTTCAGCATCAAAAGTTTTCATCGTGAAATGAATCAAATCATAATAATCCATTTTCTGAATATCTATCATTTGATCACTCATTCGCTTTCTGAGCTCACCAACAAGTTCAATATAATTTTCTTCTTGCTTCGCTGAATTATCTGCGATGTAATCTTTAATAGCTATTGGCGTTCCAAATTGAATGAGTAGGTCGCCGCCCATATTTTCAAATTTCCCATAATTAATTCCAACCGGAACTACCTGAACATCCAATTCGTTATTATACTTAGCCTCTGCTCCAACTGCTATTCTGAAAATACCTTTTTTCAATGACCTTAATTGCTGATGCTTCCCATGATTACCTTCTGGAAATATTACAATCCTTCTGTTTTTAGCCAGTAAATCATAAAACTGTTCAAATACCTCTTCATTTTTATCTCTATAATCAGCGCCATCCCGTTCTCGATAAATGGGAAGTGCATTTAAACTGGTTAACATAAAACTGGCTGCTTTCTTTTTGAAAATATCTGATCTTGCTAGAAAATATATTGGTGAACGCGTTACATATCCTAGGATAGCACCTTCTAAAAAAGCATTTTGATGATTTCCAGCAAATAGAATTGGTTTTCCTTTCGGAATATTCTCTTTTCCAACTACTTTATATTTTCGATAAAAAGAACGTATTCCTATTGTAGTAAATATATAACCAAACAAATACCCTAATGACCAGTTTCTAATTCTCATATAGCTTATTCTTTTGATTTTGAATCTATCCAAATACTGACCGGCCCATCATTTATTAAACTAACTTTCATATCGGCTCCAAACTCTCCTGTTTCAATTTCTTTACCTAAAACTTGAGTCAGTCGCGAAACAAACTCTTCATACAAAGGCAATGCAACTTCTGGACGAGCAGCCTTAATATACGATGGCCGATTCCCTTTTTTTGTGCTAGCATGCAGCGTAAACTGACTCACAACTAACGCTTCACCGTTTGTATCCATCAATGATAAATTCATTATTCCTTCAGCGTCTGGAAATATCCTCAATTTAGCAATTTTGGCACACAACCAATCAATATCCTCTTGATTATCCTGCGTTTTCAATTCCTAATAAAATTAGAACTCCACTGCCTATTTCACTGCGAATTTCATTCTCAACTACAACTGAAGCTTCCGATACTCTTTGAACAAAAACCCTCATTAATAATCTACTGTTCTATAATTCTCATCATCTCCGTGGTACATCGAAAGATAGTTTTTATACCTAAACTCCTCCACTCTTCCCGTTTTAACTGCTTTTGTAATCGCACAAGAAGGTTCTTTTAAATGTTGACAGTTATGGAATTTACATTCGGGTAATAACGCCCTCATTTCTAAAAAATAATGACTCAATTCTTCCTTTTCAATATCTACAATCCCTAACCCTTTGATTCCCGGAGTATCTATTATAAATCCTCCAAACGCCAATTCAAACATTTCCGCAAAAGTTGTAGTATGCTTTCCTTTAAAGTGTGATTCTGAGATATCGCCCGTTTTTAATGCTAGATTGCTATCAATCCTTATTAATTAATGTAGATTTACCTGCTCCTGAGTGACCGCTCAGCATGGTTGTCTTATCTTCAAGCATTTCCTTAATTTCTGTCAATCCTGCACCCGTTTCAGCAGAAACATCCAAACAATGATAGCCAACCTTAGAATAAGCAATCATCAATTCTTCCAATTTTAATTGGTCCTTTTCCGAGTATATATCAATTTTATTAAAGACTATTGTTACTGGGATGTGATAAGCTTCCGCTGTTATTAAAAACCGATCAATAAACCCCGTTTGAGTGACTGGATTAGAAATAGTAACCACCAAAAGAGCACGATCGATATTGCATGCAATTATTTGTGCCTGCTTAGATAAATTTACCGATTTACGAATTATGTAATTTTTACGCGGATGGATTTTTGTTATTACGGCAGTATTATCCTTTTCCAAAGTAAAGTCTACCAGATCTCCAACCGCAACCGGGTTGGTTGTTTTTATACCTTGTATTCTAAATTTACCTTTAATGCGAGCCTCAACTTCCTCACCTTCTTTTGTTCGGATTAAATACCAACTTCCTGTTGACCGTATCACTATAGCCCCTTGTAAAATCATTTTCGTAAAAGTAGTGAAAATGAAGTGGTATAAATAATTCCACCTATAACTTAAATCCTTATTTGACTCCAATATATATTAGCTATCCTAGAAATTACTGATAATAAAAGTAATCCCACACTAAATTGTTAATGAATGTTTATGACATCTTATTCACTTCCCTTAATTATAGATATATTTGCAATATGAATAGAGATTAGATATTCTTTGTTTTTTATTTTCATCTTACAAATATAAGTTGTGTCGATATCAGTCAAAAACGTTACAAAAAAATACGGAAGTCAAAACGCTCTAGATAACATTTCATTTGAAATCTCTAAGGGAGAAATAGTAGGTTTTTTGGGCCCAAATGGAGCTGGAAAGTCTACCTCCATGAAAATAATTACTTGTTTTATTCCACAAACAAATGGTGAAGTAAAAGTTTGTGGATTAGATGTAAATGAAGAGCCAATAAAAGTAAAACGAAAAATAGGATACCTCCCAGAACACAACCCTTTGTATCTGGACATGTATGTAAAAGAGTATTTACTTTTTCTTGCTCGTTTGCACAAGGTCAAAAATAAGAAGGAAAGAGTTGCTGAGATGATTAAATCTGTTGGGCTAGAAATGGAACAACATAAAAAAATAGGTGCTTTATCAAAAGGGTATCGACAAAGAGTTGGATTAGCGCAAGCGATGTTGCATAACCCAGAAGTATTAATTCTTGATGAACCTACCAGCGGTTTAGATCCAAACCAACTAGTTGAAATCCGCGAATTAATTAAAACTTTCGGAAAAGACAAGACAATTTTACTTTCTACTCATATCATGCAAGAGGTGGAAGCTATTTGTGACCGAATAATAATCATAAACGATGGTAAAATTATTGCAGATGAGAAAACCAGTGAAATTCAATCTAAAGTTGTTAAAAAGCAAGTCATAAAGGTTGAGTTCGACACTAACGTAAGCAGAGCTAAATTAAATTCAATTACTGGCGTTGCAAGTGCAAAAGAAGTTTCTGACAAAATTTGGATACTCGAATCCAAAACGGATAGAGATATCCGAAAAGAGATTTCAAAATTTGCACAAACCAATAATTTACTGGTTTTGGCAATGCAAAAAGAAGATGAATCTTTGGAAAATGTATTTAAAGAGCTGACTTCAAAAAAATAATTACCTTTTTTTGAAGTATTCTATTTGTCAGTTATTTAATTTTTATAAATTCGCACTCGAAATTAGGGTGGAATGATTTGCTTGCTTGCAACCACGTACAAAAAATGCTAAAACGTTTCTTATTACACTTGCGCAGCTCATTCCTTTTTATTTCGACTAGATTAATCTTAAAAACAAATTGAACAATGAGTTATTTATTTACATCAGAGTCTGTTTCAGAAGGGCATCCAGACAAAGTAGCTGATCAAATTTCAGATGCGTTAATTGACAATTTTTTAGCATTTGATGCTGATTCGAAAGTTGCCTGTGAAACACTTGTTACAACAGGACAGGTTGTTCTTGCAGGAGAAGTAAAATCTAAAGCATACTTGGACGTTCAGGTTATTGCAAGAGAGGTAATTAACACAATTGGTTACAACAAAGGAGAATACATGTTTGACGGAAACTCCTGTGGTGTATTTTCTGCTATCCACGAACAATCACCAGACATTAATCAAGGAGTTGAAAGAGCAAACAAAGAAGACCAGGGTGCTGGTGATCAAGGAATGATGTTTGGATATGCAACTAACGAGACTGATTCATACATGCCACTTCCATTGGAAATTTCTCATATGCTATTAAAAGAATTGGCTGAATTGAGAAGAGAAAATAAGGAAATAATGTATTTACGTCCAGATTCTAAATCTCAAGTAACAATTGAATACGATAACAATAACAAACCTGTTAGAATTGATGCAATTGTTGTCTCAACACAACATGATGACTTCGACACCGAACAAAACATGTTGAAGAAAATTAATGAAGATATCGTAAATATTCTTATTCCTAGAGTTAAAAAACTATTCCCTAGCTGAAATTCAAGCTTTATTTAACGATCAAATTACATATCATATTAACCCAACTGGAATTTTCGTAATTGGAGGACCTCATGGAGATACTGGATTAACAGGTCGTAAAATTATCGTTGATACTTACGGTGGAAAAGGTGCTCACGGTGGTGGAGCTTTTTCTGGAAAAGACCCAAGTAAAGTGGATAGGTCTGCAGCTTACGCAACTCGTCACGTAGCTAAAAACTTAGTTGCAGCAGGCGTTGCTGATGAAGCTTTAGTACAAGTGGCTTATGCAATTGGTGTTGCTGAACCTATGGGGCTTATATGTAAATACTTATGGAAGTTCTAAAGTTGATTTAACAGACGGTGAAATTGCTGAAAAATTAGCTTCTATTTTTGACATGCGTCCTTACGCAATTGAAACTCGTTTCAACTTGCGCTCTCCTATTTATAGAGAAACGGCTGCTTACGGTCACATGGGAAGAAAAACAGAGGTTGTTACTAAAGAATATGCTTCGCCAGAAGGAAAAAAAGTTTCTATGGATGTGAAATTATTCCCTTGGGAAGAATTGAACTTTGTAGATAAAATTAAAGATGCTTTTGATAAATAATATACAATTTACGTAAAGTTAAAAAGGCGACTCATGAGTCGCCTTTTTAATTGACCATTAAAATAAATTTGACATTATCTTAAACAACAAATCTCTTGGTTTATCATCACGTAAAGAAATATTCTAACGTTTTTTACACTAACGTCATAGCCAAAAAAAGTTCGAATTTAATACGAGCTTTACCTTTTCTACAATTTCGATTCTATTTTTTCATAGACTCATCAACAGATTTAGCAGTATCCAAAACTGTCTTTTCAAAAGAAATAGGCTCCCAGTTAAAAATTTGTTTTGTTGAAGTAATATCACCATTGTAAGTTCTCCCTATAAAAGCTCTCATACTCTTCGCTTCTCTGTTGAAATTCCCTATAAAGCGTAAAAGAAAATTAGGAGCTAATTTAGTACTAACTTTATCATATCCATTTGATTTCAATATTTGAGCTAATTCCTGAAATGTATACGTATTTTCGGTTGTCACAATGAATCTTTTCCCATTTGCGCTTGGGTTTTCCATTGCCAACACATGAATTTCAGCTATATCTCTTACATCTGACATATTAATACCAACCTGCGGAACCATTGGCATTTTACCACTAATCATTTGTTTGAAAATATCCAGTGATGCTCCCAAATTACCTGAGAGAGTTGGCCCAAATACTGGCCCAGGATTAACCACTGTTAATTCCATCGGCGTATCATCTGTTTGCGCTTTAATAAATTCCCAAGCACTTTTTTCCGCTAAAGTTTTACTTTTCGCATAAGCTGAAACATTTTTTGCATTCACATTTGTCCAAGAATTAGCATTTACATCAATAGATTTATCAGCATCCTCTAACATAGAAACCATGGAAGAGGTTAGAACAACACGCTTCACTCCCGCTTTCTTTGCAGCTTTCAATGCTCTTTGAGTACCCTCAACAGCAGGCTTTATATATAAATTTTCATCTTTTGGCTCAATATTTATAAACGGTGATGCAACATGCAATACAAAATCACAACCCACCATTGCATTATCCCAACCATCATCATTCAAGAGATTAAGTTCGCAATATTCTAAATTCCCCTTAGGGTCAATTACTTTTTTGATACCCTTAGTCACCTCATCCGCTTTAGATAAACTTCGGAGCGATCCTTTAACAGAATATCCTTTTTTTAATAGTTCTGCTGCACAATGTTGACCAATGTACCCAGAAACACCTGTTACCAAAACTTTCTTCATATTATAATTATTTTATTACTTTTGTTTTGAAAGCAAAAGTACAATATTACTTTTGTTTTGCAAGTAATACATATTAATTTCCTAAAATGAATAATAATTTTCGTTGTAACTGCCCGATTACATCCGCACTAGATATAGTAGGTGATAAATGGACATTGGTAATTATTAAACAGATGCTTTTGGAAGGGAAAAAAACATTTAAGGATTTCTCCGAAAGCGATGAAGCCATTGCTTCCAATATCTTGTCCTCAAGACTAAAAATGCTTGAGGAATTTAAAATAATTACTAGGGAAAAACTACCTCATAATAAAAAAACAAACATTTACCTATTAACCGAAAAAGGTCTCGGACTGACTCCAACAATTATAGAATTAACGCTTTGGAGTGACCTGAATATACGAGAATATCATTCATCTATAATCTCAGATAGTCGCATAGAAATGGTAAAGAAGAATAAAGAGGAATCCATCAAAATGATAGTGGAAAGTTACAAACATAAAACTGACTATAACAAAACATAAATCACACTAAGACAGTCGCTTACCCTATCCCATAAACGAACTAGCCAATTAAATCAACTAACAAAGCATCGTCCGTTTTGGTAACTTTCGTTAACCCCTGCTTCGTAAGGCCTTTAATTCCTTTATCCCATTGTTTATTTGATAAGACCTGCTTGCTCTTTCAAAACATTCAAGTCCATTGATTTTTCTTTGGAAAGAATATCAAAAATTAATTGTTCATTTTCATTTAATTCTGGACCCAAATTTTCTTCAGCACTAAACGTTTCTAATTTCATCTGAGGAAAAAATAATACTTCTTGAATTGAACTTTGATTCGTCATCAACATCACTAACCTATCAATTCCAATTCCCATTCCTGATGTAGGTGGCATTCCATATTCCAACGCTCTTAAGAAATCTTGATCAATAAACATTGCTTCATCATCTCCTTTCGCAGACAATTTCATTTGCTCTTCAAAACGCTCTCTTTGATCAATAGGATCATTCAACTCGGTGTAAGCATTTGCAACCTCTTTTCCATTTACCATTAACTCAAAACGCTCCGTCAATTCTGGATTATCTCTATGTGCTTTGCATAATGGAGACATTTCCTTTGGATAATCAGTAATAAAAGTTGGCTGGATATAATTCCCTTCACATTTCTCTCCAAATATCTCATCAATTAATTTTCCCTTTCCCCATCGAATTATCCACCTCTATTCCATTGTCTTTACACCAAGTTGATAACTCCTCAACAGACTTTCCAGAAATGTCAAATCCAGTATGCTCCTTGATTGAATCCGTCATTGAAATTCTTTTAAATGGTCTTTTAAAACTAATTTCTTTATCACCAACCAATAAATCAGTTTTTCCATGAACAGACAATGCAACTCTTTCCAACATCTCCTCCGTAAAGTCCATCATCCAATTATAATCCTTATAGGCTACATAGATCTCCAATACCGTAAATTCTGGGTTATGGGTTCGATCCATTCCTTCGTTTCTGAAATCTTTTGCAAATTCATACACGCCATCAAAACCACCAACAATCAACCTCTTTAAATAAAGCTCATTTGCAATTCTCAAATACAATGGCATATCCAATGCATTATGATGGGTAATAAATGGACGGGCTGCAGCTCCACCTGGGATTGGTTGAAGTATTGGTGTTTCCACTTCAACATATCCTTTGTCATTAAAGAAGCTACGCATTTCATTCATTACTTTTGTTCGCGTAATAAATGTTTCTTTTACATGTGGATTAACAACCAAATCAACATACCGTTGACGGTATCGCATTTCCGGATCCGTAAAAGCATCATGAACCTTCCCTTCATTGTCCGTTTTTGGAAGAGGCAGTGGCTTTAATGATTTAGATAGTAAAACAAACTTTTTGACCTCTTATTGACTTCTCTCCCACTTGGGTGGTAAACAAATCCCCTTCAACTCCAATAAAATCTCCTATATCCAACAACTTTTTAAATACAGTCGTTGTATAAAGTTTTGTCCTCTCCTTCACAAATCTCATCGCGATTAAAGTACAATTGCATCCTTCCTTCAGCATCTTGGGCTTCAGCAAACGACGCTTTACCCATAATTCTTCTACTCATTAACCTACCTGCAACAATCACCTTTTTTCCTTCCTCAAAATTTGTTTCGATTTCAGTCGACAAGGTATCAACTGGATAAAGCGCTGCAGGATAAGGATCAATACCAAGATCTCGTAATTTTTGTAACGATTCTCTTCTCAATTGTTCCTGTTCAGAAAGGTGTAAACTCATGATTTTATAAATTCAATTTGGACTGCAAAATTAATTATTTTATTGCAATCCTTAAAAAAAAGTAAAAATTTAGGAATTATACTTAAATTCGCATTCTTAAAATTCATTCTTAATGAAAGCATTAGTAAGTAAATTTACTTCACAACTTGAAGAAGCACTCCACATTGGCAAAGAAGCTAAACTAACTTCTTGTGATAAGGACATTAGAAATGTTGTTATTACTGGTCTGGGAGGATCTGGAATCGGAGGAACCATTGTTGCGCAATTAGTAGCCAATGAAATTGTAATACCTGTTATTATAAATAAGGATTACCACCTTCCTAATTTCGTAAACGAAAACACATTGGTTATTGCCAGTAGCTTTTCGGGTAATACAGAAGAAACGTTATCTGCACTTTCAATTGCGCAAGAAAAAGGAGCTGAAATAGCTTGTATTACATCGGGTGGGAAAATGCTTAGAAATAGCAATTAACAATAATTACAACCACATAGTATTACCTACCGAAAGATCTCCACGAGCTATGTTATCATATTCTCTGACGCAACAGTTCTTTTTATTAAAGCATTACAATTTAATTGAAAACGATTTTATACAAAAAATTCAAAATGCAATAGCGTTATTGAATTTAGAAATTGAAAATATAAAAACAGAAGCTAATAATATTGCGCATTCAATTTTAAACAAAACAGCTGTAATTTACAGTGAAGCCAATTTTGAAGGAGTTGCCATTAGACTGCGTCAACAACTTAATGAAAATGCGAAAGTTTTATGTTGGCATCACGCTTTACCAGAAATGAATCACAATGAGTTAGTAGGATGGGCTGGAGGAAATGAGGAAAAAGCTGTCATTGTTTTGAGAAATGAAACAGATTATTCGCGCACACAAACAAGAATGAATATTCAAAAATCGGTTATTGAAAAATACACCTCCACATATATTGAATGTTATTCCAAAGGAAATTCCAACATAGAAAGAGCTTTATATTTTATATTATTAGGCGATTGGGTTTCTGTCTATTTATCAGAGTTAAGAAATGTTGACAACATTGAGGTTAAAGTTATAGACTTCCTTAAATCAGAATTGGCTAAAGACAATTAAGTCAGTGACTCCAAAAGTCATATACGAAGATCTTGGGCTGATTGATTTTAAAGAAGCTTGGGATTATCAAACGCAACTTTTCGATGCTACTATTGCTATTAAAATGGCTAATCGGAGAAATGAAAACAACCAAACGATAACCAGTAACTACTTACTTTTTTGCGAACACCCACATGTCTTCACCTTAGGGAAAAGTGGAAAAGAAACACATCTACTATTAAATGAAAATTCATTAAAAGCTAGAGGAGCAACTTATTACAAGATAAATAGAGGTGGTGATATTACCTATCATGGTCCTGGGCAACTAGTTGCTTATCCTATTTTGGATTTGGACCATTTCTTTACAGATATCCACAAATATCTGCGGTTTTTAGAAGAAGCTGTTATTAAACATTAGCAGAATATGATATCACTGCTGAAAGGGTTGAAGGCTTAACTGGAGTCTGGGTAGACGGAACTAAACCTACAGCGCGGAAGATATGTGCAATGGGAGTCAAATGCAGCAGGTGGGTTACCATGCATGGAATAGCCCTAAATGTAAAACCTGACTTAAGTTACTTCAAAAATATTGTACCTTGCGGAATTAATGATAAAGCTGTCACGTCAATTCAAAATGAACTAGGCAAGGAAATTGACATGAACGAAGTTAAACAAAAATTAAAAATTAATTTATCTAAAGTATTTAATTATGAAAATGTTTAAACTATTAACTCCATTAGTTGCTATTTTTATAAGCGTAAACCTTAATGCTCAGGTTATTTTTGATATGACTCTATCTGAAACGAGCAGTACATCATAAAATTATACCCCATGATGATAAATCATCTTTACCTGACTCAATCATCGTAAATGGATACATCGCTAATCATAAAAAAGGGATTTGTGGAGACATCTGTGCTGGAGGAACTATTAAACTTGAATTATCTGAAAAAGTTGAAGGTTATCCGCATTCTTATATGTACATAGTAACTGGATGTGCCACAGGGAGAGACCAATAAGGAAATAATTTCCGTATTGGTTACCAAGTTCACCGGAGAAGAAAAAGAGTGTTATTACAAAGATGTAGTTGAAATAATTGACTCTAAAAGCATCCCTTATTATAAAATATCCCTTTTAGAAACAGAAAAAACGATTATCAAATAATTAAAGAGCTTTAATTCATATTGTTACAAGATGAAAAAAGACATTCACATTCCAAAGGTTGAAGGCATTGGAGTAGCAATTATTAAAGATGCGGATGAAGGGGGTGAAACCTGGAATGTCTACCTTATAAACTACAAGAAAGAACCTATCAACAATGTTCTTATCTCATCGAAAGGATACGGCACAGTTGATCAAAAAAAAGTTAATACTTCAACTCTTCGGCATTTCTTTGATTCGATTGAAAGGGAATCCCATCAATTGATTGAACCTATTTCTCAAGAGGTTTTTGGCCTATCTAATGAATATTTTGTGACTTTCTATATTGACAACATGTATTTCACGATAAAAAATTCGTTTTCGTGCCAGGAGCTATTAAAGATGAGAACACCTAACTCTAGTTAGGATCATTCAAAAAGAAGGTGTTCTAATAAAGTAAAATTACAAACTTATATGGAGCTATTTATCTAGTATTTTCTGTACTTTTACGTGTTATCCTGTCAATTTATGCGTAAATTACTTTTTAATATTACTCTTATTAAGTACTCAAGTCTCTTTTCGGACAATACACTTCTGAAGAGTCAGATGAAAAGACAAATCCATTAAGCAAGTTATCTTTTAAAGATAGACTTTACACTGGTGGAAATGTTGCTTTTAATATCGCAAATATTAGCGGGATACCAATATACTTTTTTGAGACTTCTCCATTTGTTGGATATAAGGTAACCCAACAATTCTCTTTAGGCATAGGGGCGAAATACATATATATAGGATCGAAACAAGCAAATTTCAAGTATTCTATATATGGAGGAAATATCTTTAGCAGATATAAGTTTACCGAAAGTCTTTACGCGCATGCTGAATTTGAAGTATTAAGAGCATACAACCTTGACCCAAATAGCACGTCTCAAGGTGATAGAGCTACTGTTCCTATGCTATTCGCTGGAGCTGGATATAATTATAGTATTGGTGGAACCGTGAATTTACAAATAATGCTGTTATACGATTTTATCGACAATATAAGCTCTCCTTACCAAGGAAGTTTCATGTTTGGAGCTCTTGGCCCGCCAATTATTTATAGAATAGGAATCAGTATTGGCATGTAATTCAAAGTTATGAAGTATTTTTTTCTAATTGTAATACTATTATTCGCTTTCGAATCAAAGGCACAAACAACAATTTATAACACCTATCAATCAGAAATGGATCTTGCTTATCAGCAATACCCAGATGTTCCAAAAGGTATGCTTGAAGCAATTTCATTTACGACGACCCACTTTAGTAACATTACAGATGCAACCCCAGAAAGTTGTTTTGGTTTACCGCATGTTTACGGCGTAATGGGACTTACTCAAGATGGGCAAGGTTATTTCAAGAATAATCTTTCCATGGTTTCTAGATTGTCAGGCTACTCAAAAACCACAATAAAGTCTAATCCAGAAATAGGAATAATTGCTTATGCAGCTGCTTATGACTATTTAATGGACAGTTTACAGATTTCTTCCATTGAAAATCAAATTAAAATAATTGAAATTCTTTCGGAAATACCCCAAGACAACAATTTAACAAACAACTATGCTTTAGATTGTCACGCTTATAGTATATACACCTTTTTAAACAATACAAATAAGCAACAAGCTTATAATTTCCCCAATCACAACATTGATTTAGAACAAATTTTTGGAGCAAACAACTTGGCAGTTTTGAGCAGTTCTGAAAACACTTTTGGGCATACGGGAATAAGCAATCCAAATGGACTTATGTACGAAGACCCTATGATGAAAACCGCTGAATACGGACCTGCATTATGGGTTGCAACACCAACATGTAATTATAGTTCAAGAAATGGCACAGCAATATCTGCTGTAACAATTCATACTATACAAGGCTCTTATGCGAGTGCTATTTCATGGGCTCAAAATTGTTCGGCAGGTGTTTCCTACCATTATGTGGTTCGATCATCTGACGGACAGGTTACTCAGATGCTCTTAGAGGAAGATAAAGGGTGGCATGTTGGTAGTGAAAACCCTTATTGTATAGGAATTGAACATGAAGGTTATGTGACCGACCCTTCTTGGTATACAACTGCTTTGTATACAGCTTCTTCAGATTTATGTAGAGACATAACCCAAAGTGGATATGGAATCAATCCGTTAAGAACATTTTTTGGTGAAGCTACTGTCGGATTAAACTCTATTAGGTGGGTGCACTAAAATTAAAGGACATCAACATTACCCAAATCAATCGCACGCTGACCCTGGAGTCAACTGGGATTGGGAAAGGTTTTATAAATTAATAAACAACACGCCCAGCTACACTAATTATAACTGCTGGTTCTGGAAACTTGTATGATAGCGGAGGAGCAGCAGGAAACTATACAGACGATGAAAGAACCCTATATTTAATTCAGCCCACAAATGCAGGGACTGTTACCATTGCTTTCAACTCATTTGACATTGAACAAGGTTGGGATTTCTTATTTATTTACGATGGATCCACACCAAACGCTCCTCTAATTGGGAAATATACAGGCACTGTTAGCCCTGGCACAATTACTTCAACTGGAGGTGATTTGTTATTAGAATTTCGTTCCGATTGTGCGACTTCTGCTCAGGGATGGGAAATAGCATACACTTCTATCCCTGAAAACTACCCTCCTGTATCTTCATTTTCAATAACGAACACTACCATATGTCAAGGAGATAGTATTCCAATTACGAACACCTCCACCGATGCGACCTCTTATATATGGACTTCCAATGGAGGAGCGATTTCAAATGATACATCTGCAAACCCATCCGTATCATTTACTAACTCTGGAAGTTACACAATCAACCTAGAAGCTTCTGGACCTGGAGGAATAAGTGCCAGTAGCCAAACTATTTCAGTTACTATAGATTCTCCTCCAATTGCAGGCACTTATGCGAATTCTGACACTGTCATACTTACCAAATGGGGTTGTCGCATTTACAAATACTTCAATTAATTCTTCGGCATATACATGGTATTTTGGAGATGGAAATACATCTACAGATATAAATCCTTGGAATGAATACACTATCCTTGGAGATTATGATGTCACTTTAATTGCTTCAAGCGACAATTGTCCTAATGACACCGCGACAATTTCAATTGTTGTAGCTGGTTACGTCTCAATTGAGAATATTCAATTTCTTGAAAATTTAAACATCTACCCAAATCCAACATCAGGAAAATTTTACATTAATTTTAATTCCTTAAAAAGTGATGAGCTACAATTCTCTATCTATTCTGCATCAGGAAAATCAGTATATACATTTAACAACGAAGAGGTTAAAATAGGTGATAACAATATGCAATTAGACCTCAATTTAATTGACATAGCGACTGGTTATTATTTCTTAAAAATAGAAGGACAGAATAATAACGCAACACTTCCTGTTATATACCACAAGCATTAACAGATTTTATTTATAAATTCGTGCTCTAATATTATATAAAAATGGATTTTTTAGAAAAAATATATTACCACAATACGGTTTTAGAATGGGCAATCGCTTTAGGAATTATTCTGGGAGGAGTTATCGTTGCAAAGATTCTTTATTGGTTTACAAGTAGCGTTATTAAAAAAATAACGGCTAAAACCAAAACACAACTGGATGACTTGTTAATTGACAAAGTAGAAAAACCCGTAATATTTATCGTGATAATTGCTGCCTATTACTGGGCAATTTCTTATTTGAACTTCCCAACAGGTCTGGGAGGAGAGGTTAATGGTATGGAAAAACTCCTTTTTAAACTTGCAACTTTCGCATTGGTAATTGACATTACCTGGATGATTTCTAGAATACTCGATGCGGTTGTTGAAGAATATGTAGTGCCATTAACTGAAAAATCCGAAAGTGACTTTGATGACCAAGTGCTTCCAATAATGCGCAAAGGCATTAGAGCTGTTATCTGGATAATGGGAATCATTATAGGGATGGATAACCTTGGCATTGACATTACAGCAATGATTGCGGGACTTGGAATTGGAGGTTTAGCCTTAGCACTTGCTGCACAGGACATGGTTAAAAATATCTTTGGTGGCATCATGATTTTTTTAGACAAACCATTTAAAATTGGAGAAAGAATTCAAATTAATGGTTTTGATGGAACGGTAGAAGAAGTTGGATTGCGCAGTACTCGAGTACGTACATTAGAAGGAAGGTTATTAATAATAAACAACAGTACCTTTTCAGATAACACTGTAATTAATGTTACCGCTGAGCATACACGTAAAGTTGTTTTAAACTTAGGAATGACTTACGACACAACTCCTGAGAAGATGCAACGTTCAATGGATATTATTAAAGAAATAGTTGTTGCACATCCAGGAATGGATGAAAACGATACATCAATAGGCTTTAATGCTTTTGGAGATTTTGCCTTGGGAATTTTACTTGTTTATCGAATTAATAAAGATGCTGACATATTGCAAACACAAACAGACATTAACCTTGAAATACTGAAAAGATTTAATGCTGAAGGCCTTGAATTTGCATTCCCTACCCAGACTATTTTCAAAAAGGAAATGGCATAAAAGCAATGAAAGAAGCATATAAGAAATTATATAAAAAATTCCGATTTAATCTGAGTGCCAATAACAACCCGGTTTTTACTGGTTTTTATAAGTATTTCTATTCTCCATCTAAAGGATCTGTTTCTGCTTTTTTAGATGAATTCTCAAAATTGCATGATACGGTTCACGTAGTACAAATTGGAGCAAATGATGGTATTACACATGATCCTATCCATAAGTTCATCAAAAGAGACCGGTGGAATGGCGTTTTATTAGAGCCTCAAAAGCATGTATTTCCTACATTAGAAAAACTGTACGCAAAAGATAAAGGCATAAAAACTTTAAATGCTGCATTAGGAGATTCAGACGGAAAAACAAACCTCTATAAAATTGGTTTTAGTAATTCTCGATGGGCAACTGGGCTTGCAACTTTCAATAAGGAAGTTTTAGAAGAAGCATTTGAAAATGGATATGTAGAAAAATGGGCTAAAGTAGACAGCATAACAATACCTAAGAGTAAAGAAGAACAAATTGTTGCTGAAGAAATTCAGGTTACAAGCACAGACATTTTACTGCAATCAAATAACCTTAGTCAAGTAGATTTCTTGCAAATAGACACCGAAGGTTTTGACTTTGAGGTCATTAAATTATTTTTGGGAAACACTCTGAACATAAAACCAACCGGAATCATTTACGAGCACTTTCATTTATCTGATGCAGACATTACTAAATGTGAATCCTTCCTGCATGAAAATGGATACATAACCAAACAATACGGGGGAAATACCGCTGCCTTGTTAAAATCAGACAAACCATATTTTTCTGCATTGGAAAAGTATTTTTAATACCTTTTTTTATTGAAAACACAGTGTTAATCTCATGAGACCTTGTGAAATTAGATTGGAACTAGTTAAAATTTACTAACTTAAACCAATGAAAGCAACCGACCTATTGATAAAAACATTAGAAAATGAAGGAGTAGAATAAATATTTGGAGTTCCTGGAGAAGAGAATTTAGACTTCTTAAATTCCATGAAAGGCGCGAAAATAAAATTAACCCTCACAATACATGAGCAAAGGGCAAGCTTAATGGCTGCAACCTAGGGAAGACTTACCGGAAAACCTAGAGTTTGTCTAGCGACTTTAGGTCCAGAGTAACCAATTTCACTGCTTAGCTGTAGATTACTCTCTGAATCATTCTATATTAAACGTTTTACTAAAAGAGAAAACGTGTATCTTATAGCCCATTAATAATACATTGTATGTTAAAAGTAGTATCACCATACGACCAAAGTTTAATAAAAGAAATCCCACTTGTAGGAAAAGTTGAAGTCGAACATGCACTTGCAACTGCTTATGAACTGTTTCAGGATCAGTCCAAATGGATACCGGCTTATGAACGAATTGCCATTTTAGAGCGTACTGCAGAAATAATGAAAACGCGAATTGAAGAGTTAACAATTACAGCAGCAAAAGAAGGAGGAAAACCCTACAACGATTCTAAAATTGAAGTTTTACGAGCTATTAACGGTGTTAAAATAGCAGCAGAACACATTGCACAATTAAAAGGTGAACAAATCCCTATGGGCTTAACAAAAGCATCTGAAGGAAGAATCGCGTTTACTTCGAGGGAACCTATTGGTGTTGTATCTTCGATAAGTGCTTTTAATCACCCTTTAAATTTAATAATTCATCAATCAGTTACAGCTATAGCAGCTGGTTGTCCGGTAATTATTAAACCTGCATTAACCACGCCTTTATCATGTTTAGCATTTGTGGAAATACTAACTGTAGCCGGATTACCAAAAGGGTGGTGTCAATCCATGATATGTGAAAATGAAGCGGCGGAAAAATTAGTAACAGACTCCAGAGTAAATTATTTTTCATTTATTGGCTCTGCAAAAGTGGGTTGGTTTTTACGGTCTAAATTATCACCTGGAACGCGGTGCGCTTTAGAACATGGTGGTGCTGCTCCGGTAATAGTTGACAAAGACGCAAACATTTCTGATATGCTTCCCGCATTGACAAAAGGAGGGTTTTATCATGCAGGTCAAGTTTGTGTTTCAGTTCAAAGAGTATTTGTACACGAATCTATTTTCAATAAAGTAGCTGAAGGGTTGAGTCAATTAGCATCCAAATTAATTGTTGGAGACCAAATGGATCCAACGACTGAAGTTGGCCCTCTTATATTACCAAGAGAAGTTGACAGAGTTGAACAATGGGTAAATGAAGCTATAGCTGCTGGAACAAAATTATTATGTGGAGGAAAGCGAATATCTGATACTTGTTATCAACCAACAGTATTATTAAACCCACCGATGGACGTAAAAGTTTCTACTTCAGAAATTTTTGGACCTGTAGTTTGTGTTTACTCTTATACCGACCGAGACAAAGCAATTGAAATAGCGAATAGTTTGGACGTACATTTTCAAGCGGCGGTGTTTACTGAAAATTTAGATATTGCTTTAGATTGTGTCAAAAAATTAAATGCAACAGCTGTGATGGTGAATGATCACAGTGCTTTTAGAGTGGATTGGATGCCATTTGGAGGCAGAGACGCATCTGGAATAGGGATGGGAGGTATTCAATATTCTATGCACGAAATGACAAGAGAAAAATTAATGGTAGTCAAGAGTAAGGTTTTATAATTTAATAAGCTGAAATTATGAATGTAAGAAGAATATTTATCGCAGCATCAATTATGGTATTGATTGCTATAGGGGCAGGAGCCTATTTTTGGTTACCTGTTCTTTGGAGTTTGTTAATAATCGGGCCCTTAATCATTATGGGACTTACCGATATGCTGCAAAACAAACATACCATCAAAAAAAACTTCCCTTTAATCGGAAGGTTAAGGTATGTTTTAGAGTCCATTCGCCCAGAGATAATGCAGTATTTTGTTGAAACAGATACAGAGGGAAGGCCAATTAACAGACAGTATAGAAGTCTCATTTACCAACGTTCAAAAAAAACAAATGATACTGTTCCATTTGGAACGCAAATGAACGTTTATAGCGTTGGTTATGAATGGATGGATCATTCTATGTATGCAAAAGGTGAAAAGGAAATAAATGACAAACCGAGGATAAATGTCGGAGGTCCAGATTGTAAACAACCCTATTTCGCAAGCTTACTAAACATTTCAGCAATGAGTTTTGGCTCATTGAGTAAGAATGCTATTATGGCGCTAAACAAAGGAGCTAAAAAAGGAAGATTTGCCCATAATACTGGAGAAGGTTCTATTAGCCCGTACCATTTAAAATATGGTGGAGATTTAATTTGGCAAATTGGAACTGGTTATTTTGGCTGCAGAAACGATGAAGGGGATTTTGATGCTGAAAATTTTGCTCAAAAAGCGCTACTAAAGAATGTGAAAATGGTTGAAATAAAACTTTCTCAAGGGGCAAAGCCAGGTCATGGAGGAATTTTACCAGCAAGTAAAAATACTGAAGAAATTGCTTTAATTAGAGGTGTGAAACCCCATACTAGTGTTCACTCACCTCCAAGTCATTCTGCATTTTCAGATGCTGATGGTTTAATGAATTTCATTCAACTATTAAGAGAAAAATGTGAAGGAAAACCCATTGGTTTTAAATTGTGTGTTGGCAAAAAACAAGAATTTATTGACTTGTGCAAGGCTATGATTTCATCTGGCATAAAGCCCGACTTCATTTCGGTAGATGGCGGCGAGGGAGGCACTGGAGCTGCACCGGTAGAGTTCTCTAATTCCTTAGGAATGCCCTTGAGAGATGCCGTGGCTTTTGTTTATGACACTTTAGTTGGGTATGATTTAAAAAAGGACATAACAATTATTGCATCCGGTAAAGTTTTCAGTGGGTTTCATATCGCAAGAATACTTGCTTTAGGTGCCGATATGGTAAGTAGTGCTAGAGCGATGATGATGGCTGTTGGATGTATTCAAGCTTTAAAGTGCAACGATAATCATTGTCCAGTGGGAGTAGCAACCCAAAACGCTGCGCTTATGAAAGGGCTAGATGTTGACAACAAAGCTAAAAGAGTTACTAATTTTCACGATGAAACACTTCGAAGTTGTAGTGAGTTAGCTGGTGCAGCAGGGATCACCAATTTAGTTGATTTGGAACGAAAACACATAAATCGTAGGGTTAGTATGAACGCTGTTTTAAAATACGATGAAATTTTTCCATATACTAAAACGGGGAGTTTGTTGAACTAATTCTGCTGTACAAAAAATTGGACAACATCCATAGAGCTAATCATTTCATTAAAATTGGTAAATTCGTCAAGAATGATTCGAAAAGTTAACTTAAAAGACGCAACTCAAATAATGAATATTTACAACTATTACGTAGATCATTCAATCGTCACATTTGATATAGAACATGCGCCATTGGATGAAATTCATAATAAGGTTCAAGCAACCATGAATCTATATCCTTGGATTGTATATGAAGTAGATGGAGAAATACTGGGGTATGCTTATGGCAGTGAATGGAAAGCGAAGGATGGATATAAACATTCTGCAGAAACAACAGTATATTTGAAAAACGGTTCTATAAAAAAAGGATTAGGTACACTCCTCTATCAAGAATTAATTAGTCAGCTTAGAGAATTAAATTTCCATGCACTAATGGGATGTATTACTTTACCGAATGAAGCTAGTATTAGACTACATGAAAAATTTGGATTTGAAAAAGTAGGGCATTTTAAAGAAGTCGGTTATAAGTTTGATCATTGGATTGATGCTGGGTATTGGGAATTAAGAATCTAATATTATAGTCGCCAGAAATAAATTAGATATAAAATTAGACGTTCAACCTATGAGTTTTAACCTTGATAATATTCCTTCGCAAAAAGGAAAAATAGCGATTGTAACCGGAGCTAATTCTGGGCTTGGAAAAGAAATTACAATTGGATTAGCAAAAAAAGACATCAAAGTAATAATGGCTTGCCGAAATCAATCGAAAGCCGAATCAGCAAAAGCAGAAGTCTTATCTCAGGTAAATAGTGCGGATATAGAAATAATGCTTTTGGACCTTAATAGTTTAAATTCTGTAAGGAATTTTGCTGTAGCATTTGGTGAAAAATACGATCGCTTAGATTTATTAATTGAAAATGCTGGAATTATGATTCCACCTCTTTCTAAAACAGAAGATGGTTTCGAAAGCCAAATGGGCGTTAACTATTTTAGTCATTTTTTACTGGCCAATTTACTATACCCATTATTAAACAAAACGGAAGGAGCACGAATAGCAACTACGAGTAGTTTAGCGCATGAAAGAGGTAGAATTGACTTTGATAATTTAAACGCAGAAAAAAGCTATTCCAAAATGGGAGCATATGGTCAAAGTAAATTGGCTTGCTTACTGTTTGCATACGAACTAAAAAGGAGGTTAGAAAAAGCTGGTAGCAACGTTATTGCTGTTTCCTCCCACCCAGGAGTATCAAAAACAAACTTATTCACAAATATTCCCAAGAGTGCTAAATTACTTATGGCTCCTCTTCTACCTATATTTACGCACCCACCTAAATATGCTGCCTTACCAACATTGTACGCGGCCTTAGGCCCTGATGTAAAAAGTGGAGATTATTTTGGCCCTAACGGTTTTAACGGATTGAAAGGAAAACCTGGAAAAGTGAAATCAAAACTACATTCTTATGATGAAGCAGTAGCAGCAAAATTATGGGAGATTTCTGAAACGCTAACTGGAGGAAAGTTTATTTTATAAAAAGATAAATAATAATAAAATTGCAACGTTTCAAAATAAGCCAATACTACTGAATAATATAAAAGTGAATAATGGGTGTGTATCAATTAATATTATTCGGAAGTTTACTAGGTGAATTATCATGGAGATAAAAACAGATAGGTATTAGGAGTGAATATTGTATATTTGAAACGTGCCAATTGAGCTTAGTTCATAGTTAAACAACTAAATTAACGAATAAGGCCACCATTCGCAATAAATAAAGACAGCTAATTAACGGTCTAATTATTGCAGAGCTGAAAACTAAATAACTTAATTAAAATAACATGAAAAAAGCAATTTACCTTACATGCAGTATAGCTCTGTTGTCTGTCTCCACAGCAACTGCGCAATTTGATAAACTCAAAAAAACTGTTGACAAAAAGATTGAAGCAGTAAAACCATCTTCACCTGGCTTGAGTCAAGAAGAAGTTGGTGCCGGATTGAAAGAAGCATTAAACAAAGGAATAGAAAAGGGAGTGGATCAACTTTCAAAACCAGATGGTTTTTTCAAAGATCTCTCAATAAAAATTCCTTTACCAGAGGAGGCGAACAAAGTTGAAACTAAGTTACGTAGCATTGGTCAAGGAAAAAAAGTTGACGAAACTATTGAATCAATTAACAGAGCTGCTGAAGATGCTACTACTGCTGCAAAAGACATTTTTGTAAAGGCAATTAAAGAAATGAGCATTAATGATGCGATGAGTATTCTTCGTGGTGACGAAAATGCAGCAACAAAATTTCTCGATAAATCAACGAGAGCTAATTTGATAAGTAAATTTGAGCCAATTGTAAAGATTTCATTGGATAAAGTAGGTGCAACAAAAAACTGGAATACCATTTTCAGCACTTACAACAAATTACCATTTGTAGAAAAAGTAAATCCTGACCTTGTAGAATATGCAACTGGCAAGGCTATTGATGGATTGTTTATTCAAATTGCCAAGGAAGAATTAAAAATTCGACAAGATCCTGCGGCCCGAGTAACTGATCTCTTGAAAAAAGTATTTGGTTAAATTTATTTACTCGAAAGTGATGATGAAAAGTAAATAGTGATTTGTCTGATTGGTATCAGAGGACAATATTATAATCTTCAACAGAGTGAAGCAAAATAAGGGAAAGCCTTTGTCAACTTTGAACCATACCAGCTAAACATTTCTCCATCCACTATTTTTATTTCAGCTTCAGGAAGGTGTTTTTTTAACGCGTCAACATGCTTTTTCTTAAATGGAAATGGCTCACTCGAAAGCAAAACAACTTCTGGGTCTAAAGCTTTTAAGTTCTCTATACTTAATTCTAAATATCGATTTTCCATTACCACATTTACGTAGCCGGCATGATACAGCATATCATCAATAAAAGTATTTTTACCCACTACCATATAAGGATTGTTCCAAATAAAGTAAACCACTTTTTTTAGGTCAGTTGGCTCATTGAAAGCGGCTTTAGCTTTAGAGATAGCCCTTAATATTTCTATTCCCTTTTCTTCGGAATTCGTAAAACCGGAAACTTCAAATATCATTTCAAGCGCATCTTCAAACGTATAAATGTCCGACATCCAAACTGAATAGTCTTTCTCTAATGCAACAATATCTTCTTTCGTATTCTCTTCCTTATTTCCTATTATTAAATCGGGTTTCAGTGCAGCTATTTTTTCAAAATCTACACATTTAGTACCTCCTACTCTTTGCTTGGAATCAAACCATTCTTTCGGATGCACACAGAATTTTGTTATTCCCACTACCCTTTCGCCGAGGCCTAGTTCAAATAACAATTCGGTTTGAGATGGAACTAATGAAATTATACGTAACGGAAAAACGGGAAGTATTACTTCCCGTTTCATTTGATCTATTATTTTAATTGTATCCCTCAACTTTAAGCAATTGCTCTGATTACATCTTGATGGGTAATAATGTGTTTTTTATCTCCATCATAATTTACAACTACCGCAGTTGCTCCATTGGAAAACAATTTAGAAACTTCTTCTATCGAAGCCTTACCATCAACTTCTGGTAAGGGAGCTTCCATTACATGTTTAATTGGTAGTTCTTTCAATTCTGAATTATCTAATAATTTTGCAAACAGATGATTATCTGACAAAGAGCCCACGCATTTATTTCCTTCCACAACGGGAATTTGAGAAATTCCGTATTGGTTCATTAATAACAATGCTTGAGAAACAGGATTCTCCTCAGTTACAGTGACTAAATGCTTACCTGCATGATCTTTAATCAAATCAACTGCGGATGTTTTCTCTTCGTCTAAAAAGCCTCTTTCACGCATCCAATCATCATTAAACATTTTACCAACGTAACGGCTTCCATGATCGTGAAATAAAACAACTACAACATCATCTTTCGTTAATTCTTCCTTTAATTGCAATATTCCTTTAATAGCTGAACCTGCAGAATTCCCAACAAAGATCCCTTCCTCTTTTGCTAGTTTTCTTTGATATACCGCTGCATCTTTATCCGTAACTTTTTCAAACTTGTCAATCACAGAAAAGTCTACATTTTTCGGAAGAATATCTTCTCCAATACCTTCTGTTATGTAAGGATAGATTTCATTCTCGTCAAATATTCCCGTTTCGTGATATTTTTTGAACACCGAACCGTACGTATCTATTCCCCAAATTTTAATGTTTGGATTCTTTTCTTTTAAATATTTACCGACACCCGATATTGTACCACCAGTGCCAACTCCAACCACGAAATGCGTGATTTTTCCTTCAGTTTGTTCCCAAATTTCCGGTCCCGTAGTTAAGTAGTGTGCTTTCGTATTTGACGGGTTATCATATTGGTTCACATACCATGAATTAGGTGTGGTATCCGCCAATGTTTTTGACACTGAATAATAAGAACGAGGATCATCTGGTGCAACATTGGTTGGACAAACATGCACCTCTGCTCCAACCGCTCTCAAAATATCCATCTTCTCTTTACTTTGTTTATCGCTTAAAACACAAATTAATTTGTATCCTCTTAACAAAGCAACTAAAGCCAACCCCATTCCAGTATTCCCTGAAGTACCCTCAATAATAGTTCCACCCGGCTTCAATCTACCATCTGCTTCAGCATCATCTATCATTTGAAGTGCCATCCTATCTTTTACTGAGTTTCCTGGATTTACAGTTTCAATTTTAGAAAGTACTAGAGCATCCACCTCTTTACACATTGTGTGTATTTTTACCAATGGTGTATTACCTATTGTTTGAAGAATATTATTATAGTATTTCATAGTGCATGTTTAATATGCACAAAGGTAATAAAATAGAACATAAAAAAAGGCACTATACAAGCACCTCTTTTCACCATTTTTTAACGAAATCATTCTTAAATAGCCAATAATCTATCTCGTTTATTGTTAAGAATTTCAATCTGCTTTTGGAAAGCTTCATTCTGAGAACACTGAAACATTTGAGGCATACTTGCCCAAGCGTTAATATCTTCAGAAGCTGAAGACAATTGAATTTGCAACCCTATATCTTCAGGATTTGCAGCTACTTTTTCAGTTATGCTTGCAAAGCTTTTAATTCCTTCTGCATAATCTTCCAGGAACATTTTACAATCTTCACTTATTGGGTTTTCAATTTCCTCTTCAATCTCTTTTATTTCTAAAGATAAATCATTCTCATAATCAACTCTTGCCGCACTATCAGCTGCAACGGATGAAGTATCAATAATCACTGAATCTTTTATTGTTAATACACTATCCTCTTCTACCAATTTATTCTCCACTGAGTTATCCTCAGGAGCAACTAAATCTTCTGATGATTCACTGCATGCTACAAAAATTAGAGATAATGAAAATATTACTATTAGTCCTTTCTTCATATTTTTATTTTTTTATTCGTTCAGTAATTCCAGTGTTTCTTGCGCTGAAATAATTTTATCATTGAAATCTCCGACAACAAAACTATCAATCAAACCTTCTCTTTCTAATTCAGCTTGGAACTCTTCAGCTTCATCATAAGTTTCGAACCATCCTAAAAAAGACCTAATTAGACCTGATTCTGGATCTCGCTTAAATGTGACATTCCCAATTGCAAGGTATAAATCTAGTACCTCTGTAGGAACATTACCAGAATATTCTCCTACCTGAACTCTAAATCGAATTAACTCTCTTCTTACTACACTCCCCGTTGGTTCTCCAGAATCAGTAATTACATCTTTAGCAGTATCTATAACATCAAAATTAGCTTCGGATAATTTAATCCTTTTACCATCTCTAAATGCAACGATAAATGCTCCTTCATACCCCTTCTCTAACAATGCAACCCTATGTTTAGCCGCTGTACTTTTTTCGCTAGAAGATCCAGAATAGTATCTAAACAACGCATCATCTCCCTCAGTGTAAACTACATCTCTAGCATCGCTAAATACACTTGTAGATAATTCTTTTCTAAAGGCTCCAATCTGAACACGGTAAGTAGTCCCTATGTTATTGTTAACAGTATTCTCTATACCCGTATCAACAGAACTCACTGCACTCGTGTCAACAGCATTCTCTGTACCCGTGTCAATAGAACTCACTGCACTCGTGTCAGCAGTATTCTCTATACCCGTTTCAACAGAACTCACTGCACTCGTGTCAGCAATATTCTCTATATCCGTGTCAACAGAACTCATTGCACTCGTGTCAGCAGTATTCTCTATATCCGTGTCAACAGAACTCACTGCACTCGTGTCAGCAGCACTCACTACCGCTAATAATTCAGCCCTTGCCTTAACGATTGCTTCTTGACTGACAAATTCTAAATCTTCTTCTTTCGAAACTTTAGCAATACCTTTCACTTCCATGCCATCTTTCTTGAATTGATCCATTGCAACTGTAGCTTCTTCCAAGGTTTCATATCCTCTTACAACATACTCATGTGTACCATCGTCACTTTCAACTACATAAAAACCCGGTTCGCTCAATAATTTATCCCTACTGTCTTTCGGTAATTGTCCATTATCTGAGTCAAATACTACAGCAATTTCACTAAATCCTTCGTTATCATTCGCAAGCTCATTAGAAGTAGCAGGAATGCTAAAACCTTCCCCATGAGTAACGCGTGTGCAATCCATAGAAGTGTACTCACCTGTAGAATCTTTATATATTCGATAAGCCAATTCAAAATCCGCATCTGTCAAAGTAACTCCAACTCTATTCACTAATACTCCAGGTAATGTTTCTTTCTCTTCATCCAAATAATCTGGAACACCATCTAAATCTTTATCCAATGGACAACCAGACTTGTCCACAAGAACTCCATTAGGAGTTTTTGCACATAAATCAACAAAATCAACTATTAAATCTCCATCAGAATCAATCGAGTCTAATTTCTCCATATCATCAAAAACTGGATGCTTATTTCTCTTTACAGAATCGATTTCTCCAGAATTAAGATCGAAAGAAAGTGCAAAATGAGAATACAAAAATTTATCATTTGCCTTATTTCCTTGTCTGTCTCCTACACTTTCTGCAGTCACACCATCTACCAAATCAGAAAATGCAAAATGCATGGAGGTTCCTACTCTAAATTTTATTCGATCAGTTATGTGAAAATTTGCACCAATTTCCACAGGAAAAGCAAACGTCCTTTCCGAATATTTTCCAAAACCATCTAAATCCAATTCTCTAACGTCACTTTCATAAACATAATCTCGATAAATTTCGATTGCATTTTCAGAGCCTACTGAACCTTCCTCCATATTCCTAATAGTTCCGTCAGACCAGTAATTATAAAAATTACCATTCGCATCGTACATATCCGATTTAGATAAGAACTCCAATGATTCTATACCAAAAGATATGTATGGATCTACATTCCTTTCTGGTTTCAGTAGCTGCTTGAAATTATAATTTAAAGTCAAACCACCTGTTGTAATATGAGAATTAAAATTTAAGTTTCGGGTTGGAGACCTTTCGCTTCCACTTACCTGACCAAACAATACATAAAAACTTACGTCTAAATAATCGTTTATTGGGTTTATTAAGCGTAAATCATAACCTATTCTACTAACTGTAGGATGATATCCTTTGTGATTACTTCCTATATCTCCATAAAAGGTAAACATCCCAGTTCCCAAACTTAATTGTGGCCTAAACACTATTTCTAATGGTTCTGGTGCAAAACGCTCCTTTTCATCTGGAACCTCTATAACCGCCGTGGAGTCTGGAGCCTCTATAACCGATATGGAATCTGGAACCTCTATAACCGCTGTAGAGTCTGGAACCTCTATAACCGATGTAGAGTCTGGAACCTCTATAACCGATGTGGAGTCTGGAACCTCTATAACCGATGTGGAGTCTGAAAACTCTATAACCGATGTAGAGTCTGGAACCTCTATAACCGATGTAGAGTCTGGAACCTCTATAAACGATGTGGAGTCTGGAACCTCTATAACCGATGTGGAGTCTGGAACCTCTATAACCGATGTGGAGTCTGGAGCGTTTTCCTGAGAGAAACCAACAACGGTCAATAAACTGAAAATAAATAAGAATATGAGGTGTTTAATTTTCATTTAACTACTTCTAAAATCACACAGTGTACGCTACTAAGAGCATAATGTTCTATTAAAGTAAGTAAAAAAACAAAAAATTACGTGGTAATAAAAGAAGTTTTCGGCGAATGTTGCACTATCAAATGTTAAGAAGCAGCTTTTTATCGTAAAAAATTAATTTATTTGTAAGGTCTTCGCGATCAATCTACTGACTTAAACTTTTCTCCTTCAATCACATATTTACTTTTATCGGATCGTTTCATTTCGTAAAAAACAATTGATGCTGCCACTGCTACATTCAAACTTCCAACCTCTCCATACTGGGGGATTGTCAATGTTTTTACCATATTTGTAATCAGTTCTTTTGGCAGTCCTGTTCTTTCATTTCCGAAAATTAAATTGCAATTATCAGGAAATTTATAATCAATTAAACTAGCTTCATTTTCGCCAATTTCCACTCCAACATTTACAATCTTTAATCTCTCTGACCAAGCAAAAAAATCTTTTTCCGTGTCAAAAATCAATAACTTTCCCAAATCTTCAATTTTCCGAGTGTAGGAGTGAGTTCCGCCTTTAAACTTCCATCTCTCCTGGCCGCCAACAAGGATTAAAAAATTTCCTCCAAATGAGATATGAGACCTTGCTATCATCCCAATGTTTTTTGCACTTCGCAGATTGTATAATACGGTATTAAATTTCATCGAAACAAAGAACCGTATTTATATGCTATTCTACAAGCTCTAAAAGATTAAAACTTAAGAATAAGACCTGTAAAGAAATTTATGCCTGCTTGTGGAAATGCACCTATTAAATTATAACGCCCACCTACACTTTCCTTGTTCGAAAAAGCATCATAGGAAACGGGGTTATAATTCGCTGATTTAAATTTATAAATCCAAGCATTAGATACGTATTGCGTATTCGTGAAATTTCTAACCCAAGCGCTCCAAACAATTTCTTTAATTAATTTCGTTTTCACCGAATACTGTAATCGAATGTCATTCACTAAATAAGCAGCTAGCATTCTATCTGAATTTGATGTGTTATCGATGTATTGGTCACCAACATATTTGGTAACAACTGCCAGTTCCATATTTCCATATTTTTTTGAATTTAATGGCTTAAAAACTATTTGACTAGAAGCTATAATATTTGGTGAAAAGGCAATGTCTGTATTCTCATAATTCGTTTCTATTTGTCCCCATGTGTCCCAATCATCTATAAATTCAGTAAATGAAGCTATTTTGTTATCACTAAAAGTTGTGTTCATTTTCCATTCTAAATTCCTTAATAAGGAAATCCCTCCACTTATTTCAATTCCTCTTCTGTACGAGGAAGCAACATTTGCTCTTACTGCTGCGCCAACATCATTAATTGCTCCGGTAAGAATTAATTGGTTTGTATAATCCATTGAATAGATATTTATGTTGGCATAGGCTTTCTTATATTTCAATTTGTAGCCCATTTCAATATCTGTCATACTTTCATGACTTGGACGACTATTTGGCGTTGAATTCGTGTAATCATCTCTATTTGGCTCTTTATTTCCAACTCCAAAAAATCCATATAAGGAATGCTTTTCATTTAGCCTATAGTTAACTCCCGCTTTTGGGTTAAAAAAGGATGCACTTACAGATTGGCCCGAACTATTTAGTTCATTGTCAAATCCAAGAAAATCATATTGAATCATGCGTTGTTGTAGATCAGCCAAAAAGTTAAGTTTATCACCAATTTTGTAATCAAGTTTTGCGTAAAAGTTTACGTCATTTTTTGTTGCCTCGTCATCATAATACCGGTGTCTTATTTTTCCATTACTAGCATATTGAGCCCAAATAATCTCCCCATAATGACCTCCAATATACTGATTAGCACCTCCGCCAACGGTAACATTTAATGCTTTTCTATTGTAGTTATATGAAAAAACAGTTCCATAAAAATGATTATCTAACCATCTTCTTCTGATTAAATCCGTATTGGTAATCGTATCTCCAGCTATGGTTAATACATTTTCTAATCCATATTCAGATAAAGCAGCTCCAGTTCTAAATTGCTCGTAATATCCTAACCCTCTTGTGTAGTGTAAGGACATATTAAACTTTGAATACTTTCCAATTCTATTTACAAAATGCAATTGATAATGCGTTTGATCGTAATTATCTACTTCGTTTTCATAAGTATAAGAATTGTACGTTCTCAAACTAGCATCAGAACTATCCAAATATCTTACTGGAACACCATTCCAAGCTTGGTATGTTTTTTCATGTCCAGAAAAAACAACCGCTTTTAGCATTGTTTTATCACCAACATATCCTCCAGACAAATAATACGATTTTAAATCTGAAGAAGCGCGATCAATATATCCATCTGACTTTACTTGAGACAACCTACCTTCAAATGTCCAATTATTATTCAGTAATCCAGTTCCAAATCTCATTGTATTTTTAATTGTATTAAAAGAACCAAAACTATTTGATATCTCTCCAAATGGTTTTGCACCATCTGAACCAAGTGTATTTAAATTAATACTTGCTCCAAAAGCTCCTGCACCATTTGTAGAAGAACCAACACCTCTTTGAATTTGAATACTTGCCGTAGAAGATGAAATATCTGGCAAATCTACCCAGTATGAACCTTGCGATTCTGCATCATTTAATGGGATACCATTGATAGTGACATTTACTCTTGTAGCATCAGAACCTCGAATCCTAATTCCAGTGTAACCGACTCCTGCACCTGCATCAGAAGTAGTAACGACAGAGGTCGATTGATCAAGTAAAATTGGCAAATCGACACCATGGTTTTGCTTTTCAATATCATCGGCAGTAATATTTTCATGCGCGACAGGAGAGTTTTTATTGACACGAGTTGCACTAACTACAACTTCGTTCAGCGTTTGCTTTGTAATGGTGTCATTGATTGAAACAACGTTAGAATCAATCTTTTGAGAATAACAGGTAATTGACAACAGGAAAATACTTAGAAATATAATTTTCTTATTCATGATTTAAGGTTTATTGTGTCTTACAAGGGAGTAAGAAAAACACATGTTTTAATTTACAATAACCAATCCCTACGCTAGAATTACCTAGATCAGGTTCTTTTCGTCAATCAAACGAAAATGGGTATATTCTCAGCCTTCCGATAATTATCGGAACGGCACCCCCTTTGAATTATGGCACAAAATTATCTAAATTATAATGTCCAACAATGTTTAATTAAAATAATTTGAAAATATTTTCATAACTCTTTCCAAACGCTCTGACTTATTACCTGTTAAAATAATATAAGGAACATCTAATTTTATTATCTCTTGCTCATAAACTGAAAATAATTCATCTCGGTTGTATGGATTCTCTCTTTGACAGTCATCTTTCCAAGGAAAATCTGGAGAGGCTAATAAATATAAATCGGGTAGGTTATTCTTCAGTAATTCTAATATTTCGGAATCACAACCTCCATACTTATATTCGCTCCATATTTTAATCGTTAATAAGTCAGTATCACAAATTAAATAGGAAGGAGTTTGACTTATGATATCTTTTTCTAAATCCATCTGCCCTTTTGCAATTTGAATTAAATCATCTTTCTTATATGAACGATCTATTGACGCTATATATTCCCGTGCATATTCTCTGACATGAGGAGTGAATAAAGACTCAGACAAATGCTTGCTTAAAGTACTTTTACCCGAAGATTCTGGACCCGTTATTACCACCTTCTTCATACAGTTTCTAATTTATGTCCTTTGCTTTCTTCAATACTTTTCCGCCAAGCAAGATATCCTGCAACAGCAATAAAAGTATATATAAAGTATAAAAAACTAGACATTGTCAATCCTTTATAAAAATATAACGGAACTGTAATAATATCTCCTACTATCCAAAATATCCAGTTTTCAATTTTCCGTTTTGCCATCAACCACATTCCTGAAAAGAAGATGGCTGTTGTTAAAGTATCCAAATATGCAGTCCAATTATCAAACTTATCAAAGGCAATATATATGATCCAAATAAAAATGAAAGCCATTATAAAAATAATGCTTGCTATTATCTTTTCTTTACTATTCGTTCTGGAAATGTTTAAAAGTGCTTTTCCGTTTGATTTTCTCGTCCATAAATACCATCCGTAAATACTCATTGACACATAAAATATATTAATGATAAAATCTCCAAACAACCCCCACTTAATTAATAAGTAAACGAATATAGCGGAGGCGACAATTCCACTTGGATAAACGAGTACATTATTTTTTTTAGCATACAAAACACTAACTACACCAAAAAACACCGCAGTTAACTCTAAGAAAAACATCTAACTTGGTATATGCTAGAATATTGACTAAATAGTGTTTCAAAAAGTTGGTTCATAATCGCTTCGGTCGCTTTTTACAACTTTTAAATTGACAATAATATGTTCTTCATTTTCAAAAGAAGTTTTAATTTCCTTTGTCAAGAATGACATAACATTATCGTATTCACCGTAAACTTGAGTGCTCAGCGGATTCTCTACAATAGTAAATTCAGAACCTCTTAATCGCTTAATAAAGTCCTTTATTGGTGGCTCAAAATCAGTTTTTAACGGCATTAAAGTAAGCTCTACTGAGATCTTCATAGTAGTTTGATTTGGATAACTGTGGCAAATTTAAAGAAAGAAATCTTTTTATTTTGAACATTTCACTACTTTCGAAGCATAATAAAAATTAGAAGTCATGTCAGAAGCAATGAATCAAGGTAATGTAAAATTATCAATTAATGAAAAGGGAATTGCAACAATAGAGTTTTCTCACCCATTGAGTAATTCGTTGCCAGGGAAAATATTAGCAAAATTAGCAGACACAATTACTGAAGCAGGAGCAAATGATTCCGTAAAAATTATTATTCTAAGATCAGCAGGTGAACGCGCTTTTTGCGGTGGAGCTAGTTTTGATGAATTAATTTCAATAAACAATATTGAAGTAGGAAAAACTTTCTTTTCTGGTTTTGCTAATGTAATTAATGCCGCTCGTAAATGTCCAAAATTGATTATTGGACGTGTTCAAGGAAAAGCTGTTGGTGGCGGAGTTGGAATGGCTAGTGCTGTTGATTTTTGTTTTGCTACTAAATTTGCATCGGTAAAATTAAGTGAATTGGCCGTAGGTATCGGACCTTTTGTTGTTGGTCCTGCAGTTGAGCGAAAGATTGGAACATCCGCAATGAGTATGATGGCAATTAATGCAACAGAATGGTACAGTGCAAATTGGGCAAGAGAAAAAGGACTATATGCAGATGTTTTTGACGATGTAGACAAAATGGATGAAGCAATCGAAACAATTGCAAACAAATTAGCGTCATCAAACCCAGAAGCTATGCGCATGCTTAAACAAGTTTTTTGGGAAGGAACGGAGCACTGGGACAAGCTTCTTTCAGATAGAGCTGCTATGAGCGGAAAATTAGTTCTTTCTGATTTTACTCGAAATGCAATTCAAGCATTTAAGAAAAAATAACGCTAAGCAGCCTAATTTTGTCTATTACATCAAATATTTATTGTTTTTTAAAAAATTCAAATAACCAACTTTTATAAAGCCAATTTTGTTTCTTTGTGGAATGTTAACAACGGAGAACAAAATAGAATTTGTGACGCCAATAATCTCAACTGAGGAGGAACTGAAAGCACTATTAGATTATTTTAAGTCTAAATCAACATTTATACTTGCAGACGAAAACACAGTTAAGCTTATTTCGGTTATTGCCGATATAAGCCCAATGATTAAGGATGCCGAAATCATAGAAATTAAAAGTGGGGAGAAAAATAAAAACCTAGAAGTTTGCCATAATATCTGGCAACATTTAAGCAACAACCAATGTAAATCAAAAAATGCACTTATAATTAATCTTAGGAGGAGGAGTTATTACTGACTTAGGAGGGTTTGTAGCCTCTACATACAAAAGAGGTATTGACTTTTTAAATATTCCAACAACATTGCTTGCAATGACGGACGCTGCAATTGGAGGAAAGACAGGGGTGGATTTAGATAACTTTAAGAATCAAGTTGGGATGATCAGCTCGCCAATTGGAATTTATTATAACTCGCATTTTCTTTCGACGCTGCCAAAAAATGAGTTAATTTCTGGCTTTGCAGAAGTCTTAAAACATGGTTTAGTAAAAAGCAAATCCTACTGGAGCAAATGCACAAACATTAGTTTTGATAAATTGAATTGGGAGGAAGTGATCTTAGGTTCTGTAGAAATTAAATGTGACGTTGTTAAAAGAGACCCAAAGGAGACAGGAGAAAGAAGATTGCTCAATTTCGGACACACCATTGGACATGCAATTGAAACCTTTATGATGAACCAATCAACGCCTATTCTGCATGGAGAAGCAGTTGCAATTGGAATTATTTGTGAAAGTTATATTAGCACAAAAATCGCCAAATTATCAAAGGCAGAATTAGAAGAAATTACGACCAATATTTCGAAGCTATTTCCAAAAATAGAATTGAAAGAGTCTACTTTTTTAACCTTGATAGAACTGATGAGAAACGATAAGAAAAACATTTCAAATGAGATCAATTTTTCATTGCTAGACAGTATCGGAAAAGGCATCTTTAACCAAAGTTGTCCTGAAGAAATGATTATAGAAGCTTTATCTTACTATACAGAACGTTAATTTGTGAAAATTTCAAAACCAAATAGCTGTGAAATAACAGGCATTATTCAACTCGTTTCTTCGAAAAGTGAAAGTAATCGTGCGTTAATAATTCAAGCACTTTGCGATGAAACAATCACCATCAACAACCTTTCAACTTCTGATGATACCAATACGCTAAAATTATTACTAGATAGTTACACAAAAAATAATGTTCTTAATGCGCATCATGCAGGTACAACATATAGGTTTTTGGTTGCTTTTTTAAGTTGTCAAATTGGTGAATGGACCTTAACAGGATCGGAACGAATGAAAGAAAGACCTATTAAAGTACTGGTTGAAACCCTTAGGAAAAATGGGGCAAATATAAATTACCTAGAGAAAGAGGGCTACCCTCCTCTATTGATAAAAGGATCGAATCTTGACCTATCAAATATACAAATTGATGGTAGCATAAGTAGTCAGTACATTTCAGCTCTTTTACTTTTAGGACCATCAATGGAAAAAGCTACTAAAATCTCTTTTATTGATAGGATTATTTCCAAGCCATATATAAACATGACACTTGCGATAATGAATTATTTTGGAGCAAAAACAAAGTGGGAAAACGGTTCTATTATCATTGAAAAAACCCCGTATAAAAAGAATAGTTTAAGCATTGAATCAGATTGGAGCGCAGCATCATATTGGTATCAAATAGTTAGTTTAAACAATGATTCATCTGTAGAAATTGAAGGGCTTAAAAAGCAAAGTTTTCAAGGTGATTCAGAGGTCGCTAATATCTTTAATCAACTTGGCATAGAAACAATATACAAGGAAAATTCAATTAGCATTTCTAACTGTAACTCTGCTCCTTTAAATAAAATTGAATTAAACTTCAACAATACTCCCGACTTGGCACAAACAATTATTTGCACCTGTGCTGGACTTGGAATTGAAGCGACGATTTCTGGCTTGGAAACGCTGGTAATTAAAGAAACCAATAGGCTAGAAGCACTTAAGAGTGAATTGCAAAAATTCAGTATCAAGCTGGAAATAATCGGAAATCACACACTTTATTTACAAGGTGGACAAATAATTACAAACCCTACCTCAACTGTTGAGACCTACAATGACCACAGAATGGCAATGGCTTTCGCTCCTCTTGTTGCAGTAGTAGGCTCTTTTAAAATAAACAATCCTGAAGTTGTCTCTAAATCCTACCCAAATTACTGGGAGGACTTAAGAAGTGTTGGTTTCATCACTGAAGATTAGTTTTTCACCAAAACTTTAGAACCAATAAATTTACCTGAATTCAACACTGAAACTAGATACTGAGCATTTGGTAAATCAGAAATATCTAGGAAAATTTGGGTTGCTACAGAAATTTTATTTTTCAATAACTTTCCATTCATATCATATATTTCAATTATATATTCCCCAAAATTATAATTAGATAAATCAATATTTACTGTCTCTTGAGCTGGATTTGGATAAATATTAAAAAGTTGTTCTACTATTTCTTCTTCGACACCAACATACCCATATTCCCAACCAAAAGTATATTCTCCAGGTAATAGGACATCTATATTTATATAGGCATACCCATTTGCTGCTGAGCCCAAAGTATTAATTGAGTATCCGCTTACTACTTCCCAGTCTGCAGCTGCATTTACTCTATAAAACACTCTTAAACTATCTTCAGTAAACCCAGCTTCCGCTACTAAACTATTATCTAAGTTTCCGGAACTTGATGTTGTTCCGTTTAAAAATATTCTACCAGATCCTTCGAACCCAACATTTGACAAACCTACAACTCTCCAATACCTTTCTTGCGAAAGAGAATACCTATAACTTTTTAAATTGTCTTTAAACGGATCTGGAGCAACCCAGTGATGTTCCAACCTTAAAAAAGCAGAATCCGAAACAGCTGTTGTTGTTACCCTGAACATTGGATAAGATTTATCCTTGATACCATTAGCATTAATTACGATATTCTCACCTGTCACTGCTTGACTAATTTTATCCAACCCATTTAAGTAAGAAATCACTGGAGAAAAAGGAACTGTAAATTGAAAGTTATCTGATTGCCCACTCATTATAAAAGAAGCGGTAAACTCCTGCCAATCATCATCCATAAATGTAATCTCTAATGGAACATTTGCATAAAAATTAGGAGCAGACTTCAACTTTTGTTTAACAAACACATCAACAGTATAATTCCCTCCAGAGGCAGAAACCAATGTCGAATCGATACTAAAATGTGGAAACCCTGGAGTAAAAATCCAATCATTAAAAAAGTCGGTTACATCTATTCCGTTTATTGTGTTTAAATGATTCATAAAATCAGTAGCATCAACATCTTGATGTACGTTAGCTGCTAAAAACGATTTTAACCCAACGAAGAATAAGGAATCTCCCAAATATCCTCGCAGTGCATGCGCTACATCTGCACCTTTGTTATAGGAATGATCGCCATACGTAATTTGATGCGGTACACCACTCAAAGCAAAATATCCGCCATCACTAATATGTGCATGATGCAAAACATCCTTATGATTTAACTTTATATCATTTATATAAGCATTATAACCATATAAATATTCTAAAAACAATCTCTCTGAATAAGACGCCATCCCTTCATTAATCCACATATCTTCTGCTGTTCGACATGTCACTAAATTACCCCACCAATGATGCGCTAACTCGTGCGCCATTAATGTTTCGTATGTTAATGCTCCATTAGCAGTGGATCTGGGATATGCAATAGAAGTTGCATGTTCCATTGCACCCGAATTAAATGGAACTAAATGAAAACCGACTTTATCCCAAAGATAAGGACCATAACCTACTTCAAAAGCTTCCATAGCTCCATGAAGGTTTGTAAAAGAAGCTTTAAAATTATTCGTGTCCGCCGGCTCTGAAATTAAAAATACCGGAGTAGTATTCGCAGTTACGCTGCTAACGTAATCTTGATAGACATGGGTATAATTACCCACGGCTATACAAGCCAAATAAGTAGGGATTGGAGAATCCATTCTCCAGGTTCTAACCAGCGAATCTATTCCAACAACTTGATCGTTTACTATATAACCGTTGGCATAAGATGTTTTACCAGCATCTGTTAAAATGGAAAAATCATAGGTTGCTCTTTCAACAAAATTATCAAAACATGGATGCCATACCCGTCCATAATTATGTGGATCTGCATCAAAACCAACACCTAAATTATATGCATAATTTCCTTGAAAATACCACCCTCCCCAACCAGATGGATCGCCTTGCGGCGAACCATTATAATAAACTATTACACTACTTGTATCCTCCATATTTAATGCCAATGGCAAGGTGACAGATAGTAAAGTATCATTATAAGTAGAGGTAAGCAACTGCCCTTGTGATATAATTGAATCGACAGTCATTTGCAATAAATCCAAATCCAAAACGGTTACATTATTCTTTAAAGACACGAATTGTATCTCACATGATCCTGTGATTTTTTGATTACCGTAATCTGTAATATCTAAGTAAACATTATAATTAAGCACATCTATAGTATCACTGCGAGTATTAGACGCTTTTTGGTTTAATTGAGTTCTATGATGTTTGTGATTGCATTTATATTGAGATTTCACAGAAAATAAAATCCCGACAAAAACAATGCTCAATAAAATTCTACTCATAATTACTAAGGTTATAATTACAACAAAGGTATTAAAATTCAGAAAACGCTGTTTTGAAAAAAACTTCAACTTACTTTACTGCTGAAAATAGATTCAGTTCAATTCTTTTTGTATTTTTAGAGTTTGCACCTTACAAAACAATTGCAATGAAACCATCAGCAGAGTTATTTGACCTTGTTAAATCATTAAGTAAATCGGAAAAGAGATTTTTTAAATTATCTTCTTCTTTACAAACAGGTGAAAAAAACTATCTGCAAATTTTTGATGCCATCGAAAAGCAATCTAGCTATGATGAAGCAGCACTGAAAAAGCAATTTGCCAAAGAGACTTTTGTTAAACATTTCCCTTCTGAAAAAAACCACCTTTACAAGACAATTCTTAAAAGTTTACGAGGATTTCATGCGGACAATTCTATAAACTCTGTCTTAAAGCAAGAAATTAAAAACGTTGAAATACTTTACCACAAAGCACTTTATAAAGAATGTAAGAAATTCTTAACAAGGGCTAAAAAAGTAGCCAAAGATTATGAAAAATTCTATTATTGGTTTGAACTTATAAATTGGGAAAAACAATTGATCGAAGAAGAGTATGAAAGAGGAATTTTCACGTACGACCTTAACAAGTTAATTACTGAAGAATTATTAGTAATTGAAAAACTGAGAAACCTTGCAGAATACCAAATGATCTATTCTCGTATCAATTACATTTTCAGAGGTGGAAGTTTCACCAACAACGAGGAAGAGAAAAAAGAAGTTCAAATCATCTCCAACCATCACTTAATTAAAGGAAAAAACACCGCCATTTCAGAAAGGGCAACTTCAATTTGCTATTACATTCAAGGGTTATGTAATATCACAATAAGAGATTTTCACGCTGCTTTAGAAAAGTTAAACCGTACAAAAACTATTTTAGATAATAACTCCAAAATAAAACAAGACTTAGCTACTAGATATGTCCGTACCATGAAAAACTTAATTTTCATGAACATCTCTACGAAAAACCTCGAAAAAGCTCAGGAACTCATCAACGAGATGAAAAAATTACCATCGCAAAAAGGGTTTAACACGGTTGATGTAGAGCTTAAAATTTTCACCTTTAGTCATAACACGCAGGTAATGGTCCATGACAGAAGAGGAGAGTTTGCCGAAGCTATCATAACTGTTGACTCAATGATTGAAGGTTTAAAAAAATATGAGAACAAACTAAGCAAAGAACAGGCAATTCTGTTTTATTATAACATTGCCTACATCCATTTTGGAGTTGGGAATTTCAAAGAAGCTTTACGATGGATAAACAAGATTTTGAATGACAATGAACAAACTCTGAGGCAAGATGTTTATACATTTTCTAAAATATTCAACCTTATCATTCATTTTGAATTAGGTAATATCGACTTACTTGAATACACGATTAAATCTACTTCAAGGCATCTAAAAAAAACAAACAAGGACTATTTAGCGCAAGACTCGATCATCACGTTTATTAAAAAATTAATTAAGCTAGATAAAAAAGAAGATAAATTGCAGCACTTTATCAATGGGAAAAAAGAACTAGAAAACCTATTCAAAGATCCTAATGAAAGAATTGTTCAAGAATACTTTGATTTTTTAGCTTGGTACAACAGTAAGATTGACAATACTTCTTTCCCAGAAGCGATTAAAAAGAAACTGATTTCATCTTAAAAGTTACAGCTCTTTCTCCTTCTGGTCTTAATCCGCTAATTATAACTTGCAAAGAGTCTTTTGAAGTTTTAAGATACCGGATTTTTTGAGGGAAATCATTTACCGGATTTTCAAAAATCGCTTCGTTATCATTCATAAATATTAACGAAAAAGGAATCATCGCTTCGCCTGCGGGACGAGCAATATATTTTATTTTCCCATTCACTTCTCTAATACAAAGCGCAGATGTAATGGTTGTATCATTTTCCTTAATAGAAATCCCTTTCCCACTAATGGAGTCTGGATAACATTTCCATTTCTCCATAAAACTAACTTTTGGTGTTCTGAATGAAAACGTAGTTGAATCCAACCAAATCCCTTCAATCCATTTTAGATTTTCGATGGAGTATGTTTCATCAGATTCTTGATTTCCTGCAGTAGATTCATTTTTAGCTTCGCCGTTATCCGAACAGCTAACCATAAAAAACACCAGAAGAACATAAAAAAGATTATTCATCATTCGCTCTTTGCCTATTGACTTCATACATTACCACTGAAGCTGAAACTGCTACATTTAAAGACTCAATTGTTCCAAACATAGGAATTTTAACTTTTCCATCGCACATTTTTAAATACTCAGAAGATACTCCATTTTCTTCACTTCCCATTATAACAGCAACTGGACCAGTAAGACTTGTGTTAGGAAGCAAATCTTCGGTTTTCTCTGTACACCCAAAAACCTTTACGCCATAATCTTTCAAGTATTGAATGACATCCTTTAAGTTATGTTCTTTACAAACTGGAATTTTATTTAATGCACCTGCTGATGTTTTAACCGCATCTGCACTTACCAAAGCTGATCCTTTGGCAGGGAGTACAATTGCATGAACACCATTGCACTCTGCGGATCTTGCAATCGCTCCTAGATTTCTAACATCTGTTACTCGATCAAGAATCAAAATAAATGGATCTTCTCCCTTATCGTAAATTTGCGGTAACACATTTTCCACCGAATAATATTCTATTGGAGAGGTAAAAGCAATTGCCCCTTGATGGTTCTTTCGCGTTAAACTGTTTAATTTCTGAATTGGAACTCTTTGCACCAGAATATCACGTCCTCTAATTGCGTCTTTCAATTCGTTGTGCAAATCTCCTTGTACTCCCGACTGCATCATAAGTTTATTAATTGTTTTGCCGGCTTCAATAGCTTCGATAATAGCACGAATGCCAAAAATAAAATACTCATCTTTCTTAATATACTCCATTAAATACAACTTTAATTAATCCAATATACACGTCCACTCCTCCATGCATCTACTGCACGATACCAGTCTGATCGATAACCAAGACCTCTGTTTAACTTATAATCGTTATTTGTAAATGGATTATTTACTTTATTAAAAGTAAACCTTAATGAGAGTGTATTCGTTTCTTCACCATAAATCCATGTTTCAGAATCATTTGATTTATTGACAACTTTTGGAGGTCCAAAAATCAAACTAATCATCCCTCTATCTGTTTTCCAACCTTCTATGTAGCTTGTAAAATATTGATTTGCGGTTTGTACTCTATTGTAATACTTTTTAATTAACTCTCTGCCTCTCTCTTTACTTCCAGTCTTATTAATCCAAAATTTATCCACACTCTTTTTTAAATCACTACTCAACAAAAAACTATTATACTCATTCTTGGTGCAGATATAACGCAATGGATAAAACATATCCTTAGTTGTTTTGATTAACGGAAAGCCTACTTGCTGTCTAAACAATGTAAACCCATTTCTAGACGAAGTGTCCGTTTGAAACTGAACGAACCCAGAATCCTGAACAGTAAAGTTCATTCTCCCTTCAGCATTCAAAGAATAGACAGCTATGCTGTCTGGGTAATATGTAAAAGGCTTTGAAATAGCAACACTAAAAGGAGGTGCAGCTAATGGGAATTTCCGATTATAAAACCTTCCTTGAAATTCAGAATTCTTGTTCATTTTTGACTCCACAACAAATTCATTGTCATTTACAATGTAGTTAGTAAATAAGGGAACTTCTTCTGGCAGCTTTTTTAATAAAAAGAATTGACTTCCAGAGGTTTTTGTTTTATCTAAAAGCAAATGGGCTTCATCAACACTACCCCTATTTAAGTCCGTTGTCAGTAGCTTAAGAAAATATTTACCTCCCATCGGAACAGAAATCGAAAAGTTTCCCAAAATCGATTTGCTAGACCTTTCAACGGTTATGTCTTCTATCATACGAGAAGCACTATCCAAAATAATTTTTGAATCAATTCCACTGTATAATCTATAATGAACAAGAACAGAAGCATGATAAGGCTCAGACTTATCTTTTCTTACATAAAGTAACTCTGAAGAATTAATGTTAAAATACACTTGGCTTGAATCATTCTGATCGTGATAGACTATATAATTCGGCTGCAATATACTTGTGGTTCCAGAATAGAGGTGAGCATAGTTTACATTATATGGGCTTGTATTACATCTACTAAAAAAAGAAATGGAAAAAACCAATGGGAAAAACCAACTGTATGACCACTTATTTAAAATCAATTTCTACTTATTTTAGTCGTCAAAGTTATTGATTTAATTATCACCTTGTGATAATAGGAGTAATCAATTCGTTACTTATGTTTAAAGCTCTATCAATTAATACTATCTTGTATAAGATGGAATCATTACTTGTCGCCCCAAAATTGTAATATCTAGGCTCTAAGGTTGTTTTAATCTCCCCTTTTAAAGCTTTGTTCTGTCCTATTGGTGTTATATTTTCAATTCTAAATGCCAACGTAATTGGATCAGCTGTAGGAAAATTATTTCCATTGGGATCAGAAGTTCCTCTTACCGTATCCCCATCAACGATTTCGTAATAGTCAAAATACACATTATAATAGTAGTAGGAGTTTGGTTCAAAAGGAGTTAACGTATCTTCTATATCTAAACCAATATCTCCATCTCCATCGGTAAAACTTATAACAAATATTCCAGAAGAATTCTCTTGAGCTTCGAAACTAACGAACTCAATTTTTGGTTCATCAGCAAATTCTTCTGGCTTTAAACAAGATGAAATCAAGAAAGTACCGAGTATTACAAATACAACTGTTATTTTTGTGATGAACTTCATACCGAACTATAAAAGTACAATTTTATTTACAAACATGTCTAACCTTTCCTTTGATATAAAGACTATTTTCGATATCAACTCAGACCTTGAGTTTAACGAAAAAGCTTTAAAAATATTTCATTGGCAAGCCAAAAACATTCCTGTTTATAAAGAATATATTTCATCATTAGAGCTAAAGTCGGGAAACATTAATAAAATTGAAGAAATCCCTTTCCTTCCCATTCAATTTTTTAAATCGCGAGAAGTAATTGAAAAAGCCAATGCTCCCGAGATAATCTTTAAAAGTAGCGGCACAACCGAAACGGGGAGAAGTCAACACTTTGTGTCAGATTTAAATCTTTATCAGCAATCATTTACAAAAGGGTTCGAAGCAGCATATGGTGACATTTATAATACTTGCATAATTGCCTTATTACCAAATTACCAAGAGCAAGGTGACTCATCACTAATTTATATGATAGACTCTCTAATTGAGCAATCAGGTCATTCAAAAAGTGGATTCTATTTAAATGAAAATAACGCACTTTTGGACACATTGTTAGAATTAAGAAAATCAAAAACTTTACTAATTGGAGTGACCTACGCCCTTTTAGACTTCATAGAAAAACAAAAAATAGATTTCAGTAACCTCATCGTTATGGAAACAGGAGGAATGAAAGGTAGGAGAAAAGAAATAGTTAGAGAAGAACTACACGAAATACTATGTGCAGGCTTTGGGGTATCTAAAATTCACAGTGAATATGGAATGACTGAACTTCTCTCTCAAGCATATTCTTGTGGAAACGGGGTTTTTAATACCCCAGCCTGGATGAAAATTTTAATCCGTGAAATAAATGACCCTTTATCACTTTGCAAGGAAAATAAAACCGGAGGGGTTAATGTTATTGATTTAGCCAATATAAATAGTTGCTGTTTTATTAGCACTCAAGACCTGGGAAGGGTAATAGGCAACGATCAATTCGAAATTATTGGTCGGTTCGACAATTCAGACACAAGGGGTTGCAATCTGATGATTGGTTAATAACCTCTTGAATTCTCTCAATATAAAACCTCTAGAAGGTTTGAATCGGTAAACTATCCAAAATAATTACTTACATTTACGCACTTAAATTATCAGCAACTTTCTAATACTGAAAAGCGGAACAAAATTTGATAATCCTATAAAAAAAATACGCATGAAAAACATAAAATCACTTCTCATTTTATTCACAGTTGCCCTGAGTCTTGGAGCTTGTAAGCAAAAAATATCTTATACCAGAGATGTACTTAAAAGGTATCATTTGACGGAAAGTGAAATTGATAAGCTACAGTATTATTTAATGAATGATGTGATTATCTTTAATGCATCTAAAGATGGCAGTAGCACCTCTCTAGTGGATGGCGAAATTGTGGTTAACGAAGAGCAAAGTACAGATAAAATCATCTTTAGGTCTGGTACAAAAGGAATTCTTGAAAAATCTATTTCCGAAAATAAAATTGCAATTCGATTCGAAAATGGAGAAGGCAAAACGTTGATTTTTGGGTCCTCATCTATGAAAGGCAGGTATTCGCTTCAAGCTGAAAAATGGAACCCAAATGGACAAGGACAAATAACTTATGGCGGAGAAAAATACGTTACATCTAAATACTGTAAAAATGCTTATATCCAAATTAAACTTAGACGTAACAGTGATAAGAGCAACAGCCAAAGAGTTGTAAAAGGAAAGAAATTGAAAAAAGGGTAAAGACTAAAAACAATGGATCATGTTAAAAACTATGGGGAGTAAATCAGTAAATGTCCTCCAGCCAGACGGGCTCATCATTTTGACTTCAATAGCTTTCGCTGAAGGCCTAGTTTGATTTGTGCTACTATTTTCCTTTTGAGAGTTACTTTAACTTCCTTCCTGTTATCCCTTGATTTAAAACTGAAAACTGGTTACTGTTTTCGGGTTCCCGGCATTAGGAAATGTTCTTGATAATTTCATCCGCAATGAGCGTTAAAAATGACAAGCTATTTGAGAGAGGAACGAACGAGTTCTTGTCATTTAGCGAAGAGGAATAGAAATTACAAGGTTATTTGCGTAGCCTAGACTTTTGCTTCTTTTCGGCAATGGAAAAGAAGAGCCCAGCGGCTTGAGCGCTTCGGTGAACTCAGTGGGGCCGAAAACGTCAATATTCCATAAACGGCGACACCTAAATTAGTGTTATAGATACTTCATTCTTCCTGTTTAGATTACAAAATCTTTTTGCTTGAATTTTTCGCTCCCCATAAAAATGAATGTGAGCCAAAACAATTCCTCATTTCTCGCTCTCTGTTAACTGCCCATTAAATTCAATAGTACAATGTTAAATATGGTCATTTCGACCAGCTTGGAGAAATCTTAGTATAATTGAGAATGTAAGTTTAAAGATTTCTCGACTTCGCTCGAAATGACATTCAAACTACACGGCTTTTATTATGAAATAATTTTTCTTACCTCTTTGCAAAAGAATATAACATCCATCAATTAAGTCTGAAGAACAAATATCTTTTGTCTCAGCTACTTTTTCTTTATTTATAGAAATGGAATTTTCATTTAACGCCCTCCGCGCTTCTCCTTTTGAGTTTAAAAAACCTGTTTTATCACAAAGAATATCTATTATATTAATTCCTGTTTCTAATTCAGATTTTGAAACTTCTGCTTGCGGAACTCCCTCAAAAACGTCCATAAAAATGGCTTCGTTCATTCCTTTTAAAGCTTCAACGGCTTCATCTCCTTTTTTGAATAAAATTTCAGAAGCATCAATTGCACTTTTATAATCTTCTTCAGAATGAACTCGAGTTGTAATATCTTTTGCCAGCTCTTTTTGAAGTAAGCGCAAATGTGGCTCTAAGTTATGTTTCGTCTCAATTTCTTCAATTTCTTCTTTGGTTTTCAAAGTGAATATTCGAATATACTTAGCCGAATCTTCATCACTCGAATTAATCCAATATTGGTAAAACTTATAAGGCGAGGTCCTATTTTTATCCAACCAAACGTTACCACCTTCGGACTTCCCAAATTTAGTTCCATCTGCTTTTTTAATTAAAGGTGTAGTAACCGCATAGGCTTCTCCACCTCCCTTTCTCCTAATTAGTTCGGTTCCCGTTACAATGTTACCCCATTGATCAGAACCCCCTAGCTGGACTTTACAACCTTTATTCTTATTCAACCAATAAAAATCATACCCTTGAACTAATTGGTATGAAAACTCTGTAAATGATAAACCTGTTTCTAATCGAGACTTCACAGCGTCTTTTGCCATCATATAATTGACAGTAATGTGCTTGCCAATATCACGGATAAAATCTAAGAAGTTCATCTCCTTAAACCAAGTATAATTATTCACCATTTCGGCAGAATTATCACCAGAATCAAAATCCAAAAACTGCTCTAATTGCTTTTTAACACAAGCTACGTTATGATCTAAAGTACTGCTGTCTAGTAAATTTCTTTCTTGAGATTTACCAGAAGGATCTCCAACCATACCGGTTGCACCACCAACCAAAGCAAAGGGCTTATGACCAGCACGTTGAAAATGTACCAATGTCATAATCTGTACCAAGCTACCTATATGTAAAGAATCTGCTGTTGGATCAAACCCAATATAACCAGATGTAATCTCTTTATTCAACGCTTCGTCAGTTCCTGGCATCATGTCGTGAATCATGCCTCTCCACTTCATTTCTTCTATAAACCCCATACTCTTTTCGATAATATTAAACAAAGATAAAATTTTAGTAAAAGTAGTGTGCAGTAATTAAACAAATGTTTCTCCTACCCAGAATTTTACTTACTAACCGGTAAATATTTGTGTTCAAGAGAAGAATCATTGTAATTCATTACAGAGTCCAATAGATTTATTACATTTACGTTAAAGACGTATTGCAGACAACGCACATAATTGATATCGAGTTTCTAGCAACAATTAAATGAATCACAGAATAAAAACAGTCCATCTTCTTTTCGCAGTCCTAATCTTTAATGTGGCATTCCCTCAACTTAGTCAAAACAAATACCACTTGGATGCTGATCACAAAGAATTCTGTAAAGAAAAATATGGGGATTCTAGATTTTTTTAACAGCCCTAAACCAGTATCGAATAATATAATTGAGAAAAATTGACAAATATGAAAGAAATGATCAAATTATTGTTTCCTATGGGTGCAGTAGCTAATACACTACTGCCACAGTGCTACATAATATATATAGCTTTCAGTAGTCAACGAAAGATTAGTGATTTCTTGGACCACCGCCACAATGTTGATTTGGCTCTTAATAATGAATAAAAACAAAACATAAACTCTTGGCTAGGTTCAAATTTGAAAGTTTATCGTTTTCTATTAATTAGACTCGTTTTTATGATTAAAAAACATGTAATAAATTCCCTGAAGCAGATCTATGCAGGCAAAATATTTTTAGTTACTGGGGCAATACTAATCACTTTAATAGGTCTAATGATTTGGGCTAGTAACAAAGGATTAGATATTACAGATGAAAGTTTTTATTTTATTGGATACTATTTTAATATTGAAACAGTATTACCAATTACTTTTTTTCATAAAATACATAATGTTTTTTTTGGAAATGAAAACTTAATTTTAGCAAGGTTAACTAGGCTTATTTTAACGTTAACAAGTTCCGGGTTTTTAGGGTATACCAGTTGTAAGTTTTTTAACTTTAAACATAAAATTGAAGGAACAATATTTATAATAATATTTTCATTTCTGGGATTTTCGTTTTATCCATATGCTATTTCTTACAATAGTTTGACTATTGTTTTTATGAATTTACTAATTGGGTTGACTTTTATTTATAAGAGCAAACAAACACTGCTTATACCTTTTCTTATCGGCATATTAACAACCTTGTTACTTCTAACCAAATTTCCAACACTATTTGCCATTTCTCTTTTTATTCTTTTGAATTATGGGATAGTATATAACCGAAAAAAGGTGAAAAATGTAAAATTAGGCGTTTTAACTTTGTTGTCTTTTTTAGTTGGTATTATCGTAACTTGTTTCATTGTGTTTGATTCATTAAAAGACTTTAATCATTCCTATGAAAACTTCACAAAAGGATTATTTCTTGTAAAAGGAAATTATATAAGCTCGACTTTCACAAGTATCTATTATGGCTTTATACACATACTATCCTTCAGTAAAATTTACATTTTAGCGTCAATTCTTATTATTCTATTGATGAATAGAACCAAGTGGAAATATAAAACATTACTTATTATCTATTCCCTTCTTTTTATATATGCTCTTATCTTATTCAGAATCAAAATCATTACAGAACCTATTGGACTTTTTATTCCCTACTTTTTAATTTTAGCGATTATTAGTTTTCTCTTTTTTTTATTTAAAAAACCATTTAAAAAGCGGGATATTATTTATGCTCTATTTTTTATCACATTGCCATTCTTGATAAGCTTAGGATCGAATAACTCTTTATTCGTTCATTTTATTTTTGGTGGAAATATTTTAGGTTTAGGCATATACTTATTAATTGAAAGACTTCCTAAAGAGTTCAAAACGGGGGTAATTTGTCTACTCTCAATAACAGTACTATTTCAAACTTCACATAACATCATCTATAAACCATATAGACTAAACACTTCTATTTTGGAACAAAACTATACCATAACCGATATTCCAGCTTTAAATAATATAAAAGTTGACTCAGCGTTACATGAATTTACACAGAAACTTTCATTCTTACAAAAACACCCTAGTAAAAGGCTATTCCTATTTTCAGACCAGCTTGGTATTAGTTTAATTACTGATAAACCTCCGTTTCCATTTTATTGGTTAGAAGAAAGAACATTAAGCGCATTAAAACAAATATTAAACAATACCGAACGAATAAACCCAGAAAGTTTACTATTAATTTTTCCAACGAAGATTAAAATTGATAAGAACATTAGAGATTCTTTCTCAAGTGTAAATATTAACTTTCCGAGTGATTATGAAATAATAAAAACTATAATTTACAAAGGTGATACTTTAAATATTTACAGTCACTTAATGATTGCTAATCGATTAGACAGAAAAATAAATTAAACAAAAACCACAGCAGAATTTACATAAAGTAACCGAAGTTAAAAATCCGTATAAGAAACAGCCCTTTTTCAACCTAATAGCCTGCGCACAACAAGGTTTCTGTAATTTCAGGAGCTTGTTTATGCCCAACACCCTTAATGTAATATTGAAATATTTTCTTATTCTCCTTTGCGCACATTTCCAATTTCAATTTTTCTTTATTCTTGTCTGAAAGTTCGGTCCGGATAACTTGTATTTTTTCAAAAGGGAACCTTTTGTGCACTTCTCTAAAAGCACTGTACAACACTCTGCTCTCTACCTTCCACCTTTTGCCTGAATTAGAAGAGGATAAAACGCTATTTGCCTTTAAACCTTCTTGATCTATTTGCAATTCTACAACAACGCCTCCACTTGGAGCTTTATGACAACTGATTACTTTAATGTACATGCTTACTAATTAGCCTATAAAATTACTCTTTATTATTCTTAAAAGCTCCAATCACGTCTATAATAGAGCCATAAGTATTTAACATCTTAGACGCTATATCTTCTTGATTTACCCACTGTACATTTGTTATACCTTCTTCTTCTTGAGGCAACAATTCTTCAGCTCCATTATATTGCATTAAATACCAATGAGTCGGTTTTATACAATTTTCTCCGTACGTATCATAAGTGTGATATGTTACTAATAGATTACTTATTAATGTTGGTTTTCTAATCCCACATTCCTCTTCTACTTCTCGGACAGCAGCAATTTCAATTACTTCTGCATCCTCCACTTTTCCTTTTGGTAAATCCCAAAAACCATTTCTAAAAATAAAAAGAACTTGATCTTTATTATTAATGACCACACCGCCGGCAGCCTGAACTGTTTTAAATGTGCCAAAAAATAATTCCCATATTGCATCAAAACTGGCTCCTTTCACATAAATATTGCTCCCTGAAGAGGAGTGAAGGTCTAAAATTTTTTTTTTCTGAGTCACACTATCACACGAATACACAAATTGAGAATCTAATGTTGAAATGTCTTCATCATTTTCAATGAAGAATAGTGGCTTATTCTTGATAAAAACTTTATACATTTGCAGTCATGTTTAATAATAAAGAATGCGGGTTAAAAGTAGCAGAATTTTTGTTACAAATCAAGGCGATTAAATTACAGCCTAACAAACCTTTTACGTGGGCATCTGGATGGAACTCACCAATATATTGTGACAATAGAAAAATATTGTCTTATCCCAAAATAAGAACCTATATAAGGCAGCAATTTGTTGAAATGATTGTAGATACTTACGGTAAGCCGGATGTAATAGCTGGTGTTGCTACCGGAGGCATTGCAATTGGTGCATTGGTAGCTGAAGAAATGGGTGTTCCTTTTGTATATGTTCGATCTTCTACCAAAGGCCATGGTCTTCAAAACAAAGTTGAAGGGGTTTTAGATTCTAGTCAAAATGTTGTAATAGTTGAAGATTTAGTTTCTTCGGGCAAGAGCAGCCTTGATGCTTTAGAAGCTATTAGGGAAATTGGATGTAGTGTAAAAGGAATGGCTGCTATCTTTACTTATGGATTTGGCATTGCTCAAGACAATTTTAAAGGGGCTAATTGCAAATTAGCTGCACTAAGTGACTACACTTGCTTATTAAAACAAGCTACAGCTTCCAATTACATCAATGAAAAAGACATTTCATCTCTTAAAGAATGGAGAACAAGTCCATCTTCTTGGAAACAGAATTAAATGTAGAACTTTACAGTATGACCAAAATAGAAAGTAAAAAAGTAAATGTAGCTTGCAGTGCAGAAGATTGCTATACGTTTCTAACTGATTTAAATAACTACGAATTACTTTTACCAAAAGATAAAATTTCTAGCTGGGAATCTGATGAGAAAAAATGTTCATTCAAGATACAAAAGACGTATAAACTAACTCTTGTATACAAAAATGGATTACCGCATAATGAAATCCATTTGGTAAGTGGTGAAAATTCTCCATTTTCGTTTTCTCTAAATATTATTCTATCAGAATCTGATGGCACTTGTGACGCACAACTAGTATGTGAAGCGGATATCAACCCATTCTTGAAAATGATGGTTGAAAAACCATTAAATAACCTTTTTGACTATATGGCTGACAGATTAGTTAAAGTAAAAGAAGAGGTTTAGCTTTAAAGTAATTACGTATTTGGGTACGGCTACTGCCAGAAAGCAAAATACAATGTAGCTTTTGTGGCAGTAGCACTATGTATGGTGAGATTGTCAAAAACTTTCTTACTGAAATTTTTCGCAATGACGTAAATAATAAAATCTCAAGACTCTTTTGACTGAAAGAAGCTTACCTAAAACTCAAACGCTAATTCCTTAATATCGAAATTAAACAACTGCCCCTCTTTTGTTTCAATTTCTACCTTTCCATTTGAAAGTACGTTTACAATTTTCCCTATAATTTTTCCTTGCGACGTTTTATACCTGCGCATTTCATCGATAAACAATAAATTGGTAAGATACTCTTCATGTATTTCAGAAATACCTTCTCTTTGAAACCGTAAATAAAAGATTTCGATACTTTTTAGAAGGACTTCTAGTACTGACCTTAACTCTAATTCTTTTTTTAATTCAAGTATCAAGCTTGTAACTCGTGGCAAATTTTGAAAATTGGTTTGATTCACATTTAATCCAATGCCAATTATTGCATTTTCGAAATTTTTACCTTTAAATTGGTTTTCAATTAGAATTCCGCAAATTTTCTTTTCCCCAACATAAATGTCATTGGGCCATTTTATAAAAACATCCTCCTCTACCACCGTTTCTAAATATTTACATATTGCTAGTGAAACTATTTTACTAATTACAAATGCTTCGCTTGGAGAGACTTTTTTAGGTTTAAGCACTAATGAAAAAGTAAGGTTTTTACCAGGTTCCGATGTCCACACATTACCTCTTTGGCCCTTTCCTTCACCTTGAAAATGAGCAATTAAAACTGTGCCTTCCAGCACCTCCATTTCTGCAACTAATTTAGAAGCATAATTATTTGTTGAATCAACTACGTCCAATTCAATAATACTTTTCCCTATGTACAATGTTTCTAGCAATTCTCTATAGCGCTGATAATTCCCTAAAATAAGGGATTCTAATTAAGAATTATTTACTTTTGCCGCACAAAAATTTATTTCATTTAATGAAAGTAACTAAAAGTATAAGTTCTAAAGCTTTAAAAGAAGCTATTGTCAAAGGAATGCAAGAGCTAAATGCACATGACATTGTATGTGTAGACTTACGTAAAATACCGAGTGCAGTAACCGATTTTTTTGTTATTTGTCATGGTAATTCTTCTACACAAGTTGAAGCAATATCAAGATCAATAGCTGAAACCACTCTAAAAGACATTAATCAAAAGCCCTGGCGTCAAGAAGGTAAAACAAATGCGGAGTGGATATTATTGGACTATGTGGATGTAGTTGCACATGTCTTTTACAGCGATGCTAGAGAGTTTTACAATATTGAAGGTCTTTGGGGAGATGCTCAAATAGAAAAGATTGAAGACATTACAATATAATTTGGTTTGATTCGTCATAAATAATCAGACGAAACAATATCATTGAAAAAACATTAAAATGGCGAATAAGCAACCAAAAAAACCTACAGATAGCAGAGGGAAAAAACCAGCTTTTAACTTTTACTGGATATATGCTATTATAGCCGTCATTCTTATTTCAATCAATCTATTCAATTGGGACGGAGGAGTAAGAGAAATAACTCCTCAAAAATTTAAAACTGAAATGTTGGAAAAAGATCAAGTTGCAAAACTTGAGATTGTCAACAAGGAGATTGTTCGGATTTACATTAAGCAAGAATCATTAAGTAATGATACGCATAAAAAGCTTGATGAAAAAAGCTTGTTTGGAGGTAGTAATAGAGGGCCACATTACTTCTTTACTATCTTGAATGATGAAAAACTAAAGGATGATATTACCGTTTGGGAAGACCAATACGGTATAGAGGTCAAAGGGACTAAAGAAGAAAACTATGGAAGAGAACTCTTTAGTTGGCTGATCTTTATTGCAATCATGATTGCCGTTTGGGTGTTCATCATGAAACGCGTTGGTGGTGGTGCTGGAGGTGGCGGAAGTCAAATATTTAACATTGGAAAATCAAAAGCTCAGGTATTTGGAAAAGGAAAAAGCACCAATGTTAGTTTTAAGGATGTAGCAGGCTTATTAGAAGCTAAGGAAGAAATACAAGAAATTGTTGAGTTTCTTAAAAAACCAAAAAAATATACTGATTTAGGAGCAAAAATTCCAAAAGGAGCGCTACTAGTAGGCCCTCCTGGAACAGGTAAAACATTATTAGCTAAAGCTGTAGCTGGGGAAGCTGAAGTTCCATTCTTTTCTCTATCTGGATCCGATTTCGTTGAAATGTTTGTTGGAGTTGGAGCCTCTAGAGTTAGAGATTTATTCAAACAAGCAAAGGAGAAAGCGCCAAGTATAATCTTTATTGATGAAATTGATGCAATTGGAAGGGCCAGAGGTAAGAACCCTAACATGGGGTCGAACGATGAGAGAGAAAATACATTAAATCAGCTTTTAACTGAAATGGATGGTTTTGGAACGAACAATGGTGTAATTATTCTTGCTGCTACCAACAGAGCTGATGTTTTGGATAAAGCACTATTGAGAGCTGGACGTTTTGACAGACAAATTTATGTTGACATGCCGGATTTAAATGAGCGAAGAGCAATCTTCGATGTTCACTTGGAGCCACTGAAAAAAGTGACAGATCTTGACATTGACTTTTTGGCGAAACAAACACCAGGTTTTAGTGGAGCAGACATTGCAAACATTTGTAACGAAGCAGCACTAATTGCTGCTAGATTTGATAAAAAACAAGTTGAAAAACAGGACTTTTTAGATGCAGTTGATCGGATTATTGGTGGATTAGAAAAGAAAAATAAAATTATTTCCAAAGAAGAAAAGAAAGCAATTGCAATACACGAAGCTGGACATGCTACTGTTAGCTGGATGGTTGAACATGCTAATCCACTTGTGAAGGTAACTATAGTTCCAAGAGGGAAAAGTTTAGGTGCTGCCTGGTATTTACCAGAAGAGAGACAAATTACCACTACTGAGCAGCTACTGGATGAAATGTGTGCTGCTTTAGGAGGTAGAGCAGCGGAATTAGTAACTTTTGGAAAAATTTCTACAGGAGCATTAAGCGATTTAGAAAAAGTAACCAAAACAGCTACAGCTATGGTTTCCATTTATGGCTTAAATGAAAAAGTTGGAAACGTATCCTATTACAACTCACAAGGTGATGGTTATGGATTTTCTAAGCCTTATAGCGATGATACTGCAAAGATCATTGATGATGAAGTCAAGAACTTAATCGAAGAGCAATATCAAAGAGCAATAAAACTCTTAGAAAAAAATAAGGATAAACTGAATTTACTTGCAGAGAAGCTATTAGAAAAAGAAGTTATCTTTAAAGACGATTTAGAAGCTGTTTTTGGAAAAAGAGCCTGGAAAGAAAAAGAAATAACTGAAGAGGTACAGGTAGAAACTGAAGTTAAATCATCGAAAATAACCGAAGAAAACCTAGAAGAAAAAAGTGCAAACATTGAAAAGAAAAAACCTGCTTCTGTAGCTGATTTTGCTGAGGAAATAAAACCTAAGGGAAATGATTCTGATAATAAAAGTGAATTGAAAACAGAAGAAGAAACGAATTAATCAAGTTTGAAAGAATTACTCACAAGAGCAACCACCGGAGCGGTATTTGTTGCGGTATTAATTGGAGCCATTGTCTGGAATAAATATTCCGTGGCATGGCTCTTTTTCGTTATCTCTATACTTGGCTTGCTTGAGTTTTTCAAGCTGATGGAAAAAGGTGGATTTAAGCCAAAAAAGAGTATCTCATGTATCGTTGGGGGCCTAATTTATGGAATCATAGTATATTTTAGTTTTGGATATGGCAACTTCTCTTACTTGCTCTTTATCTTTCCTTTATTGGTCTTACTGGTAGTCATTGAACTATTTCGAAAAAGTAAAACACCGGTATCGAACTTTGCCTTTTCTGTTATGGGGGTAATGTACGTGGTTATCCCATTTTCTATTCTAAATTTTTTCGCTTATAGCTCTCCATACGATGGTGTTTTGGAGATCGATGACAGATATGATTACGTTTTTCTATTGGGCTTTTTTGTAATACAATGGGCGAGTGATACCGGGGCTTATTTAGCTGGTTCTGCGATTGGAAAAACAAAATTATTCGAACGTATTTCACCCAACAAAACATGGGAAGGAGCTATTGGGGGAGCTGTTATTGCATTAGCCACAGGTTATTTATTTGCCTTCTTTACAGAGAGTTCTATTTTGCATTGGATGACTTGCTCATTTTTAATTGTAGTGTTTGGAACATTGGGAGACTTAACCGAATCCCAGATAAAAAGAAGTACTGGTGTAAAAGACTCAGGTAATATTCTTCCAGGACACGGAGGGATACTAGATCGATTTGACGGAGTATTATTTTCCGCACCATTCGTATTAGCATATTTACATTTTGTAGATTTGATATAAGTTAAATATTAAGCTATTAACTAAATCATGAAAATACATAACGAAGGTTTTAAAATTATCACACTATTTTTCTTGCTTCTGGTAGGAGTAGATTGTGTACTTATCTATTTCATTCCTATTGCCTGGATATGGTCAATATTGTTAGGCGCCTCTATTATTTTCTTTTTTCTTATAGTATCCTTTTTTCGAGTCCCAAAAAGAGGTGTAACAATTGATGGCAATAAAATACTTGCCCCCTCAGATGGAAAAGTAGTTGTTATAGAAGAGGTAATGGAAACTGAATATTTAAATGACAAATATACACAGATCAGCATATTTATGTCCCCTTTAAATGTTCACTGTCAGTGGTACCCAATAAATGGAATTGTAAAATATTTCAAATATCACCCCGGAAAATATTTAGTCGCGTGGCACCCAAAATCATCTACAGAAAATGAAAGAACCACTATAGTTGTTGAAGACACCGAAGGCAGAAAAATTTTATTCAGGCAGATTGCAGGAGCAGTAGCTAGAAGGATTGTTTATTTTGGAAAAGAAGGGGAAGAAGCGCGTCAAGACAAAGAAGCAGGATTTATAAAGTTTGGTTCTAGAATAGACGTTTTCATCCCTTTAAAAAGTACAATAAATGTTAAAATAGGTGAAAATGTCGTTGGTAGTCAAACTGTGTTGGCAAATTTTGATTAATTTAATGTATATTTGGGAGAATTATTTAAATAAAACATAATATATTATACATGAAAAAAGTAATTTTATCATTCGGTCTTGTTGCATTTATGGCGATTGGAACTACTGCTCAAACTATTGCTACTACTGAAGTTGCAAAGAAAGAAACGAAAAAAGCTTGTGCTAAAAAAGCTTGTTGCAAAAAGAAGGCAGCTACTAATGGAACTGCCGCTACTACTACAACAAAATGTTGCAAGAAGAAAGGTGTAAAGGCTTGCGCCAAAAAGACTGAAACTAGCTCTAAATAAGACAACCAATATCAAAAGCCAAGCTAAAACTTGGCTTTTTTTAATTATAAAAACAACTATTAGACTAAACAAAAATGAAAAAATTATTATTCGGATTCGGAATACTAGTAATGCTGTTTGCCACTGCAACAATTTCTTCTTGTGGAGATGCTGAATCTAACGATGAAAAAACAGAAATGAAAGAAGGTGAAGACGGAGAAAAGTGCTGTTCTAAAGACAAAGAATGTTCTAAAGAATGTAAAGAAACATGTAAAAAAAACTGTACAGCTGATTGCACTGAAGAAGAATGTTCTGACGAATGCAAAGCTGCTTGTAAAGCTGAAGGTAAAGCTTGTAATCAGGAAGCGGAACATAAATGTTCGGACATGAAATGTGAAGAAGGAAAATGTGGGCACGGGAGTGAAGAAGGTGAAACAGAAGAAGAAGGAACCGAAGAAGTTGAATAAACTACTTTAGATTTATTATAAAAAAGCTCGGTAAATACCGAGCTTTTTTTGTGTCCAATAATTCTTATCTATCAATAAAATGTGTTGCCAGATTTTGCCATTCTTCGAAGCATTGGACTACACCTATAACGATCTTCTAAATATTCATTATACAAATCATCCAAGCCATCTACACATTCCTGAATTCCTATTTCATCTGCCCAAGCTAATAACCCTTTAGGATAATTCACTCCTTTTGTCATTGCTAAATCTATATCTTCTTTGGAAGCTACATTCAGGAACAAAGCATCAGCTGCCTCGTTAATCAACATCACTAGTACTCTCCATACAATTTGATCTCCTAAATCTTTATTTTCATTTGCGATAGGCATTTCTCCTCCTTCTGCATAATCATAGTATCCCCTACCCGATTTACGACCGTACCATCCAGCCTCTGAATGTCTTTTTTGCGTAAATGAAGGTCTGTATCGTTGATCATAATAAAACGCCGCAAATACAGTCTCAGTAACCGTATAGTTTATATCATTCCCTATAAAATCCATTAGCGTAAATGGGCCCATTCTAAAACCAGCAATTTCTTTCATTGCCCAATCAATAGTAGCAAAATCTGCAATTCCTTCCTCATAAATTCGCAATGCCTCACCGTAAAATGGACGTGCTACTCTATTCACAATAAATCCTGGAGTGTCTTTTGCTAAAACAGTTATTTTATTCCAACTGTCTACCAAACCTCTAGTTTCTTTGGTTATTGCATCTGAAGTTTGAATTGCAGGAATAATTTCTACCAATGGCATCAAAGGAGCAGGATTAAAAAAGTGAAGACCTATTACTCTATTTGGATTTTTACAAGCTGCTGCAATTGCAGCAACAGATAGTGATGAAGTATTAGTGGATAGAATACAATCATCTCCACAAATCTCTTCCAACTGACTAAACACTGATTTCTTTATCTCTAAGTTCTCGACAATTGCTTCAATAACAATCCTAGACCCTTGCATTTGGTTTAAGCTGGATGCAGGAGTAATTCTATCAAATATTTCAATAGAAGTAGCCGCATCTATTCTTCCTTTTTCAACCAAACGAGCTAAAATCTTTTGCAATTTTTTCATTGCTTTCTCCAACGCATCTTGATTGGTATCGAATAGCACAACTTCATGTCCGGCAGCAGCAGCAACTTGCGCAATCCCACTTCCCATCGATCCTGATCCTATAACTCCAACTTTTATCATTCTGTATTTTTCTGTGAAGATAGAAAATCAGGATAATAAACTTGTGTTTCATTGGCAAAATCCTCTTTTCTAACTTACTTTGCAACATGAAAATTTCAGCATCCATTTTTTCTGATAGTGAGAAAAACATTCTTACTACCATTGATAACTTAAATAGCTATCATGTGGATGTAATCCATGTAGACTGTAAAAACAGGCTATCCATTTTTGATGATATTAAAGTTATTCGTGAGAATTCTAATTTACCAATTGACTTGCACATTATCACCGATAATCCGAAAGCTTATTATGCTGGAATTATTGAATATAATATTGAATATGTCACATTTCAATACGAAGAATTAAAAGAGAAAATACTTTCTATACCATCGGAATACAAAGGTAAGTTAGGAATTGGAATAACAACTTTTACAGACATTTCTATTTTTGAAAACTATAAAGATTCATTTGATTTTATTTTAATGATGGCTACAATTCCTGGCGAAAGTGGCGGGAAATTTGACAAGTCAAACTTTACTAAAATTAGAGAATTCAGTCAGCTTTACCCTGAGAAAAAAATTCATGTTGATGGAGGCGTAAACGCAGAAGTTTCATTTATTCTTAGAAATATGGGAGTTTACCTTTCTGTTTCTGGATCTTATTTATTCAACTCTGTTTCTATTGGATCTGCATTGTTGAACTTAAAACTAAATGAAGTTGAATCACATTTTTTAGTGAAAGATTTCATGCAAAAAACGGATTCTTCTCCTATAATAAACAGCAAGGATTTGACCTTAGAAAGATTATTACTTACCTTAAAAAAAGGAGCTTTAGGTTTTGCAATAATTAATGATGAAAATGACAAATTTGCAGGAATAATCGGAAACGCAGATTTGCGAAACGGCTTATTAAAACATGTAAATGATTTGAATAGCTTGAACATGCAAGAGCTCATAAATCCTAACCCACTAGTGATTAATGAGAATATTAATGTGCATGAAATGCTTCAATTTATTAAAAAACAAACTAAGCCCGTAATCTATTTACCGGTAGTCAATAACGATAATAAAACGGTAGGGATAGTTAGTTTCCTCAACCTAATCAAAGGAGAATTATGATCATACATTTAAAAGAAAATATTGACGCAAATAAAGTTGAAGAACTTGCTGCACAAAGCAAATCTATTGCGTTAAAAACAGGTAGCTATGCGCGTTTAATCACTTCTTCAAGCATTAAAGAACTTCCTTCTTTTTTAGATGATTATACCGATGAGTTCTTTACGATGGATTCAGATATCCAATTAGCTAGTAAAGACTACAAAAGCGATATTAAAGAAATAGATTTCGACACTTTTAAAATTGGAGGAACTACCAATAACACTGTTTTGATTGGCGGACCTTGTTCTGTAGAGTCTGAAGAACAAATAAATGCAAGTGCTGAACATTTAATCTCTATGGGGTTAAAGACGCTGAGAGCTGGCTGTTTCAAGCCTAGAACTACACCTTATTCTTTTCAAGGAATGGGAATGGAAGGCCTGATGCTATTGGTGAAAATGAGAGAAAAGCATGGTTTAAAAATCGTTACTGAAGTTAGAGATTCCACGCATGTTCAAGCGATTATCGAACACAGTGATGTTATCCAAATCGGCGCAAAATCAATGTATGACCACGGTATTTTAAAAGCTTGCGGAAAACAAAACAAACCTGTTCTTTTAAAAAGGGGTTTTGGAACAACTCTTCAAGAGTTTGTTCAATGTGCTGAATTTATTTTATCATCTGGAAATCCAAATGTTATTCTTTGCGAAAGAGGTTTAAGAACTTTCGAAACAAAGACAAGATTTACATTGGACCTTTGTGGTGTTGCATGGTTAAAAGAAAAAACAAACTTGCCACTTATATTAGATCCTAGTCATGCTATGGGTCATGCTTTTGGTGTTCCTGATTTAGCAAGAGCTTGCACAGCAATGAACATAGACGGGCTATTAGTTGAAATGCACCCAAATCCAAAAGTGGCAAAATCCGACGCAAGTCAACAATTGAATTTTGAAGAGTTTAAAGCAATGAGAAACTCTCTTGATCCAATCGCTAATGCAGTTGGAAAAACAATCATATAATGGCGTTAAGTAAGATAAAATTTGTTGTTTGTGATGTTGACGGAACATTAACCGATGGAGGCATGTACATCACATCAGAAGGCACTCATTTCAAACGTTTCAATACCAAGGATGGTATGGCCGTAAAAATGCTTTATCAAAATGGCTATCACGTTGGGTTAATCAGCCACAGTAAGACTACTGAAATGGTTACTGAAAGAGCGAATATGCTTAACATTAAACATTGCTATGTTGGTGGTGATGACAAGCTTACTATCCTTAATAAATGGGTTTCTGAATTGGGAATATCTCTGGAAGAAGTAGCCTTTTTAGGAGACGACAACAACGACAAAAATGTTATGGAACACGTTGGACTTTCTGCGTGCCCAAGTGATTCTAGCAAAAGAATATTGAATACCGCAGATATTATTCTTGAAAGAAAAGGCGGCGATGCTTGTTTACGTGAATTTGTTGAAGAACACTTAGGATTGGAATAAGAAATATAAAATGTTTATCGTTTACATCTTTCAAAACAAAAAAAAACGTATCACTCAAATTGGATTTACCGAAGACTTAATTGAAACGCATAAACTGCTTGAAAAAAAGTTTAAAACAAAGTTGTCTTTGGTTGGGCAAGAAAAATATAAGTCAAAAAAAGATGCAATGATTCGGGTGAAGCAATTGCGTAATAAAGTTAAATAACCTAAACCAAAAATTGGAATAAATCTGGTTTGTCGTTCAAGTATTCACCAAAAAAACCCTTTTCTTTCATTCTTTGCTGAAGCGCATCAAGTGTTGAAGAATTTTCAAGCTCTACTCCGACTACAGCTGGTCCCATATTCCGATTGTGTTTTTTTGTATACTCAAAATGTGTAATATCGTCATTTGGTCCTAAAATATCTGCTACAAATTCTTTCAATGCCCCTGCTCTTTGCGGAAAACTTATTATGAAATAGTGTTTCAAATTTGCATGTAAAAGAGCTCTCTCCTTAATCTCCTCAGTTCGTGTTATATCGTTATTACTACCACTGACCAAGCAGACAACATTCTTCCCTTGTATCTCATCTTTAAATTGATTCAGTGCAGCTATAGTAAGTGCCCCTGCCGGCTCCACAACAATTGCATCTTTATTGTACAAATCAAGTATCGTTTGGCATACTTCCCCTTCTTTTACAATAGCCATGCCTGATAAATACTGCTGACAAAGGTCAAAATTTAAATCCCCTACTCTTTGAACAGAAGCTCCATCTATAAATTTATCAATGTGATCTAATTTAACATTAACCCCCTTTTCTAAAGAAGTCGACATGGAAGGTGCGCCAAATGGTTCAACTCCTATGACTTTTGTATTTGGAGATAACTCATTAAAGATGGATGACATGCCAGCAGCAACTCCTCCTCCGCCTACAGGCAAAAACAAATAATCTATTTCTTCTTTTGATTGCTCTAAAATTTCTAAGGCGATTGTCGCTTGACCTTCAATTACTTTTTCATCATCAAACGGATGCACAAAACTCATCTTATTATCCGCGCAATATTCTTTTGCAGAAAAGGAAGCATCATCAAATGTGTCGCCAGTTATTACAATTTCTATAAATGCACCACCAAACATTTTAACTTGTTCTATTTTCTGTTTTGGTGTTGGAGTTGGCATAAAAACTACCCCTTTTACTTTTAGTTTAAAACAAGAGAAAGCAACACCTTGCGCATGATTTCCAGCACTCGCACAAACCACTCCTCGATTTAATTGATCCTGCGACAAAGAAGCAATTTTATTATAAGCCCCTCGTATTTTATAAGACCTAACCTGTTGTAAATCTTCTCGTTTCAACACTATATTAGATGAAAATTTTTGTACTAAATTCTCATTCCGCATCAAGGGTGTTTTTAAGGCAACATCGCTTAAAAGTATTGCAGCCTTTTTAACATTCTCCAAACTAACTTGAGCTCTCATCTTATTCGCTTAGTTCCAACTTTTTCATTTGGGTCATTGACAACCTTAACCTAGCGCCAACTTTTTCGATTGGATGGTTTTTCACCTTACTATTTAATTCATCTATACTATCAACGCTAATGTAGCTTGGATTAAAAAATGGCTTACCGACCAGATCTTTATCGACTGAGGCGATAAAATCTTTCAATAAAGGCTTACATGCATGATTAAACAAATAACATCCGTATTCCGCAGTATCAGATATCACGCGATTCATTTCATACAACTTTTTTCTAGCTATAGTATTGGCAATTAATGGTGCTTCATGCAATGATTCATAATAAGCTGATTCCGGCTTTATACCGTTTTCAACCATTGTTTCAAAGGCTAATTCCACTCCGGCTTTAGTAAATGCTATCATCAATAAACCATTATCAAAAAACTCCTGATTAGATATGTTTTCTTCAGTCTCGATAGCCTTTTCAAATGCTGTCTCTCCCGTTTCTGCTCTCCAAGTTAACAACTCAAAATCATTGTTTGCCCAATCCTTCATCATCATCAAAGAGAAATCTCCAGATAAAACATCTTTCATATGTTTTTCAAACAAGGGCTTCATTAAGGCTTTCAATTCATTTGCCAACTCATTTGTCTTTAACTTAGATGAATCATCTAATCGGTTCATCATTTGCGTTAAACCACCATGCTTCAATTCTTCCGTTATAGCTTCCCAACCATATTGAACCAATTTAGAAGCATATCCAGCATCTATTCCATTTTCAATCATTTTATCAAAATAAAGAAGTGAGCCCGTTTGTAAGACACCACAAAGAATAGTCTGCTCTCCCATTAAATCAGATTTAACTTCAGCAACAAAAGATGAATTTAAGACTCCCGCCATATGGCCTCCGGTTGCAACAGCGTAAGCTTTTGCAATTTCTAAGCCATCACCATTTGGGTTGTTTTCTGGATGAACTGCGATTAATGTAGGGACACCAAAACCTCTTTTATACTCTTCTCTAACCTCTGAGCCTGGAGATTTTGGTGCCATCATTATCACCGTTAAATCTTCACGAACTTTCATCCCTTCTTCAACAATGTTAAAGCCATGAGAATAGGACAAGGTAGCTCCCAATTTCATTAGTGGCATTACTTTACTTACAACATCCGTATGTTGTTTATCTGGAGTCAAGTTGATTACTAAATCCGCAGTTGGAATCATTTCTTGATACGTTCCTACTTCAAATTTATTCTCAGCCGCATTCAAGTAAGATTGGCGCTTAGTATCGATTGCCTCCTCTCTTAATGCATAAGCAACATTCAGTCCTGAATCTCTCATATTGAGCCCTTGATTTAATCCTTGAGCTCCACACCCAACAATTACGACCTTTTTATTTTTAAGTTTTTCAACTCCATTGACAAATTCAGAGCTATCCATAAAATCGCATTTTCCAAGCTGCAAAAGTTGGTCTTCTCGTGATAGTAAATTGTAATAATTTTCCATTGCTTCTATTTTTTTAATCTTGTGTATTTTCTAATTCTTCAACTATTGATTTCAATGTTTTCATGGGCTTGGTAATCGCTACTCTACCCGATCTGACAAACTCCAGCATGCCATAGGGCTCTAGCTCATCGAAAAGTGCTTGTGTTTCAGCTTTATGACCTGTTTTTTCAATAACCGTAAATGCAGGTTCAACCGACAAAACTCTAGCATGGTGAGCTCTCACTATTTTCTCAGCCTCCCCGCCAGATAGCAATACTTCAGTAGGTACTTTGTATAAAGCTATTTCCTGATAAACCACCTCTGAATCCTTGTGATAAACAGCCTTAACCACCTCAACCTGTTTTTCAAGTTGAAGAACAACCTTCTTAACCATGTCTTCAGCTTCACTTATTACAAGTGTATAGCGATGAATATTTGGTATTTCACTTTCTGATGCTGCAATACTCTCAATATTTATTTTTCTTCGAGTAAATATTATTGTTACTCTGTTTAGCATTCCGACTATATCTTCGGTGAAAACCGATATTGTATATCTTTCTTTTTTCATTTTACTTTAGTCTTATCTCGCTCACTGAAGCTCCCGTTGGCACCATTGGAAAAACATTATTCTCTTTGCCAACTATTGCCTCTAAAAAATAGGCTCCTTTATGATTTAACATTTCCTCAATTGCATCAGCTAATTCCTCTCGTTTTACTACCTTTTTAGTTGCTATACCATATCCCGAAACAATCCTCTGAAAATCAGGGTTAACCATAGTTGTTGATGCATATCGTTTTTCAAAAAACATCTCTTGCCATTGCCTAACCATTCCCAAAAATTCGTTATTCAAGACAACTATTTTAACATCAACCCCATATTGAAACATAGTTCCCAATTCTTGAAGGGTCATCTGAAAACCACCATCACCAATAACAGCAACCACTTGTTTATTTGGTTGGCCCATTTTTGCGCCAATAGCAGCTGGCAAACAAAACCCCATAGTTCCTAAACCACCGGAGGTTATCATGGATTTCGTTTGTTTGAATTTAAAATATCTGCAAGACATCATTTGATGCTGTCCTACGTCTGTCACTACTATATTATTGTGATCGGACTGAACATTTATTTCATTTATTACTTCACCCATTGTCATTTTTTCAGTTGAGGGGTAAAGCTCGTTTTCAATTACTTCCGCATATTCTTCCTTTTCTAATGCTCTAAATTTATTTAGCCATTCTGAATGGCTATTTTCTTTAACTATTTTAGATAATTCGAATAGCGCTTCTTTGGCGTCCGCAATAACAGGGATATCTGCATGCACATTTTTACTAACCTCTGACGGATCTATTTCTATATGTATAATTTTTGCTTGCTTTGCATACCTGCTTAAATCGCCTGTTATTCTATCATCGAAACGCATACCAATCGCAATCAATACGTCACATTCGTTGGTGAGTTTATTAGGAGCATAATTCCCATGCATACCTAACATCCCAACATTTAAATAGTGATCCGATTCCAGGGCAGATAGCCCTAATATTGTCCAAGCAGAGGGTATCCCTGTTTTTTCGATAAAAGCTTTAAATTCTTTCTCAGCATCAGACAAGATTATTCCTTGACCAAACAATATAAATGGACGTTTAGCGCTATTAATTAAATTAGCTGCTGCTTTTACCGAATCCAAATCTAATTTTGGTTTAGGTTGGTAGCTTCGCATTCCCGTGAATGGAACATAGTTAAAATCTACTTTTCCAAACTGTGCATCTTTGGTGATATCCACTAATACCGGTCCCGGCTTACCAGAACGTGCTATGTAAAAAGCCTTTGCTATTGCCATTGGTATTTCTTCTGCCCGAGTAACTTGAAAATTCCATTTTGTGACTGGCATTGAAATTCCAACAACATCCGTTTCTTGAAAAGCGTCCGTCCCTAATAAATGACTAGTAACTTGCCCTGTGATACAAACTAAAGGAGTTGAATCAATTTGCGCATCTGCTATTCCTGTTATCAAGTTGGTTGCTCCGGGGCCTGAAGTTGCAATACAAACGCCCACTTTTCCTGTTGCTCTTGCATATCCTTGGGCTGCGTGTACCGCCCCTTGTTCATGTCTTGCTAAAACATGTTTCAGCTCCTGTTCAACATCATATAATGCATCATATACAGGCATAATAGCTCCTCCTGGATATCCAAACATCAAATCTACACCTTCAGCAATTAAAGCTTGAACTACTGCTTGTGAACCAGTCATTAATCCTAACTTCGGCATTGTATTTTTAACTTCTAAGGTTTCCATTTTATTCATTTTAAAATTCATCTGTAACGCACCCTTCAGAGGCACATGAAACGGTTCTAGCATATTTATACATTACTCCTTTATTAAACTTTAATTCAGGAGCTTTCCATTTAAGCTTTCTTATTGCTAATTCTTGATTAGAAACGTTCATATCTATTGTGTTTTTAACAGCGTTTATAGTTATGATATCTCCATTTTCTAATAATGCAATAGGACCCCCATCTTGCGCTTCTGGAGATACATGTCCAACAACAAAACCGTGCGAACCACCAGAAAATCTACCGTCTGTTATCAAGGCAACATCGTTACCTAGACCAGCACCTATTATGGCAGCAGTTGGTTTTAACATTTCAGGCATTCCTGGCCCCCCCTTTGGACCTTCATAACGGATTACTACAACATCTCCTTTTTTCACCTCTCCCTTTCGGATTCCATCGGTAGCTTCATACTCAGAATTAAATACCCGAGCTGGCCCAATGAATTCTAGTCCCTCTTTTCCGGTGATTTTTGCGACAGCTCCTTTTGGAGATATATTCCCTTTTAAGACACGTAAATGACCAGTTGTTTTTATTGGATTATCTAAACTCCGGATTACTTTTTGACCAATTATTAAACTAGGTACATTTTTTAAATTTTCTGCTAAAGTTTTACCAGTCACCGTTAAACAATCACCATGCAGCATGTCATTTTCCAACATGAATTTTAATACTGCAGGAATTCCTCCAGCCTGGTGGACATTCTCCATTAAAAATTCTCCACTTGGTTTTAAGTCTGCTAAAAATGGCGTAGAATCCGATATCTTTTGAAAATCATCCAATTTAAAATCTACATCGGCAGCCTTAGCAATTGCAAGAAAATGTAAAACAGCATTTGTAGATCCGCCCAAAACTGTCACGAGTCTTATCGCATTTTCCATTGATTTTCTCGTCACTATGTCCTTTGGCTTTATATCTTTCTCAAGCAACAAATGCATAGCTTCACCAGCCTTTACACTTTCTGTTTTCTTTTCAAAGCTCAAAGCCGGATTAGAAGAATTGTAAGGCAATGACATCCCAAGTGCTTCTATTGCTGATGCCATCGTATTTGCAGTATACATACCTCCACAAGCACCAGCTCCAGGACAAGCTTTTTTTATTACCTCTTTGTACTCCTTATCATCAATCGTTCCAGCAACTTTTTGACCCCATGCTTCAAATGCTGAAACCACATCCAGTGGTTTATCATTATGACAACCAGAGGCAATCGTCCCACCATAAACCAATATGCTGGGCCTATTTAACCTCAACATTGCTATTAATGCTCCTGGCATATTCTTGTCACAACCAACTACAGTCACCAAACCATCATAAGACATAGCCTCGACTACGGTTTCCATAGAATCCGCTATGACATCTCTTGATGGAAGAGAAAATCGCATTCCAGGAGTACCCATTGATATACCATCACTAACGCCTATTGTGTTAAAAACCAATCCTACTAAATCTGCATTTTTTGTGCCGTGCTTGACCTTTTGGGCAAGATCGTTCAAATGCATGTTACATGGATTACCCTCATACCCTGTGCTAGCAATTCCAACAAATGCTTTAGAAAAATCTTCTTCCGTAAGACCTATTGCATGCAACATTGCCTGAGCCGCTGGCTGAGAATCATCTTGTGTTACTCTTTTGCTAAACTTATTCATTTTATACTAATTCAAATTGTTTGTATTCCTTCTTTCTAACACGGTTTTGATAAGCATTTGCCAAATCGAACCCCATGGTGTCTTCCCAATTAAGACTAAACTTGTGATTATCTAAACTCTCTATACCTGCAACTTCAGCTGCAGTTCCTGTAAAGAAAGCACCATCAGCATCGTGGACTTCTTCCGGAGTGAAAAACTTCTCTTCCAATTCAAAACCTAACTCATCAGCAAGCTCAAATATAGTTTGTCTGGTTACTCCATTTAATATATTTCCCACAGGAGCGGTAAAAAGCTTACCATCTTTTTCATAAAAGAAATTTGCGCCCGGCCCCTCAGCAACGTTTTCATGCATATCTAGCAATAAAGCTTCATCAAATCCTTTTTGTTTTGCTTCAGTAGTTGCTAAAATAGAATTTGTATAGTGCCCTGTCACTTTCGCTTCAACAAAACATGATTTGGGATTTGGCCTTTGAAAAGAAGAAGTCATTAAACGCAATTGAGAATCGCCCAAATATTTACCCCATTCCCAAGCAGATAGCATAATATGAACATCTGCGTTTGGCTGCAGCGCCATATTTGCTCCGAGATAAACCAAAGGTCTGATGTAGGCATTATCCAATTTATTCTTTTCTAATAATTCATACGTAAGGTTCGTCAAATCTTCCACCGAATATTCTAATTGGATGTGCATTTTCTCTGCAGAATAGCGTAACCTTTCATAATGCTCCTTTGCTTTAAAAACTTTTGCTCCATCTTCTGTTTTATAAGACCTAATTCCTTCAAAAACTCCAGCACCATAATGTAAAGTTTGTGAATAAAGATCCGTAGATGCTGATTTGGCTTTTACCCACTTACCATCCAAATAGATTATAGTTTCTTCGTTGTAATACATTTTGTTTTTGTTTAGTTAATTTTATTCTTCAAAAAAAAAGCCTTTCTCTAGAGAGAAAGGCTTTAAATATTTATTCAATATTCTTCCAAACTCACCAAAGTGATGCAGAAATAATAATGACTATAATTATGTTCATTGTTTTGTACATTTCAATTACAAATTTAACTCCTATTTTAACATTTCCCTACACTCATTATTTCAAAAAATAAAAAGTCTGATTTATCCATTCAAGATATTAAGTCATAAAAAAAGCCATCCGATTGGATGGCTTTTTTATAAATATTTATAATATCATCCTTATTGCCTGTGATTAATAATTGATATGATGTTTGCGTTTTTCATTTCAGCTAAAAATTTAAAACAAGTTATTTTTACAATCCAAATAAAAATCAATTTCTTTTTAAATTCTCATGATAGCGCTGTCTTGCTCCTCTTGCTTTTTAAACTTCTCTAAGAGAAGCTTATAGAAATCAATATCATTATGAACAACGTCTGAATACTCAGCATAATCAATGGTTACACTTTTAACATTGACTACACACTTATCCAACTTACGTTTCAACAAGGACAACATTTTTATTTTGGTCTTCCCTTTAAAATTAAAATAAACAGCACGGATTAATTCCCCCATAAACCTTTCACATATATAGAAAGTTCGAAATGCACTCAATAAATCATTTTCCGATAAAGTAGCATATTTATCTTTTAAAGGTTTAGCCACTACGTTTTTTTTTGAAAAGTTTGATTTGACAGGGTCAGTAAAAGAGCTAACCGTTAAGGCTAAGTTATTTTCTTCCATTCTAAATGATAAGGATGCATGCCTCAGCTCCGTAAACTCTTGTTTCCCTCTTGCTTCCCTCTTTTCTTCATCAGTATCCCCTGGATAATTATCTAGCTGCTTTACTGAAGATGAAATTAGTACTCCCCGTCTTACTTCACCTATTCCGTTTGCAATTAAATCCAAGTTAACATCTCCTCCATGAAGATAACTACTGTGTAATTGTTTACTCACTTCATACAATTCAACTGGATTCAATGAAAAATCACCTAATTCAAATTGATCTGAAGTAAATGCATCATCAAATTCTAAATAAAAGTCATTCGGTAACTTATCTTCTGGCTTCCCTGCTGTAACACCAACTTGTAACTGTACTTCATCTACATATTCACTAGTGGCATCAGTTCCAATCGTAATCACGCGCACCTTAAAATTCTGCGATTTTAATGAATCGGGAATTACAAAATTTTGCGTAAATGCATTAAAAGTACAGCCATCTGCATACGTGTAAACATAGCCAAACTTTGAATATTTCATCTGAAAATCTCCCATGAACATTTTCAATTCTGTAAGCCTAAATTTAAACCGCTTCAACCTTTCTTCTTCAATTGCTAATCCCTGTTTGGATTTTTTCAATTGTTTTTCAATTTGAGGTTTACGATTATACAATGCAGAAAGTCTTTCTTGTAAAAAACTGGTTTTCTTTTGCGTTTTATTTTGGGCATATCGATTTTCATCTAATTCAAATTCTGTTTCCTTTATTTTCAACAGATTCTCTTCCAAAGCCTTTTTATAGTGACTTACCCAGTGTTTTAGACCAGCCTCTCCATTAATTTCATTGTCCACAAATGGAATACTTTTAAACTCCAAATTATTGATATTTGTATGCAAAGTTTGACCATTTCCAAACGTAGAATCGGGAGAAAGTTCTTTTGATATTTTGGAAGCATAGAGTAAATAAGCTTGTCCCTCTCTAGTTACAACAACTGTTGACTGTTGACGAGAATTAAACCCCCACATGCTAAAATGGATATTTGTATAGCCATTTTTCATGGCTTTAAATTCCCTTACAGTAGTTTGGTTTGCTACAATAGACTGCATATTTTCATTTCCAGAGACTATTTTCGTATCGTAAGTGAATAATCCTACCCCTTTTGGATTACCTAAGCTTTGCTTGTTACCCCTAATCAATTCTTTTTCGTGGAGTAATCCTGCTGTTCCACTACCATCTCCCGCAGCCAACAAGATGCTTTTGTAAAAACCACTTTTACCTCCAATTTTTAAAAAATATTCATACGATTTGTTCTGAATAAAACTTCGAATGGATTCAGAAATGACATTGACTATTTCTTGTTGCTCCACCAGCTTGAAATTCTTAAGCTTATTTAACTCCTTGACTCTATTATTAAAAATAATATTTGGATCTAGAACATCCATTATCTCAGAAATTGGTATCCGTTTACTATTTTTTATACGAACTGCTTTATCCGGAAGGTTGTTGGCTAATTCTCTTAAAAAATGGACATATACGCTATCCGAGATTCCTTCAATTTTTATTTCATCCCTTCTCTTAAGCTCACGATACATAGTTTGTAAAGCCATTTTTGTTGCCACTTCAGAAAGTAGTCCTTGCGATGACTTTTTAAGTTCATTAAAATTCACTTCCAACAATGAAGGTTCGTATATCAACACTTGCTCTATTGAGTCATAATCAATTATTGAATCACGCAGCTTTTCTCCTTTTCTTTTATATAAAAAATAGATTGTATCTCCTTTGTAATGAAAGTACTCCCCAATGTTACGATTTAATGCAGGGCTTTTAAGAATCACGTGAAATAAAATCGCTTTTTCTTCAGGCGTAAGCATACTGTTTTGACTCCAAGAAAAATTTGAGGTTAGCAATAGTAAAAACAATAAATATTTTCTTAATAGTTTCACTTTGCTATTATAACAGAAAAAGGTCAAAAAAGGGACATTTAATAAGATATCTTTGTCAATAATTTTAAACGCGTTAAATGAATTTTGAAGACAACCCTAAAAGCATCAAATTCCATGAGAAAAGTTATTAAGTAGGAACCCCAGATCGTTTTAAGAATAAAAATTAATGAATGTTTCGGAAGTTGGAAAAAAGTTAAAAAGTCAGCACAAGGAATTCGGAAGGACCTAGATTATAGATTGAGGTTGACTGATCGAGTCACTTTTCTTAGTTGAAAAAATTGAAAGGGCAAGGGTAACTTTATGCTTCTTTATTCAAAATCTGAATAAAGCAAATACTTCTTTCTCTTAATTTTAAAACGCTTCACCTCATCTTGAAAGCTCTCCCAAATTTCATTTGCATCTTTTCCAGTTTCAATCATTTCTCGAATCGTTTTATCTCCGGTCAATAATTTAAAAAAACCGTCGTTCCTGAAAAAATCTGCTTTACTCGATGATTCCTGATAAATCGCTACTACCCAATGTAGGTAAAGTTTCCCCAAGCTCCTTAAGTAGTGTTCTCCAAAGTCTTCCAAATCATATCCATTGCACTTTTCACCTTCCAATTTTGGATGTTTTGCTCCTGGTGTTGGTTTAGGAGTAAACGAAAAACCCGTTTCCGAAATTAAGGGTGAGCCGATGAGTTGGAATGGTTTTTTAGTACCTCTTCCAATGCTGACATTCGTTCCCTCAAACAAACATAAAGACGGGTACAAATAGATACTAGCCATGTTTGGTAAGTTAGGAGAAGGTTTTATTGGTAATTCGTAAAAGTCTGAATGTTCATAGTTCTGACATTTAACAACCATCAAGTCACATTGAATACCATTTGCTAACCATTTTTCTCCATTAATCATATGAGCGTATTCCCCAATCGTCATACCGTGAACAATTGGCACTGGGTGCATTCCAACAAAGGATTCATTCCCTTTTTTAAGAATTGGTCCATCTACAAAAAACCCATTTGGGTTAGGGCGATCCAGAATAATCATTTTTTTATTCTGTTCTGCGCATGCTTCCATTGCGTAATGCATGGTACTTATATACGTGTAAAATCGAGCACCAACATCTTGAATATCGAAGATTACAACATCTACATCCAACAACCTTTCGACGCTTGGCTTTCTGTTTTTCTTGCCATAAAGGGATAAAATAGGCAAGCCTGTTTTGCTATCTTTTCCATCTGTAACTTTTTCACCTGCATCAGCATTTCCTCGAAAACCATGCTCAGGAGCAAACACTTTTTTAACATCTATTCCTAATGACAATAGGGTGTCTACCAAGTGAGTTGAACCAACCATTGAAGTTTGATTTCCAATAATAGCAACGCGTTTTTCTTGAATAATTGGAAAATATTTATCAAACATTTTACTTCCTACTTGAATAGTAGTTTTATACTGAGCAAGCAGCTGAAATGAATTCATTACTGCTAGTACTAGTAGTAGACCAAAAACTTTATTAAACTTGTACTTCATTAAATCATATTATTTGAACACTGAGCTATATATTGCAAAACGCATGCTAAAAGGGAAATCTTCTAACAAGAAAATTTCGCGCCCAATTGTATCTCTTGCAATAATAGGGATTACTTTAGGCATAGCGGTCATGCTCTTGTCGGTTTCTATCGCAACAGGTTTCCAAAAAGAGATTCGGGATAAAGTTATTGGTTTTGGTTCGCATATTCAAATCACTCCGGAATTTGGCAATCTTTCTTTTGAATCTACTCCAATGATTGCGGACCAACCTTTTTTGAAAGACATTTCTAATGAAGAAAAGGTAAAGCACATTCAAAACTTCGCCTACAAGCCTGCCATAATTCAAACGCGTGGAGATAAGAAAAAAGAAATTCAAGGAGTTATTTTTAAAGGAATAACACAAGATTTTGACCCTTCATTTTTTCAAAAAAATTTAGTAACCGGTAAAATACCTATTTACACAAACGAAGCAATCAATGATAGTATTTTAATATCCAGTTATGTTGCAAAAAAATTAAAGCTTGAACTCAATGAAAAAGTAACTACCTATTTCGTAAAAGAGACTGGGCCCAAACAACGTAATCTTATTATTGCAGGGATATACGAAACGGGAATGGAAGATTTCGATAAGCAATTTGCCATTATTGACATCAATCATATTCGTAAATTAAATGGTTGGGGAATTACTGCAAATTTATTTTTAAAAGATGAATGTAGAAATGGCTTTCCTGTGATTGAAGCGCAAGTAGTTGGAGGCAATGAAAACTACAGATACAGTTGGAATGGAAGCAGCTATTCTGATGAATACGAGATTATTCTTTGCCCTATAAGAGACACTACAATTCAGTTAATAGCGACAGATTTTGCGTCCTATAGTTACTTAGATGAACCGGAGCCAAATTCTGTGCCAGATACTGCTTGGTTATCAATCAAAGTGGACAATGCGTTTTCTTGCGATTGTTCATCTTCTGATATGGGAATTGATTTTGACATGGTTGATGACAACACACTTAAATATTACTTTAACGGAAATACTATTACCACAACGTTAAAAACATCAGGTGGAAGTGCAAAATATTATACAGGCGGGTTTGAAATTCTATTAAAAGAATATCATGATTTGTTTGTCGCAAACGATTTAATTGAAAAACACACGACAAGAGAATTTAGTGTTTCAACAATAACGGAACGAAATGAGGAAATATTTAATTGGCTTAATATGCTGGATCTAAATGTTTATATAATAATTGGATTGATGATTTTAGTTGCAATCATCAATATGACTTCGGCACTATTAGTTATAATTTTAGAAAGAACTCAAATGATAGGTATTCTAAAAGCTTTAGGACAAGGAAATTGGAGCATCCGAAAAATATTTCTATACAATGGAGGTTACCTCATTACCAAAGGAATGTTGTACGGGAATATAGTAGCAATAGGAATGATTGTTCTTCAAAACCAATTTCACATTCTTACCTTACCGCAAGCCAATTACTATGTGAGCGTTGTCCCAATGTCATTTCCGATTACTGCAATTATTTTAGTAGATGTTTGTGCATTTGCACTCTGCTTTATAGCTTTGGTTTTACCATCCTATATGATAACGCGGATTAGCCCAGTTAAGGCAATAAAGTTTGAATAAGCTATCTTAACGTTATTGCGGAAAACTTTACGAAGTAAATTTTTTAGTAATCTTACCAATCATGATAGGATTGCTTCACTTCATTCACAACGAAGATCAATTGGAGTAATGAAGTTTTAAATGGAATTAAAGTTTCCTCGCAATCATTAAGCCATCTCTTATTGGGAATAGAATATTTTCTACTCTAGGGTCATTATGAATTTTTTCATTGTATTCTACGATTGCTTTTGTTTCCATATCGCCTTCTTCAACTTTCTGAACTACTTTTCCACTCCACAATACATTATCTGTAATTATATAAGCCCCTTTGGGGAGCTTATCAATTACCAAATCGAAATAATTAGAATAATTTGTCTTATCAGCATCAATAAAGACCAAATCAAACGTCTCCTTTAAAGAAGGAATAATATCGATTGCATTTCCAATTCTAAAATCAATCTTATCGGAAACATTTGCCTTTTCAAAATAAGATAATGCAAAATCTTCTAATTCAGCATTTCTATCAATGGTAACCACCTTTCCATCTTCCTTTAGGCCTTCTACCAAACAGATTGCACTGTAACCTGTGTAAGTTCCTATTTCGAGAATGTTAGTTGGTTGAATCATGTGACACAACATACTTAAAACTCTTCCTTGCAAATGTCCCGAAAGCATTCTTGGTTGCAATATTTGGATATTTGTCTGCCGGTTCAAATCATTTAAAACTTTCGTTTCTGATGTAGTATGGGCGACACTATAAGCGTCTATTTCTTTTGGTAAAAAATCCATCTGATAATTTATTTTTTAGGAATAAATGAAAGGCTTGAAAATTGATCAATATCCAGCATTTCATTAGCTACTTCCAGTAATGTTTCTGCGCTAACATTATCGATTTTATCGTAAACATCTTCAATGCTTTCTACCTCATCAAAATACAACATGCTTTTACCTATTGAAAGCATCAGGTTAGAATTATTATCATGTCCAATAGCTATATGCCCTTTCAATTGTTTTTTTGCTAGAGAAAGCTGCGTTGCACCAATTTCCTTGCTTTTTAAAATATTCAATTCCTTCTTAATCAACTTCATTATTTTGTCAAAATGCTTCGTTTCAGAACTGAAAGTAAATATTAAAATTTCCTGTATCGATAAAGGATTGATAATTTGACTCAATGCTATAGGTATAACCATATTTTTCGCGAATATTTAAATTCAATCGGTTATTCATTCCACTTCCTCCTAAAATATTTGCTAGTAAAACAAGCACTTTTCTTTTCTCATTTTTAAGAGGGTAAGAAGGTAATCCCATTATGCAGTGAGCCTGAACCAAATCTTTTTTCAATTCTACATTGTCCTGCTTGAATTTTGAAACCGTATTTAATTTCTCATTTGAAGATATCTTCGGAATAACAACAAGGTACTTTTGAATTAACTTTTCAAATTTATTATGTGGGATATTACCAACAGAACTAAATACAATTTGAGAAGTATCCAACATTCTTTTCAAGAAACGCTGAATGTCTTTTCGTGAGAATTTTTTTACACTTTTTTCAGTCCCTAAAATTGTTCTGCCTAAAGCATGGTTGGGGTACAATATAGTTTCAAAATCTTCAAAAAGTGTTTCAGAGGGATTATCTGCATAGGAGTGAATTTCATCCGTAATCACCTCTTTCTCTTTGTCAATTTCTTTATCCAAAAACGTTGAATGAAACGTGATATCACAAATTAGTTCAATCGCTCTTTCATAATACTGATTAATAAAAGAAGCATATACACAAAGTTCTTCTTTAGTGGTGTAAGCATTTAACTCACCTCCAACTGCATCTAGCCGACTCAAAATATGATACGCTTTTCTTTTCTCTGTACCTTTAAACAAGCAGTGCTCAATCAGATGAGCTATTCCATGCTCGTTTTCTTTTTCGTTACGAGAACCAAACTTTAGTATTAATCCACAATGAGAAACAGCCACTCCTGGCATATATTGGTGTACTATTTTTATTCCATTTGGAAGAGTATAGGTTTTCATTTACGCCTAAATTATTTTCTTAATTAATATTAGAGCGCGCAAATGTACAACAGACAATTTTAAAAGAGAAGGTTAATAAGAAAACTAATCTACTTTGACATTACAAATTGTCTCGAATTAATATATCATCCGATACTTCATCAGTTGTAATGCCAAATTCTGCATTATTTGTAGAAAAGCCTTCAGCAGATATCTCCATATTAAACTTCATCTCAGGTTTAACTACAAACAAAAACTCTCCTTTATTATTGGGTAAATAGTACCCATAAATCTTTCCAGTCTCTTCAACGAATAATGTAATCATTGCCTCAATTGGTTCTTGTGTTTGTGGATCTTTCACCATAAACTTTACTGGAGTTAGAAAACTTTCTTTGTACAATAACTGCGCTTCGTAGATATCGCTACCTCCATAACCACCTTTGCTAAAACTGGAGTAATAGGCTGTTTTATCATTTTTACCTACAGAAAAATAAATATCATCATCAACACTGTTAATAGGGTAACCTAAATTCTCAGGAGTTCCCCAACTTCTTTTACCTCGTGACTCAGCATTGTAAATATCATACCCTCCAATTGTTTCATGCCCGTTAGATGAAAAGTACAATGTTTGACCATTTGGACTAATGAAAGGTGCTTCCTCATCATATGGTGAATTTATTAGCCCTCCAATATTAAATGGTTTGGCCCAATTTCCATTAGGAAGTTGTTTAACTTCCCAAATATCTTTCCCGCCAAATCCACCTGGCCGGTTAGATGAAAAATAAATTAACTTGCCTTCAGCAGTAATACATGCACTAGATTCTTTATGCTCCGAATTAATTTGCTCGCTAAGCATTACTGGCTTTAACCATGTGCCGTTTTTATTTTCACAAATAAATAAATTTCCATAATCCATTCCTTTTCGCGTTCGGTTTACCAATAAAATAGTTCCTAAATCATTCATTCCAACAACTAAATCGTTCATTTCAGTGTTAATTTCAAATCCCATTTTGTGCACATTAACCCATCTATCACCCTCTCTGTCTGCCATATAAATATCACTTCCGTTTTTATTCTCATCCTCATATATACCAAATCTTCCTGGTCGTTTTGAGGAAAATACTAGTTTGGATTTATCGGCTGTTATAAATGGAATAACTTCAGAATATTCTGTATTAATAGACGGCCCTAAGTTTTCTATTTTCACAAAAACTGGATTGTTAATTGCTATTTCTGCTCTGCTAGCAATATCAACATATCGTTCAAGCTCTTTTTCAATTATCAGCTTATCTTCTTTACTTTTATAAATCTGATAATTCTTTATTTCCAGTGAAAATTGTTGGGCAAAATGATATGCTCTGGCTAACCAAAAACAAGCTTCAGTATGCCCAGCAGTCTTAGCCTTTTGAAAGTATGAAATTGCCTTTTCCTTCTCACCCGGAATATTCAAATAACAAGTTCCGATTCGGAAGTTAATCTGATCATAATCCTCATCCAATAAGTAAATATTAGCGTATAATGTCAAGGCCATTTCATAATCTTCAGATTCGTAAAAGAAGTTAGCTTCAGACCAGATTCTTTTATGCTTTTTATTGTATGCTTTAGACTGCGCAGAAAAAGATTGGAGTAAAACAAATAGACCCAGTAAGAATAAAGTGAGTTGCATTCTTATTTTCATACCTGCAAATTATAACAAATAAACTATAACTTGTTAAAACGTACAATTAACTTACTAACATAAAAATTGGACTATTAGAACGCTAGATTCTTAAAATCTATGTTCCAAATATGTTCATACTAATTTTACAATTGCCCCTAACCCCAATAATACAAGGGAAAATGCACAAAAAATAACTTGCACTCAAGTCAAATATCTGTTTAGCATCTGAATTAATTTCAGATTGCTTATTAAATAAACAGTTGTTCATAAAATATAGACAATGTATTAGTTTAATGTATTACAGAGGAAATTTGAAATAACCTATTTATAAACATCAATTAGGTTACTACCGAAAATGAATTCTCTTCCAATCGAGAATCACATACTAATTTAAAAACACAATAGAAGAGCCTCTTTATAAGTCCACGCCTCAAGAAACCATTACTAATTATCTATTTTCCATGCAAGTTAACTTGATAAGAAGCAACTGCCTAAATTTGACTAATAAGCAATGTAAATAGAAATATTACTTTATTATAAACTATATCCTCATTTTAAAAGTCAAAATATAAGTTATTTTTGTGGAAATTTCAGACTAATGATTGAAACAGATATAATAATAATTGGAGCCGGGCCAGTAGGCTTATTTACCGTTTTCGAAGCAGGCTTATTAAAATTGCGTTGTCATCTAATTGATGCACTGCCTATACCAGGAGGACAATGCTCTGAAATCTACCCAAAAAAACCAATTTATGATATCCCTGGTATTCCTGAAATATTAGCTGGTGACCTAGTAAATAACCTATTGAAGCAAATTGAACCCTTTAAACCTGGATTTACATTAGGAGATCCAGCTGTTGACATAGAAGAAACAGCAGACAACCAATTTATTGTGACTACCAAAGAAGGAATTAAACATAAAGCTCCTAACATTGCTATTGCAGGTGGCTTAGGTGTTTTTATTCCAAGAAAACCACCTGTATCTGAGTTAAAACAATTCGAAGGAAAGGGTGTAGAATACATGATTAAAGACCCTGAAGATTATAGAGGTAAGAATGTCGTAATTAGTGGTGGTGGTGATAGCGCTTTAGACTGGGCTATTTTTTTAGCCGATGGAGTTGCGGAAAAAGTAACCTTAATTCATAGAAGTCAAAGTTTTAGAGCGCACCCAGACTCTGTTCAAAAGGCCATGGATATGGCTGACTCAGGTAAAATAAATTTGTTGATGGATGCTGAAGTCAAATCCATAGGTGGTAATGGAAAACTTTCGGATATTCATGTAAAAACAAAAGCTGATGGACCTATTACGTTAGATGCTGACAGCTGGCTTCCATTATTTGGTCTAACCCCTAGACTAGGTCCAATAGCAAATTGGGGGCTTTTGATAGAAAAAAATGCAATTAGGGTAGACAACTCCACAGATTACACCACTAACAGAGAAGGAATTTATGCCATTGGAGATGTGAATACTTATCCAGGAAAATTAAAATTAATTCTTTGTGGGTTTCATGAAGCTACATTGATGGTTCAATCGGCATTTAAAAGAATTTACCCCGACAAAAAGAATGTATTAAAATATACCACCGTTAGCGGGGTAAACGGGTTTGAATAATGGAAAACTTAATTAATATAACTGTCGTTGATCGTGAAGGCAAGGAGCATAAACTTGAGGCTCCAACCGACATGAACATGAACATGATGGAGTTATGCAAAAGTTACGAACTACCGGTTGCTGGAACCTGCGGAGGCATGGCAATGTGTGCATCGTGTCAGATGTATGTTTTGACAGATCACGTGCCGATTGAGCGCAGTTATGATGAACAAGCGATGCTGGATGAGGCCTGGAATGTTGAGGATAACAGTAGACTTGGTTGTCAAATAAAGCTGAACAATAACCTAGAAGGCCTTAAAGTGCAATTAGCACCCCATGTTGAGGAAAATTCAGATGATGACTGGTAGGTTACTTTAAACTCTCCGGAATAAGACATACTGGAATTGGTTTCATTTTGTGTTGATTCGCTTTATTTAACTTTCGATAAATTGCCAAAACCTCCAATTCTCTATTAGAAATAGCATCCTCATCTCCTTCGAATTCCATTGCCCATTCTAATTCTGGATAAGAAGCTCCTATTTGGTCTTCATCGCTTCGATCATCGTCCCATAAACCATCGGTAGGTTTAGCTACTTGAATGGATTGAATTATATCCAATTCTTTGGCTAGAGTATATACCTCAGTCTTCATTAAACCTGCAATGGGAGATATATCAACTCCTCCATCTCCATATTTTGTAAAAAAACCTACTCCAAAATCTTCTACTTTATTTCCTGTTCCAGCAACCAAGCATCCATAATGACCAGCATAAGCATATAAAGTTGTCATTCGCAATCTTGCTCGAACATTAGCCATTGTTAAGTGGTCTTGAATGTCATTTGTTAAATCAGTAGAAATTTGCTCAAAAGACTTTGTTAAATCAACATTGAAAGAAGTTACATTTTTAAATGTCCTTTCAAGCCATTCGATATGTTCGTTACTTCTCTGACATTGAGATGGAGGCTGTAATATTGGCATATTTACCACAATTACGTTTTTACCTGTTAAAGCGCACAATGTAGAAGTCACAGCTGAATCGATTCCTCCGGAAACACCAACCACAAAACCTTTAGTAAAAGAGGACTCGCTATAATTTTCTAACCAATCGACTATATGTTTAATAACAGCTATTGTATTCATTTTTCAAAAAAAAGTCCTGACTTAAAACTAAAGCCAGGACAAAATTATAATTAATTATTAATTGTCTAAAATAAAATACCGATTGTTAAACGAATCGCATGTGGAATGTTTTTTTGTGGAGTGTACGCATTGAAAGTTGGACTAGCCACTAAATTTCCGGTAGCGTCTAAAACATCGGACTCATCAAAATCTACAACATGTTTAGACTCCTTTTTTGTAATGCTAGTAAAACCATAATTATAAGCTACGGTAACAAAAGCTGAAGTCGATTCAGCAAATGCATATTCAAAACCTCCTCCAATCGATAAAGACGCTTTCACAAAAGAAACTTCAGAGTCAATATTTAAGTCCTCTAAAGAACTTACCGTACCACTCAGAGCAACATCATCAGTAGCTCTTGCTTTGGTCTTGATAGATGTCAATAAGCCAAATTGACCGTAGTATGTTAAATAGCCTATTTCATTTGTTTTCATTTTCAACATCAATGGGATATTCACATAATTAACCTTATACTGCCTTTTATTTAATTGATAGAACAAATAAGGAGCATACGTTGCTGAATCAACTCCTGCCAAATCACTTATTTCAAGGATTGCATCGTCATATACATAATATCCTGTGGTGTCTTTATCATTACCATTATCCACATAGTTTAACTTAGCACCACTAAAGTCCATTGAAAAACCGGTCGACAACCAGATGTTCTCACCTAACTTAAAGTCAGTAATCGCTCCTACTCCAAATCCCAACTGAAGGCCTCCATTAGTAAAATCTTTTGCATTATCTGGCTTTAACCAGTTAAATGATGGATCAATTTTCAAGCCAAAACGAAAATCTTTATCATTTCCTTGCGCACTCAAATTAAGTCCAAATGCTATTAAAATAGCCACTATTATTATCTTTTTCATAAATATTTATTAATTATCCAAATACAAACATAATCAATTTTTAATTTCATATGCTTAAGATTGATGCAGAAGTACTTTCTATCGTTATTATTTGTACTAATTTGCACCACCAAACAACACGTATGTTAAAAAAGATTCTATTTACACCACTATTATTACTAAGCCTATTTAGCTGCGAACCCGACCCTCTAGATGTTGACACATCCTCTATTGAGTTGGAAATAAAGGCGAAAAGAATGGAACAAGAGTTATTTCAACCTGAATCAACCAACATCAATGAAATACATGGTCAGTTATTAGGAAAATACGGAGCACTATATCAACTATTTTTTGAAAATATGTTAGGAGAAGGTTCTGTTCATGATCCCATGGCATCAAGCTATTTAGAAAAGTTTATTGGAAACAAAGACATGCAAAACTTTTATCTAGAAATTGACTCAAAGTTTCATGATTTTAGTGCATATGAAAGTGAAATTACAGATGCTTTCAAACATTATAAATACTATTTCCCAGATAGTACAATTCCAGAAATTGTAACATTTTACTCTAACTTTAATGCAAATGCATTTCCACTTGAAAACCGATTAGGAATAGGTTTAGACATGTACTTAGGTGCTGAAAATGAAATTGTAAAAAGCATTCCAACTTCCTCGTTACCGCAATTTATTAAAGATAAAATGGATTCAAAATTTTTAGTTGCTGATGGCCTCAAATATTGGCTCTTTAATCGTTTTTTCGAGGAAGACAATCATGATTTCTTAGCAGAAATAATTTCTTCAGGAAAAATCATGTACTTAATGGACGCTATTCTACCTAATAAAAGCGATGCAATTAAAATAGGATATACCGAAGAAGAGCTAAACTGGTGCGAAAAGAGTGAAGTTAATATTTGGGAAATATTGATAAATGAAGAATTACTTTATTCAAAAGACAGAAAGAAAATTGCTCAATTTACTGTAAATGGACCTTTTACAAAAGGACTCCCAGAAGAATCACCTTCTATGGTTGGTGTTTGGATAGGATGGCAAATGGTTAGAGATTATGCAGAAGATACCGGCGCAAGTGTATTAGATTTGCTGGCTGAAACAAATTATAGAAAAATATTAAAATCATACAATCCCAATGAGTAAACAAAACAACATTAATATTACCGTGGACTTAGACGCAAATCAAGTCCCTGAAAAAATAATATGGAATTCAACCGACCTTGATGGATCTAGAAATGCTAAAGCAATGTTGCTTTCTCTTTGGGACAGCAAGGACATGAACACCATGAACATTGACCTTTGGACAAAAGATATGTCAATTGAAGAAATGAGTAAATTCTTTTTTCAAACCTATATTACAATGGTTGAAACTTTTGAAAAAGCAACAAATGAAGACCAAATGGCTATGGCTATGAGGGATTTTGCTGAATTTTTTGGAGAGAAGATGAAGGTTATCCAACCGACTGGAAAGTTTGACAAATAAGAGCCTGCCCATAATGTCCAATATTTTCGTTCTGCTCAGTACAAAAAATGCTCATTCACTAATGTAAATTGTGCTTTTTTGAACTTTCATATGCCTCAAGCTTTAACATTGTGACTCAAGCTTTATAAACAAATACTATTAAATGGGAAAAGATAAGCTAAAGCGATTCGCGGAAATAGAAACATTTAACAATGTTATTCAGCCATCAATGGATGAAGTTCTAAATGGTTTCTATCTAAAGGGCAATTGGCATAAAGAACATTTTAAAAATGACAACCCTATTGTTTTAGAATTAGGTTGTGGAAAAGGAGAATATACAGTTGGAATGGCTAAAATGTTTCCTGATAAAAACTTTATCGGAGTTGACATTAAAGGCTCTAGGATGTGGAAAGGAGCTAAAACATCAATCGAGGAAGGCATCAACAACACTGCTTTTTTAAGATCCAAAGTTGACTTTATAGAAAAATTATTTGGAGAAGGTGAAGTTTCTGAAATCTGGCTAACCTTTTCAGACCCACAACCTAAAAAACCGAGAAAAAGATTAACATCACCACTCTTTATCTCCCGTTACTTAAAACTTCTTAAACCTAAAGGAACCATCAATCTCAAATGTGACAGTGATTTACTTTTTGAATATACGCTTGAACAAATAGAAGAAAACAAATATGAAAAACAAGAGGAATCGTGGGATGTGTATAATGAATTTGTGAACAGAACAGATGAACCAACGAAACAGCTGATGAATATTCGCACCTTTTACGAAAGAAAATGGCTTGAAGAAGGAAAGACCATTAAGTATTGCCGTTTCACTATTTCATAGGTTTATACAGTCATTTTATCACATCCAGATAAACCAATACCATTTTTAAAAATATTCTAACTACATTAGAAGTTATTATTACATAACTATTGTAGTTTATGAAAAAGCTTTTATTGTTTTTAATTTATTTTCCAACATTTATTTTTGCCGGAAATGACAACATTCATTTTGGCGGAAGATCAGCGGGAATGGGACATGCTTCCGTTACACTAAGTGACGTATGGAGTTCTCACCATAATCAAGCTGGGCTTGGATGGTTAACGAAAGCAGAAGCGGGTGTGTTTGCTCAAAACAGATTTCTCGTTAAAGAAATGAATTATATTGGGTTTGCTTATGCTCACCCGGTAAAGTCCGGTGCTTTTGCTTTGTCATTTACCAATTTTGGTTATTCTCAATATGGAGAAAGCAAACTTGGGCTAGCATATGGCTTGAAATTTAGTGAACGAATTACAGGTGGGGTTCAAATTAATTATCATAATACGCGTATAGGAAACAATTATGGATCGGCATCGGTGCTATCTTCCGAAATGGGACTGCAGGCAAAACTAACGTCTAAATTAGAATTAGGGTTGCACTTGTTTAACCCAACACAAGCAAAACTAAACGACTTTAACGATGAAAGAATTCCCACAATTATGCGCCTTGGAATGGCCTACACTTTTTCTAACAAAGTATTTATCACATTAGAGGCAGAAAAAGATATTGATTTTCCTGCAAATTTTAAGGCAGGAATTGAATACAAGGCTAATGAAAAGATATATTTAAGAGGTGGTATTGGAGCTAGTCCTACTGCTGCTACTTTTGGTGTCGGAGTGTATCACAAGGGACTAAAACTTGACCTTGCCTCTTCCTATCACCAAATTTTAGGATTTATTCCAGAGGTTTCTTTGACTTATGTTTTTGAAAAGAATTAATGAAGCCTTTTTTCAAAATATTGCTCCTTTGTGTTTATGTCCTTTTCGTAAATAATGTCTTTTCTCAGAAAGGCCACAAATTAGAATATGAAGCGCAAAAAAGTTTTGTTATCGAACAAAGTATCGAAATGATTGCTGAAAATTCTGAATCCGAAGACGCGGATTACACAACACTATTTGACTTACTTAGTATTTTCTATGACAAGCCAATCAACTTAAATCACAAGGAAATAAAAAGTGATTTACAGCAAATACGACTATTATCTGACTTTCAAATTGACAATTTACTAACGCATATTGAAAGAAATGGCAAGTTAATGGCTATTTATGAACTACAATCTATCGATGGATTTGATCCGCAAACAATAAGAAACCTTATGCCTTTTGTTGCAGTTACCACTGAGTTTTATTCTCCTCATATTTCTATAGACGACATGTTTAAAAGCGCTACAAATGAAGTTTTTATCCGTTATTCTCGGGTTCTGGAAGATCAAGAGGGATTCTACGACCAAGATCGGTTGACAGAGTTATATGGCTCTGATACTGCTGCGGATTCTGCATGGAAAGCTAGTCCGAACAGCAGAACATTGGGTTCTCAAGATAAATTATACATGCGTTACCGGTTTAAGTTCTTAACCAATTTAAGTATTGGGTTTACCATGGAAAAAGATGCCGGCGAATCATTTTTTGGCAATAAGAAAGCCGAAAAATTATTTGGTATAAAGTCGAAAAAAGGTTTTGATTATTATTCCGCTCACTTTTACATTAAAAATATTGGAAAAATAAAAGCCTTAGCATTAGGAGACTACCATGTTCAATTTGGGCAAGGATTAACATTTTGGTCTGGGTTGGCTTTTGGAAAATCAACAAATATTATGTCAACCAAAAGAAATGCATTAGTAATTAGACCCTATGCTTCGGTAGATGAAAATCTGTTTTTAAGAGGAGCCGCTGCTACGGTTGGGTTGGGTAAATTTGAATTTACCGCCTTTGGGTCAAGAAAAAAGATTGATGCTAACATTAATCACGAAGATACTCTTTCCACTATTGATGGGCCTAGCATCACCTCTTTCCAAGCGACAGGCTTTCACACTACAGTTGGTGAATTAGAGGATAAAGACGCTATTGAAGAAACACACATGGGAGGCCATGCACGTTTTGTCACTAGAAAACTGAGTGTTGGTGTGACGGGAGCGCATTCTATGTATGGTGGTAATGTAGAGAGGGCTTTGCAATACTACAATCAATTTGATTTTAATAGCAACCAAAATACTGTTATGGGTGCCGATTATAGTCTCTTGCATCAAAACTTTAACTTCTTTGGAGAAGTTTCCAGAAGCGCAAATGGAGGCATGGCTCAATTACATGGAATGCTAGCTTCTTTAGACCCTAAATTGGCATTGTCTGTATTGTATCGAAATTATGAAAAGGATTACCAATCATTACTTAGTACCGCCTTTGCTGAAAGCAGCAGGAATGTAAATGAAAAGGGAGTTTTTATAGGTATAGAAGCGAAGCCAACAAAATATTGGATAGTGACTGCTTATGCAGATCAATTTACTTTTCCTTGGATGCGATTTCAAACCGACCAACCAAATACTGGAGGAGCAGATTACATTCTGCAAACAAGGTACAAACCGAGCAGAGATTTAGATATGTATGTTAGAGTTAGAAATCGCAACAAACCAAAAAACACAACAGAAGATTTAGACGACATCGATTTTGCTGTGAGGATTGACCAGTGGAACATTCGGTACAATATCATTTACAAAATATCTGAATCTGTTCGGCTTCGAAATAGAATTGAATACACTACTTACAAACGAGGGGAGAACCAAAGAGAACAAGGGTTTTTAATTTATCAGGATGTAATGTATAAACCTAAATCAAGTCCATTTTCTTTTTCTTTTCGATATGCATTGTTTGATACAGATTCATATAATTCAAGAATCTATAGTTACGAAAATGATGTGTTATACTTCTTTACCATTCCGGCTTATTCTAATAGAGGAACTAGAACTTATTTAACGGCTCGGTATAAGGTTAGAAGAGGCATAGACATTTGGTTACGTTGGAGCCAATGGTATTATAACAATGTAAATGTAATTGGTAGTGGGCAGAGTGAAATTATTGGAAATACGAAGGCCGAAATTCGAGCGCAAGTGAGGTTTAAGTTTTAGCGCGTGCAGTCAAACCGTTTTTTGGCTTATAAAATAAACAGCATATTATGGAATTGAAGGTTTATTGAAAGCTGAAGATATAAAGAAGGAAATCTTTATTAATGAACATTATATGTGGAATTATTAAATAATTTGGTGCTAGCGAGATGTCTCACTAGCACCAAATCACATTATTTTAATAATGTTACGTGCCCAATATACTCATGTGGTTCCTTTGAAGAAGCATCTGTACAAGTAACTTTCCAAACATAAACATCTTGTTGAGACATGAGACCTTTATATGTGCCATCCCACCCCTCAGAGGAGTAAGAAGTTTCAAAAATTAATTCTCCCCATCTGTTAAACACCATAAACGAATATTTCAAGGGATCTTCACCTTTTACAATTGGTTTAAATTCGTTATTAATTAAATCACTACCACCTGGTGTGAATGCATTTGGAACATAAAGGATAAATTCCTCATCGATTAAAACGTTCTGACAAATTGCATCATTACATCCGTCAAGGGTAATAGCTTCTAAACACACTTCATAAGTTCCAGGATTTGCATTTGGAAAAGTGTACTGAGGATCTTCTACCGTACTTTGGTCTTCTAATCCTCCAACATCAAAAGTCCAATTATATGCATCCGCATTTGAGCTTAAATTAACGAAATCGATTGTTGGATGCATTACAGTGGTAGGTTGCGGTCCAAATGTAAAGTCAGCGGTAGGGTATGCAAAAACACAAACATAATTTGGAATCGTAACCGTTTCAACACATCCTTCTGCAGTAGTTATGGTCAGCGTTACATCCCAGCATCCTGGTTGCGTAAAAACATAAGAGGGATTTCCGCATTGCGTACTTGTTCCTCCATCACCAAAATTCCATAAACATGTGGAACCAGTTGGCACCAAATTATCCGTAAAATTAGTTGTAACGGGAGTACATCCAGATAATTGGTCGCCCGTAAATGAAATTGCCGGAACTGTATTTACCGTTACAGTCACTTGGTCAGAAATTGGTGGAGTTTGACAGCCGTCTGTAACTGTTACCGTATAAACTGTTGTTTGCGTAGGAAAAACTGACTGGTTCTGCCCAACACCCAAGCCTTGGTCCCAAGTGTAAGTATAAGGACCTCCATCACCTCCACTTGCTAATGCTGAAAGGTTTGAAGGTGAACCTTCACAAATTGGAGTATCACCAAATACTGAAAGTGATAAAGAATCATTAACCTGAACTAACACATTCGTTGCTAGTGAACAACCATTTGCATCTGTTGCAGTAAATGTATATACCTCATCTAGTATAGGTGAAACGTTTCCGTCTTCAGTAGCAAACAGAACTACTCCTGCGTTATCAGACCATTCATAAGTAAATGGTTGAGTACCACCGGTTACCGTTCCGTCTAAAAAGGAAGAACCACCAATGCAAATTGGGCTAATAGCAGTTGCAGATACCCCAACAGCTATTGGACTTCCAACCTCTACCAGACTATCTGTTGAACATTCATTCACATCTTGAGCATATACAGTATAAGTTCCTGAACATAAATTAGTAAATAATGGACCAGCTACAAAATTAACCCCATCTATACTATATTGAGTAACATTAGTAGCAACAACCTCTAATGAACCATCGCATGCTCCTGGACAAGATTCATCCACTTCAATTACATCATTAATAACAGCAGCTGCAGGGCCAGCTAAAATAACTGTTTGATTTATAAAACATCCGTTTCCATCTGTAACATTTAAATCATATTGACCCGAACATAAATTATCTACAAAAGGAATACTTTGACCCGTTGACCATGTGTAAGTATAGTTCCCATCTCCACCTAATGGTATTGAGTTTATGTTTCCATTACATGAACTATTACAAACAGGTTGTACTATGTTTAAAGTCATTGACATCGCTGCGGGCTCCGTAATTGTCTCAATAGACGACGCTAGACAGCTATTTGCGTCTTCTACAACTACATCATAATCACCTGCACAAAGGTTTGTAAAGGTATTTCCTAATGAAAAATTAGCCCCATTATCATTACTGTATTGCAACGTTCCTGTTCCGCCTAATGCGTTTACTTCAATTTCACCTATACAATCACCATTACAAGATAAATTTATAGGAGCTGTCGTAAATATCAATTCAGCTGGATCAATAATCTCGATTGTAGAATAAGCTTCGCAGCCTATGGCATTTGTTACAGCAATCAAATATGTTCCATCTTCAAGACCTAAGAATACGTTGCTAGGTTGAAATGTTGCACCATTATCTATACTAAACGCTGTTGCCCCTGTGGCATCAATAGAAATTGAACCATCAGAGCCACCATTGCACGATGGAGCAATTGGGTTGACAGCAATTATTTCTGGTCCACCTTGATCAGAAACTGTAACTGTTCCTGTTACTTCGCAATTAAGGTTATCTAATACAGATATATTGTAGGTATTAGCTGAAAGTCCAGTAAAAGTTCCTCCAGGTTGATAAGTTACACCTCCATCTGTAGAATATTGATAGGTTGGAATTCCATTATTACCTGTTAAAGTTATTTCACCATCAGCATTTCCACATGTGGATGATACAACTGTATTCGTGTAATCTACACCTGAAAACTGAACGGTAATATCTTGTGAATCAGTACAACCTCCATTATCTTCTGTCCACGTTAACACATAAGGACCAGCTGCTGTAACAGTAGCTGTTGCCGTAGGTGAATTATCATTAGTATTTGAAAATAAGGCAACAGACGGACCTGTTGCCGTCCATGTTCCAACACCAAGACTAGGATTTGCATTTAAATCATAACTAAAAGAACAAACGTCATCATCTAATCCAGCATTTGCGACAGGTGTTGCTACAAATGGCCCACCAGAGATAGTATGAGTACAACCGTTATCATCTATTACGTCAAAAGAATACATATCTCCTTCGTTCAACCCTGTATACAAGACAGTTCCATTGTTTCCGATTGAGGTTGCAGATAAAGTTGCTGTTGCCGGTAGAACATTTGAAATCGTGAAATTTGTTCCAAAAGCTTCAGGATGACCTCCCGTTAACTGAACAACTACATCGGTACAACTTGGTGTTACAGCAGAAGTAATCGGGTTTAACAATGTAACATCAACATCTGCTGAACTAGTACAAGCTCCATTAACCTCGGTCCAAGTAAGCGTATAAGTACCTGGATTAGTTGCTGAAACTGTTGCATTTGGATCATTTGTATTTGGCGCAAAACTTACACCTGCTCCTGACCATGTTCCAGTCCCAACACTTGGAATAGCACCTAAACCATAATTTAAGATACATTCTACAGAACCCACACCGGCATCAGCAACAGGTTGTTCGACAAATGGTCCTCCAGCAAACTGAATAGGACATCCATTACCATCAGTAATATCAAAAGAATAACTCTGTCCGTTTTGAAGACCAGTAATTACAACATTACCTCCATTTGAAACACTTGTTGTATTAAGTACAGCATTAGCGGGTAAAAGGTTAGAAATTGTAAAATTAGTGCCATCAACAGCTGGTAAACCTCCATTAATCGTAACCGATACGTCCGCACACGTAATTGACTCACTAAAAGTTATTTCTGGTAAATATTGAACTGGAAATGGTGTTCCCATTTCATAACAAGGAAGTCCTCCCGTTGAATATGAGTAAAATCCATCCTGTACACTGTAAAATGTAATTGGCACAAAATAAAGTATATTGTCTGTAACAGTAAGTGCAGCACCAGTCACAGGTTGACTTAATGGAGTATTTATCCAAAAATAATCATTTATATCGTTAAAATTAGGACCATCAATTATTGTAACTAAGCATGGATCATTACCTATCCAATCATCAGGAGGGGTATTACTTGGCACTGTAGCCACTGTTGGAGGGCAAGTAAAAACCATCCATGAAATACCTGGATCATATATTATTGGATTTCCGGCGTTATCAGTAGCCGGTGAATAATCATTTGGAGGAGTAAAACCAGTAGTTGATAAAATATCAAAATTATCTCCATAACACAATGTGAATAAGCCGTTGTTAGTCGGTGCTTGACCATTTATCTCTGTATCGAAGCTACCAACTGATGCTGGACAAGAACAATCTACTGGCGCTGTTCCATTAAGTGCAATTGAACAATCCGTATCTAAATCAAAAAATGCTGTTACCGTATAATCTAAACCATTTGCAGGGATACCTGTTAATTCCCAAAGTTGAGGACTACTATATGTTCCTGAAGGAAAAGTAACGTTATAAGTATCTCCGTTGGTAAATACCACTTCAACAATTAAATCAGCACCTGCAGGTGCATCAGTAAACTGTATACCTCCTAACGTACCATCAGTGAGTGAGAATGTATTTGTTATACCATCGCAAGCCCCTTGAGAAACCGAAAAAGAAGACATAAAACAAACCGGCGTACAATCTGGCGGAGCATTATAAGTTTGGGTTACTGTACATGCTGTATTATCTGAAAAATAAAACTCTAAATCACATGCTGCACCATCTGGAGTTTGGCCTGTTATTTCAAAACTAACTCCACTCGTTATAGTTGTAACATCTAATACATCCTGGTTCCCATCACAATCTTCAATAATCAAATTACCGGTTGCGGGTGGGTCAAGAAATGTAACTGTCCCTGATGATGTATATGTATTCGTTGCGGGGTCACATGCACTAGTAAGCAAAGTATATCCAATTTGACACTGGGGACAAGTAGGATTTGTTGCTGGAAGAACCGTAACAGTTATAGTAGTATCATAACTACAACCAAAATCATCCGTTACCGAATAATCATAATCAAAGTCTCCAGCTACTGTAGTATTAATACAAATATTATTACAATCTCCAGAAGTACTAATAATTCCTGGACCGCTCCATGAGGACCCTCCGCAATTAGCTGCTATTACTGGAGTATAAGTTACAGGGTCTGGATACAATAAAGGATCAAAATTAATCGACCATTCAAATACATAGCCATCATCCAAACCTTGATCATCGCATAATTCCAAACTCCACTCTCCATTTAATGGGCAGCCAACCAATCCTGTTAAAGGATTATCGCTTTCGTATGTGCCCGAGGGTAATGTTGCTGCATTGTTATCATCCCAAGTTCCATTATTAGAAGTGGGGCTCCAAAAATAGTCATAACCAACACCTGCTCCAGGATTGGGATCAAATATTGGTTCACCAATAGTAGTAGAAGGGTCAGAATTATAACTTACCAAAATAACAGAATTTCCATTTGGGCAGATAATACTAATCTGTAAATCTCCTAACCAAGAATGTTCCATATTTACAAAAATATCCTGCAGATCGTTAATGTTAGTCAATGTTTGTCCTGGTGAAAATGCTACCATAGTTAATGGATTATCAAAGCATTCCCCAACTCCATCAGGAACAAAAGTCGTTCCCGCAAAATTTAGATTTGGATTACCAACATAAGTAGTTGGGGTAACCAATCCATCTAAACATGCTATTTCATCAATACATATTGAAAAATCTGGTGTAGTACCTGTAAAAGTTGGAACCGTTCCTGCCAATACTTGAAGATCTATTCTGTTTGTATTTACGCAGCCATTATCATCAGTTACCTCCAACTGAATCCAATAATCTCCAACATCAGAAAATAGATGTGATGGATTCTCTTGTGTGGATGTAGATCCATCCCCAAAATCCCATAAGTAATCTGTAATTGTGAAACCAGCAGCTGCAGTAGAAGCATCATTAAAATTAACACTTTCTCCTGGACAAATTTGCAAAGGAGTTCCTCCTGTTATTGTTCCTCCTGCAACTGGTCTATCACAAGGTGTGATGCAACTTATAGATGCATCCCAACCATCTTCGGTGGATAACCAATCTGATGTAAAAACAAAGGTTAAACATCCTGACACATTTGTGCCAGTAGCCTCAACTGACAAACCATCCAATGAATTACCGGTCTCAACCCCCAGCAACGGGGATGCTGTAGAGGGGCCATCATAAATTTCTAAGAAATCAAAACCATCCTCTATTAAGAAGGAAGCAAAGTCAACTTGAATTAACTGACCTGCAGCCTGACCTGCAGCATCAGGACAAATTGTAATTGTTTCATTTTCACTATTGCCATAATCATGATTTCCTCCTTGATTTCCTCCAGTATCATAAAAATTACCTGTGCAATCATCAATGTCTGCACCATCAATAGTATAATTCTGACTATTAACAGATATACAAGTTAATAATAAGATAATAAAGATACTTCTGGTTCTAAAAAAACTCATACTATTTTATTTTAGATTTATTGTATTCCTCAATTAACTCATCATTCGAATAAAACATTAGACAATTTGTAGTTCCATCTATTCGATAAAATCGTCTTTCATCTTTCTTTGTTTGAAAAGCATATGCTAAAACATTCAATGCATTATTATTGTAGTCAGTTAATGCCGATTCTTCTGTACTTCCCTTTACTTTCTCTCGGTATTTAACTTCCGATAACATAGGGTAATTATTACCCTCTAATTTACCTGACATATCTACTAACCTATAAGAATGATCTAATTTGAAAGTTAAAAAATCAATCAACTGAGAATTAGTTGACTTGGATTTCTCAACGTAATCACTGCCATAAATATCTATAACTCTTTGATCTACTGCATCTTGAGATTGGCCGACCCCAATCATCGATAGTACAACAAATAGCGAAAGTAAAAATTGTTTCATAATAAGAATTTCTTGATTGCCTTTGTAACGACTTTTTAATAATTGGTTGCCATAAAAATACCTCTTTTTTTGAAAACTTTTCAATCGACCACGAAAACATTTGACAATGCGAATCTATATATTATTAGGACGAAGTATTATTTTTAATATTTAAACTGTTGACTGAATTACAGTTTTAATCAAACAACTCAACACAAAATAATAAAGCTCCGAATAAATTTAGAGACTTTGATAAGTACAATTGCGGAATTAAGAATATAAATACTTGAAGTCTTTACCCGGATAATGAGCCATTTTACCTAGCTCTTCTTCAATTCTTAATAACTGATTGTATTTTGCAACTCTATCCGAACGCGATGCAGAACCTGTTTTAATTTGGCCTGTATTTAAAGCCACTGCCAAGTCGGAAATAAATGTATCTTCCGTTTCTCCACTTCTATGGCTCATTACCGAGGTATAAGAATTTCGTGTAGCTAACTTAACTGCATCTATCGTTTCCGTAAGCGTTCCAATTTGATTTACTTTTATCAAAATAGAATTTGCTATATTCGTTTCAATTCCTTTTGCTAATCTTTTTACGTTTGTTACAAATAAATCATCCCCAACAATTTGGCATTTATCACCAATAGAATCAGTTAACTTCTTCCATCCGTTCCAATCATCTTCATCCAATCCATCTTCAATGGAAACAATAGGATATTTCTTTTTCCAGTCTGCCCAAAATGCAACCATGTCATCAGAACTTAACACATCTCCAGTTGATTCAAAGTGATACATTTTATCTTCTTTGTTGTAGAATTCAGATGCAGCAGCATCTAGTGCAATATGAATGTCCTCTCCAGGTTTGAACCCTGCTTTTTCAATTGCTTGAATAACAACTTCGATCGCTTCTTCATTAGAACCTAAATTTGGAGCAAATCCGCCTTCATCGCCAACATTAGTGCTCATCCCTTTGTCTTTCAGCACACTCTTTAATGTATGAAATACTTCTGTTCCCATTTGCAAGCCTTCACTGAAAGTATGCGCTCCAAAAGGCATAATCATAAATTCTTGAATATCAATTTTATTGTCAGCATGCGAGCCTCCATTTAAAATATTCATCATTGGTACTGGAAGCGTATTGGCATTAATACCTCCAATATATTTATACAATGGCAATCCACTTGCTTGAGCACCTGCTTTTGCCACAGCCAAAGAAACTCCTAAAATAGTATTTGCGCCTAGTTTAGCTTTGTTCTCTGTGCCATCTAGTGTGATCATTACGCGATCAATTAAATTTTGATCAAAAATATAACCACCATTCAGCTCATCATTTAAAATTGCGTTCACATTATCCACTGCTTTGAGAACCCCTTTCCCCATGTAAACTCCTTTATCATTGTCTCTAAGCTCCATGGCTTCATGAACCCCTGTAGACGCTCCAGAGGGAACAGCTGCTCTTCCAAAACTACCGTCATCTGTAAATACTTCTACCTCAATCGTTGGATTACCTCTTGAATCTAAAATTTGTCTTGCCTGAATTTTTGCGATGTATGCCATTGTTTTTGCTTTAAAAAAAAGCAGCGTAATAATGCGCTGCTTAGTTTAACTCTTTACTAATTCTTGTTTCTTTAATTTTACATTTTCAATAAACTGATCAAACAAATATCTTGAATCATGAGGTCCAGGACTTGCTTCTGGATGATATTGAACAGAGAATGCGCTTCTGTTATTTATTGAAATACCCGCTAGTGTTCCGTCATTCAAATGTGAATGTGTTACCGTAATATTATCATTTGCATTTGCACCATCCATATCAACAACAAACCCATGGTTTTGAGAGGTAACTTCGCACTTTCCGGTAATATTGTTTTTTATTGGATGGTTGATTCCTCTATGCCCATTGTGCATCTTTTTTGTGGTAAGACCTTGGCTTAATGCTAACATTTGGTGGCCTAAACAAATTCCAAAAATTGTGTAATCTGCATCTACTAATTGCTTAACCGTATTAATTACATCTTCCAGTGGTTCTGGGTCACCAGGTCCATTAGAAAGCATAATCCCATCCGGGTTCCATTCTTTAATTGTTTCAAATGAGGTATTGTATGGGAAAACCTTCACCAAACAATCTCTATCAGTTAAACATCGGACAATGTTTTTCTTTACACCTAAATCTAATAACGCCACTCTATAGCTTGCATCTTCTTTTCCTAAAGTATATGCCTCTTTTGTTGACACCTTAGAAGCAAGTTCCATCCCTTTCATAGATGGTAACTTAGCTAATTGGGCTTTTAAACTTTCAATATCCGTTGTTTCAGAAGATATAATAGCATTTTGAGCTCCATTATCTCTAATGTAGCGAACCAATGCACGGGTATCAACATCCATTATTCCTACAACACCATCCTTCTCTAGATATTCTTGTAAAGAGCTCGTTTCCCCATATCGCGAATGTGTTTGAGAAAACTTCTTTGTTACCAATGCTTTTATCTTAACGCTATTTGATTCAACTTCATGGGCTTGTACACCGTAGTTTCCGATATGAGAAGTAGCCATGACAACTATTTGTCCATAATAGGAAGGATCCGTAAAAATCTCTTGATAACCGGTCATCCCAGTATTAAAAGCAATTTCTCCAGTTGTAGTGCCAATAGCACCACATGACTTACCATAAAAAACAGTTCCATCTGCTAATAATAAAACCGTTGTTATCTCTTTTTGAATCATAGCACAAAAATAGTGATGTTGTTATTTTTATCTCTCTTTTTATATAAACAAGAATAAAAAATTATTAACAAAAAAAGGGACAACGTAAATGTTGTCCCTTTTATATAAATTAAGAATCATAAATTCCTATTCTTCTTTTTTATCGTCACCCTCTTCTTTCTTCTCTTCCTCTTCTTTTGGAGCAGGTTCTTCAGTCTTAGCTTCTGGAGCTTTTTCTTCAACAACCTCTTCAGTTGCTTCAGCCACTACTTCTTCAGCTTTTTCCTCTTTCACTTCTTCAGTTACGACAGCTTCTTCTACTTTAGTCTCTTCTTTAACTTCTTCGACTACCTCAGTTTTAACCTCTTCTATAACCTCTGCTGTTTCAGCTACTGCAGCTTCAGCTTTTTTCTTTCCTCTTCTTCTCGATTTTTTCTTCGGAGCAGCACCTTCAAGTAATAACTCATTAAAGTCAACTAATTCGATCATTGCCATTTCGGCATTATCACCCAATCTGCTTCCTAATTTGATTATTCTTGTGTAACCTCCTGGTCTATCAGCAATTTTTGGCGCAACATCTCTGAATAATTCAGCAGCTCCTTGTTTGCTTCTTAAGCTTTTAAAAACCATTCGTCTCGAATGAGTTGTATCTGACTTCGATTTTGTAATCAAAGGCTCAACAAACTTTTTAAGTGCTTTTGCTTTCGCTATTGTAGTGTTAATTCTTTTATGCTCAATAAGTGAACACGCCATGTTTGCTAACATAGCTTTTCTGTGTGAACTTGTTCTGCTTAAGTGATTAACTTTTTTACCGTGTCTCATTTCAATTCAATTTTATGTTCTAGGTATGAGGATTAACCTCTCCATCAAACACGTATTTTTTTATTCTCTATCTAACTTATATTTCGCAACATCCATTCCGAAAGAAAGTCCTTTTGACTCAATTAAGTCTTCCAACTCAGTCAATGACTTTTTACCGAAGTTTCTAAATTTCAACAAATCATTTTTGTTATAAGAAACTAATTCTCCTAGTGTTTCAACATCTGCAGCTTTTAAGCAGTTCAGTGCTCTTACCGATAAATCCATATCAACCAATCTTGTTTTAAGCAGCTGACGCATGTGTAATGAAGTTTCATCAAACTCTTCAGACTCCGCTCTTTCATCATCATCCAATGTGATTCTCTCATCTGAGAATAATTGGAAGTGGTGAATTAAGATTCTTGCTGATTCTTTTAATGCATCTTTTGGGTTTATTGATCCATCCGTATCAATTTCCATTACTAATTTTTCGTAATCCGTTTTTTGCTCCACACGAAAGTTCTCAATAGTATACTTAACGTTTTTAATTGGCGTATAAATAGAATCAACAAAAATTGTTCCTACAGATGCATTCGTCAATTTGTTTTCTTCAGAAGGAACATATCCTCTACCTTTATTAATGGTAATTTCAATATTCAATTTCACTGAAGAATCCATGCGACAAAGTACATGTTCCGGGTTCAATACTTGAAATGCAGATGTAAATTTCCCTATATCTCCTGCAGTCAAGGTCTCTTGACCTGCTGATGTAATAACAACTTTTTCGTAATCCGTGTCCTCAATTTGTCTTTTGAAACGAACTTGCTTCAAATTCAAAATAATTTCAGTTACATCTTCAACCACACCTTTGATAGTTGCAAATTCATGATCAACCCCTTCTATTTTAACAGAAGCAATTGCAAACCCTTCTAAAGAGTTTAAAAGAATTCTTCGAAGTGCGTTACCTACTGTGATACCATATCCTGGTTCAAGTGGACGAAACTCAAATTTTCCATGATAGTCCGTAGAATCTATCATGATTACTTTATCTGGTTTTTGGAAATCTAAAATTGCCATTTTTATAGTTTTAATTTGTTAACCTCTATTACTTAGAGTATAATTCAACGATAAGTTGCTCTTTAATGTTTTCTGGAATTTGATCTCTTGTAGGAGTAATTTTCATCTCTCCTGACATTTCACTAGAATTCCAATCTAACCAATCATAAGAAGTTCTATTAGCTAATGAGAGTGTTACTTTTTCTAATGATTTAGATTTTTCACGCACTGCAATAACTTCTCCTACTTTAATTGAATAAGATGGAATATTAACAATCTGTCCGTTTACTGTTATGTGTCTATGAGAAACAAATTGACGAGCTGCATCACGGGTAGGAGCAATTCCTAATCTATATACAACATTGTCTAAACGTGCTTCACACAACTGCAGTAAAAGTTCACCTGTAATACCAGATTTAGAACTTGCTTTCTTAAATAGGTTAGAAAATTGACGTTCTAAAATACCGTAAGTATATTTTGCCTTTTGCTTTTCAGCTAATTGAACTGCATATTCAGATTGTTTTCCTCTTCTTCTACCTTGTCCGTGCATCCCTGGAGGATAATTTTTCTTCTCCAAAGTTTTATCAGCACCAAAAATAGGGTCCTTGAATTTTCTTGCAATTTTCGATTTGGGTCCTGTGTACCTTGCCATCTTATAATAATTTTCTAATAATTAAACTCTACGTCTTTTCGGTGGACGACAACCATTATGCGGTTGAGGTGTAACATCATTAATCTCTGTTACCTCAATTCCATTGTTATGAAGAGAACGGATAGCAGACTCTCTACCGGATCCAGGTCCTTTTACATAAACTTTAACTTTACGTAATCCAAAATCAAATGCTTCCTTCGCACAATCTTCAGCTGCTACTTGTGCAGCATAGGGCGTATTCTTTTTAGATCCTCTAAAACCCATTTTACCGGCAGAAGACCAAGATATTACCTGACCGCTTGCGTTACATAATGATATGATAACGTTATTAAATGAAGCCTGAATGTGAGCTTGTCCAACAGGATCAACTTTAACTTTCTTCTTCTTTTTTACTGACTTAGCCATAATTAAGCTTATTTATTACTTGGTTGCTTTTTTCTTATTAGCAACAGTTTTTCTTTTTCCTTTCCTAGTTCTCGCGTTGTTTTTTGTTCTTTGGCCGCGCAAAGGTAAGCCATTTCTATGACGTATCCCTCTTTGACATCCAATATCCATTAAACGCTTGATATTCAACTGGATTTCAGAGCGCAAAGATCCTTCAACCTTATACTCTTCAGATATCACATTACGGATTGCTCCGATCTGATCATCGTTCCATTCGTCTACCTTAATATTTTCATCTACACCTGCTTTAGCTAATATATTAGCTGCTGTGCTTCTACCAATACCGTAGATGTAAGTTAAACTTATTACACCTCTCTTGTTGTCTGGTACATCTATTCCTGCAATTCTTGCCATAATACTTACTGTTTTCTATCCTTGACGTTGTTTGAATTTAGGATTCTTTTTGTTAATAACGTACAACCTACCCTTTCTGCGTACAATTTTGCAGTCGGATGATCTTTTCTTTACTGATGCTCTTACTTTCATCTCTTTTGTTTTATGTATTCCGATTCGTCCAGATTACTTATATCTGAACGAAATTCTTCCTTTTGTTAAATCATATGGCGACATTTCTACCTTTACCTTATCTCCAGGAAGGATGCGAATATAGTGCATTCTCATCTTTCCTGAAATATGAGCCGTAAGAATATGTCCATTTTCCAACTCTACACGAAACATTGCATTTGACAACGCTTCGATAATTGTTCCATCTTGCTCTATAGACGCTTGTTTAGCCATTCTAATTTTTATTTAATACTTCTTCAATATATTTAAATGTTGACAAAACTTCTGCTTTACCTTTTCCTATTGCTACGTCGTGTTCAAAATGCGCCGATGGTTTTCTGTCTTTTGTGACAATTGTCCATCCATCTTCTAATTGAGACACTTCCTTAACTCCCAAATTAATCATTGGTTCGATAGCGATAACCAAACCTTCTTTCATTTTTAGTCCTCTACCTCTCCTACCATAATTTGGCACTTCTGGTTTTTCGTGCAATCCTCTCCCTAATCCATGACCTACTAACTCTCTCACTACACCATACCCATTATCTTCTGCGTGTTTTTGAACGGCATACCCAATATCACCAATTCTATTGCCTGATACCGCTGCTTCAACAGCCTTATTCAAACATTCTTTGGTTACTTCAAGTAGTTTATGAATCTCTGGCGTTACCTCTCCGATTTCGAAGGTGTAAGCTGAATCTCCATAAAACCCATTCAGTAACGTACCGCAATCGACAGATACAATATCTCCATCTATCAGTGGTTTGTCATTTGGAACTCCGTGAACAACCGCTTCATTTACCGAAGTACATAACGTATTCGGAAATCCACCGTATCCTAAGAATCCAGGTTCAGCTCCATTATCTCGAATAAACTCTTCCGCAATTTTATCTAATTGAAGAGTAGTTACACCCGGTTTAATGAGCTTAGCAACTTCTGCTAAAGTTTTTCCAACAAGTAAAGAACTTTCTCTTAATAGTTCAATTTCTTCTTTAGTCTTATAGAAAACCATACGACCAAAAATTAAAGCGACTGCTGCATCGACACTGCCGATGAAGTAGAACGCCCTTTTATTCTTCCTCCTTTCATTAATCCATCATAATGACGGTTTAATAAATGACTTTCAATTTGCTGTAATGTGTCTAAAACAACACCTACCATAATTAACAATGACGTACCTCCAAAGAAGTAAGCAAATGACTGGCTAATATCTGCGTTCATTGCGAATGCAGGTAAAATAGCTATAAATCCTAAAAATATTGATCCTGGTAATACCAATCGAGATAACAATGAATCAATAAACTCTGAAGTTTGTCTTCCTGGCTTAACACCTGGGATAAATGACCCTCCTCTTTTTAATTCATCCGCCATTTGATTTGGATTCATCATCATTGCAGTGTAGAAATACGTAAACACTACAATCAATAAAAAGAATGTAAAGTTGTACCAAAACCCTTTCATGTTTGCAAACTCAACACCTAAGTCAGTTCCTTGAAAAATCATTGATGGCAAAAACATTAATGCCTGTGCAAAAATGATCGGCATTACGCCCGCCTGATTTATTTTCAATGGAATATAACTTCTCTGTCCACCTGCAACTGCCTGTCTTGTTCCTCGTCCAATAACTCTTTTTGCAGTTTGAATAGGTATTCTACGTGTACCTTGTACCAGTAATACCGTTGCCAATATTACAAACAATAAAACAACCAGTTCAACTAACAAGATAACCATACCACCGTTCGTTACTTTCGCTCCTAATTCTTGTAAGAAAGCCCCAGGCAAGTTAGCTACAATACCTATAGTAATTATCAATGAGATTCCATTTCCTAACCCTCTATCAGTAATTCTCTCTCCTAACCATGTTACGAACATAGTACCAGCAGTAAGAATCATTAATGTTTGTATCCACCATAAAATAGAAGGATCAGCCACTCCTGCCAAAGCAAATTGAGAGACATAAGCCGGTGCTTGGAATAAACAAATTACTATTGTTAAGTAACGGGTATATTGATTGATTTTCTTTCTTCCACTTTCTCCTTCTTTTTGCAGTTTCTGGACCACAGGGACTGCCATACCTAACAATTGCATAACGATCGAGGCAGATATATAAGGCATAATACCTAACGCCATAACAGAAGCACGTGAAAATGCACCACCAGCAAACATATTGATAAGACTTAAGATTCCACCATCCGCAGCTTGCGAATTAAGTGCTGCAGTATCAACACCAGGAAGAACGATAAAAGAGCCTATTCTATACACGAGGATTAACCCTAAAGTATAAATAATTCTTTTCCTTAGTTCTTCAACTGCCCAAATGTGCTTTAATGTTGTAATCAATCCTTTCATCCAAGTAAACTATAACTTATATTACTTCTGCTGTACCTCCTGCTGCTTCAATAGCTGCTTTAGCCGTAGCAGAAAATCCGTTCGCCTTAACACCAATTTTTGATTTCAGCTCTCCTCTTCCTAAAATCTTCACTAAATCGTTCTTACTAATAAGTCCGTTTTCAATAAGGATTTCAGGAGTAATCTCCTTAACCTTTTTAGAATCTATCAGGATCTGAATTGCATCCAAATTAATACCCTTGTATTCAACACGGTTAATATTTGTGAATCCAAATTTAGGCACTCTTTTCTGAAGTGGCATTTGACCACCTTCAAATCCGATTTTGCTACTATATCCTGATCTAGATTTAGCTCCTTTGTGTCCTCTTGTTGCAGTTCCGCCATGTCCAGATCCTTGCCCTCTTGCAATTCTCTTTCTATTCTTTGTGGAACCTTCTGCAGGTTTTAAATTATGTAATTTCATTTCTATAAATTCTTTTGTAGTTTAATCTACAATTTTCACTAAATGTCCAATCTTCTTAACCATTCCTAAAATCTGTGGAGTAGCCTCGTGTTCAATAACTTTATGCATGCTACCTTTTTTGGTAAAACCAAGGGCTTCCAGTGTAAGCTTTTGTCGCATCGGTCTATTGATTCCGCTTTTATATTGTATTAATTTAATCTTTGCCATCGCTCTAACTATATATTATCCGTTAAATACTTTATCTAAAGAAACTCCTCTTTGATAAGCTACTGCATTCGCATCACGCATCTTAGATAAAGCATCTATTGTAGCCATCACAACATTGTGAGGGTTGGAAGAACCTTGTGATTTTGCTAGTACATTATGTACACCTGCACTCTCCAAAACTGCACGCATTGCGCCACCTGCAATAACACCGGTACCTTGAGAAGCTGGCTTCAAAAACACTCTACCTCCATCAGCTTTACCAACTTGGGTATGAGGAATGGTGTTATTAATAACCGGAACTTTGATAAGGTTCTTTTTTGCATTATCAATAGCTTTAGAAATTGCCTCTACTACCTCTTTTGCTTTCCCTTTACCATGTCCTACAGTACCATTTTCGTCTCCCACGACAACAATTGCAGCAAAACTGAAAGTTCTACCACCTTTAGTTACTTTAGTTACACGGTTTATTGCAACTAACTTATCTTTCAACTCAATGTCTGCTGACTTAATGTTTTTTATCTTTGCTTGTGCCATTTCTATTAAAATTTAATGCCTTCTTCTCTAGCTGCTTCTGCTAAAGCTTTTACTCTACCATGATATAAGTAACCATTTCTATCAAAAACTACAGATTCTAATCCTGCCTTTTTTGCTAGCCTTGCGATTTCTTTTCCTATCAATTTAGCTTGTTCAACTTTATTACCTTTTTGAGCAGCATCATTCTTTACTGAAGACGCTGACCCCAATGTTACACCAGCTACATCGTCAATTAATTGAGCATAAATTTGCTTATTACTTCTAAATACTGACAACCTTGGTCTTGAAGATGTTCCTGTAACCGTTTTACGGATTCTTCTTTTAATTCTGATTCTTCTATCTTCTCTTGATAAAGCCATAACTATTGCTTTTAAAATTCAAATCTTATTATCCAGCTGTTTTACCTGCTTTCTTTCTTACTTCTTCTCCTTTAAATCGAACACCTTTACCTTTATATGGCTCCGGTTTTCTAAAAGAGCGAATCTTTGCAGCAACCTGTCCAACAAGCTGCTTATCCATCGATTCTAATTTAATTTGAGGATTTTTACCCTTTTCTGAAACCGTAGAAACTTTAACTTCCGACGGAACTTCAAAAATAATTGGATGTGAAAACCCAAGAGCTAACTCCAACAACTGACCCGAATTTTTTGCTCTATATCCAACACCCACTAATTCTTGTTCAATTGAATAACCATTTGAAACACCTTCAACCATATTTGCAATAAGTGCTCTTGATAAACCATGATGCGCTTTATGCTCTTTAGATTCTGATGGTCTTGTTACTTCAAGAACACCATCCGTAATAGTTACTCCTAAATCTGAATTAATTCTTTCCGATAACTCACCTAATTTTCCTTTAACAGAAACAACGTTATCTTCAGCTATGTTAATTTCAACTCCTTCCGGAATCTCAATTATTGCTTTTCCAATTCTTGACATCTTTTTTCCTCCTAATTAATTAATGAACGTAGCATAAAACCTCACCACCTACATTCTCAGTTACTGCTTCTTTATTAGAGATAACTCCCTTAGAAGTAGACAAAATTGCAATTCCCAATCCATTAAGAACTCTTGGCAACTCCTTAGCTCCTTTATAATCTCTTAATCCAGGCTTACTAATTCTTGTCAATTCAGTTATTGCATTTTTCTTTGTCTGAGCATGATATTTTAAAGCGATTTTAATAACCCCTTGTTTATCATCTTCGATAAATTTATAATTTAAGATATACCCTTTATCCATAAGGATTTTAGTAATCTCTTTTTTCATATTCGACGCAGGTACTTCTACGACTTTGTGACCTGCAGTAATTGCATTTCTAAGTCTGGTTAAGTAATCTGCTATTGGATCAGTAACTTTCATTCTTTTCTCTAATTATCTATTTTACCAACTTGCTTTTCTAACACCTGGTATTAAACCTGAGTTAGCCATTTCTCTAAAAGTAACACGAGATATTCCAAATTGTCTCATATACCCTCTAGGTCTTCCTGTCAGTTGACATCTGTTATGCTTTCTTATAGCCATTGAGTTTTTTGGAAGTTTTTGTAATGCTAACATTGCATCCCAATCTCCTTTATTCGCTAATTTTCTTAACTCGTCTCTTTTTGCTGCATATCGGTCAGTAAGTTTTGCTCTCTTAACTTCCCTTGCTTTCATTGATTCTTTAGCCATCTTTCTTATTTTTTTGCGAATGGAAATCCAAATTCTTCTAACAAGGCTTTCCCTTCTTCGTTAGTCTTAGCAGTAGTTACAATTGTAACATCCATACCTAACATTTTATTAACTTTATCAATATCAATTTCTGGAAAGATAATATGCTCTGTAATACCAACGGTAAAGTTTCCTCTTCCATCTCCTTTAGAATTAACTCCTCTAAAATCTCGGGTCCTAGGTAAAGCAACAGCAATAAATCTATCTAAAAATTCATACATTTTCGCTCTTCTCAACGTAACCTTCGTCCCAATTGGCATTCCTTTACGCAATTTGAAATTCGAAATATCTTTTTTCGAATTAACAATAAGCACTTTTTGACCTGTAATTGACATCAATTCCTCCGCTGCAGTTTGTACTAATTTTTTATCAGATACTGCGTCACCGATTCCTTGGCTAATTACAATCTTTTCGATTCTTGGAACTTCCATAATCGACTTGTACTCAAATTTTTTCTGTAGAGCAGGAACAACTTCGTTCCTATATGTTTCTCTAAGTCTTGGTTGATAGCTCATATTATATTACCTCTCCTGATTTTTTTCCGAAACGGACAAGTTTCTTATTCTCGTCTAACTTTCTGCCTATTCTTGTTGGCTCACCATTTTGAACAAGCATCACATTTGAAATGTGAATACTTCTGTCGTTGTCAACGATTCCTCCATCAGGATTAGCTTTATCCGATTGTGGTTTAACATGCTTCTTATTTAAAACAGTTAATCCCTCAACGAATACTCGTTCGTTTTTATGATCAATGTCAAGAACACTTCCTTCTTGACCGACTGCAGCCCCAGCAATTACTTTCACCGTGTCTCCTTTTTTGATCTTTAATTTTGTTTGCATAACAATTCTTATTGCCTAATTTATAATACTTCAGGAGCTAAAGAAACAATTTTCATAAATTGCTTATCTCTTAACTCTCTTGCAACTGGGCCGAAAATACGAGTACCTCTCATTTCTCCACCGTCATCTAAAAGAACAACCGCATTATCATCAAACCTGATGTAAGAACCATCGTTTCTTCTAACTTCTTTTTTTGTTCTAACTACTACAGCTTTAGAAACCGCACCTTTCTTAATATTTCCTGAAGGCATTGCATTTTTTACTGTAATTACCACTTTATCACCAACTGATGCATAACGCCTTCCTGTTCCTCCTAATACTCGGATGACAAGAACTTCTTTCGCTCCGCTGTTGTCTGCAACAAATAGTCTACTTTCCTGTTGTACCATTTCTACTATTATTTAGCTCTTTCAACTATTTCAACTAGTCTCCAATTCTTTCTTTTACTCAATGGACGAGTTTCCATTATTCTTACGGTATCTCCCTCATTACACTCATTCTTTTCATCATGAGCAACAAGTTTTGAAGTTTTCTTAACAAACTTCCCGTATTTCGGGTGTTTTACCTTTCTTTCGATAACAACAGTAATGGATTTTTCCATTTTGCTGCTAGCAACAACACCTACTCTTTCTTTTCTTAAGTTTCTCATGGCTCTTACTTATTCGCTTGAAGTTCTCTACTTCTTAACTCAGTCTGCATTCTAGCAATAGTTCTACGAACCGCTCTCACCTCAATTGGGTTCTCAAGCTCTGCTATTTTATGGTTAATTTTAAGCTTATTTAGAGACGCTTGTGTATCTCCTAAGTTTTCAATCAACTCTTCTTTTGTCAATTCTTTTATCTTTGATGCTTTCATGTCTCGACAATTTAAGCGTAATCCTTACGAACTACAAATTTAGTTTTTACAGGTAACTTTTGAGACGCTAAACGCATAGCTTCTTTTGCTACATCAAAAGGAACACCATCACATTCAAACAAAATTCGACCTGGTCTTACAGGTGCAACCCAGTGACTTGGAGCTCCTTTACCTTTCCCCATTCTTACCTCAGCTGGTTTAGCTGTCATTGGTTTATCTGGAAAAATACGAATCCAAACTTGACCTTCTCTTTTCATATATCTAGTAACAGCAATACGTGCAGATTCAATTTGTCTGGAAGTCAAAAATGCTTCATCTAACGTTTTGATTGCGAAAGAACCGAAGGCAATTTGTGCTCCTCTTTGAGCATTCCCCTTCATTTTTCCTTTTTGCTGTTTTCTATATTTTGTTCTTTTTGGTTGTAACATGATATCAACTCTTTAAAGTACTAATTTCTTTTTCTCTGTTTGTTTCCTGGTCCGCCTTTTCTAGCTCCACCTTTTGCCATTCCAAAATTTGGTGATAGATCTCTCTTTCCATAAACTTCACCCTTGCAAATCCACACTTTAATACCTATCAAACCATAAGTAGTTTGTGCTTCTGCCAAAGCATAATCAATATCTGCTCGGAATGTATGCAAAGGTGTTCTACCATCTTTATACTGTTCACTTCTCGCCATTTCAGCTCCGTTCAACCTTCCAGATATTTTGACTTTAATTCCTTCTGCTCCCATTCTCATTGTAGAAGCAATAGCCATCTTTATAGCTCTTCTAAATGAAATTCTTGCTTCAATTTGACGAGCAATACTATCACCAACTAATTGAGCATCTAATTCAGGACGTTTAATTTCAAATATATTAATTTGAACATCCTTCTTAGTTAACTTTTTCAACTCCTCTTTCAATTTGTCTACTTCAGATCCACCTTTCCCGATGATAACACCTGGACGAGCTGTATTAACCGTAATCGTAACTAACTTTAACGTTCTTTCGATTACAATTTTTGACACACTTGCTTTTCTCAAACGAGCCATCAAATACTTTCTGATTTTATCATCTTCAACAAGCTTGTCAGCGTAATTTCTTCCACCGAACCAGTTTGAATCCCATCCTCTGATGAATCCTAATCTGTTTCCAATCGGGTTTGTTTTTTGTCCCATTTACTCAACTATTTTGCACTATCAACAATGATAGTAACGTGATTTGATCTTTTCTTAATTCTATGCGCTCTTCCTTGAGGTGCTGGCTGAATTCTTTTCAAAACTCTACCGCTATCAACAAATACTTCTTTGACAACTAAGTCTGCAGAAGTTGCATCTTTACCTTCGTTCTTTTGTTCCCAGTTGTTAATTGCTGAAAGCAAAAGCTTTTCCATATTTCTTGAAGCCTCCTTAGGGTTAAACTTCAACATATTCAATGCAGAATAAATGTTTTCTCCTCGAACAAGATCAGCAAGTAATCTCATTTTTCTTGGAGATGTAGGCACATTGTTCAGCTTAGCAATTGCTACTGTACTTTTAGCCTCGTTTCTCTTTTCTGCTGTATTTCTTTTTCTAGCGCCCATGTCTAAAGTTATTTACCGCTACTAGCGTTTTTTATCTTTTTTACCTCCATGTCCTCTGTAGTTACGCGTTGGTGAAAACTCACCTAACTTGTGTCCTACCATGTTTTCAGTAACATAAACAGGAATAAATTTTTTCCCATTATAAACTGCGATTGTTAATCCAACAAAATCAGGAGTAATAGTCGAAGCTCTCGACCAAGTCTTGATTACAGATTTGTTACCCTTTTCCTGTGCTTCATCAACTCTCTTTAGGAGTTTGTAATGAATAAATGGAGGTTTTTTTAGTGATCTAGCCATTTGTCAATTATTTCTTTCTTCTATCGATAATAAATCGATTTGAAGCTTTTGTTTTACTTCTCGTTTTAAATCCTTTTGCAGATAACCCTGTTCTTGATCTTGGGTGACCTCCTGATGATTTTCCTTCGCCACCTCCCATTGGGTGATCAACTGGATTCATCGCAACACCTCTAACTCTAGGTCTTCTACCTTGCCATCTTGTACGACCTGCTTTTCCAGATCGAGTAAGACTGTGTTCTTGGTTAGATACAGATCCAATAGTAGCAGTACAAGTAATCAAAATCATTCTTACTTCACCAGAAGGAAGTTTAATAATAGCGTATTTACCATCTCTTGCATTTAACTGAGCATAAGCACCAGCACTTCTTGCAATTGCACCACCTTTACCAGGTTGCATTTCAATGTTATGTATAATTGTTCCTAAAGGAATTTCAGACAAGAACATTGAATTTCCCACTTCAGGAGTTGCATCTTTTCCAGATAAAACTTTTTGTCCAACTTCCAAACCTTCTGGTGCCAACATATATCTTTTTTCACCATCTGCATAAACGATTAGCGCAATAAAAGCAGTTCTTCCTGGATCATATTCCAATGTTTTTACAGTAGCAGGAATTCCATGTTTATTTCTTTTGAAATCAACAATTCTAATTTTTTGTTTATGACCACCGCCTATATTACGCATCGTCATTTTACCTGTGTTGTTTCTACCACCATTCTTTTTCCTTCCTATTACTAGGCTTTTCTCCGGCTTATTAGCAGTAGTTGTCAACGGTGCAAAATCATTTGCGACTTTGTGGCGTTGTCCAGGTGTTGTCGGTTTTAACTTTCTTAATCCCATTTTCAGTTTTTCTTAAATGTTTTCATACAAGTCAATAATATCACCTTCGGCTAAAGTAACAATGGCTTTTTTGTAAGTCTTGTTTCTTTGATAGATAACACCTTTGTTCGTATGCTTCATTTTCTTTTTACCGCCACCATAATTCATTGTATTTACAGAGTCAACTGCTACTCCGTACAACTTCTCGACAGCGTTTTTAATTTCAATCTTGTTTGCGTCTTTACTAACAACAAACCCGTAGCGATTTAACTTTTCGCTTTGAGCAGTCATTTTTTCCGTTAAGATTGGCTTTTCTATAATCCTTTTCATTCTTTCTTAGTTAAAAAGGTTTTCAATTTTTTCAATTGCTCCTTCCGCAATCACTAACCTTTGTGCTTTTAAAATATCGTAAGTTGTTAGTTGATTTGCTGGCATTATTCTAGCTGCTTGAATATTTCTTGCCGATAAATAAACATTCTTATCGTTATCTGAAATAACGAATAATGTTTTACCATCTGTCATTTTCAAGTTTTCCATTAAGCTTAAAAAATCTTTTGTTTTTGGTTGATCAAATTTCAAATCTTCCAAAATTGTAATTTCTTTATCATTAGCTTTATAAGTCAATGCTGATTTACGTGCTAATTTTCTTAATTTCTTGTTCAAGCTAAAGCTATAATTTCTTGGCCTTGGTCCGAATACACGTCCACCACCTTTGAAAAGAGGATTCTTAATACTTCCCGCACGGGCTGTACCTGTTCCCTTTTGCTTTTTAATCTTACGAGTACTACCCGTAATTTCAGCTCTTTCTTTCGCTTTGTGCGTACCTTGTCTTTGGTTCGCCAAGTAAAGTTTCACATCCATATAGATGGCATGATCATTAGGCTCAATAGCATAAATCTCTTTACTCAAGCTAATCTTTTTAGATGTCGCTTTTCCGCTTTTGTTATATACTGCTAATTCCATTATTTCTCAACTATTACGTATGAACCTTTTGCACCAGGCACAGAACCTTTGACAACCAAAATATTTTTATCTGTTAATACTTTGAGTACTTGCAAATTTCCTTGTTTAACACGATCGTTTCCTGTTCGCCCCCCCATTCTCATTCCTTTAAAAACTCTTGCAGGATAAGAAGCTGCGCCGATAGATCCAGGAGCTCTCATTCTATTGTGTTGACCATGAGTTGCGTCTCCAACGCCATGGAACCCATGACGCTTAACAACACCTTGAAAACCTTTACCCTTTGACGTTCCAACAACATCTACAAACTCTCCTTCTTCGAAGATTTCTATCGTTACTGAATCTCCAAGGTTTTTGTCTTCAAAACCACTAAATTCAATTAGTTTTCTCTTTGGTGAGACACCTGCCTTTTTAAAATGCCCTTTAAGCGCATTTGTAGTGTGTTTGTCCTTACGCTCTCCGTACCCAAGCTGAACAGCGTTATATCCGTCCTTTTCTTCGGTTTTGATTTGCGTAACCACACAAGGTGAAGCTTCGATTAAGGTGCATGGTAAATTTTTACCCTCGGCACTATAAACGCTAGTCATCCCTATCTTTTTTCCAATGATACCAGCCATAATTCTTACTGCTTATTATTAAACTTTAATTTCTACTTCTACACCACTAGGCAATTCAAGCTTCATTAGTGCATCTATTGTCTTTGCTGATGAACTGTAAATATCCATCAATCTTTTGTATGAACACAATTGAAATTGCTCACGCGCTTTTTTATTTACGTGTGGCGACCTTAAAACTGTATAAATTCTTTTGTGCGTTGGCAATGGAATAGGTCCACTAACAACAGCACCTGTTGTTTTTACAGTCTTCACAATCTTCTCAGCAGACTTATCTACTAAGTTGTGATCGTATGATTTTAATTTTATTCTAATCTTTTGATTCATCTTTCAATTATATCAATTATGCTTCTACTTTACCTTTTGCTTTTGCAATTACTTCGTCAGCTGTGTTCTTTGGACACTGAGAATAATGACCGAACTCCATTGTAGAAGATGCACGACCAGATGAGATTGTTCTCAACTGAGTTACATATCCAAACATTTCAGATAATGGCACTAACGCCTTAACAACCTTAGCTCCGTTTCTGTCATCCATCCCTTCAATTTGACCTCTTCTTCTATTCAAATCACCAACAACATCTCCCATATTTGCTTCTGGAGTAACAACTTCCAATTTCATGATTGGCTCTAACAATTGAGCACCACATTTGGGAACTGCATTTCTATATGCCATTTTAGCACAGATCTCAAATGAAAGAGCATCGGAATCCACTGCATGGAAAGAACCATCTAATAATTCAACTTTCATACTATCCATTGGATATCCAGCTAAAACACCGTTCTTCATGGACTGCTCGAATCCTTTTTGAATAGATGGGATATATTCCTTAGGAACATTACCGCCTTTAATCTTGTTTATAAACTCTAAACCTGGCTTCCCTTCGTCAGCAGGCATAATGTTTACAACAATATCACCAAATTTACCACGACCACCTGATTGCTTCTTATACGTTTCTCTATGGTTCGTTTCTGAAGAAATTGCTTCTTTATAAGAAACTTGGGGAGCTCCCTCATTTACCTCTACACTAAATTCTCTTTTTAATCGATCGATTAGAACCTCTAGAGTGTAATTCACCCATACCTGAGATAATTGTCTGACCTGAATCCTCGTCTGTTTTAATCGTGAAAGTAGGATCCTCTTCAGATAATTTACCAAGACCTATTCCCATCTTATCAACATCTGCTTTTGTCTTAGGCTCAATCGCAATACCAATAACAGGATCTGGAAATGTCATTGATTCCAAGATAATTTGATGCTTCTCATCACACAAAGTATCTCCAGTTCTAATGTCTTTAAATCCAACACCCGCACCTATGTCACCAGCTTCAATACAAGGGATTGAATTCTGTTTATTAGAGTGCATTTGAAAAATACGTGAAATTCTTTCTTTTTTTCCAGTCCTGGTATTGTATATGTAAGAACCTGCATCTAGTTTTCCCGAATACATTCTGAAAAAGCATAAACGTCCAATAAATGGATCTGTAGCAATTTTAAATGCTAAAGCAGATATTGGCTCTTGAACATTCGGCTCTCTTTTCAAAACTTCTTCTCCATGGATATCTGTACCTTCGATGGCACCAATATCTAAAGGAGATGGCAGAAACTCCATAGAATAATCCAATAATGTCTGAACACCTTTGTTTTTAAACGCGGACCCACAAATAATTGGATTAATACTCATATTAATAGTTGCTACACGAATAGCGTCTAACATCTCTCTTTCTGTAATAGAATCTGGATCTTCGAAAAACTTCTCCATCAAAGTATCGTTACTTTCAGCAACAGCTTCAACTAATTTCTCTTTCCATTCATTTGCTTCATCCACTAAATCAGCAGGAATATCCAAAACATCGAAATCCATACCGTTAGTTTCATCATTCCAAATGATAGCTTTCATTTTTATCAAATCAACTACACCTTTGAAATCATCCTCTGCTCCTATAGGAATTGTAACTGGAATAGGTCTAGCACCTAATCTTTCTTCAATTTGTGCAATACACCCGAAAAAATCAGCCCCAATTCTATCCATCTTATTAATGAATCCAATTCTAGGAACTTTATACTTGTCAGCTTGTCTCCAAACAGTTTCGGATTGTGGCTCAACACCACTAGAAGCACAAAACAATGCTACTGCACCATCCAATACACGCAATGAACGCTCTACCTCAACGGTAAAATCAACGTGACCTGGCGTGTCAATAATATTTATTTTGAATTCTTCGTTATTGTAATTCCAGAATACAGTTGTAGCAGCAGAAGTAATTGTAATACCTCTCTCCTGCTCTTGCTCCATCCAATCCATTGTTGCTGCACCATCGTGCACTTCTCCAATCTTGTGAGAAACCCCTGTATAATAAAGGACACGCTCTGTCGTTGTTGTCTTACCAGCATCAACATGGGCCATAATCCCAATATTTCTAGTATATGTTAAATCTCTTTTTGCCATTTCTAACGTATATCCTATTAAAATCTAAAATGAGAAAATGCTTTATTAGCTTCCGCCATTCTGTGCGTATCTTCTTTTTTCTTGTAAGCAGCACCCTCTTCCTTAGAAGCAGCTAAAATCTCAGCGGCTAACTTTTCACTCATTGTTTTCTCGTTTCTTTTACGAGCATATCCAATTAACCACTTCATAGCCATTGAATCTTTTCTGCTATCACGAACAGGAGTTGGTATTTGATATGTTGCTCCACCCACTCTTCTACTCTTTACCTCAACACCTGGAGTTATATTAACTAAAGCTTTTCTAAATACATCTAATCCATTTGTTTCTTCACCAGACTTTTCACCTACAATACCAATAGCATCATAAAAGATACTAAATGCAGTACTCTTCTTTCCTGCAAGCATCAAGTTGTTTACAAATTTTGTTACCTGAATATCCTTAAACTTAGGATCTGGTAAAATAATATGCTGTTTCGCTTTTCTTCTTCTCATGACAATTACGTCTTAAATGTTATTATTTCTTAGGTCGTTTAGTCCCGTATTTTGATCTTCTTTGTGTTCTTCCTTCAACACCAGCAGTATCCAAAGCTCCTCTAACCACATGATACCTCACTCCAGGTAAATCTTTAACTCTACCACCCCTTACTAAAACAATACTGTGTTCCTGTAAGTTGTGTCCTTCACCACCTATATAAGCATTTACTTCTTTCCCATTTGTCAATCTCACCCTTGCAACCTTTCTCATCGCTGAGTTAGGTTTTTTTGGTGTGGTCGTGTAAACTCTTACACAAACACCTCTTCGTTGCGGACAAGAATCTAAAGCAGCTGATTTACTAACCTTAGTCATTGTCTTTCTTCCTTTTCTAACCAATTGTTGAATCGTAGGCATACTGTCTTCTTTTCTGTTATTTCCCCTTAATCTTCTTTTTTCGGGTTTGCAAAGGTAATCGAATTATTTAATTATCCTACTCCCCTACAAAAATTTTAATGAATTTATTTTTGGAAGACCATATTGTAATTCAATAGCATTAAAAAAAATGAAATACAATGGATATATAATACTGTTTTTTTACTCGGTTAAATAATTATTTTATGAATTTTAATTGAAAAAAAAAGCTCTCAAAATTGAGAGCTTTTTTAAATTACAACATAACTTCTTATCTAATTAACTCAAACGGACCTTGGTAATTATACTCCTTCCCATCTGCTCCAACAGCATCAATGAGGTAAAAGTAGGTGCCTTCCGCTGCTTCCAATCCAGAAACTGTTCTTCCAGTCCATCCAGCTTCTAATGTATTAAACTGATAAACTACCTGACCCCATCTATTCATAATCGTTCCTTTTATTTCGGTAATATTAGTTCCTGACAAATTAAAGACATCATTACTTCCATCTCCATTTGGAGTGAAAATATTTGGTATAATTAAAGTAGAAGTACCTTCTACAATAATAACTGACGAAGTATTATCTACGCAACCATTAACATCAGTCACAAGGAGTGTAGCTGTATAATCATCTGAAGTTGTATAGGTAACTGATGGATCAAAATCAGTTGATGTTGTTCCATCTCCCAAATTCCATGCGTAAGTATTACCACCAATAGATGTATTATCAAAATAAACATCTAATGGAACATTCCCGTTGTCGGGTGTTGGCGCAAAAGATGCAACTGGGTTTGGATTAACCGTGACTATCGCACTAGAAGCACTACTTACACAACCAAGCACTGTCTCTGTCGCATAGTAAGTAATAGCGCCAGCAGTAGCGGCAGGTGTATAAGTAGATCCTGTACCTATTAAATCAGTCAGTAACGCATCTGAGTACCAATTGATCGTTCCAGCTCCTTGAGGAGTTACAGAGATATCTGCTATAACATCTCCTTCACAGTAATTAACATCTCCACTTATTACCGGTGATATAGGTGCTGCAGTAATTATAACAGTAACCATAGAAGATGGACCTTCACAATTACTCAATGTCTCAGTTGCATAGTACGTGTAAGTTCCTGGAGCTGTAGCTAAAACTGTATAAGCTAACCCTGCGCCAACTTGAGTTGCTAATCCCGCGTCAGAATACCATGTAATTGTTCCGCCAAAAGCAGGTACCCCGTTAATAGGAATAATCACATCTCCCTCACAATAGGTAGCGTCAGCAAATGCAATTGGTGCAGTAGGATAAATTGGAGCCAATGTAAATATCCCTGGATTTGTAGCAATACAACCTGAAAGGTCTATTGTTATAACGTCGTATGTCCCTCCCTGAAGTCCAGAAATTACATAATCACCACTCCCGTCGGCAGTAATAGATACGGGTCCAACTGGCACACCATTTAAATTATAAGTAAGATTATAAGTTGTACTTGGATTTAATCCATTTATCGTTATCGAAGCATCTGCTATTCCACATCCAGATGGATTGGCTGTTGCTCCAATAGTAAAGTTAGGTGAATTTGGATCTACTAAATTATATGGCCCAGCTAAAGTTGTTGTACAACCCGATAAGGTCACAGACACATCTGTGTAAGCTCCTGCATCTAAAGCTCCTATTGTAATTTCTCCTAAGCCATCGCTCATCAACGTAACAGAAACTAATGTCCCATCATCTAAATAAGATATGGCATAAGACATACTTGCGTCTAAGCCCGACAATACTAATTGACCATTAGTACCTGCGCAAGCCGTTGGGCTTGTTGCGAGTATTGTAAATGTTGGCACTGGAGGGTCAGTTAACGTAAATGTACCAGCATCTGTTGCCAAACATCCAGCCAAGTCTACCGTTACCGCTGTAAATGTACCAGCAGTTAATCCGCTAATTAATATTTCTCCATTAACATCAGCTACCCAACTTACACCAGGAACATTTGTTCCATTTTCTGTATAAGAAACGGTATAAGTATTTCCATCAACTAACCCACTAATTAATAACGACCCCTCCGTCCCACTGCATGTAGTTGGACTAGTAGCAGCAACGGTAAAAACAGGAGTAGCACTAATTATAATTGAACCCATAGCTACTGTGCTTCCACAATTTCCTAACGAATCTACTACATAAAAAATATGTGAGGCAACTCCAACTGCATTTCCAGCCGATAATACTGGACCATTTACAACACTTGTAGTTAACAAAGCATCTGAATACCACATAAAGGTTCCAGATGAAGCTCCTCCTGCTGTAGCTAATAAACCATCAGGTGTTTCGCCATCACACCAAGTATTACCTCCAGTAACTACTGGTGGTAATGGTGTTTCGTTAACGGTTATTGTAAATATAAAAGGTGTACTCTGGCAGCCATTAATAGTCTCGGTTACATAATATGAAACTGGAACTCCTAAAACAGTCGGTGTTTCAGGCGTAAAAGTAGATTGAGTTCCAACCTCGGTTGTTAAACCAGCGTCAGAATACCAACTTAAATCTACACCTGCATTAACCTCCATTGCAGTGTAAACATCTCCTAAACAATAAACAAAGTCTATATCTGAAACAGGTGTAGGCTCTGCAGTTGGAACCGGAGGTGCAATTGCTTGAGTTGCAGAAACGGTACAGTTTCCATCATCTACAATAATTTGGTAAGTATTAACTCCTAACCCTGTAAAATTGTTATTTCCACTAAATATTGCACCGTTATCTATCGAATAAGTATATGCGCCTGTTCCTCCAGCGGCAGTTATTGTAATACTTCCATCAAATAATATACAATCCGATACATCAGCAAAAGCAATATTCGTAATCGTTGGAACATCGTTAATTGTGACAATTACTTCTGTAGCAACACTTGTACAATTATTCACGGTTTGTGTTACATAATAACTAGTAGTAGTTCCGGTTGTATTATCTGGTGTTAATGCACTGGTTGTCCCAATATTTGTATTAAGACCTGCATCACTGTACCAGTTTAAATCAGTCCCAACAGCAAATAAATCTATTGGTGGGTTAGCAGCGTCATAACAATAAATAGCATCGGTTCCTGCATTTGGAGCAGCTGGAATAGGATTGGATAGTATGGTCTCATCTCCACTAAATGTTCCCGCACAAGCGTTAGCATCGGAGACTGAAACAATACTATAAGTTCCATCTGCAGCCTCTGTTAGTACATAAGGATTTGTTGATTCATTAGTTACAAGTGTAGTAGTTGTTCCATCTGTATATTGAAAATCCCATGGCCCAGCTCCTGTTAATTCAATGCTAATATTTGGACGTAGATCCCCGTCACAAATAGTATTAACTCCTACAATACTTAATGTTGCGGTTGGCAAAGCATTTGTCAAAACATTGACTGATCCTCCTAAAGAAGTTGCTGCACAAGTAGTAGCATCCGTTAAAGAAACCATACTATAAGCACCATCATCACCAGATGTAATAAAATACGGACTTGTTGCTTGGCCTGTAACAGTTGTGGTGGTGGTCCCATCTGTATATTCAAAATCCCATGGCCCTGTCCCTTCTAATTCTATTTCTACTTGAGGAAATGTTTCTCCTGAACAATACGGACCACCACCTGACACCGTAGCTGTTGGCAATGGATTTGTAGTAATTGTAGCTACGCCACTAGCAATTCCTGTACAATTTACATCTGAGACGTTAGTTACAGTATAGGTACCATCAGCCCCATCAGTTATAATATACGGATTAGCGTTTGTTGAAACAGTGACAGAAGAAGTACCATCAAAATATGTAATATTCCAAGGCCCTGTTCCTATTAGATCAATAGTAACATCCGGAATTATTGGATTACCAGCACAAATGGCTCCACCACCACTTATCGTAGCGGTAGGCAATGGATTAGTAATAATATTAGCAGAACCATTACTACTACCAGTGCAATTCGCATCAGAAACTGCTGTAACAACATAAGTTCCATCAATTCCATTTTCGATAGTATAAGGGCTTGTTAGTGCAGTAACCGAAGTTGAACTTGTTCCGTCATTATATGTGAAGTCCCATGGTCCTGTTCCTGTAAATGTAATTGTAACATCTGGAATTGCTTCAATTGTTTCACAATAAGTACCTCCAGCACTTACAGCTGCTATCGGTAAAGAATTAACAGTAAAATTAACACCTATACTGACTGGTGGACAAGTCCCTTGTGTCACTTCTATATTAATAATATCTCCATCATTAATAGTAACACCTGTAGGACCAGTTGCCCATGTATAAGTAGTTGCTCCAGCAAAAACTGCGTCATTAAAATCATTTAAATCTATTCCTGTTACTTCACCACTACCAACTGCATCTTCGCAAAAATCTGGCATAGGATCATTAAGTGAAATATTATTTCCTACTGCATAAGTAATACTATTTTGAACTGTACATCCATTACTTGTTACTTCAAAATAAAAGGTTTCCCCATCACTTACAGTAACGTCTGTTGGTTGCGGAGCAGAAGGTGTTACATAACTATTATCTGTAAACCAAATGAATGTTCCAGAACCATGCAACCCTGCTTCCAATCCTGTTACATCAATATTTAAAGCTTGCCCGGATCCAGAAACGTTCTCACATTCAGATGGTGTTATAGAATTAACTACTGGCAGTGCATTTACCGTTACCGTAATTGAACCATTTGCTGCACAACCTGCGTTTGTTGCCTCAACATAATATGTTCCTGCACTAACTATTGTTGCATCTGGAACAAGTATCGTCATTGCAACATCTGAATAATAAAGCATCGTGCCAACATCTGTACTTGAAACAGCATTAGCCGTAATATCAACTGTTAATGGCGAACAAACTGGTGATGGGTTATTAAGAATTATTGTTGGTGTGGTATTTACAACCACATCCATTGTTGCTGTTGTAAAACAGCCAGAACCGGGTGTAAAGGTATATGTTATTGTCCCATTCGCTGCTGTAGATATAGCAGCATCCCATGTCCCTGTTGCTCCATTTGTAGATGTTGTAGGCAGTGTACCTGCTACATCTCCAACACAATAAGGCCCTAATTGAGCAAATGTTGGGGTTACGTTTGGATCAACTGTAACATCCATTGTTGCGGTTGTAAAACAGCCAGAACCGGGTGTAAAGGTATATGTTATTGTCCCATTCGCTGCTGTAGATATGGCAGCATCCCATGTCCCTGTTGCTCCATTTGTAGATGTTGTAGGTAGTGTACCTGCTACATCTCCAACACAATAAGGCCCTAATTGAGCAAATGTTGGGGTTACGTTTGGATCAACTGTAACATCCATTGTTGCTGTTGTAAAACAGCCAGAACCGGGTGTAAAGGTATATGTTATTGTCCCATTCGCTGCTGTAGATATGGCAGCATCCCATGTCCCTGTTGCTCCATTTGTAGATGTTGTAGGTAGTGTACCTGCTACATCTCCAACACAATAAGGCCCTAATTGAGCAAATGTTGGGGTTACGTTTGGATCAACTGTAACATCCATTGTTGCTGTTGTAAAACAGCCAGAACCGGGTGTAAATGTATATGTTATTGTCCCATTCGCTGCTGTAGATATGGCAGCATCCCATGTCCCTGTTGCTCCATTTGTAGATGTTGTAGGTAGTGTACCTGCTACATCTCCAACACAATAAGGCCCTAATTGAGCAAATGTTGGGGTTACGTTTGGATCAACTGTAACATCCATTGTTGCTGTTGTAAAACAGCCAGAACCGGGTGTAAAGGTATATGTTATTGTCCCATTCGCTGCTGTAGATATGGCAGCATCCCATGTCCCTGTTGCTCCATTTGTAGATGTTGTAGGTAGTGTACCTGCTACATCTCCAACACAATAAGGCCCTAATTGAGCAAATGTTGGGGTTACGTTTGGATCAACTGTAACATCCATTGTTGCTGTTGTAAAACAGCCTGAACCGGGCTGTAAATGTATATGTTATTGTCCCATTCGCTGCTGTAGATATGGCAGCATCCCATGTCCCTGTTGCTCCATTTGTAGATGTTGTAGGTAGTGTACCTGCTACATCTCCAACACAATAAGGCCCTAATTGAGCAAATGTTGGGGTTACGTTTGGATCAACTGTAACATCCATTGTTGCTGTTGTAAAACAGCCAGAACCGGGTGTAAATGTATATGTTATTGTCCCATTCGCTGCTGTAGATATGGCAGCATCCCATGTCCCTGTTGCTCCATTTGTAGATGTTGTAGGTAGTGTACCTGCTACATCTCCAACACAATAAGGCCCTAATTGAGCAAATGTTGGGGTTACGTTTGGATCAACTGTAACATCCATTGTTGCTGTTGTAAAACAGCCTGATGATGCAGTAAATGTATATGTTATTGTCCCATTTGCTGCTGTAGATATGGCAGCATCCCATGTCCCTGTTGCTCCATTTGTAGATGTTGTAGGTAGTGTACCTGCTACATCTCCAACACAATAAGGCCCTAATTGAGCAAATGTTGGGGTTACGTTTGGATCAACTGTAACATCCATTGTTGCTGTTGTAAAACAGCCAGAACCGGGTGTAAAGGTATATGTTATTGTCCCATTCGCTGCTGTAGATATGGCAGCATCCCATGTCCCTGTTGCTCCATTTGTAGATGTTGTAGGTAGTGTACCTGCTACATCTCCAACACAATAAGGCCCTAATTGAGCAAATGTTGGGGTTACGTTTGGATCAACTGTAACATCCATTGTTGCTGTTGTAAAACAGCCAGAACCGGGTGTAAAGGTATATGTTATTGTCCCATTCGCTGCTGTAGATATGGCAGCATCCCATGTCCCTGTTGCTCCATTTGTAGATGTTGTAGGTAGTGTACCTGCTACATCTCCAACACAATAAGGCCCTAATTGAGCAAATGTTGGGGTTACGTTTGGATCAACTGTAACATCCATTGTTGCTGTTGTAAAACAGCCAGAACCGGGTGTAAATGTATATGTTATTGTCCCATTCGCTGCTGTAGATATAGCAGCATCCCATGTCCCTGTTGCTCCATTTGTAGATGTTGTAGGTAGTGTACCTGCTACATCTCCAACACAATAAGGCCCTAATTGAGCAAATGTTGGGGTTACGTTTGGATCAACTGTAA
>CALSRM010000005.1 GCA_943788755.1 uncultured Flavobacteriales bacterium
CCTAAGACATTAAAAATATCGACCGATATTTCGTCATAATTAGAAATTCCTTCAAATGACAACACCAAATTAGTTGTAGTAGGGTTTGGAGCCAAATTGACAAACAATTTATTTTTTAAATCCTCTAACCCTAAAATACAATTTCCAGCAGAGTGGTAGAACTTTATGTCCAAAGAGGCATAAACAATAGACTCTGTAGCAGCATCAATCCATTCATATTTCATCCAGGAACATCCATCTAAATCCATCGGCCTGTGGTGAGCAACAAAAGAAAAATTGGTGTCACTGGCAGCTATAGTGGCAGATTGACCAGAAACCAACACCGGATTTACTCCTGCATCTTGAAATACTGGGCAATTTACCCAACAGGTGGTATTTTTAGTTCCCGGTTGAACATCAACCTCTGTTCTTCTTACCTTCACCGTAAAATCTGAAGCCGACTGATTAATCGCATAAAATTCTTTTTTTATATCCGCATCTGAGGGCAAACCAAAAATCTCGTAAACAGTTCCATTTAAATCCGCAGCACCCCCTATGGTGGTTACTTTAAGTTGAGTCAATGCTATAAAAGGCAAAAAAACCAATATTCCTAAACTTAAAAACTTTTCACATCTTGTATACATACCTTTTTCTTTGTTTTTTCAAATATAATACATTTAGATCTAAAATTAGATTTTGCCTCTAAATAATCTTCCTAAAAAACCTTACTATTTGATTCCTAAAAAAACAAACCTACTTTACAGAAGACTTCTCTGGAGCCTTTTGGAACATAATTGACTCTGATGGAGACGGTTTTGAATGGCAGGCAAATGATTATGGAGATGGACAAGGTAATGTTGCAACATCTGCTTCATGGGACCAGACCGACGATCCACTTACTCCTGATAACTGGATGATATCAGCGTCTATCGCTATATCGGCTGCAGCTGGCGCAGTTGAATTACGATGGAAAGTTTACGCACAAGATCAAGCTTGGGTAAGCGAACAATACACCGTTTATGTGGAAACCGCTAACACAGTAAGTGATTTTACAAGCTCTTCAATTTCATTTAATGAAACCCTTTCTACTTCGACTGGTTATATGTCAAGGTCTCTTGATGTCTGTTCTTTTGCCGGACAAACCATTTATATTGAAGTAAGACATCGGAATTCTAATGATTGGTTTAGAATTAACATGGATGATTTTGCGATATTAACTCCTGCTGATGATGATGCTACTTTAACTTCTGCAACGATTGATGGATCATCAGAAGGAGCTAGATCAGTTGATGTTGTTGTAACTAACAATGGTGCAAATAACATCACCGCATTCGATATAGCATGGACATTTGACGGTGGAGCGGCTACTACCCAAAATGTAACGGGAATTAATTTAGCTCACGGTCAAGCTAATACGGTTAACATAAGCTTAGGGAACCTAACCATAGGTAATTATGCTTTTACTGCAGATATTACAACTGTAAACGTCGGAACTGATGGCGGAACTGGAGACAACAGTACTACAGAGTCATTTACAATTGTTGAAAATATTCCAAACTGGACACGTACTGATACATATGGAACTACACATACAATGCATGATGTATTAGCCCAAGGGCAAATGGTTATACTTGACTTTTTTGCATCTTGATGTGGCCCTTGTGAATCTTCTACTCCTGAGTTAAACAACCTTTATGAAGATAATGGATCAGCAAGTGGACCAGTTCAAGTTTTTGGAGTTACTGTTGAAGCAACTGACACCGACGCTATAGTAAATGGATTAGGGTGCGGTGCTACTTACCCTAAATTCTCGTACACTCCTGAATGTGATGCGCAATACGCACATTATGCCTCTACTTTAGGATTAAATACTGAAGGCTATATCCCTTTCTTCGCAATGATTTGCCCAGACATCAATAACCTAGGAGCTAGTGAAATTGTTCAATCAGATGCTGGGTATGTAGCGGGAATGTTCCCTAGTTCATATGAATCAAAAATTGATGCTTGTGCTAGTGTTGCTTTAATAGAAGAAGTGAATAGCCCGTTTCCTGTGTCGGTTTTTCCTAATCCAATTAGTAACTTAGCTACTATCCAATTTAACATAGATAATGCTACTGAAACTTCGATTGAAGTAACTAACATAATCGGACAAGCGGTTTACACTTCAGTAATGGGAGAATTATTTGGACAACAAAACATTACTATTGACTTCTCTACTTATGATAGCGGAATCACATGTTGCATGTTATCACACATGGAACTAAAACTTCTAAAAGAATTGTAGTAACTAAATAGGATTAATTAATACAATAATTAAAAGACGTCTACAGTGCAGACGTCTTTTTTGTTTCTATTGGTTATTTTCTTCTGTAAGCCAGAATAAAAGAATACTGCTCTAGAACTGCGTTTTACTTTCCAGTAGAAATAAGTATTTAAATTTTATAGTTTCTCAAAAAAATCAAATTCTATTATTATCTTTACGCACATGACATTAGATGGACTGGTTTTTGCAGACTAGATTTAAAGACAAAACAACATTTAAATAAACACCATGAAGAAACTTCTCACTTTTAGCATAGCTCTATTATCTTCTCTAATGATGATGGCACAAACAGGAAAATCACTCCCTTCGATTAAATTAAAAGACTTATCCGGCAAAATGGTGGATATTTCTCAATTTAAAAATGATGGAAAACCTATCATAATAAATTTTTGGGCTACTTGGTGTAAGCCTTGCAAAGCCGAATTGAATGCGATAGCCGAAGAGTATGAAGACTGGCAGGATGAGACTGGAGTTACATTAATAGCGGTTTCAATTGATGACGCTCGATCCACCGGAAGAGTTGAGCCTTATGTAAATGGTCAAGGGTGGGAATATGAAATTCTTTTAGACCCGAATGGGGACCTAAAAAGAGCTATGAATGTAAATAATGTTCCGCATACATTCCTACTAGATGGAAATGGAAAAATCGTTTGGCAACACAACAACTATGCTGCTGGAGATGAAGAAGAACTCTACAAAAAAGTTGAAGCTCTATAATTACGAAGAAAATTTTCTGACAAAACCTAAAAATGAATTTCACCAAAATACTAAGCCTCTCTTTATCTTTGTTTTTTTCTGTAATGTCCTTTTCTCAAGAAACTGACTTGGGTGCGGTAAGCGGAAACTTTCAGATCATTAGCCAATACTATAATTCGGACACCTTGATTAACGCAATATTGCCCGATCACAAAATGGGTTTAAATTCATTTGCAAATGTTAATTACAACAAAGGAAATTTTAGCGCAGGAATTAGATATGAATCTTACCTAAACCCTATTGAAGGATACCCTACTTCTTTTAATGGAACAGGATTAGGATATCGTTATGCTAATTGGAAAAATAAATCGCTGGATGTTACAATTGGGAATTTCTATGAACAATATGGAAGTGGATTAATACTCAGAGCTTACGAAGAAAGAAATTTAGGTATAGATAATGCACTAGATGGCGTGAAAATTAAATACACGCCATACCAGGGTGTTTATCTGAAGGCTTTTGCAGGGAAACAGCGATATATCTTTCAGGATGGCTTAACTAACGGAACCGGTATCATCAGAGGTTTTGATGGTGAAATCAACCTAAACGAATTATTGGACAGCGTTTTCAGTAATTCTAAATTACGAATAACAATTGGTGGAAGTTTTGTAAGTAAATTTAATGAAGATAATCTAACTCCTAATTTTGTGTTGCCTAAAAACGTTGGCTCTTATGGAGGAAGAATTGGATTGAGGTACGGTAAGCTGCGGTTTTCTGGAGAATATATAGTTAAAGAAAATGATCCTTACCCGGATTCTCAGGATGACCGATTTAATTATATATATAAAAATGGTGAAGGAATTTTACTGAATCTAGGGTATTCGACTAAAGGATTTGCTATTGATTTTAGCGCCAAACACAATGACAACATGTTGTGGAGATCAACCAATGTAGCAGTGGGTCCTACCGATTTATTAGTTGGGTTTGTACCTACTTTAACCAAACAACATACCTACAGTTTAGCATCAACATTATATCCATATGCTACAAATGCCAGAGGGGAAATAGCGTTTCAATCTGATGTTATTTATCGGATTCCTAAGAAAACTAAAATAGGGGGTAAATACGGAACCGTTATTAGTTTAAACTACGCTACTGCATTTGCACCAAAAAGAGAATACTTGAATGACATGACAACAACACGTAAAGGATATAAAACAATTCCTTTTTCTTTTACCGATAGTCTATTTCTTCAGGACTTTAATGTTGAGATCAAACGAAAATTTAACAAAAAATTAAAAGCATCTGTCAACTACTTTAACTTTGTATTTGACGATAGAGCTATTTTGGTAGCAAAGGTCCATGAATTAATTTACGCTCAAATATTTGTATTGGATATTACTCAGAAGATTGACAAAAAACACAGTATAAGATACGAAGCTCAGCACCTTTCTACAAAGCAAGACCAAGGAAATTGGGCTTTTGGACAAATTGAATACACCTTCGGATCGCATTGGTCCTTTGCTATCTTAGATCAATTTAATTATGGCAATAAACAAGAAACTTTACGTCTACATTACTTACTTGGTAATATTGGTTATGTCAGCGGGCCACATCGATTTTCTTTTCAGTACGGGAGGCAACGAGCAGGCATATTTTGTGTAGGAGGCGTTTGCCGAGCAGTTCCTGCATCCAATGGGTTAACTTTTACTGTGACTTCAAGCTTTTAAACTATGAGAAATTTACTTATTCCATTAGCAGTTTATTGTTCCATCATATCTATTTCTTGTGATAAAATAAATAATCCTATTCCGATTGAAGAAGGAGCAATAGATTGGACCTTATATCCCGGAGGAGATCCGGCAACATACCCTTATCCAATATGGACATCAAACAACAACACCGATCGAAATGTTTTAATTGAAGACTATACTGGACATCTATGCACGAATTGTCCTGCAGCAGCTGAAGATGCCAGTTATTTGGAAGAAAATAATGCTGGAAGAGTTTTTGTTGCTTCAATTCATGCAAGTCCAGATGGGTTCTTTCAAAGAGTAGAACCCCCTGAATTTAACACCGATTTTACAACAGGGGCTGGAACTATTTACACCACTGCCATGCCAAATTTTGAAGGCAATCCAAGTGGAACAGTAAATAGAATTGATCAAGCATCAGGTAATAGTGTATGGTACTCTCCTACTGATTGGTCAGTTGCGACCTCTTTGGCTTTATCTTCAGAATTGGAGGTAAATATGCAATTACAGCATAATTACTTTTCTTCAACAAATTCAATTTTTGTGCATACGGAAACTGAATTATTGACCGAATTAGAGGGAACATTTAACCTTGTGTTATATTTAATTCGCGACACAGTAATTAGCCCTCAAGAAATGCTTCCTCCTGCTGGAGTTGAAGAAGAATACCATCATCATAGTGTTTTAACAGATAACATTAATGGTACATGGGGAACTCAAATTGTAAATGGGACAACTTTTGCTGGAAAAAAGATATACAACAACTTTTCTTATCAAATCCCAACTACAGACTCCACTTTTAATATTGACAACTTATCATTGATTAGTTATGTTTGTAATAGAGAAACATATGAAATACTGCAAGTAATCAAAACTAAATTGTGATTCAATTATTGTTGTTAAGATAACCCCCTCATAATACCCTTAGTAGAACCCCTTATAAAGTCTAATATAGCATCTTTTTCTTCTGAAGAAGGTAATTCGATATCTGCAACTTTTAAAGCCG